>NZ_CP193982.1:4800000-7802500 GCF_051861855.1 Bradyrhizobium sp. PMVTL-01 | reverse complement strand
GCTCCTTGGCGGATTGATCGGCAGCCAGAGTTCTGGATCCGGGAACGCGTCGTGGACGATCGCCTTGCTGATGGTGACGGGGCGGGCGTTCTCGATCTCCGCGGCGAATGGCACTTCGATCAGAAAGACGCGGGCCCCACGTCGCTGGAGCTCGTCGGTAAGCCGTCTGATGATGGCCACATTCGCGCGCGCCGACAAGGTGGGGTCGATCCCGTTCATCTGTTCCAGCGCGCGGTCGAGATAGGCCTTGTTATCGAAGTTATCAGGCGGCTGGCTCAGCAGGCGTTCTTGCTCGGCGCGCGCCTGCGCGGGATTCGGCGGGCCGTGCTTCCACTTCTCGTAGGCTGCGATCGCCGTCCGCACCGGGCGCAGCAGCGGCACATCGGCGGGCGCGCCGCCGGAAAAACTTTCGACCAGAGCGCCGTCGGCCTCACGCGTGAGGAAGTTGGTCTCGATCAGGACGATCTTCGGCAGGTTTGGCTGTCTTGCGACGATCTCGAGGCCGGTCAGCGGCGAGCCTCCCGCCAGCGCCAGATTGCGGATACGGGGCAGCGAGAAATACTCCTCCCTGAGACGCCAGGTGAGCGAGCTGCCGACCAGCACGATATCGGGCGCCGGCTCGTGCACATAGCGGTTGAGCGCGATGAACCTACCGTCGCGGGTGGTCACGGCTGGCTGCTGCAGCGTGGCGCCGAAACGCGGCGTGGCAAGGCCGCAGGCAAGCAGCAGCGCCGCCGCGACGCCCGCGCATTTGATCAGCCATGGGAGCTTTGAGGCCTGCGGCATCGTCAGAACTGGAAGTAAATGAAGGCAGCGTCAGGCCCGGCCTCCAGATAGGCCAGCGCCGCGAGCGCACCATACAGATAAGGCTCCCAGCGCCGCAGCCTTCCCTCCAACAGCGCCCCGAAGCCGAGATGCTGGATGATGACGGGCAAGGCATAGAGCAGGGCGAGATTATAGAACAGCTTCGTCGGATTCGGATTGTCCGTCGGCTTGAACATCCCCGTCAGGTAGGCCAGCGCGTGGTCGAAGTTCGGCAGCTTGAAGAAGATCCAGAGCATCGTCACGCACAGGAAGACGATGCCGATGCGAACGACCCGCACGACGGCGCCGGCCTCGCCCAGCACCTTCAGGAAGGGCCGCTCGATGACGAGCAGGAGACCGTGCAGCATGCCCCACAGCGCGTAGCTCAGGCTGGCGCCGTGCCAGAGCCCTCCGAGCGTCATCACGATCATCAGGTTGAGGCAGGTTCTGGCCGGTCCATGCCTGTTGCCGCCGAGCGGGATGTAGAGATAGGTCCTGAGCCACGTCGACAGCGAGATGTGCCAGCGCGTCCAGAACTCGGAGAAAGACCCGGAGATGTAGGGCAGGTTGAAGTTGACAGGCAGGCGATATCCGAACAGCAGCCCGAGGCCGAGTGCGATCGCCGAATAGCCGAAGAAGTCGGCGTAGATCTGGTAGCTGTACAGGAAGACGAGCAGCCAGCGATCCTGCGTCCGCACCGTCTCATAGAGCGGATAGTCCATGTAGGACGTCATCTCGTTGAGATTGTTGGCGACGTAGAGCTTGAAAAAGAATCCGGTCAGGATCCATTTGGCCGCCTCCACGAAGTCGACGTCGGAGAGCCGCTTGGGCACGATCTGCGGCATGAACTGGCCGGCGCGCGTGATCGGCCCGGACACGAGCTGCGGAAAGAAGATGATGTAGAGGAAGACGTCCCGCAGCGGCGGCGGCCGCTTCTCCCGCGTGAGATCGACCAGCAGGCTGATGTTGTGGAACACGAAGAACGAGATGCCGATCGGCAGCGGTAGTCGCAGCAGGAAATCCAGCGGCGCGACGCCGGTCAGATGAGCCGAGGCGGTGTCGAGGAAGAGCAGCTTGTACTTGAAGAACGCCAGCACGGCGAGATTGAAGGCGATTCCGGCAGGCGTCCACACCGTGCGATTGTCGAACGCCAGGACCAGGCAGACATATGTTCCGAATACGGCGAGCAGCAGCAGCGGCAGCAGCTCCGGCTGGCCCGAGCCATAGAAAACCAGGCTCGCCAGCACGAGCAGCTGGACCTGAAAGCGGCGCAGAGGCGGCAGATAATAGGCGCCGAACACGATCGCGACGAAGACGCCGAACTGGAAGGAAGTGAATGTCATGCCGCCCCGACTGGACCGCTCCGGGATGTACCATCTTCGCTCCCGTCGTTCTAGAGCATGATCCTGAAAAGTGTGCAGCGGTCTTCTGAAAAGATCATGCTTAAACAACAACCTAAAGCATCCATCCCAATCTCATCGCGCTTTAGTCTCGCGGATCGGGTGCAATGTGCATTGTCAAACGCCGCGATACCAGCGGCGGGCCTTGACCTTCCGCCTCCAATCCGCTCCCTTTGCCGCGACACAATGATCCTCTCAGGGAAAACGCCAAGAAAAACGCGAAGGTAAGCCGCCATGTCTTTCGTCCTCGCCATCGACCAGGGCACCACCTCCTCGCGCGCGATCCTGTTTCGCGGCGATATTTCCATCGCGGCGAAGGCGCAGGCCGAGTTTCCGCAGCACTTTCCGGCCTCGGGCTGGGTCGAGCACGAGCCGGAGGACATCTGGACCTCGACCGTGATGGTCTGCCGCGAGGCGATCGAGCATGCCGGCATCAGCGCAAAGGACATCGCCGCGATCGGCATCACCAACCAGCGCGAGACCACCGTGGTTTGGGATCGCGCCACGGGCCAGGCCGTGCACCGCGCCATCGTCTGGCAGGACCGCCGCACCGCCGACATCTGCGCCAAGCTGAAGCACGACGGCCACGAGCCGGTGATCTCCCAGAAGACCGGCCTGATCATCGACCCCTATTTCTCCGGCACCAAGGTCGCCTGGATCCTCGACCACGTTCCCGGCGCCCGCGCCCGCGCCGCGCGTGGCGAGCTGATGTTCGGGACCATCGATTGCTATCTGCTCTGGCGCCTCACGGGCGGCAAGGTGCACGCCACCGACGCCACCAATGCCTCGCGCACGCTGCTGTTCAACATCCACACGGGCCAGTGGGACGACGAGCTGCTGGAGATCATCGGCGTGCCGCGCTCGATGCTCCCCGAGGTGAAGGATTCTTCCGCACGCTTCGGCGAGAGCACGCCGGACCTGTTCGGCGGCGCGATCGCGATCTCCGGGATTGCCGGCGACCAGCAGGCCGCGACCATCGGCCAGGCCTGCTTCCGCCCGGGCATGATGAAGTCCACCTATGGCACCGGCTGTTTCGCGCTGCTCAACACCGGCACGACTCCCGTTGTCTCCAAGAACAAGCTGCTCACCACCGTCGCCTACCAGCTCGATGGCAAACGCACTTACGCGCTCGAAGGCTCGATCTTCGTCGCCGGCTCGGCGGTGCAGTGGTTGCGCGACGGCCTCGGCATCATCAAGCATGCCGCCGAGACCGGTCCGCTCGCCGACCAGTCGGACTCCATGCAGAGCGTCTATCTCGTCCCCGCCTTCGTCGGCATGGGCGCGCCCTACTGGAATCCGCGCGTGCGCGGCGCGCTGTTCGGCCTCACCCGCAACACCGGCCCCGCCGAGCTCGCCCACGCCGCGCTCGAAAGCGTCTGCTACCAGACCTTTGACCTCTGGGCCGCCATGCGCGCGGACTGGCCAAGTTCGGAAACGGCCAGCGTCGTGCTCCGCGTCGACGGCGGCATGACGGCGTCCGACTGGACCATGCAGCGCCTCGCCGATCTCCTCAACGCCCCGGTCGACCGGCCCGTGATCCAGGAGACCACGGCGCTCGGCGCCGCCTATCTGGCCGGCCTCAATGCGGGCGTCTACCCCGAGCCGACCAGGTTCGCCGACAACTGGCGCCTCGAGCACCGCTTCAAGCCGAACATGAGCGAGGCGACGCGCGAGCGAAAGCTCGCCGGCTGGGCAAGGGCGGTGAAGGGCGTGCTCGCGAGCGACGAGGGGGAGGGGTAGGCGTAGGTACAGCCTCGCTCAACTGCCTCCACGTCGTCATTGCGAGGAGCTCTGCGACGAAGCAATCCAGACCGCCTCTGCGGAAAAATCCTGGATTGCTTCGCGGAGCCTGTCATCGGGCCGCGCTTTGCGGACCGGTGGCTCGCAATGACGGAGTGTCGCTGCTGTGGTGCCTCAAACGGCGCCGCCCGCTCGCCTATAACGAAAGAAGCAACAAGAATGATCCTCCCCGACGGCTATTCCGACGTCCCCACAGGCAAGATCGCCGCCGTCGTCACGCATCTCGAGATGAACGCACCTCCCGTGCGTCGGGACGATCCGCCAGGCACCTGGACCCTGCGCAAGGTCGATGCCCCCGCGCCCGCTTGGTATCGCGACCTCTACCGCCGCGTCGGCGAGGAATGGCTGTGGTTCTCGCGCGCACGCATGAGCGACACGGAGCTCGCCGCAATCATCCACGCGCCGGGAATCGAAGTCTATGCACTGGCCGTGGAAGGCCGCGACGAAGGCCTGCTGGAGCTGGACTTCCGCGAACCCGGCCAATGCGAGCTGGTCTATTTCGGCGTCACCGCCGGCTTGATCGGCACCGGCGCCGCCCGCTTCCTGATGAACCGCGCACTGGAGCTCGCGTGGTCACGCGATGTCCGCCGCGTCTGGGTCCATACCTGCACCTTCGATCATCCCTCCGCCGTCGCATTCTACCAGCGCTCCGGCTTCCGCCCCTTCCGCCGCCAGGTCGAGATCGCCGACGATCCGCGCCTCGACGGCACGGCGCCGCGCGATGCGGCGAAGCAGGTGCCGATCATCGAGTAGCCCGGCTGCCTCCCCAACGTCATTGCGAGGAGCCCTTGCGACGAAGCAATCCAGAGTCTTTCCGCGGAAGGATTCTGGATTGCTTCGCTGCACTCGCAATGACGGAGCGTGGTATCTGAGCATTGACTGCGCTTTGTTGCGGGATCCGCAACGCTCTTCTTCCAAGATATCTGTTGCGGCAGGCCCGCATTGGCGATGAACTGGACGGCCTCGCCATCTCCCACGACTGACAAGAGCGCGAACCATGTTCCTGATCGGCCAATACGACTCCCCCTTCGTTCGCCGCGTTGCGATTGCGCTGCGGCTTTACGGGCTCGCTTTCGAGCACAGGCCGTGGTCGACCTTCGGCGATGCCGACAAGATCGCGCCGTATAACCCGCTGCGCCGCGTGCCGACCCTGGTGCTCGACGACGGCGAGGCGCTGATCGAGAGCACGATCATCCTGGACTATCTCGATGAGCTCGTCGGCGAGGGGAAGGCGATGCTGCCGCGCAGCGGAGCAGAGCGGCGCAAGCATCTGCGTATCTGCGCGCTCGCCTCCGGCCTCGGCGACAAGGCGGTGAGCCTGCTCTACGAGCGCGTGCTGCGGAAGGAGCAGCTTGCGCTGTGGGTCGAGCGCTGCCAGGCGCAGATCGCGGACGTCCTCGGCGTATTGGAGGCCGAGCGGGCCAGGGTGACGACGCCCTACTGGCTCGGCGATCGCATCGGCCACGCCGACATCGCGGTCGCCTGCGTCGTGCGCTTCACCCGCGAGGCACATCCGCCTCTGTTCGATGCCGCACGCTATCCGGCGCTCAGCGCGCACGCCGAGCGTTGCGAGGCGCTGGCGCCGTTCCAGGAGATCGTGCAGCCGCTGGCCCCGCCGAAGGGGTGAGGTCGTCTGTCATTCCGGGGCGCGCGTAGCGCGAACCCGGAATCCATCGTGCAGCGGGAGGCTCGCGCTAAGAGGCGCGCCTCGGAATGACGGCGCTGGCCTGGCGAGCGTGTCGGACGGCCACAGCAGCTGATGATGGAAGAATACCCCTGTTTTGCCCGACGCCGCAACGAAATTAGGCAAGACCGAAATTCTTCTATCCCTTCAACCCCATCCTACTGTGCATGGGGTTGTTTTCGCATTTTGTTTTGGAGCGAGACTTACCCCGCGCCTGCGCGCTTCTTCTGCCAGACCAGATGCACCGCGCAGGTGCAGCCCGGCGGATGCGAGGCGAGGTCGTTCGACGCCTCGTCGTTCGCCGGCGTCGCCGCGAAGGGCTTGTCCTGTTGCGACGGGATGTAGTTGAGCACCGGCGCGAGCCAGCGCTCGGCTTCCGCCACCGTCATGCCCTTGCGGGCCGCATAGTCCTCGACCTGATCGCGCTCGATCTTGCCCACGCCGAAATAATAGCTCTCAGGGCTCGCGAAATAGAGCCCGGACACGGAAGAGCCCGGCCACATCGCAAAGCTCTCGGTCAGCTTCACGCCGGCGGTCGCTTCCGCATCGAGCAGCTCGAACAACGTCGCCTTCTCGGTGTGATCGGGCTGCGCGGGATAGCCGGGCGCAGGACGGATGCCCTGATACTTTTCGAGGATCAGCTCGTCGTTGGAGAGCGCCTCGTCCGGCGCGTAGGCCCAGAACTCGCGGCGCACGCGGGCATGCATGCGCTCGGCGAAGGCCTCCGCGAGGCGATCGGCCAGCGCCTTGCACAGGATCGAGGAGTAGTCGTCATTGGCCATCTTGAAGCGGTCGGCGACGGCATCCTCGCCGATGCCTGCGGTGACGACGAAGCCACCGACATAGTCGGCCACGCCGGCGGGCGCGATGAAGTCGGCGAGCGCCGCGTTGAAGCGGCCCTCGCGCTTCTCGAGCTGCTGGCGCAGCGTGTGCAGCGTCGCGATGCTCTTGGTGCGGCTCTCGTCGGCATAGAGCACGATGTCATCGCCTTGCGCATTCGCCGGCCAGAAGCCGATCGTCGCGCGGGCCCGGAACCATTTCTCCTCGACGATGGTATCGAGCATCTTGCGCGCATCGTCATAGAGCGAGCGCGCGACCTCGCCGACCTTGGCATCTTCGAGAACAGCGGGGAAACGGCCGGCGAGCTCCCAGGTCTGGAAGAACGGCGTCCAGTCGATATACGGCACGAGCTCGGCGAGATCGTATGCGTCGAAGCTGCGGGTCCCGAGGAAGGTCGGTTTCACCGGCTTGTTCCTGGCGAAGTCGACCGGCACGCGGTTGGCGCGGGCATCTGCGAGCTTCAGCCGCTTCTTGTCGGCCTGCGCGCGCAGATGCGCTTCCGAGATCTTGGCGTATTCGGCGCGGACCTCGGCGGCGTAGGCCTCGCGCTTCTCGGGCGAGAGCAGCGAGGAGGCGACGCCGACGGCGCGGCTGGCGTCGTTGACGTGCACGACAGGGCCGGCGCGATAGCTCGGGTCGATCTTCACCGCCGTATGCACACGGCTCGTGGTGGCGCCGCCGATCAGCAGCGGCAGCTTCAGTCCCTCGCGCTGCAATTCGCCGGCGAAGAACGCCATCTCGTCGAGCGAAGGCGTGATCAGGCCTGATAGCCCGACGATGTCGGCCTTCTCGGCCTTCACCGTCTCGACGATCTTGGCGGCCGGCACCATCACGCCGAGGTCGATGACCTCGAAATTATTGCACTGGAGCACGATGCCGACGATGTTCTTGCCGATGTCGTGGACGTCGCCCTTCACCGTCGCGAGCACGATCTTGCCGGCGGACGAGGAGCCCTCGGTGGCGATGCCGCTGGCGAGGTTGCGCGCCTTCTCCTCCTCCATGAACGGCATGAGGTAGGCAACGGCCTGCTTCATGACGCGCGCGGACTTCACCACCTGTGGCAGGAACATCCTGCCGTCGCCAAAGAGGTCGCCGACCACGTTCATGCCGGCCATCAGCGGTCCCTCGATCACGTCGAGCGGACGCGAGGAGTTCTTGCGGGCTTCTTCGGTGTCCTGCTCGATGAACTCGGTGATGCCGTGCACCAGCGAATGCGACAGCCGCTTCTCCACCGGCCATTCGCGCCAGGCGAGATCGGCTTCCTTGCTTTCGGTCTTCTTGCCGCGGAATTTCTCGGCGAGCGCCAGCAGGCGCTCGGAGGCGCCGGGATCGCGGTTGAGGACGACATCCTCGCAGGTTTGGCGCAGCTCGGGATCGATGTCGTCATAGACGATCATCTGCCCGGCGTTGACGATGCCCATGTCCATGCCGGCCTTGATGGCGTGATACAGGAACACCGAGTGCATGGCCTCGCGCACCGGCTCGTTGCCGCGGAACGAGAACGAAAGGTTGGAGACGCCGCCCGAAATATGCGCGCCAGGCAGGTTCTTGCGGATCCAGCGCGTCGCCTCGATGAAATCGACGCCGTAATTGTTGTGCTCCTCGATGCCGGTCGCGATCGCGAAAATGTTCGGATCGAAGATGATGTCTTCAGGCGGGAAGCCGACCTTGTTCACCAGGATGTCGTAGGCGCGCTTGCAGATCTCGGTCTTGCGCGCGAAGGTGTCGGCCTGGCCGGCCTCGTCGAACGCCATCACCACCACGGCCGCGCCGTGGCGCCGCGCGATCTTCGCCTCGTGGATGAACTTCTCCTCGCCTTCCTTCATCGAGATCGAGTTGACGACCGGCTTGCCCTGCACGCATTTCAGGCCGGCTTCGATCACCGAGAATTTCGAGGAGTCCACCATGACGGGGACGCGGGCGATGTCGGGCTCGGCGGCGACGAGGTTGAGGAACGTCACCATGGCGGCCTCGGAGTCGAGCAGGCCCTCGTCCATGTTGACGTCGATGATCTGCGCGCCGTTCTCGACCTGGTCGCGCGCGACCTGGAGCGCGGCGGTGTAGTCGCCGGCGGTGATCAGCTTGCGGAAGCGGGCCGATCCCGTGACGTTGGTGCGCTCGCCGACATTGACGAAGGGAATGGCATCCGTCAGCACGAACGGCTCGAGGCCGGACAGCCGCAGGCGCGGTTCGATCTCCGGCACGATGCGCGGCTTGTGCGGGGCGACGGCCGCCGCGATCGCCGCGATATGGTCCGGGGTGGTGCCGCAGCAGCCGCCGACGATGTTGACGAGGCCGTCCCGCGCGAACTCGCCGACCACGCGTGCCATGTACTCCGGCGTCTCGTCATACTGGCCGAACTCGTTGGGCAGGCCGGCGTTCGGATAGGCGCACACAAGCGTGTCGGCAACGCGGCCGATATCGGCGATATGAGCGCGCAGATCTTCCGCGCCGAGCGCGCAGTTGAAGCCGATGGTGATGGGCTTTGCGTGCCGCACCGAATTCCAGAACGCTTCCGGCATCTGACCCGACAGCAGGCGGCCGGACTTGTCGGTGATGGTGCCCGAGACCATCACCGGCATATCGATGCCGAGCTCTTCGGTGATCTCGGCGATGGCATAGAGCGCCGCCTTGGCGTTCAGCGTGTCGAAGATGGTCTCGACCAGCAAGAGGTCGACGCCGCCCTCGATCAGGCCGCGGATCTGCTCGCCATAGGATTTGCGCAGATCGTCGAAGGTGACGGCGCGATAGCCCGGATTGGAAACATCGGGGGAGATCGAGGCGGTGCGGTTGGTCGGGCCGATGGCACCGGCGACGAAGCGCGGCTTGCCGTCCTCGGCTGCGACGCGCCGGGCGGCGTTGCCGGCGAGGCGGGCGCCTTCGCGCGCCATCTCGTAGACGATGTCGGTGAGGTCGTAATCGGCCTGTGCGATCGACGTCGTCGAGAACGTGTTGGTCGCGACGATGTCGGCACCGGCGCGCAAATAGGCGGCGTGGATGTCCTCGATCGCCTGCGGCTGGGTCAGGATCAGAAGATCATTGTTGCCGCGCAGGTCGCGATGGAAGTTCTTGAAGCGCGCGCCGCGGAAGGCTTTCTCGTCGAACTGCAGGTTCTGGATCATCGTGCCCATGGCGCCGTCAAGCACGAGGATGCGCTCGCGCGCGGCGTTCAGCAGGGCAGTTCGCTTGGCGGAAACGGGTGCGGTCATTTTCTCTTACGCAGCCTTCCGGGCGCTCTTGGCGCGAATGCCGAGCAAATGGCTGATCGCGAACACGAGATCGGCGCGGTTCATGGTGTAGAAGTGGAAGGTATCCACGCCGTGCTTGGCCAGCTTCTGCACCTGGCCGGCCGCAACCGTCGCGGCGACCAGCTTGCGGGTCTCGGCATCCTCATCGAGGCCTTCGAATTTCGCTGCGAACCAGTCGGGCACGGTGGTGCCCGCACGCGTCACGAAATTGCGGGCCTGCTTGAAATTGTGCATGGGCATGATGCCCGGCACGATCGGGATGTCGATACCGCGCGCGCGGACACGGTCGAGATAACGGAAGTAGAGGTCGTTGTCGAAGAACACCTGGGTGATCGCGCGCGTCGCACCGGCATCGACTTTTGCCTGAAGCGTGTCGATATCGGCGTCGAAGTCGCGGGCCTCGGGGTGCTTCTCGGGATAGGCCGAGACGGACACTTCGATATCCGCGTGCCGCTTCTTGATGCCGGCGATGAGGTCGGGAGAGCTCTGATAGCCGTCGGGATGGCTGTAATAGGGTGTGCCGATGCCGCCGGCGGGATCGCCCCGCAAGGCCACGATGTGACGGACGCCGACCTCGTGATAGCGGTCGACGATCTCGTCGATCTCGCCGCGCGAGGCGCCGACGCAGGTCAGATGCGCAGCCGGCAGCAGCGCAGTTTCCTTGAGGATGCGGGAGATGGTGGAATGGGTGCGCTCGCGGGTCGAGCCGCCGGCGCCATAGGTCACCGAAACGAATTTCGGATCGAGCGGAGCCAGCCGGTTGATGGTCTCCCAGAGATTGCGCTCCATCTCCTCGGTCTTGGGCGGAAAGAATTCGAAGGAGATCGCTGGCCGCTTCAGGTGCCCGTCTTGCCGATCGGCTGTTGCAGGCGTCGTCAGGTCAGTCATGCCACCACTCGCTCAAAGGTCCCGCCAGGTCTTCCCGGCCGGCCGTCGGGTCTAGTTTGGAAGCGCCCAAGATAGGACAAAGGCAGTCTGGCCGACAGCCCATCCACGGTGGGAAGTGGCCCACTATCGCCGATGGAAGTGGTATTTTACGCTGCCTTGAAGCTGATGTGGGATTTTGGCCCAGTATCTATATTTCATAGTAGATTTATGCACTTGATTCGATTTAGAGATGCACTATGTCGTTCGAATTTGGGTGGGCAGGTTGAAATTGTTGTAACTGCCGCCGTTCTTGTCCCAATGATGGCAGCGTCGCCGGTCGCAGCCACGGCTCTCACACGCCAGATCTGCGCTGTCTGCCCATTGCCGCAGCGCGGCCGTCCACTACGTTAACGCGCCATGATCCCGCTCTCAGTCCTCGACCTCTCCGTCGTCACCACAGGCACAAAGCCTGCCGCGGCGCTGCGCAACAGCATCGACCTGGCGCGCCACGTCGATGGTCTCGGCTATGTCCGCTACTGGCTCGCCGAGCATCACAACCTGGCCTCGGTCGCGAGCCCCGCGCCCGACGTGATGATCGGGCAGATCGCGGCCGTGACGAAGCATATCCGTGTCGGCTCAGGTGGTGTGATGCTGCCCAACCATGCGCCGCTGGCCGTGGCCGAGCGCTTCAAGATGCTGGAGGCGCTGTTTCCCGGCCGCATCGATCTCGGCCTTGGCCGGGCGCCCGGCACTGATGGTGCCACGGCCTACGCGCTGCGCAGCCGGCTCGACCGCCGCGAGGGCGACGATTTCCTGGAGCGGCTCCACGAACTGATCCTGTGGCAGACCCGCGAATTCCCCGCAGGCCACCCCTATAACAACGTCGTGGCGATGCCCGACGACACCGCCCTGCCGCCGATCTGGCTGCTCGGCTCCAGTGATTATTCGTCGGAGCTTGCCGCGCAAGTCGGGATGGGCTTCGCCTTCGCGCATCACTTTGCGTCCCACGATGCGATCGATGCGATGGTGCATTACCGCAACCGCTTCCAACCATCGGCCTGGCGTCCGAGCCCGCATGCGATCCTCGCGGTCGCCGTCATTACGGCTGATACGGACGAGGAGGCCGAAAAGCTCGCGACATCCTTCGACCTCAATCGCCTGCGCCGCGACCGCGGCCAATATCTGCCGCTGCCGAGCGTCGAGGAGGCGCTGGCTTATCCTTATACGGATTCCGAGCGGATCTCGATCGCCCGCAACCGTTCGCGCCTGTTCGTCGGCAATCCCGCGACGGTGCAGCAGAAGCTGCAGCCGCTGATCGACGCCAGCAAACCGGACGAGCTGATGGTGATCACCGCCGTGTACGACCACGAAGCGCGCAAGAAGTCGTATTCGCTGGTGGCGGAGGCGTTCGGGCTTAGAGCGACGGCATAGCTTACCCTCCAGGGGAGGGTGGCAGATCAATCCTGCGTCTCGCTGAACGTCGCGCGGAACGGGTGGCCTGGATACACGCCGACGATACGAAACTCGCGCGAGAAGAATTTCAACTCCTCGATCGCGAACGCCAGGCCCTTGTCCTCGGGGTGGCCGTCGACATCGGCGTAAAACTGCGTGGCGAAGAAATTGCCGTCGACCATGTAGCTTTCGAGTTTGGTCATGTTGACGCCGTTGGTGGCAAAGCCGCCGAGCGCCTTGTAGAGCGCGGCGGGCAGGTTGCGCACGCGAAATACAAAAGTGGTGACCAGCGGGCCGGACCCTTGCGCGGCCCATTTCGGCTCGCGGGCCAGCATCACGAAGCGCGTGGTGTTGTGGGCCTCGTCCTCGATGTCCTCGGCAAGGATGTCGAGGCCATAGATCTTGGCGGCGAGACGCGAGGCGATCGCGGCGACGGTCTTGTCCTTGCGCTCGGAGATGTCGCGGGCGCTGCCGGCGGTGTCGGCGTGTACGATGGGCTTGATGCCGAGCTTGCGGATGATGCGCCGGCACTGGCCGAGCGCGTGCACATGGCTCTCGACGCTCTTGATGTCCTCGATCCTGGTTCCCTTCACCGCCATCAACTGATGCCGGACCGGCAGGAACCATTCGCCGATGATGAACAGGCCGGAAGCCGGCAAGAGGTGGTGAATGTCGGCGACGCGGCCGGCGACCGAATTCTCGATCGGAATCATGCCGAGATCGGCCTCGCCGGACGAGATCGCCGACAGCGCGTCTTCAAAAGTGGCGCAGGGCATCGGCTCGGCGTCGGGATAGGCCTCGACGATGGCGATGTGGGAGTTGGCTCCGGGTTCGCCCTGGAATGCGATCTTCATCTTGCTCATGTCTCGAAGTGCTCCTGGTCGGCCTTGTAGCAGCGGCTCAGGATTTGGAAAGGATGCTGCGCGCGGTTTCGAGATCGGGCGGCGTGTCGACGCCGCGGGGCACGCTGTCGACGATCATGATGTCGATGCGCATGCCGGCCTCGACCGCCCGAAGCTGCTCCAGGCTTTCCTGTTTTTCGAGGGGCGAGGGCGGCAGCGACACGAATCGCTCCAGCGCGGTGCGGCGATAGGCATAAAGACCGATATGGTGGTATCGCGGTCCGTCGCCGTAAGGGGCGGTGGCGCGGGTGAAATAAAGTGCCCGCAACCGCTTCGGCCCGATCGGCGAGCCGATCGCTTTCACCACGCTCGGCGCGAGGTCCTCCTCCTCGGTGTGGATCTGCGAAGCCAGCGTCACGATGTCGACCGCGGGGTCATCAAACGGCGGCAGCACCTCGCGGATGGTCTGCGGCGTAATGGTCGGGAAATCGCCCTGCAGGTTGATCACGATCTCGGCCTTGCCCTCGGGGTCGAGCTTCAGCATGGCCTCATGGATGCGGTCCGAGCCGGAGGGGTGTTCGGCGCGGGTCATCACCGCCTCCCCGCCATGGGCCGTCACGACCGAGGCGATCTCGTCCGTGTCGGTGGCGACCGCGACCCGGCCGATGCCGGCGGCCTCCGCACGGCGCAGCACATGCACGATCATCGGCAGGCCCGCGATGTCGGCGAGCGGCTTGCCGGGCAGGCGGGTAGCGGCCATGCGGGCCGGGATCAGCACCAGGATGCGGGGATCGATCATTGGTTCAAGGGCCTGGGTTCAAGGGCCTGGAAATGGAGCGTTTTCCGCGCCGAGAAATGGGGTGGGGACCGGTTCGAAGCCGGGTCGCTTATACGGGTTGCCAGACCCTGGGCAAACCGATATCTCAGTGGCAAAACTCGGGGAAACAACAAGGAACGTTCTGATTCTCCCGAGGCTCGTCCTGGCGGCCGCTTCGGCCGCTTAATCCTTCTCAGCGGTGTGGGGCCTGGCCGGAAATGGACTCGTTTGAACTGAACAAGATTCTCGGGGCCGTGCTCGGCACCTGTCTCATCCTGCTGGTGACGAGCTTCACCGCCCAGGCACTGTTCTCCCCCAAGATGCCGGAAAAGCCGGGCTTCGAAATCGCGGTGAAGGAAGACGCCGGCCACGGCAAGGAAGGCGGCGGGGCCGCGGCTTCCTCCGAGCCGATTGAAAAGCTGCTCCAGACCGCCTCCGTCGACAAGGGCGCGGCCGCCGCCAAGAAGTGCGGCGCCTGCCACACCTTCGAAAAGGGCGGCCCGAATCGCGTCGGTCCGAACCTCTATGGCGTTGTCGGCGAGCCGAAGGGTGAGGGCCGCGGCTTCAACTTCTCGGCCGCCATGAAGGGCAAGGGCGGCACCTGGACCTTCGACGATCTCAACAAGTTCATCGCCAATCCGAAGGGGTTCATTCCGGGCACCGCGATGGGCTTCGCCGGTATCCCGAAGGATTCCGAGCGCGCCGACGTCATCGCCTATCTGAACTCGCTGTCGGATCATCCGCAGCCGCTGCCGACGGCGTCGAAATAAGGCTTCAAGAACCGATTTTGGAAGAGCGGCCAGGCTGAAAAGCCTGGCCGTTTCCGTATCCGGGCCTCGCGGGCTCGTTATCGGGGCGTTTGGCCGCATCCGACAGGCCGTCCGGCCTTCCAAGATGAGGAAAAAGCAACATATTCCGTCGAAACCTCGCCTATATTGGGACCTTAAAGGAGTAGCCTCCTTCAAGACAGGACTGTTGATTTGGCCATTACCCGACGCGATCTCCTGCTCACCGGCACTGCGGCCGCAGCGCTCCCCGCCCTCGGTTCCGTGGGGGGCGTTCCCGTCATCGGCGCCGCGCAGGGGCAGTCGGCGAGTGAGCTGCCCTCGAATGGGTTGCCTTGGCGTCATGCGCTGTCGCTGTTCGGCAAGGTCAAGTACCCCGCCGACTTCAAGCGCTTCGACTACGTCAATCCGGAAGCCCCGAAGGGCGGCGTCGCGCGCCAGATCGCCGTCGGCACGTTCGACAATTTCAACATCGTCGTGTCTGGGGTGAAGGGCCAGGTCTCCGGAGCGGTCGCGTTCATCTACGAATCCCTGCTCACCCCTGCGCTCGACGAAGTCTCGACCGAATATGGTGCGCTGGCCGAAGCCGTCAGCCACCCCGACGATTTCTCCTTCGTCACCTATCGCTTGCGGCCGCAGGCCAAATGGCACGACGGCAAGCCCGTCACCGTCGAGGACGTGATCTTCTCGCTCGATTCCTTCAAGAAGCATCACCCGATGTATTCGGCCTATTACAGCCATGTCGTGAAGGCCGAGAAGGTAGGCGAGCGCGAGGTGAAGTTCGTGTTCGACGCGCCGGGCAATCGCGAATTGCCGCAGATCGTGGGGCAGCTCACGGTTCTGCCGAAGCATTGGTGGGAGGGGACCGACGCGCAGGGCCGCAAGCGCGATGTCTCCGCGACCACGCTCGAAGTGCCGCTCGGGTCCGGCCCCTACAAGGTCAAGGAATTCGTCGCCGGACGCTCGATCGCGCTGGAGCGCGTCAAGGATTATTGGGGGCGCGATCTCGCCGTCAACGTCGGCCGCAACAATTTCGACGAGCTGCGCTACGAATATTTCCGCGACGCCACCGTGGCGATCGAGGCCTTCAAGGCCGACCAGGTCGACTGGCGCACCGAGAACAGCGCCAAGAACTGGGCGACGGCCTACGACTTCCCGGCCGTGGCCGAAAAGCGGGTGATCCTCGAGGAGTTCGCCAATCGCAGCTCCGGCGTGATGCAGGCTTTCGTCCCCAACCTGCGCCGCGCCAAGTTCAGCGATCCACGCGTGCGTCGTGCGCTCAACTACGCGTTCGACTTCGAGGAGATGAACAAGCAGATCTTCTACGGCCAGTACAAGCGCATCAGCAGCTATTTCGACGGCATCGACGAGCTCATGGCGACCGGGGTGCCGCAGGGCAAGGAGCTCGAAATCCTCGAGACCGTTCGTGCCGAAGTGCCGCCCGAAGTCTTCACGACGGCCTACACCAATCCGGTCGGCGGCAGTCCCGAAGCCGTGCGCGACAATCTCCGCGAGGCGCTGCGCCTGTTCAAGGAGGCCGGCTACGAGGTGCGCGACCGCAAGCTGATCGACGTCAAGACCGGCGCACAATTCTCGCTCGAATTGCTGAACCAGGATCCGAGCTTCGAACGGGTCACGCTGTTCTACAAGCCGTCGCTAGAGCGGCTCGGCATTGCCGTCAGCGTGCGGACGGTCGATCCGACCCAATACGAGAACCGGACGCGCGAGTGGGATTTCGACGTCGTCACCAACTCCTGGGGCGAGTCGCAATCGCCGGGCAACGAACAGCGCGAGTTCTGGTCGTCCAAGTCGGCCGACATTGCCGGCTCGCGCAACATCGCGGGGATCAAGAACCCGGCGGTCGACAAGCTGATCGAGCGGTTGATCTACGCCAGGGATCGCGACGATCTCGTCGCGGCCACCAAGGCACTGGATCGCGTGCTGCTGTGGAACCACTACGTCGTGCCGCAATGGACCTACAACAAGGTGCGCACCGCGCGATGGGATCGCTTCGGCCGGCCGGCGGAACTGCCCAAATACGGTCAGTCCGGCTTTCCGTTCATCTGGTGGTACGACGCAGACAAGGCGGCGCGGATCGCAAAGAAGTCGTGAAGGGAATCCCCCGCATGGCGCAGCTTTCACGCCGGCATGTGCTGGCCTTAAGTGCCGGCGGTGCACTCAGCGCCGCCTTGTTGCGCGGCGCGGCGGCGTCGGAAGGGCCAGCCGAAGCCCACGGCATCTCCGCCTTCGGCGATCTCAAATATCCCGCCGACTTCCACCATTTCGATTACGTCAACCTCGATGCACCAAAGGGCGGCACCTTCTCGCTGATCCCGTCGGTGCGCGCCTACAATCAGTCCTACCAGACCTTCAACTCGCTCAATGCCTACATCCTGAAAGGCGACGGCGCGCAAGGCATGGACATGACGTTTTCGCCGCTGATGGTTCGGGCAAACGACGAGCCCGATGCGATGTACGGGCTGGTTGCCAAATCCGTGCAGGTATCGGCGGACAAGCTGGTCTACCGCTTCACGATGCGGCCCGAGGCGAAATTCCACGACGGCAGCAAGCTCACCGCCCACGATGCGGCATTTTCGCTGACGGCGCTTAAGACAAAGGGACATCCGCTGATCATCGTGCAGATGCGCGACATGGTCAGTGCGGAAGCTCTCGACGATGCGACGCTCGTGGTCACCTTCGCCAGGGGACGCGCGCGCGACGTGCCGCTCTATGTCGCGGGCCTGCCCATCTTCTCGAAGGCGTATTATGCGTCCCGTCCGTTCGACGAATCGTCGCTGGAGATCCCGCTGGGTTCCGGTCCGTACAAGGTCGGCAGGTTCGAGGTCAATCGTTACATCGAATACGAGCGGGTGAAGGACTGGTGGGCCGCCGATCTGCCGGTTTGCCGCGGCAGCTACAATTTCGATGTCGTGCGCTACGAATTCTATCGCGATCGCGATGTCGCTTTCGAGGGCTTTACCGGCAAGAACTATCTCTACCGCGAGGAGTTCACGTCCCGCATCTGGGCGACGCGTTACGATTTTCCGGCCGTGAAGGACGGCCGGGTCAAGATGGAGGTCGTGCCCGACGATACGCCGTCCGGTGCGCAGGGCTGGTTCATCAACACGCGGCGTGACAAGTTCAGGGATCCGCGCGTGCGCGAGGCCCTGATCAACGCCTTCGATTTCGAGTGGACCAACAAGACCATCATGTACGGAGCCTATGCCCGTACGGTGTCGCCGTTCCAGAACTCTGACCTGATGGCCGGCAATGGGCCTCCGTCGCCGGAAGAGCTGAAGCTGCTGGAGCCGTTCCGCGGCCAGGTTCCCGACGACGTGTTCGCGGCGCCGTTCACCCCGCCGGTCTCGGACGGTTCCGGGCAGGATCGCAGCCTGCTGCGCAGGGCGCAGCAGCTGTTGAATGAGGCCGGCGTGCCCATCAAGGACGGAAAGCGGGTGCTGCCGAACGGCGAAGTCTTCAGGATCGAGTTCCTGCTGGACGAGCCCTCGTTCCAGCCGCATCACGCGCCTTACATCAAGAATCTGGGCACGCTCGGCATCGAGGCGAGCGTGCGCGTCGTCGACGCCGTGCAGCACAAGGCGCGTCAGGAAGATTTCGACTTCGACATGACCATCCAGCGCTTCAGCATGTCGGCGACGCCGGGCGATGCCATGCGCGCGTTCTTCTCGTCGCAGGTCGCGAACACCAAGGGCTCGTACAATCTCGCGGGCGTCGCCAGCCCGGCCATCGACGCCATGATCGAGAAGATCATGGCGGCCGACAGCCGCGAGGAATTGACCGTCGCCTGCCGTGCGTTCGATCGGTTGTTCCGCGCTGGCCGCTATTGGGTGCCACAATGGTATAACAAGACCCATCGGCTGGCTTATTGGGATCAGTTCGGCCACCCCCAAAAGCTGCCGCGTTACGCCAATGGCGTCGGTGCGCCCGACATCTGGTGGTATGAACCCGCCAAGGCGGCCAAGCTCGAGCAGGCGAAATAATCATGAGCGCCTATATCGCCCGCCGTCTCCTCCTGATGATCCCGACCCTGCTCGGGATCCTCTTTGTCTCCTTCGTCGTGGTGCAGTTCGCGCCGGGCGGCCCGGTCGAGCGCGTCATCGCGCAGCTCTCGGGCGCCGACACCGGCGGCACCTCGCGCATCTCGGGCGGCGGTGACTTTGCACAGCGCGCTCCGGGGCAGGTCGGCGCCGGCGGGGATGCCATCAACTCCAAATATCGCGGCGCGCAGGGGCTCGACCCTGATTTCATCAAGAAGCTGGAGGTGCAGTTCGGCTTCGACAAGCCGGCGCCGGAACGCTTCCTGCTGATGGTGTGGAATTTCGCCCGTTTCGATTTCGGCAAGAGCTATTTTCGCGACGTCAGCGTGCTGCAGCTCATCAAGGAGAAGTTGCCGGTCTCGATCTCGCTTGGCCTCTGGCTGACACTTCTGACCTATCTGATCTCGATCCCGCTCGGCATTCGCAAGGCCGTGAACGACGGCGCGCGGTTCGACACCTGGACCTCGACCGTGCTCGTGCTCGGCTATGCGATTCCCGGCTTCCTGTTCGCGATCCTTCTCATCATCCTGTTTGCCGGCGGCTCGTTCTTCAATTGGTTCCCGCTGCGCGGACTGACCTCGGACGGCTGGTCGCAATTTCCCTGGTACTGGAAAATCATCGATTATTTCTGGCATCTGACGCTGCCGCTGATCGCCATGGGGCTAGGTGCGTTCACCACCATGACGTTCCTGACCAAGAACTCGTTCCTCGACGAGATCCGCAAGCAATACGTCATGACCGCGCGCGCCAAGGGCTGCAGCGAGAACCGGGTGCTATACGGCCACGTCTTCCGCAACGCGATGTTGATCGTGATCGCCGGCTTCCCCGGGACCTTCATCCACGCGTTCTTTTCCGGCTCGCTCCTGATCGAGACCATCTTCTCGCTGGACGGGCTGGGGCTGCTCAGCTTCGAGAGCGTGCTCAACCGCGACTACCCCGTGGTGTTCGGCACGCTCTACATCTTTTCGCTGGTCGGACTCGTGATCAACCTGATCTCCGACCTGACCTATATGTGGATCGACCCCCGGATCGATTTCGAGGCACGGGAGGTCTGATGACGATCACCGCGCCGACGCCGATCGAGACCACAGCGAAGTCGCCGCTTGGCGACGCCGTTCCGATCACGCGCAAGCCGTTCGCGCCATCACCGCTGAACAGGCGGCGGTGGCAGAACTTCAAGGCCAACCGCCGGGGCTACTGGTCGTTCTGGATCTTCATCATCCTGTTCGTCATCTCGCTGTTTGCCGAGCTGATCGCCAACGATCGGCCGTTCCTGATCAAGTTCGACGGCCACCTGTATTGGCCGGCCTTCGTGACCTATTCGGAGACGACCTTCGGCGGCGATTTCGAGACGGCGGCCGACTACCGCGATCCCTATTTGCAGAAGCTGATCAGGGACAAGGGCGGCACCATCGTCTGGCCGCTGATCCGTTACTCATACGATACGCACAATCTCGACCTGCCGACGCCGGCGCCGTCGCCCCCGACCTGGATGCTGACGGAGAAGCAGTGCCAGCCGGTGGTGGAGAAGAAGGGTCTGAAGAGCTGCCGCGACCTCGAATACAACTGGCTCGGCACCGACGATCAGGGGCGTGACGTGGTGGCGCGGCTGATCTACGGCTTCCGCATCTCCGTGCTGTTCGGTCTTTGCCTCACCATCGTCTCATCCGTCGTCGGCATCGCGGCGGGCGCGGTGCAGGGCTATTTCGGCGGCCGGGTCGACCTCATCTTCCAGCGCTTCATCGAGATCTGGACGGCAATTCCCTCGCTCTACCTTCTCCTCATTCTTTCCTCGGTGCTGGTGCCCGGCTTCTTCGTGCTGCTCGGTATTCTGCTGCTGTTCTCCTGGGTCTCGCTGGTCGGTCTGGTGCGGGCCGAATTCCTGCGCGGGCGCAATTTCGAATACATCCAGGCGGCGCGGGCGCTCGGCGTCTCCAACCCGGTCATCATGTTCCGCCACCTGCTGCCGAACGCGATGGTCGCGACCATGACGTTCCTGCCCTTCATCGTGTCGAGTTCGGTGATGACCCTGACGGCGCTCGATTTCCTCGGCTTCGGCCTGCCGCCGGGATCGCCCTCGCTCGGTGAATTGCTGTCGCAGGCCAAGGCCAATGTGCAGGCGCCGTGGCTCGGCTTCTCCGGCTTCTTCTCGGTCGCCATCATGCTGTCGCTCCTGATCTTCATCGGCGAAGCCGTGCGCGACGCCTTCGATCCGCGCAAGACGTTCAGGTAAGGCCATGGACGCGATCAACCAGCCCCTGCTCAGCGTGCGCGACCTCTCGGTGGCCTTCCACCAGGGCGGTGCCTCCACGCTGGCGGTCGACAAGGTCTCGTTCCAGATCAAGCGCGGCGAATGCGTCGCGCTGGTCGGCGAATCCGGCTCCGGCAAGTCGGTCAGCGCGCTGTCGATCCTCAAGCTCCTGCCCTATCCGAACGCCTCCCATCCCTCGGGCAGCATCCGCTTCAAGGGGCAGGAGCTGATCGACCAGTCCGAGCAGCAGATGCGGGAGATCAGAGGCAGCGACATCTCCATCATCTTCCAGGAGCCGATGACCTCGCTCAATCCGTTGCACACGATCGAGGCGCAGATCGGCGAGATCATCCAGCTGCACAATCCGACCAGCAATGCCGAGGCGCGCAAGCGGACCCTGGAGCTGCTGACGCAGGTCGGCATCTCCGAGCCCGAAACGCGGCTGAAGAGCTACCCGCACCAGCTCTCCGGCGGCCAGCGGCAGCGCGTGATGATCGCGATGGCGCTCGCCAACGAGCCGGACCTGTTGATCGCGGACGAGCCGACCACGGCGCTCGACGTCACCGTGCAGGCGCAGATCCTGGCGCTGCTCGCCGAGATCCGTTCGCGGCTCGGCATGAGCCTGCTCTTCATCACCCACGACCTCGGCATCGTGCGCCGCATCGCCGACACCGTCTGCGTCATGAAGGGCGGCGTGATCGTCGAGCAGGGGCCGGTCGAGCAGGTCTTCAAGAGCCCGAGCCATCCCTATACGCGCGACCTGCTCGCGGCCGAGCCGAAGCCCGATCCGGCGCCGCCGCAGCCGAGCGCGCCGGTGGTGATGTCGGCCGATGATCTGAAGGTGTGGTTCCCGATCAAGCGAGGTCTGATGCGCAAGACGGTCGGTCACATCAAGGCGGTCGACGGCGTCAGCGTCGCCGTGCGCAAGGGCGAGACGCTCGGAGTCGTCGGCGAATCCGGCTCCGGCAAAACGACGCTCGGGCTCGCCTTGCTGCGGCTGATCTCCTCGAACGGCCGCATCGTGTTCCTCGGCAAGGACATCCAGGGCCTGCGCTTCAAGGAGATGCGGCCGTTCCGGCGCGACATGCAGATCGTGTTTCAGGATCCGTTCGGCTCGCTCAGCCCGCGCATGTCGGTCGCCGACATCATCGCCGAAGGTCTTTCGGTCCATCAGCCGAAGCTGTCGGGCGAAGAGCGCGAGGCGCGCGTCGTGAAGGCGCTCGAGGATGTCGGGCTTAATCCGGATACGCGTTTCCGCTATCCGCATGAGTTCTCCGGCGGCCAGCGCCAGCGCATCAGTATCGCGCGGGCGGTGGTGCTGGAGCCCGACTTCGTGGTGCTGGACGAGCCGACCAGCGCGCTCGACATGCTGTTTCAGGCGCAGATGGTCGATCTGCTGCGCGAACTCCAGCGCAAGCGCGAGCTCACCTACATGTTCATCTCGCACGACTTGCGCGTCGTCGCCTCGCTCGCCAGCCATCTCATCGTGATGCGCGGCGGCAAGGTGGTCGAGGAGGGCCAGGCCGCCGAGCTGTTCAAGAATCCGAAGACGGATTACACGCGCGCGCTGTTCGCGGCCGCGTTCCGACTGGAGACGGCAGGGAACGGCTCGGTGGCGACGTAACGTTTCGTCATTCAGGGGGCGCGCGTAGAGCGTCCCCCGGGATGCTTCTGCTTGTAGCCAAAGCGGGTCTGCACCTGCCGATCGGGTTGATCTACACAGCGCGCTGCTTGTCTCGTTCCTCGACGGTGGTCGCCGCTTCTTCCAGCTTCTTTTCGTAATTGCCCGCGAACTTCTCGATAGTATCGGCCCACATCCTCAGCATCGAGGCCTGAAAGTGGATCATCGGCTTCAAGGCATTCATGCCGATTGCTGTCGCTGCGGCGACGCGCCGTTGTGGATCGCGTGCGAGATCGTTTGTGGTAGCGGTCTTGTCTGCCATCGTACTCGCTCCTTCGCTCTGGGTGTTATGGCCTCAAGTCACCTGTGGTCGTGAATGCGTGCTCCTAAATGCTCGGCGAGAACCTGGTCTGCCGCGAGGCGCGCGCATTGGTCGTCATGCAGTTCACAATTTCTTCAAATAAGCGACCGCGGCTATTTGCAAGAGATCGAAGTCATCTTCGCCGACGTCGCCAAGATTGGCGACGTAGCGGTAGAGGGCGGAACGCCTGTTGTCATTCTCGCTGATGCCGCTATGGAGCAGCAAATAGTTCCGCCACGCGAATGCACACGCGCCTTCTCTGGCTTGAGAACTCATGGGACCTTCGACCTCCCAAAGCCAGAGAAAGATCGACGACGCGTTTCGTTCCGCGAATCTCTCAGTTGTAACGTTGTTCCGTAGCTGCGCCGCGAGGTGCTATCAGCCGGCTGCCGTTCGAGCGGTGGTTTGCCCTGATGATGTTGCGCGTGTTCCCTGAGAGCTTGTTGCGGAACGTACCGGACTTCGGGGCTGCATCTGCGCTAGACTAGAGTGCCGCAGCCGCCGATAGCAGGGTGCACGGCAACATCTGCGGCCATATCGATTTCGACATCGCCTCCCGAAAGTAAAGCGGACGCGGCAAGTTGTGGTGACGCCCTACAGCCGCTTGACCGCAACGACCTCGCTGCCGGCCGCCTTGATCCGCGCAATCGCCGGCTGGATCGGCTCGATGACGGTCGCCATGTGGTGCGCGTTGGCGTGAACCATCGAGCCGGGATCGCGGACGATCGCGACATGGCCCTTCCAGAAGATCAGATCGCCGCGCAGCAAGCCGCTTCGCTCGCGCGGCTCCAGCGCGCGGCCGAGGCCGGTCTGCTGCATGTCGCTGTCGCGCGGACAGCCGATGCCCGCGGCCGTTAGCGATACCTGCACCAGACCCGAGCAATCGATGCCGAGGTTGCTCTTGCCGCCCCACAGATAGGGCGTTCCGACGAAGCGCTCGGCCACGGTAACGAAATCCGGCTCGCGATGATCGAGCGGGACGAGATGCGTCTTCGGCACGAAGGTCCCATCGTGCATGACGGCGAAGCCGCCCTCCTCGCGTGCGACCGCAATTCTCGAGTCCAGTACGAGCGTGGCGGTCGGCGGCAGCTTGATGGAAGGACCGGGGAACGCGAACGTCCGCAGCGCGCTGACCTTGTGCGTCGGCGCAGCCGTAGGCTTCATCAGCGCGGCATCGGGCAGCCAGCCGACATAGCCATCGCCATTGAGCTGGCCCCAGGCCCAGCCCTCGCCGTTGCGATCGTAGACCGTGACACGCTCGCCGCGCAGCGCCTCGGTCATCAGCGTCGCGCCTGAGGAAGGCCGCTCGCGCACGGAAGCGATCGTCTCGACCACCTCGAACTCTTCGCCCTCGACGAAGCGTTGCGCCTCGACCCTGCCTTCGAGATATTTCGCGGCGAGGTCACCCCGCGCCGGCGTCAGCCGTGGGTCGTATCCTGGATCACGCATAGCGCTCGCTCAGCAATGCGTAGATGGCGCGCGCGGCCTGGCACTCGCCGCCTTCGGGCCGCGCCGGCTTGGCCGACGGCGTCCAGCCATAGATGTCGACATGCAGCCAGCTGCCGGCGTGCTCGACGAAGCGTTGCAGGAACAGCGCGCAGGTGATCGAGCCGGCGAAGCCGCCGGATGGTGCGTTGGTGATGGTGGCGATCTTGGAATCCAGCCAAGCATCGTAAGGCGGCCACAGCGGCATGCGCCACAACGGATCGTTCTCTTTTACCGCGCAGCGCGCGACCTCAGCGGCCAGCGTCTCATCATTGGTGTAAAAGGGCGGTAAATCCGGCCCCAGCGCGACACGCGCGGCACCGGTCAGCGTGCCCAGATCGATCAGCAGGTCGGGTTTTTCCTCATCGGCCAGCGCCAATGCGTCGGCGAGGACGAGCCGGCCTTCCGCATCCGTGTTGCCGATTTCGACCGTGATCCCTTTGCGCGAGGTAAAGATGTCAAGGGGGCGGAAGGCGTTGCCGGCGACCGCATTTTCCACCGCGGGGATGAGCACACGCAGCCGCACCTTCAGCTTCGCGTCCATCACCATGCGCGCCAGCGCCAGCACGTTCGCGGCGCCGCCCATGTCCTTCTTCATGATCAGCATGCCGCTCGACGGCTTGAGGTCGAGCCCGCCGGTGTCGAAGCAGACGCCCTTGCCGACCAGCGTCACCTTGGGATGGGCAGGATCGCCCCAGCCGATGTCGATCAGCCGCGGTGCGCGGTCGGAGGCCATGCCGACGGCATGGATCAGCGGGAAATTGGTCTTCAGATCCTCGCCGATGGTGCAGGCAAAGCTCGCGCCGAACTCGGCGGCGAGCGCTTGTGCGGCTGCGGCGAGCTGCTCCGGGCCCATGTCGTTGGAGGGCGTGTTGATGAGGTCGCGCGCCAGCATCGCAGCGTCCGCGATGCGATCGATCTCGGCAACCTCGACGCCGTCGGGCGGCACCAGCCGGACCTCGGGCCGATCGGCCTTGCGATAGCGGGAAAAGCGGTAGCGCCCCAATGCAAAAGCGAGCGCGGCGAGCCGCGCATCGTGCGGTGAATTGGCGAAGCGATAGGTCCCCGGCGGCAGCAGGCCGGGCAGGGCGCCCGGCCGGAACAGGTCGCGCGACCTTGCCCCATCGTCCTCAAGGCCGAACAGGACTTGTGTGATCGTCCCATCGGATGCGGGCAGCGCGAGATAGCCGCCGGGCTTGGCGGAATAGGCGCTGGCGGTCGCGAACTGGCGTTGGACCGGCGGCAGCGACTCACGCAACCCATCCCAGCTCGACTTGGTGACGAAGGTGATCGGAATGGCGGTCGAGGACGTCTCGAAGACAGAGGGCATTGGCGGGTCCGGATCGTCAGGTCAGGCAGGTCATGCGAACGCCAGAAGACTTCGCAGAGTTTTGCCATGGCCGCAATCGGCTTTGCCGTCACCGCTCGGTGAGCCGCTACTCGCAGCAGGTGGGCCATGCTAGGTTCCGGCAATGGCTGCCAGGTGTACGGAGATCGCCGGCAGCCGAAGGCGAGCCCTGCCGGGAGGAAATGCAATGGAATTTCTGTGGAGCGTGGTCACATTCATCGGCCAGGCCGTCGAGGCGATCTTTGGCTATGTCGAGCATCATCATTGGATCTTTGCCTTTCTTGCCGGCGGCTACGTCTTTTATCTTCACGATCGCTCCGTCCACGCACGCTTCGATGCCCTCGACAAGCGCGTCGACGAAATCCGCAAGCGGCTTGCCATCGAATATTGATCGGACGAAACGAACGCGGTGCGGCAGCTCTCGTATCCACGTTGAGAACTGCCGCTCATGAGAGCGCGCTCGCAGGGCTTTACTAGCGCTTCGGTTGTGGAGTTATTGGCCAGCACTTTAGATTGTAACCTGTGTTTCTGCACGCATCGAGCGCAGGTATGCAGCCGAGTAATCCCTGCCCGGGCGGCGTTAACCGGGCATTAGGGTTAACAGTCTATTGCTGGCGCGTTCGGCTCGATCCATCCGCTCGAGAGTCAAAGCGTCATGCGTCAACGGTTCAGTCCTGCCCGGCTTCTTGCGTCTGCCTCGCTCGTCGCGATGGTGGCGGTCAGCCTCGGCGGCTGCACGGCAATGTCAAAGCTCTCCGACGTCACGATCGGGTCGAGCGGGTCGCGCGCGGAGGCAGCGCCCACCGATCCCGCGCGCGCCATCGAAGTCTATGGCGAGCGCTACCGTGCCAATCCCAAGGACGCCGAAGCCGCGCTCGGCTATGGCCAGGCCCTGCGCGCCAACGGCCAGCGCGCCCAGGCCGCCGCCGTGCTCGAGCAGGCGACCATCGCCAATCCCGGCAACAAGCCGCTGCTCGCCCAATACGGCCGTGCGCTCGCCGACAACGGCAATTTCCAGCAGGCCTTCGACGTGCTGTCGAAGGCGCATTCGCCCGACAATCCGGACTGGCGCCTGCTCTCGGTGCAGGGCACGGCACTCGATCAGATGGGCCGTCACGAGGAGGCGCGTTCCTATTATGCGAGCGCGCTCAAGATCGCACCGGGCGACCCCGGCGTGCTCTCCAATCTCGGCCTGTCCTACATGCTGTCGAGGGATCTGCCCAAGGCCGAGGAAGCACTGCGGCAGGCCTATGCGTCGCCGCGGGCCAGCAGTCGGGTGCGGCAGAACCTCGGTCTGGTCGTCGGTCTCCAGGGCCGCTTCGCCGAGGCCGAGACCATCGTGAAGGCGGACCTGCCGCCGGACCAGGCCGCCGCCAACGTCGCTTATCTCAAGGACATGCTGAACCGCAGCGAGGGCCAGCGCGGCGCGCCGAAGCGGACCCCGGTCGCCTCGCTCAGCCAGTCCGACTGATCGTCCCTGATCGCCTTGGCCTGACTTCACGGAACGCGGACCGCGCGCGGTCCGCCTTTCGCGTCATTGCAGCTCGGAGATCTTGATGCCGGTTGGCCCGAGAATGACGACGAACAGCACCGGCAGGAAGAACAGGATCATCGGCACCGTCAGCTTCGGCGGCAGCGCCGCGGCCTTCTTCTCGGCCTCGTTCATGCGCATGTCGCGGTTTTCCTGCGCCATGACGCGCAGCGAGTGCCCGAGCGGAGTGCCGTAACGTTCCGCCTGCTGAAGCGCCAGACACACCGATTTGACGCCCTCGAGCCCGGTGCGCCGCGCCAGGTTCTCGTAGGCCACCTTGCGGTCCTGCAAATAGGACAGTTCGGCGGTGGTCAGCGCGAACTCTTCCGACAGCGCGATCGACTGGCCGACGATCTCGGCGGCGACCTTCCGGAACGCCATTTCGACCGACATGCCGGATTCGATGCAGATCAGCAGCAGGTCCAGCGCGTCGGGAAAGGCGCGCCTGATCGAGAGCTGGCGCTTGGAGATGGCGTTCTTGAGGAACAGCATCGGCGCCTGCAGGCCGGCATAGGCGGCACCGATGCAGATACCGATCTTGACCGGCAGCGGCTTGTCCATGTGCGCGATCAGGAACACGTACAGGATCGAGCCCATGAACAGCACGAGCGGAGCGACCATGCGCGCAAACAGGAAGGTGATGTAGGGCGCCTGGCCGCGGTAGCCCGCCATGATGAGCTTGTCGCGGGCGGCTTCCTGCGCGAGCCATTTGGTGAGATTGAAGTCCTCGACGACCTTGGAGACGATCTGCTTCGGCGTCTGGCGCAGCGAGACCTTCTCGTTCTTGTTGAGGCGGTCGCGCTCGCGCTGCCGGATGCGTTCGCGTTCGCTTGCGACCGCCTTCATGCGCTTGGAGAGGCCTTCACCGGCAAACAGCGGCATCACCAGCGTATAGACGGTGGCGCTGGCGGCGATGGCCGCCAGCAGCATGGTCATGAAGCGGACGTCATGAAGTTTCGAAACGAGAAATTCGACCATGCGCCACCGTCAGAAATCGAAGTTGATCATCTTCTTCATCACCATGACGCCGATCGACATCCAGATGACGCAGCCGACCAGCATGAGCTGGCCGGTAGGATGGGTCCACAGCAGCGAGATGTAGTGCGGCGTCGTGAGATAGACGAGGAACATCACGATCGGCGGCAGCGAGCCGATGATGCCGGCAGAGGCCTTGGCTTCCATCGACATCGCCTGGATCTTTTCCTTCATCTTCTTGCGGTCGCGCAGCACCTTCGAGAGGTTGCCGAGCGCTTCGGAGAGATTGCCGCCCGACTTCTGCTGGATCGAGATGACGATCCCGAAGAAATTGGCTTCCGGCAGCGGCATGCGTTCGTAGAGGCGCGAGCAGGCTTCGCCGAGCGGCATGCCGATCGCCTGCGTCTCGATGATCGCCAGGAACTCGCTGCGCAGCGGCTCGGGCGAATCGGCGGCGACGACCTTGATCGATTCGAACAGCGGCAGGCCCGCCTTGATGCCGCGGACGATCACGTCGACGGCGTCGGGCAGCGCCTGCAGGAATTTGGCTTCTCGACGCTTCTTCAGGAAGCCGAGTGCCCAGCGCGGCAGGCCGAGGCCGCCGGCAAAGGCAAGGCCGGCGGCGCCGAGCAGGCCGCCGCCGACGAACATGGCGGCCGTGAACAGCACGCCCGCCACGACGGCGGACACGATCCAGAATTTCTGCGGTGTCCAGTCCAGCCCTGCCTGGGACAGGCGGACGCTGAGCGGAACGCTCTTTTCCTGCTGACGCCGTGCTTCGAGATCCTTGAGCGAGTTCTCGACCTGCTCGCGGCGCGATCGCTGGCTCTTTTCGGCCTGCTTGGTCGCCGGCGCGTCGGCGCGCGCGATCGAGGCGCGCCGGTTCTCCGCCTGCCGTTCTCCCGATAGCAGCGGATAGAGGAAGACCCAGGCGATGCCGCCTACGGCGGCGGTGGCGAGGAAGGCGAGGGCGAGGACCTGCATGTTCATGGCGTCGCTGACCCGCTCATTTCGTCGGCGCCACTTCCGCAGCGTCCAGCGCGGCGGCAAGGCGCTTCTCGTCGCCGTAATAGCGGGCGCGTTCCCAGAACCTCGGACGGCCGATGCCGGTCGAGCGGTGCCGGCCGATGATCTTGCCGTTGGCGTCCTCGCCGATCAGGTCGTAGACGAAGATGTCCTGGGTGATGATGGTGTCGCCTTCCATGCCCATCACCTCGGTGATGTGGGTGATGCGGCGCGAACCGTCGCGCAGGCGCGCCGCCTGGACGATGACGTCGATCGAGGCGCAGATCATCTCGCGGATGGTGCGCGAGGGCAGGGAGAAGCCGCCCATCGTGATCATGGATTCGCAGCGCGAGAGCGCCTCGCGCGGATTGTTGGCGTGCAGCGTGCCCATCGAGCCGTCATGGCCGGTGTTCATGGCCTGCAGCAGGTCGAACGCTTCGGGTCCGCGGACTTCGCCGACGATGATCCGCTCAGGACGCATACGCAGGCAGTTGCGCACCAGCTCGCGCATGGTGACCTGGCCCTCGCCCTCGATGTTGGGCGGGCGGGTCTCGAGGCGCACCACATGGGGCTGCTGCAGCTGGAGCTCGGCGGCGTCCTCGCAGGTGATGATGCGCTCGTCGTGCTCGATGTAGTTGGTAAGGCAGTTGAGCAGCGTGGTCTTGCCAGAACCGGTACCGCCGGAGATCAGTACGTTGCAGCGGACGCGGCCGATGATCTGGAGGATCTCGGCGCCTTCCGGCGAGATCGCGCCGAACTTGACGAGCTGGTCCAGCGTCAGCTTGTCTTTCTTGAACTTGCGGATGGTGAGCGCGGGCCCGTCGATCGACAGCGGCGGCACGATCGCATTGACGCGGGAGCCGTCGGCGAGGCGTGCGTCGCAGATCGGCGATGATTCGTCGACGCGCCGGCCGACCTGGCTGACGATGCGCTGGCAGATGTTGAGGAGCTGCTGGTTGTCGCGGAAGCGGATGCCGGTACGCTGGATCTTGCCGGCGACCTCGATGTAGACCGTGTTGGCGCCGTTGACCATGATGTCCGCGATGTCGTCGCGCGACAGCAGCGGCTCCAGCGGACCATAGCCGAGCACGTCGTTGCAGATGTCGTCGAGCAGCTCCTCCTGCTCGGCGATCGACATCACGATGTTCTTGATCGCGATGATCTCGTTGACGATGTCGCGGATTTCCTCGCGGGCCGATTCAGAATCGAGCTTGGCGAGCTGGGCGAGGTCGATCGCCTCGATCAGCGCGCCGAAGATGGTCGCCTTGACCTCGTAATAATTGTCAGAGCGCCGGTTCTCCATGGGAGGCGGCGGCGGGGCTTTGATCGGGGCGAGCGGCGGTGAGGCGACGGCCGGCGGGGGCGGGGCGCGCGACACCGTCGGCGCCGGAGCCGCGACAGGCTCTGGCGACACGGCGCCGGGCTTGGGGGCCCGTAGGTCGGTGTCTGTTCCGCTACGCTTACCGAACACTTAACGACTCCATGCGGCGGCTTATTTTCCCCGCAACTTCTCAATCAGGGGTGAAAGCAAGGACGACTTTTGTTTCTTCGTCTCGCTGCGGCCGGTCAGGCGCTGGGCGATCTGGAGGAACATCTCGATCGACTTGTGGTTGGCGGAGATCTCCGCGATCATCTGGCCGTTGTTGGCTGCCGAGCCGAAGATCTGCGGCTCGAACGGGATCGAGACGACCGGCTGGCTCTCGATCGCCTTGGCGAACTCGGTGGCGGCTATTTCGGGCCGCTTGGGGACGCCGACCTGGTTCAGGCAGTAGAGCGGCGGCCGGTCGTTCGGGCGCGAGGCCTTCAGCAGATCGAACAGGTTCTTGGTATTGCGCAGATTGGCGAGGTCGGGCGCCGCCACGATCAGGATGTCGTCGGCGCCGATCAGGGCGCGCTTGGTCCAGCCCGACCATTGGTGCGGGATGTCGAGTACGATGCACGGCATGGTTGAGCGCAACGTGTCGAACACGGCATCGAAGGCGTCGGTGCCGAAATCATAGACCCGGTCGAGCGTCGCCGGCGCCGCCAGCAGGCTGAGGTGGTCGGTGCATTTCGACAGCAGGCGGTCGATGAAGGCAGTATCGACGCGATCGGGCGAGAACACCGCGTCGGCAATGCCCTGCGGCGGGTCCTGATTGTAGTCGAGCCCGGCGGTGCCGAAGGCGAGGTCGAGATCGGCCACCACCGCGTCCATGGCGAGATCGCGCGCGATCGCCCAGGCGACGTTGTGGGAGATCGTAGATGCGCCGACGCCGCCCTTGGCGCCGACCACCGCGATGATGCGGCCGACCGCCTTGGCTTCCGGTGCGGAGAACAGGTTGCAGATCGAGCGTACGACGTCGATGGGGCCGACCGGCGCGAGCACGTAGTCGCTGACGCCGCGACGCACCAGCTCGCGATAGAGCGTGACATCGTTGATGCGGCCGATCACCACGACGCGGGTGCCGGCGTCGCAGACGGTGGCGAGCTGGTCGAGGCCGCCCAAGAGGTCGTTGCGGCCATCGCTCTCGAGCACGATCACGTTCGGCGTGGGCGCCGAGCGGTAGGCTTCGATCGCGGCCGCCATGCCGCCCATCTGGATCTTGAGGTGGGCCTTGCCGAGGCGGCGATCCTCGCCGGCCGATTGCACCGCGGCAGCGGTCTCCACGGTCTCGCAGAAAGCCTGGACCGAAACGCGCGGCGCTGGCGCAATATGCTCCTCGACCGGCGGGAGCGATGCTTCCGGCTGCTCTTCTTGGGGCTGGCGAGCGTAACTGATCATCTGCCGGTGTCGCTGAGTTTGGCCTTTTCGGCTTCAGGATACATGACTGCCGTCGGAGTTCCCTTGCGGTACTTCTCGAAGAAGGCAGTGCGCCGCGTCGTGTAGGACGGCGTTTCCGGACGCGGCTGCTCGAGGTCCGCCGGGTTGTCGACCATGGCGGCCATGTTGCGCTGATAGGCGCAGCCGTAATTGTAATAGTCCTTGTTCTCGAACCAGCGCTTGTTCTTCATCGAGGGGCCGATGTCCTCCGGCCACAGACCGCAGGGACCCGCGACCGCGGCGATCCTGGAATAGGTCAGCCGGATCGGCGGCAGGAAGCGCTTGTCTTCCGGCTGGTAGGAGCGGGTGATGATGCCGCGTGGGGGAACGCCCGCGGCCGTCAGCAGGGCCTGGATCTCACGCATCGACCCCGAGGCCGGGCGCGCATTCGGCGTACCGGACGGCACGTCGATATGGATGGCGCCGGTGCCTTCGTGCAGCCAGGCCGATGCCAGGCCCATCACGTCGGCGCGCTGGGCGGCGGTCAACCCGCCGCGGGCGTGGCCGACGAAGACGACGATCGAGCGGTTCTGCTCCTCGACCGCGATCGGGTGACGCTGCTTGTAGTCGTCGGGAATGGAGGCGGTCGTCACCTCGTCGTGCTGGCAGCCGCCGAGCGCAAGCGCGATGCCGACGAGCGCGCCACCGAAGCCGATGGCGCGTTTGCGAAGCTGGGGTGGTCTTGTGATCATCTTGAAGTCCCCGTTCCGCCTCAGTCGGTGATGAAGCCGTAGGTGCCACGGTAGTTCCGGGCCGGTTCGGTCCGGCCGGGCACGCCATAGATGCGGTTGATGTTGCCGATCAGTTCGGCCTGCGGGTCGGCAGGCGCGGCGAAGCCGTCATCCGGCCGCGACAGATCCTTCGGCGCCGCCGCGCGAACGACATAGGGCGTCACGATCACGGCCAGCTCGGTCGCGTTGTTGACGAAGTCGCGGCTGCGGAACAGCGTGCCAAGGACCGGAAGCTGCATCAGGCCCGGCAGTCCGCTCACCGCCTGCTTGGTCTGCTGCTGGATCAGGCCGGCCATCGCCATCGCTCCGCCGGAGGGAATTTCCAGCGAGGTTTCGGCGCGGCGGGTCCGGATCGAGGGTACCGTCACCGAGTTCACCGACGTCGAGGTCACGGCCTGCGACAGCGTGATCGAATTCTCGTTCGAAAGCTCCGAGACTTCGGTCATCACGCGCAGGCTGATCTTGCCTTCGGTCAGAACCACCGGAGTGAAGTTGAGCGAGATGCCGAACTTCTTGAAGCTGATCTGGGTGGTACAGACATGCGTGGTGGGATCGCACGCATAGCCTGCGGGGACCGGGAATTCGCCGCCCGCGATGAAGGTCGCCGACTCCCCGGAGATCGCGGTCAGGTTCGGCTCCGCCAGCGTCCGGATCACGCCGGCGGCCTCCATCGCGCGCAGGGTGGCCTGCACCGAGGGCGTCGCGCCGAACCTGGTGGTCAGGTTGTTGCCGTCCACGAGATTGTGGCCGAGCGCGGTGAACGGGTTGGAATTGGTGAAGCTCACCACCGAGGTGCCGTAGTTCAGGTTCGCCGAGAGGTCGATGCCGAGCTGCTTGACGATGTTGCGCTGGACCTCGGCCACCGTCACCTTCAGCATGACCTGGTCGCGGCCGCGGACCACGATCGAGTTCAACACCTTGTCGGCGCCGCCGGCGAGCCGCGCGGCGAGTTCGTTGGCCTGCTGCGCCTCCATTGGACTCGCCACGCTGCCGCTCAGCACGACACCCTCGCCGAGCCCGTCGATCTGGATGTCGGAATTGGGCAGGACCTGCTTCAATGCGGCGCGCACGCCGTTGAGGTCGCGCTTGACCGCGATGTCGTAGGCCGCGATCTGCTGTCCGGCGGAATCGAAGAACACGATGTTGGTCTGGCCGACCGAGGCGCCGATGATGTAGGCGCGCTGCGCCGAGCGCACCACTGCGTTGGCGATCTTGGGGTCGGCGACCAGCACGTCCTTGATGTCGCGCGGCAGGTCGATCACGATCGACTTCCCGACGCCGAGCGAAAGGAAACGCGCGTTCATCTGGCTGTCGGCGGCGGCCGGCGCCACGGGGCGGTAGTCGGCGGCGACCGCGGGGGTCGGCGCCGAGTTGAGCACCAGCGCCAGGGCGGCCGAGTACGACAGGGCGCGGACCACGGTGGTTCGCATCGTCGGCAAATCAACCCTGCATTTCATATCGACTGCCCTCATCGTGCCTTTGCCGTCGCGCTCGGGATACCGTAGCGAATGATCGAAACGCCATCGCGCTTCTGTGCGGAATCATCGAGCGTGATTTCGCTCATCTTGACGTCGACGATGCTGCGCAGCGCCAGCGACAGCGTGCCGCTCTGCCGCGCGGTGGACAGCGTCGCCGTCTGTGCGGGATTGAGCTCGAGGGTGACGGTCTTGCCGACCACCGCGTTCTGGCCGTCCTTTTCCTTCGGCGCCTGGTCGATGGCCAGGACGCGAATGTTGGCCAGGATGATCTCGGAGGTGACGATGTCGGGGGCGCCGCTGCCTTGGTCGGGGTTCTTGAGGCGGCGGGTCAGAAGCACGTCGACGCGATCGTTGGGCAGGATGAAGCCGCCTGCGCCGGTCTCGGGCGAGATTTCGGTCGAGATCGCGCGCATGCCGGTGGGCAGGATTGCCGCCATGAAGCCGGAGCCCTCCGGCTTGACCAGCTTCTGGTCGCGGATCGGCTCACCCTGGATGAAGGGGGCGCGCGCGATCGAGCCCGTCACCTGGGTCGCGGCCTCCGGGCGCTCGTTGCGGCGGATGAAGGTGGCGCTGGCGCTCGCGGCTGGCCAGGTCTGCCATTGCACGTCTTCAGGCTTGACGGTCTGGCCGAGGCCGATGTCATTCTTGGCCACCAGCACGTCGACGGTCGGAAGCTGCGCGACCGGAGCCGGCGGAGGCGGCGCAGAACTGTCCGAGCCGCTCGCCAGGTACGCGGCGACACCGCCGGCGCAGATGGCGACCGCCAGGACGACAATGCGTGCCCTATTCATACGCTTCACTTTCCAACAAGCCGCCGCGACGCTGCCGCCGCCGTAATCGGCAGTTGACCAGCTATTCGTCAAAGCATGGTTAATGAGGCGTATCTAAATCGCCTTAACGCCGGGTTTACCCGAGGCGTTCAGCGCAGGGCGAGGTGAGCGAGGTCGATCGCCTTCACCCATTCGGTCTCCGGGTAGACCATCAGCGCACTCAGCGCGAGCGCGATGCCGTAGGGAATGCCGCTCTCCTTGGCGTGCAGCCGTGCAAGCCAGGCCTGGCCCGCGAGGCCGTAGGGCAGCGGCCATTGCCGGAGCTGGAGCAGGAGCAGCGTCAGCGCTCCGCCGAAGAGCGAGGCGTAGAGCAGGAAGTTCATCAGATGCGCGAAGCCGAACCAGAGCGCGACGGAGGCTGCGACCTTGGCGTCGCCGCCGCCGATCCAGCCCATCGCGAAGCAGGTGAAGGCCACGACCAGCAGAAGCGCGCCGGCGCCGACATGCGTGAGCATCTCATAAGGTGCCATGCCACCGGCGAAGGCGAGCACGAAGAAGCCTGCGACCAGCGCCAGCGACACACGGTTCGAGATGGTCATCGTGAAGAGATCGCTCGCAGCGGCGAACGCCATCAGGGCCGGGAAGAGCAGGAGGCGCGCAAGGTCGAGGATCATGGGCTGCGTCTTGAGGCCTGGGTTGTCGCGGGATCTGGCGTCGCGCGATGCTAGCCGGCAGTGCTAAACAAACCGACAACGGCAGCAGCGGCCTGGACGGGCGATGGCCCGCCAGAGTCATGCTCACCAGAGGCTCGCGATGCGCGCGGCGAGCGCGATCGTTGCGAGCAGCAGCGCAAGGCACACCCAATAGGCCGGCGAGCCGTTCGGCGCCGCCTGCGCCTCGCTCGCCGCAACCGAGGCATCGGTTCTGTACTTGCGCAACGCCACTGGAACTCGCCGTACTCGCAAAAACAAAAGGCCCCGGAGGTCCGGGGCTTTGCCGTCGTTTGTCGGTCGCTTACTTCAGCGAAGAGCTGATCGAGCCGAACTTGGTGTTCAGCGTGCTGCCGAGGTTGTTGACGACGGTGATGATGGCCAGCGCGATGCCGGCGGCGATCAGGCCGTATTCGATGGCGGTGGCGCCGGATTCATCCTTGGCGAAACGTGCAATCAAGTTCTTCATGAACAAACTCCGTCTTGGGTGGGATCGCCTCGTTCGGCGCTGTCGTTGACGCGATGACCATGAGAGCCGAGCTCTTTCGGTGGAGTTAATTCGATCGCGTAAACCCGATCGCTGCGCGATGCTTTTGCCCAGAGTGAATTTCGCCTTAAGGCACCCGTCGAAACTCGCTCCCGTTCCGGACGCGCTGCAACTGCGTCGATAGGCTTCACCCTCCCTTAAATTTCGCGGAGTAGGCGTAGGAAGACCAGCAATTCGGAAGAGAGGCGACGATGTCGAGCCTGCCAATGCAAGTCGCCCTGATGCTCGGCGAGACCATCGCGAAGGTGGTCCCCGTCACCTTCGTTCTCGCGCTGGTCTTCACGGTGCTCGAGCATTTCTGGGCCTGCAATCCGGGCGTGCCGTGGTGGCGCAAGCGGGAGATCGTCACCGACATCTGCTACTGGTTCTTCGTCCCCGTATTCGCCCGGACCATGCGAATCGGGCTCCTGATCGTCGGGGCGGGCGTCTTCTTCAACATCCACGACGCCGACGGTCTCATCGCCTTCTACGACAACGGCCACGGCCCGCTGGCGCAACTGCCGCTCTGGGTTCAGGCCGCGCTGTTCCTGGTGCTGTCGGACTTCATGCTGTACTGGCTGCACCGGCTCTTCCATGGCGGCGAGTTCTGGAAGTACCACGCGATCCATCACTCCTCCGAGGAGATCAGCTGGATTTCGGCGGCCCGCTTCCATCCCGTCAATCTCGTGCTCGGCACGATCGGGGTCGATGTCGTGCTGCTGATGGCCGGCATCTCCCCGAACGTCATGATCTGGGTTTCCCCGTTCACGACGTTCCATTCGGCATTCGTGCACGCCAACCTGAACTGGACGTTCGGGCCGTTCAAATACGTGCTGGCGACGCCGGTATTCCACCGCTGGCACCACACCCCGCTCGAAGAGGGTGGCGACACCAATTTCGCCGGGACGTTCCCGATCTGGGACGTGCTGTTCGGCACCTTCCGCATGCCGGAGGGGAAACTGCCACAGGACTACGGCAAGGACGAAGCGACCATGCCGAAGGAGATCGGAGGGCAGCTTGCCTATCCGTTCCGCCGCTAAAGCATGATCCGGAAAAGTGCGAAGCGGTTTTCCGGAAAGATCATGCGTAAACAACAATCCAAAGCGTGATGATGATTTATCCCAATCTCGTCGCGCTTTAGGGTGCATCCGAGCGGCAAATCGTCAGTCCGTTCAAACAATAGTCGGCGAGTTTGCGGAACATTCACGAATTGAAGGCAGGTTAGCGAGGTCGGGCACCGGCTCCGCTGTATCTCCTTCTGCCGGTTTGTGACGTCCCGGGGGTAAGAGTATGCGTAAACAACTGCTGCGCCGCCATGCGCGCGTCTGTCTTCTGGTTGCGTCCACGGCGCTGGCATGGCCTTCTGCCGGCCTTGCCGAATCCACCGCCGACACCATCGCCGTCAATGTCGACCAGGCCAAGCTGGTCCGGCTGCCCGGCAAGGTGGCGACCATCGTGGTCGGCAATCCCCTGATCGCCGACGTCACGCTCCAGCCCGGCGGCATGATCGTCGTGACCGGAAAGGGCTACGGCGCCACCAATTTCATCGCGCTCGACCGGGCGGGCGAGATCCTGGTCGATCGCCAGATCCAGGTCGAAGGCCCGAGCGACCGGGTCGTGACCGTCTATCGCGGGGTTGAGCGCGAGTCCTACAGCTGCCTGCCGCTTTGCCAGCGCCGCGTGACGCTGGGCGACAGCGACAGCTACTTCAGCACCACGATGGGCCAGGCCGGTTCGCTGAGCAGCAATGCCAGCGGCAACGCCAGCGCGGGTGCCAAGACCAACTAGCAAGACCAACTAGCAAGACCAACTAGCCAGTCAGATCGGCGAGGTGCTTGGGCAGGATCAGTGTGCCTGCACGACCTACTGAGGCGTCGCTCGTCCAACATGAGAAAAGGCCGTGCGTCGCGCACGGCCTTTTCCATCGTTGATTTCGCTTGCTCGTTCGAGCCGATCCGGACTGAAGGTCCGTGGGCTCAGCCGGCGGAGCGAAGGTTGTCGGCGGCCGACTTGCCGGACCGGCGATCGGCGACGATCTCGTAGGAGATCTTCTGGCCTTCGCGCAGCGTGCCGAGGCCGGCGCGCTCGACGGCGCTGATGTGCACGAATACGTCCTTGCCGCCATCGTCGGGCTGGATGAAGCCGAAGCCCTTGGTCGCGTTAAACCACTTCACGGTTCCCATGCTCACGGGGTAGTTCCCTCTCAGATAAACAATGTAAAAGCCCGCTCGCGCGGACGGGTTAGATCGAATTTCTGGAAGGGTCGTCAGCGTGTCTGAACCGGCTGTACCGGTGGATGCCAATGTCGTCCGGCCGAAAATCGATTAATTCATTTTATTGGAAATGAGGCTTCAAAACAATCGTGAGGTGCACGATTTTTTGATCCGCCGCGGTGAGCGCGGCAGATCAGCATTTAGGTCGGATTTTACTTCCACGCTTGCGCGCGGATCGGCGTTTCGGCGCTTAGCGGCGGCGGAACTGGCCACCGCGCTGCGGCCCACCGCGTGGCGGTCCGCCCGGCGTTGCGGGACGCTCATCCTTGTGGCGGAAAATCAGCCGGCCCTTCTCGAGGTCGTAGGGCGACATCTCCACCGTCACGCGGTCGCCCGCGAGCGTCTTGATACGGTTCTTCTTCATCTTGCCGGCGGTGTAGGCGACGATCTCGTGTCCGGCGTCGAGCTGCACGCGGTAGCGGGCATCGGGGAGGATTTCGGTGACCAGTCCTTCGAACTGGATCAGCTCTTCCTTAGCCATTGATATCTCCAGGTCGTGGACGGCTAGTGCGAATAGGGTTTGCGGGTCGATTGGCCGTTCGGCCGACTCTCACGGCGCAGAAAGGCCACGCCTTGTATCCCATCAGGCCTGCCGGCGCTATGCGCGGGACGCTGTTCCGACCGATCGGTTTGCGAATGTCCCAGCTTATTAGCGCCGGAGCGGCGGCGACGGGACCCCTTCGAGGCGTTCTGGCCGTCGTTGAATCGTCCGTCGACATGCCGCGCATCGCCGCCGTGGCGGCCTTCACCGGGGCGTCCGTCGCCCTGCTTGCCGGCGCTATGGTGACGTCCGTCGCCGTGCCTTTCGTCGGCCCGACGTCCGTCCCCGTGCCGTGCGCCTTGCGGACGCTGGCCGGGGCGGCCTCCGCGGCCATGTCTTTGCTGCGGCGCGGGAGGACCCGCATCGCGGCGGCCGGCATCGGTGCGGAGGTCTTCGCGCGGCAGCGCCACCTTGATCAGCCGCTCGATGTCGCGGAGGTAGCTGAGCTCCTCCCCGCCGGCGACCAGCGAGATCGCGGTGCCGTCGGCCCCGGCGCGTGCGGTACGGCCGATGCGGTGGACATAGGTCTCGGGCACGTTGGGCAGGTCGAAATTGATGACGTGGGTGATGCCGTCGACGTCGATGCCGCGGGCAGCGATGTCGGTGGCAATCAGGGTGCGGATTTCACCGGAGCGGAACTGCGCCAGGGTGCGCTCGCGATGGTTCTGCGACTTGTTGCCATGGATGGCGCTGGCGGGGATGCCGGCCTTTTCGAGCGTCTTCACGACCTTGTCGGCACCGTGTTTGGTGCGGGTGAAGACCAGCGCACGGTTGATCGGCTCGTCCTGCAGCAGCTTGGTCAGGAAGCCGGGCTTGGCCGAGAAGTCGACCTGCAGGATGCGTTGATTGATCCGCTCGGCGGTCGAGGAGACCGGGGTCACCGCGACGCGGGCGGGATCGCGCAGCATGGAGTCCGCGAGCTCGGCGATGTCCTTCGGCATGGTGGCCGAGAAGAACAGCGTCTGCCGCTTGATCGGCAGCTTGGCGACGATTTTGCGGATGTCGTTGATGAAACCCATGTCGAGCATGCGGTCGGCCTCGTCGAGCACCAGGAATTCAACGCTCGAGAGCTTCAATCCGTTGCTCTGCACGAGGTCGAGCAGGCGGCCGGGCGTGGCGACCAGCACGTCGACGCCCTGCATCAGGGCCCGGACCTGGCGGCCCATCGGAACGCCGCCGATGGCGAGGGTCGAGGACAGCCGGATGTGGCGGCCATAGGCGCTGAAGCTGTCGAGGATCTGCCCCGAAAGCTCGCGGGTCGGCGACAGCACCAGGACGCGGGCGGTCTTGGGCTGCGGCTTGATGCGGTTCTCGAGCAGGCGGTGCAGGATCGGCAGCGCGAAGGAGGCGGTCTTACCGGTGCCGGTCTGGGCGATGCCGACAACGTCGCGGCCGGTCAGCGCCAGCGGGATGGTCTGGGCCTGGATCGGGGTTGGGGTGACGTAATTCTCTTCACGAAGAGCGCGCGCGATGGGTTCGGCGAGGCCGAAGTCCTGAAACGAAGTCAAAAGATGGGTTCTTTCCATGTGAAAAGCGGGCGCCCGGCGCATTCAGCGCGGCGCGCGCAAAAGGGTGTCGAGAAGACACCTGCGTGTTTGGGGTGTCGGATGGCTTGGATGATATGGGGCAAGCCAGAGGCCCGGAGGGGGCTTAAGAACACGCGGCTCGCTACGACCCCTTGATTCGCAAGAGGTCTCGGCCGTTCATATGGAACATCGACGGGGCGCTTTCAAGGCAAGTCCGCCTCAAACCGAGGTCGCAATGCAGAAATAATTGTGCCGGAAATTTAGACAGAATTACCATTCTGGTCAAAAAATGGGCTGTATGCCCCATGAGCATACATTTCGTCCGCTTAAGTTTTGAGCATTGTGACTGCGGCGAAACTTTGATTTTTGCCGAATTCCGAAGCGAAATCAATATATTGCGGCGTGTTCAGCCCATGGCATGGTTCTTGCGATTCGATTAATCGCAGGCGGCCGTGGGGCCGTTTCGCAGCGTCTTTTCACGTCTGCGTCAGGGAGATGATACCAAATGCTTACCAAATCCACTCGCGATAGAGCGGCGTCATTTAGCCGCCGCGGCGTGCTCGCCGCGACCGCCGGACTGATGCTCGGTCTGGCCTCATTGACCGGCGCCAAGGCCGCGGACGACACCATCAAGGTCGGCGTGCTTCACTCCCTCTCCGGCACCATGGCCATCAGCGAGACCACGCTGAAGGACACCATCCTCTTCCTGATCGACGAACAGAACAAGAAGGGCGGCGTGCTCGGCAAGAAGCTCGAAGCCGTCGTGGTCGATCCCGCCTCGAACTGGCCGTTGTTCGCCGAGAAGGCGCGCGAGCTGATCACCAAGGACAAGGTCTCGGTCGTGTTCGGCTGCTGGACCTCGGTGTCGCGCAAGTCGGTGCTCCCGGTGTTCAAGGAGCTCAACAACATCCTGTTCTACCCCGTGCAGTACGAGGGCGAGGAGAGCGAGCGCAACGTGTTCTACACGGGTGCTGCGCCGAACCAGCAGGCGATTCCCGCCGTCGACTATCTGATGAAGGAAGAGAAGGTGAAGCGCTGGGTGCTCGCGGGCACCGACTACGTCTATCCGCGCACCACCAACAAGATCCTGGAAGCCTATCTGAAGTCGAAGGGTGTCGCCCAGGAAGACATCATGATCAACTACACGCCGTTCGGTCACTCCGACTGGCAGACGATCGTGGCCGACATCAAGAAGTTCGGCTCGGCCGGCAAGAAGACCGCGGTGGTCTCGACCATCAACGGCGACGCCAACGTTCCGTTCTACAAGGAGCTCGGCAACCAGGGCATCAAGGCGAAGGACATCCCGGTGGTGGCGTTCTCGGTGGGTGAGGAAGAACTCGCCGGCATCGACACCAAGCCGCTGGTCGGCCATCTCGCCGCCTGGAACTACTTCCAGTCGATCAAGACCAAGGACGGGTCGAACGAGAAGTTCATCAAGGATTGGCAGGCCTACACCAAGAATCCGAAGCGCGTCACCAACGATCCGATGGAAGCGCACGTGATCGGCTTCGCCATGTGGGTGAAGGCGGTCGAGAAGGTGAAGTCGACCGATCCGGACAAGGTGATCGATGCGCTACCCGGCATCGAGGCGCCGAACCTGACCGGCGGCGTGTCGAAGATGCTGCCGAACCACCACATCACCAAGCCGGTGTTCATCGGCGAGATCAAGGGCAACGGCCAGTTCGACGTGGTCTGGAAGACCCCGGGCCTCGTGGCGGGCGACGCCTGGTCGAAGGAGCTCGACGGTTCCAAGGACCTGATCGGCGACTGGGTCGGCAAGAAGTGCGGCAACTTCAACACCAAGACGAACAAGTGCCTCGGCTCGGGCTCCTGATCCGGGTCTGACATCCACTGCACGATCGGGGGAAGGCGGCGATGCCGCCGCCTTCTCCACCCATTTCTGCCGGGGTCATTCACAGTGCCAGCCAAATTGCCCGCCCGTCTCTGTTCGCTGCTGCTCTCGTTGCTTCTGATTGCGTTCGCACTGCCGGCCTTTGCGGGTCCGTTCGAGGATGCGGTCGCCAAATTCGCCAACGACGATTTTTCCGACACGGAAGAGGCGATCGGTGCGGTCGCAAGCAGCGGCAACAAGCTGGCTTTTCCCATTATCAGCGCGCTCCAGGACGGCCGGTTGATGGCCGATTCTGACAACAAGAAGGTCTACGTCACCGGCACCGACGGTAAGTCGATCGACGCCGCGACCGGCGAGGCCGTCGCCAGCGTTCCCGACAGTGCGAGTGCGGTCCGTCTCAACAACCGCCTGCGCCGCAGCGTCGATGCCGCACTCGGCAGCCTGACGTTGCAGTCGCCGGATGTCGGAACGCGCCTGCAGGCCGCGCAATCCGTCTTCAAGTCGCACGAGGAAACCGCGCTCGAGGCGGTCGATGCCGCGCTCACCAAGGAAACCAACAAGTCCGTCAAGGCTGCGCTCGGCGAGGCCCGCGCGGCGATCCTGCTGTTCAAGTCCGATGCCACGGAGGTCGAGAAGCTCGAGGCGGTCGCCACCCTCAAGGCGCGCGGCGACCAGGAGGCGATGGCGCTGCTCACCGGCATGGGCGACCAGCCGCCCTCGGTGACCAAGGCTGCAGCCAGTGCAATCAGCTCGATCCAGTCTTCGCTCGCGGTCTGGTCCACGGTGCAGAACGCCTGGTACGGCCTGTCGCTCGGCTCGGTGCTGCTGCTCGCCGCGATCGGGCTTGCCATCACCTTCGGCGTGATGGGCGTCATCAACATGGCCCATGGCGAGATGGTGATGATCGGCGCCTACACCACGTTCGTGGTGCAGGAGGTGATCCGTACCCGCTATCCCGCCTTGTTCGACTATTCGCTGCTGATCGCCGTGCCGCTCGCCTTTCTGGTCGCGGGCGCGATCGGCGTCTTGATCGAGCGCAGCATCATCCGCTTCCTCTATGGCCGTCCGCTGGAGACGCTGCTCGCCACCTGGGGCCTGTCGCTGGTGCTGCAGCAGGCGGTGCGCACCATGTTCGGCCCGACCAACCGCGAGGTCGGCAATCCTTCCTGGATGAGCGGCGCTTTCGAGCTCGGCCAGATCACCATCACCTATAACCGGCTCTGGATCCTCTGCTTCACGCTGGCCGTCTTCGCGATCCTGCTCGCGATGTTGCGCTACACCGCGCTCGGTCTCGAAATGCGCGCGGTGACGCAGAACCGTCGCATGGCGGCCTCGATGGGCATCGCCACCTCGCGCGTCGACGCGCTCACCTTCGGGCTCGGCTCGGGTATTGCCGGCATCGCCGGCGTGGCGCTGTCGCAGATCGACAATGTCAGCCCCAATCTCGGCCAGAGCTACATCATCGACAGTTTCATGGTCGTGGTGTTCGGCGGCGTGGGTAATCTCTGGGGGACCCTCGTGGGCGCCTTCACGCTCGGTATCGCCAACAAGTTCCTGGAGCCGGTCGCCGGCGCCGTGCTCGGCAAGATCGCGATCCTCGTTCTCATCATCCTGTTCATTCAAAAGCGCCCGCGCGGCCTGTTCGCGCTCAAGGGCCGTGCGGTGGAAGCATGACCCCTCACATGCTGACGCGATCGCTGGACCGTGGCGCGACGATCTTCCTGCTCGTTGTCGCCGCGCTCGGCGTGCTGATCCCGCTGTCCAACCTGCTGCTGCCTGCCGGCTCGTTCCTGCAGGTGCCGACCTATCTCGTCGCGCTCTGGGGCAAATATGTCTGCTACGCGATTCTGGCGCTCGCGATCGACCTGATCTGGGGCTATTGCGGCATCCTCTCGCTCGGCCACGGCGCCTTTTTCGCGCTCGGTGGCTACGCAATGGGCATGTACCTGATGCGGCAGATCGGCACCCGCGGCGTCTACGGCAATCCGATCCTTCCGGACTTCATGGTGTTCCTGAACTGGCAGAAGCTGCCCTGGTACTGGTACGGCTTCGACATGTTCTGGTTCGCCGCGCTGATGGTGCTGGTCGTGCCCGGCCTGCTCGCCTTCTGCTTTGGCTGGCTCGCGTTCCGCTCCCGCGTCACCGGCGTTTATCTGTCGATCATCACCCAGGCGATGACCTATGCGCTGCTGCTCGCCTTCTTCCGCAATGATTTCGGCTTCGGCGGCAACAACGGCCTGACCGACTTCAAGGACATTCTGGGCTTCAACGTGCAGGCCGAAGGCACCCGCGCGGCGCTGTTCGCGCTGAGCTGCCTGGCCCTGATCGTCGGTTTCCTGATCTGCCGCGCGATCGTCTCCTCCAAGCTCGGCAAGGTGCTGATCGCCGTGCGTGACGCGGAATCGCGCACGCGGTTCCTCGGCTACCGCGTCGAATCCTACAAGCTGTTCGTGTTCACGGTGTCGGCCTGCATGGCCGGCGTCGCCGGCGCGCTCTACGTGCCGCAGGTCGGCATCATCAATCCGTCCGAATTCGCGCCGGGCAATTCGATCGAGGCGGTGATCTGGGTCGCGGTCGGCGGCCGTGGCACGCTGGTCGGCGCCGCGCTCGGCGCCGTCGTCGTCAACTACGCCAAGACGTTCTTCACCTCGGGCGTGCTGGCGCCGTACTGGCTGTTCATGCTGGGCGCGCTGTTCATCCTGGTGACGCTGCTGCTGCCCAAGGGCATCGTCGGCACCTTCAATGCCTGGTGGGCCTCGTCGAAGGAGAAACGCGCCGCCGCGACCATGATGAGCGCCGCAGCCGAAGACGGCGTTACCGAACCCAAGATGGCGGAGTAAGCGGTCATGAACGTCATGGACACCCGCGCGACCTCCGCGATGCTCTATCTGGACGGCGTGCACGTCTCCTTCGACGGCTTCCACGCCATCAACAATCTGTCGCTGACGCTCGGCCCCGGCGAGATGCGCGCCATCATCGGTCCGAACGGCGCCGGCAAGACCACGATGATGGACATCATCACCGGCAAGACCAAGCCGGACGAGGGCACCGTGCTGTTCGACGGAGTCACCGACCTGACGCGGCTCGACGAGACCCGTATCGCCGAGCTCGGCATCGGCCGCAAATTCCAGAAACCGACCGTGTTCGAGAGCCAGACGGTGCAGGACAATCTCCTGCTCGCGCTCAATGTCGACCACTCCGTCCGCGGCACGCTGTTCTGGCGCGGCAGCAAGGCGGAGTCCGAGCGTATCGACAAGGTGCTGGAGACGATCCGCCTCACCGAGGCCCGCAACCGTCTCGCCGGCAGCCTCAGCCACGGCCAGAAGCAGTGGCTCGAGATCGGCATGCTGCTGGCGCAGGATCCGAAATTGCTGCTGGTCGACGAGCCCGTCGCGGGGATGACCGACGTCGAGACGCATCTCACCGCCGAACTGCTCAAGGAGATCAACAAGACCCACACCGTCATGGTGGTCGAGCACGACATGACGTTCGTGCGCGAGCTCGGCGTCAAGGTCACCTGCCTGCACGAAGGTACGGTGCTCGCGGAAGGTACCATCGACCAGGTTTCGTCGAACGAGCGGGTCATCGAAGTCTATCTGGGACGCTGAGCGATGCTTGAGGTCAAGGACATCAACCTGTTCTACGGCGCGGCGCAGGCGCTGCGCGGCGTCTCGATCTCGGCCGAGCCCGGCAAGGTGACCTGCGTGCTCGGGCGCAATGGCGTCGGCAAGACGTCGCTGCTGCGCGCCATGGTCGGGCAATATCCGATCTCCTCGGGCGCGATCGTGTTCGACGGCAGCGACATCACCGGCCTCAAGCCCTACGAGCGGGCGCGCAAGGGCATCGGCTTCGTGCCGCAGGGTCGCGAGATCTTTCCGCTGCTGACGGTCGAGGAGAACCTCAAGACCGGCTTCGGCCCGCTCAAGCGCGAGGACAAGCACATTCCGGACGACGTGTTCTCGCTGTTTCCGGTGCTGCAATCCATGCTCGGCCGGCGCGGCGGCGACCTCTCGGGCGGCCAGCAGCAGCAGCTCGCGATCGGCCGCGCGCTGGTGATGCGGCCAAAACTGCTTTTGCTCGACGAGCCGACTGAAGGCATCCAGCCCTCGATCATCAAGGACATCGGCCGCGCCATCTCGTACCTGCGCAACCTCGGCAACATCGCCATCGTGCTGGTCGAACAATATCTCGACTTTGCCTGTGAACTCGGCGACAGTTTCGCGGTGATGGATCGCGGCGCGGTGAAATTCACCTGCGACCGCTCCAGTCTCGACGCGAGCGAAATCAGCCGCCAGATGGCGCTGTAAGCCGCAAAATCCTGCCGCGACCGGCTGGGGAGACGGATGCGCAGCGAACTGTCAGCCACGTCCACGATATTCGAAGCCAACCGTGCCCGTGGCGCGGTGCGCTTCGACGTGCATGCGCGAGATGGCGTGACGCGGCGCGGTGCCCTGCATGAGTCCGGTTCGCTCCGCGTACGGTTTCCCTCGCCGGAAGATCAGGGCCTGTCCGGCGTGTTCGTCAACACCGCTGGCGGGGTCGCCGGCGGCGATCGCTTCGATGTCGAGATATCGGCAGGCGATCGCGCGCGGCTGACGCTGACCACGGCGGCCGCAGAAAAGGTTTATCGCGCGCCGGGGCCGGCGGCGCAGCTCAATATCTCCCTGAAGGCCGCCGCAGGCGCGCATCTTGGCTGGCTGCCGCAGGAGACCATCCTGTTCGACCGCGCGCGCGTGCAACGCCGCTTCGACATCGAGGTCGACGAGGCGGCCTCGCTCCTACTCTGCGAGATCGTAGTCTTCGGCCGCACCGCCATGGGCGAGCGGATGGAGCAGGGCGAGTTCGTCGACCGCTGGCGAATGCGCCGCGGCGGCAGGCTGGTGTTCGCAGAAACCGTCCGGCTCGACGGTGATATCGGCGCCAAGCTCGCGCGATCGGCCGTGGCAAAGGGCGGTGCGGCGATCGGCACGGCCCTGATCGTGCCCGCTGACGAGGCCCTGGTCGAGCGCATCCGGGAGGCGTCGGAGTCCTTCTCCGGCGAGGTCGGAATCTCGGCATGGAATGGCTTTGCAATCGCGCGGTTCTGTGCCCAAGATGCGGCGCGTTTGCGCGCCGACATGATGACCGTGCTGGCGCGCACCGGCGCGGCCCTGCCGCGGCTCTGGCTGAACTGATGACTGGCTGAATTGACGTGTTGAACGGAAGAGATTTCGCATGAACCTGTCTCCCCGCGAAAAGGACAAGCTTCTGGTCTCGATGGCGGCGATCGTGGCGCGCCGCCGGCTGGACCGCGGTGTCAAGCTCAACCATCCCGAGGCGATCGCGATCATCTCCGATTTCATCCTCGAAGGCGCGCGCGACGGCCGCACCGTCGCCGAGCTGATGCAATCCGGCGCGCAGGTCTTGACCCGCGACCAGGTGATGCCGGGCATTCCCGAGATGATCCACGACATCCAGGTCGAGGCCACCTTTCCCGACGGCACCAAGCTCGTCACCGTGCACGACCCGATCAGGTAGGAGCAAGAGCATGATCCCCGGCGAACTCTTCATCCAGGACGGCGAGATCGAGCTCAATCCCGGCCGCAAGACCGTGACGCTGACGGTCGCCAACAGCGGCGACCGGCCGATCCAGGTCGGCTCGCACTACCATTTCTTCGAGACCAACCCCGCGCTGAAGTTCGATCGCAAGAAATCGCGCGGCATGCGCCTCGACATCGCCGCCGGCACCGCCGTCCGTTTCGAGCCCGGCCAGACCCGCGAGGTCCAGCTCGTCGCGCTCGCCGGCAAGAAGACGATCTACGGCTTCCGCGGCGGCGTCATGGGGAAGCTGTGACCTCCACAGGAACGAGCACGGCGCGGCACCGTTGAGGCGGAAACGGAGGTATTTGCCATGCTGTCCCCAATCCGCCTCGTCTCCGAAGCCGCCGACCTCGCCGCGCGCCGCCACAACGGCATGGCGCGCAAGGGGCGGGGCAACGAGCCCTATATCAATCACCTCGCCGAGGTCGCGAACTTGCTTGCAACCGCGACCGATGGTGCCGATGCCGAGCTGGTCGCGGCCGGCTGGCTGCACGATTCGATCGAGGATACCGACACCACGCGCGAGGAGCTCGCGCAGACATTCTCCGAGCGTGTCGCGTCCCTCGTCGTCGAATGCACCGACGACATGAGCCTGCCGAAGGCGGAGCGGCGGCGGAAGCAGATCGAGGACGCGCCGCACAAATCCCCCGGCGCCAAGCTGATCAAGATAGCCGACAAGATCAGCAACATCGGCGCGCGCATTCAAACCGATCCGACCGCTGAAGAGCGCGACGATCTCGCCGACTACAGCGACTGGGCCACGCGGGTCGTGGCGGGTTGCCGCGGCGGCAATGCGTGGCTCGATACGAAATTCGACGATGCCGTGAAAGCAGCGAGGGCCTTGCTGTGAGCAGCCAACAGTTCAATCGCAAACGGGGCTTGTGATGTCCGTCAAAATAAAGCGTTCCGTCTATGCCGACATGTTCGGCCCGACCACCGGCGACAAGGTGCGGCTCGCCGACACCGACCTCATCATAGAGGTCGAGAAGGATTTCACCACCTATGGCGAGGAGGTGAAGTTCGGTGGCGGCAAGGTGATCCGCGACGGCATGGGGCAGTCGCAGGTCACCAACAAGCAGGGCGCGGCCGACACCGTCATCACCAATGCGCTGATCGTCGATCACTGGGGCATCGTGAAGGCCGACGTCGCGATCAAGGACGGCATGATTTCGGCAATCGGCAAGGCCGGCAATCCGGACATCCAGCCGGGCGTCACCATCATCATCGGGCCCGGCACCGATGTGATCGCGGGTGAGGGCAAGATCCTCACGGCCGGCGGCTTCGACAGCCACATCCATTTCATCTGTCCGCAGCAGATCGAGCACGCGCTGATGAGTGGCGTCACCTCGATGCTGGGTGGCGGCACCGGCCCGTCGCACGGCACCTTCGCCACCACCTGCACGCCGGGGCCGTGGCACATTGGGCGGATGATTCAGTCGTTCGACGCCTTCCCGGTCAATCTCGGCATTTCCGGCAAGGGCAACGCCTCGCGGCCCGCCGCGCTGGTCGAGATGATCAAGGCCGGCGCCTGTGCGCTGAAGCTGCACGAGGACTGGGGCACGACGCCGGCCGCGATCGACAACTGCCTGTCGGTGGCTGATGACTACGACATTCAGGTCATGCTGCATTCCGACACGCTGAACGAATCCGGATTTGTCGAGGACACGATCAAGGCCTTCAAGGGTCGCACCATCCACGCCTTCCACACCGAAGGCGCCGGCGGCGGCCACGCGCCTGACATCATCAAGGTTGCCGGGCTGAAGAACGTGCTGCCGTCCTCGACCAATCCGACGCGCCCCTTCACGCGCAACACCATCGACGAGCATCTGGACATGCTGATGGTGTGCCACCACCTCGATCCCTCGATCGCGGAAGACCTGGCCTTCGCCGAAAGCCGCATCCGCAAGGAGACGATCGCCGCAGAAGACATCCTGCACGATCTCGGCGCGCTTTCGATGATGTCGTCGGACTCGCAGGCCATGGGGCGCCTCGGCGAGGTCATCATCCGGACCTGGCAGACCGCGGACAAGATGAAGAAGCAGCGGGGCTCGCTGCCGCAGGACAAGGGCAAGGACAACGACAATTTCCGCGTCAAGCGCTACATCGCCAAATACACGATCAACCCCGCGATCGCGCATGGCGTGTCGAAGCTGATCGGCTCGGTAGAGAAGGGCAAGCTCGCCGATCTCGTGCTGTGGTCGCCGGCCTTCTTCGGCGTCAAGCCGGACTGCATCGTCAAGGGCGGCACCATTGTCGCGGCGCCCATGGGCGATCCCAACGCCTCGATCCCGACGCCGCAGCCGGTGCACTACCAGCCGATGTTCGGCGCCTTCGGCAAGGCGAGGACCGCGTCCTCGGTCGTCTTCACCTCGAAGGCGGCGGTGACTGGTGGCCTCGCGCGAAAGCTCGGCATCGAGAAGAAACTCTATGCGGTCCAGAACACCCGCGGAAAAATCTCCAAGAAGAGCATGATCCACAATGACGCCACGCCCAATATCGAGGTCGATCCGGAAACCTATGAGGTCCGCGCCGAGGGCGAGCTGTTGACCTGCGCGCCGGCGGAGGTGTTGCCGATGGCGCAGCGATATTTCATGTACTGAAATAGCGCCTCGACGCATGTCCCGGGAATATGGCTTGAGTGCGCGTCCGGCGACGGCTTTTCCGGTGTTGCGTTCGGTCCCGCCTGGTCTAATGTCCCGCCCGGTATCGAACCCTGAGAAGAAAAGCCGGGAGGATTTCTCGTGATTTACGTCGTTGCAACCCTGACCATCAAGCCCGAGACGCGCGCCGAATTCATTGCAGGTGCCACCGCCTGCATCAAGGAGACGCGGAAGGAGCCCGGCAACATCGCCTATGATCTGCATGAGAGCGTCACCGATCCCAGCAAGATGGTGTTCGTCGAGCAGTGGGAGAATGCCGAGGCGCTGGTGCCCCATCGCGCCATGGAGCACATGAAGACGTTCGGCCGCATCGCTGTGAAGTGTTTCGCGGCGCCGCCGAAGATCGAGATCATTACGCCCGAGAAGGTCGAGACACGGTAAAGAGGTCAAACGCATGATCCGGGCGACGCAGGTCAGGGGACAACACCGCTTCACGGAAGCGCCGGTGGACACGGTCGTGCTCGATTTCGACGATCGGCACCGCCGCCGCATGGCAATGACGGGGACGCGTGGCCTCGAATTCCTGCTCGACCTGGAGAACGCCGTCGCGCTCCGCGGCGGCGATGCGCTGGTGCTCGAGGACGGAAGGCTGGTCGAAGTGGTCGCGGCGCCGGAGCCGCTGCTCGAGATCCGCGGCCGCGATCCGCATCACCTCATCCGCGTCGGCTGGCATCTCGGCAACCGTCATCTGCCGACGCAGATCATGGCCAAGAGCCTGCGCATCCGCCGCGACCACGTCATCGAGGCCATGGTGAAAGGCCTCGGTGCGCGTGTGATCGAGATCGAGGCGCCGTTCGATCCCGAAGGCGGCGCCTACGCCGATGCCGGGCACGCGCATGGACACGACGACCATGCGCATCATGGTCATGCACATCACGATCATGGCCATCATCATAGTCACGATCACCATGATCATCACGGCCATGACCATCATCATGATCACGCCGCGCATGACCATGGCCACGAGCACCACCATCACCACGACGAGCATTGCGACCATCCGGACCATCACCACGGCCACAAGCATGCTCATGACCACAAATGAGCCTGTCGGTGCCGGAGGCCTCGCCGAGCGCGAGGCGGCGGCGCTGTACCGGCTGATGACCTGGCTGTCTCCGGCGTTCCCCGTCGGTGGTTTCTCCTATTCCAGCGGCATCGAATGGGCGGTCGAGGCGGGCGACATCCTGGACATCGCGACGCTCGCCGACTGGCTCGATGCGATGCTCGGCGACGGCTCGGGCTTCTGCGATGCGATCTTCCTGGTCCATGCCTATCGCGCCACCGAGTCGGGCGAGCAGGCCTCCTTGCGCGACATCGCGGAACTCGCGAGCGCCTTCGTGCCGTCGCGCGAGCGTCAGCTGGAGACGGCCTCGCAGGGACGCGCCTTCATCGACATCTCCCGCGCCGCGTGGGATGCGGAAGGCCTGGATGCGATGGTCGCGGCATGCGGCACGCCACTGGTCTATCCCGTCGCCGTCGGCCTGGTCGCAGCCAAGCACGGCGTGCCGCTGGCGCCGACGCTGCACGCCTTCCTGCATGCGCTGGTCTCGAACTGGATCTCGGCGGCGAGCCGCCTCATTCCGCTCGGCCAGACCGACAGCCAGCGCGTGCTGGTGCGGCTGGAAGCGGCGGTGGCCGCCACCGCCAATCGTGCGCTGAACGCGACATTGGACGATCTCGGCAGCGCCACGTTCCGCGCCGATCTCGCCAGCCTGCGGCATGAGACGCAATATACGCGGCTGTTCAGGTCATGAATGCGAGGCTCTCAGTGTCGTCCCGGCGACGACCCATAACCAGGAATACCTGTGATTATGGACGGCAGGGGCCACACCTTGCCGCGACAATCGAATTCGGTGGCTCTGGGTCCCGGCCCCCGTGCGCACCGCGCACTAGGCCGCGACGACATTAAAAGGAGAGAGAATGGCGACTTCTCACGGCCCCTTGCGTGTCGGCGTTGGCGGCCCGGTCGGGTCAGGCAAGACCGCGCTGATGGACCTGCTCTGCAAGACCATGCGCGAGCACTATGACATCGCCGCGATCACCAACGACATCTACACCAAATGGGATGCGGAATTCCTGGTGCGTTCGGGTTCGCTGACGCCGGATCGCATCGCCGGCGTCGAGACTGGCGGCTGCCCGCACACGGCGATCCGCGAGGACGCCTCGATGAACCTCGCCGCGGTCGCGGACATGCGCGCGAAATTCCCGGGCCTCGACCTCGTGCTGATCGAGTCCGGCGGCGACAATCTCGCTGCCACTTTTTCCCCGGAGCTTGCCGACCTCACCATCTACGTCATCGACGTCGCCGCCGGCGACAAGATCCCGTCCAAGGGCGGTCCCGGCATCACCCGGTCCGACCTGCTGGTGATCAACAAGATCGATCTTGCACCCCATGTCGGCGCCTCGCTGGAGAAGATGGAGACGGACGCGAGGCGCATGCGCGGTGAGCGCCCCTTTGTCATGACCAACCTGAAGAAGAGCGAGGGGCTCGACCGCATCGTCGGCTTCATCGAGGCCAAAGGCGGGCTGAAACGGGCAGGCTGACCGACGCGACGACTTGGCGCAGGCGGTTTTCGCCGTTAACGCCTGGGGCGGGGCCGCGGCTTGCGGAACAAATTTCGGACACGGCGATTGAATACCTCCGGTGCCCGGGGCAACTCCACCCCGGCCGGACCCTCGGCCGGGCGAATTAAGCTTTCCAGGCGACCCAAGTTGCGTACTGATGCCTCCTCCTCCATTATCTGCGCCATTGGGGTTCACCCTGTTTCGGCACATGGCCGTTCGAGCGGCGTTCATATGCTCCGTGTTTATTGCCGACCTCCCGCTTCCGTCTGAGTAGTCGCGTGGTCCGGCTGGGTTTCATCATCGGCTTCATCGCTCTGCTCGGAGCCTTGCTTTCCGGGCTTGCGGCCTATCGCGTCCACGACCAGGAGCTGGCGCTGGACCGCATCGCGCTCGCCCGTGCGATCGACGTCCATGCCAGCCTGGTTCAGGACCGGCTCACCGAGCGCGAGCTGCTCGCGCGCGTCGCCTCAGGCCTGTTCCGCGCGCCATCGGTGCTGAAGCCCAACATGCTGGAGCCGCTGCGCTCGGCGATCTACGCGTTCAAGACGGACTTCGTGGTGGCCGGCTGGGTTGCCCGGCTTCAGCCGAACGAGCTCGCAGCGGCGCAGGCGGCGATCGCGGCGGCCGGCTTCCCGAAGCCGGAGATCCGTGACTACAGTGACAAGCCCATCGCCGCCGCCACCCTGACCCATCCGATCGACGTGCTGATGGACCTCGAGCCGCGCAGTGACGAGACCAAGGCGTTGCCCGGCCGCAGCTATGACCAGGATCCGGTGCGCAGCGCAATGCTCGCCCGGGCCAGGATCGAGAAACGATCGGTTGCTTCCGATCCGGTGCCGCTGCTGCGCGCGAACGGCCCGATCGGCATCATCGTGGCTGCTCCCGTGATTCCCGAGGGGGCCACGGAGCCGGCCGGTTTCGTCACGTTCTCGTACGAGCTTGCCACGCTGATGTTGACCAATGACGACATGTCGTTGTTCTCGGTCGCACTCAGGGATCCACGCAAGGACGGCGGCGAGCTCGTCGCCAATGAGCAGGGTGTGGTTTCCACGCGTGCAACGGCGGCAGAGGCGCCGGCGCCGTCGGCGACACGTACGGTCAGCTTCGGCGGTCGCGACTGGCAGCTCAGCTATTACGCGAAGACCAATTCGGCGCGCCGCGCCGAGCAGACCGCCATCATCGTGGCGGCGATCGGTTTTGCCATCACCGCGATGGTGTGCGGCCTGTTCGGATATGTCGCCTACAACAATCTGCGGCTCAGCCGGGAGATCCAGGTGCGGATCGGCTTCGAGCGCCGCCTGACCGCCGTCATCGACGAGCTGAATCATCGGGTGAAGAACATCCTGGCCGTGATCCAGTCGATCGTGACGCGTACGCTGCGCCACGGTTCGGACATCGACGTCGCGCGCGATCTCCTGATCGGCCGTATCCACGCCATGTCCAACGTGGTCTCGCTGCTCAGTGAGAGCCAGTGGCAGGGCGTCAAGCTGAAGGGCCTGTTCGAGGCGCGCGCGATCCCGCATGCCGATCGCATCGCCGTCACCGGTCCCGACATCGCGGTCAGCGCGCGCGCCGCGCAGAGCCTGTCGCTGCTGTTCTTCGAGCTCGCCTCGCATTCGGACGAGGGCCTGTCCCTGGTCGGCAAGCATCCGCACATCACCGCCAACTGGACGGTGACCGGCGAGGCGCCCGAGGAGGTTTTTCATTTCCGCTGGGAGGAGTTCAACACCAGCGAGGCGACGCGCCGGCCCGACTCCGATTTCGGCCTGATCCTGCTCGACCGCGTCGCGCCAGAGGCGCTGGGCGGTACCGCCAAGCGCTTCTTCACCGACGTCTCTTACGTCTATGAACTGACTGCGCCGATGGAGACGGTGGTCGACATGACCGAGCGCGATCGCACGGACAAGCTCTCGGCGCCGGTGCGCCCCGTGCGCTGATCAGTCTTTCGGCCGCAATACCAGATCGACCAGATTGCGCGCGTAGCTCGGCGTGATCGGCGCGATGCCGAAGATGTAGCGGTAGAACAGGCTGCCATAGATCGCGTCGTAGAGATCCTCGGGGAGCCCCTCGGCCAGAATGCTGCCGTCCTTCTGGCCCGCGGCGATCATGTCCACCAGCGCGTCGCGGCGGAATTGCAAGTACCGCGCGTAGAACAGCTCCGCCGAGCCGGTCTTGGAGATGCATTCGGAGATGACGGCGAGCTGGACCTTGCCGAACTCGCCCTGGAGCGCCTCGGCATAGGCGGTGGCATGGCGCCGCGCGCGCACCGCGGGCGTTCCGGCGCTTGCGGGCGGCAGCGGCAGCATCTGCGCGGCATGGTGGAGGAAGGCGTCGATCAGCAGCGCTTCCCGCGACGGCCACCATTTGTAGATCGTCATCTTGGACACGCTGGAGTGGCGTGCGATCGCATCGATCGTGGTGGCGGCGAGGTCGGTGGCCGCCATCAGCGCATAGGCGCTTTCGAGGATGGCGTTGGTGGTCTCGATCGACCTTGGCCGGCCGCGCCGGGGCGCGCTCTCCGCCTCTTCACCCCCGCCTTTCGCCATCGCCACGCCCGGTCTCCTCACGCAGAGCCCCGGCATAGCGCAGCGGCCGCTTTCGGCATAGCAGAATCGCACGATTTTGTGGCCGGAGCGATTCAGCTCTGAGCCTGCCGCCGCAGGGCTGCCGGCAGATCCTGCCGTTTCGACCAGGCGATGTAATAGGCGAGCCCGGTCATCGCGCCGAAGCCGGTGATGCTCACCGCGACCTGCATCAGCACCAGGTTCGGCCCGGTGATCAGGATGAGGTGGCCGGCGAAGGACAGGAACACGGCGACGCAGAACACCGCGAGCCATTCCTCGCCGCATGCGATCACGGCCTGCAGCGGCCTCCATGTCAAGCCGGGATGATCAGCCGGGATGAGATGGGTCGCAATCAGCGCGAGGGCCAGGAAGTGGAGCACGCGATAGGGCGCGAGGTTTTCCTTGTCGGTCGGAGCGAAGCTGTTGAGGAGCAGATCGGGCAGGTGGGCGGACAGCGCCGGCGAATGGCGCATCAGGGTGACGGCCATCGCGAAGATCAGGTAGGCGCCCGCGAGGATCCGCAGCCAGGACATGCCGCGCAGCGCACGGCCCGGCGCGCCGGTGACGGCGAACCAGCCGCCCAGCACCATCAGCATCTGCCAGCACAGCGGATTGAAGGTCCATTCCTGGTCCGGGTAGACCCGGAAATTCCAGTCGAACCAGCGCGCGGCGACGTACAGCGCGACCGATGCGGCGAGCGTCAGGTTCGGCCGGCGCAGCAGCCCCCACAGTACGAACGGAAAGAACGCCATCAGCGGGATCATCAGCTGCAGCAGGTCGAGGTTCAACGGCTCTTCCTGGAGAACGAGGCCGCGGATCAGGATGCGCAGCGGGTGCTCGAGAATCCCGGAAATGTTGTATTCGTAGATGATCTCCGGCGCCATCGATTGCGAGGCGACGTAGGCGATCGCATCGATATAGATCACGAACAGCACGACATAGGCGGCATAGAGCCGCCAGACGCGGCGAAAGATTCGCGTCGCCGCGACCACGTAGCCCCGCTCCAGCGCCATCCGGCCATGGATGATGGCGACGCCGTAGCCCACCACGAACACGAACAGATCGGCCGCGCCGCTGAAGCCGAAATTCCGCAGCGTCAGCAGGTTGACCACGTTGTTCGGAATATGGTCGACGAACACGGACCAATTGGCGATGCCCAGCGTCAGATAGAGCCTGGCGTCGTGCTGAAATGCGGCGAGGTTCGCCTTGACGGACGGTTTCATTGAGCAAAATAGCTTTGGGAATCAGGGTGATGCTTTTACCGGCAACCGCCTGCCTATCCGAGTAGCGTTTGCGTGAGCAGGATCGGTTTGTCCTGAATAGCGCGGAAAAACACAAAGCGACGATCTATTGATTTCCAATAGATGCGTTTGAGCGACTTGCGACGAAATTATCTAACGTACCGCGCCTTTACTCGGCGGGTTCGGCCGATGCATCGTCGGGGACGCCGGCGCGGCTCGCCATGATCCCCAGCGCGACGCCGCCGATGGCCAGGATCGGCAACAGCCGCTTGACCCCTATGGCACGGACAATCTGCAGCCCGGTGGCAAGCAGCATGGGGTCGGCGAGCATGCTGTGCGCTGCGGACTTGGCGGCGCGCTCGGCGGCGATGTGGGCCTCCTTGCGCAATTGCCGCTTGTAGGCCCAGTAGCTCACCGCCGCGGTCAGCGTCAGCAGAAAGAAGACGCCCGCGCCGGCGAGGCAAGCCTGCACCGGGCCATATTTTTCGAGGACCGAAATGAAGGCGGCAGCGCAGAGGAAGCATGTCGTGATGAACAGCGCGAACGCAGCGCCCGCGGCAAGCGACGTTAGCCGGACCGTCGTGCCGGTTGAGGCACTGATGCCGTCGATGATGCGCTGAAACATGGCCTTGCTCCTCGGATCCCCCACAAGCCTGGTCGTCACACGCCGACCTTGGCGGCGCCGTGGCGCCGCCTCAACGTTCGCTGGGCGTCCTGACCTTACCGGCGCCAGGCGACGCCGATCAGGAAGCCGATGCCGAGCGCGAGCCCGACGGTCGCCAGCGGCCGCTGCGTGATCGCCTCTTCCAGCGTCTCCTCGATGGATCCATAGGCGTCCTGCGCCGCGTCCATCATGGCGCTGCCGCGCTCGGACATGTCGTCGATCGCGGAATCCATGTTCTCGCGCGCCTGGCGATAGCCTCGCCTGGCCTGCTTGCTGGTGGAGTTGGCAAAGGTATTGAGCGCGTCGGTGATCTGGTCGGTGAGGGCGGCGATATCGCTTTTCACGGCTGCTACATCCTTCTCGAGGCGTTCTCTGGAGGCTTTGTCGGTCCAGTCGCTCATCCCGGCTTCGGCAGTGGTCGTTGACATCAGGAAGCTCCGAACTGTTTGCGGCTGAGATAGCCGGAAAACGTTTCGTCGGCGGGTAAGTTCCGATCGCGGAAACCGGTTACTCCTGCGGCAGTTGCGGCGCATCCTCCGGCAGCAGGTGTTCCTTCAGGATCAGCCCGACGATCAGCAGCGGCGACGACAGGAAGGCGCCCATCGGCCCCCACAGCCAGGTCCAGAACGCCAGCGCCAGCAGCACCGCCAGCGCATTCAGCGCCAGGCGACGACCGATGATGGTCGGCGTGACGAAATGTCCCTCCAGGAACGTGATGCCGCCGAAGGCGATGGCCGCAGCCAGGCCGCCGCCGATGGTCGGGAAGGCGACGAGCCCCACCACGACCAATATGGCGAACATCGCGATCGGTCCGATGATCGGGATGAAGTTGAGGGTTGCTGCAAGTGCGCCGAGGCCGGCCGGGTTCGGCATGCTGGTCACGGCGCAGACGAGGCCGGTGGCAATCCCGACACCGATATTGATGACCGTGACGGTCAGCAGGTAGTTGCCGAGATGGACCTCGATCTCGTTGAGGATGCGCAGCGTGCGCAGCCGCGCGTCGCGGTCGCTGAACGTCATGATCAGTGCGCGCCGCAGGTCGCGCCAGCTCGCGATGAACAGGATCAACGTGACGAAGAACAGCAGGAATTCGGTAAAGGTGGGCGAGAGGAATTCCAGCGTCGGCTGCACCCAATCGAATTTCGGCAGCTGGAAGCTCGGCAGTCCCTCCGAGCCGCCGACCATGGCTTGCAGCTCGCGCCACAGCGCCAGCGGCCGGTCGAACACTTGCAGCTTGTCCCTCAACTGCGCGCCGAGCTCCGGCAGGCGCGAGCTCCACTCCATCACGGGCGAGGCGATCAGCGCGACGACGAAGGCGACCAGCGCGCTCACGGCAATCACGATCAGGACGGCGCCCAGTCCGCGCGGCACCTTGCGGTTCTCCAGGAAGGTCGCTGCCGGAGACAGCATCGTGCCGACGACAAAGGCCATCACCACGGGGAGGAAGAACGCCCTGGCAACGTAGAGCACCGCGACCACTGCGATCAGTAGCAGGCCGGCCAGCGCAAAGGCGACGAACTCGGTGCGCCGGATGATCGGCGGCAGGTCGGCATGGCTGCCGGGGAGCGGGTCACCTTCACCGCTGCCGGGAATCAGACGTTCACTGGGAAGGACGCGCACAATATCTCTCCCGCACGGAAAGCTTCCGCGCGCCCATTGATGATCTCACAACGTCGGAAGCGGCGGCGAGGTTCCGTCGCGCTTTCGTGAGGTTGCGCTCGCTTGACTGTGACGTCGCCGCAGCACTGCGGCGCGGAACTTGAGTCGCTCCGGCTGCGTTTGTTGGCAAGCCGCATCACCCTGATGCGCACATCCAACGGGGCAGCACATGACAATGGTCTCTCCAGCCCGCCGCTTCTCGCCGCGCGCCACCACCGCTTTTGCCTTCGCGACCGCTCTGCTTGTCGTGCCCTTCGGAGCCGCCGGCGCGCAAACGCTCGGCTATGTCCCGATGCAGCCGCAAGGCTATCCGCAGGGTCAGACCTATTCGCACGACTATGTGAGCGACGAGGCACAGGCGAGCGATGAGGATGCCCGGCTGCCCGACCGCCTGCGCAGGCAGATCGTCAGTTTCGACCGCAGCGAGCCGGCCGGCACCATCGTGATTGATACCGGCAATACATACCTCTACTACGTGCTCGGCAATGGCCGGGCTATTCGCTACGGCGTCGGCGTCGGCCGCGACGGCTTTACCTGGTCGGGCGTCCAGAGCATCAGCCGCAAGGCGGAATGGCCGGACTGGCACCCGCCCGCCGAGATGATCGCGCGCCAGCCCTACCTGCCGCGCTTCGTCGCCGGCGGTCCCGGCAATCCGCTCGGTGCGCGCGCGATGTATCTGGGATCGAGTCAGTATCGCATCCACGGCACCAACGATCCCAGCACCATCGGCAAGTTCGTCTCGTCCGGCTGCATCCGCATGACCAACGAGGACGTCACCGACCTGTTCAGCCGCGTCAATGTCGGCGCCAAGGTGGTCGTGCTGCCGAAGAACGCCCCGCTGATGGCGAAGGGCGGCGACAAGGGGAGTGATTCCTGGCACAAGCGCCCCGCGGCGACGACGCTGCCGTCGGGCCGGCAGGCGCTGAACATCTCGACGTCGGCCGTGAACTGAAGAGTTCGAGTGAGGTGATATGAAGAGACGCCTGATGGGCAAACTGGCTGGCGCTGCAGCAGGTCTGGTCGCTGTCTCCGCCGGTCTGGGATTGGCGCCGTCGGCGCATGCGGAGGATTTCTTTTCGGCATTGTTCGGCGGCTTCCGGATGCGGCCGCCACCGGAGATCCGCACTCCGTTCCCGAACGACGACATGCCGCCGCGCTACGACGCGCCGCGCCAGCGTGCCGCCTATGGCGGCGGCACGGCCTATTGCGTGCGCGGCTGCGATGGCCGGTATTTTCCGGCGCAGGGAGCAGACGCCCTGAGCAAGGCGCAATCCTGCAAAAGCTTCTGTCCGACGTCGGAGACCTCGCTGGTCTATGGCAATAATATCGACGACGCCGCGACCGAGAGCGGGAAATCCTACTCCGACCTGCCGAACGCGTTCCGCTACCGCAACGAGATCGTCGCGGGCTGTACCTGCAACGGCAAGGATCCGGTCGGGCTCGCCCAGGTCAAGGTCCAGGACGATCCTACCTTGCGCAAAGGTGACATCGTTGCGGGTACGGGCGGTTTGGTCGTTGCGAACCGCAACGCCAATGACCGTCGCGGCGTCGCGATGAATTTCTCGCCGCTGCCGGATTCGGTGCGGGCGAGGTTTCGTCAGGTGCCGGTGGTGGCGAAGGAGTAGGCCGGCATCACGTGTGATGCGATGCGCGTGCCTCGACCTCCAATGTCATCCCGGACAAGCGCGCCCAACGCGCGCGCATCCGGGATCCATAGACACTGGGCGTGGTTTGGCGAAGACCGGAGTTGCCAGACCGCGCGACAATTGTCCGCCGGGAGTATGGGTTCCGGCTCGCTTTGCTCGCTTGTCCGGGACGACACCGATCGTGTTACGCCGGCGTGTCCTACGCCGCGCGGATCTTCCCGAGGAAGTCGCTGACCTGCTGGCCGAGTTGGCGGCTCTGCGTCTCCAGCGTTTCGGAGGCCTGCTTGACGTTGTCCGCCGCGTCGGCCTTCACGCCGTTGATATTGTCCGAGACGTTCTTGGTACCCTCGACGCTGTCGACAGTCGTGGAGGCGTCGTGGGAGGCCCTGCCGGCGACCTGCAGGCGGTCGTTGGTCTGGCGCGATCTCACCCGCGGTGTTGCGGAGCAGAATCGTCGATCACATGCCGTTGGCGCCGCGAGGCCAGACGGTCTCTGCAAGTGAAGGGAAAAGGGTAGAGTTTTAGGCAGCCGGCCTGCTGGTAGAAATACGCATTTACTAGAAGTTGCAAAGGGTTGCACCGATGGAACCGGCGCGCGAGACGTGCGTTAGGATACCGTTAGCAATTTGCCAGAAGGGGGGTCCCTGCAATGCTGATCGGCGTCCTCGTCACCTTTCTCGTCGTCATCCTCGTACTCTATCTCATCAACATGCTTCCGATGGACGGCCGCGCCAAGCAGATCGCGCGCGTCATCGTCATCATCATCGGCATTGTGTCCTTGCTGAAATATCTCGCGGTGTTCTAGCGAGGGTATCGCGGGCGTAGCTCGGATTCCGCTACGCTCCGTCCGGGCCACGCGTGCGACCGTTTTCAACAAAAAGCCCCGGCCTGAGCCGGGGCTTCATTGATGCTGTGCTAGTGCAGAGACTTCAGCCAGTCGTCGACGTCTTGGCGAACCTGGTCCTTGGCCTTGCCGTAGCGTTCCTGGAGCCGGCCTTCGAGCTGCTCGCGGCGGCCCTCGATCAGTTGGAGATCGTCGTCAGTAAGCCTGCCCCATTTCTCCTTGGCCGATCCCTTGAACTGCTTCCAGTTTCCTTCGATCCGATTCCAGTCCATGACCATCTCCCATGGGTTGCTGGCCGTACAACGCAAAGGCGCGTGCAGCCGTTCCGGCAAGCTGTCGCGACGTTTCGTCCAACAAAAAAGCCCCGGCTCGCGCCGGGGCTTTTGACACTGGCGTGACCTGGTTCAACCCTGCGCCTTCGCCTCGCGGCGGCGCGCGGTGAGGATGTATTCGGTGTAACCGTTCGGCTGCTCGCGTCCCCTGAAGATCAGGTCGCACGCGGCCTTGAAGGCGACGCCGTCGAAGGCCGGCGCCATCGGCTTGTAGATCGGATCGGCGGCGTTCTGCTTGTCGACGACGACGGCCATGCGCTTGAGCGACTCCATCACCTGCGCCTCGGTGATCACGCCCTGGTGCAGCCAGTTGGCGAGATGCTGGCTGGAGATGCGTAACGTCGCGCGGTCTTCCATCAGGCCGACATCGTGGATGTCGGGCACCTTGGAGCAGCCGACGCCCTGGTCGATCCAGCGCACGACATAGCCGAGGATGCCCTGGCAGTTGTTGTCGATCTCCTGCTTGACGTCATCGGGCGCCCAGTTCGACTTCGACACCGGAATGGTGAGGATGTCGGAGAGCTTGGCGCGCGGACCGCCCTTGGTCAGCTCCTGCTGGCGCGCGATCACGTTGACCTGGTGATAGTGCAGCGCGTGCAGCGTCGCTGCTGTCGGCGAGGGCACCCAGGCCGTGGTGGCACCGGCCTGCGGATGGCCAAGCTTCTGGGCCAGCATGTCCGCCATCTTGTCGGGCGCGGCCCACATGCCCTTGCCGATCTGGGCGTGGCCGGGCAGGCCACAGGTCAGGCCCATGTCGACGTTCCAGTCCTCGTAGGCCTTGATCCAGGCCTGCACCTTCATCTCGTTCTTGCGGATCATCGGGCCCGCTTCCATCGAGGTGTGGATCTCGTCGCCGGTGCGGTCGAGGAAGCCGGTGTTGATGAACATGATGCGCTTGGAGGCGCGCTGGATGCAGGCCTTGAGGTTGACGGTGGTGCGCCGCTCCTCGTCCATGATGCCGACCTTGAGGGTGTTCTCGGGCAGGCCCAGCATCTTCTCGACGCGATCGAAGATCTCGCAGGTGAACGAGACCTCGTCGGGGCCGTGCATCTTCGGCTTGACGATATAGGCCGATCCCGTGCGGCTGTTTTTGACCGTGGAGTTGCCCTTGAGGTCGTGGATCGCGAGCAGGCCGGAGACGGCGGCATCGAGCAGGCCTTCCGGCACTTCCTCGCCCTTCTCGTCCAGCACCGCGTCGGTGAACATGTGGTGACCGCAATTGCGCATGAGCAGCAGGCTGCGGCCGTGCAGCTTCACTTCGCCCTTGCCGTCGCGCGTCTTGTAGACGCGGTCGGCGTTGAGCGAACGCGTCAGCGTCTTGCCACCCTTCTCGAAGTCGGCCGACAGCGTGCCGTTCATCAGGCCGAGCGTGTTGCGGTAGACCAGCACCTTGTCTTCGGCGTCGACCGCGGCGACCGAGTCCTCCATGTCCAGGATGGTCGAGACGGCCGCTTCCATGATCATGTCGGCGACGCCGGCCGGATCGTCCTTGCCGATCGTGCTGCCACGATCGATCTTCACCTCGACATGCAGGCCGTTGTTGACGAGCAGCACCGCACTCGGCGCGGCGGCGTCGCCCTGGAAGCCCGCGAACTGAGCGGCGTTCTTGAGCGCGGTCGCATTGCCGCTCTTCAGCTTCACCGCGAGCTGGCCCGCGACGACGCTGTAGGCGGTGACGTCGGTGTGGCTGCCGGTCGCAAGCGGCACCGCGCTATCGAGGAACGCCTTGGCTTTCGCGATCACCTTGTCGCCGCGTGCCTTGTTGTAGCCCTTCCCGCTCTCTGAGGGATCGTGCGGGATCGCGTCGGTGCCGTAGAAGGCATCGTAGAGCGAGCCCCAGCGCGCATTCGCCGCGTTCAGCGCGTAGCGCGCGTTGGTGAGGGGCACGACGAGCTGCGGGCCGCAGATCTTGCCGATCTCCTCGTCGACATTGGCGGTCTCGACCTTCTGCGTCGCGGGCTCGGGGACGAGATAGCCGATCTCCTTCAGGAAGGCGGTATAGGCGTCGAGGTCGAACGCCTTGCCTTTGTTGGCGCGATGCCAGTCGTCGATCTTGGCCTGCAGCGTGTCACGCACCGCCAGCAACGCGCGGTTCTTCGGTCCCAGCTCCTTGATGATGGCGGCAACCCCGGCCCAGAACGCATCCGGCGCGATCCCCGTTTTCGGGGCCGCTTCCTTGGCGATGAAGTCAAACAGGACGGGAGCGATCTTCAATCCGTGGGCGTCGACGCGTTTCATGATGGGCTTTCTTGTTGGAAATGGCTGTTTTTGGCTGCTTTTGACCCGACTGCAGCAAAATGCGCCCACGAGGAGCAGCTTTCGGGACCTATTAGCCCCAAAATCGGGGCGGTGAGAAGACCCCCGAAGGGTCTGTCAAAATGTCAAGAAGAGGTGGGGAAGGCAGCAGAGGCTTGAGCCCGGCTCCCTGCCACGCGCACAACTACGCTCCCTACCCCCTTGTGGGGGAGGGCGGGGGAGAGGGGTGGCCCGGCAAAAGGCGTGTCGGAGATCGACGGAGCGGAATGCTCTTGCTGATGGAGAGAGTCCCGTGTGGACCCCTCTCCCGAACCCTCCCCCACAAGGGCAGGGCTATCGCATATGACTCGTTGCGGCGGCCTGGGCGCACGCCTCGTCCTTCGAGACGGCGCTTATGCGCCTCCTCAGGATGAGGCTGATCAGCGTCAGTGCCCGTTGAAACTGCTGCCGCGCACTCCGTCCTCATCCTGAGCAGCCCGCCTGAAGCAGGCGTCTCGAAGGATGGCCGGAAAAGTTTTCAAATGCGATAGCCCTGCCCCACAAGGGGACGGGAACGCACTAACTGTGTGGTGGTTGCGCGTGCACCAACGAGAGTGCGCTTCAAATATTCGCGGCGAGGTCCACGATTTCGTCGAACAGCACGCCGGATGTCTTCAGCATTTGCTCGATCTCGTCCGCCGCCTCCGCAACCGTCCGCTTCGACGTGTCGATCACGAGCTCGGCGGCCTGCGGCGCCTCGTAGTCGTTGCCGATGCCGGTGAACGAGGCCAGCGCGCCAGCGCGGGCTTTCTTGTAGTGGCCCTTGGGGTCGCGCTCCTCGCAGATGCCGGCCGGCGTCGCGACATGGATTTCGCGGAACGCGGTGTCGGCGATGCGGCGCGCGGCGGCGCGGTCCTCGCGGGCCGGCGAGACGGCCGCGACGATCGCGATGTGGCCGTTGCGGGCCAGATGCGTCGCCACTTCGGCGAGGCGGCGGATGTTCTCGCTGCGATCAGCAATGGAGAAGCCGAGATCGCTGTTGAGGCCGGCGCGCAGCGTGTCGCCGTCGAGCAGGATCGGCGAGCCGCCATTGGTGAAGAGACGCCGCTCCAGCGCCCGCGCCAGCGTCGACTTGCCGGAGGCCGGCAGGCCGGTGAGCCAGACCACGGCGCCGTTGTGGCGATAGCGCGCCGAACGCTCGTCCGGCCGCAGCGCCGATTCCACCGGCACGATGTCGACCGGCACGGCACGCTGGCCGGCATCGACCGACAGCACGAGGCCGCCGCCGGCGATGCGCCCGGAGACCTCGATCACGAGCCGGCCGGTGCGCGGGTTCTCGGTGTAGGGATCGGTGGCAATCGGATTCGAAAGAGAAATGTCGATCTCGCCGACATGGTTACGGCCGATCGCCTTGTTCTCGCTGCTGGAGAGCTCGCCGGGATCGACCGCCTTCTCGATCGCCACCACGGTGGCGCGGCTTTCCTTCGGTCCGCAGCGCACCAGCAGCTGGTCGCCCTTGGCGAGCGGCTTGTCGTGCAGCCAGAAGATGCGCGCGCGCAGGCGGCGTGTCTCGCGCGGCGGAATGCCCGCATGCGCGACGATGTCGCCGCGCTCGATGAACAGCTCGCGGTCGAGCGTGATGCCGACCGAGCGGCCGGCGCCTTGCCGTCCCGCGACCGGCGTCACCGGCCAGCTCTCGACCGTCTTGATCTTGGCGATCTTGCCGGCCGGCATGATCACGATCTCGTCGCCGGCTTTGAGGCTGCCGGATTCGATGCGGCCCGCCACGATGCGGCGGTCGTCGAACTTGTAGATCGCCTGCACCGGCAGGCGCAGCGCCAGCGCTTCCAGCGGCCGTGCCGGCTCGAGTCGGTCGAGCGCCTCGACCACGGTCGGTCCCTTGTACCAGCCGATGCGTTCGGTGCGCATCGCAACGCCGTCGCCATCTCGCGCCGAGATCGGGATCACCGCGGTCGGGGTCACGCCGAGGCCATTGAGATGCGCGGAGATCTCGTCGCTGATCTCCTTGAAGCGGTCAGCGGAGAAGTCGACACGGTCCATCTTGTTGACGACGACAGCGACCTGCTTCACGCCGAGCAGATGCAGCAGATACCCGTGCCGCCGTGTCTGGTCGCGTACGCCTTCGAGCGCGTCGATGATCAGCACCGCACCGTCGGCCTGCGAAGCGCCGGTGATCATGTTGCGCAGGAATTCGGCGTGGCCGGGCGCGTCGATCAGGACGATGTCGCGCGAATTGGTGCGGAAGCGGATCTGCGTGGTATCGATGGTGATGCCCTGGTCCCGCTCGGTCTGCAGCGCATCGAGCAGGAACGACCATTCGAACGGCATGCCGCGCCGCGCGCTGACGGCCTTGAGCATTTCGAGCTTGCCGTCGGGCAGGCTGCCGGTCTCGTGCAACAGGCGCCCGACCAGCGTCGACTTGCCGTGGTCGACATGGCCGACAATGACGATGCGCACTTGCGGACGCGTGGTGCCGTTCGGGGTCGCAGGCGAAGCGGGGGTGACGATCATGTTCATAGCCGCAGAGCGTCCTTGATCAGAGATAGCCGGCGACACGAAGGCGCTCGAAGGCGTCCTCGGTCTCGTGGTCGAGCGCGCGTCCGGCGCGCTCCGGCACCTTGGTCTGCTCGAGCTCGATCAGGATCTCGTCGATGCTGGACGCTGTCGAATTCACGGGGTTGGTGATGTCTTGATCGCCCAGCGAGCGATAGCGCTTGCCGTCCTTGGCGAGATACAGCGGGATGATCGGGATGTTCTCGCGCTTGGTGTAGGCCCAGATGTCCGCCTCGGTCCAATGCAGGATCGGATGGATGCGCAAATGCGCGCCCTGCGGCGGCGATGCGTTGAAATGGTCCCAGAACTCCGGCGGCTGGTCGCGGACGTCCCAATTGCCTTCGAGCCCGCGCGGCGAGAACACGCGCTCCTTGGCGCGGGTCGCTTCCTCGTCGCGGCGGATGCCGGCGATCAGGCCGTCGAAGCCGTACTTTGCGAGCGCCATCTTGAGGCCCTCGGTCTTGCGCGCGGCCGATCGGGCGGCCGGCGGCAGCGTTGGGTCGACGGCATCGATCGGCGGGCAGGGCTCGACACGCAGATCGAGACCCCACTCCTTCCCGTAATGGTCGCGGAAGCGATACATCTCCGGAAACTTCTTGCCGGTGTCGACATGGAGCGCCGGGAACGGCATGCGGCCGAAGAACGCCTTGCGCGCCAGCCAGATCATGACGTTGGAGTCCTTGCCGAGCGACCACAGCAGGGCAATCTTCTTCAGCCGGGCAAAGGCCTCGCGGAAGATGTAGATGCTCTGCGCCTCGAGCTGGTCGAGATGGTCCATGCGGGGGGCAACATCAGCAGAAAATTCTTGCGAGCCCGAGCGTCCGACGGGGGCCGGGCTGCTGACTCCGACAACACCGGAATCGTCCTTGAGAAGATGCATCTCTGCCACTTTGCGTTTGGAGGCGAAAATTCTATAGTTGCGCTGCAGAAGAGAAGAAAAAATTTTCTCTTTGCGCGCTCGAAACGACACATATATAGAAAATAATTCCAGTCAACCCCGGATGTAGGGGAAGCGAGTATCGCATGCGGTTCTTGCCGGTGTTCCTCGATCTGAAGGCCGGTCCGGTGATCCTCATCGGCGCGGGTGAGCTTTTGCGCGCCAAGCTGCGCGTGCTCGCCGCTGCCGGCGCGCGCCTCCGCGTGCATGCGATCGACGGCAATCAAGACCTCAGTGTCAATTCCGAGGACGCTTCGCGCGTCGAAATCGCCACCGGCGATCCGCTGACCGCCGATCTCGCCGGCGTTATCGCCGTCGTTTGCGCGGGCGCAGGCCATGTCGGTGTGGCGATGTCGGCCCGGGCGAAGGCGCTCGGCCTGCCCGTCAACGTCATGGACGATCTCGAGAATTCCAGCTTCATCTTCCCGGCCATCGTCGATCGCGGCGATGTCGTGGTCGCGGTCGGCACCGGCGGCACTTCACCGGTGGTGGCGCGGCGTGTGCGCGAGAAGATCGAGGCGCTGCTGCCGGCGCGCGTCGGCGAGCTCGCCGAGTTCATCGGCACCTTCCGCAAGTCCATCAACGAGCGCATCGCCGAGTTTCCGTTGCGCCGGCGCTTCTGGGAACGCGTCATCGACGGCCCGATCGGCGCCGCCGTGCTCGCCGGCCGCAAGGACGAAGCCGACGCATCGCTCAAGGCCATTGCCGATCCCTCGGATTTCGCGCGAGCCGACAAGCCGGAAGGCTCGGTCACGCTGGTCGGCGCCGGCCCCGGCGATCCCGATCTGCTCACCATCAAGGCGCTGCGCGCACTTCAGGACGCCGACATCGTCTTCCACGACGAGCTGGTTTCACCCGAGATTCTCGACCGCATCCGCCGCGACACCTCGCGCGTGCCGGTCGGCCGCCGCGTCGGCAAACCCGGCATCGGTCAGGACGCCATCAACAAGCGCATGATCGAGGCCGCGCAATCAGGCCAGCGCGTGGTCCGGCTCAAGGGCGGCGATCCCTTCGTGTTCGGCCGCGGCGGCGAAGAGATCGAGGCGCTGCGTGCCGCGGGCGTTGCCTATTCGATCATCCCCGGCATCACCGCAGGCCTCGGCGGGGCCGCCGATTTCGAGGTGCCGCTCACCTACCGCCGCGAGGCGACCCGCATCACCTTCCTCACGGCGCACAAGGCGCGCGATGCCGAAGCCGTGGACTGGTCGACGCTGACCGACACCAGAATGACGGTCGTGGTCTACATGGGCATGACTGCGGCACCCGCCGTGCGCGCCGGCCTGTTCGCGGCCGGGCGTTCGCCGGAGACGCCGGTCGGCGTGTTCGCCCGCGTCACGCGGCCCGATGCGCAGGGCGCGATTGGTACGTTGCGCGACCTCCCCGAACTCGTGCGGCGGATCCATGGCGGTCCCGCCATCCTCATCATCGGCGACGTGGTCCGGCATGCCGGCTCGCTTCGTCGTCAAACCCCCAAGCAAATCATCTCTGACCTATTGGATGCAGCCGAATGACCTCCCCGCTCGAACAGAAGAAGATCAGGATCTCCGGCCCCTCGGTGGTGACGGCCAACCGCACCTGGGACGGCATCGTGGTCTACCGCACCGCTGCCAAGAGCTGGTCCGCGGACCTCTCGGAAGCCGCGATCGTGCGCAACTCCGACGAGGCGAAAGCGTTGCTTGCGGAAGCCGTGGCCGATGACGTCGGTGCCATCGGCCCCTATATCGCCCCGGTGCAGGTCGGCGACGACGGCAAGATCCTGCCCGGTAATCTGCGCGAACAGATCCGCCGCACCGGTGTGACAATCGGACAGCCGGTCCAGGCTTAAGGCATCGCTTATGTACGCTTACGACGAAATCGACCGCACGCTCGTCAACGAGCGCGTCTCGGAGTTCCGCGACCAGGTGAAGCGGCGCCTCTCCGGCGAGCTCACCGAGGACGAGTTCAAGATCCTGCGCTTGCAGAACGGCGTCTATCTGCAGCTGCACGCCTATATGTTCCGCGTCGCGATCCCCTACGGAACGCTGGCAACGAACCAGTTGCGGGCGCTGGCGCATGTTGCGCGCAAATACGATCGCGGCTATGGCCATTTCACCACGCGACAGAACATCCAGTTCAACTGGATCAAGCTCGCAGAGCTGCCGGACGCGCTGGCTGATCTCGCCGAGGTCGGCATCCATGCGATGCAGACCTCCGGCAACAACATGCGCAACGTCACCTCGGACCAGTGGGCCGGTGTCGCCCCGGGCGAGATCGAGGACCCGCGCATCTGGTCGGAGCTGATCCGCCAGCACACCACGCTGCATCCGGAATTCTCGTTCCTGCCGCGCAAGTTCAAGATCGCGATCACCGCGTCGGACCATGACCGAGCCGCGATCAAGATCCACGATATCGGCCTGCGGCTGATCAAGAACGAGAAGGGCGAGACCGGCTTCGAGGTGCTGGTCGGCGGCGGCCTCGGCCGCACCCCGTTCATCGCCAAGACCATCAAGCACTTCGTGCACGGCCGCGATATCCTCAGCTACATCGAGGCGATCCTGCGCGTCTACAACCAGTACGGTCGCCGCGACAACATCTACAAGGCGCGCATCAAGATCCTGGTGCACGAGCTCGGTATCGAGAAGTTCTCGCGCGAGGTCGAGGAGGAGTGGCAGCAGATCCGCAACTCCTCGCTCCAGATCGACGACGAGGTGATCGAGGACATCCGTTCGCGCTTCACCTATCCGGCGTACGAGAAGCTGCCGCACATGCCGGACGAGCTGCGCCAGGCCGCGGCCGATCCCGAGTTCGAGGCCTGGCGCAAGAACTCGGTGGCTCCGCACAAGGTGCAGGGCTATTCGATCGTCACCATCTCGCTGAAGCCGACCGGCGGGCCTCCGGGCGACGCCACGGCCGAGCAGATGGATGCGCTGGCCGATCTCGCCGACAAATATTCCTTCGGCGAGATCCGGGTCGGCCACGAGCAGAACCTGGCGCTGCCGCACGTCGCCAAGCGCGACCTGCCGGCGCTGTGGAAGGCGCTCGACAAGCTCGGCCTCGCAACGCCCAACGTCAACCTGATCACCGACATCATCGCCTGCCCGGGTCTGGACTATTGCTCGCTGGCGAATGCGCGCTCGATCCCGATCGCGCAGGAACTGACGCGGCGCTTCGCCAATCACGAGCTCGCCAATCTGATCGGCCGTCTCCACATCAACATCTCCGGCTGCATCAATGCGTGCGGCCATCACCATGTCGGCCATATCGGCATTCTCGGCGTCGAGAAGAACGGCGAGGAGGTCTACCAGATCACCATCGGCGGCCGCGCCGACGAGAACGCCGCGCTCGGCACCCTGATCGGTCCTGGCGTGAAGTTCGACGAGGTCGCTGATGTCGTCGAGGACATCGTGGAAGCTTATCTGGCGCTGCGCGAGCGCCCGGAAGAGTTGTTCATGGATACGGTGAAGCGCCTCGGCGTCGAGCCCTTCAAGGAGCGCGTCTATGCCACTCGTTAACGGCGGAAAGATCGCCGACGACAGCTTCGTCAAGCTCGCCGTCGACACCCCGCTGCCCGAGGGCGGCGACATCCTGGTGCCGGCCGAGCGCTTCCTCGGCGAGGCCGACGCGTTGCTCAGGCGTTCGGGCAAGGTCGGCGTGATCTGGCCGAACAATCGCGACATTGCCGAGCTCGTGCCCTATCTCGGCAGGATCGCCGCGGTCGCACTGGTGTTCCCGACCTTCCGCGACGGGCGCGCCTACAGCCAGGCGCGGCTGCTGCGCGAGCGATACAACTATCGCGGCGAACTGCGCGCGACGGGACAGGTGCTGCGCGACCAGTTCGTCTTCATGCTGCGGGCCGGCTTCGACTCCTTCGACGTCAAGAAGCAGGCCGACGCGGAAGCCTTCATGCAGACCGCCAAGCGCTATTCGGTGTTCTACCAGCCGACCGGCGACGGCCGGATCACGGCGCTGCACCGGCGCATGCAGCTGCGTCATTCCGAAGGTGTCGGCACGTGAACGCGATCGCGCCCCAGGTTTCGTCCGTCGCTGCGCTGCCTTCGGCGGAAGAGCTCGATCGCGCCCTGCGCGATGCGGCGCCCGCGCAGATCATTGCCGCGGCGCTGGAGACCGTCGGGCGCGAGAAGCTTGCGCTGGTGTCGTCCTTCGGCACGGAATCGGCGACGCTGTTGAAGGTGATGGCGGATGTCGATCCCGCGATCCCCGTGATCTTCCTCGATACCGGATGGCTGTTCGAGGAGACGCTGGCCTATCGCGACACGCTGATCGCGGCGCTGGGTCTGAAGGACGTGCGCTCGATCAAGCCGGCCGAGGAGACGCTGTCGCGCGAGGATCCCGACCGCGACCTCTGGTTCTCCGATCCCGATGCCTGCTGCCGCATCCGCAAGGTCGAGCCGCTGGCGCGCGCGTTGAAGCCGTTCGACGCCTGGCTCAACGGCCGCAAGCGCTTCCAGGGCAATGCACGCGCCGATATTCCCGTCGTCGAGGAAGACGGCGCGCGGTTGAAGTTCAATCCCTTCGCCAACGTGTCGCGCGAGGAACTCGAGGCGATCTTCGTCCGCGCCAAATTGCCGCGTCATCCTCTGGCTGTCTCCGGTTTCCTGTCGGTTGGGTGTATGCCTTGCACCAGCAGAACGGCCGAGGGCGAGGATGCGCGCGCCGGTCGCTGGCGCGGCCGGGCCAAGACAGAATGCGGCATCCACACGATGAAGACTTCGTAGCACAGTCAGGCTGTCACGCTGCGAACAAGAAAATCCGGTTCCGTTGACTTAAGAGCGTTTCACCCTGAGTTATGCCTGCCATCGATGACGCCGATGTAGTCGAGGTGAATGGAGATGGACATGATGCGCCGTATCGTCCCGCTCGCGGCAGGACTGCTTTGGGCAAGCTCGGCTCTCGCCGCCGACATCAATCTTCTGAACGTGTCGTACGATCCGACGCGCGAGCTCTATGTCGACTTCAACAAGGCGTTCGCGACCGCCTATCAGAAGGAAACCGGCAAGAGCGTCGAGATCAAGCAGTCGCATAACGGTTCGGGCGCGTCCTCGCGCAGCGTCATCGACGGCCTGCCTGCGGACGTGGTGACGCTCGCGCTCGCTTACGACATCGACGCGATTGCGGCCAAGGGATTGACCGCGGCCGACTGGCAGAAGCGGCTCCCGCAGAATTCGTCGCCCTATACGTCGACCATCGTGTTCCTGGTACGCAAGGGTAATCCGAAAGGCATCAAGGACTGGGATGACCTGATCAAGCCGGGCGTCGCCGTAATCACGCCGAACCCGAAGACGTCCGGTGGCGCGCGTTGGAATTATCTGGCGGCCTGGGGCTACGCCGAGAAGAAGTTCGGCTCGGCCGACAAGGCCAAGGACTTCATCGCCAAACTCTACCAGCAGGTACCGGTACTCGATACCGGCGCACGCGGTTCGACCGTGACTTTCGTCGAGCGCGGCGTCGGCGACGTGCTGCTCGCCTGGGAGAACGAGGCTTACCTCGCCTTGAAGGAATTTGGCCCGCAGAAGTTCGAGATCGTCGCGCCGCGCCAATCCATCCTGGCGGAGCCGCCGGTCGCGGTGGTCGACAAGGTCGTCGAGAAGAAGGGCACCCGCGGCGTGGCTGAAGCCTATCTCCAGTTCTGGTATACCAAGGAAGGGCAGGAGATCGCTGCGCGCAACTTCTATCGTCCACGCGACGCCGAGATCGCCAAAAAGTATGAAAACTCCTTTGCCAAGGTCGAGCTGTTCACGATCGACGATGTTTTTGGCGGCTGGACCAAGGCGCAGAAGGAACATTTTGCCGATGGCGGCGTCTTTGATCAGATCTACAAGAACTGATCGGGCGCCGTCATAAAGGGCTTTAGCAGGGGGCCTGGTGAGCGCACTCGCAGCACGACGCCGGACATTGCCGGGCTTCGGTCTCACGATGGGACTGACGCTTTCCTGGCTGTCAATCATCATCCTGATTCCGCTCGCCGGCCTGTTCCTGCGCACGCTCGAACTGAGCCCCGAGCAGTTCTGGGCCATCCTCTCCAGCCGCCGCACCCTGAACGCGCTTCGGGTCTCCTTCGGCCTCGCCTTCGCGGCGGCCTGCGTCAATCTCGTGATGGGCAGCATCATCGTCTGGGCGCTGGTGCGCTACCGCTTTCCCGGCCGACGCATCTTCGACGCCATCGTCGACGTGCCGTTCGCGTTGCCGACAGCGGTGGCCGGCGTCGCGCTGACCGCGCTGTTCGCCGAGAAGGGCTGGCTGGGCGCGCCGCTCGCCGCGCTCGGCATCAAGGTGGCGTTCACGCCGGTCGGCATCTTCGTCGCCATGATCTTCATCGGTATCCCCTTCGTGGTGCGCACGGTGCAGCCGGTGCTGCAGGATCTCGACCCCGAGATCGAGGAGGCCGCGGGCAGCCTGGGGGCCAGCCGCTGGCAGACCATCATCCGCGTGATCCTGCCCTCGCTCGCGCCGGCGTTGCTCACGGGCCTCGCGCTGGCCTTCGCCCGCGCGGTCGGCGAATACGGCTCGGTGATCTTCATCGCCGGCAATCTGCCGAACGTCTCCGAGATCGCGCCGCTCCTGATCGTGATCCGGCTCTCCGAATTCCGCTATGCGGACGCGACCGCCATTGCGGTGGTCATGCTCGTCGTGTCCTTCGTCATCATCTTCGCGGTCAACCGGCTCCAGCGCTGGGCGCAGAGCCGGATTCCGGCGCGCTGAGGGGGATGCCATGACGATGCAGATCGCAGATACCGTGTCGCTCTCGGCCTCCGATGCCAATGCACGTGAAAAGGCGCGCGCGCATGCGGCAGCCGCGCGCGACAACCTTCGTACCGAGCCGCGTGCGGTGCGCATCGCCATCATCACGCTCGCGGTGCTGTTCCTCACCGTCTTCGTCGTGCTGCCGCTGGTGGTCGTGTTCGCGCAGGCGTTTTCACGCGGCATCCTTGCCTATCTCGCTGCGCTCGCCGAGCCGGAGGCGATGGCGGCGATCAGGCTGACGTTGATCGTCGCGGCGATCTCGGTCGGCCTCAATCTGGTGTTCGGTCTCGTCGCCGCCTGGGCGATCGCCAAGTTCGAGTTCAAGGGCAAGACGTTCCTGATCACGCTGATCGACCTGCCGTTCTCCGTCAGCCCGGTGATCTCGGGCCTCGTCTTCGTGCTGCTGTTCGGCGCGCAGGGCTATTTCGGCGGCTGGCTGCGCGACCACGACGTCCAGATCCTGTTCGCGGTGCCCGGCATCGCGCTCGCAACCACTTTCGTGACGTTTCCCTTCGTGGCGCGCGCGTTGATCCCCTTGATGCAGGAACAGGGCACGCAGGAGGAGGAGGCCGCGATCTCGCTCGGCGCCTCCGGCCTGCAGACCTTCTTCCGCGTCACGCTGCCCAACATCAAATGGGGAGTGCTCTATGGCGTCCTGCTCTGCAATGCCCGCGCGATGGGCGAGTTCGGCGCGGTCTCGGTCGTCTCCGGCCACATTCGCGGCGAGACCAACACCATGCCGCTCCTGGTCGAGATCCTCTACAACGAGTACCAGTTCGTCGCCGCCTTCGCCATCGCCTCGTTGCTGGCGATGCTGGCGCTGATCACGCTGATCGCAAAATCCGTTCTCGAACGTCATCTCGACGAAGGAGAAGACGCAAGTGACTATTGAAGTCAGGAATCTCGTCAAGAAGTTCGGCAGCTTTGCCGCCCTCGACGGCGTCGACCTCAAGGTCGACAACGGCGAATTGCTGGCGCTGCTCGGGCCTTCCGGCTCCGGCAAGACCACCTTGCTGCGGATCATCGCTGGTCTCGACTGGCCTGACTCCGGTGAGGTCTCCTTCAACGGCGAGGACGCGCTGGCGCAGGGTGCGCGCGAGCGCCATGTCGGCTTCGTGTTCCAGCACTACGCCCTGTTCCGGCATATGACGGTGTTCGAGAACGTCGCCTTCGGCCTGCGGGTGCAGCCGCGCGCGGTCCGCAAGGACGAAGCCACCATCCGAGCGCGGGTCAAGGAACTGCTCGACCTCGTGCAGCTCGATTGGCTTGCCGACCGCTATCCGAGCCAGCTCTCCGGCGGTCAGCGCCAGCGCATCGCGCTTGCCCGGGCGCTCGCGATCGAGCCGCGCATCCTCCTGCTCGACGAGCCCTTTGGTGCGCTCGATGCGAAGGTGCGGAAAGAGCTGCGCAAATGGCTGCGCTCGCTGCATCACGAGATCAACGTCACCTCGATCTTCGTGACTCACGACCAGGAGGAGGCGCTCGAAGTCGCCAACCGCGTCGTGGTGATGGACAAGGGTCGGATCGAGCAGATCGGCTCGCCCGACGATGTCTATGAGAGCCCGGCGACGGCGTTCGTCCACGGCTTCATCGGCGAGTCCATCGAGCTGCCGGTCCAGGTCGATGGCGGCGTGATCAGGCTCGGCGAGCGGCCGCTTCAGCTCGCCGCGGACGGGCTTGCGCCTGGCGCGTCAAAGCTGTTCGTACGGCGACATGACATGCTGGTCGGGCCGCCGGGCACCGGCGCTTTCGAGGGCGCGATTCAGCATGTCCGCAATTTTGGTCCCGTGCAGCGGGCCGAGATCGCGCTGTCAGGCGGTGAAACCATCGAGATCGATGCCCCCCGCGACAAGGAACTCCGCGCCGGCGACACCATAGGCCTCAATCCCCGCCGCTACCGGATCTTTGCGGGCTGAGGCCGCCGCCCCCGGAACGACAGCTACGATTTTCCTCAAAATTCACCTTTCAGCCACGGTTGGTATGCAACAACGGCCCCTCATTTGGGGGCCTCGATTCATGCGCGCTGCGGCCGCAATTCTCATCCTTTTGCTGCTCGCCGGCTGTGCCGGCAACGAAGCACCGGTCCAGCAGCCGTCGATGTATACCGACATGGCGGTCCCCGGAGCCCAGCTCGACCCGCAGGCCGCGGCTGTGATGATCTCGCAATACCGCCAGAACAACATGCTCGGCACGGTCGTGATCGACCCTGATCTGATGCGGCTCGCCGAATCCCAGTCGCAGGCCATGGCGGCCGCCAACAAGATGGACCACGATGTCCGCGCGCCGCTGGCCAAGCGCCTTGCTACCGGCGGCTATCCGGCCACGGTTGCCGTCGAGAACGTCTCGGCCGGCTATCATACGCTGGCGGAAGCGTTTTCCGGCTGGCGCGACTCGCCTCCGCACCGCGCCAACATGCTCAAGAGTGGTGTCACAAAATTGGGCATTGCCGCGAGCTATGCTCCTGGCACCAAATACAAGGTGTTCTGGACCATGATCCTGGCCTCGACAGAGCCCCGATAAGCCAGACTTGATCCCGGGATGCATTGACGCCGCGGCGGACTGTCGTCACGGTGGCGCGCCATTTGCTGTTGCTCCCTTATGCTATTGTTCTCTTATGACCGATCATAGACCGGAATCCGCCAGCGTCCCCGCCAATGCGCAACGCGTCCTGGTCCTGCAGGGCGGCGGCGCGCTCGGCTCCTATCAGGCCGGCGCCTATCAGGCGCTCTGCGGCTATGGCTTCGAGCCGGAGTGGGTCGCCGGCATCTCCATCGGCGCGATCAACGCCGCCATCATCGCCGGCAATGAGGGCCACTCCCGCGTCGCGCGGCTGAAGGAATTCTGGGAAATGGTCTCGGCGCCGGTGCCGTGGAAACCGGTCGGCAAGAGCGATCACAGCCGCGAGCTGTTCAACTCGACGAGCGCGGCGCTGATCGCCACCTTCGGCGTGCCCGGCTTCTTCGTGCCGCGCGTCCCGCCCGCGCCGATGTGGCCGCCTGGCCATCCCGAGGCCGAGAGCTATTACGATACCGCGCCGCTGAAGAAGACGCTGGAGCGGCTGGTCGATTTCGACCGCATCAACGACCTCAAGACGCGCTTCTCCGTCGGCGCGGTCGGCGTCACCTCGGGCAACTTCAGGTATTTCGACAATTACGAGTTCAAGAAGCTCGGCAAGAAGATCGGTCCCGAGCACATCATGGCCTCCGGCGCGCTGCCGCCGGGCTTTCCGTCCGTGATCATCGACGGTGAGCATTACTGGGACGGCGGCATCGCCTCCAACACCCCGCTCGATTACGTGCTCGACGCCGAGGTCGCGCGCGACATGCTGATCTTCCAGGTCGATCTGTTTTCCGCGCGCGGCGACCTGCCGAATTCGCTGCTGGAGGCCGCCGAGCGGGAGAAGGACATCCGCTATTCCAGCCGCACGCGCATGAATACGGACAAGAACAAGCAGATCCACAATGCCCGCCGGGCCGTGCGGGACTTGATTTCCAAATTGCCCGATTATCTCAAGAACGACCCTTCCGTCGAATTCCTTGCCAAGGCAGCACGTGAGAGCACTGTCACGGTGGTTCATTTGATCTATCGCAGCAAGAACTACGAATCCTCGTCCAAGGACTACGACTTCTCGCATGTCGCCATGGTCGAGCATTGGGAGGCCGGCGTGCGCGACGTTCACCTGTCGATGCGGCACAAGGACTGGCTCGAGAAGCCGCAGTCCGGCGAGACCATGGTGGCCTACGATCTCACGGGGGACGTCACCGCGCCCCCGCCAAAAAGGAGCGAATAACATGGGTACTCTGTCAGGCAAGAACGCCGTCGTGACCGGTTCGACCAGCGGCATCGGGCTCGCCTACGCGCGCGCCTTCGCTGGCGCCGGCGCCAACGTCGTCATCAACGGCTTTGGCTCGCCGGAAGACATCGAGAAGGAGCGCACCAAGATCGAGTCCGACTTCGGCGTGAAGGCCGTCTACTCACCCGCCGACATGAGCAAGCCCGCCGAGATCGCCGGCATGATCGCACTCGGCGAGAAGTCGTTCGGCTCGGTCGACATCCTCGTCAACAATGCCGGCATCCAGTTCGTCTCGCCGATCGAGGAGTTCCCGCCGGAGAAATGGGACCAGATCATCGCAATCAACCTGTCCTCGGCTTTTCATGCCATTCGCGCCGCGGTGCCCGGCATGAAGAAGAAGGGCTGGGGCCGCATCATCAACACGGCGTCGGCGCACTCGCTGGTCGCCTCGCCCTTCAAGTCGGCCTATGTGTCGGCCAAGCACGGCATCGCCGGCCTCACCAAGACCGTGGCGCTGGAAGTGGCAACCCACAAGATCACCTGCAACTGCATCAGCCCCGGCTATGTCTGGACGCCGCTGGTGGAGAAGCAGATCCCCGACACCATGAAGGCGCGCGGCCTGACGCGCGAGCAGGTCATCAACGACGTGCTGCTCGACGCGCAGCCGACCAAGGAGTTCGTCACCTCCGAGCAGGTCGCCGCGCTGGCGCTGTTCCTGTGCAGCGACGAGGCCGCGCAGATCACCGGCACCAACCTGTCGATCGACGGCGGCTGGACGGCGGAGTAGGTCGCCCCGGTTCAGCCAGCTCGCTGTCATGCCCCGCCTTGACCGGGGCATCCAGTAGGCCCCGGCTCATCGATTCAATCACAGCTTTCTCGGACTACTGGATCGCCCGGTCAAGCCGGGCGATGACAGCGAGAGTGAAGCCCGGTCTCTGGCCTAATGCGTCCAGGTCAGCGCCGTCACGATCGCGGACGACAAGTTCAGCTCCGCGAACATGATCTTGCCGGCGACCACGAACAGCACGCTGGCAAGGGGCAGGCGCAGCACCGTCTCGGGGACGCGCGCCGCGCTGTTTTCGCCTCATTCGGCGGCATGCGGCGAAAGGGCCGTTCCCCGGCACCGGCAGGCGCGCAGCGCCTATTTGCCAAACGCCAGCACGTGCAGTCCCAGGCGCTGCCGGACGATCCAGAACAGCAGCACCGTCTCGAAGGTGAGCGAGATCGAGGTCGCGGCCGCCGCGCCATGGCCGCCGTAGCGCGGCACCAGGATGAGGCAGAGCACGAGGTTCATCGCGAAGGCGAGCGCATAGGCGAGCGCGCAGATCTTCTGCTCGCCGAGCATGTTGAGCAGGCGCTCGACCGGGCCGATCGCGGCGCGCACCACGAGGCCGATCGCGGCGACGAACATGATGTCGTAGCCGACCACGAATTGCGGCCCGAACAGCCGGAGCAGCGGCCTGCCGAGCGCGAGCAGCACGACGGTCGCCGCCAGCGACGGCCAGAACGTCCAGTTGATGGCGTGCGCGACGTAAGCCGACAGACGCCCCTTGTCGCCGCTGGCGTTGTATTCCGCGAAGCGATGCGCCGTCGTCGCCGACATCGCGTAGTGGATGAACGAGACCAGCGCCAGCGTCTTCACCACGGCGAAATAGACGCCGACCTCGTCGGACGGGCGGAACTGCTGCAGCACCAGCACATCGGTGTAGGAGAGGAGCAGGTAGAAGCTCTCCACCAGCAGGATCGGCAGCGACACGGCGAGCCAGCCGCGCACGTCATAGGCCTTCGGCCCGGGTGTGATGTGATCGGCGAGCTTGCGGTTCAGCACCACCATCTGCCCGGTCATCGCGATCCACACCGCACCGAGGCTTGCGATCATCGCGGCGACCGCGCCGAGATGATAGCCGAGCAGGAACGCAGCGCCCGTGATGCCGATGATCAGCGCCTGGCGGATGATGAATTGCGGCATCAGGCCGAGCTGCATCCAGTCATGCGAGCGCGCGATGCCGTCCTGGGTGTTGGCGACGACGAAGGCGGGCAGCGTCATGCAGCCGATATAGAGCGGCAGCATCTGGCCGGCATCGACCCAGGGCGAAAGCAGTTTGACGATGCCGGCAAGGCCGAGCGACATCAGCGTGGAGGCGGCAAAGGTCAGCCAGCGGCTGCCGGAGAGGAAGCCGCGCAGCAGCGCATGCTCGCCGCTCGTGCGGTACTCCGGAATGATTTTCTGCGCGGAGGCCGAGATGCCGAGATCCATCATGCTGCCGAGCAGCAGCACCCAGGTCCAGACGTAGACGTAGATGCCGTAGTCGGACGTGCCCATCCAGCGCGCAAGCAGCACCTGCGAGACATAGGCAAGGCCCGCGCTGATCACGCGGATGATGAAGATTGTGCCCGCCAGTCGCCGCGTCAGCGACGCCTCGCTCGATCCGCCCGTGAGCCTTTCCCGCAGCCGCGCCATCAGCCCGGCCGGTCCGGTTGTTGCGGGTTGTGCATCCATGACGGCCACGTCGAGGTCCCCAAGCGTCCCGTACCAAGCGTTCCGCATGCTGCGGCAGCCTTTGACCTAGCAACCATTCGTTAAGATACGGTTGGGTCAATGATGTTGTCCCGGCCTAGGCGCGTACGCATGAACTGGCGCGGTGGTCAGGCCGTGTATGAGGTGAGTGCTGTGCCGAGAGGGCCAGCGACCATCAGCTGGAAGACAGGCGTCCTGGCTCCCCGTTGGTCCACTCAGGACGACAACCCCGGTCCGGTATGAAACAGGCGGCCCCTTGGGGCCGCCCGACTTGGCCTAAGTGCGGACGGGTTATTGGCAGAGATGCTGGAGACCGTCAGCACCCTTGTACGAGGTGCCAGGCCTGCAGACGATGCCGTTGCGAGCGGCATATGCAGACCAGTTGCCGTTCCAGCCGTAACCGCCGCCGACGCCGCCGCCATACATGGCGTAGGAATTGCCCCAGCCGCCGGGATTGCCCCAGCTGCCGGCGGCGGGAGCGGCCACTGGCGCCGGCTGTCGATACGCCGTTCGACGAGATGCTTGCCGATACCGAGGGCCGGTTGGGGTAGTGCCGGTTCCAAGACCCGTGCAGTTGGCGAATTCAGCTTGGCAGAGGTCCGGATTGGATTGGGCCCACTGCGCTGGTGCCGCAGAGCTGTACAAGGCGGATGCCGCAACCACGGCCGCCCCAAGAATCCTTAGATTCATCATGGCTTGCTCCTTGTGGTTTGACGTGGCGCTGAATGCCACGCTTGACGGAAACTATACGACGCTTGCGAGACTGACCATGCTGCGTCGGCTTCGCCAAACTCGGGACTGCTCTGGGTCCGGGAACAGTAATGCTCTGACTGATCGTAAGATTTCCGCTTGAGCGTCAGAGCCTGACGTCTGCGCCTTCTCGAGTACACGTTCTCGTGTGCAACTATGCACGGAGCAGGGATGATCGGGAAACATCATTCCAGGTTCGTGTTGAACTCGTACGACTTCTCCGGACCAACCAGCGTGAACTTCAGCGCTGCGCCCTCAGCCTTGGCGCCTGGCGGCAGCCCGTCGAGTTCAAATAAGAAGCGCTTCACGCCGGGCGGGCTGGGCTCGACCGGCGCGGGGATCGGCAACGACCAATCGGGCGTCGGCCCTTCGACGAACAAATTGACGTTGCGGCCATCAGGCACGATCACGTCGACCACCACATTCTTGGCCCCGTCACGTTTGACGTCGCGAATGGTCAGCGGATTGGGATCGCCGATATTGGCGGGCTTCGGCACGGTGTCGAGCGCGGCACGCAGGTTCGCATCTTCGGTCGAGGCCACGCTGTTGAAGCCGAGCTCGGCATGGGCCTCGACGGGAATGCAGAGTTTCTCGCACACCGCGTAGTTGATCTCGGCACGCAGCGTCACGGGCTTGTCGGCGGACTTGGCGACGATGCGCAGCGGCAGCACGATCTGGTCGTGATAGCCGATCGAATGGCCGCCCGCGCCGTCGTCGAACTTCAGCGGCGCCGGCCACATCACCGTCACCGCTTCGACATTTTCTGATTTTGAGAAGTCGAACCGCGGCGGAACGCCGGAATCGCCGGGCATGCGCCAGTAGGTCTTCCAGCCGTGCTGGAGCTGGAAGGCGATACCGCCGAGCAGCACGGCGCCGCTGCGTGATCCCGCCACCAGCCGCACTGCGGAATGCCCGTCGCGCTGCCAGGGCGAGGCGTCGTCGGCGCGCGCGGCAAGCGCCGAGGCAAGCAGGGTTGTCGCGACGCCAATCGCCGCACGCAGGGGAACTCTTGTCAGCATGGCACGTCTTTAAAGGGTGACACCCAGGCAAACCATTGAATTGCTTGTGATGGATGCACTCGAATTGAGTCTCTGCAAGCCTTGATTTGACAGCGGCTAGGTCCGACATCAGGATAGGAATTGAACCCGGAGTGCTTCTCGATGGCTCCCACTGGCAAGAGGACGGGCGAAAGCACCCGCGGCGCGGGCGCCGGGCTTCCCAATTCGGCCGGTTATCTCGACGGCCGGCTCCTGATCGCGATGCCCGTGATGGGCGATCCCCGTTTCGAGCGCTCGGTGATCTATCTCTGCGCCCACTCGGCCGAAGGCGCCATGGGCATCATCGTTAACCACCCGGCCGGCAGCATCGACTTCCCCGAGCTGTTGCAGCAGCTCGGCATCATCAGGAAAGGCGAGCACATCAAGCTGCCCGGGAACGCCGAGAGCATGAAGGTGCTGCAGGGCGGTCCCGTCGACACCGGCCGCGGCTTCGTGCTGCATTCCAGCGACTTCTACATCGAGAAGGCGACGCTGCGGATCGACGACGGCGTCTGCCTCACCGCGACCGTCGACATCCTGCGCGCGATCGCCAATGGCTCCGGCCCCAAGCACGCCATCCTCGCGCTCGGCTATGCCGGCTGGGCGCCGGGCCAGCTCGAGACCGAGATCCAGAGCAATGGCTGGCTGCATTGCGATGCCGATGCGGACCTGATCTTCGGCGACGACGTCGACGAGAAATACGGCCGCGCCCTGCGCAAGATCGGCATCGACCCCGGCATGCTCTCGAACGAGGCCGGGCACGCATAGCGGGCGTCTGCTTCGCTTCGCTCGTAACGACAGAGTGTGTTGACGCGCCGGCGCCCTGTCGTCGGCATCTTTGCCGTTGCGGCCTTCACACGACGCCCACGCCTACTCCGCCGCCTGCTGCTGCACCGTCGGCGCGGTCCCTGCGACCGTCGCCCTGCGCATGTCGCGGGGCTGGGACTGGTCGTAGCGGCGGACTCGGTGCATGGTCTGGCGGTTGTCCCACATGACGAGATCATGCAGCTTCCATTTGTGGACGTAGACGAACTCTGCTTGCGTCGCGTGTTCATTCAAATCGCGCAGCAAGAGGCGTCCCTCCGGCACGCTCATGCCGACGATCTTGCCGGCATGCGATGAGAGATACAGCGATTTGCGGCGATGCACGGGATGCGTCCGCACCAGTCGCTGCAGCACCGGCTTGAACATCTCCTTCTCGTCATCGGTATACTCGGTGAAGCCGAGCGATCCCCGCGAATACATCAGCGAGTGCTCGCAGACGAGGTCCTCGATCTCCGCCTTGGTCTCCTCGTCCAGCGCGTCATAGGCCGCGCGCATGTCGGCGAACTCGGTGTTGCCGCCCTTCGGGTTCACCACCCGGGCCGATAGCAGCGAGAACTTCGCCGGAATCGGGCGGAACGAGCTGTCGGAATGCCACAGGCAATTGCCGAGGTTGAACAGGTGCGCGCGGCTGTCCTTCGCCAGCGGCTTGCCGTCCTTGCCGAGATTGGAGACGTCGTTGAGCCCCGACTGCAGCCGGTAATCCTTCTCCTTGGTCACGGTGCCGCCGCGTGCATCCTCGCGCTGGCCGAAATTCAGAGCAAAGGCCATCTGCTGCTCGTCGGTGATGTCCTGGTCGTGGAAGACGAGCACGGCATACCTGTCCATGGCAGCCTCGACCTCGCGCGCCTCGTCAGCTGTGAGAGGCTTGCGCAGATCGAGGCCGGACACCTCGCCGACAAAATGTTTCTGAAGCTGCCGGATGGCGATCGTCATGACGTTCTCTCCCGCGTGCCGCGAACGGTTGCTCCCGTTCTGTCGGTGAAAAAGCTACTCCCGCACCCGCAGTTGTCAACGCGCGGCGCGCATGGCTCTCACGCGTTCCGTGCCATCAGCCCGCCATCGACCGGGATGACCGCGCCAGTGAGGAACGACGCCGCCGGCAGGCACAGGCTCAAGGTCATATGCGCGACCTCTTCAGGGTCGCCGTAGCGGCCGAGTGCGGTGCGGCGCCTGGCGTAGATGGTCTTGTGCTCTTCCGGGATGCGGTCGGTGATGGCGGTGCGGATCGGGCCCGGGCAGATGCAGTTGACGGTGATGCCTTCACGGCCGAGCTCGACCGCCAGCGAACGTGTGAGGCTCGCGACGCCGCCCTTCGCCGCCGAATAGGGGCTGTGCAAGGCGGTGGCGCCGAGCGCCTCGGTGGAGGCGATGTTGACGATGCGCGGGCTCTTCGACCGGCGCAAATGCGGCAGCGCCGCGCGGACGATGCGCGGATGCGCCGTCAGCATCACGGCGATGCCTTTGGCCCAGGCGTCTTCGTAAGCTTCCTCGTCGATCGCGACACGCACGGAGATGCCGGCATTGTTGACGACGATATCGAGTCCGCCGAAATGCGCCGCGACATCGCCGACCACGCGCTTGATCTCGCCGCCGTCGGCGACGTCGAGCTTCCACGCCTTCGCCGCGCCGCCGCTCGCCGCGATCTCTTTCGCGACCAAATGGGCGCCTTGCTCGTCGTAATCAGTGACGGCGACTTTCGCGCCCTCGCGCGCGAACACGTGCGCAGTCGCACGGCCCATGCCGCTCCCTGCGCCCGTGACGAGAACGATCAGGCCCTTCACGGACCGGCTCAGTTCCTTGAACTCGGACATGCTGTTTCCTTGCGGCCTGTGGCTCGTTGTTATGATTGACAAGGCTGGCATCGATCCGCAGACAGGTCAAACAAGCAAAACAAAAGGGGAGGCCGCGATGGCGAACGAGCTGGATTTTTCGGGCAAGCAGGTGCTGGTCGTCGGCGGTTCCAGCGGCATCGGCAACGGCATCGCACAGGCCTTTCGCAGCAAGGGCGCAGCTGTTTCGGTCTGCGGCACGCGTGCTCATGCAACGGAATATTCTGCCGAGGAGGGGTCCGATCTCACCGGTCTTTCCTATGCGCAGCTCGACGCCAGCAACGCTGCGGCGATCGACGCGTTCAAGCCGTCGTTCGATCGCCTCGACATTCTCGTGCTCGCGCAGGGCGCGGTGATCTATCGCCGCGGCGAATTCGAGATGGCGGGCTTCCGCAAGGTCGTCGAGGTCAATCTGATGAGCCTGATGGCGTGCGCGACGCGGTTTCATTCCATGTTGCGGGATGCGAAGGGCGCGCTGATCATGGTGTCCTCGACCGCGGCCTATCACTCCACCATGGGCAATCCCGCCTACAACGCCTCGAAGACCGGCGCAGTCGGATTGACGCGCACGCTGGGCGAGGCTTGGGCCGAGGACGGCATCCGCGTCAACGGCATCGCGCCCGGGCTCGTCGATACCAAGATGACGAAGGTGACGACCGACAATCCCAAGCGGCTCGAAGCGGCGTTGTCGCGGATTCCGCTGCGTCGATTGGGCACGCCGGCCGACATGGCAGGCGCAGCCTTGTTTCTGGCCTCGCCGCTGTCGTCCTACATCATCGGCCAGACGCTGGTCGTCGATGGCGGGCTGATCTTGTAGCGGATCCCGTAGCCCGGATGGAGCGCAGCGTAATCCGGGGTCCTTCAATACGGCTGACGCTGTCCCGGATTGCGCTCGCTCCATGGACTACACACTACACTTTCGTCACGGCTTGGAACTGCGCTGCTCCTGATCGGTTACTTGGGCTGACCCCCGAGGAGGAGCATCATGGACACGGATCGTATTGTCGGATCAACCAAGGAATACGCCGGACGCGCCGAAGGCGCGGTCGGAGACCTGGCGGGCGACGCCAAGACGCAGGCGTCGGGCAAGGCGCGGGAAGCCGCAGGCACGGTGCAGAACCTCTACGGCCAGGCCAAGGATGCAGTGCGTGATGCCGCGGATACCGCGACGAGCTACGCCAAGGACGCCTATGAGAACAGCGGCGACAGTTTCCGCGATGGCACGCAGGCGCTGTCGAAGAAAGTGCAGGACAATCCGCTCGGCGCACTGCTCGTTGCCGGCGGCATCGGCTTTGCGCTCGCGCTTCTGATGTCGCGCCCCGCCCGGCGTCAGCCGCCGCGCTGGCGTTATTACGGCTGAGCGACCTGCCACGTCATTCCGGGTTCGCGCTTCGCGCGCCCCGGAATGACATCTCAAATCAACAGAGCTCGATTATCGGACTTCCGCCGCGCGCCCGACATTGCCGGGCGGGCGCGGGAACGCAGGGTTCTGCGCCGGATTGCGCGGCCCGGGTGCCGGCGTCATTTGCCGAGGGGCCGGTGGCGAGCCAAAGCCGAAGCCGAAGAAATCCCCGAACGACGGCGTGGCCTGCGCCGGCTGCCGCTGTGGCGCGACGGACGGCTTCTTCGGCGCGAGCTTGGGCGGGGCGATCGCCGCGGCCGCTCCCGATGATGCACTGGGAGAGGCGGTGGCGCCGTCGGGCGTCGTCGCGGCCATCGGCGTATCGCCCTTGGCCTGCTCGCGGCCGACCTCGCGGCGCGGCCAGGCATAATCGTCGGCGCGTCCGGCGGGGGCCGTCAGGGGCTCGCCCTTCACCATCGTCTTCGCGGCGAGCGCATCGACGGCGGCGGGACGCGAGCCAGGGCCACCCAGCAATTGCTCGGTCGAGATCGAGGCCGCGACCAGCGGCACGATGGGGCCGGCCAGCGGCCGCGGCGCCGGCTTGCCGGGCTCGGCGCTGGTGTCGGGGGTCGCAGGCTCGCTCGGCAGCGCGATCGGGCCGGAGCGCCCGGCCAGCAGGCGCGTGATCTCTCGCTCGACATAGTGAGCGAGTTTTCGTGCGCCCGGCTTGGTGAAGTAGACGCCGTCGGAGCTGCGGAGCTGGCGGATCTGGCCTTCGAAGTCGGGGCCCTTCTGCAGGAAGCGGCCGGCTTCGTCGACAAAACCGTCCCAGACGTCGACATAGGTGATGCCGGCCTTGGCCGCGCCCTCGCGGTAGAGCGAATCCAGGAACAGCATGTCAGCCGTTCCCTTCTGTCCCCGGATCGCGGGCAGGCCGACCCAGAGTACCGGCACACCCTTGGCCTTGAGCAAATTGGCCAGTTCCTCGACCTTCTTGGTGTAGAGCTCGACCCAGCGCTCGTCGCGGAATTCATAGAGGCCGTTCGGATTGCGTGCCGTCTTTTCCGGCGCGGCCGCGGGCGCGTCGGCATTGTCGGCGTCATCCTGCGGCAGGTCGGCATCGGCAGGCTTGTCGTCCGGCTTGGCGGCGGTGTCGCCGGGCTTGGCGTCGCCGGGCTTCGCCGGCTGCTTGGCGCGCGCGCCCTTGTCGTTCTTCTTGTCCTTGTCTTTGTCCGACTTGTCGGCCGTGGGCTCGCGGATCGCGATGCGGTCGTTGAGGCCGAGCATGACGACGATCACGTCGGGCTTCTCGGTCTCCAGGATTCCCTTCGCCGCCGCGGTCCAGTCCGACGGGTCGCCCTTCGGCTGGTACTTGATCAGGCCGGACGAGGTCTTGTGCTTGCGGATGACGCCCAAGTCGGGCTGCTCGGTGTAGGCGTCCTCGAGGCCGTAGGCGAGCCAGTCGGCCATGCCGTCGCCGATCACCAGCACGTTCTTGTCGGGCGTGGTCTCGCGCTTGGCTGGCGCCGGTGCGCGCGAAAAATCCTGGCGCGGCGCCTGTGGCTGCTGCTGCTGCTGCTGCTGCTGCTGGAACGGCTGGAAGAAGTCGCCGCCGAACCAGCCGCCGCCACCCTGGCGCGGCGGCGGGGCCGAGCGCTGCGGCGGGCCGCCGAAGCCGGGGAAGTTGAAGAACTGTGCGGAGGCGGGTCCCGCGATCGAGACCAACATCGCAAGCGCCGTTCCCAGCGCGATCAGCAGGCCGGTCTCGGTCAGCGCCTTGAACAGGGACTTCTTAGACATGCGATCTCGGCCGCGCGCAAGGGGGTTTGGAAGCTCGATATAATAACGGAATCGGGCGCCAAACGGGCAGATTCCATTGCAGATTTTCTGCAGATTTTCGCGCCATACACCGGGGAACGGCCGCTCCCGTCAAGGCCGGGGGGCAAAATCCCTGTTCAGGGTTACTTTTGGCGCGATTTTACCGCCCGCGCAGCCGGTCCAGCACGTCGGAGGAGGCAAATCCGTCGGCGGGGATCCCAATCGAGGCCTGGAAATTGCGCAGCGCTTCCCTCGTCTGGCCGCCGAACTGGCCGTCCGGAGTGCCCTTGTAGAAGCCGCGCTGGGCCAGAAGCTGCTGCAGTTCCAGTCGCTCGGTGCGGGACAGCTCACGCTCCTGGCGCGGCCAGGGCTGCACGAAGGGCTGCCCCCCACGCAAGCGGTCGGCGAAATGGCCGATCGCCAGCGCATAAGCCTCGGCCGGGTTGTACTTCATGATGACCCGGTAGTTCTGCAGCATCAGGAAGCCGGGGCCCTGCGCGCCCGCCGGGGCCAGCAGATAGGCTTTCTCCGCCGGGTGCGGGAAGGGCTGATTGGTCGCCCGCTTCAGCCCGAGCTTCTCCCACTGCGCAATCGTCATCGCCTTGGCCCGGTCGGCCAGCATGTAGTTGAACCCCTGCGGCACCACGACCTCGAAGCCCCAGGTCTGGCCGGGCTGCCAGCCGTCCTTCTTCAGGTTGTTGGCGGTCGAGGCAATCAAGTCGGTGGGATTGTCGACGACGTCGCGCCGTCCGTCGCCGTCGCCATCGACGGCAAAGCGCTTGAACGCGGTTGGCATGAACTGGGTCGGGCCGAAGGCGCCGGCCCAGGAGCCGCGCATCTGCTCCGGGCGCAGATCGCCGCGGTTGAGGATCTCCAATGCGGATAGGAACTCGTCCTTGAAATAGGCCTGGCGGCGGCCGATGCAGGCGAGCGTCGCGGTCGATTGCAGCACGCTGCGGTCGCCCATCTGCGTCGAGTAATTGGACTCGATACCCCAGATCGCGGCGATGATGTAGCGATCGACGCCGGTGGCCTTTTCGGTGGCGTCGAACTGCGCCTTGTATTTGGCGAGCACCTCGCGGCCCTTGGCGAGGCGGTTGTCATTCACGAGGATGTCGAGATAATCCCAGATCGACTTGGTGAACTCCGGCTGCGAGTCCATCAGGTCCATGATGCGCAGATCGGGGCTGAGCCCAGCGGTGAAGCGATGGAAGTTGTCCTGGCTGATGCCGCGCCGTGCGGCATCGGGCCACATCCCGGCAACGCAATTGTCGAAATTGCCGGCGGCTTCGCGGATCGCGGCGGCCGTCATCAGCGGATGGCCGGAGGCGCCGTCCTCGCCGCTCCAGGGCTGCGCGCCTCCGGGGCTTGGTGCGCCTTGCGAGGGCGCGGGATTGCCGCCGGAGAAAATGCCGCCGAACAGGTTCGACAGCCCGTTCTGCGCCTGCGCCTGTGCGCAAGCCGGCAGTAACAACGCGGCGGCAATCATAGCTCCACCGGTCACGGATCTAGCACGTTTTGCCAGCCCTGCCATCGATTGCATCATGTCCCACCTGTCCGGCCAAAAATCCGCCATCAGCAGGCCCGGCACCGGTTGCCAATAGCTTAACAAAGGTGAAATTTTAGTGGCTGCTTTTTTCGTAACTCTGTGATCGCGAGGCCCCACATCCGCCTTTGTTAGCGGCTGCAAACAGTCTAGCAAGTCACCATTGCTCCCTTCACGCCGTCAGGTACTCGATCAGCCCCATGAAAATTCGAAAAGCTGTATTCCCCGTCGCCGGCCTCGGCACCCGCGTCCTGCCCGCCACCAAGGCGATGCCGAAGGAGATGCTGACCATCGTCGACAAGCCGCTGATCCAGTACGTGTATGACGAGGCGAGGGAGGCCGGCATCGAGCATTTCATCTTCGTCACCGGCCGCAACAAAAACGTCATCGAAGATCATTTCGACAGGATGTTCGAGCTCGACGCCACGCTGGCGGCGCGCGGCAAGAAGGCCGAGCAGGAGATCCTGGCACAGAACCAGCCGGATGCCGGCGCCGTCAGCTTCACCCGCCAGCAGGCGCCGCTCGGCCTCGGCCACGCGGTCTGGTGTGCACGCGACATCGTCGGCAACGAGCCGTTCGCGGTCCTGCTGCCGGACGAGCTCGTGCTCAACACGCCCGGCTGCCTGAAGCAGATGATCGAGACCGCGGCAACGCTCGGCGAGAAATCCAATCTGATCGCGGTCGAGGCGGTGCCCGACCATCTCACCCATCAATACGGCATCTGCGGTGTCGGAAAACGCACCGGCAAGATGTTCGAGGTCGACGGCATGGTCGAGAAGCCGGCCAAGGGCACCGCGCCCTCCAATCTCTCGATCACCGGCCGCTACATCCTGCAGCCCGAGATCTTCAAGATCCTGGAAACGCAGGAGCGCGGCGCCGGCGGGGAGATCCAGCTCACCGACGCCATGATCGGCCTCGCCAAATCGCAGAAATTCTACGGCGTCGAGTTCGAGGGCGAGCGCCATGATTGCGGCTCCAAGCCCGGCTTCCTCCGCGCCAACATCGCCTACGGCCTGAAGCGCCCCGAGCTGCGCGACGGGCTGATCGCGGAGATGAAAAAATATCTGGGGCAGTAGCTCCCGTCATCATTGCGAGCGAAGCGAAGCAAACCAGAATCTTTCCGTCAGAAAGTCTGGACTTCGTCGCAGGAGCTCCTCGCAACGACGGGGAGAGAACCCCTCACGCCACCAGCGAAAGCTTCGGCAGGCTCGCGACCACGGACTGGTTGCGGCCGCCGGCTTTGGCGGCGTAGAGCGCCTTGTCGGCGGCGGCGACCAGGACCGCCCAGTCCATGCCGGCGGTGGGGACGAGGCTGGCGATGCCGCAGGACACCGTCGACGTGGCCTGGTCGTCGGACCAGCCCTGCACCTTGAGGCGGATCGTCTCGGCGATCTTGAACGCCTCGGTGGCCGGGGTGTCCGGCAGCAGCACCGCGAATTCCTCCCCGCCATAGCGCGCGGCGCAATCGCCGGCGCGCCGCACCGAGTCGGAAATGCAGATGGCGATGCCGACCAGCACCTGGTCGCCGGCCTGGTGGCCGCACGTGTCGTTGTAGGCCTTGAAGTGATCGGCATCGATCATCAGCAGCGCGACCGGCGTCTTCTGGCGCATGGCGCGCCGCCATTCGACGTCGATGACGGTGTCGAACTTGCGGCGGTTCTTCAGGCCGGTGAGCGCGTCCGTCGTCGCCAGCTCCTCGAGCTTGCGCTCGGCCTCGGCGCGTCGGCCGATCTCGCGCGCGAGCACGAGGCTCGATGCCAGCATGAACACGATCAGCGCCAGCACGACGGCGCCGATTCGATAGGCCTCCTTCCGCCACAGCTTGAACACCGCGCTCAGGGGCTTGCCTGCCACGACGAATAGCGGGCCCTCGCCGTTGCTGCGAACATAGAGCCGCGGCGTGGTGTCGACGGGGCCTTGCCCCGCATAGGAAGCTCCGGCGCGGAGATTGTCGGCCTTCCAGCTCTGACGGTCGTTCAGGTTCCTGCCAATCACGTCGAGGTCGAACGGCCGCCGCATCATGATGGTGCGGTCGTGGTTGAGCACCGTGATGGTGTCTTCGGGATCGAGGCTCAGGCGCTCGAACAATTCGTGGAAATAGCTGAAGCGGATCGAGCCGGCGACGACCCCGAGGAAGCCGCCGTCGGTGTCGCTGATGCGCCGGCTCAGCACGATCGAATAGGCGCCGCGAAACAGCATCGGGCGGCTGATGAAGAGGCCGGCGCCGGGATCGTCGCGGTGAACCCTGAAATAATCCTCCTCGCCGCGGTTTTCCGGCAAGGGATCGAGCGTGGAGGCGTCGATGGTCAGCCGGCCCTCGGCGTCATAGACCTGGATGGCGCCGAAATGCCTGGCCGTCGTCGCGTGATCGAACAGGATCAGGTGCCGGACCGGCTTCGAGGCCGTGGCGAGCTCCGGCAGCAGCATGTTGCTGGCGACGGCCCTCAGCGACAAATCGTAGATCTCGATGTTGCGGCCGATGTCGGACTCGATGCTCGTGGCGAGGTTTTCCAGCGTCTGGCGGGCCAGCGCCTCCTCGCCGCGGCGCATGTCGAGCATGACGTTGACGCAAATCGCGGAAAAGCCGATCACCGTCACCACGGACGAGATGATCAGCAGCTTCGCCGAAATCCGCCACGGCCGGCGGGCCATGACTTCGCGCCATCCAGACGGCATCGTTTGCTCCCGACCCTGATGGATGCGCCCCAAACCTTGAGCAGTGTTTAATCTGGTATGGCGCCGCCTCAATGAGTTAAGAATCGGTTGATGCGGCTAACGATTTTCGGCGGGCCTCATGTGAAGAGATCCGGACTTCGGACGAGAGGACGAGTGTGAACGACTACGACGCGTTGCGCGATTATCTGCTCCGGCAGAAGCAGGCGGAATTCGTGCTGACCTTCGAGCAGATCGAGGAGATCATCGGTGCGGCGCTGCCGCGCGCGGCCAATCGTGCCTCATGGTGGGACAGCCTGCGCAGCCCCGACATCCAGATGCCGCAACGCGAGGCCTGCCTCGCCGCCGGATTCGTGGCGACACGGATGCCGGACGGCCAGAGCGTGCGGTTCAGGAAGCAGAAGAGCGAGCGGCGGCGATAGTGTGAGCGGCCCGCTGTCCACCCTCCTCCAGGGGAGGGTAGGACAAGTATCCTGGGCGGGCACGGCGCAAATGCGCCTTTGCCCACCCTGCGGCACGAGATCAAGTCGTGCGGTCCACCGCGAACGCGAGAACGGTTGCCGCTAGACTAGACTAGCCGAGGTGTCGTGCCGAGGCCTTCATTGAGGCCTTCATTGGCGCTCACGGAGCCAGCGTTCGTCGGTGGCGTGTGCTCGTATCAGACAGCTGGTTGTCCGGCGGTCGCAGGCGCGCATGCACACGTTCTGGCGGCCCCGAACGTCACCGGCCCCGCCGGTGTAGTCGGCACACGTGCCGATGCAGTTTGCGCCTCGATCCTCGCATCGTGCAGCCGTCACTGCTTCGGCCGAGGGGACGAGGAACATAGCGGTGCCTATGAGGGTGATCGCGTGGAGAAGGTGCCGGGTCATCCGTAACTCCTGAGAAGGACGCGCTTGGTCTGCTCATGCCAGCCGTTGCGCTTGAGGGTGTAGGAACGCCGAGAACGACGGTGGCGAGCCCAACGACCTCGATGACGAAAGCCGTTCTGGATCGAATGCTGCGCGCCATTTTTCGCGGCGGTTGGGCAGCGGTCCATTGATCTGGATCAAGCCCGGCCTCATCGGCGCCTCACCCCGTGGCTTCGCGGGCAGCCCCCCAGGGGAGAGGGAGGCTGCTTAGCTCGCCGCTTCCAGCCGGACCTCGGTCAGCAGGCGCATCGCCGCATCAGCGTCCATCGGCTCGCCGAAGGCAAAGCCTTGCGCGTATTCGCAGCCCATCTGGTAGAGCTCGACCGCATCGGAATCGGTCTCGGCGCCTTCGGCGACGACGTCCATGCCGAGATCGTGCGCGAGCGCGATGATCGACTTCAGGATCACCGGCCGGGTGCCGCGGTTGGTGGTGCGCACGAAGGACTGGTCGATCTTGATGGTGTCGAACGGGAAGCGCTGCAGATAGGCCAGCGAGGAATGGCCGGTGCCGAAATCGTCCAGCGACAGGCCGGTGCCGAGCTCGCGGATGCGCGTCAGCATCTGCGCGGCGTGCTCCGGGTTCTCCATCACCAGCGATTCCGTCAGTTCGAGCTTGAGCGTGCCGCGCGCCACCGAGGAGCGCGACAGCACGGTGCGGATGTCGTGGATCAGGTCGTGGCGCAGCAGCTGCCGTGAGGAGACGTTGACGGAGGCGAAGATCGGCTCGCGCGAGCGCATCGCGCGCTGCCACACCGAAAGCTGCTTCGCGGTCTGGTCGAGCACGAACATGCCGAGGTCGACGATCAGCCCGGTCTCTTCCGCGATCGAGATGAACTCCGACGGCGCCATGCGTCCGAGCTTGGGATGATCCCAGCGCGCCAGCGCCTCGAAGCCGGCGACGGAGCGGTCCTCCAGCTGCACGATCGGCTGGTACAGGATCGTGATCTCCTGCCGCTCGATGGCGCGGCGCAGTTCGCTTTCCAGCGTCAGACGGTCGGTCTTTCGCGCGCGCATCGCCGGCTTGTAGACGTCGATGCGGTCGCCGCCGATGCGCTTGGAATGATACATCGCAAGCTCGGCGTCCTTGATGATCTCGTCGGTCAGCTGCGTTTGCGGATCGGACAGCGCAAGGCCGATCGAGGCGGTCAGGAAGATCTCGCGGTCGTTGAAGGCGATCGGCGCGCGGATGGTCTTGCGGATGGTCTCGGCGAAATTGGTGATCCGCGCCGGATCCTGCTCCGACAGCAGGATCAGGCCGAACTGGTCGCCGGCAAGCCGCGCCAGCGTGTCCTGCGGCTTCAGGATGCGGGTGAGGCGGCGGGCGAGCGTCAGCAGGATGGAATCGCCGACGGCGATGCCGACGGAATCGTTGACCTGCTTGAAGCGGTCGAGGTCGATCACCATCAGCGTCGGCCGTAGCGTCGGCATGGTCTTTGCGAAGTTTGCGACCGCCCCGAGCCGGTCCAGGAAAAGCTTGCGGTTGGGCAGGCCGGTGAGATTGTCATGCACGGAATCGTGCAGCAGGCGCTCCTCGGCGTTGCGCAGCTCGGTGACGTCGGTGAGGGTGCCGACCACGCGCGAGACCTCGCCGTCGGAGCCGACCACCGGGCGCGCCTTCAGCGCGAACCACATGAAATGGCCGTCGGGGGTGCGCAGGCGGAAATCCTGCACCAGGCGGCCGCGGCGCTGGTCGAGCACGCTGTCGAGCGCGGCGCGGAAGCGGTCCTGGTCGAGCGGATGCAGCACCTCCAGCCAAGAGGCGGCCGGGCCTTCCAGCGTGCCGCGCTTGAGGCCGAGCAGGGCTTCGGTCTCCGGGCTGGTGAAGACCTTGTCGGCGGAGACGTCCCAGTCCCAGATCAGATCGCCGGAGCCGGCCAGCGCCAGGGCGCGCCGCTCGATGTCGGAGACGACGCCGGTGGTGGCGCCGCCGCCGGCAAAGGCGTGCTGCATCACGGTGAAGCCGATCAGCATCACGATCAGCACGAGGCCCCCGAGCAGGGCCGGGCCGACGATGTCGTTGGTGACGGAGCCCGCGACCGTCATGCCGGCCGCGACCACCCAGACCACGAGGAGGAACCAGGTCGGGATCAGCAGCACGGCGCGGTCGAAACCGTGGGTCGAGAGATAGACGATCAGCGCGAAGCCGGCGAAGGCGATCAGCACCAGCGATATGCGGGCGATGCCGGAGGCGACCGCGGGATCGAACAAGGCGAGCGCGACGAGAGATCCGAGGAACGCGAGCCAGCCCACCGTGATGTGCGAATAGCGCACATGCCAGCGGCTGAGGTTCAGATAAGCGAACAGGAACACCAGCAGCGTTGCCGCGAGGATCGCTTCGCCCGCCGCGCGCCAGATGCGCTCGGCGTTGTTCGACATGTCGAGCACCTTGCCCCAGAAGCCGAAATCGACGCCGATATAGACCAGCACCGCCCAGGCCAGCGCCGCGGCGGCCGGGAACATGATGCTGCCCTTCACAACGAACAGGATGGTCAGCACCAGCGCCAGCAGGCCGGAGATGCCGATCACAATGCCTTGGTACAGCGTGAACGAGTTGACCTTGTCCTTGTAGGACTCGGGCTCCCACAGATAGAGCTGCGGCAGCTTGTCGGTGCGCAACTCCGCGACGAAGGTGACGACGGCGCCGGGATCGAGGGTGATGCGGAAGACGTCCGCGGTTGCGCTTTCCTGACGTTCGGGCCGGTCGCCGATCGAAGGCGTGATGGTCGCGATGCGCGACAGGCCGAGGTCGGGCCAGAGCAATCCCGAGGAGACGATGCGGTAATGAGGCGCGACGATCAGGCGGTCGAGCTGGTCGTCGGTGTTGTTGGCGAGCGCGAACACCACCCAGTTCTGGCCGCCCTCGCGGGCGCGTACCTCGATGCGGCGGACGATGCCGTCGGTGCCGGGCGCGGTCGACACCTGGATGCGGTCGGCATCGCTGCGCTGATGCTCGAGCACGCCGGTGAGGTCGATCGCGGGCGCGTCACCGCGGACGCTGACGGCGTCGAGCGCGCGCGCAGGGTACGCGGCGACAAGAATCATGAGGCCCAGCGCGATGGGCGCGAGGCACCTGATCAGACGCAAGGTCAGTTCTCCGCGTTCGACGCAACTCTTCGGTGGAAGACGATTTCACACCGGACGGAATTGGTTCGGTGCGTCGCGATAGATGCCACGAAAGCGAGGAAAATCAAAGGGTTTCCGGCGTGTCCTGTGGGCCGCTGGCCTAGACCTCCAACACAATTTTGCCAATATGTGCGCTCGTCTCCATGCGCCGGTGCGCGTCGGCTGCCTTTTCCAGCGGGAAAGTGCTGTCCATCAGCGGTTTGACGCGGCCTTCGCGCAGAAGCGGCATCACTTTCTGTTCGATTGCGGCCACCATCGCCGCCTTGTCCGCATTACTACGGGGGCGCAGCGTCGAGCCGGTATGGGTCAGGCGCTTGACCATCACCTTGGCGATGTTGGCTGTGATCTTGGGGCCGTTGAGGGTCGCGATCTGCACGATGCGGCCGTCAATCGCGGCGGCATCATAGTTGCGGTCGACGTAGTCGCCGGCGACCATGTCGAGGATCAGGTTGACGCCGAGCTTGTTGGTCTCTTCCTTCACGACGGTGACGAAGTCTTCGGTCTTGTAGTTGATGGCACGGTCGGCGCCGAGCTTGAGGCAGGCCTCGATCTTGTCTTGCGATCCCACGGTGACGAACACCTTCGCGCCGAACGCCTTCGCGAGTTGGATCGCCATGGTGCCGATGCCGGAGGAGCCGCCGTGAATCAGCAGCGTCTCGCCCGCTTTGAGCCCGCCGCGCTCGAACACGTTGTGCCAGACCGTCATCAGGGTTTCCGGCAGCGCGCCAGCTTCCTTGATCGACAGGGAAGGCGGCACGCTCATTGCCTGGGCGTCCTGGGCGATGCAGTACTGCGCATAGCCGCCACCGGCGACGAGGGACATCACCTTGTCGCCGATCTTGTGCCGCTTGGCGTTGCTGCCGACCGCGACCACTTCGCCTGCGATTTCCAGGCCGGGCAGGTCGCTGGCGCCGGGCGGTGGCGGATAGGCGCCGGAGCGCTGCGCCACGTCGGGCCGGTTGACCCCGGCAGCCATCACCTTGACCAGGATCTCGTCCGGACCAGGCTGCGGAATGCTGCGTTGTTCCGGCACCAGCACCTCCGGTCCGCCCGGTGTGGAGATGGCGACCACGGTCATTTGCGCGGGCAGCTTGTCCATGATGTGTCCTTGGGCAAAAGTGCGGGAGGAACGAGGCCCTTGCTTAGCCAGCGCGGCCCAAGCTGGCAACCGCCTCAGCGCTGTGCGACGCGAACGCAGGAGGAACGACGATGCCGATCGAAGACGACGACCGCCCGCGCAAGAAGGTCACGCACGAAATCGGACAGGATCTCTCACTCTTGTCCGTGGAGGAACTGACCGAGCGCGTCGCTCTCCTGAAGACCGAGATCGCCAGACTGGAAGAAGCCGCCACCAAGAAGCGCGCCTCGCGCGATGCGGCGAACAGTTTCTTCAAGTCGTAAGTCGCCACCAGACGTGCAGTCCTAATCCTGAGGCCCTGCATGGTTCGAGACGCGCGCGAAGAGCGCGTTCCTCACCATGAGGGTCTGGACGAGAGCGGAACGTGTCGCGGGCTCGGTGCGACGCGGCGAGTTTTGTTCCGCACCGCACTCGGCCACTGGCTGACATGGCTAACGAAATCCGAAAAAATTAGCTCGTTTACCGTCGATTAAGCTTTCGGGTTTATGACTGCAACTGTCCTTGTTTGGACACCGAGTGGCTCCTGTCCACTCTGTTTGACGCCTCCCTGTTATCAACTTTCAAAGCCGCCGGTCTCCGGCGGCTCTTTTTTTGCGCCTCCCTTCGGCTGAATTCCGAGGAATGACCCGCGGAAACCATATCCGCGCTTGTCGCTGGACTCCGCGTCTCGCCCGCGCAATGATTTGTTCATCATGATCCGGCGCCAAAACCGGACGGGTAAACAGTTGCGTAAGGGGCGTTAACCATGGAACGTTTGCAAGCCGAAGGTGCTCTCGTTCAACTCAGTGAGCGGTTCACCAATTCTGCGGCGTTCGGCGCCCTGTTCCGCGAGGGTATGGATCTCGTCGAGGAGACCGCGGCCTATCTCGACGGCGCCGGCCGCGTCGAGGCCAAGGCGCTCGATCGTGCCGTCAGCCTCACCTACGCAACCGAGAGCATGCGCCTGACCACTCGCCTGATGCAGCTCGCCTCCTGGCTGCTGCTGCACCGCGCGGTGAAGGAAGGCGAGATGACGCTGGTGCAGGCCAATCGCGAGAAAACCAAGGTCAAGCTCACTGCCGCCGATCCGGGCCCGGCCGACACCATCGAGAAGCTGCCCTCGCAGCTCCAGGAGTTGATTCATCGCTCGATGAGCCTGCAGACCCGCGTGCGCCGCCTCGATACCTCGATCCACACCCCGCCGGCCGAACACGTCGCCATCGGCAACCCGCTGGTCCCGCACCTCAACGCGCTCAAGGCCGCGTTCGAGCGGTAAGGTCTACCTGCCGTCATTGCGAGCGAAGCGAAGCGATCCAGAATCTCTCCGCAGAGGCAGTCTGAATTTGCTTCCTCGCAAACGCTCCTCGCAATGACGGCAACCCCGAAACAAAAACGCCCCCGGCTTTCCGGGGGCGTTTTTCGTCTCCGGCCTTGTGGGCCGGATCAATCCTTTTTGAGAAAGCCCGAAAACTTCTTCTGGAAGCGCGAGACGCGGCCGCCGCGGTCCATGATCTGGGCGGAGCCGCCGGTCCAGGCCGGGTGCGACTTCGGGTCGATGTCGAGGTGCAGCTTGTCGCCTTCCTTGCCCCAGGTCGAGCGGGTCTGGTACTCGGTTCCGTCGGTCATCACGACCGTAATCGTATGATAATTCGGGTGAATTTCGGCTTTCATGGCAATTCCTCGGCGCCCTGCGCCTATCGCTAGAGTGATGATCGATGACGGATTTGGGCGGCTCTATACCCCACAGGTCCCTCTAAAACAAGCCATTGTGGAGACTGGAGAACCGGGCCGGTCCCTAAGGGACATCCCGGATTTGCCACTCCTCCTGCTCCGGCCTATGTGGGGAGAATTGTCTCCTTGGGTCCGATCGCATGAGCGCAGTGGAACGGCTTGACGACCAGTACCGCGACGGGCGCGACGCCGCGCCGGCAGATACCACGTCGATCGAGGTCGAGCTGATAGAGCAGCCCGCCAAGGGGCGCGCGAAGCTGCGGCCGCTGCTGGCGCTCGCGCCCTATGTGAGCCGCTATCGCGGCCGGGCCGCGCTCGCCTTTGTCGCGCTCACGATCGCGGCGCTGACGACGCTGCTGGTGCCGGTGGCGGTGCGCCGGATGATCGATTTCGGCCTGACGCCCGAGGGCATCGAGCTGATCAACAGCTACTTCTCGGTGATGATCGCCGTCGTCGCCGTGCTCGCGCTGGCGAGCGCGGCGCGCTACTACCTCGTGATGACGATCGGCGAGCGCATCGTCGCCGATCTCAGGCGTGACGTGTTCGCGCATCTGTTGTCGCTGTCGCCCTCCTTTTTCGATTCCGCGCGCAGCGGCGAATTGATCTCGCGCCTCACCGCCGACACCACCCAGATCAAGTCCGCCGTCGGCGCCTCCGTGTCGATCGCGCTGCGCAACCTGATGATGTTCTTCGGCGCCGCCGCGATGATGGTGATCACCAGTCCCAAGCTGTCTGGCTTCGTGCTGCTCGCCATTCCGCTGATCGTGCTGCCGCTGGTCGCCTTCGGCCGCTGGGTGCGCCGGCTCTCGCGCAATGCGCAGGACACGCTCGCTGATGCCTCCGCCTATGCGGGCGAGCTGGTCGGCGCGATCCGCACCGTGCAGGCCTATACCAGCGAGAATTTTGCCGAGAAGCGTTTCGGCGGCGAGGTCGAGCAGGCCTATGAGGCCGCCCGCACCTCGACCCAGGCCCGCGCCGTGCTCACCGCGATCATCATCTTCATCGTGTTCGCGAGCGTGGTCGCGATCCTCTGGATCGGCTCGCATGATGTGCTCACCGGGACCATCACGCCCGGTCGGCTCGGCCAGTTCGTGCTCTATGCGGCCTTTGCCGCCGCGGGCCTCGGCCAGCTCAGCGAGGTCTGGGGCGAGGTGTCGGCCGCCTCGGGCGCGGCCGAGCGCCTGTTCGAGATCTTGCACGTGCAGCCCGAGATCGCAGCGCCCGCTGCACCGCGCGCTTTGCCGGTGCCGCCGCGCGGCGAGGTCGGCTTCGACCGCGTCAGCTTTGCTTACCCCGCGCGGCCCGACGTCAACGTGCTCGACGCGGTGTCGTTCACCGTGCGGCCGGGCGAGAAGGTCGCGATCGTCGGTCCCTCCGGCGCCGGCAAGAGCACGATCTTCCATCTGCTGCTGCGCTTCTACGATCCGCGCAATGGCGCGATCTCGCTCGACGGCGTGCCGGTGAAGTCCGCCGATCCCCGCGATTTCCGCTCGCGCATCGCGCTGGTGCCGCAGGAATCCAACGTGTTCGCCGCAAGCGCCCGCGAGAACATCCGCTTCGGCCGGCCCGATGCGACCGACGCCGAGGTCGAGCGCGCCGCCGAACTCGCGCACGCCGCCGAATTCATCCGCCGCCTGCCCGAAGGCTTCGACACCCCGCTCGGCGAGCGCGGCGTGACGCTGTCAGGCGGCCAGCGTCAGCGCATCGCGATCGCCCGCGCCATCCTGCGCGACGCGCCGCTCCTGCTGCTCGATGAAGCCACCTCCGCGCTCGATGCCGAAAGCGAGACGCTGGTGCAGACCGCGCTGGAAGAGTTGATGCGCCACCGTACCACGCTGGTGATCGCCCATCGCCTCGCCACCGTCCTGTCCTGCGACCGCATCCTGGTGATGGACCACGGCAAGATCGTCGAGCAGGGCACGCATGCCGAGCTCGTGGCTGCGAACGGGCTCTATGCGAGGCTGGCGAGGCTGCAGTTCGAGGGGGCGTGAGGCGCTTCAAAACGGAACCGCACTCGCGACAGTAAGAGTGTTCCGAGCGCGTCCCACAATCTCGTCATTGCGAGCGAAGCGAAGCAATCCAGAATGCCTCTGCGGAGGGATTCTGATTGCTTCGTCGCAAGGGCTCGCAATGACGTGTGGAGAGAGCTTCGCGCCACAGCGGGGAGAGCATCACAGCGGGCCTACCGGCACTTCGGCGACAGCGCCGGCACGTTCGGCCACGGCCAGTTCTTCCAGCTTCCGTCCGCGCCCACGCAGGCTGATGTCCCCGCGCCGTTCGTCTGCGCAGGGGCGCTCGATGTTGCAAAGTGCTGGTCGACATAGGTCGTCGATAAAAATCCGGCGACGATGACGCCCAGCATCACCGAGGAGCCCTTGGCCAGCTCGTTCAGCTTCATCGATCGTCTCCATCGGCTTGTCGTGCCTGAGACAACGAATAACCGGCGCCGCGGGATCCCTAAGTGACAGGCCTCACGCCCGCCACATCATCTTCAGCACCGGCCGGCCCGAGGTCGGGTTCACGTCGTCGCCGGCATGGGCAAAGCCGTTGCGCTCGTAGAAGCGGATGGCACGGGCATTGTCCTTGTTGACGAGCAGCGTGACGCCCGACGGCGACAGCCGCTTGGCCTCGTCCACCAGCAGCCGCGCCGCATCCGAGCCCCAATGCGCGGGATCGACCACGAGCTGGTCGAGATAACCCTCGTGGTCGATGGTGACGAAGCCGGTCAGCACGCCGCCCAGTTCGGCGACCACGACCTGGGCCTTCGGCACCAGATCCTTGCGCCAACGCTCGCGCCACCATTCCAGCCGCGCGGCAAAGTCGATCTGCGGATAGGCCTGCTGCCAGGTGCGATGCCACAGGTCGATCGAGGCGGCTTCGTCCTCGGGGCGGTAGGGGCGGATGTGGAGCGCGCTCACTACCGCTCCGTCAGCTTCAGCTCGATGCGGCGGTTGCGCTTGAAGGCCTCTTCCGTGTTGCCGGCGTCGAGCGGCTGGAATTCGCCGAAGCCGGCGGCGACGAGGCGCTGGGCGGGCACGCCGAGCGAGATCAGATATTGCACCACCGAGATGGCGCGGGCGGCGGAGAGGTCCCAGTTCGACTTGAAGTTCGCGCCGCTCACCGGCCGCACGTCGGTGTGACCGTCGACGCGCAGCACCCAGGCGATCTCGTTCGGAATCTTCTTGTCGAGCTCGATCAACGCGTTCGCCACGGTGTCGAGCTCGGCGCGGCCTTCCGGCAGCAGCGTCGCCTGTCCGGTGTCGAAGAACACTTCGGACTGGAATACGAAGCGGTCGCCGACGACGCGGATGTCGGGGCGGTTGCCGAGGATGGCGCGCAGGCGGCCGAAGAACTCGGAGCGGTAGCGCGACAATTCCTGCACGCGCTGCGCCAGCGCGACATTCAGGCGAGAGCCCAGATCGGCAATTCGATTCTGCGATTCCTTGTCGCGCTTCTCGGAGGCATCGAGCGCCTCTTCCAGCGCCGCCAATTGCCGCCGCAGCGCACTGATCTGCTGGTTCAGCACCTCGATCTGCGCCAGTGCCCGCGCCGAAACCGCTTTCTCGGAGTCGAGCGCCTTGCCGAGCTCGGCGGTCTTTCCTTGCGCGTCGTTGCCAGCGGCAGCTAAGCCCTCATAGAGGCCCTTGATGCGGTCGCGCTCGGACTCGGCCGAGGCAAGCCCGGCCCTCAGCTGCGAGACCTGGTCGTCGAGGGTGAGCTTGCCGAGCTTCTCCAGCGACAGCAGCTCGTTGAGCTGGGCGATCTTGGCGTTGAGCTGCTCCAGCGCCTTGTCCTTGCCGGTCACCTCCTGCGACAGGAAGAACTGCACCACCAGGAACACCGAGAGCAGGAACACGATCGACAGCACCAGCGTCGACAGCGCGTCGACGAAGCCGGGCCAGTAGTTGAAGCCGCTTTCGCTGCGGCGGCCGCGGGCTAGTGCCATGTCGCTAGCCCTTCTCCGGCTGGCGCGCGATCCGTTCCAGGAGGCGCCGGATCTCGCGGTTCTGCTCGCCCTGGCCGTCGGCCCATTCGCGGATCATCTGCTGCTCGGTGCGCATGTGCGAGACCAGCGCCTGGATCGCCTCGGCAAGGCTCGCCATCGCCGCCGTGGTGCCGCGGCTGGCGCTGCCTTCCTCGAGCACGGAGCGCAGTCGCTCGACCGCGGCCTGAAGCTCGCCGCTGGCAACCGCGCCGCCGGCGGCGGCGACAGGCACCTCGCCGCGGCCATATTCGCGCACGGTGGTGGCGAGCCAGTCCTCCAGGTCGGTGTAGAAGCGGTTCTGCGCCTGGCTCGATTGCAGATCGAGGAAGCCGAGGATCAGCGAGCCGGCGAGGCCGAACAGCGAGCTCGAGAACGAGATGCCCATGCCGCCGAGCGGGGCGGCAAGCCCTTCCTTCAGCGTGTCGAACAGGGCGCCGGAATCGCTGCCGACCTTGAGGCCGTCGATCACCTTGCCGACCGAGCCGACCGTCTCGATCAGGCCCCAGAAGGTGCCGAGCAGGCCGAGGAAGACCAGGAGGCCGGTCATGTAGCGGGAGATGTCGCGGGCCTCGTCGAGGCGAGTCGCGATGGAATCGAGCAGGTGCCGCATGGTGGTCTGGGTGATGGTCATCCGCCCGGTGCGCTCGCCGCCCAGGATCATCGCCATCGGCGCCAGCAGTTTCGGGTGGCGGGCAGGCGCAAGGCCAGGGTCGGCGATGCGGAAATTGTTGACCCAGGACACTTCAGGGTAGAGCCGGATCACCTGACGGAAGGCCAGGATGATGCCGATGAACAGGACGCCGCCGATCAGGGCGTTGAGCCCGGGATTGGCGAAGAAGGCCTGGATGATCTGCTTATATAGCACCACGCCGACCAGGGTGCAGAGCACCAGGAAGACCAGCATCCGCACCAGGAACACGCTGGGGGAGGACAGTTTCGTGTATTCGATGTCCATGGGGGAGCGGGGCGAGGCGCCAGGCGGCATGGCCGGTATCATCCGTTACGAACGTGATTGCGGGATGCACTATGGCACAGGCCCGGCCCAAAAAAAGCGCCGGATGAGCCGATTTCGTGGAGAGGCCGGAACCCGAAGCGGAAAACGCGCTTTGATAACGTGACATTTGCACGACTTCCGCAGGCCGCCGCTGCCCTGTAGCTGCTCCGGCTGTTGCCGGCACCCGCCCGTTCTTCCCTCTGCCGCCCCACGAGACCTGACCAAGGGAGTGGTCGCATGAGCGTCGTTTCCGCGATCATCGGGACTGCCGAACGCGTGCCGCTGCCTGACGTCGTGATCCGGACCGCGATCCAGCGTCTCTGCTCCCGCACCGCAACCTGTCTCGCCGCGCCTGATGCGGCCGACGATGCTGGCATCGCCCGGCGGATGCTGCTGCGGCCGATCACCGGGGGCGCGGCTGCCGGGGCTGACGAGGTGCCTGCTTCGTTCTTCGCGGAGGTGCTCGGCCCCAACCGCAAATACTCGTGCTGCTTCTACAGGACCGAGGCGACCACCCTGCAGGAGGCGGAGGAGGAGGCGCTGCGCCAGACCGTCGAGCATGCCGGTCTCGCCGACGGCCAGGCCATCCTCGAGCTCGGCTGCGGCTGGGGCTCGCTGTCGCTGTGGATCGCGCGGCAGTTTCCGAACGCGGCGGTCACCGCGGTCTCGAATTCGCGGGCGCAGCGCGCCCTGATCGAGGAGCAGGCGCGGCTGCGCGGGTTGTCGAACCTGCGCGCGGTCACGGCGGACATGAACGTGTTCGCACCCGATGGGCAGTTCGATCGCATCGTCTCCGTCCACGTTCGAGCACATGATGAACTGGCGCAAGCTGATGACGCGCCTGCGCTCGTGGCTCGCGCCCGAGGGGCGCTGCTTCATGCAAATCGCCACGCATCGCACCGGCTCCCATCTGTTCGGCCCGAGCGATCGCGAGGGCTGGATCGTCCGGCACGTCTTCACCGGCGGGCTGATGCCGAGCCATCACCTCGTCAGGCGGTTCGACGACATCTTCACGGTCGAGAAGGAATGGTGCTGGAGCGGAACGCACTATCAGCGCACCGCCAATGACTGGCTCGTCAATTTCGACGCGCGTCGCGAGCCGATCGAGGCGGCCTTGCGCAAGGTCTACGGCGATGACACCGGTCTTTGGATGCGGCGCTGGCGCTGGCTGTTCCTGGTGACATCGGGCCTGTTCGGCTGTGCCGATGGAACCGAATGGGGCGTCAGCCAGTACCGGATGAAGGCCGCCGATCGATTGCGATCTTCTGTCGCAGCAGCCGCTGGTGGAACCCGACTCACAATCCGGTGAGTCCCGAAAAGCCTCAAAAAGTCAGCACGATAGGTCGTGTGACATTGAGCCGCCCGCAGCATGCGTTGCGTCGCAGCAGGTCCATTCTATTTTTGACGGCATCAGCCGCGCGCAAATCGCCCGGAATGGGCAGGCTCGCGCGTGACCAGTGTCAACAACATCGGGGCATTTCACTTCATGTCAGGACTTCGCGCGCGATCGGCATGCGTTGCAATGATGCTCGCGGCCCTTGCGCCGCTGCTCGCCGCTTGCGAGGAAACGAGCTCGGCCGTCTCTGCCGCTCCGCCCGCCGATCCTGACGTCAGCATCGTCGTCGTCAAGCCGCAACCGCGCGCCGTGGTGCGCGAGCTGCCGGGCCGGATCGCGCCGACACGCGTCTCCGACGTGCGGCCGCGCGTCTCCGGCATCGTGGTCGAACGTCTGTTCCGCCAGGGCAGCGAGGTCAAGGCCGGCGATCCGCTCTATCGCATCGATCCGCGTCCGTTCGAGGTCGAGGTGATGGCGAACGAGGCGGCGGTCGCCAAGTCCGAGGCTGCCTTGATGCAGGCCAGGCAGCAGGCGCACCGCATTGCCACCCTCACCAGGGATCGCGCGGCGCCGGAAGCCGAGAACGAGAAGGCGATCGCCGCCGAACGCCAGGCCCATGCCGAGGTCGAGGGACGCAAGGCCGAGCTCGCCCGCGCCAAGCTCAACCTCGACTACGCCACCGTGCGCGCGCCGATCGACGGCGTCGTCGGTGCGGCCCTCGTCAGCGAAGGCGCGCTCGCCGTGCAGAACGAGACCAATCTTGCCACCATCCAGCAGCTCGATCCGATCTATGCCGACTTCACCCAGTCGGTGACCGAGCTCAACCAGCTTCGCCGCGCCTTCGAGAGCGGCGATCTCGAGCGCATCGCGGCCGATGCCGCCAAGGTGCGGCTCGTGCTCGACGACAACACGCTCTATTCGCTCGACGGCAAGCTGCTGTTCTCCGACGCCAAGGTCGACGCCCATACCGGGCAGGTGACGCTGCGCGGCGAGTTCCGCAATCCCAAGCGCGAGCTGCTGCCGGGCATGTATGTCCGCGTCCGCATCGACCAGGGTCTCGACAGCGACGCTATCGCGGTGCCGCAACAGGCGATCCAGCGCAATGGCGGCGGCGGCAGCGAGGTCTTCGTCGTCAAGGATGACAACCACATCGCGGTGCAGCCGGTGCGCACCGGCTCGGTGCAGGACGGACTCTGGTTCGTCACCGAAGGCCTGAAGGCCGGCGACAAGGTCGTGGTCGAGGGATTCCAGAAGTTCGCGGCCGGCGACAGGGTCAAGCCGCAATCCTGGTCGGAAGCGGACGCGACCGCAGACGACCGCCACGCCCAGAAGCTGACGCGGTAACGCTCGCGCGGCCGAGAACACCTCCCGAAGGGAGAGGTGGACCTTAGACGACCGGCCGAACCTGACTTCGTCGAGCCTGAACGAAACAACGAGGGCGATACGGCAAAATGGCGAGTTTCTTCATCGACAGGCCGATCTTCGCCTGGGTGGTCGCGCTGTTCATCTGTCTGATCGGCGCGATCTCCGTGCCGCTGCTGCCGATCGCGCAATATCCGATCATCGCGCCGCCCTCGATCTCGATCTCGACCAGCTATCCCGGAGCTTCGCCGGAAAACCTCTACAACAGCGTCACGCGGCTGATCGAGGAGGAGCTCAACGGCGCCTCCGGCATCCTCAATTTCGAATCGACCAGCGACTCGCTCGGCCAGGTCGAGATCATCGCGAATTTCGTGCCGGGCACAGACACCAGCGCGGCCTCGGTCGAGGTGCAGAACCGCATCAAGCGGGTCGAGGCGCGCCTGCCGCGCGCGGTGATCCAGCAGGGCATCCTGATCGAGGAAGCCTCGAGCGCAGTGCTGCAGATCATCACGCTGAACTCGACCGACGGCAGCCTGGACGAGGTCGGCCTCGGCGACTTCATGATCCGCAACGTGCTCGGCGAGATCCGCCGCATTCCCGGCGTCGGCCGCGCCACGCTGTATTCGACCGAGCGCAGTCTTCGTGTGTGGGTCGATCCCGCAAAGCTGGTCGGTTACGGGCTGACCGCCGACGACGTCAACAAGGCCATTGCCGCGCAGAACGCGCAAGTCGCCTCCGGCAGCATCGGCGCCGAGCCGTCGACCTCGAGCCAGCGCACCTCCGCGCTGGTGCTGGTCAAGGGCCAGCTCTCGTCTCCCGATGAGTTCGGTGCCATCATCCTGCGCGCCAATGCCGACGGGTCGACCGTGCGGCTGCGTGACGTCGCGCGCATCGAGGTCGGCGGCCTCAGCTACCAATTCAACACCCGCCTCGACGGCAAGCCGACCGCCGGTCTTTCCGTGCTGATGTCGCCGACCGGCAATGCGCTGGCGACGGCGAGCGCGGTCGAGGCCAAGATGAAGGAGCTGTCGCGCTTCTTCCCGGCCAACATCTCTTACGAGATCCCCTACAACATCACGCCCGTGGTCGAGGCCTCGATCAAGAAGGTGCTGACGACGCTGCTGGAAGCCGTGGTGCTGGTGTTCGTGGTGATGTTCTTGTTTCTCCAGAACATCCGCTACACCATCATTCCCACCATCGTGGTGCCGGTGGCGTTGCTGGGGGCCTGCAGCACGCTGCTGCTCGCCGGTTACTCCATCAACATGCTCTCGATGTTCGGCATGGTGCTCGCGGTCGGCATCCTCGTCGACGACGCCATCGTCGTGGTCGAGAACGTCGAGCGCATCATGAGCGAGGAAGGCCTGCCGCCGAAGGAGGCGACGCGCAAGGCAATGTCGCAGATTTCGGGCGCCATCATCGGCATCACCCTGGTGCTGATGGCGGTGTTCGTGCCGATGGCGTTCTTCCCGGGATCGGTCGGCATCATCTACCGCCAGTTCTCGGTGACCATGGTCGCCGCGATCGGCTTCTCCGCCTTCCTCGCGCTATCGCTGACGCCGGCGCTGTGCGCGACCTTGCTCAAGCCTGTTACCGCGGGCCACGGCCATGCGAAGCGGGGCGTGTTCGGCTGGTTCAACCGCATGCTTGAAGGCGGCAAGGAGCGCTATTCCCGCACCGTCGGCTTCTCGCTGAAGCGCACCGGCCGCCTGATGCTGGTCTATGCCGCGCTGCTGGTCGGCCTGTCCTGGGCCTTCATCAACCTGCCCGGCGGCTTCCTGCCGATCGACGACCAGGGCTTCGTCACCACCGACGTGCAGACGCCGTCGGATTCGTCCTATGCCCGCACCGAGGCGGTGATCGAGAAGGTCGAAAAATATCTCGCGCAGCGGCCCGGCGTCGACAACGTCACCTTCCTCACCGGCTTCAGCTTCTCCGGACAGGGCATGAACACGGCACAGGCGTTCATTACCTTGAAGGATTGGTCGGAGCGCGGGCCGAACGAGTCGGCTGCTGCGATCGTCAATGACATCAACCGCGATCTCGGGTCGTCGATCCGCGACGCAAAAATCTCCGCGCTGCAGCCGCCGCCCATCGACAATCTCGGCAACTCCTCCGGCTTCTCGTTCCGCCTGCAGGATCGCGGCCAGAAGGGCTATGCGGCCCTGATGCGCGCCGCCGACCAGCTGATCGCCGAGGCCAATGCGAGCCCGGTGCTGCAGAAGGTCTATATCGAAGGCCTGCCCGAGGCCGGCGTGGTCAATCTCGTGATAGACCGCGAGAAGGCCGGTGCCTTCGGCGTCACCTTCGAGGACATCAACAACACGATCTCGACCAATCTCGGATCGAACTACATCAACGACTTCCCGAACCGCGGCCGCATGCAGCGCGTCGTGGTGCAGGCAGATGCCCGCGACCGCATGCGCACCGAGGACATCCTCAACTACAACGTCAAGAACAGCCGGGGCCAGCTCGTGCCGTTCTCGTCCTTCGCCACGGTGGAATGGGCGCGCGGCCCGACCCAGATCGCCGGCTTCAACTATTATCCGGCGGTGCGTATCTCCGGCGAGGCGAGGCCCGACTTCACCTCGGGCGACGCCATCGCCGAGATGGAGCGGCTCGCAGGAAAACTGCCGCGTGGCTTCGGCTACGAATGGACCGGCCAGTCGCTGCAGGAAAAGCTGTCGGGCTCGCAGGCGCCGTTCCTGCTCGCGCTCTCGGTGTTCGTGGTGTTCCTGTGTCTCGCCGCGCTCTACGAGAGCTGGACCATTCCGCTCGCGGTGCTGCTCACCGTGCCGCTCGGCATCGTCGGTGCCGTGACCGCGGCGCTGCTGCGCGGCCTGCCCAACGACGTCTATTTCACCGTCGGCCTGATCACGATCATCGGCCTTGCCGCAAAGGATGCGATCCTCATCATCGAGTTCGCCAAGGATCTGCGCAAAGAGGGCAAGCCGCTGGTGGAAGCCACCATCGAGGCCTGCCGCCTGCGCTTTCGACCGATCCTGATGACCGGCCTCGCCTTCATCTGCGGCGTGCTGCCGATGGCCATCGCCCATGGCGCCGGCGGCGCCAGCCAGCAGGCGCTCGGCAGCGTCGTGATGGGCGGCATGATTGCGGTGGTGATCCTCGCGCTGCTGATGGTGCCGGTGTTCTTCGTCTCCGTGCAACGCGTGCTGGCGGGGGATCGCGAGCCAAAGGCGGCGAGGGACGGCGAGGCGTACGGGCCGCCCGCGCCGGCGCAACAAGGTCACTAACGTTTTTTTCCGTCATTCCGGCGCGCGCGTAGCGCGAACCCGGAATCCATCGAGCGGCTATCACAGTCGATGAATAGATTCAGGGCTCGCGCCAAGAGGCGCGCCCCGGAATGACCATGGGAGCTTGCTTTCTCGTGATCGCCAATCCAGACTGCAGCTCTGGATTGAATGGGCATGCATTCGCACCGTAGTGCGAATGCGTTATCAACCCGCCGATTGAGAGCATGTGATGCGTCCGACCGACGTTGCGATTTCCAACTATCGCTCCATTCGCCAGCTCTCGATCCCCATTCACCCCCTGTCCGTGTTCGTGGGGGAGAATGGTGTCGGCAAATCCAATCTCTACAAGTCCTTGTCGCTGTTGCGCGACGCAGCGGCGGGTCGAATCACGCGCACGATCGCCGAGGAAGGAGGATTGAATTCCGTCTGCTGGTCCGGCCTTCGCAGGAAAGGCGAAGATGGGCGACTGCGCTTGTCCGCCAGATTCGATCGTCTCAGCTATTCCATTGAACTCGGATTTCCCGGCCCGGGAGAGGCGGCATTTTCCGGCGAGCCGATGATCAAGGCCGAAAGCATCGAGGCGACGCAAGGCAAACGAACGGTTCAACTCATGAAGCGGAAAAATTCGCTCGTCAGCGTCCGCGGCGAGAGCGGTGCCTGGAACAGCCACAAGGATGCGGTGCTGCCGTCAGAGACGGCGCTTGCGGATTTTGCCGATGGCGAGGAATGCCCTGAGATCGGCCTGATCAGAAACGCGATGCTCGGTTGGCGCTTCTATCATGACTTTCGCACCGATCCGGCCTCGCCGATACGAAAGCCGTGCCTCGCGATCACGACGCCCTCGCTCAGCGCCGATGGAAGCGATTTGGCTGCCGCCCTGGCGACACTCTATTCCATTCGGGAAGATGCCACCGACCTGCAGGACGCGATCGAGGATGCATTCCCAGGCGCCGAGCTTCGCGCATGGGGAGGAAATGGCTTATGTGAATTTGATCTGCAACTGGCGGATATGCCTAGGCCATTCAAGGCGCATGAACTATCCGATGGGACGCTGAAATACATCTGCCTGCTCGCGGTGTTCATGGGCTATCGGCTGCCGCCCTTCATCGCGCTGAACGAACCGGAGAGCAGCCTGCATCCGTCGCTGCTGGCGCCATTGGCGCGGCTGGTCGCCAAGGCATCACGCCGTGCCGACATCTGGATCGTCACCCATTCGGAACAACTGATGGAGGCATTGCGAAGCGAGAGTTCGGTCCCGCTTCGCAGGGTGATCAAGCAGAAAGGCGCCACGACCATCGAGGGCCTGACCCTCGGCGGTGAATATCGGGGCGAGGAATCCGACGAAGACGACGCTTGATCGCTACGGGTCAAGCCCTAGCCGGTCAAACGCAAGGCAACGGGCCGTAAGGCGCGCACGCTGTCTCACTACCTCGCCCCGTTCTTACGGGGAGGGTGGGGTGAGGGGCTGCTCTTTTCACGTTCCGCTCAGAGCGTCCGACCCGCGCCACGGCCATGTGTGCCGGATCGACTGTCGGCTCTGGCTGACGTCCTGCCTTGCCCCTCACCGGGATGGCACTGGACGATGGTCCGCATCGCCAGATGCCAATCCGACCTCTCCCCGCGGAAGAGTGGGGAGAGGTTAAGTTGCCGACTTCCGCAAAATCTTCACCAGCTCCCCATGCACGTACTCGTTGCCGCACACGACGTGCCCGGTGAGGAGCGGGTCGCCCGGTGTCGCGATGTCGCTCACGGTGCCACCGGCTTCGCGCACCATCAGCATGCCGGCGGCGATGTCCCAGGATTGCAGATTGCGCTCCCAATAGCCGTCGAGGCGGCCGGCGGCGACGAAGGCGAGGTCGAGCGAGGCGGCGCCGAAGCGGCGCAGGCCGGCGACGCGGTCCTGGATCGCGGTCATCTCGCGGCGGAACTCCTCGTGGTCGCCGCGGCCGATATGGGGCAGGCCGCAGGCCACCACGCATTCGTTGAGCTGACGCCGGCCGGCGACGCGCAGGCGCTGGTCGTTGAGGAAGGCGCCCTTGCCGCGCTCGGCGATGTAGAGCTCGTCATTGGCGGGGTTGTAGATCACGCCGGCGATCACCGTGCCTTCGCGGGCGAGGCCGATCGAGATCGCGAATTGCGGGATGCCGTGCAGGAAGTTGGTGGTGCCGTCCAAGGGATCGACGATCCAGGTGTGGCTCTTGTCGGTGCCCTCGCGGGAGCCGCCTTCCTCGCCGACGAAGCCGTAGCCGGGCCGGGCCTTGGCGAGGTCCTGGTACAGGATCTCCTCCGCGCGCTTGTCGGCGAGGGTGACGAAGTTCGCCGGCCCCTTCAGCGAGACCTGCAAATGCTCGATCTCGCCGAGATCGCGCTTGAGGCTGCGGCCGGCGCGGCGCGCGGCCTTGACCATGACGTTGATAGTGGCGGAATACAGCATGAGCTCTAGGTCTTGATCGGGGGAATTGGCGCAGAAACACGCCTGTTTGAGGGACTGGGTGCCCCGTGAGGGGCCCCGCGTCAAGTCATTTGGCCCCGAGCCATTTCCTTGCCGCGGCCTCAGCCTTGGAGCGGTCCTCGGCCGGCAGATCGGACAATTGCTTGTCGAGCTCCGGATCGCCCTTGCCACTGGTTTTGGCCACCAGGTGCCATTTGAAGCCCTCGATCTTGTCCGCGGGCGCGCCCATGCCGTTGATCAGCACCCAGGCGAGGCGGTTCTGCGCGATCGCGCTGCCCTGGCGCGACGCCTTGCGGAGCAACGCGACGGCCGCCGGCTGGTTCTTCGGGGTGCCGGTGCCGTTGAACATGGCGATGGCGTATTCGACCTCGGCATCCACATTGTCCGCGAGCGATGCGGCCTGCAGCAGCCGCACCGCCCGTTCGGGGTCCTTCGGCACCCCGGTGCCTTCCTTGTAGAAGGTCGCGAGCGCGTATTGGGCCTCGGGCAGGCCGGCATCCGCGGCCTGGCGCAACAGCTCGGCGGAACGCTTGACGTCCTGCGGCAGGCTCTGACCGTCGAGATAGAGCAACGCGAGGTTATAGGCCGCCTTGGGCTCGCCGAGCTTGGCGGCGGAGGCCATCAGCTTGACCGCCTCGCCCTTGTCGACCGGGCCGCCGCGGCCGGAGATGCGCAGCATGGCGAGCGCGAACATCGCCTCGCGGTCGCCGGCATCAGAGGCGCGCTTGTACCATTCCAGCGCCTTGGCGTAGTCGCGGCGGATGCCCATGGCATTGGAATAGAGCTCGCCCAGCATGGTCATCGCCTTGGGATCGCCGGCAGCGGCGCGGGCGGTGGCGAGCTCGAACGCCGTCTTGTACTGGCCGCGCTGATAGGCGCCGAACACCAGGTCGACACCGGGGGTGTCGGCCGGCGGCGCCGGGATCACGGTCGCGGGCAGTTGAGGTTTTGGAGAAGCGGTCGGCTTGGGCGAGGCCGAAGGTTTCGGCGCCGGCGCAGCCTCCTTCTTCTTGGCGGGCGGAGGCGCCTTGTTGGCAGGCGACTTGGGCTTCTGCTTCTCGGCCGCAGGGCTCGGTGTCGTGGCGGGCGGCGTGATCTGGAGCTGTGCGGCCGCGGGCGCCGCGAGCAGCAGCGTGGCCAAAATGGTGATGCGCTGGAGCTTCATGTCGGACGCTAGCCGTGCTCCTGACCGGCAGTATCTCGAGGGCCAGGCGCCGTCGCATGGGCCTTCTTGATCGCAGCATCGACCTCGACCAGCGCCGCCTTGGGCCCGCGCGGATCGGCCCAGATGAACTCGCCGACCAGCACGAAATCGGCGCCGCTGGCGGCGAAGTCGTAGGCCTCTCCCAGCGACGTCGCAAAGCCGACGCAGGGCGGCTCGAACAGCTCGGCCCACCAGTCCAGCCGCTCGGCAATCGCCTGCGACGAGGGCCGCTGTCCTTTCGCATCGGGCTCGCCGAACAGCAAATAGTCGGCGCCCAATTCGCCCGCATCCATGGAATGGTGCCGCGTCGTCAGCCCGCCCACGCCGGCGATGCGATCGGGCTTGAGCGATGGCAGCGCCTCCTTCAGCGCGGCGATGCCGGGCAAGTGTGCGCCGTCGGCGCCGCCACGTGCGACGAGCTCGGGATGGCCGTCGACGAGCAGTGCTGCGCCCGCCTTCTGCACCGCCGGCGCCAGCGCCTTGATGCGCGAGATCATGCTGCGCTGGTCGGTCTCCTTCAGCCGCAGCAGCACGGCCGCGACATCGGCTGAGGCCAGCAGGCCCGGCAATTCGGCGACCAGCGCAGCGGGATCATCGACGACGGGCGTCGCGAGATAGAGGCGCGGCGCCGGGCGCGGCGGAGGCGGTTTGTTCGACAAGGTCTAGGCTGCCTTCTTTTCCAGGCTGCTTTGCCATTCGCCCTTGGAGGCGAGGCCGTTCATGCGCGCGCGATGGCTGAACGCGCGCTGGCCGGCCGCGACATTCTCGGCCTTGCCTGACCAGGTCTTCTGCGGCGCGGCCTGCAGCGCGCGGCCGTAGGAGAAGGTCAGGCCCCAGGGCAGCGGGCCGAGTTTGTGCATGGCGTTGAGATGCGCAGTTGCCTCCTCGTCCGACTGGCCGCCGGAGAGGAAGGCGATGCCGGGGACTGCCGCCGGCACGCAGGCCTTGAGCAGCCGGATCGTCTTCTCCGCGACTTCCTCGACGGAAGCCTGCTTCGGTGACTTCTTGCCTGAGATCGCCATGTTCGGTTTCAGCACCATGCCTTCGAGCGCGACGCGCTGCACGCGCAATTCCTGGAACGTCTTGTTGAGCACGCGCTGGGTCACGTCATAGCAGCGGTCGATGTCGTGGTCGCCGTCCATCAGCACCTCAGGCTCGACGATCGGCACGATCTGCGCGGCCTGGCACAGCGCCGCATAGCGCGCCAGCGCATGGGCGTTGACGCTGATCGCTGTCATGGAGGGGATGCCGCTGCCGATATCGATCACCGCGCGCCATTTGGCAAAGCGCGCGCCGCGCTCGTAATACTTCTTCAGCCGTTCGGCGAGTTTGTCGAGCCCGACGGTGACGAGCTCGCCGGGGCACATCGGCAGGGCCTGCGTGCCTTCGTCGACCTTGATGCCGGGAATGGCCCCGCTCTGCTCGATCAGCTTGATGAGGGGCGTACCGTCCGCGGCGTCCTGCCAGATCGTCTCGTCATAGAGGATCACGCCGGAAATATACTGGCTCATGGCTTCGGTCGAGCGGAACAACATCTCGCGATAGTCGCGGCGGTTGGTTTCGGTCGATTCCACGCCGATCGCGTCAAAGCGCTTCTTGATGGTGCCGGAGGATTCGTCGGCGGCAAGGATGCCCTTGCCTGGGGCGACCATGGCGGTCGCGATCCTGTTGAGCTCAGTCAGATTCATCGAGAGGTCCTCCCAAAACGATTCTGCCCTTGCCCGTGAAAATAGACCGTTCTCGGGCAATTGCCGAGTTAACGTTCGTCGCAGGGTAGGGGGAGGTCAGTTGGGTAAATGCCTGGGCGGGCTGGGCGACCCTTCACCTCTCCCCGCCTGCGGGGAGAGGTCGGATCACATCGCAGATGTGATCCGGGTGAGGGGGACAGGTCTATCGATAGGGCACAACTCGCGGAGGGAGCCCCTCACCCCGACCCTCTCCCCGTAAGAACGGGGAGAGGGAGGGATGGGGCGGGTCTCACGCGACCTTCGGATCCAGCTCGCCCTTGGCGTAGCGCTTGGCCATCTCGGCGGTGGTCAGGACCTTCTTGATCTTGGAGGCCTGCCCTGCGGTGTTGAACTCCTGCAGGCGCTGCTTGCACAGCTTCGTCATCGCTTCCATCGCCGGCTTCAGGTACTTGCGCGGATCGAACTCCTCCGGATTGTCCTTGAGCACTTTCCGGATCTGGCCGGTCATGGCCATGCGGTTGTCGGTATCGATGTTGATCTTGCGCACGCCGTTCTTGATGCCGCGCTGGATCTCGGCCACCGGCACGCCCCAGGTCGGCTTCATCTTGCCGCCATAGGCGTTGATGATGTCCTGCAGGTCCTGCGGCACCGACGAGGAGCCGTGCATGACGAGGTGCGTGTTCGGCAGCTTGCGGTGGATCTCCTCGATCACGTTCATGGCGAGGATGTCGCCGTCGGGCTTGCGGGTGAACTTGTAGGCGCCATGCGAGGTACCCATCGCGATCGCGAGCGCGTCGACCTTGGTCTCCTGCACGAACTTCACGGCCTCGTCCGGATTGGTCAGGAGCTGGTCGTGGCTGAGCTTGCCTTCGGCGCCGTGGCCGTCTTCCTTGTCGCCCATGCCCGTTTCGAGCGAGCCGAGCACCCCTAACTCGCCTTCCACCGAGATGCCGCCGAGATGGGCCATGTCGGTCACGGTCTTGGTGACGCCGACATTGTAGCTCCAGTCGCCCGGCGTCTTGCCGTCGGCCTTGAGCGAGCCGTCCATCATGACGGAGGTGAAGCCGGCCTGGATCGCGGTCATGCAGGTCGCGGGCTCATTGCCGTGGTCGAGATGCACGCAGACGGGGATGTGCGGATAGATCTCGGTGACGGCGTCCATCATGTGCTTGAGCATGACGTCGTTGGCGTAGGAGCGCGCGCCGCGCGAGGCCTGGATGATGACGGGCGCGTCGACCTGGTTGGCCGCGTCCATGATCGCCAGCGCCTGCTCCATGTTGTTGATGTTGAAGGCCGGTACGCCGTAATCGTTCTCCGCCGCATGGTCGAGCAATTGACGCAACGTGATCCGAGCCATGTGTGTTTTTCTCCCGTTTGGGCCTGCAAGCTGACTTGAAAGGCCGACTGACTACTTGACGCGCAGGACTTCGACGCCGGGCAGGGGCTTGCCTTCCATCCATTCAAGAAATGCGCCACCGGCGGTCGAGACATAGGTGAAGTCGCCGGCCACATGGGCCTGGTTGAGCGCTGCAACCGTGTCGCCGCCGCCCGCGATCGAGATCAGCTTTTTCGCCTTGGTGCGTCCGGCCGCATGCTTGGCGGCCGCCACGGTGCCGCGGTCGAACGGCTGCATCTCGAACGCACCGAGCGGTCCGTTCCAGACCAGCGTCGCCGCATCGTCGATCGCGGCCTGGACGCGCACGACCGATTGCGGGCCGACGTCGAGGATCATGCCGTCGGCCGGGATCGCATCGAGACCATAGGCGTGCGAGGGCGCATTCGCCGCGAAGTGATAGGCGACGGTGGCGTCCACCGGCAGGATGATGGCGCAGTTGGCGGCTTCGGCCTTCTCCATGATGCGCACCGCGGTCGGCGCGAGATCCTTCTCGGCCAGCGACTTGCCGATGGCGACGCCCTGGGCGTGCAGGAAGGTGTTGGCCATGCCGCCGCCGATCACGAGCGCGTCGACCTTGGTGACGAGATTTTCGAGCAGGTCGATCTTGGTCGAGACCTTTGCGCCGCCGATGATGGCGATGACCGGCTTTGTCGGCGAGCCCAGCGCCTTCTCCAGCGCATCGAGTTCGGCCTGCATGGTGCGGCCGGCATAGGCCGGCAGCTTGTGACCGAGGCCTTCGGTCGAGGCGTGGGCGCGGTGCGCGGCCGAGAACGCGTCGCTGACCCAGATGTCGCCGAGCTTTGCCAGTTCCGCGACGAAGGCGGGATCGTTCTTCTCTTCCTCTTTGTGGAAGCGGGTGTTTTCCAGGCAGAGAATGTCGCCATCCTTCAGAGCCGCCACGGCCGTGGCCGCGGGCTCGCCGATGCAGTCATCGGCAAACGCCACGGGCTTCTTCACGACCTTCGACAGCGCTTCGGCGACGGGCTTGAGCGAGTCCTTGGCATCGCGGCCCTTGGGCCGGCCGAAATGCGCGAGCAGGATGACCTTGCCGCCCTTGTCCGAGATTTCGGTGATGGTCGGCGCGACGCGCTCGAGCCGGGTCGCATCGGTGACGCGCCCGTTGTCCATGGGCACGTTCAGATCGACGCGCAGCAGCACGCGCTTGCCCTTCACGTCGACGTCGTCGAGGGTGCGGAATTTGTTGGTCATCGGACGCTTCCTTGTCCCGGGTGCTGCGCCAGCCGCAAAGCGGTGCGCTGCAGAACCGGGACCTACGCGGGGAGATGGGTCCGGCTCTGCGGAGCAGCGCAAGCGCGCCGCTCCGCGTCCGGGACACGAGAGCGGCGTTAGATCACCTTCGCCATCGCGACGGCGGTGTCCGCCATGCGGTTCGAGAAGCCCCACTCGTTGTCGTACCAGGACATCACGCGCACCAGCGTGCCGTTCTGCACCTTGGTCTGGTCCTCGTGGAAGGTCGAGGAGTGCGGGTCGTGGTTGAAGTCGATCGAGACGTTCGGCGCATTGGTGTAGCCGAGGATGCCCTTGAGCTGCTGCTCGCTGGCGCGCTTCATCGCCGCGTTGATTTCCTTGGCATCGGTGGCGCGCTTGGCGACGATCTTGAGGTCGACGACCGAGACGTTCGGGGTCGGCACGCGGATCGCGACGCCGTCGAGCTTGCCCTTCAGCTCGGGCAGCACGAGGCCGATCGCCTTGGCGGCGCCGGTCGAGGTCGGGATCATCGACATCGCAGCCGCGCGGCCGCGGTAGAGATCCTTGTGCAGCGTGTCCAGCGTCGGCTGGTCGCCGGTATAGGCGTGGATCGTGGTCATGAAGCCGGTCTCGATGCCGACGAGATCGTTCAGCACCTTGGCGACCGGCGCGAGGCAGTTGGTGGTGCAGCTTCCGTTGGAGACGACGAGGTGATCCTTGGTCAGCGTGTCGTGGTTGACACCGTAGACGATGGTGGCGTCGGCGCCGTCGGCGGGCGCGGAGACCAGCACGCGCTTGGCGCCGGCGGTCAGATGCGCGCTGGCCTTGTCCTTCGAGGTGAAGATGCCGGTGCACTCGAGCGCGATGTCGACGCCGAGATCCTTCCAGGGCAGCTTCGAGGGATCGCGCTCGGCGGTCACCTTGATCTTGCCGCCGCCGAGGTTGATCGAGTCACCATCGACGGTCACGGTGCCGGGAAAGCGGCCATGGACGCTGTCGAAACGGAGCAGATGGGCGTTGGTCTCGACCGGGCCGAGATCGTTGATGCCGACGACCTCGATGTCCTTGCGGCCCGACTCGGCGATAGCCCGCAGCACGTTGCGGCCGATGCGGCCAAAACCGTTGATTCCGACGCGGACTGCCATGTTTCGTCTCCTTCAATGACCGTTGTCGTCCCGCACAACGCGCTTTGCGCGCCAGCGAGGGTTTTTTAGGGGCGGACGCCCGGTTCGGCCGGACGGTGCTTGATCATATGCGACGTTACGTAGTCCTTTTTTTTGACAAGCTCAACTCTCAGGAAACGCGCTTCAGCACGGCGTTAACCGCAGCCTCGGCGGTAATGCCGAAATGCTTGTAAAGCTCCTTCGCCGGGCCGCTTTCGCCGAAGGAATGCATGCCGATGAATTCGCCATCCTGGCCGATCACGGCATCCCAGCCCCAGCGTACTGCAGCCTCGATCGCGACCTTCACCGGCGCATTGCCGATGACGGCGGCCCGCTTGGCTTCTGGTTGCGCTAACAAAAGCTCGAGCGAGGGTACCGACACCACCCGTGACGCGATGCCGCGCTCGGCGAGCTGCTTCTGCGCGGCAACCGCGATCTCGACCTCCGAACCCGATGCGAACAGCGACACCTTGGCTTCGCCCTGCGCCGGAACCAGTTCATAGGCACCCGCGGCGCAAGGGTTGTCGTTCGGCGCGGTGGTGCGGAGCTGCGGCAGGTTCTGCCGCGTCAGCGCCAGCACGGTCGGGCCGTCGACGCGGTTCAGCGCCAGTTCCCAGCACTCGGCGACCTCTATGGAATCGCAGGGGCGGAACACGCGCATGTTGGGCATGGCGCGCAGTGCGGCGAGATGCTCGACCGGCTGATGGGTCGGACCGTCCTCGCCGAGGCCGATGGAGTCGTGGGTCATCACGTAGACGACGCCGGCGCCCATCAGCGCCGCGAGGCGCATCGCCGGCCGCGCATAATCGGTGAAGACGAGGAAGGTCGCGCCGTTCGGCGCAAAGCCGCCGTGCAGGAAGATGCCGTTCATCGCCGCGGCCATGCCGTGCTCGCGGATGCCGTAATGGATGAAGCGGCCCTTCGGCGTCTTCGCCGAGAAGGCGGTCGCCGACTTCGCCTTGTTGTTGTTGGAGCCGGTGAGGTCGGCCGAGCCCGCCAAGAATTCCATCGGCATTGCGGCTGCGATCGCCTCGATCGCCGCTTCCGACGATTTGCGCGTGGCGGCGACGAGCGGCTTCTCCAGCAGCTCCTTCTTGTGCGCGCGCAGCGCCTTCGCCAGCGAGGCCGGACGCTCATGGCGCAGGCGGCGCTCGAACTCGGCGCGCTTGCGGCTGCCGAGCTCGCCCAGCCGCGCTTCCCATTCCTGACGTGCCGCAGCGCCGCGGCTGCCGGCCGCACGCCAGGCCTTCAGCACGTCGTCGGCGACCGTGAACGGCTCGAGCGAGATGCCGAGATTTTCCTTGGTGGCCTTGAGCTCGTCGGCCCCTAGCGCCTCGCCGTGCACCTTCGAGGTGCCGGCCTTGTTCGGCGCGCCGAAGCCGATGGTGGTGCGGCACGCGATCAGCGTCGGTTTGTTGGATTTTTTCGCGCGCGTGATCGCAGCGGCGATCGCGGCCTGGTCCTGGCCGTCGATCTTCTCGGCCGCCCAGCCGGCGGACTTGAAGCGCTTCACCTGGTCGACGGAATCGGCGAGCGAGGTCGGGCCGTCGATCGAGATGCCGTTGTCGTCGTAGAGCACGATCAGCTTGTTGAGCTTCCAGTGCCCGGCCATCGCAATCGCTTCCTGCGAGACGCCTTCCATCAGGTCGCCGTCGGAGGCGAGCACATAGGTGTGGTGGTCGACGATCTTCTTGCCGAACTCGGCGGCGAGCATCTTCTCGGCGAGCGCCATGCCGACCGCGGTCGAGATGCCCTGGCCGAGCGGGCCGGTCGTGGTCTCGATGCCCTTGGTGCGGAAGTTCTCGGGATGTCCGGGGGTGAGCGAATCGACCTGGCGGAACTGCTTGATCTGGTCCAGCGTCATCTCGGCATTGCCGGTGAGATACAGCAGCGAATAGAGCAGCATCGAACCGTGGCCGGCCGACAGCACGAAGCGGTCGCGGTCCGGCCAGGCGGGCGCTGAGGCGTCGAATTTCAGGAACTGCGTGAACAGCACCGTGGCGATGTCGGCGGCGCCCATCGGCAGGCCGGGATGGCCCGATTTCGCCTTCTCGACAGCGTCCATCGAAAGGCCGCGGATGGCGTTGGCCATACGGGTGTGGTCGACCTGCGTCATGTCTGAAATCCGTCTGAAATGAGGCGCTTGGCGTGCACGCCCGCGCGGGGAAGGAGCCTTTCGGCCGCTGGAGGTCGCGGCTGGGATAGCACCTCAGTTCCGCGAGTCCAAGGCAATCAAACGCCGGTTTGACCGCAAAAGTTGCCTCTGTGGAGACCGGTTCTGCGCCCGGATCGTGCCGGCGGCAATCGACGATCCGGACGATGTCCCTCCGATCTATCGGTGTACAATTTCGGGGCGGCGTTGCGCTCGGCTAGCTTGCCACGTAAATTTCTGCTTCTAACCGCTTGCCGAACCGAGTCTTTTGCCGGGTGGCAAGCTCCAGGGAAAGGCCACTGGGCAAAGGCCGCCAGGTTCCGCCGCTGACTGCATGAACGATCGCGTGTCCAACAGCTCTGCCATGACGGAGTCGTCCGCCGTCGAGATCGAGATCGCGACCCGCAGGCTCATGGCGGCGCTCGATGCGCTCGAAAGCGCGGTCGAGCGGCGACGCGATGCCGATCGCGACGAGAACGAGCTCGCGGCGCGAATCCAGGCGCTCGGCGCGGACCGTTCGCGACTGGCCGACGAGCTCGACGGCGCGCTGGTGAAGGCGCGCAAGCTCGAGCGCACCAATCGCGAGATCTCCGACCGGCTGGATTCCGCGATCGTCACGATACGCTCGGTGCTCGATACCGGAGAGGATGGATGAGCCACATCAACGTCACCATCAATGGCCGGCAATACCGCATGGCTTGCGAGGAGGGCCAGGAGGTGCGGCTGCTCAAGCTCGCCGAAACCCTCGAGACACGCATCCAGTCGCTGCGCGGCAAATTCGGCGAGATCGGCGATGCACGCCTCACCGTGATGGCCGCGCTGACCGTCTGCGACGAGCTGATCGACACCAGCAACCGCGTCCGAACCCTCGAGCAGGAGCTGACCGAGCTCCGGGATTTCCGCAACGCCGCGGTCGAGCGCGCCCGCATGACCCAGACCGCGGTGGTGAACGCCCTGAATGCCGCCGCCGAGCGCATCGAGAAGTCGACTCAGGTCCTGAACCGCACCGTCGGCAACGGGATTGCGATCGGCTGAGGCTCTTCGGAAGACTCGATCAGCTTGTTGGGTTCGATGTGTCCGCGGTCTCAACCTCTCCCGCTTGCAGGAGAGGTCGGCGCGAACGCCGGGTGAGGGCTCTCTCCTCCAGGGGGTTCTCGCCCGAGGAGACACCCTCTCCCCAACCCTCCCACGCAAGCGGGGGAGGGAGCGCACTTCCGCCGCGGCTCGCGGCACGCCTCATTACGTCGAAGCTCGCATTTCCGCCGGGCTGGCGATTCATCGGTATCGTTGTTACATTGCCCAAGCGAAGCTGCGACGTGCGTCAGGAGCCATATATCCCCGGGGCCTTATCGATCCTTTAGGGAACTGTCCCTGGCCGGGCCCGTGGGCCCGGACATATGGTGCCCACCTACTTTCGTAGGGAACTCCGGGATCGAGTGCTTCAACGGCGTACGCGGCTTCGCACTCGATGTTTGCTTGGTTTGTACTTGTTGAAACGACTGCGGCCAGTTCAACAGGTGTCATGCCCCGGCTTGACCGGGCCATCCAGTACGCCGGCCCTTGTGTGAATCACGACCGCCTCTGGAATACTGGATCACCCGCTCCAGTGCGCAATGGCGCACAAGGCGGGTGATGACCTTGGGGGACCAAAGCGCATGTCCAACTCCAAATCCGAGCTCCGTGCCAAGGCCCTCGCCAAGCGCGATGCGCTGAGCGAGAAGAAGCGCACGGCTGCGGCCGCCAAGCTCGCCAAGCGCGGGCTGCCGTTCGAGCTATTGCCGGGCAGCATCGTCTCCGGTTATTCGCCGATCCGCAGCGAGATCGATCCGATGCCGCTCCTCAAGCGGCTTGCGGAGCAGGGCGCCAGGCTGGCGCTGCCTTGCGTCACCGCGCGTGGCCAGTCGCTGATCTTCCGCATCTTCCATCCGAACGACCGCCTGATGCTAGGCCCGCTCGGCATTCCCGAGCCGTCGCCTGCAGCCGCTGAAGTCATCCCCGACGTCATGCTGACGCCGCTCGCCGCCTTCGACCGTCTCGGCCATCGCGTCGGCTATGGCGCCGGGCATTACGATTTCACCTTCGCGCATTTGCGCAAGGCCAAGCACATCGTCGGCATCGGCCTTGCTTTTGCGGCGCAGGAGATCGAGGCGGTTCCGGCACTATCCCACGACGTGGCGCTGGATTATGTGCTAACGGAATCGGACGTGTTCGATTTCCGGAGTCCTGAAGTTGCGCATTCTCTTCGTGGGTGACGTCGTCGGCCGTAGCGGGCGCGAGGCCGTCGCCGAATATCTGCCCGGCATGGTCAAGGACTGGTCGCTCGATTTCGTCGTGGTCAACGGCGAGAATTCGGCCGGCGGCTTCGGCATCACGGAAGCGATCTACCAGGAGTTTCTCGAGGCCGGCGCCGATGCGGTGACGCTCGGCAACCACTCCTGGGACCAGCGCGAGGCCCTGGTGTTCATCCAGCGCGCCGACCGCCTGGTGCGCCCCGCAAACTATCCGCGCGGCACGCCCGGCCGCGGCGCCGCTCTGGTCGAGGCCAAGAACGGCAAGCACGCCCTCGTCGTCAACGCGCTCGGCCGCGTCTTCATGACCCCGTTCGACGATCCCTTCGCCGCGCTCGAGCGCGAGTTAGGGGCCTGTCCGCTCGGCGTCGCCGCCGATGCCATCGTCGTCGATTTCCATTGCGAGGCGACCAGCGAGAAGCAGGGCATCGGCTTCTTCTGCGACGGGCGCGCCAGCCTCGTCGTCGGCACCCACACGCATGTGCCGACCGCCGACCACCAGATCCTCGCAGGCGGCACCGCCTACATGACCGACGCCGGCATGACCGGCGACTACGATTCCATCATCGGCATGCAGAAGGAAGAGCCGCTGCGCCGGTTCACGTCAGGCATTCCGTCGAGCCGCTTCGAGCCGGCAGCCGGCGCTGCAACCCTCAGTGGCGTCGCGGTAGAGACGGACGACGCAACGGGCCTCGCGCTCCGCATCGCACCGGTGCGCGTCGGCGGAAGACTGGAGCCGACGACGCCGAAGTTCTGGTTGAGCTAGCTTGCGCGGCAAACAACCACTGCACCTTCTCCCCTTGCGGGAGAAGGTGGCGCGAAGCGCCGGGTTCTATCAGCGAGCTCGACTGCGAGAGGCTCGCCCGCAAGGGGAGAGGGTGCAGTGTCAATCGCGGCGAGACTCACTCCGCCGTCTGCTCCCGCAGCTCCGCCACATCCTTCGCCGTCAGCATCGAGCCCTTCGCACCGAATCGCGCCGTGACGTAGTTCGCCACCGCCGCGATCTCGTCGTCGGTATAGGCATTGCCGAACGCGGGCATCGACAGCGCACCGTCAGGCGTATGCCGCTTGGTGCCCGAGATCACGATCTGCGCGACGTTGGTGGCGGCGGGGTCGTTGACGGCCCAGGTGCCGGTGAGCGTCGCCATCGGCGACACCGGGCTCTCGCCGCTCCAGCCATGGCAGCTGGCGCAGGCGCTGGCGAACACCTTCTTGCCGCGCGCGTCCGCTGTCACGCCGTCGCGGTGCGAGGCGGGGGCGACGGGTGCCGTAGATGCCGGCAGGTCGGGCGAGGGCTGCGGCGGCACGCTGCGCAGGTAGGCAACGATGCTGCTGATGTCCCCTGGGGTGAACTGGCTAAAGCTGTGGTCGACCGCTTCACCCATCGGGCCCGAGGCCGAGCCGTGGCCCGGCGCATGGCCGAGCGACAGATACGAGATCAGATCCTGGTCGCTCCAGTTGCCGAGACCGGTGGCCTTGTCCGAGGAGATGTTGAAGGCGCGCCAGCCCGCCGTGATGGCGCCGGCGAACTTCTTGCGGTTATCGAGCGCGAAGCCGAGATTGCGCGGCGTGTGGCACTCCCCGCAATGCGCCAGCGCCTCCGCAAGATACGCACCACGATTCCACTCCGGGCTCTTCGACGTGTCCGGCGCAAAGCGCGTGTCCGGATTGAACACGGCCGACCAGAAGATCATCGCCCAGCGCTGGTTGAACGGGAATGACAGCGTGTTGTCGGGCGCCCTGGCACGCACCGCCGGCAGGCTGAACAGATAGGCCTTCACCGCCAGCACATCCTCATCGGTCATGAACGTGTAGGACGTGTAGGGCATCGCCGGATAGAGCCGCGCGCCGTCACGCCGCTTGCCGTGCTGGACCGCGTTCAAGAAGTCCTGGTCGCTGTAATTGCCGATGCCGGTGTCCCTGTCCGGCGTGATGTTGGTCGAATAGAGCGTGCCGAACGGCAGCTTGAAGGCGAGCCCGCCGGAATAGTCCTTCTCGCCCGGCTTGGTGTGGCAGACCATGCAGTCGGCGGCCTTGGCGAGATATTCGCCGCGTTCGACCAGGCTCGCATTCTCCAGCTTGGCCGGCACGCCGGTCGGCTTGCCGGCGCGGTAATCCGCCAGCGCCACCTTGGTGCTTCCGGCAAAGTCGAGCGGGCCGGGCCCGCGGATGATCCAGACTCCGAGCGCCACCGCGACGACGGCGATCACGACGAGACTCGAGAGGATACGCATCTTGCCGCTCATGCCTTCTTCCCCGCAGCCAGCAGTTTCCGATCGATCGGCAGGCGCCGCAGCGCCACGCCGGTTGCCGCGTAAATCGCGTTGCGCAGCGCCGGCGGCCCCGCCGTCGTACCGGTCTCGCCGATTCCGCCGGGCGCCTCGCCGCTCTTGACGACGTGAACCTCGATCTTGGGCATCTGGTTGATCCGCAGCATCCGGTAGTCATGGAAGTTGGATTGCTGGACGCGGCCCTTGTCGATGGTGACCTCGCCGTAGAGCGCGGCGGTCAGGCCGAAGACCAGCCCGCCCTCGAGCTGGGCCATGATCGTATCGGGATTGATGGCAATGCCGGTATCGACCACAGAGGTGGCGCGTCGCAGATTGACCTCGCCCTGCTCGTCGACTTCCGCTTCCACGACAGTGGCGATGAAGCTCCCGAATGACGGCTGCAGGCACACTCCGCGCCCGACGCGCGCCGGCAAGGGCTGCCCCCAATTGGACTTCTCGGCCGCGAGGTCGAGGACGGAGAGGAAGCGCGGCGAATTGGCGAGCATGCCGCGGCGAAACTCGACCGGGTCCTTGCCCGCCTTGCGCGCCAATTCGTCGACGAACGACTCGACCGCAAACACGTTGTTGTTGGGGCCGACCCCGCGCCAGAATCCAGTCGGGATCGCCGGCGGTTCGGCCCGGACATACTCGACTTGGAAATTCGGGATCTCGTAGGGCACGTCGACGGCGCTGTCGACCGCGTCGATATCGATACCCTTCTGGAACGCCGGCGGCAGCCAGCGCGCGAGGATCGCAGCGCCGGCGATCTTGTACTTCCAGCTGGTGATCTTGCCGCCTGACAAGGTTGCCGCGATCGTGTCGCGATAGACCGGACGGTAGATGTCGTGCTGAATGTCCTCTTCACGGGTCCACACCACCTTGACCGGCCCGTCGACCTGTTTGGCGATGCGTACCGCGGTGACCACCATGTCGGGCTCGAGCTTGCGGCCGAAGCCGCCGCCCAGCAGATGGTTGTTCACGGTCACCTTCTCGACAGCGAGCCCGGCGGCCTTGGCCGCCTCCGACTGCACGCGCGCCATGATCTGCGTGCCCGTCCAGATCTCGCAGGAATCAGGCTTGCAATGGACCGTGGCGTTCAACGGCTCCATCGTCGCGTGGGCGAGAAACGGCAATTCGAACGAGGCCTCGAATTTTTCACCGGCCGCGAGGCCCTTGGCGACGTCGCCGGTGGCCTTGGCGACCACGCCGTCCTTGGCGCTGGCGGCGCGCAGATCGTCCCAGATCGCTTTCGAATTCAGCTTGGCGTTCGGTCCCTCGTTCCATTCGATGTCGAGCGCATCGAGGCCTTTCTTGGCCGCCCACATGTGATCGCCGACCACGGCGACGAGATCGTCGAGCACGACGATCTGCCGCACGCCCGGAATCTTCTTCGCGGCCCGGTCATCGACCTTGCCGACCTTGCCGCCGAACACCGGGCACTGCGCCAGGGTCGCGAATTTCATGCCCGGCACGATGGCGTCGATGCCGTAGACGGCCTTGCCGTTCACCTTCTCGGGCGTGTCGAGCCGCTTCAACGGCTGGCCGATATAGACGAAATCCTTGGGGTCTTTCAGCGGGACGTTCTTGGGCGGTGTCTGCCCGCTCGCGGCCGCCGCCAGCGCGCCATAGGCGAGTGCCCGGCCGCTCGCCTGGTGCGTCACGATACCCTTCGAGGTCGTGCAGCTGGCGGGATCGACGCTCCATTGTGCGGCCGCGGCCTGCACCAGCATGGTGCGTGCGCTGGCGCCGGCTTCGCGCAGCGGCTTCCAGAACGCGCGGACCGATGAGGAGCCCCCGGTCGCCTGGATGATGAAGAGCGGATTGCCGTACAGCTTTTCGTTGGCCGGTGCGTGCAGCAGCTGAACCTTCGACCAATCCGCGTCGAGCTCTTCCGCCAGGATCATCGAGATCGCGGTGTAGATTCCCTGTCCCATCTCGACCTGCGGCATCACCAGCGTGGTCACACCTTCCGGATCGATGCGGATGAAGGCATTCGGTGCGAACTTGCCGTCGGTCTTGTCATCCGGCTGGACCGGCTCGTTGATGGCGGCGCGCAGCGGCAGGTGGAAGGCGAGCAGGAATCCGGAGGCGAGGCCGCCGGTGAGAAGCGCGCGGCGGGAGATGTCGTTGTGTGCGTTCATGGCGGGTCTCACGACTGCTTGCCGTTGGCGGCGTGCTTGATGGCCTCGCGGATGCGGACATAGGTGCCGCAGCGGCAGATGTTGCCGGCCATCGCGGCGTCGATGTCGGAATCGTCGGGGTTTGGCGTCGTCGCCAGCAGTGCGGCCGCCGCCATGATCTGGCCGGACTGGCAATAGCCGCACTGGACCACCTCGGCCTCGAGCCAGGCCTTCTGCACCTTCGCGCCCGCAGGCGTGCTGCCGACATGTTCGATGGTGGTGATGGCGCGGTTCGCGACCGCGCTCACCGGCAGCACGCAGGAACGCACCGCCTTGCCGTCGACATGCACCGTGCACGCGCCGCACTGCGCGATGCCGCAGCCGAACTTGGTGCCGGTCATGCCGAGGATGTCGCGCAGCACCCACAGCAAGGGCATTTCAGGTGGTGCGTCGAACGATTTCGTTTCCCCGTTGATGGTGAGAACAGTTGCCATGTGCATCCCCTTGCTCGACGAGCGCTTGCGGCGTCGCCGATTTGCGCGCGACCATAATCATATCGATGCGAAGCGAAGAAGCATCGAAATTTCCGGCAATGCATATTTGCGCGATCGAAGCGTCAGGCCATGACGTTCACGAATTTGTGCGGCAATCATCGCGGCGTTTTTGGGTTAAAAGATATGATAATCGTCATATTTTGACGCATTTCGCCGCAAGCGCCCCCGATCGTCGCAAATCGTCGTGCGAATGTGCAAAGCCGTGCGATGACGAAATTCGTGCGATTGGAAAAGTCGGCGGCCGCCAGGAAGTCACCTGCGATAGCTCTATCTTGCTGGAGAAGACGGCGATGAGAATTGGTTATTTCGGAATAATAGCATTATGCCCCTGTTTTGCCCGACGAGTCAAAGCGCGCCACGGCATGTCGGCATAAGCCATTGCTTCCGCACACCCCGCCTACTGTGCATGGGGTTGTTTTCGAACTCTTGGTCGAGTTGAGCGCGAGCGGCGTCGTCTGCCGCGCGATCTGCGCGATCAGATTGACGACGTTGCCGATCGCGGCGGAGGACTCGCGCAGGCGGTCGACATTGGCGCGCGCTTCCTGCGGCGCTGGCGTCGTCGGCGAGCTTGCCGGCCGCGCGGACCTGCGCCCCGATGCCTTGCGCCGACTGGGCGAACTTGTCGGCGGCGTGGGCGAAGGTGGATGCGGTCGACTGGGCGGCGTTGGTGGGACCTGTCAGGGCGTTGGTGCGGTCGCGAATGGCGGCCAGCCTCACCGCCATCGCCTCGGCGCCGCCGGCCATCGAATTGGGGCGCGCTCGAGCTGGCGGATCATGGCCCCGAGCTCGAGTTCCAGCGGTTCCAGGACGTCCCTGGCCGAATCGCCCTCATTGGCCGGAACGGGCTCGGAAATGGCCGCCGGCTGCGCAGCTGCGGGGGGCCGCCGGCGCAGCCATATCCGGCCGACGCTTCCGAAACAGTCCGAATGCCATCAGGTATCTCTTGCCGGGGGGCGGGCGGACGCTATTTTCGCAGGCCAGGATGAAATCAGGGTTAACAATGCCCGACCTCTGGGCACGGACCATTCCGCCGGCTAACTTCACAGTGCTAGCTTGACGCGTCAGGGCCCTTTGATTCCGCTGGGTTGGCGGCCTATAAGGCCGCGCTTCCCACGCTCACCTTTGGCTGACTATTCCTCAAGAGACCACGCATGGCCGGACATTCCCAATTCAAGAACATCATGCACCGCAAGGGGCGGCAGGATGCGCAAAAGTCGAAACTGTTCGGCAAGCTGGCGCGGGAAATCACCGTCGCCGCCAAGCTGGGGACGCCCGACCCCGCCATGAACCCGCGCCTGCGCGCCGCCGTGATCGCCGCACGCCAGGAGAACATGCCGAAGGACAATATCGAGCGCGCCATCAAGAAGGCGGCCGGCAATGACGGCGAGAACTATGACGAGATCCGCTACGAGGGCTATGGCCCGGGCGGCGTCGCAGTCATCGTCGAGGCGCTGACCGACAACCGCAACCGCGCGGCCTCGGACATCCGCTCCTTCTTCACCAAGTCCGGCGGAAATCTCGGCGAAACCGGCTCGGTCTCGTTCATGTTCGACCGCACCGGCATCATCGAATATGACCGCAGCGTCGCCTCCGACGACGCGGTGCTGGATGCCGCGATCGACGCCGGCGCCGACGACGTGATCTCCGGCGAAGGCGGCCACGAGATCTATGCCTCGACCGAAAGCTATCGCGACGTCGCCAAGGCGCTGGAAGCCAAGTTCGGCGAGCCGCGCAAGGCCGCGCTGATCTGGAAGCCGCAGAATACGGTGTCGGTCGACGACGAAACCGGCGAGAAGCTGCTCAAGCTGATGGACCTGCTCAACGAGCACGACGACGTCCAGAACGTCTACGCCAATTTCGAGGTGTCGGACGCGCTGATGGCGAAGATGGGCGGGTAGGGGCACGAAGGCTCCACTTCCCCTGTTACTTCCGTTCTGTTTCTGTTTCCCCCGCCGCGGCCAGCCGCTATCACTGGCCCATGACTGCGCTTCCGATTCGTGGCCCCGTTCGCATCATCGGCATCGACCCCGGCCTGCGCCGCACCGGCTGGGGCGTGATCGAGGCTGAGGGCAACCGCCTGGTCTACGTCGCCTGCGGCTCGGTGGAACCGCCGGACGATCTGCCGCTGTCGAGCCGGCTGCTCGCGATCCACGAAGGTCTCGCGTCCGTCCTGTCCAGCCACCAGCCGATCGAAGCCGCGGTCGAGCAGACTTTCGTCAACAAGGACGGCGTTGCGACGCTCAAGCTCGGCCAGGCCCGCGGGGTCGCCATGCTGGCGCCCGCAATGTTCGGCATCAGTGTTGCCGAGTACGCGCCGAACCAGGTCAAGAAGACGGTGGTCGGCGCCGGCCACGCCGACAAGCAACAGATCGCGATGATGCTGAAGATATTGCTGCCCAAAGCCGAGCCGCCGTCGGCGGATGCCGCCGACGCGCTCGCCATCGCCGTCACCCACGCCCATCACCGCCAGGGCAGGGCGCTCAGGCTGAAGGTGGCGGGGTTATGATCGGCAAGCTCAAGGGCCTGATCGACTCCTACGGCGAGGACTTCGTCATCCTCGACGTCGGCGGCGTCGGTTACCAGGTGCACTGCTCGTCGCGCACGCTGCAGCATCTGCCTTCGCCCGGCGAAGCCGCCGTGCTGTCGATCGAGACTTACGTCCGCGAGGACCAAATAAAACTGTTCGGCTTCCGCACCGACCAGGAGCGCGAATGGTTTCGCCTGCTCCAGACCGTACAGGGCGTCGGCGCCAAGGTCGCGCTCGCGGTGCTCGGCACGCTGGCGCCGGGCGATCTCGCCAATGCCATCGCGCTGCGCGACAAGGCGGCGGTGTCGCGCACGCCCGGGGTCGGCCCCAAGGTCGCCGAGCGCATTGTCACCGAATTGAAGGACAAGGCGCCGGCCTTCGCCAGTGTCGATCCGGCCGTCGTGCATCTCGCCGGCGCCGTCGACGACCAGCGCGCGCCGCGCCCGGTTGCCGATGCGATCTCCGCGCTGGTCAATCTGGGCTACGGCCAGCCGCAGGCGGCTGCCGCGATTGCATCGGCCTCGCGCAGCGCGGGTGAAGGCGCCGAAACGGCGCAGCTCATCCGGCTCGGCCTGAAGGAACTGGCGAAGTGAGCGATCCCAAGGCCAACCGCATGGTCTCGCCCGAGCGCCGCAGCGACGATGTCGGCGACACCGCGCTGCGTCCGCAATCGCTGTCCGATTTCGTCGGCCAGCAGCAGGCGCGCAAGAACCTGTCGATCTTCATCGAGGCGGCGCGCAAGCGCGGCGAGGCGCTGGATCACGTGCTGTTCGTCGGTCCCCCCGGCCTCGGCAAGACCACGCTGGCGCAGATCGTGGCGAAAGAGCTCGGCGTCGGCTTTCGTGCCACCTCGGGTCCCGTGATCGCCAAGGCCGGGGATCTCGCGGCGCTCCTCACCAACCTGGAAGAGCGCGATGTGCTCTTCATCGACGAGATCCATCGCCTGAGCCCCGCGGTCGAAGAGGTGCTCTATCCCGCGATGGAGGATTTTCAGCTCGACCTCATCATCGGCGAGGGCCCGGCGGCGCGCTCGGTGAAGATCGAGCTGTCGAAATTCACGCTGGTCGGTGCCACCACGCGCGCCGGTCTTCTTACGAATCCCTTGCGCGACCGCTTCGGCATTCCGGTCCGGCTCAATTTCTACACCATCGAGGAACTCGAGAGCATCGTCAGCCGCGGGGCGCGCGTGCTCAATGTCGGCATGAGCGCGGATGGCGCCAACGAGATCGCGCGCCGCGCCCGCGGCACGCCGCGCATCGCCGGGCGCCTGCTCCGCCGTGTCCGCGACTTTGCCTCGGCGGCGAATGCCGACACGATCGACCGCAAGATCGCCGATCACGCGCTGAGCGCGCTCGAGGTCGACGCCGCGGGCCTCGATGCCATGGACCGCCGCTATCTCTCGACCATCGCGCTCAACTATGGCGGCGGCCCGGTCGGTGTCGAGACCATGGCCGCGGCGCTGTCCGAGCCGCGCGATGCGATCGAGGACATCATCGAGCCCTATCTGATCCAGTGCGGCTATCTCCAGCGCACCCCGCGCGGCCGGCTGCTCACCTCGCACGCCTTCCGCCACCTCGGTCTCGCCGAGCCGAATCGCGATGCGGCACAGTTCGGCCTGTTCGGCACCGACGAAAGTGACGACTGATCTGCTGAAACGTTCGCCGTTCCGGTTTTGATGAATTTCCGGTAATCTCGTGCAGAAGGTCTGCACGAGCGCACCCCAATTCCGCTCCAATCGGGACGCATCAAGAAGCTGCATGACCATTGGGCTTCCATGATCACACGGCGTCATTTCATCCGCTCCATCGGCGGCCTGTCTGCCCTCGGCGTTTCGACCGCTGCCTACGGCTTCGGCATCGAGCCGGTGCTGCGGCTCCGCGTCACCCGGTATCATCCGACCCCGCGACAATGGCCGGCGGATTTTCCGCTGAAGATTGCCGCGATCGCTGACATCCATGCCTGCGATCCCTGGATGTCGCTGGAGCGGATCGAGAGCATCGTCGATCGCACCAATGCGCTCGAGCCCGACCTCATCGTGCTGCTCGGCGATTATGTCGCCGGCCTTCACCACGTCACGCGCATCATCCCTTCGAGCGAATGGGCGAGGGTGCTTTCGGGCCTGAAAGCGCCCCTCGGCGTCCACGCCGTCATGGGCAATCACGACTATTGGGTCGACAGGGCCGTGCAGCAGGCGGGCCATGGGCCGACGGTCGCGCACCGCGCGCTGGAGGCGGCCGGCATTCCCGTCTACGAGAACGACGCCGTGCGCCTTACCAAGGACGGTCGCCCGTTCTGGCTCGCCGGCCTCGGCGATCAGCTCGCCTTCCTGCCGGCGCGGCGCTTCCGCACCACGGGGCGCTTCGGTGCCGACGATCTCACCGCAACACTCGCCAAGGTCAGCGACGACGCGCCAGTGATCCTGCTCGCGCACGAGCCTGGCATCGCGACTCGCGTGCCCGCGCGCGTCGCGCTGCAACTGTCCGGCCACACCCATGGCGGCCAGGTCCGCCTGCTCGGCTGGTCGCCGGCCGTTCCGAAGCAGCAGGGCATCAGGCTGGCGTATGGTCACGTCAGGCTCAAATGCGACGTCATCATCTCCGGCGGCCTCGGCTGTAGCCTCATGCCCGTCCGCGTCGGCGTGCCGCCGGAGATCGTCGAAGTGACGCTGGGGCGGGCGCCGGTTGTGTCCTAATACGCTTGCGCGGACCAAGGTTTTTGCGCAAAACGGGCCGACAGCGACAAGCCAAGAGGCTCGCGACGTGACTGCCCATCTCGACGGCGAGATCCGCGACGGCCGCCATTACATGCAGGTCCGCGTCTACTACGAGGACACGGATTTTTCCGGCATCGTCTATCACGCCAATTATCTGCGCTACATGGAGCGCGGCCGGACCAATCATCTCAGGCTGATGGGCGCCGAGCAGCAGGCGCTGTTCGAGCAGGTGGAGACGGAAGGCGCGGGCTTTGCCTTCGTCGTGCGCTCGATGCATCTCGATTTCCTCAAGCCGGCGCGGATGGACGACGTGCTCGACGTCGTGACCTGGCCGATCGCGGTGAAGGGCGCCTCCATCATGCTGGCGCAGGAGGTGCAGCGGGGCGAGGACGTGCTGGTGAAGGCCGAGGTGCGCGTCGCCTTCATCAGCGGCGGCCGCGCCCAGCCGATCCCGAAGTCGATCCGCACCTTGATGAAGGCCGATCTGATTTCCTGATCGCCCGATAAGTGATCGGCCGATATGAGATGGCCTATCGACTCCGTCAATCGCAGCGATAGATTTGCGGCCCCGACCAAACCGATGAGGCCATCATGTCGCGCCCGCCGTTACCGCCCTTTACCCGAGAGACCGCCGCGCAGAAGGCGCGCATGGCAGAGGACGCCTGGAATTCGCGCGATCCGGTGCGGGTTTCGCTCGCCTATACCGAGGACAGTCGCTGGCGTAACCGCTCCGAGGTGTTCCAGGGCCGCGAGGCCATCGTCGCCTTCCTCACCCGCAAATGGGAGAAGGAGCAGGACTACCGCCTGATCAAGGATCTCTGGGCCTTTGACGGCAACCGCATCGCGGTGCGTTTCCAGTACGAATGGCACGACGCGAACGGCCAGTGGTATCGCTCCTACGGAAACGAGCAGTGGGAGTTCGACGAGCACGGCCTGATGAAGCGCCGCGAGGCCTCGATCAACGACATCATGATTGCGGAGAAGGACCGCCGCTTTCATTGGGCCGCGCCCGGGCCGCGTCCGGCCGATGTGCCGGGCCTGGGAACGGATCCGTTCTGATTATCTAACCGCCCTCACTGCTCTTGGCTCTCGCATTTGGGAAGTCCTCCCAGAACCACATGCAGCCTAGCGCCGTCACGAAACCGGCGGCCATTAACATCCAGCCCTTCCACGCGAGCCCGAAGAACAGGAGATATATCAGAGCCACCGGCCCTACGACGAACAGGGGGCGAGTGCAAACATCTCAAGGGGAGAGAGCTATGAAGTGTGCAACTAACGCGCCGCGCGGTGTGTCAGAAACCTCGTGATCGCCCCGCCGAGCTTTGCACTATCCATCGGCTCTGCCAGCGACACTCTCGCCGTCGCCACGACATCCTCCGGTGCCTTGCCGTCGCGCAGGTCGCAGCAGACTTGCGCGAACTCTACATCGAATTCAGGGTGCGGCTGCACGGTCAGCGTTGCGCCGTTGGCGTAGAGCAGGCCGGCATGCGGAGTGAACTCGGAAGAGAGGATTGTCAGCGCATCGCTTGGCGGCTCGATCACCTGGTCCTGATGTGAGGCGGCGATCGCCACCGCTTCGCCGTCGACGACGCCGTTCTCCGGCAACACCTGGTAGACGTGCCGCCCGATGCCCCAGCCCTTCTCGGATTTGCGCACGGTGCCGCCGAGCGCCTGCGCGATCAGTTGATGGCCGAAGCAAACGCCGACCATCGGTGTCTTGTTCGTGTAGGCCTTGCGGACGAAGTCCTCCAGCGGCTCGATCCAGTCGAGCCCATCATAGACGCCGGCGGCTGCGCCCGTGATCAGCACGGCTTCGAGCTTGCCGGGGTCGGGAAGCGCGTCGCCATTCGGAATGCTGACGACCTCGATCGCCGCCGTCGGATCCTCGCTACGGATCATCCGCTCGAACATGTCCGGAAACGAGCCGTGCCGCTCGCGATATTTTGGCGGGACCTGCCCCGTCTCGATGATGGTGATGCGTGCCATGTGCCCCCGGGTCGAAGGTTGCGCAGCTCAGTCGCTTTCTGCCCCATGTTGCTGGTGTGGCGCTGCACGCTCCAGCAGCGCGCTTTCCTTGCGCACTTCGTTGAGGAAAGCCTTGGCGAGGCGCGACAGCGGCTCGGCCTCCGACCATAGCATATAGGCGACGGCGCTGGTTGTCGGCGCAAACGGCCGCACGACGAGGCCGCTGCCGCCGTTCTGGCGTGGCGAGAACGGGTCGACCACCGCGGCGCCGACGCCGGCGGCAGCGAGCACGCAGGCCGTGTTGCAGTAGCGTACCTCGACGGTCGGCCGGAATGGCGCGCCAGCACGGGCAAAACTGTCGCGCACGGCTTCGCCCAGCCGCGTACCGCGCTCGAGCCCGATGAAGGGCAGGCCGGACAGATCGGCGGCCGAGATCACCTGCTGGTCGGCGAGCTTGTGCTGCGGCGGCAGCACGCAGACCATCTCGCCGGTGTGCACGATCTCATGCGCGATGCCCGGATGATGGGTCAGCCCGAGCGCGAAGCCGAGCTCGGCGACACGGCTGAGCACGCCCTCGATGATGCCCTCATAGCGCCGCACGTCGAAAAAGACGCGCGTCTCCGGGCGGCGGCGCAAAAAGCCCGACAGCGCGGACGGAATGATGCTGTAGGCGAGCGGCGGGGTTGCCACGATCGCAAGATGCCCGGAGCGGTTCTCGCGCAGATCGCGCACGCGGCTCTCGAGCTTGGCATGCAGTGCGAAGATCGCTTCGCTCTCCTTGTAGAGCGCCATCGCTTCCGCGGTCGGAAACAGCCGGTTGTTGACGCGCTCGAAAAGTGCAAAGCCCGCCTGCGCTTCCATCGTCTTCAAGGCATTGCTGATCGCGGGCTGCGACAGCGCCAGTTCGTCCGCCGCCGCCACCGTGGTGCGGTGGCGGATGACGGCACGCAGGATCTCGAGCTGGCGGAGGTTCATATCACTGCCGATTATACTCTGGGCCAAAACATCATAGCAGAACGAATTGATTTTGCAGCCCCGCTCACCCGTAATGGCAGCGGATTTGCGCGTCGCATCAATGGGTTCATTCGCCCATCGAGGCAGCACTGCGCACAGATTGGAGGCAATCTTGGTTCGTGTCCTTCGCGCCGCCGCCGCCCAGATGGGGCCGACGCAAAAAGCAGACTCGCGCGAGCACACGCTGGCGCGGATGCTGGCATTGCTGGAGGAGGCCGCCGGCCGCGGCGCCAGCCTCGTGGTGTTCCCCGAGCTCGCCTTCACCACCTTCTTCCCGCGCTGGCTGCTGGAAGGCGAGGAGCTCGACCAGTATTTCGAGCGCGGCATGCCGAACCCGGCGGTGGCAAAGCTGTTCGACCGCGCACGCGCGCTGCGCGTCGGCTTCTATGTCGGCTATGCCGAGCTGACGCCGGACGGCCGCCGCTACAATTGCGCCGTCCTGGTCGATCGCGACGGCGAGATTCTCGGCCGCTATCGCAAGGTGCATCTGCCCGGCTCGGTCGAGCCGCGCGAGGGCGCGCGCTACCAGCAGCTCGAGAAGCGCTATTTCGAATATGGCGACCTCGGCTTTCCCGCCTTCCGCGCCGGCTCGGCCTGGGCTCACGCCATCATGGGCATGATGATCTGCAACGATCGCCGCTGGCCGGAATCCTGGCGCGTGCTCGGCCTGCAGGGCGTCGAGCTCGTCTGCATCGGCTATAATTCGGCGGCCTACGATCCCAATGGCGGCACGACGGAAGACGGAGCCTTGCGCACCTTCCACTCGACGCTGGTGACACAGGCCAACGCCTACATGAACGCGACCTGGGCGATCTCGGTGGCGAAGGCGGGCGAGGAGGATGGCTCCGGGCTGATCGGCGGCTCCTGCATCGTCGATCCCAATGGGCGCATCGTCGCACAGGCGCAGACGCTCGCGGACGAGGTGATCGTCGCCGACATCGATCTCGATCTCTGCCGCCAGGGCAAGGACAAGATGTTCAACTTCGCCGCCCACCGGCGGCCGGAGCAATACCGGGTGATCACCGAACGCGCCGGCGTGATCGAGCCGGCCGTTCTCGATGCCGACTGACTTTGGCACGGCGCTGGCAAAGGAGCTGACATGGGCAAGGAAGTTGACATGACACGCCTCTCATTTTCTCTCGCTGTTGCCGCGCTGGCCGCGGTGACCTCCGCGCAAGCCGCCGAGCTGCCGGCCGAGATCAAGCAGGCTGGCGCGCTGAAACTCACGGTCAACTCCACCTACGCGCCGATGGAATATCGCGATCCCGCGACCAACGAGCTGGTCGGGCTCGACATCGATCTCGCAAACGAGCTCGCCAAGCGGCTCGGCGGCCTCAAGATCGTCTGGAGCGAGACGCCGTTCGCCGAGCTGATCCCCTCGCTCCAGACCAAGCGCGCCGATTTCATCATCTCCGGTATCTCCGATCGCGCCTCGCGGCGAGAGACCGCCGATTTCGTCGATTACCTCGCGACCGGTCCGCAGTTTTTCGTGATGGCGGACAACGCCGCCAAGGAGGCGACCGATCTCTGCGGCAAGAAGGTCGGCACCACCCGCAGCACCAGCTTTCCGGTCGAGATCGAGAAGTGGAGCAAGCAGAATTGCGAGCCGGCCGGCAAACCGGCGATCCAGTACGTTCCGGGCGAGAACTCGATCGACGTCCGCAACCAGCTCAAGCAGGGCCGCATCGATGCCGCCGTGCAGGGCAGCGAGACGCTGCCTTATGCGCAATCCCAGGAGCCCGGCAAATACCGCATCGTCGGCGAGGCCTTCGCGAGGGGCTATCAGGGCATCATGTTCCGCAAGGACGACGCGGCGTTGCGCGAGGTGGTGACGGAGAAGCTCGCGGCGATGATCGCCGACGGCTCCTACAAGGCCATTCTCGACAAATGGGGCCTTGGCGCCAACGCGGTTGCGCAGCCCATGCTGAACGCGGCGCCGCAATGAAGCCGACGCCGGCTCTCGCGGAGGGATTTCCCGATCTGTCGGGCATGCGGATCGCGCGCGAGCCGCACTGGTTTCGCTGGATCAGCGCGGCCCTGATCGTCCTCGTGCTGGCGGCGATCGTGCGCGCGTTTGCGAACGGCCAGATCGAGTGGTCCTATGTCAGCCGCTTCCTGACCGTGAAGGTCATCCTCGAAGGCATCGTCAACACCATGGTGATGGCAGTGCTGGCAATGATGCTCGGCATCTTTCTCGGTATCGTCGTCGCTATCATGCGGCTGTCGCCCAATCCGGTGCTGAAGTCGGTGGCCGCCGGCTACACCTGGCTGTTCCGCGGCACGCCGCTGATCCTGCAATTGCTGCTGTGGTTCAACCTCGCGCTGGTGTTTCCGACCATCGGCATTCCCGGCCTGTGGAGCGCGCGGGCCGTCGACGTCATGACGCCGTTCCTCGCGGCGCTGCTCGGGCTCGGCATCAACCAGGGCGCCTATACATCGGAAGTGATGCGCGCCGGCATGCTGTCGGTCGACGTCGGACAATATGAGGCGGCGCAGGCAATCGGCATGGGACGGCTGCGCGCGCTGCGCCGGATTGTGCTGCCGCAGGCGATGCGGGTGGTGATCCCGCCGCTCGGCAACGAGTTCATCGGCATGGTGAAGGCGACATCGCTTGCGAGCGTGATCCAGTATCCGGAGCTGCTGCACAACGCAGAGAACATCTATTACGCCAACTCCCGCGTCATCGAGCTCCTGATCGTCGCCGGGCTCTGGTATCTGCTCGTGGTCTCGATCCTGACCCCGCTGCAGATGCTGCTGGAGCGCCGCTTTGCGCGCGGCACATTGCGGCTCGCGCGATGACAAAACCCCTCGTCGCGATCCGCTCTGTCAGCAAGAATTTTGGAGAGTTCCAGGCTCTGAAGAATGTCTCGCTCGACGTCTGGCCCGGCGAGGTGATGTGCCTGATCGGCGCCTCCGGCTCCGGCAAGACCACGCTGCTCCGCTGCATCAACCAGCTCGCGACGATCGATGCCGGCGGCATCTGGCTCGACGGCGAGCTGCTGGGCGTGCGTGAGCACGGTGGGAAGCTTCACCGCCTCTCCGAGCGCGAGATCGGGCGGCAGCGGCTGAAGACCGGCATGGTGTTCCAGCGCTTCAACCTGTTTCCGCACAAGACTGCGCTCGAGAACATCACCGAAGGCCCGACCCAGGTGCAAGGCCGCAAGCCAGAAGAGGTGCGCACTGAGGCGCTCGAGCTGCTCCGTCGCGTCGGGCTGGCGGCCAAGGCGGACTCATACCCGGCGCAGCTTTCCGGCGGGCAGCAGCAGCGCGTCGCGATTGCGCGGGCGCTCGCCCTGAAGCCGATGCTGATGCTGTTCGACGAGCCGACCAGCGCGCTCGATCCCGAGCTGGTCGGCGAGGTGCTCGCGGTCATGAAGGAGCTGGCGAAGAGCGGCATGACCATGATGGTGGTGACGCACGAGCTCGGCTTCGCGCGCGAGGTCGCCGACCGCGTCGTCTACATGGACCAGGGCGCGATCATCGAGCAGGGCCGCGCCTCGGACGTGTTGGGTGCGCCGCGCGAGGAGCGCACCAAGGCATTTCTTTCGGCTGTGATCTGACATTGGGGGTGTGGTGATGAAGAGGATTTTGGTTGCGGCGGCGTTCCTCGGCGCCATGAGCGCATCGGTGACGGCGATCGAGCTGCCGCCTGATATTGCCAAGCGGGGCAGCCTCAAGGTGGCGCTGGTGCCGAACTATCCGCCGATGGAGTTCCGCGATCCCGCCACCAACGCGCTGTCCGGATTCGACATCGATCTCGGCGAGGCGATCGGCCGCAAGCTCGGCGTCAAGATCGAATGGACCGAGACCAGCTTTGCCGAATTCATGCCGTCGATTTCGACGGGGCGGGTGGATGCCATCCTGTCCGGCTTCACCGACTATGCGAACCGGCACGAGATCGCGTCGTTCGTCGATTATCTGCGCAGCGGTCCAAAATTCTTCGTGCAGCAGTCCCGCGCGTCCGAGTTCAAGGACATGGCTGCGCTGTGCGGCAAGAAGGTCGGCGCCAGCCGCCGGACCATGTTTCCGGCCGAGATCGACAAGTGGAGCCAGAAGAACTGCGGCGGCAATCCGGTCCAGATCGTCGGCACCGACGGATCGGCCGATGCGCGCACGCAGCTCAGGCAGGGGCGTATCGATGCCGCCGTGCAGGGTAACGAGACGCTGCCCTATCTGATGGATCTCGAGCCGGGCACCTATGCGCCGGTCGGCGTCCCCTTCGCGTCGCAGTTCACGGGCATTGCGCTGCCGGTCAAGGAAAAGGCACTTCAGCAGGCCATCCTCGAAGCCGTCGATGCGCTGATCGCCGACGGCACCTACAAGACCCTGCTGGCGAAGTGGAAACTCAACGACAACGGATTAGAGAAGGCGACCATCAATGCTGGACAGTAAGGCACTCAAGAGCATCCCGCTGGTCCCGGCCAACACCGCGGATCCCGCGCCGGAATATCCCTGGCCGAAGCCGTACAAGTCGGCGATGTTCCTGTCGTTCGACGTGGACGCCGAAAGCGCCTGGACCAGCAAGGACGCAGGTCATGCGCAGCGGCTCATCACCATGAGCTATGGCGGCTATGAGGCGCGTGTCGGCACGCCGAAGCTCTTGGAGCTGCTCGACCAGCTCGATCTCAAGGCGACCTTCTTCGTCACGGGCTGGTCGGTTGACGCACATCCCGCGATGGCCGAATCGATTCTGAAGGCCGGCCACGAGATTGGCCATCACGGCTATCACCATCTCTTGCCCGATCCCGGCGATCCCTGGATCGAGGAGGAGCTGGAGCGCGGCTTCGAGGCGCTGAAGCGCCGGCTCGGTGTCAAGCCGACCGGCTATCGCGCGCCTTACGGCGAGTTCACCGAGGAGCTGCGCGTTGCGCTGGTGCGCCACGGCATTGTCTACACGTCCTCGTTCCGCGACGACGTCAGGCCCTATCGCCATCGCCTCGCCGACGGCAAGCCCGGCACGATCGAGCTGCCGGTGACTGCGAGCTATGACGACTGGATGCACGGCCTCTCTGCCCGCTTCAGCCCGCGCTCGATCTTCCCCAAGGAGCATGTGCTCTCGATGTGGAAAGACGAGCTGGACGAGGTCCGCGACTGGGGTGCGATGGTGACGACGGTGCTGCATCCGCAATGCAGCGGCCGTCCGATGCGGCTGCGCCTGCTGCGTGAGTTCCTCACCTACGCCAAGTCGTGCCCCGATGTCTGGATCACGACGGGCGAGAAGATCGCGGAAAACTTCGTGCGCCACGAAGCGTCCAACCGCTGAGCCAAGCCATGACCCATCGCCGCATCCTCGTCATCAACCCCAACTCGTCGGCGTCGGTGACGGCGGCGATCGACGACGCGGTCGCGCCACTGCGTATCGCCGGCGGGCCTGACATCGAGGTGGTCGGCCTTGCCGAGGGCCCGCCGGGCATCAACTCGCAGCGCGACGCCGACAGCGTCGTCATGCCGCTGGTGAACCGCGTGTCGCGCGACGATGCAGATGCATTCGTGCTCGCCTGCTTCAGCGATCCCGGCCTGCATGCGGTACGCGAGGCGGCCGCTGGCCGTCCTGTCATGGGCATCGCCGAATGCGCCATCTTCCGCGCGCTGATGCTGGGCGAGCGCTTTGGCGTCATTGCACTGTCGCCGTCGAGCATCCGCCGCCAGCAGCGCATGGCGCGCGTGATGGGTGTCGACAGCCGCTATGCCGGAAGCTGGTCGGTCGGCGCGAGTGCGGCCGAGACGGCAGGTGCCGACATCCGCGGCCGCCTGATCGACGCCGGCCGCGCACTCGTCACGCAATGCCGCGCCGATGTCGTGGTCATGGGCTGCGCCGGCATGGCCTCGCACCGCGCGGCCATCGCGCAGGCGATCGGCGTGCCCGTGGTCGAGCCGGCGCAGCAGGCGGTCGCGGCTGCCATCGGTGCGGTCTTGTTGAACACGTAAGTACCAATGGTGCATTCTGGTGGTTTGATATCGCTCGGGCGGCCTACTCGCTGCACCTCTCCCGCTTGCGGGAGAGGTCGGCGCGTAGCGCCGGGTGAGGGCTTTCTCCTCTTGGGGACTGTCCCGCTGCGGAAAAACCCTCTCCCCAACCCTCCCCCGCAGACGGGGGAGGGAGCAGACCGTCAACGCCGCTGCATATCACCGCACTAGGAGCCTCTTGTCATGCTCATCTCCCGCCGTTCGCTCCTCAAGGCCGCCGCAGCCGTGCCGGCGCTGTCGCTGCCGGGCATCGTCCGCGCTGAATCGCAATCCACGCTGCGCTTCATCCCCGTCATCGACCTCGCCTTCATCGATCCCATCTACTCGACCGCGCAGGTCTCGCGAAACCACGGCTTTATGGTCTACGACACGCTCTACGGCATGAGTTCGTCGCTCCAGGTCTCGCCGCAGATGCTGTCGGGTCACGCCATCTCCGGTGACCAGCTCCAGTGGGACCTCACCTTGCGCGACGGCTTGTTCTGGCACGATGGCGAGCGCGTGCTCGCGCGCGACTGCGTCGCCAGCATCCGCCGCTGGGCGGCGCGCGACGGCTTTGGCGGTGAACTACTCGGAGCGACTGCGGAGCTTTCGGCCGCCGGCGACCGCACCATCCGCTTCCGTCTCAAGCGACCGTTCCCGCTGCTGCCGCAGGCGCTCGGCAAGGCCGCGATCAACGCCTGCTTCATGATGCCGGAGCGGCTGGCGAGCCAGGACCCGTTCAAGCCGCTCACCGAGGTCATCGGCAGCGGCCCGTTCCGCTATCTTGCCGACGAGCGCGTGCAGGGCGCGCGCAACGCCTACGCCAGGTTCGAGCGCTACCAGCCGCGCACGGACGGCAAGCCGGATTGGACCGCCGGGCCGAAGATTGTCCATTACGATCGCGTGGTCTGGACCACCACGCCCGATGCAGGCACCGGCGTCGCCGCGCTCCAGACCGGCGAGCAAGACTGGCAGGAGACCACGCCGCACGATCTGTTGCCGGTGATCAAGGCCGCAGGCGACATCGAGACGCGCATCCTCGACCCCGGAGGCTATGCCTGCATGCTGCGCCTCAACCATCTGCAGCCGCCGTTCGACAATCCCGCCATCCGCCGCGCGCTGCTCGGCGCGATCGACCAGTCCGCGTTCATGACCGCGGTTGCCGGCACCGACCCGGCCTTCCAGGTCTCGCCGATCGGCTATTTCGCACCTGGCACGCCGATGGCGAGCGACGTCGGCCTCGACGTATTCCGCGGCCCGCGCAACTACGACAAGGTCAACGCGGATCTGAAGGCCGCCGGCTACAACGGCGAGAAGATCGTGCTGCTCGTCCCCACCAACTCGCTGGCGCAGAAGCCGCTCGGCCAGATCGCGGTCGATAGCTTGCGCAAGGCCGGCATGAATGTCGAATATGCCGGGCTCGATTTCGCTGTGGTGTTGCAGCGCCAGCTCAAAAAAGACCCGATCGGACAGGGCGGTTGGAGCGCAGCCGTCGGCAACTGGCAGGGCATCGACTGGCTGAACCCGGCCGGCAACACCAACATCCGCGGCGAAGGCAAGGTCGCCGGCTGGTATGCGAGCACGAAGATGGGCGAGTTGCGCAGCCAGTGGCTGGCAGCCTCGGAGCTCGCCGAGCAGCAGCGCATCTGCCGCGAGATCCAGGCGGTGGCGTTCGAGGAGATCCCCTATATTCCGATCGGCCTGTACAAGCAGCCGACTGCCTATCGCAAAGCCATCACCGGGATTCTCGACGGCACCGCCGTGTTCTGGAACGTACGCCCCGCATGAGCACCACAGCAATCTTCGGCAGCTATGTGCTGTCACGGAAAGACGGCGCGCAGGACGTGCTGCGCGACCATTGGGTTCTGGTCGAAGGCAAGAGGATCGCCGCGGTCACGCGCGACAAGCCGAGTGCCGATCAGGTCTACGACCGTCCCGGCCGCTTGGTGCTGCCGGGCCTGCTCAACCTGCACAATCACTGCTTCTCAGAAGCGGTGGCGCGCAGCCACACCGAGGACGGCAACGGCCGCAAGAACAACCAGAGCATCGTCTACACGGTGCTGCTGCCGCTCACCAAGCGTGGCGCCGATATCCTGTCGGCGGAGGAGCGCCTCGCAGTGGCGCGGCTCGGCATCCTCCAGCTCCTCAAGGGCGGCGCCACCACGGTGATGGAGCCGTTCCGCAACTCGATCCCGGAAATGTTCGACGCCGCCGAGGAGATGGGCATACGCTTTTACGGCGCGCCCTATCTGTTCTCGACGTCGGACGCCAAGGCCGGCCAGGATGGCGTGGTACGCTATTCCGGCGACGACGGCGCCGCCGACATGGCGACGTGGGACGCGCTCTATCACCGCTGGAACAATCGCGGCGACGGTCGCATCTCGCTTGCGATGAGCCCGCACGCCACCGACACCTGCGGTCCTGATCTTCTGAAGGCGTGCGCGACGCGGGCGCGCGAGCTCGGTGTCCCCATCACGACCCACATGGCGCAGAGCCGCGCCGAGGTCGAGACCATCGGCAAGCGCTATGGTGGCCGCACTCCGGCGCAATATCTGGACTGGCTCGGCCTGCTCGCGCCCGATCTGATGGCGGCGCATTGCATGTTCAGCAGTGACGACGATCTCGAGTTGATGGCTGCGCGCGGCATGACCGTGCTAAACTGCCCGCGCGTGTTCGCGCGTGCCGGCATCACCGCCGCCTTCAGCCGCTTCGCCGAGCACGGCGTGCGAACCGTGGTGGGCACCGACGGCTACAACATGGACCTGCTCGGCGAGCTCAATGCGGCGTCGCTGATCTCCAAGATCACCGCGGCGCGCCCCGACGTCGCCAACTCGCCGGAACTGATCGAGGCGAACACGGCGATCGCCGCCGATGTCATCAAGCGCCCCGATCTCGGCCGGATCGAGCCGGGCGCGACCGCCGATCTCACCGTCGTCGATCTCACCCATCCGCATCTCCAGCCGCTGTTCGATCCGCGCCGCGCGCTGATCGCGCTCGCCAACCGCGCCAATATCGATCAGGTCATCGTCGATGGCCGTGTGCTGGTTAACGACGGACGCTATCTCGGCGCCGATGAAGCGGCGATCACGGCGGCCGGCACCGCCGCGATCGGCAAGATCTGGGATTTGCCGGAAGCGCAGGCGGCGTTCAACGGGTGAAGGGCTGCCGGTGCCACGAAGACGGTGCGCTCCCTCTCCCGCTTGCGGGAGAGGTTGCCGCGAGCTTGTAGCTGCACTGTTCAAACCCAAGTCCTAATCCTCAAACTCCAGCAGCGCCTTGCGCATGGTCTCGACCAGGTCGAGCGCCACCGGCGAGGGGCTGCGCTGCGCGGGAAAGACGGCGGAGAATTCGAAATCGATGCGCGGCAGGAAGGGCCGCACGACGACGCCGCGCGTTGCAAATTCCTGCGCGGTGAAGGGATCGCAGATCGAGACCCCGAGTCCCGACGAGACCATGCCGCACATGATCTCCGACAGCGTGGTCTCGACCCTGAGCACGCGGCGGACATCGTGGCGGTGGAAGACCTGATCGACGAGATGCCGGCTCGACGATCCCGCCGACAGCGAGATGAACGTCTCGCCCTCGAAATCGCGCGGTTCCAGCACTTCCTTCTCCGCAAGGTGATGACCGGTCGGCAGCACGGCCACGCGCGCCAGAGCCGGCAGCCGCTGGCTTGGCAAGCCGGAATGCGCGATCGGCACCTCGGCAAAGCCGATGTCGCATTGGTTGTTCAATACCCAATCGACCACGATCGGCGAGATCACGCCGAAGAAGGCGAGGTTGAGATTCGGTCGCTCCATCAGGAAATGTCCGGCAAGGCGGGGCAGGTATCCGTTCGCCAGCGCCGGCAGCGCTGCGATGCGCAACGAGCCGGTGCGGCGTCCCCGGATTTCCTCGGCCGCCGCGGTGATGCGCTCGAGGCCGACGAAGGAGCGCTCCACTTCGGTGTAGAGCGCCATCGCTGCGGCGGTCGGCACAAGGCCGGTGCCGCGCCGCTCGAACAACTCCATTTTCAGCAGCGCCTGGAGGTCGCGCAGCAGCCGGCTCACCGCCGGCTGTGTCACCACCATCAGCTTCGCCGCCTCGGTGACGCTGCCGGTCAGCATCGTCGCCCGGAAGGCCTCCACCTGCCGCGAATTGATCCGCGCCATCCCCAATTCCAATCATAACATTTTGGCATGCAAAGGGTGCCATTATTCATTGGACGATGGAAGTATAGGTTGCGATCTTTTTCATCAGGACTGGGGTCGGCCCGCTTTTTCGGCAGATTGGAGGGGTTCCAACCTCCAGATCGCGCCAAAACCGCCGAATGGGGGCCGGATCCCCGTCGGAAACGGATTGGCGCGGAAGGAAATGCGGAAAGACGCTCCAGCCAGCGAGACTCGTCGGCACGTCACCTCATTCCGGTATTGGAGATCGGTCCATATGAAGACTCTTCGCCTCCTGACAGCGGTCAGCATCGCGGCGCTGGTTGCGGCCCCCTCGGTCGCCTCGGCCCAGCAGAAAACGCTCTATGTCGCCGGCTATGGCGGCTCGTTCGAGAAGACCATCCGCGACGAGGTGATCCCGGCCTTCGAGAAGGCGAACGGTGTCAAGGTCGAATACGTCGCCGGCAATTCCACCGATACGCTGGCGAAACTCCAGGCGCAGAAGGGCAACCAGCAGATCGACGTCGCCATCGTCGACGACGGCCCGATGTACCAGGCGATCCAGCTCGGCTTCTGCGGCAAGCTCGACGGCCTGCCCGCCGATCTCTACGACACCGCGCGCTTCAAGGACGATCGCGCGGTCGCGATCGGCATCGTTGCGACCGGCCTGATGTACAACACCAAGGTGTTCGCCGAGAAAGGCTGGGCGCCGCCGACCTCGTGGAACGATCTGAAGGACACGAAATACGCGAAACAGCTCGTGATCCCGCCGATCAACAACACCTACGGTCTCGAAGCGCTGGTGATGCTGTCGAAGATGAACGGCGGCGGCGAGAGCAATGTCGATTCCGGTTTCAAGATCTTCAAGGAAGAGATCAATCCGAACGTGCTCGCCTATGAGCCGTCGCCCGGCAAGATGACCGAGCTGTTCCAGTCGGGCCAGGCCGTGATCGCGGTGTGGGGCACCGGCCGGGTGCAGAGCTTTGCCAATACCGGCTTCCCCGTCGACTTCGTCTACCCGAAGGAAGGCGCGGCGACGCTGCTGACCACCGCATGCCCGATCACCAAGCCGAATGCCTCGCCGCTCGCCGCGAGCTTCGTCAAGATGCTGCTCGATCCAAAAATCCAGCTCGTGATGCTGAAGGACTATGGCTACGGCCCGGTGCTGAAATCGCTGGTGATCCCGCCCGAGCTCGGCAAGATGGCGCCGATCGGCGAGCGCGCGGCGAAGCTCTACAATCCGGATTGGACCGTGATCAACGAGAAGCGCGAGGAGTGGACCAAGCGCTGGAATCGCGAGGTCGAGCGCTGATCGTCCGCAGCGGAGACAGCGTCATGGTCTATCTCGAGCTCGATCGGGTCGCCAAGCAGTTCGGCGCGCAGACTGTGGTCGACGACTTCAGCCTGTCGGTGAGGAAGGGGGAGTTCATCTCCTTCCTCGGCCCGTCCGGCTGCGGCAAGACCACGACGTTGCAGATGATCGCGGGCTTCCTCGATCCCACGCGCGGCGCGATTCGCCTCGAGGGCAAGGACCTGACCGCGATCCATCCGGCCAAGCGTGGCCTCGGCATCGTGTTCCAGAGCTACGCGCTGTTTCCGCATATGACCGCGGCCGAGAACGTTGCGTTCGGCCTCGAGATGCGTGCCGTGCCGCGCACTGAAAGGGCCGAGCGCGTCCGTGCCGCGCTCGCGATGGTGGGGCTCGCCGGTTATGAGGACCGCCATCCGCGCCGCATGTCCGGCGGCCAGCAGCAGCGCGTGGCGCTGGCGCGGGCGCTGGTGATCAAGCCGAGCGTGCTGCTGCTCGACGAGCCGCTGTCCAATCTCGACGCCAAGCTGCGCGAGGAGATGCAGATCGAGCTGCGCCAGATCCAGCGCACCGTCGGCACCACCACGATCCTGGTCACCCACGACCAGAACGAGGCGATGTCGCTGTCAGACCGCATCGTGGTGATGAGCCAGGGCAAGATCGAGCAGATCGGCACGCCGCAGGAAACCTATGAGAAGCCGGCCTCCGCCTTCGTCTCGCAGTTCTTGGGCAAGACGAACGACTTTGCCGGAACGATCGACCGGACCGTCTCGCTGGCGCAGTTGGTGGCGGGCTCCTGGCGCGCGCCGGCGCCGGCCGGGCTCGGCGGTCCCGTCACCGTCAGCGTTCGCCCCGAGAGAATCGGCTTCGGCGATACAGGGCTCAGCGCAAAAATCATCACGCGCATCTTCCAGGGCAATCACTGGCTGTTCCAGTGCGACAGCGAATGCGGCCCGGCGATCGTGATCCGGCAGAATGACGGCAAGGCGCAGCCGGTCGAAGGCGATGCGGTTCGCCTCACCTGGCGTCCGGAGGACATGAGCGTGCGCGCGAGGGCCGGCGCATGAGCATGGCCGCCGAGGAGCGCAGCGCACGTGCGCCATGGGCGATGACCGCGCCCGCCTTGATGCTGTTCGTCGGCGTGTTGCTGATCCCGCTGGCGATGACGGTGATGCTGTCGTTCCACGATTGGGGCCAGTACAAGGGCATCGAGACGGTCTTCATCCTGAAGAACTGGCACGAGATCGCGACGGACCCCTATTACGCCGAGATGTTCTGGCGGACGTTTCGGATCGCGGTCCTGACGACGCTGCTCACCGCATTGTTAGGTGCGCCCGAAGCCTACATCCTCAACCGCATGAGCGGCCGCTGGAAGAGCTTCTTCCTGCTGGTGATCCTCGGGCCGCTGCTGATCTCCGTCGTCGCGCGCACGCTCGGCTGGGCGCTGCTGTTCGGCGGCAACAACGGCCTCGTCAACAAGCTGCTTATGTCGCTCGGCGCGATCCGCTCCCCCATTCCCTTCATGTTCACCGAAACCGGCATGGTGGTCGCGCTCGCGCATGTGATGATGCCGTTCATGGTGCTGTCGGTGTGGGCGGCGTTGCAGCGGCTCGATCCGCAGATCGAGAACGCCGCGATGTCGCTCGGCGCCGGACCTTTCACCATCATACGCCGCATCATCATGCCGCAGATCATGCCCGGCGTGCTGTCGGGCGCGATCATCGTGTTCTCGCTGTCGGCCAGCGCCTTCGCGACGCCCGCGATCATCGGTGGCCGCCGGCTCAAGGTCGCGGCGACACTGGCCTATGACGAGTTCCTCAACACGCTGAACTGGCCGCTGGGCGCAGCAGTCGCGACGCTGCTGCTGGTCGCGCTGGTGCTGATCGTCATCGGCAGCAACGCGCTGATCGAGCGCCGCTATGCGGAGGTGTTCCGATGAGCCGGAACGGTCCGCTCGCGCTGATCTTCCACACTGTCTTCGTCATCGTCATGGTGGCGCCGATCCTGGTGGTCTGCCTCGTCGCCTTTACGCCCGAAGGCTTTCTGTCGCTGCCGACCAACGGCTTTTCGCTGCGCTGGTTCAGGACAATCCTGAACTACCCCGAATTCATCCACGCCTTCTGGGTCAGCCTCGGCCTCGGGGCGCTCTCTTCGTTCGTGTCGCTGCTGTTCGCCGTGCCTGCGGCGCTGGCGATCGCGCGCTATCGCTTTCGCGGCCGCGATGCGCTGGCGGCGTTGTTCCTGTCGCCGCTGATGATCCCGCATGTCGTGCTCGGCATCGCCTTCCTGCGCTTCTTCACCTCGGCCGGTCTCGGCGGCAGCTTTGCGGCGCTCATCATCGCGCATGTCATCATCGTGTTTCCGTTCGCGCTGCGGCTGACGCTGGCAGCCGCAACCGGCATGGACCGCACCGTGGAGATGGCAGCGGTCTCGCTCGGCGCCGGCGGCTGGACGCTGTTCCGCCGCGTGACCCTGCCGCTGATCCTGCCCGGGGTCGTCAGCGGCTGGGCGCTCGCCTTCATCCAGTCTTTCGACGATCTCACCATGACCGTCTTCCTCGCGGCACCCGGCACCGAGACGCTGCCGGTGCGCATGTTCCTTTATATCCAGGACAACATCGATCCGCTGGTGACGTCGGTCTCGGCCTGCGTGATCGCTGTTACCATGTCCGCCCTCATTCTGCTCGACCGCTTCTACGGGCTCGACCGTGTGCTGGCCGGCAAGGGCGATACGGGACGATAGGAGAACCTATGCGAACGGATTACGACGTCGCCGTGGTCGGCGGCGGTCTGCTCGGCTCCGCCATTGCCTGGGGCCTCGGCCGGCTCGGCAGACGCGTCGCCGTGCTCGACGAAGGCGACATCACGAAGCGCGCCTCGCGTGCGAATTTTGCGCTGGTGTGGGTGCAGAGCAAGGGGCTCGGCATGCCCGCCTATACGGTCTGGACCGTGCAGGCCTCGCAGGCATGGGGCCGGCTCGCCTCCGAGCTGAAGCAGCAGACCGGTCTTGACGTTGCCTTGCAGCAGAACGGCGGCTTTCATCTCACCCTCGGCGAGGACGAATTCGGTCAGCGTGCCGAACTGGTCAAGCGCATGCACAACCAGGCCGGTGCGGCGGACTACAAGATGGAGATGCTGCGGCCCTCCGAGGTGAAGAAGGCGCTGCCGCTGATCGGGCCCGAGGTCTCCGGCGGCAGCTATTGCCCGCTCGACGGCCACGTCAATTCGCTGCGCACGTTCCGCGCTTTTCACACCGGCTTCAAGGCGTTCGGCATCGACTATTTTCCGGAGCGTCCGGTCTCGGCGCTAAGCAAGAGCGGCGGCGAATTCCGTCTGACCACGCCCAACGGCGAGCTGCGTGCCGAAAAGATCGTGCTCGCCGCGGGCAATGCCAACCAGGCGCTGGCGCCGATGGTCGGTCTCTACGCGCCGATGGGGCCGACCCGCGGCCAGGTGGTGGTGACCGAGCGCACCATGCCGTTTCTGCCGCATCCGCTGACCACGATCCGCCAGACCGACGAGGGCACGGTGATGATCGGCGACAGCAAGGAGGACGAGCTGGATGATCGCACGCTGAAGCCTTCGATCAGCGGCGTGATGGCCGATCGCGCGCAGCGCATGTTTCCGCATCTGGCGCGGCTCAACGTGGTCAGGAGCTGGTCCGGCATCCGCGTCATGCCGCAGGACGGCTTTCCGATCTACGACCAGTCGGAGACGCATCCCGGCGCCTTCGTGGCCTGCTGCCATTCCGGCGTCACGCTCGCCTCCAACCACGCCTTCGAGATCGCCCGCATGGTGGCGCAGGGCGCGCTCGAGCCCGAGCTGGTCGGCGCGTTCTCGGCCAGCCGCTTTGCTGGCGCAGGCGCTGCCAACAGCAGCGGCTACTAGTGATTTTTAAGGAGCCACGAGGCATCCCATGTTTAGACGATCCGACCAGGACAAGCGGCCACAGGTGCAGATCTTCGTCGACGGCGTTGCCGTCGCGGCGCGCCAGGGCGACACCGTTTCGGCCGCGCTGCTGGCATCTGGCCGCGACGCACGGCGCTCCACCGCGGTCAGCGGTGCGCCGCGCTTGCCCTACTGCATGATGGGCGTGTGCTTCGACTGCCTCGTCACCATCGACGGCGTCGGCAACCGCCAGGGCTGCCTCGTGCCGGTCGTCGAGGGCATGCAGGTCGAGATCCAGAAGGGCAAGCGGGAGATCGGAAGATGACTGTGGCTCCCAAGCGCGAAGAATATGACGTCGTCGTGATCGGCGCCGGGCCTGCCGGCCTCGCTGCTGCTGCGACCTCCGCCGAAGCAGGTCTCACGACGTTGCTGCTCGACGAGAATATCGGCCCCGGCGGCCAGGTGTTTCGTGCGATCGCCTCGACGCCGGTCACCGACCGCAACCAGCTCGGCGCCGACTATTGGGTGGGCGCCGATCTCGTGCAGTCGCTGCGCGCGAGCAACGCGGAAGTGATTCAGCGTGCGACGGTCTGGAGCCTCGACCGCAATCTCGACATCGCCGTCTCGATCGGCGGCGCCTCCGCCTTCGTCAAGGCCAAGCGCGTGATCCTTGCGACCGGCGCGCTGGAGCGCCCGTTCCCGGTCCCGGGCTGGACGCTGCCGGGCGTGATGACCGCCGGCGCGGCGCAAACCATGCTGAAGTCCTCGGCGCTGGTGCCCGATGGCCGCACGGTGATCGCGGGGCAGGGGCCGCTGCTCTGGCTGCTGGCCGCGCAGATTTTGCGCCTTGGTGGCCGCATCGATCGCATCCTCGATACCACCGAGCGCGCCAATTATTTCGCCGCGCTGCCGCACGCCTTCGCGTTCATGACATCGCCTTATTTCACCAAGGGCCTGTCTATGATGCGCGAGGTGCAGGCGAAAGTGCCGGTCGTCTCCGGCATCACGGAGCTTGCTGCGGCTGGCGACGGTCAGCTCGCGAGTGTCAGCTATGTCGCCGGCAGCAAGCGAGAGACCATTCCCGCCGATCTCTTGCTGCTGCATCAGGGCGTCGTGCCCAACGTCAACCTGGCAATGGCGGCCGGCATCGAGCATCGCTGGGACGGTCTGCAATTGTGCTGGTCGCCGGTGCTCGACGCGAGCGGCAATTCGTCGGTCGCGGGCATCGCGATCGCCGGCGACGGCGCCGGCATCGGTGGTGCCAATGCAGCCGTGGTGCGCGGTCGCATTGCCGCGCGCGCCGCAGTCGAAGCGCTGGCGCCCGCTTCTGCCGCAAAACTTCCCGCGATGGCAACGCTCCGCTCCGATCTCGCCAGGGCCGAGCGTGGCCGCCTGTTCCTCGATACGCTGTTCCGCCCGTCGCCACCGTTCCGCATTCCCTCAGGCGATACCATCGTCTGCCGCTGCGAGGAGGTGACGGCCAAGGACGTTCTCGACTCCGTCGCGATCGGTGCGACCGGACCGAACCAGCTCAAGGCCTATCGCCGCACCGGCATGGGCCCGTGCCAGGGCCGTCTGTGCGGCCTCACCGTCACCGAGCTGATGGCGCAGGCGCGCGGTAAAACCCCTCAGGAGATCGGCTATTACCGGCTGCGCGCGCCGGTGAAGCCGATCACGCTCGCCGAGCTCGCCGCTGTCCCGAAGAGCGAGGCCGATGTGAAGGCCGTGGTGCGCGGATGAGCAAGAACGTGGATGCGATCGTCATTGGCGGCGGCATCCACGGGTGCTCGACCACGCTGCATCTGTGCCTCGCCGGCCTGAAGCCGGTGCTGATCGAGAAGGACTATGCCGGCCGCCACGCCTCCGGCGTCAACGCCGGCGGCGTGCGCCAGCTCGCGAGGCACATCCCCGAGATCCCGCTCTCGATCCGTTCGATGGGGATCTGGGAGAAGATCAACGATCTTCTCGACGACGACTGCAGCTTCGAGAGCCACGGCCAGGTTCTGGTCGCCGAGAACGAGGACGAGCTCGCCGTCTGCCGCGCGCGCGTGGCAGAACTCAACGCGCTCGGCTTCACCCACGAGGAGCTGATCGACGCCGCCGAATTGCGCCGGCTGGTGCCCGCGGTGGCCGAGACCTGTCCGGGCGGCGTGGTCTCGCGCCGCGATGGCGCGGCCAATCCGGCGCAGACCACGACCGCGTTCCGCCGCAAGGCCGAGCAGCTCGGCGCAACCGTGCGCGAGGGCGTGGCGGCCGGCAACATCCGCCACAGCGACGGCCTCTGGCATGTCGATGTCGGATCGGACAGCTACGCCGCGCCGGTGCTGGTCAACGCGGCCGGCGCCTGGGCCGGCAAGATCGCGGCTGATCTCGGCGAGCCCGTTCCGGTCGAGACCGTCGCGCCGATGCTGATGATCACCTCGCACGTGCCGCACTTCATCGATCCCGTGGTGATCCTGCGCGGGCGGAAGCTCTCCTTCAAGCAGTTCAAGAACGGCACCGTGCTGATCGGCGGCGGCCATCTCGCGACACCCTACCAGGACCGCAACGAGACGGTGCTCGACTGGAAGAGCCTTGCGACCAGCGCGCAGACCGTGTTCGAGCTGTTTCCGGTGATGCGCAGCGCCACCATCGTCCGCGCCTGGGCCGGCATCGAGGCGAAGATGAAGGACGACATCCCGGTGTTCGGGCCGAGCGGCTGCCACAGGGGCCTCTATCACCAGTTCGGCTTCTCGCTGCACGGTTTCCAGCTCGGCCCCGGCGCCGGCGCCGTCATGGCTGAGCTGATCGTCAACGGCGGCACCCAGACCCGCGTCAGCGATCTCGGCATCGACCGCTTCCATCCATCCACTCTCTAAGAAGAGGACATCATGAGCATCACCCGCAGCATCCGGACGCCCATCATGCACCGAGCGGTCGAAGCCAACGGCTTCGTCTTCGTCGGCGGCACCATCGCCGACGACACCAGCGTTTCCATGGGCCACCAGACCCGCAACATCCTCGGCAAGATCGCAGGCTATCTGAAGGAGGCCGGCACCGATAAGAGCCGCGTCGTCAGCGCCTCGATCTTCGTCACCGATCTGTCGAAGAAGAAAGAGATGGATGCAGCCTGGACCGAGTTCTTCGGCGACAATTTGCCGACCCGCGCCACCGTCGGCGTCGTTGATCTCGGCGGCGGCGCGCTGATCGAGGTGGTGGTCACCGCGCTCAAGGGCTGATCGCGCACGGCGACGAAGGACGGCAGCGCCGCTCGCGCCGTTGTCTCCTTGTGCCGCCGCCTTGATCTCGTCCTTCGATGGGACTACTTGGGGAGTTCCTCAACCAGGATATTCGCAGCCATGGATTTAACCCGACCGCAACGCTCATCCGCCTTGCCCACGGGGAATTCCATGCCTGCTTCGACTGTCCTGCCGGCGGGCAGGGAGGTGCGTTCACTGGACCGGGTCAGCGCCGGCTATCGGCCGGCGGGCCGGTCTTGCGCGATCTCTCATTCGCCATCGTCGGGCCGGAGCGGATCGCGCTGGTCGGCCCGAACGGATCCGGCAAGACGACGCTGCTGAAACTCGTGGCGGGCAAGCTGCGCCCACTCTCTGGCACCGTGAGGGTCAGGCCGGACTTCGCGTTGTTCGACCAGAAGGTCAGCCTGCTCGATCCCGCGATCTCGATCCTGGAGAATTTCGGTCGTCTCAATCCGAAGGCGGGCGCGAATGAATGCCATGCCGCGCTGGCGCGGTTCATGTTTCGCGCCGATGCTGCCTTGCAAGAAGTCGGACGTCTCAGTGGCGGGCAGATGCTTCGTGCCGGCCTGGCCTGCGTGCTGGGCGGGCCAACGCCGCCGTCTCTGCTGATCCTGGACGAGCCGACCAATCATCTGGACATCGAGGCCGTTGAAGCAGGCTTGAGAGCCTATGACGGTGCTCTGCTCGTCGTCAGTCATGACGAGGCATTTTTGCAGGCGATCGGGATCACGCGGCGATTCGATCTCACCGGCGAACGTGTCCAAAGGTCCGACATTCGAGCAATAAAAACCCGACGCCCTGCCCCCAGCGCGTCGGGTGGAAAGAAATGAGTATCAATCAGTGATCCCAACGTCACTGTTGTGACGCGTGCCGCACCAAATTTCTACTCCGGAAAACTACCGCGGTCGTAACCGGACTGCCGTGGCCTCACGCACGGCCACCCGGTTCCAGCGCTTCGCCGATCTCCAGCGGATGCGCCATGGTCTCGTGCAGCGCCTCGCGGTCGAGCTCGCCTTCGGAGATGCTGATGACGACGCAGGCAACGCCATTGCCGATCAGATTGGTCAGCGCGCGGCACTCGCTCATGAACTTGTCGATCCCGACCAGGATCGCGATCGACTGGATCGGGATATCAGGCACGATCGAGAGCGTCGCGGCGAGCGTGATGAAGCCGGCGCCGGTCACGCCCGAGGCGCCCTTCGAGGTGATCATGGCGATGCCGAGAATGCCGAGCTCCTGCCAGATGGTCAGATGCGTGTTGGTCGCCTGCGCCAGGAACAGCGTCGCGAGCGTCATGTAGATGTTGGTGCCGTCGAGGTTGAAGCTGTAGCCGGTCGGAATCACGAGGCCGACCACCGAGCGCGAGGCGCCGAGATGCTCCATCTTCTGGATCATCTGCGGCAGCACCGTCTCCGAGGACGAGGTGCCGAGCACGATCAGGAGCTCGTCCTTGATATAGGCGATGAAGCGCAGGATCGAGAAGCCGGCGAGTCGCGCGATCGCACCCAGCACGATCAGCACGAACAGGATGCTGGTCAGATAGAACGTACCGATCAGGGCGGCGAGGTTGAGCAGCGAGCCGAGCCCGTAGGCGCCGACGGTGAACGCCATCGCGCCGAACGCGCCGACCGGCGCGACGCGCACGATGATGCGGATGATGCCGAAGAACATCTTTGCCGCCTTGTCGATCGCCGCCGCGATGGGCTCGCCGGCCTTGCCGAGGAAGGCAATGGAGAAGCCGGAGAGAATCGAGATCAGCAGCACCTGCAGCAGGTCGCCGCGCGCGATGGCGCCGAGATAGCTGTCGGGAATGATCGCCATCAGGTGGGCGACGATGCCCTCTTCCTTGGCCTTGGTGACGTAGGTCGCGACCGAGTTCGGGTCGATCGTGGCGGGATCGATGTTGAAGCCGTGTCCGGGCTGGAGAATCTCCCCGACCAGCAGGCCAACCGCGAGCGCGACGGTCGAGACCGTCTCGAAATAGATCAGCGACTTCAATCCGACCCGGCCGACACGCTTGAGGTCGCCCATCGAGGAGATGCCGTGTACCACGGTGCAGAAGATGACGGGCGCGATCATCATCTTGATCAGCGCGATGAAACCGTCGCCGAGCGGCTTCAACGCCTTGCCGAGATCGGGATAGAAATAGCCGATGAGCACGCCGAGCACGATCGCGATCAGCACCTGGACGTAGAGGATCTTGTACCAGGGCTGGTGCCGGCGGTGGACGGCTGGCTGGACCGCAATCTGTGTCATATGCTGAGCCCCGGAACGCATTGATCTCGCAAGATTTGACTCTTGCATGACCCGCATCATGTGATGGCCGCTACAGAAGCGACAATCACATTTTTGTCGGATCGCACGAACATCGATCGCTGCACCGCAACGGGGGGGAACATGACAGCCACGACAGGCTCGGACGAGCAGACGCAAGGCTATTTTCCGCGCTGGAAGCTCAAGACCTCGGGCGTGATCATGCCGGAGGAGCGGCTGTCATGGGGCCAGACCATCGTCTCCGGTCTGCAGCATTGCGTGGCGATGTCAGGTGCGACGATCATCGCGCCGCTCTTGATGGGATTCGATCCCAACGTTGCGGTCCTGTTCTCCGGCGTCGGCACGCTGATCTTCTTCGTCATCGTCGCCGGGCGCGTGCCGAGCTATCTCGGCTCGAGTTTCGCCTTCATCGCCGTCGTCCTCGCCGCCACCGGCTATGCCGGGCAGGGGCCGAACCCGAACATCTCCGTTGCGCTCGGGGGCATCGTCGGAGCCGGGGTGCTCTACGGCGCGATTGCGCTGATCGTGATGTGGTCGGGCGTCGGCTGGGTCGAGCGCCTGATGCCGCCGGCCGTCACCGGCGCCGTGGTCGCCGCGATCGGTCTCAACCTCGCACCCGTCGCGGTCAAGGCGGTGAGCGCCAATGCGTTCGACACCTGGATCGGTCTCGCGACCGTTCTGATGATCGGCGTGGTCGCCGTTGCAGCGCCAGGCCTGTGGCGCCGGCTGCCGATCATCCTCGGCGCGATCGGCGGATATCTTTTGTATTTTCTGTTCGCGAACGGCCTCGGCTTCGGCAAGCCGATCGACTTCACCCAGCTTTCGGCGGCGCCGTGGCTCGGCCTGCCGAAATTCACCACGCCGACGTTCCAGGCCGATGCGATCTTTCTGATCGCGCCGGTCGCGGTCATCCTCGTCGCCGAGAACCTCGGGCACATCAAGGCCGTCGGCGCGATGACGGGGCGCAGCCTCGATGCCTATCTCGGCCGGGCCTTGTTCGCCGACAGCCTCGCCACGATCGTCGCGGCCTGCGGCGGCGGCACCGGCGTCACCACCTATGCCGAGAACATCGGCGTCATGGCGGCGACGAAGGTCTATTCGACTCTGCTGTTTGCGTTCGCGGCCACGGTGTCGATCCTGCTCGGCTTCTCGCCGAAATTCGGCGCGCTGATCCTGTCGATCCCCGGGCCCGTGATCGGTGGTCTGTCCATCGTGCTGTTCGGCTTGATCGCCGCGATGGCGGGCCGGATCTGGGTCGAGAACAAGGTCGACTTCGCAAACCCTGCGAACCTGATCACCGTCGCCGTGGCGTTGACCGCAGGCGCGGGCGACCTCACGCTCAAATTCGGTGCGTTCACGATCGGCGGGATCGGCACCGCGACCTTCGGCGCCATCATCCTGTATCAGATCCTGACCTCGCCGCTCGCGCGCCACGGGGAGTGAATCCCAGCAATGCGCGGATGGGAATGGAACAAAACGCCGGTTCCATCCATGATGAGGCATTCCGGAGAGAACACATGCCGCAAACCGAACACTCAACGTCCTTTCCCTCGCGCCTCGCCGGCCAATACGCCCTGGTGACTGGCGCCTCGCAAGGCATCGGCCGTGCCGTCGCCATCCGGCTGGCGCAGGAAGGCGCGACCGTCGCCATCAACTATTTCGATCATCCCGGAAAGGCCGAGGAGACGCTCGCCCTTGCGCGGACGGCATCGAGCGACCGCGGTCACGGCAGGCTCGATCACATCATCGTCAAGGCCGATGTCGGCAACGAGCAGGACATCGCCGCGATGTTCGAGACGGTCCTGGCGCGCTTCAAGCGGCTCGACTGCCTCGTCAACAATGCCGGCTTCCAGCGGGAGTCGCCGAGCGAGGCACTCGACCTCGAAACCTATCGCCGCATCATCGACGTCAACCTCAACGGTGCCGTGCTCTGTGCGCAGAAGGCACTGGCGCATTTCGTCGCGCGCGGCGGAGGCGGCAGCATCATCAATTGCTCCAGCGTCCACCAGATCATTCCGAAGCCGGGCTACCTCGCTTACTCCATCAGCAAGGGCGGCATGGCCAATCTGACGCGCACGCTGGCGCTCGAATTTGCAGGGCGCGGCATCCGCGTCAATGCGGTCGGTCCCGGCGCGATCGACACGCCGATCAACGCGGCCTGGACCGGCGATCTCGAAAAGCGCGGCGTCGTCACCAGCCACATTCCCATGGGCCGCGTCGGCACGCCGGAAGAGATCGCCGCCGTGTTCGCCTTCCTCGCCTCGGACGATGCCAGCTACATCACTGGACAGACCATCTACGCCTGTGGTGGCATAACGCTGTTTCCGGAGTTTCGCGAGAACTGGGCGAGCTAGGCAGGCCCGCGCGGCATCTGGCAGAATCCGCCGGCGCAGACTACATCTGCGCCATGGCAAGCTCTCCCCTCCAGGATTTCGTCGGCCGGCACGACAATCTGTTCGTGCTGACCGGCGCCGGCTGCAGCACCAATTCGGGCATTCCCGATTACCGCGACAGTCATGGAAACTGGAAGCGGACGCAGCCGGTCAATTTCCAGGCCTTCATGTCGGATGCGCGTACGCGCCAGCGCTATTGGGCGCGCAGCCTGATCGGCTGGCGGCGGTTCGGCCAAGCGAGGCCGAATGATGCGCACCGTGCGCTGGCCCGGCTCGAGGGCGACGGCCGCTGCGGCATGCTCCTGACCCAGAACGTCGACCGGCTGCATCAATCCGCCGGCCACCGGCGGGTGATCGATCTGCATGGCCGGCTCGATCTCGTCCGCTGCATGGGCTGCGGGGTGAAGACGCCGCGGAGCGAATTCCAGGACACGCTCGGCCGCGCCAATGCGGAGTGGCTGACGCTCGATGCCGCGGACGCGCCGGACGGTGACGCCGATCTGGAGCGCGCGGAGTTCTCGTCATTCAAGGTGCCTCATTGCGAAGCCTGCGGCGGCATCCTCAAGCCCGACGTGGTGTTCTTCGGCGAGAACGTGCCGCGCGACGTGGTCGCCACGGCGCAGGATCACCTGGCGCAGGCGGATGCCATGCTGATCGTCGGCTCGTCATTGATGGTCTATTCCGGATTCCGTTTCGTGCAGGCGGCCGCGAAACGGCAGATTCCGATCGCCGCGGTCAATCTCGGACGCACCCGCGCCGACGATCTCCTGACGCTGAAGGTCGAGGAGCGCTGCGAAGCGGCGCTTGCATTCCTGCTCTGATTGCGCAGGCCGCGAACACGCCTTGCCTATTGCAAAGGTGCCGCGCAGAATGACCGGGCATAGCGTTGCTGGCATGCCTCATGGCACGCAAATTGCTAGCTTTTTGGGCCCAATCTTGACGATCAGCACGGAGAATTTGGAATGCTTGAGGGAGCCGAGGTGCGGCTTGCCGTGGATATCGGTGGCACGTTCACCGACATCGTGCTGGACGTGGGCGAGGCGCGCAAGACGCGCAAGGTGCTGACGACGCCGCAGCGACCCGAGCAGGCGGTGCTCGACGGCATGCGTCTCATTCTCGCCGATGCGCGGGCTCACATCAGCGATATCGACGTCTTCATTCACGGCACCACGCTCGCGACCAACGCCATCATCGAGCGCCGCGGCGCCAGGACGGCGCTGATCGCGACCTACGGCTTTCGCGACGTGCTCGATATCGGCACCGAGAGCCGCTACGACCAGTACGATCTCAGCATCGACAAGCCGAAGCCGCTGGCGCCGCGCAGCCTTCGCTTCACCGTGCCCGAGCGCATCGACGCCCACGGGGCGGTTCGTCTCCCGCTCGACGAGACGGCCGTACGCGCACTCGCGCCGAAATTGCGCGAGCTGGGCGTCGAGAGCGTCGCGATCGCCTTCCTGCACTCCTATGCCAATCCCGAGCACGAGCGCCGCGCGGCTGCGATCATTGCCGAAGAGATGCCCGGCATTTCGGTGACGGTCTCGTCGGCGGTGTGTCCGGAGATCCGCGAATATGAGCGCACCTCCACGGCAGTTGCCAACGCCTATGTGCAGCCGTTGATCGACGGCTATCTCGCCCGCATGGCCGATGCCTTGCAGGTCGAGCAGTTTCGCGGCGCGATCTACCTCGTCACGTCGGGCGGCGGCGTCACCTCGATCGAGACGGCGCGGCGCTTTCCCGTGCGTCTCGTCGAATCCGGCCCGGCCGGCGGCGCCATCTTCGCGGCGCAGATCGCGGCACGGTTGGGGGAGAGCAAGGTGCTCTCCTTCGACATGGGCGGCACCACGGCAAAGATCTGCCTGATCGAAGAATACCAGCCCGAGACCTCGCGCGTGTTCGAGGTCGACCGCGCCGCGCGCTTCCTGAAAGGTTCGGGCCTGCCGGTGCGCATCCCCGTGATCGAGATGGTCGAGATCGGCGCCGGCGGTGGCTCGATCGCCCATGTCGACGCGATGAAGCGTGTCACCGTCGGCCCGGAGAGCGCCTCGTCCGAGCCTGGTCCCGCCTGCTACGGCCGCGGCGGCCAGCGTCCATCGGTGACGGATGCGGACGTTGCACTCGGCATGATCGATCCTGATGCCTTCGCGGGCGGCACGATCAAGCTCGATCCGGAGCTCTCGAAGCAGGTGCTGCTGCGCGATGTCGGTGAGGCACTCGGCCTGTCGGCGGAAACGGCGGCCTATGCCGTGCACGAGGTCGTCTGCGAGAACATGGCGAGCGCGGCGCGCGTGCATGCGGTCGAGCGCGGCGCCGTGGTCGGCCAGCACACGCTGATCGCCTTCGGCGGTGCCGCGCCGCTGCATGCGGCGCGCGTCGCCGAGAAGATCGGTGTCTCCCGCGTGATCGTGCCGTCGAATGCCGGCGTCGGCTCGGCGGTCGGATTCCTGGCGGCGCCCATCGCCTACGAGCTGGTGCGCAGCCGTCATGTCCGGCTCGACGATTTCGACACCAAGGCCGTCTCCGACTTGCTTCAGGAGATGACGACCGAGGCGCGTGCGCTGGTCGAGCCCGGCGCAGCCGGCGCGCCGGTGCGCGAGCGCCGTGCAGCCTTCATGCGCTATGTCGGTCAGGGCCACGAGATCACCGTCGAGCTGCCGAACCGGCCGTTGACCTCGGCCGATCTCGCCGGCCTGCGCCAGAAGTTCGAGACCGACTATTCGGCGATGTTCGAGCGCCCGATCCCGGGCGCGGCGATCGAGGTCTTGAGCTGGTCGGTGCTCGCCACCACCGAGGCGCGCAATCCGCCCGCCGTTGCGGCGGTCGCGCGCAAGCCGGCGGCGAAGGCCTCCGGCAGCCGAAAATTCTTCGACGGCCGCGCCGGCGAGGTGATCGAGATCCCGCTCTATCGCCGCGAGGACATGGCGCCGGGCGCGACCATCGCGGGCCCCGCCGTGATCGCGGAAGACGAGACATCCACTTTTGTCTCGACCAGTTTTGACGCGCATATCGACGGTGCCGGCAGCATCGTCATGGAACGAAAGGCGGCTTGACATGAGCAAGGCAAGCGGCGCGAGCCTGATCGACCTCCAGATCATGTGGCACCGGCTGATCGCCGTGGTCGAGGAGCAGGCGCAGGTGCTTTTGCGCACTGCGTTCAGCCCGATCGTGCGCGAATGCGGCGACCTCTCGGCCGGCGTGTTCGACCTCAGGGGGCGTATGCTGGCGCAGGCGGTCACCGGCACGCCCGGTCACGTCAACTCGATGGCGGAATCGGTCAAGCACTTCATCGCCCACTTTCCGATCGAGACGATGAAGGAGGGCGATGCCTACATCACCAACGATCCCTGGATGGGCACCGGCCATCTCAACGATTTCGTCGTCACCACGCCCTGCTTCAAGGACGGCAAGGTCGTCGCGCTGTTCTCCTGCACCAGCCATCTCATGGACATCGGCGGCATCGGCTTCGGGCCTGACGCCACCGACGTGTTCATGGAGGGTCTCTACATCCCCATGCTGAAGCTGATCGACCAGGGCGTCGTCAACGAGACGCTGATGGCGATGATCCGCACCAACACGCGGCTGCCGATCGATACCGAGGGCGACACCTATTCGCTCGCCGGCTGCAATGACGTCGGCTGCGAGCGTCTGGTCGAGATGATGACCGAGTTCGGCATCGACACGCTCGACGAGCTCGGCGACTACATCTGCGACCGCTCGCGCGAGGCCGTGCTCGCCGAGATCGCAAAGCTGCCGAAGGGCAGCTGGCGCAACAGCATGGTCGTGGACGGCTACGATGCGCCGGTGACGCTCGCCGCGACGCTGACGATATCGGATGCGGGCATTCACGTCGATTTCGACGGCACGTCGGACGCGTCGAAATTCGGCATCAACGTGCCGCTGTCCTACACCACCGCCTACACCGTGTTCGGCCTCGGCTGCGTCGTCGCCTCGCAGATCCCGAACAATGCCGGCTCGCTCTCGCCGCTGACGGTGTCGGCTCCCCCTGGCGCGATCCTCAATGCGCCGAAGCCGGCGCCGGTCGCCTCGCGCCACGTCATCGGCCAGATGCTGCCCGACGTCGTGTTCGGCTGCCTGCGCCAGATCATTCCCGAGCGCGTGCCCGCTGAAGGCACCTCGTGTCTGTGGAATCTCAACGTGCGTGGCCAGACCCGCTCGGGCGCCGGCGGCAATTACGGGTTCTCCATGGCGGTCACCTCCAATGGCGGCACCGGCGCGCGCTTCGGCAAGGACGGGCTGTCGGCGACCGCCTATCCCAGCGGCGTGCGCGGCACGCCGGTGGAGATCGCGGAGACGCAGACGCCGCTGATCTTCTGGCGCAAGGAGCTGCGTCCGGATTCCGGTGGAGCAGGGCGCACCCGCGGCGGCCTCGGCCAGATCATCGAGGTCGGCAGCGGCGTCGATGCGCCGTTCGACATCCTCGCGGCGTTCGACCGCATCGATCATCCGCCGCGCGGCCGCGACGGCGGCCAGAACGGCGAGGCCGGCTATGTCGGCCTGAAATCCGGCAAGAAGCTTCGTGGCAAGGGTTTTCAGCAGGTGCCGCCGGACGATCGGCTGGTGGTGATGACGCCCGGCGGTGCCGGCATTGGCGATCCCAGGGAGCGCGATCGTGCGGCCGTCAACGAGGACGTCGCGAGCGGTCTCGTGTCCCCGGACAACGCGGTCAAGCTTTACGCGTATGCGCGTTGATGCCAACGCGTCGATCGGATTAGTGCCGCTGCTGGCGCTCTGGCCCGGCATCGTCGCGATCCTGCCGCGGATGCGCTAGGGAGAGCTGTAAGAGATCGAACGGTCAGCGCTGCTGTCGTTTCAATTCGGCCTCCGCGCCAAGTCGCCCGGCGCGCGCATTCCATCTTTGCACGTCCTGCGATCCGTCGTACGCTGTGTGAGCAGACGTGCGACAGCAATCACGGCAGTGAACGTGGCTCCCTTGGCGACATGCGCCGAGAGAAGGGGCATTTGTTGGCAGATCATGTCCGGTGGAGGACTATCGACGCGTACCGAACTGCAAACATTCCTCGCAGCGGCGTTCACGAGACGCAATCAACAAACACAAAGCGGGAGGAAGTGCATATGAGGAAGCAGTGGCTCAACTCGGGCTTACCTGTTCTCGCCGTTGCGGCATTTGCTGCGTCGGCGGCGTTGGCCCAAACCGTGGATACGGCCCGGATCGAGGGCGCCGGGCAGAACGACTGGCTCACCTATCACGGTTCATACAAATCCCATCATTACAGCCCGCTCGCGCAGATCAACGCGAACAACGTCGGCAATCTGGGCGTCGCCTGGATGCACATTCCAGGACGATCGACGCGCGGCCTGCAGTCGATGCCGCTCGCGGCCGACGGTGTGCTGTACTACTCGGGATCCTACAGCCGTGTTTTCGCGCTGAACGGCGCGACGGGCGAGGTCATCTGGTCGTTCTTTCCGGAGCTGGATGAGGCGCTCATCAGCCGCCAGACCCACTCTCCCTACAACCGCGGCGTAGCGCTCGGCGAAGGCAAGGTCTTCGTCGGCACCATGGACGGTCGTCTGTTCGGGCTCGATGCGAAGACCGGCAAGGTGCTCTGGGAGACCAGGCTGATCGATTCGCAGAAGCTCACGGTCGGCTTTACCGGCGCGCCGCTCTACGCGAAGGGGACTGTGATCATCGGCTCGCAAGGGGGCGAATGGCCGGGCCGCGGCCCGATCTTCGCGGTCGATGCCACCACTGGAAAGAAGAAGTGGGAGTTCCTGACGGTCGCGGGCACCGACGAGGCTATGAAGACCTGGGGCAACGATTCCTGGCGCACCGGCGGCGGTGGCGGCTGGATGCCGGGCACCTACGATTCCGAGACCAACACCATCCTGTGGGGCACCGCAAATCCGGCGCCGCTCTACGACTGGTCGGGCGCCGACTACAAGACGCAAGGTGCGCGTCCCGGCGACAATCTCTACACGAGTTCGGTGATCGCTCTCGATATCGATACCGGAAAGCTGAAATCCTACCATCAGGAACTGCCGCACGATGCCTGGGACTTCGACAGCGCCGTCGGCGAGTTCGTGATGCTCGAGCGAGACGGCCAGAAATACGTGGTTCATCCGAACAAGGGCGGCTTCGTCTTCGTCTACGACCGCAATCTCGGCGTGAAGAACGTCTGGCGGCTGGTCGAGAACATCAACTTCGTCAAGGATATCGATCCCAAGACCGGCGCGTTGATCGGCCGTCGCGATTTCCCGGTCGGGAAGGTCACCGAACCGCCGCTGTGTCCGTTCATCGGCGGCGGCATCAGCTGGAACTCCGGCTCCTACAGCCCGAAGACCGGTCTTTACTACAAGATCGGCCAGGAATGGTGCATGACGCTCGATATCCAGAAGACGACGCCGGTCACCGCGCCGCAGGCGCAGCTCAACATCGGCGCCGATTTCAAGATGGCGCCGCCCCCTGGCGGTGAGATCTACGGACACCTCGACGCGCGCGACCCCATCACGGGGGCAAAGAAATGGGAGGTTCGCTACCCCGAGCCGCCGCTCGGGAGCGTGCTGTCGACCGCCGGCAATCTGGTGTTCGTGCCCGATTCCCGCGGCGTCCTTCACGCCTACGATGCCGAGACCGGGGCCGAGCTGTGGAAGCACAACAATGGCACCGGCCACCAGGGCGGCATCGTCAGCTACTCCGCCGGGGGCAAGCAATATATCGCCGTAACCGCGGGCTTTGGCGGGATGCTGGCGGACGAATATGCGCCGAACTTCGGCGGCGCCTACAAGAGCATGCCGCGTGACGACGGCGCGCTCATCGTCTTCAGCCTGAAATAGCCTGCCGCAAACGTTCGTCGGGAAGCGGGCGCAAGCCCGCTCCCCGGTCGATCGAAGCAGCGGCGTGATTCAGGAATGGAGAGGACGTGTTGAGATTGCATTTGAAAACGATTCCGGCGGCGCTGGCCGCCTCGTTACTGTGCGCTGTTATGGCTCAAGCACAATCCGCCACGCCGGCGCCCGAGAACGGGACGCTCGACGTCGAGCAGGTGTTCGCGGGGACTTGCGGCTTCTGTCACTCCGACGGTGGACGTGCAGCCGGCAAGGGGCCGCAACTGATGAACTCGCCGCGCGACGACGACTTCATTCGCGACCGCATCAAGCACGGCAAGCAGGGAGCGATGCCGGCATTCGACGGCGCCTTCACCGACGCCCAGATCGACCAGATCGTCAAATACATCCGCGCCTTGAAACCGCGCGAGGGTTGAACCGCCAGGACTCGATCCGTCAAGCCCCGAACCATCCAAGAGACACGGAATGAAGGCATTCGCCCCGGCCATCGTCGCTGCTGCCATCGTTCTGTCGGGGCCCGCGCAGGCGCGAACCCTGGACGCGATCCGTTCGAGCGGCGTGATCGGGTTGTGCGCGCATCCCAATTCGCTTCCCTTTGCGCACAAGGCCGCCGATCCACCCGGCTTTCAGGTTGAGTTCGGTCGGGTGCTGGCACGCGAGCTCGGCGTCTCGCTCAGGCTCGACTGGATCATCACGCAATATCAGATGCGCAGCGCCGGCTGTGACATTCTTCTGGACGTCATCGCCGACCGCGAAGCGCAGGGCGAAACCCGCCTGAGGATCTCGAAACCGTATTATCGCACGGGCGTCGCGCTCGCGGTGCCGTCATCCAGCACGCTCACCTCGTTCGGGAGCCTCAACGAGGCGACCAGGGTGGGCGTGCAGGTTGGATCGATCGCAGCCATGATCATCGGTCAACGGCGCGTGCCGACGTCGACCTTCGGCTTCGAGAACGATAGCCTGGAAGCGGTGTCGAACCATGAGATCGATGCCGCCGCCGTCACGCCCACCGCGGCGAGCTATTTCAACCTGACGCATCCGGACAAGAAGCTCCGGATCCTGGATCGCGACGAGAGCGTGGTCGATCTCAACTGGAACGTTGCCGTCGGCATGATCCGTCCGGACGATGCGTTGCGCGAAGCCATCGACGGAGCCGTGGAGCGGCTGCGGAGCGACGGCACGATCGACCGCATCTACGGCCGCTATGGCATCGTGCTGCAGGCGCCGAAATAGTCGAGCTGCAGGACGGAGCGGCTTTGGCTGGATCGACTGCCGCGGCTCGTTCACCTCTCCCGCTTGCGACCCGCTTGCGGGAGAGGTCGCGCCGGAGGCGCGGGTGAGGGCTTTCTCCTCCTGGGGGTTGTGCCATTGGAGAAGCATCCTCTCCCGCAAGCGGGAGAGGGAGCGCACCTCCCGTGGTTGCAGCGATCGAGCCTATTTCATCGCGCCTCAGGCCGCCGCCTTCTTCCGCGCGAGCTCGGCCTTGTACAGCTCGAACTCTTCCGCAATCGCCTTGGCGACTGACGGCCGCTGGCGCAGGCGCTCGTAATACGCCTTTACGTTGGGCCATTTCGCAAGCTCGATCGGCGGCGTCGCCATGGTCCAGTTGATGACCGTGACGAGATAGGCATCGGCCACGCTGAAATGGTCGAGCAGGAATTCCCTGCCTTTCAGGTAATTGTCGAGATAATCGAGCCGCGACAGGTTCTTCTCCAGCACATAGGCTTTGGCTTCCTGCGGCGCCTTGCGGTCGAGTACGGGAATGAACAGGCCCTTGTGCAGCTCGGTGCCGATGAAGCAGAGCCATTGATGCAGCCTTGTGCGCTCGATGCCCGCGGTGGCGCCGAGGCCGGATTGCGGAAAACAGTCCGCGACATATTGCAGGATTGCGGCGTTCTCGGTGAGCACCACGCCTTCGTCGGTGCGCAGCGTCGGCACGAGGCCGATCGGATTGACGGCGCGGAAGTCGGAGCCGTCGTTCAGCACGGTCTTGGTCGGCGGATCGACTTCGAGATAGTTCGCCTCGGCGCCGGCTTCATACAATGCGACGCGCGTCGCCATCGAGCAGGCGAGCGGCGAGAAATAAAGATCCATCTGTAGCCTCCTTGGGCAATTCCTCTTTTGGTGTCGCTCAACCTGGCCAGATTGATTTTTGTACCATCTTGCATAATATATCCGTGGTCAAGGATTATTTTGCGAAATGGTACAAAAATCGAAGCCGCCAGCTGCCGGTCAGCCCAGGCGCCGTGCCGAACCCGAGCGCCGCGGCGAACCCAAGCGTCGTGGCCGTCCCCGCGCCTACGAGCCCGATATCGCGCTGGGCAAGGCGCTCGATCTGTTCCGCAAGCAAGGTTTTGCGGCCACCTCGCTCGATGATCTCAGCCAAGCGACCGGCATGAACCGGCCGAGCCTCTACGGCGCCTTCGGCGACAAGCGCGAGCTCTACATCAAGAGCTACCAGCGCTATCGTGAGGAGGCTGCCGCCTCCATGGTCGAGATCTTTCGCCAGGAGATGCCCCTGCGGCAGCGGCTGGAGCGCATCTACGCTGCGGCGCTCGACATCTATCTGTCCGGCGACACCGGCCCGCGCGGCTGCTTCACGGTCGTGACCGCGGCGTCCGAGGCCGTCGGCGATCCCGAGATCCGCGCCATGGTGCTCGACGGTCTCACCGGGCTCGACAAGGCGTTTGCAAGCTGCTTCCGCCGCGCCAGGGAGAAAGGCGAGCTGCCGGAGGGCGCCGATCCGTTCGCGCTGGCGCAGATCGCGTCCGCCACCGTCCACACCATCGCCATCCGCTCGCGCGCCCGCGTCCCGCGCAAGGAGCTGGAAGCGATCGTGAAGGGCGCGATTGATGTGATGCTGGGAGCAAAGCCCTAGCTGCCATCCCGGCGCAGCCCGGCTTTCGCCAGGCGGCGCGGCGACGGGCGTGGCATCGAGCCGGGACTGTCGCACCGTGAAGTCGCCGCCGGGTGCGCGGGCGTACTCGGCTGCATAGAAGAGCGTGCAGAGCTACCGGGCCTCAATACCCCCTGACCCGGTCCACCACGTTCTCCAGCGCACCGCCCGCCTCGAATTTTTCGATCTGCTCGGCGACGTAGGCCGAGATGGCCTCCGCGTCGGTGTCGGCGGCGTTGTGCGGGGTCAGCAGCACCTTGGGGTGGGTCCAGAACCGGCTGTCCTTCGGCTGCGGCTCCTGCACGAAGACGTCGAGCGAGGCGGCACCGAGCGTGCCGTCATCGAGACAGGCGAGGATGTCGGCTTCGTTCTGCAAGCCGCCGCGGCCGGCATTGATCAGCACCGGCGCGCCGAGCGGGCTGGTGCGGTTGAGCTTTGAGAAGACGTCGCGGTTGAGGATGCCGTGCGTGTCTGGAGTCAGGGGCAAAAGGCTGACGAGGATGTCGGTCTTGCGCAGGAACGCGTCCATGCCGGCAGTGCCATGGAAGCATTCGACGCCCGCGATCGTGCGCGGGCTGCGGCTCCAGCCGGTGACCCGGAAGCCGAGCCGTCGCAGCACGCCGGCCGCGTCCGCACCGAGGGTGCCGAGTCCCATCACGCCGACGGTGATGGCGCTCGCCGGCCACTGATATTTCGGCTCCCAGCGCTTCTCGCGCTGCGACTGCCGCAGGTACAGCTCCTGGCGGTGGTGCATCAGCACGTGCAGCACGACGTATTCGGTCATCCGGTTGGTGAGGTCAGGCACGGCGACGCGGACCAGCGGCACGTCGGGCAGGCTCTTGTCCGCCATCAGCGCATCGACGCCGGCGCCGAGATTGAAGATGGCGCGAAGATTGGGGAACGCGCCGAGATCGCCCGGCACCGGCTTCCACACCGCCGCATAATGCACCTCGGCAGGATCGAGCCCGGGATCGGGCAGCAGCACCACGCGGCGGCCGCCGCAGACCGCGTCGAACCGGGCCTTCCAGCGCTCCGGCAGCCAGTTCTGCTGCGTGCTGTTGATCAGGACGGCCAGGGTGCCTTTGCTCATTCGAAGTGCCTCGTCAGGTTCCGCTTTTGGAGGCTCTCCTTGGCACGATCTGCCGGATTTTTCTTGCAAAATTTTTCCGCAGCCCTGTCGGCGCAGGGCATAGTGGATCGTCTTCAGAACGAGAGGTCGGGGAAGGGACTGCCCATGCTTTATGCGATTCTTTGCTATCACGATGAGGACTTCGTCGGCTCCTGGAGCAAGGAGCAGGACGAGGCCGTGATGAAGAAGCTCGCCGTGGTGCAGGAGAAGCTCACCAAGCAGGGCCGGCTCGGGCCGGTGGCGCGGCTGCTGCCGACCACCGCGGCTGCGACCCTGCGCAAGGAGGACCCGCCGCTGGTGCTCGACGGTCCCTATGCCGAGACCAAGGAGCAATTGCTCGGCTTCTACATCGTGGATTGCAAGAACCTCGATGACGCCCTCGACGTCGCGCGCGAGCTCGGCGCAGCCAATCCCGGCGGCGCCTATGAGGTGCGTCCCGTCGGCGTGTTCCGGCCCGGAGGAAACCTGACGTGAGCGAGACCGAGACTGCCTGGATCGAGACTGCGCTGACCTCGGCGCGACCCCAGGCAGTCGGCGCGCTGCTGCGCTATTTCCGCGATCTGGACACCGCCGAGGAAGCCTTCCAGAACGCCTGCCTGCGCGCGCTGAAAAGCTGGCCGCAGAACGGGCCGCCGCGCGATCCCGCGGCATGGCTGATCATGGTCGGCCGCAACGTCGCGATTGACGAAGTGCGCCGGACCCGCAAGCAGCAGCCGCTGCCCGACGACGACCAGGCGATTTCCGATCTCGACGACGCCGAGGGCGCGCTCGCCGAGCGACTCGACGGCTCGCATTATCGCGACGACATCCTGCGGCTGATGTTCATCTGCTGCCATCCGCAGCTGCCGGCGACGCAGCAGATCGCGCTGGCCTTGCGCATCGTCTCGGGCCTCACCGTGAAGCAGATCGCACGCGCCTTCCTGGTCTCGGACGCGGCGATGGAGCAGCGGATCACGCGCGCCAAGGCGAAGGTGGCGGAGGCGGGGACGCCGTTCGAAGCCCCCGGCGCCGTCGAGCGCGCCGAGCGGCTCGCCGGCGTGGCGGCGATGATCTACCTGATCTTCAACGAGGGCTATTCCGCGAGCGGCGATACCGCCGAGATCAGGAAGCCCTTGTGCGAGGAGGCGATCCGGCTGGCGCGGCTGCTGCTGCGGCTGTTCCCGAGCGAGCCTGAGATCATGGGGCTCACGGCGCTGATCCTGTTGCAGCATGCCCGCAGCGCCGCGCGCTTTGCGGCGGATGGCTCGCTGATCCTGCTCGGCGACCAGGACCGTTCGCTGTGGAATGGCGCCATGATCGCGGAAGGCCTCGCCTTGATCGACAAGGCGATGCGCCATCGCCGCAGCGGGCCATACCAGATCCAGGCCGCGATCGCCGCACTGCATGCGCGCGCGTCGACGCCGGAGGAGACCGACTGGGTCCAGATCGACCTGCTCTACGGCGCGCTCGAGCTGGTGCAGCCTTCGCCCGTGGTGACGCTCAACCGCTCCGTCGCGGTCTCCAAGGTCCGCGGAGCCCAGGCCGCGCTCGACCTGATCGAGCCGCTGGCGCCGAAACTCGCCAACTACTTCCATTTCTATGGCGTGCGTGGCGCCTTCCTGATGCAGCTCGGTCGCAACGACGAAGCCCGAACCGCCTTCGACCGCGCCATCGCGCTGGCCAACACCTCCGCCGAAGCCGCCCACATCCGCATGCATCTCGACCGGCTGATCCGGGACAGCCAGCCGAAGGCAAAGGAAAGCGCGAAGGCGAAGTAGGGCGCCCGTCATTCCGGGGCGGTGGGCAATTGCGCACCTGTGGTCTGGTCCTTCGGACCATCCCGGAATGACGATCAAAAAAACATTCCATCAATTGTCGGCCCCCGCCGTTCCCCTTCGTCTTGATCCCGTAGCCAGGGAGCCATTCATTGCTGAAACCCATTACCGTCATCGTCATCGTTCTCGCCGTCGGCATCGCCGGAGTCCTCGTCTTCGCATTGAGCAAGCCGGACACGTTCCGCGTTGAGCGTTCCCTGGCCATGAAGGCACCCGCCGCCGCGATCTATCCGCAGGTGGCCGATTTCCGCTTCTGGACCAGCTGGTCGCCGTACGAGAACCGCGATCCCGCTATGAAACGCAGCTTCGGTGGAACCGCGGCAGGAAAGGGCGCGACCTATGCCTGGGACGGCAACAACAATGTCGGCGCCGGCCACATGGAGATCCTCGAGGCGAGCTCACCGTCGAAGCTCCGCATCAAGCTCGATTTCGAGCGGCCCTTCGAAGGCCACAACACCGCCGAGTTCACCTTTGTGCCGCAGGGCGATACCACTCTGGTCACATGGGCGATGTACGGTCCGGCCCCGTTCATGTCCAAGGTGATGCAGGTCTTCATCAACATGGACAGCATGATCGGCAAAGATTTCGAAGCTGGTCTCGCGAGCCTCAAGAAGCTCGCCGAGAAATAACGCAACGATTGCCCAGGAAGAAAGAGGAGAGAAACGATGCTCAATCCCTATCTGTTCTATCAGGACACCTGCGAAGCGGCGTTCACCTATTACGCCAAGGTCCTCGGCGGCAAGATCGACGCGATGATGCGAGCATCCGAAGCGCCGCCGGACATGCCGGCTGCACCCGGCCGCGAGAAGATGATCATGCATGCGCGGCTGTCGTTGCCCGACGGCAGCGTCTTGATGGCCTCCGATGCGCCAGGCGAGCACTTTCACAAGCCGCAGGGCTTTTCGGTCTCGCTGACGATCACGGACGTCGCGGACGCCGAGCGCAGGTTCAATGCGCTCGCCGACGGCGGCACCGTCACGATGCCCTTCAGCAAGACCTTCTGGGCCAAGGGTTTTGGCATGTGCGTCGACAGGTTCGGCATTCCCTGGATGGTGAACTGCCCGGCGGAGGGCATGTGACAGCCTTGGTCGCCTGACACGCCCGGCGGCGCGCCCCTTTCGATCATTGCGGGTCAGGGCGCGCCCCGGGCTGGGCACGTCAAATACAGATCGGCTTATGCGCCTCTCACCGGATTGATCCGGTCACGTCTTCGCCGGACGGCGGAGACTGAACGCAGCGCGGGCAGATCACGAGCTTGGTGCCGAGGGTTCTGTCGTTCTCCGCTTCGATCTCGTCGTGGACCGCCCACCACGCTTCGGAGTACGGACGCAAGGTGGCGAGCACTTTTTCCCGCTCCTGATTGGGATTGTCCTGCGCAGGTAGCGGATTGGCAGCGCGCCGCTTTGCGACGTGAGAGCGATTCGGGTTCTGGCCGAGGCCGTCCCATGCGACCGGACGACGCTCCTGCGCCGGTGCGACCGCGCATCCCATGAGTGCTGCGCAAAAACCAAGCAAGAACAAGCCGTGCCGCATCATGCCGGGCCTTCGGAGCGGTAGGCGACACGCAAATTCCGCTTGGGAAGTATCGCATCGCGCCAGTTGAATGGAAGTAAGGGACGACGTGGCCGGCATGAGGGATCATGCTCGCCTCACTTTGCGGGAGCAGTGAGGCCGCTTCGTGAAAACGGTGCGGCCCGCATCGCACAACAACTGGCGCAATAATAGGCTGTGAACCCAGCGTCAGAATCGCTAATCATTCCTTCATAAATTCTACAAACTGGGATGGACGTGACTTGGAAGGGGAGCGACCGATGGTGGCGGCGCTACAGATCAACTTTGCACTCTGGGGTATGCTCATCTGCGCGAGCATGGAACTGGCGCAGATGATCCAGCGGTTCTTCTAGAACCGACGAAGCGTGTGACGGGCGCAATATGTCGCCGGCGCCCTTGCCCGTCAGCGCACGAGCAATGCGATGAGCGTGAAGCTGACACTTGCGATGACGAGCGTCGAGGCGATGTAGTTGCGCGGCCGCGCCGTCCGGGAGGGCGTCGGTTTCCCCTGCCGCGGCGGCTCGACGCCGAGCCGGTAGGGTTGCGGCGGCACGGTCGCGGTGTCTGCGTCCCCGCCGACATATTTCACATAGAGCTCGAGCAGCCGCAGCTCGGACGCGCCAGCGGCGCCCAGGGCGTCACCGGCAGCGCGGATAGATGGCGGCGAGATCGCGCCCCTTCAGCAGCAGTAGCCGCGAAGTGAGACCGCCGCGGCGGCTGATCCAGTCGCGCACCGGGCCGGGATAGGCGGCCAGCACCGCTTCGGATGCTTCGGGCTCGGCATAGATGCGCCCGGCCCGGTCGATCGAACGCGCGGCATGGAAGCCGAGCACGGCGCGCCTCGTGACGCAGATACGCTCGCCCGGCACGATGCTCAGCACCAGCGTGCAGGCGGACAGGCAGGGACCGTCGATCACCACGCGCTCGCCGCTCTCGCGCACCCTCTCGAACAGATCGAGGAACGGCCCAACCTGACCGCCCGGCGACTGGATGATACGGATTTCGGCGGCCGCGGGCGTGGCGGCGAGCAGGGTGGATGCGAGCATCAGGGCTTTGAGGGAGGTGACGCGTCGCATGAACTCTCCACCAACTCGGTTTCGCAGGGTGGGTTAGCCCTACGGCTGCGCGGAGCGCAGTCCGTTGGCGTAACCCACCGCCTTTCTCGCCGCGCGCAAAGAGATGGGTTACGCGCCTGCACTTCGCGCAGCCGCAAGCCCACCCTCTAAGGTTCTACCCGTTCCACCGTTGCCCACGTAGCGTCGGCAGGCCGATGCCGGCCGCATCGAAGCCGCCATCAACGGCCAAAATTTGACCGGTGATGTAGCTCGCACCGCCTGAGCACAGGAAATAGATTGCGTCCGCGAGTTCCTCTTCCAGGCCGTAACGGTTGAGCGGAATGGCGTCGTGATAATCGGCGCGGATCTCCTTGGTATGCACCTGCTTGGCCATCGCGGTGTCGACCGGCCCGGGAGCAACTGCGTTGACCCGGATGTTGAGCGAGGCAAGCTCGACCGCAAGCTGCTTTGTCAGGTGTGCAAGGCCAGCCTTGCTGGTGCCGTAGGCCGAGCGCAGCGTCGAGGCGCGCACCGCCGAGATCGAGGTGATGTTGACGACGGCGCCGCCGCCCTGCTCGCGCATCAGCGGCGCGGCCGCCTTGGTGCACAGGAACGGGCCGGTGAGATTGACCGCCATGATCCTGCTCCAGTCGGCGTCGCTGGTCTCCAGCACGGGCGCGAACACGGCGACGCCGGCATTGTTGACGAGGGCATCGAGCCGGCCGAAGCGGCTCATGACCGCCGCCGTCGCAGCGCCCACGGCCGCTGCGTCGGATACGTCGCAGGTGATCGCCAGCGTGTTGTCGGGGTCGTTCAGAGCCGCGGCCGCGCTCGCCTGCAGCTCGCCCTCGATGTCGAGCAGCGCCACGCGCCAGCCCTCGTCAAGGAACTTCTTCGCGGTCGCAAGCCCGATCCCCCGCGCGGCTCCGGTGACGAGGGCGACTTTTTGCGCGGCTTGCGGCATGGGCTGGTCTGTCCTGGATCGAAAAGGGCGTGGGTGGGCACGGCTTCTTTTACTGCGCTTGGTCCCGGGACAAAAGGCTTATGCCGATGGAGCCGAGCGCTTGCGCGCTCGAGCCGTCGCCTTTGAAAGGACGAGAAGCTGGGTCTCCACGTTGAGATGCGAGCTGGAGAGCGACGCTGGCGCTCCTTGCTGCGTCATTGCGAGCGCAGCAGAGCAATCCAGGGTCTTTCCGCGGAGGGATTCTGGATTGCTTCGCTGCGCTCGCCATGACGCTGTGGGGACCGCGAGTGAGACTGCATCTCCGTCACCCTGAGGCGGCCGCCTCTTCAGCGGCCCTCGAAGGGCGACGGAGATAGACGGGAAGTCGCGCCTATGCCAGCTCCGCCGAGGCGCGCTGCATGTTGGTCGACATGTCCGCCGTCACGATGCTCTGCTCCTCGACCGAGGCGGCGGTGGAGGCGATGAACTCGTCGACGGCAGCGATCGCGACCTTGATCGCGCTCAGGAAGGTCGCGACGTCGCCGGAGATGGTGTTCAGCGCGGCGATCTCGGTCGTGATCGTATCGGTCGCCTGCTTGGCCTGATTGGCGAGGCTCTTCACCTCGGAGGCGACCACGGCGAAGCCGCGGCCGGCTTCGACCGCGCGGGCCGATTCGATCGTGGGGTTGCCGCGGTCGGCTTCTGGGCCTGGAGGCTTTTTGCGACGTGTTGCCGCAGTCCGTGCGCCGTCGGCATGGAGGGTCGGAAATCGTCTTCATCAAGGAATGCTTGCAGCGGAGACGATCGATGGCTGATGACAACGAGCGCGTGATCCGGAACCTGTTTGCCGCCTATCTCGCCAACGACCGGCAACGGGTGAGCGATGCGCTCACCGACGACTTCCGCTTCACCAGCCCGTTCGACGATGATCTCGACAAGGCAGCCTATTTCCAACGCTGCTGGAGGGACAGCGGCTGGATCGCGCGGCATGAGATCGAGCGGATTTTCGTCCGGGGCGATGAGGCCTTTGTCACCTATTGCTGCCTGGCAACGGACGGCAGGAGCTTTCGCAACACCGAGTTCTTCACCTTCGCCGGCGGCAAGGTCCGGCGCATCGACGTCTATTTCGGTGCCGCCCGGCAGGATGGCCGTTTCCTGCCGCAGCCGCGCTAGCGCGGCGCAATACCTTGCGAATAATTTTTGCCGCCCTGTCGGTTCCGTAGGATCTCGCTCGTCTTGGAGGCGAGGGCTTGCGGCTCCCGCCGCTCTCCCAACAGTGAAACTAGGGAACACCATGCGATTCATGATGCTCATGATCCCGCTCGGCTACGAGAGCGCGCCAGCGGACGTCCAACTCGATCCCGAGCGCGTCGCCGCGATGATGCGCTACAACGAGGCCCTGAAGGATGCCGGCGTGCTGATCACGCTGGATGGCCTGCATCCGCCCTCGATGGGCGCGCGCGTCTCGTTCGCGACCGGCGCGCCTGTCGTGACCGACGGTCCCTTCGCGGAGTCCAAGGAAGTTCTGGGCGGCTACTGGATGATCGAGGTCGCCTCGCGCGCCGAGGCGATCGCGTGGGCCAAGGAGTGCCCGGCATCGCCGAACGAAATCATCGAGATCCGGCAAGTGCAGGAGATGAGCGACTTTCCGCCGGAGGTGCAGGCGGCCGCCGCCGGCTTCGACGACCTGAAGCAATAGTCACAGCGGCCGCGGAACATTCCACGGCTGCCGTCAATCGATCAACAAGGAGAGAACCGATGAGCACCGAACACAAATTCCTCGCCGTCTATCTCGGCAGCATGAGCGGGTCGAAAATGAAGGCTTGGCACGCACTTCCCGAGGCAGAACGGAAGGCCAGAGAGCGCGAGGGCATGGCCGCCTGGCACGGTTGGGTCGAGAAGCACCAGGACGTCATCATCGAGATGGGGGGCCCGCTCGGCAAGACCCGCAGGATCGACGCAAGCGGCATCACCGAGATCAGCAACGCGCTGACCGGCTTCACGGTGGTGCGGGCCGCCTCGCAGGAGGATGCTGCAAAGCTGTTCGAGAACCATCCGCATTTTGCGATCTTCCCGGGCGAGGCGATCGAGGTCATGCCAGTGCTGCCGATTCCGCAGATGTAGCCCTGCCAACGTCTTTCCGAGCGCGATGCTGACGCATCGGCCCGGCAGGACCGTGGAAGTACGGGTTAATCACGCGCGATTCCCGCTAGTGACCTTCACGCCCGGCTCATGTAAAAGCCGTTCACATGAGCTGGCGCAAGGAGCAGCGCCGCGCCGAGCGCGGCTATCACCACGGCAATCTGAAGGAAGCCCTGTTGCAGGCCGCCCTTGGGCTGATCGCCGAGAAGGGGGCGGCCGGCTTCACCTTCGCCGATGCCGCGCGCATGGCCGGCGTCAGTGCGGCCGCGCCCTACCGGCATTTCCGCGACCGCGACGAACTCCTGTCCTCGATCGCCCAGCGCGGCTTCGAGCAGTTCGAGGCGCGCCTCACCGCGGCTTGGGACGACGGCCGTCCCGACACGGTCACGGCGTTCGAGCGCGTTGGCAAGGCCTATCTCGCCTTCGCCCGCGAGGAGCCGGCCTTCTACAACGCGATGTTCGAATCGGGGCTGCCGGTCGATGCCAATCCGGCGCTGCAGGCCGCGAGCGAACGCGCCTTCAACATCATCCGCGCAGCGGCCGAACGGCTTGCCGCGCTGGCTCCGCCCGGTACGCCGCGGCCGCCGGCGATGATGATGGCGCTGCACATCTGGTCGATGGCACATGGCGTGGCCTCGCTGTTCTCGCGGGGCGATGCCGCGCGGCGAAAGCTGCCGATGTCGCCGGACGAGCTGCTCGAGGCCGAGGTGCTGATCTATCTGCGCGGCCTCGGCTTCCCGACCGATCGCCGACCGCCTGCGAAAGGTGCCGAGCCGCCGCCGGTACCGCCGGAGGCCTCCTCCGGTTCGGGCGTGCCGCCGGGCGGGCCCTGGGGCAAGCCGAAATAAAGTTGCGCAAATAATTCGCCCGGCGTGTCAGCCGGCCAGCTTGACAAAATCGCGGGATGGTCTAGCTATGTAAATGTTATTTACATTCACAACGGCGCTGGTGCCGTGATGGAGATGGGAAATGGCCTACACCGCTGATGTCAATCGATGGCGCGGCCCTTCGGATCAATACCAACAGTACGAGCGTCCCCGCATGCTCGACACGCCCTGGCATCCCGGCTGGATCGCCGTGACCATCCTCGGCTTCATGATCTGGTGGCCGATCGGACTTGCCCTTCTCTTTTTCACACTCGGGAGCAGAAGAATGTCGTGCTGGAGCCACCCGGATCGCTGGCAGAACAAGATGGAAAAGATGCAGTACAAGATGGACCGCATGCGCGACCGCATGGAGCGCCGCGGCTTCGGCTTTGGCTTCGGCCCGCCGTCCTCCGGCAACCGCGCCTTCGACGAGTACCGCGCCGAGACGCTGCAGCGGCTCGAGGAAGAGCAGCGCGAGTTCAAGGATTTCCTGACCCGTCTGCGTCACGCCAAGGACAAGGAAGAGTTCGACCAGTTCATGGCGCAGCACAAGACCCGTCCGACCCCGCCGCCGAACGACCAGCAGCAGGGCTGATCTGAAGTCGACACCTCTCAAAAGCCTTCAGGCACATGCCCCCAAAGTCCTGATGGCCCCGAGCCGCCCGTCTGCGCAACCCGCAGGCGGGCGGTTTGGTTTGGGGAGTGCGGCTGGGCAGCCGCGACGTTCAGATTGGCCTCGCAGGTCACCTGGTCAGCGCACTGTGACGAGCTGCGCGCGGACCGACGTCAAGAAGTGCTCATAGGCGTGGTCCACGATCTCGTTGAGCGACCGGGTTCGCGCGAACATCGCCCTCGCCTCGGTGAGAAACTCCTCGCGGGTCGGGATCTTCGGCAGATGCAGATGCGTCAGCGCATCGACGCCTTCGTGGGCGCGATTGAAGATGTCGTGCAGCGTCGGCAGTTGCAGCTGGGCGAGATCGGCCCTGTGCAGTGCCGACGAGATCGCGTGCGCCAGCGCATGGGCGTCGAACCGCCCGGCAAGCTGGCGGGCCGCCCGGTTGATGACCCGCGCGCCGAGCCGCTGCTCGTTGCGCAGCACCAGTTCGGGGGGCGCCTTCATGTTCCAGACGATGCGGAACCAGGACAGGACCTTCAGGATGTAATAGGTCACGTCGACTTCCCACCAGCGAAAGCCTTGTCGCACGCTGCTCTGATAGGCGTGGTGATTGTTGTGCCAGCCCTCACCGAGAGTGACTAACGCCAGCAGCCAGTTGTTGCGGGAATCGTCGCCCGTCACGTAGCGCTGGCGTCCGTGCACATGGGCGAGGGAGTTGATGCAGAAGGTCGCGTGATAGACCAGCACCGTGCTCCACAGGAAACCGACCACCAGACCCGACCATCCCGCCGCTGCGAAGCAGAGTACCGCCAGCACAACGGCCGGCAGCAGCTCCAGCCGATGCAGCCACATCAGCTCCGGATAGACCGTGAGATCGCCGACTTTCACGAGGTCGGTGGCGTCGTGCTGCCGGTAGAAGATCCAGCCGACATGGCTGTACAGGAAGCCGCGTTGGCGCGGCGAATGCACGTCCAGTTCGGTATCGGAATGCAGATGATGGTGCCGATGCTTGGCCGCCCACCACAGAACGCTCTTCTGCGCGCTGCTCTGCGCGAGGCAGGCCAGGATGAACTGAAACGCGCGCCCTGTCGCAAACGCCTTATGCGAGAAATAGCGGTGGTACCCTGCTCCGATTCCAAACATGCGCACGATGTAGAGTGCACCGCAGATCGCGAGGGCCTGCCAGGTAATGCCCGACCAAATGGCCGCGAAGCAGCCGAGATGGACCAGCACGAATGGTATGGCGGAGGGATACATGACGTCGTCATGGTGGTCGTCGGCAGGCGCGTTGGGCGACATGTCTTGGCGTGACCTTGGGTGAGGGGGATCGGGTTATCGCATCGGTCGCGCAGGACGCCGGGTACGAAAAACCCGCGGATGGCGGACCACCGCGGGGGCTTGAGAATGCTCTGCGTGGACATCCCCGGCCAACGCAGCGTCGGCCGAACAGCTGACGAACTATATGGCCGCGGGTGCCTGGCATGCAAGCTCGTAGCCTCACGGGGACTGCGGCATGTTGATCGGGCGGCATGGCGCGCAGGCAACCCGCGCCCTATATTCGGCACCTGAGTAGGCGCCAGAATACCGGAGGCGACAATGGCGGAAGCCGCGATCATGGCGAGCGACAGCCTCTGGCGGAAGATTCGCTGTGAGGCGCAGCGCGCGGCCGCCGCCGATCCCGTGTTCGGCAAGGCCCTCGCCGGAGCCGTTCTCGCCCATGACGATTTTGCCGCAGCCCTGGCTCATTTGATCGGCCAGCGGCTTGGCATCGGCGCCACCGAGCGCGCGCGCTTCACCTCATTTTCTCTTGACGCCTTTCGCGGGTCGCCGGGCCTGATCGAAGCCGCCGCCTGCGATTTGCAAGCCATCGCACGCCGCGATCCCGCCATCGCCGAACTGCTGCCGCCGTTGCTGCACTACAAGGGCTACGTCGCGCTGCAAGCCTGGCGCGTCTCGCACTGGCTCTGGCATCGCGGCCATATCGATTCGGCGCTGCTGTTCCAGAATGAAGCCTCGAACGTCCTGCAGGTCAGCATTCACCCGGCGGCCAGCCTCGGGTCGGGGGTCTATCTCGACCACGCCACCGGCATCGTGATCGGCGCCAATGTCGTGATCGGCGACGACGTCACCATCCTTCAGAACGTCAGCATCGGCCGGCATAGCGAGCTGCCGGCGCGTTCGCCGCGTATCGGCCGCGGCGTTTACATCGGCGGCGGTGCGACCATCCTCGGCGACATCAGCATCGGCGACTTCGCCAAGATCGGCGCCGGCACGGTGGTGACGTCGGACATTCCCGCCGGCTGCACCGCGGTCGGCAATCCCGCGCGATTGACCAACTGCCCCGAGCCCGCATCCGCGGCCTGATCCCATCATTTCTCGGAGACTCCCCATGAAGACGGCAATCGTGATCGGCGTCGGCCCGGACCGCGGGCTCGGGGCCCGGCTCTGCAAGCGCTTTGCGGCCGACGGACTGAAACTAATCGTCGCCGGCCGCACGCTGTCCGCGCTGCAGGCGGTTGCGGACGACATCACCAAGGCGGGCGGCGTGGCCGTGCCCGTCGTCGCGGACGCGACCAGCGAGCGCGACATCGTCGCCCTGTTCGATGCCGCCGGCGACCACCTCGATCTCGCCATCTACAACGCCGGCAACAACACGCCCGGCAAGATCATCGACATGGACGCCGCCTATTTCGAAAAGGCCTGGCGCGTGGTCTGCTTCGGCGGCTTCCTGTTCGGCCGCGAGGCGGTGCGCCGCATGGTGCCGAAGAAGTCAGGCACGCTGCTCTTCACCGGCGCCAGCGCCTCGTTGCGCGGACGCTCCGGCTACGGTGCTTTCAACTCGTCCAAGGCTGGTCTGCGCACGCTGGCTCAGGCCATGGCCAAGGAATATGCGGGCGACGGCATCCATGTCGGCCATGTCGTGGTCGACGGCGCCATCGCCGGCGACAAGATCTTCTCGCGCTTTCCGGATGCGGCCGGCCGCGAGGACAGCCTGATCGACATCGAAGGCATCGTCGATGCCTTCGGCTTCCTCTACCGCCAGCCCGAACGCGCCTGGTCGTTCGAGCTCGATGTGCGGACCTCGAAGGAGAAGTGGTAGCAACCCACCCGCAAGAGCGTCGCCCGTGACGACGATCGATACCGGACCGCCAGCACGCTGTTGCGCGTGGATCGTTCGCACCGTAGTGACGATTGTTGCCGACCTGCTTGCCGTCAAGCGACGGCGCGCCGACAATGATGACTGCGAGATGGTTCGCAGGTTGCGGCGGTCCGAATTTGTGGCCCATGCCCTCCAGAATCTTGCGCGTGTCCGGCGACAGCCCGAGGGAGCATGAGGACGTGGTCAAGTTGTGGAACACGCCGATGGCGTCTTGGTGGCGGCCGGAGCAAGCGCCTCGTCCTTCGAGACGACCGCTTCCAGCGGTCTCCTCACAGGATGAGGCTAGACTAAGCAGCAGCATTGGCACCTTGAAATTGTTGCCGCGCACTCCGCCCTCATCCTGTGAGGGGGGCCCCCCCCGCTATCGGCGGGCGTCTCGAAGGACGCGCTGTGGGCGAGCTATCCGCCACCCTTCTCCATATGCCATACCCCGCAAGGCGAGGAGGGAACCTTGTCTCGCGCCGGGGTGCGCGGCTCGCCCAGGCCTCACGCGCGTGCCTGCCGTCGCGGAAAACGGCCATCCCCCTGCGCTGCCTGCCTTTCCCGCAGCCAAATTCGCCGCCGGTAACCCCGCATTAACCATCGGCGGGCTCTGGTAAGTGTGGACAGGCGTGCCCGGAGCCCGAAGTCAAGGCCTGGGGTCAAGGCCCCTTAGTTTTGACATCTTGGCAGGGAATGCAGGCGGCCGGCTTTGGACGAGCCCTGCACCCCAGAAAGACAAGGCTTTGAGCGGGCTTGCCGGCCGCGCGGTTGGCGCGGCGGTTGGGGAACCGGCGGTCATTTGCTGGCCGTGACATGAGGTTTAGAGATCGCCTTGAGAGGATACTGCTTATGAATCCGGCCGACGTGGCTCAGTCAGCCCTTCCGGTTGCCGCTTCCGCGGACGTGTCGCTGATCGCGCTGTTCTGGCAGGCTCACTGGATCGTGAAAGCGGTGATGCTGGGACTTCTGTCCTGCTCGGTCTGGGTCTGGGCGATCGCCATCGACAAGATCTTCCTGTTTGCCCGCACCCGCCGCTCGATGGACCGGTTCGAGCAGGCCTTCTGGTCCGGCGAGTCGATCGAGGAGCTCTATCGCACCCTTTCGGCCAAGCCGACGCATTCCATGGCCGCCTGTTTCGTGGCGGCGATGCGGGAGTGGAAGCGCTCCTTCGAGAGCCACGCCCGCTCGGTCGCGGGGCTGCAGATGCGCATCGACAAGGTCATGAACGTCTCGATCGCCCGCGAGGTCGAGCGGCTGGAACGCCGCCTTCTGGTGCTCGCCACCGTGGGCTCCGCCGGCCCCTTCGTCGGCCTGTTCGGCACGGTCTGGGGCATCATGTCGAGCTTCCAGTCGATCGCGGCGTCGAAAAATACCTCTCTCGCGGTGGTCGCCCCCGGCATTGCCGAGGCGCTGTTTGCGACTGCCGTCGGCCTTATCGCCGCCATTCCTGCCACTATTTTCTACAATAAGTTCACCTCCGAGGTGAACCGGCAGGCCCAGCGGCTCGAGGGTTTCGCTGATGAATTTTCGGCCATCTTGTCCCGTCAGATCGACGAGCGGGGCTGACGGACGGCATGTATAGTGTGAAGGGCAATTTGGGCACGCGATCATGGCCATGAACGTTGCGAGTTCGTCCGGAGGCGGCGGGCGCCGTGGCCGGCGCAAGCCCGTCGTGGCCGAGATCAACGTCACGCCGATGGTCGACGTGATGCTGGTGCTGCTCATCATCTTCATGGTGTCGGCGCCGATGCTGACGGTCGGCGTGCCGCTCGACCTGCCGCAGACCCAGGCCAAGAGCCTCGAAAACAACGACCAGAAGCCGCTGCAGATGTCGGTGGACATCAAGGGCAAGGTGTTCATCAACGACGCCGAGGTCGCGATCAACGAGCTGGTGCCGAAGCTGAAGGCGATCACGGATGCGCGCGGCGGGCTCGAGGAGCGCATCTATCTGCGCGCCGACAAGAAGGCGGATTACGGCACGGTGGCCAAGGTGATGGGCCTGTTGTCCGGTGCCGGATTCAAGAAGCTCGCCCTCGTCACGGAAGCGGATCAGGGGTCGTAAGCCGGTGAAGGTGAACGTCGACAAGACACTCGTTGCGTCGATTGCCCTCCATGTCCTCGTGCTTGGGTGGGGGCTGCTCACCTTTAGCAGCAAGGCCTACATCGCGCCGGAGGAGTCGCTTCCGGTTGACATCATCTCCACCGATCAGCTCGCGCAGCTGATGGCGGGGCAGAAGACCGGCGATAAGAAGCAGCCCAAGCCCAAGGTCGAGAAGATCGCGGAAGCCAAGCCCGAGGAAGACGCCGTCGGCAAGGTCACCGAGAAGAAAGAGCTGATCAAGACCAACTCGACGCCGGAGCCGCCGCCGAAGCCCGTCGAAAAACCGGTCGAGAAGAAGCCCGATCCGCCGAAGCCCGTGGCCGAGGCCAAGCCGAGGGAAGAGCCGAAGCCGCAGGAAAAGAAGCCTGATCCGGCCAAGGAAGATCCGATCGCCGAGCTCCAGAAGAAGCTGGACACCAAGAAGCCGCCACCGAAGCCCGTGGAGCAGAAGGTCGCGGCGGTGCAGCCGCAGCAGCAGCCGAAACCGAAGGAGCGCACCTTCGATCCCGCGCAGATCCAGCGCGATCTCGACAAGCGCGCCGCGACCCGGCACGAGCTCGCAGGCGCCGCGCTGAATGCGTCGGCGTCGTTGGGATCGGCGACCGGGACAGCCGCGAACAACGTCGCGACTTGGCGCGGTGCATTCCAGGGCGCGGTCAAGCGCTGCTTCACGCCCACCTATAACGGCCAGGACGCCGATCAATACGAAGCTGACATCGACATTCCCATGAAGATCGATGGATCGCTCGCATCCGAGCCGATCGTCATCGCGGTCAGGGGACCGTCGCGGTCGATCGCCCAGGCGGTAGCCGAGAGCGCCAAGCGCGCCATCGTGCAGTGCCAGGTCTATTCGTTCATGCCGAAACAGCAGTACGAGAGCTGGAAGCTCATTCCGATGACTTTCGGCCTGAAAGATATGTTGTGACATCCGAACAAAAGAATTTTGCAATGAATGACGCCCGATCGATGAACCGCCGCCGCTTCATGACCCTGGCCGGATCGACGCTCGCGATGCTCGGGAGCGGACATGCGTTCGCTCAAGGCCAGCCGCGACTGCGCATCGATCCCACCGAATTCCAGCCGATCCCGATCGCGATCTCCGGCTTTGTGCCGGGCTCGCCGTCCGACGGCGACGTCGGCACCGGCGTCACGCAGGTCATCACCAACAACCTGAAGCGGTCGGGCCTGTTCGCGCCGATCGACCAGGCCGCCTTCATCGAGCGTATCAGCAACATCGACGTCGCGCCGCAATTCCAGAACTGGAAGACCATCAACGCGCAGGCCCTTGTCACCGGCCGCATGACGCGGCAGCCGGACGGCAGGCTCAAGGCGGAATTCCGCCTGTGGGACGTCGTCACCGGCCAGCAGCTCGCAGGACAGCAATATTTCACCTCGCCGGAATATTGGCGCCGCATCGCCCACATCATCTCCGACCAGATCTACGAGCGCATGACCGGCGAGAAGGGCTATTTCGATAGCCGCGTCGTGTTCGTGGACGAGACCGGGCCGAAGGAGCGCCGCGTCAAGCGGCTTGCCATGATGGACCAGGACGGCGCCAACGTGCGCTACCTGACCCGCGGCTCCGACCTCGTGCTGACGCCTCGCTTCTCGCCGAACTCGCAAGAGATCACCTACATGGAATTCGGCCAGGGCGATCCGAAGGTCTATCTCTTCAACATCGAGACCGGGCAGCGCGAGATCGTCGGCAACTTCCCCGGCATGACCTTTGCGCCGCGCTTCTCGCCGGACGGCCAACGGGTCATCATGAGCCTGCAGCAGGGCGGCAATTCCAACCTGTTCGTGATGGATCTGCGCTCGCGCTCGACCACGCGGCTCACCGACACACCGGCGATCGATACGTCTCCGTCCTACTCGCCGGACGGCGGCCGCATCTGCTTCGAGTCAGATCGTGGCGGCAGGTCGCAGATCTACGTGATGGGCGCGGGCGGGGGACCTGCGCAGCGCATCTCCTTCTCCAAGGACGACACCAACGCCAGCTATTCTACACCGGTGTGGTCGCCGAAGGGCGATTACATCGCCTTCACCAGGCAGGGCGGCGGACAGTTCTCGATCGGCGTGATGAAGCCGGACGGCTCCGGCGAACGGCTGCTCACCTCCGGCTTCCACAATGAGGGGCCGACCTTCTCGCCGAACGGCCGCGTGCTGATGTTCTTCCGCGATCCCGGCGGCAATGCCGGACCGTCGCTGTACTCCGTCGACATCTCCGGACGCAACGAGCTGAAGGTGCCGACGCCGGGCTTCGCCTCCGACCCGGCATGGTCGCCGCTATTGTCCTCGACGGCAGGTCAATAGATCGCGCGTTCAGACGCGCGATGTTTCCGAAAAAAAGCGCCGATTTTTTCGCGTTCGGCGGGCAAAGCAAGCTTTCCTTCACCTTGTGCCCGGCAACGCTTGCCTAGTTCCTTGATATTGCAGCGAAATCCTGTTCGCAATTGCCGAAAAACAACTCGACTTTAACGATGTTCCCTCAGAAAGGCTTCACCTGGGCTGGGTAAAAGTACGCGCTGAACAGGACGCGTAATTAGCCAATGCAGCTGGCCGACCAGAAGCAGAGCGATCGAGACGAGCTGGAGCCGATACTCTACGCCGCTCTCATCAACTCTATGGTGCAGAATTTCTGGGCGATCTTCCTGGGCTCGGCCTCCGCGGCCGTCGCCGCGGTCATGACTGCGCTCAAGACCGGCGACGTGTGGCTGTGGCCGCTCGCATTTCTGCTGATCGCCATCGGCACCGCGCGCGCGTTCCAGATGCGCGGATACGAGAACCGCGCGCACCCGCTGTCGTTCGAAGAAGCCAAGAATCTGGAGCCGCGCTACTGGATCGGCGCGCTCAGCTATGCAGCTGTGCTCGGCGTGTGGGCCTTCGTCGTCATCTACAACAACGAGGATCCGGTGGCCGACATGCTCACTGTCGCCATCGGCATCGGCTACACCGCCGGCGGCGCCGCCCGCAATTACGGCCAGCCCCGGGTGATCCAGTGGCACGTCGCGCTCGCCTGCGGTCCGATGTCGCTCGCTTTGCTGCTGCACGGCGGCCCCTACCACGTCGGTCTTGCGGTCCTGCTCATGTTCTTCTTCATCGGCTTGAAGAACATCAACCTCAGCCTGCATGCGATCTTCGTCAAGGCGCTGACCTCGAGCTTCCGCGAATCCGCGCTGGCGAGCCAGTTCGACACCGCGCTCAACAACATGCCGCATGGCCTGTGCATGTTCCGCGCCGACGGGCGCCTTGCGGTGATGAACCATCGCTTCGGCCAGCTGATGGGCCTGCCCGAGGATCTGGTCAAGCGCGGCGCCACCGCGGCCGACATCGTGTCGGCCTGCATCGCCGCGGGCTCCATCTCGGCGGAAAGCGGCAACCAGATCCTGGCCGAGATCGCGCATGCGCGGATCTGCGAGATCGTCACCGCCGATCCGGATCTTTCGCGCGGCCGTACGCTCGCCTGGACGTTCCAGCCGATGACGGGCGGCGGCACCGTGCTGCTGCTGGAGGACATCACCGAACGCACCAACGCCGAAGCCCGCATCAGCCATCTCGCCCGCTATGACGAGCTCACGGCGCTGCCGAACCGGGTCTCGTTCCGCGCCGAGATCGAGCGGCTGCTGGCCTTCGCCCACCACGCCGAACGCCTCTCGGCGCTGCTCTTCGTCGACCTCGACCAGTTCAAGCAGGTCAACGACACGCTCGGCCATCCCTGCGGCGACCAGCTCCTGTGCGCGGTCGCCAACCGCCTGCGCGAGATGCTGCGTCCCGAGGATTTCGTCGCCCGCTTCGGCGGCGACGAGTTCGTGGTGTTCCAGCAGAACATCTCGTCGGCCGAGGACGCTGCGAGCCTCGCCCGCCGCATCGTCGAGCGCCTGAGCGAGCGCTACCGCATCGACAATCACCTGGTCGAGATCGGCGCCAGCGTCGGCATCGCGCTGACCTCGCCGGACGGCAAGGTCAGCGCCGACACCCTGCTCAAGAACGCCGACATGGCGCTGTACCGCGCCAAGGCCGACGGCCGCGGCACCTTCTGCTTCTTCCGCGACGAGATGGCTGCGACCGTCGAGGCGCGCCGCATCCTCGAACTCGACCTGCGCAAGGCGCTCGCCAACGAGGAGTTCGAGCTGTTCTACCAGCCGCTGGTCAATCTGAAGTCCGGCAAGATCACGACCTGCGAGGCGCTGCTGCGCTGGAATCATCCGGTGCGCGGCACGGTTTCGCCGGTCGACATCATCCCGGTCGCCGAGGACATGGGCCTGATCGTCGATCTCGGCCGCTGGATCCTGCGCCGCGCCTGCATGGAATGCATGAAGTGGCCGGACGGCGTCAGCGTCGCCGTCAACTTCTCGCCGCAGCAATTCCACCAGCGCGACGTGCTGAGCGAGATCCGCTACGCGCTGGAGGTCTCGGGGCTTCCGGCGCATCGCCTCGAGATCGAGATCACCGAGTCCTCGCTGCTGCGCAACACCCAGCTCACCCACGATATCCTGTCGCAGCTGCATGCGCTCGGCGTGCGCATCTCGCTCGACGATTTCGGCACCGGCTATTCGAGCCTCAGCTACCTGCACAATTTCCCGATGCAGAAGGTGAAGATCGATCGCTCCTTCCTCGAGGGCATCGACACCGACCGGCCGCTGACGCTGCTGCGCGGCGTCGCGCGATTGTCGGCAGACCTCGGCATGGCGGTCGTGGTCGAGGGCATCGAGACCAACGAGCAGCTCGAGCTGATCAGCGCCGACGGCACCGTGTCCGAGGCGCAAGGTTATCTGTTCAGCCGTCCGGTGCCCGCCGTGCGGATGCGCCAGCTCCTCAACGCCTCGCATGGACGGCGCGGCGAGAGCCTGCTCCAGGTCGTGGGCTCGCGCTCCTTCGCCTGATTCCGCTTCCCGAAATCCCCGACTGTTTCAGCCTGTTGCCGGGTACCGTGGTGCTACGGGAGGTTAACCCTAATACTTCGATTGCTTTGCTTCATCATTAAGAAGCTGTTAATAGTGGATCACGCGCGTGGAAGTTGTCCGTGTGCACTTGTGAGCCGTGGTGGGCAGGGAGTTGGAATGCAGTCCTCAGCCAGAGCGATCATTTCGGCTGTTGGACGGGGTGCCGAACTCCTGACCGACGTCGATTATCATCTTGCCGAAACGGCCGCGGAGAAAGAGGAGATCTACAATCTCCGCTATCGCGCCTATCTGCGCGAGGGTGCCGTCAAGGAATCTACCGACGCGCGCGTCACCGACCAGTATGACGAATTGCCGAACGCGTGGACCTTCGGCGTCTATCTCAAGGGCAAGCTCTGCAGCTCGGTGCGTATCAGCGTGCTGAACTCGGAATGGCGCCAGTCCACTTCGGCCGACGTCTTTCCCGACATCCTGCTGCCACGGCTCGATCGCGGCGAGGTCATGATCGACCCGACCCGGTTCGTCGCCGATCCCGACCAGGTCAAGCGCGTCCCCGAGCTGCCCTATCTGACGACCCGGCTCGCCTACATGGCCTGCGAGCACTTCCATGCCGATCTCGGCCTTGCGATCGTGCGTCCTGAGCATCAGGCCTTCTACCGGCGGGTGTTCCTGCACGAGACCATTGCCGAGCCGCGGCTGGTCCCCGGTCTCACCAAGCCGTTCGGACTGATGGCGGCGGACTTCCCGACCTTCCGCAGGAAGGTGTTCGAGCGCTATCCGATCATGCGCTCCACCGCCTTCGAGCGGCGCATGCTGTTCGGGCGCGCCGGCCAGCGCCAGGTCCCGCAGCGGCGGGTGCTGGTCGCGGACGCCGTTCACGCCTGACCTAAGGCACTCTGGCAACTCCCGGCCTCAGGCCCAAAATTCAAGCAATGCCAGCGATTTTGCCGGTTAACGCGGCTTGCCTTCACCCTCGCGCCACATTTACAACCCATTAACCATGACGGTTGCTTTTCGCTGGTTGGGGGCATTTGACCGGCTGAGGCAAGGTTCCGTCAAGGTTGACGGAACGTTCGCTTAACCAACCCCCTGTAGACCGGACAGCAGTGGACTAACGTGAGCGTGGAGGCTCCCGAATGAAACATCCTATGCGTATCCTCCAGGGATTGAAGCTGGCCGCGGTGCTTGCCGTCGCGCTGTCGATGGGCGCCTGCGCCAACAAGAATGCTGCGACGGATGCGATGGCCAATGCGGCGACGCCGGGCAGCCAGCAGGACTTCGTCGTGAACGTGGGCGACCGCGTGTTCTTCGAGAGCGACCAGACCGATCTGACCCCGCAGGCGATCGTGACCCTCGAGAAGCAGGCGCAGTGGCTGCAGACCTATCCGCGCTACTCCTTCACCATCGAAGGCCATGCCGACGAGCGCGGCACCCGCGAATACAACATCGCGCTCGGCGCGCGGAGAGCTCAGTCGGTGCGTTCGTTCCTCGCCTCGCGCGGCATCGATCCGAACCGCATGCGCACGATCTCCTATGGCAAGGAGCGGCCGGTCGCCGTCTGCAACGACATTTCCTGCTGGTCGCAGAACCGCCGGGCAGTCACCGTGCTGAACGCGAGTTCCTGACGCTTTCAGTCAGGCGCCGTCCATCTCCGGGAAAAGATCATGCCGGCGCCCTCAGGGGCGCCGGTTTCGTTTCAGCGATCTGTGACAGAAACCCCTTGGTAGCAGTCACATTTTTGGCGTACTCCACTTCAATGTGTGGCGCGTCGAAGGTTCCGTCGCAGGCCATTTCGCTTTCGTCGTCAGGGCAAGATGTCATCCAGATTTAAGGTTCTTACCGGCTCCGTGGCGACCGCCGCGCTGCTCTCCCTGTGCGCGCCCGTCCTGGCTCAATCGATCCTGGCTCAGACCGATGACGATCCCGAGATGCGGATCGAGCGGCTGGAGAACCAGCTGCGCCAGCTCACCGGCCAGAACGAGGAACTGCAATACCGCAACCGGCAGCTCGAGGAGCGCCTGCGGGCACTCGAGGGCGGCGCGCAAGCCGCGCCAGGACGGCAGCCGGTCCAGCCCAGCGTGACCGCGGTGCCGCCTGCGCAGGTTGCGCCGGCCTATCGCCAGCAGCAGGCCGTGCAGCCGAATTACGAGCAGCCGCAGATCGCTGCTCCCGCGCCGATCGTTCAGGAGCAGCCCGGGCCCGGCGCGCCCGGCACGCGCCGCCGCGGCGATGCCTTCGATCCGAACCAGAATCCGAACGCGCCCGGCGCGCCGCGCGCGCTCGGCGGCGGACAGCAGCCGATGCCGGGTGCGCCCGGCGGACGCAATGCCGGCGATCCGCTCGATCTCGCCAACACCGCCCCGCGCTACCAGCAAGGCGTGCCGCCCGCGGCCCAGCCGGGTTATCCGCCGGCGCAGCAGGGCTATCCGGCGCAGGGTGGCGGCGCTGGCCCGACTACACTTCCGCCCTCGGCGACGCCGCGCGACGAGTTCGACCTCGGCATCGGCTACATGCAGCGCAAGGACTATGCGCTCGCCGAGCAGACCATGAAGAACTTCGCGCAGAAATATCCGAACGACCCGCTGCTCGGCGACGCGCAATACTGGCTCGGCGAGAGCTACTTCCAGCGCCAGCAATATCGCGATTCCGCCGAAGCCTTCCTCGCCGTCACCACCAAATACGACAAGTCGGCCAAGGCGCCGGATGCCCTGCTGCGGCTCGGCCAGTCGCTCGCCGCGCTGAAGGAGAAGGAAGCCGCTTGCGCCGCCTTCGGTGAGATCGGTCGCAAATATCCGCGCGCCTCCGCCGGCGTCAAAGCCGCCGTCGACCGCGAGCAGAAGCGGGTGAAGTGCTAGTGATTTAGACTCGGCTGGCCGACCGTGGCTCACCTCTCCCAGCGGGTAGAGGTCGGATTGCGCAGCAATCCGGGTGAGGGGGCGCCGCGACCAGTGAGACCTAGACCCCTCCCCCGGACCGCATCTTCGATGCGCTCCGACCTCTCCCTACGGGAGAGGTGAACCATCGGCAGGCATCCGTTTCGCACCGTCCAGGCGCTGACAATGCGGATTGCCTTGCGCTAAACAGTCGATCCATCCGCGGACGATTGCAGCGTCATGTCAGACGACGACAATTCACCGATCTCGGCGCGCACAGCGAAGCAACTCTTCGCTGACCTGAAGCACGCGCCGGCGCTGGTGCTCGCAGTCTCCGGCGGGCCCGATTCCGTCGCGCTGATGTGGCTCGCGGCGCGCTGGCAGCGCAGCCTGTCGCGCGGCCCGCGTCTCATCGTCGTCACCGTCGATCACGGCCTGCGTCCGGAAGCGGCGCGCGAGGCGCGCGAGGTCAAGCGGCTCGCGACCGAGCTCGGCCTGCCGCACCGGACCCTGCGCTGGCGCGGCGCCAAGCCAAAGACGGGACTGCCTGCCGCCGCGCGCGAGGCCCGGTATCGCCTGCTCGCGCAGGTCGCGCGCATCGCCGGCGCGAGCCATGTGCTGACCGCCCACACCCGCGACGACCAGGCCGAGACGCTGCTGATGCGCATGCTTCGCGGCAGCGGGCTTTCGGGGCTGTCGGCGATGGCGCGCCTCACGGAGCGCGACGGCATCGTGCTGGCGCGTCCGCTGCTCGACATCCCGAAGTCGCAGCTGATCGCGACCTTGAAGCGGGCCGGAATAGTCTTTGCCGAGGATCCCACCAACCGCGACACCGCGTTCACCCGGCCGCGGCTGCGCGCATTGCTGCCGCAACTCGCGGCCGAGGGTGGCGATGCCAGGAACCTGGCGCGGCTCGCGGGCCGGCTGGCGCGCGCCAATGCGGCCGTCGAGGTGCTGACTGACGGTGCCGAGCGCTTCCTCCGCTTGACGGATCGCGACGATGCGCCGCATGGGCCGGGCCGGCGAAGTTTCGACGGGATCGCCTTCGCCAGCCTGCCGGAGGAGGTCCGGCTGCGGCTCCTGCTGCGGGCCATCAACGCCCTCGGGCATGAAGGGCCGGCGGAACTCGGCAAGGTCGAAACCTTGTTGTCAGCGCTCGATCAGGCCTTGGCTTTGGGCTCCCGCGCAGGCGCAAATGGACGGCCGGTCCTGAAGCAGACCCTTGCGGGAGCCTTGATCAGCCTTGCCGGCGGGCGTATTCACATCGCGCCTGCACCGGCGCGGCGGTCCCAAGCAGACTTGAAGGGGACTTGAAAAGGGCGGATGAGGGCGGATCATGACACCGGCCGCTTCCGCTGCACGCCGTCAGGACACCTTAACCAGGCAGGAAAAACCCGGCCTTTAGCGCCATTATTTCAGCGGGAATCGCCCTAAGATGGGCTAAATAGTCCCATCTCGTTCCCTTGGCAGCGAGCGGGGCGGCACCTAAATTGTATGCGTCTAACGATGAGGAATTCTTGGGGATTTCCTCGAATTGCCCAGGTAACTAGCCAAGTCACTGGGTCGAGTAACTCCTGAAGGATCAGGGCCGCGATCCGCGCGACCACGAAGGAAGATCGATGAACGCCAATCTGCGCAACTTCGCCCTCTGGGTCATCATTGTCTTGTTGCTGTTGGCGTTGTTCACGCTCTTCCAGAATCCGGGCCAGCGCGCCTCCTCGCAGGACATCGCCTTCTCCCAGCTGCTGAGCGACGTTGACCGCGGCAACGTGCGCGACGTCGTGATCCAGGGGCCGGACATCCACGGCACCTTCACCAACGGCTCGAGCTTCCAGACCTATGCGCCGAACGACCCGACGCTGGTGAAGCGCCTCTATGACAGCAAGGTCCAGATCACCGCGAAGCCGCCGGGTGACAACGTGCCCTGGTTCGTCTCGCTGCTGGTCTCCTGGCTGCCCTTCATCGCGCTGATCGGTGTCTGGATATTCCTGTCGCGGCAGATGCAGGGCGGCGCCGGCAAGGCGATGGGCTTCGGCAAGTCGCGCGCCAAGATGCTGACCGAAGCGCACGGCCGCGTCACCTTCGAGGACGTCGCCGGCGTCGACGAGGCCAAGCAGGACCTGCAGGAGATCGTCGAATTCCTGCGCGACCCCGGCAAATTCCAGCGCCTCGGCGGCCGCATTCCGCGCGGCGTGCTGCTGGTCGGCCCTCCCGGCACCGGTAAGACCCTGATCGCGCGTGCGGTCGCGGGCGAAGCCAACGTGCCGTTCTTCACCATCTCCGGTTCGGACTTCGTCGAGATGTTCGTCGGCGTCGGCGCATCCCGCGTCCGCGACATGTTCGAGCAGGCCAAGAAGAACGCGCCCTGCATCATCTTCATCGACGAAATCGACGCGGTCGGTCGTCACCGCGGCGCCGGGCTCGGCGGCGGCAATGACGAGCGCGAGCAGACGCTGAACCAGCTGCTGGTCGAGATGGACGGCTTCGAGGCCAACGAGGGCGTGATCCTGATCGCCGCGACCAACCGTCCCGACGTGCTCGATCCCGCGCTGCTGCGTCCGGGCCGCTTCGACCGCCAGGTCGTGGTGCCGAACCCCGACGTCGTCGGCCGCGAGCAGATCCTGAAGGTCCACGTCCGCAAGGTGCCGCTGGCTCCCGATATCAACCTCAAGACCATCGCGCGCGGCACGCCCGGCTTCTCCGGCGCCGACCTGATGAACCTCGTCAACGAGGCTGCGCTCACCGCTGCGCGCCGCAACAAGCGGATGGTGACGCAGGCCGAGTTCGAGGAAGCCAAGGACAAGGTGATGATGGGCGCCGAGCGCAAGTCGCTCGTCATGACGGAGGAAGAGAAGCTGCTGACGGCCTATCACGAGGGCGGCCATGCCATCGTCGGCCTCAACGTGCCCGCGACCGATCCGATCCACAAGGCGACCATCATCCCGCGTGGCCGTGCGCTCGGCATGGTCATGCAGCTGCCCGAGCGTGACAAGCTGTCGATGTCGCTGGAGCAGATGACCTCGCGCCTCGCCATCATGATGGGCGGCCGCGTCGCCGAAGAGCTGATCTTCGGCCGCGAGAAGGTGACCTCGGGTGCCGCCTCCGACATCGAGCAGGCCACGCGCCTTGCCCGCATGATGGTGACGCGCTGGGGCCTGTCCGAAGAGCTCGGCACCGTCTCCTATGGCGAGAACCAGGACGAGGTGTTCTTAGGGATGTCGGTCTCGCGCACGCAGAACGCCTCCGAAGCGACCGTGCAGAAGATCGACTCCGAGATCCGCCGTCTGGTCGAGGAAGGCTATCAGGAAGCGACCCGCATCCTCACCGAAAAGCGTGCCGATCTCGAAGCCCTCGCCAAGGGCCTGCTCGAGTTCGAGACGCTGACCGGCGACGAGATCGTCGACCTGCTCAAGGGCAAGAAGCCGAACCGTGAGTCCGTGCTCGAGCCGACCACCCCGCGCGCCTCCGCCGTGCCCCCGGCCGGCAAGTCGCGCCCGCGGCCCGATCCGGATCCCGGCCTGGAGCCGCAGCCGCAGGCCTGATCCCAAAGCGGCAGATGACATCAAAAACGCGGCGACAACGCCGCGTTTTTTTGTTGGCCTCGTCATTGCGAGCGCAGCGAAGAATCCAGACTGCCTCCGTGGAAAGATTCTGGATTGCGTCGTGGCCGCAAACTCCGTCATTGCGAGCGCAGCGAAGCGATCCAGGAATGTCTCCGCGGAAGGACTCTGGATTTGCTTCGCGGAGCCTGTCATCGGGCGACGCTTCGCGCGCACCCGGTGGCTCGCAAGACGATCGGGATGCGCCGTGTCCACTCTCACTATGGTGGGGACGCTTGCGCCACCCTGCAATATCTCACTTCGCCGCCGCACCCCGCCCCAGAAAACGCAGCACGTCCTCATTGAACTGCCCCGGATCCTGCAGGAACGAGAAGTGGCTGACCTCCGGCTGGATCAGCAAACCGGCGCCGGGAATGTTCGCCGCCATGAACTCGGTGTTGTCGCGCTTGATCGCCTCGTCGTGATCGCCGTCCACGATCCAGGTCGGGACCTTGATCGCCGCGAGGTCCGAGGCCGTCCATTTCGGCTGGCTCTCCCACATCTTGGTGATCTCGTCGACGAAGCTCTTGTACTGCGTAGGGGTCGGCGAGAGGCGTTTGTACTCCTCGCCCGCCCTGGCGATGTAGGCGTTGAACACCTCGCTTGAGGCGATGTCGGCAACACCCGACGGATCCGAGTTCGCCGCGAAGGCGAACAGCCTGCTCACCCGTTCCGGATGCTTCATGGCGATGTCGAGGCCGATGATCGCGCCGTCGCTCCAGCCGACGATCGCCGCCTTCCTGATCTCCAAGTGGTCGAGCAGTCCGATCACGTCCGAGGCCATCAGATCGTACCCATACGGCTCCTGGTCGCGGCTGCTGCGCCCGTGTCCGCGGCTCTCCATGACGATGACCTGGTAATGCCGTTGCAGCGCGCGGACCTGGTGCCCCCAGTAATTGGCGTTGGCGAGACCGCCATGCAGCAACAGCACGGGCTCGCCCCGGCCGTACACGGCGTACCAGACCTTGATGCCGTTGACCGGTGCAAAGCCGCTCTGCGCCGCCTTGGGCAAGGTCGGCGTCGGCGGCAGGTTCAGCCACCGCGGCGCGGCGTGCGCCGCGTTGATCGCGATCGTGACGAGAAGTGCGGTGAAAACCTTGCGAAACATCATGATGATTATTCCTATTCGCCCCCGGACATTACTGCATGGCAACACGGCCGCGTCACCTTCTAAGGCGTTACAGTTGTAGCGACACTGCGATCTTCCGATCCCGATAATGATTGGAGTCGCCGCGATGTCATGGCATGCTCCCTCCAAATAAAGGTGCGTCGCGACCGCACCGAAAAGGGGAGGGAAAGCCGATGCGCTCTCAGGCGGCATTGGGCGCGCTTGGCGCCGTTTCATTCCTGCTATGGCCTGCTGCTTCCCTCGCCGCCGAGATGCGTGGCGTCACCCCGACCGAAATCAGGATAGGCCAGACCATGCCCTACAGCGGCCCGGTCTCCGCCTTCGGCGCGCTCGGCAAGGGTGAGGTCGGCTATTTCAAGATGCTGAACGAGAAGGGCGGCATCAACGGCCGCAGGGTGAATCTCATCTCGCTCGACGACAGCTACGCGCCGCCGAAATCGGTCGAGCAGACCCGCAGGCTGGTCGAGAGCGACGAGGTCGCGCTGATCTTCTCCTCGATCGGCACCGCTCACAACACCGCGATCGCAAAATATCTCCAGTCCAAGAACGTGCCGCAGCTCTTCATCGGCTCCGGCGCCTCGAAGTTCGCCGACATCGCACAATATCCGCAGGCGACCATGGGCGTGCAGGCGCCGTTCCGCTACGAGGCGCGGCTGTACGCGCGCTATGCGCTGGCGAAGAATCCCAACGCGAAATTCGCGGTCATCTCCCAGAACGACGATTACGGCCGCGACTACCTCGCCGGGCTGAAGGACGTGCTCGGCGAAAAATACGAGTCGGTCGTCACCAACGCCACCTACGAGATCCAGGATCCGACCATCGATTCCCAGATCGTGAAGCTGAAGGCTTCGGGCGCAGACGTGTTCGTGATCGCGGCGACCCCGAAATTCGCGGCGCAGGCGATCCGCAAATCCTTCGAGATCAACTGGCGGCCGATGACGTTCCTTTCGAACGTGGCGGTATGGGTTTCGGCGGTGATGGAGCCGGCGGGGCTCGAAGCCGGCACCGGCATCCTCTCCACCGCCTACGTCAAGGATCCCGACGATCCCGCCTGGAAGGACGATCCCGGCGTCAAGGGCTGGCGCGAGTTCATGACCAGATACGTGCCGGAGGCCGATCAGCACGACACCAACTACGTCAATTCCTACAACAGCGCGATGGCGCTGGAAGCGGTGCTGAAAGCCTGCGGCGACGATTTGTCGACCGAGAACATCCTGAAGCAGGCGTTTGCGATCCGCGATCTCGAATTGCCGATGCTGCTGCCCGGCATCAAGGTCAACACCAGCCCGACTGATCACGTTCCGATCGACCAGATGCAGTTCATGCGCTTCAACGGCAGGAGCTGGGAGCGCTTTGGCGAGTTGCAGACGGGAAATTGACCTGTCCCGGACTGGAGCGATCGTGTTGCGGGCCTTAGGCCGCCATGTCGAACGGCGGGGATTGCGGGATGCGCGGCCGTGGGCAGGATCGTCACGGCGCCGCGGCGTCCTCGCGCACATGGATCACCGCGATATCGTCCGCATAGATCCGCTTCCAGCCCTTGAGGTGATCGAGGATCTGCGGGCCTGGTGCATCGGCGGCCAGCAGCGTCGCGTCGATCCTGTACTCCTCGAGCAGGCGAGGCAGCAGCTCGGGCTTCTTCCCCTCCGTCGCCTTGAAGAAGTCCATCACGAACTTCTCGCCGTAGAGCTCGGCGCGGCCGTCGACGAAGACCGGGATGTCGCGCCCGATCAGATAGCCGCCGAACCTGTAGGCGTTGAAGATGCGCTGCGCCCCACGCTTCTCGAGCAGGTCGGTGGCCGCGACCGGCGTCTGGTCCATCGTGAAGTTGAAGCGGTGGTGCGACATGAAGATCGAAGTCGAGGTCCAGCTTGCTGCCACGATCATCAACGCGCCGACCGCCGTCACGTACCGGGCAGGCCAGCTCTCGCCCATCTGCCCATCGGCTGGCTGCAGCGGAAATTTCTCGCCGAGCGGCCTGGCCAGCACCAGCGGCACCAGGAACGCAAAGGCCTCGATGCTCCTGACATGGCTGAGCGCCATCCAGGTCAGCAGCAGGATCAGCAGGATGCGCGGCGGCGACAGCGTCAGGCCGCGATAGAGGCCGAGCGCGATCAGGCCGAGCAGCGCGCCTTCGAACGCGGTAAACGTTGCGAAGTTGGCCGGCGACCATTCGGAAATGACGGTGAGCAGCTCGCCGAGATTGAGGATGTTGGTCGCCCCCAGCAGCGTGCGCCAGCCATACGGCGTGACGCAGCTCGCGGCCAGTGCAGCAAGGCCGAACAGGAACCAGCGCAGCAGCAGCCGGACCTGCCTGCCGGACTCAAGGCCCCACAGCGCCACGAACGACATCGGGCCGATCAGGGCGAGACCCAGCATGAAGCCGCCGTGCAGGTTCGCCCACAGCGACATCAGCGGCAGCCAGTGCCATGAGGGCGTGCCCTTGCGATCGGCTGCGGCCATCAGCATGCCGATCCATGCGATCATCACGGGCAGTGCCAGCATGTGCGGCCGCGCCAGGATGTGATGCAGCGACAGCACGACCGCCAGCATCGCGAACAGCACCGAGCGCGGCATCTCCAGATGCGCGTCGAGCAGATAGACGAGGATCGCTGCCGACAATGCGACCGCGATCGCAGTGAGGATCACTGGACCGCCCCAGCCCCATTGCGCATAGGACAGCGCGAACGCGACCTGCGACAGCCATGAGGTCGAAACCCAGGGCGCCCCCAGCCGCGTGAACGAATAGATGTCGGTGTAGGGCAGGGCATGGTGGTCGAGAATCCATTGCCCGATCTTGATCTGCCAGAACGAGTCGGAGTCCTGAAGCAGCGTATCGCCGACACAGAGGAAGAAGAGATAGGCGGCCGCTCCGACGCACAGCGGCACCAGCGCACGCGCGCGGGTCTGTACTGCGATGCTGTTGGCAAAGGAAAGGGACATGCCGCCTCGTCGTCCTGCTTGTTCTTGTCTGATGGACGGGCGGCATTGGACCACGGCGGTCATAACTTCGGGTAAACCGCGGCGACGGTGCGATGTCGTGACAATTTAACGGATTGTTTTCAAATTCGATTTACCATCGCCGAATACTCGCAAACCGCTGCTTGTTTCCGCACTCGAATTAACTGCGGCGCAATTCTTTGCCTCTAGGTTGGGTTCCATGGTCGGGCGGCGCTGGGAAGCCGAAGAGACCAGACCAGTTGTAGTCTTGTGTACTTTGGGAGCACTCTATGAAGAACCTCGTTGCACGTTTCGTGAAGGATGAATCCGGCGCCACCGCGATCGAATACGGCCTGATCGCCGCCGGCATCGCGCTCGCGATCATTACCGTCGTCAACAACCTCGGCAGCACGCTGAACACCAAGTTCGGCTCGATCTCGTCCAGCCTCAAGTAAGGCCGAACGACCTGGGAATTCCGAGAGCCTCGTCTTCGACGGGGCTCTTTTCTTTTTGGGCGGCCACTCATCCTTCAGAGCGAGAGTCCGTAGCAGCCGCGTCAATCGCGGAATCGTAGGGTGAGCAAAGCGCAGCGTGCCCACCACTACATGCGCCTCCTATGAGCACGGTGCATCCACAACGTCATTGCGAGCGCAGCGAAGCAATCCAGACTGCCTCCGCGGAGAGGCACTGGTTTGCTTCGCTGCGCTCGCAATGACGAGGAGGCCTCAGCGCACTCACAAGTTCGTTTCGGTTGTGGAAAATGGCGGGCACGGCGCTGTGCGCCTTGCCCGCGCTACGGCAGCGTGCTTGTGACGGCCAATCTCGCCCCGTTACTCCGCGAGGCTGGGCCGCCAGACCGGCGGCAGCGCGGGTGCGGCGGACACCGGCGCCGCGCGGCCGAGCCGTTCGACAAAAAGCTTCGTTACCCAGATCGATGCTGCGGCGAGGGCGATGCCGCCGGCGACGTCGATGAGGTAATGCGCGCCGATCGCCGGCGTCGCCGCGATCATCAACAGGTTGAGCGCGGCCGCGATGCCGCCGATGCCGCGCACGGGCCACAGCGCCCACATGTAGAGCACCGCAGATGCGGCGTGAAAGCTCGGAAACGAGACGATGCCGGAAAGGAAAAACAGCCGCAGCTCGTGCAGGCTGCCGTCGCGCAGCGCGAGGATGTCGCGCAGCTGCCCGGCATAGACTGCGGTGTTGATCTCGGGAAAATGCGCGGCCGGCAATTGCAGTGCGTAATAGGTGCCGATCGCCGGCACCATTGCGGAGATTGCGATGGTGACCGCGAGCGCGAGGCTCATCGCCAGCATGAACACCTGCAGCCGCACATGACGTGCCGACAGCGTCAGCACGACGGGGACAGCGAGCAGCGGCCATTTGATCAGTCCGTAGCCGCGGGCAAGGACATCTGCCACCCATGGATGGTCGTTGACGAAGTGCGCGATCGGTTCGGGATCGAGGCCGAGCGCGCGGTCGATCGCCAGCAGCGCATCGTCCTGGAGTGGCCAGTTCATCTTGCCCGCGACGTAGCTCAGAGGTCCGACGATGGCGCAGGTGAAAATGACTTGTCCGATCGTGCCGAGCGAGAACACCAGTTTCGCGTCGGCAAGCTCGCCCTTGGTCAGCTGGTGGCCACAGGCGACGCCGACCAGGATGGCCGCAATTGCCAGCGTGATGCTGTAGGCGACGGGCTCGAGGGTCAGACCGGTCGCAGGCAGGCCAAGCGCCAGCAAGATGCCCATGGCAACGATGGGAAGCCAGTTCAGGTTGAAGAGCCGCCAGGCGGTTCGGGCGTCCGAATCGAGCATGCTGCACCGAGATGGGATCGCAGTCCGGCGGTAAGGTCGCGGACCTGCTTTAAGATGACGGTAACAATCGTGGTTAGCCGTCTATCAACCGGCTCTTGCACTTTGCGCATTTGTCGCCGGCGGCTTTGGCGTGTCGCTTGATGCAAATCATCTTGTCATCCTGCCTGAATAGTTGTTCAGTCCTTGCGGGGCGATTTGCAGCTTTGAAGTGACGAAGCGTTCGGCCGCAGGGCGTGCGGACGGCGTGTGTGGGACAGGAAGCGCGCCATGGTTTATCGGCGGACGCATCAAGTGGTTAAGCGCCTTGCGGCCCGGCGCAGTGCGATTTTGGCGGCGGCGCGGGAGGCGGCGGCGGAAGGCGGGATGGCGGCGGTGCAGATCGCACCGGTCGCGGTCCGGGCCAATGTCGCTGCCGGCACGGTCTATCGCTACTTCCCCTCCAAGGCCGAGCTGATCTCCGAATTGATCGCCGAGGTCTCCCGTGACGAGCTCGCGGCGATCCGCCGGGCGGCCGACGCCGCGCCGGGCCCGTCCTCGGCGCTGGCCGCGGCCGTCACCACGGTGGCGGTCCATACGCTGTCGCAGCGGCGGCTGGCCTGGGGCATCCTGGCCGAGCCGGTTGATGTCGATGTCAGCGCCAGCCGGTTCGCCAGCCGGCGCGAGATCGCCGGCGAGATCGCGGCAAGGATCGATGCGGCCGTGCGTGCCGGTCATCTGCCGGCGCAGGATACCGCCCTTGCCGCCACCGCGCTGCTCGGGGCTCTGCATGAAGCTCTGGTCGGGCCGCTCGCTCCCGACAATCTCGAAGATCCCGTCAAGATGCGCGATGCGGTGCAGACCGTGACGCTGCTGGCGCTGCGCGCCGTCGGCGTCATGGACGCCCGCGCCCGCGGCCTCGTGGTCCAGCAGACGCTGCTGCCGACCACCAAGGCGCTGGTCGGGGCGTAAAATCGCGCCGCGGCCGGAGCGGCGCCCCGATCGCGCTCAGGTCATTGCCTGAGCGTGCCTTTTCGCAAAACCCCGGCATTATCCGCCGGACCGGCCGGCTACTGTGCATGGGGTTGTTTTCCGACTTTTATCTGGCCGTGCTGGCGGAGCCTACATGTTCGCGTCACCCTCGGGGCCGACCGAGGCGATGCGCACCATGTTGGTGGTGCCGGGGATGCCGAGCGGCACGCCGGCGACGATGATGACGCGCTGGCCGGCGCGGACAAAACCGTCCCGGAAGGCGATCTGGCCGGCGCGGCTCACCATGTCGTCCTGGTCGCGCGCGTCCTCCGCCACCACGCAATGCACGCCCCAGGCGACGGCGAGCCGGCGGCCGGCCGCGATGTTCGGCGTGATCGCCACGATCGGCGGCTTCGGCCGCTCGCGCGCCACACGCACCGCCGTCGAGCCCGAGCTGGTCCAGCAGATCAGGGCCGGCAGGTCCAGCGTCTCGGCGATCTGCCGCGCGGCGTCCGCGATGGCGTCGCCCGCGGTGGCTTCGGGGGCGGGGCGCTGGGCCGTGACGACGTTGCGATAGGTCGGGTCGCGCTCGACCTCCTCGCCGATGCGGTTCATCGTCGAGACCGCCTCGACCGGGAATTTGCCGGCCGCCGACTCCGCCGACAGCATGATGGCGTCGGCGCCTTCATAGACGGCGGTGGCGACATCGGAGACTTCGGCGCGGGTCGGCACCGGCGACTGGATCATCGATTCCAGCATCTGGGTCGCGATCACCACCGGCTTGCCGGCGCGGCGGGCCATCCGCGTCATCTGCTTCTGCAGGCTCGGCACGCGCTCCAGCGGCAGCTCGACGCCGAGGTCGCCGCGCGCCACCATCAGCGCATCGGAGGCTTCGATGATGTCGGCGAGGCGGTCGATCGCCTGCGGCTTCTCGATCTTGGCCATCACCGCGGCGCGGCCGCGGATCATCTTCTTGGCCTCGATCACGTCGTCGGCGCGCTGCACGAAGGACAGCGCGATCCAGTCGACGCCGGTGACCAGGGCAGCCTCGAGGTCGGCGCGGTCCTTCGGCGTCATCGCCGACACCGGAAGGTCGGTGTCGGGCAAGCTCACGCCCTTGCGGTCGCTCATCTTGCCGCCGACCACGACGCGCGTCACCGCGTGCTCCTTGGAGGTCTCCTCCGCAATCAGCCGCACTTTGCCGTCGTCGAGCAGCAGCGCGTGGCCGGGCCTGAGCGCGGCCAGGATCTCCGGGTGCGGGAGATGGACGCGCGTGGCATCGCCCGGCGCCTTGTCGGAATCGAGGGTAAAAGTCTGGCCGTTCTGGAGCTGGACCGAGCCTTCCGCGAACGCGCCGAGCCGGAGCTTGGGGCCCTGGAGGTCGACCAGGATGCCGATCGGGCGGCCGTAGCTGCTTTCGACATTGCGGATGGTCACCACCAGCTCCCGCATCTTGTCATGCGGGGTGTGGCTCATGTTGATGCGGAACAGGTCGGCGCCGGCCTCGAACAGGCGGCGGATCATCGCGAGGTCTGAAGACGCAGGTCCCAGGGTCGCGAGAATCTTGATACGGCGAAGACGCCTCATGGCTTATTTCCAGGCGGGGGTGGCAGGCCGGGCGAGCCCGGGGGCGTAGCACCGGGCGGGCTATTGGGCAAACCCGGGACGCCGCCCGGGCCAACCGGCCCGGGCAGGCCAGGCACGCGCTGCTGCGCCGGCTGTTCGTTGGCATCGGTGAGCTGTACCGTCCAGGCGCGCTGCTCGCCGGTATCGACCTCGAAATAGCCGGTGCGGTCATAGCCGCGCGCCAGGCAATCCTCGGTGCCGCGGATGGTGAACTCCTTGTCGCGCGAGCACATGAAGGCCTGGCCCGACCATTCGCCGCCGCGATCGTAGTCGATGGCGTAGATGTAGTAATAGCGAGCGACCAGCGTGCCCCGCAGCAGCGTTTCGCAGGAGCGGGACGAGATGTTCCACCAGCCCTCCGTGGTCCAGCCCTCGGCGTCCTTGTAACCGAGCGCGATGCCGACCCGGCTCGAGGTGTTGTTGCAGAGCCGGAAATCGGCGGAGGCCGGGCTGGCCCAGAGGCACAGCAGGACCGCCAGCATCGGGACCAACCGGCCGAGCAGGCGAAGCGGGAAGCGGGGAGATTCGGCAATCATTGTTGCGGAAGCTATACCAGATCATTGACGAATTGGCGTAGGGCCGGGGGAACTGCTCCTGGCCGCGCTTTGGCCCGTTTGCGCCGTGATATGGCAAAATCTGTGACAGGACCCCACCTGATCCCGTAAGGGTGACGATGTCCAAGGGCCAGCCGAGGGATCCAGCTATGGCAATCGACGACAAAACCAGAACGGAGCTCGAGGCGGCCGCTTTCCGGCGCCTGGTCGACCATTTGCGGAACCGGTCGGACGTCCAGAATGTCGACCTGATGAATCTGGCCGGCTTCTGCCGTAACTGCCTGTCCAACTGGCTCAAGGACGCCGCCGACACGCAAGGGGTCGCCCTGAGCAAGGATGAGAGCCGGGAGGCCGTCTACGGCATGCCCTACGAGACCTGGAAGGCGAAGTACCAGGGCGCGGCCACGCCCGAGCAGCTCGAGGCGATGAAGAAGGTCCATCCGCACGGTCACTGAGAGGCCCCGTGCCGGCGCCGCCTGAGTCGCACCACACAACAGCTTTCTTCGAGCCGCCTCAGGAAGGTGTGGGCGCGCTGTGGACGAGCGTGATGCTGCCTTGAACGCGGGGGGCGCTAACGCTTAAGGGTCTACCCAGCACGCGCGGTGAGGATGCCGGCGTCACCTCGTTTTGCCAGTTCCATTGGGAGTACCAAGATGGCCACCTCCGCCGCCGTCCGCGACGACGAGCCCGCGACGAAATTTGCCAAGGACCAGCTCAAGTCCATCATCGAGCGCATCGAGCGGCTGGAGGAAGAGAAGAAGGCGATCTCCGACGACATCCGCGACGTCTATGCCGAGAGCAAGGGCAACGGCTACGACGTCAAGGCGCTGCGCACCATCGTGCGCCTGCGCAAGCAGGATCCCAACGAGCGCGCCGAGGCCGAGACCATTCTCGAGACCTACATGCAGGCGCTGGGCATGCTTTAGAGGCGGCAGGATCGCGCCTCACCCGTAGGCGTACCTCACCGGGCCGCAATTTGCGGGGCCCGCACTTGGGCAAAATCCGCTCGTCTGCTAGAGTGCTCGGTGAAGGGACCGAGCTATGGATGTGCCTGGACCAGAGCGCAGGCTCGCCGCGGTCCTCGCGGCTGACATGGTCGGCTTTAGTCGGCTCATGGAGGTCGACGAGGGTGGCACGCTTGCGCGCCTCAAGACCCACCGGATCGAGCTCATCGATCCGGCGATTGCCAAAAATCACGGCCGCATCATCAAAACGACCGGCGACGGCCTGCTCGTCGAATTCCATAGCGTCGTCGACGCTGTGTTGTGCGCTGCTGAAATTCAGAGCCGGATGGGGCGCCGCAATGCCGATGTCCCGCCGCCGCGATGGATCCAATTCCGCATCGGAATCAATCTGGGCGACGTCATCGTCGATCAGAACGACATTTTCGGCGACGGCGTCAACGTCGCGGCCCGGTTGGAGGCACTAGCCGAGCCTGGAGGCATCTGCATCTCCAGCGCGGTGCGCGAGCAGCTGGGCGAGCGCCTCGATGGGGTCGCATTCGAGGACATCGGCGAGCAGAACGTCAAGAACATCGCGCGCGCCATCCGTGTCTACCGGATCCGATTGGAGGATGCGCCGGCAAGCACGCCAGCCGGCGCGACCGCCGCCGCGAAGCCGACCGGCAAGTCGAAGAAGCCATCCATCGCCGTGCTGCCCTTCGCCAACATGAGCGGCGATCCGGAGCAGGAGTTCTTTGCGGACGGCTTGACCGAGGACATCATCACCGAGCTGTCACGCTTCCACGACCTGCTGGTGATCTCGCGCAACTCGACCTTCGTGTACAAGGGCAAGTCGGTCAAGGTGCAGGACGTTGGCCGCGAATTCGGTGTCGATTACGTCATCGAGGGAAGCGTGCGCAAGGCCGGGGATCGCGTCCGCGTCACCGTGCAGCTGATCGATGCGGAGACGGATCGGCATATCTGGGCCGAACGCTATGACGGCGAGATCAAGGACATCTTTGCCATCCAGGACGAGATGACCCGGGCGATCGCCGCCACGTTGCCCGGCCGCGTCGAGGCGGCGACGCACGATCGGGCGAACCGCAAGCCGACGGACAACATGGCGGCCTATGAATGCGTGCTGGCCGCGAAGGTGTTGCACCATCGCTCCAATCGCGAAGACAATGCGCGGGCGCAGCTTCTGCTCGATCGGGCGCTCGAACTCGACGCGAACTATGCGCACGCGCACGCCTGGAAGGCGTGCGTTCTGGGCCAGACCTGGGTCTACAACTGGTGCGCGGATCGCGACGCCACCTTCCAGCAGGTGGCTTCAGAGCTGGAAACAGCGCTGGTCCTCGACGACAACGACAGCGACGTCCACCGCATCCTCGCGGCACTCAATCTGAACCGCGACGATCATGACAAGGCCACTTACCATCAGGAGCGCGCGCTGGCGCTCAACCCGAACTACGACCTCGTGGTGGTGCAGCAGGGCGAACTGCTGACCTGGCTGGGGAGGCCGGAGGAGGGCATCGACTGGATCAAGAAGGCGATGCGGCTCAACCCGTATCACCCGGAACGATTCTGGAGCCATCTCGGGCGTGCCTATTACTGTGCCGAGAAATACGCCGAAGCCGCCGAAGCCTTCTCGAGGATCTCACGCCCCGATCATACCCATCATGCGTTCCTTGCCGGGATCTTCGCGCAGATGGGCAATGCAGTGGCTGCCGGCGCGCACGCGGCCGAAGTGCTCAAGCGTGAGCCTGCCTTTTCCGTGGCCAATCATCTTTCCACCCAGCATTACAAGCGGGAGGTCGATCGTCAGCGCTATGAGGCAGGTCTTCTCCGGGCAGGCCTGCCGGCCTGATCCTGCGCACGGCGGAGACCGATTGCCGCTCCATCGCAGGACGGGAGGCTACTAGACCGAATTCGTGGAGGTCGTTCTACGCCTCAGCGCAGCGCCGCGGTGCGCATGACGAAGGTCGTCGTCTCGAGCTTCGCGGTCGCGCTGCCGGAGAAGCTGTCGCAGGACAGGCCAGGCATCGGATCGTCCGTGAAGCCCATCGCGATCACCGTCTGCGGCTTGACGAAGTAGCCGCGCAGCGCCGCGGTATCGAGCTCGCCCATCAGCGTGACGGACATCGCACGGCTGGCGCTCGGGGACAGCATCACGATCTTGAGCCAGATGCTCTCGTTCTTGGCCGCGGAAAGGCGGGTCGCGGTCGCGACCATGCCATCGACGCTCTTGCCGACCACACTGTTGATCTCGGTGGCGGGGGCCGCGCCGCGCGCGCCGGCACGGGCAGAGCGCGGGATCGGCGCGGAGGCGGCGACGACGTTGCCGCGTTCGACTGGCGAGGCCGCAGGCGCATACGCCAGCGCCTGGAGAGTTGCGCTGGACACGCTGGCAGTCGGTTGCGGATCGGTGGCGGAAGCAAGCGCCTGGCGGGCCTTCAGCGCCGCGACCTGCGCCGGTGTCGCCTGCTGCGGCGTGGCGGGGGCATCCCAGAAGCCGCGGGCATTGATGATGTCCGCCGGGGTCTCCGGCTTGGCCTCGGCAGATTTCGTGGCGGGCTTGTCAGCCACGGGCGCGGGCTTCGGCTTGGGCGGTGCAACGAGCTGCACATCGGCCGAGGCCAGCTGGAGCGTGGCTGCGACCTGTGGCTTGGCGCGCGGGGTCGGCACCGGATCGGCCGGCTTGGCTGCGGCGGCGACCACGGTCGGCGCGGACGACTTCGCGGCCGGAGCCGGCGCGCCCTCGTCATCCTCGTCGCTGCTGGTGGCGGCCGGCGCCGACTTGCTCTTGAACAGGGCGGCGAAGAAGTTCGGCTTGCTGCCGGAATCGTCACCGTTGCCGCGGCGCTCGATCTCGGCCTTGGCGAGCTCATAGCCCTTCAGCGGCGTGCCGTCGGTCGGCAGATGCACCGTCTTTCCGTCCGGGAACACGCGGGCAAGCTGGTCATGCGTCATGCGCGGCCAGTGCCGGATGCTGCCGGTGTCCAGATGCACGAAGGGCGAGCCCGAGGTCGGATAGAAGCCGACGCCGCCGCGCTGGAGGCGCAGGCCGGCGAAGCGGATCTGCTCCAGCGGCACGCCCGGGATGTAGAAGTCCATCGCATGGCCCAGCATGTGCTGGCTGAAGCGCGCCACGCCCGAGGAGCGGCGGCGGAGCATGGCGTTGGTGGCGGGGGAGCGGTAGGACGAGATGATCTGGATCGGCTGCTTGCCGTCGACGTCGCGATAGACTTCCCAGAGGATGTCGAAGAGGTGACGGTCCATGACCGTCTCGTCCTGGGTGCGCCAGTCGCGCAGGAAGTGATTGAGCTGCTTCAGGGCGGCTTCGTCATAGCGCCCGTCGCGCTTAAAGGTGACGGTGAGATCTTCGCCGGAATGGGTGTGGTGGAAGGAGAGCGTCTTGGTCTCGTTCAGCGCGGCGGCGTTATGGACCGAGCCGGCGGCAGCCAGCAGCAATACGGAAGCGAGGCCGATCCGGGATCCGACCTTCACGCCCGCATGGGACAACGACAGCACAGCAAATTGGCGTGCAAGACCAGTCAGCACGTATGAGCCCACCCAGTCGACTTGCGTTCAAATGGACTCTCCCGCCAACCCCGTTAGCGCGCGAAAGAGGATGAACGCTTTCTTAAAGCAAGAAGGTTAATTCGAGGTTGACCTTCCCGCCCCCAAACCAAGTCAGGCTGCAATCCTAAACGGTTGACTGTGGCAAAAAAACGCCCGCTGCAGCGAGGGCGGGTTGAGGACGGTTAACATTGAGCGACCCCATCCTGGGGACGGGGTCGCTGATTTCATTGCAGAATTTGAGGAAAGAAGGCGCCGGGCGGGCCTCAGCGGGTAAACACCCGCTGCGGCCGGCGGCCGATCGGGGCCGGCGGCGCGGTCAGGGTCGGAGCCCCAAACAGCCGCTCGAAGAAGTTCGGACCCGACGACCCGAAGCCTCCGCCATTGTTGGCCACCGCAACGCCCGAGGGCAGGGTGGTCGCCGGGCGCGAATAGCTCGGCTGGGAATGCGCCACGACGTTCTCGAGATCCTTGCCGCGGCCGTTCTTCAGGATGTTGAGCATGGTCGCGTCGCGGCCATAGACGTCCTTGCGGAGTTGCAGCTTGCCGGCGTCGTCCACGAACGCGGTCTGGTAGGTGATGTTGACCGGGATCGGGGTGGGGAATTTCAGGTCGATCTCGCTCTTGCCGTACATGCTGCGCACGCGCTCGGGCGTGTACTTTTCGTTCGGCATGGTGATGTTGAGCAGCACGGAGGCGTACTGATCCGGGTTCTGCACGCGCATGCAGCCATGGCTGAAGGCGCGGTCTTCCTTGGCGAACAGGTGCTTGTCCGGCGTGTCGTGCTGATAGACCAGGAACTTGTTCGGGAAGTTGAAGCGGATGCGGCCGAGCGCGTTGGCTTCACCGGGCGGCTGCGAGATGTGCACCGAGCCGTCGCGGTTCTGCTCGAGCCTGAGGCCCATGCGCTGGAGCACGGTCGGGTCCTGCTGAAGCGCCGGCAGATACTCGTTGTAGACGATCGACGGCGGCACGTTCCAGGTCGGGTTGACCGTGATGTACTTCATCGTCTCGGTCAGCAGCGGGGTGGCGTGCTGGCCTGGCTTGCCGGTGACGACGCGGGTGGTCCAGACCTGCTGGCCGCGCTGCATCACCTTCAGCGTGTAGTCGGGAATGTTGAGGATGACGTAGGCATCGCCCAGCGCGGGCACGCCGAGGTCGCGCGGCAGCCAGCGCCAGCGCTCCATGTTCACCACCACGGTGTCGATCTGCTTGTCGCGCTTGGGGGTGTTGAGCGCCCTGACCGTCTTGTCGTCGAGGATGCCGGTGGGCTTCATCTCGATGCCGCTCTGGAATTTGCGCACGGCCTCGGCGACCGCCGCGTCATAGCGGGTGTCGCTGGCGTTCTCGGTGATGCCGAGCTTGGCGCGCAGCTGCGGGACGCGCGGATCGTCCACGACGATCTCGGCCTGCTTCTTGCCGGCCGGCGTGTACTTCAGCGCAGGACCGTCGGCGATCTCGATCACCGGGCCGCTGCCATGGCCGCGGAGCTCCGCGAGCTTGGCTTTTAGCTCCTTGTAGAGCTTGTGCGGCGGGTTGTAGCTGTCGAGCGCCGCAGAGGCGTCGGCTGCGGTCGTGACCTTCGCGAGCACCTCGTTCGGGTCGACCGGATGCTCGGGGTAGAGGATGTCGGCGCTGACCTGGGACCAGTGCATGCGGCCGCTCTGCGCGTGACGCGCATAGTCGAAGATGCTGGCGGTGAGCTTCAGCTCGGCATCGGCGAGCGCATCGGGCGTCGTGGCGGCGGCGAATTCCGGCACCGGGTAATCGGCGGGATTGAGACCGTCGGAGGCAGCGTCCTTCAGCCGCGCGATCACGCCCTTTGCCGCAGCAGTCAGGCGGCCGCCTTGCGTCCACACCGGCGCGAAGTCGCGGGTTCCATAAAACTTCTCGATCGCCGCGCGCTCGTTCTTGCGGTCGAAATGGCGCGAGGTCTTGGCGCCGATGATATCCCTGAGCTTGTCCGCGACCGGTTGGTCGGCGGCGGGAACGTTGCTGGCGGCCTTCACCGGCTCGGCCGCCGGAGCCGTCGCAGCGGCAGGCGCTGCGGGCTCGGTCTTCGCGGGTTCGGTCTTTGCAGGCTCGGATTTGGCCGTCTCGCTCATCGGCGCCTCGGGCGCGGGCGTGGTGGCGAGGTCGGACGGCTTGGTCTCGACCTTGTCCGGTGCGGGCGCGGTGTCCGCCTTGGCAGGCTCCTTGATAGTTTCCTTCGCCGGATCCTGCACCGTGGCGGTGGTGTCGAGCTTGATGTCGGACGCGGTCGGGGGCGGAACGTTGGCGGGTTCGGGGCGCGGGATCGCAGCTTCGATCGCGAGCTCGGCAGCGCTACTGCGCGCCTGATCCTGCGCCAGCGCCGAGCCGGCCGACACCGTGAGGAAGGTTGCCGCGACCGTCATCAAGACACGGTCAAAGCCTGCACGGTGGTTCAAACAGTTACGCATTGTGTCACACCCCTCGGGTGAACTGTTCCTCGTGGAACAGCTTCGTTATCGCCTAATTGAGTTTCGGCTAGTCGCGCCGGCCTCTCGAAAGTCGCACGCCTGCACGCTACGCTTCCCCACGCCAGACGATCGATATACAGGCCCCGATTTTGCCAGCGCTACCCGGGACAACTCACGACAAACTGACTTCAAGGAAGCCTCTTGGCAACGGTTTGTGCGCTTGCCGCACGCGCTTTTCCCTCTGTCTGTCACTTCCAAGTCACGGTTCAAGCCGCAGTCGAAGTTTCCCGTAATTCAACGGCTTGCGGTCGCTTCCCAGCCTCGCGCGAACGTGCGTTCGCATCAGGCTCAGTGCGTCTCCTCACCGCTTTTCCCGCCGAGTCCGGGGACCCCGGCTTCGTCGAGTTTCCGGTAAAGGGTAGACCGGCCGATTTTGAGGCGACGAGCGACTTCCGACATCTGTCCGCGGTAGTGCGAGATGGCAAAACGGATGATCTCGTTCTCCATGTCCTCGAGCGGACGGACGTCGCCGGTCGGCGTCAGCATCGACAGGCTTCCCGCGAGGGGAAGCGGCGCGATTGGTATTTCGCTACCCGACACCAACGAAGGAGCCGCGATCGGCTCCAGCATCAGCGGTGCGGTCGGGATGTCCGTTGCGCCATGCGGCTGGGCGGTGAGCAGGGGGAAGTCAGCGAGGCCGAGCTGCTCGCCGTCGCTCATCACCACCGCGCGGTAGACCGCGTTCTCGAGCTGGCGGATGTTGCCGGGCCAGTCGAGCTGGGCGAGATGCGCCACGGCCTCGCCGCTGATGCCGGTGATGGGACGGTTCTCCTCGGCGGCAAAGCGCGCCAGGAAGTGCCGGAGCAGATGCGGGATGTCCTCGCGGCGGGCGCGCAGCGACGGGATGGTCAGCGGCAGCACGTGCAGGCGATAGAAGAGATCCTCGCGGAAGTGGCCCTGCTTCACGCGCTCCAGCAGCTTGCGGTTGGTCGCGGAAACGATGCGGACGTCGACCTTGACGGGCTTGCGGCCGCCGACCGCCTCGACCGCGCCTTCCTGCAGCGCGCGCAGCAGCTTGACCTGCGCGGTCAGCGGCAACTCGCTGACCTCGTCCAGGAACAGCGTGCCGCCATGGGCCTCGACGAACTTGCCGGTGTGGCGTTCGGTGGCGCCCGTGAAGGCGCCCTTCTCGTGGCCGAACAGGATGGACTCGACGAGGTTGTCGGGGATTGCGCCGCAATTGACCGCGACGAAGGGCTTTGCCTTGCGCTCGCCGCTGCCATGGATGGCGCGCGCGAACATCTCCTTGCCGACCCCGGACTCGCCTTCGATCAGCACGGGGATCGAGGAATTCGCCGCCTTCTGAGCGGCGCGCATGACCGGTGCCATTGCCTCGGCGCGGGTGATGATGTCGGAGAAGGTCAGCCGTCCTTCGCGGCTGTGACGGATGCGCTGCAATTCGCCTTTGAGCGCGGAGGTGTTGAGCGCGTTGCGCAAGCTGACCTGAAGCCGCTCCATGCCGACCGGCTTGACCACGAAATCGGCGGCGCCTGCGCGCATCGCCGAGATCACATTGTCGATGCCGCCATGGGCGGTCTGCACGATGACGGGTACGGAGAGGCCCGCTTCGCGGATCTTCGCCAGCACGCCCATGCCGTCGAGGCCGGGCATCACGAGATCGAGGATGACGCCGTCGATGGCGGAGGCGTCGGGGGCGGTGAGGGCGGCGATCGCGGCGTCGCCGGACTCCACGACAATCGTTTCATAGCCGCATTTCTGCACCATGTTCTCGACCAGCCGGCGGGCTACAGCGTCGTCGTCGGCGATCAAAATACAGGCAGCCATGGTGTTCCCCGCACGCTACTACTATCTGTCTCGAATCGGGTCACTCTGGCCGAAGCCGATTAACGCACTCTTAAACCTTGATGCCCCGGCCCGTCGTCGCGATAGTTGAACACAGGTTTCCCACACAATGAATTCGCGTTCCAACTCTGCCTTGAACAAGTCTGGCTTGAACAAGTCTGCCTTGAACAAGCCCGCTCTCAAAAAGCCCGCCCTCCGCAAGCCAGCTACCAGGACATCCGTCGTCAAGAAATCGGCCGCCAAGGCAAAACCCTCCAAGCTCGCGAGCAAGACCGGCAAGCTTCCGGAGTGGAACCTCGCCGATCTCTATTCCGGGATCGATGCGCCGGAAGTGGCGCGCGATCTCGAGAAGATGGATGCCGATTGCGTCGCGTTCGAGACCGACTACAAGGGCAAGCTCGCGACAGGCACAGCAAACGAAGATGGCGGAAAATGGCTCGCGGGAGCCGTGCGGCGCTATGAGGCGATCGACGATCTCGCCGGCCGTCTCGGCTCCTATGCCGGTCTCGTTCATGCCGGCGACAGCGTTGATCCCAAGATTTCAAAGTTTTACGGCGATGTGTCCGAACGCCTGACGGCGGCGTCCACGCACCTTCTGTTCTTCGCGCTCGAGCTCAACCGTATCGATGACGATATTTTGACCCGCGCTATGGAGGCTCCGGAGCTCGCGCATTACCGTCCGTGGATCGAGGATCTGCGCAAGGAAAAGCCGTACCAGCTCGATGACAAGCTCGAACAGCTCTTCCTGGAGAAGGCGCAGACCGGCTATTCCGCCTTCAACCGCCTGTTCGACCAGACCATCTCCAGCCTGCGTTTCAAGGTCGGTGCGAAAGAACTGGCAATCGAGCCGACGCTCAATTTCCTGCAGGACCGCGACGGCGCCAAGCGCAAGGCCGCGGCCGAAGCGCTGGCAAAAACCTTCAAGGCCAATGAGCGCACCTTCGCGCTGATCACCAACACGCTCGCCAAGGACAAGGACATCTCCGACCGCTGGCGCGGGTTCAAGGACGTCGCGGATTCCCGCCATCTGAACAACCGCGTCGAGCGCGAGGTGGTGGACGCGCTGGTCGCCTCGGTCCGCGCCGCCTATCCCAGACTGTCGCATCGCTATTATGCGCTGAAGGCGAAGTGGTTCGGCAAGAAGCGGCTGGCCTATTGGGATCGCAACGCGCCGCTGCCGTTTGCGGCGACCGACATCATCGGCTGGCCCGATGCCCGCAACATGGTGCTGACGGCCTATCGCGGCTTCTCGCCCAAAATGGCCGACATTGCCGAGCGCTTCTTCACCGATCGCTGGATCGATGCGCCGGTGCGTCCGGGCAAGGTGCCGGGCGCGTTCTCGCATCCGACCACGCCGTCGGCGCACCCCTACGTGCTGATGAACTACCAGGGCAAACCGCGCGACGTGATGACGCTCGCCCATGAGCTCGGCCACGGCGTACACCAGGTGCTGGCCGCGAAGAACGGCGCGCTGATGGCGCCGACGCCGCTGACGCTCGCGGAGACCGCAAGCGTGTTCGGCGAGATGCTCACCTTCAAGCGGCTGCTGGCCCAGACCAGGAATGCGAAACAACGCCAGGCGCTGCTTGCCGGCAAGGTCGAGGACATGATCAACACCGTGGTGCGGCAGATCGCGTTCTATTCGTTCGAGCGCGCGGTCCACACCGAGCGCAAGAACGGCGAGCTCACCGCGACGCGCCTCGGCGAGATCTGGCTGTCGGTGCAGGGCGAGAGCCTTGGGCCCGCGATCGAGATCAAGGCGGGCTACGAGAACTACTGGATGTACATCCCGCACTTCATCCATTCGCCGTTCTACGTCTACGCCTACGCCTTCGGCGACTGCCTCGTGAACTCGCTCTATGCCGTCTACGAGGACGCGGCCGAAGGCTTCGCCGAACGCTATCTCGACATGCTCGCCGCCGGCGGCACCAAGCACTATTCCGAGCTGCTGCGGCCGTTCGGGCTGGATGCCAAGGATCCCAAATTCTGGGACGGCGGTCTTTCGGTCATCGCCGGCATGATCGATGAGCTGGAGGCGATGGGCTGAGGCGCGCGGGCGCCTCCTCCCGGATCGCGTAAAACATCTGTTGAACCAAGCCTCCCGCGATGTTATACATGTGTATAACGCGCTGGCGCCCGGGCTATGAAAATCGAGATCAAGAAGATCGGCAATTCAGACGGACTGCTGCTGCCGCGCGAATTGATGCAGCGGCTCGATCTCAAGCGCGGGCAGCAACTGCACATCGTGGAACTGCCCGGCGGTGGCTTCCAGGCGCTGCCCTACGATCCCGACTTCGAGCGGACGATGGAAATCGCCGACGAGGTGATGGACAAATATCGCGACGCACTCGCTGCGCTTGCAAAATAGTCGGCTAAGCGCATGAGCGATCCTCAGGAGCCGCTCTGGATCACCTACGAGCAGGCTGTCGCAATTCACGGTCGCCAACTCCGGCGCTTCGGTGGTGCGCCGGGATTGCGCGACGAGGGCATGCTGCGCTCGGTGCTGGAGCGGCCAATCAACAAATGGCGCTATGAGCAGGCGCCGATGGACGAGCTCGCTGCAGCCTATGCATTCGGCCTTGCGAAAAACCACGCCTTCGTCGACGGAAACAAGCGCATCGCCTTCATGGCGATGATGGTCTTCCTCCACAAGAATGGCGCGGCGTTCAGTCCCGATCCCGCAGAAGCGACGACCATCATCCTCGCCCTTGCCGACGGCGAAGTCAGCGAGCAGAGCCTCACGCGCTGGGCCCGTGACAATTGGGATTCCAGATGACCCGATTTGCGGGAAAACCGCCTCTGCCTGCCGTTGCCCTGCCCGAAAGATTAAGGTATCCCAGCCCGAGAATTCGACTTTCGACTGGGGACAATCCATGGCTGACCATAGCGAAGTGGCATACACCACTGCCGACGGCAACGACTACGTTGCCCACGAGCAGACCTATGAGGGCTTCATCAAGCTGGTGAAGTACGGCACGGCCTCGGTCGCGCTCATCGTGATCCTGATGGCGATCTTCCTCACCTGATCCATGCGCTTGTTGCACCGCCAGCGTCGTCGGTGCTCACAAAATTTGCATTCAAGCCGGTGCCAAAACCGGTATCCAACGTTGCGGGAGTGACGCTAAGTTCGCGTGCGCGCTTTGTCCCGCGTCGCCGGAGGGCCTATGAAGATCGCCGTTGCCAAGGAAATCGATCCGTCGGAGCCGCGTGTCGCCGCTTCGCCTGATACGGTGAAGAAGTTCAAGGCGCTGGGCGCCGAGATCGCGGTCGAGCCGGGTGCCGGCATCAAGTCGGGCCTGCCGGATTCCGAATTCACCGCCGTGGGTGCCACCGTCAGCGCTGACGCGCTCAGGGACGCCGACATCATCATCAAGGTGAAGCGCCCCGAGGCCTCCGAGCTTGCGCAGTACAAGCGCGGCGCGCTCGTCATCGCCATCATGGACCCCTATGGCAACGAGGCCGCGCTGAAGGCGATGGCCGATGCCGGCATCGCCGCTTTCGCGATGGAGCTGATGCCACGCATCACCCGCGCTCAGGTGATGGACGTGCTGTCCTCGCAGGCCAACCTCGCCGGCTACCGCGCCGTGATCGAGGGCGCCGAGGCCTTCGGCCGCGCCTTCCCGATGATGATGACCGCGGCCGGCACCGTGCCCGCCGCAAAAGTGTTCGTGATGGGCGTCGGCGTCGCCGGCCTCCAGGCGATCGCGACCGCGCGCCGCCTCGGCGCCGTGGTCACCGCGACCGACGTCCGGCCCGCGACCAAGGAACAGGTCGAGTCGCTCGGCGCAAAGTTCCTCGCCGTCGAGGACGAGGAGTTCAAGAACGCGCAGACCGCCGGCGGCTACGCCAAGGAGATGTCCAAGGAATACCAGGCCAAGCAGGCTGCGCTGACCGCCGAGCACATCAAGAAGCAGGACATCGTCATCACCACGGCGCTGATCCCGGGCCGGCCTGCGCCGAAGCTCGTCAGCGCCGAGATGGTCAGGTCGATGAAGCCCGGTTCGGTGCTGGTCGATCTGGCCGTCGAGCGCGGCGGCAATGTCGAAGGCGCCAAGGCCGGTGAGGTCGTCGACCTCGATGGCATCAAGATCGTCGGCTACACCAACGTCGCAGGCCGCGTCGCGGCCTCGGCCTCCAGCCTCTATGCGCGCAATCTGTTCTCCTTCATCGAGACCATGGTCGACAAGAAGGAGAAGAAGCTCGCCGTGAACTGGGACGACGAACTGGTCAAGGCGACCGCGCTGACCAAGGACGGCGCCGTGATCCACCCGAACTTCCAGCCGAAGGCTTAAGGAGATCCGCTATGGAGCATGCTGCACAGGTCGTCGACCCCTTCATCTTCCGGCTGTCGATCTTCGTTCTCGCCGTCTTCGTCGGCTATTTCGTGGTGTGGTCGGTGACGCCGGCACTGCACACGCCGCTGATGAGCGTGACCAACGCGATCTCCTCGGTGATCGTGGTCGGTGCGCTGCTCGCCGGCGGCGTCGCCAACGTTTCGAGCGGCTCGGGCTGGGCGCGCGCCTTCGGCTTCGTTGCGCTGATCTTTGCCTGCATCAACATCTTCGGCGGCTTCCTTGTCACCCAGCGCATGCTGGCGATGTACAAGAAGAAGTCGAAGTAAGCGGCCACCTCGGGCTGATGGGATCAATGGGGACCTGAGATGAGCGCCAACCTCTCTGCATTGCTGTATCTCGTGGCAGGAGTGCTGTTCATCCTGTCGCTGCGCGGGTTGTCGAGCCCGGCGTCGTCGCGCCAGGGCAATCTGTTCGGCATGATCGGCATGGCGATCGCGGTCGCCACCACGCTCGCCAACCATCCGCCGGCGGACGGTCTCGCCTGGGTGCTGGTGATCGTCGGCATCGCGATCGGCGCCGCCATCGGCGCGGTGATTGCGCGGCGCGTGCCGATGACGTCGATGCCGGAGCTCGTCGCGGCCTTCCACTCGCTGGTCGGCATGGCCGCGGTGCTGGTCGCCGCCGGCGCGTTCTATGCGCCCGAGGCTTTCGACATCGGCACGCCCGGCAATATTCACACCCAGAGCCTGGTGGAAATGTCGCTCGGCGTCGCCATCGGCGCGCTGACCTTCACCGGTTCGGTGATCGCGTTCCTCAAGCTGTCGGCGCGAATGAGCGGCGCTCCGATCATCCTGCCGGCCCGCCACGTGATCAACGTCGCGCTCGCGCTGGCGCTGGTCGCCTGCATCGTCGGCCTCGTCGTCACCGGCAGCCCCGTGTTCTTCTGGCTGAACGTCATCCTTGCGCTTCTGCTCGGCGTGCTCATGATCATCCCGATCGGCGGCGCCGACATGCCGGTCGTGATCTCGATGCTGAACTCCTATTCGGGGTGGGCCGCGGCCGGCATCGGCTTCACGCTCGGCAACTCGGCGCTGATCATCACCGGCGCGCTGGTCGGCTCGTCGGGTGCGATCCTGTCCTACATCATGTGCCACGCGATGAACCGGTCCTTCATATCGGTCATTCTCGGCGGTTTCGGCGGCGAGACCGCCGCGGCCGGCGGCGGCACCGGCGAGCAGAAGCCCGCCAAGCTCGGCTCGGCCGACGATGCCGCCTTCATCATGAAGAACGCCTCCAAGGTCATCATCGTGCCGGGCTACGGCATGGCGGTGGCGCAGGCCCAGCACGCGCTGCGCGAGATGGCGGACATCCTGAAGAAGGAAGGCGTCGAGGTGAAATACGCCATTCACCCCGTCGCGGGCCGCATGCCCGGCCACATGAACGTGCTGCTCGCCGAAGCCAACGTGCCCTATGACGAGGTGTTCGAGCTCGAGGACATCAACTCCGAGTTCGCGCAGGCCGACATCGCCTTCGTGATCGGCGCCAACGACGTCACCAACCCGGCCGCCGAAGAGGACAAGTCCTCACCGATCTACGGCATGCCGGTGCTCCAGGTCTGGAAGGCGGGCACGGTGATGTTCATCAAGCGCTCGCTGGCCTCGGGCTATGCCGGTATCGACAATCCGCTGTTCTACCGCGACAATACCATGATGCTGCTCGGCGACGCCAAGAAGGTCACCGAGAACATCGTCAAGGCGATGTAGCGCGAGAGGGACCGTGGCCATCAACAAGGAATGCCACCGGTCCCATCGCATGTCGCCCAAGGCAACGCGCGAGCAGCGCATCGCCTGGCACGCAGCCCGCAAGGCGGCGTGCGGCTGCCGCGACGTTCCCGCCAGCATACGGCCCGACGTCATGAAATTGCTGCGGAGCTATCGCAAGCCCTAGTCTGGATCGAGGGCCGGCCGCGCACATGATGACCATCGTCAAATGGACCCTCATCCTGCTCGCGAGCCTCTATCTTGCCGGTCTCGCCGTGCTGTATGTCCGCCAGCGCGAGATGCTGTTTCCGATCCCGCCCGTCGGCCGGACTGCTCCGGATGCTGCAGGCCTGCCCGAGGCTGAAGAGCATGTCCTGACCACCTCCGATGGCGAGAAGGTCATCCTCTGGCACGTGCCGGCGAAGCCCGGCCGTCCCGTGATCCTGTTCTTTCCGGGTAATGGCGATTACCTCGCCGGCCGCGTCGATCGCTTCAGGGCGATGACAGCTGACGGCACCGGGCTCGTCGCGCTGTCCTATCGCGGCTATGCCGGCTCGAGCGGAGCGCCGAGCGAAGAGGGGCTGCTGCGGGATGCCGCTTCCGCCTACGCCTTCACCACCGCGCGCTATGCCGCGGAACGAATCGTCGCATGGGGCTTCTCGCTGGGGACGGGCGTCGCGGTCGCCATCGCGTCCGAGCATCCCGTCGGCAAATTGATCCTGGAGGCGCCGTACACCTCGACGGTCGATGTTGCTGCCGCGGCGTTCCGCTTCGTTCCGGTCCGGCTTCTGATGCGCGATCGGTTTCGCTCCGACCAGCGGATCGCGCGCGTCAAGGTGCCGCTCCTGGTGATGCATGGCACCAATGACCTTGCCATTTCGATGGTGTTCGGGGAGCGTCTGTTCGCGCTCGCGCATCAACCGAAACAGTTCGTTCGCTTTGCGGGCGGCGGACACGACAATCTCGATGCATTCGGTGCGGTCGAGACAGCGAGGCGATTCATTGCTTCCTAGACGGTTTGCGCCCTGGCGGAGCTGCGTGGTCGTCGCCGCGCCTCTTTCGCTGTTGCCGCAGCCCGCATGGGCGGCGTCGGGGATCGACGGCGCGGCGATGCGCTGGCCCTATGCGCTGCCCTTTGCCGGCCTGTTGCTGTCGATCGCGCTCGGGCCGCTGCTGTTCGCGAAATTCTGGCACCATCACTACGGCAAGATCGCCGCGGCGTGGTCGCTGCTGGCGCTCGGCTCGCTCGTGATCTTTGCCGGAAGCGTGGCAACGCTGGCCGCGCTGATCCACGCCATGCTCGCCGAATATCTCGGCTTCATCGTGCTGCTGTTCTCGCTCTACGTCGTGGCCGGCGGCATTCTCGTCACGGGCGACATCAAGGGTACGCCGGCGGCGAATACCGGCATCCTCGCGCTCGGCACGCTGATGGCGAGCGTCGTCGGCACCACGGGCGCGGCGATGATCCTGATCCGCCCCCTGATCCGCGCCAACCGGGACCGGCGCCACAACGCTCACGTCGTCATCTTCTTCATCATCCTGGTCGCCAATGTCGGCGGCGCACTGAGCCCGCTCGGCGATCCCCCGCTGTTCGTCGGCTTCCTGCACGGCGTCGACTTCTTCTGGACCACGCGGAACATCTGGTTGCAGACGGTGATCGTCGCCGGACTGCTGCTCGTCATCTTCGTCGCCGTCGACGTCTGGCGTTTCGGGCGCGAGCCGCCGCTCGGCGACGCAGGTCCTGGGAAGCCGGTGCGGATCCGCGGCCTCGTCAATCTGGTGCTGATTGCGGTCATCGTCGCCAGTCTGCTGGCCTCGGCGACGTGGAAGCCCGGCATCGCGTTCGACATTCTCGGCACCAGGTTGGAGCTGGAAGATCTCGCCCGCAACGCGGCGCTGCTGGCGATTGCGGCGCTCTCGGTCTGGCTGACGCCGGACGAGCACAGGCAGGCCAACGGCTTCACCTGGGAACCGATCCGCGAGGTCGCAAAGCTGTTCGCGGGCATCTTCGTCGCCATCATTCCGGTCATTGCCATGCTCGATGCCGGCCATCACGGCGCCTTCGCCTGGCTGCTGTCGGCGGTCACTGCGCCGGACGGCACGCCGCGCGAGGCCGCGTATTTCTGGTGCACCGGGCTGATGTCGGCATTCCTCGACAATGCGCCGACCTATCTGCTGTTCTTCGAGCTGGCCGGCGGCGACCCGCAAGTGCTGATGCATGCCATGTCGGGCACGCTCGCCTCCATTTCCATGGGTGCGGTCTACATGGGCGCGCTCACCTATATCGGCAATGCGCCGAACTTCATGGTCAGCAGCATCGCCAGCGAGAACGGCATCGAGATGCCGAGCTTCTTCGGCTATCTCCTGCGCGCCGGCGCCGTGCTGATCCCGCTATTCCTGCTGCTGACCCTCCTGCCGATCGCGCCGATCCTGCACTGGCATTGAATCTGATGGCCGATTTGCTACTGCTCGGTTGCACAACTGGAGCCAGTGGATGAGCGCGCATAGTCCGATGCCCCGGTCGGCCTGGATCTTTCCGGCGCTGGCCGTGCTGTTGTTCGTTGCCGTCAGCGTGACGGGCTACGTCTTCACGCTGTCGCTGGCCGGCCTCGTCTTCGCCATCGTCCTTCTGGTCATCCTGTTCGGCACGGTGTTCGCCGCCGTTCATCATGCCGAGGTGATCGCCGAAAGGGTCGGTGAGCCCTATGGCACGCTGGTGCTGACGCTCTCGGTGACCATCATCGAGGTGGCGCTGATCACCACGATCATGCTGGGCGAAAAGCCGGCGCCGGAACTGGCACGCGACACCGTGTTCGCCGTGGTCATGATCGTCTGCAACGGCCTCGTCGGGCTCTGCATCTTCATCGGCGGCCTGCGCTATCGCGAGCAGGGCTTTCAGCTCTCCGGCGCCAACGTCTATCTCAGCGTCCTGTTCGCGCTCGCGACCATCACGCTGATCATGCCGAACTACACGACCACCACGCCGGGACCGGTCTATTCGTCCGTTCAGCTCGGCTTCGTCGACGTCGTCACGCTCGCGCTCTATGCGGTGTTCCTCTACACCCAGACCGTCCTGCACAAGGATTACTTCGTTCATGAACGGGCGGAGGGTGAGGGCGGGGCGGTGCACCTGTCGGTCCGAGCGCTCGCGCTCACCGTGGCGCTGCTCCTGATCTCGCTGCTGGCGGTCGTGCTGCTGGCCAAGAAATTCTCGCTGGTGGTCGATGCCGTCGGCGCCAGGATCGGCGCGCCGCCGGCCTTCGCCGGCCTTCTGGTCGCGCTGCTGATCCTGATGCCCGAGGGCGTCGCGGCCATCGCGGCGGCCCGCAAGAACGATCTCCAGAAGAGCATCAATCTCGCGCTCGGCTCGTCGCTGGCGACCATCGGCCTGACCATCCCCGCCGTCGGTGTGGCCACCTACGCGCTCGACAAGGAGCTCGAGCTTGGCCTCAGCGCGCAGGGCAGCGTGCTTCTGCTGCTGACCTTCTTCCTGAGCATGCTGACCTTCGGTACGGGCAGGACCAATGTCCTGTTCGGCCTGGTCCATATGGTGGTATTTGCCGTCTACGTGTTCATGGTTTTCGTGCCCTGAAGCGCTCCGTCCCAGGAAAGGTTTCCGATGCTTGCCGCCCAGTCCGACGTCCAGATCGACAACGAAGAGGTCCGGGTAACCGAATGGCGGCTCGCCCCCGGCAGCGCGACCGGGCACCACACCCATGGGATGGACTACGTGATCGTTCCCGTCGTCGCCGGCGAAATGACCATCGTGGCACCTGGCGGCGAGCGCTCCAAGGCGCAGCTTGCGGCCGGAAAATCCTACTTCCGAAAGGCCGGCGTTCAGCACGACGTACTTAACGAAACCTCAACTGAGATCGTGTTCCTTGAGATCGAGCTGAAGGCGTAGGGTTACCTTTGCCATCGATCCGTCGCAGTTGATCCCTTACAATGCCCCAAAGTTCCCGCATCTGGTCGCGCGGGGAGTGGCCGAGAAATGCTGAAATACCTCGCTAAAATCTCGATGGATATTTTCCCCTCGGTGCTCGCGACGATCATCGGGGCCTACATCGTTAACCACTACATCAATGCCAAGCCGGCGGCGGATACCCCCGCGGCCGTCGTTGCGCCTGCCGAGGCCGGCAGGGACGCCAAGCCGACGGACACCGCCAAACTTCCCGGGCCCGGCGTCAAGGCCAAGGGGGTCTCCGAGAAGAGCGTCTCCGATAAGAGCGTGACGGACAAGACCGCGGCCGATAAGCCTGCCGACAAGCCCGAGACCAAGGCTGCGGACACAGCTCCCACTGAGACCGCCCCGCACGGCCGCCCGTCGCGCGAGAAGGCGGCCGCGAAGTCGACCCCGACAGCCACCGCCCCGGTGGTGGAGGCCAGTTCTGCGCCGGCCGCTGCATCCCCGGCTGCGACCCCCGACGCCAACGATCTGGCGCGTGCCGCCATCGAGCGTCTTCGCAAGTCGCCTGAGGGCAAGGCTGCCGAAAAGGCTGCCGAAGCCAAAGCCGCCGAGACCAGGCCGGTCGAGCGGAGCCCCGAGCCCGCGGTGCGCGAAGCCACCCGCGTCCCCGAGGCCCCGCGTGTCGTCACGACGGAGCCGTCCGTGGTCCGTCCGCTGCCGCCGCCGATCACGGTGTCCACGCCCTCAACCGAGGCGTATGGCAATGCCGGTTCGCCGCCGTCCTACACGGCCTCGGTCGGCAGTGACGACCCGAACCGGATCACGCCGCCGGCTGACATTCCCGTGCCGGTGATTGCGCCGCCGCTCGACCTCCGTGCCGATGCCGATGGGGCCATGCCCCGGCCGAAGAAGACCAACGTCGCGGACGAGATGCTGTCGGGCATGAAGTCGATGTTCCACTCCGTCCTGCCGAAGAGCGCTACCCCCGATTAAGCCACCCCGCTGTCAGCCGCCGACGCGGGCGAGGCCGCTGCGGGCGGCATCGTCGCGTGGACGCAGGGCAACCGCCTTGTTGTAGGACGCCGCCGCCTTGGCCCTGTCGCCGAGCCGCTCATAGGCCTGTCCGCGCGCGGTCCAGACCTGGGGATTGTGCGGATCGGCCTCGGAGGCTTCATCCAGGTCGGCCGCGGCTTCCTTGACCTTGCCGAGCGCCAGATAGCTGGTGGCGCGGCCGAGCAGCGGCTCGGCCTTCTGCGGGTTGAGCCCGCTTGCCGCGCTGAAATCGGCGATGGCGAAATCGTGCTGGCTGTTGCCCTGGTAGATCAGCGCGCGGCCATAGAGCGCCTGCGCATTGTAGGGATCGAGCCCGACGGCGCGGTTGAACTCGTCGAGCGCCGCCGCGGTCTCGCCTGACCTGGCGAGGGACTGGGCCTTTGCGGTATGGGCCTGGGCTTCGGTGACGTTGCCGGCGCTCACCGCGCTCTCGGCAGTCGCCGCCGCCTTCGGAGCCTCCTGCGGCTTCTCCTTCTCCGGCATCAAGGATCCCAGGTCGAAGGAGCAGCCGCACAGCGCAATTCCCATCAAAGTCAGCGCGAGCGGCTGGCGCAAGATCAGGCGTCGTCGCGCCAAGCGGCGCTCGGGGAGAGGGGAGGCCATCTACGGTTCGCTCGCGCTAGAGCATGATCGGAAAAGTGTGTCGCGGTTTTCCGAAAAGATCATGCTCAAACAACAATCTAAAGCGCGATGATCAACCTCATCGCGCTTTAGTGCCGCATCGGAGTGCCCCATCCCAGAAAGGCACCGCTATAAAATAATAACGCGGGCTCTGGGCCCGCGTCATCGAAAACTGGAGTCTGGTAAATCCGGAAAGATCAGCGCGGTCCGCGCGGACCTGCACCCGGGCCGCCACGACCGCCACGCTCGCCACCGGGGCCGGCGCCGAACACCGGCTTCGGCTTCATCGGCAGCAGGCCTTCGCGCTGCAGCTTCTTGCGGGCCAGCTTGCGCGCGCGGCGCACGGCCTCGGCCTTTTCACGGGCCTTCTTCTCGGAGGGCTTTTCGTAGTGACCGCGGAGCTTCATCTCGCGGAAAATCCCCTCGCGCTGCATCTTCTTCTTCAGCGCCTTGAGGGCTTGATCAACATTGTTATCGCGAACGAGAACCTGCACGCGGCATCCTCTTCAGTGGATCGATTTGAATTCTGGTAAGTCAAAGGGAATGGCAAAAAGCCCGGCGCCCTTAACCTTGAGCGCGCGGATGTATCAGACAAAACCTGAGATGTCCACCTGCCAAGAGGTGTTTCGGGCCAAGTTCAGCCATTAAATGAGGCGAAAATGGCCCTGCGCGACCCTGATTTGGCGGTTTGGCGCCCTTGGTGGGCCGCGACCGGAGCTTTGTTCCGGAATCTTTGAAATCAGGGGACGACAATGGATATGAAAAAATATGCTGCCGAAGCTATCGGCACCTTCTGGCTCACATTCGCAGGTTGTGGCAGCGCAGTGATCGCGGCCGGCTTCCCCCAGGTCGGAATCGGTCTGGTCGGAGTGTCCCTGGCGTTCGGTCTCAGCGTGGTCACCATGGCCTATGCCATCGGCCACATCTCGGGCTGCCATCTCAATCCGGCGGTCACGGTCGGTCTTGCAGCCGGCGGCCGTTTTCCGACCGGACAGATCCTGCCCTATATCGTCGCGCAGGTCGTCGGCGCGATCGTTGCGGCCGCACTGCTCTATGTGATCGCCAGCGGCGCCCCGGGCTTCGACGTCACCAAGGGCTTTGCGTCGAACGGCTTTGGCGCACATTCGCCCGGCCAATACGGCATGGTGGTGTGCTTCATCACCGAGGTGGTGATGACGATGATGTTCCTGTTCGTCATCATGGGCGCCACCCACGGCCGCGCCCCTGCGGGCTTCGCGCCGCTCGCGATCGGGCTCGCGCTGGTGATGATCCATCTCGTCAGCATTCCCGTCACCAACACGTCGGTGAATCCGGCACGCAGCACGGGCCCCGCGCTGTTCGTCGGCGGCTGGGCGTTGGCACAGCTCTGGCTGTTCTGGGTTGCGCCGCTGATCGGCGGTGCGCTCGGCGGGGTGGTCTATCGCTGGCTCAGCGAGGAGCCCGCGGGCGTGGTCGCGGGCGTGAAGACGGCGTGATCGCCAAGCGGGATTGCAGCCTCTGCTGCCGTCCCGCTCACTTCTCCTTGGCGGGCCGGACTTCGGTGACGTGGCCCATCTTGCGGCCGGGGCGCGGTGTGCCCTTGCCGTAGATGTGCACCGTCGCGCCCGGGACCGTCAGCCATTTGTCGTAGTCGTTGATCTCGTCGCCGATCAGATTGGTCATGGTGACGATCTCGCCATGGCGCACCGGCTTGCCGAGCGGCCAGCCGGCGATGGCGCGGATGTGCTGCTCGAACTGCGAGACGGAGGCGCCGTCCAGCGTCCAGTGCCCGGAATTGTGCACGCGCGGGGCGATCTCGTTCACCAGCACCTTCGAGCCGGTGCCGTTGGCGAGCACGAACATCTCCACCGCCAGCACGCCGACATAGTCGAGCGCCGTCGCGATCTTGCTCGCGACGTTGCGCGCCTCGTCCGCGAGCGCGTCCGGGATCGGCGCCGGCGCGCGCGACACTTTCAGGATGTGGTCGCGGTGCTCGTTCTCGGTCACGTCGAAACACTCGACCTCACCTGTGGCCGAGCGCGCCGCGATCACCGAGATCTCGCGCTCGTACGGGATGAAGGCCTCCAGGATCGCCGATTTGGTGGCAAGGCTGGTCCACACCTTGGCGATGTCGTCGCCGTCGCGGATGATGACCTGGCCCTTGCCGTCATAGCCGAAGCGGCGGGTCTTCAGCACCGCCGGCAGGCCAATCCTCAGGATCGCCTCGCGCAGCGAGGTGACGGAGGTGACGTCGGCATAGGCCGCAGTGCCGATGCCGAGCTTCGTCACGAAATCCTTCTCGGCGAGCCGGTCCTGGGTGGTCTCGAGGATCTTGCGATTGGGCAGCACCGGGCGGCGCGCATCCAGCACCATCGCGGCGGCCGCCGGCACGTTCTCGAATTCATAGGTGATGACGTCGACGTCGTGGGCGAACAGCTCCAGCGCTTCGACGTCGGCATATTCGGCGCAGGTCGCGTTGAGCACGACGTCGAAGGCCGGCGAATCCGGATCGGGCGAGAACACCTGGCAGCGCAGGCCGAGCCGCGCCGCAGCCATCGCCAGCATCCGCCCCAATTGTCCGCCGCCGAGGATTCCGATGGTGTCGCCGGGCTTCAGCTTCACCTGCTTTGCGTCAGTCACGCCTTGTCCTCCGGACGCTCGGCAACCGCGTCGGTCTGCGCCTTGCGCCATGCGGCGAGGCGGCCGGACAGGGCCGGGTCGGACAATGCCAGCACGGCGGCCGCAAGCAGCGCCGCGTTGATCGCGCCGGCCTTGCCGATGGCGAGGGTGCCGACCGGGACGCCCGCGGGCATCTGCACGATGGAATAAAGCGAATCGATGCCCTTGAGTGTCTTCGATTCGACGGGAACGCCGAAGACCGGGAGCTCCGTCAGTGCCGCGGCCATGCCCGGCAGATGCGCAGCGCCGCCGGCGCCGGCGATGATGACCTTGTAGCCCGCCGCCTTGGCGCCCTTGGCGAAGGCAAACAGCCGGTCGGGAGTACGGTGGGCCGAAACGATGCGGGTCTCGGCGGCGACGCCGAGCGCGTCGAGCGTCTCGGCGGCATGCCGCATCGTGTCCCAATCCGACTGGCTTCCCATGATAATGGCGATCGGCGCGGTCATGACGTCAATTGTGCTCGGGAAAGCAGAAACATAGGCCAGATTAACGGTTCCGGCCGGCGGCTCGCAAGGCGGTGGCAAGGAGAAGGGAATGCACTATCCTGTCTTGGTGAATCCCCGCAAGCCTTCATTGAGCAGGATGCCCATGAAGAAACCAAAAAGGGCGAGCGCTGCGAAGGCCAAAAAGGGCCGGAAAACCAGCGCCGGTCGATCCAAAGCCGTCTCGAATCGCCCGGCCAGGTTGGCCTCGCGTACAGTGCCGGTTGCCGGCAACAGCAAGGCGACCATTCGCGACCTCAAGGCCAAGCTCAAGACGGCCCTGCTGCGGATCTCGGAACTCGAGGCAGCCGCCGACACCGACTTCCTGCTCGAGATTCCGAACCGGCGCGGCTTCGAGCGCGAGCTCACGCGCGCCATCGCCTACATGAAGCGGTATCGCGCCAGCGGCGCGCTGATCGTGCTCGATGTCGACCGGCTGAAGCCGATCAACGATTCCTACGGCCACGCCGCCGGCGACGAGGTGCTCAAGACGATCGTCGCGACGCTGACGCGGCAGATCCGTGCCTCCGACGTGGTCGGCAGGCTTGGTGGCGACGAGTTCGCGCTGCTGTTGTGGAATCTCAACGAGACCGATGCCAAGGCGAAGGCCGCGACCCTCGAGCAGGCGATCGACGAATTGTCCTTCGACTTCCGCGGGCAGCACGTGACGGCGGGCGCCTCTGCCGGCGTCGCATTGCTCGGTCCGCATTCCGATGCGGGCCGCGCCCTGGAGGAGGCCGATGCGGCGATGTATGTGCGCAAGGCGCATCGCCGGCATGAGCCGCGGATCAGGCTCATCAGCAGCTGATGCTAGAGCGTGGCGAGATCTTCCGGCACGTTGCCGAATTTGCGCAGCAGCGTCGCGTCGCCGAATTCGCCGGTCATGGGATCGCCGCTGCGGCTGAAGGCGACCGCGCCGATATGGCCGGCAACGCGCGCGAGGATCTCAGCGCGCCGCAGTGCTGCCGATGAGGACTGACACTCCTCCGCCGCGCCTGCGACGGGAGATCCGTCGGCATCGATCAAAAAGGGCATTGCAACGTAATAGGTCACATCCGACATGGCGTTGCTCCAATGTTGAAAGTCAAGCGGCGCTGCTCTTGCTCCGCACCTTGCTGCGTGTGGTCTCGGCAATGCAGCCGGCGGAGATCGCCGCCTGCAATTCTTCCAGTTCTGCCTCCAGATACTCGTTGGCCATGATCAGCGCCTTGATGGTGCTGCGCAGATTGCCGTCGCACATCGCGATCGCCTGATCGCAGGCCTGTTCATAATGGCTGTTGTCCAAAAGCGCGGGTGCCGGCATCTGCGTTGTTCCTCGTGAGTTATCCTTGGGAACTTTCTTGGGGTTTTCCCTTTGGGTTTCCCTTGGGCATTTCCCTTGAGCGTTTCCTGGGGGTGTCGGGCGCAGGGATGTTCCTATTTTGTTCTTTTCGAGTCAAGCGGATTCAGGCACGGCGTCACCGTCGCGCGGGACGCGATCAGGCGATGATGTCGGGCGTGATCTGGTCTTCGATGAACGCGATGCGGTCGCGCAGCAACAGCTTGCGCTTCTTCAGCCGCTGTAACCGCAATAGGTCGGGGGCAGGCGATTGATGCAATGCATCGATCGCGGCGTCGAGATCTCGGTGTTCCTGCTGCAACCGGGTGAGCTCGGCTTCGAGCTCACGCTCGTCTTCATGGGTCATGTCTGCGGTGGCCGAAAACCGATAGGCGTGGGATCTGGGCTGTGGATGCCCTGTGGAAATTATCGTCCTTGCGCGGCGTGACCGCAAGCGATCTCGGGCTGTCGCGCACCGATCTCTCGCAAGATATTCAACGGTTCGCTGCGGCGCTGCGCGAGCGCATTGATATCATGGATTTTTCCCGCAGAGTTCCGTACTCACGCTTCATTACATATGAATTTTCAAAAATGACATTGCGACGACGGATACCCATCGACAGAACGAATCGGTGATGTAGACTTCGCCGTCCGGATCGAATCCTGAGGTTCAACCCTACCGAGGAGGTTTCGAATGACAATTCAGGCACATCTGGTTGAATTGGAGCGGAAACACAAACTTCTCGAAAACGAATTGCACGAAGCTCTCGTGCACCTTTCAACAGACGACCTGCAAATTGTTGAGTTGAAGCGCCGGAAGTTGATGGTCAAGGACCAGATCGAGCGTCTGAAGCAAGGCGATACGCTCCACTAGCAATCCCCGTAACAGTGTTGAGTTGATCGTACCCTCTCAGGCAGGGATGGGAGCCTTTGCGCTCATCCCTGCTGCGAGGCACGACAACGCGCGCGCATCGTTGCGCGTGGGCTAGATCTCTGCGAGTTCGGCGACGTGATCGGCGATCGCGAGCGACGACGTCAGTCCCGGCGATTCGATGCCGAACAGGTTGATCAGGCCTGCGACGCCGTGATCGCGCGGCCCCTGCATCAGGAAATCCTGTGTGGCCACCGCCGGCGGCACGATCTTCGGGCGGATGCCTGAATAGCTCGGCATCAACGCGCCGTCGGGCAGCGTCGGCCAGTACTTGCGGATCGCCGGATAGAAGCGCTCGGCGCGTGACGGGTCGACCTCGTAGTTGATCGTCTCGATCCACTCGACATCGGGACCGAAACGCGCCTGCCCTGCCATATCCAGCGTCAAATGCACTCCTAACCCGCCGGGCTCGGGCACCGGATAGATCAGGCGCGAGAACGGCGCCCTGGCGCTGCAGCTGAAGTAATTTCCCTTGGCGAGATAGGCCGGCGGAATCCGATCCAGCGGCATACCCTCGATGTTGCGCGCGACGGTCGTCGCCGAGAGTCCCGCAGCGTTGACGAGGAGGCTGCATTGCAGCGTCATCGGCGCCTCGCCGCCGGCCTCGACCTCGATCACGCCGGCCGCGGCCTTGGCGCGGACCAGTGGCGTGTGAAACGCGAAAGCGGCGCCGGCTTCCTCGGCCTCGCCGCGCAGCGAGAGCATGTAGGCGTGGCTGTCGATGATGCCGGTCGAGGGCGAGAGCAGCGCGGCGTCACAGGCCAGCGCTGGCTCCAGCGCGCGTGCGGCCTCACCCGTGAGCAGCTGCATGTCGAGCACGCCATTGGCCTCTGCATGCGCCTTGATCGATTGCAGCTTCTCGGTTTCCTTCGCATTGGTCGCGACGATCAGCTTGCCGCAATTCTTGTGCGGGATGCCCCGCTCGCCGCAGTAGCGGTAGAGCGCGTGCTTGCCGCTGACGCACATCCGCGCCATCCAGCTCCCGGCGCGATAGTAGATGCCGGCATGGATCACCTCGCTGTTGCGCGAAGAGGTGATGGTGCCGATTGCCTCGGCTTCCTCGAGCACGATGACCTCGCGTCCGGCCTTCGCGAGCCTCCGGGCCGCCGCAAGTCCGATCACGCCGGCTCCGATGACGATGCAGTCGACCTTATCCATGGTTGTGCAGGACGTCCGCTGGAAGCGCCGGTGGAATTGGACCTGAGAACGCGGGCCAGGGGCCGTTTTCCATTAAGGAGGCATTTATCATGTCAGGGCAATTGGCTCATTTGGCGTCGCATTTTTCTGTTGCGCGTACAGGCGTTTACCCGATCCAAACCCGCGAGGCCAGACAATCCGACATTGAAATCGCGGGTGGCTGATGGCTGAGAAGAACTGGCACGAGGGCAGCACGCTTCCGATTGCTGTGCAGGCCGTCGTGTGCCTGGCCAGCGCGGTCGCGCCTGCGCGCGCCTTTGCGCTCTCGGACGGCCTCGCCCCGGCGAGCTACATCGGCCTACTCGATCCCAACCTGATCTGGGAAGTGCTGATTGCGGGCATCGTCGTCTGTGCGTTCCTGGCGGCTGTCGCGCTGTGGGTCCATTCGGCGCTGCGCCGGACGAGGCGGTTGCAATTGCGGCGCAACGCTTTCGTCTCCTCCGCCATGAACAATCTCAACCAGGGCGTGGTGATGACCGATGCGCAGCGGCGCATCATCTTCTGCAACGACCGCTATCTCGACATTTACGGCCTGACCCGCTCGGACCTGTGGGCCGGCATGAACGGCCACGACATCCTCGAGCTCAGGCGCAAGCGAGGCGTCCTCGGCGTCTCGGACGACGAATTCTACGAGAAGGCGGCAAGCCCCAACGGGCTGATCACCGAGTTGCCCGACGGCCGGGCCATCCTGGTGAAATATTTCATCCTGCCGAACGGCGGATCGGTGGCGACTCATCTCGACGTCAGCGACCAGCGCAAGCTGTCGCGGCAGCTCGCCTCCACCAAGCAGTTCCTGGAATCGGTGCTGGACCATGTGCCGGCCTGCGTGGCTGCGAAGAACATCGACGATGGTTGCTATATCTTCGCGAACAGCGCCTGCGAGCGGTTCTGGGGACTGTCGCGGGACTACGCCGTCGGCAGGAATGCGCGGGAGCTGTTTGCGCCGGGCTCGGCAGCGAGCATCGAGGCGGCCGACCGGGCGGCGCTGGAGGCGCCGGATGGTCAGTTCCGCAATGAGTTCGAGGTCGACCGCGGCGGCGAGCGGCGCATGGTGGCTTCGATCCGGATCGTCGTCCGCAGCGAGAGCAACAAGCCGGAATTCCTGCTGCTGGTGTTCGATGACATCACCGACCGCCGCTCGCTGTCGCAGGAGCTGGAAAGCACCAAGAAATTCCTCGAGCTCGTCGTCGACAACATCCCGGTCGCGCTGATCGTGGAGCAGGTCGAGGACGGTCGTTACCTACTCGCCAACCGCAGCGCCGAGACGATCCTCAACCGGCGTCGCGAGGAAGCCACGGGCCTGACCGCGTCCGACATCTTCAATCCAAAGGAAGCCAAGCTGATCATCGCCCGCGACGAGGCGGCGATCAAGAAGCGCGGGATGATCACCGAGGAACACCCGATCTCCACCAAGGACGGCCTACGGCTGTTCCTGACCCGCCGCGCCACCGTGCTCAGCGACGGCGGCGAGCCGCAATACCTGATCAAGACCCATGAAGACGTCACCGACCGCCGGCAGACCGAGTCGCGCATGGCGCACATGGCCTATCACGACGGTCTCACCGATCTGCCGAACCGCGCCGCCTTCCTGCAGGCGCTGACCCAGATGATCGAGGCCTGCGAAGGCACCGGCGAGGAGTTCGCCGTGCTCTGCGTCGACCTCGACGGGCTCAAGGAGGTCAACGACGTCTTCGGCCATGCGCTCGGCGACAAGCTCCTGGTCGAGGTGGCCCAGCGGCTCCAGGACTCCGCGCGGGGCGGCGTGGTGGCGCGCCTGTCCGGCGACGAGTTCGGCCTGATCATCGACGGCAAGCAGCCGGAAGCGGGCCTCGCGCTCGCGCGGCAGATCGGCGATGCCGTCGCGCAGGAGTTCCAGATCGATGGGCGGCCGGTCCGTGCCGGTATCACCACCGGCATGTCGATCTTTCCGCATAATGGCGCGGATGGCGCCTCGCTGCTGGCCAATGCCGGCGCGGCACTGTTCCGTGCCAAGCAGAAGTCGCGCGGCACGATCAGCCTCTACCAGCCGGAGATGGACCAGCAGATCCGCGATCGCCGCGTGCTGCACCAGGACCTCTCGATGGCGATCAAGAACGGCGAGCTTTCGCTCGCGTTCCAGCCGCAAGGTGCCGCGGGCCACAGCGTCGCCGAGAGCGACATCATCGGCTTCGAGGCATTGGCGCGCTGGCAGCATCCGGTGCGCGGCCAGGTCTCGCCGGCCGAATTCATCCCGATCGCCGAGGAGAGCGGCCTGATCGTCGAGATGGGCGAGTGGATCCTGCGCGAGGCCTGCCGCGAGGCGGCGTCCTGGCCGAAGCCGCTCCAGGTCGCGGTCAATTTGTCGCCGGCGCAGTTCATGCACGGCGATGTGGTTGGCCTCGTCCATTCCATCCTGATCGAGACCGGCCTTGCCCCCGGCCGGCTCGAGCTCGAGATCACCGAGGGCGTGCTGATCGAGGATTTTGATCGCGGCCTGGCGCTGCTGCGTCGCCTCAAGGCGCTCGGGGTTCGCATCTCGATGGACGATTTCGGCAGCGGCTATTCCTCGCTGAGCTATCTCCAGGCGTTCCCGTTCGACAAGATCAAGATCGACCGCGCCTTCATCATCAATCTCGGCCGCAACCCGCAATCGGCAGCGATCGTCCGCGCCGTGATCGATCTCGGCCACGGTCTCGAAATGTCGATCATCGCCGAGGGCGTCGAGACGCTCGAACAGCTTGCCTTCCTCGCCAAGGAGGGCTGCGACGGCGTGCAGGGCTATCTGCTCGGCAAGCCCCTGCCGATCGGCAAATACGGCGATCTCGTCGGCCGCGCCGAGACCATGGAGCTTGCGCTCAAGGCCGGCTAGAGCGTTTTCCAGCGAAGTGGAGACCGGTTCGCGTCAAGAAAGCGCATCAAAATAGGAATCCAGAGCCCCGTTCCGATTTCATCGGAACGGAAATGGCTCTAGTGAGGGTTAAGCGGTTTTTCGCTCGCTCTCGACGGTTTCATGGCGGACTACGATCTTGCGATCATCGGCGGCGGCCTGAACGGTGTCAGCCTGGCGCGCGATGCGGCCGGGCGCGGTCTGCGCGTGATTCTGTTCGAACAGGGCGATCTCGCCGGCGCTGCGTCGTCGGCGACGCCGCGGCTGATCCATGGCGACCTGTCGGTGCTGGAGCGCCGCGGCTTCTGGCGGGTGCGCCGGGCGCTCGCAGAGCGCCGGATCTGGCTCCGGATCGCGCCGCACCTGGTCCGGCCGATGCGCTTCGTGATTCCTGCGCATTCCGACGAGCGTCCGCCGTGGCTGTTGCGCGCCGGTCTCTACGTCTATGACGGCCTCACCAACCGGGGCGGTCTGCCGCCGTCAGCGACTCTCGACATCACCCATCATCCGGTCGGGAACGCGCTGAGACGTCCGTTCGGCACGGCGTTCGAATATTGGGACTGCGTCGTCGACGATTCCCGCCTGGTGGTACTCACGGCGCTTGATGCCGCCGAACGTGGCGCGGCGATCCGGACCGGGGCGCGCTGCGTCCGTGCCGATCGAACCGACACCTGGCGGCTCGCGGTGATCGATCGTGGCTATCGCCGTATCGTCACCGCGCGGGCGCTCGCCAACGCCACCGGCGCCTGGACCGCGGTGGTCGCGGACACCGTGCTGCGTCAGCCGCAACCGGCGATGGCGGCCATGCAGATGAGCCAGATCGTCGTGCCGCGCCTGTTCGATTCTGAAAACGTCTATGTCTTCCAGAACAATGACGGGCGGCTGATCTTCGCCCGGCCCTTCGAGCGCGACTTCACGCTGATCGGCACGGTCACGCACGCTTTCACCGGTGACCCCGCCATCGTCGCGATGCCGGGCGCCGATGTCAGCTATCTCTGCGAGGCCGCGAGCCGCTATTTCCGCGAACGCGTTGCCCCGACCGACGTGGTCCGGACCGTCTCGGGCGTCAATTTGGCGCTGGCGTCCGCGCGCGGGCGCGAGGGCGCGACGCTGTTCCACGCGCGCCGGCGCAAGGCGCCGCTGCTGACGATGTTCGGCGGCGATGTCACCACCTCGCGCCTGCGCGCGGAGCGGGCGGTGACGAAGCTGACCCCGTTCTATCCGATGTCGCCGCCCTGGACCGCCGGCGCTGCGCTGCCCGGTGGCGATTTCGCCTGGGATCGTTTCGACACCGAGGTCGACCTCGCGCGCGATCGCTGGCGCTTCCTTTCGGAGCCAGAGGCCCAGCGCCTGGTTGCGGCCTATGGTTCTCGATTGTCCGCCGTGCTCGGCGAGGCCAAGAGCCGCGAGGAACTCGGCCCCGCCTTCGGTCCCGAACTGACCGGCGCGGAGGTGCGCTATCTCCTGACCCACGAATGGGCGCGCTTTCCGGACGATGTCCTGTGGCGCCGCTCCAAGCTCGGTCTGACCATGTCGACGGCCGACCGTGACGCGCTGGCTGCGTTCATGGCGGTTTGATGCGAACGATCGTCCCCGTAGCGGTTGAGCAAAGGCCAATCGGCCGCTAGCGTGCGGCGGAATCGGGGTTGGCAGGGATCATGGCGGAAGAGTTGCCCGGAACGAATTTGGCGGCGGATGCAGCCGCCGGAGATGCATATCCCGCCGCGGGCCAGCCGCTGCTACGCATCGAGGGCGTCGCCAAGACCTTTGGCACGTTCCGGGCCGTGGACGGCGTGTCGCTCGATATCAAGGCCGGCGAGTTCTTCGCGCTGCTGGGCCCCAGCGGTTGCGGCAAGACCACGCTCTTGCGCATGCTCGCCGGCTTCGAGGCGCCGGACGAGGGGCGCATTTTGCTGGGTGGCAGGGATATTGCGCAGGCGCTGCCGCATGAGCGGCCGATCAACATGATGTTCCAGAACTACGCGCTGTTTCCGCATCTGTCGGTGCGCGACAACATCGCCTTCGGCCTGAAGCGCGCCGGCATGGCGCGCGCCGAGACCGCCACGCGCGTAGCGGAGATGGTCGGGCTGGTGAAGCTCGAAGGGCTGGAGAAGCGCAAGCCGGACCAGCTCTCCGGCGGCCAGCGCCAGCGCGTCGCGCTCGCCCGCGCCCTGGCGCGCCGGCCACAACTGCTGCTGCTCGACGAGCCGCTCGCAGCGCTCGACAAGAAGCTGCGCGAGAGCACGCAAAGCGAGCTGATGGAACTGCAGCGGCGGCTCGGCATGACCTTCATCATCGTCACCCACGACCAGGAGGAGGCGATGACGATGGCGAGCCGGATCGGGGTGATGAAAGCAGGCAAGCTTGCCCAGGTCGCGAGCCCCCGCGAGCTCTACGAGGCGCCGCGCTCGCGCTGGATCGCGGAGTTCGTCGGCGACATCAATCTGTTCGACGGCGAGTCCAAATTGCGCGACGGTCATCGTCTGGTCATTGGCACGCGTGACGCGGGCGCGCTGGTGGTGGCCGAGCCGCGGGAGCCGGTCGGCGCGGGAAGATTTTCGGTCGCGATCCGCCCCGAGAAGGTCAAGCTGTCGCGACGCGCGCCGGTCAGCGAGGCCGGTCGTGAAAGCGCGATCAACGCCCTCGACGGCGTCATCGCCGACATCTGCTATCTCGGTGGCACCACCACCTACAAGGTGAAGCTCGATACCGGTGGGCTGCTGCAGGCGTCACTCGCCAACAGCGCACGCATCGACGCCGACGCCTACAGCATGAACCAGCGTGTCGTCGCCTGGTTCACGCCCGACGATTGCGTGGTGCTGCCGTCATGAGCTCCCGTCGCATCTTCGCGCGGCCGGCGCGCTTTGCCGCGATCGCACCCTATGTCTGGATGGCGCTGTTCTTCCTGGTGCCGTTTGCCTTCGTGCTCAAGATCAGCCTGTCGCAGACCGCGATCGCGCAGCCGCCCTACGAGCCCGTGTTCGACCCGACGGCGGGATGGGAGGCGTTGAAGGCGGCATTCGCTTCGTTGTCGGTCGACAATTTCAAACTGCTCGGCTCCGACGACATCTACGTGTTTGCCTATGTGCGCAGCCTGACGGTCGCCATCACGGCCACCGCCCTGCTGCTCCTGGTCGGCTATCCCATCGCCTATGGCATGGCGCGATTGCCAACACGCTGGCAGGCGGTGGCGATGGTGCTGGTGATCGTGCCGTTCTGGACCTCGTTCCTGATCCGCATCTATGCCTGGATCAACATTCTCCAGCACGACGGCCTGCTCAACCAGATCCTGCTGGCGCTGCATCTGGTCAGCCAGCCAGTGGTGTGGCTCTCCACCGACACCGCGATGTATATCGGCATCGTCTATTCCTATCTGCCGTTCATGATCCTGCCGCTCTACGCCACGCTCGCCAAGATGGAGCCGGCGCTGGAGGAGGCGGCCTCCGATCTCGGCGCGCCGCCCTGGCAGGTGTTCTGGCTCGTCACCTTTCCGCTGTCGCTGCCCGGCGTCGGTGCCGGCGTGCTCTTGTGCTTCATCCCCATCGTCGGCGAATTCGTCATTCCGGATCTCCTGGCCGGCTCCAATTCGCTGATGATCGGTCAGACCCTGTGGCTCGAATTCTTCACCAACAAGGACTGGCCGGTCGCTTCCGCGGCAGCCATCGTGCTGCTCGTCGTTCTGCTGGTGCCGCTATTGCTTTATGAGCGCCTGCAGAAGCGGCAACTCGAACAGAGGCGGTGAGATGATGCGCAAGGTCACCCGCCTGTCCCGCTTCAACATCGCCTCGCTGGCGCTGGGGCTGGCGTTCCTTTACCTGCCGATCCTGATCCTCGTGCTCTATTCCTTCAACGCCTCGCGCCTGGTGACGGTGTGGGGCGGCTGGTCGCTGCGCTGGTATCGCGAGTTCTTCAATGACCGCGCCATGATCGAGGCGGCCTGGATGAGCCTGCGGGTCGCGGTTGCATCCGCGACCATCGCCACGCTGCTCGGCACGCTCGCAGCCGTGGCGCTGTCGCGGGGCGAGCGGTTTCGCGGCCGCACGCTGTTCTCCGGCATGCTCTATGCGCCGCTGGTGATGCCGGAGGTGATCACCGGATTGTCGCTCCTGCTGCTGTTCGTGGCGCTGAACGCCGAGCGCGGCTTCTGGACGGTGACGATCGCCCACACCACGCTGACGATGTGCTTTGTCGCGGTCGTCGTGCAGTCCCGTCTCGGCTCGCTCGATCGTTCGCTGGAGGAGGCGGCGATGGACCTCGGCTGCGACCCCGTCCGGGCCTTTGTGGCCGTGACGCTGCCGCTGATCGCGCCCGCCATCGTTGCCGGCTGGATGCTGGCCTTTACGCTGTCGCTGGACGATCTCGTGATCGCGAGCTTCACCACCGGCCCCGGCTCGGCCACCTTGCCGATCCGGATCTATTCGGAGGTGCGACTGGGCGTGAAGCCCGAGATCAACGCGATCTGCACGCTGGTGATCGCCCTGATCGCGGTCGTCATCGTCATCGCCTCGCTGGCCTCGAAGCTGTCGAGCTCGCAGGGCGAGAGCGCCGCGCCGCTGTGAGCGGCCATCGCTCTCATGGCACCCAACACCCCTCTTGCCGCGCCCGCCCGCAAAACATAGATCCTGCCCCGCGACAGCGTCGTCTGAAAGTCGGTCGTGCCGCCGATAATGGCCTTGAAATCGCTGGCGCCAGATCGCGCTTCTGCTCTCCTGTCGCAGGAAGCGCGCCGTAGATGCCTAGGACTTCACCGCACCTGCCGTGAGCCCACCCACCATGTAGCGGCGGAAGGCGTAATAGACCGCGGCCGGCGGCAGCGCGTAGATGAAGCCGGTGGTCATGAGCAGCTCCCACGGCGAGTCGTCGGCGGCGAGGAAGTTGCCGAGCGCGACGGGGAGGGTGATCTCACGGTCGTTCGAGAGCAGCAGGAACGCGTAGAGATATTCGTTCCAGGCCAGCAGCACCGCATAGGTGCCGATCGCGACCAGCGAGGGCATCATCAGCGGCAGATAGACCAGGCGGAAGATCTGCATCGTTGTGGCGCCGTCCATGACCGCGGCTTCATCCAGCTCGACCGGCAGCTTGTCGGAGGCCTGCTTGAGCACCCAGATCGCGTAAGGCGAGGCGATCGTCACCATGGCCAGGATCAGCGACCAGTGATTGTTGAGCAGGCCGTAATTGCCCATGGTGCGATACATCGGCACCGCGAGGAACGCCGCGGGGATGAAATAGGTGAAGAGCGCGAGGTTCAGCACCATGCGCCCGCCCGGCACCCTCAGCCGCGAGATCGAGAACGCCGCGGCGGTGGCGATGAACAGCGTCAGCACGCCGACGGCGGCCGCGATCAGCGTCGAATTCCAGAACTGGACGTAGAAATCGCGCAGGAAGTAGTGCTGCTGCTTGAACACGATCTCGAAGTTGTGCAGCGTCGGATGGTCCGGCCAAAGCTTGCCCGAGAACGCGTCCTCCTTCGGCGAGATCGCGAACAGGAACATGTGGTAGATCGGGATCATCGTCCACAGGAAGACGGGAATGCCGATCAGGAGCAGCCGCGCTTCCGTCGCGACGTCACGGAGAGAGGGAAGCTTCATCGCGACAACCGTTTCATCATGAAATACACGAGCGGCAGGACGAACGGCATCGCGCAGACGATGGAGGCCATCGCGAGCGAGAGCTGGTCGAGCCGGAGATAGCGGATACCGAGCGTCGCCAGCACGTGCGTGAGGTCGGCCGGGCCACCGCCGGTGAGCAGGTAGACGCTGTTGAAATCGCCCAGCGTCCAGATCATCGAGAGCAGCGTGCAGGTCACGTAGAGCGTCTGCATCGACGGCCAGGTGATGTAGCGGAATTTCTGCCACCAACTCGCTCCGTCCACCTCGGCGGCCTCGAACAGGTCGTGCGAAATCGCAAGGCGTCCGGTGATCAGGATCAGCGTCCAGAACGGCAGCGATTTCCAGATATGCACACCGATCGCCATGGTCAGCGCCACGGTCGGGTCGTTCAGCCAGTTCGGGCCGTCATCGCCGGTGAAGGAGAAGATGAGGTGGTTGATCACGCCCCATTCGGGATTGAGCATGAAGCGCACCGACAGGATCGTCGGGATCGAGGGCACCGCCCAGGGCAGGATGAAGATCACCGATAGCCATTTGATCCAGGTGCGCTGCTGCGCGAAGAAGCCGGACAGGAACAGCGCGATCAGCATTTTGACGTTGATGCCGATGACCAGGAAGATCAGCGTGTTGATCGCGGCGCGCGCAAAGATCGGATCGTTGTACAGCGCGACATAGTTCGCAGGGTCCCGCGCCAGCCACAGCCCGTAGCAGACGGGATAGACGACGAAGGCCAGGAAAACCAGCAGATAGGGCGCGAGCAGAATGATGCCCCAGACCTGCGCCGGGGTCAGCCGCGACGACAGGGGCGGGCCGGGGAGTGCCTGATCGCCAGAGAGCGTGATCGCCATTCTTTCGGACTCTTCTCAAATCTGAAACTCTCCCCGCTTGCGGGGAGAGGTCGGATTGCCACCGGCGATGCAAGCATCGTCCGACGCAATCCGGGTGAGGGGGTACAGGACTCACCGCGCGCACAACTCGCGGATAGAGCCCCTTGCCCCGACCCTCTCCCCGTAAGAACGGGAAGAGGGAGGGTAGATATTAACCCGCGACCTGCTTGATGCGTGCGATCAGTTCGTCGACGGCCTTGTCGACGGGGACCTTCTCGCTGACGACGCGGTTCATCGCCTTGGCCCAGACGTTCTCGTTGTTCAGAATCGTGAACTTCCAGTTCTTGGTGAAGTCGAACGCTGCGGTGCCGCCCTTGAACTGCGTGTAGACGGCCTTGCGGTGCTTGTCAGCCTGCCAGAACGGGCTTTCCTGGCTTTCCTTCGTCACCGGGAACCAGCGGCCGAGTGCGCCCTCGATATAGGGACGGACGTTCTCTTCCTGGAGCAGGAAGCTGATGAACTGCTTGGCCTCCGCCTTGTTCTTGGCCGCGGTGAAGATCAGCCCGGTCTTGACGTCGGAGCGGTAGCGGATGGTCGAGCCGTCCGGAGCCTTCGGGAAGGACGCCGTGATGATGTCCTGCTCATAGGCCTTCTTGCCGGCGTCGCGCTGCTCCTGGGTCAGGGCCTGGTTCTGCGAGTCCTCGAACCACTTCGCCGCGATCGAGATCGTGAAGTTGTGGGTCATGACGATGGTCTTGTTGTGGAAGGCGACGTTGTTGTCCGGATCCTTCCAGGTCGTCGAGGAGGGCGGCGTGCAGCCCTTGATATAGGTGTCGGTGTAGTCCTTCATCGCCTTGATCAGGTTCTCGCGAACCGTGGGATCGTCGACCAGGAGCTTGCCGTCGTCGTCGACCAGCTTGACGTGGTACGCGTCCATGAAGGTGTAGAACGACTGGAAGGCGTCGGTGGATTCAACGCCCATCGGCTGGCCGACGGCGTAGATGCGCTGGCCGGTGGCCTTGCGGATCCCCGGCTGCACCTTGTCGCACCAGAACGTCCAGTAGCCCGTCCAGTCGTTCGGGATGTCGCTCTGCTTGAAGCCGGCCTTCTCCAGCAGGTCGTTCCAGATCTGGACGTGCATGCTCTGCTGCTTCAGCGGGAAGCCGTAAAAGGCCTTCTTCTTGAGGACGTCGTTATAGAGGATCGAGGCGTCCAGCGTGTTCTGCACGAACCGGTCCTTGATCGGCTCCATGACGTCCGAGAGATCCTCGAGCTTGCCCTCGTAGGCCCACTTGCCCTGCGCCTGCACGTCATACGAATCGGAATAGGCCACGTCGGGCACGGTGCCGGCGTCGAGCGCGGCAACCGTCTTCGGAATCATGTCCTGGATCGCGTATTGCGACAATTCGACCTTGATGCCGGTCTTGGCTTCGAATTTCTTGATCGTATCGATCAGCGCGTCGTCTTCGGAGCGATAGAAGCCCTTGCCCCACCAGACCGTAATCGTCTTCTGCTGCGCAAAGGCGGGTGCAGCGACCGCGAACAGCCCAACCGCAGCGACCGCCAGTGACACTGCGCCAATAACCTTGGATCTCACGTTTTTCTCCCTCAAACGGCCGGTGTTTTTAACCGGTCGTATAAAACACTAGCGCATGGCGGTGAGCCGATCTAGCGGCATCTTGTCAGACCTAGGTCGTGGGCCTTGCGCGGGAGGAGATGCTTAACCTGCGCATCGATCCAATCGCCGCATCAATTCGCGGCAATCAATCCGGCTTCCCGGTCGCCCGACCATACGCAATTCCTCACCCGCTCGCGACTGGCGAAGATCGGCTTTTGTAGGGGGTATGCAGACCGAACGCAACGCAGCCGGCTGACGACGACGCCGCTGCGGCCGGAGGAGCCGAAATGCCTGCGAAAAAGGGCGTGGCCGGTCCGAGGAACTTCCGACGCGAGATGGAAACGGTGCTGCGCCGCTGAGCTATCGGCGTTTCCCCTTCCGGCCCGCCGAAACGCGATTCAAGTTTGCCTGAGCCGATCGGGTCCGCGGCTTGTCTTGCCCACTTGTCCCGGAAGGTTCGTGCCACGCCTCGAGGAGCATCTTGAGAAACTGGCTCGCATGAGGGGATAGTGTAGCCCCGCGCCTGCGCACGATGCCGATCGTCCGCGACACTTCCGGCTCGTTCAACCGAATGGTGTGGATGATGGGATGACCGGCCGCTGGGGTCGCAAGCCTCGGCAGCACGGCGATGCCCAGTCCCGCTTCGACGAGGCCGAGCGAGCCGGAGAGGTGAGCGACTTCATAGGACCAGTTCAGCTGCAGGCCGTGCCGCGCCAGCGCATTGTCGATCAGCGCGCGATTGCCGCTGTTGCGACCGACGGTGATGACCCGGTGCGGCACGATCTCGGACCAGGTGACCTGTTTGCGCGATGCCAGCGGATGGTCATGACGGCAGGCCAGAACGAAGTGATCCTCGACCAATTTCTCGAACTCGATTTCGGCATGTGACGCACCGATGAAATTGATGCCGAAGTCGGCTTCTCCGCGCGCGACCGCTTCCAATCCCTCATTGGCGCCGATGTCGAGAATCCGGATGCGAATGCGTGGATAGGCTTCGGCAAACCGGCCGATCGCCCGCGGCAGGAAATAGAACACCGCGGTCGGCACTGCAGCCACCGAGACGAGGCCCGAACTTCGCGCGCCGATGTCGTGGATGGCGAGCACCGAGGTCTCGAACTCGTCGATCAGGCGGCGCACCTTCGGCAGGAAATCACGGCCGGTCATGGTGAGATTGACGTGGCGCGTCGAGCGTTCGAGCAGCGGCGCGCCGAGACCTTCTTCCAGCTTCTGGATGCGTCGGCTCAGCGCCGGCTGCGACAGATTCAGCACCCTGGCGGTGCGCACGAAGCTTCCCGTCTCCGCCACTGTGATGAACGCCTTGAGGTCGAGAAGTTCTGCGTTCATTGGCCGGTCTCCATTATTCCGATAACCGGAATAATACCTCAGATATTTGCATTTTACAAAAGAGTTCTGGCGGAGGATGTTCTGGTTCGGGCGAATTGACCCCGACGGAAGAGCTCCATGAACGAACAGATTGCCATTCCCTGTGTGGTCATGCGCGGAGGCACCTCGCGCGGGCCATTTTTCCTGGCCCGCGATCTTCCCGTCGCCCCCAAACTGCGCGACGCGATCCTGCTGTCTGTGATGGGAGGGGGACACGATCTTGGAATCGATGGAATCGGCGGCGGCAATGCCGTCATCAACAAGGTCGCGATCGTTGGACCCGCATCGGTGCCGGGCGCCGATGTCGACTACCTGTTTGCCCAGGTGCGCGTTCGCGAAGGCGTCGTCGACACCTCCCCGAACTGCGGAAATATGCTGGCGGGAGTAGGGCCATTCGCAATTGAAGCCGGGCTGGTCGCCGCCGCTGCAGATCGCACCCATGTGCGCATCCACAACGTCAACACGGGCAAGCTGATTGATGCGACCGTTCCGACCCCGGGGGGGCGCGTGACCTACGACGGCGAGGCGCGGATCGACGGCGTCCCGGGAACGGCTGCGCCGATCGAATTGTCGTTCCCCAACGCGGCCGGCGCACGCACCGGCCGCCTCCTGCCCACCGGACGACCGGTCGATCGCATCGACGGAATCGATGTGACCTGCATCGACGCGGCGATGCCGGTCATGCTGGTCCGCGCGGCGGATCTGGGATGGACCGGCCGCGAGGCTCCCTCGGACTTCGCAGACGACGGCTTTCGCGCGCGACTCGAAGCCCTGCGGATCCAGGCTGGACGGCGAATGGGCTTTCCGGACTCCGCGAACATGGTGATCCCGAAGCCGGTCCTGATCGCGCGCGGGGGCGAGGCGACGTTGAACGCCAGGTACTTCATGCCGCATGACTGCCATAGCGCGCTGGCGGTGACCGGCGCCGTCGCGATCGCGACGGCGTGCGTCACGCCAGGGACGATCGCGGCAGAGATGGTCGGACCACTGGCGCCCCCGCTGCCGATCACGCTTGCCCATCCCTCCGGCCAGCTCGTGGTTCGGCTGGAGCCCGGCCCGGTTGCGAGGGTGCTGCGGACCGCCCGGCGGATCTTCGAGGGCCACGTCTTCGCCCGTCGATCGCACGTGCCTCATTCGGTGCTGGCGGCCTGAAGCCCGCCGCTTCCGAAACCATCACAAAAATCTAAGCCATGGGAGAGACGAGAATGCACAAGGAAGCGCTGGTCGGCCACGCGAGCACCGAGGCTGGGAAACCCTTCTACCGGATTCTCTATGTTCAGGTGCTGATCGGCCTCGCGCTGGGTGTCCTCACCGGCCATTTCTGGCCCGAATTCGGCGCCGCGCTGAAGCCCTTTGGCGACGGCTTCGTCAAGCTGGTCAAGATGATGATCGCGCCGATCGTGTTCTGCACCATCGTGAGCGGCATCAACAGCATCAGCGATTCCCGCGAGGTCGGCCGCACGCTGGTGAAGTCCATGGCGCTGTTCTACCTCTTGACGGTGCTCGCACTGCTGGCCGGGCTCATCGCCGTGTCACTGATCCAGCCGGGGGCGGGCATGCATGTTGCGGTCAGTACGCTGGATCCGTCGGTGGCCGCGAAATTCAGCAAGCAGGCAGGGGCGACCGGATTTACGGACTTCATGCTGCACATCATCCCGCATTCATTCTTCGGGGCGTTCGCCGACGGTGAAGTGCTGCCGGTGTTGCTGGTCTCGATCCTGATCGCCTTCGGCCTGAGCCGAGCCGGCGATAGTGGTGTCGCGGTGACAAACGCAGTCGCCTCATTCTCTCATGTACTGTTCGTATCCTTCGGCTTCATCATGAAGCTCGCGCCGCTCGGCGCCTTCGGGGCCATGGCCTTCACGGTGGGCCGCTACGGCATCCGTTCGATCGGCTCGCTCGGACTGCTGATCCTGACCTTCTATATCGCCTGCTCTTTCTTCGTGGTCGTCGTGCTTGGTACGCTGGCACGGCTGAACGGCTTCAGCCTGTGGAAGACGATCCGCTACTTCAAGGAAGAGCTGCTGATCGTGCTCGGCACGTCCTCGTCCGAGCCGGCGCTGCCTTCCGCTCTGCGCAAGCTGGAGCAGCTCGGATGCCGCAAAGGCGTGTCAGGGCTCGTGTTGCCGATGGGCTACTCCTTCAACCTCGACGGCAGCGCCATCTATCTCACCCTGGCCTCCATCTTCATCGCGCAGGCCTGCGACATTCACCTGTCCTGGGGGCAGATCGCGGCGATGCTCGGACTGATGCTGCTGACGTCAAAAGGGGCGGCAGGTGTCACCGGCAGCGGTTTCGTCGCGCTCGTCGCGACCCTCTCCGTCATGCCGGATCTGCCCGTGACCGCCGTGGCGCTGCTCGTCGGCATCGACCGCTTCATGTCGGAGGCGCGGGCGCTGACCAGCATGATCAGCAACTGCGTCGCGGCCATCACCATCTCGCTGTGGGAGGATGCCTGTGACCGCGAAGTATTGGCCCGTGAACTGGGGCAGCGCGTCACGCGCGAGGCCACGGGCAGGACGATGACAGCGCCAGTGGTGCAGGAGAACGCGAGCTGGGTCTCGAGGACGCAAACGGCCGCTTGAACCCGAAGGGAGCGGTGCCGACCCTTCTAGTTGGACTTGGCGTTTTCCTTGGCGTTTTCTTTGGCGTTCTCCGCCGTCGGGGATTCCGCCGGTGCGGAACGCTTGCCGGCGCCTGTGATGCGCTCGATGGCGGAGCGCACGGCATCGCTCCCCTTGCGGTCCTTCAGCATGTCGAGCAGGGGCGCGGAAGCCGGCGAGCGGCGGATCAGGCTTTCCGGATCGGGGAAGATCAGCGGATCATCCCAGGGCCCCTGCACCACGAACGGCAATTCGAAGCCCGACGCACTGTTGAGGCTCGCCACGCCCTTCATGTCGTATTCGCGCGTCGGCACCGATGCGGTGCCGGTGAGCGTGATCTTCGCTGCCGGCCCCTCGACGCGGATGTCTTCGGCGGTGGCGATGCCGTCGGAGAATTTCACCGCGATGGTGAGGTTGTCGTAAGGGGTCGAGCCGCTGCGGAAATTGCCGCCGCCGGACAGCGGCCGCCGCTCCAGCCGCTTCAGGAGCTGCTCGGCATTGAAGCCCGAGATCGCGCCGTCATGGCCGGTGACCGTGGCGGAGCCGTCGAGCGACTGCACGAGGCCGAACGGGCTCGAGCCGGAGGCAAGGAGGGAGACGTTGATGTTGCCGCGGCCGGACAGCTTGTTGAGGCCGAATAGCTCGGTGGCGCAGGCCTGCAGGTCGACGTCGGTGAACTGGAATTGCGCCTTGATGTCCGCGACGCTGTCGGCGCGCGCGATGCCGAACGAGCCCTTGGCGATGCCGCCATAGACCTGGGCCTCGCCCACAGAGAGCGCCAACGTGCCGTTGCGCAGATTGGCGCCGATCGCGGTGCGGCCGAGCTTCGTCGGTCCGACGGTCAGTCGCGCCGCCGACAGGCGCATGTCGAGGTCGGCGGTCGACAGGCCGTTGAGATCGAACAGCTGCCTGTTCCAGTCGCGGGCGCCGCTCGCGAGCAGGCGGAAGGTGGAGATATAAGGTGTGAAGTCGAGCGCGTCGGCGGCGAGCGTCGCCTGCAGCGTCTGCCTTCCGTTATTGGCGTAGGTCATGACGCCCTCGGCGGCGTTGCCGTCGAGCTCGACGTTGACATTGGTGAGCGCGATCGAGGCGCCCACCACATTGGCGCGCGCTTTCAGCGCGAAGCGGCCGAAGCCGCCGCTGGCCGGCTGCGGCTGTCCGGTCCAGCGCAGCGCGCTGCGCAGGGACGGGCTGTCGATGGTGAGCGTGCCCTCCATCATCGGGCTGGTGCGGTTGGCGACGCTGCCGTCGAAGGCGAGCTTGAGCGGCGCGCTGGCGATCCGCGCCTTCAGGCCGGACCGGTCGCCGGAGAGGGCGGCGACGAAATCGGAAAAGCTGATCGAGCCGTCGACGCGCTCGCCGCGCCAGTCGAACTGCCCGGTCGCGGCAAAGGAGCGCGAGATCGACGGCCAGGCCAGCGACAGGTCGATGTCCTCGAACTTCTCGGTGGCGCGGGTGGCTGCATCCTCGTAGTTGAGCACGCCGTCCTGGATCCTGATCTCGGAGAACGACACCTGGTTGTCGGCCCCGGGCTTCATGGTGCGCGCAATGGTCTGGATGAACGGCGTCCAGTTGCTCTCGCCGTCCGGCTTGAGGCTGACATGGATGCGCGGCCTGAGCAGCGTCAGGTCGGCGATCTCGAAGCGCTGCAGCAGCAGTGGCAGCAGCCGCAGATTGGCGGTGAGCACGTCGACATGGAGCGCGGGATGGCTGGTGCCGCCGCCCTTCAGGCCGACGTCATGAAAGGAGATGTAGCTCGCTGGCAGCACCGAAATGTCGATGCTGCCTGCAACGTTGAGCTCGAGGCCGGTGACGTCGCGGATCTGCGCCTCCACCGCCTTGCGCAGCGCCTCGCGGTTAATGAGCCATGAGGTCGCGACCACGGCGATCAGCGCGACGCCGAGCAGCGCCGCGATCGGCGTCCCGAGGCGCTTCATTCCTTGGGCCATGGTCAATGGCATGTCCTGATCGGGTTGGTTGTTGGTCCAGAAGGCGGGCCGGGAAACCTGCGCGCCCCGCGGCCAAGGTTTGTTAGGCTACAAGTTTGTCAGGTTACAAGTCTTGTTAGTCACAAGTCGTGTTAGTTAAGTGCCGCAACTTGATGGGTTTTCTTGTCGCTTTCAAGGCCGCGGGGGCGGTTCTGCCCACGCCATGGGCAGCTTCTACCATCGCCCCGTGGAGCGGAGAACCCCGTATCATTGACGGCTTTGGAGGATTTCGCCTAATAATCGCCACCAATGAGGCGCGGCGACTTCAAGCCGAAGGTTCAGTCGAGGTTTTTTGCATGAACAAGGTCTATCCCGACGCCAGGTCGGCGCTCGACGGTATTCTGAAAGACAACATGATGATCATGTCGGGGGGCTTCGGCCTCTGCGGCATTGCCGAGGAGCTGTCGGACGCGATCCGCGAATCGGGCGTCAAGGGGCTGACGGTCGTCTCCAACAATGCCGGCGTCGACGGCATCGGGCTCAGCCGCCTGCTGGAAACCCGGCAGATCAAGAAGATGATCTCGTCCTATGTGGGCGAGAACAAGCTGTTCGCCCAGCAATTCCTCGCCGGCGAGCTGGAACTCGAATTCAACCCGCAGGGCACGCTGGCCGAGCGCATCCGCGCCGGCGGCGCCGGAATCCCGGCCTTCTACACCAAGACCGGCGTCGGCACGCTGATCGCCGAAGGCAAGGAAGTGAAGGAGTTCGACGGCGAGAAGTACCTGATGGAGCGCGGCCTGTTCGCCGACCTCGCCATCGTGCACGCCTGGAAGGGCGACACCGCCGGCAACCTGATCTACCGCAAGACCGCGCGCAACTTTAACCCGATGATGGCGACCGCCGCCAAGATCACGGTGGCCGAGGTCGAGCACCTGGTTCCGGCCGGCGAACTCAACCCCGACCACATCCATACGCCCGGCATCTTCGTGAAGCGCATCGTCGAGGTCGGCACGGCCAAGAAGCGCATCGAATTCCGCAACACCCGCCCGCGCCCGAGTGCATGATGCGGAAAAGTGGACACCGGTTTTCCTATCAGATCATGCGCCGCTAAAGAATCGACTGGAGCTCAACAATGGCCTGGACCCGTGAACAGATGGCTGCGCGCGCCGCAAAGGAATTGCGTGACGGCTACTACGTCAATCTCGGCATCGGCATCCCGACGCTGGTCTCGAACTACATCCCCGACGGCATGGACGTCTCCTTGCAGAGCGAGAACGGCATGCTCGGCATGGGCCCGTTCCCCTATGAAGACGAGGTGGACGCGGATCTGATCAACGCCGGCAAGCAGACCGTGAGCGAGCTGCCCTCGACCTCGTATTTCTCGAGCGCGGATTCCTTCGGCATGATCCGCGGCGGCCACATGGATCTCTCGATTCTCGGCGCCATGCAGGTGGCCCAGAACGGCGACCTCGCCAACTGGATGATCCCGGGCAAGATGGTCAAGGGCATGGGCGGCGCGATGGACCTCGTCGCGGGCGTCAAGCGCGTCGTCGTGGTGATGGAGCATTCGGCCAAGGACGGCCCGAAGCTGCTGAAGCAGTGCAACCTGCCGCTGACCGGCGAGCGTGTGGTCGACATGGTCGTCACTGATCTTGCCGTATTCACCATCGACAAGCACGGCGACGGCGGCATGGCCCTGATCGAGCTCGCCGACGGCGTCTCGCTCGACGAGGTCAAGGCCAAGACCGAAGCCGAGTTCCGCGTCGCGCTGAAGAACGCCTGAAGTCTTCGAGAATGGGGCGCGCATGACGACACGGTCTGCGCGTCCCGACGACGCCGGTTTCATCGTTCAAACTATCCTTTCGGCCCAGCGCGGCTATCGCTCGCGCGGCTGGTTCGACGTCGCGCTTGGCTGGCCTGAGGCGCAGTGCCGCGATTTCATCGCGCGCATCGCGGTCGCCCGCGCCTATGCCGGGGCCGGATTCGTCTTCGCGGATGAGAAGCGCGATCCCGCCTTCGAGGCAATCATCGGCGCGCCCGGCTTTCGCATGTTCGCGCGGGAGATTTGAGGGGGCTACGCGGCTGTTTCCACACCGTCATTGCGAGGAGCCCTTGCGACGAAGCAATCCAGGCTTTCTCAAAGGAGAGCTTCTGGATTGCTTCGCTTCGCTCGCAATGACGCAGTGCGCGGCGCTGCCGGTGTTCATTTCACGCTGTGGTGACGCTACGACCTCGCCCACACCTTGCCCCATCTTGCCGACACGGTCGCGACCCGTGACGGCTCCTCCCGTACCAGACGGAAGCCGGGATTGGCGGGCGGCACGCCTTGGGCAGCCGCCGGCGAGCGCGTCGCGGATGAAGTCGGTGACGTAGGCGCGGTGCGCCCCTTCGGCGATGCGCACGCCGCAATTCACGGTCGGTCGGCATTGCCCGCCTCGTCGACACGCGAGCGCACGAAACCGGTCGAGGTCCACTCCCGTTTAAACGCCATCATCGGCCGAATTCCGGCGCCCCAACTTTGAGCGAGCGCAAGGTCGCTTGTCCGGAAACGGATCTAATGCATCCAGGATTTGCCCCCGCCACCCCGCGGCGTTGGTTTACGAATGGGTAAGACATGAGGACTGATCTCGCAGCGAGCTACGGCGAAGAGAGATTGCCGCGCTATACGAGCTATCCGACCGCGCCGCACTTCTCGCCGGCGATCGGCGCCGATAGCTACGCCCGGTGGCTGTCCGAGCTCCCTGCCGGTGCCAGCGCCTCGCTCTACCTGCACGTGCCGTTCTGCCGCGAGATGTGCTGGTATTGCGGCTGCCATACCCAGATCGTGCGACGCGACGAGCTGATCGCGGCCTACCAGCGGACGCTGCGCAGCGAGATCGCGCAAGTGGCCGAAACCATCGGCCGCCGCATCAAGGTCGAGCATATCCATTTCGGCGGCGGCACGCCGACGATCATGGCACCGGAAGCCTTTGTCGAGTTGATGGCGGCCATGCGCCAGTCGTTCTTCGTGCTGCCGTCGGCGGAGATCGCGGTCGAAATCGACCCGCGCACGCTGACCGCCGACATGGTCGAGGCCATGCGGCTGTCCGGCGTCAATCGCGCCAGCCTGGGGGTGCAGAGCTTCGACCCCGTCGTGCAGCGCGCCATCAACCGCGTGCAGAGCTTCGAGCAGACGGCTGATGTGGTCGACATGCTCCGGGGCGCCGGCATCGCAGGCGTCAATTTCGATCTGATCTACGGGCTGCCGCATCAGACCGTCGCCTCGTGCCTCGATACCGTGCGGCGCGCGCTCGAGCTCGCACCCGACCGCTTCTCGGTGTTCGGCTATGCGCACGTGCCTGCCTTCAAGAAGCACCAGCGCATGGTCAACGAGGCGGTGCTGCCTGACGGTCTTGCGCGTCACGACCAGGCCTGCGCCATCGCCGATGCGCTGAAGGAGGCCGGCTACGTGCAGATCGGGCTCGATCATTTCGCCCGGCCCGGCGATGCCATGGCCGTGGCCTTCAGGGAGCGCACGCTGCGGCGCAATTTCCAGGGCTATACCACCGACAGGGGTGAAGTCCTGCTCGGTTTCGGTGCGAGTGCGATCGGGCATCTTTCGCAGGGATACGTGCAGAACGAGGTGCAGATCGGCGCCTATGCGCAAGGCATCGCCGCCGGCCGCCTCGCCACCGCCAAGGGTTACGGGCTCACCGACGACGACCGCCTGCGTGCCGACATCATCGAGCGGATCATGTGCGAGTTCAGCGCCGATCTCGGCGACATCTGCGCGCGCCATGGTGTCGAGGCCGGCGCGATGCTCAAATCGGCCTCGCGTCTGAAGCCGCTGATCTCGGACGGCGTCGTGAGGCTGGACGGCGACCGGCTCGCTGTCGCAAACGACTCGCGCTTCCTGGTCCGCAGCGTCGCCGCCGCGTTCGACGCGCATCTGGATCCGGGAAAGCAGCTGCACAGCAGGGCGGTGTAGCTTTCACCTCTCCGCTGCGGGGAGAGGTGGATCAAGCTGCGCTCGCCGAGGGGATATCGGTCGCTTTTTCCAGTGGCCGCACGCCCTTGCGCCACGCGGTGATGGTGCAGCCGAAGCGGCCGCGGAACCAGCGGGCCATCGCGCTTTGTGCGGAGAAGCCGAGTTGCGCGGCGATATCGGCCAGCGGCCGATCGGGATCGTCGATCAGCTGGATCACGAGATCGGCGCGCTGCGCGTCGAGGATGGCCGAGAAGCTGGTGCCTGACGCGGCGAGGCGGCGGTGGATGGTGCGGCGGGTGCAGGCGAGATGCTCGGCCACGCGCTCGACGGTGCAGTCGCCACTGGCGAGCAGGGTCCGCACCACTTCGTCGACCTTTGCCTCCCAGCTTGCCGGCCGCGTCTCGATCGCCTCGATCCGCTTGCGTAAATAGTTCGCGATCAGGGGATGCGCGCTCGGGATGCGACGCTCCATGTCGTGCGCCGCCAGCAGGATCGCATCGTCATCCGCATTGAAGGTCACCCGGCAACCATAGAAGTCGCGGTAGCGCTTGCGGTCGTGCGGCGGCGGATAATGCAGATGCACTTCCTGCGGGCGCCAATCGCTGCCGAACAGCGACTGGATGATGCGGTGGACGCTGCCAAGCGCCATGTCGATCGATTGTCGCGGCGCGGTCGGCTGCCGGCCGCGCAAATGCAGCGTGATGGTCACGGTCTGCTTGTCGCTGGTCACGACGAGCTTCATGCCGTCGTGATGGACATGGATGAAGCGCGAGAACGCCTTGATGGCGTCACCGACGGTCGCCTGTTCGCGCACGATCAGGCCGACCGCGCCGAAATTGGTGAGCCCGCCACGCTCGGCGAGGCGCAAGCCGAAATCTTCGGCACCCGAGGCCTCTGCCGACAATTCGAGCAGACGGCGCAGGCTGCTCACTGCAATCGGCGTGTCGGGCTTGTCCAGCACAGCCGGCGGCAGCCGGACCTTGCGCATCATCTGCCTGGGGTCGAGCCCGACTGACCGGGCGACCTCCGGGTAATAGCTCAAGCCTGCGCTGCGAATGAGGTCGGTCATGCGAACCGTTCCGTCAGCCGTTCCCCCGCAGATGTCCCGAAATGTAAAGTTTCTGTCCCGACCCGTCAAATCCGGGAACGGCATGGAACATACATAAGGGAAACCGAAGCACGGGCGTGAATGCCGTGCGTATGACGGCGGGCGCGACGGTGCCCCCAGCCGTCTCGGACGCTTTGACCAAGACATCGCTGGATCGGGATATGCCGGGGAACTTGCTTTCCAAGGGTGAGGTATTCGTCATCGACGCTGACGCTGCCACCCGCGAACAATTGTCCGCCGCGCTCCAACAGAGCGCCTATGACGTGATTTGCTTCGCCGACGGGGAGTCTCTGCTCTCGGAAGCCAAGGCACGGATGCCCGCCTGCGTGCTGCTGGAGATGCCGCCGGATCGCTCCGCCCTCGACGTGCTCAAGCGGTTGCGCGAGGAGAATTGCATTGCGCCGGTGCTCGTGACGTCTGCCAACGGCAGCATCGCCATGGCGGTCGACGCGATCAGGAGCGGCGCGACGGACTTCATCGAGAAGCCGTTCCGCACTCACGACATCGTTGGTCGGATCGATGCCGCCATCGACGAAGTGGCGCAGCCCGGCGCGAACCGGCAGCGCTGGCTGCCTGGCTGCGAGCCCCTGACCGGACGCGAAGGCGACGTGCTCGAGCATCTTGCCGCCGGCCTCACCAACAAGGAGATCGCCCGCCGCATGCATCTCAGCGCCCGGACGGTCGAAGGCTACCGCGCCAGCATCCTGAAGAAGGCCAGCGCCAGGAACGTGACCGATCTGCTCCGCCGCATCTTCGGTCAGGACTCGCCCACCCAGGTTTAAGGTCTCCGGCACGTTCCGCGGCCTTGGTGCCGCCGTCGCGGCGCCCCACGGAAACCTCAATCGAACCGGTTCCTTCGCTGCCGCGTCCAACCATGTTGGCGAGGCATTTTGATCGCGCGTCCGGCTGGCGGCGCGGCGATACGGCAGGAGGGACTTTATGCGCATCACCGCAAGTTGTTTGGCAACGACGAGCCTGGTTCTGGTGACCACGGCCTTCGCGTCGCCGTCATGGGCCGCCGATCTGGACGCCAATTCGGCGATCGACGCCGTCACCGTTTACCCCGATGGCGCCACTGTCACCCGCGTCATCATGGTCGATCTGCCGTCCGGTGATTCGACGCTGGTGGCCAAGGACTTTCCGCTCGGTCTCGATACGTCCTCCATCCGCGTGGAGGGTGAAGGCGGAGCAAAGCTCACCATCGGCACGATCGATGCGCGGCCGCCGCGCGTGGCGGCGGTCAGCCTGCCCGAGCTGGAAAAGCGCATCGAGGCGCTGAACGACCAGCGCGCCGACCTGCAGGGCGCAATCGACTCGGCCAACGCACGGCGCAAGTTTGCCGAGCATTTTGCGGAAGCCGCCCCCGTCGGCATCGGCGAGAAGGGCGAGGCGCGGCCGATCGCCGAATGGCGTACGGCCTTTACCGCAGTCGGCGACGAAATTGCGAGCGCCGATACCGCAATCCGTGATGCCACACGCAGGATGCGCGAGATCGACCGGCAGATCGCCGAGCTCAATGTCGAACGCAAGGCCAAGCCACCGAGCAAGCTCGAGGTCCGCATGGACGTTGCCGCCACAGCCGCGACCAGGGCGACCTTGCGGGTGACTTACAATGTGCGCAATGCGCGCTGGCTGCCGCTCTACGATGCGAGGCTCGATACCGGTACCAAGGATCGCAAGCCCCAGCTCGAGCTGGTCCGCCGCGCCGAGATCACGCAATCGACTGGCGAGGACTGGTCGAACGTGACGCTGGGCGTCTCCACCGTCCGGATCGGCCGTGGCGGCAGCGCGCCGGAGCTGGGTTCGCTGCTCGCGCAATATCCGCAGGTGCCGAAGCCGACGGCGCTCGGTACGGCGTCGGATCTGGCGCGTCCCGCCGCTCCCGCACCAATGCTGCGAAAGATGGAGGCGGCACGAAGCCGGGACGAATTTGATCTGCCGGCCCAACGTGCCGACGAACAGGAAGCCGTTGCGGAGATCGGCGACTTCCAGGCGACGTTCAAAATCCCCGGCCGCGTCAGCCTCGGCGCGGCCGAAGGCGCCAAGAGCCTGCGTATCGCTGCGATGACCGTGCCCGCCGATCTCGCCGTACGCGCCGCGCCCGTGCTGGATCCCACCGCCTTCCTCGAAGCCAGCTTCAAGCAGACCGACGACACCACCCTGCTGCCGGGCAAGGTCGCGATCCATCGCGACGGCGTCTTCGTGGGCCGCGGCAAGATTTCGGCCTCGGCCAAGGACGACATCGTGCGGCTCGGCTTCGGCGCCGACGACAAGGTCAAGATCGAGCGCGCCGTGCTCAAGCGCAACGAAGGCTCGGCCGGCCTGCTCGTCACGACGTCGAAGACCGCCGAGCGCTCGTTCAAGACCACGATCCGCAACGGCCACGATTTCCCGATCAAGGTCGCGATCGAGGACCAGCTGCCGGTCAGCGAGAACGAGGACATCGTCGTCGAGATGCTGCCCTCGACCACGGCGCCGACCGCAAGCAACATCCGCGACAAGCGCGGCGTGCTGGAATGGTCGTTCGACGCCAGGCCGGGCGAAGCCCGGGACATCAACTTCGCCTGGCGCGTCCGCTGGCCGAAGGACAAGGGCATGGTGATCGTGCCGGCGGGGTAGGGGCACTTCACCTCCCGTAGGCTTGCGGGGAGAGCTGGGCTGAAGGGCTGTCTCCACGAACTCATCGAGAGTGCGGGAATGGAGTTCTATCCTCGTCATTGCGAGCGCAGCGAAGCAATCCAGAATGTCTCCGCGGAAAGATTCTGGATTGTTTCGCTGCGCTCGCAATGACCGAGGGTGAGGCGCCGCTATCGGCTCCAACCCTCTCCCCGCAAGAACGGAGAGAGGGAGAGAGTCTTACTTCGCCTTCGGGAAGCATGGGCGTCTCCTGTCAGCGGACGCACGCCTTATGCGGATGGCGTATTGCAGGTTTGTGAAACCGGGAAGGCCGCAGGCTCGGGTTATTCCCATACCGCGCGCCGCGTCTCACGCGCTTTCGTAGACCAGCCTTGTGAAGAAGCTGGGATCGATGACGAACTGTCCCCACTTCGCGTCGAAGGAAGCCGTCGGCTTCGCGGCAACCGCCTCGTCGCGCGTTTTCCCCTGCTTCTTGAGATTACCGACATTGTCCCTGATCGCGACCAGCATGTCGCGGAATTCCTGCAGTTCGGCCTTGTTGCTGACGGGCCTGCCGTGGCCGGGGATGATGATGGTGTCAGCTTTGGCCGCGGCCAGATTTGCGTCGGACGCCGCGATCATGCCGTCGATGCTGCCGCCGGTCGAATGGTCGATGAAGGGATAGATGCCGTTCCAGTAGGTGTCGCCCGTGTGAAGGATGTTGGCTTCAGTGAACATCACCGAGATGTCGCCGTCGGTGTGGGCGGGGCCGTAATATCTCAAGGCAATCGATGCGCCGTTGAGCTTGAGATGGTGCTCCTTGGCGAAGACCTCGGTCGGAATGGCGCCCGCCGGAGAGGCCAGGAAATTGTAATCCCAGTCCTCGACCCGCTGGATGCCGGAGAGATGCTTGCGGGTGTTGTCCTGGGCGATGATTTTCGCGCCGGCCGCGTGCAGCCATTCATTGCCGTCGGTATGATCGAAGTGCCAATGCGTATTGATCAGATGCTCCACCGGCTCGCTGCCGAGCCCGGCCAGCGCCTGGCTCAGCCGGGGACGCGAGACGCCGATTCCGCCGTCGACGAGAAGCTTGCCGTCGGGCCCGGTCAGCACGGCGATGTTGCCGCCGGATCCTTCGAGGACGCTGATATTGCTGCGCAGCTTGCGGGTCGTGATCGGCGACGTGGCTGCGCTATCCTTGATCAGGCTGACGAGGCCGCGTGCCTCTGCGAAGACTTGCCTCGGGGTGAGCCATCCCGTGGTGGCCGCGAAAGCACCGCCGACGCAACACAGGCAAAATCCCCGCCGGGACAATGGAGGGAGTTTGGTCGATCCCATGCGATGCCCGCTTTCTGGGGCGAGTATCGATGGTCTGAACGGTCGCCCCGCCGTTAACACGGCAGAGTGCGCCCAGGCACGTCATCGGTCTACCAGGATTGCACGATCCGCTGCGAATGTATGCGGTGGCTCGCTACTCCTTTACCGCACCGGTCAGCGAGGACACGTAGTAGTCCACGAACAACGAGTAGAAGATCGCGACCGGCAGCGAGCCGAGCAGCGAGCCCGCCATCAGCGCGCCCCATTGGTAGACGTCGCCGGTGACGAGCTCGGTGAGGATCGCGACCGGCACGGTCTTGTTGGCGCCGCTCTGGATGAAGGCGAGCGCGTAGATGAACTCGTTCCAGGACAGTGTGAAGGAGAAGATTCCGGCCGAGATCAGGCCGGGCACCGCCAGCGGCAGCGTGATCCGGCGCAGGATCTGGAGGCGCGTCGCGCCGTCGACCAGCGCGCATTCCTCGAGCTCGTAGGGGATCGACTTGAAGTAGCCGATCAGGAGCCAGGTGCTGAACGGCACCAGGAAGGTCGGATAGACCAGGATCAGCGCCAGCGGCGAGTCGAACAGGCCGAACTGCACCACGACGGTGGCGAGCGGAATGAACAGGATCGAGGGCGGCACGAGATAGGCGAGATAGATGCCGAGGCCGACATAGGGACTGCCGCGGAAGCGCAGGCGTTCGATCGCATAGGCCGCCAGCGTGCTCGCGATCAGCGACAGCGTGGTCGAGCCGATGGCGACCAGCATCGTCGTCTTCAGCCAGTGCGGATAGGCGGTGTTGAACAGGAGGTGCTTGATGTGGGCGAGCGTCGGCGAGGAGATCCAGAACGGGTTGTTGTCCCGGTAGTTCATCAGCTCTGCGTTCGGCTTGAACGAGGTGATCGCCATCCAGTAGAACGGAAACAGCAGGATCAGCACGAAGCAGCCGAGCGGCAGATAGATCATCATCAGCCGCCGCAGCCCGGAATCCCAGGCCATGGTGTCCGGTGCGGCTTTGGCGCCGGCGGAGCCTTGCGCGACGGTGTCAGTCATTGGCCTCTCCCTGCTGCCATTTGCGGCGCGCCAGGCCGAAATAGGAGAACAGCGTCGCGAAAACCAGGAACGGGATCATCGACACCGCGATCGCGGCGCCTTCGCCGAGCTCGCCGCCGGCGATGCCGCGCTGGAACGCCAGCGTCGCCAGCAGATGGGTCGAGTTCACCGGGCCGCCGCGGGTGATGGCGTAGACGAGCTGGAAGTCGGTGAAGGTGAAGATGATCGAGAACGTCATCACGATGGCGAGGATCGGCATCATCATCGGGAAGGTGATGTAGCGGAAGCGCTGCCAGGCGCTGGCGCCGTCGAGCATAGCGGCCTCGTAGAGCGAGGGCGAGATGGTCTGCAGGCCCGCCAGCAGCGAGATCGCGACGAAGGGAATGCCGCGCCAGATGTTGGCGGCGATCAGCGAGAACCGCGCCGGCCAGGGCGAGCCGAGGAAGTCGATATTGCTCGACTTCCAGTGCAGCACGTCGACCAGCAGGTACGAGATGATCGAGAACTGCGGATCGTAGATCCACCAGAATGCCAGCGCCGAGAGCACCGTCGGCACGATCCAGGGCAACAGCACGATGGCGCGCAGCACGCTCTTGAACGGGAAATGGTTGTTCAGCAGCAGCGCGAGCCAGAAGCCGAGCGCGAACTTCCCGAAGGTCGCGATCCCCGTGTAGAACACGCTGTAGAACACCGCGTTCCACCACAAGGGGTCGGTGAGCAGGTACTGGAAGTTCTCGAGGCCGACGAAGACGCCGCGCCGTCCGATCGTGGTGTCGGTGAAGGCGAGCCAGACGCCGAGGCCGAGCGGATAGGTGAGGAAGACGGTGAGCAGCCCGAGCGCCGGCGCAAGGCACATCGCGATCAGGAACGGCTTGTAGTCGAACAGCCGCACGATCCAGTTCGGCCGCCGCTGCGCCAGCGCGGGAGAAGAGAGGGTGGTCACGGACATCAATGTGTTGTCCTGTCTTCAAACGTCACCACACCGTCATTGCGAGCGAAGCGAAGCAATCCAGTCTGCTTCCGCGGTGAAAGTCTGGATTGCTTCGTCGCAAGGGCTCCTCGCAATGACGGCCGCTTTGTCGTCGCCATTACCGGCCCTGCCGTCGGAAGTACCGCTTGCAGCGCTGCTCGGCTTCCGCGGCGGCGGCCTCCGGCGTGGCAGCGCCGGTGGCGACGGACGCGCACATCTGAATCAGCACATAATCGGCGCTGACCGCACCGGTCGCGGTCGAGATCGGGCCCTTGTAGCCGTCATAATAGGTGCTGTTCATCGTGTCCTTGAACACCCTCACCTTGGGGTCCTGCGACCACACGGCGGCCTCGGCATAGGCGGCCAGCGGCTGCGACCAGTAGCCGGAGTTGGCGTTGAGCCACGGCTCGTACTGGTCCTTTTCCATCATGTATTGCAGGAAGGCCTTTGCGGCATTGGGGTACGGGCTGTGCTTGAACACCATCGCGTTCAGCGTCAGGCCCGCCATCGGCGAGACCTTGGCGAGGCCCTTGGGCAGCAGCTGATGCTCGCTGTCCTCGGCGATCGCCTTGGTTGCGGGGTCGTTCTTGAGCGAGAAGTAAAGCGAGACGCCGTTGGCCGTCAGCGAGATCTCCTGCGATGAATAGGCGCGGTTGTTGCTGACGTCGTTCCAGGACGGCGTGCCGGCGATGAAGGTCGGGTACAGCTCCTTGACCCAGTTCAGCGCGGCGATCGTCTCCTTGCTGTTGATGGTGACGTTGCCTTCCTCGTCGAGCAGGGCGGCGTTGTGTGACCACAGTGCCCAGTTGGCGAAGCCGTTGCCGTCGCCCTTGGCGTTGCCGAGCGCGAAACCGGCCGGCTTGCCGGCCTTGTGCAGTTTGCGGCACAGGTCGACCACGCCGGCATGATCTTCCGGAACCTTGTCGAAGCCGACCGATTGCAGCACTGATTTGCGGTAGATCAGGGGACCCGCGGTGGCGCCGAACGGCAGTCCGATCCAGGTGTCGCTCTTGTTCTTCTTGCCGTAGCGTTGCGCCAGCGGCAGCCAGCCGCCATAGCGCTTGCCGAGATAGTCGGCGACGTCGGTGAGCTCGATCAGCTTGTCGATGTAGATATGAGGTGCGTCGGAGAAGCCGATGATGATGTCGGGGCCGGCGCCGGAATTCGAGGTCACCGCGGTCTGCTGGTTGATGTCTTCCCAGCCGACGAAGTCGACCTTGACCTCGACCCCGGTGTCCTTGCTGAACTTGGCCGCATTGGCGCGGAACACGTCCTCGTCGGCCTGGACGAAGCGCACCGGGCGCAGCATGCGCAAGGATGCGCCCTTCTCGATCTCGAGCTTGGGCGCCGTGACATCGGCCGCTTTGATATTGGATGTTAGCGCTGCAGCGCCGGTGGCCGCAAGCGTTGCAGCGGACAGGCCCAGCGCCAAGGCATCACGACGTGTGATGTCGCTCCTCATCAGTTACCTCCCTATGTGTTCCCTTCCCGGCGTTGATCGCCGGTGAAGGGTCGTTCCGGTCTTCGGCGCTGTCGCGCCGGCCGCCTAGCTGTTCGGCCCGCGGTCCATGCTGACGGGCTGCCAGCGGCGGAGCGCGGTGTTCTGCAGCACCGACGGATTGACGCAGCTTACCGGCCACATGCCCTGAAGCACCAGTGACAATTCGTAGCCCACGCGGCGCTTGCGCGCCTCGTCGAACCGTGCCGAGGCCGAGGCGACATGGGCGGTCAGGGTCACGTTCTCCATGCCGAGCAGCGGATTGTTGTGCGAGGGCGGTTCCTTCTCCAGCACGTCGAGGGCGGCGTGCGCGATCCATCCCTCCTGCAGCGCCTTGATCAGGCTCTCCTCGTCCACCGTGGCGCCGCGGCCGGTGTTGATGAAGATCGAGCCCTTCTTCATCTGCCGGAAGTGCTTCTCGGTCAGCATGTGGTGCACCTCGGGCCGCGCGGGTGCGTGCATCGAGACGAAGTCGGATTGCGACAGCACCTCGTTCAATGTCGCCGGGATGACGCCGTGGTCGTACATCAGCGTTTCCTGGATGAAGGGATCGTAGGCCATCATGCGCAGGCCGAAGGGCGCCGCGCGTTTCGCAACCGCACGCGCGACGCGGCCGAACGAGATAAAACCGAGCGTCTGGCCCATCAGGCGCGGGATCTTGAGCAGCGCCGGCCGGCCTTCGGCCCAGCGGCCGTCACGCACCATGCGGTCCTGCTCGACCAGGCGGCGGAAGCCGGCGAGCAGCAGCATCATGGCGTGGTCGGCGACCTCCTCGATGAAGGTATCAGGGATGTTGGTGACGGGAATGCCGCGGGCGGTGGCGGCCTTCACGTCGACGCTGTCCACGCCGACCGAGCCGAGCGTGATGACCTTGCACTTCTGCAGGCTGTCGATGATGGCCTTGGTGATCGGGATGCCCTTGGCATAGATGGCATCGGCATCCTTGGCAGTGGCGATGAACTCGGCCTCGCTCGCGGGGGCTTCGACGATCTGGGCATCGATCGGATCGAGCGCCTCGCGCTCGTAGGAATAATCGCTGCCCGCGACCGTGAAGCTCGCGCCCTTCGGCGTCACCACCCTGTATTTCGGCATTTCCTGCTCCCGATTTGGTTTCTTGTCGTGACCCGGCTTTCTCCCGGGCCTTTGCGTCTTTACGCGAAATCGCGGCGGGTGCGTACAATTGCCGGTTGTCCACACCGGTGAAAATTGCCGGTTTGGCCGGCATTGTCCGGATTTCTACGGAGGCACGTAAGTAACTTGCTAAGGGGGCTCACCCTAAAGGTTGATTCAATTTCGATCGATCCACTCGCGTGCCGTCCTTTGTTGCCGGAGCTATCCCGTGAAGTTGAGCAATCTGAAGATCGCCCCCAAGCTTGGAATCCTTGTCGGCGTCACCCTGTTCGGCCTGTGCATCTCCGGAGTTCTCGCCGGCTACCTGATGAAGCGCGAGATGGTGAATGCGCGCATCGACCAGACCAAGGCGATCGTCGAGCTGGCCCGCAATTATGCCGCGACGCTGATGAAGCGGGTCAATGCCGGCGAGATGACCAAGGACGCCGCGTTTGCGGAACTGCGCCGCTACGGCAACGCGATGACTTACGACAAGGGCTCCGGCTATCTGTTCGGCACCAGCTATGACGGCATCACGCAGCTTGCGCCCGATCCAAAGCAGATCGGCGCCAACCGCATGGACGTGGAGACGAACGGCCGCAAGCTGTCACGTGAGATCATGGACGGCGTCAAGGCCAACGGCGAAATCCTGCTCTTCTACGAATACATGAAGCCTGGCCGAGAGAAGCCGATCCGTAAGCTCGGCTACGCCGTCGCTGTCCCCGGTTTCGAGATGTATCTCGGCACCGGCGCCTATCTCGAGGACATCGACGAGAAGATGGGGCCGGTCTACTGGCTGCTGGGCCTTGCCGTGCTCGGCATCGTCATCGTCGCCGGCAGCGTTGCCTGGATGCTCGGCTGGAGCATCAGCAGTCCGCTGGCGCTGCTCGGTGCCAGCATGAAGGATCTCGCCGACGGCAAGCTCGACGGTGAGATTCCCGGCGTCGGCCGCGGCGACGAGGTCGGCGCGATGGCCGCGACCGTCCAGATCTTCAAGGACAACGCAATCCGCATCCGCGATCTCGAGAGGACCGAGGCGGACGCCAAGGAACGCGCCGCGGCGGAACGTCGCAGCGCCATGGAAGCGATCGCCAGCGACTTCGAGCGCAGCGTCAACGGCATCGTCCGCTCGGTCTCCTCGGCCGCAGCCGGCATGCAGACCACGGCGCAGTCGATGACCGCGACCGCCAGAGACGCCTCCGCGCGTGCGGCAACGGTCGGTGCGGCTTCGTCGAAGGCCTCCGGCAATGTCGGCACGGTTGCCGCGGCGGCCGAAGAGCTGTCGAGTTCGGTTGCGGAAATCTCACGCCAGGTGACGCGCTCGACCGAAGTTGCGAGCCGCGCCGTCAGCGATGCCGAGCGCACCAACGCCACGGTGCAGGAACTCTCCACCGGCGCCGAGAAGATCGGCGAGGTGGTCAAGCTCATTCACTCGATCGCGGCGCAGACCAATCTGCTCGCGCTCAACGCCACCATCGAGGCGGCCCGCGCCGGCGAGTCCGGCCGCGGCTTCGCCGTCGTCGCCTCCGAGGTCAAGGCGCTGGCCAACCAGACCGCCAAGGCGACCGAGGAAATCTCCGCCCAGGTCGCGGCGATGCAGACCTCGACCAGCGATGCGGTCGCGGCGATCGGCGGCATCACCCAGACCATCGCCGAGATGAGCGAGATCACGGCGGGCATTTCCGCCTCGATCGAGCAGCAGGGCGAGGCGACCCGCGAGATCGCCCGCAACATCCAGTCGGTTGCCGCCGGCTCGAGCGAGATCAACGCCAATATCGGCAGCGTCACCTCGGCCGCGGAGGCGACCGGCACGGCGGCAAGCGACGTGCTGACCAACGCCCGCGAGCTCGACAGCCAATCCGGCGCGCTGCGCAACGCGGTGGACGGCTTCCTCGCCACGGTGCGGGCGGCCTGATTCCTTGCGCTGAATTCGTGGGGTGGGCAAAGACGCAAGAGCGTCGTACCCACCTTTTCCTTGTTGAGTTCTCGAGAAGTGACGCTGGGCACGCTTACGCTTTGCCCCATGCGAGCCGTGCCGCCGACCCTACTGCTTCTCGATCCCCGCGTCCCGGATCAGCCGTTCCCACAGCACCAGCTGCTCGTTCACGAACGTGCCGAGCTGCTCCGGTGTGCCGGAGAAGGCGTCCATGCCGAGCGTCGCGAGCTGGGCCTTGATCTCCGGCTTCTCGACGATTTTGCGGATCTCGGCGTTGAGCCGCGTCACTATCTCCTTCGGCATGCCGGCAGGACCGAAATAGCCCTGCCACGACGAGATGTCGAAATCGGGCACGCCGGCCTCCTGCATCGAGGGCAGGTTCGGCACCAGCGGCGAGCGGTCCTTGGTGGTGACGGCGAGCGCGCGCAGCGCGTTGCCCTGGACGTGCGGCAGACCGGTCAGGATGTCCACGAACATCATCGAGACGCGGCCGCCCATGACGTCGTTGAGCGCCGGCGGCGAGCTCTTGTAGGGCACATGCAACAGGTCGAGCCCGGCATTGTGCGCGAAGGTCGCGCCCGACACGATCGCCGAGGACGAGCCCGAGGCGTAGCTCAGCTTGCCAGGGTTGGCCTTGCCGTAGGCGACGAGCTCGCCGACGGTCTTGGCCGGCACGTCCGGATTGACGACCAGCATGAAGGGCAGGTCGCCGGTGCGCGCGATCGGGGTGAAATCCTTCACCGGATCGTAGGTCAGGCTCTTGAGCAGATAGGGATTGGCCGAATGCGTGGTGTTGGTCGTCACCAGCAGAGTGTAGCCGTCAGGGGCGGCCTTCGCGACATAGGTCGCCGCGAGCATGCCGTTGGCGCCCGCCTTGTTCTCGATCACGATGCCGACGCCGAGCGCCTGCGACAGATGCTGCGAGATCAGCCGCGTCGTGGTGTCGGTGCCGCTTCCGGCCGCGAACGGCAGCACCAGCGTGATGTTGCGGCTGGGGTAATTGTCGGCCTGGGCAGCGGACGCGGCGAGACAAAGCGCGCCCGCGCCGATGATGCGCAGGTTTCGAATCAACGCTGAAAGCATGTGTGGTCGTTCCCTCCTTTTTTCGTTGGTGGGGAACCTAGCTTCTCTTCGCTGAAATCGGAAGGCGGGAGTTCGTCGCCCGCGTCACGGAATTACTTCGCCGCTGAACCCTGGCGTGAGGCGATCACGACGCCGGCAAGCACCAGGGCATAACCGATCAAGTGAAACGGCTGCAGCTTTTCGCCGAGCAGCAGGATCGCCATCGCCGAGCCGAACACCGGCACCAGATGGAAGAACGGCGCGGCCCGGTTCGGGCCGATCAGCGCGACGCCGCGGTTGAAGAAGAGATATGCCAGCGTCGAGGGAAAGATCAGGATGTAGCCCAGCGTTGCCAGCGTCAGCGCATCGAAATGCAGGACGCGGCCGCTCATTGTCTCCCAGATCGCGGTGGGCAGCAGCATCATCGCGCCGCAGCAGGTGGTGAAGGACAGAAAGGACAGCTGGTGGATCTTGGGCCGGCGCGGGATGAAGGCGGAGTAGAGGCCGAACGCGATCAGCGAGGAGGCGAACATGAGATCGCCCCGGTTGAAGCTGATGCCGGCGAGCGCGGCGAGATCGCCGCGCAGGATGATGATGAGCACGCCGAGCAGCGAGATCGCGATCCCGGCGAGCTGCCCGCCGGTCATCCGCACCCCGAACAGCACCAGCGACCACAGCGCCACGAACAGGGGACCCGCCGACTGGATCAGCAGCGCATTCAGCGCCTCGGTGTATTGCATCGCCCAGTACGAGATCGCGTTGTTGAAGGCGAAGCCCACCAGCGACAGGAACAGCATCAGGGGCAGGCTCGCGCGCAGCGCCGGCCAGTCGCGCTTCAGATGCGGCCAGGAGAACGGCAAGAGCAGCAGGAACACGCCGAACCAGCGGATCGTGGTCATCGTCAGCGGCGGCACGTGCGCGCCGACATGGCGCGCGAGCACGATGTTGCCGGCCCAGAACAGCGAGCTCAGGCTGAGCAGCAGATAAGGCTGGTTGTTGAGCCAGCTGGCCGGATTGGCGGCCGGTGGCGCGGGCGAAGCAATCGTCATTGGCGTTGGATGCAACTTGCGCCCGATTGCCGTGATGACACAAGTCACAGGGCCGCAATGCTACAATGCGCGAGTGAGCCGAAGCGCGGCCTCAGCGGTCAATATGTTGGACGCAGCCTTGATGCAGCGCGTGCTCTTTCCTTCTCCCCAAGGGGAGAAGAAGGGCAGCAGTGCACTTGGATCGAAGCTGGGCTACGCCTGCTTCCTCGACGCCGCGAACACGCCGGACAGCACCAGCGCGAAACCGATGAAGTGGAACTCGTGCGGCTGTTCGCCCAGGAACACCATCGCCATGATCGAGCCGAACACCGGCACGACGTGGAAGAACGGCGCGGCGCGGTTGGCGCCGATCAGGCGCACGCCACGATTGAAGCATAGATAGGCGAGGGTCGAGGGGAACACCGCGACGTAGAACAAAGTGAGCAGGTTCGGCGCGTCGAGCTTCATCACCGGACGCGCGGAGAGCTCCCAGATCTCCAGCGGGACCAGGCATGCGGCGCCGGCACCGAAGGTGAAGGCGAGGAACGACAGGCCGTGCATCGGCGGCCGCTTCAGGCTCAGCACCGAATAGAGCGCGAAGATCAAGAGCGCGAGCAGGAAGATGAGGTCGCCCTTGTTGAACTCGATGCTCGACAGCGTGGTGACGTCGCCGTGCAGCAGGATGGTCAGCACGCCGCACATCGACAGCAGCACGCCGAAGGCCTGCGCCGCCGTGAGGCGGATGCCGAGGATGACCAGCGACCACAGCGCCACCAGCAAAGGCGCGGCCGACTGCAGCAGCAGCGTGTTGAGCGCCTGCGTGTGCTCGAGCGCCCAGTATTGCAGCGTGTTGAAGGCGCCGATGCCGGTGATCGAGAGCGTGACCATCAGGCCGAGCCGTCCACGGATCGCGGCCCAGTCCTGCACCAGGTGGTTCCAGGCGAACGGCAGCACCAGCAGGAACGCGAACAGCCAGCGCAGGAACGACAGCGTCACCGGCGGAATGTGGCCGGCGGCGAGCCGCCCGGCGATGGCGTTGCCGGCCCAGCACAATGCGGTGATGCTGAGCAGCAGGTAAGGCTGGTTGGCGATCCAGTTGTGACTGGATGCGGCGGCGCTGGTGGTCTGGCCGGTGACGGTCATCGTGGTTGTTGTGGTCCCGCGTCATGCGCCGGGACCCCGGCCCGGCGATAGCAGGGCCGGCTTCAATCGCCCGGCACGGTCCAAAGACACGGAAATGTCCCCGACATCAATGGGGCGAGGCGCATCGCCTCCATGCGCAGGCGATACGGCGGGAACCTTCAATTCTTCCGCCCGCTGCGGATTGCGAAGGGCTTCAGCAGTTCGGCGCAGGCGAGATAGGCGACGACGAGCAGCGCGATGCCGGCCATCATGATCGGTGGCGGGGCGACGAAGCCGAACCAGGCCCCGAGCGGCGTGAACGGCAGCACCATCGCCGCGAGCAGCGCGGTCAGCGAGGATGCCGCGAGCGCAGGATCGGGCCAGTTGCGCCACGGCCTTCCATTGGTGCGGATGATGAAGATCACGAGGATCTGCGTCGCCATGGATTCGACGAACCAGGTGGTGCGGAACTCCTCGGGCGAAGCCTTGAACAGCACCAGCAGCGCGACGAAGGTCAGGGCATCGAACACCGACGACAGCGGTCCCATGATCGCAGCGAACCGCACCAGACGCGCCATGCTCCACACCTGCGGCTGCGCCGTGGCCTGCGCCGAGACCCGGTCGAAGGGAATGCCGAGCTCGGAGAGATCGTACAGCAGGTTGTTGAGCAGGATCTGCGTCGGCAGCATCGGCAGGAACGGCAGCGCGATCGAGGCGGCTGCCATCGACAGCATGTTGCCGAAATTCGAGCTGGCGCCCATGCGGACATATTTGAGAATGTTGGCGAAGGTGCGCCGTCCCTCCTCGACGCCGTCGGCGACGACTTCGAGATCGGAGGCCAGCAGGATCATGTCGGCGGCAGCCTGCGCCACGCCGGTGGCGCCGTCGACCGACAATCCGACGTCGGCGGCCTTCAGCGCCGGTGCGTCGTTGATGCCGTCGCCGAGGAAGCCGACCACCTCGCCGCCGGCCTGCAGCGCCTTCACGATGCGCGACTTCTGGTCCGGCGCGAGGCGGCCGAACGCATCGGCGGAGCGGACCTGTACCGCGAGCGCCTCGTCGCTGAGCGCGGCGATGTCGGCCCCCGACAGCACGCGCTCGGGATTGAGTCCGACCAGGCCGGCGAGCCGCTTCACCACCACGGGATCGTCGCCCGACAGGATCTTCAGCCGCACGCCGCCAGCGGCGAGCCGCGCAATGGCTGCCGCGGCCGTCGGCTTCGGCGGATCGGCGAAAGCGCAAAGACCTTCGAACACGAGCTCGGTCTCGTCGTCGGTCTCGATCTCGCGCCGCGCGCCGCTCCATGCCCGAGAGGCGATGGCCACGGTGCGCAGGCCCTCGCTTGCGAGCTCGCGCACGCGTGCCATGGCCGCCTCGCGCGCCCGCTCGTCCATCGTGCACAATGCGAGCACGGCTTCCGGGGCACCCTTGACGATCAGCAGCGCTCCGTCCGGACCGGTGGCGAGCACCGATCCCAGCCGGCGCGAGAAGTCGAAGGCCTGCTGCCCGGCCAGCCGCCAGCCTTGCACGGCATCCGGCCGGCCGGCGACGAGCGCGGCATCGAGCGAGCCGCGGTCGCCGCCGAGCGATGCTGCGATCGCGCCGAGCTGCGCTGCGCGCGGCGCGTCGTTGCCCGCGCCACCGATGCTTCTGGCGAGCGTGATCTCGGCCGAGGTCAGCGTGCCGGTCTTGTCCGTGCACAGCACCGTCATGGCCCCGAGATCGTGGATGGCGGCCAGCCGTTTCACGATCACCTTGCGGCCGGCCATGCGCAGCGCGCCGCGCGAAAGCGTCACCGTGGTGATCATCGGCAGCAGTTCCGGTGTCAGCCCCACCGCGAGCGCCACTGCGAATAGCAGCGAATCGAGAATCGCGCGGCCGGACACGACGCGAATGGTGAGCACGATCAGCACCAGCGCGAGCGTGGCGCGCGCGACCACGAGGCCGAACTCGCGCAGATCGCGCTCGAACGGGGAGGTCGCCTGCGGCTCTGCGAGCGCTGCGGCCGCGGCGCCGAACACGCTGTTGCGGCCGGTCCCGACGACGAGCGCGATCGCCTCGCCGGTCTGCGCCACGGCGCCGCGGAACAGCGCATTCGAGGTGTCGTCGGGGTCGGTAACGGCGCCGGCGTGCTTCTGCACCGGATAGGGTTCGCCCGTGAGTGCCGCTTCGCCCGCGGTGAAGGCGGTGCTCTCCAGCACCAGCGCGTCGGCGGGAATGATGTCGCCGGCGCGGATGCGCAGGAGGTCGCCGGGAACGACGTGCTCGACGTCGATCTCGCGGAAGGCGTCGTCACGCTTGACCTCGGCCTTGAGCGCCACCGAGCGGCGGAGGATCTCGGCGGCGCGGACCGCATGCCCTTCCTGGATGGTGTCGAGCCCGATCGAGCCCGCGAGAATCAGTACGATGATGAGCCCGCCGATGTCGTCGCCGGTCAGCATCGAGACGATGCCGGCGACCAAGAGGATCAGCGACAGCGGCTCCAGCAGCCGGCGCAGGATGGCGCGCATGGCGCCCTCGATGCGCGGCGGGGCGTCGCTGTTCGGCCCGAAACGGTCCAGGCGTTCGGCGGCTTCCGCGCCGGTCAGGCCTTGCAAGGAGCAGCCGAGCCGGGTGCAGAGCGCATCGGCCGTCAGGTGCCAGAACTGGCTCGCTTGGCTGTTCGGCGGTTTGGTCACGGCATGTCCGAAAAATCGAGGGTTCAAGGTCCGGGCAGGGTCAGCGCGGACGGTGACGGCTATCCCTTGGCGCAATTGCGGGCCGGAACGCTTGATGCCGGTCAACCGGGGTGCCCGCCGGCTTCAAAGGTTGCGAGATTTTAAGGGGATATCAAAGGCTTGGACCAGCCTCCGGTCCTCGAAAAAGCCCCGTTCTTGCTTGCCTAGAGGGGCTGCTTCCTTTATCCGGTTGGCTGCCTTGCGTGCGAGCGGTCCCGGGCCGCGGATCGGCTGGGCGTCAGGCATGATCCCGGAAGAGTGGGCACCGGTTTTCCGCGAGGATCATGCCTCCTGAGACAGATTGAACAGGGATTACCCGCGAATGGCCAATGTTGTCGTCGTCGGCGCCCAGTGGGGCGACGAAGGGAAGGGCAAGATCGTCGACTGGTTGTCGGAGCAGGCGGACATCGTCGTCCGCTTCCAGGGCGGCCACAATGCCGGCCACACGCTGGTCATCAACGGCAAGACCTACAAGCTTGCGCTGCTGCCCTCCGGCGTGCTGCGTGAGGGCAAGCTGTCGGTGATCGGCAACGGCGTGGTGTTCGATCCCGCCGCCTTCCTCGATGAGGTCGCCAAGCTGCGCTCGCAGGGCGTCGCGGTCTCCCCGGAAAACTTGCGGGTCGCCGAGAACGTCACCCTCATCCTGCCGCTGCACCGTGAGCTCGACGCCCTGCGCGAGTCCTCCAACGCGGCAACCGCGATCGGCACCACCCGCCGCGGCATCGGTCCGGCTTACGAGGACAAGGTCGGCCGCCGCGCCATCCGACTGATGGATCTCGCCGACCTCAACACCCTGCCGCACAAGATCGACCGCCTGCTGGCGCACCACAATGCGCTGCGCCGTGGTCTCAACCTGCCGGAGTTCGACGGCAAGGAGGTCCTGAAGGAATTGAGCGCGCTGGCGCCGCAGCTGCTGCCCTATGTCGAGACCGTGTGGCGCCTGCTCGACATCGAGCGCCGTGCCGGCAAGCGCATGCTTTTCGAGGGCGCGCAGGGCGCGCTGCTCGACGTCGACCACGGCACCTATCCCTATGTGACCTCGTCCAATACGGTGGCGGCGCAGGCCGCGACCGGCGCGGGCCTTGGGCCGGGCGCCGTGGGCTATGTGCTCGGCCTGTGCAAGGCCTACACCACCCGCGTCGGCCAGGGCCCGTTCCCGACCGAGCAGGACAATGAGATCGGCCGCAAGATCGGCGAGCGCGGCCGCGAGTTCGGCACCAATACCGGGCGGCCCCGCCGCTGCGGCTGGTTCGACGCCGTGCTGGTCCGCCAAGCGGTCCGAACCTGCGGCATCAACGGCCTCGCGCTGACCAAGCTCGACATCCTCGACGGCTTCGACACGATCGAGGTCTGCACCGGCTACAAGCTCGACGGCAAGGAGATCGACCATTTCCCGGCCGGCGAGGGCGCCCAGGCCCGGGTCGAGCCGATCTACGAGACCATCGAGGGCTGGAAGGAGCCGACCGCCAGCGCGCGGTCCTGGGCCGACCTGCCGGCCCAGGCCATCAAATATGTCCGCCGGATCGAGGAATTGGTAGGGTGCCCGGTCGCGCTGCTTTCCACCAGCCCCGAACGCGAGGATACTATCCTGGTGCAAAATCCGTTTGAGGCTTAACGATGTCTTACCGGGACGCGCGTATAGTTGAGTAGAAATGGCTGATTACTATCCGCTGATCGCCCGCGCTATTGCCGCCCTGGACCCCAACGCTCCCGGCGAAAGCCGTCGCGCGCTCTATGAACGGGCGCGCACGGCACTGATCGCGCAGCTCCGCAGCGTGCAGCCGCCGCTCTCCGAGTCCGAGATCACCCGCGAACGGCTGTCGCTGGAAGAGGCTGTCCGCAAGGTCGAATCGGAAGCCGCGCAGCGTGCCCGGGAGGCCTCGCGCCCCGGTGGTGGTGGCGCCCGTAGCAGCGGCAGCGGCAGCGGCGATGCCTTCCGCCGGGCCGGCACCCGTGCCACCGAGGCGGGCCCGCCCCCATCCCAGCCGCGCACCCGTCCGGCCCCGACCCCGCCGCGGGCCGACCGCCCGTCCTTCAACGTCGATGACCAGGGCGATGTCCAGCGTCCGCCGCGCGCACCGCGTTTCGACGCGCCGCGCCAACCGGGGCCGCCTGCGCCGCCGTCGATGCCGGAGCCGCCGGCGCCGCAACCGGCCGGCCGCGATCGCCCCGGGGGGCGCCGTCCGCCGGAGATCGGACCGCCACCGGCGCTGCCTCAGGCCCCCGGCGTGCGCGGCTTCCGCGACATCACGGCCGATGCCAACGACCTCGGCGGCGCGGCCGCGCAGGCCAACCGCGCCGCGCGCCGCACCTACGCCAACGTGCCCTCGCCCTCGCCGGAATTCGACCGGCTCGAGCCGAGCCTGGAGAACCGCGCCGGCGAGCAGGACGCGCCCTATTCCTATGACGAGTCGGTTGAGGAGGCCGAGGGCTACGCGTCGCAGCCGCCGTCGCCGCGCCCGCACATCCCGGTCCTCGACCGCGACGCCAAGAAGCCCAAGCGCCGCGGCTCCGCGTTCCCGTTCAAGAGCGCGATCGCCGTCGGCATCGTGCTGATCCTGATCGGTGCCGGCATCCTCTGGGGCAAGCCGCTGCTCCAGGCCGCCACCAACCTGTTCAAGTCCTCGCCGACCCAGGTCGTGGAGGCGCCGAAGGATGCGTCGCAGCCGCAGAGCAAGCCGAAGATCCCCGACCGCGTCGGCCAGCCCTCGGCCAGCGACCAGCCGGTCGCGCCGGTGGCGCAGAAGGTCGTGCTCTATGACGAGGACCCGTCCGACCCGAAGGGCAAGCAATATGTCGGCTCGGTGGTGTGGCGGCTCGAGCCGATCAAGGCATCGGGCAACCAGAAGGCCGACGTCGCCGTGCGCGCCGAGATCGAGATTCCCGACCGCAAGTTCAAGATGACGATGTCGTTCCGCCGCAATACCGATTCCTCGCTGCCGGCGAGCCACACCGCGGAACTGACCTTCATCCTGCCGCCGGATTTTCCTGGCGGCAGCGTCTCCAACGTGCCGGGCATCCTGATGAAGTCGAATGAGCAGGCCCGCGGCACGCCGCTCGCCGGCCTCGCGGTCAAGGTCACCGACGGCTTCTTCCTGGTCGGCCTCTCCAATGTCGATGCCGACCGCGCCCGCAACGTCCAGCTCCTGAAGGAGCGTTCCTGGTTCGACGTGCCCCTGGTCTACGCCAACCAGCGCCGCGCCATCATCGCCATCGAGAAGGGCGCCCCCGGCGAGCGCGCTTTCAACGACGCCTTCGCCCAGTGGGGCGACTAGGCTTACTCCGAGAAGTCTCCGCCTGCAGGGCGGAGGCGTCGCCACACACTCCGTCATTGCGAGCGAATCGAAGCAATCCAGAGTCTCTCCACGGTCGAAGTTCTGGATATCATCGCAAGCGCTCCTCGCAACGACGGCGGATCGGCAGGCGTCGCCACCCCCTCCTACTGCGCCGCCGCTTCCCGCTTCCGGGCGGCCGCATGCTCGCGGTCCATCACGGCGCGGCAGCCGGGGCTGACATGCGACTTGTTCCTGACCATGCAGGCGGTGATCCGCGGGATATCAGGGATTTCACTGGAGCACAGCCGCATCGCATCGGCCGAGCACATCTGCTGGGCTTGTTGCGAGAAGGCGAGACTGGGTGATGTCTGGAGTGCGAAGGTGGTGGCGAATGCGACGACAGAGGTGATGGTCTGATAGCGTGTCATGAAGGATGGGTCCCTGAGTTCCCTGGGCTTGAGCCGCTTGGTTTTTGGGGCGCCGCACGCGGCTTGATCTGCCGCACGTCACAGCCTTCACGCCGGGACCTCGATCCCGCATGTGGTCGCTCGATTACTTGGATGTCGAATCGAAAGTGCTGCGCCGCCCGAGCGAAGTATGCGCCATTGTCGCGCGGCTGCAATGGTCATGGCAAAGGAATTCCCGATTGTTGCGCGCACGTCACGCAGCAAGCGAGGTGGCGCGATCAGATCGGCCTGTCGGATGATGCGCTCGTTTGTTCCGCATCGTCGGCACCGAGCGAGGCGGCATGTTCTTGCACCGCCGTGACGCCCTTCGCGGTGAGCTCGAACAGATCGCCGTCCTTCATCACATAACCGTCGGCGATCAGCTCGCTGATCTTGCCGTGACGGTCGTCGGCGAAGGCGACGGACTGGCTGATGTCCCTGAGGATCGAGAGTTGTTCGTCGCGCAGCATGGCTTCACTCTCCGTTCACAGGGTGCTTCCGATCCTCACATGCCGTGGCTGGCGAACACCTTGCTGCATGCTTTCGACAGCTTGGCCCGGTTGGCCTGCAGGCAGCTCTGCACTGCGCCGTCATTGCCGAGTTCCTTGCGACACAGCCGCGACGCATCGCGCGAGCAGGCGTTCTGCTCTTGTGGCGTGCCCATGTGGCCCTGGGCAAAAGCGGGCGCGCCCGACAGGCCGCTCAGGGCAACCAACGTGATCGTCGCCAGACAAAATTTACGGGACATCGGCGGCTCCAATCCGACTGGGATGATTTCCAAGTGCTGTCTGAACTCGTCGCCATTCCACTTGTTCCCCTCGAGGCGGCCACCGACCCCGCTGTTCAAGGTTCCCGCTGCGCTGCTATAACGGGACCAAGGGTGAGGGTATTTGATGAAACGCTATCTGGTGTTTGCGCTGGTTGGCCCGTTCGTCGGCGGGTTCCTGCTGCTGCTGACGACGACCTATCAGTCGGGCTATTGGACCCAGACCAGTCTCGGAGAGGTCGGCAAGCTGTTCGTGGTGTTCTTCAAGACGCTGCAATACAGCTATCTGTTCGGCTTCCTGCCCTCGCTGATGATCGGCGCCGTCGACGATATTCTCATTCATATCCGCCGGATCGGCCCCACCTTGCGCATGCTCCTCGTCGGCCTGTTCGCCTTCGTGCTGGCCTCACTGACCTACAGCTCGCGCGGGCCGGATTCGGGCGTGGTGCAGTTCATCCTGTACGGCATGGTCGGCTTCGTGCCGTCGGTGATTTCCTCCTGGCTCGTGCATAGATATGTCGAGGAGCCGCAATCCGCGGCAGCACCGACCTGAACGGGCGGCGTTCGGGCGCGGCGCAGCAACCCTCGTGGCGCTGGCGCGTTTCCCAGGTTATGACCATGTCTGACGACGACATCCTTGCGCCCCACAAATCCCGTTCCGGGAGCCATTCGCGCGCGACCGTTTCAGGCGCCGCGGCGCACGGGAAGATCATCGACGAGGAAGGGCATGAGATCCGCCCGGAGACGCTGGAACAGGGTTTTCGCGAGTTTCGCTTCGAATTCGGTCAGGGCAATCCGTTCGGCAATCTGACGCGCGAGCAGCGCATCGCGCGGCTCGAGGCCATCGCAAAACTGCTCGACGTCGCCTTCATCCTGCCCGGTACCAACATCCGCTACGGCATCGACGGGCTGATCGGGCTGATCCCCGTGGTCGGCGACATCATCACGACCGCGATCTCGCTGTGGCTGGTGCGCGAGGCGAGGGCGCTGGGTGCGCCCTGGTACATCACCGCGCGCATGCTCGGCAATGTCGCGGTCGACGGCGTGGTCGGCATGGTGCCGTTCGCGGGTGATGCCTTCGACGTCATGTTCCGCGCCAACATGCGCAACGTCCGCCTGCTCCGCCGCTGGCTCGACAAGCAGCCGCGGACGTGAGGGCGGCGGGTGAGGGGGAGTCCGACTGGTCGACGACGCGCCAGATTTCTCCACATCCTCATTGCGCGCGCAGCGAAGCAACCAAGAATTTTTCCGCAGAGGGACGCTGGATTGAGAGGGACGCTGGATTGTTCGCTGCGCTCGCAATGACGCGCGAACGCAAAAGGCGCGACGACCTTTCGGTCACCGCGCCTTCAGCGTACATCGGACGCTTGCGAAGACTTACGCCGCGTCGGCGTCGGTCTCGGCGGCGGCGGGCGCCGGCTTGGGACGGCGGGGCAGCGGGAAGGCTTCGCTCTCATAGAGCGAGCGGATGCCGTTCTGGTCGAAGCGCGCTTCCTCGACCTGGAGATAGGCGCCGTTCAGCGAGTCCGTCGGCAACTGCTCCATCGCGAACTGCACGGCCTCGGCCGCGGTGCCGAACCGGCGGTAGGTGAAGCCGGCACGCTTCTTCTTGCGGATCGCAGCGGGGAAGAGTTCGGCGGAGGTGTTGAAGTTGAACGGACGCAGTGGACGCATGGTCAAAGACCTCGTGATCTTCTCTGGGGCTTTAAGCGCGTGGGGTTTTGGGAGGGCAGGGGCCGCACTCGAGCGGGCCCGCCGCACATGTCATTTTCGTCCCCTAATATAGGCCGTTTTGACAGAAATGCGACCCCCGCGATGCGAGATGATGAATCCACGCATGGCAGCCCCGCAACCAAAGAAATATAAGCTATTTCAATGGCTTGTATGGTTTAAACTTTGCCAGCAAGCAGCAGCACGATCAACACGACCAGCGCGACCCCGCCGATCCCCATGCCGGAATGGCCAAGGCCATAGCCGTAGCCGCCGAACTGGCCGGACAGGCCGCCGACCAGATAGATGATCACCAGGATGATCAGGACGGTCCCAAGGGTCATGGCATCCTCCCTGGCGGCCCGCCGGAATGCGCTGATCGGCGCACCGCTAGGGAAGAAAAGCACATCGCGCCCCCGGGTTCCATGGCGGAACCCGGAGCGCGCGAGGGTTATTTGGGCTCGAGCTTCAGCGCCGCGGAGTTGATGCAGTAGCGCAGGCCGGTCGGTCCGGGGCCATCGGGGAAGACATGGCCGAGATGGCCGCTGCACTTGGAGCAGAGCACCTCGGTGCGGATCATGCCGTGGCTCAGATCCCGCTCCTCGTCGATATGGCTCTCGACCGCGGGCGCGGTGAAACTCGGCCAGCCGCAGCCGGAATCGAACTTGGCATCGGACTCGAACAGTACATTGCCGCAGCCGGCGCAGACGTAAGTGCCGGCACGATGGTCGTGCTCATATTCGCCGGTGAAGGGTCGCTCGGTCGCCTTCTCGCGCAGCACCGCGTACTGCATCGGCGTCAACTCGCGCCGCCACTGCTCTTCGCTCTTGATGACCTTGTCGTCGGTGGTTTTCGCCTTGGTGTCGGGCATGGGTCTCCCGTTTCTTCAGTGATCGATGATCTCGCGATCAGTTGGTGGCCTTGCTGGCATTCACCAGCGTCGGCTTCTCGATGTAGTGATCCGCGAACAGCTTTTTCAGGTTCTCGACCTTGGGCAGGTCGTTATAGGCGATGTAGGGCTGGTTCGGGTGCAGCGTCAGATAGTCCTGGTGATAGGCCTCTGCCGGATAGAACGCCTCCAGCGCGCCGACCTTGGTCACGATCGGCTTGCCGAACACCTTGGCCCCGTTGAGCTGGGCGATATAGGCCTCCGCCACATTCTTCTGCTCGTCGGAGGTGGTGAAGATCGCCGAGCGATATTGCGTGCCGATGTCGGGGCCCTGGCGGTTGAACTGGGTCGGGTCGTGCACCACCGAGAAGTAGATCTGGAGGATTTTTCCGTAGGAGATCTTTTTCGGGTCGTACTTGATCTCGACTGATTCCGCGTGGCCGGTCCGGCCGCTCGAGACGGTCTGGTAGTCGGCGGTCGCCTTGGTGCCGCCGGCATAGCCGGAGACCGCGCTGACGACGCCCGCGGTGTGCTGGAAGACGCCCTGCACGCCCCAGAAGCAGCCGCCGGCAACCACGGCGGTCTGGATGCCGGTTGCAGGCGCCGCGTCCAATGCTGGGGCAGGGATCACGACCGCCTCCTCCGCGGCCCGGGACGGCATCGTGAAAGCCAGCATCAGGGCGGTGGTTGCGGCGAGCAGGGTGGCGAGGGCGGTTCGGCGCATGACGATCCTCTTTGGGAAGGGCTGACAGTCTAGGGCGGTCGGGACCGGGCGAACAGCCTGCCCGGCCGCGTTTTCGCATCATTCAAGATACGGGCAGAGCCGCAGATTGTTACGCCGGAGAGGACACGAGACCGTGAGGACGCGCAGGGTCGACGCGGGGACCGGCCGGCTTGGCGGGATGCGGAACTCCGCGCTCGATGAACCGGCGCGATCGACTGAACGCCGATCGTCTCGCCGGCAAGGACAAGGCGACCGCGCTGTCCGTGCGCGGCAACACCCTGCTCAACAAGCGCGATCATGTCCACGCGATCGAGACGCTGTCCATGGCCATCGACCTCGATCCGGACAACGTCGTCGCGCTCAACCTGCGCGGCCTCGCCTAAGAGCGCACGGACAGGAGAATCTCGCGATGGCCGACTACAACCTCGCGCTCCTGAAGCGCCCGGCCTATGGCGTTCCCTACAACAACCGCGGCGTCATCCACGCGCGCCGCGGCGCGCTGCAAAGCGCGATCGACGATTTCAGCCTGTCGATCAAGGTCACGCCGAAATTCGTGCTCGCCTGGACCAATCGCGCCCGTAAAGGGTGGTCAAAGCGAAGCGTGCCCACGCGTTTATTTGCTTATGGAGAGAGATCGGGGCACGGCGCTTTAGACGACGATGCTCAGCCTTTTCGCCGCCCGGGTGATCCCCGTGTACAGCCACCGCGCCCGCGAATCCTGGAACGCAAAGCTCTCGTCGAACAGCACGACATCGTCCCATTGCGAGCCCTGCGACTTGTGCACTGTCAGCACGTAGCCATAGTCGAACTCGTCATAGGGCTTGCGCTGCTCCCAGGGGATCTGCTCGATGCCGCCCTCGAAGCAGTCGGCCCGCACGGACGCCTTCGTCACCTTGTTCCCGAAATCCTCGTCCGGCGACAGCCGCATGGAGAGGATGCGCGATTTCGAGCGCGAGGTGTTGCGCGACTTCACCCGCCACAGGCCGCCGTTGAACAGGCCCTTCTTGCGGTTGTTGCGCAGGCACACAAGCTTGTCGCCGGCGACTGGAAAGACATCCTCGATGTTCTGGCGCTGGCGCACGCGCATGTTGTACGCGCGCCGCGTGTTGTTGCGGCCGACCAGCACCTGGTCGGCGCCCATGACGCGATCGGGATCGAGGTCTTTCCGCGACACCACCTCGCTCTCGCCGTAGCGGCCGATGTCGAGCTCGCGGCCCTCGCGCACGTCCATTGACATCCGCACGATCGGATCGTCCTGTGCCTGGCGATGCACCTCGGTCAGCATCGCGTCCGGCTCGGAATTGGTGAAGAAGCCGCCGCCCTGGATCGGCGGCAGCTGCGCGGGATCGCCCAGCACCAAGAGCGGGCAGTCGAACGACATCAAGTCGCGGCCGAGTTCGGCATCGACCATCGAACATTCGTCGATCACGATCAGCTTGGCTTTCGACGCCGGCGCGTCGTCCCACAGCTCAAAACTCGGCTGCTCCTCGCCGGATTCGCGGGCGCGGTAGATCAGCGAATGGATGGTGGAGGCGCCGTCGCAGCCCTTGTTGCGCATGACGAGGGCCGCCTTGCCGGTGAAGGCGGCGAACTTCACCTCGCCGTCCACGCCCTCGGCGATATGCCGCGCCAGCGTTGTCTTGCCGGTGCCGGCAAAGCCGAACAGGCGAAAGACGGGCGGCGTGCCGCCCCGTCCGGGCTTGGCCTTTAGCCAATCGCCGACGGCTTTGAGCGCAGCATCCTGATGCGGGGTGAAACTGGCCATGTCTGTCTTGAGGGAGTGGCGAATGAGGCGATTCGCCGGATCTCAAAACTAACCATTCGCACCAGGGGTTCAAGCGCAGGGAGGCCGTTTCCCTGTGGCCCATCCTTCGGGATACCCGCCTCCGGCGGGCTCTCAGGATGAGGTCGGAGTGCGCGGATACAGCTTCCGCATGCGAAGATGCCGCCCAGTCTCATCCTGAGGCGTTGATCAGGCCGCCTGCATTCGGGCCGGTGGCGTTGATTTGTATCAATCTGTCGACTCGCGCGGATGTCGCGGCGGCAGCGCCGGGACGCAGCGCGCCGCTCTGTGCAGGCGGGGAATCGTTCTCCCACGCCGCGGAATTGCGGCCGCGTAGACAGCGCCGGCTCACGCTCTAAGATGCAGTTAACAACAACAGGCGGGAGGGGCGTCGTGAAGTTCGGCATCTTCTATGAGCTGCAGCTGCCACGGCCCTGGGTGGCGGGCGACGAGCTCGCCCTCTACCAGAACGCACTCTCGCAGATGGAGCTCGCCGACAGGCTCGGCTACGACCATGCCTTGGTGGTCGAGCACCACTTCCTCGAGGAATACTCGCACTCGCCTTCGCCGGAATCGTTTCTCGCCGCCGCCAGCCAGCGCACGAAGAACATCCGCCTCGGTCACGGCATCCTTCAGCTCACCACCAACCATCCGGCCCGCGTCGCCGAGCGTGTCGCGGTGCTCGATCTGCTCAGTAACGGCCGCTGCGAATTCGGCATGGGCGAGAGCGCGTCCATCACCGAGCTCACCCCGTTCGGCCGCGACATGGAGACCAAGAAGGAAGTGTTCGAGGAAGCAGTGCAGGCGATCTTCCCGATGTTCAAGGACGCCGGCAGCGAGCATCACGGCAAGTACTTCGACATTCCGCTGCGCAACGTCGTGCCGAAGCCGGTGCAGAAGCCGCATCCGCCGCTGTGGATGGCCTGCTCGCAATTGCCGACCATCGAGCGCGCCGGCCGCCACGGTTTTGGGGCGCTAGGTTTTCAGTTCGTCAGTGCCGAAGCCGCGCATGCCTGGGTGCACGCTTACTACAATGCGATGACCAAGCGGCTGCACAAATTGGCCGACTACGAGATCAATCCGAACATGGCGCTGGTGTCGTTCTTCATGTGCGCGAAGACCGACGAGGAAGCGCGGGCGCGCGCCGACGGCGCCACCTTCTTCCAGTTCGCGCTGCGTTACTACGGCGCCGCGCAAAACCGCCAGCGTCCCGCGCCCTACACCGTCAACATGTGGGACGAGTACAACAAGTGGAAGCGCGACAACCCGGAGGCGCAGGAGGCCGCGCTGCGCGGCGGCCTGATCGGCTCGCCCGAGACGATCCGAAACAAACTGAAGCGCTTTCAGTCGTCGCATATCGACCAGGTCATCCTGCTCAACCAGGCCGGCAAGAATAGCCACGAGCACATCTGCGAATCGCTGGAATTGTTCGGCAGCGAGGTGATGCCTGAGTTCCAGAATGATCCGGCGCACGCCGCGTGGAAACAGGGCGTGATGAGCGGCGAAATCAAGCTGGAAGAGATCGACACCGTGGCTTTTACGGATCGCTACGGCAAGCTCGCGATCAATGTCGCGCCGGCCAGTGCAGCGCAGGATATGTCGGTGAAGTCATGTTGCTGACGCAATCTCTGTCTTAACCCGGCGATAACTTAAAACACTGCGTGGGAACCACTCTGGTTCTCACGACGGTTCCATAGCCAAGGGGTTGGCACGATTCCGCAAAGACGCGGCGCAAGCTCCTGAACGCTTCTGCGTTCGCTTGCCGTGTTTGCGGTGACGGGAACCGGTCGACGAAAAAACACAGGAGTTATGATGCTGTTCCGCTCGAGCGCCGCGCTTTGCGGCGCCCTGCTTGCGCTTGCCCTTTCTGTCACTGCTGTTCGAAGTGAAACGCGTGGAGGTCACGCAAACGCCGTCGTCGATGCCGCCTCCGGGGAGGCGGTCGTTGGCGCCGCATCCACGTACAATCCGTTCAAGCCCGGCAAGGAGGAGGGCGGTCCGAAGACAGCCTCCGGCGAGCGCTATGATCCCTCCGATTGGGCGGCGGCGATCAAGACGACGTTGCGTCGGAAATTCGGCGGGGTGCTATTTGGTGCGAGGCCGAAATATGCACTTGTCGAGGCCGTCGGCAAGAAGGTCATCGTCAAGATCAATGACGTGGGACCACTCAGGCCCGGCCGCATCATCGATTTCAACGAGCGGACGATGCGCCATTTCGATCCGAGCCTGGAGCGCGGAGTCATCAAGGACGTGAAGGTCAGCCCCCTTGCAGGGGATGATTGGACGCTGGGGCCGGTGGGCTGACGGAGAAAATAACATACTAAAAAGGCGCGTCATTGTGAGGCACTCATCATTGTGAGGTACCCACCATTGCCAATTGCCCGGCTGGGAGGAAAGCGGCCGTAATGCTCGCAGCGGGCAATTGCGGCGGCTTTGCCCATCCCCCTGAAGATGCCAGAGCCCGCTGTGACGAATTTGCTCCGAGAGATCGCGAAGTCGTCCGAGGAAATCTCGTTTGCTCCCGACGGCACAGACCCCGGCGCGCGATGCACGCTGGGCGAGGTCATTGGTCGGACTGCCAGCCGATTTCCGCATCGGACCGCGATCGTCTCCACCACGTCTGCGCCTCTGACCTATGGCGATCTTCAGCGCAGGTTGGACGACATTCGCGGGCAGTTGCGTTTGGGTGGGTTCGATTGCGACGCTCGGATCGGGGTGCTCATGCCGTTCGGTCCGGAGGCGGTTCTCGCCATCGTGGCCGTGGCTTGCTGCAGCATCGCGGTTCCTCTCGATCCGCGGCTGTCCCCGGCGGAGATCGATCAGCGCTTCGACATGCTGCGCCTGAACGCTCTTGTCGTGCTGCAAGGCAGCGGCACTGAAGCGCGGCAAGCGGCCGAGCGGCGCGGGATCTCCATCATCGAAGCCGTTCCGGTCGCACATGGCCAGCTTGGACTTGATGTCACCGTGCGGGCTGCCGATCGCGCCGCCATCGACGCTGAGCCAGCTCCACACTCGCCAGCCTTCATCCTGCAGACGTCGGGCACGACCGCGCAGCCAAAGCTCATTCCGTTCAGCCACGGCAACATGCTGGCCGCGGCCGCGCGTCTCCAGGCCTGGTTCGGCCTCACGCACCAGGACCGCTGCTTGAGCGTGTCGCCCCCATTCTATTCTCATGGGCTCAAAGTAACGGTGTTCACACCGCTGCTGACCGGCGGCAGCATCGCTGTCCCGGAAAACAATGCCATCGTCGCGCTGGATGAGTGGCTGGATTGTCTGAGCCCGACCTGGTACTCGGCAGGTCCTGCGCTTCATGCTGCAGTGCTGGACAAGGTGAGAGCGCTCGCAGATGCGCGCGCGCCGCACACGTTGCGGTTCGTCGTATCGGGCGGCGCGCCGCTGCCGCCGGACGTACGGGACGGCCTGCAGCGCATTTTAGGCGCGCCTGTGCTGGAGCATTATGGCTCCAGCGAAGCCGCGCAGATCGCCGCCAATCTGCCGCCGCCCGGCGCGAACAGGCCAGGGACCTGCGGCCAACCTTGGCCTGGAACTCTGGTTATCGCCAGTGAGGATGGGCGTTTCCTGGCGGCGGGCGAGCGCGGCGAGATCTGGATCCGTGGCCCCACGGTGTTCTCCGGCTATCTCGATGCGCCGGAGCTCAATCAAGCTGCTTTCGTCGATGGCTGGTTTCGCACGGGCGACATCGGCAGCCTCGACGAAGACGGCTTTCTCTCCTTGCATGGTCGCCTGAGCGAACTGATCAATCGCGGCGGCGAGAAGATTGCTCCTGCCGAGGTCGAATCCGCCTTGCTACGCCATCCGGCTGTAGCCGAGGCTGCCGCCTTTGCCCTCCCTCATCCACGTCTTGGCGAGGACGTCGCCGCCGCAATCATTGCCCGCCCCGGGGCGCAAGTCACACCCGAGGAGCTTCGCGAGTTCCTGCGGCCCGAGTTGACATCGTTCAAGGTTCCGCGACGCATTGTGATCCTCGACCAACTGCCAAAGGGCGCGACGGGAAAAGTGCAACGCCGTCGATTGCGCGAATGGCTCCGCGAACCGCCGGATCGTCAGCGGGCAATGCCTGTGCCGGTCGCGCCCAAAGCGTCGCTGGACCTGGAAGGTGAATTGCTGACGCTGTGGCGGAGACTGCTCAAGTCCGATGCCGTGACGCTCGACGACGATTTCTTTGCATGCGGAGGTGACTCGCTGCTCGCGATGGAGATGCTGATCGAGCTCGGACAGCTGATCGGTCAAGCCGTGCCGGAAACGATCCTCTTCGGAGCGGAAACCATCCGGCAGCTCGTCCACAAGATTGACACGCAAATCGACACGCAAGCGACACCCTTCATCCACTTTCACGGCGGCGGCAATCGGCCTCCGCTGCACTTCTTCAATGGAGACCTCGTCAGCGGACACGCGAGCGTGCGGCGAATGGTTGAGCTCCTCGGCCCCGATCATCCCATCATTTCCATCAATCCGCACGGTCTTCGTGGTGAGTTGGTGCCGCCCTCGATCGAGCAAATGGCCGCCGAGCGCCTGCCGCTCATCCTGGAACGGCAGGCTTGTGGCCCTTTCTTCCTGGGCGGCAAATGCAACGGCGCAATGGTGGCGTTCGAAATAGCGCGCCAATTGATGGATGCTGGACACAAGGTTCACATGGTCGCGATGGTCGACCCGCCGACCGTCAATGCCCGTCCGCTGACGCGGGCGATCGTTGGCGTGATGAAGCCCGTGGTTCCATCCCGCGTCCTGCGCGGGACGTTTGAATGCCTGGCACAGTGGGAGCGGTACGCCAAGCGGTCGGCGAGCCAGCCGGTTGTGGTCGCCAAGACTGAAGTCCCGCAGCCGCTGTGGTACGCTTATTCAATAGCAATGGCGCGATATCTTCCGGCGCCGCTCGACGTCCCCGTGGTTTTCTACGCCGCCGAACACGATGGCGAGGGGTGGAGGCGTCTCAGTCCTCGATTGGATGTCGTCCAGATTCCCTGGGGACATTATGGTTGTCTGACAATGGGCGCGGAACCTCTGGTTGATCATCTGCGGCAGAGAATCGCCGACTGCAGCTGATCGGCCGCCATTGAACTGCGTCCGGCTCAAGGTTCCTCGCGGCTCCCGCACAATGAATCCATGGCTCCGCCAGATTTGGGCCGCATGGCGGCCTATCTCGCCGAGAAGGGTCATGCCGGTGGGGGCGCCACACCGGGAGTTTTCGATGTCCGGTCATTTGCGACTTTGTCAGGCGAGTTTAGTTCTTGTTGGGGTTCTGGCCGCGCAACCTGCGTTCTCCGACCCATTTGCCGATCTTTTCATTGGCCCTGCGCGCGAGCCGGCGGCGACCGCTCCGGCGCAGGCGGAATGCTTGTCGCGGCCCGGTAACTCGGCCGGTGCGGACCAGCACTGGGTCTATCGGCGAGACCAGGGCCGCAAATGCTGGTTCCTGGCGGAGCATGTCACCACGGTGAAAAAGCCGGCTCATGGTCGCGTGGCCCATCGCCGCGCCGATCCTGACGAGAACGAAACTGCGCCGCGCAGGCGGCGGATCTCGGTCGTGGATGCGCGTGCCGAGTTGGAGCGCTCCACACCGGCAGAGGGCGTCCAGCCGACGCCGCCTCCAACCGAGGTCAAGGTCGCTGATGCCGCTCTCGTTGTCGGTACGGGCACGACGCCCTTGATGCCGGCCGCGCCCGCTAGCCCTGTTCAAACCGGCCAGCCCACGCCTGAGAACGCCGTGCCGGCCATCGCGGATCTGCAAAAGCTTGTAGCGCCCGCCAGCGACGCGGCCTCTATTCAGGTGCCACCGGTGAGCATCCGCGTTGCGGAGGCGGCCGACGAGGGAGGCTCAATGGCAAGCTGGGTGGGCTTGCTGCTGATGGCCCTGGGTATTGGCTCTGTCTTAAGCTCGAGCCGCGCGCTGCGCGATGCCGTGCTGTTGCGCCATTGAGCGAATGGGCAGCCCGGCTCTCACAGCTGGCGGGCCTCTTTCCTCGGCAAAGCGTTTTGCACGTCCCGCAGCATTGCTCATCTCGTTTGCCGCATCCTGCATCTCGTCAATATTGCTTACGGTAATCCTCCGGAGTTGCTGTTTAGTCAAACGCGGCCTGGGATGCGGCATTGAACGCATCCCCTGTGGAGCAACGGCCGCGCTGCATTCGAGTCGTAGATTCAGTTGGAGGTGATTATGCGCAGCATCGGGTTGGTGATTGTATTCGTGATCGCGTTGGCGGCTCCGGCATTGGCGCAGAAGCCCGAGATTGAAGCGATCAATGCCAAATTTGTCGAATTGTTCAACAAGGGCGATTTCTCTGGCATTGCGTCGCTCTATAGCGCCGATGCGATCGTGCTGCCGCCCGGTTCTTCGATGGTGCAGGGTCGAGCAGCCATCGAAGGAATGTGGAAAAGCATGGCGGAGCAGGTCGGCGATCCCAGGCTCGCGACGGTTGACGTGAAGGCGCTTGGCCCTTTGGCGGCGCGCGAGATCGGCACGTTTGCTCTGAAGACCAAGGCGTCGACGCCGCAGGAAGTGACCGGGAAGTACGTCGTTGTTTGGGAAAAGGTCGGAAATGACTGGAAGCTCGCCACCGACATATGGAACGAGGGCAAGTAGGCCGCTCGTGGGCGGACTTGAGGCCGCTCCGACTTCCGTCGATATTCCGTTGCGTTCGCTTCGCGCATGTACGGCGCGCGCTAAGGGAAAATCTTCTTTTAGGATTCCGGCATCGTCGACAAACGCGCGACCGCGATCTTGGTTGATGGCACCTGCTTCTACGTCAACTTCCATCGCATCGCCACGCAGGGCCGTTTCAGCGCCGCGCAGCGCGACCGGCTTGGGGGCGATCGCGGCGAGCATGGCCCGCCATTTTTAGGAGACGGCAGCGCCGGATCAGTCTCTCGCTGCCGTGTTCGCCACCCGCCCGCCGCTCAGGCTGATGCCGAGCCCTTGCGAGATCGCTTCGGAGCTGAAGCCTGCGAGGATGCCGCGGCGGGGCCGGCGCGCACTCCGCCCTCACCCTGAGGGCCCGCATCGGCGGGCGTCTCGAAGGGGCGGCTGCGGGCGAGCTATCCGACACGCTTTTTCAGATGCGATAGGCCTGCGGAACGAGAGGCGCCATGCAATTCCTGCGCTTCCGCAGAGCTGGCAATCCTGCAGCGCTCAATGAGCGCCGCGCTACAGGGGAAGTCGCGCCCGATAGGGCGCAGTCAGCAGTAGCATGAAAAGCGCTCGTTCGGCCTGGTACTTTGCGGCAGGTCGACTGGCTTCCCGGCCCTGCATCACGACGACTCCTTGCACGGTGCAGACGCTCCAGGTCCATTTCCTTCGCCTGCGCTGTGCCAGGGTCACTTCGAAAATCGGAAATTCCGGTCCCGCCATCCCCGCCGCTTCTCGCCAGAAATCTACTCAGGCGGAGTTGAACCCGGAGGGCCGACCTGTGTCTTCACCCATATGGGTGAAGGGGAGCCTGCTCATACCGTGGCAGATCCGGCCTGGCGAGGCCTCAATCATTCATTGGCAATCTGGGGATGGCGCCGAAGAGCGCGGCTGCGCTCTTCTGGTTACGCGTTCCCGTCTTGGCAAGGACTGCCTTGATCTGCGTGCGGATTGTCTCGCGGCTTAGCCCGTGATGCGACGCAATGTCGCCGATCGTCTGTCCTTGCGCGATGCCGCGCGCAACGCGCGCCTCGCTGGGGGTGAGATCAAACAGCCCACGAATGAGCGCCAGGCTCGGCGCCTGGGAGGCGGTGACTGGCGTCGCAATGAGGAGGCCAACCGCCCCATCAAACAGATCGCGTGCTTCACCCGGCATCGGGACGAGATGGAGGACCACCCGGTCAAGATCGCTTGTGCGACGCGCGGCGAAGGAGCACACGGCTTTCTCCGGCAAATCGAGTTGAGCTAGACCAGCGCGCAGCATTGTATCGGCGGCGCGGTCCCTGATTGCGATCCGGTCCTTCGGCAACCAGTTCAGAACGTCCGTCATGCCTTCGATCAAGGCGTTCGCTGCCAGAACCCGTCCTGAGCGGGCAATCGCGACGGCTGGCAAGCCGACGAGCGACAGCGCCTCGGTCGCCGCCCGCATCCGGGTCAGACGCCAGCGCGTCGACAGCAGAGCTGCGCGCGCGAGATGGGGGCGAAACCGGTCGAGAAAGTCAAGGTCCTGCCGCGAAAAGGCCGGCCGGCCGGCCAATCGTTCCATATGGAAAACGATGATCTCACCGGAAGGGCTGCGGACGGCCGTCGCGCAAGCGTGCTCGAATCCCCACTTCTTGTTCCATTCCGCCCGATAGGGATCACGCTCCCATTCTTCCAGCGAAAACACATCCTGATCGCTGACGAAGCCGGGGTGATCGCGTGCCAGGAGCCTGGGGGTCGTCTCGGTGCGACTGGAGATGCCGTCACGCAGGAACGCCGAGAATGCCTCACGGATCGACGGCGACGTCACGACACCATTCCAGACACCAGACCACTGATCGGAGTCCGAGGTAATCATGACCATGCCATGCGCACCTGCGGCATGAGCGATGTCTTCCAGGACGTCCGGCCAGAGTTCCGGGACAGTCGCGGCCTCATGGATGCGATCCACAATCTGCTCGAAATCGATGCCCGTCATGGCTGCGCTTGACCCATCAGATTCGACCGATCGTTCAGCCGCGCGGCGTGCATTTTTGCATGAGTCTTCATGCTGCGCTCGCCTGAGGCCCTTGATACCAACCCCCTTCAGCGGAACTCAATTGCTACTTTTTCCCGAGTGGGCCCGTGGACGCCTAGCAGAAATCATGTCCACATTTCATTCAACTATTTGAGAGGTCTAAGGTTATCGCGGCACGGGTAATCGCTGTACTCCAGCCGGCCGCGCCTTTTTTCTGTTTGAAGCCATGTCGGCTGATCGCGGCAGATCGAAAATGGCGCGCATGGCCAGACCGGCGTGATAACCGACGGCGAACATCGCCCTGCTGTCCAGCGTGTCCGCGGCCGAGACCAGACCGCACATTGGCAGACGTGGGCAAGCCCGCGCGAGTGAGAGCCGAATGCGACGAACCCGGACACTCGTCTCCAGCGCGTCTGATGGAGACGACCGCACCTCGCCCGCGGCGGCAGCCAATTTCGTGTCTGCTCCGCCGAATAGGGGTAGAGTGCCCCGGGGTCACATCCGAGGAGCAACAACATGACGCTACTTCCTGAGCTGGTTATTGCTAGGATCGACCGGCATGTCTTCGCGGTCATGACCAACACGACGCCGCCCCGCGATCCTGATGACGACGAAGAGGATGAGGAGGACGAGCAAGACGATGAAGAGGACGAAACCGACGAACCGGCGGTCGTGCGCGAGCCGGACGAGGACTAGGCAGGAGGCTTGGACATTGTCTGAGCTGCGGTGAGTGCGATCCCCAGCCTGCGTGCAGCAGCGCGCTGGTCCGCCCGGCGGCTTTCAAGCCCGGTCTGATTCCGAGAGCAGCGGGCAGACGTTGAATGGACCACGGTTCTCGGGCGGCGACCTATCGGCGTTCGCGGGTAGAGGAGGCGAGCATGACTCTCGTATGGCTTGGAGTGCTCCTTGTTTTCGGCGGCATATTCCAAATGGCGTTTCAGCCGATTTGGCGGAGCCGATTTAGCGGTGGGAAGTGGCTTCGCTCCGGGCGTGACACGCTGGAGCCTGAAAGGCCCGGTAGCGGCTTCGGCGTCAAATCGAACTGGCCCGGACTGGTGATGGTCGCGCTTGGCGGCGCTTTCTTGCTGGCCGGAGCTGCGATCTGACTTGAAAGCAGACAAAGGCTTGAGAAGATACGATAGCCGAACCCGGAGGGGACTCGGCGGATCGAACAACACGAACTTTGGACCCGCCAGAATGACGGTTCGTCGGGCGGCTCTGACGCTCACTCCCGAAGTTAGAGCACGTCGGGGCGGCCAAACGTCTGACAACCCAAAGCTAACCCGACGATTGCTTCTCGACAGCCGCCGCGATCCTCTCCAGGGCGGCGTTTGTGTGCCGCAAGTCGGCCAGGTGTAGTTCGTCGTAACGTGGTCAGCCGTTTCTTTGCGGCATGCATCCGACTTGCGAAGAGATGCTCGTCCCTATCGCGAGGGACAGACGCCGGCGCCGGACTTCGCTAATCTGGCCTGGAGGAAACGAAAATCCAGGGGAGCCGCCGCCTTGAGCACCGCGCCGCGCATCGACATCGATCCTGATGCATTCTGGGCCGATCCCTATCCGATGCTCGCGAAGATGCGAAAGGACGCGCCGATCGCCTTCGTCCCGCAGCTCGGCTCGACGCTGCTGACGAGCCGCGACGACATCTCGATCTCGGAGAAGCAGATCGACGTGTTCTCCTCGCACCAGCCGGCCGGCCTGATGAACCGGCTGATGGGGCACAACATGATGCGCAAGGACGGCGAGGCGCACCAGGTCGAGCGGCGCGCGATGTTTCCGACGATCTCGCCGAAGACCGTGAAGGCGCACTGGACCGCGTTGTTCCAGGCCCATGCCGACCGCATCCTCGATTCGATCAAGCCAGGCCGCATCGACTTCATGCGCGATTTCGCGCTGCCGTTCTCCGGCGAATGCCTGAAATCGATCACCGGCCTCACCAACATCGGCTTCCAGGACATGGACGCGTGGTCGCAGGGCATGATCGAGGGCATCGCCAACTATGCCGGCGATCCCGCGGTCGAGGCGCGCTGCCACGCGGCGACCTCGGGCATCGATGCCGCGATCGACGACATCCTGCCGGTGATGCGCAAGCATCCCGACCAGAGCATTTTGGGCGTGCTGCTTGCCTCGGGCATGCCGATGGAGAGCGTGCGCGCGAATGTCAAACTCGCGATATCGGGCGGTCAGAACGAGCCGCGCAAGGCGATCGCCGGCACGGTGTGGGCGCTCTTGACCCATCCCGACCAGCTCGACCTGGTCCTGCGCGGCGAAGTGTCCTGGCTGCAGGCCTTCGAGGAATATGCCCGCTGGATCTCACCGATCGGCATGTCGCCGCGGCGCATCGCAAAGCCGTGGATCATTCGCGATGTCGCATTCGAGCTCGACGAGCGCGTGTTCCTGATGTTCGGCTCCGCCAACCGCGATGAGAAGCATTTTGAGCGCGCCGACCAGTTCGACGTGCGGCGTGACACGTCGAAGAGCGTCGCCTTCGGCGCCGGCCCGCATTTCTGCGCCGGCGCCTTTGCCTCGCGCGCCATGATCGCCGACGTCGCGCTGCCGACATTGTTCGCCCGAACCAAACGGCTCGAGATCGCCGACGACGAGCCGGTGCGGATCGGCGGCTGGGCGTTCCGAGGACTGCAGAATTTGCCGGTCCGGTGGTCGCAATAGACCGGCGGGTGCCCTCCGTCCCGAGCACCGCCATGATGCCATTATGCCCCTGTTTTGCCCGACGGGTCAAAAGAATTTCGGATAATACGTAAGATCTTGCTTTCACAAGCCCCGGCTACTGTGCATGGGGTTGTTTTGCGACTTCTATGTTCCGGTGTCAGGACCGCGGACGGAATCGGCGCGGCTCTCACATTCGCGTGCGGAAATTTCCATCTGCATCGTCGCGGCTGCTTGAAAGATTAATCATGCACTCGGCCACAGGCGCAGTGCTCGCATCGCTATTTTCCCGCACGTCTCGACACCTCCGACAAGGCACACCATCATTCCCGAAACACGAATGATGACGGCCACCGGCCGGGAGCGTGGAATGCGACGTCGGGACTTTCTCAAGCTATCCGCCGGAACTGTTGCGCTGGCGGCGCTGTCCGCACCTGCCATCGCGCAAGGTGCCGTGAAGGAAATTCGTATCGGCTACCAGAAGAACGGCGTGCTGGTCATCACGCGCCAGCAGGCCGCACTGGAAAAACATTTCGCGGCCCAGGGCATCGAGGTGAAATGGGTCGAGTTCTCCTCAGGCCCGCCAATGATGGAGGCGATGAATGTCGGCAGCGTCGATTACGGCGCCGTCGGCGATTCCCCGCCGGTGTTCGCCCAGGCCGCGGGCGCGGCGATCGTCTATGCCGCCGGCCAGCCCGTCACCAACGGCCAGGGCATCCTGGTGCCGAAGGATTCGCCGATCCGTTCCATCGCTGAACTGAAGGGCAAGCGCGTCGGCTTCACCAAGGGCTCCAGCGCCCACAACATCGTGGTGCAGACGCTGGAGAAGGCCGGTCTCACCTATGCCGACATCACCCCCGTCTATCTGACCCCGCCGGACGCGGGCCCCGCCTTCGCCAATGGCAGCATCGACGCCTGGGCGATCTGGGATCCCTATTTCGCGATCGGCGAGACCAGGCAGAACGGCCGCATCCTGATCAATGCGCGCGAGGTCACCAAGACCAACTCCTTCTACATCGCCAATCGCGACTTCGCGAAGAACCACGGCGCCGTCCTGCAGCAGATCGTCGACGTCACCACCGCGACCGCCAGATGGGCCGAGCAGCATCGCGACGAAGTGGCAAAGTCGCTCGCCGCCGTCACCGCCATTCCCCTGGATGTCCAGACCATCGCGGCCAACCGCTCGTCCTTCGTGGTCGGACCCGTCACCGACGACATCGTCGCGACCCAGCAGGGCGTTGCCGACCGCTTCCACAAGCTCGGCCTGATCCCGAGGCCGATCGTCATCCGCGACATCGTCTGGCGCAACCCGGCAGCCTGACCTTGCCGACCGATCTTCCCACCTCAAAGGGTCTGAACATGAAGCGCATCGTTCAACGCGTGATCGCAGCCATCGTCATGTCGATCGGCATCGTCGCGGCCGCCGTCGGCACCACATACGGCTAGGAGTGTGTCCATGAGCCAATCCAGCGCCAACATCCTCTGGTTCCTGCCGACCCACGGCGACGGCCGCTATCTCGGCACCGCGACCGGCGGCCGCGAGGTCAACTTCAACTATCTGCGCCAGGTCGCGCAGGCCGCCGACCAGCTCGGCTATTTCGGCGTGCTGCTACCGACAGGACGGTCCTGCGAGGATTCCTGGATCGTCGCTTCCTCAGTCGCACCGTTCACGGAGCGGCTGCGCTATCTCGTGGCCGTCAGGCCCGGCCTGCAATCGCCGAGCGTAGCGGCGCGCATGACGGCGACGCTGGACCGCGTCACCAATGGCCGGCTGCTGATCAATGTCGTCACCGGCGGTGATCCCGTCGAGAACAAGGGCGACGGCATCTTCCTCGGCCATGACGAACGTTACGAGGTCACCCGCGAGTTCCTCAACGTCTATAGCGACCTGCTCGCGGGCAAGGTGGTCAATGTCGAGGGCAAGCACATCCGCATCGAAGGCGGCAAGCTGCTGTTTCCCCCGCTGCAGGCGCCGCGGCCGCCGCTCTATTTCGGCGGCTCGTCCGATGCCGGCATCGACGTCGCTGTCGACACCGTCGACAAATATCTCACCTGGGGCGAGCCGCCGGCGCAGGTTGCCGAGAAGATCGCGAAGGTGAGGGAGGTCGCCGCCGCACGCGGCCGCAAGCTGTCCTTCGGCATCCGTCTTCACGTCATCGTCCGCGAGACCAATGAAGAGGCCTGGCGCGCCGCGAACGAGCTGATCAAGCATGTCAGCGACGAGACCATTGCGACTGCGCAGAAGAACTTTGCGCGGATGGACTCCGTCGGCCAGCAGCGCATGGCGCAGCTCCATGGCGGCAAGCGCGACAAGCTCGAGATCGCTCCGAACCTGTGGGCCGGTGTCGGCCTCGTCCGCGGCGGCGCCGGCACCGCGCTGGTCGGTGACGCCCGGACCGTCGCAGCCCGCATTAGGGAGTACCAGGACATCGGCATCGATACGTTCATCATGTCGGGCTACCCGCATCTGGAGGAAGCCTATCGCTTCGCCGAGCTGGTGTTCCCGCTGCTCTCGCTGGAGCAGCCTTCAAACGTGACCAGGCTGCACTTCAACGGCGGCCCGTTCGGCGAAACCGTCGGCAACGACTTCCGCCCGCATAAGGAGGCATCGCAATCATGAGCCTCATCGACAGCATCTCTCTTCCGCGCAGCGTCCGCCTGCCGCGCGTCGACGGCCTGGTGCAGTGGATCGTGCCGCTCGCCATCATCGCGATCTGGCAGGTCGCCTGCGTCACCGGCTTCGTGCCGACGCGCGTGCTGCCGGCGCCGAGCGACGTCGCGCTGGCGGGCTGGAAGCTGCTGCTCTCCGGCGAGCTCGTCCGCAACATCTGGGTCTCGTTCTGGCGCGCCTCGATCGGCTTCCTGATCGGCGGCAGCATAGGATTTGCCTTCGGGCTCGCGAACGGCCTGTCGCAGCTCTCCGCCAAGCTCACCGACACCACGCTGCAGATGGTGCGCAACGTGCCGCATCTGGCGCTGATCCCGCTGGTCATCCTCTGGTTCGGCATCGACGAGAGCGCCAAGCTCTTCCTGGTGGCGCTGGGCGTGTTCTTCCCGATCTACCTCAACACCCTGCACGGCATCCGCACCGTCGATCCGCAGCTGATCGAGATGGGCCGCATCTACGGCATGACCGATGGCGAGTTGTTCCGCCGCGTCATCTTCCCGGGCGCGCTGCCCTCGATCTTCGTCGGCATCCGCTTCGCGCTCGGAATCATGTGGCTGACACTGATCGTCGCCGAGACCATCGCGGCGTCCTCGGGCCTCGGCTACATGGCGATGCAGGCGCGCGAGTTCATGTTGATCGACGTCGTCGTGCTCTCGATCCTGATCTATGCCCTGCTCGGCAAGCTCGCCGACAGCGCCTCCCGCGTGCTGGAGCGGGCGACGCTCTCCTGGCACCCCGCCTTCCAGAAACGTTGAGCAGAAATACCGGGAATCACATGCAGACAGCGCTTCGTACGTCCCTGCCCGAAACCGAGCTCGCCAGCCGCGCCAGTTTCGCCCCTCACGCCCGAGTGGTCCGCGAGGAGCGGCCGGTTCAGGCCAGCGGCCTGCCGCTCAGCATCCGGGGCCTGCGCAAATCCTTCGGCAGCAACGAGGTGCTGCGGGGCATCGATCTGCACATCCCCGCCGGCCAGTTCGTCGCCATCGTCGGCAAGAGCGGCTGCGGCAAGAGCACGCTGCTGCGCCTGATCGCCGGCCTGGAGAAGGTCGATGCCGGCAGCATCAGCTTCGGCGGCGAGGTCCAGGCGGAGGACATCCGCGTGATGTTCCAGGAGCCGCGGCTCTTGCCCTGGGCGCGCGTGCTCGCCAATGTCGAGGTCGGTCTCGGCCGCGATCGCGCATCGCAGGATGCGCATGCGCGCGCAGAGAAGGCGTTGACCGAGGTCGGCCTCGCCGATAAGCGCGACCAGTGGCCTTCGGTGCTCTCGGGCGGCCAGAAGCAGCGCGTCGCGCTCGGCCGCGCACTGGTGTCCCGTCCGCGGGTACTCGCCTTCGACGAGCCGCTCGGCGCGCTCGATGCCCTGACCCGCATCTCGATGCAGCGGCTCCTGGAGCGCGTCTGGCGCGACCAGGGCTTTACCGCGATCCTGGTCACCCACGATGTCGCCGAGGCGGTAGCCCTGGCCGACCGGGTGCTGGTGATCGAGGAGGGCCGGATCGCTCATGACGTCACGGTTAACGCGGCCCGGCCTCGCCAGCGTGGCTCCGCAGAGCTGGCGGGCCTGGAAGGCTCGATCCTGAGCCACCTTTTGTCGGCGGACGATCGTACCTAAATACAGGGGAACCCCATTTCGGGGACCATGCCATGAATGTAGTGCCCCGCGATCTCATGACCGAAATCCCCGTCTCGCCCGCCGATTTCCGCGGGGCCATGCGCCACCTCACCGGCGGCGTCAGCGTCATCACCGCCGGCCGGGGCAAGGACATCACCGGCATGACGGTGACTTCCGTGACCTCGCTGTCGGTGGAGCCGCCGACCCTGCTGGTCAGCATCAATCGCGATGCCTCCTCCTTCCCGCTGATCAGGCGCCATGGCGCCTTCGGCGTGAACATCCTCAATGCCGACCAGCTCGATATCGCGGAGCGTTTTGCCGGCAAGGGCGGGCTGAAGGGCGCCGACCGCTTCGCAGGCAGCCAGTGGGTGACGGCGGTCTCGGGCGTGCCGCTGCTGGTCGGCGCATTGTCGGTGTTCGACTGCGAGGTCGAGGAGATCGTCGAGCGGCACTCGCACGGCATCGTCATCGGCCGCGTCAGGGACGTCAGGAACTCGACCCGCAACGCGGCGCTCGCCTATTGGCACGGCCAGTATGTGGCGGTCGATCAGGACGAGGACGCCGCAAGGCTCGCCGATGTCAGCCTTCCCGCGCGCACCCGGCGCGGCATTTGATCGCCGCGGACAAGCGCCGCGCAGGCTGGCCTTTTCCGCCTCATCGCTCTAGAAGCGCTTGAGCCGTCCCGCCGGGACGGCCCTGGAGCGGATCGATGAAGCGCGTCGCGACCCTAGCCTTCTACGCCATCGGCGCGCTCGCGATCGCCTATCTCGCGCTCTATGCCTACGCGATGTTCTCGGGGCAGCCGATCATTCCCGGTGACCCCATCCACATTTTCCGCAAGCCCGACGCGCCGAGTTATTCGTAGAATTCGGGAGGTCTCGTAGGGGGGGCAAAGCGAAGCGTGCTCACCACCTCTGCCCAGCGAAGACGAATGGTGGGCACGGCGCAAGTGCGCCTTTGCCCACCCTACGGCACCTCTCCCTCACCCCCTTAAAATCGCCAGCGCGAGCGCCTGCGCGCGCGGGACGATGCTGTCGATCTCGAGATATTCCTCCGGCGTATGTGCGAGGCCGCCGACCGGGCCGAGGCCGCAGATGGTCGGCGTGCCCACGGCCGCGGTGAAGCCGGAATCGGCGCAGCCGCCGGAGAACTCGCCCTGCAGCGTGGTGAGGCCGACCTGTCTTGCGGCGGCCTGATAAACTTCGAACAGCGTCTTCGACTCCGCGCTCTGCACCACCGGCACGAACTCGCCCTTGATCGTCAGCGTCGCGCTGGTGCCCGGCACGTAGGAGGTCGCGACGATCTTTTGAATCGCACCCATGATCCGCGCGCGATCGGCGGGATCGACATAGCGCAGGTCGATCTGGCCTTCGGCATAAGGCGCCGTCGTGTTGACGGACTGTCCTCCGGAGACGAGGCCGACGTTGAGCGTGATGCCCTTGTCGAGGTCGGTCAGCGCGTGGATCTGGACGATCTTGTGCGCGAGCTCGCCGATGGCGCTCACGCCGGCGGCGAAATTGGCGCCGGAATGCGCGGCCTTGCCGGTGATGGTCATGTGCATGAAGATGCCGCCCTTACGCCCCGTCACGACATTGCCCGTGGGCCGCCCCGGCTCGGAGTTGAACACCGCGCGCGCGGCGCGTCCCTCGCGCTCGATGATGGGGCGGCAGGCGGGCGAGCCAATCTCCTCGTCCGAGGTGATCAGCACCTTGATCGGGTGCGGCGAGCCGCCGAACTTGTGGAAGGCGGTCGCCACGAACACGTTCATGACGAGGCCGGACTTCATGTCGGAAACCCCCGGTCCGTAGGCGCGGCCGTCCCGGATCGTGAACGGCCGCCGCCCGGCCTCGCCCTTGCCGAACACGGTGTCGCGATGCCCCATCAACAGCACCGGCTTTTCGTTGCTGCCGGGCTTGGTCACCTCGGCATGGATCGCATCGCCGAAGGTGGCATTGGCCTCGCGCCGGAACGGAATGCCGTGCTCGGTAAAATGCCGCTCGAACCGCGCACCGACCGCATCGACGCCTTCCTTGTCATAGGATCCGGAATCGATGTTCACGACGTCGTGCAAGAGATCGATCATCGCCTGCTTCTGCGACGCCAGCCAGTCCGTGATTTGAGCTTCAGACATATGTACCCTCGTGGTTCTCACGCGGGGTTATAGGACCTTGCGCCGGCGTGACCTAGTCGCCGGATGCGGTGCGGCTATGTGTTCGGTGCTCCAAAAGTGCGGCCGGCTAGCGGCCTGGCTGCGCCATCGCCTCGACACCGCGAAGCTGCATCTCGACGGGCCAGCGCACCGATCTTCCGGCCCATGTCCTTGCCGACTTCGGTCGAGAAGCGGTAGTGGAAGCCGGCCCAGATGCGCGCATTGGCGACATCATCCACGACGAATATTCCATGGCCTGCCGTTTCGAGTTGAAGGACAGAGAAGGTGGGCGCGGACTGTGGCCGAGATCACCTCACTCCAAAATTCTATCGATCCTGATGCGTATCGATAGTGAACTGCTTCACTCGCGGCAGCACGATAGACGCCCTTCAAATGGGTAGGCTTGGCTTACCGTTCGCGCCGCACTGCGGAGTTGGCTATACTCGACACAAGCTGCCAGTTGGACGTGCCGAGGTCCGCAGCTCTATTTTCAAGGCAGCTCGCGTGCCGTCGGCAGGCCTTGCCTTGCTCTCGCTCGGAGAGCTCTTTCCAAAACTACAAATGTTGTCGGTCCAACCTTCGACGGAGAGAAACATGCCGCTGTTCATCTCGTACGTCTCATACTCAAACGCGGGCATCAAGGGAATGGTCGACAAGCCGATCGATCGTACCTCAGTCATCGGTGCGCTGGTCGAGAAAGCCGGCGGAAAGCTCCAGGGAGCTTTCATGACGACTGGTCAGCACGACGCAGTGCTCGTCACGGAGTTTCCCGATGGCTCCGATGCTATTGCGATCGGAATGGTTGCCGCCGCCAGTGGCGCCGTCTCCAAGATCGAAACCGTGCGCGCCTGGAAGATGGGCGAATTCAAGAGCATCGCGGAAAAGGCCGCGAAGCTCGCAAGCACCTACGTCCCGCCGGGCAAATAGTCGGACAGATCGCGACATCATCGGGCCCGGAACGCTTGCGGCGCTCCGGGCCCTTTTGCTGACGTCGAGCTTGCAGATCGGCGCTCACCCCATGGCCGGCACGCGCGGATATTCACCCGGCGTGCCCGCCGGCGGGATCTGGATGCCGCCGTCGGCGTATTCGTTGAGCTTGTTGCGCAGCGTGCGGATGGAGATGCCGAGGATGTTGGCGGCATGGGTCCGGTTGCCGAGGCAGTGCTTCAGCGTCTCCAGGATCAGGTCGCGTTCGACGTCGGCGACGGTGCGTCCCACGAGCGCGCGCGTCACCTGCTCGGCGGCCATGGTCGCATGAGCCACGGCCGGTGCGGTCCTGGCGAGGTCGAGGCGGTCGCCGTCCGGCGTGATGATTGCATCGGGACCGATCTCGTCGCCCTGCGCCATCAGCACCGCGCGGTGCATGGTGTTTTCGAGCTCGCGGACGTTGCCCTGCCAGCGGTTCGTGGAGAGCACGCGGCGCGCCTCCGCCGAGAGCGGGCGGATCGGCACGCCATTGGCCTCGGCATATTTCTTCACGAAGTGCTGGGCGAGCTCGAGGATGTCGGCGGGACGTTCGCGCAGCGGCGGAATCTTCAAGTTCACGACGTTCAGGCGGAACAGCAAGTCCTCGCGGAACCTGCCCTCACGCACGGCCTCCGCAAGGTTGCGGTTCGAGGTCGCGATGATGCGGATATCGACAGGCACCGGCTTGGTGCCGCCGACGCGATCGATCACCCGCTCCTGGATGGCGCGCAGCAGTTTTGATTGCAGGCGGACGTCCATCTCGGAGATTTCGTCCAGCAGCAGCGTGCCGCCGGTGGCTTCCTCGAACTTGCCGATGCGGCGGGCGACGGCGCCCGTGAAGGCGCCCTTCTCATGGCCGAACAGTTCGGACTCCAGCAGGTGCTCGGGGATCGCGGCGCAGTTGATCGAGATGAACGGCCGCTTGGCCCGGGCCGAGCGGGTGTGGACGTAGCGGGCCAGCACTTCCTTGCCCGTGCCGGACTCGCCGGTGATCATCACCGAGGCATCGGAGCCCGCGATCTGCTGCGCGAGTTTGATCACCCTGGCCATCGCCTCATCGCGATAGACCAGCTCGCGGGAATCGTTGGCGACGGCTGCCAGCACCGCGGCGATCAGCTCAGGATCCGGCGGCAGCGGGATGTATTCCTTGGCGCCGGCGTGGATCGCGGCGACCGCGGCGCGGGTGTCGTTGGTGATGCCGCACGCGACGATCGGAGCGTGGATGTGCTCGGCTTCGAGCCGCATCACGAGGTCACGGATGTCGAGGGCGACATCGACCAGCAGGAGGTCGGCGCCCTTGCCGCCGCGCAGCACGCGCATCGCCTGCTCGTGATTCTCGGCGTGGGTCACGGTGGCGCCGTTCTCCATCGCGATCTTGGTGGCGGTGGTGAGCTGGCCCTTCAATGTGCCAACGATGAGAAGCCGCATGTCAGTCTCCTGTCGGTCTGGTCGCGCTGCCGCGCGTCATTCCCAGCGTATTAGCTGCGCTCGGTCTTGATGATTTCGGTCATGGTCACGCCGAGCTTGTCCTCGACCAGGACGACCTCGCCGCGAGCGACAAGCTTGTTGTTGACGTAGATGTCGATGGCCTCGCCGACGCGCCGGTCGAGCTCGAGCACGGTGCCCGGCCCGAGCTTGAGGAGCTCGCCGACATCCATCTTGGAGCGGCCGAGCACGGCCGAGACCTGCACCGGCACGTCGAACACGGCCTCGAGGTCGGCGGCGGCGCGCGCCGCATATTCGTCCTCGTTGTAGCCGACGTCAGCGCTCGGCGGCATCGGGCCGTTGAGATCGGGCAGCGGGACCTGTCCGTCGGTGTCGCTCATGGCTTAGCTCCCCCTTCGGGACGCGATATAGCGTCCGACCATGTCGTCGATCTTGGCCGCGACGGCGCCGCGCTCCAGCACGACGCCGCCATCGGCCCATTCGATCCGGCAGTCGCCAGTGGCAATTTCCGGCTCGGCCAGGATCACCAGCCGGCCTTCGAAGCCGCTCTGCTTGGCGAGCCGCTCGATCTTCTCGCGGGCGCTGTCGTAGAGCGAATCGTTGATGCGGACGACGAGATGGGGCGTGGCGACCAGGTGCGAGAAGCAGTCCTTGACCAGCGCGACGATCTCGCCGAGCGGCTCGGCGGCGACGAGGTCGGCGCACAGCTTGCGCGCCACCGCGACCGCGACGTCGACCGCCTCGGTCTCCATCTTTGACTCGATGTTGCCGATGCCGGAGGCGATGCCCCGGATCCCGATGTTGATCTCTTCCATGGCGAGTGCGACGCGGCGGTCGCTCTCGGCCTTGGCCTCGCGCTGGCCGGCGGCAAAGCCGTCCCGATAGGCGCGCGCTTCGGCTTCCGCGATCTTCTGCGCGATCTCGGCCGCGGTCGCGGCCTTCTCGCGCGACCGCTCGGGAGCGGCGAAGTCGGTGTCGAACAGGAATTTTGCCGGAGCGGCCATCAGTACACCAGCTCGTCGTCGGCGCGGTTCTTGGTCAGCATGATCTCGCCCTTGGCGGCGAGGTCCTTGGCGAGGTTGACCAGCAGCGCCTGGGCCTCGTCGACGTCGCGCAGGCGGACCGGGCCCATGGCCGCCATGTCGTCCTGGAGCATCTTGGCCGCACGCGAGGACATGTTGCCGAAGAAGAAGTTGCGGACGTCCTCGTTGGCGCTCTTGAGCGCGACGCCGAGCTTGTCCTTGTCGACGTTGCGCATCAACGTCTGGGCCGAGCCGGAATCCAGCTTCACGAGGTCGTCGAAGGTGAACATCAGCGCCTTGATGCGCTCGGCGGATTCGCGGTTGTCCTCTTCCAGCGAGGTGATGAAGCGGGTTTCGGTCTGGCGGTCGAAATTGTTGAAGATTTCCGCCATCACCTCGTGGGCGTCGCGACGGCGGGTCTGCGACAGGTTGGACATGAATTCGGTGCGCAGCGTCTTCTCCACGCTCTCGATCACCTCCTTCTGCACCGCTTCCATCTTCAGCATGCGGTTGACGACGTCGAGCGCGAGCTCCTCGGGCAGGATGCCGAGCACGCGGGCGGCGTGTTCCGACTTCAGCTTCGACAGCACCACGGCGATGGTCTGCGGGTATTCGTTCTTGAGATAGTTGGCGAGCACCTCTTCCTGCACGTTGGAGAGCTTCTCCCACATGTTACGCCCGGCGGGGCCGCGGATCTCGTCCATGATGCCGTTGACCCGCTCCGGCGGCAGGTATTGCTGCAGCAGGCGCTCGGTGGCGTCGAAATTGCCCATCAGCGCGCCCGAGGCCGACATGCGCGAGACGAATTCGAGCAGCATGTCCTCGACGGTGTCGACCTCGACGGTGCCGAGCGTCGACATTTCCAGCGAAAGCTGGCGCACCTCGTCGTCGTCGAGCAGGCTCCAGATCTTGCCGCCATATTGCTCGCCGAGTGCGAGCATCAGGATCGCGGCGCGGCGCGGCCCGGACAATTGCGCGGCGCCCTTGCCGTCGGCGGCGCGGCTGCCGGCGCGCTGGCCGAGCGTGGAGATCACGCTGGTGATGTCGTTGGAGTTGGCGTTTTGCAAGGAGGCGGCCATGTCAGATCACTTCTTGATTCAGTTGGCGGATTACTTGGCTGGCTCGGTGAGCCATTGGCGGATGATGGCGACGGTTTCGTTGGGGTTGCGCTCGGCGAGCTCGCCGACGCGATGAACGGACTGGGCGTGGACCTGGCCCTGGATGGTGGCGACGTCGATCGCGCTGGCGGCGCCGCCGGGCAGCAGGGGCTGTCCGCCGGCGGCCGGCGCGGCTTCTTCGGAGGAGGGGCCGGAGAGGACGCCGGAGATTGCGGCGGCGACTTCGTCGGAGGCGAGGATGCGCTTGACCAGCGGGCGGATCACCATGAACAGCACGACGAGGCCGAGCAGCATCATCACGCCGAGCTCGACGAAGTACATGACGTCGTCCTTGGTGAACTGCAGCATGCCGAGGAAGCCGCCGGGTTCGCCGATCGGAGCGGTGGAGGGGGCGTCGGCGAAGCGCAAATTGACGACCTCGACCTGGTCGCCGCGCTTCTGGTCGAAGCCGATCGCCGAGCGCACCAGGGTGGCGATGCGGTCGAGCTGCTCCTTGGTGCGGTCCTGATAGGCCAGCTCGCCCTTGTCGTTCTTGGTGTAGATGCCGTCGACCAGCACCGCGACCGAGATGCGGTTGACCCGGCCGGCTTCGGTCACCTCGGTCTTGGTGATGCGGGAGATCTCGTAATTGTTGGTCTCCTCGGTCTTCTTGCTCTGGTCCTTGGCCGCGACGCCGTTGCTCTGCTGGTTGCCGGGCAGCTCGTTGTTGACGGTGACCTGACCGTTGTTGTCGGCGGTCATGCTGCTTTCTTCGCGGGTCTGGCTCGAGCGCAGCACGCGTCCCTCGGGATCGAACTTGTCCGAGGTCTGGGTGATCTTGTTGAAGTCGAAATCGGCCGAGAGCTGGACGCGGGCGCGCCCCGATCCGACCACCGAGGACACGATGTCCTCGACCTGCTTGCGCATCCGCTTCTCGAAGGCGGTGCGGCGCTCGTCGCCGAGCGCCTGCTCCGGATCGGTCTGGGCGCCGTCGGCGAGCAGCTGGCCGGCCTCGTCGACGATCGAGACCCGCTGCGGCTTCAGGCCGTTGACGGCGGAGGCGACGAGGTGGCGGATGGCGCGGATCTGCTGGGCTTCGAGCGATCCGCGGACGCGGACCACGATCGACGCTGACGGCTCCGGCGCCTCGCGGGCGAACAGCGGGCGCTCGGGCAGCACGAGGTGGACGCGGGCGGCCTGGATGCGGTCGATGGCGCGAATGGTGCGGGCGAGCTCGCCTTCCAGCGCGCGCAGATGATTGATGTTCTGGACGAAGGAGGTGGTGCCGAGCGCGTCCGACTTGTCGAACACCTCGTAGCCGACGCCGCCGCCCTTGGGCAGGCCACCCTCGGCGAGCTTCATTCTGAGGCGCGTGACCTTGTCCTTGGGCACCATGATGATCGAGCCCTCATTGCGGATCTCGAACTGGATGCCCTGGCGTTCCAGGTCTTTGACAATGCTGGAGGAATCTTCGACGCTGAGGTCCGTGAACAGCGTCGTCATCTGCGGCGTCGTGACCCGCATGATGACGAATGCGAAGAAGCCGATGAGCGCGGCGGTGACCGCGATCATGGCCCCGAACCGGGCGGCACCGATACTTTTTAAGAAGTCCGCAAGACCTTGCAAGCAACCGCCCCGAAGCTTCGACCCGCAACGGAGCGGTCGACTGGGCAATTATTGCCTAGGGGATGGTTTCGATATGGTTAACGAAGGTTAAGAGGTCGGACAAAAGTCGCCCCAAAAGGAAACATGCAAAAAATCGGCCTCGCTGGGCGAGGCCGATTTTCGTCAAAAGCCGCAGATTTCCGGATCGCTTACTGGCGATATTGCTGGATGCGGGTGGTGCGAAGACCCGCCAGACCGTGCTGGTCGATGGAAAACTGCCAGGAGAGGAATTCGTCGACCGTCAGGGTATAACGGCTGCAGGCCTCCTCGAGGGAGAGAAGTCCGCCGCGCACAGCGGCAACGACCTCGGCCTTGCGGCGGATGACCCAGCGTTTGGTGCCGGGCGCGGGCAGATCTGCGATCGTCAGCGGACTGCCGTCCGGCCCGATGACGTATTTTACCCTCGGGCGATGGGGTTCTGTCATGGCGTACTCACAAACTCTCAACCACTGAACTCACGCAGTAACCCTACGCCCCGCGGCTTAAAAATCCGCTAAGCCTAAGGCTTCAATACAATTCTCGTTGAAACTTGCGGGAACGCGGCCGGCCTGGCGGGCGGCAGGCCGGGCCAGGCGGGCAGAAGGTAAATACTTTACTAACAAACCCGGGCCCGAGCGCGGCGCCGCAAGGCCCTCAATGTCGTCCCGGCGAAGTCCGGGACCCATACCGCGTGATCTATCGATGAGACGCAGGTAGCAGTACCCAAAATGACTTCCTGACCACGAGTCCTCGCCAAATTTCTCGCCGGGATGACACCGAATGTGTCGCTCGCGCGCTCGCCTTCAATTACTACTCGTCGCAATGATGCTCTTAACCTGGCTCAGCGTGTAGCTGGCGCCGTCGATCGTGAGCAGCGGCGGCGACTGGGTCAGGTCGACCGACGACACCATGCCCTGCACCTGTGCGGCGATGCCGACATTGTTGTTGGCGACGTCCTTGCCCGTGGCCGAGATCGTGTACTTGCCGTCCGGCCACTGCGTGCCGTCATTGCCCTGGCCGTTCCAGGTGAAGGGAACGTCCGTGCCGGCGGCGGCGGTGTATTTGCCGGTGAAGACGGTCTGGCCGCTGGCATTGGCGATGGTGATGTCGACGGTGGAGTCGGAGGGCACGTTGAGGTGCCAGGTCGCCGACGAGTTCTTCATCGTCGCGGTCGAGCCATCGACCAGCGCGCTCTTGCCGACGAAGCCCAGCGCCTGGGTCGCCTGCGTGGTCTGCTGCAGGGTGACGAGCTGGGCCAGGGAATCGTTGGTCTTGAGCTGCTGCTCGACGCCGGCGAACTGCACCAGCTGCTGCGTGAACTGGTTGGTGTCGAGCGGATCGAGCGGGTTCTGGTTCTGCAGCTGCGTCGTCAGCAGGGTCAGGAAGGTCTGGAAGTTGCCGGCGAGCGTCGAGCCCGTGTTCGAGCTCATGGTCGAGCTCGAGGACGATTTCGGGATGTCGGTCGTGCCGGAGACGACGGCGGGGGCGGTGGCGGCATTCGTGGTGGTCATAAGCGAATACTCCTCACACTCTGATGTCGACGCCGCTGCTCGAGCCGAGCATGCGGCCATAGCCGCGCCCGACGGGCGCTGCGGGAACGCTGTCGTCCTCGCTGATGATCAGCCGGCGGGCATTGCCGCCATGGTCGTTGTTCTGACCGGACTGCTGGCCCGACGAATTCTGGTCGCGCAGGCTGAAGGAGAGCCCGTTGCTGCCGGTCTTGAAGCCGGCATCGTCGAGCGCGCGCTGCAATTGCGGCGCGTCCTGCCGCAGCATCTGCAGCGTCTCCGGCTTGTCGACCGTGAGATGCGAGGTGACCTGGCCGTTGCGGTCGACATTGATGCGGACGTCGATACGGCCCAGGTCGACCGGATCGAGGCTGATGTCGAAGCGTGTCTTGCCCGTGCGTGCGGCCGCCGCGATCTCGATCGGCACCGCGTTGATCGGCACCGCCGTCGAAGTCGCCGCGGTCGCGGTCAGTGTTGCGGTCGAGGCGGTTGCTGCGGAGCTCGTGTTTGTCAGCGGCGCCTGCACGGCGGATGGGGCCTGCGCGCCGGTGTCGGTCGGTGCCGCGAAGGCTTGCGCGCCTGCATGGGCATGCGTGTTCGGCGCGGCGGGTGCGGCGTCATTGGCGCCGGCCTTCACGTCGGCTTTCACCTCGGCCGTGCCGCCATCCGCCTGCGGCTTTGCCACTTGCCCATGCGCGGGGTTGGCGGTTGCCGCATTGTCCGGTGTGGGTGCGGCGTTCGTCTTGCCCGCATCCTGGCCGATATTCGAGACGTCGCTCACGCCGGCGGCGATCGCGGCGGCCTTGAACGAGGTCTTTGGCGTGCCCTGGTCCACAACGGCGATCAATCCACCATTGGTCTTGGAGTCGGTCGCGGTGCCGTCGGTCGTCGCAGTCGTGCCGGTCGCGGCATCGGCCAGCGTCGCCGAGGTGTCGGCATCGACTTTCGCGCCGGCCATCTTGGCGCTCTTGTCGCCGGCCGTCGCGGTCTCGGTCTTGCTGCCCGCAATCTGCGCCGCCGTGGACGCGCTGGCGGCGATGCCGGCGGCGGCGATCGTCAGCGGCGAGGCGGCCGCCTCGCTGGCCTGGTTTGCTGCCGCATTCGGACCGGCCGGCACGACAGCCGCGGCGACGACGACGGCGTTCGGATCGGGCTGAGCGGCCTGCGTCGCGTCAACCTGCGCGGCGGTTGCGGCGTCGAGGGGGGCGGCGAGGCTGTCGCTGCCCTCGGTCGTGTCGCTCTTGTCCTCGGATTTTTCGGCCGATTTCGCGTCGGACGCCTCTGGCTTGTCCTTGGTCGTGTCCGTCTTGACCTGATCCTTGCCCGCATCGTCCGTAGCTTCGCTCTTTGCGGGAACGGGCGTGTTGCTGTCGTCGCTGGCCTTGCTCTGCGCGGAGGATTGGGTGGAGGCGGTGTCGCGCGAACTGCGGTCGGAGGCGGAGGAGGACGAGGACTCGGTCCGGCGCGGCGCGGCGTCCTGGGCCGGCGCGTTATTGCTGATCCCCTGGGTGTTGCTGTCGACCAGCGAGCCGAAGGACTCGTTCGGTGACGTGCCCCTCGGCCCTTGCGACCGCGCAGGTTTCTGCTGCGCGCTCGAAACCTGGACGCTGGCAGCTAGATCTGAGGAAACACCGACCACAGGCAACCCCTTGGAAACATCTTCGGCCTTGGGGGTAGCAAGGAGCGGGCCAGCCTCCGCTGCGACGATTTATATAACGGAATCAATCAATTATTGAATTGATGGTCCCGTCACGCGGGGCGCGAAAGCCTCGCCATTTCTGCCGCCCCGGCAAGAATTGCCCTAAGCTCGAGGCCGGCGTGATTGCTTCACCGGAATGAGGCCTATATTAAAGAGGCAGCTCTCAGCCGCTTTCGACCGGGCAAGTCGGGCCCCTGCGGGAACCGAAGTTCCCTGGGGACCGTTCATGTCCCGGCCAGAAGCAAATCGCGGATCGCCGAACCGCCGTCACAGCTTAAGAACCCATGCGCAACAGTCTGGATCTCGAAGGCCGTCCTGAGGACACCAGGGTCGTCGTTGCCATGTCGGGCGGCGTCGATTCCTCGACGACGGCTGCGCTGCTGAAGGCTGAAGGCTACGACGTCGTCGGCATCACCCTGCAGCTCTACGACCACGGCGCGGCCACCCATCGCAAGGGCGCCTGCTGCGCCGGCCAGGACATCCACGACGCCCGCGACGTCGCGGCCAAGCTCGGCATTCCCCATTACGTGCTCGACTACGAGGATCGTTTTCGCGAGTCCGTCATCGACAATTTCGCCGACTCTTACGCGCTCGGCGAGACGCCGGTGCCGTGCATCGAGTGCAACCGCAGCGTCAAATTCCGCGACCTCCTCAAGACCGCCCGTGAGTTAGGAGCGCAGGCGCTCGCCACCGGCCATTACGTCGCCTCGCGCCTCCGGAGCGACGGTTCGCGCGCGCTGGTCTGCGCGGCCGACGGAGATCGCGACCAGAGCTATTTCCTGTTCGCGACCACGCAGGAGCAGCTCGACTTCCTGCGCTTCCCGCTCGGCGACATGACCAAGCCCGAGACGCGCGAGCTCGCGCGCCGCTTCGGCCTGTCCGTCGCCGACAAGCACGACAGCCAGGATATCTGCTTCGTGCCGACCGGCCGCTACACCGACATCATCACCCGCCTGCGTCCGAACGCGATGGACCCCGGCGATATCGTCGATCTCGACGGCCGCGTGCTGGGCCAGCATCACGGCATTGCCAATTTCACCGTCGGCCAGCGCCGCGGCCTCGGCATCGCCTCCGGCTCGCCGCTGTTCGTGGTGCGCCTCGATGCCCCGGGCCGCCGCGTCGTCGTCGGCCCGCGCGATGCGCTGAAGATGCACCGCATCAGCTTGCGCGACGTCAACTGGATCGGCGGCGGCGACATCGACCGCGCGATCGGCAATGGCCTCGAGATGTTCGTGCGTGTGCGCTCGACCCGCTCGCCGCAGCCGGCCTGGCTGCGCGGCGGAGGCGGCCATTACGAGGTCGAACTCGTCGCCGGCGAGGAGGGCGTCTCGCCCGGCCAGGCCTGCGTGTTCTACGACGCACCCAGTGGCCAGGCCCGCGTTCTCGGCGGTGGCTTTATTCAGAGCGCCGCGGCGAAGCTTGACGCTGCAACATCGCATCCGCTTGCGGAAGCCGTGCGCGGCTGACCATGAAGAGATTTAGTGTAACTGGTCGGGCCGGATTTACCTCTCCCCGACGGGGAGAGGTCGGATTGCGCAGCAATCCGGGTGAGGGGCCGCAACTATTATTGACACCGCAACCGCTCACCCGGATCGCATCTTGCGATGCTATCCGACCTCTCCCTTCGGGAGAGGTGTAGTAAGGGCAGGGGGCATGGCAGCAGACATCTCGCGGGCGGGGGTCGAGAAGGCCTATGGCCGCTGGGCGCCGGTTTACGATCTCGTGTTCGGCAAGGTCTTCGACGCCGGACGGCAGTCGACCATCGCGGAAGCTGACCGCATCGGCGGCCGCATCCTCGACGTGGGCGTCGGCACCGGGCTTTCGCTCTCCGACTACGCGCGCACCACGAAGATCTGCGGCGTGGACATCTCCGAGCCGATGCTGCGCAAGGCGCAGGCGCGCGTCCGCGCACTACGTCTCAGCAATGTCGAAGTGCTCTCGGTGATGGACGCGAAGAACCTCGCCTTCCCCGATAACGTCTTTGACGCGGTGGTGGCGCAATATGTCATTACCGCCGTGCCCGATCCGGAAGGAACGCTCGACGAGTTCGTGCGCGTGCTCAAGCCGGGCGGCGAGCTGATCCTCGTCAACCACATCGGCGCGGAAAAGGGCCTGCGCAAGCTCTCCGAGCTCGCCTTTGCCCCCATCGCCCGCCGCCTCGGCTGGCGCCCGGAATTCCCGTGGGCCCGCCTCGTCAACTGGGCCGCCAAACACGGCGGCGTCACGCTCACCGAGCGTCGCCCCATGCCGCCGATGGGCCATTTCTCGCTGATCCGCTACCGCAAATCGTGATTGTACTGCGGGAACACGCGCCAAGGCCGGCGCGTTTTCCTCCCATGCGCACCACATCAAACATCATTCTGGCAAGCCTGCTGATCGCCGCCTCCGGCGGTGCGATCGCGCAGGCCCCGCCCGCCCCTGCGACGCCGCCGCAAGCGACAGCGCCGCCATCCCCGCAACATGCGGCCAACTGCACGCCGCAGGACCGCCCGAACCGCTCACCCGATGGCACCACCACCGGCCAGTCCCGGGAACCGCTCGGCGACAGGCTGGCCAAATCCGAAGGCGTGCTCTGCCCGCCCGCCGGCGTCGACCCCGACATGCACGCCCCGGCCCCCGACACCGGCAGCAACACCCCGGTCATCCCGCCCCCCGGCAGCCCCGGCGGCGACCCGAATGTGAGGCCGAAATAGCTTGTCCCGCCGAAGCCCTGCCGTAGGCGGACTCCGATCTCCCTTCGATTCCCCGCGCGCGGAGAAGCCGGAATCCGCACAAAGGCGCGGACTCCGGGCGAGGGGACTCTCCGCAAAAACGGACGAGCCCCGCCCTAAACGGGCGATTTAGCCAGTGAAATCACCCCTCAATCGCTGCCACTTTGCTTGACTTCCCGCCGCCCCCTTCCTTATATGCCGCGCGTTCGCGAGATCGGCCGTTCCGCCGTTCGCGATCCCTGTGGCGGGGTAGCTCAGCTGGTTAGAGCACGGGAATCATAATCCTGGGGTCGGGGGTTCGAGTCCCTCCCCCGCTACCAACGTTCCCGGTAAATCCCTGAAATTCCTCGACTTGCCTAATCGCTGTTGCGCACGAGGGAATGTATCAATGATACAGGCGCGCGAGCCTCTCAGCAATGGCCACAAGGGCCGATCGGAAGTCCTAACACTCGATCCGTGATCGAACGTCAGATGGTCTCAGCGGCAATGCGAGAGGAGTGAGGCCGGGCAAGGAAATCGTTCCCGCGCCAGCTGCGCTCTCATGGCCCTCGGTGATCGCCGCTGCGAACGGAAAGGCCGCCGCCCGAAGCTCGAGCCGCCGCAGGTCACCAAGCTCGGTCACCTCGTCCTGGAGACACCCGACTTCAACCGCAGCGTACGCTGGTAAATGGACACGTTGGGTTTCCTTCCGTCCGACGTCATGTGTCTCGCCGACGGCACGCCAGCGGGCTCGTTCACACGCCTCGACCGAGGTAGCGAGCCGACCGACCATCATGCGGTCTTCATTGGCATGGGCATGAATCGAAGGTCGATCATGTCGCGTTCGAGATCGTCGATCTCGACGCGGTCGAAATGGGTCAGCAGGTGCTGATGGCGAAGCGGTATCGGACGCCCCGGGGGATGGGCCGTCATTTGCTCGAAAGCCAGATCTTCGACTATTTGCGCGACCCCTGCGGCCAGAAAACACGAGCACTACGCCGATGGCGATCTGTTCGACGCGGCGCAGCCGGCGGGCTATCACTTGATGGACCGCGGCGGTCTCTATCAATGGGGACCGGATCTTCCGGACGACTTCATCGACGCCCGCATCACGCCAGCACGACTGTGGCGGGTGCTCAAGCTCGCGATCAAGGACAAGGCGCGGGTGAGCTGCTGGTTGCGCTCGAGAACAGCATGGCGAGCCCTGGGCGGCAATGGCAGCGCTGAATCCAACCCGGCCCATCCCTCCCAAGGCCAGGTGCGAGATCTTGCGATACTCGGACAATCGAGGCCGAACCTCTTGCGAATCCCGGCCTGCCGCGAACGACCTATGAGGTTGTCGGCCTTCCTGTGCTTCGCGGGAGACAGATCCTGACGGTTGTACCGTGACCTTCCTCGCTATGAATTGTGATGTGCCCGCCCGACTGCTTGACGAAGCCAAACACCATGCTCAACCCGAGGCCGGTCCCCTTGCCGACCTCCTTGGTGGTGAAGAACGGATCGAAGACTCGTTCCAGAAGATGAGCAGCTATGCCGACCCCGGTGTCGCGAACGGCGATCATGAGATACTCGCCGGCCACCACATCACCATGCGCGCCAACGTCTCGCTGGTCGAGCGAGATATTGTGCGTCTCAAACATCAGCTTGCCACCATTCGGCATGGCGTCGCGTGCGTTGAACGCGAGGTTCAATAGTGCCGTCGTGAGCTGATCGGCATCGGCGCGCACGATCCAGGCCTCCTCCGCCAGTCTCATGCTGATGATGATTCGCTCACCAAGGGTGGGACCAATGAGCTTTCCTGCCTCCCGCACCAGCGCATTGGCATCGATGTCCCGCGGCTGGAGCGGCTGCTTGCGGGCGAAGGCAAGAAGATGCTTCGTCAGCCCGGCGCCCCGTTCCGCGGCTTCATCGATCAGCCTCGTGATCGCCAGCAGATCGGGCCGATCCGCGACGGCCCGTGCGAGAACGTCGATGGTGCCGGTGATCACAGTCAAGATGTTGTTGAAGTCGTGCGCCACGCCGCCGGTCAGCTGACCGAGCGCCTCCATCTTCTGCGCCTGCTGCAGCTGAGCTTCCATCGCCTTGCGCTCGGTGGCATCTCTGATCGCGGCCACGACCGAGGTCGTGCCGGCGAATTCGATCGGGCTGATGCTGATCTCGGCCGGGAATTCCGTTGCGTCCTTGCGGCGCCCGCACAGAGCAACCCCAGCGCCCATCATTCGCGTCCGCGGACTGGCAAAGAACCGGTCGACGTTCTCCAGGTGACTGATCCAGAACCGATCCGGGATCAGGACATTGAGCGGCTTTCCCAGCAGTTCTGCAGATGCATAGCCGAAGACGTCGAACACACGTTCGCTTGCGAACTCGATGGAAGCCGCCTTGTTGACCACGATCACGGCGTCTGGGCTGGCGATCACGGCACTGCGGAATTTGGCCTCGCTCAGTCGCAGATCGGCTTCCGCGCGGCTTCGAAGCTCGAGCTCCTCGTTCAGCACCTGTAATATCCGATCGACTGTCTCTTCTCTGACCCCGTGCTTGAAAGCCGCCCTGAGCTCATCCCAGATCATTCGATACCCTGTCGCATGCCAGCGTCGTCGAAACTGCCTGCTTGCAAACCGACGAGTCCAAGCCAGGCAGCCGAAGATACGGATATCGAGCAGTTTGATCGAGATCGGGCCGACATGGAACGAATAGCCGCTCGCGCTCGCCACTTGAGAACAGCGAACTGCTTAACCTGCATCAAATTCGCAGCGTAACCACGTACCTCTCTGGATTTTTTTTGGGGTCGCCCCTATTCCGTTCTCCCGCCGACGCGACGGCGCGTACCGCGCATTTGCGCGATTGCCATTCAATCAGCCGTAATCGAAAATGATGTGTAGTCTCGATCGATGCCCGCAGCGGATTGCTGAGGTTGCACCGGTCAGTGAAGCGGTCTCCCGGTTGAACGGACCTGTCGGCGAAAGTGCAATGAGCATGAGGAGCTTTTACAATCAGGAGCGGTTGCGACCGGCCGCGTCGCCCCCGATAAACCCCGAGCAGGTGCCGCTCTACGCCCCAGGTGAAATTCTTGCTGAGTCCGACAATGGGGATCCGCGGCGGCGCGTGGTCTTTCGGGAGTTTCGCTACGGGCCCTTGCTCGTTGAGGGACCTGCGATCGATAGCCTGCTCATCGTCATCTATCGCCATGGGCAGTCTCGCATGCGCCGGCGTTGCGAAGCCGGTTGGCAAGGTGCGCTGGTTCGCCCGCGGACGATTTCGATCCTCGGCGCGGGAACGCCTTCGCGTTGGGAATGGGATCAGCCGATCGAGGTGTCGCACCTCTACCTTTCGAGCGGGCTTCTCAGCGAGACATGCGCCCGCGCGTTCGAACGGGATTACCGGCGACTGATCGCGAAGGATGCTCTCGAGGTCGATGACGGCAAGCTACTCGCGCTTGCGGACATGATGATTGATGAACTGCGAGCCCCGTCAGCTGGTGGTACGCTGCTCATCGACACGCTTGCGCAAGCGATGTCAGTTCGCTTGCTCCGGGACTATCATCACGATCGCAGAGAAGAAACGAAGCCGGCCTGGCAACTGACCGCGGCCCAGAAACGGCGGGCGCTCGGTTTCATCGAAACGCACCTGTCTCGGGACTTCGAGCTGGAGCAGCTTGCACGTGAGGCGGGCATCAGCGAGTACCATTTCATTCGTTGTTTCAAGGCGTCGTTCGGCCTCAGCCCTTACCAGTTCGTTATCAGAAAGCGCCTCGATCGCGCGGTCGAAATGATCCGCGAATCGCCTTTGCCACTCTCGGAAGTCGCCGTTGCCTGCGGCTTCAGCGACCAATCGCATATGACCCGCGCCTTCAAGCGGATCTTGGGAATTACGCCAGGAGTGGTTCGTTCGTCGGTCAAATCGCAATAATCGTCACAACGCTCGCAATATCGTTCTATTGGTCCCGGCTCGTCCCTAGCAATCTAGCACGATCCTTCATCCGCCGGCGGAAACCGCGGGCGCAGTGTGGCCTGTTTTCTCTTAGCATGAACGCCGATCTCTGCGTCACTTGCCCGAACAGAGGTCAAGGTTTCTGCGGTGCTGCAATGGCCCTCGAAAGTGGCGTTGCTCGCGGGAATTTAGGCAAACACTTCAAGGTGGCGCGAAAAGGCCAAATCGTCTCGCTCGCAAAGCCGCGCGTGGACGAAGTCATCGTGGTCTGCGAAGGGTGGGCCTTCGAATATCTGCCGTTGAGTAGGGGGCGCCGGCAAATCCTGGCTTTTCTTTCAGCGGGAGACATGCTGTTTCCGGGTGACATCCTCGGCCAGCAAGGCGAGTCCTCCGCGCGCGCCTTGACCGACGTTCAATTCGGCATCTTTTCCATGGCCGCGATCAAGGATCGCATCGTCCGGGAGCCTCAACTCGCGATCGTGATCTCCGAATTGCTGGGCGAGCGGCTTCGCGAAGCCAATCGGCTTCTGACCGCGATTGCGCAGAAGTCGGCCGAGGAGCGCGTCGCCTGGTTCTTGCTGCATTCCACTTCTCGGCTGCGAAAGTGGAGTCCTGATCGAAGCGAACGCTATTCGTTCCCATTCTTGCAGCAGCATATCGCGGACACCGTCGGGCTGACGCCGGTGCACGTCAGCCGCACCATCGCGACTTTCCGGGCGCGCGGCTGGCTGCGACTGGAAGCGGGGTTCCTGGAGATATCGCACCGCCGGGAATTGGAGCAAATCTGCCAATACCAGGCGATCAGTTAATTCGGGGCGAGGAGGAAGGCCGCAATTAACATCGATCAACTGCGGCAGAAGTCTCCTTAATCAAATGGCGTGAGGGTGAACCGGTCGATTAATTACGCCACGAGGGCTGGGGCGTTCGGGAAATCGGGGGCAAATGAACGTCATTCACCTATCGAGCAGGCAACCTGCAAATGAGCGGCCGGGCATCTCCGCAGAAGGAGGGACTGCGGACGGGACAGTCTTCAGACTGGCAGTCGCAGCGAAGGCGTCGTCTGCGCTCGCCGCTGCGTCTCGGGCAGTGTTGGCAACTGCAAGGCTGATTCAGGACGTCTCGAACCAGCCGGAGTCCGTCGATAGGGCGGTTCTTGCCCAGACCCTGCACCGACTGGATCAGCAGCTCGAGGCATTGAAGTGCCTCCATGAGCGGATCAGGACCCTCTGAAGAGATGAGCCGCTCTCTGGGTTCACGTGTGATCCAGCCTCTTCGGAGCTCCAGCTGCGCATACCGTCTCGCACCGCCGTTTCCAGGAGAAAAATGTGCTGAAAATTGCTCGAAGCATCAACACCCGAATTCTGCTTCTTCCGGTGCTCGCCGTGATAGCGCTCGTCGTGGCGGGCTGGTTCGCAATCGGGTCGATCGGCGAAATCACCCGCTATGAGCGTGGGGCGCGCGCTCGCTCGGTCACGGAAGCAGCGGCCAAGATCGTTGAGATGTACGAGAGCAAGGCGGCAAGAGGTGAGATGAGCGAGCAGGCAGCGCAGACCGCTGCAAAGGATGCCATCCGTGCCATGCGCTACGACGGGCGCGAATACGTCGCTGCCATGCAGGCGGACGGCCTCTCGATTGCCAATGGCATGTTTCGAGAGATGGAAGGCAGGCAAATGGCCGATGTTAAAGATATTAATGGCGTCGCATTCGTCCGCGAAATGATCGCCGCCGCCCAGCGGGGTGGTGGCTTTGTCTACTATGTCTGGCCGACGGCACCGAACACGCCTCCGATAGATAAAGTCGCCTACAACAAGCTGACTGCTGGGTGGCACTGGGTCGTCACTTCGGGCGTGTATCTGGACGCCGTCGAGGCCGCCATTTGGTCGAGCACGCAACGCATCGGCGGAATTGTCGCTGCGTTGGCTCTCGTTTCGTTCTGCCTAGCCCTCTGGATTGGCCGCCGCACAACCCGGCCGATCCTGAAGCTCGCCGAGGCCACCCACCGGCTCTCGGATGGCGACCTCTCCGTCGACGTGCCCGGCACAAGTCAGCAGGACGAGGTCGGCACGCTTGCACAAGCCATTGCGGTTTTGAAGCAGCGCTCTGCGGAGGCAGTGCGGCTCGCCGGCGAGCAGAACCAGCTCAAGGAAGCCGCTGCACGCGACCGTCAGCTGGCCATGCGAAAGCTTGCCGACGGCTTTGAAGCATCGATCAAGGCGGTCGCGGACGGGATAGCCTCGGCGGCCAGCGGCATGGAAGCCTCTGCCAACTCCATGGCGATCGCAGCGAAGACCACGAGCAAAGCGACGAGCGCAGCGGCAGTCGCCGCCGACCAGACCAGCTCCAATGTAGGAATGGTCGCTGCGGCGACGGAGGAGTTGTCCTCGTCGATACAGGAGATTTCGCGCCAGGTCGCTCATTCGTCCCAGATTGCCGCGGGGGCAGTCGCAGAGGCGGCTCGGGCGAATACAACCATGGCCAATCTCGCCAACTCCGCCAAGCGGGTCAGCGATATCGTTGAGCTCATCACCGGCATCGCCGCTCAAACCAACCTCCTTGCGCTCAATGCTACCATCGAGGCGGCACGTGCGGGGGAAGCCGGGCGGGGCTTCGCTGTTGTCGCTTCGGAGGTCAAATCCCTGGCGACACAGACCGCGAAAGCGACGGACGAAATCCAGTCGATGGTGGCCGAAATCGAAGCGATGACCGGAAGCGCAGTCAGCACCATCGAGGGGATCGGCGGCACCGTAGCCCGCATGAACGAAATCACAGCGACCGTCGCCGCAGCTGTCGAAGAGCAGGGCTCAGCGACGCAAGAAATCGCAGGTAATATCCAGCATGCCGCGGCTGGCTCGCGCGAAGTTTCCGGAAATGTATCTTCGGCGCAAAAAGCTGCAGCCGAAACAGGCGCGATCTCGGATAGCGTCCTGACCTCGGCGAATCAGCTCTCTGCGGAAGCCGAACGGCTGAAATCGGAAGTAGCAAACTTCCTTTCAGGTGTACGCGCCGCTTGACGCCGAGTACAGATGGAGCTTTTGCAATATGAGCCTTGAGACTGGTCGATTGGAGCTTCGCGACGTCACGGAGGAGCGGGAGACGCGGTTGCGCTTTATGCGCATCGATTCCCAGACATCCGAATTGCTGCGCCAGTTCTGGAGCACAATCTGCCGGCGATCCTCGACCGGTTCTATGAGCACGCCGCCGCCACGCCGCAGCTCGCGAGGATGATCGGAAACGATATTCCTCGTTTGAAGGGAGCCCAGGGCGCTCATTGGGGCCCGTCTGTTCAGTGGACGGTTCGATGAAGAACATATTCGCGGTGTCCGCAACATCGGACTGGCCCATAACAAAATCGGCCTGGAGCCTCGGTGGTATATCGGGGGGGTATAATTTGGTGCTTGGGGAGCTTACCTGTCTTGCCGTCAGAAATATCGCTGGAGTCCTTCGCGCCTCGCCAAGGTTCTCGTGGCCATCAACTCGGCCGTGATGTTGGATATGGACGTTGCCATTTCCGTGTACCAGGAGGCTTTGCCGGCGGAGCAGCGAAGACGCGAGGAGATGAACAGCGCGATCGAGAGCTTCAGGAATCGTGTCGACCGGTCGCTTGCGACTGTGAGCCACTCGGCGGCTTCTCTTCAAGGCGCAGCCAATATGCTTGCGGGCTGCGAGCGCGGATGCCGCAGAAAGGTGACTTCTTCAACCGACATTCAGGCGATTTTGGTTGCTTCCGCTCCGAGTGCCGCGCTTCGCGACAAGCTCCAGCCAAGCTTTCGCGGCATGGGATAAGAATGCACCGCGACGCCAGATCATGGCGATGTGCCAGTTGGTATGCGGCTCCGATAGCAGGATGCGCTTGACCAAGGCATTCTTGCGCTGTTCCGCGATCATTCTCGGCATGAAGCCGATCCCGAGATTCGCCGCCGCGAGCTCGATGATGAAATCGATCTGGCTGCTACGGGCAACGATGGCGGGTTCGAAGCCGTGCCGCCGGCACGCATCAATGATGATGCGGTTCAGTGCAAACCCGCTCTCGTAGAGAATGAACGGCAGGTTGCGCAGCGCAGGAAGGTCGAGCGAGCGACGGTTTGCAAACTGGTGACTGGCTGACATGAGGACGCTCAGCGGCTCGTTCCGGACATCCTGCCAATCGAACTCATCAGATACGGGGAGAAGCGACGCGGCGAGCTCGATCTCGCCGGAGCGGACGAGCTCCTCCAGGCGGTCGCTGCCGTGCTCGACGAAGCGAATGTCGATGCCTGGATAGCGCTTGCGATAGACGGCAAACAGGGGCGCGAACAACGTACTGCTGCCGATCGGCGGAAGCCCGAGGCGGAGCGTGCCGCGTTTCAGCCCCTGCAAGGCGCCGAGCTCGGCGATGAGATCATCGCGTTCCGCCAGCAGCCTGAGTGCCCGCTCGTACACGATATGGCCGGCCGCGGTCGGCTGGCTGCGATGGCCGATGCGGTCGAGCAGGGGCACGCCGATCTCGTCCTCGAGCTGTTTGACTGCCTTGCTCACGGTTGATTGCGTGGCAAACACCGTCTTGGCGGCCTGGGTAAAGCCGCCCTGGCGCACGACCTCGACAAAGGTACGAAGGTTTTTCAGCTCCATGACATTCCATAGCAGAATAGAAACAAGTCGAACAATTCATTTTTGACATGATCCGAGCGGGCCTACATTGGCGGCAATGAAGGAGCCGTGATGTCTACGCAATTCAAGATCGATCGCCTGCGGCGTTTTCTTCACCGCAATGGTCCGCTCCAGCTGGTGCTCGTCCTGGCGTTCTGGCTCGCCGGGCAGGTCCTGGTCATGCTGACGCGCATTCCAGTTCCCGGCGGCGTCGTCGGCATGCTGGTCGTGCTCCTGCTTCTTGCAACGAAGCATCTCAGCATCCTCAGCGTTCGGCGAGGCGCCGAATGGCTGATCAGAGACATGGTCCTGTTCTTCGTGCCGGCCGCTCTTGCCGTGCTCGACCATCGCGAGCTCATGGGAATCGTCGGCCTCAAGGTATTTGCTGTTATTGTGTGCAGCACTCTTGTTGTGATGTGCGTGACCGGGCTCACTGTTGACCTCAGCTGTCGAAGGCCGTGAAGTGATGAGCTCGCTCATGACGATCTGGAAAGATCCCGCGACCGGTGCAGTGTTCTGGTCATCGCTGACCGTCGCTGCGTATGTCGGCGTCAAGGCCGTGTACCGGCGCTGGCCCCGTTGGTGGCTGGCACCACTTGCCGTCACACCGCTCGTGCTGATCCTCGCAGCCATCTTACTCCGGACCGGCTATCATGAGTATATCCGCGGAACGCACTGGCTGGTTGCTCTGCTCGGACCAGCAACCGTGGCCTTCGCAGTTCTTATTTATGAGCAGCGGCAACTGGTCAGGCGTCATTGGCGCGTTCTTGCTCTTGGCATGCTGGCGGGGACGGCAACTTCCATGGTGTCGTCGTGGGCCTTGGCCGCATTGCTGGGCTTGAATGGTGACCTTCGCCTCAGTCTGTTGCCGCGCTCGATCAGTACACCCTTTGCCATGACGATCTCCGGGGAGATCGGCGGCACGCCAGACCTGACGGCTGTATTCGTCGTCGTGACCGGGATCGTCGGCGCAATCGTTGGCGAACTGTTGCTGAGCTGGTTTCCCGGATACTCGGCCTTGGCCGCGGCGCGCTGCTCGGGGTCGGGGCGCATGGGGCGGGTACCGCGAAGGCGAATGAGTTCGGCCGGCAGGAAGGCTCTGTCGCAGGCTTGGTGATGGTCCTGGTTGGGCTTTTCAACGTTCTGCTCGCGCCAATCGTTGCTGCGTGTCTCAGGACAGGTTGAGGGGGACGCGCTGCGAGCTAAGCCAACGCTTAGCAAACAGTATCTCGGTGCAATGGAGATTCACGTTCACAACGACGAAGGTCAGTTCCGCACGACAGTCGCAGCGAGTGTGATGATCCATGAGGTCGGAGCCAACTGCGACGGACCGCTGCGCTCCGATCGTGGGCCTGCACCACTTCCGTTTGCCCGCAACTCGTGGCGACACGGGCCGTGACGTTTTTTACAAACCTGGACGCGAGCTTATGACACGCAACAACGGACTGATCGATGCCACGGAGTATTTGCGCAGCGTCGGCGCTGAGGCCGAACGTCTTGAACTGACGGCCATAGAAGTACACGCGGCCACCCCTGGCAACAGCCTCCTGCTCCAATCCGACCGCTGCTGGCAATTGGAGCTGATCGTCAACGAGCTTCTGGCAAGCGCGGCTGCACGGTTCGCCGGAAGGAGTGGAAAGATCGAGATAGAGCTGTCGCACGAGGCCGACCTGGTTCATTGCACGGTCACCGACAACGCCTCGGAATCGGTGAGGACGGTGCGAGGCTTGGACGTTGCTCGCGAGTTGGCCAAGGGCGTGTGCGGCCGAATTGGACATTGGTTCGATGATGAAACGACGTCCCTGGTGCTCACCATCCCGCTCACCGAACGCGAGCGCCTGGCAAACCAACCGAACAGGCTGCCTAGCGCACCCGCCGCGTAAGCTTCCGGGGAGCTCGTTAGCCTGCTCGCCGAAATTGAATGGTTGAGCAGACTTATTTGATTGCTACGAGTCGGGAGATCGCAAGTCAGGCCGCCATCTCAGCCGCGAGGAAATCAATAAACGTGCGGACGGCCGGCAGCAGGCCGCGCCGGGACGGGAAAACCGCGTGAATGACGGCCCGCGGCGGCGACCAGGCGGGGAGTAGCACCTCCAGCTTTCCGTCTGCGATGTCCTGCGCCAGAAAGTAGTCCGGCAATTGCACGATGCCGGCGCCGCCAAGCGCTGCCTGCCGGAGCGTCGTCATGTCATCGGTCGTCAATCGCGGCTTGTGGGCTATCGCTTGCGTCGTGCCGTCGGGCCCGGTCAATTGCCATAGGTGCTCGGCGGCGCCGAGGTTGAAGCTCAAGCTCTCGAAACGCGTGAGGTCGGCAGGCGCCTGCGGGCGCCCCAGCCTTTGGAGGAGCGCTGGGCTGCCTGTGAGGAGCTGGGCGCTCTCTCCCAATATCTTCATGACCAAGTCCGAACTCTCCAGCGGCGGCAGCCGGGCACGGAGCGCCACGTCGAAGCGCTCGTTGATGACATCCACGCGGCGGTTAGTGACTTCGTAATCGATACGAACACGCGGATATTTCGTCGCGAACTGCGCCACCAGAGGTCCAACGGTCGTCAGACTGAGCATGACCGGGCAGCTCACCCGGATAAGCCCCTGGGGCTCGGCCTGCACGCGTTCGACCATCTCCTGCGCCGCATCTGCCTCCTCCACCATTGCGAGACAATGCCGATGGTACGCCTGGCCGATGTCGGTGACGCTGAAGCGTCGGGTTGAACGGTGAAGCAAACGGATCCCGAGCCTCTGCTCGAGCAGCGATATGCGTCGGCTCAGGGTCGATTTGGGCATGCCGAGCACCCGGCTCGCCGGTGCAAAGCCGCCGTGCTCGACCACCTTGGCGAACAGATAGAGGTCATTGAGATCGTGCAAGCTGGCACTCATCGTTCCATTAATGGAACGATAAGTGCCATGCCGAGGCTCTAATGGCAACGTCGTTCGACCGCTATGTCTCATCCGACAGCGAGGCTGCCCTTTTTACATCTGAGCGGAGACACGACTCATGACGAGGCTTCTGCACATCGACTCGAGCGCCCTTGGCGAATTTTCTACCTCCCGCAAGCTGACGGCCGCGATCGTAGGAGCCTGGCGAAACGCGGAGCCCAAACTCCGCGTCAACTACCGGGATCTGGCCGCCGCTCCGCCAGCACACCTGACCGGCCGCGTGGCGATGGCCATGCGCTCCCGCGACATGACCGGGCTGACGAATGAAGAGCGCGCCGAGGTGGCGCTTTCGGAACAACTGGTCGAGGAATTTCTCGCAGCCGATGGATTGGTCATCGGGGCCCCCATGTACAATTTCAGCCTTCCGACACCGCTCAAGGCGTGGATTGATCGAATCGCTCAGGCCGGGCGCACGTTCAAATACACCGAGCTCGGCGCTGTCGGACTAGCCGGGGGCAAGCGCGTGATCATTGCCTCCTCCCGTGGTGGCAAGTACGCAGGCACGCCTCTGGAGGCAGCTCTCGATCACCAGGAAGCTTATCTGTGCAGAGTGTTTGGTTTCGTCGGCATCACCGACCAGACCATCATTCGTGCCGAAGGGATCAATATGGGGCCGGATGCCGCGCGAGCAGCGATCAACGAGGCGCAAAAGCAGATCGAGAAGCTCTTCATTCATTCGAGGGCAGCATGACCCCATTGCCCCTGCATCGGGCGGAGCACGCGGATTGACGCCGGGGAGGGCAGAGAGGAGTGAGGTGAACCGAAGGTGTAAGCCTTCGTATCACCCGGCGACGCCTTCGGACATGCGACGTAGACCCGCGCTCAATTGAGACTCTGCGGACGGCCATCCTAGACTGGAGTTCATGATCCGAGGGCGGCAGCTTCCCGGGCAACGGAGAGTATCCGACAATGATCAAGATCATCGCCGTGTTGTGCAGCCTTTCCTCGCCGACGAACTGCCACGAGCAGATCGTCACGACCTCGGAATTTGCCGACATCTCGATGCAGGCCTGCCTGATGGGCGCTCCGCAGCTCGCTGACTGGATGAAGCAACATCCCGCAGAACGCCTCGCCGCCTGGCGCTGTGTCATGGGCAAGCAGGTTGAAAGGGGAGCCTAGCTTAGGCGGACCTCGCAGAAGGAAGTTGGAGGGAGATCATGAAACAGCTCGCGATAGCGGCAGTTTTGGGCTGCGCTTGCTTCGTTTCGGCCACGGCAGCAGATGCCAGAAGCTCTTACGACGGTTCCTGGAATCTGACGTTTTTCACTCAGCGCGGGGTTTGCGACGCGACCTATAACTTTTCGGTCAACATAGCCGGGGGCATCATTACCCATCCCAACCTGGTGAAGTTCAGAGGCTATGTCGGAAGAACCGGCGGGGTTCGCGCGTCGGTCACCGTGCACGAGAAATACGCGTCGGGCTCCGGCCGGTTGAAGGGGAACACCGGCCAGGGAACGTGGAGCGGCCACTCGGGCGCGGATCGTTGCTCCGGATACTGGACGGCGCAGCGAGGCTAGTACTCGGTGTCGCCGGAGAGTCTATCGCGCAACTCGCTGCGCAACAGGCAGAGGCGCGTGGGCTACGATAGGCGCCGCAGGGCGCGCCTTTGACCGCGGATGTGCCTTGAACGCGAGACTTGTCTCATCGAAAGGGCAGCTAAGAGAGCCCTGACGCTGGTAATAAGATACGGCCTCGCCCTTATGGACCGTTTCGGAGCCGGCTGGTCGCACCTCAGTACTTTGGCTTAGATTGCAACGCTTTTTGCGGGGCGGCATAATCCAACGTTGGCGAGGGAGCCCGGCGCTTGAACCCCCGTTTTGCGCACGACGCTGGTGAAATAACGGATCTCCAGGTCCTGTGCGAGGATTCGGATCAAGCCCTTTATCGTGGTCGGCGTCTTCTCGAAGAGGGCGGCGTCGGCTCCGTTTTGATGGTCCTGCCGGCGGCGAAGGAGCCTCAGCCCGCTGTCGTCAACCGCCTCGCGCACGAGTATGCCCTTAAGGATGAGCTCGATACGGCGTGGGCCGTGCGGCCGCTCGATCTTGTCCGGAAGGACGGTCGAATCCTGCTCCTCCTCGAAGACCCCGGCGGTGAGCCGCTCGAGCGTCTCATTGGCGAACCAATGGAGGTGCGCACATTCCTTGACATTGCGATCGATGCTGCAGCGGCCCTGTCCAGCGCACATTCACGCGGGCTCGTGCACAAGGACATCAAGCCCGCAAACATCTTCGTGAACTGCGGAATTCAACAGGTGCGGTTGTCAGGTTTCGGACTCGCATCGAAGCTGGTCCGGGAGCGGCGCACGCCAGAGCCGCCGGAAGTCATCGCCGGCACACTTGCCTACATGGCGCCCGAGCAGACTGGGCGAATGAACAGGTCGATCGATTCTCGGGCCGACCTTTATGCGCTCGGCATGACGTTCTACCGCATGTTGACGGGCGCGCTTCCGTTCAGTGCGACCGAGCCGATGGAGTGGATTCATTGTCACATCGCGCGCGAGCCGGTTGCCCCGGCCGCGAAGAGAACAAGTATTCCGGCTCCGATTTCGGATATCGTGATGAAGCTCCTCGCAAAGACGGCCGAGGACCGTTACCAGACCGCTGCGGGCCTCGAGCATGATCTGAGGCGCTGCCTGAGCCAGTGGAGCGAGCGGAGCGGTATCGACGCCTTTTCCCTCGGCGAACGGGATGCGCCCGATCGGCTGCTGATTCCGGAACGGCTCTACGGACGTGAGCGCGAAGTCGAGAGCTTGCTTGCGGCGTTCGAGCGCGTCGTCGCGGGCGGGGGGCCGGAGTTGGTTCTCGTCGCGGGGCAGGGCGGCGTCGGCAAGTCTGCGGTTGTTTCTGAGCTGCACCGCGCCCTGGTGCCGCACCGCGGGCTTTATGCGTTCGGCAAGTTCGAGCAACTCAAGCACGACATCCCCTATGCCAGCGTGGCGCAGGCGCTCGAAGGCCTGATCAGGCCCTTGTTGGGGCAAAGCGAAGCTGAGCTGGCATCCTGGCGCGAGAGGCTGGCTGCGGCACTTGGCCAGAACGGCGCGCTCATGACCGCGCTTGTTCCCGAACTCGCGCTTCTGATCGGGCCACAGCAGCCAGCGCCGGAGCTGCCGCCGCACGACGCGTCCCTCCGGTTCAAATCCGTGTTGAGCCGGCTGATTGCGGTGTTTGCGCAGGCGGAGCATCCGTTGGCGCTGTTCTTCGACGATCTGCAATGGCTCGATGCGGCCACGCTTGACGTGATCGATCATCTTCTTGTCGAGCCGGACCTGAATAACCTCCTCCTGATCGGAGCATATCGCGACGACGAAGTTACGCCTGCGCACCCTCTCATGCGCCGGCTTCGGGCGATCCAGGACTCCGAAGCGCGGTTGCGGAAAATCGCTTTGAAGCCGCTCGGCCTGGAGGACGTGAACCTGATGCTGGCCGAGTCACTACGCTCGCGGCGCACGCGCTCGCTGGCCCGGCTGGTCCATGAAAAGACTGCCGGCAATCCCTTTTTCACGATCCAGTTCGTGACCGCGCTCGCTGACGAAGGGCTGCTCGCTTTCGACAGGGCCTCGATGTCCTGGTCCTGGGATCTGAAGCAGATCCGCGCCAGGGACTACACCGACAACGTGGTGGATTTCATCCTCGGTAAGCTGCGCCTCCTCCCCGAGGCAACCCGCGCCGTCCTGCAGCGTCTGGCTTGTCTCGGCAACGGCGCGACCGCCGTGGCGCTGGGGCTGGTACAGGAGGACACGGAAGAATCCCTGCACGCGAGCCTCTGGCCGGCGGTGCGGGCGCGTCTCATATCGCGGCAACAAGGCGCCTATCGTTTTCTGCATGACCGGGTGCGGGAGGCTGCCTACGCGCTCATCCCAGAAAACGAGCGCGCGGCAATTCACCTTGGCATCGGCCGGCGGCTCGCTGCGCAAAGCTTGGCTACGGTCGAGGAGACTGTCTTCGAGATCGTCGGACAACTCAATCGCGGAAGTGCACTCATCGGTGCAAGGGGAGAGCGTACACGTCTCGCCGAGCTTAATCTGCTTGCCGGCAGGCGCGCCCAGGGCTCCGCCGCCTACTCCTCGGCCCTGAACTATTTCGCTGCCGGCTCGGCATTGCTTCCGGATGGGGCCCGGGAAGAGCATGATGATCTCGCCTTTGCGATCGAGCTCCATCGCGCCGAGTGCGAATTTCTCACCGGCGCACTCGCCGAGGCGGAGGCACGCCTCTTCAAGCTCACCAACCTTGCGGTCACTCCTGCAGATTCGGCACGCGTGACGCGGCTGCGGGTCGATCTGTTCATGACCCTCGGACGAAGCGATCGTGCCGTTGAAATCGGTTTGGACTGCCTGCGACGCTTCGGCATTGCTCTCCCGGCGCGCCCAAACACGGAGGATCTTGCGGAGGAATATGCCCAGCTTTGGCGGGAGCTTGGACATCGGCCGATCGAAGCCTTGCTGGAGCTGCCGCCAATGGCTGATCCGGTTATTCGTGCTGCGGTGGACGTCCTCACCTCCCTCGTGACACCGGCTCTGTTCACCGACGAGAAGCTGCGCGCTCTCGTCATCGGCCGAATGGGAAACCTCAGCCTCAAGCACGGCAACAGCGATGGCGCGAGCTATGTCTATACGGCCGTCGGCAACGTCCTCAGCCTCTCATTCGGCGACTATGAGCGAGGATATCGGTTCGGTCAGCTGGGGCTAGATCTCGCGGCGAGGCCGGGGAATGAGCGATTGCGGGCGCGTGTCTACCTGGCGTTCAGCAATCTCGCCAAGCCGTCACCGCGTCACTTTCCGACAGGCGGGCCCATCGCCCGAGAGGTCTTCAAGGTTGCGCAGCAAACTGGCGATCTCACCTACGCTGCGTTCAGCCACAACAATCTTCTCACTCAACTCATCGCCGGCGGAGCGAATCTCGCGGACGTGCAACGGGAGGGCGAGGCCGGACGCGATTTCGCTCGTAGGGCCGGCTTCGGTCTGGTCGAAGCACTCATTGACATCCAGCTTCGGTTCGTCCGCTCGCTCCGTGGCCTCACGTTGGCACTTGGCTACTTCAATGAGGAAGAGTTTGACGAGCAACTGTTCGAGCAGGAGTTGGAAGCAGCGCCTGGTCGCGGGATTGCCGCCTGCATGTACTGGATCCGCAAGTCGCAAGCGCGCTTCTTCGCCGGTGACTTTGAGGGGGCGATCTCTGCGGCGGGCAGGGCGGAGCGGCTGCTGTGGTTGACACCGGCGATTCTCGAGCGAGCAGACTACCACCTCTACGCGGCATTGGCGTTGGCGCGTGTGTACTCGACGGAGGCAGCCGTCGGCAGCACACAGCGTCGAGAGGCCCTGGCGCGTCATGAGCGGCAGTTTCAGGTGTGGGCCGATCATTGCCCGGAGAATTTTGCAGCGCGTGCTGCCTTGGTGAGCGCCGAGATCGCGCGTCTCGATGGCTCCGCGCTCGATGCCGAGCGCCACTTTGAAAGCGCCATACATGCGGCTCGTTCCAATGGCCTCGTTCATGATGAAGCTTTGGCGAGCGAATTGGCCGCTCGCTTCTTCGCGGAACGCGGCTTGGGCGACATTGCACAAATGTATTTGCGCAAGGCCCACTCCTGCTACCTGCGGTGGGGTGCCGCTGGCAAGGCCCAGGCGCTCGAAGCATTGGATCCTCAGCTCATCGAGGACGACCGGAAGATGAGGTCGACCGACACGATCGGCGCACCGGTAGAACAGCTCGACGTCGCGACGATTTTGAAAGTGTCGCGGGCCGTCTCGGGCGAAATCAACCTGGAAAGGTTGGTCGAAACGCTGTTGCGAACGTCTCTGGAACAGGGCGGCGCGGTGCGCGGTCTGCTCATCCTTTCGGAGCAGGATGGACCAAAGATCAAGGCATCAGCCAGCATTTTGGGTGACTCGATAGTCGTCGAAATGTGTGACGAAGCGGCAAGTGCGTCGAAATTGCCGTTGGCGGTTCTTCATCGTGTTCTGCGAAGTTCGGAGGTCATCGTTCTGGATGATGCCGCAACTGAAATATCGCTTTCATCAGACTCTTACATCAGAGAACAAGGGTCGCGATCCGTATTGTGCGTGCCGCTGCTGAACAGGGCGGTCGTCACAGGCGTCCTGTATCTGGAGAACAATCTGGCTCCGAGGGCATTTTCGCCGCGGCATACTGCCGTTCTCAGACTGCTGGCGTCGCAGGCCGCGATCACGCTGGAAAATGCACTTCTGTATCGAAACCTCGAGCAACGAGAGGCGAAAATCAGACGCCTGGTCGATGCCAATATTATCGGCATCTTTACCTGGCGAATTCCATCAGCCGGTGCGCGGGACGATCAGGGTTGGCTGGTGGAGGTCAATGATGCCTTCCTCGATATGCTCGGATATGACCGCGCCGATTTCGCGGCCGGTCGCATGCCGCGAGCGCGGTTGACGCCGCCGGAGTGGCAGGAGAGGGATCTGCAAACGTTGGCGGAGTTGCGCCAATCCGGCGTCTCGCGGCCATTCGAGAAGGAATATTTGCGCAAGGACGGGACCCGACTCCCAGTCTTGATAGGCGGAGCCTGCTTCGATGAGACAAGAACAGAAGGCGTGGCTTTTGTCCTCGATCTGACCGAGCGCAAGAGGAAGGAGCGTGAGCTCCGCGCAAGCGAAGAGCGATTCCGGACCCTCGTTCAATTCTCCTTTGACGTGTACTGGGAAAGCGATGCGCAGCATCGGTTTGTCAGGCAAGAGTTTGCAGACGGCCTGTCAGATGCGCCGGCGCAGGGCTCGGAAATTGGCAAGACGCGTTGGGAGGTGCCATATCTCGAACCGGGCCCGGACGCCTGGCGTCAGCACCGGGAGATGCTCGACGCTCACTTGCCGTTCCGTGATTTCGAGCTCGCAAGACCCGCGCCTGACGGTAGCAAGCGTTACGTGTCGGTATCCGGGTTGCCGATATTTGACGAGGCGGGACGCTTCATCGGCTACCGCGGTGTGGGCAGGCACATCACCGAACGAAAGCAAGCAGAAGCGGCGCTTCGGCGCAGTGAGGCGTATCTCGGCGAAGCGCAGAAGCTGAGCGCGACTGGCGCGTATGCCTTCAATGCCGAACAGTCATTGTACTGGTCGGAAGGGCTGTTCAAGATATGGGAATTTGACCCGGCCAAGGGTATTCCGAGCCGCAAGGTGTGGTGGCGGCGGGTCCACCCGGATGATCGCAAGAGGGTCAAGGACGGCCTTCAGGAGGCTTTGCGCCTCAGGCGGGACTACTCGATCGAGTACAGAATAGTCCTTCCAGATGGGAATACGAGACACCTTCGAGTGATTGGCCATCCTTCGTATTCCGCTGCCGGGGAGTTCCTCGAGGTCGTCGGCACCGTGATTGACGTGACGGAACGAAAGCGCGCGGAAGCGGAACGAGAGCGTCTACGGGAGCTGGAAGCGGATCTCGCCCATCTCAATCGCCTGAGCGTAATGGGAGAATTGACGGCTTCACTGGCTCACGAAATACTTCATCCGATCGCCACGGCCCGCAACAATGCGCGTGCCGGCATGCGCTTCCTCGAAATGTCGCCACCGGACCTGATCGAGGTGAATGAAGCGCTTGCATGCGTGGTGAGAGATGCCGATCGCGCAAAGGACATTGTTGGGCGCATACGAGAACAGGTCAAGAAATCGCCCCCGACGAACGAATTGTTCGACCTGAACCAGGCTATCGACGACGTCATCGTCATGGTCCGCCATGCCATCGACAGAAACAGGGTCTCAGTCCGCACAAGCCTCGACAAGCACTTGGCTTTCGTTCGCGGCGATCGCGTGCAGCTACAGCAGGTCGTCCTCAACCTGATCGTGAACGCCATAGAGGCGATGGGGGCGGTCGAGGAGGGACCGCGCGAGCTGCTAATCAGCAGCGAGTCAGCCGACACCAAGGACGTGCGTGTCGCTGTGCAAGATTCCGGGCCGGGCATCAAGCCAGAGCAAATCGATCTGATCTTCAGGCCCTTCCACACCACGAAGGCGAGTGGAATGGGAATGGGCTTGTCGATCTGCCAATCGATCATTGCAGCCCATGGAGGCCGTTTATGGGCGGAGGCCGATCAACCATCAGGCGCAACATTCCGTTTCACCCTGCCGCCCGGCTTGGAGAATCGATGAAGGAATATGCGGCCAGCAGTCTTGATCGAGCCCCCCAGGCACCTAAGGGGCGCAATTGCACATCATTGAATGGGGCGGAGAACGGGCGCCTTACTCGAACTGTTGGCATTGCGGAGGCGCTGTGGTGAACCTCATCCAGAACCTTCTTCGAGTTAGCCCAGAAGCGGACGAGAGACGCTTGTTGCAGGCCGCCGCCCAGTTGGTGCTGGGCTTCACAGGGCTGGCTATCGTCACCTTCGTCTGCTTTCAGCTGAGCGTCGGCGTGGCGAGGACCGGCTTTGCCTTCGTCATCTTGATATCTTTGGTGTCGTTGCTGGGCAGCTTCACCGTCTCGTGCTTTCTCTCGATTGCCGCCGTGGCCTGCCTCGACTACTTCTTTGTGCCGCCATTGTTTCAATTCGGCAATTACGTGCAGGACGATGTTGAGCGGATCGTAGCGTTCCTGACGACTTCACTGGTGGTGACTGCACTCACGGCGGAGTTGAAGCGAGCGGCCAGCGCGCTGCGCGAAAACCGGACAAGGTGGGAGAAGGCAGAGCGGATGGCGCATTTTGGCTGGTGGGAGCGCGACTTTACCAGCAAGCATGTGTCGCTATCGGACGAAGTTTCGCGGATTTTTGGGATGCGGCCGGTCGACTTGCCGGATTGGCATCGGCGATGGCTGGATTTGATCCATCCGGACGACCGGGCGAAGGCGGCTGAGGCTGCCATCGCGGCGCTAAACCCAGGCGGGCCGCAATACGATGTGGAGTACCGGGTCGTGCGCGCTGACGGTACGGTACGTATGGTCCGTAGCCAGGGTGACGTCACCTGGGACCGTTCGGGTAAGCCGCTGCGGCAGTTCGGCGTGCTGCACGACATCACCGAGCTGAGACAGACGGAGCGGGACCTTCGCGTCAGCGAGGCGCGCTTCCGTACCTTCGTCGATCAGGCAACGGATGCGTTCTTCCTGCTCGACGACCGGTCGATTGTTCTCGATGTCAATCAGCAGGCCTGCGACGCCCTGGGCTACGGCAGGGCAGAGCTGATTGGCAAGCATCGACGAGACTTCGATGCCGGCCTCGACGATGCGGCGATCTCCGAGCTCAAGAAAAACCTCGCAAGGGGTGCACCCGTTACCTTCGAAACGGTTCATCGACGCAAGGACGGCAGCACTTTCCCCGTGGAGGTTCGCGTCGGCCAATTCGAGCAGGGTGGACGCCGCTTCATGTGCGTTGTGCGCGACATCACCGAACGGAAGCGGACGGAAGAGGCGCTCAAACGCAGCGCGGCGTACCTTGCCGAAGCACAGCGGCTGAGCCATACGGGCACATCAGTGTTCAACGCGCACGGCAGCCTCTACTGGTCCGAAGAATGTTACCGGATCTGGGAGCTCGACGTGCGGTGTGGGCTGCCGGACGGCAGAAGGGTTCTGGAACGTGTGCACCCGGAGGACCGCGATCGGGTACGCGAGCAGATCCGAAAAGACTTGCGGCAAAAGCGGGAGCGGGCGCTCGAGTTCAGAATCGTCGGGCGCGACGGCGCGATCAAGTTCATCGAAACAAACTCTTATCCGTTATTCTCGGCGCAAGGTGACATCATTGAGGTCGTCGCGACCCACGTCGACGTGACCGAACGTAGGCGGGCCCAGGAGCAAGTCGAAAAGTTGCAACAACTGGAATCGGACCTGGCTCACATGCAGCGGCTCGGCATCATGGGGGAATTGACGGCCTCATTGGCTCACGAAATTCTGCATCCTATCGCGACGGCTCGCAACAACGCCCGGGCCGGCATGCGCCTTCTGGACGCCGACCCGAGGAACATCGGCGAGGTCAGGGAGGCGCTGGCCTGCGTCGTAAGAGATGCCGATCACGCCCGGGACATCGTCGGCCGTATCCGCGATCACATCAGGAAGTCACATCCACGCAAGGAGACGTTTGATTTCAATGAGGCCGTAAGCGAGGTGATCGCGATGGTCCGGAACACTATTGAGCGAAACTCGGTTCTGGCCCGAACTTCCCTCATGGAGGAAAAGGCGATCGTCTGCGGCGATCGCGTTCAGCTCCAGCAGGTCACGCTGAACTTGATTCTGAACGCCGTGGAGGCGATGGCGTCGGTCACAGAGGGAGTCCGTGAGCTCGTCGTCAGCACCGAACCAGGCGAGGCGGGCGGCACGCTCGTCTGCGTGCGGGATTCGGGACCAGGCATCCAACCAGACGAGATGGAGCGGGTTTTCGAGCCCTTTTATACGACCAAGATCAGCGGAATAGGTATCGGCCTGTCGATCTGCCGCTCGATTGTCGATGCTCATGGCGGCCGGCTATGGGTGGAGGCGTGCTTTCGGGGCGCCGCGTTCAAGTTCACCTTGCCCCCAGCCTCTGAAAGCTCGGCAGCTCGAGGGGTGGGCGAAGTTCACGTTGAAGTTTTGGCCGCACGTACAGCAGATTCGCAGGTTTGACCGAGGGGAGATGAATAGTATGAAAATTCGTTCAAGCTATCGTGCTGGCGGATTGTCCGCCCTCTTGATCGTAGTCGGTACAAGCGTGCTGGTAGGGGCGACGGTCTCTGCGCAGGCCGAAACACGCGACAAATGGTGCAAGGGCGTGCATCTCCGCTTCTTTGTCGGCGGGGCGGAAGGCGATTCCTTCGGCACCATCGTTTACAACGGCGCCAAGCAGGCCGAGCGAGACCTGGGGCCAAGTGTCGATTATATTTTCTCCGGCTGGGACGTGGAGAAGATGACCCAGCAGTTGCGTGAAGCGATTGCGGTCAAGCCCGACGGCATTGCCATGATGGGCCATCCTGGTGATGCGGCGCTCATGCCGCTGGCCGAGGAGGCCGCGGGCGCGGGCATCAAGATGATGTACCAGAATGTGCCTGTGCCCAAGGTCATCGCCAGGTTTGGCGGAGGCTACATCGGCGCTCAGGTGGCGCAGCTTGGCCGCGCACTCGGAGCAGAAGTGGTGAAGCGTGCCGGTCTGAAGGCTGGCGACGTTGCCTTCATGCAAGGGCCCTTCGAGAACGAGAATCGCGGTGCGCGCGAGCGTGGTACTGTCGCGGCGATGGAGCAGGCGGGCGTCCAAGTCATCAAGATCAACTCGCAGCCGGGATGGGCGGCGGATCCAAATCTTGCCCTGCCCGTAATCACGGCTGCCCTGGCCAAGTACCCGGAAGTCAAGGCGGTCGGCTATGGTGGTGGCCAGATGCTCGGAAACGTGCCGGCCTTCATGCAGGCAGCGGGCAAGAAGCCCGGCGAAATTTTCAACTTTGGGGTGGACACGAGTCCGCAGGTCGTCGAAGGATTCAAAGGCGGCTGGATCCAGCTCGCTGCCGACCAGCAGCCGTTCATGCAAGGCTATCTGCCTATCCTCAGTCTCTGTCAGCAAGCTGTCTATCGGTTTACACCGATCAGCGTGGACACCGGCGCGGGATTTGTGACACCCGACAATTATGGAGAGATCGCGAAGCTCGCCGCCGGAGGTGTGCGATAGTCAAGTTCCGCTTCGCGTTGCGCGTGCGGAATGGTTCCTGGGACGGAAAAGCCATGGCGGAACGGCTTGTCGAGTTGCGGGACATCAGTAAGTCGTTCGGACGCATTCGCGCTCTGAGCGGCGTGAATCTTCACGTCGACAGGGGCGAAGTCGTGGGTCTCGTCGGCGATAATGGTGCCGGAAAGTCGACGCTGATCAAGATTCTCTCTGGCGTTTTGCAGCCGTCGTCAGGCGAAGTTCTCCTTCGCGGACAGCCGGTGACAGGCTGGAGCGCGGCACATTCACGTGATGCCGGTATCGAGACCGTGTTCCAGGATCGCGCACTGGCCTTACAGCAATCGGTTGTCCGCAATATCTTCATGGGCCGTGAAATCGCGGGCCGCTTCGGCTGGTTGAAGCTCGGAGAGGAGCTGCGGGAGGCCGAGCGCTTGATGCGGGAGATCGGCTTCACCTCGCGCCTGCTTTCACCGCGGTCGATCGTCGGACAACTCTCCGGGGGAGAGCGGCAAGGCGTTGCGATCGCCCGTGCCATCTACAACAAGGCCGAGTTGATCATCCTAGACGAGCCGACCGCGGCGCTGTCACTCGCCGAGACCGCGAAGGTATTTCGCTTCGTGCGCCAGCTGAAAGCGAACGGGCGGTCGGTCATCTTCATAGGTCACAACATCCACCAGGTTTATGAGATTGCCGATAGATTCGTCGTGCTCGACCGCGGGCGGATAGCGCTCGAGAGCCTGCGTACTACACTGTCATCGGCGGAAGCGCTGATTGCGCTGATGGAGGAGGTGGCGCGACCGCCTACGGTGTTGGCGGCTGCCTCGGTCGAGCACGTGGAGAGACCACGGTGAGCGAGCTTGCACATTTGCGAAAAGAGCCCGAGAGGCAGGGCGATGCTGCTACCGGTGCTCCGCTATGGCGCTTCGTCGACGCTAACCGGGCGTCACTCGGAACGCTTGCGGTCTTTCTGGCCATGATGGCCGTCTTCATCGTCGCGAACCCGCGCGTGTTCACCGAATGGACGATATACCGATCCGTATTGACGACCCTGCCAGTGGCGCTCTTCCTCGTCGTTCCACTGGTGTTCGTCGTGACGGTGGGGGAAATCGACCTTTCCTTTCCTGCAACGATGGGATTCGCGGCCTGGATCTTCGCACTTGTGGTCCACGCCGGCTTCTCACCTTACCTGGCTGTCGTGGCAGGCGTCGCGACCGGCATGCTTGCGGGCCTCGTAGTCGGATCGATTGTCGTCTATTTCAACCTGTCGTCACTGGTCGCCACGCTCGGCATGAACTTCGTGCTTCGCGGGGTCATCCAGATCGCCAACGAGGGCATGCCGATCGCCTTGACGTCTCTGAGCGAAACTTCGCTGCGAAGAATATTTTCGAGTGTGGTGTTCGGCGTGCCAAGCCAGGCCCTCTGGGCGCTCTGCTTCGTGGTCTTCGCCGCACTGCTTTTCAACAGGCATCGCTTCGGTGCGCATGTGAAGATCGTCGGCGACAATCCCGAGAGCGCGCGCCAAATGGGGATCGACGTCGATTGGGTCAGGGTCAAGACCTTCGCTCTCGTCGGACTGGGGGCGGCGCTTGCGGGAATATTTTCGACGCTCATCAACTTCACGTGGTGGCCGACTGCGGGCGAAGGCTACTTCCTGCCGGCGCTGGCCTCGGTATTCGTTGGTGGCACTCCCACCTGGGGGGGAGTCGGTACCGTGGCAGGAGGAGCAATCGGCGCCTTGATCGTTTCGTTCATCCAAAGCGGGGTGGTGGGGGCGGGACTTTCCGGGTTCTACGTTCAGTTCTTCGATGGCGTTATCATCATCCTCGCCCTGATCGGACATCGCTGGAATCAGGCGCGCTATCGATAGGTGTTCTCCGACCCCGCGTCAGGGAGCGTGATGTGTAGTTAATCAAGTGCGGCGGCCGCGGCTCCCGCGTCCTTTTAGCTCCTTGGGGCTGGAAGGCGCTATTCGGCCGCGATGAGCGCGGCCGCCGCACGGTTTCAGTCGGCTTCCTAGCTGTCACCTCCTTTGGAGGTCATCAACTCGTTGGCCGACAGAAACGTCCCGATCATGGACAGCGATAGCGTCCACATCTGCCTCGCATGGCGCCAGTACTCGACGGCGTTCAATACGGCAACCGATTCAACCGCGCTTCGTTGGGATGCGGCAATGCCATTCGGCGCAGACTCAACCTTGAAGTCGAACACCGGCCACCGTGCGAACGCAGTGGCGACCTGGTGCCTTCGAAGGCATTCCTCGTCACAAAAGCGCGCGTGCGAATGTACGTGCCGCACGTGGCCCGACCGAAGTCGTCGAGCGCAGCCCGTGCAGGAGGAATCGCGCGATAATGGTTCATCGTTGACCAACATGAACTTCACGGTCGGGTCTCCAACTCATGACCACAAAAATTCTCGTTGCGCCCTGCGCGCCAAACGAAGCTCAGTCCGCCGGTCAAACTGTCTCGCGACTCCTCGTCGCGATGCCGCAGGTAGCAGGCGTACCCGCAATAGGGCAGTCGGGTTGCCGTGTCTCGCAGGTAGTTGCCGCCAATCTTGTCGCAGCATTGAAGGCAAAACGTGGCATTGATCGGGGTTCTACCATTCACCAGGACGAACCTCATGTTGCTCCTCCCAGCGCGAAGCAATAGACGATGCCAGAAGGGGAGATGGCTGGGGGCGGTGCGCAGAGGTGGTTTCGCCCCTCCGGATTGTCCCGGTTTCGCTCAACCTTCTCAGGCGGTACCGGAAGGTACTTTCCGTCTTCCCTCCGCCGCGCATAGAGCTTGCCATCCGAATACTGCACTTCCGTCGGAGAGCAGTCCGCATCGTTGCAGCAGCTGAGCGTCGGATTATCCGGCATGCGCCAGCTAGAACAGAACTTCTCGTGAAGCGCGCGGTCTTCGGGTGGATGATGGCGATGAGCCGGATCCTGTCCTGCTTCTTGAGCGCTGACGGCCGTAGCCCATGCGAGCGGGAACATCCAAAGGAGACTGCGCGGACCGATCATGACATAGCATCTGCTGTTGAACCATCGACCAGTTGTCATTCGGCACGACTCACTTTAGGTGCCGCAGGACGAAGAAATGGCGGCAGTCGTACCTGCCGCTCCTGCTGAACCCTTCGAGACGTCGCTTCGAGTGAACCTGGGTCCGGCCCGAACAATGGCCGATCAGGCGAAGGCGTCAGCGACCGAGAACGCAGGGGGTTGTTGAATCTGGGCGTTCGAGGAGTTCCTGGGCAGGGCGCCTTGCGACCCTTCCTTGACATTCAGAAGGGTCGAGAGCGGCGACGACGCCCGATTGCCGTTGCACCGTAAGCAAAGAAGAAGTTCCGACTTTGCGTCGTAATGGTCCGCGAGGTCTTGAGGCGAATAGGGACAGCGTGTGCAGACTGCGACTCTCATATGCGGCTCCTGGCGAGTTCTCGGCGTGAAATTTGATAGGGCTTCGCTTGGCACTCCACTCAACTCAACTATCTTGCAGGCGATACGGACGAACGATGGCTGAACATGCCGCAGGCTCCTCCCGCAACGTGCTAGAAGCTCTCTCTGCTGGATCGCCTCGATGGCCCCGTGCGCGCCGGTTGCTCGGCTTGGTCGAACACGGATCTGCACGAGCTGCTCAGCTCTGAACGCCGCTGCCTCAGGCAGCTTGCGACATCCGCCGGATCAGGGATGTAGCTGCTGCAGAGCCGAAAAGCGTCCGGTGCGCATGCGGCCTGCTGCTCTGGGGTGCCGCGGTTGTCCTGTGCAAGTGCGTTGGCGCTACAACAAACGACGCCAAGCAGGGCCAGGGAAATGTATTTCAGTTTAGAAGCCATGCCTGTTCAGTCCTTCTTGCTTCCCACCAAGGTGCGTCAGTGCCGCTTTGAATGATGTATACTGTGTCACCAGGATAACAGCGGTGAGCAGCGACAAACTGAAGCCGATCAACGCTATTGCAACAATCGCGTTCACGCCGGCCAGGATCAGAGAGGCACCAAGTTCAAACCAGGTCGCTGCCGCCATGTGACTGCTCGCCTCTGAGGTTCGTCTTGTGCAATATCCATGCTGCGCCGGAGACGATCCATTGCGCCTAGGTCTTTTGATGTTGGCTAGTGGACTGGCGAGCTAAGCCTAAGCTTAGAAAAGAGGAGAGGAATTCCACCATCGATTTGGCGAGGAGCGCGTTCGTGTGCGAGACAGCGACGGAGCAGCCAGAATCTCGACCTGGATATTTCGAGGTAATGATGTCTAGGAGCCCGAGGGTCGTTCGGGTGCAAGGCCGAGTGCGTCGGCCATCCGGCTGAGCTCGGGAAGCGAGCGCGCCTTCATCTTCCGCATCAGATTGGTCCGATGCACCTTTACGGTCGACTCCGCAATGCCGACATCGTTGGCGATCTGTTTGTTGAGACGGCCGGCCGTCGCCTGGATCATGATCTCACGCTCGCGAGGGCTCAATGTCGCGAAACGCTGCCTGAGTACGTCCAGCGCCTTGTCGCTTTCGCGGCGAGACCGGTCCCGCGCGAGCCCTGTCTCGATCGCGTCTAGGAGATCCTGATCGCGGAACGGCTTTGTCAGGAATTCGATCGCGCCGCCTTTCATGGCGCGCACGGTCATCGGGATGTCGCCGTGCGCGGTGATGAAAATGATGGGAAGTTCTCGATGCGCCGCGGTCAGCTCGCGCTGGAGATCGAGCCCGCTTCGTCCAGGCATTCTGACATCGACGAGGAGACAGGTCGGGCCATCCGGGATGTCGCCGCAACTCATGAAGTCGGAGACGCCTGAGAACTGCCGAATGTTCAGACCGACCGTCCGCAGCAGCCGGCCAACCGAGTCACGAAACTCGGCATCGTCATCAATGATCAAGACACTGGGCTTCTCATCCAGCATCTCTGCACCCTGCGTTGGGAGCGGCACGAGCTTGGCATCCTGAACCTGATCTTACCCGAGATCCGACGGTCTAAACAAGGGTACGCCTGGCCTCAGCGGCTGATCGGCATAAGCCATAGTTTAGAAGCAGCGGGATTGCTTTGTTCTTCCGGCAGTTAGAGACTGAACTGCATGCAGGCGCGGAGTGTGCCGGCGGGCCAACTGCCTGGAAGCACCATGCCGAACAGGAACCAGAAGCTCATAGCGATCGTCGAGGATAATCAGCCTTTTCGCGATTCCATGCAGAAGCTGATCACACTGCTCGGCTATACGGTTGAAGCGTTCCCTTCGGCCGCGACTTATCTGGCGTCGCCCGCGGTCGGCAGAACCGCGTGCCTCGTGGCTGACGTCAATATGCCGGGGATGACGGGTCCAGAGCTCCACAGGCACCTCAAGAATGTCGGGTTCAAGATTCCTACGATTCTGGTCACTGCATATCCGGATGAATTCGTTCGGGACCGAGCGTTGAAGGATGGCATTCACTGCTATCTGAGCAAGCCGGTGGATGACGACCACCTGGAAAAATGCATCAGCTCGGCTGTGCAATCCGGTCGACCTTCCGAATAACACGAATAACACTCGTGTCTCCTCGAACATCGGTGCGGCTTGGTAATCCAACGAGCGAGGAGCTGCTGCCTTGGCTTAGTTGTTTGAGCCGGCCCTGGCGATACGATTCAGGCGTGAGCGTAACGAGCCAGAAGATTGATAGGTCTCGTTGCTGAGCTGGCTTTCCGCCGGAAAGCGATCAACGGGACCGAGACGCCGATGTTCGATGAACGGAGCAGCGAAGGGTCGCCTCGTCGCCAGGGTGATCTCGCTGTACGGCTTGCGTCGATCTTGGCGCCTCTTCCCAATGATAGCCCCGGCAAAGGGAACAGACCGAGTGCGCATAGAACCCCTGCGCGAGGCGGATTGCCGCCGCGAACCGTTCGAAGGATTCGCGAATATGTCGATGCGCACATCGATCAAAGCATCAGTGTCAAGGGACTGGCGGAGATCGCCAGCCTTTCCGTCTGCTATTTTGTCAGAGCCTTCAAAAAGTCAGTTGGCATCACTCCGCATGAATATCTCATGCAACGGCGGGTAGACCTCGCGATGAGCTTGTTGTCTGCGACCGAAATGCCATTGGCGGAGATCGCGGCAGCCGCAGGTTTCGTCGATCAAAGCCACTGTTCGAGGCGGTTCCGCCGAAGCGTCGGAATGTCGCCGCGCGATTATCGCCGCATGGCCTCATAAGTAGGGCTCCCGACCAACCGCTGAGGTCACCCCCGACATTCAGCCGCGAACAGGTCGTTGAAGGCGTTGATTTCCTTATCGAGCGCCTCGAGATCAGGATGCGGGCCGGATTCCGCAGTGCAGGCCGCGGCCGAGTGACGGGCCAGCACAGATTCCGCCAGGGCAGCAGCAAGAGCGCGGCACGCGGACTCATGATCCGTCGGTCCGGGGAGCCGCTTGTGCGTCGCTGCCCAGCCGGAGCGGGAGAATGCACTCGAGCCGGAAGATGGGCACTGCGAGGCGTGGCCGGGGGTGGCCGCGAGGTAAACCGCAACTGAAGCAACGAAGGTCGTTAGCCTGATCATAGTATCTCCGCCTCGTGTGTCTGAGGCGTCGTGTATCGAGAGACCGAAAGAGCTTCGCGTACAGGCTTGCGCTATTTCGTTCTCCGGCGCAGCCCTTTGGTTGGGCGATCGGACGCGACGCGGCTTGAAGAATGCGGAGCTGAGGTTGGGGCAACTCCGTACAAGAGGCGCGGCTGCGGCGCTGCTAGTGTCGTCCTGTCGAACCAGCAGGCGCCATTCCGCCGATCGGCGCGGCAATCGACGCATGACCCGCAAAGCGCCTTCTCTCCCGAGACGCTCCGGTTTGCGCAGTTCTGCAAATACCGGCGGGTCGCTCGAGCCGGCAGCGCGTTGCTGCCGGCTCCTTTTTTCGAGCATATTCACAGCACTGGAGAACAACGCGAGAAGCGAGTATCCAGGACATCGAGAGTTCCGGGGCACCCCGGGGTGAGCCACTGCTTAGCCATCTGTACTCGGGGTCGAATGGACCCGTCCGACCAAGGCAGGGAATATCAGCAGGCTCCGCCCCCTGTCGGAGCGCGGTTGGCCATCCTTTCGATGCCGCCGCCGGCTCCCGGTGAAGGAGGCCATCGTGACCACACTATGGATTTCAGCCCTTGCGATGAGTGTCGTTGCTGTATGGTCTGCTTGGCGGCATCGACCTTGGCGTTGGACTTCTATTCGGGCTCAGTCCCGACGAAAGATCGCAACGCATCATGTTGAGCGCGGCTGGCGAAGCCTCGCGAGGACACGAAGCGTGGCTTATCAGCGGAGGTGTCGTACTTTGGGGAGCATTTCCGGTCGCTTACTCCATCCTGATCCACGCGTTCTCTGTACCCGTGCTTCTGATGGTTGTTGGGCTCCTCGTGCGCGGTGTCGCGATTGCGCTTCGTCATAGGGTGTGGTGGATGTTGGGATCTGTTGCGGGTCCGTACTTGCGGCGTTCACGAAAGGCGCAATGATCGGTACTTTGGTGGATGGGCTTCCGGAGACGGCCGGCCGATACACCGGCCGGGGAGTCGAATGGCTGAGCGTGTTCCCCGTGCTTTGTGGCCTTGGCCTTTGCTTCGCATATGTGCTCCTCGGCGCCTGCTGGCTGCTCAAGACCTATGAAGGTGCCGCGCGCGAGCAGGGCCGCAGCTTCGTTCCTCGTCTTGCAGGCGGGTTGCTCGGCTTCTTCGCATTCCTGTTCTTCTATACAAGTGCCGATCTGGCGGTGTTGGTCCGTTGGCTGGAGCAGCCCTTTCTCCTCGCGCTTCCGGGGGTCGGGATCGTGACAGTCTTTCTGTTGGCTGTGACAGCACGTCATGAACCAAGCCAGCTTCCTCTCTACATGACTTTCCTGATCTTCGCGGCGGGCTTTGACACGATCTCGGTTTCGTTCTGGCCTTACCTTATTCCGTTTTCAGTCACGATCGAGCAAGCTGCTGCGCCACTCGCAACTCCGCCGTTTCATTCATGGACCGCTTTGCTAGTGCCGCACTACTCTTCATCTACGCGCTCAGGAATTTCGTCGGCTCTGACGTGAGGGTAGGCTTCGAGCAACAATGTGGATCCGAAGCGGCGATGGAGGCGCCGAGGCTTTCGTCATGACGCGTGATCGAGGAATAGGAGTAGCTGGTGGCGAACGAAATCAGGCGACCTGCGCGGGAGACCGGCCGAAATCGTATTGTTGACGCTGCGATTGAGCTTTACCGCGAGATCGGTCACGAGAAGGCCACTGTCGCGGATATAGCTCGCGAGACGTCGATGTCTTCGGCGAATGTCTATCGCTTCTTTCCCTCGAGGCAGGCCATCGAGGATGCAATCGTCGAGAAGCTTCTCGATCAGGTTGTAATTGCAGCAGCTGCCGCAGCGGGCGAACCCGACGAGGCCTTGCAGCGTCTGCCGCTCGTGCTGAGCCTCATCGCCAAATGCATGCGGATCGTGCGGCAAACGACGGTAGGCTGCATGAGCTTGTGGCCGTTGCTGCAACTGAGAAATGGCCGGTCACGCTGTCCTACATGGATCGGATTCGCGGGATCGTGCGCCCGCTCATAGCTGCTGGCCAGGCCGCCGGTGAGCTTCGACCCGGCAGCCCCCTGACGCTGACCTGCTGCCTGCTGGAGGCGATGAACACATACCTAAGCCCATCGCGCATCAAGGCGGCAGCCGTTCGGCCGAGCTATGAGGAGATGATGAGCTTCTGTGCGTCCGCGCTGGCCAGTCCAGGTCATGCTTGAGTAACTAGGCCGTCTCGCCCACCGCGAGGATGAAGCCGCCGCGTTCGCGCATGAAGGCGGGCAACTCGTTTTTCAGGTCGCCGGGTTTCTCCCCGAGCAGAGCTCGAAACAGCAGCGGCAGCAGGATGAGGTCCAGAAATATCTTGGCCGTGCCTTGATGCCGCTTCGGGCGGTGCGGCCGCTCCAGCGCGTCCTTGTTCAGAAGCCGGGACACGGCTTTGACTGATCGATCCCGCGCCGCGTGATGGAAGCTGCGGCTCGACTCGGGGAGGCGCTGGGCCTCGCCAATGGTGGCGCGCATCACGCCTAGAGACTCAGCGATGACTTGGTCGACGATTGCGCTGCCGAGGCTCACGAGCTTCTCCTCGATGGTATCGCCCTGAGGCGTGAAATTCTCGAAATCGGTCAGACGATCAACGGCGCGGGAAACCACCGCAGCGAAGAGAGCCTCCTTACCGGGAAAGTGGGCATAGATTGTCGGCTTACTCGCGGGTGCGAGCTCCGAGATGTCGTCGATGCTCGAACTTCTGTAGCCGCTCTGAAGAAATAGCTGGTGGGCCGCATCGAGGATGCGGGATGGAACGCCAGGAGCGTGATCGCCGCGGGGCCTACCCCGCTTAGGCCTCTTCCTGCTCATGCTTGATCTCCCAATCACGTGTCCGTGCGCGTACGTCCTCGAGCATCGACCTACGCCGTCAAGAAGCATGCTAAGTCAAACTATACGGTGTAGTATAATTGTGTCAATCGCGACAACGGCGTACTCGACCACCGCCTCGCCTGAGTGACGTTAATGGCGCTCATCCGCGCAATGCGGCAAAGCTGCTCTTCGCCGATGTAGAAGCCCTGCGACCCTGATGAAGACGGTGACGTTGACAACGGCAACCCAAGCCACTGGTTCGATGGACGATCCTCCAGAATTGCTGAAGTAGAGCAGGGGGCGAGCAGTGTCGGCGCGGCTTCGTCGCAAGTTCTCTCGGCAGCGCGAGCGCTCGCTTCTGACAGCAATCGGCTGAAGTCTGAAGTCGATCGGTTCCTGGTGACGGCGGGATGACGCCTTTCCGGGTCATGGGTCCGGGCTAGATACAGTCGGTGATCCGTGAACGAGTCGTACCAGGTCGGTGATATTTCTCACCTCGAGCTTGCGCATGATGCGGTATCGATGATCGTGGACGGTGCGGTGACTGATGCCGAGCCGTTTTGCGACTTGCTTGCTCGATCGCCCGGCCGCCAACAGTCCAAGAACTTCTATTTCGCGGCTGGACAGCTGCTCGCGACCGCGAAATTGAACCCCTTCCGCAGCTTGCGTCAGCAGTCGGCTATCTCTCGTTTCGATCGTGCGTGCGACGTCGTCGATGCGTGCGAGTAATTCGGGGAACTGACGCACCTTGTCGAAGAATTCCAGTGCCCCAAGCCTGAGCGCGGTAACGGCGGTTGGTATGTCCGCTCGACCGGAAATCGCAAAGATGGGAGCCGGATAGGCCTCGCGCTGAAACGCTGCGAGCACGCCGAGCGCTGTTTGATCTGTCTGCTCGACGTTGATGAGAATGCAGAGTGGCATCCGCCGCCGCGCGGTCGCAATGAGCGTCGGCCCGTCGCCGAAGGCGACTAATCGGCGACCAGCCGCCGCCAGGGCGGCGGACAATGCGGTGCGGAACTTGAGATCGACATCGAGCGCATAGACGGTTTGCTCAATCCCGGGGCTCGGCTTGACTGGTCGCATCGGCAGTCTGGTTGCTTGAACCTTGGATAGCTCGCATTCGCCCGACACAGGGACCGGCAGGCCCGTTGACGTAACGAAATATACGGTATAGTTTAATATTTTGCCGCTGTGAATGTCAACACGGACGTACCATCGGCCCAAATGGCGGTCGCACTCGTCGCCCCTTTCGGAGCGATCCTCGTAGTTGCTGAAGCCGTCATGACAAACGGGAGCGAAGAGCCTTGGACAAGCCGACGATCGGGGAATTGGAAGCACTGAATCTGGCGCTCACGACCGCAACGGGCGGGACCTCGCCCGGTGTACGCGACATGGCCGACATCCTCAGGATTGAGGCCACGCCGCTTGCGATGCGGCAGCTACCCGAAACGACTTACGAGGTCTTCGCAACCAGCGCGCAGCGGTGGCCCGATCGGAGCGCGCTGACCTTCTTTCATTCCGCAGATGCTTATCAGCGTGCAGCGACATGGACCTATAAGGACCTTCTCGCCGACATCACCCGCGCGGCAAACGCGTTCCACGGCTTCGGTGTCGATGCCGATCATCCCGTTGCCTATGTGCTTCCGAACCTGCCAGAAGCACATTTCACGATCTGGGGAGGCGAGGCCGTCGGTGTGGTGCTTGCGGTCAACCCGCTGCTCGAGCCGGATCTGATTGCAGACATTCTTCGCGCGGCCAAAGTGCGGGTGCTGGTGACCGTCGCACCGTCGCCCGGTGCCGAGCATTGGAGCAGGCTTGCGCCGCACCTTTTGGGACTTTCCGAGCTTCGCGTGGTCGCCTTGGTGAATTCCCAGACCTACGCCGGAGCCGCTACCGCGACTTGGCTCGCCGCAGCGCTTCCGACCGTCCCAGGGGCAGAGTTCGAGATCGTGGACTTTACGGCCGCAATGCAGGCCCAACCCGCCGATCACCTGGTCGCACCGAGGACGGCCACGGAACGCACGGTGTCGTCTTACTTCTGCACCGGTGGGACCACTGGCGCGCCGAAAATAGCGGTCCGTCGGCACGGCAACGAGGTTTTCGATGCCTGGTCCGCCGGGCAGATGTTCGGTGAGCAACACGAGCCCCGCACGTATTTGTGCGGCTTGCCGCTCTTCCACGTCAACGCGCAGCTCGTCACCGGCTTGTTGCCTTGGATGACCGGCCACCATGTCCTGCTTGCGACGCCCGAGGGATATCGCGGCAGAAACATGATCAAGCGCTTCTGGGAGATCGCCGCGCATTACCGGATAGCGACGTTCTCCGGCGTGCCCACGGTCTATGCCGCGCTGCTTGAGGTGCCGATCGGTGGCAACGACGTATCGAGCCTTGAATATGCGATCTGCGGCGCCGCGCCGATGCCCGCCAAGCTGATCGAGGCATTTGAGGCCAACACCGGGCTCAAGATCATCGAAGGCTACGGCCTGACGGAAGGTACATGCGTCTCCTGCCTCAATCCGCCCCAAGGCATCCGGAAGGCCGGCTCGATTGGGCTACCCTTGCCATACCAGCAGATGCATGCGGTCATCCTCAACGAGGACGGGCGCTTTGACCGCATGGCGAAGATCGACGAGATCGGAACAATCGTCATCAAAGGACCGAACGTGTTCGAAGGCTACCTTGATCCACAACAGAACGTGGGTTTGTGGATCGAGATCGAGGGCACGCGCTGGCTGAACACCGGCGATCTCGGCCGAGAGGACAGCGCGGGCTACTTCTGGCTGGCCGGCCGGCGCAAGGAATTGATCATCCGGGGAGGGCATAACATCGATCCGAAGATGATTGAGGACGCATTGTGCAAGCATCCGGCGGTCGCCATGGCGGCGGCGATCGGCGGTCCTGACGCCTATGCGGGCGAGATTCCGGTCGCTTATGTACAGCTCAAGCCCGGTGCAGCGACCAATGAGCAGCAATTGCTGGAGTTCGCGGCAGGACACATTCCGGAGCGGGCGGCGATCCCGAAGCACGTGAAGGTCATGTCCTCGCTGCCCGTGACCGGTGTCGGCAAGATATTCAAGCCGGCCCTCCAGCAACGCGAGATCGAGGCCACCGTACGGCAGGAAGCGCGCAGCGTCGGCGCAATTGTCACCAGCGTTGCGTTCGCGCCGTATCCGCGCCTGGGACAGGTGGTGCGCATCCGCGCCGAAGAAGGCAGAGAAGCGCTGCACGCCGCCTTGGAGCGCTACACCTTCAAGTTCGAGGTGGTGGATTAGCCAACTCCGGGACTCTGCCCTCGGATGATTTTGATTGCTTTGGCCACCGTACGCACTTCAATATGCTTGCGATCAACCGCAACGCCAGCAGCGGCTAGGATGGCGAGATGCAGATACGCTTCTGCTGATCGCGAGTATTTAGATGTGCCCACAGTTACGGAATTCTTGCGGGATGATCTGGAGCCGGGGCGAAGGCGATCTGAAGAAAGCCCACCCAGTTGCGATCACTCACCATGCGCGCTTTGAAGCGGTCCAGACATTTTCTTGAACACAGCGGGGTTCGCCATGAATAATGCCGTATGAGGCCAAACCTGCCCTGACAAACTGCGCATCGCGCGGTTCTGCTGCATTCATGACTTTCGGAGCAGTTGGGCATTGCAATCTCCTCCTGGTTCTGACGTAGCTATTCTTCGATCGTTCTTTTGACCGGTGCCCGCAGACGTCCGGCGCGCTCTATCAGCGTACGCAGCCTAGAGCCGTCACCGCCAGCTGCTCAATTGGACGCTGGTCGTTGTTCGGCATCTGAATGGGGTACGGAACGATACGAAGGTCTATGCCGTGCTCTGAGGTGCCCCACGCTTGGAACGAGCGATGTTCGTAATTGCCGCTTGGAATGCGAACCGAGCAACTCGTTCATAGCAGAGGCGGACCTTTGGACCCTGGTCCTAGCCGAGATTCGCTTCGAGCAGCTTGCAACCGTCGACGGTTGGTAATTCCGTCGGCGGGGTAAACGTTCGCTTAGAGGTGCCAACCTCAAGCCGAGAGTGCGACCCGAACGCACCATAGGCCGCGAGTAGGATCGGCGACATTCCCGTACCCTGCCGGACCATGATCTCGCGCTCGCGGGAGCTGAGCGTTTCGTATCGCTCCTTGACGGCAGCCAGTGCCGCTGCGCTGTTTCGACGATCTCGATCGCGAGCAAGGCCGGCTCAACGGCGTCGATCAGATCTTGGTCGCGGAACGGCTGGGTCAGGAATTCAATGGCATCTCTTTTCGTGGCGAGCACGGTCATCGGAATGTCCGCATGCGCAGTAATGAAGACGATCGGGAGATGCTTCCCTACATTGGCAAGCTCGCGCTGCAGATCGAGTCCGCTTGGTCTCGGCATTCTCATGTCGACCAGCAGGCACGTTGGTCCGTTTGGATTTGGGGCAGCGGCGAGAAATTCCGTGACAGAGGCAAATTGCTCGCTATGCATACCTACCGTTCGCAATAAGCGGCCAACGGAGGCTCGAAATTCAGCATCGTCCACGATCAGAACGCCTGAGCTTGCCGTACCAATATCAACACCCAAGGGTGGAATGATCGACGTTGATCGGCGAACACCCGGATCCTACTACAAGATCGGAGTGTGAGAAATGGGCGATCGGGCTCGGCCGGGTCATTGCGCCTGAGCGATGGCTTACGACCCGCTCTGATTATTCTCATCTCGGATATGATTCAGGTCGGCCGAGCATCGCTCGGCCCGACCTGGTGCAGATCTATGTAAGCATGGTGTTAGTGTTGCGCGGCCGGCGTACAGGGCGGCTTCGTACAGGGGACCGTCGCGAATACGCCAACGTCGGGCTCTCGCTCGCACCGTGAAAGCCAGGACAGCAGCGATCTTGAGTTCACTCATTAGTCTCAATCGAGCGGACAAACTCCGAAGCTGCCGCGAGCGTCGGGCTCGATCACCCGCGCCCCAGTGCTGATCCGTTCGCCGTTCGCGGCGGTAAGGCCGGACGGAAACGCAGGGATGCCTTTCCTCATGTGCCGGCAGTCGGAAGCCCGCCCCGGTTCTGCGCGAACCGGGGGTCGTATGTCGTGGTGTCACTGACAATCACTGCTCGAATAATACGAGCGCTGGCCACCGCGCGAATAATATGCCCGCTGATTGCGGTTCGAGCTGTACGCGCGCTGATCGTAGCCATAGCCGTAGCCATTGTCATAGTCAGAGCTCGAATTCGAACTCGAGTAGCCCGACGCCGCCGCGGCGCCGGTCGCTGCACCCGCCACATAGGCGCCCCAGGCGCGATTGTAGTAGCCAGACCCGTAACCTCCGTAACCGCCATAGCCGCCGCCGTAACCACGACCGCCGCCATAATACGCGCCGACATATGTGTTACCGCCGCGGTTGATCGCAATGTTGCCGGAGCCGACGACGTTCCCATTGCCCATGGGACCACGGACGGCGATGTTGCCGTTCCCAATGGGACCGCCTGCTCTGATGTTCGCTGGTCCCGGACCCCGAAATCCACCGCCGGGCAAGCCGGGCGGGTGACCGCCGGCTATTCCCATTGGCGCGCGCGGCGGCCCGCCCATTGGCGGGCGCGGCGGCCCGCCCATCGGGGGGCGCGGGGGACCCCCCATCGGCGGCCCACCGGGCGGCGGACCAAATTGCGCAAAGGCCGCATCCGAATCTGCTGCAGCAAAAATGAGAAGACCGGCGAGTGTCAGTGCCAGTCGCTTCATCACCGCCTCCCTTGTTGTGCCGACGCATTGACCGGAGTGAGCTCAACCTGTTTCGCTCCGGGGGGAGCCTGGAACGCAAATACCGAATCGGCTGCACGAACCCGGCTGTCCCAGTTCGTGAACTCCGCCGTGAAGCTCGGCTGACCCGGAAGCAGGCGGTATGTGACTATGAGACGATGCGGCACGGCTGCGGCATTGTTCTCGATCCACAATTCCAGATCGGTGCCGCCTCTCTTGTAAAAGAACAAGTGTCGGCATTCGACGCCGTCAACCTTGTCCGTACCGACCTGCCAGCCGCCCACAACCCCGTTCAAGAGTGACTGCTCGGTTGTGACGGCAAAGAAGTTGACCAGCGGAAAATCGACTTTGAGCTTGTCGAGGACCTCGTTCGCGGCCGCTGAGATACCTCCCGGTGCGGAGAGCAACGCGTAAGTATTGGTCTCGGGCGTAGAGATGGTGACCGACTTGCCGTCATAGAATAGATCTTGCGCACCGTCATCCCCGCTGACCTGAATCTTGATTCGATCAGGACGGCGCATCGTGACTTTCATCGTGTGAAAGATGTGAAGCGGTTGCCCGAATTGATCAAGGTAAACCCTGATCGTTCTTGCCGAAAACGACAAGTCCGGAGCAGAAAGGGTCTTGTCCAACTGCGAAATCGCAGCACCGGCTTGGTCGCTGACCGGCGGCGCATCCTGAGCCAGTGCAGTAGACATTGCGGCGAAGCCCGCAAAAGCGCCGATCGAACCTAGCAGAACGGCATGTCTCGCTCGTACACTAAAGGAGACTCCCTGACTGGCGCAGGTAAGCTCGTCGCGTGGTCGGTGGCGCCGCTCGGGCAAAGCGAGTTGGCCATCAGGTCGATTGCGGCGTGTAACCTTGTTCACGAAGCTTCTCCTGTTGATTGAACGGGTTTTGAGCTGCTCAAGCTCCGTCGAGCAGTTCAGGCGCCTGGAACGAGTAAGGCGCCCTGCTGGAAGACACTTGTGCGCCCGGCTTTGGCAGCCGGTGCTCACGGGGAGATGATGCACCGGCCGGCTCGTTGACATGCTCTGGCATCGTTTTCGATCCTCAGCGAGAGGGTACGGCCTGCAATTCGCGCCGACAGGCTTGGCTGAACTCGCGCAACGGATCTACATCATCGATAAGCTTCGGCAGATCGACAAGCGATCGGTTAGGCGACGTGTAGGTCTCGAGGATCAGGCGGCCCGCCTTCTCCGCGGCGAGAACCACCTCGTCGTTCGAGACCATCCTCATGCGTCCAACCAGCGCATAAAGATGGACGAACTGCGAGATTTCGGACTTATCGGTGGTGAGCGCATCCGCATACAGCCGCGATGCCTCCTCGATGAAGCTCCGATAGAGCTTTTCACGCGCGGAAAACGCGTGGGCGTGGCGACGCCATTGGCTCTTGCGGCGCTTGGTGACCCATCCAGTAAGCAGCGTCGAGACCACCCCGACGGTTGATCCTCCGAATGCCGCCAAAGCCGGCACATACGTTTTGTACACTGCATCGGTCCTTAAGGCGTCTCGCTGCTTCCTCGCCGCATTGCGAGTGTGCCCGTCATGGTCAAGAGCAGGCAAGACTGGCAGCACAACCGTTGTACCAGAGCTGCTATGGTGCGTTTCTCGCCATCCAAACTCATTGGCCGGATATTTGGCGAGAAGCCGAAAGCGATCTACTAAATATTTGTGCCACGACGTACCAGGTTTGGGTGGCTGAATGAGCTTTGGCTTAGTTCTGTTGCCCTTCTCCGCGGATAGGTTGCACGGTCGAGCGCTTCTTTGACAGGATGCGGTCAACCCCGGCCGGCGTGCATCTTGCCCGCTTTCATCCCGCACAATTGGCAGCATCTTTCTCCCGAGTGCGTCCTTGTTGTGGAACCTCCGCTCAATTGTCTCAGCGGCTGAGGTTCATGAGCTTTGGTGTCGGCCGATGTGTACGCGTCCGGTGGCGGTCCCTGGCTTCAAGACTGACGGCCTTGTTTGTTTTTACACGGCCAAGACCCCAAGCGGACATCGAGCTGGAGAGCAAGATCCTGGCTCGTTCGACCCCTTTCCGAACGCGTTCCGTCCGATAAGATGGCCCTTCAAACCCGCTGGGGACTGATATGGGACGGTCAGCAAAAGCGAGCGGCGAAAGGGGCGCGGCGAAAGCGCGCAAGGCTGGCCCCGTGAAGGGCCGCAGCCGCGCCAAGGCAAAGCGGCCCGTTCGGCCCGCCGCCCGACTGAAGTGCACCACAGCTCCTGACACAGAATTGAAAGACGCCCGCGAGCAGCAGGCGGCGACGGCCGAAATATTGAAAGTCATTGCGAGTTCGCCGTCCGACGTGCAGCCGGTGTTCGAGGCCATCGTTGCCAATGCCGCCCGGCTGATCGGCGGCTTTTCCGCTGGCGTGTATCGATTTGTTGACGGCATGGTTCATCTCGAGGCGGCCAAGTCGGTAACTCCGGCCGGGGACGCTTTGCTGCGTGCCAGCTTCCCCCGTCCGATTGCCGATCATTTTGCGGTCGCGCTGGCCGGACACGTGCTTCAGATCGCTGATATCGAAGACAACCCCAACGAACGATTGAAGGAATTGGGGCGGTTGCGCGGCTTTAGGAGCGTATTGTACGTGCCTCTGAAGAGCTCCGGCATGTCGATTGGTGTGATCGCGGTGAGCCGGCAGACCGTTGGCTCGTTTGCTGCGCATCACATCGAGTTGCTACAGACTTTCGCAGACCAAGCGGTCATTGCCATCGAGAATGCGCGGCTGTTCAAAGAGGTGCAGGACAAATCACGGGATTTGGAAGAAGCGCTTAATCGATACCGCACCTTGGTGGACCACGCATCCGATGCGTTCTTTCTCTACGATGAGGATGCAACCGTTCTCGATGCGAATCGCCAGGCGTGCGAAAACCTTGGCTATCGCCGCGACGAACTGATCGGGATGACCGCGTTCGACTTCGGTCCGGATCTGACACCGGCGCTTCTGAAGCGCATCCGGGAACGTCTTCGGGCGGGGAAAATCGTTGCCTTCGATGGTCGTCATCGCCGGAAAGATGGAACCGTGTTTCCCGTCGAGGTTCGCATCCGGCCGCTCTGGCACGAGGGCCAGTTGCGCGCCGTTTCCCTCGACCGCGACATCACCGAGCGCAAGCGGGCTGAGGATGAGCTGCGGGCGAGTGAAGAGCGCTTCCGCACCCTCCTGCAATTCTCTTTTGACGTGTACTGGGAGACCGACGCTGAGCATCGCTTTATTCGGCAGGAGTTCTCCGAGCGGGTCACCGACGGCCCATTGCCGGGTTCCGAGCTCGGCAAGACGCGCTGGGAGGTGCCTTATCTGGGGATTGACGAAGAGGGCTGGCGCAAACACCGCGAGATGCTCGACGCGCACCTGCCGTTCCGCGATTTGGAATACGCGAGGCCGACGCCCAATGGTGGCGTGCGTTGGGCGGCGGTCTCGGGATTGCCGGTCTTCGATCATGCAGGGCACTTTACCGGCTACCGCGGCGTGGGGCGACACATCACAGATCGCAAGCGTGTCGAGGCTGAACTACTCGAGAGCCGGGAAAAATTCCGCGTGTTATCGGAATCGTCGCTTACCGGCATCTACCTTATTGAAGGCGGTCGCTTTGGACACGTAAACCCTGCGTTCGCGAACATGTTTGGGTACACGACCGAGGAGGTGGTGCACAATCTTGGGCCCCTAGACCTTGTACATCCTGACGACCGACCGCTTGTGACGGAGAACATTCGCCGCCGGTCCGAAGGTGAAGTGGAAGAGGTCCACTACGAGTTCCGGGCCCTCCGCAAAGACGGCTCGGTCTTTCCAGCTGAAGTTCATGGCGGCGCAATCGAGCATAATGGCAAGCTCGCCATACTGGGCACGATCCTTGACAACACTCAGCGCAAAAAAGCCGAGCGAGAACTACGTGACAGCGAGGAGCGCTTTCGTACTCTCATCCAATTCTCCTTCGACGTGTATTGGGAGACTGACGAGCAGCATCGCTTCACTCGGCAAGTGTTCGCCGAAGGCCTTTCTGACGCGCCGGCGCCGGGCTCCGAACTCGGCAAGACTCGCTGGGAGGTACCCTACCTGGAACCCGACGAGGAGGCCTGGCAGCGACACCGACAGACACTCGACGCCCACCTGCCGTTCCGAGATTTCGAGCTCGCGCGCCCCACGCCTGATGGCGGTAAGCGGTACGTGTCCGTCTACGGTCTGCCAATGTTCGACGAGAGCGGGCGTTTTTTGGGCTACCGCGGCGTCGGACGGGACATAACCGAGCGAAAGAAGGCAGAGGTTGAGCTGCGGGAGAGCGAGGAGAGCTTTCGTGCTCTCGTCCAATTCTCCTTCGACCTGTATTGGGAGACCGACGCACAACATCGCTTCACCCGTCAGGAGTTTGGTCCGGACGTAGCTTTCCTGCAACCGCAAAGCCCCGAATGGGTCGATGCCTACGCCAGTCCGATCGGCAAAAGGCCGTGGGAATTGCCTTTCCTGGAGCCGGATGCCGAGGCTTGGCGCAAGCATCGCGAGGCTCGGGAGGCCCACCAACCCTTCCGCGATTTCGAGGTAGCGCGTCCTTCGGCCGACGGGGGCAAGAGATACATCTCCGTCTCCGGGCTGCCGATGTTCGATAAATCGGGGATTTTTATCGGTTATCGCGGCGTCGCGCGCGACATTACCGACCGCAAGAGAGCGGACGAGGCGAGACGCCTCAGCGAGACCTACCTAGCGGCAGCCGAAACACTGAGTAAGATGGGCAGCTGGGCCTGGAGGCCGGCGGCAAACGAGATCACCCACTGGTCGAAAGGGCGATACCACCTGTTCGGCTTCGATCCGGCGGGGGGCATCCCGTCCCTTGAGGCGGTGATCGAGCGAATTCATCCGGGAGATCGAGCCGTTTGGTTAGAAAGTAGGTCGGTCGTCGCTCGTGGCGGGGAGACAGATTTCGATTTCCGCATCGTGCTTCCCGACGGCACGACCAAGCAAGTCCACGCAATAGGCCGTCCCATTCTCAATCAGTCCGGCGAGGTCGTTGAAGTCATGGGCGCGGCCGTCGATGTCACCGACCAGAGACAGGCGCAAGAGGAGCGCGAGCGATTGCGTCAGTTAGAATTGGATCTCGCGCACATGAGCCGTGTGAGCATAATGGGACAGCTGACCGCTTCGCTGGCCCACGAGATTCTGCATCCGATCGCCACCGCCCGCAACAATGCTCGTGCGGGAATGCGATTTTTGGAAATGAGTCCGCCAAATCTGGCTGAAGTCATGGAAGCGCTTGGGTGCATCGTCAGGGATGCCGATCGAGCCAAGGACATTATCGGCCGCATTCGTGATCACATCAAGAAAGCGCCTCCACGAATCGAGCCTTTCGACGTCAATGAGGCGATTGATGAGGTGCTCGTAATGGTACGAGGCGCAATAGACAAGAATAGAGTGTCCGTTCGCACCTCCCTTGCGGATCAAATGCCTTGCGTTCACGGCGATCGCGTTCAACTGCAACAGGTGTTCCTCAATTTGATCTTGAACGCCTTGGACGCAATGAGCTCGGCCGAGGAAGAAGCGCGTGAGCTGACGATCAGCTCCGAGCCAAGCCCGACGGGGGGCATCCTCATTGCGGTGCGTGATTCAGGACCAGGAATTGATCCTGAACATCTCGATCAAATCTTCAAACCTTTTCACACGACTAAGTCCAGCGGACTCGGAATGGGTCTTTCAATTTGCAGATCAATCATCGATGCCCATGGCGGACGGTTGTGGGCAGAGGCCAATCAACCTCGAGGCGCAGTGTTTCAGTTCACTCTGCCGCGTGCCGTGGAAGACTCATGAGACTTCATAGGGCCTTCCGGATTGAAAAGCCGAGTGAAAGCGCGATGACCCGATTAAAGTCTATGGCACGTCGAGACAAAGAGAGGAGGCATGCCAGGTTGATGCCGGCCAAATATGTCCGCCCCTATAGCAAGGGACAGAAGAACGACTTCAGGGATGCCGAAGAGATTGCCGAAGCCGTGCAGCGCCCGATGATGAACTTCGTCGCGACCAAGACCGCGGATCCGCTGGATTTGCAGGCGCTGCACTAGCGGCTCGGCGTCACCGGCCATCCAACGCGCGGCGCCATTCGCGGAAGAATGCTTTTCGCTTCGATTGATCGAGGTTCGCCAGGAGGTCCGGCCCGACGCGGATAGGACGGAGCGTGTTCTCTTGCACGGTTGCCCTAAGGCCGCTCGGGAGGTCGGAGCGCACCGTTCCGAACGAGCGTGCCGCCAATTGCTCCTGACCGTTCCGCGAAAGCAGGAAGTCCATGAAAAGAGCGGCCTCCGCCGGATGCGGCGCGCTCTTCGGGATGATTGCGATACGCGTAATCAGCGCGGTGTAATCCGTGAACAGGGTCACACCGATCGACGGATCGTCCTTTGCGCGTTCGAGAGCGTATGAAGCGATCATGTTGTAGGCGAGCAGGTGTTCTCCGCTCGCCACCCGATCGAGGATCGTATGGCTGAAGGTGTAAAGCCGAACGCCGGCCTGTCCGAGGCCGCGGATCAGGCTCCAAGTGTTCGGAGTGATCTGCACATCGTTGCTGAAGAAGAGAAATCCGGTACCACTCAGTTCGGCATCGTATGAGGCCACTTTGCCCTGATAGTGGCTGCGCTTCGTGGTCAACAACTTCAGCAGATCGGCTCGCGTGCGCGGAACATCCTCCGGCGGGACCAGCCTTTTATTGTAGACGAGAGCGATCGGTTCGGCGGTAATTCCGAAGGCCTGCTTCCTCCAGATGGCCCAATCGGGGATCCGATCGGAGTCGGGCGGCGAGAACGGTTGGGCATAGCCGTCGTTCACGAGCTTGACTTGCAAGTCCATGGCCGAACTCCACACAATGTCGGCGCATTGACCGCGCTCCCGACATCTGACGACGTCCTCGTAGACCTCGAGGGAGCTCTGATGGATGTAATCGACGCGAATATCGGGGTGTAAGCGATGCCACTCGCCGAGCAGGCCTTTCACCTCGATGGTGTCCGACGTCGAGACGATGCGAACCGCGCCCTCCGTACCCGAGCCGACCGACAGCCGGTCCCGGTCAAGCGGGTCGCTGCGAACCTGGTCCTCCTGGCTGCTCGCCGGTTTGGCCGCGAGGGCGAACAGGACGGTTAAGGCTACGAAATGTAACCTACTCCTCAGCATCCGAACTGCCTCGATCCGCCGGACGCCGACCGGCCGAGGCGCTCATCGCAACAGGTCCGCCAGCCGACGTCTAAAGCAGGCAGTATAGAGGCGGCCATCGTCCGAAGAAAAGGCCGCGCGCTTTCGGTACCCCGGACTTCTATCGGCTGGGAGCGATCGGCTCCATGCCGGACTTCACGAGTGCAGGGGCCGCTGCCGGTGAAGCAAGGAAGTCGATGAGGGCCTTGCCCTGCTCGCGCGCCTTGCCGTCCTTGGTGAGCGCAGCCGAGAAGATCGTGATCTTTTGGAGTTCTGGTGGCAGCGGCCCAACCAACTCGGCGCCCGGGATTGGCAGCAATTCGCTGATTTGCTGAAAGCCGAGCTCGGCGTCACCGCGCGCGACGATGCCGGCGACGGGATCTGCAGGGATCATCCTGGCCTTGCCTTCCATCTCCGAGGCGATGCCAAGCTTCTTGAAGAGTTCTGTCCCCACATAGACGCCGCTGGCACTGTCGGAATAGGCGACCGACTTGGCCGCGAGAAGGGCTGCCTTGAGCGCCTCCGGGGTCGAGATGTCGGGCTTCGCAGCGCCTGCTCGAACGACCATGCCAATCGGGGAGCGCACCAGGTCCACTCGGCTGCCGGCATCGGCATATCCCTTGGAGATCATGACACCAAGCGCGTCACCCACCATGATCAGAACGTCGGCAGGCTCGCCCCGGGCCAGGCGAATGGGGATTGCATTCTCCGTGGTTCCCATCGAAGGCCCGTAAGACGTGATGACGGTGTTGCCAGTCGTCTTTTCGAATTGCGGAACCAGCTCCTTGTAGGCGGCGCTGAGGCCGCCAGAGATCATGACCCGGATTTCCGCCGCTTGAGCCCTCGGTGCGCAGAGGGTGGCAACAAGGACCGCTACCGCAACAAGCCAACCCGGACGAATGGAACGCAACAAGTCACGTTGGGGCTGTTCATACATGACGGGTCGCCTTTCAGGTCCCGACCGTATTCAAACTGGCCGAGACTTCGGATGCCGTCGTAACGGCCTGCGTTCGATAGACCAACAGGGTCCCAACCAGGCCGCATGCTGCCGCGGCGCTCATCCACCAGCCGGGGGCAGCGTTATCGCCGGTCACTGCAATCAGCCAGGTGCAGATGGCTGCCGTAAAGCCTCCAAATGTCGTCGCCAGGCTGTAGGCGAGGGAGAAGCCGGACGTGCGCACGCCGACCGGCATGACCTCCGTCAGCGCGACGATCATCGCCCCATTGTAGCTCGCATAGATGAAGGACAACCACAGTTCGACGGCCAGCATCTTGCCGAAAGTCGGCTCGGCGGCGAGCCAGGAGAGAGCGGGATAGGCCGAGACGAGGCCAAGTAACGAGAAGCCCACGAGGATCGGCTTGCGGCCGATCTTGTCCGACCAGGCTCCCATCACCGGAAGCCAGAAGAAGTTCGAAATGCCGACGCAGATCGTCACCAACAGACTGTCGGTGGCGGAGAGCTTCAAAACGGACTTCCCGAACGTGGGCGTGTAGACCGTGATGAGGTAAAAGGAAACCGTCGTCATGATCACCATCATCATGCCGCACAGCACGATCGCCCAGTTTGCGAGGATCGATCGATAGATCTGACCGACGGTCGGATGATGCTTGCGCGCCAGAAACTCGTCCGTCTCCTGGAGCGAACGCCGGATGAAGAACACGAACGGCACGATCATGCAGCCGACGAAGAACGGGATCCGCCATCCCCAGTCGTCGACCTGCTGCGGAGAAAGCCAGGCGTTGAGCGCGAAGCCGAATGCCGCCGACACGATGATCGCCACTTGCTGGCTCGCCGATTGCCAGCTGGCATAGAACCCTTTGTGGCCAGGGGTCGCCATTTCGGAGAGATAGACGGAAACGCCGCCCAGCTCGACTCCCGCCGAAAAACCCTGCAACAATCTTCCGATCAGCACGAGAAGGGGAGCCGCGATGCCGATCGTCGCATAGCTCGGAACGAATGCGATCAGCACGGTTCCGCACGCCATGATCGAGAGCGTCACGATCAGGCCTTGACGACGTCCGATCCGGTCGACGTACGCTCCCAGGAAGATGGCTCCGAGCGGCCGCATCAGGAAGCCGGCGCCGAAGGCGACGAACGTCAACAGCAGCGACGCATACTGACTCTCGAGCGGAAAGAACGCCTTGGCGATGTAGGACGCAAACACCCCGGAAAGAAAGAAGTCGAACATCTCCAGGAAGTTGCCGCTGGTGACGCGCAGCACCATCCCGATCTTCGATTGTCCGGATGCCGTCATGTTATCCTCCCGTGGATCTCGTGTTGTTTGGCCCGGTTGCGGGTTCTTGTGTCGCGCATCGATCGCGCTTTGCGTTGGGACCGTCTGATCTGGCGGCAGTCGAAAGCGCGGTTGGTCCAGAGCTGCTTCGGCGAAAGCGATGAGACAGCCTAGACAGCTGAGCTGTCGTCAACCTGTCACGGCGAGCCGCCCCGGCGTATCGGCATCGCAGGGAGGGTCTATGCGGATTTACCGAAAGACGGGCGTTGTCTGCAAAGATGGAGATGCCATTGCGCCTGCTCTGTGATAGAGATCTGCCAAGGTGCAAGTAAAACAAAAGCGCCGGAGCCTAGAAAGTATTGGCGGGGGAGGCGCCGTGAGAATCCTGATCGTTGAAGACGATATGGCTCTTGTCCGGGGCCTTTCGACCTCGCTCAAGTCGATGGGCTTTGCGGTGGATCACGAACCGGATGGCGCCGAGGCGGCTTCGATCGCCATCTCCGAACCGTACAGCCTTGTGGTCCTCGATCTCGGCTTGCCCAATAGCTCGGGTTTTGAGGTTCTGCGTCAAGTCCGCGCCAGTGGGTCGAAGGTGCCGATCATGATCTTGACGGCGCGCGATACCACCGCAGACAAGGTCAAGGGACTGGATCTGGGAGCGGACGACTACGTTCGCAAGCCGTTTGATCTGTCGGAGTTCGAAGCGCGCGTTCGGGCGCTGGTCAGACGCGGTCAAGGTCGTACCGATCCACTCTTGACGTGTGGATCCCTCGTGATCGATCCGGCGATGGGGCGTGCGACCCTCGGTGACAAGCCGCTCGACCTGCGTCGCCGGGAGATGGCGGTTCTGAAGATTTTGATGCTTCACCACGGCAAGCTGGTACCGAAGGATCGCATGATTGCCGAGGTGTTCGGCTTCGACGAGCCGGTTGGGCCAAATGTGCTGGAGCTCTATATCGCTCGTCTTCGCCAGAAGCTCGGTTCGGATGGACCGAGGATCCGCACTATGCGAGGGCTCGGATATCTCCTGGAAGGACGCTGATGGCGAGACGTCAGCCGTCCCTCAAAACCCGGTTTCTCCTCGGCCTTCTGGTTCCCGTTTCCTGCCTCGCGATCGCGGTGGCGGTAGGCGGCAGTCTCGTCATCTCTCACGTGGTTGAGGTCACGCACGATCGGTTGCTGAAGGGCTCGCTGCTGGCGATCGCCGAGCGCCTGGCCGTGGAGGACGGAGAGGTTACCGTCGATCTGCCGCGCGTGGCGCTGGGTATGCTCGAGACGCAGTCCGACGATAGCATTTTTTACAAGGTGAGCGTGGATGGCCAGATGGTCACCGGATACAACGACCTGCCCACGCCCAAGAGTGCGGCACTCGAACCGGAACAGCCGATTTTCTGGGATGATAGCTACCGCGGCAACGCCGTTCGCATAGCTGCCGTATCACGACACGTCTATGGAATCGCTAAGCCTGTTTTGGTTGCTGTGGCGGAGACCGAACACGCGCGGGAGCAGCTCTGGCGCGAAATGATCCGCGAGCTTGCCCTGGCCGAAGCTGTGCTCCTCGCTGTCATCGCCCTGCTCACCTGGATCGCGGTCGAACGCGGGCTCGGGCCGCTTGCCCAATTGAAGCGGCAGATCGATCGCCGTGGAATCAGCGGTTCAAAAGACTTCCAACCGCTCGATCTGCACATGGTGCCGAAGGAGGCGCTCGCGCCCGCGCAGGCGATTAATGAACTGCTCGATCGCGTCAGCTTCGCGACCCAGATCTTGCGCCAGTTTACCGCCGATGCGTCGCACCAGATGCGAACCCCGCTTGCCGCGCTAAGGACGCATCTGGATCTCCTCAAGCGTCGCCTGACCGGCGCGAGCGAAATGACCGGGATGGTCATGGAGGTGGACGCGCAGGTCGTCCGCCTCGATCGGATGATTTCGCAATTGCTGACGCTTGCGCGAGCCGACGAGGACGCATTGGTCAGATCGCCTGCAGAGAGAATTTCGCTCGTCACGAAGGCGAAACAAGCCCTCGCTCTGCGGGCGCAAGCTGCGGCGGCGCGCAACATCGAGCTCCAGCTGGAGGTGGAGCAGGACGAGATGTACGTCCATGCCAACGAGCTTCTGCTCGACGAGGTTTTCGGCAATGTGATCGACAATGCGATCCGCTACGGGCGAGCCGGCGGGGTGGTGATCGCGAGATTGTCCAGGGATGGCGACGCAAGCGTGGTCGACATCGAAGACGATGGCCCCGGAATTCCACCCGCCGAACGGCAGAAGGTGTTCGAGCGGTTCTACAGGATCGCCCGTCCGGATGCGCCGGACGGAAGCGGTTTGGGGCTCTCGATCGTGCGCGTGTTGCTCGACCGGATGGGCGGCTCCATCGAACTCGGCGAGGCCAAGCGCCTTCGTGGTCTCAGGGTCACGATGAGACTCCGCCTCGCATGACGTTGCGATAGCCCGGCCCATCTCGTTGCCTTGGCCACCGCGACAGGTTGTTGACAGGTAACCGCCTCTATCCTGCTCCCAACAGCGCTGGGTTGTTGCTGGCCGCATGCGGACAGCATAGCCATCAGGCATTCAAAAAACGCGGGAGGACGTCGTGGCTGAACCGGCTCGGAACGGTCAGCGCATTCAAAGACATCCCTCCCTCCGTAGGCAGTGCCGCCGGCCTCTTTGGCGCGGCGGCGTGCGGGCGACGGGAGGTGATCATGACGGTCTTGGACAGCTTTAGATGCCAGCGTACCCTCGACGTCGATGGACGGCGCTATAGCTATTTTTCGCTGCCCGAAGCCGAGAAGAACGGACTGGCAGGTATCTCACGGTTGCCTTTCTCTCTGAAGGTTCTGCTCGAGAACCTGCTGCGCTTCGAGGACGGCCAATCGGTGACGCGCGCCAATATCGAGGCGCTGGCGAAATGGACCGAGGACCGCGGATCGGCGGCCGCGGAGATCGGCTTTCGTCCGGCCCGCGTGCTCATGCAGGATTTCACCGGTGTGCCTGCCCTGGTTGATCTCGCGGCCATGCGAGACGGCATGCAAAAACTCGGCGGCGATCCGGCGAAAATCAATCCGCTGGTTCCGGTCGATCTCGTCATCGACCATTCCGTCGTGGTCGACCATTTCGGCAACCCGGAAGCTCTGCACGACAACGTTGCCAGAGAATATGAGCAGAATGGCGAGCGCTACAACTTCCTGAAATGGGGGCAGGGCGCCTTTGCCAATTTCCGCGTGGTGCCACCGGGCACAGGCATTTGCCACCAGGTCAATCTTGAATATCTGGCGCAGACGGTGTGGACAACCGAGCGCGACGGCAAGACGATCGCCTATCCCGACACGCTGGTCGGCACCGACAGCCACACCACCATGGCCAATGGTTTAGCCGTGCTGGGCTGGGGCGTCGGTGGCATTGAAGCCGAGGCTGCGATGCTCGGCCAACCGCTGTCGATGCTGGTACCGGAAGTGATCGGCTTCAAACTCTCCGGCAAGCTCCGCGAGGGCGTGCTGGCGACCGACCTCGTGCTTACCGTCACCCAGATGCTGCGCAAGAAGGGCGTAGTCGGCAAGTTCGTCGAGTTCTACGGCCCCGGCCTTGACCACATGACGCTTGCTGACCGTGCGACCATTTCCAACATGGCGCCCGAATACGGTGCGACCTGCGGCTTCTTCCCGGTCGATCAAGAGACGCTGAATTATCTCAATCTCTCTGGGCGCGCCAGCGATCGCATCGCGCTGGTTGAAGCCTATACCAAGTCGCAGGGCCTTTTCCGGGCACCGGGCATGCCCGATCCCGTCTTCACCGATACGCTGGAACTCAATCTCGATGAGGTCGTGCCGTCGCTCGCAGGGCCGAAACGACCCGAGGGGCGTCTCGGCCTTTCCGTTGCCAAGACCAACTTCCTCACCGCACTCGAAAGCGAATATGGCAAGCAAGCCCAGGCCGCCAAGCAATTTGCGGTCGAGGGTAGGGAATTCAAGCTTGGTCACGGCCATGTCGTGATTGCCGCGATCACCTCCTGCACCAACACCTCGAATCCGTCGGTGCTGATCGGCGCCGGCCTCCTGGCGCGGAACGCCGTGAGCAAAGGGCTCGCTGCAAAGCCCTGGGTGAAGACCTCGCTCGCCCCTGGCTCGCAGGTCGTGGCGGAGTATCTCGAAAAATCGGGTCTGCAGAAGGACCTCGACGCGCTCGGTTTCTATCTCGTCGGCTTCGGCTGCACGACCTGCATCGGCAATTCCGGTCCGCTGCCGAAGGAGATATCGAAATCGATCAACGATAATGGCGTGATCGCTGCGGCTGTCTTGTCCGGCAACCGCAATTTCGAAGGCCGCGTCTCGCCCGACGTGCAGGCCAACTATCTGGCCTCGCCACCGCTCGTCGTCGCCTATGCGCTGGCCGGTTCGCTTCAGGTCGATCTGGTCAATGAGCCGCTGGGCATCGGGTCGGACGGCGCGCCGGTTTACCTGAAGGACATCTGGCTCTCGAATGCCGAGATCCAGCAGTTCATCCGAGACAACGTCACGCGCCGCTTGTTCGAGACCAAATATGCCGAGGTCTTTGAGGGCGATGCGAACTGGAAGGCGGTCGAGGTCACGACGGCCCTGACCTATCGCTGGAACATGTCTTCGACCTACGTGCAAAACCCGCCCTATTTCGAGGGCATCACGATGAAGCCGGCCCCGACCGGAGACATCGTGGGGGCGCGCGTTCTCGGCTTGCTCGGCGACAAGATCACGACCGATCACATCTCTCCGGCTGGTTCGATCAAGGCATCTTCGCCAGCCGGGGAATTCCTGCGCGGCATGCAGGTCCGCCAGGAGGATTTCAACCAGTACGGCACGCGGCGCGGCAATCACGAGGTGATGGTCCGCGGCACCTTCGCCAACATCCGCATCAAGAATTTCGCGGTGAAGGACGAGGGCGGCGTTACGCCAGAAGGTGGCTGGGCGGTGCATCAGCCTTCCGGCGACCGGATGTCAATCTTCGATGCGGCAATGCGCTACGAGCGCGAGAACGTGCCTCTGGTCGTATTCGCCGGCGTTGAATACGGCAACGGCTCATCGCGCGACTGGGCCAAAAAGGGCACCCAAGCTGCTCGGCGTGCGCGCCGTTATCGCGCAGAGCTTCGAGCGCATTCACCGTTCCAATCTGGTTGGCATGGGCATCCTGCCCTTCGTCTTCGACGAGGGCACCTCCTGGAAAAGCCTTGGCCTGACCGGCGCCGAGCAGGTCTCGATCAAAGGGATAGCCGACATCACGCCCGGCCAGCGCGCCACCATCGACATCGCGATGGCAGAAGGCACGGTGAGGCACGTCCCGGTGACTTGCCGCATCGATACGCTCGACGAGCTCAACTACTACAAGCATGGCGGCATCCTGCCTTACGTGCTGCGCCAGCTTGCGGCGTGATCCTGGATCAAATCAACAAGGGGGAACGAACATGTCAGGAAAAGTTCCGGCAACCTTGATACCGGGTGACGGGATCGGTCCCGAGATCACGGCTGCGGTGACCCGCATCCTAGATGCGCTCGGCGCGCCGTTCGAGTGGGACCTTCAGCAGGGCGGCATGGCCGGAATCCAGAGCGCAGGCGATCCCTTGCCCGGCGCACTAATCGACAGCATCCGCCGCACCAAGCTTGCCCTGAAAGGGCCGCTGACGACGCCGGTTGGCGGCGGTTTCCGGTCGGTGAACGTGCGCCTGCGGGAAGAGTTCGGTCTCTACGCCAATCTGCGTCCGGTGAAGACAATGGTGCCCGGCGGTCGTTACGAGGACATTGACCTCGTCCTCGTCCGCGAAAACATCGAGGGGTTGTACGTCGCATTCGAGCATTTCATCCAGGTGGGCGACGATCCGCATGCGGTCGCGATCTCCTCGGGTGTCAATACCCATGCGGAAGCACGCCGCATCGTTCGCTTCGCATTCGAATACGCGCTCGCCCATGGCCGCAAGAAAGTCACCGTGGTTCACAAGGCCAACGTGCTGAAGGCCCTGACCGGTTTGTTCCTTCAGGCCGGCCGCGAAATCGCCAAGGAGTACGAAGGGCGGATCGCGATGGACGATCGCATCGTCGATGCCTGTGCCATGCAACTCGTGATGAACCCGTGGCAATTCGACGTCATCGTCACCACCAATCTGTTCGGCGACATTCTGTCCGACCAGATGTCCGGCCTTGTTGGTGGTCTCGGCATGGCGCCCGGCGCCAATATCGGTGAGAAGGCTGCGATCTTCGAGGCGGTGCACGGGTCGGCACCTGATATCGCCGGCAAGGGCATCGCCAATCCGCTCGCGCTGCTGCTCGCGGCCGGGCTCATGCTCAAGCACGTCGGGCGGGACGATCTCGCGACCAAGCTGCGAATCGCAATCGAGCAGACTTTGCAGGTCGACAATGTGAGGACAGCCGATCTCGGCGGCAAGATCTCGACGGCGGATTTCGCCGGCGCCGTGATCAAGCGCCTCGCCTGATCGGCAAGAATACAGGGAGAAGAAACATGGTGAAGGGCTCTGACCTGCTGGTCGCGGCGTTGGAACACGAGGGTGTCCACCGGGTCTTCGGCGTTCCCGGGGAGGAGAATCTCGATGTCGTCGAATCCCTCCGCAACTCGAAGATCGAGCTGGTTCTGACGCGTCACGAGCAAGCGGCGGCGTTCATGGCCGCGACGCACGGCCGGCTCACGGGTCGGCCCGGCGTCTGCATCTCGACGCTCGGGCCGGGCGCGTTGAACTTCTCGACGGGCGCGGCCTACGCCCATCTCGGCGCGATGCCGATGGTGCTGCTGACTGGGCAGAAGGCGATTATGAGCAGCCGCCAGGCGCGCTTCCAGATCGTGGACGTCATCGCCTCGATGAAGCCGCTGACGAAACTGTCGCGGCAGATCGTCAGCGCGTCCAGCATCCCAACATTGGTTCGTGACGCCTTCCGCGTCGCTATGGAGGAGCGGCCTGGCCCGGTTCTGCTGGAACTGCCCGAAGACATCGCTGGCGACGAGGTCGAGCCGGTGCCGATGGTGCCGATCCATCCGATCGAAATTCCAGTCGCACACCGTGCCGCGCTCGACCGTGCGGCCGAGATGATCCTCGCAGCAAAGCGCCCCCTGATCATGCTCGCGGCCGCCGCCAGCCGTCCGCGCTCGACGTTCGGCATCGCCGGCTTCGTGCGGCGCACGGGCATTCCGTTCTTCACCACGCAAATGGGCAAGGGCACCGTCCCTGGCGGCACCAACCTCTACATGGGGACCGCAGCGTTGTCGGAGCGCGACTACGTGCATGAGGCGATCGACCAGGCCGATCTGATCATCGCCATCGGCCACGATACGGTGGAGAAGCCGCCCTTCATTATGGGTCCCAAGGGGCCGCAAGTCATCCATGTCAGCTACACGCCGGCGACCGTCGAGCAGGTCTACTTCCCGCATGCCGAGGTGGTCGGCGATGTCGGTCCGAGCCTCGAGCTGCTGGCTGACCGGCTCGAAGGCAAGCTCCACAACGCCAAGGCACTGCTGCCGCTGCGCGACGGTATTCTCGGCCGCATCACCGATCGGGCTACCGAGAGTCGCTGGCCGGTGACGCCGCAGCGACTGGTACACGATGTCCGAAAGGTGATTCCGGAGAACGGTATCGTTGCGCTCGACAACGGCATGTACAAGATCTGGTTCGCTCGCAACTACCGGACCTATGTCGCCAACACGTTGCTGCTTGACAACGCGCTCGCCACGATGGGCGCTGGTCTGCCGTCGGCTATGATGGCGGCTATGCTCTATCCGGACCGCCGCGTCATGGCGATCTGCGGCGACGGCGGCTTCATGATGAACAGCCAGGAGCTGGAGACGGCAGTCCGCCTCAAGCTCAATTTGGTGGTTCTGATTCTCAATGACGGCGCCTATGGCATGATCCGCTGGAAGCAGGCGGTGGATGACTTCCCGGATTTCGGTCTCACTTTCGGTAACCCGGACTTCGTCCGCTATGCGGAGTCCTACGGCGCAAAAGGCTCTCGCGTCACGTCCGTCGATGGGCTGTTGCCGACGCTGGAAGCGGCATTCAAGGGCGGCGGCGTGCATCTCGTCGATGTTGCGATCGACTATTCAGAGAACACGAAGGTTCTGGTCGACGAGTTGCGCAATCGCAAGCTCGGCGGCGAACAGACCTGACGGGCACGCCATGCTGCAGGTTGTTCAGGCGTTCGACCGGGCTCCGTTTGCCGAGGTTCCGGTCGATGATGCCGATGCGATGGAAGCAAAATTGCAAGCGGCGCTCCGCGTGCTCGCCGACCGCGACGGCTGGCTCGCTCCCCATGCGCGCGCGGCGGTGCTGCGGCGCGCCGCGGCTCTGTTGGCTGCGCGACACGAGCATTTCGCACGTCAGATTGCGCGCGAGGGCGGCAAGCCGCTCATTGATGCCAACGTCGAGGTCGTGCGCGCGGTCGACGGCCTGCATTGCGCCGCCGACGAACTCCGGAACTTTGCCGGGCGCGAGGTCCCGATGGGCCTTACGGCTGCGTCCACCAAACGCTGGGCGTTCACGACGCGCGAGCCGATCGGTGTCGTGTTCGCGATCTCCGCTTTCAATCATCCGCTCAATCTGATCGTGCACCAGGTTGCGCCCGCGATTGCGGTCGGCTGCCCCGTCATCGTCAAGCCGGCAAGCGCGACCCCGTTGAGCTGCCGCGACTTGGTTACGCTGCTGCACGAGGCCGGTCTGCCGGAGGGCTGGTGTCAGACCTTCATTCCGCGCGGATCGGCGCTTGCCGAGCAACTGGCCACTGACCCCAGGATCAGTTTCCTGAGCTTCATCGGCTCGGCCAGCGTCGGCTGGCGGCTGCACAGCAAGCTCGCGCGCGGGACCCGCTCAGCGCTCGAGCACGGTGGGATCGCGCCTGCGATCGTCGACCGCAGCGCCGACCTCGACCGTATCATCACTCCCCTGGTGAAGGGCGGCTTCTACCATGCCGGTCAGGTCTGCGTCTCGACCCAGCGCATCTATGTGCACGAAGCCATCTTCAACGAGTTCAACGAGCGTCTCGTTGCCCGCGTGGCGTCCTTGCGGACCGGCGACCCCGTATCGGTCGAAACCGAGGTTGGACCGTTGATTCATCCCAACGAGGTCAATCGGGTCGCGGATTGGGTGAAGGAGGCCATTGCGGGCGGTGCCAAGTGCGTCAGCGGCGGCGAACCCCTGGCAACGACGCTGATGCAGCCGACGGTTTTGATCGAACCGGCGCTCGGAGCCCGCGTGTCGCGCGAAGAAGTGTTCGGACCGGTGGTCTGCGTCTACCGCTATTCACAACTGGATGAGGCCATTGCGCAGGCGAACTCGGTGCGGGTGCCGTTCCAGGCCTGTGTGTTCAGCGAGGACATCGAGGTTGCTCTGCGCGCCAGTGAACGATTGGACGCATCCGCGGTCATGATCAACGATCCCACGACGTTCAGGACGGACTGGATGCCGTTCGCAGGCCGCCGCGAGGCCGGTTACGGCGTCGGCGGCATTCCCTACACCATGCGCGACATGACCCAGGAAAAATTGGTGGTGCTGCATCGCCGCGCCTGAGTCCCAGGCCATTCGATGAAACCCGGAGGAGCGGAAAACATGATCCGGAAATTCACCTTTCAAGCGCCGTCGAACATCATGTTCGAGCCCGGCGCTTCGCGGAAGATCAATGAGCTGGTAGCGAGCTACGGCGCGCGTAGCGTGATGCTGGTGACGGACAAGGGCGTGCGGGGCGCGGGGCTGACCAGGGACGCCGAGGCCGCGCTGGCAGCTGCCGGCATCGAGCTCAGCATATTCGATGATGTAGTCGCCGACCCGCCATCCCATATCGTGGAAGCGGCCGCGGATGCGTGCCGGGCTGGCGAGATCGAGCTCGTGCTCTCGATCGGCGGGGGCAGTGCACTCGATACCGCAAAGCTCGTTGCCTATCTCGCCCGGACGCCGGATCGTCTCGACGACATCTATGGCGTTGGTCTGGCGAAAGGAAAACGCCTGCCGCTGCTACTGGTGCCGACGACGGCCGGCACAGGCTCCGAGGTGACCCCGATCGCGATCGTCACGACGCCGACCGCGGAGAAGAAGGGGGTTGTCTCGCCGGTCCTGATCCCGGACTGGGCAATCCTCGATCCCGAGCTGACCCTTGGTCTGCCGGCGTCAGTGACCGCCGCGACCGGCATCGATGCCATGGTACATGCGATCGAGGCCTATACCAGCAAGGTCAAGAAGAACCCGATGTCCGACCAGCTCGCGCGCGAGGCGCTGGCATTGTTGTCGGCCAATGTGCGGCGTGTCTGCGAGAATGGGAAGGATCTCGAAGCCCGTTCGGAGATGCTGCTCGGCTCGATGCTCGCCGGCATGGCCTTCGCCAATGCGCCAGTCGCTGCCGTTCACGCGCTCGCTTATCCGATCGGGGCAATCTTCCACGTGCCGCACGGCCTGTCGAATGCGCTCGTGCTGCGACATGTGCTGGAGTTCAACTTGACGGCGGCCGAGCCGCTCTATGCGGAGCTCGCCGAGATCGTGAAGCCGGGCCTGCGCGGCAGCGTGCCCGAGAAGGCGCGGGCCTTCATCGACGAAATGACGGCGATCGGCCGCGATTGCCACGTGCCAGGATCGCTGGCGGCGGTGGGGATCGGCCGCGACGATCTGAAGAAGCTCGCGGAAGATGCGATGAAGCAGACGCGCCTCCTGGTCAACAACCCGCGCGAGCTGACGCTGGACGATGCCTATGCAATCTACAGCGCCGCCTTCGGTGACGGTAGCAACCGTTATGTTCAGGCTGCCCATGGCTGAAGAAAGCTCTGGCGCAAATCCCTTCGGGCCGCTCGCCACGCAATGGATAGACTCCTGGCGCGCGATGGCGGGCGCTGCCGCCGGCGTCAGCGAAAACTGGTCGAGCTCGATGCTGCCCTTCATCATGAAGCGCGCGGCCGAGAGCGGGTTCGGCGTCGGCCCCGGCAACGACCTCGCCGAGGCGATCGAACGCATGGCCAAGGGACCGCGCCTCGCCGACGTCCTCGATTTCGATCGCAAGCTGGCGAACATGACGGCGGCCTGGGGCGAGCTGCAAAACAAGCTTGCCGCCTACCAGCTTGTCGCCTCAAAGCCCTGGATGCGCACAGCGCAGCAATACAAGATGAAGATGCCGCAATCGGGCGACAGCCCCAGCTGGCGCGAGCAGCTCGGTGCATGGAACGATCTTGCCAATGAAGAGCTGATCGCCAATCAGCGCTCAGAGGAGTTTTTGGTCGCCCAAAAGCAATTATTGCAGGCTGCGACCGAATTCAGGGCCCGGCAATCAGAGATATCGGACGCAATCGCCGCCGTACTGGGAATGCCGACACAGCGCGATTTCGACGATCTGACCCGCCAGATCACCGAGCTGAGGCGCGAGGTCCGCGCCCTGGAGCGACGGATCGCTGGAGGTGAGGCATGAGCCCGCAGGCACCGAAGGGCGATGGCTTCGCTGAGATGAGCGACAAGCTGCTCAAGGCCGGCAAGCTGTTGTCCGCCATAAAGGACGCAGACGTCGATGTCGGCGCTACTCCGAAGACGCTCGTCATGCGGCGCGATAAGGTCGAGCTGTTTCGCTACACACCCCTGACCGAGCAGAAGGTGAAGACGCCGGTCCTGCTGGCCTACGGCCTGATCGGCCGCTACACCATGGCCGACCTTCAGGAGGATCGCTCGCTGGTGCGCAGTTTGTTGCGGCAGGGGCTGGACCTCTGGCTGGTCGATTGGGGCCAGCCGAACCGTAGTGAGCGTTGGCTGACCATCGACGATTATGTCGACGACTACATCCATGCCGCCGTCGAGCGCGTCTGCCGCGAGACCGGACATGACAAGATCATGCTGCTCGGCATCTGCGAGGGCGGCGTCTTCACCACCTGCTATGCCGCGCTGCATCCGGACAAGGTCAAGGGCCTGGTGCTGACGATCACGCCGATCGACTTCCATGCCGATCGTGACGATCCCGACGCCCATCACGGCCTCCTGAACGTCTGGACGCGCAGTCTTGATCGCGCCGACATCGATCGCTTGGTCGACGTTTATGGCGGGTTACCCGGCGAGTTCATGAGCTCGGTCTTCTCCCTTATGACGCCGATGCGCTCGCTGACCAAGTACAATATCGATCTGATCGATGTTATCGACGACGAAGCCAAGCTGATGAATTTCCTGCGCATGGAGAAATGGCTTGCCGACCGGCCCGCCCATCCGGGCGAAGCCGCCAAGCAGTGGCTGAAGGATCTCTACCAGGACAACAAGCTCGTGAAGGGCGAGTTCGAGCTGTCGGGACGGCGCGTCGACCTGTCGAAGCTCACCGCCCCGGTCCTCAACGTCTTCGCGCTGAACGACCACATCATTCCGCCGACCTGCTCCCGGGCACTCGGCGCGCATGTCGGCACCAAGGACTATTCGGAAATCGAACTGCCCGGCGGCCATGTCGGCCTGTTCGTATCGAGCAAGTCGCAGGGCTCGCTGAGCAAGGGTATCTCTGAGTGGCTCTCCGCCAGGGACTAGCGCGATGAACAAGGACAAAATCGTCTCCGCCGACGAGGCGGTCGCAATCATCAGGGATCGCGATACGGTCTGCACGTCCGGCTTCGTCGGCATTGGCACGCCCGATGAGCTCCTGATCGCGCTGGAGAAGCGCTATCGCGAAACCCGGCACCCCGCGGACCTCACTCTCATGTTTGCGGCTGCGCCCGGCGATGCCGGAGACCGCGGCCTCAACCGGCTCGCCCATGACGGCCTGTTGAAGCGCGTGGTCGGCGGCCATTGGGCGCTGGTGCCCAAGCTCGGCGAGCTCGCACTCGCCAACCGGATCGAGGCCTACAATTTGCCGCTCGGCTGCATCTCGCATCTCTATCGCAACATCGCTGCACGCGGCCCCGGCGTGATCTCCAAGGTTGGCCTCAAGACCTTCGTCGATCCCCGCCTGCAAGGCGGCAAGCTCAACGAGAGCACCACCGAGGATCTCGTCGAGCTGATGCGGATCAACGATGAGGAGTGGCTGCGCTACAAATCGTTTCCAATCAATGTGGCGCTGTTGCGCGGCACGACGGCCGATCCCGCCGGCAACATCACCATGGAGCGCGAGGCGCTGACATTGGACAATCTGGCGATGGCGATGGCGGCGAAGAATTCCCGCGGCTTCGTCATCGTGCAGGTCGAGCGCATCGCGGCGAGCAACTCGCTCAACCCCCGCGAGGTGCAGATCCCGGGTATCCTCGTCGATTGCGTCGTGGTCGCCGATTCCGCCAATCACGTCCAGACCTATGGCGCGACCTACAGCCACGCCTTCTCTGGCCGGCAGCGGGTGCCGATGGACCGGGTCAAGCCGCTGGAACTCGACGAGCGCAAGATCATCGCGCGGCGCTGTGCCTTCGAACTGCCGCCGGGCGGCGTCGTCAATCTCGGTATCGGTATGCCCGAGGGCGTCGCGGCGGTTGCTGCCGAAGAGCACATGCTCGAGTTCCTGACGCTCACGGCCGAGCCCGGCATCATTGGGGGCATGCCGCAGGGTGGATTGAATTTTGGGACAGCGCTCAACCCCGATGCGGTGATTCATCAGAACCAGCAGTTCGATTTCTACGACGGCGGCGGGCTCGATCTGGCCTGTCTCGGCATGGCGCAGGCGGATGCTGCCGGAAACGTCAATGTCAGCCGTTTCGGTTCGCGGCTGGCGGGTGCCGGCGGATTCATCAATATCTCGCAGAGCTCCAAGAAGCTGGTTTTTGCAGGTACGTTCACCAGCGGCGGTTTGAAGGTCGCGGTTGAGGACGGCGCACTCCATATCCTGCGCGAAGGCACGACCAAGAAGTTCGTCTCCGCGGTCGAGCAGATCACATTTAGCGGCGATCATGCGGTGGCGACCGGCCAGCCGGTGTTCTATGTCACCGAGCGGTGCGTGTTGCAGCGGACCCCTGCCGGTGTGGAGCTGATCGAGGTGGCGCCCGGCATTGATGTCGATCGCGACGTCCTGGCGCACATGGAATTCGAGCCGCTGGTCCGCAACGTCAAGCCGATGGATCCCCGCATCTTCCGCGACGGACCGATGGGCCTGGATCACATGCTGCTCGGCCGAAGCCTCGCTGACCGGATTGGCTACGATGCCGAGCGCAACACTCTGTTCGTCAATTTCGAGGGCTTCGACGTCAGGACGGTCGAGGACGTGGACCTGGTTCGCCGCGAGGTCGAACGCGCCTGTCGTGCCGTCGGCAAACCGGTGGCGCTCGTCGCCAACTATGACGGCTTCCATTTGGATCCAGCGGTCAGCGACACCTATTTCTCGATGATCGCCTATCTTGAGCAGCGCTATTACAGCTCGGCATCGCGCTACACCACCAGCGCATTCATGCGTCTCAAGCTGGGCGAGGGTCTCGCCGAGCGTCACGTCGCCCCGCACATCTTTGAAACCCGGGCCGAGGCGCAAGCCTTCGCGCGCGGATTGCGCAAGGAAGAAGCCAGCATCTAACCGAGGAAGCTGATCATCGAGGCGATGTCGAAGGCCGCTCAGCTGAACGGCGGAGGGAGCGGCCGCAATCTCTCATCGCCAGCTGGAACTCCTGCGCGTCACCAGCGAGCAGGTGCGCACGGCGATTCGTGACATGAAGCCGTCGAGCCAGCAGCAGGGTGAATTCGCCCGCAAGGCACGGATGACCGAGGATTTCGAAAAGATGAGAACGGCGTTTCTCCCGGGCGAAGGCAAGAAGTAGGCGATGTCGGCACGGTCCGTGCCCGTTTGGAGGGCGCGGACCTGCTGATCAGGTTGCAGGGGCACATGTTTGAAGCGGCTAGCAGGCTAATGAGGGACATGGCGGGTGGATCGCCGAAATCCGGGCGACCGGACCGGGAGGGGGTGGTGCTCGGGCTCTCGCCCTCCGGCTTTCACCAATTGGCCTATACCGATTGGGGGCCTCTCGAGGACGAGAGACCGGTCGTTTGCGTGCATGGGCTGACGCGGCAGGGTCGGGATTTCGATCATCTGGCGGAGCAGTTGATGGCTGCCGGACGACGGGTGATTTGCCCGGATCTGCCGGGCCGTGGACGCAGCGGCTGGATAGGCGATCCCGATCATTACGCGCTTCCCCAATATTGCGCCGACATGAACGCCCTGATCGCACGCCTTGGCATTTCTGAGGTGGACTGGGTCGGAACTTCGCTGGGCGGGTTGATCGGCATGATCATGGCCGGCTTTTCCGGCAGTATCGTTCGCAAGCTCGTCATCAACGATATCGGCCCCTTCGTTTCGTCGACTGGGCTTCAGCGGATCGGCCAGTACATCGACAAGATGCCGGCGCTGTTTGCGACGATTGAAGATGCTGAGACCTACTTTCGAACCGTGCTGGCACCTTATGGTGAGCTGCTCGACGAGCATTGGCGCCATCTCACCACGCACAGCGTCCGGTGGGACGACGTCCGACAGGGATACCTGCTGTTATGCGATCCCAAGATTGCGAAGGGCTTTCGGTTGCCATGGTTTCAACCGCTCAATCTCTGGGCCTATTGGGAGGCGATCAAGGTGCCGATGCTTGTGCTGCGCGGCGCTCGCTCTGACTTGCTCTCATTCGACCTCGCGGCCGAGATGCGAAAGCGCAACCGATTGGCCAATGTTTTTCAGTTCGATGATTGTGGCCACGTGCCTCCGCTGATGGTCCGCGAGCAAATTGATGTGGTCACTCAGTTTTTGCAGGCGTGATGGAACGCAGCCGACTGCGTAGGGGAGGATACGATGGACAACCTGGTCGGAGATACCTCCGAGAAGATCTACGACGTACCTGCCGAGTGGGCGAAGCGCGCCTGGGTCGACAAGGCCAAGTACAAGGAGATGTACGCCCGCTCGATCTCGGACCCGAACGGCTTCTGGGCGGAACACGCCAAGCGCCTCGACTGGATGAAGGCGCCGACGAAAATCGAGAACGTTTCCGTCGCGCCCGGCAATATCTCGATCAAATGGTTCGAGGACGGCATCCTCAATCGCCTACTGGGGGTCTATGCTCCGCCGAAAGGGCACCCGGGCTGCATCTCCTGTCTCGCGTGGTCGGTCACTTTCGGCAGTCGGACGAGATCCTGTGCGAGTTCAGTGGCGGAGGCTTCGTCGTTATGCGGGTCTTGCAGAAAGGTGTCCCCACCGATGTCAGCTCGTCTTCGATCTCCGCTATGTCAATCTTTCACCGATGTCCAAGCGAGGACCGTTGCGGCTCAACCAAGGAGCCGACTTCGCCCGAACGTGAAGCCAGTCGGTGCGAACCTTCTGGCCACCTCGAGCGCGTGGTTCTCGCTGCATTCCAGCGCGATCTTTTGGGAAAGCATGACATCTCCGACCGGCAGATTGCCACGCGGCATGAAACACAGGCCGCGCATCGGGCGCCCCTTTTCGTCGACCTCGCAGACGTTCGTCGACGCGCCCGCGTAGATCCTATACTTCCTGCCAGTGTCGCCGCCGGTGACCTCGAAGTATCCCTTTTCCGTGAACTGTGCACGCTGGGCCGGCGATAGCCACGCCCGCAAGAGCTGCAGCGAGCGGCCCTCCGGAGTTCGTTCGGCGCCGTGTCTGATGAAGAGAGCCCGAATGGCTCTCGCGCGCCGGCCTTCACGCGGGCGAGATGATCTGAAGCCCAACATAGCGCGGGCCGATCACCCGCCGACCAGCCTAGGGAAGAAGACGGTTTCTTCCGCGTTCGGGTCGAACGATCGCATTTGCGCTACTTGACCCGCACCCGTCCGGACCGCCGCGGTGAAGCCAGCGTCGGTCAATTTGTGGAATCGCCGTTCGGCCTTTGCGAGCTCTCGCGCGTCGTCTGGATTGAAAAAGTGACGGCTATCGCCGGTACTGTCCATCACGATCTGGATCGCCATGATCATCTTCCTCGGAATGATGATGGGCAAGACTTGGTCCAAGTATCCCGCCGAAATCGCGGAGTTTCAAGTCAAGAGATTGCCTCCCCAGCCCAGACCTTTTCTCGGCTTGGCTGGCAAGGATGGCAAGGATGCCGGCGCGGCCACACCGAACCGTATACCGTCGAGCCGCAAAGAGCTTCTGAGTCGGCGTTCCAGCCCGCTAGCTCGTCGGGCCTTTAACTGCCGCCTACGAGGCGCCAAGGCTCCGAGATCAGCCGCTCGATTTAGCCTTTGGTGGCCATCCAATATATTGGTGCGGCCGTCTCCTTTTCGTGACCGCGGTATGCAATGAAGCCGCAATCAATGTTTTGGAGTGACGCGCTGTGTGCCTTGCGATGAGCCCCGAACGCATCTGAAACAGTGAAGGCTGAGCGGTATTAATCCGACCGTGTAAATCCCAGGGCGTGCGGAGGCTGGTTCAGCGCTCCGAGCCGAGCACGTTCCCGCCAGCTAGGAACCAGACGAGAAAAGGAGATTTATTCGTTAGACGCATTTCGAAGGGTATACCAATGGCGATCGATGCTTTTAGAGGAACAACGCCGCTATTTCTTCCTGAACGTTTTTTCGTAGGGCGGCTCGAAGGTTGGGCAGTACTAGAAAGTCTAGTTGGCGGATTATTGAGGCGCGCAACAATTGCTGGTCACGGCGAACTAGATGCCGATACCGATACAGTGCTGTTCATCGAGGCATATACATTCGACGATGGTCATAGCGATACTCTTCATTGGACGCTCCGAAAGGGTGAGGAAGGCAAGTACACCGGCTTGGAAAACAGACTGGAAGGTGAGGCCATTGGGGAGCAAGGCGGTTGCGCATTCCATTGGAAATACACGCGCGATACGCCGCAAGGGGGCGGTAGATCGTTCAAGCTGAATTTCGACAATTGGTTTTATGGAATCGATGAACGAGCTTGCATAGTCCGCGGCCGTGCTGGCCGTGCTGGTATCCCGTTTGCGACGGCGCACGTTACTTACCGTAAGCTTTAGCCTCCACAGGGAAAATCGACCGCGGGCGGAGGCCGCGCGAAACAGATCAGGCCGGATCGCGCCGCGTTCGAACGGCGCGATGAACATGCCGTCAGGGCGGCCGCGGAGCAGCCGGGCGAGGGTGGTCTTGCGCATCTCGAGCGGCAGCTTGCGCAGGTCCTCGCCGCCGAGCGCTAGGAGATTGAAGGCATAGAGCTGCACCTCGTCGTCGCGCCAGCGCGAGTGCAGCGCATCGAAGTCGGAGACGCCGCCGACGCCGAGCACCACGGCCTCGCCGTCGATGACGCATTGCCGCTTGCGTTGCGCAGCGCGGCCTGGACGATCCAGGGGAGAGCGGTCGGTCCACCAGTTGTGCCCGGTTCCTGGTGATCAGGCGCACGGTGAGGCCGTTGCGCTCGACGCGCAGGCGATAGCTGTCGTACTTGATCTCGTGGAACCGGCCGGGGGCCGTCGGGGACGGCCTTGGCGGAGGTGGGCCAGGCCGAACTTGAATGTGCTGCGCATGAGAACGAGATAGTCACGCGGCCGCGAATATGCGAATCTTGCGCTCGATTTGAGCGTCGGGATTCGTCAGTGAGGCACCGATGACAATTGTATTGCCATACCTTGGAATTGCGGTCTGCTGCTCGCTCACGGTCTGGTTGGTGAGCCTGGTGCTTTAGGACCGGAGCGGAAGCCCAATCCAGCGGCCAAGCTTGCTCTGGATGAAATCCTTCAAGGCATCCGGGGTCTCGTGACCTTCGGCCTCAACGCCGCAGGCGAATCGGAACCTGCGAATTCCTCCTCGGATTGCCGCGGTGCCAACATGAAGGAACTAGCCGGCCGCGCAGCCAAGTCACGTTCAGGATGATCTCCGATCGATCGAAGATGGGCTGGAACAGCTCCGCCGAACTCGGAAAGAGGACAGGGGGCCTATCATTTGCAAGCACACTGCAAATCCGAGGTACGCCGGTTGCCCAAGAGCTAGTAGCCCGTCGTTGATGCAAGTTGTTGGAGCTGAGCTGGCGTAAAGCCTTGGCTGGCCCAGGACACCTTGGCCTCAACTCCAGCCAGCCCCGAGTTGAGGCTGTCTTTTGGGCGCCCACAGAGACAGCGGGCTCGGCCCCTGTTCCGTTCATTCCCAGAGCAAGGGCGGAGCTGTCGCGGTATTCAACGTGCGGGGCGCCTTAGCTTCACTGTCACTGCTGATCCGGCTTCTTGGCCGGCGGACCGCTCTTGTTCCCAGGCAGCCCCTTGATGTTGGACGTGTCCTGCTGCTGCACCGTCGGATTTTGCTGGTTGGCCGTCGAGCTGGCGCCGACCGTCTCTCCCGGTTTTGCCGCCGGACCATTCTTGTTGCCAGGCTGGCCGGCGATGCCCGCGCCGGAGTTCTGCGCGCTCGGCGCGGACGACACATCAGGCTTGGTCGTCTGGGCAAATCCGGCCGGAGCCGATATCGCCAGAGCGAAGACGAGGGCGCACGCGATGGACCTCATTTGAATGCTCCACTGTGGGTTTCGGAATCGCAGATTGCGATGACTGGAACGTACTGTTGCGGCGTGCGTTCCTCGCTGCCGCGGTCAGTGAAGTCGCTCCCGGTCGATCTGAGGGGCTCCTCAGGCCGACTTCCGTCGTGCCCCTGATGCAGGCTTGGTGACCTTTCGACAGGACCTAAGCCGCGTCTTTAGGGCCGCTAAAGGCCGTCGGAGGGAGCGCTTTCGGAGCTGGTCGGCTGACCGCACCTTCTTCGAGAAGGGGACCAAGTCTCGAAATGACTAGCGGTCGGCGGGCTTCAGTGTGAAAGGCCGGCCCGGCGATATCGGCCTTCGCAGGGCTTCCTCAGTGGAGGGCGGACGGAAGAAACTGAAGATCGCAAAGGTGACGCACAGTAGAGCGTGTGAGAGGCCGCCGAAAAAAAGTCGTAGCGAGCTGGAATGATTTCAGATCAGGCGCCGCCTGCTTCAAGCGGCGGCAAGCAGGCCAAACCCAACGCGTATGACAGACGGCGGCCACGGAGTTTTCCGCTGCGACCATCGTCCTGCGAAGTTGCCAAGCGGCACCGTGTGCGCATGATCACGGAGGATCCCTTGAACGCCTAGTATGACTCCGACATGCAGGGTCGAGCTTGCTCACCCGGATGTCACGAGGAGGCGTACATGGCTCAGATCTATTTCCATTGCACTAACGCTCGCGGCGTATTGATGGATCGTCGCGGCACATTCGTATCCGATCTGATCGAGGCGTGCGAGGAGGCCACCCGCAGGGTGCGATCGCTCGTGACAGGGACCAACCTGGAAGATTGGCGTCAATGGGTCTTGCATGTCAGCGATGAGGCCGGCGACGAGATTTTCGTTCTGCCGTTCGCATTCGTGCTGGGCAAGCCACACTGAGGATGCCATGCGGTCAGCGCAGCGTTCATTCTTGGTTCTTCGTCAGGGCTTGAACGCGATCGCATCGGGGGTCATTCGCCGCGCCTTCGTCGGAGCGATGCTCGCGCAGTCGGATTTCCGGCGCAACCCGCACACCATCTCAAGAGCATCGCGCGGCTCCAAATGGCAAATTCGGGAAAGACCACTTAAGGGTCTTCCCTCCCAGGGTCGTGCAATTCCTCTCTAGCGGACTTTGCGGATTAGACGGAGGAACCGGCGCGTCGGCAGGCGCCGGCATTGTTGTTGGCGTGGTCGTTGTAGCGGTCGTGGACAGTGGCAAAGCGATCGTATCGTCGGCCGAGGCGAGCGTCGGTCCGATCGGGGATCGTTGCATGAACGGTCGCCAAATGCATGTGGTGTCTCCCGTTTGACTGGCACGTCAGACTAGGAGAGGTGGGCTCAAGCTCACGTAAAGTACGTCACGCAGAACCCCTCCCAAGTGTCCTTTACGGTCGCGGCAGGCGAGAGGCCTGGTGAGGCCGGTCACATCTTGTTTTGCAGGCCCAGGGCTTTCATCAACCTGTCGAGCGTCTGCTGCGATTGCGGCGAGGCGCCTTTGCGGATCTGCCGGTAGACGTCTGCGTCGGTCGATGGCGGATCACGATCGGCATCACCGTCTGCTGCGCCAGGTGCCGGCGGCGCATCCGGGCGTTTGCCGGCTTCGGCATCGGCTGGATCGCTGGCGCCAGGCTTTGATCGCTGGATGATCATCGCCGAGTTGCCGCCGCTGTATTGCTCAATGCTGGTGTAACCCGGACCGGTCTTGACTTGTTTTTCGGTCTTGGATGGATCGCCGCTCTGGGTGATCGTGGCAGAATTGCTGCCATTGTTCACGGACGTCGTCTCGGCCCGCGCGGACACGCTCGCCCACGCAACCATCAACACGGCAGCAAGCACAACCGATTGTCGCTGAATAGGCTTCATGTGTAGCTCCTCGATGCATGGCGTTGGGCGAGGTTGGAACCCGCCCAATCGCCGTACCGCCGGCCCGATAGGCCAGCGGCGTTACCATTGATGGACTCGGACACGGTTGCCATCGCCGACCTGCATGGCGCCGGCGCTGTTGCTACGGCCATGCTGGCTGGTCCCGGCAAAGTTGCCGTCCCCGAGCTGGAGCTGGCTCGAGCTGTTGCTCGTTCCGGACTGTCGTGCAGTCGCCGACATACCGCTGCCGGCCTGCACGAAGCATAATATTTTCCCTTTTGGATGAAGCCGAACCGCGTGACTGCCGTTCGATGATTTGACGATAGGCCTCGCCGCCTCATGACCCTGTGCCGCAAATCACGCATGGCGGCGGCGAGCGCTTTGCATTCGCATCGCCCGCTACATTCAGCGAGCGGCACTCAATGCGTCGGAACTCGCGCTTCAAAAACCGTGACGTGCACGCAATCGTTCAGAGCTGTACCGCGCGTACTTCTCCGCCGCCGTCGAAAGAGTGGACATGAATGCAACTGCTGAAATCGAAGTGCCGAGAGGTCGGCTGTAGCAACCTGGCTGCGCTCACAAATATCTCGCGTGAATATCGATAGTCGAGCGCGTACCGACATGACAAAAATTCGCCGTGAGCCACTTATCGGCGCAGGAGCGACCTACATCACGCAGGTGGGTAAGGAAATTCCAGTCGGCGTTGTACTTGGAGGCAACTCCGAGGTCTTTCATGAACAATTCTGCCTCGATCCCATGAATCAGCATTGTCTTTACCTCGTCGCCCAGCGCACCTCTCTTGACGAGCTTGTTGGCGAAGGCAATCGCCCGCATCTCTCGCATCAGCGACGAATTGAAACTGATCTCGTTTAGTCGGTTCAGTATGTCGCTGGCCGCGCGAGGAATCGCCTCGCGCACAATCGGATTGATATGGATGACGATGACGTCGGTGGACTGGCACTTATAAATGAGCGGGAAAATTGCCGGATTGCCCATGTAGCCGCCGTCCCAATAGGCTTCGCCATCGATTTCGATAGCCTGGAACAGCAACGGAAGGCACCCGGAGGCAAGAACGGCCGAGAGTGTCACTTCGTCGTTCTCGAAGATCTTCACTTTTCCGGTTCGCACATTCGTCGCACAAAGGAACAGCTTGACGACATTCTCCCTGCGAAGCCGTTCGAAATCGACTGTCTCCTCGAGCACGTCGCGCAGCGGGTTGTAATTCAATGGGTTGAACTCATAAGGCGACAGAAGCCGCGTCATCATGTCGAAGAATATAAAGGCCGGAGATCTTTCGATCGAACCATATCCCATTAGGCGATCGAACGGGGACGGCTGCAGCGGTCCCCAGGCTGCCGCTTCACTGATGCGCCGCCAAAAGTCCGCAAGACTATGTTTGGCCCCCTCTCGACCGCCGATTGTCAGGCCATGTGCCATGACCGTAGCGTTCATGGCGCCGGCGCTGGTCGCGCAGATTCCCTCGAAGGACATCCGTTCTTCCTCGAGGAGGCGATCTAAAACGCCCCAGGTAAACGCGCCATGCGCGCCGCCGCCTTGTAGAGCGAGGTTGACCGTCTTGCTTGTCGTACTCATCAGCGCCGCGACAAAAACTCCAAATGGACTTGCCCGTAGCCCAAACGATCGGGCAATCACGCCAACCTAATCCGGCTGCACGAAATCCCAAAGTGCAATCTGGTTGAAGCTGCCCGCCCACAATGCTGGGAGGTAAATGCATCACAACGCGCCAATCGCAATGCGGCGGCGAAGATCGTTTAGCTAGCAAATAGCTTGGTGGCCTTCCGTACAGGAATTTTCGGATGCGGCGGTTCAGAAGCCGTATCTAAATCCCGCGTTCAACCCGAAACTGTTTGAGCCGTTGTTGGCGACAATTCCCTCGGCCGCGACGTTGACGCGTGCATTGGGTGTGAAGTTATACCCGAGGCCGCCTGACATTCGAACATAAACGTCCCTTATGGGACGCACCGGTGTGAAGATCGGCACATCGGGCGCCAGCGTGAACCCCGTTTGTAAGATCGGCATGGAATTGCGCAGGTCCTTCTCCACGGTCACGTCAAAGAAGGTATCGGCCGGACCGAACGCGGCGAATTGCGGCTTTAAGCGCAAGCCGCCACTGACCACCGCCGACTGAAGAAACTGATCTGGACCGTCTGGGTCAGGAATGGATCGCCGGCTTCGGAATAGCCCTTGACGTGAGTGTCAGTGTAGGTGAACCCGCCGATCGGGCCGAGCCGCACGGCGCCGAGATCGAACAAGTAACCGGCCTTGATTGCAGCAACCGTTGTATTCGCGTCGGTGTTGGGGGTGATCGGTCCGAAGAACCCGGTGCGAGAGATGTCGAACTGGTTCCAGCCATATGACGCGATCGCATGAACGAACAACGAACTCGTGTCGTAGGCCAGGAAACCCCCCAGATGGAAGGAGTCGAGATCCGTCGAGCCCAGCCCTTGCTTGAGATCTGAAGCGATGTGCGTGTAGCCGAATGTCGGTCCCAACGTCAGATTCGGGGTCACATAAACCTTGCCGCCCGCGAGGATGCCGGCCGAATCATAGCTGTATTTGGTCGACCCGAAGGCGTCGGCGTGGTCGCCGTGCCGATAATTGGCTTGCACGAACGCCGAAGCTCGACAGGGGAGCGGCGGTGCCTTCACGTACAGAGGCTGATCGACACAGGCCTCCCCACGGCCGGTATCGAGCTGCGACAACAAGTCGCGCGAAAATCCCTGAGCGCTGATTTGAGCCATGCTCGGCAGCGCCGCGGCGGTCTCCGGAGCGAACAGCAGATTCGACGCAATGCGCTCGAGGTATCCAGTTCCGGCCGCAGTGATGGGGGACGCCGCGACCTGAATGACGATCGCCGACGTTTTGTTACCGGTCTGCGCGACGGCGGAGGCGTTAGTCGGCCCAACCTGAATGACGTAGGCGTGGCTGAAATCGCCGACCTGGGTGATGTTTGCAGTGTTGGTGCCGTCGACCTGGATGATCGCGCTGCGGCTATAAAAGCCAGTCTGGTTGACGGTCGCCGTCGGATTCGGGGCCAGCTGGACGATCCCGGCAATGTTCTGCCCGTTCCCGAACGCCTGGTTCAGCACGATCGGTCCGTTCAGGGGCACAAAGCCGAAGCCGGCGTATCGATGAAGCCTGTTTGTGCGCAGGCCGACCCGTCGAACAAAACGACGGCCGCCCAGATCGCACATCCTAGCCCTAGCCCTGCTCGCTTGGCTAAGTTGCCATTCATTGCCGACCCCTGACGAGGATTGCGCCCAGCATCCAGCTGTTCGCATATTACCTGATCCGAAGGGACTGGCTGTTGCTGCCAAGTGACAGCAGTGAAATCTTATGATGCGCGAACGGGATGCCGGTGACCGGTTGCGAAATGCGCGCTGCACGCAAGGCCGAGGCGATCGCCTCAAGGTCCGCGTCCTGCTTTTCCGGTGAGGACGGCTGGAACCGTCACGCAGCTACCGCATGCGACGAGATTTTAGTACGGCTTGCGCCCACGCGACCACGACGCCGTGCCCGCAACGCCGCCTGGGCCGGTCACATCTTGTTTTGCAGGCCCAGGGCTTTCATCAACCTGTCGAGCGTCTGCTGCGATTGCGGCGAGGCGCCTTTGCGGATCTGCCGGTAGACGTCTGCGTCGGTCGATGGCGGATCACGATCGGCATCACCGTCTGCTGCGCCAGGTGCCGGCGGCGCATCCGGGCGTTTGCCGGCTTCGGCATCGGCTGGATCGCTGGCGCCAGGCTTTGATCGCTGGATGATCATCGCCGAGTTGCCGCCGCTGTATTGCTCAATGCTGGTGTAACCCGGACCGGTCTTGACTTGTTTTTCGGTCTTGGATGGATCGCCGCTCTGGGTGATCGTGGCAGAATTGCTGCCATTGTTCACGGACGTCGTCTCGGCCCGCGCGGACACGCTCGCCCACGCAACCATCAACACGGCAGCAAGCACAACCGATTGTCGCTGAATAGGCTTCATGTGTAGCTCCTCGATGCATGGCGTTGGGCGAGGTTGGAACCCGCCCAATCGCCGTACCGCCGGCCCGATAGGCCAGCGGCGTTACCATTGATGGACTCGGACACGGTTGCCATCGCCGACCTGCATGGCGCCGGCGCTGTTGCTACGGCCATGCTGGCTGGTCCCGGCAAAGTTGCCGTCCCCGAGCTGGAGCTGGCTCGAGCTGTTGCTCGTTCCGGACTGTCGTGCAGTCGCCGACATACCGCTGCCGGCCTGCACGAAGCATAATATTTTCCCTTTTGGATGAAGCCGAACCGCGTGACTGCCGTTCGATGATTTGACGATAGGCCTCGCCGCCTCATGACCCTGTGCCGCAAATCACGCATGGCGGCGGCGAGCGCTTTGCATTCGCATCGCCCGCTACATTCAGCGAGCGGCACTCAATGCGTCGGAACTCGCGCTTCAAAAACCGTGACGTGCACGCAATCGTTCAGAGCTGTACCGCGCGTACTTCTCCGCCGCCGTCGAAAGAGTGGACATGAATGCAACTGCTGAAAGGCCAAACTGAACAACGGATCGCGGCGCTCCAAAGTCGCGTGTGATCAGCACACGCGATCAGGACTCAATGCATAGTCGACAATGATCTTTCTCACGGACAATCGTCTTGCGACTTGTTTAGGGACCGCGGCCGACGCGCTCAGACGTCTCGGTCTCGACGGCTTTCCCGATCAGGAGATTGATCGGAATGTCTTGTCCGCTGCGGCAGGTCAGCAGCCCCGAGCCTGATGATCCAGAAGCGACGATGCGGCATTCATCGTCGTCCATGATCAACGTGCCTTCCAGGCGCAGGGACGAAACTTTCAGCTGCATGCGCGCCTGTTTCTGCTCGACACCATTGATGCTACACAGGCCTATGTGCCGCAGCGTGAGCGTCCCCGAATATTCCACTGCGGGGCGCATTGCCGCTTTCGCCAAGCTTCCCGTGATCTCCCACTCCTGGAGATAGCCGATTTTACCACTCGCTGGGTAGGATTGCGCCCAAGCGGTCGGAGTAACGGCAGTCAACACGAGAAGCGCTGCAACGATCGTGCGCATCATTCCCGCGCGCGGCATGATTACGGTAACTCCCGAACGATACGAAAGCCATTGGCGTAATAGCGAACGTCAACGTCGTAGCGAAACCTCGCCGACGATCTGACGTCGCTGGCCCTGCTGAGGAAGTTGCCCCCGCGCAGCACCCGCAGGCGGCAGTCGCCCGACGTCCACGGCGACGCATCCTTCGGCGCATTGCGATAGGAATCGTTCCAGCAATCCTCGACCCATTCCGCAGCATTACCTGAGGTGTCGTAGAGCCCAAAGCCATTTGGCCGGAACGAGCCCGCGGGCACGACCTGTTGCTTGATCGGACTGCCGCAGCCCTCGCACTGCGCATGACGGTCGCCGACGTCCTTGCCCCACCAGAACGGCGTTCGGGTTCCCGCCCGCGCGGCGTATTCCCACTCCGCTTCGCTGGGCAGACGATATTTTTGTCCGGTCCTTTGCGACAGCCAGGCGACAAACAGCTTGGCATCCTCCCAACTGACATTGATCACCGGGCGGTCGCCACGCCCCCAGCCGTGGTCCTCGGGACGCACCCTGCACGCGCCAATGTCGGCGCACTGATCCCATTCTGCGAATGTCACCTCGCGCCGGCCAATGGCGAAGGGCTTGCGAATGCTGACCGTATGCTCGGGCTTCTCGTAGGGCGTGTCATTCGACCCCATCACGAAGTCCCCGGGCGGCACGACCACAAGCTCGGGACAATTGTTGCAATCGCGAAATAGCTCACCCGGATCCGGACTGGCGCTTTGGTCAGCTACCCTGGTGTCGGATGACGCGGATGGCGGGTCGGCAGATGGGCCGTTGCTGAGCCCTCGCTGCGCGCTGGCTGCAGTGCTCGCAAAATCGACGAGTGCCATGAGGAAAAAGGCAGACAAAACGGCGGATTTCATATCGTGATCTCCGGTCGGCTCGAACGATCGGAAGTATGAACACGTCACATTCAAATGTGACATAGCATGCTTCATTCGGCCGCAACCGGCAAGGCGACGCTCGCGCCGTCGGATTTCGGTTTACATTGGGCGGCAAAGGAATATCGTTTCATTCCCCTTCGTTCTAGGCGGATGGGGATCGTCTGTGATGCTTGCAATTATTTCAGATTCTTGCGGCTATTGCGGTCCAAATTGTGGATCCATGTATTGGGAAGATTGCCGATGATGCAACGATTGCTGACATTGGTTCTGGTTCCATTTCTTGCTGGTTTGATGCATTTCCACGTGGTGCAGGCACAGGCGCAGACTGGCGGGCCGACGCAGTCGCCAGCGGGAGCAGCCGTCTATTTCATCGGATTGAAAGACGGCGATACGCTGCCAACCAAGACTACTCTGCATTTCGGCCTGCGTGGCATGGGCGTCGCGCCGGCAGGTTCGGACCGCGCCAATAGCGGTCATCATCATCTGATAATCGACTCGCCAACGCCGCCGCTAAATTCCGAGATTCCAAACGACTTCCAGCACCTGCATTTCGGCGCGGGACAAACCGAGGCAGAGATTTCGCTGACGCCCGGCGAGCACACCTTGCAGCTTGTGTTCGGCGACAAGAATCACGTTCCGCATTCCCCGCCGGTGACCTCCGAGAGGATTAAGGTCAAGGTCACTGACCAGACCGCTCCCGCGGTAGCTCAAGCCACTCCTGCGGCGGTGCAACCCGCGGCCAGCGGACGTCGCCCCGCCCCGAAGGACGCCAAGGTTTATTTCATCTATCCGAAGAACGGCTCTTACATTTCTCCGAACCCAGTCATCCGTTTCGGCCTGTTGAATATGGGCGTCGCACCGGCGGGCTACGATAAGCCCAACACCGGGCATCATCATTTACTTGTCGATGCGGAGCTGCCTCCGCTCGACCAGCCGATCCCGAACGACTTCAACCACCTGCACTTCGGCGCCGGCCAGACCGAAGCGAAGATCACGCTGCCGGTGGGCCAACACAAGCTGCGCCTGCTGTTCGCCGACTTCGCCCACGTACCACAGGACCCGGCGGTGTTCTCCGACGTCATCAACGTCACCGTGACGGAGAGTGGTCAGCCGCCGAGAAAGCGCTCGAAGTACCGCCATCGCTCCTGGCGGAGTTACGGATATTGATGCCGCGATGAAACTGCGCCAACTCTTGATCTACTCCCTCTGCCTTGTCGTCGGCGCGTTGTTCGCCGATGCGGCAGCCGCGGAGCGTCGGGTCGCGCTCGTTGTCGGAAACTCTGCCTATAAGAACGCATCTACGCTGTCCAATACCATCAACGACTCTTCGGCAATCGCGGCACTATTCAGATCGATCGGCTTCGAAGTCGTCATTTCGCGCAACGATCTTGGTGTCGTCGAGTTCAAGCGCACCGTGCGGGAGTTTCTCATCACGGCAGAGAACGCGGATATAGCGGTGGTCTATTACGCCGGCCACGGCATTGAGATCAGCGGCACTAACTATCTCGTACCGGTGGATGCTCGGTTGAGCCGCGACTACGACGTCGATGATGAAGCTATCTCGCTCGACCGCATCATCTGGGCGCTACAACCGGTACGCCGCCTGCGCTTGATCCTCCTCGACGCCTGCCGCGACAACCCCTTTGCAGCCAAGCTGCGCTCGGCAGGCCGCACACCGGCCAGGGGCGGGCTGGCGAAGCTTGATGACGTTGGGGCCGATACGCTGGTCGCCTACGCCGCGAAGGCCGGCTCGATTTCCTATGACGGCGACGGCGTTAACAGTCCCTATGCAATCGCGCTACTTAGACACCTTGCCGAGCCCGGCGTCGACATCCGGATCACGCTTGGCCGTGTCCGCGACGCAGTTATCGCCATGACTGGTGGACGGCAGGAGCCGTTCATCTATGGCTCCCTCGGCGGCGCAACCATCTCCTTGGTGCCGGATACAACAAGAGTTGCGCCGGCGCTACCCGTCGTGGCCGCCCCGGCGCCCCCGTCAGCTTCGGTGCCCAGCCCGTCGAACCCGGCCGTAGTCAGTCCAGCGCCGGTACCGCCAACCGTGAACGCAACGGTTCCAAGGCCGCCGCTTCCGGCGCAGGCGGCGCCCCAGACCGTGGACCCCTGTGTCCGCGACGAAGCGAGGCTGGCGCGTCTTCGCGCCAACCCCGCGCCGGAAGAGATCATCAACTTCCAGCGCGAGGTCGCGTGCACTCGACTGCGGCCGCAAGTGCAGCGCCTGTTCGAAAGCTTTGTTGGCGGTACCGCTCTGCCTTCTGGCGGAAATCCGGCGGCGGAAACGGTTCCGAAACAGCAGGCGCAGAACGAGTCTGTTCGTTCCGAAGACACTTGTAGCCGCGACATGGCGCGTCTGCTGAGCATGCGTGCTGAGCCTACGCTTGAGGCAATCACCAAGTTCGAAAAGGAATTGGGCTGCGAGCGGCTCCGGTCTCAGCTCCGCCGACTGCGCGAGAGCCTCTCTCCTTGATTCTGTACGTCTCGCGCCCCGTCCAACTTGATGTTAAGCCCGGCTCTACCTACGTGCTCAGCTTCTGCCCGCAACCGGAATTCGCCGTTGCGACCTTACGGGCGGCCCGCCATTTGCCAGAGCTCAAAAGCAGGCCTGCTGATCTCCTCGCGTAGTGTCACGGCGCGAAGCTCATCGAGCTTGCCTCTGATCTTGGTGGCGAGACTTTCCAGCCGCTCCAGGTCGCGCGCTCGCGTGCCCGTGTGCCGGCGAAAGAAGCGCGAAAACGCGCTTTGCGCGAGGCCGAAAGTCGGCGGGCGTCGTCGCGCTGCCGTTCGTCCTCGCCGACGACGTAAGTTCGGCGAAGTGCCTGAGGATCTGAGCGCACTCTGAAAAGCGCGCTCGCCCGCAGTCGGTCAGATCACCTGCCGTGCAGGGAAAGGCTGATGCGCGTCACGACATGGTCCCAGTCGCGCTCTTCGGCTGCCGGGTAGTTGATCAGCACGCAATGGACCCAGCGGCCGGAGAAGTTGCAGCGGTCGTACCAGACTTTGTCGCCTTTGTAGCTGGAGACCGCAAAAAATCGTGGCGTCACTCTCTTGTACTGGATGCGTGGGGGCGGATGGTTCTTCGCGAGGAAGGAAGCGGGGGAATCGTTCGCGGCGTTGGGGGCCGACTGTATTGTGATGTCTGCACGCTTGTCGGCGGTTCGAAATCGTTGCCCGTATCCGTCCGGTCGTCCCGCTTCTTCCGTGAAGATAGAGGCAGGGAAATCGACTGAAGTGCCGGTCTCAGGGATGCTGTAGGTTAGCCACCTGATCGCCTGCGCCGAAACCATCGAGGGCGAGGCAGCGAGTGCAACGGCGAGAGCCTGCGCGATCGGCTTCATCGGATCTCCTCGTCCGCAGCCCCTCGACCGGGCCAAGAATTGCGTAGCTGAGGAAAAAAAGCCGCAACGGCCTAGGACGTTCCAAGCAGGCTTACACTGGCGTGGGAACAGGCGACTGCGTGCCGTCTACGCCGACCGAAATAGTCCGCGTGCATCGTGGTGGATCCCGGCCGTCGCAAGCTCCTGGAACTCTTCAATGCGGGACGCATTCACGACAGCATCATGCACCGGTTGTAGAGCGCGGGCGAAATTCAGAGACGTCGTTGAACGATTATCACTACTTCGGTCCAAAGTGTTCCGAATGCTAGGAGGTCCCGGAATTGTCTCCCAGCGAGATCTGCCGCCCCCTGCTGCACCAAGGTGATCAACTCCGCGGTCAAAACGCCGTGCTGCAGCGCTCGACCTCCCTTGAGAACTAAAGCGATCAGCCAAGCATCGCTTGCCTGAGGCGGGGCTTGTCAGAAACTGTCAGCTCTTCCCGCCAGAACCTCTAAGCGCATTCCAGGCGGCCTGATTGGCCTGATCGAACGCCTTGCGGGATTCAGCGAGTGCTGCGCTCAGCACGGACCACGACTCGGTGCCGGCCTGCTTAAGCTTCTGCAGGCGCGCTTCCGCCTCGGATGCATCGGATTTCATCTGCTTGAGGGCGGCATCGAAATCTCCGGTATGTGTTGCGGCGACCTTTCCGGCCGCCTCACGGAACTTGTCGGCCGCCTCGCGCCAAGCCTTTGCCTGTGCGGCGGCGATGTCCTTGAACGTCGCTTGTTGCTGCTCGATCTGCCTGCCCGCGCTTTCGAAATAGGTCTTCATCTGCGCTTCGAAGCCGTTCCACTGCTTCTCGAGTTCCGTCCTGTTGCGTGCCCAGGCCGCTTCGCCGGCTTCGGCTTGTGTCTTGAGCTGCGCCTTGAATTCGTCGCGGCGCTTCGCCAGATCGGCGATGATCTGCTCGGCTTTGACCTTCGATTCGGCCTTGGCCTCGCCGGCCTTGACCTCGAACGAGGCGAGAGCGGCATCCATTTCGTTGATGCGCTCCTTGGCCCAATTGAGGTAAAAATGCATGCTGCTCTGCTCCGACATGACCGTCTCCCGTTGGCTGTCCGAATTCGATATTCTTCGAACTCGGCTTAGCTCGTATTGACTTGGGTCAACCGCCTCGTCGTCTGATGTCGCGGCTGTCAGGCTGCGGGATAGGGAAACAGTCTTGCCATTTGCCCCTCGGTCGTCTGCGTCCGACCGCGCGATGGTCCGAAAGCGATCGTTGCATAGAAGTCGCTCGGAGCGATCAGCTCGGCATTGCTGGGCATCACATCCGCATTGAAGGTCTCCTCGCGTCTACGCAGGGCGTTGGCCAGGCTGTTGTGTTCCGCGAGATCGAGCTGCAATGGGCGGCTGGTCTCGCATCGCGCGGCCTCTTTGAGAGAAGTCATGATAAGGCTCCGGGAATTGAAACGGGCTACGCTGCCGTCCAGCCGCCATCCATCGAGAGGTTGGCGCCCGTGATCTGAGCGGCGGCGTCGCTGCAGAGGAACAGCGCGAGCGAAGCAACCTGCTCGACGGTGACGAATTCCTTGGTCGGCTGCGCGGCGAGCAGGACGTCGTTGATGACCTCGTCCCTCCGCATGCGACGAGCCGCCATCGTGTTCGGAATTTGCTTCTCGACGAGCGGCGTCCAGACGTAGCCGGGGCTGATGCAATTGCAGGTGATCTTCGAGCGGGCGAGTTCCAGCGCCACCGTCTTGGTGAGGCCCGCGATGCCGTGCTTGGCAGCGACATAGGCCGACTTGAAAGGCGAGGCGACCAAGGAATGCGCCGAGGCCGTGGTGATGATGCGGCCCCAGCCGCGCGTCTTCATGCCTGGTACTGCCGCGCGGATGGCATGGAAGGCGGCGGACAAGTTGATCGCGATGATCGCATCCCACGTCTCGGCAGGGAAGTCCTCGATCGGCGAGACGTGTTGGATGCCGGCGTTGTTGACCAGAATGTCAACGCTACCGAAGGTCCTTTGGCCAAGAGCGATGAGCTCGGCGACCTCGGTCGGCTTCGTCATGTCCGCGGGCGAGTAGATCGCCCTAACCCCGAAAGCGCGCTCGATCGCAGCGCGTTCATTCTCGATGTCTGCGGGCGCGCCCATGCCATTCATCAAGACGTTAGCGCCCGCCTTGGCGAAGGCCTGCACGCAGGCGAGACCAATGCCGCTGGTCGAGCCGGTGACGACAGCCGTCTTACCGTTCAGCATTCCCATCTCGCACACTTTCCTTGTAACATAACAATCAGAGCCGAGTTGCGCGCTGCGCATTTTGACTTAGAAGACCAGAGCTCTCTCGCCGGTTCGTATGGTGCCGCGAGCCGGCTGTTGCAGATAGTCGTGCACCACCGTCCCAAGGCCGAGCGTGAGGTCGGCGCGGATGTGGACGGCTGAGACGATCTCCAGCACCGGCAGTTCGGCGACCGGCGCCAAGGCGTGTGGCGTCAGCGCCAGCGCCGCCGGTCCGGTCCATGCACCCTTCATCACGATGTCCTCGAGATGATATTGAACGAGCTCGCAAATGCGTGGGCTGCCGTCGACGTGCGGGATGATCTTGAGCAGGAAGTTCGGCTCGTTAAGCGCAGCCTTGACCTTCGCCAGATCGGCCTCGCGGTGCTTGTAGCCCATTGTCCCCGTGGCGACCCGGAGCGGGCCGTAATCCAGCGTGCCGATCAGCGTGTCGATCTCGGTTCGCAGGGTCGGTTGGGCGAGCTTCTTCGGAAATCCCCACAGCTCGCGTCCACCCGCAATGGGTCCTTCGTCGTTGAGGAACATGCAATGTGTGTAGCCGCCCTTTCGTCCACGGAAGGAGACGGGGATGACCTGTCCGCTTTCCGTGTAGTCGCCAAAGCCGTTGGAATCGGGCATGCGGATGAACTCGTATTTGACGAGAGCTTCCCGCTCGTCGACCTCGAGCGGACCTGGAACCACTGCCCGGAGCCTTGTCGGATCGGTCCGATAGGTGATGATCAGGTATTCGCGATCGACGAACCGGTATGGCCCGGGCGGGTAGGCCGGGCTGGTCAGCGGCATCGCGAAGGCACGTTGTTTCACATCAGTCTCGCGCATTTGCGCTATCTCCAGGCGATGAGGTTGGACTACTCGCGGCCGTCGTGTTCGAGATCGAAGGTGAAGACCCCGTCGGGGCTCGAAGGCCGAGCGAGCACCTCGGGATGGCGCAGAGTGCGCAGTGCGTCGTGATAGCCGGCTTGCCAGTGGTCCTGCATCGACAGGCGCGAGAACTCGTAGTCCTTGGAGTGCCCCTCGTGATTGCGCGCGCGGTAGATCAGGTGGACGATGTTGTAGACGTTCCGCGAGACCGCCGTGCTGAGCAGTTTCACGGTCTCATGCTGGCTGAGATCGTCGGGCAGCCTCCCCAGCAGATCCGTTAGTGCGCGCCGCAGGCGCTGCACATGCTTGAACTGGTCGGTGCTGGCGCGCGTGCGGCTCGAATACTGGATTTCCTTGTGCCGCGTGACGACCTCAGCCATGTTGCGGGGAAGTTGACCGCGGGCGCTCCAGAGGTCGACCTGGAATGCGAGTATGTCCTGCGGAGCATCCGATTCGATCACCCATTGCAGCGGCGTATTGGAAACGAGACCGCCGTCCCAATAGTGCTCGCCCTCGATCTCCACCGCCGGAAAGCCCGGCGGCAGCGCGCCGCTCGCCATGATGTGCTCGGGCCGGATCGTATGAGTCGTGTTGTCGAAATAGACGAAGTTACCGGTTCGGACGTTGACCGCGCCGGCGCTGAAGCGCGTCAGCCCGGCGTTAAGACGATCGAAGTCAACCAGGCGCTCCAGCGTGGCCTTGAGCGCGCGGGTGTCATAGATGCTGGTCGCATCGCTGGCTCCGCCTGGATGTAGCCAGGGCAGGACGGGACGGGCGGAGAAGAAACCGGTGGCGCCACAGGTGGCCGCAAGACCGGCGCTCATCTGGTTGATGAGGTTGCGCGTATTGTCGCTCCGCGCCCAATCCAGAAAGGGATTGCCGGACCAATGCCAGGGTGCCGTCGAGGTGACCTGGGTCCAGAAATCGCGCAGGCGGTCGACACGGGACTCGGGCGCGTTCCCGGCAATGATCGCGGCATTGATCGCTCCGATCGAGATGCCAGCAACCCAGTCGGGATGAATGCTGGCTTCGGCCAGGGCTTCGTACACGCCCGCCTGGTACGCGCCAAGCGCACCCCCGCCCTGCAACAGCAGCGCGATGCAGTCGAAAGGAAGCTGCCGTTGTGCGGATGAGAGTTGTGATCGGGGCTGGAAGTTCATGGCGTGTGTGCTCTTTGAGTGCTGATGAACATGCTCGTGTTAGTGGCGACTTGTGTCTTGCTTTCCGACCTTGGGAGGCTCGAGCAGCACCTCTTTCAAATGGTCCCCGGAGGCGACCACGATCACGAAGTTGAGTTTGCCGTCCTGTCGGATCAGCCCACCGGCCAGCGCGCTGCCGGCCGCCGCTTTCTCGGCGACCTGCACGGCATCCGACAATTCCGGCTTGATCCATTTCAAGGCGACGATGTTGGCGAGGTCTTCCCGATCGAGCTCCTTCAGCGAGGACGTCATCTCTCTGCCCGTGATGCTTCCGGTGTTTGCGTCGATGGCGTTCTCCCACACGTGCTCATTCCGGATCGTGCGAACGCGGTAGACGGGCGGGCCGTCGATCTCGAAGCTGATGTCGGTGGTCTTGGAACCGTCATGCAGGCGCTCCGCGATCGCCATCGCCCGGCTGAGCGGGACGCGTATGGTGCGGAATTCGGAGAGCACGCGTTGGATAGCGGCCTCTTCGGCCTGGCTTTGCGCGCTCGCGCTTCGGCTGTCTGCATCTGCAGATTTTTGTACGTCAGCGACGGCGGCGGTCGCGGCGAGCGTGGCGGACCACATGATCAGGGCAAACAAATGCTGCTTCGACATCGGATCAATCTCGGTCTGATTGGTTAATCGCTTGCGACGGGCGTGTGAGCCACGACGATCTCCTTGTCGGAGAGCGTGGGCAGGGGCTGGTTGGTATCGATCACGACGCGCTCCGGCCCCTTCACGTCGGAGTGGATGCGGATCGCAGGCCGCGCAGGATCCGGCTCCGCGAAGCGGCTTGGCAGTCGGGCCGGAAGCACCCAAGCGGTGGCCCAAAGCAAGCAGAGCAGGGCGGCGCCGACCGACAGAAAATAGCCGCGCAAGGGAAGGGCGGTGTCGTTCGATCGGCTCGCGTGCATTGACATGACGGATCGTCGGCTCACGGCACGCGGCTCCCGACAACGGCATCACTCTGCCACATCGTCAGATACTCCACGGGCGCGGATGCCGGCGCGCACGTTCGGCGTCGAGATAGCCACGCTCGTCGAGCCATTCGGTTGGACAATAGGCTGCGGCCTTCGGATCGATCATGAGTCCGTCACGCTGGAGCGCTGTCCGTGTTCCGGTCACACCAGTCCACACCACCTCGCCGCTGGTCGCGTCAACTTCCATCCCGTCAAAGACTTCGATGAAGTTCAGCATCTCGGTTTCCAGTCCACCCTCACACCGTCTGCGTGAGGCGGTCGATTTCATCAGGCGCAATGCCTCTGCGCGCGAGTTCGGACTCGATCGCGTCGAACACGCATTCGACCGGCGCGATCCAGACGTTGACCCAGTAGATGATGCAGTCACGGGCGATCAGCAGGGCCGGTGTCATGCAACCGTCCTCCGCTCCAGCCGAACGGTGCCGGGCTGGCGCCCGGCAAGCGTATGAGCCCACGCGATCATCCCGACCGTGATGCCAAGCAGCACGCTCAGTGCCACGAGGCACAACGCGACAATGACGTTCAGCGATGCGGCGGCGAGGCCGGGCAACGGATTTTCGCGCATCAACGCGAACAGCAAGGTTGACATTCCGCGTCTCCTTAATAAAATACACCGTATAGTTCATATAAATCACGCGCCGCGACCGAAGTCAAGACGGGTGCGTCACAAGCGCGTGTGCAGGATCAAGGCGGCGAGGCTCCGCCAGGTTCGACCAGAAGCCTCGAGCAGAGAAGGGATATCACATGAAGAGATTGATGCCGGCGTTGTTCGCAGCGGCCGTAGTCGCGCTTGGCAGCGCAACAGCTTTTGCCCAGGAGAACCGGGGCACACCCGAGCAGCGAGCGGCTTGCACGCCAGACGCCTTTCGCCTGTGCAGTGCCTACATTCCCGATCCATCCGGAGTCGAAGCCTGCCTGCGGCTCAGGAAATCGGATCTGAGCGAAGGCTGCAAAGCGGTGTTCGAGCAGGCGTCCACCGGATCAGTCCGGGGCAGATAACGAGCGAAGTCGCGGCGTGATGTGACGAGGCGCTGCCTTGAGCCACATCCGCACTGCGACAGGAGACAGGAGCGATCTTATGAGCACGGTCTATATCCCGGCCCTGGCTGCCTTCGGCGGCTCTGCATTCGGCGCGCTCTCGACCATCGTCAGTGGATGGTTTAGCGGACGCCGAAGGCGTCGCGAGCTTCATCATGCCCGCTCGTTCTCGAAGCGCGAACAATTGTACCATAGTTTCATCGAGGAGGCATCACGGCTCTATGCCGAGGCCCTGGTCAATGATCAGGCCGAAATCCCGCAACTGGTCAGCCTCTATACGCTGGTCGGACGCATGCGGATCTTGTCGAGCAACGAGGTCGTTCAGGCTGCCGAGAGAGCCGGGCACCTGATCATCGAAACGTATCTGTCGCCAAATCGCACGTTCGTCGATCTCCCCAAATTCATCGAGGAAATGGATCCCTTGCGCGAGTTCGGAGAGGCCTGCCGCCGCGAGCTGATGAACATTCCAGCGCAGTGAGAGACGTTATGCGCAGGCAGATTGAAGATCGAACGAGCAGCACCCGCCGCGGGATCGTGCAGGCTGCCATCCATCTCTATGGCGAGATGGGACACAACAAGACCACCGTCGCAGATATTGCGCGGCACTTGTCGATGTCCTCAGCCAACGTCTATCGGTTCTTTCCCTCTAGGCGGGCGATCGAGGAGGCTGTGGTGCAGGAGGTGCTCGAGGAGGCCGTCAGTGCGGCGACTGAAGCCGCCCGCGGCAGTGGGCCAGTGCTGCGGCGCCTGGCCGCAATCCTGAAGGCAATTGCCGACTGCAATGAAGCTCGACCCGCGAAACATCGACGATTGCAAGACCTGCTAACCCTCGCTGTTCGGCAGAACTGGACGGTCGTTCTCACCTACGACGACAGGATCCGAGGGCTGGTGCGACCGATCATCGGCACCGGGCAAGCACGCGGCGAACTGCAGGGCGGCAGTCCGATGGCGCTGACCTGCTGCCTGCTGGAAGCCATGGATGTTCATCTCAATCCATCGCGGGTCGGGGCAGCGACGCTGCGGCCAAGCTTCGACGAGATGTTGGGATTTTGTAAGGGCGCCTTGCGTCTCACGCCATTCCTGCAGCCGGCCGGGATGACAGCTCGCGTGCAGCTCAAGGCCGTCGGCTGATGCGAATGCTTCCAAGCTGGCCTTCCTAAAGAAGACAGCTAGTACGACCAGTCCGTCTCGCAGGCTGCCAGGAAGAAGCCGACGCGCTCGCGCACGAATCCCGGAAGCTCCTTCTTCAGGTCCTTCTGAGTTTCACCGACCAGCGACCGAAACAGCATCGGTAGGAGAATCAGGTCGAGAAAGATCTGCGCGGTAGCACGGCTTCGCTTGGCGCTGAAAGGGCCCCGCGGGGTGCGCGCGAGCTTCTGCGTGGCGTCGTCCAGCAGCTGGGACACCGCGGCCAGGGAGCGATCGCGGGCAGCGTCGTGAACGTTCCGGCTCAGTTCAGGAAAGCGCTGCGATTCCGCAATGGTCGCGCGCACCATACCCAATGATTCCGCCACAACCCTCTCGACGATGGCGGTGCCGAGGCTCATCAGCTTGTCTTCGATGGTGCGCCCTTCCGGCGAGAAGCCCTCGAAGTTCGTCAGCCCGCCGATGGTGCGGGCCACCACCGCCGCGAACAGCGCTTCCTTGCCGGGGAAGTGGGCATAGATCGTCGGCTTGCTCGCCGGCGCGAGTTCGGAAATGTCGTCGATGCTGGCGCTGCGATAGCCCTTCTCCAGAAACAGCTGCTGGGCGGCGTCGAGGATTCGCGCCTGCGCGTCGCCGGCAAGATCCTTGGGCGGTCTGCCACGTTTCGTCTTCTTCATTTCGGACCTCCGAATTCACGAGTCTGTGCGCATTGCTTTCCGACTTGACACGGCGGGTGAAGAAAGGCAAGAAAAAGAAAAATATACGGTATAGTTTATTAAAGCATCAAGTCCGCGCTTCGCAGGCTTGGCGAGTGCTCCCGAAAAATCGGGGTCGCAAAGGTGGGGCATTCGCCCCGATCGTTCGCGTCGAATAGGAGAATGTCGTGACTGTTTTGAGCCCGGACCGGCCCGGTTTGCAGGAAGGCGCGCTGTTGCGCGAGCTGCATCACAGGGTCACCAACGGTGTTGCCTTCGCCATCGACCTGGTCTCCGCCGCCGCCATCCGGGTCGAGGGGACGGAAGCCAAGTGCGCGCTCAGCGATGTCGTCGAGCTGCTGCATGGCTACGCCGATGTGCATCGTGCGTTGGCCATGCCCGCCGGTGAAACGCTGATCCAGGCCGCGACCTACATTCGCAAACTGGGCTGTGGCATGCGCCGGGCGGTCCTGGACCGGATGAACGTTCAGCTGGCATTCGCGACCCAGTCCCTCGCGCTTCAGCCGCAGCGCTGCTGGCATCTGGGGCTGATCGTCCACGAGCTCGTGATGCACGCGACAAGGCACGCTTGTTTCGACGCACGGGCAGGGCAGATCAGGGTCAAGCTGACGCGTACCGGTGCGCTGGTGAACTGCGTGATCCTGGACAACGGCTCGCGTCCCGCGCGGGAGACTTCCGACCGCGAATTGCGAATTGCCAGGGATATCGCGCGGGCGCTCGGCGGCCGTGTTGAGCAGGGTTTCGGCCCCGAATTCACCTCGATTGTCCTCTCGTTCCCGCTGACCGAACGCGAACGCGGCGCAAACTGGGCGATCGCAAGGCGCCAGACAAAGGCTCCGCGCCGCATTCGAGCCACCGCTTCAAACGACGCGGTGCTCACGGCAAGCGCAGCAACCGGTCAACGCGGGCCCACCGTTGAGACCGATCCCTTTGCGGGACGACTGCGCCAGCAAGGAGGCCAAATGGTCGTCCCCCGCCAATTCGCCGACGCGCTTGGCGGGCTGTTGTCACCTTCCCACCATAGGGACGCGCCATGACGAGCCAATTCTCGACCCCCGTTCGGACGCCACATGTGGGGAAGGCCCTCGCCGCAGCGACCGTGCTCGTCAGCATTGCGTTGACGGGTTGCAACGATCACGCGGCGCAGACGACCCCACGGGCAACGCTGGTCCGGACCACGATCGTGCAGCCGCGCGACCGGCAAGCCGCCATCACGTTGACTGGAGAGGTTCAGGCGCGCTTCCGTGCCGACCTTTCGTTCCGCGTCAGCGGACGTGTGATCGCTCGCACCGTGGACGTTGGTGCTCACGTCAACAAGGGCGACGTCCTCGCCCGGCTCGATCCGGCCGAGCAACAGGCTGATGTCGATGCCGCGACCGCGGCAGTGGCCTCCGCCGAAGCCCAGCTGCGGGTGGCGAAGGCTACGTTCGAGCGGCAGAAAGCGCTGATCGCAAGCGGCTTCACCACCCGGACCGTTTACGACCAGGCCCAGGAAGGTCTGCGAACCGCAGAGGGTGTGCTGGAGGCGGCCCAGGCGCAACTGGGCACCTCGCGCGATGCGCTCGGATATACCGTCCTGCGCGCTGAAGCGGACGGCGTCATTACCGCACGAAATCTCGAGGTCGGGCAGGTCGTTCCGGCTGCACAACCCGTGTTCTCGCTTGCTCAGGACGGGGAGCGCGATGCCGTCTTCGAGGTCTACGAATCCGTCTTCCTTGGCCAGACCGACAGCCGCTGCGTGACGCTGGCGCTCGTCTCCGATCCCGGCGTGGCAGCGACGGGAGAGGTGAGAGAGATTTCACCGGCGATCGACGCGAAGAGCTCCACGATCCGCGTCAAGGTGTCCATCGAGAACCCGCCGGCTGCGTTGACGCTGGGCAGCGCCGTCTCGGGAACGGTGAAGGCGAAAGCTCAAAAGGAGATCACCCTGCCCTGGAGCGCGCTGATGGCCGTGGGTAGCAGGCCTGCCGTCTGGACCGTAGACACGAAAACGCAGACAGCGTCGCTGAAGCCCGTCACGGTCGGCGCCTATGAGGCCGGTCAGGTGCTGATCAAGGCAGGCCTCGAGCCCGGCGAGCGCGTCGTCGTCGACGGCGGCAAGCTTCTGAGCGTCGGTCAGTCGGTCACTGAGGAGGGAGGTCAATCATGAAGCGACAGGTCATGCTGATCGCCGGCACGCTCGCGGCGGCCTCGTTGCTCACCGGCTGCCAGCAGGAGACGAACGCGCCGGAGCCCGTGCGCCCCGTGCTCTCAATGGTGGCCAAGCCGAATAGCGGTGACAGCACGATTGCCGTGGGCGTCGTCGAGCCGCGCTATAAAACCAACCTTGGCTTTCGCGTACTCGGACGGCTGACTTCGCGTCCGGTCTACGTTGGCGACATCGTCAGCGAAGGACAAATCATCGGGACGATTGATCCCACCGCACTCGATCTCGCCGTTCGCGCGGCCAAAGCCCAGCTTGCGAAGGCCGAGGCGCAACTCGAGAAGGCCAAGGCCACGGAGGAGCGGCAGCGCACGCTCATCACCAGCGATGCGACCACCAGGCAGACGCTGGATAATGCCGAACAGGCCCGCGCCGGCGCCGAAGCAAGCGTTGCACAGGAGCAGGCGAATTTGACCAAGGCGATCGAGCAACTCGGCTATGCCCAGATCAAGGCCGACTTCGGCGGCGTCGTCACCGCCGTCGGCGCGGAAGTCGGCCAGGTGGTCTCGCCCGGTCAAACCGTGGTGACGGTCGCGCGCCCGGACATTCGCGAGGCGGTCGTCGATATCGGGGAGGACCTGCCTGTGCCGCTCGAAGTCGGTCTACCGTTCAGCGTCAGCCTGCAGCTCCTCCCCGCCGTTCAGGTCGAGGGCAGAATTCGCGAAATCGCGCCGCAAGCCGATCCGGTGACACGGCTGCGACGCGTCCGGATTGCGCTCGATAACCCGCCCGAAAGCTTCCGTCTCGGCGCGACCGTCACGGCAAAGCTCGGCAAGGATGAGAGCAAGGTCTTGCGCCTGCCCGCATCGGCGGTGCTCGCCAGGGATGGCGCCGATTTCGTCTGGGTGGTCGATCAGTCCGCCGGCACCGTCTCGCTGCAGAAGATCGATGGTGTCGCCGAGCAGGCGGGCATCCGCGTCACCGGCGGGCTTGCCGCAGGCACCCGCGTCGTCACCGCCGGAATTCACAGCCTCAAACCGGGACAGCACGTCCGCTTCGAACAGGATCAAGAGCCATGAAGTCGTTCAACCTCTCCGACTGGGCGCTCGGCCATCGTTCCCTCGTCTGGTATTTCATGATCGCCTTCATGGCGGCCGGCCTGTTTGCCTATCTCCAGCTGGGACGGCAGGAGGATCCTGACTTCACCATCAAGACCATGGTGATCCAGGCGCAGTGGCCGGGCGCCTCGCCCGAGGAGATGACGCGCCAGGTCACCGACCGGATCGAGAAGAAGCTGGAGGAGCTGGAATCGCTCGACTACACCAAGAGCGTGACGGTTGCGGGTCAGACCACCGTCTTCGTCTACTTGCGCGATTCGACCAAGGCGGCCGACGTCAAGCCGACCTGGGTGCGCGTTCGCAACATGATCGCAGACATCAGGGGCGATTTCCCGCAAGGCGTGATCGGCCCCGGTTTCAACGACCGTTTCGGTGACGTCTTCGGCAACGTCTATGCCTTCACCAGCGACGGCTTGAGCCAGCGACAGCTCCGCGACCAGGTCGAGGACATCCGGGCCAAGGTGTTGACCGTGCCCGATGTCGGCAAGGTCGACATCCTCGGCGCGCAGGACGAGGTGATTTATCTCGAATTTTCTACCCGCAAGATCGCAGCGCTCGGCCTCGATATCCACGCCATCATGAATTCGCTGCAAGGGCAGAACGCGGTTGCGCCCTCCGGCGTGTTCCAGGAGGGGCCGGAGCGGATCAGCGTCCGCGTGAATGGTCAGTTCGCCTCCGAGGCGAGCCTCAAAGGGGTCAATCTCCGCATCAACGACCGCTTCTTCCCGCTGACCGATGTTGCGACCATCACGCGTGGCTACGCCGATCCGCCGTCGACGCTGTTCAGATACAACGGTCAGCCCGCCATTGCGCTCGCGATCGGCATGAAAACCGGTGCCAACCTGCTCCAGTTCGGCGAGGCGCTGAAGGAGGAGATGACCAGGATCATCGCCGACCTGCCGATCGGCGTCGGCGTGCACCTCGTGGCCGACCAGCCGGTCGTGGTCGAGCATGCCGTTTCGGGTTTCACCGAAGCGCTGTTCGAGGCCGTGATCATCGTGCTCGGCATCAGCTTCCTGAGCCTGGGCTTGCGGGCGGGGCTCGTGGTCGCCATCGCCATTCCGCTCGTGCTCGCGATCACCTTCGTCGTGATGGCCTATTGCGGCATCTCGCTGCAGCGCATTTCGCTGGGGGCCCTGATCATCGCGCTTGGCCTGCTGGTCGACGACGCCATGATCGCGGTCGAAATGATGGTGGCGCGGCTCGAGATCGGCGATCCTCTCGAAAAGGCGGCAACCCACGTCTATACGTCGACCGCATTTCCGATGCTGACCGGAACGCTTGTCACCGTGGCCGGCTTCATCCCGATCGGGCTCAACAGCAGCAACGCCGGCGAGTTCACCTTCACCTTGTTCGTGGTGATCGCGGTATCTCTGATCGTCTCATGGATCGTGGCCGTGTTGTTCACGCCGCTTCTCGGTGTCACCATCCTGCCGGCCAGAATGAAGGGACATCACGAGCAGAAGGGGCGCCTGGCGCAGATCTTCGCGCGCCTGCTGCTGTTCTGCATGCATCACCGCTGGAGCACCGTCGCGGTGACGGCCGGCGCCTTCCTTCTCGCGTTGTTCGGCCTGCAATTCGTGCAACAGCAGTTTTTCCCCTCGTCCGACCGTGCCGAGCTCGTCATCGACTGGAACCTGCCGCAGAACGCTTCGATCACCGAGACCAACGCGCAGATGGCTCGCTTCGAGCGCGATCAGTTGCAGGGCAATAGTTCGGTCGAGCACTGGTCCACCTATGTCGGCACCGGTGCGCCCCGCTTCGTGCTCTCGTTTGATCTGCAGACCGCCAACACCTGGTTCGGCCAGCAGGTGATCGTGACCAAAGGCGGCATCGCCGCGCGCGACAAGGTCAAGTCGCAGTTCGAGGACTATTTGAGGAAGACCTTTCCGGGCACCGACACCTACGTCAAGCTGCTCGAGGTCGGCCCTCCCGTGGGACGTCCGGTACAATACCGCCTGAGCGGCCCCGACGTCGCCGAGGTCCGCGCACTGTCGCAGAAGCTTGCAGGCGTCATTCGCAGCAGTCCTGACCTCGGCAACGTGGTTTTCGACTGGATGGAGCCCGCGCGCGTCGTCAAGGTCGACGTGCTCCAGGACAAGGCGCGCCAGCTCGGCGTCACCTCGGAAGACATCGCCACCACCCTGAACTCGGTGCTCCAGGGGTCGCCGATCACGCAGGTGCGTGACAGCATCTATCTGGTCAATGTCACGGGACGAGCGACTGCGCCGGAACGCGCCTCGATCGACACGCTACGCGACTTGCAGATGACCGGGCTTGGCGGCCAATCGGTCCCGCTCGGGGCCGTCGCCAATCTGCGCTACGAGCTGGAGCAGCCCACGATCTGGCGGCGCGCGCGGATTCCGACGATCACGCTGAAGGCCGCCGTCGTCAGCGACGTTCAGCCGAAGACGGTCGTCGACCAGCTCGCGCCGAAAGTAGCGGAGTTTGCAAAGCAGCTGCCCGCGGGCTACGCGCTCAAGATCGGCGGCTCAGTGGAAGAAAGCGCCAAGAGCCAGGGGCCGATCATCGCGGTCGTGCCATTGATGCTGTTCGTCATGGCGACCGTGCTGATGGTGCAGCTGCAGAGCTTTTCGCGCCTGTTCCTGGTATTCGCAGTCGCGCCGCTCGCGTTGATCGGCGTCGTCGTGGCCATGCTGCCGAGCGGTGCGCCGCTGGGCTTCGTCGCAATCCTCGGCGTGCTCGCCCTCATCGGCATCCTGGTCCGAAACTCCGTGATCCTGATCGTGCAGATCGAGGATCTCAAGAAGGAGGGCAGGCCGGCTTGGGATGCCGTCGTGGAAGCGACCGAGCATCGCATGCGGCCGATCCTGCTTACAGCGGCCGCGGCAAGCCTCGCGCTCATTCCAATCGCGCGCGAGATTTTCTGGGGCCCGATGGCCTATGCCATGATGGGCGGCATCATCGTCGGCACGCTGCTGACGCTGCTGTTCCTGCCGGCGCTGTATGTGGCGTGGTTCCGGATCCGTCCGGATCATGCGGATGAAGCACCTTCACATGAGGTCGAAGCCGTTGCGAACGATGCGCCCGCCGAACACCGGCCCGCTCACCATGCCCCGCAGCGTGTGCTCGAGCCCCAAATCTAGAACGGAGACGACGATGCTCTCGAAGACGCTATCAGCCTTTGCTGTCACGTGACGGTCGCGGTGAGTTCGCTCGCTCCGTCCATTGCATTTGCGCAATTTCCGCCGCCGCCACCGATGGCGCCCGCCGGCCCTCCGCCGATGGCTCCAGCAGGTCCCCCCGCGATCGCGGCTCCCGGTCCCGCCGCCCCTGTCGCCGGTCCCGGCCCTCGCCTCGGTCCAGCAGCCGGGCCCCGCGTTGATCTCGCAACGCGAGGTGCCGGTGGCGGGCCGGCTGTAGTGGGCGCCGCGCGGACCACGGCGGTCAATATCGGTGGAGCCGGCAATCGCTACGGCGGTGAGCACGGCTATGGCTATGGCTATGGAGCGCGCGCGGCGGCCTATGCCGGCGCCTACGCAGCCGGCGCCTACACCGGCTACGCCTACGGCGGGGCGCGCTCGAGCTACGATACGAGCGGTGATTGCCGTTACGTTTACAGCCGCCATCGCAGGTACCTGGTCTGCGACTAGCCCTGCGAGCAAGCCTAGATATGAGGCACTCTCGCTGAGGGTGCCGTGCATCCCAGCACCGATCGGATTACGGAACAAGTATGGACAGAACTTTCGGCCTCGCCGCCATTGTCGCAGCGTCAACAGTCGCGGCGATTCTAATCCCTGCCGAGCTGAACGCGACACAGGAATACGCGTTCTGCCGACTAGACTATGACTCGGGGGTGCGCAGCTGCGCATTCGAGACTATCGATCAGTGCGTTTCAGCCATCGCTGGACGCGGCGGTAGCTGCTTTCGTAGCCCCAGCAGCGAGGCGAACGCATCATTTGCCCATGCTCGGAAGATGCATGCTGGTCATCGCCACTGATCTGTCGGCGAGCGGTGGCTTCCGCCATATCGATCTCGATCGATGTCACCGCCATTCAACGCAAGTCAGACCAGGCTGGCATAAGGCTGGACAACATTCCTAACTTCGCTAACTGTTAGGTCTTTGGATCATCAAGAGCAAAAAAATGTTGGACCTCTTGAAGGAGGGTACCGAAGAAAGCTTCGGCGTTATCGAGCGTGAACTGCGGTGCGGCCTGTGGTGCTGGGATCTGCGTGCGAACGCGATGAGGTGGTCGCGCGGGTATTATGATCTTCTGGGTATCGAGCCGGGAATGGTAACACCATCCTTTGCGGCCATTCTCCAAGTGACCCACCCGGATGATCGCAGTGCGCAGGGCGAGGTCGAGCGCGTCATCCAGAAGGCGTCGACCATCAAACGAAGATTTCGCGTGATACGCCGCGGCGGTAACATCGCCTGGATCTATTGCCAGATCATCATCTTCGTCGATCCGGAAGGGGCCGCAGAGAAGGCCATCGGCATCTGCACGGATATCACGGCTCGCGAGGACCAGCTCAACCAGCTGCGGATTGCCGATGAGCGGTACCGTGCCCTGATCAAGGCAGCCGGAGCAGTGGTATGGATCGCCAAATCGGACGGTCGAATCCACGAGTTCGTCAACTGCGACCATGGCAGCCAGGCGGTTGCGTCGCAATCGGGTTGGCTGCAGCTCATTCATCCGGATGACCAGGAGAAGATGATCCGAGTTCGCGACGAGGCAAGCCGGGAAAAGCGTGGCTACGATGTCGTGCACCGTATCATTCAGCCCGATGGCAGTTTCAAATGGAAGCGATCGACCGGACAGCCGGTGCTCGATGATGGAGGAAATATCAAGGAGTGGCTCGGTATCAGTGTTGATCTCGACCGCAATACATCGCGTTCTGGTGCCCACCGCATCACCGGGGCGCAAATCAGGGCCGCACGCGGGCTCTTGCGATGGTCGGTGATGGATCTTGCGCAGGCTGCCGGCACCACGCGTTCGACCATTCGTCGCCTCGAGGAATTGGACGGCGCCCCGTTGCAGAACGATCCGGTGCTTCGCCTGATCGAATCGGCGCTTGCAAGAGCGGGTGTCGAATTCCTGTTTCCAGAAGCAGGCAAGCCTGGCGTGCGTCCTCGCTAAATTGGCACCTCACCTGCACTGATCCAGCAAAATTGGTCGGATATTCGAAGCGCCAACGCTGCATCCCGCAATTCTGGCTTTCCATGGTCGCGACATCGTGCATCGCCAATCGCAATGGCCGCATAAGGCCAACCGCACGGGCCAATTTTGCCTAACAGAAGGTTAGCAGGGTCGGCATTATTGTTCTGCATGTCGGGCTTCGGCAAGGCGTGCGGGCATGATGACACAAATCAATCGGTATCTCGGAATCGACAGGCGCATTCAGCTCCGCACGCTTGAAGAATACGGGGCGTCGATCGGGCGCTTACGCTTTCAAGCAGCTCCGACTGGGCTCGTTGATTAGCCGCTTGATACCGGATTCCCAGTCACGTTTCTCACAATCAGTTTTTTGAAAGGGCATAGCAAATGACGGACTTGCCTGCATGCACCAATTCCGATCAGCACCGCATGGCCAGAATGCGGTTCATGGGAATTACATCCCGCAGCGGGGAACTGTTGCGGGAGTTCTGGGCGATCGCCGAACCTGCCGTCGCGCATATTCTGGACGGCTTCTACCGGCATGTCACGAGCGAGCCTCAGCTTGCCGCGCTGATCGGGAATGATATTCCCCGATTGAAAACGGCCCAGGGTACCCATTGGGCGCGATTGTTCAATGGGCGGTTCGACGATGAATACTTGAAGGGGGTCCGTGCCATCGGCATGGTCCACAACAAGATCGGCTTGGAGCCGCGTTGGTACATCGGCGGATACAACTTTGTCCTGAATGAGCTCGTCGCTCTTGCTGTTCGACGCTACCGCTGGAGGCCAAGGCATCTCAGTGAGGTCTTGAGCGCCGTGAATTGCGCCGTGATGCTCGACATGGAGATCGCCATCTCGGTCTACCAGGAGGCAATGCTTGCCGAGCGGGAAAAGCGTCAGGAGACGATCCGCGCTGCCATTCGAAGCTTTGATGCCCGGATGAAGACGGTGGTGGATACGATCGGTGGTTCGGCTGGCAGTCTTCAGGGCGCAGCCAATGCGCTGGCCGCGAGTTCGTCCCAGTCGACCCAGCAGTCCAGCGCGGTGGCCGCTGCCTCGGAAGAAGCGTCGACGAATGTGCAGGCGGTTGCCGCATCGACCGAGCAACTTACCTCCTCAATTCGGGAGATCGGCCGCCAGGTGTCCGAATCGACGAAGATCGTCCAGACCGCGGTGGAGCAGTCGGCCCGGTCCGGCGACACGGTCCAGAGCCTTGCGAAAGCGGCCCAGCGAATTGGCGATGTGGTGGAACTGATCAGCACCATTGCGGGGCAGACCAATCTGCTCGCCCTCAATGCCACGATCGAAGCGGCGCGGGCGGGCGAGGCCGGCCGAGGCTTCGCCGTCGTAGCCTCCGAGGTCAAAGCCCTGGCGGAGCAGACTGCGAAGGCCACTGGTGAAATCAGTGAGCAGATCCTCTCGATTCAGGCGGCTACGAAGGAGTCGGTCGGGGCCATCCAGGACATCGGCCGAACGATCGGGTCGGTCAGCGAGATCGCCACCGTCATAGCGGCGGCCGTCGAAGAGCAGGGCGTGGCTACCGCCGAGATCGCGCGCAACGTCCAGCAAGCAGCCCAGGGCACGCACGAGGTATCAAGCAACATCACCGGCGTGAGCCAGGTCGCCGCCGAAACCCGGCAGACGGCGGAAAAGCTTCTGAGCGCGTCCGAAGAGCTGTCCATTCAGGCTGCGGCTCTTCGCTCGGAAGTGGAGGCATTCTTTGCCGACATCCGGGCGGCCTAGCATGTCATCAAGGCTTGGCGACACGATGATCGAACCAACGATCGAATTCGAGATCGCGAATGTTGACATGAATAACGGGTTTCCCGCTTCATGCGATACGTGCCGATCTCGTCAGCCTGCGAGCGGCGAAACCGATCGTCAGCGAAGGGTTGAGGTGAACTGGAAGCACCTGCTGCATACGGCGATCGAAAGCAGCGCTCATGGCCTGTGTGTCTTCGACGATCAATCAAGGCTGGTGATAGGGAATGAACAGCACCGCAGCCTCTATTCGCTGGCATCTTCCGAGGTTTCGCCGGGCCGCCCGGTGGAGGATGTTCTCAAGGGCCGCCATGCCCGAGTAGTCGGGGCGAATGCGAATGGCCAGTTGTCCCATTACCTGTCGGCGATACGGCGAGGCGAAGAGTTCCAGACCACGTATGAATTGCAGGATGGGTCGTTCGTCGAGCTCGACATGCATCCCATGTCCGGCGGTGGCTTCGTCGAACGGCACCGGGATGTCACGGAGCTTCGCCTTGCTGAGGTCCGGGCCGAGGAAGCAAGGCAGGAGCTGATCGAGAAGCAGTACGCAATCGATCAGGCCGTCATCGTCGCGATCACCGATATTCGCGGAACGATTACTTACGCCAACGATCGATTTTGCGACATCAGCGGGTACACCCGGGAGGAGCTGGTTGGAAACAACCATCGCCTCCTGAAATCGGGGGTCCATTCGCAGGATATTTTTCGACAGATGTACCGTTGCCTGGCCCGAGGAGGCGTATGGCGGGGCGAGCTTTGCAACAGGGCGAAAAGCGGGCAGCTCTACTGGGTCGACACCGTGATAACGCCCCAGCTCGGCCCGGAAGGGAAGCCGGTCGCCTACATGGCCATTCGGGTCGATATTACCGCGCGAAAGAAGGCCGAGGCGCAGCTCTGTCACGCAGCCCGCCACGATGCGCTGACTGGTCTTCTGAACCGGGCAGCTCTGCTGGAGAGTCTTTCGGAATGGCTTTCCCAAACGCAGGCAAAGCAGCAGACCCTTGTCGTTTACCTGCTTGATCTCGATGGTTTCAAGCATGTGAATGACACGCTTGGACATGCCGCCGGAGATGCATTGCTCAAGCAGCTAAGTGGACGTCTGATCTCGGTTGTTCCGGAGACTGCCCTGATCGCACGTCTGGGCGGGGACGAATTCGCGATCGTGCAGATCAGTGCGGGAGATGAGCGTGAGGAGACCCAAGCGCTCTCGGTCGATCTCCTGCAAACGATCGCCATACCGTTCGCGATAGAGTCGCAGCAGGCGACGGTCGGCGTTAGCATCGGAATATCGATCGCACCGTTGCACGGTCTTACGGCTCCAGAACTCCTCTACAAAGCCGATTTGGCTCTCTATCGGGTCAAATCGGAGGGTCGGAGCGGATATCATGTCTTTGAAGATGAAATGCGCAGCCGCGCGCAAGACCGCAATCAGCTCGTCAATGAGCTACGTGCTTCGGTTGCGCGTGGTGAGTTCGAGTTACACTATCAGACCATCTGCGAGGCAGGATCCCTGCGGCCGCGCAGTGCGGAAGCGTTGGTGCGTTGGCGCCATTCCTCTCGAGGCTTGCTTTATCCAGATGAGTTCATCGGAGTCGCAGAAGAAACCGGGCTCATGGAGGCGTTGGGGCGATGGACCCTGGAAAGGGCCTGCTCGGATGCCGTATCGTGGCCCGGAGAGATCAAGGTGGCGGTCAATTTGTCTCCGGCTCAGTTCCGAGGAGGATTTCTCTTCGACTTGATCATCGGCGTGCTGATGAAAACGGGGCTGCCGCCGCATCGGCTTGAGCTCGAAGTGACGGAATCAATGCTGCTGCAGGACGAAGAAGAGAATCTTCTCTTGTTCCGCCAACTCAAGAACATTGGAGTATCCTTTGCACTGGATGACTTCGGCGTTGGCTATGCGTCGCTCGGTTCCGTCGTGGCATTTCCATTCGACAAACTGAAGGTGGATCGATCGTTTACGAGCGAGCTGCCGAGCAAGCCCGCGAGCAGGGCAGTCGTCGCATCGATTATGACATTGGCCAGGGGGCTCAATGTGCAGGTAACCGCGGAGGGCGTTGAGACGATGGAGCAGCTCCAGTTTTTGCGCAATCAGGGGGTGGATTTCGTTCAGGGCTATCTTCTGGGCAGACCAGTCCCATCCGACGCGCTCGACCTGACTGGGGCACCACTACGTTCCGGTTTGCCGGACGCGAGTTGCTTCAAAAAATGAGGGACGCGCATCGCTGCGCCGTCCGAGTGGCAGCCCGCGGGTATAGGCGTCCCAGGGGGAAGAGCCGCTCCTCCTGCGGGTCCATCAGGTCCTGCATCCGATCCAGCAGCCCCAATTCCAGGGGAGGGGTGGATCGGAACGACACGGCCGGCGGCGTTCGTCTTCAGGTTGCCGAGATCCTTGATCGCCACGGGTCCGTTGCGGGCTCGACGTCGTCGCGCTCGCGAGGGGAATGGGTCGCGAGGGGCAGCGCGTCGGGCCCAGGGCGCGCCGGGTCGGTAGGTCCGGCTAGGAACTCTTGCGAACCGTCGACGCTTGAATCCGCAGGCCAGGGTCGCCGCCGATCGCTGGCCCGCACGGCCCGCCTCCAAGTCCCCATACCCCCCAGGGCGGGCCGTGCTTCACAAGGAGATGCAATTGTCCGAGCCGACGCAGCAAGAGATCAGGGAACGCGCGCACCGCTTGTGGAAGCAGGCCGGTAAGCCCGAAGGCCGCGAAGAAGAGTTTTGGCACGCGGCCGAGCAGGAGTTGCGCAACGAGGACAAGTCCAATACGCAGCGGACGCCGGATACGCTGTGACTGACAAGACCTGCCCATTCTGCCAGGGTCTGGGATGGGTCTGCGAAAACCATCCGCTCCGGGTCTGGAGCGAAAAGCTCGGCGGCTGCCGCTGCGGCGAGGGGATGCCTTGCACCTGCAACACGACCGAAGATCCCGAAACGAGGGTGGTGATCGTCGAAGCCGATACGACGTGGCACTAGGCGGCGCCCGCCGCTGCCATGCTGCTTCGTTGCCGAAGCTCGAGTTTCGCTTCGCCCATCCTCCTGCGAACTGCATCCCAGGGAACAGAATTCGGCTGAAACGATTTGTGTGTCTGAACAGCACGGGTTCTGAACAACCTGTTCCTACGGCAGTGTTTGCAGTGGACGAGCAGCAGAAGATCGAGCGCCAGATCGAATTCGCAACGCGAGCGGCCGCGCTCGTGAAGGACGAGACCACGGGACAGCGCTTCAGAAGCTTCGCGGAAGAACTGAAGCGAAAGCTTTTTCGCATGATGCGGCGCGGCGAGGTCCGCGCGCGTGCGTACGAGCTCTGGGAGCAGGCCGGTCGACCGACCGATCGTGACCTGGACTTCTGGCTCGAAGCTGAGCGGGAAATCGAGGTGGAACGCGAGGAGAGGAAGGGCTCGGGAGCCTGACGGAGCGAAGCCCCCGAGTCTGGCCGGTACCCGGATCGGCCGCAGGCCGCATGTCGGCTTTGCTTTGTCGCTTCCCTGGCGAGAAAGAAAAGAGCCGCCGGGTTCTTCACCCTTGCGGCTTCGAAAAGTCCTTAAGCTGTTGATCGCCTCCGCAGCCGGTGCGTACCGCCGTTACCTTGTTTGCGGCCATGCTTGGTCTTTGTAGGGGCAGGCGCTTGATTCTGCTGTGGCCTGCGTCACACCGTGGATAAGATGATGGCGCGATAGAGCTATCACCGTTGTTTTGCCTCTGAGGCTTCGACTTAAGTAAGGACCGCCCGTCGGGCAAAACAGCCTCTTAGCCCGTCAACCCCTCTCCGCAAAAATATTCCACCTTACCGGAATTCGGATCGTCGTATGTCTCGCCCATCCCGGCTCATCCTTGAGGGGCGATCATGATCGTCATTTTCGCGAGCCGGGCTAGGGCAGCGTCGGGCGCGAAAGCCTAAGGGCAGGGCGGATTGCTTCCGTGAGCCCAAGGCCTCGTGCGGACGAACGGCGCTGACAGGTTCGTCTCGTCTGTAAGTTTCCGGCTGTGTCGACGGGCCGGGCTGCGGCGAACTGGCGGACCGGCTCTCCGGAAACTCGCCGGGGCCCTCTAGGCCCTATTTCCGATGAGGGGCGCGCGACTGCCTTGTAATCCCCCGGGGGTAGCCGAAGTGCCGCGTTGCCGCGGGGGCCGGTGGCTCAGTTGCTGATTCGGAACGCGGCCCAATCTGACCAGTTTTGCAATCTGGACCGTCGCTGTAGGACGAGGCCTCAGGCAGATGCCCCGAGCTAAAGCGCATGCCGCCGCCATCCTGCGGGAATATCACAAAGCCGAGGCGGAATTGATCGGCAAGGCAGTCGTGCTCACGGACGGCAAGGCGGGGACCGTTGAGGAATTACACTTGGACGAGGCGCATGGTTTGCGTCTTTCCATAGCCGGGCATCCCGGCAAATGGCCTGTCTCGACAATCAAGCTGGCGGAGAAGTGACGGGCCTACCGACGGGGCCTCATGGACCTCCGCCGCTGCTGCGTCCATAAGGGCAATCATCAAGATCGCTGCCAATGGTGAGGCCAGAATGCCCCGGGCTTATAGCCATTCGTTCAGGTCTGATTTAGTTCCTGAAGGATCAGATCGCGGTGCGCGACAAATTGCGCTTGAGTGCTGAGGCGCGTCTCCAAGACTGCGCGGGCCAAGCTCGCGTCAGGCCTGTGATCTTCAAGTTCCTCGATACGCTGCTCTTGCTCGAAGACGTTCTGTTCGCCGCGCAACACGTCACGTTCGGCTTGTTCCAGATGATGCAGTTGGCGGGACCGATCCATGGTGGCTCCTCGCCGAGTGGCCGCATCAGGCTGGCCCACGAGCGCGCGCCCGCGATTTGGCTCTGGCAAGTTGCCGTGCCGCTGCCTGCCGTCCCGCATGCGCGTTGTCGCTTCCGGCGCTGAATAGCCTCTTCGAGGTCGCGCGCCTGCGAGCGGGCGCGGCCGAAAAACATCCCCCGCAGATCATCTTGTTCATGCTTTTCGGCCTTGGTCTGCTCCCTGCTCCTGCTCGCTGGGTTCGGTATGTGCAAGCGCGGGCGCAGTTGACTACACATGCTGATATTCGCTGGAACGCTGGCCGTCGCACTCTAGATCGTCACTGGAATTCCCCCGCCTTGGCCTTATTCGCATCGAGAGCTTCGACCATTTCCTCGCGGATGCCTACGAGCAAATGCCCCCGGTTCCCGTCGGGAGCACGCGGGATCAATAATCGAGGGATCATCGACTTTGATCTAGGTCAAAACTGATTGTGACGCGAGGCGAAGGCTCTCTCCAGGTGCCGACCTGTAAGCGCTTGGCATTGGTGCAACGCTCCACGGCACCTCAAGCAACGGAGGAACGCCATGCTTCGATATGTTGTCGCTGCTCTTGCAGCGCTCACTCTGATAGCCGTCAGTCTCGTCCCGGATGATGCATATGCCCGACGCGGCGGCGGTGGTGGGTTCCGCGGTGGCGGAGGCTTCCATGGGGGCGGCATGCGCGCCGGAGGTTTCCATGGCGGTGGCGCGCGTGTCGCTCATGTACGAGGCGGAGGATACCGGGTTGCGGGAGGCCGTTACGGCGTTGCTGGACGGGGTTACGGCTATCGGCCCATACCGGGTCGGCCGGTGGCGCGTACAGCAGTCGCCCGAGGAGTGTACCGCAATGCTGCGTATCGGGGCGCGTACAGGGGCGCGGCCTATGGCTTGGGCGCAGCAGCGGTAGGGGCGGCCGCGGCCGGGGCTTATGGCTATTACGGCGGTTACAACAACTGCACATACGACACTTACGGCAACTACGTCTGCCCAGGTCAGTATCCTTATGGCTATCGGTACTGACGAGATCGATCGAGCGCGGACGGCGCTCCGCTAAAGGCTCTCGCCGCCCGCTCTCTCGTTTGTCGCCGCCCGTTCTTTCCGGCCTAAAAGCGAATTCTTCGGCTAGAGCCTCAAGCTGCTTTTGGCGATGCGCACGGGCGATGGTGGCGTCAATCGCCCCAGACCAACTCGCCGCACTCGCAGGCGCGCAATCTCGGTTTTATTTCATCTCGAGCTCCGCCCGCGTTACTGCGGCAAATCCTTGCAGAGTTTGATCACGATCATGATCATCGAGCCGATTGCGACGACCACCGGGCAGACAAACGGTAACTCTTGGAGCAGGCCGACGACGGCCGCTCGAACACGGGACGATCGTTTCAGCTGCGCGAAACGTAAGCCTGCCACACCCATCGGACATCTCCGTTTGGCCCCCAGCAGCGGCGGTCTGATCTTTAGCGCGAAATGGGGCCGAGCTATTACCAGTTCGGGTGTTCCCTAAAGCAAGGTGAAGGAACCCTTTAGCTCGTAGGGACGCGCGTTGCTGGCAGAACGATCCGCAGCGATGCCGTCGTGATAAGCCACCCGCTTTGATTGGACCCCGCGCACGCCGGGGTCGTTCATGAGCCGAGGCTATTGCTTGTTAGGGATATCGCCGCATGTGGAATTGGATAATGCTCGGGCTGGAAAGCAACCGCGTGATCGGCCTGCGGATCGCGAAGCTGATGCGCGGCGGCGAGGCCGCTCAACGTGAAGCCCAACTGATGGTGGGTGAAAAAATCTTTGCGGCGGCGAAGGCCGGTAAAAGCCTGATGGCTGGCGCATCCGGAGACAAGATTGTTGCGCAATACCGAAGGAAGGTCGCGGCCAATGCCAAACGGCTCAGCCGCAAACAAACACGTCGCAAGCGAGTATCGCGCTGATCCTTCGACGGCACGGCTTACTCGCTCTGCTGCTTGATGGCCCACAGCCGGTAGGCTTACTTCGCCACAGTTGCTCTCGGCTTCGAGGGTGGTGCGATCGAGCAAGACTCGGGTGAAAGCAGCCGCGAGAATGCAGCACTGCGTCTGGCGAGCGGGGCGCAGGCCGCTCCAGCGACGATCAAGAGAACGAGAGATGTGAGCGATCTCACACCGCGATCTCGCGTCCTGGACTAGTCAGGGCTTCGACTCTCCTCGAAGCAACAGAGGTTCGCATGAAGCTCCTGATGATCTCTGCCTTGGCCGCGCTGACAGCTGTCGTCGCCGCGTCGAACATGCCGCGATTGCATCCGTTACCGTTGAATAGCACATCGGGGGCAAGGATGCCTTCGGTGCAAGAGATGCAAAGGCAGGCGCAACAGGGCGGGCTTCCGGTTCAAGACTTCGCAGATCGATCTCTTGTGTTTCCAGGGGGAACGCAGCCGTAGAGACAATCTGCTCTCGCGTCTGATCGAGCTGGACGTCCTGCGCGGCTCGCATGTCCTCGAACAGCCCGCCGTGCGGCTGATCGAGTAGCGCGTGCCCCGCAATTGCTGCACGCGTGGTCTCAAGGACTGAGGAAAACCGGGTTGATCCCGTTGGGATCGCCGGGCAACGCCAGGGATGTAAGCCGGTGGACGTCGGCTTGTAGGATAGCCAGGAGCAGCGCCAGCACGACGGCGATGTAGATGAGCAGGGGCGATGCGCCCTGCCTGCCGGGATCGCGGTTTCGCGGCGGCAGCGCGCGAAAGTGCCACAACCGCGAGATGAATTGCAGATAGGCTTTCGGGCGAAGCTGCATAGCCGGCCTCGGTCCATGAGGCGCCACTGGGGAGACTGCGACCACGCTGGTTGCCATTCAAGGCGCCGCTTGTCGCACCTGGAACCGGATAGAGCTGCGCTCGTTGAGCTGGATCAAAGGGGGGCGTTTTGTCCAAAAGGCCAATGTCGAGGCGCCCGCGTCTTGCCACCGTCCTTCTGACGGCATCGCTGCTTCTCCCGCTGCGGCCCGCGCAGGCGCAACTGGCGGGGCACGGCGGGCCTGTCCGCGCGCTCGCCGTTTCTGTCGATGGCAAGACCGTACTGTCGGGCAGCTTCGACACGGCAGCCATCCGATGGTCCCTCGCCACCGAGTCCGCCGAGCAGGTCCTTCGCTTCCATTCGGGCGCGGTGAACGCGACTGCCTTCCTCGGAGACGGACGCATGGCGACGGCCGGTGTGGACGGCCACATTGCGATCTGGACGCCGGGCCGGCCGCAGCCGGACCGGGTTGTCGAGGGGCATGCGGGACCCATTGTCGGGCTCGCAGTGTCTCCCGATGCATCGAAGCTCGCATCAGCCTCATGGGACCACACCGTGCGGATCTCATCGCTCCCCGACGGCGGGACGCGCGTGCTGCATGGCCACTCGCAAGCTGTGAACGGCGTGGCCTTTGCCCCGGATGGACGATCGCTGGTGAGCGTTGGCTACGACCTGACGGTGCGGCTCTGGCCGCTGCCGGACGGCAGCCCCGAGACCATCGTGATGCCGGCACCGTTGAACGTCGTTGCCATCTCGCCTGATGGCGAAATCGTCACCGGCGCGGCAGATGGCAAGTTGCGCATGATGACTGCCGACGGCCGTGAGACAGGCGAGGTCATGGTCGCCGCCAGGCCGGTCGTGGCCCTGGCGATCTCGCGAGACGGCGCCTTGCTAGCCACGGGGGCAATCGACGGCACCGTCGCGATCATTGATCGCAAGGCGCGCACCGTGATGCGCACGCTCGCTGGGCTCGCCGCGCCGGTCTGGTCGGTTGCGTTCTTGCCCGATGGCGCGACGCTCCTGACGGGCGGGAGTGACGGCAAGATCAGACGCTGGAACGCGCTGACCGGCGCTGTGATCGGGTCGGACGTGCTGGGCACGCCGGCGGATCCGCTCGCGGCCTATGCCGGCGATCACGGCGCCGAAATCTTCAGGGCTTGCGTGGCCTGCCATACCTTGTCGGAAACCGAGGTCCAGCGTGCCGGGCCGACGCTTGCGGGGCTGTTCGGCCGGAAGATCGCCTCGCTGCCGGGTTATCGCTTCTCCGACGCGCTCAAAGCCATGGATATCGTCTGGACGCCGGAGACCGTCTCAAAACTGTTCGAGATCGGGCCGAACGCCTACACGCCCGGCACCAAGATGCCGGAGCAGCACATCGGTTCGGCCGAGGATCGCCGCGCGCTCACGGACTTTCTGGCCCGGGCGACGTCGAAATAGCTGGCAGCAACGCTCTAATACCCCGGCCATTGCTCCACGGGAATATTTGTCAGCTCCGGCTTCTCATTGAGCATGCGGGCGACGTCGGTGCTGGGATGCTCCTTGAGCCGGCGAGACAGCCACTTGATCTTCTACCCATCATGAAACGAGCCATGCTTCTAGTCCTTGTTCTCGCGTTGGCGCAGATAGTCGTCTGTCGTCCGTGGCGGCGGGCGCTTCGGAACATCCTGGATCGGATCGAACTGCTGTTCGCTCATGACGATGACGCGACAATCAGCGCACATCCGCAAGGCCTCGGTCCGGCGGTCCCCGCTGGGATACATCCAGTGCCGTCCCTCGAGCTTTGTCGCGATCCGATCGATCGTGCTCCTGACGCCGAAAGGCGTGCCGCAGCGAACGCACAGGGCCGGTTCTTCCTCCTTGATCACCCGCGCCGGCGCGCGCCTCGCCCGGAAGTCGATCTGCGGGGTGAGCGTGATGACTTTCTCGGGGCACGTGCTCTGGCACAGGCCGCACTGCACGCAGGCGTCCTCGACGAATTTCAGGACGGGACGCTCGGGATCGGCGCGAAGCGCGCCGGTGGGGCAGGCCGAAACGCAGGACAGGCACAGCGTGCAACCGCTGGTGTCAACCGTGACCGCGCCGATCGGCGCGCCCTCGGGCAAGGCGATCACGTCGACCGGCCTGGGCGCGAGGCGATGCAATTCACTGAGGCCAAAGCGAAGCAGATCGCCGCGCTTGCCGACCGTCCGGAAGGTTGCTGGAGTGGCGAGCCCGGCGAGGGGACCAACCTCTGTGAGTCGTTCAGCCAGAATGTCGGGATCGTCTGTTTCGATCGTGGCCACGCGGCCACCGTCGAATCCGAGACCGTCAAGAATCGTCTCGGCCATGGCGATCGTCTGCAACAACCCGGTGATGTCGTGTCGCGGCTTGGCGCGCACCAGGAGCCGCACGGCCGCCGCGCCATACGCGAATGCGCCGACGAGGGCCTCCAGGCCGACCTGCGTCAGCTCGTTGAGGGCGAGGGGAAGCACGTTGGCCGGCAATCCGTCGCCATGACGGGCGAGCGCATCGATCAGCGGCGTACCGTGGCCGCTGTCGTGCAGCAGCAGGTTCGGATCCGCGCCGCCGGCCTCGCGATAGGCGAGCAACATGGCGCGAAGGATCTGCAACTGGGTGTCGGCGGGTGGCAGTGCGTAGGACGCTGCCCCCGTCGGGCAGGCGGCCGCGCATTGCCCGCAACCTGCGCAGACATCTGCGTTGACGGCGACATGGTCGCCGTTCGGCGTGATCGCGCCGGTCGGGCAGAGATCGAGGCAGCGATGGCATCCGGTCAGCTTCGAGCGCGAATGCGCGCACAGGCTGGGTGTGAAGTCGACATATCTCGGCTTGTCGAAACTCCCGACGAGATCGCGAGCGGTCAGCACGGCGCGCAGCACGGCCGCGGGATCGCGCGGATCCGCACGGAGATAGCCGTCCCGCAGGTCGGGCGCAGGGAATAGCGGTGGATCGCCGGAGAGGTCGAGCACGAGATCGCAGCGCGAGGTCGCCCCGCTGCGCGGGGTTTCGAACACGAAGCGGTCGCGCGAAGACGGGCGCGGCTGCGCGTAGTCATCGATCGTGAGCTCGAAGGCGCCAAAATGGCCCCGCGCGTTGCGGACCGTGCCCTTCACGATCGGGAACACCGCCGCGGCAGGCGGCGTCACGTCTGCCGGCTGCTTGAGCATGACCGTGACATCGAGATGGTCGGCGAGCAGCCGCCCGGCTTCGATCGCAGCCTCGTCGCGCCCATAGATCAGGATGATGCCGTCACCCGATAATGTGAGCAGCGGATAATCCGGTGCGGGAATCTCGGCCGCCGCAAGCAGCGCCGCCATCTTCGCGCCGGCATTCGCGCCGTCGCGAGACCAGCCGGCCGTCTCGCGGATGTTGACGAAGCTGATTCCGCCGGGGCGTTCGCCTGCCTCAGCGGTGAACTGCGCAGCCTGCTGCGTGCAGGCGACCGTCAGCGGCCCTTCGGCTTTTGCCGCGTTGCGGAAATGCTCGAGCTCCGCGCCGCAGAGATGACGATAGTTCCTGATCTCGCAGTTGGAGCATCCGCGCCGGATCGTGGCCACGTCAAGGCGCATCGTGTCTTCACACGAGCAGATCAGGACGGTTTTCGCTGGCTGCTCCAGGTCAATCCCTCCGCCAGTGCGGCGCCGACTTGCGGACTCGCGCCATTTCTGCACCTCGTATAGATATTCACTATCGGGAAGAAAAGGAAAGTGGAGGACGGCCTTGCGGTCGACCCCAACGAGCCACGTCTCCCTGGCGGAGCCGGTCCAGCTGCCGCCGCCTTTCACGCTCGTCCGCTTGCGTGAGAGCGGAGACGCCTTTGCCCACGCTTGCCGCATTGCACCCAAGAGCGGTGCTGGCACGCTGGTGTATGTCGGGCGGTTTGATCTTGCCGAATTCGCCGTGGTGCTCGAGCCGGGCGAACAGTTGAGAACCGCTCGGCGCGCCTTCTACGCCGGCATGGTCGCGCTCACCGATGCCCTTCGCGCCTACGCGCCGCCGAACAAGACCGTCGCGATCGGCTGGCCCGACGCCGTCGAGATCGATGGCGGGCTGGTCGGCGGTGCGCGGATGGGATGGCCGTCGCCCGTGCGCGAGGACGAGGCCCCGGCATGGCTGGTGTTCGGCGCCATGATCCGGACCGTCGCAATGGGCGACCAAGGGCCCGGTATTCATCCGCTCGCGTCCGCGCTGGATGAGGAGGGGTTTGGCGAAGCCGGAGCCGCGGAGGTGACCGAGAGTTTTGCACGGCACCTGATGCGGGTGATCGATAGTTGGCAGGTCGATGGCTTTGATAGTGTCGCACGCGATTATCTCAGCCGGGTTCCCCGTGAGCGGCGGACTGTCCTAGAGATCGACGAGAACGGAGATCTCCTCACGCGCGGCGTCGGAACCGACAGGGTCGAGCGGAGCGAGCTCGTCAAGGCGCTCGCCAGCCCCTGCTGGCTCGATCCCAAACTCGGGGGGCCGCGGCTATGAAACTGCTGCGCACCATCGCGCTCGATCCCTCCGATACCTTCGTCTTCGATGCGGCGGCAGAGCCCGGCGAATGGGCCGTCTCAGGCGTGTTCCGCTTCTGCGACCAGGATCCCGCGACGCTGACCGGCAAGACGCGCGCGGCGTTTCGCAGCGGCTTCCTCGGGGTGCAATCCTGGGGCTGGTCGACGCTGGCGCAGATTGTGCCGGCAACCGAGAGCGATTGCCGGGCGCTGATCGAGCTCCTTGCCGGCCAACTCATCGATCGTTTCGGCGCGCCGGATTCGGCAAGCGCGCGGATGGCTGCCGAAGAGGAGGTTGCCTTTGTGCAGTCGCTCTGCATGCATCCGATCAGTTCGCTCATTGCCGTCCACCGCTCGGTGAGCGACGGCGAGGTCCGCGAATCGTTCCGCAGGCTGCAGCTGCGGCAAGGGCAGGGGCACAGCAAGGCGTTCTCGTTCATGGAAGTCGAGGAGGATGTCGAACCCGACAGCAATATCAGGCTTGCCGATATGAGCCGGGAGCCGCAGCACCGATGAACGATTTCTGGATCGCGTGCGGCCACCATCTGCTCGATCGCAATGAGAGCGGCGGGCTTTGCGTCACCGACGAGTTCCTGAAGGCCTATTTTGCCCGTCCCGAGCTGATTCCGCCGGACGAAGCATGCCCGGTCGAGCGGCGGCTGCACCGGACGCTGCTCGCCGCCCCCCGCCGGCCGGTCGACGCCGACGAGGTTGCAGCAATTATCGACGCGGATGCCCGTGAGAACTGGCGGTTCGTGCTCGCCTTTCGCGATCTCCTGGTGCGGCATCCGACGCTCGAGGCCGCCTATGTTGCAGCCGTCCGGTCGCGGTCCAATGATCTGCCGCCGCTGTTCGTCAATCAACTCGTGCATGTGATCCTGCGCAATGCGCTCGATGGCTGCGACGATCCTTTCGTGCTGCGCGCCGCCGAGCTGTTCTTCCGCCCGCAGCGTATCCTGCCGCATGAGCAGGTCCTGCTGCTCGGAGACGAAGAGGTTGTCGGCGCGCAGAGCCCGACCCCGGTGCTGTCGCTGATGTCAATGCTGGGGGCAGCGACCGATGCCCAGCTCGACGTCCTCAGCACGGACAATGCCGACGACTATTGGCACCGAAGCGACGATTTCGACATGGCGTTCGATCTCACCGCGGGGGAGCGCGGGCCGAGGGCGCTGGCGCAGGCGATGACGTGCTGGATATCCCATCTGCTCGGGCTCGACGTCGAGATTGAGCCGCTGCGCGAATTGCGTGATGCGCGGCTCACCTGGTATGTCGGGCTCGACGCCGATGCGACCAGGCTGGGTGACCGTCTCTGGCACGGGGAGCAACTCGATGACCGCAGCGCCAGCCGTGTGCTATCATTGTTCCGCCTGACGTTTGCGGACAAGAGTGCGGCCGCGGACGAGATTCAGGGCGAGCCGATCTATCTCATTCTGTCGATGAACTCCGATCGGAAGCTCCGGATGAAGCCGCAGAATTTGCTGACGGGGTTGCCGATCAAACATCTGGAGATGGCGACATGAGACCGGCTGCGCTGCCGCTCGTGCGCATTCCCGTCGGCGTCGTGGTCGAGCGGCACAAGGCGGCCTCGCCGTGGACGGACTTTGTCTGGCGCGCTGTCGCCGTGCTGCCGGACGAGCCGGAGACAAGGTCCTGGACGGTGCTCCGTGAAGAGGGAGGCGGGACACTGTTTTATGCCGGCAGCGCGATGGTCGATCTCTACAGTTCCGAGACCGCGCGCTATCGCGATAACCTCGCGTCAGGGAGTCCGAGCATCTGGACAGTGTTGTCGCCTGCCGAAGGCGCCTGGCCCTATTCGGTGGCTGCCGTCACCGCCGATCCTGCCGAAGGCGAAGCGTTCACCGAGGCCGCTGACAATCTGGTCGAGGCCGTTCCAATGCCGGAGGTGCTGCGCGAGCACATTGAAAGCTTCGTTGCCGAGCACCACGTCGAACGGGAGTTCTTCAAACGCCAGCGGCGGCAGGCCGATCCGGAGGCGCTCGCACGCCGGCAGCATGAAGGCGGACACAAATGAGCGAGGACAAGTTCCTGGCGCGCTGGTCCAGGCTCAAGCAGGAGGCAAACGCGAGCGCTGCGCAACCGCATCCGGCAATGAATGACAAGGCCCAGTCGGCCCCGCCGCGCGCTGCGAAAGACGAAGAGGTGGAGTTCGACCTCTCGAGCCTGCCTTCGATCGACTCGATCACATCAGCGACCGATATCAAGGCGTTCTTGCGCGAAGGGATACCGCAGGACCTGACACGTGCGGCGCTTCGCCGCGCCTGGAGCGCTGATCCCGCCATACGCGACTTCGTGGGACTTGCCGAAAACGCATGGGACTTCAACGACCCCTCCGCAATGCCGGGCTTTGGGCCGCTGGATTGTTCGGAAGCAGAACTGGCTGCGTTCGTGGAGAGAATCATCGGCGGCATCAGCAAGTCGGCCGAGGCGCTGGTTGACGTCGCGGATTCGTCGCCGGAACCGCGCGAGGTCGAGAGATCAAGTGTCGAGATCGTCGCCGAAGACGAAGCGCGTATCGAGCCCGCGGACGCTTCTGCTGCAACGCAACGAACGGTTGCCGAGAGCACTGGAAGCGAACAGCCGTCGATCCCTCGCCGCCCCCATGGCGGCGCACTGCCTAGCTAGGTCTACTCGACGAAAGAGACTATGGGAGGCGATTGACCCTCGGTTCCGCCGGGACTAGGCTTCGCCTAGCGCTTTGTAGGAAAAGAAAAATCAGCACCTGGGACTTGGATGGGAGGTCCATGTGGGTGATGATGATGGCCTGGAACGAGCCATTTGCGCCGCTGGCGGCGTTGCCGGGCTTGCGCGCAAAATCGGCGTCAGCCAACCCTCCGTTTCGAACTGGACGAAGGTGCCCGCACAACGGGTGATCGCGGTCGAAGCGGCCACTGGCGTATCGCGCAATGATCTGCGGCCTGATCTGTACACGGAGCCGCTTTTGTCCGAAGTTCCGATCGATCCCGTTGATGCGGCGCGTGCGCAGGAATATCTGCTGCTCGCTACCCTCTTGTCCGCAGCACCGTCAGGAAAGTTGCTCGCTCAACTGTCCGCATTGACTGGTGATGCGACGCCGCTCGGGCGCGCACATGCCGCGCTGGCGGCAGCCGCCGACAATGCCGTCGCCGCGAAGGTCGAACGCGAATATTTCGATCTGTTCACAGGCCTCGGCCGCGGCGAGTTCTTGCCCTACGCCTCCTACTACCTGACGGGATTCCTCAACGAGCGGCCGCTGTCGCGCCTGCGCGCCGATCTCGCTGCGCTTGGGATCGAGCGCGTCGCGAACAATCCGGAGCCGGAGGATCACGCGGCCATCCTGTGCGAGATCATGGCAGGGCTCGCGGGAGGCCGCTTCGCGGCGACGTCCGACTCGCAGCGCGACTTCTTCGAGAAGCACATCGTGCCGTGGATGGGGCGGCTGTTTGCCGACATCGAGCATGCGGAGAGCGCCATCTTCTATCGTGCGGTCGGCGCGCTCGGCCGCGCCTTTGTCGAGATCGAGACGGAAGCATTCACGTTCGCCAACTGATCTGCACCTGCAGGTCCAGGAGAGGATGCGATGAGTGAAGACAGGAAAACCACAGTCGGGCGCCGCGCCTTCCTGCGCAAGGTCGGCGTCGGCACGGTGGGCGCCGGCGCGACGCTTGCGACACCGCTGGTCGGGTCCGCGCAGGCCGATAGCGAAACCAACGATGAAAAGCGCAAGGCGCGCTACAAGGAAACCGATCACGTGAAGGCGTTCTATCGCGTCAATCGTTATCCGGCCAAGGGAGGTTGACCGTGCTGATCAAGCGAACAAACCAGCATTCCCTGCGCCATGGTTCCGTTGCCGAGTCCCTCGCGGGGCAGGCGGGCGGCCTCGACCGCCGCAGCTTCTTGCGCAAATCCGGTGTTGCCGGCGGCGCGCTCGCCGCGCTCGGCACGCTGCAGGTCGGCGGCGTGCGCAAAGCGGAAGCAGCGACGGCCGGTCCGCTCACCGCAGGTGCGACCGTGCGCAAGAGCATCTGCACGCATTGCTCGGTCGGGTGCACTGTCACCGCCGAGGTCTTGAACGGGGTATGGATCGGCCAGGAGCCGAGTTGGGATTCGCCGATCAATCGCGGCTCGCACTGCGCCAAGGGCGCCTCCGTGCGCGAGCTCGTGCACAGCGAGCGGCGGCTGCGCTATCCGATGAAGCTGGTGGGTGGTCAGTGGACCCGCGTATCCTGGGATACCGCGATCAACGAGATCGGAGACAAGCTTCAGGATGTGCGCGAGAAGTCGGGCCCCGATGCCGTCTACTGGCTTGGCTCGGCCAAGATGACCAATGAAGGCGCCTACCTGTTCCGCAAGCTCGGCGCATTCTGGGGAACCAACAACACCGATCACCAGGCCCGCATCTGCCATTCGACCACCGTCACCGGCGTCGCCAACACCTGGGGCTACGGCGCGATGACCAACAGCTACAATGACATCCGCAATGCGAAGACGCAGATGATCTTGGGCGGCAATCCGGCGGAGGCGCATCCGGTGTCGCTGCAGCACCTGCTCGAGGGAAAGGAGCTGCAAAAGGCCAACTTCATCGTCATCGACCCGCGCCTGACGCGCACCGCCGCGCACGCGACCGAATATGTGCGGATGCGGCCGGGCACCGACATCCCCATACTCTACGGCATGATGTGGCACATCCTCCAGAACGGCTGGGAGGACAAGGAGTTCATCCGGCAGCGGGTCTACGGATTCGACGACCTCAAGAAGGAGGTCGAGAAGTGGACTCCGGAAGAAGTCGAGCGCGTCACCGGCATTCCCGGCGAGCAGCTCAAGCGCGTCGCCAAGATGTTCGCCACCGAGAAGCCGGCGACGCTGATCTGGGCCATGGGCCAGACCCAGAAGACCGTCGGCACCGCCAACGTGCGCGCCAGCTGCATCCTGCTGCTCATGACCGGCAATGTCGGCGGACAGGGCAAGGGAGCCAACATCTTCCGCGGCCACGACAACGTGCAGGGCGCGACCGACGTCGGGCTCGATATCGTAACGCTGCCGTTCTACTACGGCCTCGCCGAGGGCGCTTGGAAGCATTGGTCGCGGGTATGGGAAGTCGACTATGACTTCCTGAAGTCGCGCTTCGATTCCAAGCAGATCATGGAAACGCCGGGCATCCCGCTGACCCGCTGGTTCGAAGCGGCAACGCTGCCGAAGGATCAGCTCGCGCAGAAGGACAATGTCAGGGCGGTGTTCGTGCAGGGACACGCCTCCAACAGCATCACCCGTATCCCCGAATCCCTCAATGGCCTGAAGGCGCTCGAACTGCTCGTCATCGCCGACCCGCATCCGACGACCTGGGCCTCGCTGGCGGTCGAAGCGGGGCGCAAGGATGGCGTCTACATTCTGCCGGTCGCCACGCAATTCGAGTGCAAGGGCTCGCGCGTCGCCTCCAATCGCTCGCTGCAGTGGGGCGAGCAGATCGTGAAGCCGATCTTCGAGTCGAAGGATGATCTCGAAATCATCTATCTGATGGCGAAGAAGCTCGGCGTCGCTGACCAGATGTTCAAGAAGATCAAGGTCGAGAATAATCTCCCTGAAGCAGAGGATGTGCTGCGCGAGATGAACCGCGGCAGCTGGTCGACCGGATATTGCGGGCAATCGCCCGAGCGCCTCAAGGCGCACATGAAGAACCAGGCCAAGTTCGACATGCTGACGATGCGCGCGCCGAAGGACGATCCCGAGGTCGGCGGCGACTATTACGGCCTGCCCTGGCCGTGCTGGGGATCGCCGGAGGTCAAGCATCCCGGCACGCCGCTGCTCTACAATACCAATCTGCACGTGATGGATGGTGGCGGCACGTTCCGGCCGCGGTTCGGCATCGAGCGCGAGGAAAAGTTGCCGGACGGCACGACGCGCAAGGTGAGCCTGCTCGCGGATGGCTCGTACTCGCTGGGGTCGGGCATCCAGGACGGCTATCCGGAATTCACGCTCGCGAGCCTGAAGAAGCTCGGCTGGGACTCCGAGCTGACCGAAGCGGAAATGGCCGTGATCAACAAGGTCAACCCCGCCACGCCTGACGCGGTGTCGTGGGCGCTCGACCTGTCGGGCGGCATCCAGCGCGTCGCGCTGGCGCATGGCTGCGTTCCCTATGGCAACGGCAAGGCGCGCATGCATGCGTTCGGCCTGCCCGATCCCATCCCGGTTCACCGCGAGCCGATCTACACGCCGCGCGTCGATCTCGTTGCCAAATACCCGACGCTGCCCGATGCCAAGCAATTCCGGATGCCCAATATCGGCTTCTCCGTACAGAAGGCGGCGGTCGAGAAGGGAATCGCAAAGCAGTTCCCGCTCATCCTGTCGTCCGGCCGCCTGGTGGAATATGAGGGCGGCGGCGAGGAGACCCGGACCAACCCGTGGCTCGCCGAATTGCAGCAGGACATGTTCATCGAGATCAACCCTGCCGACGCCGCCGAGCGCGGTGTCAAGGATGGCGGCTGGGTCTGGGTCACGGGCGCCGAGAGCAATTCCCGGGCAAGGATGAAGGCGCTCGTCACCGAGCGCGTCGGCAAGGGAGTTGCCTGGATGCCCTTCCACTTCGGCGGCTGGCTAGGGGGCAAGGACCTCCGCGGCAACTACCCGAAAGGCACCGACCCGATCGTGCTCGGCGAAAGCGCGAACACGATCACCACCTACGGATACGATCCCGCGACGAACATGCAGGAAACCAAGGTCACTCTCTGCCAGATCGCGGCGGCATAAGGAGCAACGACGATGGCACGTATGAAGTTTCTCTGCGACGCCGACCGTTGCATCGAGTGCAACGCCTGCGTCACGGCGTGCAAGAACGAGCACGAGGTCCCCTGGGGCATCAACCGCCGCAGGGTCGTCACCATCGCCGATGGCAAGCCGGGCGAACGATCGGTCTCGATGGCCTGCATGCACTGCACGGATGCGCCGTGCGCGGCAGTGTGCCCGGTGAACTGTTTCTATACCACCGCCGATGGCGTGGTCCTGCACTCCAAGGATCTCTGCATCGGCTGCGGTTATTGCTTCTACGCTTGTCCGTTCGGCGCGCCGCAATATCCGAAGGTAGGCAATTTCGGCTCGCGCGGAAAAATGGACAAATGTACCTACTGCGCCGGCGGTCCCGAGGCCGACGGCAGCAAGGAGGAATACGAAAAATACGGCGCGAACCGCCTCGCCGAGGGCAAGCTGCCGCTGTGTGCCGAGATGTGCTCGACCAAGTCGCTGCTTGCCGGCGACGGCGAGATCATCGCCCAGATCTACAAGGAGCGCGTGTTGAAGCGCGGCTATGGCTCGGGCGCATGGGGCTGGAAGACTGCCTATCGCGAGACAATCGAATCCTGAAGGCGCCGCGCGCCGGGACACAATGCCGGGAGGAGCAGATGTCCTCATTTGCAAGGTTCATTCGACCAGCCATCGGCGCGTGGGCGTTGCTTCTGTTGGTCATGGCAGCTCCGGTAGCGTCGCCGGCCCAGCAGATCAATCCGACGGCGAGCTCCGTCAATGAGCAGAAGTTGCTGCAGGAGATGGACCGGATCCAGGGACGCGTCAGCATCCCCGACCAGCGCTCCGGCGTGCTGATGCAACCTGCCGGCCGCGAATGGCGTGAATTCCGCAACGTTGCGCTGCGGTGGATCGGCGGCGTCGCTATACTCGGCATGCTGGCGGTGCTGGTCATCTTCTATTTGACGCGCGGCATGGTCCGACTCGAAAGCGGGCGATCCGGCCGCACCATCGTGCGGTTCAACACCTTCGAGCGTTTCGTGCACTGGATGACCGCGACCTGCTTCGTCATCCTGGCGATCTCGGGATTGAACGTCACGTTCGGCCGGCCGCTGCTGCTTCCGCTGATTGGATTTGAGGCCTTCTCGGAATGGTCGCAATGGGCGAAATTCGCGCACAATTACCTGAGCTTTCCCTTCACGATTGGCGTCGTGCTGATCTTTCTGATGTGGATCGCCGGCAACATCCCAAGCAAGCTCGATCTCGAGTGGATCAAGCGCGGAGGCGGCCTGATCGGTCACGATCATCCGCCGGCTCGCCGTTTCAACGCGGGTCAAAAGGGGATCTACTGGATCGTCGTGATCGGCGGGGGCCTCGTGGCGGCAACGGGCTACGTGCTGATGTTCCCGTTCTACCTGACGGGGATCGAGGGCATGCAGATGGCCCAGATCGTTCACTCCGTCGTGGCCGTGCTGTTCATCGCCGCGATGCTCGCCCACATCTACATCGGCACGATCGGGATGGAAGGTGCCTTCGAGGCGATGGGGTCAGGCGAGGTGGACGTCAACTGGGCGCGCGAGCACCATAGCCTGTGGCTCGACCAGGAGTTGGGACGGACCGGCCCGAACGATTCTCAGCCGCAGCCTCGCCATGCTGCGTCCGCAGCCGAATAGAGCTGATGGGAGTATTGCCTGAAGCATGATCCGGAAAAGTGCGAAGCGCTCTTCCGGAAAGATCATGACCCAAAGCACGACGACGATTCATCCAAATCTCATCGCGCTTTACAGCCGGACGCCCGTCGTCGAGAAGGCCTCTGCAACGGGGAGCTGTACGCTGTCGAGCACGGCAACTCCAGCCATCGCGATGACGATCGTCGCAATACAGGCAAGGATGAAAGCCTTCATCGGGATCCTCCTCGCGCGCATTATACAGGACCTCGGGCCACGGACAAAGGCCGCGGATCGTGCAAGGGGATGCGGACCGCCAGCCCGGGCCCGCGTCCGTTCATCCATGGCACAGCTGGCAGTCTATCCTTGTCGCCGGAGGAACCCGCTGATCGTGACCGTCTCCCAGATGCCGGCGGCTGCGAAGGGATCGGCGCGGTTAAAGGCCTGGACTTCCGCACGCGTGGGGGCCTCGACCAGGAACAGGCTGCCGATCATGGTCGCGCCGTCGTCGGAGACGAGTGGCCCCGACATCACGATCTTGATGCCGAAACGCGAGGTATCGCTCAGGAAGGCCTTGTGGGCCTCGTAATTGGCGAGCCGGGTTTGCAACGCGCCGGTGCGGTCGAGGGCGTGAATGGCGAACAGCATGGTGTCTCCATCTTCTTGCTTTGGCTCTTGGAACGGCCGCGAGGGGCGGCCGTCCGGATTTGTCGTGACCTGTTGATCTACTTGGCGCCGAGCTTGCCGGCTTCCTCGAAGGTCGGGCAGGTCCGCTGCTCCAGCGGGACGTCGAACGGCCCAAAATTGTCCTTGGTGATGACGGTCGGCTTCAGCACGAGCTCACCGATGACGGGTTGATTGCGCAAGGCGCGCACGGCCATCATGGTGCCGAGGCAGCCTTGAGCAAATCCGTTGTAGTCGCCGCTGGCGAGCAGCTTGCCGGACTTGATCGCGTCGATCGCCTCCTTGGTGCCGTTGATGCCGATCACCTGTGCCTTGCGGTTGGCGCCGTCGAGCGCCTCGATCGCGCCGATCGCCATGGCGTCATTTGCCGCTAACACGCCGTCGATCTGCGAATTCGACTGCATCAGGTTCTCCATCACCTGAAGTGCCTGGAGCCGCTGATAGTTGCCGGGCTGCGAAGCCAGCAGCTTGGCGCCGGGAGCTTCCTTCAGCGCGTCATTGAACCCGCGTACGCGATCGACATTGGTCAGCGAGCCCTTGACGCCCTCGATGATGACGATGTTGCCCTTGCCGCCGAGCGTCTTCAGCAGGAAGCGCGCGGTCTCGAGCCCGAGGCTGTAATCGTCGGCGCCGACGAAGGAGAGGAATTTCCCGCCGGCGGAGCGGTCGGTGATGTTGACGACCGGGATCTTGGCCTCGTTGATCTTCTCGACGCCGGGCACCATCGCCTTGTAGTCGACCGGCGTGAACACGATCGCGCTCGGCTTCTTCACCACGACGTCCTCGATCTGGCTGAGCTGCTCGGGAATCGAGTCCGGCTTCGTCGGAATGTATTGCAGCGTCTTCGCATTCAGCGACTTCGCCATGTTGTCGGCGCCGACCCGCACCGTCTGGAAGAACGGGTTGGTCTGGTTCTTCGTGAAGACCGCGATGGTTTCGCCGTCAGCGCGCACCTCGGTGGTGAATGCAGCCGCCATCAGCAGCGGTAGCGCCAGATAGTCCAGTCTCGATTTCATATTGCCTCCATCCCTGATTTTGCTTGTTGGATTTCAAGAACTCATTGTGCGCGGCGGCGGGTCTTCATGTCGAGCCAGACCGCGAGAATGACGATGATGCCTGTCACCAGCGGTTGCCAATTGGCGCTGACCGACAAGAGGTTCATGCCGTTGAGCACCAGCGTCAGGATCAGCGCGCCGATGAAGGTGCCGAACACGGTACCGACGCCGCCGAACAGCGAGGTGCCGCCGATCAGCACGGCCGCGATCGCGGGCAGCGTCAGGCTTTCGCCGATGTCGGCCTCGGCCGAATTGAGCCGCGACAGGAAGATGATCGAGGCGAGCCCCGCCATGGTGCCGGAGACCGCGTAGACCAGCAGCAGGCGGCGCGCGACCGGAATGCCGGAGAGACGGGCCGCAACCGGATTGGCGCCGATCGCATAGATCTCCTGGCCCCAGATCGTCCGTTGCGCGAACAGCGTCCCGATCCCGAGGAACACCAGCAGCAGATAGACCGGGATCGGCAGGCCGAACAGATAGCCGCTTCCGATCTGGCGGAAGCCTGTGGGGAAACCGTGCAGGGTCTCGCCCGCCATGTACCAGTAGGTGAGGCCGTTCAGCACCCAGAGCATGCCATAGGTGGCGATGAAGGAGGGGATGCGCAGCGCGGTGACCATGATGCCGTTGAGAAGTCCGACGATGCCGCCGCAGGCGAGCCCGGTGAGGATGCCGAGTGCCGGCGAGCCGGTCTTGTGGATCACGGTGCCGGCGATGCAGGCCGACAGCGCGACGTTGGCGCCGACGGAGAGATCGAGGCCGGCAGTCAGCACCACCAGCGTCAGGCCGGAGGCGATGAAGAAGGTCAGGCTCGCCTGCCTCAGCACATTGAGGATGTTGCCGAGGCTGAGGAAGGAATCGCTGAGCACGGCGAGCACCGCACAGATCAAGAGCGCCGCGAGCAGGCGATAGAACAGCTGGATCGCATCCTGCGACAGGAACGAGCGGGGCGGCATCATCGCCTCTTTGCTGATGTCGGTCATGCGCGGCTCCTGAGACCGTCGAGGAACAGGGCAACGATGACGAGGACGCCGACGCTTGCGACCTGCACCGAGGACGGCAGCGAGATCAGGTTCAGCCCGTTGCGCAGCACGCCGACGGAGAGAACGCCGAGAAGCGTGCCGAGCAGCCAGCCATTGCCGCGCTCGAACGAGGTGCCGCCGACCGCAACGGCGGCGATGGCATCGAATTCCAGGCCAAGGCCGGCGGTCGGATGGCCGGAATTCATTCGCGCAGTCATCAGCAGGCCGGCGATGCCGGCCATGGCGCCGCCGAGCGCATAGACCGCGATCAGCAGCCGGTTCGGCGAGAGACCGGCGTAGCGCAGCGCCTCGCGGTTACCCCCGAGTGCGAAAATGTAGGTGCCGAAGCGGGTGTGATAGAGCAGGCCGTGGAACGCCGCATAAGTCACGAGCGCCATCACGATCGGCACGGGCACGCCGAGCAGCGTCGCCGAATAGATGTCGCGCACGCTGTGGGGAATGCCGACCACGCTCTGGCCGTCGCTGACGATCAGCGACAGGCCCTGCGCCATGCCGAGCGTGCCGAGCGTCGCGACGAAGGGCGGGATGCCGAGAATCGCAACGAGCCAGCCGTTGGCGACGCCGAACGCGGCGCCGACGAGGAGGCCGGCGCCAAGGCCGAGCAGCATCGACTTGGTCGCGAGCGAGACGATGGCAACGCAGAGCGAGGTCAGCGTCAGCACCGCGCCCATCGACAAATCGAGACCTTCGGTCATGATGATCAGGGTCATCGGCAGCGCGAGCATGGTCAGGATGGTCGACTGCACCAGCACGTTGGAGAGGTTGGCGACCGACAGGAAACCGGGCGCGATGGCGCTGAACAGCGCAATCAGCAGCACCAGCACGATGGCAACGCCGGGAATGCGCTGCAGTGGATTGGGTTGTGAAACGACCGCGGCTTCACGCATGATGCATCCCCAGTCGCACGATGTTCTCCTCGGTCAATTCGTTGCGTGTCAGGTGCCCGGCGATGCGGCCCTCGCGCATCACATAGGCGCGGTCGCAGACATGGCAGATCTCGACCTGCTCGGACGAGATCATCAGTGCCGCCGCGCCTTCCGCGACCAACCGGTCGATCAGCGCAAAAATCTCGGACTTGGCACCGATGTCGATGCCCCGTGTCGGCTCGTCGAAAATGAAGAGTTTTGAGCCGGCTGCCAGCCATTTTCCGATCACAACCTTCTGCTGGTTGCCGCCCGAGAGCAGGCCGACGGTCTGTCGCGCGCTCGGCGTTGCGATGCGGAGCTGACGGATCAAGCCATCGGAGGTGCGTTGTGCAGTGCGCTGATCGAACAGGCCGCTCGGAAAAAGCTTCTTGAGTGCGGATACGACCAGATTATCGCCAACCGACCGGAGCAGCGCGAGGCCTTCGCTCTTGCGGCTCTCCGGGATCAGCGCGATACCGCGGCGGGCGGCGAGATCCGGCTCGCCGGAAATGCTCTTGCCGTCGAAGATGATCTCGCCCGAGGTCACGGGATCGGCGCCGAAGATGGCGCGCGCGACCTCGCTGCGGCCCGAGCCGACCAGGCCGCACAGGCCGACGATCTCGCCACGGCGCACCTCGATGTTGATGTCCGAGATGCCGGTGGGAGCGGAGAGGCCCTTGACCTCCAGCAGCAGCTCGCCTGGCTTGTCGGCAAAGTTGCGCGGATAGGTCATGTCGACATTGCGGCCGACCATCATGCGCACGAGCTGGTCCGGCGTGACGTCGGCGGGCCGGACGCCGTCGATGCGGCGGCCATCGCGCAGCACGGTGATGCGGTCGCCGAGCGCGAACACCTCGGCCATCCGGTGCGAGATGTAGACGATGGAGACCCCATCGGCCTTCAGCCGCGCGATCAGTGCGAACAGCAGCTCGGTCTCGCGGTCGGACAGCGCGGCGGTCGGCTCGTCCATGACGAGGATGCGGGCGTTCTGGCTGATGGCCTTCGCGATCTCGACCATCTGCTGCTGCGCTACCCCTAACTTTTCGACGGTGGTGGAGGGATCGATGTCGAAGCCGATCGTGTCGAGCACGCGCTTCGCATCGGCCAATATTTTGCGGCGGTCGATGGTGCCGGGGATGCGGCCCTTCGGCTCGCGGCCGAGGAAGATGTTCTGGGCGATGTCGAGGTAGGGGACCAACGAGAATTCCTGGAAGATCACGGCAATGCCGAGCTTCTGCGCATCGGCGGTGGATGAGATCGCGACCTTCTCGCCGTTGTGATAGAACTCCCCGGCATCGGAGCGATAGGCGCCGCACAGCACTTTCATCAGGCTCGACTTGCCGGCGCCGTTCTCACCCAGCAGCATGTGGACTTCGCCGGGGTAGACGGCAAAGGACACGTCATCCAGCGCCTTGACGCCGGGAAACTCCTTGCTGATGCCGCGCAGCTCCAGCAGCGGGGTGGGCGAGGTGACCTCGATCGGGAGCGCGTCGCTCATGCCATCTCACTCATGTCTTGGCTCCGCCAGAAAAGATCTTTCCCGGATTCATGAGGCCGTTCGGATCGAGCGCCGTCTTGATCGATCGCATCACGTCCACGGCCTCGCCGAGCTCATCGGTGAGATAATCGATCTTGCCGAGCCCGATGCCGTGCTCGCCGGTGCAGGTGCCGTCCATGGCGATGGCACGGGCGACCATGCGGGCCTGAAGCATCTTGGCGCCGTCCGCCTCCTCGGGCTTTGCCGGGTCGATCAGGATCAGCATATGAAAGTTGCCGTCACCGACATGACCCACGATCGGCGCGGTGAAGCCGTGCTCGTCCGCATCGCGCCGCGTCTCGATCAGGCATTCCGCGAGCCGCGAGATCGGCACGCAGACGTCGGTGATGACGGCGCGCGCGCCGGGCCGCAGGCCGAGGCCGGCATAGAGCGTGTTGTCGCGGGCGTGCCAGAGCCGGCTGCGGTCTTCCTGTGCCTTCGCCCAGGCAAAGCCATGGCCGCCATGATCGGCGGCAATCGCCTGCGCGGCCTCGGCCTGCTCTGCGACGGAGGTTTCCGAGCCATGGAACTCAAAGAACAGAGTGGGTGCCTCGCGGTAGCCAAGCCTGGCGTAGGCGTTGATGCCGCGCATCATGACGTCGTCGAGCAGCTCGACGCGAGCCACCGGGATCGCGGACTGGATCACGGAGATCGCGGTGTCGACGGCATCGTGCAGCGTGTCGAAGCTGCAAACCGCGGCCGAGATCGCCTGCGGCACGGGATGCACCTTCAGCGTGATCTCGGTGATGACACCGAGCGTGCCTTCCGCACCGACGAACAGGCGTGTCAGGTCATAACCGGCGGCCGACTTCCGTGCGCGCTTCGCGGTTCGGATCACGCGGCCGTCCGCCAGCACCACCTCCAGCGCCATGACATTGTCCTTCATGGTGCCGTAGCGCACGGCCATGGTGCCGGAGGCCCTGGTCGACGTCATGCCGCCAATCGAGGCGTCGGCGCCGGGATCGATCGGGAAGAACAGGCCGGTATTGCGCAGCTCGGCATTGAGTTGCTTGCGGGTGATGCCGGGCTGCACGACGACGTCCATGTCGCTGTCGTGCACGCTGAGCACCTTGTTCATGCGCGCGAAGTCGAAGCAGACGCCGCCTTCGATCGCGGCCGCATTACCTTCGAGCGAGGTTCCGGCGCCGAACGGGACGATCGGCATGCCCGCGCTTGCACACAGCTTCACGATCTCGGCGACCTCCTGCGTGGTTTCAGGGAAGACGACGATGTCGGGCGGCAAGGTCCGATAATGCGACTCGCTCTGCCCATGCTGATCGAGCACGCCGCGCGCAACGCTTGCGCGCGGGCCGATCATGCCGGTGAGGCGATCGGCCAATATGCTCGTGCTGACCCGCGGTCCCATCCTTGCTCCCTGTCTGCCCCGATCGCGAACTCTTGCCGGTCCGCTGCGTTGTCGTTCGGCTTAGGCGGCTCTCGCGGCGCTCGCAACCTGCTTCAAGCCGAAATCATAGTTGAGATGAAAATAGTCACTGTCCACCATGCGACCATCCGGCGCACGGCCGGCCGGCTGACGGACGAATTCGCGGACCAGGCTGTCCTTGACCCCGAACACCACGTCACTATCGAGATACTGATCGCCGGCAACGAACACGTGCGTGACGAGCTGCTCGAAGCCGGGCGCCGAGATCAGGAAATGCACATGCGCCGGCCGCCACGGGTGGCGGCCCTGCGCCTCCAGCATCTCGCCGACCGGCCCGTCATGCGGGATCGGGTAGGCGGCCGGCTTGATCGACCAGAAATGGAAGCGGCCGTTGGCGTCGGTGTGGAAGCGCGCGCGCATCGCTAGATCGCCAATGTCGTCGAGCTGCTGCACGTCGTAATAGCCGTGGTCGTCGGAATGCCAGACATCGACGGTCGCGCCCACGAGCGGCTTGCCGTCGACGCTCGAGACCGAGCCGGTGACCAGCATCGGATCGCCTTCCATCGGACCGGAGATATCGGCGCCGCTATCCTTCTCCGGCGCGGCCTGGACGAAGAACGGGCCGAGCACGGTCGTCTCGGTCGCGCCCTCCGGCACCGGATGGTTGATCGCGTCGACCAGCATGGAGACGCCGAGCGTGTCGGACAGCAGGATGAACTCCTGGCGCTTGTCGTCGCACATGTGCCCGGTGCGGGTCAGGAAGTCGATGCCATATTCCCATTCCTTCTGGGTCGGGCGCACTTCGCGGACGAAGGCGTGCAAGTGCCGAACCAGCGCCTCGCTGACCTGCTTGATGCGTGGATCGGTCGCGCCCGCGATCCGCTCCAGCACCGCGTCCGTGATCGTGTTCTCGTTGAAGTTACGCATGAGTGTCTCCGTTGATCACGGCTTCGGCTCGCCGAGGCCCGACAACCGTTCCAGATGCTTGACGGTGGCGATGAAGTCGGTGTCGCCGTCGCCCTGCGCGACCAGCGCGCCATAGGTCTCGCGCACCTGTGCGGCGAGCTGCAGCGGCACGCCGACCGCGTGGCCGGCACCCAGGATCAGGTCGAGGTCCTTGGCCATCTGCTTGCAGGAAAAGGTCGACTCGAAATCGCGGGTGCGCAGCGGCGCGGTCTTGTACTTCACCATCGGCGAGGCAACCGCGCTGTCGTCGAGCACCTTCAGGATGTCCTCCCAGGCAATGCCGCCCTTGCGCGCGAGCGCCAGGCTCTCCGCCATCATCGCTGCCGACACCGCGATCATCAGGTTGACCGAGAGCTTTGCGTAGCGCGCTTCCTCGGCGGGGCCGAGATAGGTCTGGGCGCGGGTGAAGGCGGCGATTAGCGGCCTTGCGCTTTCGAAGGCGTCCTTCGGCCCCGAGACGAAGCAGGTCAGCGCGCCGGTATGAACGATGCTGGCATTGCCGGAGACCGGCGAGCGAAGATAGGCAACGCCGCGCGCCTGCGCGGCGGCCGCAACTTCGGTCGAGGCCTCGACGCTCACGGTGCTGGTTTCGATCAAGACAGATCCAGCAGCCATCGCCGCAATAAGGCCTGTGGGGCCGAGCAATGCGCCGCGCAGCGCGGCGTCGTCGGGCAGAGAGGTGATGACGGCGGCCTTGCCGCTCACGGCATCAGTGGGCGAGGTTGCGATCGCAATGCCTTGCGTGCGTGCCTCGGTGATGCGCGTGGGGCTCTGGTCGAACGCGGTGACGGCGTAGCCGGCCTTGGCAATGAGCAAGGACATCGGCAGACCCATCTTGCCGATCCCGATGAAAGCAACAGTCTTCGAAGCATCTGTCATTTGTTTTTGTCCGTTGGCCTTCAGGCGGCGCGTCCCTGTCGTTCGATGTCCTGAACGAGTCGCTGGCCGGATTGCGCCAGCAGTTCCTTCTTCGCCTCCAGCCCCTCGACGAGCAGCCGGCCGTTCCGTTTCTTCCAGGCGCCGCCGATCATGACGGACTCGATATTGGCGAGACTCGTCTGCATCACCACGGTCGCGACGGGATCGTGCACCGGACAGAGATCGAGATCGGAGGCGTTGATGATGACGAGGTCGGCGAGCTTGCCCGGCGTCAGCGAACCAATTTGATGCTCGCGGCCGAGCATGCGGGCGCCTTCGGTCGTGATCCAGCGCAGCGCCTCGCGCACGGGGATCGTGGTCGTCGCCGGAATGGTGCCGCTCACTTTGCGCGCCTCCGCATTGTCGAGCGCTCGCTGCATCGACAGCGCAACGCGGGCGGCGGAGAAAAGGTCGCCGGCCAGCACGGATTCGAGGTCAATGCCGATGGTCGGCCGCACCCCACGCTCCAAGAGGCGCCCGGTGATCGGAAAGCCGTGGCCCTGGATCATCTCGTTCTCGGGCGTCACTGAGAAGGACACGCCGAGATCGATGAGACGATCGAGCAGATCGTCAGGCAGGTCATTGCCATGCACGATGTTGATGCCGGGGCCGACGAGGCCGGCCTCGATCAGCTTCTCCCAGCCGCCCGGCGTCTTGGCCGGACCGCCGCCCTGATGCATCGATGCAATCAGGTTGAGTTCCCGCGCCAGGCGGAAATCGTGCATGGCGACGTCGAGGCTCGAATAATGCGGGCCGAGAATGGCGAGCCCGAGCGTGACGAGGCCCTCGCGGTCGGCGAGGGGGCCAGCCAAAAGCCGCTCGACCTCGCGGCGCGGATGCGGCACTTCCGAGAAATGCGGCTCACCCGGCTTCGGCTCCGGTTTGGGCGAGCCATGGAAGAACGCAGCGCGGATGCCGCTCTCGATCAGGCCGCGGACGGCGGCGTCAGTGTGTGCAGGCGTCGGATTGTTGTGACACCAGTCGACCAGCGTGGTGACGCCGTGGTTGATCTGGTTCAATGCGCCGACCAGCGTCGCGATATGGATGTCGTCGGGCCGGAACGCCGTCGCGAGCCCGGCATGCATGCGGCGGAAATATTCCAGCAGCGTCCAGTTCGCGGCAAAGCCGCGCAAGCCGGTCTGCCAGGTGTGCATATGCGCATTGATCAGGCCGGGGATGACGATGCGGCCCCTGCCGTCGACGATCTCGGTGTGGGCCGCAACGTCGATCGATGGCCCCAAGCCGGCGATGCGGCTGCCCTCGACCAGCACGTCGCCGGTGCCGAGGTCGCCGATCGCGTCATCCATGCTGATGACGGTGGCCGATTTGATCAGCGTGCGCCGCATCGTTTCAAGCCGCTGTTTTGACCGCGCCCGGCGGCTGGCCGGCCCAGGCGCGTGCGATCAGGTCGCGGATGGCGTCGCGCTCCAGCGGGCGCGGATTCCAGTAGGCGTCGGTGACGGCAAGATCGGCCGCCTTGTCGATGCCGCTTTCGGGCATGCCGACATCGCGCAGCGCCAGCTTTGCACCCAGCCGCCTGGCGAGATCATAAAGTCCTTGCGAAGCATCGGCCGCACCGGTTGCGCGGGAGATACGCGACATCGCATCGGGGACAGCCGGCGCGTTGTAGGCCAGCGCATGCGGCAGCACGATCGTGTGCGTCTCGGCGTGCGGCAGATCAAAAGTGCCGCCGAGCGTATGGCAGAGCTTGTGATGCAGCGCCATGCCGACGGTGCCGAGGCAGACGCCGCACAGCCAGGCGCCATAGAGCGCCTCGGTGCGGGCCTCGCGGTCGTCGCTTTTGGCGGCGATGGCGGGCAGGGCACGCGCCAGCGCGCGGATGCCTTCTTCCGCCATCAGCGACGTCACGGGATTGAAATCGCGCGCGTAAAGCGCCTCCACGGCATGCGCGATCGCATTGATGCCCGATGTCGCAGCCAGGCTTGCCGGCAGCGTCAGGGTGAGGTCGACATCGTAGATCACGGTCTCCGGCAGGATCGCCGCGTCGCGCACCGTGGTCTTCAGGCCGTTCTCGGTCTGGCCGACGATCGGCGTCATCTCCGAGCCGGCATAGGTGGTGGGAATGCAGAGCTGGTTGATGCCGGTGCGCAGCGCGAGCGCCTTGCCGAGACCGGTGGTCGAGCCGCCGCCGAGCGAGACGACACAGTCGGCCTCGCACGCCTTCATCGCGGCGAGCGCGCGCTCCGTGACCTCGACCGGGGTATGCATGGTGGCGCCGGGAAAGATGCCGGCGTAGAGCGGGCCGAGCGCCGCCCCCAGGCTCTTGCCTTGAGCCTCCTGCTGCGGCGTCGTCAGCACCAGCGCGCGCTTGCCGCCGAGCCGCTCGACCTCGGCCTTGGCGCTGGCCAGCGTTCCGCTGCCGAACACGACGCGGCACGGCAGGTTTTCAAAGGTGAACGAACCGATCATGCGCCGGTCTCTTTGATGGGATAATCGACCTGGAAGCGTCCGATCCGCAAGTCGCCAAGCGCCTCGCGCACGCGCAAATGTTCAGGGTGATTGGCATAGGCGCTGAGCGCCGCCTGGTCGGTGAACTCGGAGAACAGAACCACGTCGCAGGCGTAGTCGACAGCGCTGACGTCCATGCCGACCTCGATATGGGTGAGGCCGTCGATCCGGCCCTTGAGGCCCTCGAACAGGGACTTGACCTTGATCCGGGCGGCGGACCGCTCCTCTGGGGTCTCCCCGCGCAGCCGCCACATCACGATGTGCCTGATCGGGCCCGACATTTCCTGATTTCCTCGCCTGCATTGTGCTTTGTTGAAGCCATTTTGCCTTGCAGAAATCGGAAATAAAGGTCAAAATTTGTAAGTCTCTTTTCCTGTTTTCGAAAAAATGGACCGGCTGCTCCAACTCGAAGTCTTCTCCAAAACAGCCGAGCTCGGCAGCCTGTCCAAGGCCGCCGAAATGCTGCGGATGTCGAACGCGGCCGCCAGCCGCCATCTCAGTGCGCTGGAGGAGCGCCTTGCGGTGCGGCTGATCGAGCGCAACACGCGCCGACAATGGCTGACCGAGGCAGGGCAGGAGCTTTTGCAGCGCTGCAGCACGCTGCTGAACGAGCTCGCCGAGGCAGAAGACGCCGTCTCCGATCGCGCCTTGTCGCCGAAGGGCATGCTGCGCGTGACGAGCTCGCTCTCCTTCGCGATGATCTATCTCGCGCCGATGCTGCCCGCCTTCCGCGCGCTCTATCCTGATCTCGGCGTGCAGATCATCAGTGCGAACCGCTATCTGGACTTCATCGAAGCCGGCATCGACGTCGCGATCCGCACGCGCGAGCACGAGCCGGATTCCAACATCGTCGTGCGCCGCATCGGCCAGATGCACCGTGTTCTCGCGGCTGCCCCCTCATATCTGGAGAAGCACGGCCTGCCGGAGCACCCTGCCGATCTCGCCCGCCACAACATGCTGATCTACAACCTTGCCAACGATCCCTATTCGCTGCGGCTAAGCAAGGGCAACACGACGCAGACCGTCCGGATCGCGCCCACGCTCGACAGCAATGACGGCCAGATCATCTGCGGCGCGGCGCGCGCGGGGCTCGGCATCCTGATCCAGCCGCTCTACATTGTGCAGAGCGACATCGCGGCCGGCCGGCTGGTGCCCGTCCTGAGGGGCTGGGAGCTGCCGCTGCTCACCATGAACATCGCCTACCAGAACCGCGTTCGGCTGCCCGCCAAGATCAGGGTCTTTTCCGATTTCCTCGTCACCCACATCCGCGAGCATTCGGAGCCGGGGATATGGATCGACGCGGCCAAGTGAGCGGGGCGCATTCATGTATGTCGGAGTCGATCTCGGCACCTCGGCGGTCAAGACCGTTCTCGTCGACGATGCCCAGCGTGTGATTGCAAGCGAGAGTCGGCCGCTCGCGACCGCCTCGCCGCAATCGGGCTATTCCGAGCAGGACCCCGCGCAGTGGATCGATGCGACCTTTGCCACGCTGGACGCCCTCAAGGCGTCGCATGGAAAAGAGCTGGCGGCGGTCGTAGGCATCGGACTGTCCGGCCAGATGCATGGCGCCACTCTGCTCGATGCGAGCTCGAGACCCTTGCGGCCCTGCATCCTCTGGAACGACGGCCGCTCTGCCGCCGAGTGCCGTATCCTGGAGCAGCGCTGGCCCGCCCTGCGCGCGACGACTGGCAACAAGGCGATGGCTGGATTCACCGCGCCAAAACTGCTCTGGATCGCGACGCACGAGCCTGACATCTTTGCGGCGACGAAACTCGTCCTGCTGCCAAAAGCCTATTTGCGCCTGGTGCTGTCAGGCGAGGCCATCGAAGATGTCTCGGACGCATCGGGATCGCTGTGGCTCGACGCCGCGCGCCGGGACTGGTCGGACGCGGCCCTGGCGGCGACCGGTCTGTCGCGCGATCACATGCCGCGTCTGGTCGAAGGATGCGCGCCGGCAACGACGCTGCGCAGCGAACTCGCGCGGCGTTGGGGCATGGCCAGACCGCCGATCATCGCGGGCGGGGCCGGCGACAATCCGGCCGGCGCCGTCGGCATCGGCGCGATCGAGCCGGGAACCGCATTCGTGTCGCTGGGCACCTCGGGTGCCTTGCTGGCGCCGACCAACAGAATAGCCGCCAATCCCGGTCGCGTCGTGCACACGTTTTGTCACGCCGTTCCCGGCATGTGGATTCAGGCCGGCGCGATCCTCTCGGCCGCCTCCTGCCTCGCCTGGGCCGCGCGACTGTTCGGCGTCACCGAGGCCGAGTTGCTGGCGCCGCTTGGAGCTCGCCCGCTGGCGCCGTCGCCGGTGAGCTTCCTGCCGTATCTCGCGGGCGAGCGGACGCCCCACGATGATCCCGCCATACGCGGCATTCTCGATGGTTTGAGCCACGGCACCGATCGCGGTGCGATCGTGCAGGCGGTGCTCGAGGGCGTTGCGTTCGCGCTCGCCGATTGCCGCGACGCGCTCGCGGATGCCGGCATTCCGATTGCGGAAGCCGATGTCATTGGCGGCGGTTCAAGGTCTTCATTCTGGCTTGCGGTGCTGGCCAATGTATTGAATATTCCGAGCCATCGTTTCGCCGGAGGCGAGACCGGCGCGGCGTTCGGTGCGGCAAGATTGGGGCGGCTTGCTGTCACGGGTGAGGCGATCGCGGCCGTGTGCACGCGGCCTCGGCGCGTGGAGACGTTTGAACCCGACGCTCGGCTGGTCGATGCCTATGCCGAGCGGCTTCCGGCCTGGCGTGAACTGTATCGGCCGCGCCATTAGTTTCGCCTTAAAGCTGCATTCCCGTCTGTTCGGTATTGCCCTGGCTTGCGGCCTTTTGTTTAATGCGTGAACCGCGCGGACAATAATCGAGACGCGGGAAGGAAACGCATTGTGCGCCGGGAGGCACGATGAACGATCCGATCCTCGAGATGCGCGGGGTGTCAAAGACCTTCTTCGGGATCAAGGCGCTGCGTGCCGTCGATCTCACCGTCTATGCCGGCGAAATTCATGCCCTGATGGGGGAGAACGGCGCCGGCAAGTCGACGCTGATGAAGATCCTGTCCGGCGCCTACCGGCCCGATCCCGGCGGCGAGATCCGCATCGAAGGAAACCCGGTTCGGATCGAAGGTCCGCTCGGCGGTCGCGCCGCCGGCATCTCCATCATCTATCAGGAACTGTCGCTGGCGCCCAATCTCAGTGTTGCCGAGAACATCTATTTGGGACGGGAGATGTCGCGCGCAGGCTTGCTGGCCCGCGGCGAGATGCGTGACGGCGTCGGGCCGATCCTGAAGCGGCTGGGAGCGGACTTCCTGCCGTCGACGCTGGTGGCGCACCTGTCCATGGGCCAGCGGCAGCTGGTCGAGATCGCCCGGGCGCTGCACGCCCGATCAAAAATCCTGATCATGGATGAGCCGACCACCTCGTTGTCGGCTGCCGAAAGCGAGCGGCTGTTCGCGCTGATCCGCCAGCTACGCGCCGAGGGGCTTGCGATCATCTACATCTCGCACCGCATGGACGAGGTCTACGCGCTTGGCGACCGTGTCACCGTGCTGCGCGACGGCCGGCTGGTCGGCTCGCTCGACAAGCCTGAGATCCGCGCCGACACCATCGTCCGCCTGATGGTCGGGCGTGACGTCTCCTCGTTCTACAAGAAGGATCACGATCCGGAGGCGGGACGGGGACATCCCGTGCTCGCCGCGATCGACATGGCCGACGGCCAGCGCGTCAAGGGTTGCTCGCTCACCGTGCATGCGGGCGAGGTGGTCGGGCTTGCCGGCCTGATCGGCGCCGGCCGCACCGAGCTTGCGCATCTCATCATCGGCGCGGCGTCGAAAACCTCCGGCCGGCTCGAGCTGGAGGGAGGCCCGGTCGAGATCCGCACGCCGGGCGAGGCGCTCGATGCCGGGATCGCCTATCTGACCGAGGACAGGAAGGCGCTTGGCCTGTTTCTCGACATGTCGTGCCTCGACAACATCAATCTCGCCGTACTCGGACGCGATGCGAAGCTCGGCTGGGTGCTGGATCGCGACAAGGCGCGTGAGCGCGCCGACCGGGCCTTCGCAGGCCTCAGCATCCGCGCCGCCAATGTCGGCGTTCCCGCCGGAGGCCTGTCCGGCGGCAACCAGCAGAAGGTGCTGCTGTCGCGGCTGCTTGCCATTGCCCCGAAGGTGCTGATCCTCGACGAGCCCACGCGCGGCGTCGACGTCGGTGCCAAGTCCGAAATCTATTCGATCATCGACAATCTCGCCAAGGCCGGCACCGCGATTCTCGTCATCTCGTCCGATCTGCCCGAGATCATCGGCATCTGCGACCGCGTCGTGGTCATGCGTAGCGGGCACATCGCCGGCGAGGTCAGGCGAACCGCGACGGCGCCGTTGAACCAGGAAGACATCATGGCGCTTGCCACGGGGATGGAGCATCTCGATGCCTGACAATGCTGCTTCGGAGGCCAAGCCCGCCCCGACGACGACCAACGGCGCTGCCGCAGAGACAAGGCGCCAGCGGATGCGGATGCTGATCAGCGCACTCGGCATGCTGCCGGTGCTGCTGATCCTCTGCATCGGCTTCCACGTGCTGTCCGAGGGCCGCTTCTTCACCGGACAAAATCTCGGCATCGTGCTGCAGCAGGCCGCGGTGAACACGGTGCTAGCCGCAGGCATGACCTTCGTCATCCTCACCGGCGGCATTGACCTGTCGGTCGGCTCGATCCTGGCGGCCTCCGCGATGGTCGGGTTGACACTCTCCAAGATGCCGGAACTCGGGTTGCTGTGGCTGCCGGCTGCGCTGCTCACGGGCCTCGGCTTCGGTATCGTCAATGGCGCGCTGATTGCCCTGCTCCGACTGCCGCCCTTCATCGTCACGCTCGGCTCGCTCACCGCCGTGCGCGGCCTGGCGCGACTGCTCGGCGCCGACACCACCGTGTTCAATCCCTCCATTCCCTATGCCTTCATCGGCAACGGCTCGCTGACGCTCGTTCCCGGCGTCGCGTCGATCCCGTGGCTCTCGGTGATCGCCCTGCTCGTCATCCTCGTCTCGTGGCTGGTGCTGCGCCGGACCGTGCTCGGCGTGCACATCTACGCGGTGGGCGGCAACGAGAGCGCGGCGCGGCTCGCCGGCATCAAGGTCTGGGCGGTGCTGATCTTCGTCTACGGTGTCTCCGGCCTTTTCGCCGGGCTCGGCGGCGCCATGCAGGCGGCGCGGCTCTATGCGGCCAATGGCCTGCAGCTCGGTCAGTCCTATGAGCTCGATGCGATCACCGCCGTGATCCTCGGCGGCACCTCCTTCGTCGGCGGCATCGGCTCGATCTGGGGCACGCTGGTCGGCGCGCTGATCATTGCCGTGCTGTCGAACGGGCTCATCCTCATCGGTGTCTCCGACATCTGGCAATATGTGATCAAGGGCCTGGTGATCATCGGCGCCGTGGCGCTGGACCGGTACCGGTTGCAGGGCTCTGCCAGAACCTGAAGGTTCGGTGCGCACCCGAGGGACGATGCCTTGATGCGAGATTCCGTTGCGGCAACTGGTCTGCCGCGCCGGGGACGAAGACCGACCAGGGAGGAAGTCCATGTTGAAGACGATCACGTTCGCCGGCGCCGCGATGGCGCTCGCCCTCACCACCGCGCCGTCCTTCGCCAAGGAGCTCAAGTCGATCGGCGTCTCGCTGGGATCGATGGGCAACCCGTTCTTCGTCGCGCTGTCGAAGGGCGCCGAGTTCGAGGCGAAGAAGACCAATCCCAATGTGAAGATCACGGCGGTCGGCTTCGAATACGACCTTGGCAAGCAGGTCACCCAGATCGACAATTTCATCGCCGCCGGCGTCGACCTGATCCTCTTGAACCCCGGCGATCCCAAGGCGATCGGGCCCGCGATCAAGAAGGCGCAGGCGGCTGGTATCGTCGTCGTCGCCGTCGACACCGCGGCCGAAGGCGCCGATGCCACCGTGACCACGAACAACGTGCAGGCCGGCGAGATCTCCTGCCAGTACATCGTCGACAAGCTGGGCGGCAAAGGCGACGTCATCATCGAGAACGGACCGCAGGTCTCCGCCGTGATCGACCGCGTCGTCGGCTGCAAGAACGTCTTCTCGAAGAATCCCGGCATCAAGGTGCTGTCCAGTGACCAGGACGGCAAGGGCTCGCGCGAGGGCGGCCTGACCGTCGCGCAGGGTTATCTGACCCGCTTCCCCAAGATCGACGCCATCTTCGCCATCAACGATCCGCAGGCGATCGGCACCGACCTTGCTGCGCGTCAGCAGAACCGCACGGGCATCGTCATCACCGCGGTGGACGGCGCGCCCGATATCGAGGCCGCGCTGAAAGATCCGCAATCGCCGCAGATCCAGGCCTCGGCTTCGCAGGACCCATTCTTCATGGCGCGGCGGGCCGTGCAGATTGGTGTCGGCATTCTCAATGGCCAGAAGCCGGCCTCCACCGTCGAACTCCTGCCGTCCAAGCTCGTGACCAGGGATAACGTCGCCGAGTACAAGGGCTGGACGTCGGATCGCTCGCAGTAAGACGCGGTCCGCACGAGATGACGGGCGGCGTTCGATCGACGGCGCCCGCCGTCGATACGCGTCCTCTGATCGGCCGGTCGAGCTTGCCAGGCCGCCTGTTGTGTTAGCGTGGCCCGCCGCGCCTCCGGTGTGCGCGCGTCGTCATGTTCACGCCGGCGGACGCAAATGGCTGGATGCGTTTCGCGATGCCGTCGATACCGCCGAGCGGGAAATGCGGGCCGCGGCTCGAGGCATTCCAGATCCTTTGCGAGCTACGAACTCCGATACCAGCTCGCCAGATTCCACGTGATGGTGTCCCAGCCCGAGATGTCGGTCATCAGGCTGTTGACCCCGGCGTTGACGACGTGGCGCGAGAGCAGCGGCAGGAACACGTGGGCCTCGCAGAAGATTTCGTCGACCTTCATCAGCAGCGCGGCGCGTTTGACCGGGTCGAGCTCGTTCTGCGCGGCCTTGTAGGCCTTGTCGGCTTCCGGATCGGAATAGCGCGAATTGTTGCGGCCGAGCCATTTGTTGTCCTTGGTGGCGATCTCCCAGGAAACGCACTGGTTCAGCAAGCGCTCCGGATCGGGCTGCGGCTGCGTCGTGTTGTACATCTCCATGTCGGCGTAGAATTTCGAATAGGTGTCGGGGTTGCCGACATCAGAGGAGAAGAACACCGATGCGGTGACCGCCTTGACCTCGATCTCGATGCCGGCCTTCTGGCAGGCCTGCTTGATGATGGCCTGCGTCTTCTGCCGCGGGCCATTGGTCGAGGTCTGGAACACGTATTTGAGCTTCTTGCCCTCCTTCTCGCGGATGCCATCCGCACCCCTGTTCCAGCCCGCCTCGTCGAGGATCTTGTTTGCCTTGTCGATGTCGAACTCGTATTTCAGCTTGGGGGACTTGAACTGCTTGGGCGCGTTGACGAAACTCGCGGTTGCGAGGGCGGCGCGCCCGTAGATGAACTTTTGGATCGAATCGCGGTCGATCAGGAGATTGATCGCGCGGCGAACGGCGGGATCGGACAGCGTCGGGTGCTTGGTCTTGACGCTCGAACGTTCGCCGTCGACCTCCGTCCAGGGGTCCGTCGTGTTGAGGATGATGAACTCGACGTTGCCGGAAGGCGTGATGTCGAGCTTGCCTTTGCCGCCCGCCTCCATGCGCTTGAGGACCTCCTCCTCCACCTGCATGTTCCAGGCGAAGTCGTATTCGCCGGTCTGCAGCACGGCGCGCGCCGCAGAGACCGCATCGCCGCCGCCCTTGACCTCGAGCGTGTCGAAATGCGGCTGGTTCTTGATGTGATAGTCGGGATTGCGTTCGGCGCGGATCAAATCGCCCGGCTTGAACTCGACGAATTTGTATGGGCCGGTGCCGACCGGCTTCAGATTGCCGGGAGCCTCGCGTGATTTTGCGCCGATATAATCGCCGAAATGATGCTTCGGCAGGATCTGGCCGACCTGGCCGCCGACGAACGGGTCGGCCCAGAACGGCGTCGGCGCCCTGAAGATCACCTTGACGGCGTGGTCGTCGATCTTCTCGACCTTGATGTCCTTGTAGGAGCCCGTGGTGTAGGCGGCGGTTGCGAGATCGGCTGCGTATTGCCAGGTGAAGATGACGTCGTCGGCTGTGAAGGGCTTGCCGTCATGCCATCTGACGCTCTGCTTCAGCTTCCAGATCACGCTCATGCCGTCGGCCGCAAGGCCGCCGTTCGCCTTGGTCGGAACCTCTGCGGCAAGGCAGGGGACGAGATTGCCGTCCTTGTCCCAGCCGGCGAGCGGCTCGAAAAAGATGCGCGAGGCGATCTGGTCCTTGGTGCCGAGCGCGAAATGAGGATTGAGCAGGGTGGGCGCCTGCCAGAGCAGGATCTTGAGCGCGCCGCCGCCGCCGGCCTTGGTCGGCTTGTATTCGAGCGTAGCATCCGCCATCGCCACGTCGTTCCAGAGCAGGATCTGGCTTGCGACCGGCGCTGCGATGCCGACCGCAGCCATGGTCCGGATGAACGAGCGACGCGACAGTGTGCCTTGCTTCACCTCCGCGATCAGACCCCGGATGTCGTTTTCGTTCATCAGATGACCTCCACCTTCACACAGAAAGTCGTTACCGGCATGCAAGTTACGTGCACTCTAGCCTGGGACGTCTGATGTCGTGGAGTCAAAGCCATCCCCTGCGGCGAAATGACGAACCCCCACGTGAGGTGCGCGTTCCGGGGTGACCGGCTGCGTCGCACGAACATGGCCCGGCTCTTGCCGGCCAGTATGACGGATATGTATAAACATCATACTGGAGGTGGCGTGGTTCGGTCAGGTGATGTCGCTAGGCGGGCGTTCGAGCCCGGCGTGCTGTTCGGTGGGCTGATCGCCGCCAACCTCGCCGCATGGGCCTTCGCCTTCGCAGCGTTCGGCGACCGGCCGGCCGTGATGGCGACCGCGCTGCTGGCCTGGGTGTTCGGCCTGCGCCATGCCGTCGATGCCGACCACATCGCCGCGATCGACAATGTCGTGCGCAAGCTGATGCAGGCGGGCGATACGCCGCGCCGGGCCGGTCTCTATTTCGCGCTCGGCCATTCCACCGTGGTCCTGGTCGCGACCATGCTGCTCGCGCTCGGCGTCGTGAGCCTCGGCGGCGACAGCCTGCTCAAGCAGATCGGCGGCCTGATCGGCACCTCGGTGTCGGCGCTCTTCCTGCTAGTGATCGCGGCCATCAATCTCGCCATCTTCGCCGGCTTGTGGCGGACCCTGCGCGAGGTGCGCGAGCGGGGCATCCATGACGCCGCGCAGCTCGAGGCGATGCTCGCCGCCCGCGGCTTCACGGCGCGATTGCTTCGCCCGATGTTCCGCCTCGTCACAAGAACCTGGCACATGTATCCGCTCGGCCTGCTGTTCGGGCTCGGCTTCGATACTGCGACCGAGATCGGCCTGCTCGGCATCTCCGCCACCGAAGCCGCGCGCGGCGTATCGCTTGCACAGGTGCTGGTCTTTCCCGCGCTGTTTGCCGCCGGCATGGCGCTGGTCGACACGGCGGACTCCGCGCTGATGGTGAGCGCCTATCGCTGGGCCTTCGTCGATCCCTATCGCAAGCTCTGGTACAACCTCACCATCACCGGCGCCTCCGTCGCGGTCGCGCTGCTGATCGGCGGCATCGAGGCGCTCGGCCTGATCGCGGATCGGCTCGGCCTCTCGGACGGGCCGTGGTCGCTGGTTGAGACCCTCAACGACTCGCTCGCCAATGTCGGCTTTGCCGTAATCACGTTGTTCGTGATCGCATGGCTGCTCTCGGTCGTGCTCTATCACCGCTTGGCTCCCAACGACCGGCGGCGCATGGTCGATCCTGACGAGCTGAGCAGGGATGCCGCGCCGGGGTGATCGCACCTCAGTGTGTCGTTGCGGCAACAATCGGCAGCTTTCCGCGATCCGTGGCCAGATCAAAATTCCCGGCGCCCTTGCGAACAGCCAACTCGCGCCAACATAGCCTCCGGTACAGATCACCCGCCAAGAGGGCAGGTGAAACAGACGGCTGTCGACAGCGAGAGAGCATCATGCGCGCGTTCTTCCGAATCGCGTTCGTTCTATCCGCCCTGTGGTTTTCTGCTCATCCGAACGCATCCCGGGCCCACGCGATCATCGTCTCGTCCTCGCCGGTATCAGGCGCGACAATATCCGGCGACACCGTCGCGATCCGCCTGCACTTCAACAGCCGGATCGATCGCGCACGCTCCAAACTGACGCTGCTGGCTCCGGACGGTGCGGCGCGCGCCCTGACGCCGGCGCCCGATGCGCCCGCCGACGAGCTCAATGCCGATGCGACGCTGCTGCCGGCCGGGGCATGGCACCTGCGCTGGCAGGTGCTCAGCGTCGACGGTCACATCACCCGCGGCGACATTCCGTTCACCATCCACTGACGTGTACCTGCTCCTCGACATCTTCGGCTATCTGTCGGTTGTCCTGCGGGGCCTGATCCTGATCGCCCAATCGTTCACGCTTGGCGGGCTTGCCTTTCAGTTGTTGCTGTGGGGGCCGCTGCAGCCGAAGCTCTCGGTCTATGGCCTCATGATCGAGGAGAGATGCCGCACGTTCCTGCGGTTCAGCGCCTTTGCATGGGCGTTCCTCACCGTCGCGTCCCTCGCGCTCAACGCGGCTGCGCTGGTCGGGACGCTCCAGGTGCCCTGGAGCGAGGCCGTCGGTGCCGATTTCGGCCGCGCCGACCTCGTCATCGCGGCCTGCGCATTGGGCATGGCAATCCTGGCCAACGGTCCGGCGCACCGGCTGCGGTCGGCCGCGCTTGTTGCCTTGTCGATGCTGGCGCTGGCGATGCAGACCCGGCTCACGCATGCGGCGAGCCGGCCGGAAGTGCGCTGGCCGCTGCTGCTGTCCGACGCCGGCCACATGGCGGGGGCGGCGGTCTGGATCGGCGGTCTGCCTTATTTCCTGATCGCGCTGAACGGCTGCAAGGATGCCGGCGACTGGCGCCTGATCGCGCGCCGCTATTCGTTGATGTCGATGGCCGCGGTCGCGGCGATCGTCTGCGGCGGCCTCGTCGTGGCGGCGAACTATATCGGCTCGGTTGCTGCGATCTACGGCACAGCCTATGGCGTCATGACCCTGGCCAAGCTCGGCCTGCTCCTGATGCTGCTGATGCTTGGCGCGGGCAACTACTTCCTCGTCGAGCGGCTGCGCCGCGACCCCACGACGCCGATCTTCCGCCTGAAGCGTTTCGCCGAGGTCGAGATCGGCATCGGACTCACCGTGCTGCTTGCCGCCGCGTCGCTCACCTCATTGCCGCCCGGCGTGGATCTTCCGCACGATCGCCTCGCCTGGCATGAGATCGTCGAGCGCGCCACGCCGCAATGGCCACCGCGCCTGGCCAGCCCGGACTACGACAAGCTCACCGTCGCGCAGCTCCAGGCCAGGATCACGCTTGCTGATGCCGGGCGCGCCAACGCACAGGCGGCCTACGTTCCCGGCGAGGGCACGATCCTGCCGCGCAACGCAGAGGATATCGCCTGGTCGGAGTACAATCACCACTGGGCCGGCGTCTTCGTGGTGTTGATCGGTCTCCTGGCGCTCATCGAGCATTTCCGCTGGGGCCGCTGGGCGCGGCACTGGCCGCTGCTCTTTCTCGCGATGGCCGCCTTCCTGTTCTTCCGCGCCGACGAGCAGGCCTGGCCGCTCGGCCCAGCCGGCTTCTTCGAGTCGCTGCGCGATCCCGAAGTGGCGCAGCATCGCATCTTCGTGCTGCTGATCGCCGTGTTCGGCCTGTTCGAATGGCGCGTGCGCTTGCGCGGCAGCAAGGCCGGGCCGGCGGCCCTGGTGTTTCCCCTGACCACGGCGCTCGGCGGCGCACTGCTGCTCACGCACTCCCATGCGATCGCCAACATCAAGGACCAGTTGCTCATCGAGATGAGCCACACCCCCCTTGCGCTGTGCGGCGTCGGCGCCGGCTGGGCGCGCTGGCTCGAGCTCCGACTCGAGGGACGAGTCAGCCGTGCGGCGGCCTGGATCTGGCCGGTCGCCTTCATCCTGGTCGGGCTGATCCTGCTGGAATACCGCGAAGCGTAAGGCCGCTCCGTATCAGTCGTACTGATCCGGCCCCATTGCCCACGACGTCTGGTCGTGCCCGTACGCGTAATTGCGGTTGTTGACCGCAGGGTTGCGATTGACCATCGGCCGCATGAACATCGGATGGGTCGCGCTGCGCACCTCGTGCTCGACCGTGAACAGCGGCTTGCCGCTGTCGAGGTCGACGATGTCGCAGAAGCGATATTGATACTGGTTGTCCTCGCGCGAGATCAGATTGCGCGCGAGCAGCTTGCGGTAGGGGCCGGAGAAATCGGTGATGTACATCTGCACGTGGTGCCCGTCATGGTCGCCCGGCGGCCGGTCGGTCTCGCGAAACAAGAGGTGCTGGTCGCGCCCGGTCTTCACCGCCGCAACCGCGCCGTCGCCATTGCGCAAGCTGGCGGGCATGCCCATCACCTCCGGATAGAAGGTGCTGATCGCAGGCGCCGTTCCGATCGGCACGTCGAACTCGACATAGGGGATGCCGAGCGTGATACGGCCGAAGCGCACCGCGTCCGGCTCGTAAACGCGCATGCGGTTGCCCCACGGGCACACGGCCTCGACATGGTCGTTGTGCTCGGCGAAGGTGAAGGCCGTGCCTTCGAGTTTCTTCGCGACCGATGCCAGTCGCGCCAGCAGTGCCTCGCGTCCTTCGATGACGAGCCCGGTATGGCCGCGCAGCACCTGCGGCCTGCCGCTCGGCAGGTGGAACTGGCTCCGTCCGGCGTTGATCCACATGTTGGTGTCGGACACCATCAGATAGGGATCGCGGGTGAGCCCCAGTCCCGTGACGTAGAATAGTGTCGCCAGGCGCTGGTCCGGGACCTGGATGTTGACGTGCTCGAAATGAATCGCGTTGCCGAGATCTTCTGCGGATCGATCGAATTGTTGCGGCATGGCTGTGTGCTCTGGGTGAGGGGACGGGCGGGCCATAGTAGAGCACAATTTCCGTCAGCCGAAACAATTCGGCGATCGCATATCGAGGGCGGCCATCACGCCTTCGCCACCTTGCCGCGGCGACCAGTCCCTGTAATCTGGGCAAAAGACATCAAGGAAGGGATTGATGGGGGGAGTTCTGGAAGGCGTGCGCGTCCTCGATTTCGGGCGCTATATCGCGGGACCGTATTGCGCGACCCTGCTGGCCGAGTTCGGCGCCGAGGTCATTCGCGTGGAGAAGCGCGACGGCAGCGAGGACCGCTTCGTCGCGCCGGTCGGTGAGGGCGGCGAAGGCGCGCTGTTTCTTCAGATCAACCGCAACAAGAAGTGCATCACGCTCGATCCGATGAAATCGGAAGGGCAGGAGGTGATGCGCCGTCTGATCGCGACCGCCGACGTCGTCGTCGCCAATCTGCCGCCCCAGACCCTGCGCGCGATGAAGCTCGACTACGACTCGCTTCGCGCGATCAAGCGGGACATCATCCTGACGACCGCAACGGCGTTCGGTGGGCCGGGACCGTGGTCCGATCGCGTCGGCTTCGACGGCGTCGGTCAGGTCATGTCGGGCTCGGTGTACATGACCGGCGCCGGCGATCCGCCTTACCGGGCCGCGGTGAACTGGGTCGATTTCGGAACCGCGCTGCACTGCGCGTTCGGGACGCTTGCCGCGCTGATCGAGCGCGGAAAGTCCGGCCGCGGGCAGATCGTCGAGGGCGCGCTGCTGGCCACCGCGCTGTCCTTTACCAATGCCACGCTGATCGAGCAGGCCGTCATCAACGTCAACCGCGTGCCGACCGGAAATCTCGGTCAGACCGCAGCGCCCGCCGACATCTACCGCACCAGGGACGGCTGGGTGCTGTGCCAGGTCACGGGACATCCGCTGTTCAAGCGCTGGGCGAAGCTGATGGGCGAGGAGGAGCTGTGGTTGAACGACCCGCGCTTTGCCGACGACATCAGCCGCGGCAACAATGGCGCCGTCATCAGCGAACGAATGGCGCGCTGGTGCGCCGAGCGCACCATGCAGGAAGCCGTCGACACGCTGGGCAAGGCGATGATTCCCTCCGGGCCCGTGCTGAGCCCGCAACAGGCGCTGGATCATCCGCACATCCGTGCCGCCGGTTTCATGCAGGACGTCGACTATCCCGGCTTGCCGAAACCTGCGCCGGTGATGCGTGCCGCCGTGCGGCTGTCGGAAACGCCGGGAGAGATCGCGGCGCGCCCGCCCACGCTCGGCGAACATACCGATCGCGTCCTCGCCGAGCTCGGCTACGACGCAGCTGCCATTGAAGCACTTCGGCGGAGCGGCATCGTTTAGCGGATGTTGCGCGGCGGATGGACTGGACCGCCGGCTGAAACGTTCAGGCGGCGGTCCAGGGCGATCTAGAGGAGCTTGGGGAAGTTCTAGGGCTGCGAGGCAACGCTAACCCGCTCCGTGCAAACGCATCAAGTTTCGTAGCGTTGCTCCGGCGCCAGATTCGTTGCCGCGGCCCGCAAATGACCACACATGGGCGTCCGAGACCGTCGATTGCGCGTGCATCAAGGCCCATTCGCAAGCGTGAGCGCGGCCTCGACCGCGTTCTCCAGAATCTCGTCCGACAATCGCCTGTCGTTCACGGCGCGCGACAATTGCAGCGCGCCGACCATGGTCGCATAGGCCACGATGGCCTTGCGGCGCCGCTCCGTGGCCGGTCCGTCCGGCATTTGCTCGGCCATCAGCGCGATGATGTCGGACATCTTCGCGGTGAAGGCCTCGCGTGTCGTCTTCGGGTGCCGCGCGATCTCGGATACGAGCGCCGCGGTCGGGCAGCCGGTCGCCGCGCGGTCGCGATGGCGCGGCGAGAGGTAGTCGCGGATCGTGGTGGCGAGCGTGATCCCGTTCGCGAGATTGTCCTTGTGCCGTTGCTCGCGCCGTTCCAGCGCATCCAGCAGCACCGCGCGCACCAGATCCTCCTTGGATTCGAAGTGCGTGTAGAAGGCGCCGTTGGTGAGGCCGGCCGCCGACATGATGCCGGCAAGCCCGACCGCGGCGATGCCGCTCTCGCGGAACTGTGCCGATGCGACGTCAATAATATGTCGCCGCGTCGCGTTCCTGTGTCCCTTGTCGTAACGCGCCATCGCGCCTCCTTGTGGCCTTTCGCGCCGGCCACGAAATCGTGAGGCAGGGCCTCATTGCATTACGATCATAATAATACATTATGGTCATAATGCAATGGGCGGCCGACCGGCGGTCCGAGAGATAAAAAGGGATCGCGCCCATGTCAGTCGAGGATGCCGCCGCGCGGCCCTTGTCCGCTCCGAAGTTCGTGGCCCGCGCTGCAGCGCCGCTTCGCCAGGCGGCGGTAGCGACCCCGAGCGTGGCCGAGCAGAGGCGCGCGGCATTGCTCACCGCGCCCATTCTTCCGACGTTGCTCCGTCTCGCCGCGCCGACCGTCACGGTCCTGGTGGCGCAGACCGCGGTGAACATCGCGGAGGCGTACTATGTCGGCTTCCTCGGCACCGACGCGCTGGCGGGCGCCGCGCTCGTGTTCCCCATCTTCATGCTGATGACCATGATGTCGAATGGCGGGTTCGGCTCCGGCGTTGCATCCTCCGTCGCCCGCGCGGTCGGCGCCGGCCGCCGCGACGACGCGGAGGCGGCGCTGTTTCATGCCGTGCTGCTCGCGATCATCGCGGGCGGCGTGTTCATGTTGGGCGTGACCTTCGGGGGGCCACATCTTTATCACGCCCTCGGCGGCACGGACGGTGCGCTCGCTGCCGCCACCACCTATTCCAATTATCTGTTCGCCGGCGCCATCCCGGTGTGGATCGTCAACCTCCAGGCGGCGGCGCTGCGCGGCTCCGGCAATGTCAGGGTGCCGGCGCTGGTGACGCTGGTCGGCGCGATCGTGACCATTCCGGTCTCGCCAGCGCTGATCTTCGGCTTCGGGCCGATTCCGCGGCTCGGCATTGGCGGCGCCGGCGTCGCCTTCGGTCTTTATTACGGCGCGGCTATGCTGTTCCTGCTGCGCTACATGGCGTCGGGAGCGACCGGCCTGAAACTCCACGTCGTACCGTTGCGTGCAAGAATCTTCGGTGACATGCTGAAGGTCGGCATTCCCACCGCGCTCAATGCCGTGCTGACCAATCTCACCGTTATCCTCGTCACCGGCGCGGTCGGCCTGTTCGGCACTTCTGCGCTTGCCGGTTATGGCATTGCCTCGCGGCTCGACTACATCATGATCCCGCTGCTGTTCGGTATCAGCACGGCGACGCTGACCATGGTCGGCGTCAACATGGGGGCCGGGCAGCTGGCGCGGGCGCGGAAAATCGGCTGGATTAGCGGCGTCGTCGGCATGGCCATGACGGGCACGATCGGCCTCCTGGTCGCGATCGTCCCGACCGCCTGGCTGCACCTCTTCAGCCACGAAGCCGAGGTGGTGAGCGAGGGCATGACGTATCTTCGCATCGTCGCGCCCGCCTATGCCGTGCTCGGCTTCGGCTTCGTGACGTCCTTCGCAGTCCAGGGCACCGGTCGAGCCATGGGCCCGCTCGCGTCCTCGGTCGTGCGTATCCTGATCGCGGCCGGCGGCGGCTGGATCGCGGTGGCAGGCTTTGGTGCCGGCATGGCGGGACTCGCCGCCATGATCACGATCTCGCTGCTCGCCTATGCGGCGATTTGCGCGCTGATCATGCTATCGCCATCGACTTGGCAATCCGAATAGAGGCCGTTCACCTGGTGCTTGTGACGCCGATGGCCAGCACCGACATCAGCAGCACGTTGGTCAGCAGTTCCACCGCCGCCTTCGGCTCAGCCAGCCAGCGCGAGACCTCTTCGGCGAATGAGAGTATCGCATCGGCGAACATCGGTGCGCTGTCCCGCCGTGATCCGCCTCAGGCTGGCGGGAGGCGCCGTTGTGGGCCGTGAATTCGTTTCCTATTTTGCGCCGAATGGAGAAGGTGTTCTTCGCCGTGCCGTGCCAATATGGATTTCCTTTTCATTGATTTCGCGCTGCGGAGAAGCGAATACGGTTCCAATGACTGTCGTTGAGTGATGGAGACCAAGATGTCGTTTCGCCTTCCGCTGATCCTTTCGGCCGTGCTTGCCGCATGGTCCGCCGCAGCCGCAGCCGAGACCATCAAGATCGGCGTGACGCCGGGGCCGCATGCGCAGATCCTCGAAGCCGTGAAGCCGATCGCCGCCAAGCAGGGCCTCGACATCCAGCTGCTCGAGTTCTCCGATTACGTGGTGCCGAACGCCGCGCTCGATGCCGGCGAGATCCAGGCCAATTCGTTCCAGAACCAGCCTTACCTCGACAACCAGAAGGCCGACCGCGGCTACAAGATCGAGGCCGTCGGCCTCACCGTGAACTTCCCGATCGGCGTCTATTCGAAGAAGCACAAGTCCTTCGCCGATATCCCCGAAGGCGGCAAGGTCTCGATCCCGAACGATCCGACCAATGGCGGCCGCGTGCTGCTGCTGCTCCGCGACAAGGGCGTGATCAAGCTGAAGGACGGCACCGGCTTCAAGCCGACCGTGCTCGACATCACCGAGAATCCCAAGAAGCTGAAGTTCATCGAGGTCGATGCGGCGCAGGCTCCGCGCGCACTCGACGACGTCGACGCAGCCGCGATCAACACCAACTATGCAACCCAGGCGGGCCTCGATCCGGTCAAGGACCCGATCCTGCGCGAGGACCCGAAGGGGCCCTATGTCAACCTGATCGCGGTTCGCGCCGCCGACAAGGACAAGCCCTGGGTCAAGATCCTCGTCGACAGCTATCACACGCCCGAGGTGAAGGAGTTCGTCCTCACCAAGTTCAAGGGCGCGGTGCTGCCGAGCTGGTAGGCAGTCTGCCCCCCGGAGTCCGGTGCAAGGGCGATCCGAGGGGCAGCCGTGCGTATGAGCCCTGCGCAATGCCCGCTTGTCTGGAACTGCGGCAACCGACATCATCGGGGGCGTGGCAATCCTCGCCCGACAGGGATCGTATGAAACGCTTTGCAAACCTGAAACGCCTGGGCTTCTTCACGCGGCTGCTCGACGAGGCGCCGGCGGCGGACCGCTATCGCTTCGCGGCCGAGCAGATCGTGCGCGCCGAGAAGGCCGGGCTCGATTCCGCGTGGATCGCGCAGCATCATTTCCACGAGCGCGAGGGCGGTCTGCCGTCGCCCTTCACCTTCCTCGGCTATGTCGCAGCCCGAACCTCGCGCATCCGCCTCGGCACCGGCATCGTCACGTTGCCGTTGGAGAGTGCGGTGAGGGTGGCGGAGGACGCTGCGGTGCTCGATCTCCTGTGCAACGGCCGCTTCGAGCTTGGCGTCGGCACCGGGCGGCAACCCGTCGGCCTTCGCCGCCTTCGGCCTCGACGGCGCCCAGCGCAACGAGATTTTTGCGCGCAATCTGGGCATCGTCCGCAAGGCACTGACCGGAAAGCCGCTCGACGGCGGCGACACGCTCTATCCGCAGCGGCCGCAACTGGATAAGCGGATCTGGCAGGCGACATTCTCCGTCGCCGGCGGCGCCCGCGCCGGCAAGGCCGGGGATGGCCTCCTGCTGTCGCGCACCCAGCCGCGATCCAAGGACGCGCCGAAGGCGACGCTCGCCGAGATCCAGAACCCGATCATCGACGCCTATCTCGAAGCGCTGCCGCCGGGCCGCGAGCCGCGCATCATGGCCTCGCGCAGCGTCTTCGTCGCCGACGATCATCGCGAGGCGATGCGGCTTGCCGATATCGGACTGCGCCGCGCTCTGCCGCAATTCATGAAGGGCGGTCACCTTCCGCCGGGCGAGACGCTGGAGGAGATGATCGCGGCGTTCGACACCCATGTCGGCGCTGCCGACGAGGTGATCGTCTCGCTCCGCACCGATGGCACGCTGGAGCGGGTGACCGATCTGGTCTTCCAGGTGCATTCGGTCGACGCGCCGCATCCCTACGTGCTGCGCTCGATCGAGCTGGTCGCGGAGAAGGTCGCGCCCGCGCTGGGTTGGGTCAGGACCGCCGCACCCGACGTGGCGTTGGCGGGCTAGCCCCGGCTCGACGGAATTGGATAAGGCTGACTGATGAGCACGAACGACATCATCGACACGCTCGCCGGCATTGAGCCGGGATCGGCTCTGGATGCCATCCGCGCGCGTCGCCTGCAGGCGCGCGAGAACGCGCAGAAGAGCTATCTCTCGCTGTTCGAGCCGATCGACGCCGGGGATTTTTCGCGTGCCGAACGCGCCGCGGTCGCAGCCTTCGTGACAGGGCTCCACGGCGAGTCCCCCGTCGCCGCCTTCTATCGCGACAAGCTTGCAGCGAATGCGGATGGCGCGGGGCTGGTCGAGCCGATCCAGATCGAGATCGGGCGTGGCAAGACCTCCGGTCCCTATGGCGCCTTTCCGGCCGGACCGTTGTCGGTCGAGAACAAGGCCGGCTTGATCTATCGCGTCAGCGCGGAACGTAAACCGCAGCTCGGTGCCCGGCTGGTTGCGGCGTTCGAGCATGCGCATCTCCTGGTCTTCCGCCCGCGCGATGCCACATCCGCCGACATGAAGGCGCTGCTGGCCGCCGGCTGGTCGGAGACCGGCATCGTCACGTTGTCGCAGCTCGTTGCGTTCCTGTCGTTCCAGGTGCGCGTCGTCAGCGGCTTGCGCACGCTCGCAGCGGCAAGCGCGTAGGAGGCAGCAATCATGAGCACCGTCAATCCGCCGGTCGTTTTCACCCAGGACGAGCTCGGCTGGGTGTCGTGGATCGACCCGCTGCCCGAAGCCGAGCTGACGGAGCGGCATTTCGCCGGTCTCGTCGATCGCGCCCGCGCCAAGTCGGAGTATTTCCGTCTGCTGGTACGCGACCCCGAAGTGCTGGAGGCCCGTACCAAGACCGACAAGGACATCTTCTACAACGTTGCCGACGGCCTGCCCCGCGCCGAGCGCGAGCTCGCAGCGGCTGCGACCTCGCGCTACAACGGCTGCATCTATTGCGCCTCCGTTCATGCCCGCTTTGCCAGCACCTATTCCAAGCGCCGCGACGACGTGCAGCGCCTGCTCGACGAAGGCGTTGGTGCCGATCTCGGCGAGCGCTGGAATGCCGTGGTCAAGGCCTCGGTGGCACTGGCCGAGACGCCGATCGCCTTTGGCCCTGACAATATCGCGGAACTGCGCCGCGCCGGTCTCGACGATGCCGAGATCGTCGACGTCATCAATGGCGCCTCGTTCTTCAACTGGGCGAACCGGCTGATGCTGTCGCTCGGTGAACCCTCGAAATAGGGAACCGGCATAGAAATTGCTGCTTGTAACAACTGAAGTGGATGGAGCCGTGCATGAGCAACATCGATCGTCGTACCCTGGTCAAGGGCTCGCTCGCCGCCATGATGGCGGGCGCGGCCTTCTCGCGTAGCGCGTTTGCGCAATCTTCCGAGCCGATCCTGCTCGGCGTCAGCGGACCCCTGACGGGACCGAATGCGCAATATGGCACGCAGTGGAAGCAGGGCTTTGACCTCGCGCTCGACGAGATCACGGCTGCCGGCGGCATCAACGGGCGCAAGCTGGCCTACCAGTTCGAGGACAGCCAGAGCGACCCGCGCCAGTCGGTGGCGATCGCGCAGAAGTTCGTGTCCGATCCCCGCATCGTCATGGAGCTCGGCGATTTCTCCAGTCCCGCCTCGATGGCGGCATCGCCGATCTACCAGCGTGCCGGCCTCGTGCAGTTCGGCTTCACCAATTCGCATCCTGACTTCACCAAGGGAGGGGACTTCATGTGGAGCACCTCGGTCAGTCAGGCCGACGAGCAGCCGCTGCTAGCGTCCTATGCGGTGAGGCGCCTTGGCCTGAAGAAGCTCGCTGTGCTGCATCTCAACACCGATTGGGGCCGGACCAGCCGCGACTATTTCGTCAACGCCGCCAAGGAATATGGCGCCGAGATCGCGGTCACTGAAGGCTACATTGCCGAAGAGCGCGACTTCCGCTCCACACTGGTGCGCGTGCGCGACGCCAATCCGGATGGGCTGATCCTGATCTCCTATTATTCCGACGGCGCGTTGATCGCGCGGCAGGCGCGACAAGTCGGCCTGAAGCAGGTGATCTGCGCGGCCAGCTCGGTCTACTCGCCGAAATTCCTGGAGCTTGGCGGCGAGGCGGTCGAGGACGTGCATGTCGGCACGCGCTATTTCCCGGAAGACCCGCGGCCAGAGGTGCAGAAATTCATCACCGGCTTCAAGAGGAAGTACAACGGGATCGAACCTGACGCTTTCAACGCCTACGCCTACGACGCCATGAACATGGCGGCCGCCGTGGTGAAGATCGGCGGCACCGACCGCAAGGCGATCCGCGACGCCTTCACCAAGGTCAAGGACGTTCCGAGCGTCATCTTCGGCACCGCGACGTTCGACGTCGCGACCCGCCGCGTCAAGGGTGCCATGAACGCCGAGCTGGTCGTGCGCAAGGGCCAGTTCACGCTCTGGGACGGCAAGCCGACCTGACCTGATGGCCGGGCCAAGGCATGATCCGGAAAAGTGCGAAGCGGTTATCCGGAAAGATCATGCGTAAAAACAAACTAAAGCGCGATGGTCTCATCGCGCTTTCGGGCTCCGGCCGCTTCCTCTTGAGTGGGACCATCGCGTGTCTTCCTGGCTCGACTACACGATCAACGGGCTGATCGTCGGCAATGTCTACGCCCTCGTTGCGGTCGGGCTCGCGCTGATCTTCGGCGTCAGCCGCCTGATCAACTTCGCGCAAGGCTCGATCTATCTGGTCGGCGCCTATATCGGCTGGGTCGCGGTGGTGCAGCTGCATACGCCGCTGCCGCTCACCATCGTCGTGGTGGCGGCGGCCGCGGCGGTGGTCGGACTGATCATCGAGCGGTTCGGGCTGCGTCCGCTGCAGAACTCGGTGCGCATCGCGCCGCTGCTCGCGACCATCGGCATCAGCTTCGTGCTCGATCAGCTGGTGATGCTGACCTTCTCGCCCAATCCGCGCGCGCTGCCGAGCCAGCTGCCGGACGTGCGCTTCCAGCTCGGCGGCGGCACCATTGGTCCGCTCGATCTGCTGATCGCCGGCGTCGGCCTCACCAGCGCGCTCCTGCTGTTCGTGTTCCTGCGCTACAGCAAGCTCGGCTGGGCGGTGCGCGCGGCCTCGCAGGACCGCGACGCCGCGATGCAGATGGGCGTCGACGTCAACCGCGTCAATCAGGCGGTGTTCGGCATTGCGGCTGCGCTCGGCGGCGTCTCCGGCATGCTGGTCGGCATGTACTACAACCAGATCGACACCGCGATGAGCCTGCAGGCGACCCTGAAGGGCGTCGTCGCCGAGGTCGTCGGCGGTGCCGGCAACGTGCCGGGGGCGGTGATCGGCAGCCTGCTGCTGGGCCTGGTCGAGAGCTACGGCGTCGCCGTGTTCGGCACCAGCTACCGCAATCTGTTCGCGTTCCTGCTGCTGGTCGTCGTGCTCGTGCTGCGGCCGAACGGATTGTTCGCCAGCGCGCGGCAGGCGCCGCCCGAGCCGCTCACCGGCACCTTCATCGCGCCGAGCCGCCCCGTGCGCATTCCGCGCTGGACCTTGGCTGTCGCCGCCGCCGGCTTTGCCGTCCTGCCGTTCTTCCCGGTGTCGTTCTACGTGCTCCAGACGCTGATCAACGCCTGGCTGCTCGGCATGCTCGCGCTCAGCCTGACGCTGGTTGCAGGCACGATGGGACAGGTCTCGCTCGGGCACGCCGCATTGCTTGCGATCGGCGCTTACACTTCCGCGCTGCTGTCGCTAACTCTCAATGTCCCGGTCAGCCTGGCCATCATCGCCGGCGGCCTGACGAGCGCGGCGCTCGGCACGCTCTTGATCTCGCCGTCCTTCCGCCTGCGCGGGCACTATGTCTCGATCGCGACCCTGGCCATCGGCGAGATCGTCTCGCTGGTGATCCTGAACTGGGAGAGCGTCACGCGCGGTCCGATCGGCGTCTCCGGCATCCCGCCGCTGTCGCTGTTCGGCTACGACCTGATCAGCCCGTCCTCGATCTACTGGTTCAGTTTTGCGGTGATGGTCGTGCTGGCGCTGCTGCAAGGACGCCTGCTCACGTCGCATCTCGGCCGCAGCTTTCGTGCGATCCGCGACGATGACATCGCCGCGCGCGCCTACGGCCTCAGCCTCAACCGCTACAAATCGCTCGCCTTCGTCTTCGGCGGCTTTGCGGCCGGCGTCAGTGGCGGCATCGCCGCGCATCTCTATTCCTACATCAACCACGAGACCTTCAACACGCAGCAATCGATCCTGGCGCTGACGGTCGTCATCCTCGGCGGCCTCGGCAACGTGGTCGGTGCGATCGTCGGGGCGGTGGCGCTGGTCGGCCTGCCCGAGGTGTTCCGGATCGCGGCGGAGTATCGCATCCTGATCTACGGCATCGTGCTGCTGTTGCTGGTGCGGTTCAGGCCGCAGGGCCTGCTGGGGACGCTCTGATGGCGGAGCAGTACAATCCCATGCTGTCCCTGCGCGGGCTGACGCGCCGCTTCGGCGGTCTCACCGCCGTCGATGCCATCGATCTCGATCTCGCCAAGGGCGAACTGATCAGCATCATCGGCCCGAACGGCGCCGGCAAGACCACGCTGTTCAACCTCGTGACCGGGCTCGACCGGCCCGACGCCGGCACCGTGCGCTTCGAAGGCCAGGACATCACAGGTCTCTCGCCGGAGCGTCTCGCCGCCGAAGGCATCGCGCGCACCTTCCAGCTCGGCCGCGTCTTCGGCAATCTCAGCGTCATGGACAACGTCCTGATCGGCGCGCATACGCGCTTGCGCGCGGTGAAGCCGGCCGTGCCGGTGATCGGTCCGCTGCTCGAACTGGGCCTCGCGCTGCTGCGTCCCGCGAGCGTTAAGGCGGAGGAGGAGCGGCTGCGCGAGGAGGTGAAGGCCATCCTCGCGCGCTTTGGCGAACGGTTGCTGCCGCGCATCGATCAGCCGGCCTATAGCCTTTCCTACGCGAACCGTCGCCGCGTCGAGATCGCCCGCGCGCTCGCGCTGAAGCCGCGCCTCTTGCTGCTCGACGAGCCGACCGCCGGCATGAACCCGACCGAGACCGCGGAGATGCAGGCGCTCGTCGCCGAATTGAAAGCCGAAGGGCTGACCATCCTCCTGATCGAGCACAAGTTGGAGATGGTGATGCGCCTGTCCGACCGCGTCATCGTCATGGACGAGGGCAAGAAGATCGCGGAAGGGCCGGGCGAACAGGTGCGGAACGATCCCAAGGTGATCGAGGCCTATCTCGGCCACGGGCTGTCCGGGACGGCGGAGCAGGAGAGCGCGGCATGACGAGCGTACCCGAACCGCTGCTGGCGCTATCCAACGTCAACACCTTCTACGGACAGGCGCAGGTGCATTTCGACCTGTCGATCACGGTCGCGCGAGGCCACATCGTCTGCCTGCTCGGCGGCAATGCCAGCGGCAAGTCGACGACGATGAAGATCATTCTGGGACTGGTGAAGCCGCGCTCGGGCGAGGTGACGTTCGACGGCGCTTCGCTGATCGGGCTGACGACGCCGCAGATCGTCCGCCGCGGCGTCGCCTCGGTGCCGGAGGCGCGGCGGCTGTTCGCGGACATGAGCGTCCGCGAGAACATTTTGATGGGCGCCTTCGTGCGCAACGACCGCGACGCGGTGGCGCAGGATCTCGACAGGATGCTCACGTTGTTCCCCAAACTCGGCCAGCGGCTGTCGCAGCGCGCGGGCTCCCTCTCCGGCGGCGAGCAGCAGATGGTGGCGATGGCGCGCGCGCTGATGAGCCGTCCCAGGATGATCGTGATGGACGAGCCGACCATGGGCCTGTCGCCGCTCTATGTCGATCGCGTGCTGGAGCTCATCCGCGCCATCAACCAGGAGGGCGTGTCGGTCTTCATGGTCGAGCAGAACGCCAGCCTCGCGCTCGAGATCGCGCACGAGGCCTATGTGCTGCAGACCGGCAAGATCGTGCTGTCAGGTCCGGCCCGCGCGCTGAAGGACGATCCGCGCATCCGCGACGCCTATCTCGGCGGCTCCGAGGCGGCGTAGCGGTCTCACCCTGTCCCGCACGCGGGAGAGGGAGCGCATCTCATTCGTGGCAACAATCAGGCCGACGCCGCTTTCTGCGCCGGCCCGGCCGGCAGCCCGTCGGCATGGGGATCGCCCGGCGCCGTCGCCCAGGCGAGCTCCACCAGCGTCACGATCCTGCGTCCGCCGCCGTCGAGCTGGCAGACGATCAGCCCTTGCTCCTCCATGTAGCTGAGCAGGCGCTGCGCCCGGCGCAGCGAATGCGAGCCATAGGCGCGCGCGATCGCGGCATCGCCGGGGCAGGGCCAGCCCTCCTTGGCGGCGCGCGCGATCATCATGAATACACCCTGCATGTCGTCCGGCAGGATCGAGGCGCGCAGCGACACGTCCTGCCAGGCGTCGTCTTCAGTGAGATCCGTGCCGACGCCGGCGCGCGCATGCGTCAGCATGCGGCGGAATTCGTTGAGATCGGGCACCGCCGCCCCTAGGCCCTCGATGCGGCAGCGGACCACGAATTCCTGATAGAGCACGCCGATGGCGCGGAAGCCGGCATCGGGCTCGGCGAGCACGGCTCTCAGCGTGCGATCGACACGCTCGCGCCGCTCGCCGAGCTCTTCGGCGCTGACGGGCACCTCGATCGGCTCCGTGCGGGCTTCCGGCACGGCTGCGGCTTTCGCGGCGCGGAGCTGCTCGAGCAGATCCGGCGCCGCACGGCGCTGCGGCCGGCCGGCATCGGGCGGCGGCGCGGCCAGGATAACCGCGCGGGCGTCTTCAAGTGTGGCCTCCGGCAGCGGCATCAGCCGCGGCGTGGAATTGCGCGGGGAGGTCGCGGTCGGTCCGATGTTCAGACGCAGCGGACGGCGCGACAGCGCCGGTCCCAGCGCCATGAACTGGCCGCGCTCGAGATCGCGAAAGGCTTCCGCCTGCCGCCGCTCCATGCCGAGCAGATCGGCGGCGCGCGCCATGTCGATGTCGAGGAAGGTGCGGCCCATCAAGAAATTAGACGCTTCCGCCGCGACGTTCTTGGCGAGCTTGGCGAGGCGCTGGGTCGCGATGATGCCGGCGAGCCCGCGCTTGCGGCCGCGGCACATCAAATTGGTCATCGCGCCGAGCGAGAGTTTTCGCGCTTCATCCGAAACCTCCCCGGCAACGGCGGGAGCAAACAGCTGCGCCTCGTCCACCACCACCAGCATCGGGTACCAATGGTCGCGGTCGACATCGAACATGCCGCCGAGAAAGGCTGCGGCGCGCCGCATCTGGTTCTCGGCATCCAGCCCCTCGAGATTGAGCACGGTGGAGACGCGATGCAGCCGCGCACGTTCGCCGGCAACCTGGAGGCCGCGCTCGGTGTGGTCCTCGGCGTCGATCACGAGATGGCCGAAGCGTTCGGCCATCGTGACGAAATCGCCTTCGGGATCGATGATGGCCTGCTGCACCCAGGGCGCGCTCTGCTCCAGCAGGCGCCGCAGCAGATGCGACTTGCCGGAGCCCGAATTGCCCTGCACCAGGAGACGGGTCGCCAGCAGTTCCTCGAGGTCCATGGCCGCCGCGGCGCCTGCCGTGGTCTGCCCCATCTCGATCGCAACCGTCATGTCCCCGACTCAAGTCCCCATCATCTGCGGACAGGGGCTTATCAATCCCGCCGCGGCGCGTCGAGCGCTGCAGCGCAAATCAGGCCGCGTTGCCCACGGCGTCGTTCAGGCGTGATTCGACAGCCGCAGAAGTGCGGGCCGGTAGGGCGCCTGCGGATCGTCGTCCTCGTTCTCCGGAATCGCGCAGGAGCCGAATTCCTGCCGGATCCGCTCGATCTCGGCGATGCGCGCGTGCAGCCGCTGCAGATGCTCGGGCGACCTCGCCCGCCAGAACCGGAAGGTGTCGGCCGTGAGCGGCAGGAACGCCGTGCCGAACAATGTCGGCTCGGGCACGACGGTGCGTCCGAGCAGCAGGAACCTCTCGGCGCCGGAGACGACAAGGGTCGCGTAGCCGCGATTTCCGATCCGCCTGATCCCGTTCAGCGACCATTCGGCGAGCTTGCTGAAATACGGCTCCTCGCGCCAGCGGTCGGGACAATCGTCATCGACCGTGACGTTGACGGCGTCCTGACTGAAATGCACCACGATGCCCGACTTCGCCGGAAACCAGTCGTCGTCGAGATGGCCCTGCAGCCAGGCGCAGACGAATGACCGGCACATCTGCGGACGGCGTTCGTAGATCGTGCATCCCGTGCCGGCCTGCCAATGCCGGCAGAGCTGGTTGACCGGCTTGTCGACCCCAGCCACTTCGAGGATGTCGCAGCAGGCATTGCACGATCCGCATTGCCGCGTGGGAGCGGCGCTCTTGGGCAGGCCGGTCGCGCGAAAGCCCTGGCCATCGCGGACCAGCAGCTTCTGTTTCTCCAGCGCGGTCAGCGCACGTTCGATCTTGAGACGGGAGAGCCCGGTGGCATCGATCACGCCCTTCATCGTCGTCGCGCCCGCCTCCACCGCGCGGACGACGCTCAGCATCGCCTGGTCCATGACATCTTCTGTTCTTGTGTGGATACCCAACGCAGGTCGTGCAAACCAATGCCGGAAAGCTGATTTGAAAAACTATGTTGCTGACGCCCATGTGCGAAGCAAGATGACGGGACGCGCGCGGCGACACGATCGCGTGATCAGGGCCGCGCGATGCCTTCGTTGCGTTGGCGCGGCACCGGGAACCGTAAGCTCTTTTGCGCGATTGAGGGGATGCGACGGGTCGGTGCTGCGCGAACCGCGTCTCCCGCGTGAAATGACACGGATCAGGCCGACCTCGGCGCGTGCGACGGACGCGGCGCGTTTACTGTGCGCCCGATCCGCCCTGCACGATCTTCTCGTTCAGCTTCTGATCGACGGTGTCGACCGTGCGGTCGATCTCGGCATTGGGCACGCCTAGCTGATGCGAGATCAGCTTCACCAGGAGATCGACGCGCTCGATGAAGGGCGCGCCGCTTGCGACCGCGCGCGCGGCCGACGACGGCTTGAGCAGGCTTTCGGCGGCCTTGGCGTATTTCGCGAACGGCACCTGGTCCTGCGGATCGGCGCCGAGGCGGCGGGCGAGGGCATCGACATGGTCGTAGATCGTCTGCGAGCGTGCGAGGTCGCTATGCACGGCGTCGCGGATCGATTGCGGCTCGTTCGGGGTGATGCAGCGGTAATTGCCGGTGAGCAGCATCGACCATTTCGCCAGAGGCACGAACAGCGAATCGAACACCTTCAGCTTCACCGGCACCTCGTGGCCGTCGAGCGTCACCGCGTCGATGTCGGCCTCCAACTCGCGCAGCAGCTTGTTGTGCTTCTCGTCGGCGAACACCGAGGCCTTGAAGTTGGTGGGCAGGCCGACGTGAAGCACGTTCGCGGCTTCCTCCGGCGGGCGGAACGCTTGCGGGTCGGGCGAGCACAGCGTCACCAGCCCCGGCTCGAACCGTTCCCACACCTGCGCATTGGTGTAGGCCTCCTCGAGGTCCATGTCGGCGAGCGCCGGAATCCGCTTCAGATAGGGCAGCGGCGGCATGTTCATGATCGACAGGCATGGCAGCTTCGCCGCCGCGATCTTGACCATCAGGACGCGCACCGTGTGGTTGGTGTATTGCGGCTCCTGCATCGCCAGCCCAACCAGATCGTAACGCGAGAGGTCGACGTTGGCCGGCGTCACGGCGTCGAGCTTGCCGGGCAGGTGGCGCGAGAAGATCGCCCGGTGCACCGCCTCGTCGCGCAGTTTGATGCGCACCTCGGTACCGTCGCGATTGATGAGCTCTGCGGTCTTGGCGCGGCAGACCAGGGTCACATTGTGCCCCGCCATCAGCAGCTTCGTGCCCAGCAGGGAGCCGTAGGAAGCCCCGAGAATCAGAATGTTACGCGCCATGTTTCGTCCCTTGGAGATGTCGTGTGATTTTTGCGCCCTGGCTTTGGTCCGAGGAGCGATTGGTCGGCATGTAAAGCGAACCGGCCGGCAATGGCAACTGGGATAATGCATACAAGATGCGGAAGGTCGGGGGCGGCGGGTCGTGCCCTGACGACCGAAATGCGACGGAATCCCATCCGGCCAGGGCTCTGCAGATCCGGTTCGTTGCCCAAGTCAAATTATGTCCCGTTATGTCCCGAAATCCCGAATGCATCCGGCTCGTCGGGGAGAGGCGATCGTGCGCCCGTCGCGCGGTGCGCAAACGTGCGGGGCGGGGTGGTCGTCTCGTCGATGAAGCGGCCCGCACCGTCATTGCTGCGGTGATTGGCAGCGCGGCGGATGCGCCCATAAGACCTTCATGAAAGGTCGATACCAGTCATGCCTCTTCTGTGAGCAAATGGGAGCCAAATTTTAGTCGTCAGCCGCAACAAAAAACTGCAAACGCGAGACCGAAAAAATGGCAAAATGGCGCGGGGCCGTAACTGTAGATCAGCAACGGAGCTGAGGCGTGACGATTGAGTTGGAGCCGGCGTGCAACTTGTGTTGAGACCGGCCGATGGGGGCTGCACACCGCTTGGCCAAGTGCCCCCGCCCGCACGAAGCGAAGACGAAACGAAAATCGGATGGGGTCTCGCTGCAGCAAAGCCCCGATCCTTCGCGGGGCACGGTGTCTCGTCCCTGCGCGGAGTCGAGATCGCCGCGAGACAGATCGACGAGACGGACGGCCTCAGCAGACGCAAGCGCGATGCATGCGACCAGGTACGCCTGGGATGGCATCGAGCAGGCGTGCACGGCGTTGCGCTGAGAGCGCAGCCGGCAAACCTGGCCAATCGCTGACGCGCCGTTCGGGGAAAAAAATGGAAGGTGATCATTGGCCTCACGGCGCCAGCGATGGCGCCGGTGGAAGCCTGGTACGCTTGCGAAAGCGCGCGTCTGAATTTTTTGAAAGTCTGTCTGTCGCGGAGCTTGCGCGTGAGGCGCACAGGCATCTGTGGGTCTCAGACTGGTTGAGGCTCGCGGAAGACTATCGGAGCTCCGCCGAATCCGCGCGCGCAGATGGTGCCGGCCGGATTGCGCACGAGGCGTGGATGTGCGCGCTGATGGCGTTCGAGGTCGCGCGAAGCTTGTCTTGTCCGGACGATCTCGCGAGTACCGACTTCGCCGAGAGGGTCGGTTTCAGCCTGCGAAGCTTCGCGGACGATGCGGCTCAAGCGATAGAGCGCGTCGAAACCGACGGCTACGGTCAGGGGACGTTGACCGGCTTCTTCCTGCCGGCGCTCCGTCACGGGCCTTCCGCGCCCGCGGTCATCTGCATCGCCGACGAGGACATCACCCTGGCCTCGATGATGAGCAGGCTTTTGCCCGCGTCGCTGCGCCGGAACATGTCTCTTCTGCTGATCGATCCCGGCAGTTCGCCTGCTCGTCCTCCGCTCAGACAGGAGCATATCCTCCAATGCTGGCTGGACTATCTGGAGGCGCGCCCGGATGTCGACGCGCAGCGGATCGGGATCTACGGCGAAGGCGCGGGCGCCAGCCATGCCTCGCGCCTCGTGCTTTCGGATTGCAGGGTCGCCGCCGCCGTGTGTGACGGCGGTCTTTTGCGGTCGATTACGCGCCAAGCATCGGTTGACTGGATCACAGGCGTCGAGGGCGTAGCCTCGATGTGTCCGTTGCCGTCGTCGCGCCGAATGGACTGCCCGCTTCTCATGGTGGTCGGGAGCCGCTCGATGGTGCGCGAACAGGAGGCTCTCGAACTGCAAGCCGGCTATCGCCAGGCCGGAGCCGACTGCTCGGTCGTCGTGCCGAACCTCATCCCATATCCTCAGGGCGAGGTCGAGAATTTCATCGCGGTAGACGACTTCATTTTCGAGTGGCTCGACGCCAGGCTTGGAGCTGTCCGTCGCCTCGACCCCGTAACCTATCTCTAGCACAGGATCCTCGACGGGACGCCGCGCCGTTCTCGCGACGAGCGCGGCGCAGTCATCCCGAGACAACGCTGGACGGACCTGGAATTCGTTCTCTCTTCCCGTCGCGCTTTGGCCGCATCGCCAAGGGCCGAGGATCATGAAACGTCGATGGCCAGCAGCCGTGCAGCGAGCCGCGCATTCTTGGCAATGGTCCCGAGCGCGGCATTCAGATCGGCGAGGGTCTTCTCGTCGAGGTCGTTGAACATGGTCGAGTTCAGGGCGAGCTTCCGCTTGGACAGTTTTTCGATGTCCGTTGTCGCCTTTTCGGTCAGCGACATCAGAACGAAGCGGGCGTCGTCGGCCGCCGGCCGTCGCGACAGGAAGCCACCCTTCTCGAGACTCTTGGTCTGGTTGGTTACGAAGGCGGGGTGGATCCGCAGCTTGTTCGCAATGTCGATTCCGGCGACGCCTCGTCCCTCGTCCAGCTCGGTGATAGCCATCAGGATCAGCCATTGCGGCTCGGTAATACCGAGCAGTCCAGCCCAGCTGCTGTGGATGTCCTCGAGCTGCGAGTGGATTTCAACGATATTCCAGATGAAGTCCGTAATCGCCCGGTCGAGCTTCTTCTCGATCATGTGGCTTCCCCCGTTGGCCATTTTTGTTTTGGCTCTGATCAGCCTTTTACCGGGATATTGGCAGGCCGTCTCGCACAGATCGCTTCATTTGGAAAAACGTGTCGTCATTTAATGCTTGCAGAAAGCAATTGATTAAGTTACGCCTCTACCTACTCAGAATTTGCTGCTCTTGACCCAATGTCAATGACCAGCGATGTGAGACCTCCAAGAAAGCCCTCGGGATGCCCCCTGAGGGCTTTTTCTTTGGTTTCAATCGGTTGGCTTGCGGCATTTGTCTCCTGTTGCGCGCAGGCAACAGCCTTTTCCGAAGTTGCGCTTCAGCAAATCAATGAATTGAGGCCATTGTTTTTATAAACTATATGTGAATCCACGACGGAGGGGGGGCACCTCGCTGTCGTTTCAGTCCGGAACGTCAGTGCCGACCTGAATTGAACGGAAATTGAGAGGGTCAAGCGGCCTCCATCGAGGAGCCGAGCCCCCTGAACCGACCTGGAGGTTTATCTAATGAAGTTGACGAAGACGCTCTTTCTCGGCTCGGCAGCCGGCCTGATGGCCGTCTCCGGTGCGTTCGCAGCCGATCTTCCCGTGAAGGCCAAGGCGGTCGAATACGTGAAGATCTGCTCGCTCTACGGCGCCGGCTTCTACTACATCCCGGGCACCGACACCTGCATCAAGCTCGGTGGTTACCTGCGCGCCGACGCAAACCTGAACACTAACTCGGACTTCAATCCGAACCAGGGCGGTACTGCGGGTGCTCGCAACCGCCTGATGAACTACTACACCTTCCGCGCTCGTGAAGACCTGAACATCGACACGCGCACCGCGACCGAGTACGGCGTGGTCCGCACCTTCTTCGACGGCGTGTTCACCTGGACGACCGGCAACTATACGCCCACCGGTTCGGCAACGGGTGGGACCCAGTACAGCGGTACGCTCGGTCTCAACGCTGCGGGCACCGGCCTCGTCGGTTCGAACGGCTCTGGCGCGGTGAACGGCACCGACGGCAACACCGGGGGTGGTGGGCTCGGCGTGTACTACGCCTTCATCCAGTTCGCCGGCTTCACGATGGGTAAGGCCGTGTCGCAGTTCGACGCGCCCTGGACCAACTATCCCGGCAACATCACCGACAACCTCGTCGGCGGCAGCGGCACCGTGACCGGCGTCACCCAGTTCACCTACACGGCCGATTTCGGCCAGGGCGTGACGGCCTCGTTCTCGGCTGAGGATGCGACCCAGTACTATCAGGCCGGCAACCTCAACATGACCGGCGCGTCCGTCGCTGGCATCGCCGGTGGCTCGTACGGCACCAACGCTCTCGGCGGCTCGCGTTCGCCGAACCTCGTCGGTCAGGTCCGTGTCGACCAGGCCTGGGGCCTGTTCCAGGCGTCGGTCGCTGCGCATGACAACCACGTCGGCTACTACGGCGCGACCGAAGTCACCGGCCACCCCGACGACAAGTGGGGCTGGGCGGTTCAGCTCGCTCTGTCGATCAAGAACATCCCGACCGGCGCGGGTGACACGATCAACATCCAGGGCGTCTACACCGACGGTGCGACCCGCTACAACTTCCAGAACCTGTCGGGCAGCAGCTACGCGCTGTACGGCAGCTCGGGTCTTGCTGGTGCTTATGGCAGCGTCGGCTTCGCCAACGCTCCGGACACGGTGTACGTGACCGGCAGCTCGCAGGAAACCGTCAAGACCTGGGGCTTCCGTGGCGCCTACACGCACAACTGGGATCCCTACTGGAACACCGCGATCTACGGTGCCTACGCTCAGGCCCAGTTCGGCACGCTGGCCAAGACCACGATCTGCGGCGCCGGTGGTGCTGGCGGCGTGTTCGGCGGCCTGGCTGGCGTCACCTCGTGCAACCCGGACTTCGCGATCGGTCAGCTCGGTCTCGTCACCCGCTGGACCCCGGTCAAGAACCTGACGTTCTCGGCTGACGTGTCCTGGACCCACCTCGACCAGAAGTACGACGGTACGGTGACCTTCTCTCCGAACGTCGTGACTGCCAAGCCGACCGCGACCTACCAGCTGAAGGATCAGGACTCGATCGCCATGATCCTCCGCGCTCAGCGCAACTGGTAAAATCTGTCGAAAGATCCAGGAGAGCACCCGGCGGGAAACCGCCGGGTGTTTTTTGTTGTGTGAGGCCGATGATTTGAGGCTGGGGCAGCGAAGCCCCGTAGCCCGGATGAAGCGCAGTATCATCCGGGAAAGTCGTCTCGCCGAACGGCCGTCCCGGAGTTCGCTTCCGCTCCATCCGGGCTACGGCACCGGGCCTGTGTTGCCCGCTGTCAATCTGCTGCGTCAAAAACATTCCGCTTTACCGCCGCCGCTGGGTCCGTAACGCCATCTACATGCCCTGTGTTGGCGCAGCCACGCTCAACAATCCCGTCCTGAAGGCCTACTATCAGCGCCTGATTGCCATGGGAAAAGAGCCGAAGGTTGCCATCATCGCCTGCATGCGCAAGCTGATCAGCATCCTCAACACCATGATCGCACGACGCCAAAAATGGGATCCTGGCCGCTACGCGCTGAGCTGAGCGAGCGTGCCTACCGCGCTCGGTCCTCGACCGAGCGCTTGCAAAGCCAAAAGACCGGTGAGCGGACGGGGGCAAGGCCGTCAGCCGCCGCAGGCGGGGGCGCGCCAGCGCCAGCCTTGAGGCCGGCCGGTCACCGGGCTACTTCCAGCACAGTTGCTCTTGGATCGAGAGGGCGGAACGATCAAGCAAAGCTCGGGTGAAATCAGCCGCGAGGATGCGAAGGCATGTCTGCGATTCGAAACGCGAGCCGAACGAGCGACGCTGCTGCCGCATGCTCCGTCATTGCGAGCGTAGCGAAGCAATCCAGAATCCCGCCGCGGACAGACTCCGGCCTTGCTTCGCTGCGCTCGCAACGACGATGATCAAGCGAGTCGCCCGCAAATTGCCCGCCTGACGCTGCACTTTACAAGGGCGGCCCGAGCGGCCGCCCTTCCTGACCGAGGCACGGTCACTTCACCATCGCGCCATAGACGATGTCCTGGACCTGCTCGCGATAATATTTCCGGAGCTCGCCAGGCGCCGCCGTGCCCACGACGACGACGAGACGCTCCTTCGGATCGCAGAAGAACTGCGTCCCGTAGGCGCCATTCCAGGTGAACTCGCCGGGATTGCCGGGCACCGACGACAGGCCCTCGCTGGTGCGGACCGCGACCGAGAGGCCGAAGCCGAATCCACCGCGATGCGGCTCGACATTCGCCACGTTGTTCTTGATCTCGGGGCCGAGATGATTGCTCGTCATGTGATGGACGGTCTTCGGACCGAGGATGCGCTGTCCCTCGAGCTCGCCGCCGTTGAGCAGCATCTGCCCGAAGCGGACGTAATCGCCGATGGTCGCGAACGAGCAGGCGCCGCCGCAATCAAACTTCGTCGGCGTGTCGAGCAGCTTGATGGCCTGCGGCTTGCCGGTCAGCGGATCGTTGGCGAACGGGCGGGCGAGACGAGGGCGTTGCGCGTCGGTCGGGTAGAAGGTCGCGTCCTTCATGCCGAGCGGCTGCCAGACATTGGCGGCGAGATAGTCGCCGAGCTTCTGCTCGCTCACCTTCTCGACGACGGCGCCGAGCACGTCGATCGAAAAGCCGTATTCGAACTCGGTCGAGGGTTGATGCGCCAGCGGCAGTTTCGTCATGCGGTCGATGAAGGCCTGGGTGTCGCCCTCGATCGCCGGCGCGACGCCGTCAGGATATTGCCGCGCCACCGGGCTCGATGAGTCCGGCCGGCCGCCATACATCAATCCGGACGTGTGCCGGTAGAGATCGTGGATGAAGATCGGCGAGGCCTGCGGCTCGAGCTTGAGCGAGCCGTCGCTCTGGGGCACGCCGACCTTCATGTCGGCAAAGCCGGGATAGTAATCGGACAGCTTGGCCTGGAGCGGTAGCTGCCCCTTCTCCATCAGTGTCAGGGCGGCGACCGCTGCCATCGGCTTGGTCATCGAAGCGAGTGCGAAGATCGCATCGACCGGCATCGGCGTGCCTTTGTCGGGATCGAGCATGCCGTAGGCCTTGTAGTGCACGAGCTTGCCGTCCCGCGCGATCGCGACCACCGCGCCGGGGACGCGCTTGGCGGCGATCTCGCGCGCGAAGAAGCTGTCGAGCCGCGCAAGACCCTGCTTCGAGAAACCGGCGTCATCGGGATTGGCTTCGGGCAGCGGTGCGGCGTGCGCGGCACCGAGCGTGATCGCGGCAGCCGCCGCCGCGATCATGGTGATCGTCTTGTTCATTTGATCCTCCCAGGCGAGCGCGTTATGCGAATGGCTCGCTCAAGCCCTAGATCACGACCGCGCTGGAGCGAAGTCAAGCGCGGGCAGGGCATGTCAGGGAGGCGCCGGGCGTAGCGGAACCTATCGGCCTTCGCCTGCGCGCCACAGCGCATCCAGGGCCTGGCGATAGCTCGGATAAGCCAGCGTGACGCCGAGTTCGTGCTTCAATTTCGCATTGGAGACGCGGGCGCTGCTGGCATAGAAGCTGCGCGCCATCGGCGACATCTCGGCAATCTCGAACGACTCTTCCGGCGGCGGCGCAACGCCCATGAGCTGCGCGGCATAGGCGATCACGTCCTGCGGCGGCGCGGGCTCGTCGTCGCAGACGTTGAAGGTGCCGCCGCGCCCGTGCTGGATGGCGGCCATGATCGTGCTCGCGATGTCGTCGACATGGATGCGGTTGAAGACCTGCCCCGGCTTGATGATCCGCCGCGCCGTGCCGGTTCGCAGCGTCACCAGCGCGTTGCGGCCGGGACCGTAGATGCCGGCAAGCCGCAGGATCACGACATGGCCGGACCCGCCATTGGTCCAGGCCTGCTCGGCCGCGAGCCGCAGGCGCGTGCGCTCGAAGGCGGCCTGGGGCGGCGTGCTCTCGTCCACCCAGCTGCCTGCGTGATCGCCATACACGCCGATGGTCGAGAGATAGATGATCTTGCGGTGGCGCTCCGCCAGCACGTCTGCGAAGGCCGCCAGCGCGGGATCGCCGCCACTGCCGGGCGGGATCGATACCAGGAGGACATCGGCGTCGCTGATCCGTTCGAGCGTCGCGTCAGCTGGAGGGCTGCCGGAAAAGGCGTGCACTTCGATATCCGGCAGGTCGTTTCGCGCTCCCGGATCGCGCACGGTGCCGGCGACGTGCGCGAAGGCCCCGCCGAACTTGCGGACGAAATGCCGGGCACTGTAGCCGAGGCCGAGGATGAAGAGCCGCATGCGTCTCCCGTGCAGGTCCGGAGTTCCCGTCGCGCCAGATGCGCGCCAGTCGCTCATAAGAGATTTCTGAGTCCGGCAAAAGATATTGCGATTTGTCCCGGCCTCCAGTGCAGGCGATGGTCAGACGTCATCGTCAAGGGAGGCGTCGATCATGCCGGCAGATGCGGTCGCTCTGGCGCCCACGGCTCTGATTCGGCGCGCGGCCGCGCTGATCTTCGATGTCGACGGCACGCTGGCCGAGACGCGGGTCGTGCTGGACGATCTGTCCGGGCTTGGATGCGGCCGCCAACAAGAAAGTCGGAAAACAACCCCATGCACAGTAGATCACGCTTGCGTGTTCGCCCCGTTCAGTGGACGCGGCGGCTCGTTCTATCGTCCTCAGCCTGCTCGACAATCTGGGCGATCGGGCTCGACTGGTGATGCACCAGGCGCCAGCCGTCGCCGACGCGCCGGAAATGGTTCGTAGCCGCCAAGGCAGTGCCGTCGACGATCTCGATGCAGAGCACGCGGGCGCTGTCGCCGTCGATGATGGCCTGCGGTTCGGCGCAGGCGATCTGCGGCCGCTGCGGGTTTCGCAGGATGTCGCGCCAGCTTCCGATCACCTTGGCACGGCCGATGATGGCCGGCCAGCCGGGATGGATGCAGGAAATGCCGTCGTCGTCCGCCCACATCCGCTCCATGCCGGCGACGTCACCGGTGGAGAAGGCGGCATAGAAGGCCGCGTTCGCGGCGATGACCTTGCTGTCCTTTGCCATGCCTCTCGGGTGCGGCAATGACAGGTAAAAATCAAGCGCGACTTGCGTTTGATTTTGCACTCGATTTTGACCGCAGTGCAGCATTGAGGAGGCCGCTGCCTGCTTTGTGATCAGGCGGAAAGGAGTGTCTCCACCGCCCGCCGCGCGCCATCCTGATAGAGACGGCCGAGCGCGGCTGTGACGGCCTCACGCAGGCGCGGCTCGTTACCCAAGGGTCCGAACACCTTCTTGACTCCGAGCAGGGCCGGCGCGAGCCGTTCGGCCACGGGACCAGCATCGCGCGCGAGGCCCGCGAACTCGGCGGCGAGGGGATCACGCACGTCGATGGCGCGGCCGTGCTCGTCGGTTGCGGTGACGTAGCGCATCCAGCCGGCGACCGCGAGCGCGTGGGTTGCGATCGGCAGGCCCCTCGCGAGACGATCGTGCATCGCGCCGAGCAGGCGCTGCGGCAGCTTTTGCGAGCCGTCCATCGCGATCTGCCAGGTTCGATGGTACAGCGCCGGGTTGGCGAAGCGCTTGAGCAGCGAGGCGCGATAGGCGGCGAGGTCCGTTCCTGCTGGCATCGTCAGCGTCACCGCGGCCTCCTCCATCACGCGCGCGGCGAGGCGCGCGAAGTGCGGATCCCGCATCGTGTCGGCGATAGTCTCGTAGCCGCCGAGATAGCCGAGATAGGCCAGCGCCGAATGGCTGGCGTTGAGCAGCCGCAGCTTCATCAGCTCGAACGGCTTGACGTCGGTGACGAGTTCGACCCCGGCAGCGGCGAGGTCGGGCCGGCCCGCGGTGAAGCGATCCTCGACCACCCATTGCGTGAACGGCTCGGTCATCACGGGCCAGGCGTCGCGCATGCCGAGCGCGGATGACACCGCATCGCGGTCGGCATCCGTTGTCTCCGGCACGATGCGGTCGACCATGGTCGAAGGGAAGGCGGCGTTGTCCGCGATCCACTTGCCGAGATCCTTGGAGCGAAGCGCGGCGAACTGCGCTACGATCCGCTGCACGGTGTGGCCGTTGGCGGCGAGGTTGTCGCAGCACAGCACTGTGAAAGGCGCTAGGCCCTGTGCGCGCCGGCGCGCCAGCGCAGCCACGATGAAGCCGGGTGCCGAGCGCGGCGCGTCAAAATTGTTGAGGTCGTGCACGACATCGGGATGCCGCTCGTCGAGATCGCCGGTCTGCGGCGTGTGGCAATAGCCCTTCTCGGTGACCGTGAGCGAGACGATGCGGATGGCGGGATCGGCCATCCGCTCGACCAGCGCAGCCGGCTTCTCGCGCGCGACGACGCTGTCGAGCAGGGCGCCGACGACGCGGTGCTCGGTGCCTTCGGCGGCGCGTACGGCAGCCGTATAGAGATGATCCTGCGGGGCGAGGGCGTCGCGCGTATCCGGGCTGCGCAGGCTGGCGCCGACGATACCCCAGGACATGCTGCCGCCAGCAATGCAATCGTCGAGGACGATGGCCTGATGCGCGCGGTGAAAGGCGCCGAGGCCGAGATGCACGACACCCGGCGTAACGCGCGAGCGGTCATAGGCCGGGCGGCGGATGGCCGGCGGCAAGCGGTCGAGATTGGCGCTGCCAAGGCGCATGGACGTGTCCCCTTTGCTTTGCCGCTGCTTGACATGGTGCCAGTCCTCGGTCAATGCTCCGGTCAATTGGTAAGACCAATTTTCCAAAATTGGCGGGCAGCGGGTTACGACGACCTCGCGCGACCCTTCCGGGAGGACCAGCGTGCCGCTGGAAGCTGTGGAGGCGAGACGGCTTTATCGCCAGGTCGCCGATCAATTGCGAAGCCTGATCGACAGCGGCGAGTACGCGGTCGGCAGCCGCTTGCCGACCGAGCGCGAGCTCGCCGAGCAGCTCAAGGTATCGCGGCCGACGGTGCGCGAAGCGCTGATCGCGCTCGAGGTCGAAGGCCGCGTCCGCATCCGCGTCGGGTCCGGCATCTATGTGATCGAAGCTGCGGACGCCGCGCCCGCGCCGGCTGCCGCCGTCATCGAGGGTCCGTTCGAGCTGCTGCGCGCCCGCGAATTCCTGGAAAGTGCCATCGCCGAACAGGCCGCGCGCGTCGCGACGAAGGACGATGTCGCCCGCATCGATGCGTCGCTTGTCGCGATGGAGAATGTCGAGCATCCCGGCGAGGCCTCGATGGTCCACGACCGCGCGTTCCACGTCGCGATCGCCGGAAGCCTCGGCAATGCCGTGCTGGTGCGCGTGGTCGGTGAGCTGTTCGACCAGCGTCTCAATCCCTATTTCGCGCACCTCGCGCATTATTTCGAGAGCCCCGGCACGTGGCGCACCGCGCTCGACGAGCATCGCGCCGTGCGCGATGCGATTGCGGCACACAATCCCGACGCCGCCCGCGAGGCCATGCGAAAGCATCTGGTGCGCTCGCAGGAGCGCTTTGCGCAGAACTTTGGCGCCGAGACCGCGGCCGGATCGCCGGCCCGCAGTCGGACGGCGCCGGCAAAGCCAGAGCGGCCACCGAAGAAGCAGGCCAAGGAACGCGCCAAAAGCGGCAGCGGGCGACGGCGATGAAATTGGGCGGCCCGCATCCGCCTAAGGAGCGGGCGAACACGAAGCAGACTTGAACGATGGAGGAAAAGTCAGTGTTGAAGAAGATGACGATGATGCTCGCGGTGTCCGCCGCGGCGATGCTTGCCACGACCCATGCCGGCCTGGCGCAGACCAAGCTCAAATGGGCCCATGTCTACGAGACCTCGGAGCCGTTCCACACCGCTTCGGTCTGGGCCGCGCAGGAGATCGGCAAGCGCACCAACGGACGCTACACGGTCGACGTCTATCCGGCCTCGCAGCTCGGCAAGGAAGCCGACATCAACCAGGGCCTCTCGCTCGGCTCGGTCGACATCATCATCTCCGGCTCGAGCTTCGCGGCCAAGAGCTTTGCGCCGATCGGCGTGACCTACTATCCCTACACCTTCCGCGACTCGGACCATCTCCTCGCCTACACCAAGAGCGACATCTTCAAGGAGCTCGCCAAGGGTTATGAGGACAAGAGCGGCCACCACATCGTCGCGGTGACCTATTACGGCGTGCGCCAGACCTCGTCGAACAAGCCGATCAAGAGCTGCGCCGACCTCAAGGGCCTGAAGATGCGCGTGCCCGACGTTCCGGCCTACCTCGCGATGCCGCGCGCCTGCGGCGCCAACACTGCCCCGATCGCCTTCGCTGAAGTCTATCTCGCGCTCCAGAACGGCACCGTCGAGGCCCAGGAGAACCCGCTGACCACGATCGAGGCCAAGAAGTTCTACGAGGTGCAGAAGCACATCGTGCTGACCGGCCACATCGTCGACCACCTCAACACGGTGGTCGCGGGCGCGCTCTGGAAGAAGCTCTCCGACGAAGACAAGAAGATCTTCACCGAGGTCGCGCAGGAGGCCGCTGCCAAGGCGACCGCCGAGATCAAGCAGAACGAGGCCAAGCTGGTCGCCTTCTTCAAGGAGAAGGGCCTGACCGTGACCGAGGTCGACAAGAACGAGTTCCGCGACATCGTTCTGAAGAACGTTCCGTTCGAGACGTTCGGTTACCGCAAGGCTGACTGGGAGCGGATCCAGGACGTGAAATAAGCAAGCCGGGCGCGGAACGCGCGTCTCGAACCATGAAGGCCCCGATCTCGCCCGGGGCCATCCTTCGAGTTGCTTGCTTCGCAAGCTCCTCAGAATGAGGAGCGGAGTTGGTGGAACAAAGACGTCATTCCGGGTTCGACGCTGACGCGTCGCCCCGGAACCACGTGAGCGAGGTTTGAGGAGCACAGCCATGTCGACCGCCGAAATACACCGGCAGATCACCGCGGACGAGATCGCGCATACCTTCGAGGAGGAGGCGACGCCCAAGGTCGATCTCGGCGTCTACGCTTTCGAGGACTGGGTGGCGCTGGCGATCTTCTGGGTGATGGCGCTTGCCGTCTTCCTCCAGTTCTTCACCCGCTACGTGCTCAACGACAGCTATGCCTGGACCGAGGAGATCGCGACCTACTGCCTGATCGGCGTGGTGTTCATCGGCGCCTCGATGTGCGTGCGGCTGTCCCGCCATATCCAGGTCGATCTCGTCTACCGCTATCTGCCCCGCCTCGTGGCGCGTGTGCTGTCGACGATCATCGATCTGATCCGGATCGCCTTCTTCGGCTACGCCATCAAGCTGGTCTGGGTCTACATCCAGATCATCGGTGATGAATCGATGACCACGATCAATCTTCCCAAGGACTACGTCTATTACGCCGTGCTGGCCGGCTTCGTGCTGATGTTCGTGCGCTCGGTGCAGGTCGCGTTGCAGCATCTGCGCCAGGGTTATTCGATCCTTGAGCGTCCCGGCGCCTACGACGGTTTCGAAGGGTAATGCCATGTTGCTGTTGCTTGGAGGCTTCCTCGTCCTGATGCTGCTCGGCGTTCCGGTGGCGATAGCCATGGCCGCGTCGTCGCTGCTCTACATCCTGGTCAGCGGCGTGACCCCTGACGTCACGTTGGCCCAGCGCATGATCGCCGGCGTCGAGAGCTTTCCGCTGCTCGCCGTGCCCTTCTTCATCCTGGCCGGCAACCTCATGAACATCGCCGGCGTGACCGGCCGCATCTACAAGTTCGCGGTCGCGCTGGTCGGCTGGATGCGCGGCGGTCTAGGCCACGTCAACATCATCGGCTCGGTAATCTTTTCCGGCATGTCGGGCACCGCGATCGCGGACGCTGCCGGTCTCGGCACCATCGAGATCAAGGCGATGAAGGATCACGGCTACTCCACCGAATTCTCGGTCGGCGTCACCGCCGCGTCGGCAACGCTCGGGCCGATCATTCCGCCGTCTCTGCCCTTCGTGATCTACGGCATGATGGCCAATGTCTCGATCGGCGCGCTGTTCCTGGGCGGCGTCATTCCCGGCATCGTCATGACGCTGCTGATGATGGCGACCGTCACCTATTTCGCTCACAAGAACAAGTGGGGCAGCGACACGCCGTTCTCCTGGCCGCAGCTCGGCTCGGCCGGGCTCGAGATCGCCATCGTGCTCGCTTTCCCGCTCGCGATCTGGCTGATGGTGGTTGCCGGCATGTCGGTGAACATGGCGGTCGTCATCGGCCTCGGCACGCTGCTCCTGATCGACTGGTATTTCGACTTCTCGGCGGTGATGGCGCTGATGGCGCCCGTGATCCTGATCGGCGGCATGACGCTCGGCTGGTTCACGCCGACGGAAGCGGCCGTCGCAGCCGTGATCTGGTCGCTGTTCCTGGGCCTCATCCGTTACCGCACCATGACGCTGAAGACGGTGGCGAAGGCGACCTTCGACACCATCGAGACCACGGCCTCGGTGCTGTTCATCGTCACCGCAGCCTCGATCTTCGCCTGGCTGCTGACGGTGTCGCAGGCCGCCCAGATGCTGTCGGACTGGATGCTCAGCATCACCCACAACAAATGGGTGTTTTTGGCGCTCGCCAACGTGCTGATCCTGTTCGTCGGCTGCTTCATCGACACCACGGCGGCGATCACCATCCTGGTGCCGATCCTGCTGCCGATCGTGCTCAAGCTCGGCATCGATCCGATCCACTTCGGCCTGATCATGACGCTGAATCTGATGATCGGCCTGTTGCATCCGCCGCTCGGCATGGTGCTGTTCGTGCTCGCCCGCGTCGCAAAACTCTCGGTCGAGCGCACGACGGTCGCGATCCTGCCCTGGCTGGTGCCGCTGATGCTCGCGTTGATCGCGATCACCTACATTCCCGAACTGACCCTCTGGCTGCCTAAATACATGGGACTCTCCAAATGACCTCGACTGCTTTCGCCGCAACCCTGTTCGGCCCCGAAGACCTGCGCATGATCGAGTATCCGCTCGAGAAGCTCGCCTCCGGCATGGTGCGTATCCGCTTCGGCGCCGGCGGCATCTGCGGCTCCGACATGCACTATTTCCGCCATGCGCGCACGGGCGACTTCGTGGTGAAGTCGCCGCTGGTGCTGGGACATGAGATCTCCGGCGAGGTGGTGGAGATCTCCGGCGCCGCCGCCAACCTGAAGGTAGGCGACCGCGTTGCGGTCAACCCGTCGCGCTGGTGCGGCCATTGCGTCGCCTGCCGCGAGGGCCGGCCGAACCTGTGCGAGAACATCTATTTCATGGGCTCGGCGTCGAAGACGCCGCACATGCAGGGCGGCTTCGCCAATTACTTCGATGCGGTCCCGGCGCAGTGCGTCAAGATCCCGGATCACGTCTCCTACCAGGCCGCGGCGCTCGCCGAGCCGCTCGCGGTCTGCCTGCACGCGGTTGCGCGCGCCGGCAACATCGAAGGCAAGCGCGGCATCATCTTTGGTGCCGGCCCGATCGGGCTTCTGACCATGCTCGCCGCGCACCGCGCCGGCATGGCCGACGTCACGGTCGCCGACATCGCGCCGGCGCCCCTGACTTTTGCGACCAAGCTCGGCGCCTCGCATGTCGAGAACGTCGCAGCCGGCGAGGAGGGCCTGAAGCCGCAGGCCGCTGCACGCCCCTATGACGTCGCCTTCGAGGTTTCGGGCACGGCTGCGGGCCTTGCCAGCGCGATCGGCATCGTCAGGCGCGGCGGCGTCGTGGTGCAGATCGGCAATCTGCCGGGCGGCCAGATTCCGACGCCGTCGAACGCCGTGATGGCCAAGGAAATCGACCTGCGCGGATCGTTCCGCTTCGGCTTCGAGTTCATGACCGCGGTGGAACTGATTTCCGCCGGCAGCGTCGACGTGCTGTCGCTCGTGACCGCCGAGCGGCCGCTGTCGGCCGCGCCGGACGCGCTGCGGCTGGCGCTCGACCGCTCGCAGAGCGTCAAGGTGGTGCTGACCGCGAACTGACTTTTTGTTTTGACGCGTTTTCTTCACGCGACCGGTACCCGCTTCGCTCGAAAACGCTTTAGGAGAGTCTCATGATGCTCGAGGGATGGCGCTGGTACGGGCCCGATGATCCGGTCTCGCTGGATGACGTCAGGCAGGCCGGGGCGAGCGATATCGTCTCGGCGCTGCATCAGGTGCCGATCGGGGAGGCCTGGACGCGCAAGGCGGTGGAGGAGCGCAAGAACTTCATCGAGCACGGCCAGCCTGGCCGCTCAAAGCTGACCTGGTCGGTGGTGGAATCGATTCCAATCCCTGACGACGTCAAGCGTCTCGGGGCTAAGGCGACCAAGTCGATCGAGGCGTGGATCGCGAGCCTGGAGGCGGTGGCCGCTTCCGGCATCAAGATCATCTGCTACAACTTCATGCCGGTGGTCGACTGGTGCCGCACCGACCTCGAATGGGAGCTGCCGAACGGCGCCCGCGCCATGCGCTTCGACCAGGATCGCTTTGCCGCCTTCGAGCTGCATATCCTCAAGCGTCCGGCGGCGGTGCAGGAGTATTCGCCCCAGCAGCAGGCACGCGCGAAAAAACTGTTCGACCAGATGAGCCAGGCCGACATCGACTACCTCGTCATGGTCATCGCCAGCGCGCTGCCGGGCTCGACGACGGAACCGATGACGATCCCGCAATTCCGCGACAGGCTGGAGACCTATCGCGACATCACGCCAAAAATCCTGAGGCAGCATCTCGCGGAATTCCTCGCGCGTGTCGCGCCGGTCGCCGAGCAGCTTGGCGTCTCCCTGACCTTGCATCCCGACGATCCGCCGCGGCCGTTGTTTGGCCTGCCGCGCGTCGCGTCCAGCGCCGAAGACTATCAGGCGCTGTTCGACGCCGTGCCGTCGAAGGCGAACGGCATCTGCCTGTGTACGGGCTCGCTCGGCGTGCGCGCGGAGAACAACCTGCCCGAAATGGCCGAACGCTTCGGGCCGCGCATCGCCTTCGCCCATCTGCGCGCGACCAAGCGCGAGGCGGACGGCTTGTCGTTCTACGAGTCCGACCATCTCGACGGCGACGTCGACATGATCGCGGTGCTCAAGGCGCTCTTGAAGGAGAACGCGCGGCGCTCGCCGGACAGGCGAATCGTGTTCCGGCCCGACCACGGCCACCGCATGCTCGACGATCTCGCCGCGACCAAGCGCACCAATCCCGGCTACACCGCGATCGGCCGCCTGCGCGGCCTCGCGGAGCTGCGCGGCGCAATCCGCGCGATCGAGCATCGGTGAGGCTCTTCGCCTCTCCCCGCCTGCGGGGAGGGGCCGGAATTTGCGGAGCAAATTCCGGGTGAGGGGGACTCTCCGCGAGTGAGCCTGCTATACGAAAGCCCCATCCACATCGTCACTGCGAGCGCAGCGAAGCAATCCAGAATCCCTCCGCGGAAAGACTCTGGATTGCTTCGCTGCGCTCGCAATGACGTGGAGAGAGGCGCCTCACCTCGACACCGCCTGCCTAGTAACACGCCTCCATCGCGCCGAGCTTCGGATAGAGCCGGTCGATGGCGGCGATCTCGCTCTTCATCTGCGCGATGATCCAGTCGCGGATCTCGGCGGCGATCGGGCGCATCGGGCGGCTACGCGGCGGCAGGAATTCGCAGACGCGGCGGGTGGTGGTGAGCGTGTCGGAGGCCGGCACCAGCGCGCCGGTCAGCAGCCAGTGCGAGGCGACCGTCAGCCAGCCGAGCGCGATGCCCTGGCCGAGCAGCGCGGCCTGCACCACGACGGCATAGTCGGTGAAGCTGAGCGCCTTGGCCGCGCCGCAGCGCCCGGTGAGCAGCGAGGCGTAATCGGCGGCCCAGTCGCCCGGCGTCTCGGCGAGGCGGATGATGGTGTTGCCCTCGGCGGGATCGCTCTCGCCGAGATAGCCGGGGCTGCACATCGGCAGCATCACTTCCTTCATGATCAGCGTGCCGCCGGACGAGGGCTCGTCGCGATCGCGGAAGCGCATGCCGAGATCGACATTCTCCACCGGCCCGCGCAGCGCGCCTGAGATGAGCTGGAAGCGCAGATCGACCTGCGGGAACTGCTTCTGCAGCTTGTCGATGCGCGGCATCAGCCAATGCGTGGTGAAGGCGGAGGAGACCGACAACGTCACCGTCTCGGTGCCCTTGCGTCGCCGCTCGATCTCGACGAGCCCGCTCTCGATGCTGCGGAAGCCTTCGAGGACGCGGCGATACAAGAGTTCGCCTTCCTCGGTGAGCACCGCGCGGCCCGCCTTGCGGTCGAACAGGCGAACCCCGAGATGCTCCTCGAACTGGCCGAGCATCCGGCTCACCGCCGGCTGCGTCACGTTCAATTCCGCGGCCGCCGCCGTGAAGCTGCCATTGCGCGCTGCTGCGTCGAAGACGAACAGGGCGTTGCTGGACGGCAGCATGCGGCGAAGCTCAGGCATAACGTCATGTTATGTGCGCGGTGAGAATTTGGCAATTGCCGAGTTTTCGCAAGTCTGGTGTCATTGGGATGACAGCCGAAAGACAGGGCCTTCGAGCGGAGATTTGGTGCGGCGCACGCTTCGGTCGCGAGTGCTCCAAACCCCTGTCTATAAAGCAGGCTTATGGCGTGCAGCGAGGCACCCCAGCGCAGGGACATGGCGAGGTCGGTCGTTGGACAAGCGAGCGGAAAGCGTCGAGATCAAGTCCGCCAGTAAGGCCTATGGCGCCGTTCGCGCCCTCGACAACGTTTCGCTCAATGTCGGCGCCGGTGAATTCGTCTCGCTGCTCGGCCCCTCCGGCTCCGGCAAGACCACGCTGCTCGGCATCCTCGGCGGCTTCATCCTGCCGACGTCGGGCACCATTCTCTTCGGCGGCCGCGACGTCTCTTACATGCCGCCGCACAAGCGCGACATCGGCGTGGTGTTCCAGAACTACGCGCTGTTTCCGCATATGAGCGTCGGCGAGAACGTCGCCTTTCCCCTGCGTGCGCGCCGCCTGCCGAAATCCTCCTGGCCGGACAAGGTGCGCGCGGCGCTCAGCATGGTCGGCCTTGCCGGCTACGAGGAGCGCGGCATCGCGCAGCTTTCCGGCGGCCAGCGCCAGCGCGTCGCGCTCGCACGCGCGATGATCTTCGAGCCGCGGCTGATCCTGATGGACGAGCCGCTCTCCGCGCTCGACAAGCAGCTGCGCGAATCCATGCAGATCGAGCTGCGCGCGCTGCACAAGCGCATCGGCGCCACCATCATCTACGTCACTCACGACCAGCGCGAGGCGCTGACCATGAGCGACCGCGTCGCCGTCATGAAGGACGGCCGGCTGGTCCAGATCGACGAGCCGGCGCGGCTGCACGATCATCCCGCCGATTCCTTCGTCGCCAGCTTCATCGGCGAAGCCACGATGCTGCCGGTCCGCCGCGTCGACGGGTCCAGCGTCGCGCTCGGCAATGCCTTGCTGCGCAGCGCCCGCGCCATCCCCGACGGCGATGCCCTGATGCTGGCCGTACACAGCGAGAAGCTCTTGATCGACGACGGCGCGCAGGACGCCGCCTGCAACCGGCTGACCGGGACGGTCACCGACATCGTCTACCAGGGCGAGAGCCTGCGCATATTCCTCGCGCTCGCCGACGGCATCGCGCTCAGCCTGCGCCAGCCGAGCTACCACCAGGCCTACACCCGCATTCCGCCGCTCGGCGGCAGCCTCACCGTCACGCTCCACCCCGAGGACACCATTGTCGTCCCCAGGGTGGGGGACTGAACTTCAGCCTCATCCAACCCGAGAGAAGCCAAAATGTCGACCCAAGCCGCGTTCAGCAATTTCAAGGTCCTCACCTTCGACGTCGTCGGTACCTTGATCGATTTCGAGACCGGCGTGCTGTCCGCGGTGCGCAAGATCTCCGGCAAGACGCCGGCCGAGCTCAGCGACGACAAGATCTTCGAATCCTACAAGCGTGGCCGCGACAAGCATCACGAGCGCTCGAGCGAGGTGATGTTTTACGTTTACCGCCACCTCGCGCAAGAGCTCGGGCTGCCGGCGGATGACGCCTCATGCGACGTGTTCCAGCTCGCCGTGCTGCGCTGGGGGCCGTTCGCCGATTCCGTCGAGGCGCTCAAGCGCCTGCGCACGAAGTTCCGCCTGGTGGCGATGACCAATGCCGACCGGGTCGCGCTGTCGTGCTACGCGCATGCGCTCGGCAATCCCTTCGACGACACCGTCTGCGCCGACGATACCGGCGTTGCGAAACCCAATCCGGAGTTCTTCGCCTACAACAAGGGCCGCCAGTCCGCCTTCGGCTACAAGCAGTCCGACATCCTGCACGTCGCGCAGAGCCAGTATCACGACATCGGGATCGCGCGGAAGCTCGGTTACCAAGTGTGCTGGATCGAGCGGCGCCAGGGCATGGCCGGCTTTGGCGGCACGCCGGCGGTGGAGACGCTGACCAAGCCGGACTTCCATTTCCCGACGCTGAAGGCGCTCGCGGACGCTGCGATCGGTCCGGCGGCATAACGGAGAGCTGTGGCATGACACGGGACTGGAGCGCGCTGCCGTCGGTCAATTCGCTGTGGGAAGCCACGGCGGCGCCGGCGCGCGACTATCCCGTGCTGTCGAACGAGCAACAGGCCGATGTGGTGATCATCGGCGCGGGCTATACGGGCCTCTCCGCCGCGCACCACATCGCCAAGAGCGGGCTCAGCCCCGTCGTGCTCGAGGCCAACCACCCCGGCTGGGGCGCGAGCGGGCGCAATGGCGGCGTGATCACCGCAAAATTCCGCCTCTCGTTCCGCGAGATCGACGCCGCGCATGGCCGCGCCATGGCGCGGCGCATGTACGAGATCGCGCATGAATCGACCGACATGGTCGAGGAGCTCGTCTCCGAATTCGGCATCACCAGCGCGAACCTCACGCGTACCGGCCAGGTCAAGGCTGCCCACAACGAGACGACGCTGAGGGCCGCGATCGACGAAGCCAACTGGATGACGCGCGAGATGGGCTCTGCCGAAGTCCGCATCCTCGACAAAAACGGCGTGCGCGAGGAGACCGGCTCCGACATCTTCGTCGGCGGCGTGCTCAATCCCGGCTCGGGCGGCATCCATCCGCTGAACTATCTGCGCGGCCTCGCCGACGGTGTGGCGCGCCGCGGCGTCGCCATCTTCCAGCAGTCGCCGGTCGTCACGCTTCGGCGCGACAAGGACGGCGTCGTCGCCGAGACGCCGCGAGGGGCGGTGCGCGCCAGGCAGGCGATCATCGCCACCAACAGCTATTCGGATCTGACCGGCGCCACCGCACGTCTGCAGCGCACGCTGATCCCGTTCCGCAGCGCCATCATCGCGACGGAGCGGCTGCCGCGCAATCTCGCGGGGAAGCTGATGCCGACGGGGCGCACTTACACCGAGACCAAGCGCATGATGCGCTGGTTCCGCATGGTCGACAACCGCGTGATCTTCGGCGGCCGCGGCGCCTTCGGCAAGCAGGATTCGCAAGCCGCGTTCGATGCCTTGCGCGAGGCGATGGTCGGCATCTTCCCCGATCTCGCCGACGTCCCGCTCGCATACAAATGGTCGGGCCTCGTGGCGATGACGCTGGATTCGGTGCCGCATATCGGCCGGCTCGACGATCGCACGCTGTTCTCGGTCGGCTACAACGGCGCCGGCGTCGCGATGTCGAGCCTGATGGGCCGTTATCTCGCCGCCTTCGTGCGCGGCGAGACGCCCGACCTGGGCCTGCTCGATGCACGGCCGATGGCCATTCCGTTCTATCCGCTGCGCGAGCCCGCCGTGCGCATGGTCGCCGGCTGGTACCAGTTTCTCGATGCGATCGGTCAGTGAGATCATTTGGAGGAGGTGAGGATGACGTTGAAACGAAGCTTTGGATTGGGCTGCGCGCTGCTGGGCGCAATCGGACTGACCAGTGCGGCCGATGCCGCCGAGCAGATCACCTTCGTCTCGCAGGGCGGGGCCTATCAGCAGGCGCAGACGGTGGCGATCCTCGATCCCTCCGCCAAGAAGCTCGGCATCACCATCAACCAGGACTCCATTCCCGACGCCTGGCCCGCGATCAAGACCCAGGTCGGCAGCGGCAAGCCGATCTGGGATGTCGTCGACACCCCGACCGGCAACTGCCTGCGCGGCGGCGAGCAGGGGCTGATCGAGAAGCTCGACTTTTCGAAGATACCCAACGGCGCGGCGATGCCGGAGGCTTATCGCAGCCCATACTCGGTGTCCTACGAGTTCTATTCCAGCGTGCTGTCCTACAGCCAGAAGACCTTCCCGAAGGACGCGCCGAACAGCTGGGCCGATTTCTGGGACGTCAAGAAATTCCCCGGCCGCCGCGCGCTGCGCAATCATCCGTTCGCGACGCTCGAGGCGGCGCTGATGGCGGACGGCGTCGCACCCGACAGGCTCTACCCGCTCGACGTCGATCGCGCGTTCAAGAAGCTGGAGGAGATCAAGCCGCACATCACGGTGTGGTGGACCTCGGGCGCGCAATCGGCGCAGCTGCTCAACGACGGCGAGGTCGACATGGAGATGGCCTGGAACGGTCGCGTCAGCGCCGTCGCGAAGGAAGGCGCCAAGGTCGCCTTCACCTATAACGAGGGCATTTTGCAGAGCACCTCGCTCTGCATCCTCAAGGGCGCGCCGAACCTGGAAACGGCGGTGAAATTCCTCAACGAGGCCGTCGATCCCGTGCACCAGGCCAATCTGCCGCTGCACATCGACTACGGTCCGGGCAACCCCAAGGCGTTCGAGACGGGCGTGATCAAGCCCGAGCGCGCCGCGCAGCTGCCGAGCGAGCCGGCCAATGCGGCGAAGCAGGCGCTGATGTCCTACGCCTGGTGGTCCTCGCCGGCTGGCGAAGCCGCCGAGAAGCGCTGGGCATCGTTCATGCAGAAGTAAGGCGAGGTCAGCGTTGACGACATCCGTGCCAGATCCTTCCCAGAAGCATCAGCGCCGCGAGCACGGCCTGATGCTGGCACTGGTGTCGCCGGCGCTGCTGGTGATTCTGGCCCTGGTCGTGCTGCCGGTCGGCTGGCTCGCCTGGCAGTCGATCTACCACGACGGCTTCACCCTGGAGAACTATCGCCGCGTCTTCACCGAAGACGTCTACTGGCGCAGCTTTGCGCTGACCTTCGAGATCAGCCTCGCGGTCACGGTGATCGCGTTGCTGCTCGGCTATCCCGTGGCCTATCTCGCCAATTCGGTGCCGAAGGGATGGAGCATCCTGATCCTGTCGCTGGTGGTGCTGCCGTTCTGGACCAGCGTGCTGGTGCGCGCCTATGCCTGGCTCGCGCTGCTGCAGCGCACCGGCGTGATCAACCAATTCCTGCGCTATCTCGACGTCATCAGCGAGCCGCTCGCGCTGGTCCACAACACCTTCGGCACGGTGGTCGCGACCGTGCACATCCTGCTGCCGTTCATGGTCCTGCCGCTCTATGCCACCATGCAGAAGATCCCGAACGATCTGATGCAGGCCGGAGCCAGCCTGGGCGCGAGCCCGTCACTGACCTTCATGCGCGTGTTCCTCCCGCTGTCGCTGCCGGGCGTGCTCGCCGGCTGCACCATGGTGTTCGTGCTCTGCCTCGGCTTCTACATCACGCCGGAGTTGCTCGGGGGCGGACGCACGGTGATGGTGTCGATGCTGGTGAGTCGCAATGTCGAGCTCTACAACCAGTTCGGCGCGGCGAGCGCGGTTGCCGTGGTGCTGCTCCTCGGCGTGCTCGCGATCTTCTTCGTCGTCAGCCGCTTCATCTCGCTCGATCGTGTGCTGGGGCAGAAATGATGCGCGCCTCGCCCGCCCGAATGGCCCTCTACGCGATCAGCGCGCTGGTGCTGGTCTATCTGATCCTTCCCGTTCTGATCATCGCACCGATCTCGTTCTCCAGCGCGCGCTTCCTGACCTTCCCGCCGCCGTCCTTCTCGCTGCGCTGGTACCAGCAATATTTCGCCAACCCCGCCTGGATGCAGGCGACGCGGGTGACGCTGACGGTCGCGCTCCTCACCGTGGTGATCGCGACACCGTTCGGCGTGGCCGCTGCCTACGCCATCAGCCAGTCGAAGCTGCGGATCATGCGGCTGATCCACATGGCGCTGCTGCTGCCGCTGGTGGTGCCGATCATCATCACCGCGGTCGGCATCTTCTTCGTCTATGCCAGGGTCGGCCTGGTCGCGACCATGCCCGGCCTCGTGCTGGCGAACGTGATGCTGGGCCTGCCCTATGTCGTCATCTCCGTGCTGGCGGGCCTGCAGAGCTTCGATCCCGCGCAGGAGATGGTGGCGCGCAGCCTCGGCATGAACCGCCTGCGCAGCTTCTTCGCGGTGACGCTGCCACAGATCAAATCCAGCGTGGTTGCCGGCGGCATCTTCGCCTTCATCTCGGCGATGGACGAAACCATCGTCGCACTGTTCATCTCCGGCGGCCAGTATCAGCCGCTGACCAAGCGCATGTTCACCGCGCTCCGCGACGAGATCGATCCGACGATTGCCGCGATCTCGACGCTGATGACGGCGGCGTCCTTCATGCTGGTGCTGCTGGCGGGCACGCGGCAGAAGAAGGCTGGATGAGGGGGCGCCCCGTCCTCCGTCATTGCGAGCGTAGCGAAGCAATCCAGACTGTCTCCGCGGAAAGACTCTGGATTCCTTCGCTTCGCTCGCAATGACGATGTTGAGGCAGTTGCGTGCAAATGTCTCCCACCGTCACCCCGGCGAAAGCCGTTATTTCCTCGCCCCCAGCCACGCCAGGATCATCTCCACGATCTGCGTCCGGCTCTTCGCCAGCACCCTGGGCTCGCTGAGGTCACGATCGAACAGCGCCCCAAACGTATGGCGGTTGGCGACGCGGAAGAAGCAGTAGGAGGAGATGGCAAGGTGCAGGTCGATCGCGTCGACGTCGTCGCGGAAGACGCCTTCCGTGCGGCCGCGCTCGAGGATGCCGTCAAGGGTCGCAATCACGCTGGCGTTGAGCTGGCGCAGCTGCAGGTTCTGCTTCAGGTGCTTGCCATGGTGGATGTTCTCGATTGAGACGAGGCGGATGAAGTTCGGGTTGCGCTCGTCGTGGTCGAATGTCGCCTCGATCAGCCGGCGCAGGCCCTCGCGGGCGTCGCAGCTTTCGATGTCGAGCTGGTCCTCCAGCGCGCGGATGCTGCGATAGGCCTCCTCCAGCACCGCGAGGTAGAGCTGCTCCTTGCCGCCGAAATAGTAATAGATCATGCGCTTGGACGTGCGCGTCCGCGCCGCGATCGCATCGACGCGGGCGCCGGAATAGCCTTCCGAGGCGAATTCGGCCATCGCCACTTCGAGGATGTCGCGCTTGGTGCGCTCGGGATCGTTGATGCGCTTCGATGGGGGCGGCATGCGCTCGAGCATTGCTGTTTGTCCCGCCAGTTTCCATGGATCCCCTTGAGGGTGAAGGCAAATTTGGTCCGTCCCGACGGTCAATCCACGTATTGCACAAACGTACTAGGAAGTGGTGATAGAGTCTCGCAGCCCTGATGTCGACTTCAGCTCAGATGTCGCCGAAGCTCAGTCCGCCATCGCCATGGGCCTGAGCTTTCCTGCAAGGCCGCAGTAAGGATCACGCGCTCGCTCGCATTCTCGATCGCCAGCGATTTCGGCGGCCCAGCGGAAGGATGGTCGGGACACAGCTGGATATCTCATGGGGAGCCCATGACAATCAAGTCGCAGTTCGAGGACTTTGCCCGCACGTTCCTTGCAGGCCCCATCGAAGCCATCGATTTCCTGCTGCGACGGTATCCATCCCGAGGCGTGGCCGCTCCCGTAGTCAATTGGCAGTGATTCCGTCACGGCGATGACCGTCACCTTGGCCATCAACGCCTTTGCCAAAGCAATCCCATGCCTAATGCCGTTTCTCGCGACGTCCGAGCCGTCCGTGCTCAGGAGAGTCCGGGTGTACATTTGGCGGCTCCCTTTCTCGACGACCCTGTCGCCGTCTTCCGGTGTGATGGTTTGACTTCAACAGGGTCCTCGCATTCATGGACAGACCAGGACGGGAGTCTTTGCATGCGTAAGCACCTTGTTCGTCACGCTCCCGATGATCAGCGCGGCAAGTCCGCTGCGCCCATGCGATGACATCACGATGAGATTGCAGCCCTTGTCCGTGGCTGCTGCGATGATGGCCTGATGGGGTTGCCCGCTCTCCGTTTGGATCGTCTCGCAGGAAGCGCCGGCCGTTCTGGCTGCATTTGCCACCCCCTCCAATACGCTCGCGGCCTGTTCCTTGCGCAATTCGGCATATGTTGCGACTGCTTCGAGGAACCGGCCCGACACTTCGGAAAAGGCTTCCACGACGAAGATGAAGGATACGGTGGCTCCAAGGGATTTCGCCAGCGCCAATCCGTGCGCCACCCCGCGCTCCGCTAGCTGAGACCCATCTGTCGGAATGAGAATGTGCCGGTACATGCTCTATCTCCCGATTGCCCGGACGTATCGCTGCCTTGCAAAGATAAGCTAGCTCGCGTTCCGAATGCAGTCTTGAGATAAATCAACCTGTTGGTTCACTGTACCGCGATCAGGCTGTCCGCAATTGGCGCAACCTCGACGTCTGTCGAGGCGAACTCGGCGACGCCCTGGTCGCAATGGGGTGAGGCTCAGGTCGCGAACAGGACCCAGGCCAGCGACGCCAAAAGACTGGCGAGCCAGGCAACGCAAAACAGGAAAAACCAGTCGAGCCCGGTCATGGGGCCGAAAGCCGCGTCCCAGGCTTCGGAACAGCGAGATGTGAGCTTGGCCAGGAGCTTTGAAGGCATGGCGCAGGTCTAGCGGAATACGATCCGCCGGGTCTTGCTAGTCTGTGCCAGGGTTTTGAGGCCTTGTGCCGGCGTATATGCGAGTACCGTTCGAATCGCGATACATCCTTGGGCTGACACCGGTCCAACGAACGAAAGCGTGTGTGAAGGAACTGACCTCGCTGTAGCCCAACAACCATGCGATCTCGGAAATTGGCAATTCCGCTTCTCGGAGATAACGGCGGGCAATTGCATCTCGAAACTCTTCGAGAATGTTCGAGAAGCCCACGCCTTCGGACGATAGCGCCCGAGCGAGCGTTCTCCGGCTCATGCCGAGACGGCGCGCGACCTCCGCAGCGTTGGCCTTTCCGTGCGGGAGCAATTGTGCGATCTGATCCTCGACGCGAGACCGTAAGTTGCCCCGCCTCGAGGGCCGGTTGGCCAAGGCTTCATCGGCATATCGAAGCAACAGCTTGTTGAGGTGAGGATCAGCTCCTAAGAGGGGTAACGCGCCGATCTGCGCGGCAAACAGCACCTCGTCCCTGTCGGCCGAAAATGTGATGCCGCATCCCAACTGGGATCGGACATCCGAAGGAGTTTCGTGTCTGTGGTGCGTCAATTTGATCTGCCTTGGCGCGAGCCTGGCGCCGGTCAATGCGCGGCAGATACGGACAAGCGCAACGAGCCAGAATTCCGTGTGGTGTCGATCCGCTCGTCGAGCGATGTTGACATGCTCGAAACCGATCGCGAATCCCTGCTCCAGGGACGTCCGCAGCCGTACTCCTTCGTTGTTGATCGCGCAGTAGCGTTCGCCAGTGCGTAGTGCGTCGACGAGTCGCTCTGATGAGGCCATGACGTAGTACAGCAGCCCAATCTCCCCCAGCTCGAAGCCTTGAGCCAGGTGAAATCCGAAGCTGTCGTCCTGCAGTTCCTTCGCGGCGAGTTCAAGGAGCTTGATTTGCGCGCTCGCGTCGATGCGGCGCTTGGGATTCTCGATGTCCTCTATCAACAGGCCTGCCGCCGAGAGGATCGGAGCCAGGTCGATCCTCGCATCGCGAAGTCTGGCGCATGCGAGGCGAGCTATCCCTCCGGTCGAGGTTGGGATCAATGGCAAGGCGCTCGACGGGTGTTTGGCGGTTCTCATTCGGCACCGAGTTGTGGTCTCGGCAAACCTCGGGAGCTGCACGGGTCGTAGCTTGACCTATGTCAAGACCGATGTGTCTGAGACGGACAGTGTGACCTCAACTCGCAATTGAGTGGCCCAGAACCACAAGACGTGACGGAAGCATTCGTCTAGCTGATTGTTTTGCGGCCACGGCAATTTTGCATTTCGAACCGACGATGGACGTTTCCAAACTGGACGCACGAGGGTGAGTCAATGGGGGGACATGATTGCGCATCGGAACGAATTTCAGCTGACGCAGCCGGATCAACACCCCGGCACATTGGCCGGAGAGGCGGAGCGGCCGATCGCCGCTACGGCGGACGCCCGGACAAGCTAAGTCATGGCTGGTAAGCGGCCCGCTCGGCACGCCGGCATTCATCGGTCAGTTCATTTCGAGATCACCGAGGCCGCGAATTCCGGGCTCTGGGACTACTGTTTCGCGATCGGCAATCGCAACTTGTCGGGCAGGGTGCAGGCGATTCTGGGGCTGCTGGCAGCGCGCCGCGTCAAGATGAAGATAGACCGGGCGCTCAAGCACCACGCGTCGAGAGAAGAACGGGCCTCGCCTGCGCCAGAAACGCAAAGCCACCCGGAGGTCGTGCGTCGGACGGCGGTACGCTCCAGGATCATGGTGGCGTTCACCTGCGAGGCCTGCAATGCCGCCTACGAGGCGGTGCAGGTCCTCGTGGCGGCGAAGGGGATCTTTCGTTGCACTGTATGCTATTGGCCGGTCCATAGATGGGACGGCGCGCACGATTATTCTCGCTGGCGCCGGCTCGGCGAGAACCCGCGCAACCCCTGAATGCGGGTCGCGTCAGAACTGCACTTCGCCCGGAATGTCGTCGGCGCTGAGCCCGACGGTTTCATAGGCCTTCAGCAGCCATTCGCGGGTCTGGCCCATCGACCGGTTGTAATCGGCCCAGGCACTGAGGAAATCCTTGTAGCGGCGATCGGATTCGGCGCGGATGCCGAGATTGGTCGGCAGCGTCAGCAGCGGCCGCGGGATCGCGAGCTCGCCAAGCGTCGGATTCTTCTTCAGCGTGAAGATGGATAGCACCGCCAACGAGACATTGCAGTCGGCGCGGCCCGTCGAGACCGCGAGGATCGCCTCGTCGCGGGTCTTGAAGCCGAGGATGTCCGCCTTCGGGCAGTAGCGGCGCGCGATCGTCTCGTGCGTCGAGCCGATGTCGACCGCAATCTTGACCTCGGGCTTGTTGAGCTCGGCCCAGGTCGCAGGCTTGGCAAAGCCCTTCTTGGTGATCACCGTGAAGGAGTGCACCAGGATCGGGGTGGAGAAGTCGATCACGAGCGAACGCTCGGGCGTCGGGTTCACGGCAAAGGCCAGGTCGATCTTGTCCGCCTGCAGATCCAGGATCTGGTTGCCCCAGGTCGATTCCAGCGGCTCGACCTTGGCGCCGAGCTTGCCCGCGATGTCGTTCGCCATGTCGATACAGGCGCCCGACCATTGATTGGTCGCGAGGTCCTTGTGGAAGTAGGGGTCCTGACCGGCAATGACCGCGATCCGCAGCACGCCGGTCTTCCTGATGCGATCGAGCGTGGAGGTCGGCGCGGTGTCGGCCTTGGCCGAGACGGTTGCGGCCATGGCGGCGCCCGCCAGCGCGACGGTGGTGAATGCGTCCCTGCGGTTCATGGTCAGTGCTCCCCTCGGGAATGATCAACAGCTCCGGCTCGCGGACTATTTCTGTATTCAGATCGTAATGCAATATGGTATTGCGCCCTTGAGCGACGAGGCAGTTCGGAGCCTGGTCCGTTGGCACCGCGAGAGAAAACTGGGTGATACCGGCCGGGCCGCGGTCCGGTCTGCGATCCGGGATGAGAGGAGAAAGTCTGTGCGTGCTGTTTTCGTCGACGCCAACGACACGCTGGCCGCGGTCACCGAGAAGTTGCTGGGCGCGGCGAAACTGCCTGTCAGCATCAACCGCAATCCCTCCATCAAGCCCGACGATCTGCCCGGCCTGCTCGGCGATGCCGAGATCATGATCGTGGATCATGCGGCCGTGCCGAAGCCGATCGCCGGAACGTGCAAGGCGCTGAAGCATGTCGTTTTCCTCGGCACCGGCGCGCGCAGCTACATGAATCCGGAAGAGCTTGGCCAGCGCGGCATCTCCGTCCACACCATCAAGGGCTATGGCGACACGGCCGTTGCCGAATGCGCGATCGCGCTGATGTGGGCCTCCGCGCGAAATTTTGGCGAGATGGACCGCGGCATGCGCGAGGGCAACTGGCTGCGCCGTGACGCGATGCAGCTCACCGGCAAGACGCTCGGCTTGATCGGCTTCGGCGGCATCGCCGCGGAAACCGCACGCATGGCGGCGGGCTGCGGCATGAAGGTGATCGCCTGGAACAGGACGCCGAAGACGCATCCCGCCGTCACGTTCCTTTCGCTGGACAAGCTGCTCGCCGAGAGCCATGTCGTCTCGCTGCATCTCCTGCTCAACGACGAGACCAGGGGCTTCCTGTCGCGCGAGCGCATCGCGCAGATGCGCAAGGGCAGCATTTTGATCAACACCGCGCGTGGCGCCGTGGTCGACGAGGACGCGATGCTGGAGGCGCTGCGCTCGGGCCACATCGCCCACGCCGGCCTCGACGTCTTCACCATCGAGCCGCTGCCGGCCGGGCATCCGCTGACAAAGCTTCCGAACGTGACGTTGTCGGCGCATTCGGCGTTCCGCACGCCCGAGGCGAGCGACAACCTCATTGGCGCGGCGCTCGATCACTGCCGCCGCATCATCGCCACCGGCAAGTGAAGATGAAACCGATGCACCAGGTTCGACCCAGGTTCAGCTCTCCCCAACGGGGAGAGATCGGATTGCTATGGCGCGCAGCTATCCGAACTCTCCCTGCGGGAGTGGTGAACGAGACTCCGCCTGAGACTTGAAGGAAGCCCGATGTCTGATATCACCCGCATCGACCAGAACGCCCGCCGCAGCCGCGCTTCCGTGTTCGGCGATCTCGTCTTCCTCGCAGGCCAGGTCGCGGATATCAAGACCGCCGACATCACCCAGCAGACAAAGGAAGCGCTGGCCAAGGTCGACGACATGCTGGCGCGCGCCGGCACCGACAAGTCGCGCCTGCTGAGCGTGCAGGTCTGGCTCAAGACGATGGACGATTTCGACGCCATGAACGCGGTCCATGACGCCTGGGTCGTGCCGGGCAACGCACCGACGCGCGCCTGCGGCAAGGTCGAGCTCGCCGATCCCGCCTATCGCATCGAGGTGATCGCGATTGCCGCGCGCGGCTGACATGCGTGCCGATGCCGGCTGCACTGTTTGCATCGGCCTTGCACCTTATGTCCGCCTGTCCTACGCCACCCCGGAACAAAACTTGCGCGAGGCCTTGAAGCGCATCGCCAAAGCCTGCAGGGAGCCGTCATGACCGTTCGCAACACCCGCACCGGGGGCCAGATCCTGATCGATCAGCTCGTCGCCCAAGGCGTCGAGCGCGTCACCTGCGTGCCGGGCGAGAGCTATCTCGCGGCACTCGACGCGCTGCATGACAGCCCGATCGACGTCGTGATCTGCCGCGCCGAGGGCGGCGCGGCGATGATGGCGGAGGCCTATGGCAAGCTCACGGGCCGGCCCGGCGTCTGCTTCGTCACCCGCGGACCCGGCGCCACCAATGCCAGCCACGGCGTTCACATCGCGATGCAGGACTCGACGCCGATGATCCTGTTCGTCGGCCAGGTCGACACCGGCATGCGCGAGCGCGAGGCGTTCCAGGAGCTCGACTACAAGGCGGTGTTCGGCTCCATGGCGAAATGGGCGGTCGAGATCGATCGTCCCGACCGCATTCCGGAACTGGTCGCGCGCGCCTTCCGCGTCGCCATGCAGGGCCGTCCCGGTCCCGTCGTGATCGCACTGCCGGAGAACATGCTGACCGAGACCGCTGCCGTTGCCGACGCGATGCGCATCGAGCCGGCGGTGAGCTGGCCGGCACCATCCGACATCGAGCGCGTCGGCGCGATGCTCGCGAGCGCCAAGGCGCCGCTCGTCATCCTCGGCGGCTCGCGCTGGACCGACGAGGCCACCAAGAGCATCGCGCGCTTTGCCGAACGCTTCGATCTGCCGGTCGCGACCTCGTTCCGCCGGGCCTCGCTGATCGACGCCGATCATTCGCACTATGCCGGCGATCTCGGCATCGGGCCGAGCCCGGGCCTCAAGGCGCGCGTCGACGATGCGGATGTCATCCTGCTCATCGGCGGCCGCATGTCGGAGATGCCGTCCTCGTCCTACACGCTGCTCGACATTCCATCGCCGAAGCAGAAGCTGATCCATGTCCATCCGGGCTCGGAAGAGCTCGGCCGGGTCTATCAGCCGGCGCTGGCGATCCAGGCGACGCCCGCCGCCTTCGCGGCGGCCGTCGCGACGCTCAAGCCTCCCGGTGCCGTTGCCTGGAAGGGCGAGGCAGCAAAGGCGCATGCCGATTACCTCGCCTGGACCGACAAGGCGCGCGAGCTGCCGGGCACGTTCCAGTATGGCCAGGTCATGACCTGGCTGCGTGACCGCCTGCCGAAGGACGCCATCGTCTGCAACGGCGCCGGCAATTATGCCGGCTGGATCCATCGCCATCACCGCTTCCACAGCTTTGCGTCGCAGCTCGCGCCGACCTCGGGCTCGATGGGCTATGGCGTGCCGGCAGGCGTGCTGGCCAAGCGGCAATATCCGGATCGCGTCGTCGTCGCCTTTGCCGGCGACGGCTGTTTCCTGATGAACGGCCAGGAATTCGCGACCGCCGTGCAATACGACGCGCCGCTGGTCGTCATCGTCGTCGACAATTCGCAATACGGCACCATCCGCATGCACCAGGAGCGCGACTATCCCGGCCGCGTCGTCGGCACCCAGCTCAAGAACCCGGACTTTGCGATGTACGCCAAGGCGTTCGGCGGCCATGGCGAGCGCGTCGAGCGCACCGAAGAGTTCGCGCCGGCCTTCGAGCGCGCGCTGGCTTCGGGCAAGCCGTCGATCCTCCACTGCATCATCGATCCGCGCGCGATCTCGGTCGGCAAGGATTTCACGCCAGCGGTGAAGGCGTAAGCGATGCCCGAAGGCCGCCACGTCGCCATCATCGGAGCCGGCGCGGTCGGCGTGATCAGCGCCATCGAGGCGCTGCGCGAGGGGCATCGCGTCACGCTGATCGATCCGGGCGAGCCAGGCGGCGAACAGGCGGCGAGCTATGGCAATGCCGGCTGGCTGTCCTCGCATTCGGTAATCCCGCCGGCCGAGCCCGGCGTCTGGAAGAAGGTGCCGGGCTATCTGATGGACCCGCTCGGCCCGCTCGCGATCCGCTGGTCTTATCTGCCTAAGGCCTTGCCGTGGCTGATCAAGTATCTGCTCTCGGGCTGGACCGCGGCGCGCGTGGAGAAGACGGCCTTTGCGCTGCGCGATCTCCTCAAGGACGCGCCGCTGCTGCATCGAAAGCTCGCGGAAGAAGCGGGCGTGCCTGAGTTGATCGAGCGCAACGGTGTGATGCATGTGTTCCCGTCGCGCGGCAATTTCGACAGCGATCTCGGCTGGCGCCTGCGCAGGAAGGTCGGCGTCGAGTGGCTGGAACTCGATGCCGACGAGATGCGGCAGCGCGAGCCGGAGCTGCATCCGCGCTACACCTTTGGTGTCGTGGTGGAGGAGGCCGGCCGCTGCCGCGATCCCGGCGCTTACGTTGCGGCCCTCGCCAATCATGCGCTGGCGAACGGGGCGAAGCACGTGCGAGCCAAGGCGACCGGCCTAAAACTGTCCGGCAACAAGCTCGTGGCCGTGCTCACCGAAACCGGTGAGATCGCTTGCGATGCTGCTGTGGTCGCAGCTGGTGCTAGATCGAAGCAGCTCACCGCATCGGTCGGCGATCCCCTGCCGCTCGAGACCGAGCGCGGCTATCACGTCATGATCGAGAATCCGGAATCAGGTCCGTGCAGCTCGATGATGGCGTCCGACGCCAAGATGGTGGTGAATTGGACCAACAAGGGCCTGCGCGCCGCCGGCACGGTCGAGATCGCCGGCCTAGAGGCCGCGCCGAACTGGAAACGCGCCGAGATCCTGCGCAACCACCTGCTCGGCATGTTCCCGAAACTGCCCAAGGACATTCCGGCCTCGCGCATCAAGACATGGTTCGGCCATCGTCCGAGCATGCCTGATGGACTTCCCTGCATCGGCCATGCGCGCGCCTCGCGCGACATCGTCTATGCCTTCGGCCACGGTCATGTCGGCCTGGTCGGCTCGGCCCGCACCGGCCGTCTCGTCGCCCAGCTCCTGAGCGGCAAGCCGCCCGAAATCCCGCTCGCGCCGTTCTCTCCTGATCGTTTCCTCTGAGATCGCACCCATGACCTATCCTGCCAACTCGCCTTCTCGTATTGCCCGCGGCGGCAAGGCCATCTACGGCGCGCCGCTCGGCATCTTGATGCTGGAGGCGCGCTTTCCCCGCATTCCCGGCGATATGGGCAATGGCACGACCTGGCCGTTCCCGGTGCTCTATCGCGTCGTGAGCGGCGCCTCGCCGGAGAAGGTTGTGCTGAAGGGCGCGGCCGGCCTCTTGCCCGACTTCATCGATGCCGCGAAGGATCTGGTGCGGCTGGGGGCGGAGGCCATCACCACCAATTGCGGCTTCCTCTCGCTGTTCCAGAAGGAGATCGCCGCCGCCGTCGGCGTGCCCGTCGCGACCTCGTCACTGATGCAGGTGCCGTGGGTGCAAGCGACGCTGCCTCCCGGCAAACGCGTCGGCCTCGTCACGGTCTCGGGCTCGACCCTGACGCCGGCCCATCTCGAGGGCGCCGGCGTGCCGCTCGATACGCCGCTGGTTGGCACCGAGCACGGCAAGGAATTTTTCCGCGTCCTGATCAAGGCCGAGAAGGACGACATGGACGTCGCGCAGGCCGAGCGCGACGTGGTCGAGGCCGGCAAGGAGCTTGTCGCGAAAAACCCTGACGTCGGCGCCATCGTGCTCGAATGCACCAACATGCCGCCTTACGCGGCGGCCTTGCAGGCCGAGGTCGGCTTGCCGGTCTACGACATCTATTCCATGATCACATGGTTTCATGCTGGACTGCGCCCGCGCGTCTTCGCCTGATTCCGGCGGTCGCAAAGCTCTGAACAAGCTCGGCCAGACCGTGGTTTACATTGCCATCGGCCAAGCCGCCCCGGTATATTGAGCTGTGTTCGGGCATGAATGCAGCTGATGATGAGCAACGTGGAACTGGCTTCCGACAGTATTGTCGATCGCGTCTATGAGCAGCTCAAGGCGATGGCCGTGAGCTACGAGTTCAAGCCGGGCGAGCGGCTCAACGAAGGCGAGCTGGCCAAGCGCCTCGGCGTCAGCCGCACGCCGCTGCGCGAGGCGCTCAACCGCCTCAACACCGAAGGTTTCCTGCGCTTCACGCCGGGCAAGGGCTTCTTCTGCCGCGAGCTCGACGCGCACGAGATCTTCGACCTCTACGAGCTGCGCAAGTCGATCGAGGTCGCCGCAATCCGCCTCGCCATCAGGCGCGCCAGGGACGAGGACATCGACGCGCTGCTGAAATTCCTCGAAGCCACCGGCCCCGATCCCGGCGAGCGCACCTCGGTGGAGCTGGTCGAGCTGGACGAGACCTTTCACGAGCGGCTGATGGGCATGTCGAACAATGCCGAGATGCTGCGCGTGCTGCGCAACGTCAACGCCCGCATCCGCTTCGTGCGCTGGATCGACATGGACCGCATCAACCGCTCCAACACGCAGGCCGAGCACCGCGCCGTGGTCGAGGGCCTGAAGGCGCGCAATGAGGAGACCTGCGTGTCGGTGCTGGAAAAGCACATCGACCGCCGCCTCGACCGCATCACCGCCGCGATCAAGGAAGGCTACGCGCAGATCTACATGCCGGCGGCGGCGCGAACGGCGGCGAATTGACGCTCTCTTCTTCCTCTCCCCTTGTGGGAGAAGGTGGCGCGAAGCGCCGGATGAGGGGCCTCCGTCCGCGTGCAAAGATGCCTATGAAATGCGCCGAGACAGACCCTCACCCAGGTGAGCCCGCACCGTGGTGAGGGAATTCGGCCGGCTCGACATCAGGGTCAACAACGCCGGCGTCGCTCGCAACCGGGACATCCTCGAGATTACCGAAGCGGAATTCGACAGTATTCCAGCGGCGGGCGTTGGAGAGCTCGCTCTCGCCACATTCGCCGCGGCGTACTGGATGCCCCGCCTGCGCGGGGGATGACAGCGGTGTTCGTATTGGGCTGCGAACTCACTCCGCGGCGACCGTCATCCCGTAGCCCAGCCGCTTCGAAATACCGCCGGCGCAGTCGCGCAGCGCATGTGCGATCGGGCTGTCCCAGCGCACATCGAAAGTGCCTTCCGGCCCCATCGCGGTGATGACCAGCGCGACGTGGCCGGAATGGTCGAACACCGGCGCCGAGAACGCGTTGACGCCGGGCAGGGGATCGCCGAGCGCACGGGCGAGGCCGTGCTTGCGGACCTCGGCGAGCATGTCGGCGACCTTCGGGCCCTTTATCGCCCGCTTCGGATTGTAGCCGACGCCATGGCGGTCAAGGCCGCTTTCGAGTGCGGCATTGATGGTCTTCTCGGGCAGGAAGGCCGCGAAGGCGCGCCCCGTGGCGGTCTCCAGCAGCGCCATCACTGAGCCCGCACGCATCACGATGTGTACGGGCTGGCCCGGCTCTTCGAGCTGCACGACGGTCGGGCCATGCGTGCCCCACACCGCGAGCGACACGGCGTGGCCGATCTGGCTCGCGAGGCCAGCGATCTTCGGTCCCGCGATACGCACGCCGGAGAGACGGCGCAGGCTGATCAGGCCGAGCTCCAGCGCGAGTGCGCCGATCTCGTAGCGGCCGGTGATCTCGTCCTGCTCGATCAGGCCGATGCGGGAGAAGCTGGCGAGATAGGGATGCGCCTTGGCCGGCGTCATGCCGGCCTCGCGCGCGAGATCGCGCAGCATCATCGGCTCGCCGCTGCGGGCAAGCGCGCGGAGCAATTCTCCGCCGACCTCGATCGACTGGATGCCGCGGCTTTCTCTCTTCATGCGCCTCCGATGCGCTTGGCTTACGCCGCGTTGCGCCTCGCGGCGCTGTCGGCGAGATGACGGCCCGCAATGTAGCCGAAGGTCAGCGCCGGCCCAAGCGTGATGCCTGCACCGGGATAATTGCCGCCCATGATGCTCGCCATGTCGTTGCCGGCGGCATAGAGCCCGGGAATCACCCGGCCTTCGCCGTCGAGCGCCCGCGCGTTCTCGTCGGTGACGATGCCGGCATAGGTGCCGAGATCGCCGACCACCATCTTGATGGCGTAGAACGGGCCGTTCTCGATCGGCGCGATGCAGGGGTTCGGGCCATGCAGCGCATCGCCCTGGTAGCGGTTATAGGCTTTCGAACCTTTGCCGAAGGCGGCGTCCTGGCCCTGCGGCGCGGTCGCGTTGAACTGCTTGACCGTCTCGACGAATGCCTTTGCGTCGATGCCGGCTTTCGCCGCCAGCGCCTCGAGCGTGTCGCCACGCAAGAGGTAGCCGGTACCGAGGTGATGACCCAGCGGCATCGGGAAGGGCGGCACGCAGCCGAGGCCGTACTTGCGCAGCGTCCGGTGATCGCAAACGAGATACGCTGCGATCTCCTCGCCGGGCCTGGCGGCCTTGATCATGGCCTGGACGAAGTCGTGATAGGAATTGCCCTCGTTTGCAAAGCGCCTGCCGTCGCGCATCACCGCGATCACGCCGGGCTTGGCGCGGTCGATGAAGTGCGGCATCACGCCCTTCGAGCCGTCCTTGCGCGTGGTCAGCGACACCGGCACCCACGCCGCCGCATTCGGCAGGCGATCCTCGATGCGTCCGCCGGCGCTTTCCGCAAGGCGCAGGCCGTCGCCGGTGTTGCCGGTCGGTCCCGGCGAAAAGTGCTCGTTGCCGGTCGGTGCGTGCGGGAACATCTTCCTGCGACGTTCGACATCATGCGGGAATCCGCCGCAGGCGAGCACGACGCCTTGTCGCGCGCGGACGCGCACATTGCGCCCTTCGCGCGAGACGATGGCGCCGGTGACAGTGCCGCTCTCGACCGTCAGCTCGCGAACCGGCGAGGACAGCCACATCGGAATCTTGAGATCGAGCGCGGACTTCGCGAGACGCCCGGCCAGCGCATTGCCGTTGGTCAAGGTCATGCCGCGGCCGTAGCGCAGCACGTCCATCAAGTGACGCGACAGGCGCTTGACGACGTAAACCGCCGACGTCAGCGACTTCGTCACCCGCATGAAGTGGATGATCTCCTTGCCGCTTCCGAGCATCATGCCGAACACGGTGAGCTCGGGCAGGGGCATGCCGAGCGTCTTGATCTGCTCGCCAAGCTCGCGGCCGTCGAACGGGCGCGTCACCATGGAGCGGCCGCCCTGCGCGCCGCCGGGCGCTTCGGCATGATAGTCCGGGAACACCAGCGGCATGTCGAAGCGCAGTGCCGTCCTGGTGGTGAAGAAATCCACCGCCTCGGGGCCGGCGCTGAGGAAGGCGTCGACCCGCGCGGCGTCGTAGTTGTTGCCCGCCTCGTGCCGCAAGTAAGTGCGCGCCTGCTCCGGCGTTTCTTCGATGCCATAGGCCTTCGCCAGCGAGGTGCCGGGAATCCACAGCCAGCCGCCGGAGCGGGCGGTGGTGCCGCCGAAGCGCGGCTCCTTCTCGACGATCAGGACGTCGAGGCCGCGATAGCGCGCGGTGATCGCGGCCGACATGCCGGAGCAACCCGATCCGGCCACGAGCACGTCGCACTCGTAGGTCTCAATCGTGCTGTGCTCGTTGCCCGTCATCGTTCACCTCACTTCTTCAGGAGTGGACATTTGGACTCGGAGACCGGGCGGAAGGCGTCCTCGCCCTTCACGGTCTTGACGATATCCAGATAATCCCACGGCTCCTTCGACTGCTCGGGCGTCTTCACCTTGGCCAGATACATGTCGCGAATGACGCGGCCGTCCTCGCGCAACTTGCCGCCGTGGACGAAGATATCCTCGATCGGCAGCTCGCGCATCTTGGCCATCACCTTGGCCGGATCGTCGGTGCCAGCCGCCTTGATGCCCTTCAGATAATGCAGCACCGAGCCATAGACGCCGGTCTGGATCATGGTCGGCATCACCTTGGTGCGCTCGTAGAACTTCTTCGACCAGGCGCGCGTCGCCTCGTCCATGTTCCAGTAGGAGGCCGTGGTCATGTAGGTGCCCTGCGCGGCCTTGAGGCCGATCGCATGCACGTCGGTGTCGAACATCAACAGGCCCACCAGCTTCTGGCCGCCCTGGACGAGGCCGAACTCGCCGGATTGCTTGATGGCGTTGTCGGTGTCCTGGCCGGCATTGGCGAAAGCAACGACGTCGGATTTCGAGCTCTGGGCCTGCAGCGCGAAGGAGGAGAAGTCGGCGGTGTTGGTCGGATGCTTGACGCCGCCGAGCACGTTGCCGCCCATCTCGTTGATGAAGCGCGTGGCGTCCTTCTCGAGCTGCTGGCCGAAGGCGTAGTCCGCCGTGATGAAGTACCAGGACTTGCCGCCTTCCTTGATCACGGCGGAAGCCGTCACCTTCGACAGCGCATAGGTATCGTACGTGAAGTGCACGGTGTTCGGGCTGCACAGCTCGTCGGTCAGCGAGCTCGCGCCGGGGCCGGAAAGCAGGGCGATCTTGTTGCGCTCGCGCACCATGTTGTGCACGGCGATCGCGATGCCGGAATTGGGGATGTCGACGACCGCGTCGACCTTGCCGTTGTCGAACCAGCCTCGCACGATCTGCACGCCGACATCGGTCTTCATCTGGTGATCGGCGCTGATGATCTCGATGGGCTTGCCGAGCACCGTCGGTCCGAATTCCTCCACCGCCATCTTCGCGGCCTCGACCGATCCCGGTCCGCTGTTGTCGCGGCCCCAGCTCGACAGATCCGTCAGCACGCCGATCCGCACGGCATCGTCGGAGACTTGAGCGGCGGCAATTGTGGTCATGGCGGCCGAAGTCATGGCCGCGAGCATGGCGCGGGCCAGAAACCCTCTCATCGTCGTTCCCTCGCTTTTATGGGCCGCTAGGTGCGGCGGGCTGTTCGGACATAAGTTAGATATTAGCAAATTAGTTTGTCAATAGCGAATGAGGCCAGATGGACGAGTTCCGTGATCGCCGAGGCGCCGTCGCGCAGAGTCGCAAACAACTGCCTAAACGCCGTCATTGCGAGCGAAGCGAAGCAATCCAGACTTTCTCCGCAGAGGCAGATTGGATTGCTTCGTCGCAAGGGCTCCTCGCGATGACGGTGTTGATAGAGCAGCGCGCGAAGCTCGCGTCGTTGTCCTGTGAGAGCTTCCACGTCCGCAGGTTGCAAGCCTCATCCTTCTTGGCCATGATGCCGCCTGGAATCTTGGGGCATGGCATGACGGCAGCAACGGGCGTCTCCGCGGCGACGGAGAGATCGACGACGGCGCATGTGGTGTGGGCGAGCGCGCTCGGCACCGCGATCGAGTGGTACGATTTCCTGATCTACGGCACGGCCGCCGCGCTGGTCTTCAACAAGCTGTTCTTTCCGAGCTTCGATCCGTTCGTCGGCACGCTGGTCGCGTTCTCGACCTATGCGGTCGGTTTCGTGGCACGGCCGATCGGCGGCGCGATCATCGGGCATTACGGCGACCGGCTCGGCCGCAAGACCATGCTGGTTGCAACCATGATCGCGATGGGGCTCGGCACCTTCCTGATCGGCTGCCTGCCGAGCTACAGCCAGATCGGCGCCTGGGCGCCGATCCTGCTGATCGCCTTGCGCTTCGTCCAGGGCATCGGGCTCGGCGGCGAATGGAGCGGGGCGGTCGTCATGGTGATCGAGCATGCCGGTAACCGCCGCGGCTTCTACGGCAGCCTGGTGCAGATCGGCTTTCCCGTCGGCGTCGCCGCCTCCACCGGCATCTTTGCGCTGATGACGCAGCTACCCGAGGCCGACTTCCTGAGCTGGGGCTGGCGCGTGCCGTTCTGGCTCAGCATTCTGCTGGTCGGTGTCGGCTTCATCGTGCGGCTCAAGCTTGCGGAGACGCCGCACTTCAAGGAGGTGGTGGAGCGCAAGGAAGTGCTGGCGCAGCCGGTGCTGGAGGTGCTGCGGCGCGACTGGCGCAGCTTTCTGCTGGCGATCGGCATCACGGTCTCGGAGGTGGGTCTTGCTTATCTCCTCACCGTCTTCACGGTGGTTTATGCCACCACGAAACTCGGCCTGCCGCGCCAGGTGATCCTGAACGCGGTGGTCTATGCCGCGATCGTCGAGTTCGCGACGCTGCCGCTCGCCGGCTGGCTGTCCGACATCTTCGGCCGCAGGGCGCTGTACCTCGCCGGCGGCGTGTTCTCGGTGGCGCTGGCGTTTCCGCTGTTCTGGTTCCTCGCCACCAGGGAGCCGGCGCTGATCACGCTCGCGCTCGTCGTCACGATGACGCTGACCCATGCGCTGCTGTTCGGGCCGAAGGCCGCCTTCATGCCGGAACTGTTCCGCACCCAGGTACGCTACAGCGGCGCATCGCTCGGCGCCAACGTCGCGGCCGCGCTGAGCGGCGGCTTCTCGCCGTTGATCGCAACCGCGCTGCTGGCATTTGCCGGATCGTACTGGCCGGTGTCGGTCTACATCATCGCGCTCTCGATCATCACGATCATCGCGACCTTGCTGGCGCCGGAGACGGCGCGCGACGGCCTGAAATAGCGGGTTGCTTCAGCCGCAGGCAGCGGCGTCCGGCATCACCAGGAAGGTGATGCTGGCCGGCGGCAGCTGGAGCCGGCCTGCCGGCGCGTTACGCGCCACGAGGCGCGGCAGATCGTCGTCGGCGGCCAATTGCAGGGGCTTGCCATTCAGCCGGACGGTCGCGCTTTGCAGGCGATCGGCTTGCAGCGTGTAGCGCTCGGCAGGGCCCGCCAAGGTCACGACATGCGGTGCGTTTCGCGAATTGTTGATGAGGAGCACGGTGACTGTGCCTTTTGTCGCGGGGTGACAATGCGCATAGGTGCGCAGGCCGCGCATCGAGGTCGTTGCTGCCTCGAGAACGGTCGTGCCCATCAGGCGCCGCCACAGCAGGGCGGCCCAATAGTTGGGCCGTGGACGAAACGACCGCTCGTCGAGCAGGCCGTAGTCGCTGGCCGCGAGCGTGTTGTGCATCACCACCTGCACGCCGGCTTTTGCCAGGCGGCCGAGCTGGTCGAGATAGCGGAAAGTGTCGAGGAAGGTCGCATCCCAAGGATTGCCGCCGCAGGCGGCATCCGCCGTCTCCGTCAGCCAGATCGGCTTGCCCGGCTCGAACGCGTCGCGCACCGCGCGATAGATGGCGAGTGCCGCACCGGTGCGGGCCAGCCAGCCGTCCGACAGCGCTTGCATCGGATCGTCATGGACGCCGCAGCGGGGCGAGAGTGTGTTGTAGTGATGATAGGAGAAGCGATCGAGGCCTGGTCCCATTGCTGCGAGCAGATCGCGCGTGCGGATGCCGCCCATTGCCGGAGACGGAGAATCGCCGACGGAGCCTGGGCCGAGGATCAACGTCTCCGGGGACGAACGCCGCATCCAGTCGCGGAAGATCCTGAAGTCGCGGCCATACGCGTCCGCGTCATATCCCGGCGGCGCGCCGTTGTTCGCCAGCGTCGGCTCGTTCATGAACTCGGCGGCGGCGATGCGGCCGCCGAATGCGCGTGTGGCATCGATGAGGCGCTGCGCCTGGTCCGGCATCCACACGCCATTTGTGTCGCGGCTGCCGGGACTGACGGCAAAGGACGTCACGATCTCCGCATCGGCCGCCCGGGCGAAATCGACGACGCCGCGCCATTGCGCGCGGCCGAGCGCGGTGTTGAAGCCAGGAGGCGCTGCGGACGGCGCGGTCTCGGTGTCCGCGACATAGGTCGCGTTTGCCCAGGTGCCGCTGATGCGGATATAGGCCGGCGACAGCGCCGCCGCGAGCTTGCGCAGGCGAGGGGTGGCGAGATCGATCGGAGGCCTGTCGCTGTAGCGATCGCGCTGCATTCCGCCTTGCGCGTAAGGTCTCCAGAAGCGCCCGCCCGTCACCTCCACCATCTCGACATTGTAGGACTGGAAGCGCGCGTCGATCGTGCCGATCGCCGTCATGCGCGGCGGCGCGATCGCGGCTTCGCTCGCCCGCGCTGCGCGACCTGTCGCTGCGACGAGCACTGCGACACCGATCATGCTGACGATGCGGACGTTGCCGCATCGTCCAACCGCCAGCCTTGTATGCACGTCCTGACACCTTCTTACGCGCGCGGCCAAAACCAAATGCAGCGGTCTGATCCATTGGCCGCGTTTATATCGCGGTGACTGCCTTCGAGGCGCGCCAGATCGGCGTCGGCATAATCGACGGCCGCGCATCTCGGCTGGTCGCCCTTCACCTGGCCGATCAATCTCGCCGGGCTTCCGGCCGCGACGCTGCCATGCGGCTTCGACCGCGACGGCATGCCGATCGGCCTGCACATCGTCGCGCCATGGCTGGACGAGCCCGCGATCTTCCGCATCGCGGCAGCGTTCAAGCAGGCGCAGCCCTGGGCGAAGTTCCGGCCGTCGATGGCCTTGATCGAGCACGGGCAAAAGCTTAGGGGGCCGGAACCGGACGGCCTCGTCCCGCGGCGAAATTTTTTTTCGGGCCGCCCCCTTGAAATCGATATCGGTTGTTCTAAGTCGTTTTTCGCCGCGAGAGCGGTGTGCCGGGCGCCAGATCGGGTCCGGCGCGGGCGCCGGACTGGTCGTCGGATCTGTCTGATACCCTGTCCGCGCTCCTTCGTATCCATCTTGCTCTTTGGAGGACTTGGTTATGAGGACCAGTTTCGACTTCGCGCCCCTGTGGCGCTCCACCATCGGCTTCGATCATCTGGCCGACCTCGTCGACAGCACGCTGCGCCAGGCGACCGAGGACAACTATCCCCCCTACAACATCGAGCGTTCCGGCGAGGACCACTACCGCATCAGCCTTGCGGTGGCGGGCTTCGGCGCCAGCGACATCACGGTGACGGCCGAGCAGAACGCGCTCACCATCGAGGGCCGGAAGCCCGAGACTGCTGCGCATGAATATCTGTACCAGGGCATCGCCGCGCGTCCGTTCCGGCGCGTGTTCAATCTCGCCGACTATGTCCAGGTGAAGCAGGCCTCGTTCCAGGACGGGCTGCTGATCATCGATCTGGTCCGCGAGGTCCCGGAAGCCATGAAGCCGCGCCGGATCGCAATCACGAACGGCGCTCCTGCGGCATCGCAGATCGAGCAGAAGAAAGCGGCCTGAGCGCTCGATCGATCCAATGCGGAACGCGGCGCGCGGATGCGCGGGCCGCGCTCCCGATGCATGTAGGAGGGAATCATGGCTTTTCGTGATCTCATTCCCTGGTCGAGAAACCAGGATCTTGCGCCGGCGCGCGAGAATTTTGATCCGTTCCTGACGCTTCACCGCGAGATGAACCGTCTGTTCGACGATGTCTTCCGCGGCTTCGGCGGGACCAGCCTGTCGCCGCTGATGGAGGGCCGTTTCGGCTGGCCGAAGGTCGAGCTCGGCGAGACCGACAAGACGCTGACCGTCTCGGCGGAGCTTCCCGGCCTGACGGAGAAGGACGTGCAGGTCGAGATCGCCAATGGCGTCCTGACCGTCCGCGGTGAGAAGAAGGCGGAGCGCAACGGCGAAGGCAGGTACTTCACCGAGCGCTACTACGGCGCCTTCGAGCGGCAGATCCCGCTGGAGGGCGTTGAAGAGGACAAGGCCGAGGCGTCGTTCGCCAACGGCGTGCTGACGGTGTCGCTGCCGAAATCCGAAAAGGCGCGCGAGGGCGTCAAGCGCATCGCGATCAACACCCATTAGCGTCGAGCGCGACGGCGGCGAATGCCGCCGCCGTCTCATCGTCAACAAGCCCGTCCCTTGGAAAGGAGCATGAGGGGAGGTACCATCAATGACCAATGTGAATGCCAATGCCGTTACTCTCGATCCGCTGTTTCATCCCGCCGCCCACTACGACTCGCCTGCCGACGTCCTGAATGCGACAGAACTCTCTGCGCCGGAGAAGCGGATTATTCTGTCGTCCTGGGCGTCCGACATGTACGCGGTCGAGTCTTATCCAGCCTTGCGCGAAATCCCCGGCATGAGCCACACGGTTCGGCTCGCCGATATCCTGGCCTCCTTGCGCAAGCTCGACGGCGACAATGACAATGACGACCCGCCGCGGGGTGGCGGCGTCCCGATGCGGCTGCGGCGGCCCTGGGCCGCCGCAGAGGGGCGAGGTGCATGATGTTCACGCAGACCGTCTTGGGGCTCGTGCTGCTCGGTCAGGCCGCGGCGGCCTGCACCGTTCCGTTCCTGGCCCTGCAGGGCCGGATCGTCGCGGCACGCGACGTAGAGTGAAGCCCCGACTTGTCCGATTTCCCATCCAAGACATAGCGGCAGGTAACGAACATGAATGCTGTGCGTCTGCTCTTGCTGGCGCTGCTGCTGCTGACCCTCCCGGCATCACAGCCTGCCGCAGGCCAAATCCCCGATCTGAAGACCGGCGGCTCGGTGGCGACCCTGGCGCCGCTGGTGCGCCAGGTGACGCCGGCGGTGGTCAACATCTCCGTGCACGGCCGCGTGCGTGAGGACAATCCACTCTATCGCGATCCGCTCTTCCGCGAATTCTTCGACGTTCCCCGGCAGATCGAGAAGGAGGTCAACGCGACCGGCTCCGGCGTGATTGTCGATGCCCAGCGCGGCTACGTGCTGACCAACAATCACGTGGTCGAAGGCACCGCCGCCGTTCAGATCACGACCAAGGACGGCCGGCAGTTTTCCGCCAAGGTGGTCGGGCGTGATCCGCCGACCGATGTTGCCGTGCTCCAGATCCAGAACCCGGCCGGCCTCAGGGCGCTTCCCTTCGGCGACAGCGACGCGCTCGAAGTCGGCGATTTCGTGCTTGCGATCGGAAATCCCTTCGGCCTCGGCCAGACCGTGACATCGGGCCTCGTCAGTGCGCTCGGCCGCACCGGCATCGGCAAGCAGGGTTATGAGGATTTCATCCAGACGGATGCCGCGATCAATCCCGGCAATTCCGGCGGCGCGCTGGTCAGCCTGCGCGGCGAGCTGATCGGCATCAACTCGGCCATCATCTCGCCCGCTGGCGGGAACGTCGGCATCGGCTTTGCTATTCCGGTCAACATGGCGCGCAAGGTGATGGAGCAGATCATCGTGAGCGGCCGCGTCGAGCGGGGCCGTGTCGGCATCTCGCTGAAGGACCCGCATCCGTCGGTCAACAAGGGGTTGATCCAGGGCGCCCTCGTCGCCGATGTCGCCGCGGATTCGCCCGCAGAAAGGGCGGGCTTGCGCAAGGGCGATGTCGTCACCGGAGCCGACGACCGCCCGATCCGCACCGCCGCCCAGCTCCGCAACACGATTGGTCTTGCCCGGGTCGGCGAGGATGTGAGGCTCTCGGTCCTGCGCAACGGTGCGCCGCTCAGCGTCAGCGTGAGAATCGCGCCCGCGAGTGAATCCAGCAGTGCGCTTGCGGGCCCCGAATCGCCTGGTCCGCTAAACCGCACGCAGGGGCTGCCGAAACATCGGTGGTTCAGTCGCCTGCGAAGGTTATGGCCGCGTGGCTTTCCGGCTCACGCCGCGCGGTCGTCCAACTCGCCCTGCAAGTCCCTGATCAATCGCCGCTCGCGCTCGATGCGCTGGCGGTAGAACTCGCGCTCGTGCTCGGTCCTGGCGCTTGCAAGGAGCAGTTCGTAGTGACCGATCACCTTCTCGCTGCCCCGAATGAGCAGCTCCCGGTAGCCGTTCATTGCCCCGCCCTGATCTCGGCCGGCGTATTCGCGCAGCCGAAGGAAACCGGGAAGATCGCCGCGGTCAGGCTATCGAGCGCGCTGCGTTCTTCTGCGACACGTCTTTCGATGAACTGGCGCTCAAGCTCCGACAGCCTGGTCTTCAGGAGACGCCGGTAGCGCTGGATGTTGTTACGGTGTGCACGAATGCGGGCCAAATTCTCATCGAGCATCGTCGTCTCTCCAGACGGTCGCGTTGAGTCCTTCGATTTTTGAGGCCGAGAAAGAGCTTCTCGGTGCGAAAAAATATGCAGCCGGAATTCCGTGTCAAGAGGATTGCGGCGCGTCGTCGACCACCTGTCGCAGGAGTCACGACAGCTCGATCGGTGCGCCGCGGGCGAAATCGCGGCGCTTGCGCAGCGAGCTGACAAGGAGCCATGCGCGTATCTATGCAGCAGACTCTATATTCACCAAAACTTCTCCGGCCATGATTTCTGGATCGCCAAGATCGAGGTCATGCAAGCTTGCTTGAATGAACCCCATCACTTTGGCGTTCGCCGCATTCGCGCTTTCGCGGTCCTCAAATATGGTCACCGCGACACCAACGCCTTCGCCCCCGTCCAACACATAATATGACTTGAAGCCGGGCGACTCCCTCAGGATCTGACCGACGCCGCTCTTCGCGCGGCGGGCAGCATCCGCGACCGAACGAACCTTGGTGTACTTTCGAATGAGTATGAACATCAGGCCACCCTTGCGTCTCGGTTCCTGCTCGACACATCAAAGCATACCGGGCCGGTGCCGGACTAGGCCGTACTTATGAAATGGATCAAAAACGAAGCAATGTCGGACCCGCCGCGCGATGGGTGGACGCAGTCGGGCTTCGGATATTTTTGACCACCTCCGCGATACACGCCAGGAAAGCTCAATCGGGGCGCCGCGGCCGCTGAGGCTCTTTCTTCACCTCTCCCTGCGCTTGTCCGCCGAAGCTAAAGCGAACCGGATGGGGGAGAGGGCGGATCGCCCCCGGCGATGCGAAACATCCTCCGGCGCGATCCGGATGAGGGGGTACAGGTCTATCGACGATCTCGCGTGTGGAGAGAGGCTTGCTCCCGGCCCTCACAGCGTGAGCGAAGCTCCGCGGCCCCACAAGCTGTGCGAGGTAACTCACTGCCGGCGTCGCGCCGTGGTTGCGCTGATCGCTTCGGCTGCGGCCCTCGAATTGCCGGAGTTCCATCGGCGATTGCCCCGTGTTGGGCAACGGACAAACGTCCTCTGGCCATATTTGAGTAAGAGTGATCTCCCCTCGAGGGAGGCGCTCCGATGAAGAAAGCTCTGATCACTGCCGTCGTTCTGTTAGCTGGCGTGCCTGCGGGCGCCGCCGCACAGGAGCGTGCCGGCGCTGCGGCAATCGGAGCCGTGTCAGGCGCCGTGGTGCTGGGGCCGATCGGCGCCGTCGCCGGCGCGCTGGTCGGTTACACCGCCGGACCTGCAATTGCCCGGTCATGGGGCGCGAGAGATTCGCGCTCGGCACGACATCGGCAGCCGCCGCGTCGCGAAGCCAATGGCGCAGCCGGCGCTCCGCCGCGCACGCGCCAGGCGATGAACGCCAGCGGTCAGACGCGAGCCGCCAGCAATTCGCCGGTGCAAGCCGCGCCCGTGGTGCAGCCCGTTCAAGCAGCTCCTGAGGCTCCTGCTGCGCCTGCCGAGACCACGCCGCCGCCCGTTCAGGGGTTCGATTAGGGCCAGGCCCGCCTTCACCTCTCCCGGCTTGCAGCTTGGCGAACGATAATGGCGGGCTTTGCGTTCCGGTCTAGGGCTCGCCGAGGATCTTCTTGGCGGCGCGAAGATGCGGCTTGTCGATCATCTGGCCGTCGAGCCGCAGCGTGCCCGAATTGGGATTGCTCGCGAACGCCGCGATGACCTTCTCAGCCCATGTGCGTTCGGCGTCCGTCGGCGCGAACGCCGCATTGACCACGTCGACATGCTTGGGATGGATCAGCGCCTTCGCCGAAAAACCGTCGCGCCGCGCCGCACGCGTCTCGGCTTCGAGGCCCGCGAGATTGTCGATGTCGGTATAGACCGTGTCGATCGGCGCAACCTCGGCCGCAGCCGCCGCCATCAGGCAGAGATCGCGGGCGAGGCGATAGGGGCTGTGGAACACGCCACCGCTCGCCTTCTCGATGGCGCCGAGCGAGGCGGAGAGATCTTCTGCGCCCCACATCAGGCCGGCGAGGCGAGGCGAGCAGCCCTTGTAGCTGCCGAGCCCGAAGATCGAACTCGCGGTCTCCGTCGCGACGCAGACGATGCGGGTGGCGCCGATCGTGATACCGGCTGCCGCTTCGAGCGCTTCGAGCCAGGTTGCGACCTGCCGCACGTCGTCACCGCCTTGCGATTTCGGCAGCACGACGCCGTCGGGCCTGCCCGGCATCACCGCGGCGAGATCGGCCAGCGTCATGCCGGTGTCGAGCGCGTTGACGCGGACATAGAGCTGGTGCGGACCAGGACGGCTCTTCAGCATCGCCAGCGTCAGCCCGCGCGCCTCCGGCTTCTTCTCGGTGACGACGGAGTCCTCGAGGTCGATGATCAGTGCGTCGGCCTTGCCTTCGCTCGCCTTCTCGAATTTGCGCGGGGAGTCGCCCGGCACGAACAGCATCGAGCGCATCAGACCGGCCTCCTGTGCATCATCGCCATGCGGCGGCATTTTCCGACGATCTCGTCGTTCTGGTTCAGGGCGTGGTGCTCGAACTCGACGATGCCCGCCCTCGGGCGCGATTTGGATTCCCTCACCGAAAGCACTTTCGTCGTCGCCCGCAAGGTGTCGCCATGGAAGACCGGTTTCGGAAAGGTCACGTCGGTCATGCCGAGATTGGCGACGGTTGTCCCCAAGGTCGTATCATAGACCGTCATGCCGATCATGATGCCGAGGGTGTAAAGGCTGTTGAAAATGCGCTGGCCGAACTCGGTCTTTTCGGCGAAATGCGCATCGATGTGCAGCGGCTGCGGGTTGAGCGTCAGCAGGCTGAACATGGTGTTGTCCATTTCCGTGACCGTCCGGGTCAGCGGATGCCTGAACTCCTGGCCGACGGAAAAGTCCTCGAAATAAAGTCCGGCCATCGCGGTTTCCTCCCTGCGAAATAACGGCGCGCTCGCACGTCGCGCCGCATGACCCCATGCATGGTAGACACACTTCGCGGGCAAATTCACGTATCTGCATGCGGTTTTTCGGGCTAAAGAACGCAACGCGAAGGCACGTCCGGGCGCAGCAAGCGGCCACGGCTTTTGCGTGGGGAACGCGGAAAGAGACGGGAGATGGCGCGGTCGCGGCTCCCGAGGAGGAGATCACGACCATGGATTTCGCGCTCACCGATCAGCAGGAAGCCATTCGCGACGCCATCGCCAAGATCTGCGAAGGCTTTCCCGACGCCTATTGGCTGAAGAAGGACCACGACGGCGGCTTCCCGCACGACTTCCACAAGGCGCTGGCGGATGCGGGCTGGCTCGGCATCTGCGTGCCGGAAGAGTATGGCGGCTCCGGGCTCGGCATCACCGAAGCGGCGATCATGATGCGCACCATCGCCGAGTCGGGTGCCGGCATGTCCGGTGCCTCCGCGGTGCACATCAACGTGTTCGGACTGAACCCCGTCGTCGTGTTCGGCACCGAGGAGCAGCGCAGGCGCATGCTGCCGCCGATGGTCGAGGGCCGCGAGAAGGCGTGCTTCGCGGTCACGGAGCCGAACACCGGCCTCAACACCACGCAGCTCAAGACCCGCGCGGTCGCCAAGAACGACCGCTACATCGTCAATGGCCAGAAAGTGTGGATCTCGACCGCGCAGGTCGCGCACAAGATCCTGCTGCTGGCGCGCACCACGCCGCTGGAGGAGGTGCGCTCACCCACCCACGGCCTCAGCCTGTTCTACACCGATTTCGACCGCAACAGGATCAAGGTCCACGAGATCGAGAAGATGGGCCGCAAGATCGTCGATTCCAACGAGCTGTTCTTCGAGGACTTCGAAATCCCGATGGAAGATCGCATCGGCGAGGAGGGCAAAGGCTTCGAGTACATCCTCGAAGGCATGAATCCGGAGCGCATTCTCATCGCGGCCGAGGCGGTCGGTCTCGGCAAGCTCGCGCTGTCGCGCGCGACCGAATACGCCAAGACGCGCGTCGTGTTCAATCGGCCGATCGGCAAGAACCAGGGCATCCAGCATCCGCTCGCGGTGAATTGGGTCGAGCTCGAGGCGGCATGGCTGATGGTGATGTCGGCCGCCTGGCAATACGATAAGGGCATGCCCTGCGGCGCCGCCGCCAATGCGGCGAAGTATCTGGCGGGCGAAGCGGGTTTCTCGGCCTGCGAGCAGGCGGTGATGACCCATGGCGGCTTCGGCTACGCCAAGGAATTCCACGTCGAGCGTTATTTGCGCGAGGTGCTGATCCCGCGCATCGCGCCGGTCAGCCCGCAGCTTGCGCTCAGCTTCATCGCGGAAAAGGTGCTGGGGCTCGCGAAGTCGTACTGAACGACTCTAGTGGCCCAAGCCAAATAGGCGCGCCTATTCAGCGGCGATCCGCTCCATCGCCATGGCGCGAAGCCTGGCGCGCTGGATCTTTACACCGTTGGCACTGTCGGTGACGGGGAAGGCGTCCACCACATAGATCCGCGCCGGCACCTTGTAGCCCGCGAGCCGCTCGCGCAGACGCGCGGTCAGCGTCTCATGCGTTGGCGGCTCCGCTGTCGGGATCACGAAGGCGACGCAGCGCGCCTGGCCCTCGAGGTCGACCGCGACGACCTGGGCGTCGGCCACGCCCGCACAGGATTTGAGCTCGTCCTCGATCTCCCCGGGCGCCACCAGGAAGCCGCCGAGGCGCATCGCATCGCCGGCGCGGGTCTCGTAGACGAAGGATCCGTCGCCGCGCAGCCGGCCGATGTCGCCGGTCCGGAAGAAGCCGTCGGCGGTGATCGCATCGCGTGTCGCATCCGGGTTGTTGAAGTAGCCGAGGAAACGCGAGGGCGCGCTGATCTCGATCTCGCCGGAGACGCCGTGGGCCGCGAGTTCGCCGGTGTCCGTGTCGCGGACGCGGACCTTGGCATGCGAAGACATCGGCCAGCCGCCGCCCTCGATGCGGTCGGCAAAGGCGTCGCTGGCGCGGCCAATCGAGAACAGCGCCTGCACCTCGCTCGAGCCGTAGAGGCCGCACAGCGGCAGGCCGCGAGCCTCGGCCTCTGCGGCGAGTTCGCGCCAGCCGGGCTGGAACGCGGCGAAGCCGCAGACCTGGAGATGCGGAAACGGCCGCGGCGCATCGGTGAGGGCGAGGATGCGCCGGAACATCTCGTCCGAGCCGAACGAGTGGGTGATCTCCTGCTCACTCAGGATTTTGAGGGCCGGCGCGGCCTCGAAAGCGTCGAGCACATGAACTGTCGCACCCGCCGCAATGAAGCCGAGCAGGCTTGTCATGCCGAAGGTGCCGCAGAACGGCAGCATCGCCAGTAGCGAATGACGCTGCGGCGAAAGCTCGAGCGCCGTCGCGACAGAGGCGGCGTGGCTCGCGAGCGTCCGCTGCGAATGCGCCACGAGCTTCGGCCCCTTGGTCGTGCCCGACGTCGTGTAGAGCAGTACGGGCAGGTCGACGTCATCCTCGGACGGCGGAGCCGGCGGGTAGGGCTTCTCGAACGCATCGAACCGCAGGCAGGGCCAGTGCGCCGGCATCGCATCCGCGCCGACCACCGCCAGACTTTGCAGCGCCGGCACCTCGCCCTTGGCAACATCAGCGAGAATGGCGGCAAAATCGATCGACCGGAATGCGGCCTCGACCAGCATCAGTCTGGCGCCCGACACCTTGAGCAGATGCGCGACTTCCGCGCTGCGGTAGCGAGTGTTGACGGCGGCGACGACGGCGCCGAGGCGGGCAGCCGCGAACAGCAGCGCGATCCACTCGATCCGGTTGACCAGCCAGACCGCGACGACGTCGCCCTTGCCGATGCCCTGCGCGGCCAGCCAGGCCGCGGTCTGCTCGATCTTCTGTGAGAAATCCGCGCGCGAGACCGGCAGGCCGTCGAACACGAAGGCGGGATCGGCGGCCGCCTCGATCCGGACCAGCGATTGCAGCGAAGAGTCGTCGGCGCCCATGGCAACCGGAGTAACCCGATCGGGCAAACCTGTCTACTTGATGCCTGTCTACTTGGTGCCGAACATCCGGTCGCCGGCATCGCCCAGCCCCGGCACGATATAGCCGTGGTCGTTGAGACGCTCGTCGATCGCGGCCGTCCAGACCGGCACGTCAGGATGCTCGCTCTGGAACCGGGCGATGCCCTCGGGCGCGGCCAGCAGGCACACGAAGCGGATATCGCGGGCACCGCGGTCCTTGAGCAGGGACGCGCCGGCGCAGGCCGAATTGCCGGTTGCCAGCATCGGGTCCATCAGGATCACGGTGCGGTCGGACAGGTCCTGCGGCGCCTTGAAGTAATACTCCACGGCCTGCAAGGTCTCGGGGTCGCGGTAGAGCCCGATATGGGCGATGCGCGCCGAGGGCATCAGCGCCAGCATGCCGTCGAGGAAGCCGACGCCGGCGCGCAGGATCGGCGCCAGCGTGAGCTTCTTGCCGGCGATCTTCGGCGCCCGCATCGCCGCGATCGGCGTCTCGATCTCGACCAGCTCCAGCGGAAGGTCGCGCGTCACCTCGTAGCCGAGCAGCATCCCGATCTCGTTCAGGATCTCGCGAAAGCTCTTGGTCGAGCGGTCCTTCTCCCGCATCAGGGAGAGCTTGTGCTGGACCAGGGGGTGGGCGACGACATTGACGCTGCTTGTGCTCATGAAACCGCTCTACACGGTTCCGTGAAATTGCGCCAGATCGGCGGGCCTTTTTCCGCGGGATAGGCGGCCTCAGGCCGGCACGCGACCGCGCCTCCGTTGCTTGCCTCATAGGCAGCCATGGTCAATTCACGGTCGATCGCCGCTCGCATGGCATCCCTGGTCCCTGACGCAGGCGCTGCTTTCACGGCGACGGGCTGGCGGGCTGATCGAGGCGGAAGCGAAACGGTGAGGGTTATACCCCGAGCCCGCGCGCCATGAGCGTGATCACGATCATCAGGATCGCGCCCCAGACCAGGCTCAGCGTCATGGTCAAGATCGTCGTGGTGACCGCGTGCTCGAGATTTCCCTTGAGGAACTGCACGCTACTTGTCCGACGCAGCTGGCGCGCCGATGCGCATGCCAGGCAGCAATGCGCCCATCAACGCAACCAGGATGGCGATCTTGAGCTCGATCATGTCGAATGCCCAGTGATCATGCGCGCGAGGAGCCGCTTGGCTGCCTCGGCCAGCGCGATGTTGGCGTCGGGGCGGCGACGCGAGGCCTGAAGGGCAATTGCGGCCATGGCGGCCTCTTCACACATCTGCAAGGTCATGGGGGCCTCCCCGCGGCTCAGCCGTGCATGGGCCAGACATAGATTGCGGTTCTCAGCGCGATCAGCGCGGTGAGCACGCTCCCCATCGAGAGCAGCGTCAGTGCGCCGAGGGCGAAATCTCTGAGCTCAGTCTTGCGCGCTTCGGAGATGCGCGCCGAGCGTTCAGGTCCGAAGGGGCGGTCAAGGCCATGTGTCAGGATCGACATTTTCTCAGTCCTTATCCGGCGCGGCGAGACGGCCGCTCCGATTTGTCTCGTATGATGGCCATCGCTGCGTAGGATTGCGAGGTGACTGCCACAGCTGCGGTATAGGAAAGTCATAAGGGCGCGGGCGGCCGCGCCGGCAGTCCTCTGAAGAGGTTCGGGTCACGTCTCGGTTGCGGCTTGGATCGTGCCGGCTTCGAACGCGCGAGCCCGACGGCGGCGGCGAAGGCGAGTTGCAGCCGCGGCTCCTCGATCTGCTTGCAGAAACAGTCCAGGGTCACTTCCGCGTCCTGCCGCTGGCCGCAGATCGCCGCGCAGAGATGGGAGCTCGTACGCCGGAAGAAGTGCAGCGAGTCCTCGCCGCTGCGCCGGCCGCCGAGACGATCGAGCTCGATCTCGCGCGGCAGCTCGACGATGGTCTCCGGATGTTGCCCGTTCTCGAACAGCGCGTATTTGACGGCCTGGGCGCGGCTGACGAACAGGCCGCCATAGAGGCCGTTCTGCTCCTGCGCGACCCATTGTCCCCGGCGGTTGCGGCCGACGAAGACGATGGTCGAGGGGGAGCTGCACGAGAGAGGTTCGACGAGCTTCATTGACGTATTCCTTCCGATTGACAGCGGTGGCGGGCGGCGAGCCCGCAACCGTCCGATCAATATCTGTTGAGGCGAATATGATTTCGAGTGAGGCGCTGCGGCGATCTCATAGGAAGCTCATAAAGCTTCCCGTTCAGCTCTGTTCGTCGACAAGCTGAACCAGCGCGAACAGCGCGCCGAATGCCGCGCATTCGTCCCAATGATTGAGGACGGCACCAAGCAGCTGCTCACGCCTGAGAACCGCGACGGCGGCGGAGGATGATCGACATCCAGAGCAGGGTGGCGAGGCTGCGGACGAAGCCGATGCTGCCGAACGCTGCAAAGGCTCCGAGCACGACGACGCGCACGGCAAAGCGCGCGATCACCCGCGCCGGGCTCAAAGCCTGCGATGTGTTCGACGATTGCGGCAAGGCGCGAACCTGTCCGGCCGGCTTAGCTGAAGTTCTCGCAGGCAACCGGCTCGTAGAGCAAATCCGGGGCAGGGCGCACAGAGGGAACGCTCGGTCGCGATCTCTCCGTGGCCAACGCCTGCACCTCGATGAACGCCGACAGCAAAGCGAGGGGGAGGTCGGCATGGTGCGCCTCGACCGCCGCGTCCAGCCAGTCCGGCAATTCGCGTTCCCGCGAGAGCGCGCAGTGCCATTCGCCCTCGTCATAGGCGATGCGGCGAACCTGCCACAGCGGCAGCTCGAGCGCCGTCAGCGCCAATGCGGCGTCGGTCCAGGCCTCCGCATCGATCAGGCGCATGACGCGCGCAGTGCGCTCGCTCTGGCCGAGCGAGGGGTAGCGCCGGCAGCCATGCATGATGTCGAGCATCAACGGCCGCGTCATTGCCTGCGCGTGACGAAGGCGCGCGCTGAGCGATACTGGATCGTTGTGACGGAGAGCGGCGGTCATGTCAGGCCTCCTGGAGTTGGCGTCGGTCAGTCGGCCGGCCTCACCAAGATGGCTGGAAGGGTGTTTGAAAACGAGATGGGGATCGGGCGAGAGATATAGGGATTCCATAAATGCACCGTCTCGACGAGGGGCCGATCTTTATGGGATTCCTATAATGTCGCCATAGGGCTCATCTCGAAAACCTATGCGCGCGATGGCACCTCAGCGCAGTGAAAGTTCCGGTCGATGGCCGGTGACATGCATTGCATTGGCGCGGAGCGATCGGCCGGACTCCAGAAGCAGTTATGCCGGATATCGTTGCGCAACGAGGAGAACTCGCCATGATGGACATTTTGATGCTGGGGCTGGGCTTCGTCTTCTTCGCGCTCGCGATCGGCTACACCTACGCCTGCGAACGGCTGTGACGGAGCGGACCATGATCTTCGATTATGCGCTCGCCGGCGCCGTCTCGTTCGGCCTCCTTGTCTACCTCACCTACGCGCTGCTGCGGCCCGAGCGGTTCTGACCCGTGCTGCTGCTTCTCGAATTGCTGCTGGCCGATGCCGTGCTCGTCGCCGGCCTGCTTGCGCTGCTCCTGCCGCTGTTGCGCCGGACACAATGCCTGAAGGGTTAATGCCATGACTGTGATCGGTTGGCTCCAGATCATTCTATACTGTGCCATCATCATCGCGCTGACAAAGCCGCTCGGCGGCTACATGACGCGTGTCTTCAACGGCGAGCGGACATTCCTGTCGCCGGTGCTGCGTCCGATCGAGATCGGCGTCTACCGGATCTCGGGCGTCGACGAGAAGCGCGAGCAGCACTGGCTGACCTATACGGTCGCCATGCTGCTATTCCATGTCGGCGGCTTTCTGATCATTTACGGGTTGATGCGCCTGCAGGCGATGCTGCCGTTCAACCCGGCCGGCCAGTCCGCGGTCGCGGAGGACCTATCCTTCAACACCGCGATCTCCTTCATCACCAACACCAACTGGCAGAACTACGGCGGCGAAAGCACGCTGTCCTATCTCGTGCAGATGGTCGGGCTCACGCATCAGAACTTCCTGTCGGCGGCGACCGGCATCGCGCTCGCGGTCGCCCTGATCCGCGGCTTCTCGCGCGCTTCGGTGCGCACGGTCGGCAATTTCTGGGTCGACGTCACCCGCACTACGCTCTACGTACTGCTGCCGATCTGCGTGGTCTACACGCTGTTCCTGGTCTCCCAAGGCATGCCGCAGACACTCGGCGACTATGTCGAAGCCACAACGCTCGAAGGCGCCAAGCAGACCATCGCGGTCGGCCCGGTCGCCTCGCAGGTTGCGATCAAGATGTTAGGGACCAATGGCGGCGGCTTCTTCAACGCCAACGCCGCGCATCCCTTCGAGAACCCGACCGCGCTGTCGAATTTCATCCAGATGTTGTCGATCTTTACGATCGGCGCCGCACTCACCAACGTGTTCGGCCGCATGGTCGGCAACCAGCGCCAGGGCTGGGCCATCCTCGCCGTGATGGGCGTGCTGTTCGTCGCGGGCGTCGCCGTCACCTATTGGGCGGAAGCGAACGGCACCTCGACGCTCCACGCTCTGGGCCTGACCGGCGGCAACATGGAAGGCAAGGAGGTCCGTTTCGGCATCGTGGCGTCCTCGCTGTTCGCCGTGATCACGACGGCGGCGTCCTGCGGTGCGGTCAACGCCATGCATGACAGCTTCACCGCGCTCGGCGGCATGATCCCGCTGATCAACATGCAGCTCGGGGAGATCATCATCGGCGGCGTCGGCGCCGGTCTCTACGGCATGCTGCTGTTCGTCGTGCTCGCGATCTTCGTCGCCGGCCTGATGGGCGGTCGCACGCCGGAATATGTCGGCAAGAAGATCGAGGCGCGCGAGGTCAAGATGGCGATGCTCGCGATCCTGGTGCTGCCGCTGATGTATCTCGGCTGGACCGCGGTCGGCGTGGTCTATCCGGCGGCGGTGGCCTCGATGGCGAATGCCGGCCCGCACGGCTTCACCGAGGTGCTCTACGCCTTCACCTCGGCGACCGGCAACAACGGCTCGGCTTTCGGAGGCCTCACCGGCAACACCTTGTTCTACAACCTCACGCTCGCATCCGCGATGTTCGTCGGCCGCTTCTTCATGATCGTTCCGGCGATGGCTATTGCGGGCTCGCTCGCGGCCAAGAAGTCGATTCCGCCGTCGGCCGGCACGTTCCCGACCACCGGCGGGCTGTTCGTGGGCCTCGTCGTCGGCGTGATCCTGATCATCGGCGGCCTCACCTTCTTCCCTGCGCTCGCGCTCGGCCCGATTGTCGAGCACCTCGCGATGAACGCCGGCCAAGTGTTCTGAATCTGATTGTTTGGAGTGACCTCCATGGAAACGATGAAACTGCAAAAACGCGCTCCGATGTCGGCGATGCTCGATCCCAGGATCGTGTTCCCCGCGATCCGCGCGTCCTTCACCAAGCTCGACCCGCGGCTGATGGTGAAGAACCCCGTGATGTTCGTGGTCGAGATCGTCGCCGCGCTCACCACCGTGATCTTCCTGCGCGACCTCGTCACGGGTGGAGTGGGTCTCGGCTTCACTTTCCAGATCATCCTCTGGCTCTGGTTCACGGTGCTGTTCGCCAATTTCGCTGAGGCGGTGGCCGAAGGCCGCGGCAAGGCCCAGGCTGAATCGCTGCGCAAGACGCGCACCGAGAGCCAGGCCAAGCTCCTGACCGGCGCAGGCCAGGGCTTCAAGCTGGTCCCGGGCACCAGCCTGAAGGTCGGCGATGTCGTGCTGGTCGAGGCTGGAGATACCATTCCCTCCGACGGCGAGGTGATCGAGGGCGTCGCCTCCGTCAACGAGGCCGCCATCACCGGTGAATCCGCGCCGGTCATCCGTGAATCCGGCGGCGACCGCTCGGCCGTGACAGGCGGCACGCAGGTGCTGTCCGACTGGATCCGCGTCCGCATCACCGCGGCGCAAGGCTCGACCTTCATCGACCGCATGATCAAGCTGGTCGAAGGCGCCGAGCGGCAGAAGACGCCGAACGAGATCGCACTCAACATCCTGCTCGCCGGCCTCACCATCATCTTCGTGTTCGCCACCGTCACCATTCCGAGCTACGCGGCCTATGCCGGCGGCTCGATCTCGGTGATCGTGCTGGTCGCGCTGTTCGTGACGCTGATCCCGACCACCATCGGCGCGCTGCTGTCGGCGATCGGCATCGCCGGCATGGACCGCCTGGTGCGCTTCAACGTGCTGGCGATGTCGGGCCGCGCGGTCGAAGCCGCCGGCGACGTCGACACGCTGCTGCTCGACAAGACCGGCACCATCACGCTCGGCAATCGGCAGGCGACGGCGTTCCGTCCCGTGCGCGGCGTCACCGAGCAGGAGCTGGCGGATGCCGCCCAGCTCGCCTCGCTCGCCGACGAGACCCCGGAAGGCCGCTCCATCGTCGTGCTGGCGAAGGAAAAATACGGCATTCGTGGCCGCGACATGGCCGAGCTCGGCGCAACCTTCGTTCCGTTCACGGCGCAGACCCGCATGAGCGGCGTCGATGCCGGCGGTTCGTCGGTACGCAAGGGCGCGGTCGATGCAATCCTGAACTACATCGGTGGCGGAGCAGCGCAGGCCGTTGCAACGGGTAATGCCGTTCGCGCCATTCAGCCTTCGCTAAACTCGGACACCGCGCGGGAGATCCAGACGATTTCCGACGAGATCGCCAAGGCCGGCGGCACGCCGCTTGCCGTTGCCAAGGATGGCCGCCTGCTCGGCGTCATCCAGCTCAAGGACATCGTCAAGGGCGGCATTCGTGAGCGCTTCGCCGAGCTGCGCCGCATGGGCATCCGCACCATCATGATCACCGGCGACAACCCGATGACGGCGGCCGCGATTGCGGCCGAGGCCGGTGTCGACGACTTCCTGGCGCAGGCCACCCCCGAGGACAAGCTCAAGCTGATCCGCGACGAGCAGGCCAAGGGCAAGCTGGTCGCGATGTGCGGCGACGGCACCAATGACGCCCCCGCGCTCGCCCAGGCCGATGTCGGCGTCGCCATGAACACCGGCACGCAAGCCGCCCGCGAGGCTGGCAACATGGTCGATCTCGACTCCAACCCGACCAAGCTGATCGAGGTGGTCGAGATCGGCAAGCAGCTCCTCATGACGCGCGGTGCGCTGACCACGTTCTCGATCGCCAATGACGTCGCCAAGTACTTTGCGATCATTCCGGCGATGTTCCTGGCGTTCTACCCGCAGCTCAACGTGCTCAACGTCATGAACCTGTCGAGCCCGCAGAGCGCCATCCTGTCGGCGATCATCTTCAACGCACTCATCATCATCGCGCTGATTCCGCTCGCACTGAAGGGCGTCGCCTATCGCGCCGTCGGCGCGGGCGCGCTGCTCCGCCGCAACCTCTTGATCTACGGCCTCGGCGGCATCGTCATTCCCTTCATCGGCATCAAGGCGATCGATCTCGTCGTGACCGCCTTGCACCTGGCTTGAACCCGTCATTGCGAGGAGCGGAGCGACGAAGCAATCCAGACTGCCTCTGCGTCAAAGACCCTGGATTGCTTCGCTTCGCTCGCAATGACGAAATAATTGGAGACCCAACATGCTCAGAGAAATCCGCCCAGCCATCGTCCTCCTGCTGGTGCTCACCGCCATCACGGGCCTCGCCTATCCGCTCGCGATGACCGGCATTGCCGGCGCGATCTTCCCCGCCCAGGCGCAAGGCAGCCTGATCCAGAAGGACGGCAAGGTGATCGGCTCCGCCCTGATCGGGCAGGAGTTCAAGGACGACAAATACTTCCACGGCCGTCCCTCGGCGACGCTGGCGCCGGACCCGAATGATTCGACCAGGACGGTTTCATCGCCCTACAACGCCGCCAATTCGGGCGGCTCCAACCTCGGCCCGACCAGCAAGGCGCTGGCTGACCGGCTGAAGGAGGATGTGGACAAGCTCAAGGGCGAAAATCCGAATGCTTCCGTGCCGGTCGACCTGGTCACCACCTCGGCCAGCGGCCTCGATCCGGATATTTCGCCGGAGGCGGCACAATTCCAGGTGCCGCGGGTCGCGAAGGCGCGGAATCTGCCGGAGGATGCAGTGAAGCAGCTCGTGTCTGACAACGTTCAGGGCCGTCTGTTCGGCTTGCTCGGCGAACCCCGCGTTAACGTGTTGGCGCTGAACCTCGCGCTCGATCGCGCGTCGGCGAAGTAGCGGTCTATGCTCTTGGCATCGGGATGATTATATTGCCGTGATGGTCCGAGAGCGCCGCGATCCCGAACAACGTCCGTCTCCCGAGGCGCTGCTGGAAGCTGCGCGCCGGGAGGAAGGCGCGAGCGGCAAGCTGAAGATCTTCGTCGGCGCCGCGCCCGGCGTCGGCAAGACCTACGAGATGCTGCAGAGCGCCCACGCCAGGCACAAGGCCGGCATCGATGTGGTGGTCGGCTTCGTCGAGACCCACGGCCGCGCCGAGACCGAGGCGCTGCTGCGGGGGCTGGAAGTGATCCCGCGCAAGCGGCTGGATTACCGCGGCCAGACCGTCGAGGAGATGGACCTGGATGCCGTGATCGCGCGGCGGCCGCAAATCGCACTGGTCGACGAGCTCGCGCATACCAATGCGGCGGGCAGCCGCCATCCCAAGCGTTATCTCGACGTCGAGGAGCTGCTGTCCCACGGCATTGACGTCTACACCGCCGTCAACATCCAGCACATCGAGAGCCTGAACGACGTCGTCGCCCAGATCACCCATGTCCGTGTGCGTGAGACCGTGCCGGACTCGATCTTCGACCGCGCCGACGCCATCGAGCTGATCGACCTCACGCCCGACGATCTGATCCAGCGTCTTAAGGAGGGCAAGGTTTATGTCCCCAAGCAGGCCGAGCGGGCTCTGGAGCATTATTTCTCGCCCGGCAATCTGACCGCGCTGCGCGAGCTCGCGTTGCGGCGGACCGCCGAACGGGTCGACGAGCAGCTGCTCAACCACATGCAGGCGAATGCGATCGCCGGCCCCTGGGCCGCCGGCGAGCGCATCCTCGTCTGCGTCAGCGAGGATCCACGCGCGGCTGGCCTCGTGCGCTACACCAGGCGGCTGGCTGATCGGCTGCATGCGCCTTTTACCGCGATCTCGATCGAAACCCGGCGCTCGCTGCAGTTGTCCGACGAGGAGCGCGATCGCCTTGCCGATACGCTGCGGCTCGCCGAATCGCTCGGCGGCGAAGCCCTGACCATTCCAGCCGTCGGCCGCCGCATCGCCGACGACCTCGTCAACTTCGCGCAAGCCAACAATGTCACCCAGATCGTGATCGGCAAGTCAACCCGCTCGCGCTGGTTCGAGATGACGCGCGGGTCTGTCGTGCATGATCTGGTGCGCCGCGCGGGCAATATCAGCGTCCACGTCATTCCGGGCGATGAGCTCGCCGGAGAGGCGCCCAAGACGGCGGTGCAGACCGCGGCGCGATCCGAGCCGTTCGATGCACGTCCCTATCTCAAGGCGCTCGGGATCACGACGCTTGGCCTTGCGGCAGCGATGCTGATCAAGCCGTATTTCGGCGTCGAGAACGTCGACCTGATGTTCCTCACCGCGGTGGTGGCCGTTGCCGTGCGCTACGGGCTGTGGCCGTCGCTGCTGGCGAGCATCGCGGCGTCGCTGGCCTACAACTTCTTCTTCCTGCCGCCGGTCTACACGTTCACCATCACCGATCCGACCAATGTTGCGGCGTTCTTCTTCTTCATGCTGATTGCGTTCGTGGTGTCGAACGTCGCGGGACGCGTGCGCACGCAAGCCGATACCGCGATCGGCCGCATCAGGACCACCGAACAGCTCTATGCCTTTAGCCGCAAGCTCGCCGGTACCGCCACCCTCGACGACGTGTTGTGGGCGAGCGCCTACCAGATCGCGCTGATGCTGAAGGTCCGTGTGGTGCTGCTGCTGCCGGAGGACGGCCTGCTCACGGTCAAATCCGGCTATCCGCCGGAGGACCAGCTCGACCAGGCCGACCTCGCCGCCGCCAACTGGGCCTGGAGCAACGATCGCTCGGCCGGCCGCGGCTCGGACACGCTGCCCGGCGCAAAACGGTTGTTCCTGCCGATGCGCACCGGGCGCGGCCCGATCGGCGTCATCGGCATCGACAACGACCGCACCGGCCCGCTGCTGACGCCGGACCAGCGCCGCCTGCTGGACGCGCTGGTGGACCAGGGCGCGCTCGCGATCGAGCGCGTGCTGCTGGTCGAGGACATGGATCGCGTCAAGCGCACCGTCGAATCCGAGCGGCTGCGCTCGGCGCTCTTGACCTCGATCTCGCATGATTTGAAAACGCCGCTCGCCTCCGTGCTGGGCGCGGCCTCGACCATGCGCGATCTCGCCGGAGCCTTGTCCGACACCGAGAAGCGCGATCTGCTCGCCACCGTGATCGACGAGTCCGAGCGGCTCAACCGCTTCATTGCCAACCTCCTCGACATGACCAAGCTCGAGTCCGGCGCCATCGTGCCCAACACCGCATTGCACGACCTCGGCGAGATCATCGGCAGCGCGCTGCGCCGTGCCAGCAAGATCCTGACCGCGCACAAGGTCGAGCTGGTGCTGGCCGCCGATCTGCCGATGCTGCAGCTGGACGCCGTGCTGTTCGAGCAGGTGCTGTTCAACCTGCTCGACAATGCGGCGAAATATTCGTCGCCCGACACCACCGTCTCGATCCGGAGCCGGCGCGAGCGCGATCAGGTAGTGCTGGAGGTTGTCGACGAAGGTGACGGCATTCCGCCTGACGAGCTCGAAAGCGTGTTCGACAAGTTCTATCGGGTGCAGAAGGGCGACCATGTCCGTCCCGGCACTGGCCTCGGGCTCGCGATCTCTCGCGGCTTCGTCGAGGCCATGCGCGGCACGATTTCGGCCGCCAACCGCAACGACCGGAGCGGCGCGATCCTCACTATCCGTCTGCCGGTTCCGGCGCAGACCCACGCATTGGATACCGCCGCATGAGTGCCGCCGCGATCAAGGTCCTGGTCATCGACGACGAGCCGCCGATCCGCAAATTGCTGCGGATGGGGCTGACCACGCAGGGCTATGAGATCCTGGAAGCACCGAACGGCAAGACCGCGCTCGAGAAGCTCGCTGAAGGGCCAGCGCTGATCATTCTCGATCTCGGCCTGCCCGACATCCAGGGCCATGAGCTGCTCCGCACCATCCGGGCCCGCAACGAGGCCGTGCCGATCGTGGTGCTGTCGAGCCGGGGCGACGAGGCCGGCAAAGTGCAGGCGCTCGATCTCGGCGCCGACGACTACCTGACCAAGCCGTTCGGCATGGACGAGCTGCTGGCGCGCCTGCGCGCCGCGCTGCGGCACCAGCTCCAGGTCCAGGGCGAGAGGCCGGTGTTCCGCACCGGCGACCTCTCGGTCGATCTCGTGCGTCGCATCGTCAAGGTCGGCGAGCGCGACGTGAAGCTGTCGCCGAAGGAATATGACCTGCTACGCGTGCTGGTGCAGCACGCCGGCAAGGTGCTGACACACAGATTCCTGCTCAAGGAGCTCTGGGACGAGCTGACCGATGCGCAATATTTGCGCGTCTATGTCCGCCAGCTCCGGCAGAAGATCGAAGCCGATCCGGAGCGTCCGCAATATGTCCTGACCGAGACGGGGATCGGCTACCGGCTGAAGGCGGGGGATTAGGCTCGTTCGTCCCCACGACTGGAGCTGTGGCCGGAGGTCGTACCCACATCGTCATTGCGAGCGCAGCGAAGCAATCCAGAGGCTCTCCGTGGAAGGATCCTGGATTTGCTTCGCGGCGCTCGCAATGACGCAGGAAATCACCCCGCCTTCCGATGCCTCGCGGCTGCCCGGTGCGTCTTCCGCGCACTGCGCTGCCGCCCCGTCGCGCGGCGCGCATGCGACTTCGCCGACGTTTTCCCGCCGCGCCCCTTCAGGCTCTGCTTCAAGGCATCCATCAGGCTGACGACGTTGCTCGGACGCTCCTCGGGCTCCGGCAATTCGATCTTCTTGCCGCTGGCCTTGCGTTTCACCAGCGCCTTCAGCGCGTTCTCATACTCGTCCTTGAATTCGCCGGGATCGAAATGCGCGGCCTTGGTGTGCAGGATGTGACCGGCGAGCTCGACCATGTCCTTGGTGATCTTCGGGCTCTTGATGTCGTCGAAGAACTGGTCCTCGTCGCGCAGCTCGTAAGGAAATCGCAGCGTGGTGCCGAGCAGGCCCTTGCCGAGCGGCTTGATCGCGATGATGTGCTCGCGGTTGGTGAGCACGATCTTGGCCAGCGCCACGCGATCCTGGTCCTTCATGGCATCGCGGATCACCGCGAATGCGTCGACCGCGGCCTTGCCGTCGGGCGCGATGTAATAGGGATGGTTGAGATAGCGCTGGTCGATCTCCTCGCTCGGCACAAAGCTCTCGATGTCGATGGTGTGGTTGCTCTCGATCTGCACCGCCTCCAGTTCCTCGGGTTCGATCTCGACATATTTGCCCTTGCGCAGCTCGTAGCCGCGCCCCTTCTGATCGCTCTCGACGACGTCGCCGGTCTCGGCATCGACCATCTGTTGCTTGAGACGATTGCCGGTCTCGCGGTTGATCATGTGAAACCGGGTCTTCTCGGCGGCCGTCGTCGCGGGATAGAGCACGACGGGGCAACTGACCAGCGACAGCTTCAGCGTTCCCTTCCAATAGGCGCGGGGGGCCATTCCATTCTCCAACGTTTTCCGGACGTTTTGGAACTCCAACCTCGCGATGGGGTTTTGGTTCCGGGTGGGGCTTTTGTCGTGATAGGCTCGAAAGCCAGAAGAGAAGCGGGACCGGTCGTGCTGCAAAAACTCTCCACTTACCGACAGAAGCGTGACTTCGAGAAGACGCCCGAGCCATCCGGCAAGAGCGCGGTGGCGCCATCGCAACAGCGCCGCTTCGTGATCCAGAAGCATGACGCGACGCGCCTGCACTACGATCTCCGGCTCGAATTCGACGGCGTGTTCAAGTCCTGGGCCGTGACGAAAGGGCCCTCGCTCGACCCGCGCGACAAGCGCCTCGCGGTCGAGGTCGAGGACCACCCGCTCGATTATGGCGATTTCGAAGGCACGATCCCGGAAGGTCAGTATGGCGGCGGCACGGTGATGCTGTGGGACCGTGGCACCTGGGAGGCGGAAAATCCGGAAGCCGGCTATCGAAAGGGCGACCTCAAGTTCACCCTTCATGGCGACAAGCTGCATGGCAGCTGGGTCCTGGTGCGCATGCGCAACCGCGGCGGCGAAAAGCGCACCAACTGGCTCCTGATCAAGCACCGCGACGAATATGCCCGCGAGGGTGCGGACAACGACATTCTCGAGGAGGACAAGTCGGTCGCCTCAGGCCGCGCGATGGAGCAGATCGCCGAGGGCAAGGGCCGCGCGCCAAAGCCGTTCATGCTGGCGAAGGGCACCAAAGGCAAGGCCGACGCGGTGTGGCAGTCCAATCGAACCGAGGAGACGAAAGGCAGGACCGTCCAGCCGGCGCCGCGCACGGCGTTGAAGGCCAGGAAGGCGGGAAGGAAGACGACGACGGCGACGAATGCCAGGAAGGTCTCGGCGATGCCTGATTTCGTCGCGCCGCAGCTCTGCACGTCGGTCGAGCGGCCGCCGGCCGGTGCGGGCTGGTGTCACGAGATCAAGTTCGATGGTTACCGCGTGCAGCTCCGGGTCGAGGACGGCGAGGCCACGTTGAAGACGCGGAAGGGGCTGGACTGGACCGACAAGTTCTCGGCGATCGCGAAGGAGGCGGCTTCGCTGCCGGACGTCATGATCGACGGCGAGATCGTCGCGCTCGATCACAATGGTGCGCCGAACTTCTCCTCGCTCCAGGCTGCGCTGTCCGACGGCAAGACCGAGGACCTCATCTTCTTCGCCTTCGACCTCCTCTTCGCGGAAAATCAGGACTGCCGCCGGCTGCCGCTCGGCGAGCGCAAGGCGCGGCTCAAGGAGCTGCTGGAGTCGCGCAAGCGCAAGTCGGCGCAGATCCGCTATGTCGAGCATTTCGAGAGCGGCGGCGACGCCGTGCTGCAATCTGCCTGCAAGCTTGAGCTGGAAGGCGTGGTGTCGAAGAAGCTCGATGCGCCCTATCGCTCCGGCCGCACCGAGAGTTGGACCAAGGCCAAATGCCGCGCCGGCCATGAGGTGGTGATCGGGGGCTACAAGACCACCAACGGCAAATTCCGCTCGCTGATGGCGGGCGTGCATCGCGGCGATCATCTCGCCTTCGTCGGCATGGTCGGCACCGGCTTTGGCGCCGACAAGGTCAAGCGCATCATGCCGTCGCTGAAGGCGATGGAGAGCAAGGAGAGTCCCTTTGGCGGCAAGAATGCGCCGAAGAAGACGCGCGACGTGCACTGGCTGAAGCCCGAACTCGTCGCCGAGATCGAATTCGCCGGCTTCACCGCCGACGGCAACATCCGCCAGGCAGCGTTCAAGGGCTTGCGGCAGGACAAGCCCGCCGACGAGGTCGAGGCCGAGACGCCCGTCGACACCGCGCTCGCCGAACCCTCGCCGAGGAATCGCGCCGCGAAGACCGTGAAGCGATCCAGGGACACCGGCTCCGCCGAAGTGATGGGCGTCGTCATCTCCAAACCGGACAAGGAGCTGTGGCCTGATGACGGCGATGGCAACCCGGTCACCAAGCATGACCTCGCACGCTATCTCGAGGCGGTCGGCGAATGGATGATCGTGCACCTCAAGGGGCGGCCATGCTCGCTGATCCGCGCCCCTGACGGCATCAAGGGCGAATGCTTCTTCCAGCGTCATGCCATGCAGGGAACGTCCAATCTTCTGGAACTCGCGCGGGTCTCCGGCGACCGCAAGCCATATCTTCAGATCGATCGGATCGAGGGGCTCGCTGCGGTGGCGCAGATCGGCGGCGTCGAGCTGCATCCCTGGAATTGCGCGCCCTATGCCTACGATACGCCGGGGCGGCTGGTGTTCGATCTCGATCCGGCGCCGGATGTGGACTTTGCCGAGGTCGTCGAGGCGGCCAAGGAGATGCGGCAGCGGCTTGCCGATGTCGGGATGGAAAGCTTTTGCAAGACCACCGGCGGCAAGGGCCTGCACGTGGTGGTGCCGCTGCTGTACGGCGCGCGCGACAAGGTGAGCTGGAAGGAGGCCAAGGCGTTTGCGCAAGGAATCTGCCAGTGGATGGCCGACGACGATCCCGAACGCTATCTGCTCAACATGTCGAAGAAGCTGCGCAAGGGGAAGATCTTTCTGGACTATCTGCGCAACGACCGCATGTCGACGGCCGTGGCGCCGCTGTCGCCCCGCGCGCGTGACGGCGCGACCGTGTCGATGCCCGTGACGTGGGCGCAGGTGAAGAGCGATCTCGATCCGAAGAAATACACGCTGCGGACCGTGCCTGGCTTGTTAGGGCGGTCGAAGGCCTGGGAGGGCTATGACGATGCGGCGGTGTCGATCAAGGCCGCGATCAAGAAGCTGGCGGGGAAGAAATAGGGTGGGTTACGCTCGCGGACTGCGCTTCGCGCGACCGCTTGCCAACCCACCCTACGACGTCTGCAACTAGATTCGTCCCATCAGCAGCAGGATCAGCAGGATGACGATGACGAGCCCGAGGCCGCCGCCGCCGTAGTAGCCGGTGCCGTAGAACGGGCCGCCACCAATGCCGCTGAAGCCGCCGAGCAGGGCGATGACCAGAATGATCAGAATGATCGTGCCGATTGACATGCGAGTCTCCTCCAGCCCTTGTGGAAAGGGTCGTTTGCACCTGTCCCGTGTGCGGGGGCAACTTGCCGCAGGTTTTAAAGTTCCGGTTTTGAAACGGGGCGAGACGTGCAAGTTGCATGGAACCTTTATGGTCGCAGCCGGCATCACTAAGTGAGGATCAACCAGCACGGGGCAGGACCATGTCAGCACCGCTTGTCGTTTCCATTCCGCATCGTCTCGGCCGCGAGGAGGCGGTACGCCGGCTCAAGGCCGGGCTTGGCCGCGCGGCCGCCAGCCTTCCCGTGATGCAGCTCGAGGAGGAGCGCTGGAGCGGCGACAGCATGAATTTCCGCATCCGCGCGCTCGGGCAGATCGCGACCGGTCAGGTCGACGTCGCCGACGATCACGTCAAGGTTCAGGTGGTCTTGCCGTGGCTGTTGCAGCGCTTTGCCGAGATGGCGCAGGCAACGATCAGGAAGCGCGGGCAGTTGCTGCTGACCAAGGACGACGGAAAGTGAGTTTCAGGCGCTCACGCGCTGCCGCGCAGGCCTGATGGCGCTTGCCGCACGGGCCGGAATGACAGCCGCCGGAAGACCCCGGAAGGCCCGAGCGATCGGCAGTGCATTGCCCGCAAGTCCCGCCGCGGCATAGCCCGTGATATCGACCGTCGCGTCGAACCTTTCGATTGCCGGCCATTCCCGGCCCGCTTGCGTGAACGGCGCAAACTGGCGTCCGACCACGACGATCGCGGCGGCGCGGCCGCGGCGACGGGCGAAGGCGATGACGTGCCCGGCGTGCGTGCCGCGCACCTCCAGCTTCTGGTAGTCGCCTCGTGCGAAAACGTCGGCGAGCTCGTTGCGTAACTTGAGGAGGTGCCGCGTCCAGGCAAGCTTGAGCCGGCCGTCCGGCCAGGTCTTGAGCAGTCCGGTCCAGTCCGGCGCGTCGAGCACCGTCAGCGCGGCGTGGCGTGCGGAAAAATCCACGGGGCGGCGATTGTCGGGATCGACCAGCGACAGGTCCCAGAATTCGCTGCCCTGGTAGAAGTCGGGCACGCCCGGCAGCGTCGCCTTGAGGGTGAGCTGGCTCAGCGAGTTCAGCGCGCCGAGCAGCGCGACGCGGTGCGCCAGCGCTTGCAATGCCTCCAGGAATTCGCCAGACAGCGCGGGATCTAGGATCTTTCCGATGAAGCTCTTGATGCCGCTCTCATAGGCCTCGTGCGGGTTGAGCCAGCTCGTCTCCTCCTTGCCCTCGCGCGCGGCCTTGAGCGCATAGGCCTGGATGCGCTCGACGAAGCTTGCATCAGGCGGTTCCCGCGGCGGCCATGCGCCGAGCAGGGTCTGGTACAGCATGTATTCGAACGTTGCCGAGGGCGCCCGCAGATGGCCGTGGAGCGCAAGATGCGGCGCATTCAACACCTTCCAGCGCGATACCGCGCTGGTCCATTCGCCGGGAATTTCGCTCAGCGCCGCGATCCGGGCGCGGGCGTCCTCGCCGCGCTTGGTGTCGTGGGTGGCGGTCGCCGTCATGCCTTGCGGCCACTCCCTGGCCCGCGCCCGCATCGCCTCGTGGAAGGCGGGAACGGTGAGGCCGGTGCTCGCGGGATCGCCGCCGACCTCGTTCAGCGCCAGCAGGCGGTGGAACTGATAGAATGCGGTGTCCTCCAGCGACTTCGCCATCATCGGCCCGGTGAACTGCTGCACCTTGAGCGCGAAGCGGCGCACCCGCGGGGTGCTGTGAGGGGGCCGGCCCGGCTTCAGCAGATCCATGGTCAGGGCATCGCGCAGGAAGTCGAAGATGCCTTCGTCCGCGGCGAACCATTCGGCGCGGGCGCGCGCGATGGTGTCGTCGATCAGCTTGCGGTCATGCGCGGTCGCGCCGGCGGTGGTCAGATAGGTGCGATAGACCGGGAAATGCAGCACATAGAGCTCGAGCGCCTGCCGCAGGCTGTCGGCCGAGAAGTCGCGCGTCGAATAATGTCCGTTGGCGATGCGCGCGAGCAGGCGCGTCAGCACGGTGAACTCGCTGGTCAGCAGCGTCTCCAGCACGCGCCGCTTGGCATCCTTGACGTAAGGCGCAAGGCGCGGCGGCCGGTTGCTGATCTGCCGCCACGTCTCGTCCAGCGCCTCCAGCCCCTTGGCGTCGACCAGCACTTGCGTGATGACGTTCATCCACTCGTAGCCGGTGGTGCCCTGGACGCCGGCGAAATGCGGCAGACGCTCGTGCTCGCAGAGAATCTTTTCGATCACAGTATAGAACGGTTCTGTCTTGCCCTGCGCATCGCGCACCAGCCGGCGGAGCCGCTGGCAATATTGCGCGGGATCGCGCAGCCCGTCGATGTGATCGAGACGGATGCCCTGCAATTTGCCGTCGGCGACCAGCTGCTTCACCAGCCGATGCGTTGCGGCGAAGGTGTCGGGGTCCTCGACTCGCAGGCCGGCGAGCCCGTTGACGTCGAAGAAGCGGCGATAGTTGATGTCGCTGGAGGCAAGCCGCCAGTGTCCGAGCTTGTAGTGCTGGCGCTCGAGCAGATGGTGCAGCGCCAGCGTCTGCGCGGGACGGTCCTTGGCGGCACGATAGGCGGCAAGACCGCGATTGATGATGTCGGCGGCGCCCGCGATCTCCTTGAGCTCCGACTTGAAACCCGGCGCCTCCTTGCGATTGGGGCGGCGTAATCCCGTGTAGCGCGCCGCAAGCGCGAGCAGGTGCTTGCCTGCGTCTGTCTCGGCGGCGTCCGCCTCCTTCACGATCACGCGCAGGATTTCGCCATAACGCTCCGGCGCAATCGGCAGGCGATGCTCGAAATACCAGGCGGAAAGACTGCCCTCATCGGCATCGTAGCGCAGCTCGATCTCGCCGTGCTCCAGCGCCTCGCCATAGGAGGAGCCGAGGATCGGCAGCAGCACGCCGCCGCGGGCGCGATGGGGCAAGAGGTCCCAGTCGATATCGAAGGCGACCGCGTGCGGCGAGGCCTGGCCCCATTCGAGCACGTCGAGCCACCAGGGATTGTCGGCGAAGTGCACGCCGACATGGTTGGGTACGAAGTCGATGATGAGGCCGAGATCGTGCTTGGCCAGGGCTTCGCTCAGTCGCGCAAAGCCGGCTTCGCCGCCGAGCTCCGGATTGAGCTGGCCATGGTCAACGGTATCGTAGCCATGGGTCGACCCCTTGCGCGCCTTCATCACCGGCGAGGCATAGAGATGCGTAATCCCGAGCGCCTTCAGGTACGGAATGACTTCGGCGGCCTTGTCGAAGCCGAAATCCGCGGTGAGCTGAAGCCGGTAGGTCGCAACGGGAATGGCGGGAGGCATGTCAACCTCCGAGGCGCCAGACCACCGACCAGGGCGGAATGAGATCGCCGATCACGCCGCCCCAGATCGGCGTGCCCGTGCTGGCATTGGGGGTGATCTCGTGGTCCGACAGATTGGCGGCGAGGTGCAGCGTCGTGCCGTCGCCCATGCGCCAATGTGCGCTGAGCAGACCATTGTCGGCCGCCTCGGCATCACCGAAGCTTGCGCCCTTCAGCCGCGGTACGATCTCCTTGTGGCGGAGCGCGAGCAGGTCACGCACCAACGCGAGCCGCGCATTCTGCTCCGGCGTGCGGCCGGTCCAGTCGAGCACCGCCGATTGCAGTGTTGCCGGATCGAGCGGGTCGGGCACCTCGTCGCCGTATTTCTCATAGGCCCAGGCATATTCCTGCTTGCGGCCCTTGCGGACGGCATCGGCCAATCCGCCCTGGAAATCGCAGAAGAACGGGAAGGGGACCCTCGAGCCCCATTCCTCGCCCTGAAACAGCATCGGCACCATCGGCGCGAGCAGGGTCACGGCGAGCGCCGCCTCGATCTGCTGCGGCGATGCCAGGCTCTCGAGCCGGTCGCCCAGCGGGCGATTGCCGATCTGGTCGTGGTTCTGCAGGAAGTTGACGAAGGTTGCGGGCGGCAACTGGCCGCTCGGCTCGCCGCGTGGCTTCTTGCCCCAGAACTCCGAGATCTCGCCCTGGTAGACGAAGCCCGAGGCCAGCGCGCGGGCGAGGTCCATGCGCGGCGTCTGGTAGTCGGCGTAATAGCCGGCGAGCTCGCCGGTCAGCATCACGTGCCAGACGTGGTGATAATCGTCGTTCCACTGTCCCCGATATTTCCCGTTCGGCGGCTCCTGTGCGGCGTCGAGCAGGCTGGCGCGGTTGTCGCCGTTCTCCAGCACGAGATGGATGTGCCGGCCCGTGGCCTTGGCGAGCTCGCCGGCGGCGACGCTGAGGTCCTGCAGCATCGATTGCTCGCCCGGGACGGCCATGATGTGGTTGGCGGCATCGAGCCTCAGTCCGTCGAAGCGATAGTCGGTCAGCCAGGACAGCGCGTTCTCGACCGCAAAGGCGCGCACCTGCGGCACGCGGTAGTCGATCGTGCTGCCCCAGGGCGTATGCGCATCGGTGAAGAAGCTCGGTGCATAGCGGCCGAGATAATTCCCCTCGGGGCCGAAATGATTGTAGACGACGTCGAGGAACACCATCAGCCCGCGCAGATGGGCCTCGTCGATCAGCGTCTTCAGATCTTCGGGACGGCCATAGGCGCTGTCGGGCGCATACCACAGCACGCCGTCATAACCCCAGCCGCGGCGTCCCGCGAAATCGGCCAGCGGCATCAATTCCAGCGCAGTGATGCCGGTCGCGGCGAGATGATCGAGCTTGTCGATCATGGCGCGGTAGGTGCCTTCGCGCGTGAAGGTGCCGACATGGGTCTCGATAAGTACCGTCTCTTCCCAGGGCCGGCCGCGCCAATCCTGTGCGCGCCAGGCGAAGGCGTCGTGATCGATCACCTCGCTCGGGCCGAACACGTCTTCAGGCTGGAAGGCCGAGGCCGGATCGGGCACGTCGATCTCGTCGTCGATCCTGAATTTGTAGGGGCTGCCAGCGGGGAGACCGGCAATATCGGCCACATACCAGCCATCCTGGCGGCGCTGCATCGCGTGTCTGCGGTCGAGCAGGAGATCGACGCGGCGCGCAGCGGGCGCCCACAACCGGAACGACACGCCGTCTTTCGTTGGCCGCGCCCCGAAGGATGGCCTCATGACGCCCCCGCGAAGGCGAGCACGGAGCGCGGCGGCGCCTTGCTGTCGCTTCCGGACGGGAAGTCGATGGTGTTCAGCTTGGCATCGGTCGTGTTCAGGATCTGCTGCCAGCTCTTGTATTCGGACATTTTGGGCAATTTGAATGCGATCTCTTCGGGGGCGGCGTTCAGGACGATAAAGATCGCGGCGCTGCCGGGTTCCATCGGCCCCATCACATAGGAGAGAAACCGCCCATCCGGGAATGTCCAGTCGCTCTCCGTCATCTCGTTACCTTCAGGCGTCAGCCAAAGTGCGCCGTAGGAGACACCGTCCTTGGGACGGCCGTCGAGCCAGCGATGGCTGCGAAGCTGCGAGAAGCGGCGGCGGATGTCGGCGAGGCCTGAGACGAAGTCGACCATGTCCTCATCATCTTTGCCGAGATTGTCCCAGCCGACCCAGCCGACCTCGTTGTCCTGGCAATAGGCGTTGTTGTTGCCGGACTGCGAATTGCCGACCTCGTCGCCCGCCAGGATCAGCGGGACGCCCTGCGCCAACATCAGGCAGGCCAGCACGTTCCTGCGAAGCTGCCGGCGCAGCTCCAGGATTTTCGGATCGTCGGTCGGGCCCTCGACTCCGCAATTGTTGCTGTGGTTGTCGTTGGAGCCGTCGCGATTGTCCTCGCCATTGGCTTCGTTGTGCTTCTCGTTGTAGCTGAAGAGGTCGGCGAGCGTGAAGCCGTCATGCACGGTGATGTGGTTGATGCTGGCGCGCGGCCGCCGTCCGTCGTGGTTGAACAGGTCGGAGGACGCCGTCATGCGGCTGGAGATATCGCCGATCAGGCTGCCTTCGCCACTCCAGTAGCGGCGCATGGCGCTGCGATAGCGGTCGTTCCATTCCGACCATTGCGAGGGGAATGCGCCGACCTGGTAGCCGCCGAGGCCCAGGTCCCAGGGTTCGGCGACGAGCTTGACGGTCGCCAGCACCGGATCCTGGCGAACTGCAGTCAAGAACGAGCTGCCGCGATCAAAACCGTTCGGCCCGCGCGCGAGCGTAGTGGCGAGATCGAAGCGGAAGCCGTCGACATGGCAGACCTCGACCCAGTAGCGCAGGGAGTCCATCACCATCTGCAGCACGCGCGGATGGGTGAGGTTCACGGACGAGCCGCAGCCGGTGAAGTCGTCATAGTAGCGCGGGTTCTCGCGGTTGAGCCAGTAATAGGAGGCATTGTCGATGCCGCGATAGCACAGCGTCGGGCCGAGGTGGTTGCCTTCGGCGGTGTGGTTGTAGACGACGTCGAGCATCACCTCGATGCCGGCATCGTGCAGGCGCGCGACCGTGGTGCGGAAGGAATCGAGCGCATTGTCCTGGGCGTAGCGCGGCTCCGGCGCGAAGAAGGACAGCGTGTTGTAGCCCCAGTAATTGGCGAGTTTCTTTTCGACCAGGATGCGATCGTCGACGAAGCTGTGGATCGGCAGCAGCTCGATCGTGGTGACGCCTAGCTTCTTCAGGTGCTCGATCATCGCCGGCGAGGACAGGCCGCCATAGGTGCCGCGGAGGTTCGGCGGCACGTCGTCCCGCTTCTGCGTCAGGCCCTTGACGTGGGCCTCGTAGATGATGGTGTCCTCCCAGGGGATGTTCGGCCGGATCTCGCGGCGGCCCCAGTTGAAGGTCTCGTCGACCACGACGGCCTTGGGCATGCCGCGTGCATTGTCGCGCCGGTCGAACGACAGATCCTCGCGCGGCGAGCCGGTGCGGTAGGCGAAATGCGCATCGCTCCAGACCAGCCGTCCGGCGAGCCGCTTCGCATAGGGGTCGAGCAGCAGCTTGTTGGCGTTGAAGCGGTGGCCGTGCTCGGGCTCGTAGGGACCGTGCACCCGGTAGCCGTAGAGCTGCCCGGGCGAGACATCGTTGAGATAGCCGTGCCAGACGTCCTCGGTCCTTTCAGGCAGTTCGACGCGCTCGAGCTCGCGGCGGCCTTGCGCGTCGAACAGGCAAAGCTCGACCTTCTGCGCGTTGGCGGAGAACAGCGCAAAATTGGTGCCACGTCCGTCCCAGCTTGCGCCGAGGCGTGCGGGCGATCCGGCGGTCAGGCGCATATGTCAGCTTTCCGGAACGAGGAAGATCGCGGCGAGCGGCGGAATGGTGAGGCGGAGCTCGGGCGTCTTGCCGTCAACGGTCTGGACCTCGCCGATGTTCCCGACATTGCTGCCGCCGTAATGGGCGGAGTCGGAATTGAACACCTCTTTCCACTTGCCGGCCAGGGGCACGGGAACGCGATAGTTGGGGTAGACATTGGGGGAGAAGTTGACGATCACGAGGCACCGCGCGTGCTCGTCAAAGCCCTTGCGCAGCCAGGCGAACACGTTGCGGTTGGCATCGTCCGTGATCAGCCATTCGAAGCCGGCCTGGTCGCAGTCCATCTGATGCAGCGCCGGCACCGCGCGGTAGAGCCGGTTGAGGTCGCGGATCAGCGCCTGGATGCCGGAATGGCCCTTGTATTCGAGCAGGTGCCAGTCGAGCGACTGGTCGTGATTCCATTCGCTGCTCTGCCCGATCTCGGCGCCCATGAACAGCAGCTTCTTGCCGGGGTGGCCGAACATGAAGCTGTAATAGGCCCGCAAATTCGCAAAGCGCTGCCATTCGTCGCCGGGCATGCGCCCCAGGATCGAACGTTTGCCGTGCACGACCTCGTCGTGCGAGAGCGGCAGGATGAAGTTTTCCGAGAACGCGTAGTGCAGGCCGAACAGGATCTCGCCGTGATGATGCTTGCGGTAGATCGGATCCTTGCTGATGTAGTTCAGCGTGTCGTGCATCCAGCCCATGTTCCACTTGTAGCCGAAGCCGAGCCCGCCGAATTCGACCGGACGCGAGACTTGCGGCCATGCGGTGGATTCTTCCGCGGCCGTGGTCGCCTGCGGGAAGCGGGCAAAGACCTCCGTGTTGAAACGGCGCAGGAAGTTGATCGCCTCGATGTTCTCGCGGCCGCCATACTGGTTCGGAATCCACGCCCCGGCAGGCCGGCTGTAGTCGAGATAGAGCATCGAGGCCACCGCATCGACGCGCAGGCCGTCGATACCGTAGCGCTCCATCCAGAACAGCGCGTTCGACACCAGGAAGTTCGTCACTTCGGTGCGCCCGTAATTGTAGATCAGCGTGCCCCAGTCGAGGTGGCGGCCCTGGAGCGGGTTGGCGTGCTCATAGAGCGCCGTGCCGTCAAAGCTGCCGAGCCCGTGCGGATCGTCGGGAAAATGGCCGGGCACCCAGTCGAGCAGCACGCCGATGCCTTCGCGGTGGCAGGCATCGACGAGGGCGGCGAAATCCTCGGGGCTTCCGAACCGGCTGGTCGGCGCATAGAGCCCGGTCGGCTGATAGCCCCACGAGCCGTCGAACGGATGCTCGCTGACCGGCAGGAATTCGAGATGCGTGAATCCCATGTCGCGGGCATAGGCCGGCAGCTGCTCGGCCAGCTCGCGATAGGTGAGCCATTCATTGTTGCCCTTGCGCCGCCACGAGCCGAGATGGACCTCGTAGATCGACATCGGCGCCGACAGTGCGTTGATGCCGTCGGGCGCAGGACGCGGCCGCGGCAGATGCGCCTCGTCGAACACGATCGAGGCCGTCTTCGGCCGTACTTCGGTTGCAAAGGCCAGCGGATCGGATTTCAGCGGGAGCAGATGGCCGTGCGGGCCGATGATCTCGAACTTGTAATGATCGCCGATCTTCGCATGCGGGATGAAGAGCTCCCAATACCCGCTGCCGCGCACCCGCATCGGATGACGCCGCCCGTCCCAGAAGTTGAAGTCGCCGACCACGGATACGCGCCGCGCATTTGGCGCCAGCACGACGAAGCCGATGCCGTCGACGCCGTCGAGCCGCATCGGGTGCGCCCCGAGCTTGTCGTAGAGGCGCTGGTGGGTGCCTTCGCCGAGCAGATAGAGGTCGAAATCGGTCAGGATCGGCGGGAAGCGGTAGGCATCCTCGAATTCGACGACGTTGTTGCCGAATGTCGCGCGTAGCTGGTAGTGCTTCGAGCCGTTGGGCAGAGCTCCGATGAACAGGCCGGAGTCATGAACGCGGTCGAGCGGTGCGACCTCGCCATGCTCGCCGACCGCCTCGACATTGGAGGCCTCGGGCACGAAGGCGCGCACCACGCTCTTGCCGCCCTCGGGATGCAGCCCGAGATAGTGGAAGGGGTCGGAGTGGCGGCCCTCGATGATCGCGTAGGCTTCGGCTGGCAGTTTAGGCATGGGCTTCGCTCCCGGCACTGGACAGAATGCGAAGCAGTCCGGTCAGCGGCGCATGGAGCCCCTCGGGCCGGTGGGACAGTTCGTACTCTACGTCGTCGAACGCTTGATCAAGCAGGAAAAACCTTAACAGGCCTTGCGCTGCCCGCGGATCTTTCGGCCATAGCCGCCGGTCGGTCATGGCCTCGCGATAGGCGTGCAGGAACGTCGCGGTGGCGCGTTCGCGCCATTCACCGAGCGCGGCTGCAAGCCGGTCCTGTTCGTCGGTCCCGCCGCCCGCGAGCACCCGGTTGAGGGCGACGTTAACCGAAAGATCAATCGAGCGGATCAGGCCGGCGACGTCGCGTGCGGCCGGCAGCTTGCGCCGCTTGTCGGCCAGCGGCCGGCGCGGATTGCCGTCGAAGTCGATGATGAAGATGTCGTCCTTCACGATCAGAGTTTGCCCCAGGCGGAAGTCGCCATGATGACGGATGTTCAACCCGCCGATGGCGGAAGGCAATAGTGCATTGAGGTGGTCCGGCAGGGCCGCGCGCGCTGCGCCGAGCTGGTCGATCAGCGGCCGGTCCGTCTCCCGCAGGCTGTCGCGGCTCTCAGCAAGGCGTTCGAACACCCGCTCGGCGCGCGCCTTGAGGTCGGAGATCCAGCGCCTGGCGTGTTCGGAGCCGATCGGCTCTGGAGCGAGGTTGTCCGGCTTTGCCGCGGCCAGGGCGACATGCAGCTCGGCGAGCCGCCGGCCGATCTGCGCGATGAAGTGCAGGTAGGGCGCCTGCTCCTGGGTCTCGCGCGGCCTTTCGCCCGCGGACAAGAGCCGCTGTTCGTCGATATAGCGATCGAGATAACCGGTGGTCACGGCCCAGCCGTCGCCCTGGTTCTCGACAAAGGCATGCAGCACGCCGAGCGCGCTGCGGTGATCGCCCTCGACCAGCTCGACGCTGCCGAGCAACGCCGGCGTATTGGCGAAGCGGACCACTTCCGTGAGGTAGTGGCCGATCTCGATCTCGGGACTGGTGCCGGTTTCAAGCTGCCGATGGATCTTGACGACATACTGGTTGTCCACGAGCGCGGTGCTGTTGGACTGCTCGATCGCGCGGATGCGTTCAGGCTCCTTGATGGTGTAGTCGGCGAACCGGCTGGTCGCCTTGAACTCCAGCCGCAGATTGTTCTCGTCTACCACCAGGTTTTGCGACAGACCCCGCAGGAACAGGCCGATGAAGATCGGCTCGGTCGCGACGTCGAGCAGCGTGCCCTCGCGCGCACCCTGGCGCACGGCGGCGAGCGCCTTCGGGTTGAAGCGTTCGCGGTCGAAGCGTACCCATTCGATCTGCAGCGGCAGCACGTAGCGCGTCGTGACGTCGTCCCGCGTGGTCTCGAAGAACGCGATCCAGGGCCTGTTGTCGCCGATATCGCTGAAAGGCACGGCCGAGGTCAGCGCTGTCTGGATGTGCTTGGGATTGTGCTCCGGATACCAGCGTGTCCTTGCCAAGAATCCCGGCAGCACGTCGCGCTCGAACACGCCGCGCTCGCGTGCCAGCGACACCCAGTTCGAATTGACCGGCACGACCAGGGTCTCGAACTCCGGCACCGCGCGCGGCGTCACCGGCTCGGACTTGTCGCGCTCGGTGAGGTGGAACCAGTAGAAACCGTAGGGTCCCAGCGTGATCATGTAGGGCAATTCGCCGATCGCCGGGAATCGGGTCCGGCCGAGCATCTCCTGCGGGATGCGGTCCTTCCAGGGCGACAGATCGAGCTCGGTCGCCTGCGCGGCGCGCGAGAGATTGGCGACGCAGAGGATGACTTCGTCGCGATACTGCCGGACATAGGCCAGCACGGCGCGATTGGCCGGGCGGATGAAGGTCATGGAGCCGCGGCCGAAGGCCAGCGTCGACTTGCGCACCGAGATCAGCCGCTTGGTGGCGCTGAGCAGCGAGGACAGGCTGCGCGACTGCGCCTCGACGTTCACTGATTCATAGCCGTAGACGGGATCCATGATCAGCGGCGCGTAGAGCCGGGCGGGGTCGCAGCGCGAGAAGCCGCCGTTGCGGTCCGGGCTCCATTGCATCGGCGTGCGCACGCCGTTGCGGTCGCCGAGATAGATGTTGTCGCCCATCCCGATCTCGTCGCCGTAGTAGATGATCGGCGTGCCCGGGAAGGACAGCAGCAGCGAGTTCATCAGCTCGATCTTGCGGCGGTCGTTGTCCATCAGCGGCGCGAGCCGCCGCCGGATGCCGACATTGATGCGGGCGCGCGGATCGTTGGCGTAGGTGGTCCAGAGATAGTCGCGCTCGACGTCGGTGACCATCTCCAGCGTCAGCTCGTCATGATTGCGCAGGAACAGCGCCCATTGGCAGCTCGCCGGGATGTCCGGCGTCTGGCGCAGGATGTCGGTGATCGGGAAGCGGTCCTCCTGCGCGATCGCCATGTAGATGCGCGGCATCAGCGGGAAGTGATAGGCCATGTGGCATTCGTCGCCGCGGCCGAAATATTCCTGCACGTCCTCCGGCCATTGATTGGCTTCGGCGAGCAGCAGCTTGCCCTTGGAGTACGCATCCAATTCCTGGCGCAGGCGCTTGATGATGGCATGCGTCTCGGGAAGGTTCTCGTTCGAGGTGCCCTCGCGCTCGCAGAGATAGGGAATGGCGTCCAGCCGGAAGCCGTCGACGCCGGCGTCGAGCCAGCGCTTCATCACCTGGATGATGGCGCTGACCACGCGCGGATTGTCGAAATTGAGGTCGGGCTGATGCGAGAAGAAGCGGTGCCAGTAGAAGGCGCCGGCCTCCGGATCCCAGGTCCAGTTCGACTTCTCGGTGTCGGTGAAGATGATGCGGGTGCCCTGGTATTTCTGGTCGGTGTCGCTCCAGACATACCAGTTGCGGGCGCTCGAGCCCGGATGGCTGCGGCGCGCACGCTTGAACCATTTGTGCTGATCGGAGGTGTGGTTGACGACCAGCTCGGTGATGACCCGCAGACCGCGCTTCTGCGCCTCCTGGATGAAGCGCTTGAAGTCCTTCATCGTCCCGAAATCGGGATTGACCGCGCCGTAGTCGGCGATGTCGTAGCCGTCGTCGCGGCCAGGCGAGGGATAGAACGGCAGCAGCCACAACGCGGTGACGCCGAGCTCCTGGAGATAGGGCAACTTCTCGGTCAGGCCGGCGAAGTCGCCGATGCCGTCATTGTTGCTGTCGGCAAAGGCCTTTACGTGGAGCTGGTAGATGATCGCGTCCTTGTACCAGAGCTCATCCACGACCTCGGCAGCCTCAGCCTTCTTGGTGTCGACGGAAGACAGAACATTCATGGCGTGACCCCTTACGCCAGGCAGCGGAACAAAAGCGCCGGATCGCGGTCGGGATCGATACGCAACCTGATCCCGCCCCACATGATGCGCGACTGTTCGCCGGTGAGGAGGTTTTCGAGTGCCGTCACATGGTGTCGTTCTCCGCCGGCGTCAACGGTGACGTCGCCGAGCGGCAGCCAGAATTCGCGCGCATGGCGCGAGAGCGCAATCACGACCACGACGGTGTTGGCTGAATCGGCCGCCTTCTTGGCGAAGGCGATCGTCTCGCCGTCCTCGATATTGAGGAAGCGCAAGTTCTCCGTCTGCTGGAGTGCCGCATTGTCGTTGCGGATGCGGTTGAGCGCTGCGATGGACGGCTTGATGTTGCCGGGCGCGTCCCAGTTGCGCTGCTTGATCCGGTATTTTTCGGAATCGAGATATTCCTCGCGGCCGGGAACCGCCTCGTGCTCCAGCAGCTCGAATCCGCTGTAGATGCCGTAATTGCCCGACAACGTCGCGGCCAGCGCGAGCCGCGATTTGAACATCCAGGGCTCGCCACTCTGCAGATGATAAGGCAAGAGGTCTGCGGTGTTGACGAACAGGTTCGCCCGATGGAGGTCCCGCTCGGGATAACCGGTCAGCTCGCCGAGATACTGTTCCAACTCTCCCTTCGTCGTGCGCCAGGGGAAATAGCTGAAGGACTGCGCGAAGCCGAGCTTGGCGAGGCCCTTCATCAGCTTCGGCCGCGCAAATGTCTTGGAGAACAGGATCACCTCGGGATGCCGGCGGCGGATGTCGCCGATCAGCCACTCCCAGAACGGAAGCGGTGCGGTGTCGTGATTGTCGATCGCGAAGATGGTGACACCATGGTCGATCCAGAACAGCATGGCGTCGCGAAAGGCGTTCCACAGCCCGGCGCGATCGACGGAGCCGAAATCGGGGATGACGATGTCCGAATAGGGGCGGTCCGCGGTCCGCACCGAGCGGTCCGGCCGCCATTTGAACCATTCCGGATGCTGCGTCAGCCAGGGATGGTCCGGCGAGCACTGCACTGCGAAGTCGAGCGCGAGCTCGAGCCCGTACTCGAGGCATGTGGCGACCAGCGCGCGAAAGTCCTCGATCGTGCCGAGCTCGGGATGCAGCGCATCGTGCCCGCCCTCGGCGGTGCCGATCGCATAGGGCGAGCCGGGATCGCCCTCGCTCGCCACCGGCGCGTCGTTACGGCCCTTGCGGCGAGTGTGTCCAATGGGGTGGATCGGCGTGAAGTAGAGCACGTCAAAGCCCATGGCGGCGATATCGGGGACGCGCGCAATGCAGTCGCGCAGTGTGCCGTGCTGGCCCGGGACCTCGCTCTGGCTGCGCGGCATCATCTGGTACCAGGCGCCGAAGCGTGCCTTGTTGCGGTCGACGATCAGCGGGAAGAGCGGCGAGCGCGTCAGGTCGGGCCGCGACTGGCTCTCGGCCATGGCTTCGCCAAGCTCGGCCGCCAGCAGCGGGGTGACGTCGCCGCTCTGGAGGTAGTCTTCGCATCGCCTGATGATGATCGCTGCGGCGTCCTGACGCGCGACATGCGCCTTGGTCAGGAGGCCGGCCCCCTCGATCGCATCAAGGCTGACATCGGCCCCTGTACGCCGCTTGCGCGCGATCGCGTGCGACCAGGTCGCGAACTCGTCGGTCCAGGCTTCGATCGCATAGACATATTGGCCGGGCTCAGCGGGCGTGAACGCGCCGGACCAGCGGTCATTGCCGTGATGGGTCATAGGGTCGCTCTGCCATTCGCGGTCCTGCTCGCGGCGCCAGATCAGCGCAGCGGCGATCACCGCGTCGCCGTCGCGGTAGATGTCGGCCCAGACCTCGACCCGCTCGCCCGCGATCCGCTTCACGGCGAAGCGGCCGCCGTCGACCAGGGGATAGACGTCTTCAATGAGGAAAGCGCTGCCGGCTGCGGCACTCTCGACAGTTTGAATTGTCTTGTTCACGGTGATGCCATTGACAAGAAAGCAGGAGCCCGTTTCCCTTGTCGGGAACCCACGCTTGGTACCATTATAGAAAGCCGCTTGTGTGTCATTGGTTCCCTGCGGAACGGCAAGCGCAGTTTGCGAGTTACCCCTGACTAACCTCTTCCGTGACCTCGTTAAAATCCCTGCCCCCGGCCAAATCATGGCCTGCAAGCTGCGTGCCGTATGGATCTTTTAGCTCAAGCCCGGATCAAGGGCGTTCAGTCCGAATTCGTCGACGCCCTCGGCAAGCTGCGGGTCACCGCGCCCGAGGCGCTCAAATCCATCCTCGACGCGCTGCCGGAGAAGCGGGTCTACCGTTTCGTCAGCGGGCCTGTCGTGGTGCGCGCCCTAGGGCATCCGCGCACTGAACTAGCGGCAACCGGGACGCCGCCCTTGCAATGGAAGATCGTCGGCAACGGCAATGTGATCGCGCAAGGTGAAGCGCGCGAGCCGGTCATTGCCTGGCCAGCCGCCCTGCCGCTCGGCTATCACCGCCTGATGCTGACCGATGCCGGAGGCGTGAGCGAAGATGTGCCGATGATCGTGGCGCCCGAGCGCGCCTTCGGCGGCGATTTCGATCGCGGCTGGCTGCTCGCCGTGCAGCTCTACAGCGTCCGCTCGGACCGCAATTGGGGCATCGGCGATTTCACCGACCTCGCCGGTCTCCTCCGGCTGGCCAAGCAACTCGGTGCCGACGGTGTCGGCCTCAATCCGCTGCACGTGTTGTTCGACGATCAGCCCGCCGATTGCAGCCCCTATTCGCCGAATAGCCGGCTGTTTCTCAATCCGCTCTATATCGACGTCGAGGCGATCCCGGAATTTTCCGCCGATCTCGTCCCCGATGTGGCCGCGACCGCCGCGCGGCTGCGCGAAGGCGACCGCGTGCCCTATGCCGACATGGCGGCGCTGAAATGGCTGGCTTTGCGCGCGGCCTTCAACAGCTTCGTGACCGGCGCGAGCGCGGCGCGCCGCAAGGACTTTGATGCCTTCCGCGCCGCTCGCGCGCCGCTGTTGTCCCGCTTTGCCTGTTTCGAGGTGCTGCGCCATCGCTTCAACCGGCCATGGTGGGAATGGCCGACCGAATGGCAACGGCCGGACGAAGCCAAATGCGCCGAGCTGCGCAACGGGCCTGATAAGCGCGCGGTCGAGTTCGTCGAATTCGTGCAATGGACGGCCGACAGCCAGTTGCATGCCGCCAAGGAGCTGGCCGGCCAGCTCGGCATGCGCGTCGGGCTCTATCTCGACGTCGCCGTCGGCGTGCAGTCCAACGGCTTCGATGCCTGGAACGAGCAGACCGCGATTTCCCGCCACCTCGCGGTCGGCGCGCCGCCCGACGTGCTCAACACTGTCGGCCAGGACTGGGGCCTTGCCGGCTTCAACGCCGGCGGCCTGGAGGCGCAATCCTTCGTGCCGTTCGCCGACATGCTGGCGGCCTCGATGCGCCATGCCGGCGCCATCAGGCTCGATCACGTGCTCGGCTTGAAGCGGCTCTATCTGGTGCCGCGCGGCTTCAAGCCGGACAACGGCGCCTACGTGCAGATGCCCTTCGAGGCGCTGCTCGCCGCGGTGGTGCGCGAGAGCGCGGCCCACAAATGCATCGTGATCGGTGAGGACCTCGGCACTGTGCCGGAAGGCTTTCGCGAGACCATGCAGGATTTCGGCATCTGGTCCTATCTCGTCATGATGTTCGAGCGCGACGAGACCGGCCGCTTTCGCAACGTCGAGCATTACCGGCCCAATGCGCTCGTCGCGCTGAACACGCATGATTTGTCGACCTATGCGGGCTGGCGCTCCTTCGGTGACCTCAAGATGAAGCGCTCGCTCGGGCTCGATCCCGGGGAGAACGACCAGGCCCGCTGGGATGCGCTGGGCAGGCTCGACGAGATCTTGCGGCAGAACGGCATCAATGCCAACGACCTCTATTCGGTGCTCGCCTTCCTGTCGCGCACGCCCTCGCGCCTGCTCGCGGTGTCCATGGAAGATCTGCTCGGCGTGGTCGACCAGCCCAACATTCCGGGCACGATCGACGAGCATCCGAACTGGCGCCAGCGCCTTCCCGTCGCGCTCGACAGGATCGCCTCGAAGATCGATCTCACGGCCTTGCGAGCGGCGACGCGGGAACGTTCGCTGACCGGCGGGGGTTGATCGGGCGGGGATTTTTCAGGCTCGCACGACATTGACGCAGAGGATCGAGGACTATGCGCTGATCGGCGATTGCGAGACCGCGGCGCTGGTCGGGCGCAACGGCTCGATCGACTGGCTGTGCTGGCCCGCCTTCGATTCCGACGCCTGCTTTGCCGCGATCCTCGGCAACCACAGGAATGGCCGCTGGCTGATCGCGCCAAGCGAGGACGTCACCGCGATCTCGCGCCGCTATCTCGGCAATACCCTCATCCTTGAAACTCGCTTTGAGACGAAGAGCGGCACCGTCGCGTTGATCGACTTCATGCCGCCGCGCGGCAGGGCGTCCGACATCGTGCGTCTGGTTCGCGGCATCAGCGGCAGCGTGAAGATGCGGATGGAGCTCGTCATCCGCTTCGGTTTCGGCGTGGACATTCCCTGGGTGCGGCGCATCGACCACGCCCTGCTGGCGGTCGCAGGGCAAGACATGACGGTGCTCCGTACGCCGGTCGAGACCCGCGGCGAGGATCTGACCACGGTGTCGGACTTCGAGGTGAGGGCAGGCGAGACCATTCCCTTCGTGATGACCTACGGCCCCTCGCATCTCGAGCCGCCCGGGCCGATCGATCCTGAGGTCGCGCTCAAGGAGACCGAGAATTTCTGGCAGGACTGGTGCCGCCGTTACGCCCGCGACGGCGATTACCACGATCTCATCCTGCGCTCGCTGATCACGCTGAAGGCGCTGACCTTCGGCCCCACCGGCGGCATCGTCGCGGCGCCCACCACCTCGCTGCCGGAAAAGCTCGGCGGCAGCAGGAATTGGGACTACCGCTTCTGCTGGCTGCGCGATGCCACCTTCACGCTGCTGGCGCTGATGAACTCGGGCTACACCGAGGAGGCCTCGGCCTGGCACAATTGGCTGCTGCGTGCGGCCGCCGGCTCGCCGTCCAACATGCAAATCATGTACGGCATCTGGGGCCAGCGCCGGCTGCTCGAATGGGAGGCGGGCTGGCTTGACGGCTACGAGGGCGCGCGGCCGGTGCGTGTCGGCAACGCCGCGCATGCGCAGCTCCAGCTCGACGTCTACGGCGAACTGATCGACGCCTTCCACCAGTCGCGCATGGCGAGACTGAAGCTCGACGAGGAAAGCTGGGCGCTGGAATGCGCGGTGCTCAACCATCTCGCCGAGGTCTGGGATCGGCCCGATCACGGCATCTGGGAGCGGCGTGGGCAGCCCCGGCACTACGTGTTCTCAAAGGTGATGACCTGGGTCGCCTTCGACCGCGGCATCAAGAGCGCCGAGACCTTTGGCTTCAAGGCGCCGCTGCTGCATTGGCGTGCGTTGCGCGAAGCCATTCATCGCGACGTTTGCAACAACGGTTTTGACGCGGAGGAGAACGCCTTCATCGAGTCCTACGGCTCGAAACTGCTCGATGCCAGCGTGCTGCTGCTGCCGGCGGTCGGCTTTCTGGCGGCGGAGGACCCGCGCATCCGTGGCACCATCGCCGCCGTCGAGACATGCTTGATGCGCGACGGTTTCGTGCTGCGGCACGATCCGCGCGAGCTGGCTGCAGGACAGCCGCCGCTCGAGGGCGCGTTCCTGGCGTGCAGCCTGTGGCTGGCTGACGCCCATGTGCTGTCAGGCAATCTCGACAAGGCGCAGGAATTGTTCGATCGCGTGGTCGGGGTCGCGAACGATGTCGGGCTCCTCGCCGAAGAATACGACTCCGCGGCCCGCCGCCAGAGCGGCAACTTCCCGCAGGCGCTGACCCACATCGCGCTGATAAACACCGCGCACAATCTGTCGGCGGCAAGACGGAAGAGCGAGAAGCCGGCGATGCAGCGGTCGCAGTAGATCGGCGCGGCAGGTTCTTCACCTCTCCCCGCTGGGGAGAGGTAGACATCCGGCGGCAGGCGATAGGCGAGGCGATCAAGCCCTAACCCACCCCGTTCCGCTTCAGGATCATCTCCATCGCCTCGGCAAAACCGTCCTGCTCGTTGCTCCCGGTGACATGGGTCGCCTCGTCCTTGACGTTGTCGGCGGCGTTGCCCATGGCAATCGAGGTGCCGCTGACGCGGAACATCGCGAGGTCGTTCTGCATGTCGCCGATGGTGGCGACCGCGTCGGTCGAGATGCCCAGGCGCTTGGCCATAAACTCGACGAACGTGCCTTTGTTGAAACCGGGCGGCGTGACGTCGAGATAGTAGGTCTGCGAGCGCACCGCGGTGGCCTCGCTGCCGACCGCCTCCTGCATCGCCTTCTCGCAAGCGGCGAGCCTGGCCGCGTCGGCGCTGGCGCCGACGATCTTGCAGGCGCTCGCAAGATACGGCGAGAAATCCGTCACGATGGTCGGGTCGGAGCGGATCGTGTGCCGCTCATGCGCGACGTATTGACCGTTTGGATTATCGATCAGCCATTCGTCGGTGGTGAACAGCCAGATGTCGGCGCCGTAGTCGCGGAGGATCTTCAAGGAACGCTCGGCCGCAGCCGGCGGAATCAGGTGCTGCTCGACCGGCCGCATCTCGGGATCGACGATCGAGGAGCCGTTGAACGGGCCGACCGGCAGCCACAGCGCCAGCGGCTCGATCAGGAAGCGCATGCCGATCGCGGGCCGGCTGGAGGTGATGGTGAAGCCGATGCCGGCCTGGTGCAGCCGGTGCACTGCGCTCCGCGCACGCTCGGTCAGCGTCTTGTCCTTGGTCAGCAGCGTGCCGTCGACGTCGGAGACCACGAGTGAGATGGGAGTCATGGCAGAACCTTGGATATTGCCCCGCCCAGTTTCAATTGCCGCACGACGCCGTCCACGATCGCCTCGACGGTCTCGTCGATCGACACGGTGATGACGTGCTCGCCTGGCTCCGGCGGCTCCAGCGTGTCGAACTGGCTGGTCAGCAGCCCGGGCGGCATGAAATGGCCCTTGCGCTGCGCGAGCCGCTGGGCGATCAGCTCTTTCGTCCCCTTCAGGAACACGAAGCGGACATCACTGCGCCCGCGCAGCAGCACGTCACGATAGGCGTGCTTCAGCGCCGAGCAGGCGATGATGACATGCTCGCCGCGTCCGCACACCCGCTCGATCTCGTCGGCGATGGCGTTGAGCCAGGGCCAGCGGTCCTCGTCGGTGAGGGGATGGCCGGCCCGCATTTTCTCGACATTGCTGGCGGGATGGAAGCTGTCGCCGTCCTCGAAGCGCCAGCCGAGCCGCTCACCGAGTGCCCCTGCAACCGTGCTCTTGCCCGAACCCGACACGCCCATCACGATCAACGCACAAGGTGCTTCAACGCGGCCCACGAATTTCCTCCGGAAGCGCGGCCCCGGCGACCAGCCAGACGGTCTCACCATTCGAGCGCGCGCGTAAGGCCGGCAGATTCTCGCCATTGAGGAGGCGCGTCAAGATCGCCTGCTTGTCGTGCCCGGCAATCTCGAACAGCATTTCGCGGCAGGAGGCCAGGGCGGGCAGGGTGAGCGAGACCCGCGGCACGAAAGGCGCGACATTGGCCTTGGGGACGCCGATGACCCAGCGCCTGACCTCCTCGATCTCGGGATAGCCGGGAAACAGCGAGGCGGTGTGGCCGTCCGGGCCTGCGCCCATCAGGACGAGGTCGAACAGCGGCCGCGCCGGATCGAGTTGGTCTGCGCCGTAGAAGGCCTGCAGCTCGCGTGCATAGGCCTCGGCGCTGCGATCCGGATCTCCGGTCGCCGTCGGGATCGGATGGACATGGCCGGCAGGCGCATTGCGATCGAGAAATGCCGCCCGCGCCACCGCCATGTTGTTGAGAGGATCGCTTTCAGGCACGAACCGCTCGTCGCCGATGAACCAGTGCACGCGGTCCCACGGGATTTTTCCACGCCAGGAATCGCTGCCGAGCAATTGATAGAGCTTCTTCGGGCTCGAGCCGCCGGTCAGGCAGATCGCGATACGCCCGGGATTGGCGCCGATCCGCGCCATCACCCGGTCGGCCGCGGCCTGCGCCAGCGCCTCGGCATCGGCCGCGACGATCAGCTTCGGTTGTCCGGCCGCAATCACGAAAATTTCCGCCAGCTTCGCCCGTCGCGCCGGAGCAGCTCGTCGGCGCAGGCGGGGCCGTCGCTGCCGGCTTCATAGGTCTCGATGCCGTTGTTGCCCGCGCTCTTCCAGGCATCCAGGAACGGCTGCACCGCCTGCCATCCTGCCTCGATGCCGTCGGCGCGCTGGAACAGGATGTTGTCGCCGATCATGCAGTCGTAGATCAGCGTCTCGTAGCCGGTGGAGGGATCGGCCTGGAAATAGTCGCCATAGCGGAACTTCATCTCGACGCCATCGATGGTGATGCTCGGCCCCGGGATCTTGGCGTTGAACTGCAGCTCGATGGTCTCGGTCGGCGCGATGCCGATGGTGAGGAAATTCTGCGACAGGCGGTCGACGTCCGTACCCGAAAACATCGACAGCGGCGCCTGCTTGAACTTGATCGCAACCTCGGTGCGCTTGTGACCCAGCGCCTTGCCGGTGCGCAAGTAGAACGGGACGCCGGCCCAGCGCCAATTGTCGATCATCAGCTTCAGCGCGACAAACGTCTCGGTGGTGCTGTCGGGTTTGACGTCATCGGTCTTGCGATAGTCCGTGATCTCGTCGTCACCGATGCGGCCGGCGAGGTATTGCGCACGCACCGAATTTCTCAGCGCCTCTTCCCGGCTCGGCTGCTGGATCGAGGTCAGCACGTCGGCCTTCTCGGAGCGCACCGAATGTGCGTCGAACCGCGCGGGCGGCTCCATGGCAACGAGCGACATCAGCTGGAACAGGTGGTTCGGCACCATGTCGCGCAGCGCGCCGGTGGCGTCGTAGAAGCCGCCGCGATGGCCGACGCCGAGCTTCTCCTCCACCGTGATCTGGATGTGGTCGATGTGGTTGCGATTCCAGATCGGCTCGAACATGCCGTTGGCAAAGCGCAGCACCAGGATGTTCTGCACGGTCTCCTTGCCGAGATAATGATCGATCCGGTAGATCTGGTGCTCGTCCATGATCTTCAGCAGCTCGGCGTTCAGAGCCTTGGCTGAGGCGAGATCGGTGCCGAACGGCTTTTCGATCACGAGACGTCGCCAGGCGCCGTTCTCCTTCATCATGCCGGTGCGGCCGAGCTCGCGCGCGGTCGGCGCGAACGCGGCGGGCGGCGTTGCCAGATAGAACAGCCGGTTGCCGCCGGTCTCCTGCGCGCATTCCAGCGAATCCAGATGCTCGCGCAGGCGATCGAAGGAGGGCGGATCCTTCGGATCGGCCTCGACGAAGGTCAGGCATTCCAGCAGCCTCGTGGCGACGTCGTCGTCCACGGGACGGGTCGCGAATTGCCGCAATCCCTTCATCAGGCTGTCGCGCAGCTCGTCATCCGACTGGCCCCTGCGCGCCACGCCGACGACGCAGAATTTTTCCGGCAGCAGGTGCTCGGCCGCCAGATTGTAGAGCGAGGGCATCACAAGACGATGGGTGAGGTCGCCGGTGACACCGAAGATGACGAAGGCGCAATTTTCCGGCTTGCGCTTGGCTTGCGGATCTTTGGTCACGAATTGTCGGCCTTCGCTTGTCTACTTATTACTTTGGTTTCGAAGCGCCCGGCTGCTTCGGCTCCTTGTGGCCGCCGAAACCCGCGCGCATCGCGGACAGAATTTTTTCGGCAAAGGTGTGTTCCTTGCGGGAACGGAAACGTGCGTAGAGCGCGGCGGTCAAGACTTCGGCCGGCACGGCCTCGTCGATCGCGGCATTTACGGTCCAGCGTCCTTCGCCGGAATCCTCCACGAAGCCGGAATATTCCGCGAGTTGCGGGCTGTCGGCGAGCGCGGTCGAGGTGAGGTCGAGCAGCCAGGACGGAATCACGCTGCCGCGCCGCCACACTTCGGCGATGTCGGCGAGATCGAAATCGTAGCGGTGATCCGCCGGCAGCGCCTCGATGTTGGCATTCTTGAGAATGTCGAAACCTTCGGCATAGGCCTGCATCAGGCCGTATTCGATGCCGTTGTGGATCATCTTGACGAAGTGCCCGGCGCCGATGGGGCCGGCATGGATGTAGCCCTGCTCGATGCGGGGATCGCGGCCCTCGCGTCCTTCGGTGCGCGGAATGTCGCCGGCGCCGGGCGCGAGCGCGGCAAAGATCGGATCGAGCCGGTCGACCACGGCCTTCTCGCCGCCGATCATCATGCAATAGCCGCGGTCGAGACCCCAGACGCCGCCCGATGTGCCGACATCGACATAGTGAATGCCGCGCGCCTTCAGCGCCTTGCCGCGGCGAACGTCGTCCTGCCAGAAGGTGTTGCCTCCGTCGATGATGACATCGCCTTCCTGCATCACCTTTGCGATCGTATCGATCGTCGTCTCGGTGATGTGTCCTGCCGGCAGCATCACCCAGGCCGTGCGCGGCCGCTCCAGCTTCGAGATGAATTCCTCGAGTGTCGCCGAGCCGACTGCGCCGTCCGCGGCAAGGCCGGCGACGGCCTTGGCGTCCTTGTCGTAGACCACGGTCGAATGTCCCTGGCGCATCAGGCGGCGAACGATGTTGCCGCCCATCCGGCCGAGGCCGATCATGCCGAGTTGCATGTGAGAGATTCCCTTAATTCAGTGCGTCGTTGAGCGCGGCATTGAGCGTCGCGAGACCCTTCTGGAGCCCGCCCTTCAGGTGAACACGCAGCGCGCGCCGGCCACGCTCGGTGAGCACGTCGAAATCGCCGCGCGCCTGCGCCGCCTTGATCACGCCGAAGCTCGCCTTCTGGCCCGGCACGGCCAGGTCCTTGGCGTCGTCGGCGGTGATCTGGAGGAACACGCCGCTGTCGGGACCGCCCTTGTAGGCCTGGCCTGTCGAGTGCAGGAAGCGCGGTCCGAACTCGGCACAGGTCGCGACATGCCGCTTCTCGCGCACCTCTAGCCGCATCGCCTGGAGGGCATCGATGGTGGCCTTGTCGCGCGCGATGTAGCCGAGCAGAGCGACATAGTCGCCCTCGCTGGAGCGCGACAGATGGGCCTTCAGCCAGGATGTGAGGTCGCCATTGGCGCCGGCGGCGCGCAGCGCGGTGGCGTTGGCCTCGTCGGTGTAGAGATCGGCCTCGTCCGTGCTGACCACCGGCTGCTCCGCGGGCAGCGCGCCGGTCTTCTCGAACGACGCGGTGAGCTCGCGGGTCTTGATCTTGGCGGCTTCCACGTCGGGCTGGTCGAACGGGTTGATGCCGAGGATCGAGCCCGCCACGGCCGTGGCCATCTCGAAGCGGAAGAACTCCTGGCCGAGGTGCTCGATCGACTTCATGACGATGCGCACCACGGGATGGCCGGCCGCTTCGATCGCGGCAAGCTTGGAGTCGTGTGCGGCGTCTGCTTCGCCGTCGACGCGGATGTCGATGAAGAAGCGATCGTTGCCATAGACCGAAGGATCGCCCAGCGGCTCGCCGTCGATCGGGATCAGGCCCTTGCCCTCCTTGCCGGTGGATTCCGCGATCAGCTGCTCGGCCCAGGCGCCGAAATCGGCGATCTTCTTCGACGACAGGATCGTCACCTTGTCGCGGCCTTCGAGCGCGGCCAATCCCATGGCAAGGCCGAGCTGCGCGCCCGGGTTTTCGGACGGCGGCACGTCCGGCCCGCAGGAGCGGGCCATGGACAGCGCATGCTTGATGAAGGTCTTGAGGTCGATGCCGGCGGTTGCCGCCGGCACCAGCCCGAACGGCGACAGCACCGAATAGCGTCCGCCGATCGAGGGCTCGCCATGGAAGATGCGTGCGTAGTTCAGCTGCTTGGCAGCCTTCTCCAGCGACGAGCCGGGGTCGGTCACCGCGATGAAGCGATGGCCGGTCTTCACCTTTGGCCCGACCGCCTTCGCCACGCGCTCGTGGAAATAGTCCTTCATCGCGTTCGGCTCGGTGGTGCCGCCGGACTTGCTGGAGACGATGAAGACCGTGTTGGCGATGTCGATCTTGTCTTCCATCGCCCGCACCTGCGCGGGGTCGGTGGAGTCGAGCACATGCAGCTTGGGGAAGCCCACCTTTTTCCCGAACGTCGCGGCCAGCACCTCGGGTCCGAGGCTCGATCCGCCCATGCCGAGCACGACGGCGTCGGAGAATTTCTGGCCCTTCACGCGGCCTGCATAATCTTCATAGTCGGCGATGTCGGCCTTGGAAGCGCTGTCGAGCCAGCCGAGCCATTTGTCCTCGTCGGTGCCGGTCCAGACCGATTTGTCGCGCTGCCAGAGCCTGCGGATCTTGGCCGAGGCACGCCATTCCTCGGTGCTCTTGGCCACGGCCTTGCCGAGGCCGTCGCCGAGCGAAAGCTGCTGCCGGTCGAGCGCCGGCCTGAGCACGGTGGCCCGCTTGTGCGCGACGGCGCCATAGAGCTTGTCGGCCGCGTCCGCGAACAGCTTGACGCCGTCCCTGACCAGTTCCTCGGTGATCGCATCCAGCGAGATGCCGGAACGCTCCAGCTCCTCCAGCACGCGCCTTGCGTCCTCGACATTCTCCTCCAGGCTGTCGCGCGGCTTGCCGTGATCGCGGAACGCATCCAGCGTTGCCGGCGGCACGGTGTTGATGGTGTCGGGGCCGATCAGCTCCTCGACATAAAGGACGTCGCTGTAGTCCTTGTTCTTGGTGCCGGTCGACGCCCACAGCATGCGCTGCGGCTTTGCCCCCTTGGCGGCGAGCTTCTCCCAGCGCGGACCCGAGAACAGGCGCTTGTAGTCCTGATAGGCGAGCTTGGCGTTGGCGATCGCGACCTTGCCCTTCAGCGCGGCGAGCCGCTCCTTCTCGGACGGATCGTTGGCGCGCGCGATCTTCTCGTCGAGCTGCTTGTCGACCACGGAGTCGATGCGGCTGACGAAGAAGCTTGCCACGCTGGCCACGTGCGACGGATCGCCGCCGCCGGCGACGTATTTCTCCAGACCCGACAGATAGGCCTCCGCCACCTCGAGATAGACGGCCTTGGAGAACAGCAGCGTGATGTTGATGCTGATGCCGTCGCCGATCAGCGTCTCGATCGCCGGCAGGCCCTCGGTCGTCGCCGGCACCTTCACCATCAGGTTCTTGCGACCGACGTCCTTCCACAGCCGCCGTGCTTCAGTGACGGTGCCGGCCGTGTCCATCGCCAGATATGGTGACACTTCCAGGCTGACATAGCCGTCGCCGCCCTTGAGGCGGTCGTAGACCGGGCGCAGCACGTCGGCGGCATTCTGGATGTCCTCGACCGCGACGGCCTCGAACAGGTCGGCCACGGTCCGGTCGCCGCGCTTCAGCGCCTTGCCGATCGGGGCGTCATATTCGTCCGAACTGCCGATCGCCTTCTCGAAGATCGACGGATTCGAAGTGACGCCCTTGACGCCATCGGTGTCGATCAGCCGCTTCAGGTCGCCATTGGCGATGAAGCCGCGAGCCAGGAAGTCCAGCCAGACGGCCTGTCCGTGCTTTTCCAGTTCTTTGACGGGATTCATGATGCTTATTTATCTCCAAGCCTGCGGGCGAGGGGTTTCCGCGCCGGTCCTGACGCGGTATCCTCTAGCTTACATGCAACCGGGAGGGAACCAATCAAGGATCTGAGCGTCATACCTCTCGGTGTAACTCCGTCGCGATCATGATGATCCCGGCGGCAGTGGCTATGTTGCGTAAAAAGTCGTTGGCCGGCAAAGGTGCGGCCGAGGTCTCGTTGCGTAACGGCTGTCGGCCGCTGCACAGCGTGTCGTCAGCAGGTTCCGGTTCGCCGGATGGCTGGTGACCCGGTCGCGAATGGCCATGCTGGGGGAAGGCATGCAAGCACATCCTGACGGCCCTCCGCCCGCCGTCTCCGACAGCCCGCAATCGGTCGCGCCGACCGTGCGCGTCGATGCGCCCCACGATCTCGAGATCAACCGATGCACCACACGCTTGCGACTGCTGGTCGCGGCGGCTTTTGCGATGATGCTGTTCAGCACCAGCCTTGCCTTCGACTGGTGGGACAGCCTCGGCGACTACGACACGACGGTCGGTTATGCCGGCGTTGCGGTGTTCGGCCTGATCACCGGCTGGCTGATCTGGCGGCTCCCCGGCCAACGTGGCCCGGTGGTGATCGTCACCCCCTACGGCATCCGCGATCTCCGCATCGGCAATGAATTTCTGCTGTGGGAATCGATCGCGGAGATTTCGACCGAGGAGCGCCGCGGGCGCAGGATGATCTGGCTGACGCCGACGCCGGCGTTGCAGCGGCAGCTCTCCTCTGTTCGCGGCAGGCGGCCGGCGACATCGCGCGGCGCGCAGGACCATCGAATCGCCATTTCCGCCGAGGGACTGGCGACCGATTTTGAGACATTGCTGCGCGCTTGCCGTGAGTGCCATGCCGCCAGCGATGCATGCACCGCATTGCGGCGAGACCGCGATCAAGGCACGCAAGGCTCGGGTGCACAAGGCTCGGGTGCACAAGGCTTGGCCGTACCGGCGTCATAAAGCTGCCGCCGGCTGACGGCTATGTTGCACCGCCGGATGAGCCGATCCCCGGTAAGGCCCGGATGTGGCGGCCGAGTGACATTTTCTGGAAATGAGCGAAGATATGCATAGATTCGCATAAATAACAGGCAGGTGCCTGTTCGTAACTCACCCGGTTGCCTACGTTGTGCGTTGCGTCGAGTCGGCTCCCGGGTGTCCAATGATCGTCATGTGCTCACGCTGATTCGAAACGGCCTGAGGAACGGTCCGGCAACTGCTTTCGTTTCAGCTTGTAGCGGAACTCACGCGGAGAGGGATCATGTACAACGATTCTCTATTCAACGCTTTCGCTCGGTCGTTCGAGGCGAGAAGCCAGCACGACATGTCGATGGCGGAATATCTGGAATCGTGTCGAAGCGATCCCATGAAATACGCAAACGCGGCCGAGCGACTGCTAGCAGCGATCGGCGATCCGCAGACGATTGACACGGCCAAGGACCCACGCCTTGGCCGTATTTTTTTGAACCGCACCATCCGCACCTATCCGGCCTTCGCCGGCTTCTACGGCATGGAAGAAACCATCGAGCGTATCGTCGGTTTCTTCCGGCACGCGGCGCAGGGCCTCGAAGAGCGCAAGCAGATCCTCTATCTGCTCGGTCCGGTCGGCGGCGGCAAATCCTCGCTCGCCGAGCGGCTCAAGTCGCTGATGGAAGTGCAGCCGATCTACGTGCTCAAGGCCGGCGATGAACTCTCGCCGGTGTTCGAAAGCCCGCTCAGCCTGTTCGATCCCGATCACCTCGGGCCGATGCTGGAAGAGAAATACGGCATTCCGCGCCGGCGTCTCACTGGCCTGATGAGCCCATGGTGCTACAAGCGGCTGGAAGCCTTTGGCGGCGATATCTCGCAATTCCGCGTCGCCAAGATCCAGCCGTCGCGGCTGCGCCAGATCGCAGTCTCCAAGACCGAGCCGGGCGACGAGAACAACCAGGACATCTCGTCGCTGGTCGGCAAGGTCGACATCCGCAAGCTCGAGACCTACGCGCAGAACGATCCCGACGCCTACAGCTATTCGGGCGGCCTCAATCGTGCCAACCAGGGCATCCTTGAATTCGTCGAGATGTTCAAGGCGCCGATCAAGATGCTGCACCCGCTGCTCACCGCGACGCAGGAGGGCAACTACATCGGCACCGAGAACATCGGCGCGATTCCGTTCACCGGCGTGATCCTCGCGCACTCCAACGAGGCGGAGTGGGCGAGCTTCAAGGCCAACAAGAACAACGAAGCCTTCATCGACCGCATCTGCGTGATCAAGGTGCCTTACTGCCTGCGGGTCACCGAAGAGCAGAAGATCTACGAGAAGCTGATCCAGGGCTCCGAACTCGCGTCCGCGCCGTGCGCGCCCTCGACGCTGGAGACGCTGGCGCGGTTCTCGGTGATGTCGCGCCTGCGCAAGCACGAGAATTCCACGGTGTTCGCCAAGATGCGGGTTTACGACGGCGAAAGCCTGAAGGAATCCGATCCCAAGGCGCGCAGCGTCCAGGAGTACCGCGATGCCGCCGGCGTCGACGAGGGCATGGACGGCGTCTCCACGCGCTTTGCCTTCAAGATCCTGGCTGCGACCTTCAACCACGATCCGCAGGAGGTCGCCGCCGACGCGGTGCATCTGATGTACGCGCTGGAGCAGTCGATCCGCAGGGAGCAACTGCCCGAGGAAGTCGAGAAGCGCTACCTCGAATTCATCAAGGCCGAGCTGGCGCCGCGCTACGCCGAGTTCATCGGTAACGAGATCCAGAAGGCTTATCTCGAATCCTACTCGGATTATGGCCAGAACCTGTTCGACCGCTACGTCGACTACGCCGACGCCTGGATCGAGGATCAGGACTTCAAGGATCCCGATACGGGCCAGCTTCTGGATCGCGAGCTTTTGAACCAGGAACTGACCAAAATCGAGAAGCCGGCGGGCATCGCCAACCCCAAGGACTTCCGCAACGAGGTCGTCAAATTCTCGTTACGGTCGCGGGCCCAGAACGGCGGCAAGAATCCGACCTGGACCTCCTACGAGAAGATTCGCGACGTGATCGAAAAGCGGATATTCTCCCAGGTCGAGGATCTGCTTCCGGTCATCTCCTTCGGGTCGAAGAAGGACGGCGAGACGGAGAAGAAGCACGGCGAATTCGTCGCACGCATGGTGGAGCGCGGCTACACCGAGCGTCAGGTTCGCCGGCTCGTCGAATGGTACATGCGCGTGAAGCAGGCCGGTTGAGGCGGATGGAAAGTGGCCATTCACATCATTGACAGGCGCCTGAATCCAGGCGGCAAGAGTCTTGAGAACCGGCAGCGGTTCTTGCGTCGGGCCAAATCCCTGGTGCAGGGCGCCGTCAAGAAGACCTCGCAGGAACGCGACATCAAGGACGTCCTGGAGGGGGGTGAGGTCACGATCCCGCTCGACGGGATGCATGAGCCGCGTTTCCGCCGTGAGGGTGGAACGCGGGATATGGTGCTGCCCGGGAACAAGAAGTTCATCGAGGGCGACTATCTGCAGCGCTCCGGTCAGGGCGGCGCCAAGGACTCCGGTCCCGGCGAAGGCGACAGCGAGGACGCCTTCCGCTTCGTGCTCAGCCGAGACGAATTCGTCGATCTCTTCCTCGACGACCTCGAACTGCCGGATCTCGCCAAGCGCAAGATCGCTCAGACCGAGAGCGAGGGCATCCAGCGCGCCGGCTACACCACGTCGGGCTCGCCCGCCAACATCTCGGTGAGCCGCACGGTGAAGCTCGCGCTTGCGCGGCGTATCGCGCTCAAGCGCCCCCGGAAGGAGGAGATCGAGGAGCTGGAAGCCGCGATTGCCGGCTGCACGGACGAGGAAGAGCGGGCTGAGCTGGTCGCCGAGCTTGAAAAGCTGCAGGCGAGGTCCAAGCGCATTCCCTTCATCGATCCGCTCGACATCCGCTACCGCCGCTTCGAGACGGTGCCGAAGCCGGTCGCGCAGGCCGTGATGTTCTGCCTGATGGACGTCTCCGGCTCGATGTCCGAGCACATGAAGGATCTGGCAAAACGCTTCTACATGCTGCTCTACGTGTTCCTGAAGCGCCGCTACAAGCATGTCGAGATCGTCTTCATCCGCCACACCGACCGCGCCGAGGAGGTCGACGAGCAGACCTTCTTCTACGGCCCGGCCTCGGGCGGCACGCTGGTCTCCAGCGCGCTGCAGGCGATGCACGAGATCGTGCGCGAGCGTTTCAATCCCTCGGACTGGAACATCTACGCCGCGCAGGCCTCCGACGGCGACAATTCCTATTCCGACGGCGAGCTCACTGGGCTCCTGCTGACCGACAAGATCCTGCCGGTCTGCCAGTTCTTCGCCTACCTCGAGGTCGGGGAATCCGGCGGCAGCGCCTTCGATCTGTCCGACTCCTCGCTCTGGACTCTCTACGAGCGCCTGCGCAACAGCGGCGCACCGCTCTCGATGCGCAAGGTCTCCGAGCGTAGCGAGATCTTCCCGGTATTCCACGACCTGTTCCAGCGCCGCGAAACTGCTCAGGAGAAAGCCACTCCATGACGGAACGTTTGTTCGAAGGCGCGGATTGGGATTTTCGCACCTTGCAGCGTATCACCGATGCCTGCGAAGAGGTGGCGTTGAAGGATCTCGGGCTCGACGTCTATCCGAACCAGATCGAGGTCATCACCGCCGAGCAGATGCTGGATGCCTACTCGTCGGTCGGCATGCCCTTGTTCTACAAGCACTGGTCCTTCGGCAAGCATTTCGCCTTCCACGAGGCCTCCTACCGCAAGGGCCTGATGGGCCTTGCCTATGAGATCGTGATCAACTCCTCGCCCTGCATCTCCTATCTCATGGAGGAGAACACGGCGACGATGCAGACGCTGGTGATCGCGCACGCCGCTTTCGGCCACAACCACTTCTTCAAGAACAACTACCTGTTCAAGCAGTGGACCGATGCCGAAGGCATCCTGGACTATCTCGATTTCGCCAAGAACTACGTCATGCAATGCGAGGAGCGCTACGGCCGCACCGAGGTCGAGCGCACGCTCGACGCCGCGCATGCGCTGATGTCGCACGGCATCGACCGCTATCCCGGCAAGAAGAAGCTGGATCTGCGCGCCGAGGAGAAGCGGGCAGGGCGCAGGCGCCAGCACGAGGAAGAGGTCTTCAACGATCTCTGGCGCACCGTGCCGGCCGGCAAGAGCAAGAGCCGTTCGACGCTCAGCATCGAGCGGCGCCGCAAGCTGCTTGGCCTGCCGCAGGAGAACCTGCTCTATTTCCTGGAGAAGAGCGCGCCGCGCCTGGCGCCCTGGCAGCGCGAGCTCTTGCGCATCGTCCGCCACATCGCCCAATATTTCTATCCGCAGAGCCAGACCAAGGTGATGAACGAGGGGACGGCGACCTACGTCCACTATCGCATCATGACCCAGCTGCATCAGCAGGGCCGCATCAGCGACGGCAACTTCCTCGAATTCCTGGGCTCGCACACCAACGTGGTGTTCCAGCCCGAATTCGACGATCCGCGCTTCTCGGGCTTCAACCCCTATGCGCTCGGCTTCGCCGTGATGCAGGACATCGAGCGCATCGTCACCAGTCCGGAAGACGAGGACCGCGAGTGGTTTCCCGACATCGCCGGCAAGAACGACGTCATGGGCGTGCTGCGGGACGTCTGGGCCAATTACCGCGATGAGAGCTTCATCGGCCAGTTCCTGAGCCCCAGGCTGATGCGGCACTTCCGCATGTTCCATCTCCACGACGACCCCGAGGAGCGCGCCGGCATCCGCGTCGACGCCATCCACGACGAGCGCGGCTTCCGCCGCGTCCGGCGGGAATTGGCCCGGCAGCATGATGTCGGCTACATCGACGCCAATATCGAGGTGGTCGACGTCGATCTCTCCGGCGACCGCCGCCTGATCCTGCATCACCACGTCATCAAGGGCTCCCAGCTCAACGAGACCGACACCAAGCGCGTGCTCCAGCACCTGGCCGATCTCTGGACCTATGACGTCGCGCTGATCGAAGTCGATGCCAACGACAAGGTCCTGCGCGAGTACGTCGTGAGCCCGCGTCCGATCCCGGCGGCGGTGGCCTGAGGGCGGAACAATACAGCGAGATGCGCGTCGATGTGCCCTCGCTCCTTGCGGGAGAGGGCAGCGACGCCGGCAGATACAAACTCACTGGAGTGAGGGGAATCTCTCCGCACTTTCCCGTGCCGATGCAGACCCCTCATCCGGCGCTTCGCGCCACCTTCTCCAAGAGGAGAAGGAAGGCATTCGAGCTGCATAACGGTTGCTCTACGCCCGCCGCTCCTTGGCCGGCTTCTTCCTGGACGCATTCAGCGCCACCGCCGCCCGGATCAGCGCCTTCAACGCCTTTTCGTTGATCTTCTCGCCCTCGCGAATATCGATCGCGCGGCGCACATTGCCCTCGAGGCTTGAATTGAACAGGCCCCCGGGATCATCCAGCGCCGCGCCCTTGGCGAAAGTCAGCTTCACCACGTCCTTGTAGGTCTCACCGGTACAGATGATGCCGTCGTGCTCCCACACGGGAACGCCGCGCCATTTCCATTCCTCGGCGACGTCAGGGTCCGCTTCCCTGATCAGGCCGCGGACCCGCGCCAGCATCTCGCCGCGCCAGTCGCCGAGCTCCCTGATCCTGCCGTCGATCAGTTTTGATGGTGACGCGCTGCTCGCGTCATTCGCGCTCTTCTTTGCGGTCACGGCCTTCTTCATGATCACGCCTCTTGCCGCGCGCCGTCGCGGCGGCCAAGATACGGCAGCGCGAACAGATAGAGCCCGGTCGCGAGCAGCGGGAGCAGCGGAACGAGCGCGAGCAGGTCGATCCCTATGGCCTGCACCTGGATCGTCATGGCGACGACGTTGGCGATGACTGCGACCGTGAATGCCATCGACAGCCAGCGATGGATCTGCCGAATCCACATGTTCGTGCTCATTGGGATCTCCTTTGGAAAATCTATGGAAGACGCCGGCGAGCTAGTCAGCCCGCGCCAGCAGCTCGTCGAGCTTGTTGAAGAACTGCTTCCAGCCGGCATGCGCGCCGCCATAGGCCTGCTTCTGCGTCGCCCTGAAGCCTGCCTGCTCGACGCGTAGATGTGTGCCCGCGCCGGTCGGCGTCAGCGTGAAGGTCACGACGCTTCTGAGGTCGAACGCCGCGTCCTCGTGCGAGAAATTCCAGGTACAGGCGAGCGTCTTCTGCGGCTCGATGGTGAGCACCTCGCAGTCCAGCACGCCGCCCCATTCGCCGCGCAGGTTGAAGCGATGGCCGATCTCGGGCTTGAAGTCGTTCTTCATCAGCCACTCCTCGATCAGGTGCGGCTGCGTCAGCGCGCGCCACAGCCGCTCCGGCGGAAAGGCAAATTCGCGCTCGACGACGACGGATCTGGTCTCGGTCATTGGTCCATCCTCTTCAGGAGATCATCGAGTGCATCGAGCCGGTTCTGCCAGAAGCCGGTCATCTGGCTGGTCCAGTCGACCAGCGGATCGAGCGCGCCGGGCTGCGCGCTGTAATGGGTCTGGCGTCCCTCATGGCGGTCGCGCACGAGGCCCGCCTGCTTCAGCGCGCCGAGATGTTTCGACACCGCCGGCTGGGAAACGCCGGATCGCAGCGTCAGGGCCCCGACCGTCTGCTCGCCCTCTCGGCACAGCCGCTCGAAGATCGCCCGCCGGGTCGGATCGGCCAGAGTCCTGAACAGGAGGTCGTGGGCGGCGGACATGGAGAATCCATAACTCGAAGGTTATGGGTTTAATTCATAACCGTTGGGTTATGGGTAAGTCAAGTGGGACCGGAGATGGGTTGGGAAGGGCATCCACGCGCTCCGCCTCACCTCTCCCGCTTGCGGGGGAGGTCGGCGCGAAGCGCCGGGTGGGGTTCTCTCCTCCCAGTTGCCGGTAACTGATCAGCGCAGGCTGGCGTTGATCTTGTCCAGCACCGCCGAGCCCGGGCACAGGGTGTCCGCTTCCAGCGTGTTGAGCGGGGTCTCGACCGTATTGAGGTGCTCGTGCAGGTCATCGGCGTCGGGGTCGACATAGAGCAGGCCGGTGACGATCTGGCCCTTGGCGGCGTGCTTCGCGAGGAAGGTCTGAGCCCCTAACCGGTCATGCGGATCGTAGTCGGCATCGATCTTGCGCAGCGCGATCTTGCTGCCGTCATGCTGCTCGACCACTTGCACCGTGCCTGGCGCGTAGTCCACCGCGATCGGATCGCGGCCGACCAGCACGTCGAGCCGGTTCACGGCATCATTGTGCTCTCGCACATAGTCGAAGCTCTTGGTCGAGCCGGCGTGGTTGTTGAAGGCGATGCAGGGGCTGATGACGTCGATGAAGGACGCGCCCTTGTGGCCGATCGCGGCCGCGATCAGCGGCACCAGCTGGGCCTTGTCGCCGGAGAACGAGCGCGCCACGAAGGTTGCGCCGAGTTGCAGCGCGATCGCGACGAGGTCGATGGCGTTGTCGGTGTTGGTGACGCCCTTCTTGCTCTTCGAGCCGCGGTCGGCGGTGGCCGAGAACTGGCCCTTGGTCAGGCCGTAGACGCCGTTGTTCTCGACGATATAGGTCATGTTGACGCCGCGCCGGATCGAATGCGCGAACTGGCCGAAGCCGATCGAGGCGGAATCGCCGTCGCCGGAGACCCCGAGATAGATCAGGTCGCGGTTGGCGAGGTTGGCGCCGGTCAGCACGCTGGGCATGCGGCCGTGCACGGAGTTGAAGCCGTGCGAATTGCCGAGGAAATAGTCCGGCGTCTTCGACGAGCAGCCGATGCCGGAGATTTTTGCCACCCGATGCGGCTCGATCGAGAGCTCGTAGCAGGCCTCGATGATCGAGGCTGTGATCGAATCGTGGCCGCAGCCGGCGCACAGCGTCGAGATCTTGCCCTCGTAGTCGCGATGCGTGTAGCCGAGCGTGTTCTTCTTCAGGCCGGGGTGATGGAATTTCGGCTTTGCGATGTAGGTCATGACCGTTTCTCTCTGCTCCCTTGCCGCAATCCGACGTCTCTTTGCACGCGGCCGGGCTGTCGCAACCACACTCGGTCATTGCGAGCGCAGCGAAGCAATCCAGAGTCTTTCCACGGAGGCAGTCTGGATTGCTTCGCTGCGCTCGCAATGACGATGTGGATCCAGTTTGCCATCATGACACGGCCTTGCGGAGGGGGGTCACCTTGAGGTGATCCTGGTGGTCGCCAATGGCTTTTGCGATGAAACGGGCGGTGATCGGCGTGCCGTCGTAATGCACGATCGGAACGAGCCGGACGGGGTCGATGCCATTCTCGTTCACGATGAGCTGGCGCAGCTGACTGTCGCGGTTCTGCTCGACGACATAAACGAAGTCGTGCTCGGCGAGGAAGCTCGCCACGCTCGAATGGAACGGGAACGCGCGGATGCGCAGGCGATCGAGCTGATGCCCGCGCGCCTCCAGCAGGCCGATCGCCTCGTCCATCGCCGGCGAGGTCGAACCGAAATAGATCACGCCATATTTGGTCGGCCGTTCCGCATTGGCCTGCAGCGGCCGCGGCACCAGGTCCTGCGCGGTCTCGAACTTGCGCACCAGCCGCTGCATGTTGTCCGCGTACACCGTGCCTTCCTCCGAGTAACGCGCATAACGGTCGCGCGAGGTGCCCCGGGTGAAATAGGAGCCCTTGGTCGGATGGGTGCCGGGATAGGTGCGATAGGGAATGCCGTCGCCGTCGACGTCGAGATAGCGGCCGAAGTCGCGGCCTTCCTCGAGCATCTCCGCGGTCATGATCTTGCCGCGGTCGTATTGCCTTGCGTCATCCCACTTCAGCGGCCGGCAGAGCCGATGATTCATGCCGATGTCGAGGTCGAGCATCAGGAAGATCGTGGTCTGGAGACGCTCGGCGAGATCGAAGGAAGCCGCCGCGAACTCGAACGCTTCGGCCGGGTCTTCCGGGAACAGCAGCACATGCTTGGTGTCGCCATGCGAAGCATAGGCGCAGGCGATGATGTCGCATTGCTGGGTGCGGGTCGGCATGCCCGTGGAGGGGCCGGCGCGCTGGATGTTCATGATCACCGCGGGAATCTCGGCGAAGTAGGAGAGGCCGATGAACTCCGTCATCAGCGAGATGCCGGGGCCCGAGGTCGCGGTGAAGGCGCGGGCGCCGTTCCAGGAGGCGCCGATGACGATGCCGATCGAGGCCAGCTCGTCCTCGCCCTGCACGATCGCGTATTTCGCCTTGCCGGTCTCCGGATCGTGCCGGTACTTCTTGCAGTGGGCCGTGAAGGCCTCCGCCACCGACGATGACGGTGTGATCGGATACCAGGCGCACACGGTGGCGCCGCCATAGACGGCGCCGAGCGCGGCGGCGCTGTTGCCCTCGATGAAGATGCGGTCGCCGACCTTGTCGGACTTCTTCACCCTGAGCCCGATCGGGCATTTCAGATTCTGCAGCGCCCAGTCGCGGCCGAGATGCAGCGCGTGGACGTTGGAGGAGAGCAGCTTCTCCTTGCCCTTGTACTGCTCGCCGATCAGCTGCTCGATCAGCTTCGGGTCCATGTCGAGCAGCGCCGAGAGGCTGCCCAGATAGATGATGTTCTTGAACAGCTGGCGCTGGCGCGGATCGGTGTAGGTCGAGTTGGTGATCGCGGTGAGCGGCACGCCGATCACGGTGATGTCGTCGCGGAATTTCGTCGACGGCATCGGCTTGGTGGAATCGTAGAACAGGTAGCCGCCCGGCTCGATGCCGGCGACGTCCTTGTCCCAGGTCTGCGGATTCATCGCCACCATCAGGTCGACGCCGCCGCGGGCGCCGAGATGACCCGCTTCCGTCACCCGCACCTCGTACCAGGTCGGCAGGCCCTGGATGTTGGAGGGGAAGATGTTGCGCGGGGACACCGGCACGCCGTGACGCAGGATGGCGCGCGCGAACATCTCGTTGGCGCTGGCCGAGCCCGAGCCGTTGACGTTGGCGAAGCGGACGACGAAGTCGTTTACGCTGCTGATCGGCTTTTTGTCGGACATGTCGAACCTGCGTGAGTCATATCGATGAAATATTTCTGCATGTCCCAGGCTCCGGTGGGACAGCGCTCGGCGCACAGCCCGCAATGCAGACAGACATCCTCGTCCTTCACCATCACCCGCCCGGTTTTGAGGTCGCTGGAGACGTAGAGGTCCTGCTCCGGGTGCGGCGAGGGCGCTTTCAGGCGCTGGCGCAGATCGTCTTCCTCACCATTGTTGGTGAAGGTGATGCAGTCCATCGGGCAGATGTCGGCGCAGGCATCGCACTCGATGCAGAGCGAGGTCGAGAACACCGTCTGGACGTCGCAGTTCAGGCAGCGATGCGCCTCGCCGAGCGCCAGCTTGACGTCGTAGCCGAGTTCGACTTCGGCGCGGATGTCCTTCAGCGCGACGACCTTGTCGCGATGTGGCACCTTGAAGCGCTTGTCGTTGGAAATGTCGTTGTCATAGCTCCATTCGTGGATGCCCATCTTCTGCGAGGAGATTTGCACCTCTGGCAGCGGACGTTCGGTGATGTCTTCGCCCGAGAGCATCTTGTGGATCGACAGCGCGGCGTCATGGCCGTGTGCGACCGCCCAGATGATGTTCTTCGGCCCGAATGCGGCGTCGCCGCCGAAGAAAACCTTTGGATTGGTCGAGACGAACGTCCTCGGGTCGACCTTGGGCATGTGCCATTTGTCGAATTCGATGCCGCAATCCTGCTCGATCCAGGGGAAGGCATTCTCCTGGCCGACCGCGACCAGCACGTCGTCGCAGGGAATGGTCTGATCGGGATCGCCCGAAGGCACCAGATTACGGCGGCCTTTGGCGTCGTATTCGGCTTTGACGTGCTCGAAAGTGACGCCGATCAGCTTGCCGGCGACATGCTTGAATGCCACCGGCACCATGTAGTTGAGGATCGGGATGTCCTCGTGGATCGCGTCTTCCTTCTCCCAGGGCGAGGCCTTCATTTCGTCGAAGCCGGAACGCACGACCACCGTGACTTTCTCGCCGCCGAGCCGGCGCGCGGTTCGGCAGCAATCCATCGCGGTGTTGCCGCCGCCGAGCACGATGACGCGCTTTCCGATCTTGTCGACATGGCCGAACGACACGTTGGCCAGCCATTCGATGCCGATATGGATGTTCGCGGCGGCCTCTTTCCGGCCGGGAATTTCGAGCTCGCGGCCGCGCGGCGCGCCGGAGCCGACGAAGATCGCGTCGTATTTCTCTGCCAGCAGCGACTTCATGCTTTCGATGCGATGGCCGCCCTTGAAGTCGACACCAAGGTTGAGGATGTAGCCGGTCTCCTCGTCGATCACAGAATTGGGCAGGCGGAATTTCGGGATCTGCGAGCGCATCATGCCGCCGGCTTCGGGATCGCCGTCGAACACGGTGCAATGGTAGCCGAGCGGCGCGAGATCGCGTGCAACGGTCAACGACGCCGGACCGCCGCCTACAAGGGCAACACGCTTGCCGTTCTTCGGCGAGGGGCGCGGCAGACGCTGCTTGATGTCGTCCTTGAAGTCGGCAGCGACGCGCTTGAGGCGGCAGATCGCCACCGGATTTTCCTCTACGCGTCCGCGGCGGCACGCCGGCTCGCAGGGACGATCGCAGGTGCGTCCCAGAATTCCGGGAAACACGTTCGATTTCCAATTGATCATGTAGGCGTCGCTGTAGCGGCCTTGTGCGATCAGTCGGATGTATTCGGGAACCGGGGTGTGCGCAGGACAGGCCCACTGGCAATCGACCACTTTGTGAAAGTAGTCGGGGGCCGCGATATCGGTCGGTTTCATTCCTACCCTGTCCGCGCAGGCTCAAAGACCCGGCGGCCTCTTCTGAGCTTCTCGGACGCTTATTGTGCGTCGATCTGGTTTCTGAATGACGTCATTGGGTTAGCTTATTAGAACCAGTCCGAAGCACAACGGCAAATTTGGGTGATGACCTGCTTTCATGGGAGCTGCGCGTGCACAGCATTAACGCGCCGCGCGACGTGTGGGTGCGGTGCAATATGTTGCGATGCAGATGGCTGCTTCAGCGCGCGATGTCGCTCTTTGCGAGGTCCCACATCAGACAGTAGGTGCCGACCGAGACGGGAAGCAGGAACGGCGCCGCTGCGGGACCGGTGAAGCGCTCGGCGATGACTGCCGAGACCGCACCGACATGCGTGCCGTCGATCAGGACGAACCAGTCGCGTGCACCTTCGTGGCGCACGGCCGGAATCTCAGGCGTTGCGCCCGACAATTCCGGCTCGCTCTCGAGCAGATGCATCGAGATGATGCCGGCGTGATTTTCCGGCGCCAGCCTTTCTTGCAGTGCGTCACGCCATACTGCGGCATTCTCGGGCGTCGGCCGCAGCCGCACCACCCCGAGCGCCGCCCCGCGCCCGGTGCCGTTGCTGATCGTGATGCGGGCCACGACGCGCAGCATGTCCTTGAAACGCGCCATGGTCTGCCGCGACCAGTCGGTCGGGTTGGCGAGCCGCGCCTTGTAGTCGGGGCTGTCGAGCACGTCGAGCGTCGCTGTCGAATAGAGGCAGAGATACTTTGGATTGGCGGCATGCGCGACATAGCGCCGCGCTTCCAGGAAACCCTCGATCGCGACCCGCTCTTCCAGATGCTCGCGATCGTACCAGCGATTGAGCTCGGCTTCATCGGCGGCGTCGATGTTCATCGACGTCAGCAGCATGCCTTTCCCGGCGAGCGGCATTGTTCTTGTTGTCCTGTTATCGCGCCTCAGCGCGCGGCCTTCGAAGCAAGATCCGCGATCGACTTCATGACCGCGTCCCTCACGCCGCCATCATAGAGCGAATGGCCGGCTTCTTCCACGATCCGAATCTCGGAACCGGGCCAGACTTTCGCAAGGGCATGCGATGTCTCAGGCGGGCACAACAGGTCATAGCGGCCCTGGACGATGATGCCGGGAATGCCTTCGAGCCTGCCCGCATTCTGCAGCAGCTGCTCTGCGGTCATGAAGCCGTCGTTGACGAAATAATGCGCTTCCATGAACGGTGTCGCGGGCAATGTGCGCCAGACGTTCAGCGAGGCGAGGTCGAGCCGCGTCCTCGCGGGCTTGTGCTCGGACAAGATGCGCTCGGTGTCGTGCCAGGCCTTCGCCGCCGGGCCGTGCACGGCCGGGTCGGCATCGAGGATGCGGCGCCAACAGGCGTCTACCGGCTGGTCCCGCTCCTCTGGTGGCAGAACGCTGAGGAAGTCCTCGTAAAGCGCGGGATAGAATTGCGACAGGCGCGTCGTGAAGGCCGTCACGACCTCGGCCCGCGTGCCCAGGAAGGTTGCACGGAGCGCGATGCCCGACACGCGCTCGGGATGCGCTTCTGCATACGCCAGCGCCAGCGTCGCGCCCCAGGAGCCGCCGACCACCATCCAGCGCTCGAAGCCGAACTTCTCGCGGATCTTCTCCATGTCGGCAATCAGATGCGCCGTGGTGTTGTGCTCGCGTGATCCCTTGGGACGGCTGCGGCCGCAGCCGCGCTGGTCGAACAGCACCGCGCAGAACCGGTCGGGGTCGAACAGCCGGCGATGATCGGGCTGGCAGCCGCTGCCGGGCCCGCCATGCAGATAGACCGCAGGGATTCCGTCCGCGCGGCCGATGCTCTCGACATAGAGCTCATGGCCCCCGCCGACGTCGAGCATGTCGGAGGTCAGCGGCGCAAAGGGATCGGCACGCCTGACCGCTGTGCCTGCGTCGGCGTCAGGCGTCATTCTCGGATTCCAGGGTGCCGCCGGCAAAGTTGCGATACAGGAAGCGGTTGGTCTCGCCCTCGGCCTCGCGCTCGGCCTGCTTGAAGATGGTCTCGTGCAGCGGCGACAGCGCGCAGGCCGGATCGGTGTTGGTGGCATCGCCGGTCAGCGCGAAGGCCTGGCAGCGGCAGCCGCCGAAATCGATCTCGCGGAATTCGCAAGACTTGCACGGCTCCTTCATCCAGCCGGTGCCGCGATAGCGGTTGAAGGCGTCCGAGTTCTGCCAGATCCAGGCGATCGAATGGTTGGAGCGGACGGATTCGAAATCGAGCCCCGTGATGCTCTCGGCGGCGTGGCACGGCAGCACCTTGCCGGCGGGCGAGATGTTGAAGAACTGCCGGCCCCAGCCGCCCATGCATTTCTTCGGCCGCAGCGCGTAATAGTCGGGCACGACGTAGTCGATGGTCAGCCGGCCCTTCAGCCGTTCGCGCGCTTCCTCGACGAGGCGGGTGCACTCATCGAGTTGCGCCACGGTCGGCATCAAGGCGGCGCGGTTCTTCAGCGCCCAGCCGTAATATTGCACATTGGCGACCTCGAGCCGGTCGGCATCGAGATCCAGCGCCATCTGGATGATCTCGGGAAGCTGGTGCAGGTTCTGCCGATGCATCACCGCGTTCACGGTGAGCGGCAGGTCGAGCTCGCGCGTCCATTTCGCGACCTCGAGCTTCTTGCGATGGCCGTTCTTGTAGCCGGCGACACGATCGGCGAGGCCTTCCTCGACGCCCTGGAAAGAGATCTGGACGTGGCAGAGCCCGACGTCGGCGAGATCGCTGAGCTTCTCGCGTGTCAGCAACACGGCCGAGGTGATGAGATTGGTGTAGAGGCCGGCGTCGCTCGCATGCTTGACCAGCTCGACGAGGTCCTTGCGTGCGGTGGGCTCGCCACCGGAGAAATGCACCTGCAGCACGCCGATCTCGGCGAGCTCGCTCAGCACCTTCTTCCATTCCTCCGTGGTCAGCTCCTTGCCCGAACGGTCGAGCTCGACCGGGTTGGAGCAGTAGGGGCATTGCAGCGGGCAGCGATGGGTGATCTCCAGCAGCACGGCGAGCGGGATGCCGAAAGTCTCCGCCGTCGAGCGCTGCTTCTCCAGCACGGCGAGGCCGTCGCTGGTCCCGGGCGGGATGTTGCCGAGCACGTCGCTCATGACGTCTTCTCCCGGGCCTCGGTGAGGAAGCCCTTGTCGGCGAGATCCTGCAGCATGACGATGACGTCGGCCAGGATCGCCTCGCGCGGTGCGGCGTACTTCGCCGCCAGTTGATCCGCGACGTCGCCGACATTGCGCTCGCCATTGCAGAGCTGCAAGACCTCGACCGCGATCTCGTCGGGCGCCAGCACGCGTTCGGGCGCGAGAATGACCCAGACCTTCCGCGTCTCGTCATATTTCAGCCTGGCATGCCGCGGCAGCAACGGGCGGCTTGCCTCGCTGACGCTGATGTTTCGCGGCCCGGCCATAACTCTAATCCCTCAGCTCGCTTCGGGCACGAACGCGCCCGGCGGAATGTGGCCCTCGACATAGGCGTGCTGGAGCGCATCTAACTGCACCCACAGCACGTTGGTCTTGAAGATCAGCGCGTTGCACACGAGCGCGCGCTGCTCCGGCGTCGTGGCGTGCGCCTTGACGTAGTCGAGCGCGAAATTGGCGTCGCGCGGCGCCTGGGTCAGCCGCCGCTTGAAGTAGCTCATGATATCAGGATTGACGAAGTCGTAATGCGCCAGCATGCCGGAGATGCGCTCTTCATGCAGGTTCGGCGCGAACAGCTCGGTGAGCGACGAGGCGATCGCCTCCAGCGGGCTTTTTTCGCGGCAGTAGTGCACGTAGGCTTCCACCGCGAAACGCGTCGCGGGCAGGATGCCTTCGGTGGATTCCACGTACGCGGTGTCGAGGCCGAGCCCTTCGGTCAGCTTCAGCCAGCGCTCGATGCCGCCCTCGGAGCCGACGTCGCCGTCATGGTCCTCGATGCGGTGGCGCCATTCCACGCGCGTGGCGCGGTCGCGGAAGCGCGAGATCACCACCGCGTCCTTGATCGGGATCGTGCTCTGGTAATAGTAGCGGTTGAGGGCCCAGGCCTGCACCTGGCCCTTGTTCAGCTTGCCGCCGTGCAACAGCTTATGGAACGGATGCAGGCTGTGATAGCGCGTAGCTCCGATGTGGCGCAGCATCGCCTCCAGTTCCTCGGCGCTCGCGAGCCTGATGTCCTTGCCGATCGAGAGCGCGGTCATTCCAGTTATTGACGCGGCATTCACAGCACGATCTCCGTTCCATCCCCAGGTATCTGCCAGCCCGCCTGTTCGACCGCTTTTCGCTCGCTTGAGCCGGGCAGCAGCGCCGGGTTCGAGTTATTGATATGCAGAAATATCTTCCTGTCGATATCGAGATCGGCGAGCCGCGCGATCGCACCGTCCGCGCCGGACATCGCGACATGGCCCATGCTCTTGCCGGTCTTGTGGCCGAGCCCGGCCTTGATCATCTCGTCGTCCTGCCACACCGTGCCGTCGAAGAACACCAGCGCGGCGCCATCGATCTCGGCCCTCAGCGCGTCGGTGACCTCGGCGCAGGCGGCAATGAAGTAGAAGCACTTGCCGGTGGCCTTGTCGGTGATCTTCAGCCCCAGCGTATCGCCGTCGCCGGTCTCGCCGCCGGGATGGGCCTTGCCTTCGAGATACCAGGCCGATTTGCCGGGCACGGCGAAGGGCAGCACCTCGAGCCCTGTGCGGGCGCCGTCAGGCAGCCGCGGCTCGAACGGCTCGCCTATTCCGATCGCCTGGCGCTTGACGTTCTTCTCGTTCAGCACGTTGAAGATGCTGTTGCTCTTCAGGATCGCCAGCACCTTCTCATGGGCATAGACCGTGAAGGGCGAGCCTTCGCGCATCGACAGCAGGCCGGCCACGGCATCGACTTCGCCGTTGGTCAGGATCACGCCCGCAACCGGCGTATGGCGCAGCGCGCCGGCCTTCGGATGCAGCTGCGGCGTGGCGTTCAATTGCTGGCGGAGATCGGGCGAGGCGTTGATCAGGAACCAGTGCTCGCCGTCGCCACTGAAGGCAACCGAGGCCTGGGTTCGATGGAGCCCTTGTCCATTCGCACGGGCCGCGCGGCAGCCCTCGCAACCGCAATTCCATTGCGGCACTCCGCCGCCGGCCCCTGCGCCCAGGACGACGACGCGAAGCATGATCCGTCTCCTGGAGGCAACGTCGCGAGGTGGAACTCAGGCCGACACCAAATCTACCTTCCGGCAACGCGTCGTGACCGAAAGTGCTCGACCGCAAGAACCACCTGCGCAGAACGCGTACACACCAACCGCTTACTTGCGGGTGGCGCTCACATACATGTTGATTTCCATGCCGCAGGGCACTTCGACGATCTTCGGGGCTTTCCAGGCCATTTGGCTCTCCATTTTCGCGAATTCGGACGTATCCGCCCGCAGATAAATTAATGCGGGCCGAAAAGTTCGCCAGTGAAATTTTCCCGACCTAGGTAGTAGACCGGCGGGATTGTTGCGTTGCAAAGAGAGCGTATTGCGGCCGTAAAGATGAGCGAATGACATCCGCAAAATAGCCGATAGGTCGTGATCCCTGTCGGGATAACCCAGTTGTGAGTATGGAACGGCTTTCAATCGGCTACAGGCGACCCCATTGGATCATGCATGCCCAGATATTTCTTCAACACCCGTATCGGCGACGAATTGATCGTGGATCCTGACGGCGAGGACCTTCGCAATCCCGATCGCGCCTCGGAGGTCGCCCGCCAGATGATCCTGGAGGTCCTGAAATCGGAAGGAACCCAGCCGGCGCTGCTGGAGGCGGTCATCGAGGTCACCGATTCCGACGGCGATATCGTGCTGGAGTTTCCCTTCACCGAGGCGCTGCTGGACATGCCGGACCCGTCGGTGACGCGGCATTAGAGGCCCATGCTCGGGTAAGGAGCGCGCCACTCTCTCCACCGTCATTGCGAGCGTAGCGAAGCAATCCAGAATCCCTCCGCGGAGGCAGTCTGGATTGTTTTCGTCGCAAAGGCTCCTCGCAATGGCGGCGAATGAGGCACCATCCGGCACCAAACCCCCTTTGCCCTTGCGAAATCCGCATGGCTTTGCCGCGTTCCCGGCGCTAAAAGACGCGGGTCATACGGAGCAAGCCATGCAAGATCTCTGGCGCCTGTCGGCCGCCGACCTCGCCACCCTCGTCAGGTCCAAAAAAGTGTCCGCCCGGGAGGCCGCCAAGGCCGGCCTCGACCGCCTGGACGCGGTCAACCCGGCCCTCAATGCCGTGATCGACCACCGGCCGGAGGACGTGCTCAAGCAGGCCGACGCCGTCGATGCCGTCATTGCCAGGGGCGAGGACCCCGGTGTGCTGGCCGGCGTGCCCGTCACCATCAAGGCCAATGTCGACCAGGAGGGCTTTGCCACCACCAACGGCCTCAAGCTGCAGCGCGACCTGATCGCGCGCGAGGACAATCCGGTCGTCGGCAATTTCCGCAAAGCCGGCGCCGTCCTGCTCGGCCGCACCAACTGCCCGGCCTTCTCCTATCGCTGGTTCACCACCAACCTGGTCCATGGCGACACCAAGAACCCGCGCGACGCCTCGCTGACCCCGGGCGGCTCCTCCGGCGGCGCCGGCTCGGCGGTCGCGGCCGGCATCGGCCACATCGCCCATGGCACCGACATTGCCGGGTCGATCCGCTATCCCGCCTATGCCTGCGGCGTGCACGGCCTGCGCCCGACGCTGGGCCGCATTCCCGCCTTCAATCCGGCGCTGCCTGAGCGCCCGATCGGGCCTCAGATCATGGCGGTCTCGGGCCCGCTGGCCCGCACCGTGAATGATCTGCGCATCTCGCTCGAAGCGATGTCGGCCCGCGACATCCGCGATCCCTGGTATGTCCCTGCGCCGCTCGAAGGTCCGGCGCGGCCGAAACGCGCTGCGCTTTGCCTCAACCCGAACGGCCTTGCCACGACACCGGAGGTGAAGGCGGCGGTCAGCGATGCCGGCAAGCGCCTGGAGCGCGCGGGCTGGACCGTCGACGTGATCGGGGACACCCCGCCGATGCGTGAAGCGGTCGAGTGGCAGATCAAGCTGTGGCTCGGCGACGGCTATGAGGCGCAGCTCGAGATGGCCGAGCGCGAGGGCGATCCCGGCGCGCTGGCCTGCCTGCGCGGCAACCGCGGCAGGGTGACGCCGATGGACCAGGCCAATTACGCCAAGGCGCTGACCCGAAGAGCTACGCTGACGCGCGACTGGATGCTGTTCTTCGAAAAATACGCCGTGCTGCTGACGCCGGTCTCCGGCGAATTGCCGTTCCCCGATCATCTCGACCGCAAGGACGAGGCGTCCTTCAAGCGCGTCTGGGAAGCGCAGCTGCCGCAGATCGCGATTCCCTTCATGGGCCTGCCGGGCCTCGTGGTCTCCACCGGCCTCGTCGGCAAGGCGCCGGTCGGCGTGCACATCGTCTCCGGTCGCTATCGCGAGGACCTCTGCCTGCGCGCGGGCGAGGCGATCGAGGCCGGCGGCGTGCCGCCGTCGCCGATCGACCCCGTGGCTTAAGCGATGGCCGTGATCTACGACTTCAAGGCCAACTCGCTTGCGGGCGAGGAGGTGCCCATGCGCCGGTTCGAGGGACAGGTGCTCCTGATCGTCAACACCGCGAGCAAATGCGGCTTCACGCCGCAATATCGCGGCCTCGAGGATCTCTATCGCGATCTGTCGCCGCGCGGCTTCTCCGTGCTCGGCTTTCCCTGCAATCAGTTCGGCGCGCAGGAGCCGGGGCAGGCGAGCGAGATCCGGGAATTCTGCTCGACCCGTTACGACGTCACTTTTCCCCTGTTCGAGAAGATCGACGTCAACGGGCCGAAGGCGCATCCGTTGTATGAGTATCTGAAACGTCAGCAATCCGGCCTGTTGGGCGCCTCCATCAAATGGAATTTCACCAAATTCCTGGTGGACCGGGCCGGCAAGGTGATCGCGCGCTACGCGCCGACCGCAAAGCCGGAAGGATTGCGGCAGCAAATCGAAACACTGTTGTGAGCGAGACAATCATGAGCGACGAATTTCCCGACCGCCTGTCGGTCGACCCGAACAGCCCCTACTACAACGCGGACATCCTGTCGCGCGACGTCGGCATCCGCTTCAAAGGCATCGAGAAGACCAATGTCGAGGAGTACTGCATCAGCGAAGGCTGGGTCCGCGTCACCGCCGGCAACGCCAAGGACCGCTACGGCAACCCGCTGACCATCAAGGTGCACGGTCCGGTCGAGCCGTATTTTCGCGACAAGAAATAGTTCGAGCAGAGCGCCGCTCTCCCCTCGTCATTGCGAGAAGCGCAATCTGTCTCCTCGCAATGACGGTGGAGAGAGCGGAAGTCATCCGTGGTCGTCCGAGCCCGCGGCGGGCGGTCGTTGTTTCGCGAGCCGCCGCCCCGCACGCCGTCATTGCGAGCGCAGCGAAGCAATCCAGAATCTTTCCGCGGAAGCAGTCTGGATTGCCTCGTCGCAAGGGCTCCTCGCAATGACGGTGGAGAGAGCGGAAGTCATCCGTGGATCCGAGCCTGCGGCGGGCGGTCGTTGGGTTACGCGAGCCGTTGCCTCAAACTCCGTCATTGCGAGCGCAGCGAAGCAATCCAGAATCTTTCCGCGGAAGCAGTCTGGATTGCCTCGTCGCAAGGGCTCCTCGCAATGACGGTGGAGAGAGCGGAAGTCATCCGTGGTCGTCCGAGCCCGCGGCGGGCGGTCGTTGGGTTGCGCGAGCCGTTGCCTCAAACTCCGTCATTGCGAGCGCAGCGAAGCAATCCAGAATCTCTCCGCGGAAGCAGTCCGGATTGCCTCGTCGCAAGGGCTCCTCGCAATGACGGTGGAGAGAGCGGAAGTCACCCGTGGATCCGAGCCTGCGGCGGGCGGTCGTTGGGTTGCGCGAGCCGTTGCCCCGCACGCCGTCATTGCGAGCGCAGCGAAGCAATCCAGATCTCTCCGCGGCGGCAGTCTGGATTGCTTCGTCGCAAGGGCTCCTCGCAATGACGAAGTAGCAAAAACCTCGCAATCATCTCCTGGTTGTGCTATTATAATGGCTGTTCTCAGCCGAGTACTATCATGAAGCAGCCCTGCGTGTACATGTTCGCCAATCGCCGCAATGGGACGATCTACACGGGCGTCACCTCCAATCCGCCGCGCCGCGCGTTCGAGCATCGCGAGGGATTGGTCAAGGGCTTTTCGTCGAAGTACGGCTGCAAGCTCCTCGTCTGGTACGAGTTGCACGCCACCATGCCCGATGCGATTGCGCGCGAGAAGCAAATCAAGGGCGGCAGTCGGGCAAGGAAACTCGCGCTGATCGAGAGCCTCAATCCCGACTGGAAAGATTTGTACGAGACGCTGATCTGACCGGCAGTAGCAAGTCGCGAGCCGCCGCCCCGCACGCCGTCATTGCGAGCGCAGCGAAGCAATCCAGAATCTCTCCGCGGCGGCGGTCTGGATTGCTTCGTCGCAAGGGCTCCTCGCAATGACGGCGTGGCAAGCGTCCGCCCCTTACGAGAGCCGCATATCCAGCAGCCGCCGTCCTTCGCCCTTGAGCAGCTTCTTCACCGCGCTGGAGGCCACCACCTCGCCGTCGTTGGCGTAGGCCTCGTGGTTCTTTTCGATGTCGTCGAGGCGGTAGAGGTAGTTGACCATCACGCCGGCGGACTCGCGCACGCCCTTCGGCGAGAGGTCGCCCAGCCAGTTGATGCGCTCCAGACGCGCGCCGTTGCCGAGATGGAAGCGGGCGACGGAATCGATCAGCCGGCCCTTCGGCGTGCGCGCCTTCAGGAAATAATAGGCCGCGAGCGGCTCCAGCACGCCGCGGAGCAGCGTCGTGGTCTCGGGGCTCTCGAACCATTTGGGATCGTCGAGGCGCTTCAGCACCTCGCGGTCCTCGTCCGACAGCGGCAGGTCCTTGTCCTGCTTCACCCATGGCATGAAGCCCGGCACCGGCGACAGCGTCACGAAGGTGTCGAGCTTCGGCAGCTCGCGGCGCAGCTCCTCCACCACCTGCTTGATCAGGAAGCTGCCGAAGGAGATGCCGCCAAGGCCGCGCTGGGTGTTGGAGATCGAGTAGAATACGGCGGTGCGCGCCTTCTCGATGGGAAGGTGCTGGCGATCGACGGCAAGCAGCGGCGCGATCGCGCCGGGGATGGTTTCGGTCAGCGCCACCTCGACGAAGATCAAGGGCTCGTCGACCATCGCCGGATGGAAGAAGGCGTAGCAGCGGCGGTCGACCGGATCGATGCGGCGGCGCAGATCGTCCCAGTCGCTGATCTCGTGCACGGCTTCGTAACGGATGATCTTTTCGAGGATGTTGGCCGGGGTCGACCAGTCGATCCTGCGCAGCACGAGAAACCCCCTGTTGAACCACGAAGAGAGGAGATGCGAGACGTCGCGATCGAGCGCGGCGAGATCGGTGTGCCCGTTCATCATGCCGAGCAGGTCGGCGCGCATGGCGACGAGATCGCCGGTGCCGCCGGGCGCGCGGTTGAGGCGGCGGATCAGCTCCTGCCGCCGCGGCTCCGAGGCGAAATGCAGCGAGCTGGCGTCCTCGTCCGTCGGCTTGGCGCGCCACTTCTCGATCGCCGCGGACAGCCGTTCCCGGTCCGGCCCGAAATCGCGCACCAGTGCCTCGAAGAAGGCGCGGCGTCCCGCCGCATCCAGAGCCCGGTAGAGGTCGAGCACCTCGCGTGCCATTGCCGTGCCGGAGGCCTCGCCCCGGCCCGACAGCAGCGCGCCGCAGAGCTCGATCAGCCCGTCGGCATCCTGTTTGGTGTCAGCACCATCGCCGCGGCGAAGCAGCGTGCGGCCACGCTCGGAGATGGTGGCGAGCAGGTCGGAGAAGAAGGCGTTGGCCATCTGGGCTTTTCGAATCCGGTTTGTGCGGTGCGCGAAGCTTACACGGGATTTAGCCGAAAGCCGATCACAATCAAGCAGGCGGATTTGGCAACTTTAGTTGGGCCGTGCGTTTGGAGAATGCTGTCATCCCGGCGAGGGCGGGCATCCGGTGACATTTGGAGAAGGGGGAAGCTGCCTCAAACACCGTCATTGCGAGCGCAGCGAAGCAATCCAGACTGTCGCCGCGGCAGGATTCTGGATTGCTTCGCTGCGTCCGCAATGACGGAGAATGTGGCGGCATTTCGCGCAACGTCCACGCCGAGGTCCGTCGCGGGCCAAGGCGCCTGGGAATATGCCAGCGCTCTTTCCCCGTCATTGCGAGGAGCCCTTGCGACGAAGCAATCCAGACTGCCACCTCGGAAACAATTCTGGATTGCTTGTGCGCCAGGCAAGCTGGCGTGGTCCAACCGGTGGAAGTCCGGTCCGGGTAAGCGGTAGCGAGCGCCCGGTAGTGAGTGTTGCGTGGCCGTCGGCAACGGCGGCTGCGAAGCGTACACAACGATGCTGTGGGGTGGGCTATTGAGCCGCGAAAGACAGAAACTCGCAGAGGCCGAGCCGGTAAGCAACGTCGAAGGCAACATGTGCGGCGCCGTTATGCGAGGCGCTGACGCTCTGCCGTGGTCGAAGACCCCATCACGCAGCAAAGGACCGCGTCGGAACCTGGGAGGTCCCGCATCTGACCGATGGCAACATGCCCCCAAGGTCCGCATCGGGAAGGCGAGGAGCCAAAGCCGATGACGAACGGATGCGGGAAGTCGGAGGCGGCCGTAGTAGCGTCGAAGCCTGCGAACGAAGCGGAGCGATCCGCGGAGGAGTTGGTGGAGCGAAGGGCCGCGACCAAGGGGAATGCGGACCAGCAAAGCACGCCCCGGACGCCGAGCCGGACAAGCGTGACACAGGCGTTGGAACGCATTTGCAAGGGAAAGGAAGAAGGAGAGGTTCACTGCGCTGCTTCACCACATCACGCCTGAACTGCTCGAGGCGGAGTTCTTCGCGCTGAAGAAGCATGCCGCGCCGGGTGTGGACGGAATGATGTGGCGGGACTACGAGCAAGACCTCAAGGCCAATCTTGAGGACCTGCATGCTCGTGTTCACCGGGGAGCGTACCGGCCGCAGCCGTCGCGGCGGGTCCATATCCCGAAGCAGGATGGGCGGCAGCGACCGCTGGCGATTGCGTCCCTTGAGGACAAGATCGTTCAGCGGGCAACCGCTACGGTGCTCAACGCGATCTACGAGGAGGACTTCCTCGGGTTCTCGTATGGGTTCCGGCCCGGGCGCAGCGCGCACGATGCGATGGATGCGCTGCTGGTCGGAATCGAGAGCCGGCGGGTGAACTTCATTGTTGACGCCGATATCCGCTCGTTCTTCGACATGGTGGACCAGGAATGGCTCATCCGCTTCGTCGAACATCGGACCGGCGACCAGCGTATCATCCGTCTGATCCGCAAATGGCTCAAGGCGGGTGTTCTCGAAGAAGGAACGGTCAGGGTCAGCGAACAGGGGACGGCACAAGGGGCGGTGATCTCGCCGCTGCTTGCCAACATCTACCTGCACTATGCCCTCGATCTGTGGGCCGAACGCTTCAGACGGCGCGAGGCCGCGGGCGACATGATCATCGTGCGCTACGCTGACGACTTCATCGTCGGCTTCGAGCATGAGAATGAGGCCCGGCACTTCCTCGAAGAATTGCGCAAACGGCTGCAGGAGTTCGCGCTGTCACTGCACCCTGAGAAAACCCGGCTGATCGAGTTCGGACGTCATGCGGAGGACAACCGCAGGCGGCGCGGGCTCGGCAAGCCGGAGACCTTCAACTTCCTCGGCTTCACCTTCATCTGCAGCCGATCCAAGCAAGGCAAGTTCCAGATCAGGCGCAAGTCTCGCAAAGACCGGATGCGGGCGAAACTGCAAGCCGTGAAGCAGGGAATGCGACGGCGTATGCACCAGTCGGTGCTCGAACAGGGCAAATGGCTGCGGCAGGTCGTTACCGGGTACTTCAACTACCACGCGGTACCGACCAACAGCCGAGCGCTCAGCGCCTTCCGCTACTTCGTCACCGAACAATGGAGGCGGATGCTTCGGCGCCGCAGCCAGACTGACGGGACCACGTGGCAGCGGGTCGCGCGGCTTGCCTCCGACTTGCTCCCCAAGCCACAAATCCTCCATCCTTGGCCCCGAACACGCTTCACCGCTACTCACCCGAGGTGGGAGCCGTATGCGGGAAAGCCGCACGTACGGATCTGTGCGGGGGGCGCCCAGCAATGAGCGTCCCTACCGCGACCGCGGCGCTCGCAATGACGGTTCGGGAGGGCACGGCCACCTCACCCCTTCCCCGCAAACTCCGTCGGCGTCCGCCCCGTCACCTGGCGGAACGCCGCCGAGAATGCCGGCACGCTGGCATAGCCGAGCTGGGTAGCGAGCTGCTTCACCGCTACGCTCGCATCGGTCGATATCCGCTGGATCGCCGCCGCAATCCTGGCGCGCTGGCACCAGCTCTTGAAGCTCAGCTGCGTCTCGCTCGAGAACAACCGGGACAGCGTGCGCGCGGAGGTTCCGACCTCGCGCGCCAGGGTGTCGATGTCGTGCAGGCCGGTGGGATCGTCGAGCACGATCATCGCGGCGCGGCGGCAGCGCGGCTCGCGCGGCAGCGGCACGAAGGTCGCGGAATCCTCGGCCTGGTGCAGTTCCAGCATCACCAGGCGGACCAGCAGCTCGGTGCGCTCTTCCGTGTTGCGTGCGTCGAACAGCGCCAGGATCGCCTGGTTGAGCAGCGGCGATACCCGCACCACGAATTCCCTCGTCAATCCCTCGTAGCGCTTTTCGCGCTTGAGCCAGGACAGGTCGAAATACAGCGTGCGCATCTCGATGTCGGCCAGCAGGTCGATGGCATGCTCCATCCCGGCCGGCACCCAGACGGCGCGGTCCGGCGGCACCAGCCAGCGTCCGCCGGGTGTCGTCACCTGCATGGTGCCGCGTGCCGCATAGATCAGCTGCGCCTCGCGATGCATGTGCAGGTCGATCCGCATGCCCTTGGGATAGTCGCGGGCGACCAGGTGCACGCCCGCGGGCGAGCGGTGGTTGCTCCGGACCTCGCGCAGGATTGGCGTTTCCGAGATTGGCGTTTCCAAGACATTCATTGGCAGCATCCCGTCATGGGTCCGACATATAACTCATTTCGGAGCAGGAGAGGATTCGTAATGAACAGCCCAAGCCGGGTCATCGGTTTCGTCAATGCAGGCCATTTCATCGACCATTATTCGATGCTGATCTTCGCCGCCGCCGTGATCATCATGGGGCCGGCGCTCGGCATGGCCTATTCGGAGCTGCTGCCTTACGCGACGCCCGGCTTCATCGCCTTCGGTGCCGGCTCGCTGCTCACCGGCTGGCTCGGCGACCGCTGGAGCCGCCGCCACATGATGCTGATCTTCTTCGTCGGCATCGGGGCCTCCATGATCTCGGTCGGCTTCGTCCAGACACAGGTCGAGCTCGGCGCCGCGCTGCTCGCGATCGGCATCTTCGCCTCGATCTACCATCCCGTCGGCACCGCCATGATCGTGTCCTACGCCGACAGGCTCGGCCGCGAGATGGGCATCAACGGCGTCTGGGGCAATCTCGGCGTGGCCTCCTCGGCGCTGGTGACCGGTGTGATCGGCCAGTATCTCGGCTGGCGCTTTGCCTTCATCATCCCGGGCGTCGTGACGATCCTGGTCGGCATCGCGTTTGCGATGAGCGTCGTGCACGAGGACCGCAAGGGCTCGAAGCAGGCGGCGGCCCAGGCGCGGGTGGCCAAACAGGACATGTGGCGCGTGATCCTGGCGCTGCTGATCGTGGTCATCGCGATCTCCACGACCTTCAACGCCGTCACCGTGGCGCTGCCGAAGCTGTTTGCCGAACGTCTCGCCGATCTCACCAAAAGCCCGGCGCTGCTCGGGGGCATCGCGGCCTGCGTCTACGTGTTCGGCGCGATGACGCAGTACACGATCGGCCGGCTGCTCGACCGCTACTCGCTGAAGACCGTGGCGCTGCCGCTGTCCTTCATGCTGGCGCCGTTCCTCTATCTCGCCGCCAGCCTGAACAATCTGCCGCTGATCCTGGTCTCGATCGGCATCGTCATGGGCGCATTCGGTCAGGTCACGGTGAACGACGCCATGGTCGGCAAATACACCGCGGAAGAGTGGCGCTCGCGCGCCTATGCCGTGCGCTATTTCGTCGGCTTCACCGCCGCCGGGGCGTCCGTCGGGCTCGTCGCCTGGCTCTACGAGCAGGGCGGCTTCGTCACCATGCTGCACGCCTTCGCCGCACTCTGCCTGCTCGCAATCGCCGCCGCGCTGATCCTGCCGCGCGAGATCCGGACGCCGCAGGCGGCGTGAGGAAGTGAGGCAGGCGGCTCGCGCCACACCGTCACTGCGAGCGCAGTTGCGCAACTCTCTCCACCCGTCATTGCGAGGAGCCCTTGCGACGAAGCAATCCAGGATCTTTCCGCGGGGGGATTCTGGATTGCTTCGCTGCGCTCGCAATGACGGGGGACGTGGCGGCCCTTCCGCAACTCTCTCCACCCGTCATTGCGAGGAGCCCTTGCGACGAAGCAATCCAGGATCTTTCTGCGGAGGCATTCTGGATTGCTTCGCTGCGCTCGCAATGACGGGGGACGTGGCGGCCCTTCCGCAACTCTCTCCACCCGTCATTGCGAGGAGCCCTTGCGACGAAGTAATCCAGGATCTTTCCGCGGAGGCATTCTGGATTGCTTCGCTGCGCTCGCAATGACGGGGGACGTGGCGGTTTCCGCAACTCTCTCCACCCGTCTTTGCGAGGAGCCCTTGCGACGAAGCAATCCAGGATCTTTCCGCGGAGGCATTCTGGATTGCTTCGCTGCGCTCGCAATGACCGAGGACGTGGCGGCCCTTCCGCAACTCTCTCCACCCGTCATTGCGAGGAGCCCCTTGCGACGAAGCAATCCAGGATCTTTCCGCGGGGGGGATTCTGGATTGCTTGTGCGCCAGGCAAGCTGGCGTGGTCCAACCGGTGGAAGTCCGGTCCGGGTAAGCGGTAGCGAGCGCCCGGTAGTGAGTGTTGCGTGGCCGTCGGCAACGGCGGCTGCGAAGCGTACACAACGATGCTGTGGGGTGGGCTATTGAGCCGCGAAAGACAGAAACTCGCAGAGGCCGAGCCGGTAAGCAACGTCGAAGGCAACATGTGCGGCGCCGTTATGCGAGGCGCTGACGCTCTGCCGTGGTCGAAGACCCCATCACGCAGCAAAGGACCGCGTCGGAACCTGGGAGGTCCCGCATCTGACCGATGGCAACATGCCCCCAAGGTCCGCATCGGGAAGGCGAGGAGCCAAAGCCGATGACGAACGGATGCGGGAAGTCGGACGCGGCCGTAGTAGCGTCGAAGCCTGCGAACGAAGCGGAGCGATCCGCGGAGGAGTTGGTGGAGCGAAGGGCCGCGACCAAGGGGAATGCGGACCAGCAAAGCACGCCCCGGACGCCGAGCCGGACAAGCGTGACACAGGCGTTGGAACGCATACGGCGAACTGCAAGGGAAAGGAAGAAGGAGAGGTTCACTGCGCTGCTTCACCACATCACGCCTGAACTGCTCGAGGCGGAGTTCTTCGCGCTGAAGAAGCATGCCGCGCCGGGTGTGGACGGAATGATGTGGCGGGACTACGAGCAAGACCTCAAGGCCAATCTTGAGGACCTGCATGCTCGTGTTCACCGGGGAGCGTACCGGCCGCAGCCGTCGCGGCGGGTCCATATCCCGAAGCAGGATGGGCGGCAGCGACCGCTGGCGATTGCGTCCCTCGAGGACAAGATCGTTCAGCGGGCAACCGCTACGGTGCTCAACGCGATCTACGAGGAGGACTTCCTCGGGTTCTCGTATGGGTTCCGGCCCGGGCGCAGCGCGCACGATGCGATGGATGCGCTGCTGGTCGGAATCGAGAGCCGGCGGGTGAACTTCATTGTTGACGCCGATATCCGCTCGTTCTTCGACATGGTGGACCAGGAATGGCTCATCCGCTTCGTCGAACATCGGACCGGCGACCAGCGTATCATCCGTCTGATCCGCAAATGGCTCAAGGCGGGTGTTCTCGAAGAAGGAACGGTCAGGGTCAGCGAACAGGGGACGGCACAAGGGGCGGTGATCTCGCCGCTGCTTGCCAACATCTACCTGCACTATGCCCTCGATCTGTGGGCCGAACGCTTCAGACGGCGCGAGGCCGCGGGTGACATGATCATCGTGCGCTACGCTGACGACTTCATCGTCGGCTTCGAGCATGAGAATGAGGCCCGGCACTTCCTCGAAGAATTGCGCAAACGGCTGCAGGAGTTCGCGCTGTCACTGCACCCTGAGAAAACCCGGCTGATCGAGTTCGGACGTCATGCGGAGGACAACCGCAGGCGGCGCGGGCTCGGCAAGCCGGAGACCTTCAACTTCCTCGGCTTCACCTTCATCTGCAGCCGATCCAAGCAAGGCAAGTTCCAGATCAGGCGCAAGTCTCGCAAAGACCGCATGCGGGCGAAACTGCAAGCCGTGAAGCAGGGAATGCGACGGCGTATGCACCAGTCGGTGCTCGAACAGGGCAAATGGCTGCGGCAGGTCGTTACCGGGTACTTCAACTACCACGCGGTACCGACCAACAGCCGAGCGCTCAGCGCCTTCCGCTACTTCGTCACCGAACAATGGAGGCGGATGCTTCGGCGCCGCAGCCAGATTGACGGGACCACGTGGCAGCGGGTCGCGCGGCTTGCCTCCGACTTGCTCCCCAAGCCACAAATCCTCCATCCTTGGCCCCGAACACGCTTCACCGCTACTCACCCGAGGTGGGAGCCGTATGCGGGAAAGCCGCACGTACGGATCTGTGCGGGGGGCGCCCAGCAATGAGCGTCCCTACCGCGACCGCTACGCTCGCAATGACGGGGGAGAGAGCACGTCGGCCATGCCACCCATGATGCCATTATGCCCCTGTTTTGCCCGACGGAGCAAGTAGTTTCGGCGGAGCCGAAATCCTCTCGAGCTTTTTCAACGCCATCTCTACTGTGCATGGGGTTGTTTTCGCACTTTCCGTTTTCGCCCGGCTCAATCCAGGCTGCCTCCCGGAGGCACTCTGGATTGCTTCGCTGCGCTCGCAATGACGATGTGGATGCTCGGCGCCTAAGGTTTCACCTCGGCAGCGGCCTGCGGCTTCGGCGCCTTCTTCGCCGCGCGCCAGTTCTCGAAGCGCTGCACCACCACGAAGAACGCCGGCACGAACAGCACCGCGAGACAGGTCGATGCCAGCATGCCCGAGAACACCGTGATGCCGATCGATTTGCGGGCGCTGGCGCCGGCGCCGGTCGCGAGCACCAGCGGCACGACGCCGAGGATGAAGGCGAACGACGTCATCAGGATCGGGCGGAAGCGGGCGCGCGCCGCCTCGATCGCCGATTCCAGGAGCGGCTTGCCGTCGCGGACGTGCAGCTCGAGCCCGACCTCGACGATCAGTATGGCGTTCTTCGCCGACAGCGCGATCAGCAGGATCAGGCCGATCTGGCAGTAGAGGTTGTTGTCGATCTTCAGGCCATTGAGGATCAGCATCGGCCCGATCAGCGACAGCGGCACGGCGAGGATCACGGAGATCGGCGCGTACCAGCTCTCGTACTGGCCGGCGAGCACGAGATAGACAAGCAGCATGGCAAGCCCGAACACCCAGTAGATCTGGTTGGACACCGCCTTCTCCTGGTACGACATCGCGGTCCACTCATAGCCGGTGCCCGGCGGCAGCGTCTTGTCCGCGATCTCCTCCATCAGCTTCAGCGACTGGCCGGAGGAGTAGCCCTGCGCCGGCAGGCCGATGACGGTCGAGGAGGGATAGAGATTGTAGAGGCTGATCAGCGATGGTCCCGTCGCAGGCGTGATCGTGGCGACGGTGCCGATCGGAATCATGTCGCCGTTCGAGTTGCGCACCTGCATGTTGGCGATGTCGCGCTCGGTGACGCGGAAGGCGGGATCGGCCTGCGTGTAGACCTGGAACACGCGGCCGAACTTGTTGAACTGGTTGACATAGGACGCGCCGAGATAGGTCGACAGCGCCGAGAACACCTGGTCGGTGGTGACGTGCAGCGTCTGGGTCTTGATGCGGTCGATCTCGACGTTGAACTGCGGCACCGAGGAACGGAACGAGGACTGCACGCGCTGCAGCGCGGTCTGGCTCTGGCCGTTACTGACCATCGCGCCGGTGATCGCCTGCAGCTTGGCGAAATCGCTGTTGCCGTCGCGCAGCTCGACCTGCATCGAGAAGCCGGCGGCGTTGCCGATGCCCTGGATCGGCGGCGGCGGCAGCACGATGGTGCGCGCCTCCATGATCACGGCGAGCTTGTCGTTGAGGCCAAAGACCAGCGAGCGCAAATCCTCGCCGGGGCCTTTGCGCGCATCCCAGTCCTTCAGGATGATGTAGGCAACGCCGGCATTGGCAAGGCTGGCGCTGCTGTCGAGCGCGGAGATGCCGGCGATGGTGATGACCTGCGCCACGCCCGGCGCGTCCTTGACGATCTCGCTGGCACGGTCGAGCACCTTCTGGGTCCGCTCCAGCGAGGCGCCGTCGGGCAGCTGGATGGCGGCGATCAGGTAGCCCTGGTCCTCGATCGGCAGGAAGCCGGTCGGCACCCGCGACAGGCCGTAGCCGCCGATCCCGATCAGCACCAGCGCGACCGCGACCGACACCGTGGCGTGCCTGACCAGGAAGGTGATCAGCCGCGTATAGCCCCGCTCGACCCGGTTATAGACGTTGTTGAAGCCGCGATAGAAGAAGTTGCGCTGCTCCGGCGGCACCGCCGGCCGCAGCCACAGCGCGCATTGCGTCGGCTTCAAGGTCGCCGCGTTGATGGCGGACAGCAGTGCGGTCGCCGCGATCACCAGCGCGAACTGGGAATAGATGCGGCCGGTCAGGCCGGCGAGGAACGAGGCCGGCAAAAACACCGAGATCAGCACCAGGGTGATGCCGACGATCGGCGCGAACAGCTGGTCCATCGCCCTGATCGCGGCGTCGTGGCCGTTCATGCCCTGCTCGATGTTGTGCGCGGCGCCTTCCACCACGACGATGGCATCGTCGACGACGATGCCGATCGCGAGCACGATCGCGAACAGCGTCGACATGTTGATGGTGAAGCCGAGCGCTGCCATCGCGGCAAAGGCGCCGATGATGGTGACCGGCACGGTCGTCGCAGGCACCAGCATCGCGCGCCAGTCCTGCAGGAAAACGAGGATCACGACCAGCACCAGGAGGCCGGCCTCGATCAGGGTCATGTAGACCTCGTGCACCGAGGCCTCGACGAATTTGGTGGTGTCGAACGGCGTGTCGTACTTGATGCCTTCCGGGAAGCGCTTGGCGAGCTCCGCCATCTTCTTCTCGACCGCCTGCTCGACCTGGAGCGCGTTGGCGCCAGGAGACTGGAACACGCCGATGCCGGTGGCGGGCTGCTTGTTGAGCGAGAAGATCTGGCTGTAGGTCTGCGCGCCGAGCTCGACCCAGCCGACGTCGCGCACCCGCGTGACGTCGCCGCTGGTCCCCGTCTTGACGATGATGTTCTCGAACTGGGTGGCGTCGTCGAGCCGTCCGTTGACGTTGAGCGTGTACTGGAACGCTTGGCCCGGCGGCGTCGGCGGCGCGCCGACCTGGCCGGCGGAGACCTGCTGGCTCTGCTGCTGGATTGCGTTGATGACGTCCTGCGGCACGAGGCCACGGACCTGCAGCTTGTTCGGATCGAGCCAGACCCGCATCGAATACTGGCCGGCACCGAACACAGTGACGTTGCCGACGCCGGGCAGGCGCGAGAGCTCGTCGCGGATGTTGATGGTGGCGTAGTTGCTCAGGTAGAGACTGTCGTACTTCGCATCCGGGGAGGTCAGCGTCACGAACAGCAGGATCGAGGTCGATTTCTTCTGGACGGTGACGCCCTGGTTCTGCACCGATTGCGGCAGCTGCGACAACGCGCTGGAGACGCGGTTCTGGACCAGCACCTGCGCGAAGTTCAGGTCGGTGCCGATCTTGAAGGTCACGGTCAGCGTGTAGGTACCGTCGGAGCCGCTGTAGGACTGCATGTAGAGCATGTCCTCGACGCCGTTGACCTGTTGCTCGATCGGCAAGGCGACCGTGTCGATCACGGTCTTGGCGCTGGCGCCGGGATAGCGCGTGGTGACCTGTACCGTGGGCGGCACCACGTCGGGATACTGCGCGATCGCAAGATTGAACAGCGCGACGCCGCCGATCAGGATCATCAAGAGCGCGATGACGTTCGAGAGGACCGGCCGCTCGATGAAGAATTTTGAGATCATGGCCGGCGGCTCCTACTTGGTGGAGGCCTGGGACTGTTCGATCTTCGTCACCTGCGGGTCGATCTTCTGGCCCGGGATCACGCGAAGAAGGCCCGCGATCACGACGCGGTCGTCAAGCTTCAGCCCGCTCTCGATCACGCGCAGGCCGTTGTCGGTCGGCCCGATCTGCACCTGGCGCTGCTCGACGACGTTGTCGTTGTTGACGACGAGGAGATAGCGGCCGCCTTGGTCGCTGCCGAGCGCGGTGTCGGGCACGAGCAGGGCGCTCTTCTCCTGGTCGAAGGGCACGCGGACGCGGACGAAATAGCCGGGCAGCAGCGCCCGCTTGTCATTGGGTATGACGCCGCGCACCGCGAGCGTGCCCGTCGATGTGTTCAGGGTCGGCGAGACGTAGTCGAGGTGGCCTTCATGCGGATATCCGGTCTCGGTCTGGAGGCCCACCTGGACCGGCAACTGTTTGAGTTCGGCGACGGTCAGCCCGCGGCGGATCGCTTCGGCGCGAATGCGAAGGACGTCCTGCTCGTTGACCGTGAAGTTCACCCAGATCGGATCCATGGCGACGATGGTCGCGAGCTGGGTCGGGGAGGAGACGCCGACGAGCTCGCCGACCGAAACCAGATGCGCGCTGACGATGCCGTCGAACGGCGCGGTCACGTTGGTGTAGCCGTAATTGACCTCGGCGAGCCTGGTATTGACCTGGGCCTGCTGGAGGTTGGCCTGAGCGTTGTCGCGGGTCGATGTCGACGTGTCCAGGGTGGACTGCGAGACCGCCTGGCGCTGCACGAGCTCGACCTGCCGCTTGTAATCGGCTTCGGCCTGCTTGAGCGTGGCTTGTGCGCCGACCTCCGCGGCCTTCGCCTGCTCGACCTTGAGCTTGTACGTCTCCGGCTCGATCGTGAACAGCTGGGTGCCCTGCTTGACGAAGCTGCCGTCCTGATAGTCGATCGATTGCAGGAAACCCTGCACGCGCGCGACCAGATCGACGCTCTTGATCGGGGCGGTGTTGCCGGTGGCCTCGACATAACGCGTCACCGGACGCTGCACCGGAGTTGCCACATCCACCTTCGGCGGCGGCGGGGCGACATAGGCGTTCTTGTCCTCGCAGCCGGCGAGCGCGACCACGGCGCTTGCGGCGGCGAGCGCCCGTCCGACATGTCCCCACGCGCCATTGCGATGGGCGAGCGATGCGGGATTCGCTGAGGTCATTCGGTGGCCCCCGATTTCTGTCTGTCGGTGCCGCAGGCTACCAATAAACGCCCGGCCGTGGAACACCATAGCCATGGCAGTCACGGACCTTGCACTGCAACCCGCGCCGCGGCCCTTGGCAGGTTCGTCATCACAAACCGCTTTTCACCGCGCGCACGATCGACCAGAATTGCGTCAGAGGCCGTGCCAGAGGCGGAGCAGTTGAAAGAAGAAAAAGAGAAAAGGTGAGGAGAACATGACATGCCCCCAATGCTCCACGCGGTGCTTGCCGGTCTCGCTCTCGCAGTGGCGGTCGCCATGCCGGCGCTAGCCGAAGGCCTGAAGGACGAGATCGCGCCGACCGGCAAGCTCCGGGTTGCGATCGCGATCAGCCCGGCAGGCGGCGCGTTCTGGTCGACCAGGACGGAAGCCGGCTTTGCCGGCGTGCCGGTCGACCTCGGCAAGGAGATGGCTGCACAGCTCGGTGTGCCCGTGGAATATGTCGTGCACCAGAATTCCGGACAGATCACCGACGCGGCCGGCAAGGGTACCTGGGACGTCACATGGCTGCCCAAGGATCCCGAGCGCGAGACCAGGATGCTGTTCGGCCCGATTTACGAGGTCGCGGACGCCACCTACATCGTCAGGCCGGGATCGAGCATCACCAATTTCGCCACGCTGGATCAACCTGGCATCAAGGTCGCGGCCGTCAACGCCACCGCCACCATGCGCGGGGCCGTCGCGCATCTGAGGAATGCGACGGTGACCGGCTATCAGACATATGATGAAATCTTCGGCCTGCTGAAGAGCGGCGAGATCGACGCCTTCGCGCTGTCGCGCGACCAGCTCAACAAGATGGCGCAAAAGATTCCGGGGACGAGGGTGCTCGACGAGACCTTCAAGAAGACTGTAACGGCCGTCGCCGTTCCGCTCGGCCACAACCAGGCCCTGACCTTCGTGTCCAAATTCATGAACGAAGCGGTGACGAACGGCACCTTGCGCAAGGCCTATGACAACAACGGCCTGAAGGACTCGCCGATCCGCACCGAATAGGGCACCCGGCGCAGCGAGGCTGCGCCGCCCACGAACCTCACGGCTCCGCGGTGCGCATGCCCGCGGGGCTCACCTGCAGCTTGAGCGTCGACGTCCTGGTCAGCGCCTTGCCGTCGAAGGCGAACGCGATCAGCTCGTTCTCGACCATGCACTGCGCCACGACATGCCTGGAGTCCTTCGACCACACCATGCCCTGGCACCAATGGCCGATCCTGGCCTCCGCCACCGGTGTAAGGTCAGTGCCCGAGATCCGGTAGACCTTGAGCAGGCCGAAATCGTTGAAGAACGGCGCGGCGGGCGGCTTGTTCGAGCCGTTCATGACGGTCACCGCGACATGGCTGCCGTCCGGTGACATCTTCACCGCTTCGGGTGTCTGACCGACGGTCACAGTCGAGACGACGCGGATCGGCTTTGCGGTCATGTCGATCAGGCTGATCGTGTCGTTGTCGCCGCTGCCGGCGCCGACATTGCCGACGACGGCGGCGGCGCTACCGGTGAGATCGATGTCGTAGGGGCGAATGCCCGCGGAGAGGTCGCGCCTGGCGTACTCCACCTTGGTGCCGTCCACGGTCAGAAGCGAGATCTTGTTGTCCCCGTCGCGCGTGACCAGCGCGGTCGCGCCGTCGTGCGAGAACACGGCATGGCTCGGTCCTGACTTGGCGTCACCGAGCTGGATCTTGCCCGCCGGCGCCAGCGCGTTGCCGCTGATCGCAAAGACCGAGACCGTGCCCTCGCTGCGGTTCGCAACCAGCGCCAGCGTGCCCGCGCGATTGATCGAGACACCGGCCGCGCCCGCGCCGGCCTGGTGGGTCGCGAGCACTTTTGGCGGCGAGGACTTCAGGTCGATGACCGAAAGCTTGTCGTCCGGCACCGTCTTGGTGGGGGTCCGCCGGATCGATCTTCATCGCGCCCGTCACCAGCGCAAACGAACCATCCGGGGCGATCGCCACGCTCGGCGGCGGGCCGACGACGCTGGCCGGTGCGGGGACCTCGCCCAGCAGTTTCAGGGCGCCGTCGGTGAAGTCGATGACGCTGACCGTATCCGGCAGTGGCTGCCTGCGCACCACGGCGCTGCCGTTCTCCAGCACCATCTTGCCGTCATTGGCGCTGACGACGATCTCGGCATGAGTGGTGAAACTGGCAAGGCTGGCCAGGGACGTTGCGACCAGAGCTGACGCGGCATGGCGCGCGCGTATGCGAGAAGTGGTTCTCATGTTTCCCCCTGGGATTTGTTCTTGTCCGGCAAAGCTAGATGCAATCGGGCGCTGGATGCAACAACTTGACTGCGATCATTTTTGCCTGGGCCGGGTTCCTCAGCGTGGCTTGATCTCCGCATATTTCGCCATCGCCTTCTCGAACTTCCGATTGAACAGCCACATCGCCGCCAGGATCTCGCGGAAGCTGGCTGAGGTTCTCGCCCGGTCGGCCTGTCCGAAGGCGAAAATGCTGTTGTTGCGCAAATGCTTCATGACCATAGGGCTGGACACCCGATAGTTCAGGAGGTCGCCGGACTTCAGCGCGGACCTCGTCGGAGTCGGCACGATCTGGATCAGCTCGAACAGCTTCATCTGGTCGATCGGGTCGGGGAGCGTCTTCACGATTGCCGGGATCTCCCGGAAGACGTCCGCATGTGCGTTCATCAGGCCGTCGCGCACATTGGTCCAGTGATTGAAGCGGTGATCGGTGCCGCGGGCGCGCGCCTCTTCCTTGTCGTCACGCGCGTTCAGCTCGGGATCGATCGTAGCGATCTCGCTCTTGATCGCTTCCCATTTCCTGCGGCCGTTGCGGTCCTCGGAGGGGCCAGTCTGGAAGCTGCCCATATAGGTGTTCGAGCGCGCGTTGCGGACATTCTGCTTGCCATTGGTCTCGGCAAAGAACAGTCCCAGGCTGATGCGTCCCGCAGCTTCGGCGTGAACAGGCGCAAGCCCCTTGGCGCGCGCGATCGCAACGGCAAGATCGACGACATCCTTGAAAGGCGTCGCCGAGTTCTGCGCGCTGGCAGGCGGCGCCTCCATGATGTCGAACAGCCGCGCATATTCGTCGATCAGGGGCTCGATGGCGGCGTCGAAATAGGCCGGGGGGATCTCGAACTTGTTAGGCTTGCCGATCCGCGACGGCATGGCGTCCGTAAGGTCCTTGTAGCTGCTGATGACGGCGACGCGCGCGAGATACAGCGCCTGACCCGGCAGGTTCGGCAGCGCCTCCTTCGCCTCGATCTGGCGCCGCCGCTCCGCGAGGATCGACTTGAACTCGTCGAGCGCGCGGTCATAGGCGGCGAGCGCCTCGGATTGCCTTGGCGTCGGTGCGCCGCTCTGTGCAACGGCGGGCGCCGCGACGAAGCAGGCAACCATCGCAAGGGCGGCGGCGGCAAGTCGTCTCGATCCCATGGCTGGTTCCCGTCGATTCGATGACCAGGGAGATCGTAAGCATCAGATGCGAGACGCCGCAATTCTCCTCTCACGCCGCCCGGTAGTCCGGCGCCGTCGCCAGGAACTTGGCATAGGCATCCGCGTCCGGCGGCTGGAAGCGTCCTTTGAGCCCGCCGCGCTTCTGCTCTTTCGCGCCGATATCGGCCATCAGCTCGTCGAAATGGCGGTAGTGATAGGGCGCGACGCAGAGGCCGCCATAGACGCCTGCCGCCGGCCGCTCGACGCGCTTGAAATGCAGCATCATCTCGATGTTGTGGCGCATCGCCTGCGCCGTCGGCTGGTTGGCGAGCTGGCCGTCGGCGTAGCGCACCAGCCAGTTGGCCGCGAGGTCGGCGCAGAGCACGGTGCAGAACGAGGAGTTGAAGCCGACGAAGCCCATCTCCGGCAAATCGGGGTTGGCGATCAGGCGATAGAGCCGGTACTGGCCGTCGGCATCGACCAGCTTCTGCCTGTAAGCCTCGGGCAGGAACGGCACGCCGAGCTTGTAGCCGATCGCTAGTACCGCGACATCGGCACTGACGCGCTCGCCGCCGCTCATCACGATGCTGTCGCCTTCGTAATGGTCGAACGTGCCGAACACCGCCTTGATGCGGCCGTCGGCCACCATCGGATAGAAGCCCGGCGTTGCGATCGGCACCGAGCAGTTGACGCCGTCCTCGATCCGCTCCGTCGGCACCATCTTGCATTGCTTGAGCTTGAGCTGCGCTTTGAGCAGGCTCTCCAGCCCGCGCCAATTGGCCCAGACCAGCGGCGCGGCGATGCGATGCGCAAGTCGTGCCATCGCGCTCGCCCCCCAACCCGGAAACATCTCCTCCTGCGCGCGGATGTAGAGGATGCGTTTGAAGTTCACGAGCCCGCCGATGAAATAGGGGATGCGCCAGACCGGCTCGCGCATCACGATCGTGACCTCGCGCGCGCCTGACCTCACTGCGTTCACCGCGATGTCGGTCGCCGATTTCGAGCCGCCGAGCACGACGACGCGCCGGCCTTTCGCCAGCGTGGGGTCGCCGTATTTCGACGAGTGCAGGATCTGTCCGCCCTGCGCCAGGAAGCCGTCTTCGCCGGGACAATGCAGCTCGCGCGGCTCGTTGAATTGCCCGGTGCAGACCGCGACGAAATCGAAATCTTCGTTCGTCGTGCCGTCCCGGCTCGTCAGGGTGAGGGTCCAGCCCGGTCGGCCGTCGGCGCGGCGCCCCATGCCGGCGACTTCGGTGTTGAGGCGAAGCATGCGGTCGAGGCCAAAACTCCTGGCATACTCGACGAGATAGGCGTGGACCTGCGGCCCGGTCGGCCATTCCGGATAGGCGTCCGGCATGGCGCGATCGGTGTAACGGTAGAGTTCCTTCGGGCTCTGGGTCTGCACCTCAGGGTAGGAGCGCGCCGGCTCCCAGACGCCGCCGAGATCGCCGCTGCGCTCGACGATGGTGACGCGGTGGCCGCGGGCGGCGAAGGCCTTTGCGGCGGCAAGGCCTGAGACGCCGGCGCCGATCACGCACACATGCTTGGGACTGATCATGGGATTGCTCGATGTGTTTCGCGCACGCGGCCACGTTCGGCCGCAAGGCGCGGCCGGCAGGACCTGCAAGCAGATGAAAGTGGACGAAGCGGCGACGGCTAGTCGTTGGCCTCGGGCGGCAGGAAGTCGACCTCGTGCAGCGCCGAGATGCGCACGACTTCGGCAGGATCGGTCAGATTGTGCAGCTGGTTGAACAGCGCCTCCAGCTTCTGCATCGGCGAGACCCAGAACAGCGCGCGGCACGGCTTGTCGGACTTGTTGAAATAGCCGTGCGGGATGCCGCGCGGCATGCGCACGAGGTCGCCGGCGTGGGCCTTGACCCAGACCCCGTCGAGCTTGAGGTCGAGTGTGCCTTCCTGCACCAGGATGAACTCGTCCTGGGTGGGATGGATGTGCACCGGCACGAACTGGCCGGGATCACTGTTGGTCTCGAACGCGAAGGTGGAATCGGTGACGGCCTTGGGGAAGTAGACCTGGCCAAGGATGTTCCAGCTCTTGCCGCCATAGCCCGTGCCGTTGGCGGTAATGCCCTTTTCGAGTGCAGTCATGGCTCGCTCCTCATGGATTCCGGCGGGGAGGAGCTTCGGCCAGCGACGGGCCGCCTGTCTATCCGCTAAACGAATCCGGAGGCAGCTATTGCCATGCAGCAGGCCAATTGTGCGGGCGGCCCTTTCCGCGTTGGGGAAACTATTATAGGCTTAAAGCAATTCCGTGACGCGAAGCGTGGTCGACGATGTCCGCAGCCGTGCTGGAAATGTGCGCAAGGGCGTCTGCAGCCGAACGGCTTGTGGATTTCGCCCGCGTCACCACCGACGATGTGGATGAAGCGGCCGAGCAGATCGGGCGCATCTTCTGCCGGCACGATCTCACGCCGTCGCGGCCGCTCGCCTCCGGCTTCTCCGCCCGGCACAATTGCGCGGCCTTCGATGGCTTTTCCATCAACTACGTCGCTTATGGCGGGTCGGTCAGTATCGATCCCGGCTGCCTCGAACGCTTCTTCCTGGTGCAGGTCCCGCTCACGGGCTCGGCGCGCATTCGTGCCGGCGTGGGCGACTTCGATGCCAGCCCGGGCCGGACGGCGTCGCTTCTCTCGCCGACCATCCCGACCCGGATGATATGGAGCGAGTGCGCGCAGGCGATCCTGTTGCTCGACCGTCGTTTGGTCGAGCAGCGCGCCGCGGCGCTGTCGGGCAGGGCGGCTGGCGCGGTCGAGTTCGATGCTGCGATCGACTTGGACACACCGTCCGGGCGCTGCCTGCAGGCCAGTCTTGCCGAGCTGATGCTGACTGCCGAACGTCTCGGGCCGTCCGGCAGGCTGTCGCCGGTTGCGATGGCCGACTGCCGCGAGGCGCTGCTCGATCGGCTCCTCAACGGGCAGAGGCATGGCCTGTCGGATGCGATCCGGACGTTCTCAGGCCAAGCCGAGCGTCTGCCGCGCGCGCTTCGCGCCGCGCGCGACCATCTTGCTGGCAATGCCCGCGAGCCGCTCGACCTCGTGCAGCTTGCCCGCGCCTCCGGCATCGGCATCCGCGCGCTCCAGCTCGGCTTCCGCCGTCACTTCGGCGTGTCGATCTCACAAATGCTGCTCGACATGCGCCTTGCCGGCCTGCACGCGCGCCTCGCGCAAGCCGCGCCCGATACCTCGATCACTGAGATCGCCTTCGATCTCGGCTTCACGCACCTCGGTCGCATGGCCGGTGCCTACCGCGAAAAATTCGGCGAGACGCCGTCGGCGACGCTGCGGCGGAGGATGAGCTAGGCCCGGCTACTTTCGCGATCGCGCGGTGCCGCCGTCTTCAGCCGCCTGCCGGCGCAAAAAGGCCTCGACGTCCGCCTGCACCGAATAGGGCGTCGGGATCGCGTCGCCCGCCGAATCGACGGCGGTGTTGAGCGAGCGGCGCAGCATGCGGGCGAGCTCGGCCCTCCGGTACGGCTTCGTCAGCAGCGGTGCGCCCATCGTGGCGCGGGCCTGCGTGTGCGAGTCATGGGCGTAGCCCGAGGTGAACAGCACCCTCAGCGACGGCCGCGCGGCCACCATCTGCTTGGCGAGCTCGCGCCCGTTGATGCCGCCGGCCATCACGATGTCGGTGAACAGCAGGTCGAACGCCTTGCCCTCCGCGGCGACGGCGAGCGCTTCGGTGGCGTTGGCGGCGGGGATGACCTTGTAGCCGAGGCTCTCGAGCTGCACCGTGACGTAGTGGCGGACGTCGCGGTCGTCCTCGACGCAGAGGATGGTTTCGTGTCCTCCCACGATCTTGCGCTCGTCGTAGCCGGCCGGGCGAAGCGTGCTGGTCTCGGCCTTCGGCAGGCAGATCGTGAATGTCGTGCCGCGGCCTTCCTCGGAGGCGACCTTGATGCCGCCGCCCGACTGCTTGACGAAGCCGAACACCATGCTGAGCCCAAGCCCCGTGCCCTTGCCGACCTCCTTGGTCGAGAAGAACGGATCGAAGATGCGTTCGAGAATGGCCCGCGGAATGCCCGTTCCGTTGTCGGCGATCTCGATCTGGACATAGTCGCCGGCATAGCCGGCGCCGACCGCGACGGCCTCGCGCACGCCGAACACCACGTTGCGCGCCGTCAGCGTCAGCCTGCCGCCGCCCAGCATGGCGTCGCGGGCGTTGATGGCGAGGTTGAGCAGCGCCGAGCTCAATTGACCGCGATCGGCGCAAGCCAGCCAGACATTGGTGTCCAGCTTCGTCACGATCTCGATCTTCTTGTCGAAGGTCGCCAGCAGCAGCTTGGACAGCTCCTCGAGCAGCTCGTTGACGTCGATCTCGGCCGGCTGGAGCGCCTGCTTGCGGGCAAAGGACAACAGGCTCGATGTCAGCGTGGCGCCGCGATCGGCGGCCTCGCTGATCAGCTTGGTGATGGTCGCAAGCGGCGGGTTGTCCTTCACGGCATCGGCGAGGATCTCGATCGTGCCGGTGATCACCGTGAGCATGTTGTTGAATTCGTGCGCGATGCCGCCGGTGAGCTGTCCGACCGCCTCCATCTTCTGGGCCTGGATCAGCTGCTCCTCGGCGGCCCGTTTCTGCGTGACGTCCTTGACGAAGGTGTTGATGATCTGGCGTCCGCCGAGACGCAGCGCCGTGCTGGATGCCTCGATCAGGATCGCGTCGCCGTTCCTGTGCAGCAGGCTCGTCTCGAAGCGGATGCCGATCGGCGCATGCGCCAGTTCGGGCAGCAACCGCATCATGCGTTGCCGGAAGCCGTCGCGGAGCGGCTCGGCGACGAGGAGGTCGACGACGTCCCCGCCGAGCGCTTCCTGTCGCGACCAACCGGTCAGGGCCTCGGCCTGAAAGCTCCACTCCAGGACGATGCCGCGCTCATCGGTCTGGATGAAGGCGTCGAGCGCAGTCTTGATGATGGCTTGCGTCATCTGCGCACTCTCGGCGATGGCTTTGGTCTGATCCGCCAGGGCTGCGGCAGTCTGCGTGTGCTGCGTCGTCTCGATCGAACGCACGCACAGTCGCGCGATCAGCGCAGCAATGGAGGCACTTGCGAAGAGGGCAATGATCTCGGGCGTGCCGAAGCCGCCAGCTTTTCCGGTCACGGCATAGGAGGCGAGGAGGGCTGCGGCGGTCACGACGACCTGCACGGCCATCGCGAGTGTCAGAAGCCCCCTGAGTTTCATGTCTCACACCAAAGACGTCAGCCGCGGACCGCCCGCCGCGTCGTCAACGAGCCCCGCCTCATGTGAGCTACAGACTGCCCAACTCTCCGTCGAGGGTCAATTTGCGCCCCCGGGGGCGCCGGGAACAGTGCGCCTGCCTCAACCTGCCGGCGAATCGGTTTGAAGCAGCGTCGTCACCCAGATTGCGCGCGCCACCTGATGGGTCGGGTTGTCGAACATGTGCGGCACGGTGCTCGGGAAGCGGAAACTGTCGCCGACCTCGAGCAGATGGGCCTGGTTGTCGAGCCACAGCCGCAGGCTGCCCGACAGGATGTAGCCGGCCTTCTCCCCGGTGTGCTGCAGGAAGTCTGTGCCCGAGGACGCTCCGGGATTGAGCGTGAGTTCGTAGAGCTCGAGCTGGCCCTTGCCGTCCGGGGTGAGCGCTTCCTTGACGACGCCGCTGGCGGTGAGCCGCAGCAGGCGCCTGGCGTTCTTGCGCACGATGTAGCGCTGCACGTCGCCGGGATCGCTGGCCTCGAAGAAGTAGGAGATCGGCACGTCGAGCGCGATGCTGAGCAGGCGCAGGGTGCGGATCGACGGCATGGCGCGCGCGCGTTCGAGCTGGCTGATCATGCCGTTGGAGAGGCCAGTCTTATTGGCGACGTCCTGGATCGAGAGCCCGGCGCGCTGGCGCAGCAGCCGCACGGTCTCGCCGAGGCGTTGGTCGACCGCGTCGTCGCCCTCCACTGCCGGAGCGTCCTTGCTGCCGTTCGTATCGCCGCGACCGCCCATGTCGCTCTCCCATGCATCGTCTCACCTCGCGATCGCATCGATCCGAGGTTCAGTCACAGTGAAAAGGTCGCGCATCCTAGCAATGTGATTGACAGCTGTATTTAGTCATGATGAACTTTTGATTGAAAAATTTAGAAGCACTAAAGCCCACTCCTTGTCCCTTGCCGGGGTCTCGGGGGCGCGGGAGACGGTGCCGCGTGCGACAAGGAGAGTGGGTCATGGCAGACGACACCGGCAAGTTCGGCGTTGGGGCAGTGCATCTCGGTGTTCCGAATCGCCGTCAGTTCTTCCAGCTGGGCGCCGGTGCCGCGGCGGGATGGAGTCTCGCACGCAGCGCTTTCGCGCAGACCGAGCGCCCGACCAGCCCGCCGGACAAACCACGCGGCCAGGTGATCGCGGCGCTGTCGCAAGAGCCGACCGTCTTCCATCCCTTGATGCCGGGCATCGAGGTCGATCAGGGCATCTGGTGGCAGGTGTTTTCGCCCCTCTGGTACATCGATCCCGACGGCAATTTCGTTCCCGACCTCGCCCGCGAAGTCCCGACCCTCGAGAATGGCGGCCTGTCGGCCGACGGCCTGACCTGGAAGATCAAGCTCCGCAGCGACGTGAAGTGGCACGACGGCACGCCGTTCACGGCGGAGGACGTCAAATTCTCCATCGAGCTGATCAACAATCCCGCTTTCCGCGCGCGGAGCCGGGTCGGCCATAGCCTGGTCAAGGACATCACCGTCGTGGCGCCCGACGAGATCCATTGGCGGATGGAAGCGCCCTATTCGCCCTACATGTCGATCCTGGCGTCGTTCACCTTCATCGTGCCCAAGCACATCCTCGAGAAGGCGTCCGATCCGAACGCTTCGCCATTCCACAACGCGCCGGTTGGGACCGGCCCGTTCCGCTGGGGTGAGCGCGTGCCCGGCGATCATATCCAGTTGAATGCCCACACCGGCTATCACGGCAAGGGGCCGTACGTCGAACGCGTGGTCTTCAAGTACATTCCCGATCTCACCGTGCTCTACACCCAGTTCCGCACCGGACAGATCGACTATACGGGCCTTGCGGGCATCCTGCCGAACTTCGTGCAGGAGGCGAAGACGCTCAAAGGCCGCAAGATCTTCGTCTCCTCGACCTCCTCGGTGGAGCATATCGCGCCCAATTTGGAGTTCGGTCCCTTCGCCGATCGCGCCGTGCGCGAGGCGCTCTATCTCGGCATCAACAAGCAGGCGATCATCGATGCGCTCTATTACGGCCTGCCGACGCAGACCGAGAGTTTTGTGCCGCAGCAGGCGTGGTCGTTCCAGCAAGGGCTGCCGCAGCACAAATACGATCCTGCCAAGGCCAACGCGCTGCTCGACGCCGCCGGCTGGTTGCGCGGCTCCAGCGGCATTCGCGAGAAGGGCGGCGTCAAGCTCGAATTCACCAACTCGACGACCGCGGGCAGTGCCGTGCGCGAGCAGTGCCAGCAACTCCTGATCCAGGACTGGCGGGCGATCGGCGCCACGATGCGCGTCAACAACATGCCGGCGGCCGTGATCTGGGGCGACTTCTGGCAGCAATCGAAGTTCAATTCGGTGATCGTCGGCGTGAACTTCATGCTGGGCTCTGACCCCGACGTGACGCCGCGGTTCGGCTCCGGTGCCATTCCCGCCAAGGGCGGCCGCGGCTACAACACCTATCAATACCAGAACGCGGAGGCCGACCGGCTGCTCTCCGAAGGCGCCAAGCAATTCGACCTGGCGCAGCGCAAGGCGACCTATGGCGAGCTGCAAAAGCTCATCCGCAACGACCTTGCGATCCTGCCGCTGTTCCAGAGCTTCATCGCCGAGGGCATCAAAGAGGGGCTGCAAGGCTTCCGTCCCAACATCAACATGTCGATCAACAGCTGGAACATGCGCGAATGGTATTGGGCCTGATGTCTCAGGCCGGCTGGATCGCCTGAGATGGCCCGCTATGTCGCCAATCGCCTGGCGCAGGCGATCATGCTGCTCGTGATCGTTTCGGCGATCGGCTTTGCCATTCTGCATCTCGCACCGGGCGGCCCGCTCTCGCAGTTTGCCGTCTCCGGCCAGATGACGCAGGAGGACCTCGACCGCGTCACGAAGCAGCTTGGCCTCGACCGTCCGCTGCCGATCCAGTACCTCGACTGGTTCGGCCGCATGCTGAAAGGCGATTGGGGCAAGTCCTATCGCGACGGCGAGGCCGTGCTGGCGGTGATCTCCTCGCATCTCGGCGCGACGCTGGAGCTGATGGCGACGGCAACCATCATCGCGGTGCTGCTCGGCTGCTGGATCGGCATCCTTGGCGCGCTGCGCCGCTACTCGGTGTTCGATACGCTCGCCACCGTCGGCGCCATGATCGCGCTGTCGATTCCGACCTTCTGGTTCGGCCTCGTCACCATCTACGTGTTCTCGGTGAAGCTCGGCTGGCTCCCGGCCGGCAACCGGCAGACCATCGGCGACGGCTCCTTCCTCGACCTGCTGCATCATCTGATTGCGCCGGCCATGGTGCTGGCGCTGGTCGAGACCGCGATGTGGGGGCGCTTCATGCGCTCCTCGATGCTCGAGGTCATCAACCAGGACTACATCCGCACCGCGCGCGCCAAGGGCATGCCGGAATGGCGCATCCTCACCGTGCACGCGTTGCGCAACGCGCTGCTGCCGATCATCACGGTGGCCGGCCTGCAGTTCCCGACACTGCTGGGCGGTGCGCTGGTGGCCGAGACCGTGTTCACCTGGCCCGGCATGGGGCGTCTCTTCCTCGATTCCATCGGCTACCGCGACTATCCCGTGGTGATGGGCATCCTGATGTTTTCGGCGACCATGGTGCTGATCGGCTCGCTGCTGGCCGACATCCTCTATGCCGTCGTCGATCCGCGTATCCGGGTGGGCTAGCCGATGGCGACTGCGACTCTCTCCACTGTCCAGCGCACGCCCGGTCAGGCCGCGTGGCGGCGCTTCTGCCGCCACCGTCTTGCGCTTGCGGGTGCGCTGATCATTCTCGTCCTCCTTCTCGGCTCGGCATTGGGGCCCTATCTCCTGCCGTTCGACGACACCTATATCGACATCATGAAGCGGTTCGCGCCGCCGCTGTCGGGCGCGCATATCCTCGGCACCGACGAGCTCGGCCGCGACGTGCTGGCGCGGTTGATGATGGGCGGGCGCGTCTCGCTCTCGATCGGCATCGTCGCCATGGTGATGGCGATGGCGATCGGCATCGTGGTTGGCGCCTTCGCCGGCTTCCATGGGGGCGCCGTCGGTGCGGTCCTGATGCGGCTCGTCGACGCCGTGCTGTGCTTTCCGACGATATTCCTGCTGCTTGCGCTCGCGGCGCTCACCGAGCCCGGCCTCGTCACCACCACCGTGCTGATCGCGGCCACCGCCTGGATGGCCGTTGCCCGCGTCGTCGAAGCCCAGGTGCGGTCGCTGCGCGAACGTGAATTCGCGGTCGCCGCGCTGGCCTTCGGGTCGTCGAACCTGCGGATCATGTTTCGCGAGCTCGTGCCCAATGCGATCGCGCCGATCGTGGTGGCCGCGACGCTGAACGTCGCCAAGGCGATCCTGCTCGAATCCTATGTCAGCTACCTCGGTTTCGGCATCCAGCCGCCGGCCGCGAGCTGGGGCAACATGCTCAACAACGCGCAGATCTATCTTACCAGCGCGCCGTGGCTCGCGATCGTGCCGGGTGTCGCGATCACGCTCGCGGTGACCAGCTTCAACTTTCTCGGCGACGGGCTGCGCGATGCGCTCGATCCACGAATGAACGTCCCATGACGAGCAAGAGCTCGACCGAACTGAATGCCAGGAGTTCCCCATGTCCCCGCCGCTCAACCGTATAAACAGCGACGAACGCCTGCCGGCGCAGGCCGACGTCGTCGTCATCGGCGGCGGCGTCATCGGGGTGTCCGCGGCCTATCATCTGGCGAAGAAGGGCCAATCCGTCGCCCTCGTCGAGAAAGGCCATCTCGGCGGCGAGCAGTCGAGCCGCAACTGGGGCTGGTGCCGCCAGCAGGGCCGCGCCCGCGAGGAGATTCCGCTCGCGCGCGAGGCGCTGCGGCTGTGGGAGGACATGCAGAACGATGCCGGCGTCGACGCCGGCTTCCGCCGCACCGGCGTCTTGTTCCTCACCAAGAGCAAGGACGAGCTCGCCGGCTGGGAGCGGTGGGCCGCGATCGCGCGCGAGCAGCAGGTGCACTCCACAGTGCTGACGCCGGCCGAAGTCGCCGAGCGCTTGCCGGGCAATGCCGACAAATGGGTGGGCGGTCTGCACACGCCGAGCGATGGCCGCGCCGAGCCGTCAATGGCCGTACCCGCGCTCGCCACCGCCGCGCGCAAGCAGGGCGTGACCATTCACCAGGGCTGCGCCGCGCGCGGGCTGGAGACGACAGGCGGTAGGGTCAGTGCCGTGGTCACCGAGAAGGGCACCATTCGCACCCAATCCGTGCTGCTGGCGGGCGGCGCATGGTCGTCGCTGTTCTGCCGGCGCCACGGCATCGAGCTGCCGATCGGTCTCGTCAACGCGACCGCCTGCCGGACCACGCCGGCGCCGGAGATCACCTCGGGCGCGCTCGGCACCGACTTCTACTGTATCCGCCGCCGGCTCGACGGCGGCTTCACGCTGGCGCTGCGCAACCGCGGCACGGTCGAGCTGTCGCCCGACCTGTTCCGCTACGCACGGACCTTCTGGCCGACCTACCAGCATCGCAAGAACGGATTGAAGCTGTCGTTCGGCAAGTCGTTCTTCGACCAGCTCATGCGCGGCACGAGCTGGAGCTTCGACAAGCCGTCGCCGTTCGAGGCCGAGCGCGTGCGTGATCCCGCGCCCGACATGTCGCTGGTCAATGCGGCGCTCGCTTCGCTGATCAAGTCGAACCCGGAGCTGAAGGACATCGAGATCGCGGAAGCCTGGGGCGGCACGATCGACTGTACGCCGGATACGATTCCGGTGATCTCGCCGGTCGATGCGCTGCCGGGCTTCTTCCTGGCCACCGGCTTCTCCGGCCACGGCTTTGGCATCGGCCCTGCAGCCGGCAAGCTCGCCGCCGATATCGTGACCGGCTCGATGCCGCTGGTCGATCCCGCCGCCTATAGCCACAAGCGCATGATCGACGGCCGCCGGCTCGCGCCGGTCAGCCCGTTCTGAGGATGCCCGTGACATGACGGTTCTCTACAAGGCCAACATGGTGCGCGGCGCGGAGTGGGCCCGCTTCTTCGCGGAGCGCGCCCCCGACATGCCGTTCCGGCTCTGGCCCGACATCGGCGATCCGGCGGAGGTGCGCTATCTCGTGACCTGGGTGCCGCCGGACGATATCGCGGCGACGTTCCCCAATCTCGAGCTGGTTTTCTCGGTCGGTGCCGGCGTCGACCAGTTCGACATCACCAAGTTGCCGCCGCATGTTCCGCTGGTCCGCATGATGGAGCCCGGCATCACCGATCGCATGGTCGAATATGCCTGCATGTCGGTGCTGGCGCTGCATCGCGATCTCGTGCAGTTCATCGCCCAGCAGCGCGATCAGGTCTGGCGCGAGCTTCCGGCGACGTACACGAGCGAGCGGCGTGTCGGCATAATGGGACTCGGCCTGCTCGGTCAGGCGGTGCTCGAACGGATCAAATCGTTCGGCTTCTCGCTTTCCGGCTGGAACCGCTCGCCGCGGGAGATCGACGGCGTCACTTGTTATGCGGGCGCGGACGCCTTGCCGGAGTTCCTGGGGCAAGCCGACATTCTGGTCTGCCTGCTGCCGCTGACCTCGGAGACGCGCGGCATCCTCAACGCAAAGCTGTTCGCGCGCTTGCCGCGCGGTGCGCGGCTGCTCAATGTGGGGCGGGGCGGGCATCTGGTCGAGGCGGACCTCCTCGCGGCGCTGGACAGCGGTGTGCTGTCGGCTGCAGTGCTTGACGTCGCCGAGCCCGAGCCGGTGCCGGCGGGCCATCCGTTCTGGACTCATCCGCGCATTCTCCTGACGCCGCACATCGCCAGCACGACAAAGCCGGAAACGGCGGTCGACTACGTGCTCGATACCATCGCGCGACACCGCCGCGGCGAGTCCTTGCCGGGGCTGGTCGATCGCAGCCGTGGATACTGAGGGCTCGATGGTCATGAGAGCATCGGTGCAGCCACGCGCTCAGCACACCTCTCCCGCAAGCGGGAGAGGTCGCGCCGAAGGCGCGGGTGAGGGCTCTCTCCTCTTGGGGGTTCTCGATTGTCGAAGCACCCTCTCCCCAACCCTCCCCCGCGAGCGGGGAGGGAGCACACCTTCTCCGCGGCAGGCTAGGGTTTTCGCATGAGCATCGGCGCAAACGCATCCGACCAGATTGCTGCCGAAGCACAGGCGCCGGTGCTGCCGGTGCTGTCGGTCGCCGGGCTGACCACGTCCTTCCCGTCGTCCGCAACGTCTCGTTCGACATCGCGCCACAAGAAACCGTGGCGATCGTCGGCGAGTCCGGGTCGGGCAAGAGCGTCACCGCGCTCTCGATCCTGCGGCTCGTTCCGAAAGAGATCGGCCGCGTCGAGGGCAGCGTCGGGCTCGCCGGGCGCGATCTCCTGACGCTGCCGGAAGCAAGCATGAAGGACGTCCGCGGCAACGACGTTGCCATGATCTTCCAGGAGCCGATGACGAGCCTCAATCCCGTGCTCACGATCGGCTTCCAGATCGCGGAGGCGCTGATCCAGCATCGCGGCCTGTCGCGGGCGGCGGCGGAGGCGGAGACTATCCGTCTGCTCGATCGCGTCCGCATCCCCGCGGCGAAATCGCGCTTCCACGAGCATCCGCACCGCTTCTCCGGCGGCATGCGCCAGCGCGTGATGATCGCGATGGCGCTCGCCTGCAAGCCGAAGCTTCTGATCGCCGACGAGCCGACCACGGCGCTCGATGTCACCATCCAGGCGCAGATCCTCGAACTGCTGAAGGAGCTTCAGCAGGAGGAGGAGATGTCGATCCTCTTCATCACCCACGACATGGGTGTGGTCGCCGAGATCGCTGATCGCACCGTGGTGATGTATGGCGGGCAGGCGGTGGAGACGGACGCCACCTCGCGCATCTTCGCCGCGCCCTCGCATCCCTATACGCGCGCGCTGCTTGCTGCCGTGCCGCGGCTCGGTTCGATGAACGGACGGCCGCGGCCGATGCGTTTCCCAATCGTCGACAAGGTGACCGGCACCTCGGACGAGCCGATGGAGACCCCCGATACGGTCTCGATCGCCGAGCGGCCGCTGCTGGAAGTCTCAGGCCTCACCACGCGCTTTCCGATCCGCTCGGGACTGTTCGGAAAGGTCTCCGGCCGCGTGCACGCCGTCGAGAACGTCTCCTTCACCCTGCGCGCCGGCGAGACGCTGGCGCTGGTCGGCGAGTCCGGTTGCGGAAAGTCGACCACGGGCCGCTCCATCCTCAAGTTGACGGAGCCCGACAGCGGCACCGTCCTGATCGACGGCCAGGACGTGCTGGCGATGAGCGGCCGCACCTTGCGGGACTTCCGCAAGCATATGCAGATCGTGTTTCAGGATCCGTTCGCGAGCCTCAATCCGCGCATGTCGGTGGGCGCGGCGATCGCCGCGCCGCTGCTCGCCAACGGGCTCGCCACTGCCGCGCAGGCGCGGGACAAGGTCGCCGACCTGCTCGTGCGTGTCGGACTTGCGGCCGACACGGCCACGCGTTTCCCTCATGAATTCTCCGGCGGCCAGCGCCAGCGCATCTGCATCGCGCGCGCGCTCGCGCTCGGGCCGAAGCTGATCGTCGCCGACGAAGCGGTGTCCGCGCTCGACGTTTCGGTCAAGGCGCAGGTCGTCAATCTGATGCTCGACCTTCAGGCCAGCATGGGCCTTGCCTATCTCTTCATCTCCCACGACATCGCGGTGGTCGAGCGGATGAGCCACCGGGTCGCGGTGATGTATCTCGGCGAGATCGTCGAGATCGGCCCGCGCGCTGCCGTGTTCGGCAATGCGCAGCATCCTTACACGAAAAAGCTGATGGCCGCCGTGCCGGTGCCCGATCCGTCGCGTCGCGGCACGAAGCGTGAAGCCTCCAACGACGAGATCAGAAGCCCGGTGCGCGCACCGGATTACCAGCCGCCGGTGCGGCAATATCGCGAAGTCTCGCCTGGCCACGTGGTGCAGGTGTGGGGTGAGGAGTGGTCGGTCTGACCGCGAGTTCCACGCGTCCTCCGGAAATCGTGACCGCATGGAGCGACAGGAAGCGCCGGTCTGTGAACCGCTTCATAGTCGGTCCCTTACAATTTGAACTAACACTTGTCGCAAGAAATTGCCGCACCCGGATTTAATTGACGACGCGGGTGAGTTGCAATGACTGCGCAGCCGCGTGCTCGCAGCTTTGGATTGGCTCCTCGTCTTGCTCACGAGCAAGCCAGCCCCATCACTCAGCACAGATCTTTCAGAAATTGGAATCAAGGGCATCGAGAAACGCGTCCCGGCAGCTTCTATTTGGGGTCGGCAAGAGGCTGCCAATTACTCAGAAGGAGCCCCCAATGAAGATAAGTAGCGCAATTTCCAGCGCCTTTTCCCTAAGAAGGCACGTCGGCGGTCTTCGGATCGCCCGCTCGAGTCTGATCAAGTCGGCCCATGTTCTCGAAAGAATCGGGCTGGCGGCCGTTGGAGCCTCTTGCGGCCTCTATGTGGGTGCAGCCCTGCTGCGTCAGAAGGGCGAACTGTTCGAAAGCGGCTGGATCGTGCTCCTGACAATGCTCTACGGCGCTCTCAGTTATTATGTCGGAATTGACTTGTCCGGAAATGTCGCACGCAAGCCGACATCGAGCATCTCGGAAGAATGGAACGGCTCCGAGCCGGCTGAGATCATGAGTGCCGCCGGAACGTTCGGCGCGGCGGTTGCCGCAACTCTGTCGGTCAGCATCCTTGTCCTTGATCAAAATCTGCCGAACGGCCTGATAGGCTTTGTCGCCGGCTGCTGGGTGGTTGGTTCTTCGCTTCAAGTTGCGGCGGGCACGATGGCTCGCAGCCACGACGCGCCCACGAACGAGGGATGAAGGAGGTCCGCTCACGAAAACGTCCGCTCGAAATTGTATGTGAACGATAGCCGCAGCCTCGGTTCGGCTTCGAGCCCGGAACGAGTCGTGAGGCTCTTCGCAACCTCTGCCGAGCAACGCGGCGCGTCAGCGATTTTGGTAGCGCAGCCGTTCGCATCGAGCACTGTCCTGGTCGAAACCGTACCGGTACCGAGTAACCTAAATTCTCGCACAACAAACAAGACGTGCCATCACGGCGGCGTTGGGATATTGTTCCCGCGCCGTGGTCCAAAATTCTGCTAACCGCCAGCCACACGATCGGTGGAGCCAATGCAGATTGCGGAGTGGCTCGAGAAATTGGGGCTTGGGCAATACGCAGAGCGTTTTGCCCAAAATGGGATCGATGTGGGCGTCCTCCCCGAGCTGATGGACGAAGACTTTGAAAAGCTCGGAGTCCTGCTCGGTCATCGCCGCAAGATGCTGCGTGCCATTGCCGAGCTCGATCCAGCCGCGTTGATCGCATCGCCGGCTCCTCGTCATGACGCCGAGCGGCGCCACCTCACCGTGATGTTTTGCGATCTGGTCGGCTCGACTGCGCTCTCCGCGCGCCTCGATCCCGAGGATATGTGGGAAGTGATCCGGGCCTACCGCGCCGCATGCGCGCGCGTCATTGCTGCTTATGACGGCAGGATAGCCAGGTTCGTCGGTGACGGGATACTCGTCTATTTTGGCTATCCGCGCGCCCACGAAGACGATGCGGAGCGCGCAGTGCGAGCGGGCCTCGACGTCATCTCCGCGGTTCGCCAGCTCAGGACAGGCGCGGGCGAAAAGGTTGAGCTGCGGATCGCAATTGCGACCGGGCTTGTGGTGGTTGGCGACCTCATCAGCGGAGATGCGTCGGAGGAGCACGCAACCGTCGGCGATACGCCAAACCTCGCTGCGCGGCTTCAGAGCCTTGCGGAACCGGGAGTGGTCGTCGTTGCATCGTCGACGCGCCGGCTGCTTGGGGATCTCTTCACCTTCCGCAATCTCGGCCGCCGCGAAGTCAAGGGGATAGGCGAACCCATCGCGGTGTGGGCGGTGGAAGGAGCGACCGCATCCGAGAGCCGCTTCGAGGCGGTCCGCGCCGCGCGCTCGATCGGCTTTGTCGGCCGCAAGGACGAGATCGAATTCATTCTCTCGCGCCAGCGGGAGGCATGGCGGGGCCAGGGCCAGATTGTATTGATTTCCGGCGAAGCGGGCATCGGCAAGTCGCGCATTGTCGCAACGCTGTCCGAAAGTCCCTCGTTGGGGGTGCACCGTCGGGTGCGGTATCAGTGTTCGCCTTACCATACCAACACTGCGCTGCATCCCTTTGTCGCGCAGCTCGAGCGCGCCGCCGGAATCCGCCCGCAGGACACGCCAGAACAAAAGCTCGACAGGCTCGAGGCAATGCTGGCGCTTGGAACCCAGCAGGTCGCCCGGGCAACGCCGCTCATTGCGGCTCTGCTCTCGATTCCAACCGGCGACCATTGCCCGCCCCTTGGCTTGAGCCCGGCGCAGCAGCGGCGACAGACATTTGCCGCCCTTCTCGATCAGCTCGAGGGGTTGGCGCGAGATCAGCCTCTGCTGATCATCTGCGAGGATTTGCATTGGGCAGATGCCACCACACTCGAACTGTTCGATCTCGCGGTCGATCGGATCAGGGCATTGCCGATCCTCGTGCTCATGACATCCCGGCCGGAGTTCGAGCCTTCCTGGTCGGGCCTTGCCAATGTCGGACTGTTGCGACTCGACCGGCTCGATCGGCAGGACACACGCGCGCTGGTCGAACAGGTGGTCGTCGGTCGCCAGCTGCCGCGCGAGATGATGAAGCAGATCATCGACAAGACCGATGGCGTGCCGCTGTTCGTCGAGGAGTTGACCAAGATGGTGCTGGAGTCCGGCCTGCTCGTCGAGGATGCCGGGCGCTATCGCCTGAGTAGTCCGCTCCCGCCGCTTGCCATTCCCGCGACGCTGCAGGATTCGCTGATGGCGCGGCTCGACCGGCTCGCTCCGGTCAAGGAGGTGGCGCAGATAGGCGCCGCCATCGGGCGCGACTTCTCTTACGCGCTGCTGAAATACGTGGCGGGACGCGATGATCTGACGCTGACCAATGCGCTGGCACAGCTTGAAGAGGCCGAACTGCTGTTGCGTCGCGGGGCTCCGCCGGAAGCGAACTATAGTTTCAAGCACGCCCTCGTTCAGGAAGCGGCCTACGAGAGCCTGCTCAAGAGCAAACGGCAGCTGCTTCACACGCGAATTGGCGATGTGCTGCGCGAGAAGTTTCCAGTCGTCGCCGAGACCGAGCCGGAGGTTCTCGCGCACCACTTCACCGAAGCGGGGCTGAGCGAGGTCGCCCTCGAATGGTGGCGCAAGGCGGGCCAGCAGGCGCTGAAACGCTCTGCCTATTCCGAGGCGATCGCACATCTCGGCAAGGCCATTGCGACCGCCGACGAGTTGCCTGACGATCCCCGCCGGATGATCAGCAGGCTGCATCTTCAAATCTCATATGGCCGTGCCTTGCGGGGCAGCCTCGGGCACAGCGCACCTGAAACGGTCGCGGCGTGGACGCGTGCGCGCCAGTTCGCAGCCGACATCGATGATCCCGTTGAACTTGCGCCGATCCATTCGGGGCTCTTCAATGCCTGCCTGACACACGGCGAACTCGCTCCGATGCGGGAGCTGGCGGATGCCATCAGGAGCGCCGCGCACCGACGACCGGACTCGCCGGTGGCCGCCGTCGTCGCCCATTGGACCGGCGGCGTCACCTGCTGGTTTTCCGGCGATTACGTGAGCGCGCGAACGCATCTCGAGCAGGCGCTGGCGATCTATGGTGCCGAACCGGATCCTGCGACGTTCAGGGCTTCGGCGCTGGATCTGCCGTTCGTGATCATGAGATTCCTTGCCCTGGTCCTCTGGCCGCTCGGTATCATCGCTCGCGCGCGCAAGCTCGCTGCCGAAGCGGTGGGGTCTTCGGGAGAAAAGCGGGCGCTGTCCCAGGCCAATGCGCTGGTTCATCGCGCCGTGTTCGACGGGGTATGCGGGGGCATGTTGCAGCAAACGGAGACGATCCTGGCGCTCGGTCTCGCGCGCGACCACACCATGCCGCTGTACGTTGCCGCGGGCACCTACCTGAATGGCCTGGCCAAGTGGCGTGCCGGCGATCGGATGGCCGGGCTGGCGGACATGCGTCAGGGCTGGACCTTGCTGCACGAGAACGATTGCTACCTCTGCGAACCGTTTTGGGGGATGCATGTCGCGGTGGCGAATGCAGAGGTCGGCCAGGTCGAGACCGGGCTGGAAATCCTGAACGAACTGATCGCCCGGTCCGGACAGTCCGGTCAGCATTGGCTCGATGCCGAACTGCATCGTGTCCGCGGCAAACTTTTGTCGCGCCATGGTTCGTCGAGCGGTGCCGAAGACGATCTCAGGCGAGCGCTGGACATCGCGCGACGCCAGCAGACGAAGACCTTCGAGCTGCGTAGCGCGCTTGAGCTTGCACGCCTGTGCAAGTCAAACGGCCGAGCGGGTGCGATGTCTGAACTGCTCGCTCCCATCATCGCCGAATTCGAGGCGGAGCGAGATCTTCCGGAGCTCCTGGAAGCGAAAGAGTTGCTCGCGCAAGAGCACGAGGCGCGTGCCGTTTCCCTTGGCCGGTCGTCGTTTGGACAGAGATGACCGTCACGAATTCACGTGCACGAAATCCCGCAGCAGCGGATAGATCTCGTTGTTCCAGCGCTTGCCCGAGAACACGCCGTAATGGCCGACGCCGGCCTGCATGTGGTGGACGCGGCGATAGGCGCGCACGCCGGTGCAGAGGTCCTGCGCCGCGAGCGTCTGGCCGATCGAGCAGATGTCGTCCTTCTCGCCCTCGACCGTCATCAGCCCCATGCGGCTGACGGCCCTGGTGTTCACGGGACGGCCGCGATGCATCAGCTTGCCTTGCGGCAGGAGGTGCTCCTGGAACACGTCGCGAACGGTCTCGATGTAGAACTCCGCAGGCAAATCCATCACGGCGAAATATTCGTCGTAGAAGGTCTTGATGGTTGCCGCCTTCTCCTTCTCGCCCTTGGCGATGTGGTTGGCGAGGTCGAGATGCTGCTTGATGTGACGCTCGAGATTCATCGAGACGAACGCGGTGAGCTGCACGAAGCCGGGATAGACCTTGCGCAGCGCGCCGCGGCACTGCACCGGAACATAGTTGATCAGGTTGCGCTCGAACCACTCGATCGGCTTGCTCTTGGCGAACTCGTTGACCTTGGTCGGCTGTATCCGGGTGTCGATCGGACCTGCCATCAGCGTCAGCGTCGCCGGTCGGGACGGATGATTGTCCTCGCACATGATCGCGGCGGCCGCGAGCGCCGAGACCGAGGGCTGGCAGATCGCGACCATGTGTGGGCGCGGCCCGAGCTGTCCCAGGAAGTCGATGAGATGCTCGGTGTAGTCGTCGAGCCCGAAGCGGCCTTCGCTGCGCGGAATGTCGCGCGGATTGTGCCAGTCGGTGATGTAGACGTCGTGGTCCTGGAGCAGCGTCTGCACGGTGCCGCGCAGGAGCGTCGCGAAATGGCCGGACATCGGCGCCACCAGCAGCATGCGCGGCTGCTCGCCCACGTCGTCTTTCTTGAAGTGCAGCAGCGAGCCGAACGGCGTCGCGTAGGCGATCTCCTCGCGGACGGCGACCTCGCGGTTGCCGACCATCACGCCGTCGATGCCGTAGGCCGGGCGGTCATAGGTGAGGGTGGAGCGCGAGATCAGCTCCAGCGCCGCCGAGAGCCGGCCGACCACCTGGTGCGACATGCCCTGGGGCGCCAGATTGAGGAATTTCAGCGCGGACGAGGCGCCCGCCCGCCACGGCGCCGTCAGATCCATATGGTTCTGAAAGGCTTGATAATACATCGACATCATACTGAAACGCCCACCCTGTCCCGCTGTCGTCATGCAATATCGAAGCCAGACGGGAGCAGGGCCGCCCGCAAAATTGGCACATCGCTTGCTCCGGAAGTGGAGTGAGGACACCGGGAAGCTCAGCGAATGAGCAGTCCGCGGCCGAGCGGGGTGCGGGTCAAAGGCGTGAGGGAAGGGGCCATATGGCGAAAGCGACACTGACCATCAGCAGCAAGAACTACTCGTCCTGGTCGCTGCGTGGCTGGCTGCTGACGAAATTTTCCGGGCTCGACTTCGAGGAAGTTGTGACCGCGCCGGACGATGCGTCGGCGCGCGCGGAGATCCTGCTGCTCTCGTCGTCGATCCTGGTGCCGTGCCTGCGGCACGAGGGCGCGGTGGTCTGGGATACGCTGGCGATCGCCGAATATCTCAACGAGGTCATGCCCGATGCCGGGTTGTTGCCGGATGATCGTCTTCAGCGCGCCCATTGCCGCTCGATTTGCGGTGAAATCCATTCCGGCTTCACCACGCTGCGCGCCTCGCTGCCGGTCAACCTGAAGGGGCACTTCCCCGGCTTCAAGATCTGGTCGCGCGCGCAGGCCGACATCGACCGCGTCTGGTTCATCTGGCGCGACTGTCTGGAGAAGTCGGGCGGCCCGTTCCTGTTCGGCGCGCGGCGCACCATGGCGGATGCGATGTACGCGCCAGTGGTGACGCGCTTCGTCACCTATGACGTCAAGCTCGAGCCGCGCCTCAGGGCCTATGCCGATACCATCATGGCCATGCCCGAGATGAAGGAATGGATCGCGGCAGCGAAGGAGGAGCCGGCCGAGATCGAGGAGCTCGAGGTCGAATATTAGGCAGGGGCGGCGTCGCCCTGCCTGTTTTGGGAGCGCGGCCTTGCGGCGCCGCCCCCCGGCAGCCATGTCATTGAAGCCGTTAACTTTTGGCGCCCGTCCCGCGACGAGGCGGCCCCTCATCGTGCGCAGATATTGTGTGGCCCCGCGGGCCGGTGGCGACATCTAGCCGTGAACAGCTGCGTACGGGGCCGGTCCGCTGATTCGGACGTGATTCGTTCGAGCCGCGTTCCGTTGGTTAAGGCGGAGCGCGGCCCCGTCGCATTTTGGAACACAAGCCGCAGTCAGGCGACGCCGGAGTGCTTCACCCGCGGCAGGCGCCACCCAATGACCGTCGCCTCGACCGCGATGCCGGCCTCGTGGTTCTGCCAGCGTCCTCCGACATAGCGGCAGGCGAACGGGAGTTGGTACGTTCCGCTGTGATCCTCGCACAGCACTTCGACAGGCAGGCCGGGTGGCGGTTCGCCGGCGCCGTCAAATTCCGCCAGACGTCTATCGCGCGTTGCCATTGTAAAAATCTCCCCTAATCAAAGCCGCGAAAGAGCGCCCCCTTCCTCCGCGCGCGGTCCAATGCTCCCTGTCCCAGGGAACAAGCCAAGCTCAACGCGAGAATGCGGTACGAGTGTGGTAGCCTTCGGCCGCTGCGCGCAATCGGCGCACATTGCTGTGATCATTTGGCGAGGAACCCCGCATGCCGCTTCGAAGCGCCGGCATCTTTTTCCCGATGTTGCTGCTCGCGACGCTGGCGGTTGCGCCGCTCCGCGCGCAGGACGTGCCCGGCATCGAGATCTGCACCGTCGAGAAGACCATGGAGCGCCGCACCGGCTGTCTGCAGAGCAATATCGACTTCCTCCAGAAGACGATCACCAAGCTCAACCTCGACCACCAGCAGAAGCTGGATGCGGCGGGTCGCCAGATCGACGCGCTGAAGACCAGCCTCGCCGGCCTGCAGAAAACGATCGGCGATCTCCAGGCTGCGCAGGCGAAGACCGCCGAAGACCTGAAGAAGAAGCAGGACGTGCCGCCGAAGGACGCGGCGAAATAAGCGTGGCGGTCACGCCACCCGATAGCGCTCCATCACACCGCGATCGGGCTCATAGCCGAGCCCGAGTCCCGAGGGCACCGCGACATGGCCAGTGGCATCGACATCGGCGCGGCCGCCCCACAGGCAGGCTTCGCGCTTGAGGTAGAACATCTCGACCAGCCCGTCCTCGCGTGTCGCGAGCAGGTGCAGCGTCGCCAGCAGGCCGGGGCCGAAATACGGGGAATGCGGAACGATCTTGACGCCGAGCCGATCGGCCAGCGCCGCGATCTTCAAAAATTCCGTGATGCCGCCGACCTTGATCACCGACGGCTGGGCGTGGCTGACCGCGCCCGCCTCCATCATCTGGCGGAATTGATATTCTGTGCAGGCATTCTCGCCGGCGGCGATGCCGAGCCCGCCCTTGCTGCGGACCTCGGCCAGCGTGGCAAAATCCTCCGGCGGCCAGACCGGCTCCTCCAGGAACATCGGCCGGGCGTCGCGGCAGGCTTTCGCGAATGCGATCGCCTGTTCGCCCGACAGCGGGCAGTTCATGTCGACCATCAGCGGAATGGCGGGGCCGATCGCCTCGCGCGCGGCGAACACCGCCGGCGTCGTGGTCTCATGCAGCTTGATCGCGCCGTGGCCGAGCGCGAGCGCCTTCCGGCATTCGCCGGCGATGTTGTGGGGCGAGCCGATCCGCAGCAGGCTGGCATAGGCGGGAATGGCGGGGCGCCTGATCTCACCGAGCAGGCGGTGCAGCGGCACACCCTTGATCTTGGCTGCGAGGTCCCACAAGGCGATATCGAGGCCGGAGATCGCGAACATGGTGATGCCGTAGCGGCCGAACAGATGCAGGTTGCGCTGGATCTGCTCCATCGCCGCGGGAATGCCAGCCGCATCAGGAACCTCCAGGCCGACGGCCTGCGGCGCGATCATCTCCTCGACGGCGCTGCGCGTGGTGCGCGGGCAGACATAGGCGAAGGCATCGCCCCAGCCGGTCAGCCCGGCATCGGTCGTGACCTCGACGATCACCATGTCGAGGGCGGTGATGGCGGAGGCGCCCTGGCGGAAGCTCGCGACACCGGCGTCATAGGGAACACGGATATGGTGCGCCCGCACATCGGTGATCTTCATGGCGCGGTTCCTCCTGCTTTCTCGTGAGCGGTTCTCCGAATGCGAATGTAGACACGAACGCCCGCACGTTGCCAGCGGCTGTTCCGGCGTTATCCTCGATAAGGACCGCAACGCCGATCAAGCGAAGCCGGCGGGCTTCGGCGCATCATGGTCTTTGCTTCGCGAACGAGGTCCGACCGTCATGAATCCAGCCCAGCGCGCGCTCTGGTACATCGAGAGCCACCTGGCCGAGCCGATGACGCTTGACGACATCGCTGCGGTATCAGGCGTGTCGCGGTTCCACCTGGTGCGTGCGTTTGCCGCGGCCACCGGCCTGTCGGCGATGCGCTACGTGCGCGCGCGGCGGCTGAGCGAGGCGGCGCGCAGCCTTGCGAATGGCGCACCCGACATCCTCAGCATCGCGCTGGAGGCGGATTACGGCTCGCACGAGGCATTCACCCGCGCGTTCCGCGAGCACTTCGGCACCACGCCCGAAGCGGTGCGGACCGCGACATGCGTCAGCCACCTCAAACTTCAGGCGCCGATCCTCATGGACTCCACCATGCTCGACCATCTCGAAGCCCGGCGTTTTGCGACCGCGAAAGCGTTCCTCGTCGCCGGCCCCACCGAGCGCATCTCCTGCGACAGCGGCGCCATGATCCCGGGCCTGTGGCACCGCTTCCATCAGGAGGTCGCCGATATTCCGGCGCGCGTCGGCAATGTCGCCTATGGCGTCTGCTGCAACGGCGATGATGCCGGCAATTTCGACTACATCGCCGGCGTCGAGGTCGCCGACTTCTCCGACCTGCCGCGCCGCTTCGGTCGCATCCGCATCCCCGAGCAGCGCTATGCGGTGTTCACCCACACCGAGCACGTCGCCTCGATCCGCCGCACCGTGAATACGATCTGGAATCAATGGCTGCCGGCCTCGGGTCTGAAGGCCGCCGACGCGCCGAATTTCGAGCGCTACGACGAGAAATTCGATCCTGTCACCGGCAATGGCGGCTTCGAGATTTGGATACCAGTGAAAGAGTAGCGCAAGGCTGGCATACCGTCCCGCTTGCTTGGCAAGCCCTGGTGACTTTGTCATAACCGCAGGCAAATCTTGCGTGTGGGGCCCGTGCCGGACATCCCGTGCAAGCCATAACAAGCAGCCGGGAGGGTCCCACATGTCCAACGTCCGCGTTCTCGCCACCGACCTCGAATTTCCCGAAGGGCCGGTCGTGATGCCGGACGGCTCGGTGGTGCTGGTGGAGATCCGCGGCCAGCGCCTGACCCGCGTCTACCCCGACGGCCGCAAGGAGATCGTTGCCAAGGTCCCGGGCGGCCCGAACGGCGCGGCGCTTGGCCCCGACGGCAAGATCTACATCTGTAACAATGGCGGCTTCTCCTGGATTCCGACCGGCAAGATGATCATGCCCGGCCCGCAGCCGGGGGACTATCTCGGCGGCTCGATCCAGCGCGTCGACCTGCAATCCGGCAGGGTCGAGACCGTCGTGACCAAATGCGGCGAGCACGATCTGCGCGGGCCGAACGATCTCGTGTTCGACCGGCAGGGCGGCCTCTGGTTCTCCGATCTCGGCAAGCGCCGCGCGCGCGAGATGGATGTCGGCGGCATGTATTACCTCAAGCCCGGCATGTCCGAGATCGTCGAGATCGTGCACGGCGTGCTGCCGGCCAACGGTATCGGATTGTCGCCGGACGAGAGCACCGTCTATATCGCGGAGACGCCGACCGGCCGGCTGTGGGCCTACGAGCTCTCCGCGCCCGGCACGCTGAAACCGCGCGAGGCGATCTATCGCGGTGAGCGGGGCAAGCCGATCTGCGGCCTCGGCGGCTACCAGATGTTCGACTCGCTCGCGGTCGAAGCGAACGGCAATGTCTGCGTCGCCACCCTCGTCTCCGGCTGCATTTCGGTGATTGCGCCCGACGGCACGCTGGTCGAGCAGGTCCCGACCGGCGACCGCGTCACCACCAACATCGCCTTCGGCGGCCCCGGGCTGAAGACCGCCTACATCACGCTGTCGGGCAAGGGCGAGCTGATCGCCATGGACTGGCCGCGCGGCGGTTTGCCTCTCAATTTCCTAAACAAATGAACGGTGCTAGTTACCGTCATTGCGAGCGAAGCGAAGCAATCCAGGAATGCGTCCGCAGAGGCAGTCTGGATTGCTTCGTCGCTTCGCTCCTCGCAATGACAACGGAGAGAGATTTCAATGCCCTGGCCTGATCCCATCACCCTGCGTGGACAGCACGCCCGTCTCGAGCCGCTGTCGCATCAGCATCGCGGGGGGCTGGTCGAGGCCGTCAAGGACGGCGATCTGTCAAAGCTCTGGTACACCGCGATCCCGCTGCCGGAGAACATGGGCAAGGAGATCGACCGCCGCCTCGGCTTGCAGGCCGCCGGCTCGATGCTGCCCTTCACCGTGTTCGACGCCGGCGGCAACATCGTCGGCATGACCACCTACATGAACATCGATGCCACCAACCGCCGCGTCGAGATCGGCTCGACCTGGTACGGCAAGAGCGCGCAGCGCGGTCCGCTCAACACGCAGTGCAAGCTGCTCCTGCTTCGGCACGCCTTCGAGACGCTGAACTGCATCGCGGTCGAGTTCCGCACGCATTTCTTCAACCACCAGAGCCGCCGCGCCATCGAGCGTCTCGGCGCCAAGCAGGATGGCATCCTGCGCAGCCACCAGATCGCGCCGAACGGCACGCTGCGCGACACTGTCGTCTACAGCATCACCGCCGCCGAATGGCCGACGGTGCAGGCGCATCTGGAATTTCAACTCAACGACAAGCCGCGCTAATATCTAATATGATGTGCACCGAATTGGCCGCGCGCTCGATCACCTCTCCCTCCGGGAGAGGTGAAGAGCGCCTGCTTCTGGCGCCGCTTCAATCATGACTCATTTCGCTTTAGAGGCGCAGGGACCATGGATAGATTTGATTATGTGATCGTCGGCGCGGGCTCCGCCGGTTGCGTGCTCACCAGCCGGCTGAGCGAAGACCCTGATATCAGCGTCTGCGTGCTCGAGGCGGGGCCGAGCGACTGGCACCCCTACATTCATCTGCCGGCGGGTTTCATCAAGACCTTCCACATGAAGAGCATCAACTGGGCCTACCAGCAGGAGCCGGGCCCCTACACCGGCGGCCGCAGCATCTACGCGCCGCGCGGCAAGACGCTCGGCGGCTCGTCCTCGATCAACGGCCACATCTACAACCGCGGCCAGCGCATGGACTTCGACACCTGGGCGCAGATGGGCAATCGCGGCTGGGGCTATGCCGACGTGCTGCCCTACTTCCGCCGGCTGGAGAAGCGGATCGGCGAAGGCGAGGACACTTATCGCGGGCGCGACGGCAACCTCATCGTCACCACCATGAACTGGCGCGATCCGCTCTGCGAGGCCTTCATGGAAGGCGCGGTCTCGCTCGGCATCCCCCGCAACCCCGATTACAACGGCAAGACCCAGGAAGGCGTCTCCTATTGCCAGCGCACCATCAACAACGGCTTGCGCGTCTCCGGCGCTACCGCATTCCTCAAGCCGGCGATGAAGCGGCCGAACGTGCATGTGCACACCCATGCGCACGCAACCGAGATCATTTTTGAAGGCAAGCGCGCCGTCGGCGTGCGCTACAGCAAGGGCGGCCGAGGCGGCCAGTCCGTGGAAGTGCGCGCCAACAAGGAAGTGATCCTCTCCGGCGGCAGCTATAATTCGCCGCAGCTGTTGCAGCTCTCCGGCATCGGCTCGCCGGATCTCTTGCAGCAGAACGGCATTACGGTGCGTCACGCGCTGCCGGTCGGCGAGGGCCTGCAGGACCATTACGCCCCGCGCACGGTGGCGCGGGTCAAGGACATCAAGACCATCAACGAGCTCCGCCGCGGCTGGCGGCTCTGGGTCGAGGCGATGAAATGGGCCACCGCGCGCCGCGGCCTGCTGTCGCTGTCGCCGACCATGGTCTATTGCTTCTGGCACTCCGGCGAGAGCGCCGAGAGTTCCGATCTCCAGCTGACCTTCACGCCCGCGAGTTACAAGGAAGGCGTGCAGGGCCAGCTCGAGGACGAACCCGGCATGACCGTGGCCTCCTGGCAGCAGCGCCCGGAGAGCCGCGGCTATGTCCGCATCCGCTCCTCCGATCCCTTCGCGCCGCCGATCATCCAGACCAATTATCTCGCTGCCGAGCTCGACCGCCGCGTCATCGTCGGCGGCATGAAGCTCGCGCGGCGGCTTTTGAAGTCGGCGCCGCTGTCGCCCTATTACGCCTACGAGGATTTCCCCGGCCCCAACGTCAACACCGACGACGAATTCTTAGCAGCCGCCACCGAGCGCGGCACCACCACGTTCCACCCCGGCTGCACCTGCCGCATGGGCCCCGCGGACTCGACCTGGGCCGTCGTCGACGACCAGCTCCGCGTCCACGGCCTGGAGGGCTTGCGCGTCATCGACGCGTCGGTGATGCCGCGCATGATCTCGGCGAATTTGAATGCGTCAACGATGATGATCGCCGACCGCGCTTCGGACCTCATCCGCGGCAAGCAGCCGATGGAAGCCGCGCGCATCCCGGATGCGGCGGTGGCGTGAGCAGCGCAACTGCGTTGGGTGGGTTACGCGAAGCGCAGTCCGCTGCCGTAACCCACCACTTCTGCCGATGCCGAAACGAAGGAGGTGGATTACGCTGACGCTAACCCACCTACGAGCTTTGCTGTGTCGCCGCCCGTCAACCCCTGCCATTAAAAATATTCCACTTTACCGAAATTCGGAATTGCGGCATAAGTCGCAACAGCCCGGCCCGACGAAGAGGGGCGATTCGCGAGTCGTTCGAAACGCGGGCCGGGTTGCGGTGGACGCGGCAGCGTCGGCACGAGAGGGTGTGGGCAGGGCGGGTAGTCCCTGTGAGCCCGGAACCGCGTGCGGACGAACGGCGCTGAACGCGTACGGCAAAACCGTGTGGTCCTGGCCGTCGTTGCTACGGTCAAGCCTCTCGCGGAGATGTGCGCGAGCCCAACCGGGTAGACGGCATCGTCAATTCGCAGGGGCGAGGGAGGCCAGAACGAACTCGGCTCCCGGGAGAGCGCGGCATAAGCCGTCCGACCACTGCGCAGGGAAGGCCGAGTGATTGGCTACACCTGTATGCTGCTGTGCGGTTTCTCTGCGCCTCATTCGCGCAGCAGACCGCGGGTGCCAGTCGGCACCCGGCCTTCCCTGCGCCCTCTATCTTTTTTGGGGCGATGGAATGAAGCAAAGCTCGGGCGAGATGAGCCGCGAGGATGCGAGCGTGTGTCTGCAATTTGAATTGTCAGTCGGAGAACGACGCCATTGCCCCTTGCTCCGTCGTTGCGAGCGCAGCGAAGCAATCCAGAATCCCTCGGCGGAAAGACTCCGGATTGCTTCGCTGCGCTCGCAATGACGGTGTGGAGAGAGCGCGCCCCAATCCATCTCCGTCATCCTGAGGCGGCCGCTTCTTCAGCGGCCCTCGAAGGGCCGACGGCCCGGCTGCGTCTCGGCCATTCATCCTTCGAGGCTCGCCCATGGGGCACCTTGCGTCCCATGCCTCGCACCTCAGGATGACGGGAGCAGCAGTGAGCCTACACTTCCCGTCGGCTCAAGAACGCCAGCCGCTCGAACAGATGCACGTCCTGCTCGTTCTTGAGCAGCGCGCCGTGCAGCGGCGGGATCAGTTTTCGCGGGTCGCGTTCGCGCAGCTGCTCGACGCTCATGTCCTCGTTGAGCAGCAGCTTGAGCCAGTCGAGCAGTTCGGAGGTCGAGGGCTTCTTCTTCAGGCCGGGCACCTCGCGCACCTCGAAGAAGATGCGCAAGGCTTCCTCGACGAGGCGCTTCTTGATGCCGGGGAAGTGGACGTCGACGATGCGGCCCATCGTGTCGGCGTCGGGAAACTTGATGTAGTGGAAGAAGCAGCGGCGGAGAAAAGCGTCAGGCAGCTCCTTCTCGTTATTGGAGGTGATCATCATGATCGGGCGCTGCTTCGCCTTGATCGTCTCGCCGGTCTCGTAGACATGGAATTCCATGCGGTCGAGCTCGAGCAGCAGGTCGTTCGGGAATTCGATGTCGGCCTTGTCGATCTCGTCGATCAGCAGCACCGGGCGCTGCTCGGCGGTGAACGCCTCCCACAGCTTGCCGCGCTTGATGTAGTTCCTGATGTCGGACACGCGCGCGTCGCCGAGCTGGCTGTCGCGCAGGCGCGACACCGCGTCGTATTCGTAGAGGCCCTGCTGCGCCTTGGTGGTGGACTTGATGTGCCAGGTCAAAAGGGGCGCGTTCAGCGCCTTCGCCACTTCCTCCGCCAGCACCGTCTTGCCGGTACCGGGCTCGCCCTTCACCAGGAGCGGGCGCTCGAGCACGATCGAGGCATTGACGGCGACCTTGAGATCGTCGGTCGCAACATAGTCCTTGGTGCCGGTAAATTTCATCGCACGTCCTTGTTGGTCGTCGTCGCGAGGCTGTTGCCTTGGTCACGACAAGCGAACGGCCGCTCGCGGCGGCCGTTCCTGGTTCGGTCAGGCTTTCAAACCCGTTTTATCAGCGAAAGGATCACCAGCACAATCACCGCGCCGATCGTGGCGTCAACGATGGCGCCGACCGTGCCGGTGGCCAGCCCGATGTGCAGCTGGGGCAGCACCCAGCTCGCCACCAGCGCGCCGATGATGCCGACGACGATGTTGCCGACCAGCCCAAATCCCGCCCCGTGGACAATCTTGCCGGCAAGCCAGCCGGCGATCGCGCCGATGATGAGCGCCGCGAGAATTCCCATTGCAAACGTCCCCAAAACAACCCCTTGAGGCGGTCAATTCTAGAGCAAAATGCCTCCCGGTCCAGCGCCCAAGGACGACCTGCGCCCCTTGACGTCCGCCCCCCGACGGGCAATCTGTCACCCATGTTCCTGCAATTCTTCACCTCTCTGCGCGACGCGCAGGTCCCCGTGACGCTGCGCGAATACCTCACGCTGATGGAGGCGCTCGACGCCGACCTTGCGGACTACACGGTCGAGAACTTCTACTATCTGTCGCGCGCCTCGCTGGTGAAGGACGAGCGCAATCTCGACAAGTTCGACCGCGTCTTCGGCACGGTGTTCAAGGGGCTGGAAAGCCTGCTCGACGCGATGGAGAAGGCGGAGATCCCCGAGGAGTGGCTGAAGAAGCTCGCCGAAAAGTATCTCACCGAGGAAGAGAAGAAGCAGATCGAGGCCATGGGCTGGGACAAGCTCATGGAGACCCTGAAGAAGCGCCTCGAGGAGCAGAAGGGCCGCCACCAGGGCGGTTCGAAATGGATCGGCACGGCGGGCACCTCGCCGTTCGGCGCCCACGGCTACAATCCCGAAGGCGTGCGCATCGGCCAGGAGAAGAACCGCAACAACCGCGCCGTGAAGGTGTGGGACAAGCGCGAGTTCAAGGATCTCGACGGCAATGTCGAGCTCGGCATCCGCAACATCAAGGTGGCGCTGCGGCGCCTGCGCAAGTTCGCGCGCACCGGCGCGCCCGACGAGCTCGATCTCGACACCACCATCCGCGAGACCGCCAATCACGGCTATCTCGACGTGCACATGCGCCCCGAGCGGCGCAATGCGGTGAAGCTGCTGGTGTTCTTCGACATCGGCGGCTCCATGGACGCGCATATCGAGCAGGTCGAGGAGCTGTTCTCGGCGGCGAAGAGCGAGTTCAAGCACATGGAGTATTTCTACTTCCACAACTGCCTCTATGAAGGCGTGTGGAAGCAGAACAAGCGCCGCTTCACCGACCGCACGCCGACCTGGGACGTGCTGCATAAATATCCGCACGACTACAAGGTCGTGTTCGTCGGCGACGCCTCGATGTCGCCTTACGAGATCATGGTGCCCGGCGGCTCGGTCGAGCACGTCAACGAGGAGCCCGGCTCGGTCTGGCTCGACCGCATCATCCGCACCTATCCGCATGCGGTGTGGCTGAACCCGGTGCAGCAGAAGCACTGGGACTATTCGGAATCGACCACCATCATCAAACGCATTTTTGCCAACCGCATGTACCCGATCACGATCGAAGGTCTCGAAAGTGCGATGAAGGAATTGACGCACTGATGCATGATTGAGTCCGGCTCCATCGGCGACGGGACTGCGCCGCTTGCGGGGGAGGGCTGGGGAGAGGGTCTCTCCACCAGCGAGGCTCCTCAAGAGGAGAGAGCCCTCACCCGCCGCGCTCGGACGATGCTTCGCATCGCCCGGGGGGCGACGACGTAACAAGAGGGAGAACCATATGCCCCAGACCATCACCCGCGGCATCAAGGCGTTGATCGACGAGGCCAATGCGGAGATCGAGACGCTCACCGCGAAGGATGCCATCGAGATCTCCAGGAACGGCGATGTCGTCATCGTCGACATTCGCGATCCCCGCGAGATCGAGCGCGACGGCCGCATCCCGGGAGCCTTCGCCTGCACCCGCGGCATGCTGGAATTCTGGATCGATCCGCAGAGCCCGTACGCCAAGCCGATCTTCCAGGAGGACAAGAAGTTCGTGTTCCACTGCGCCGGCGGCCTGCGCTCCGCGCTCGCCGCCAAGACCGCGCAGGATATGGGCTTAAAGCCCGTCGCCCACATCGCCGGCGGCTACGCCGCCTGGCGTGACGCCGGTGGTCCGACGGAGAAGTGGGAGCCGAAGAAGAAGGGATGAGGGCCCCGCTCTCCCCACTTGTCATTCCGGGGCGCGCGAAGCGCGAACCCGGAATCCATTCATCCACCAACTCAGCCGCACGATGGATTCCGGGCTCGCCCTCCGGGCGCCCCGGAATGACCACAAGGAAGCATCGATGACCACCGACCCCCTCGTCTCCACCGAATGGCTCGCCGCCCACATGGGCGACGCCAACGTCAAGATCCTCGACGCCAGCTTCAAGCTGCCGGGCGTGCTGCCGCTGCCGAAGGACGACTACCTCACCGCTCATCTTCCCGGCGCCGTGTTCTTCGACGTCGATGCGGTGTCGGATCATTCCAACCCGCTGCCACACATGTTTCCGAGCGCCGAGCAGTTCGGCCGCGACGTCGGCAATCTCGGCATCTCCGACGCCGACACCGTCGTGCTCTACGATGCCGGCGGCTGGGTCGCCGCTCCTCGCGCGTGGTGGATGTTCCTGTCCTATGGCCACGCCAATGTGCGCATCCTCAATGGCGGCTTGAAGAAGTGGCGTGCCGAGGGGCGCGCCGTCGAGAGCGGCGAGGTGAAGCCGAAGCCGCAAACCTTCAAAGCGAGCTACGATCCGAAGCGCGTGCGCAGCATGCAGCAGTTGATCGCCAATGTCGAAAGCCGTGCCGAGCAGGTGATCGACGCGCGCGCCGCCGATCGTTTCGAGGGCCGCGCGCCCGAGCCGCGGCCCGGCATCCGTTCCGGCCACATCCCCGGCGCCCGCAACGTGCCCTACAATCTGCTGTTCGATGCCGCGTCCGGCGAGATGAAGCCGCTCGAAGAGCTCCGCGCCGCCTTCACCGGCGCCGGCGTCAAGCTTGATGCGCCGATCGTGACGAGCTGCGGCTCCGGTGTGTCCGCGGGCGTGCTCACGCTCGCGCTGTATCGGCTCGGGATTACCGGCACCGCGCTCTACGACGGCTCCTGGTCGGAATGGGGCCAGGCCGGCGGCCCGCCGATCGCGACCGGGCCGGCGTAGGCCACTTCGCTATGGCCGGTTGAAGGTGCGCTCCCTCGCCCCGTTCTTGCGGGGACGCGACGCGCTTCGCTCGCGCTGAGAGGGTTGGGGGAGGGGGCTGTACCCCCGTCACCCGGATCGCGCCGGACGATGCTTCGCATCGCCAGCGGCGATCCGAGAGGTGAAGATCAGCGCGCCCTCGTGGCCGGCGTCGTCGCAAATACCTGCTGTTGGCCGAATGGATCGAACTGCTGCCTCAACTGCTGAGGTGGAGGACGCCGCTCCACGCGGTGCCGCTTCTTCGGCTTGGGCTTGGTCGCCTTGCTCTCCGGCTTGCCGGCGCCGGCCTTCGCATCGGCCTTGCGCTTCGCCGGTGGATCCTTCGCGGCTGTGGTGGCGGGATCGTCCAATGCGGCCAGTTTGGCCGGCGCGGTGTCGAGTGCCGGGGAGGCCGGAGCGGCACCGGGATCAGCCGGTGTCGGCACGCTGGCGGTTGCGGCGGGTTCCGTCTCGGGAATCGACGCCGCGGCATCGGCGGCAGTGAGCGTGTCTGTTGCGGCGGGGGCGGCTTCCGCCGTGGTCTCGGCCTTGGACGGCTCGGTGGCCGGGGTGTCAGCTGCGGGCGCGGCGACCTGCGGCGCGGCATCGGCCTCGCTGGCCACCGCGGCCGTCCGTTCGGGCTCCTGGATCGGCAGTCCGATGGTCGGCACCTGGTCGCGCAGCGTCGGCGCGGGCTCGGCCGGCTCCGCGCGCAAGGCCGCGAGCACCGGCTGGGCGGGCTCGGAGGCTTGCGCGAACACTTGCTCCTGCGGGCCGTTCCGCCAGGACGGGTTGTTGACATATTGCTCATGGGTCGCCCGCAGCAGCGCGGCAGCCCCTAGGCCGAACACCAGGATGGAGGTTGACAGAACGATCGCGGCAAGCAGGAAGCGAAAGCCGGGAAGCATCGGACGGGTTACGAATTTCCGCCCCGGCGGGTGGCGACCGGGACCCAAGAGCCATCTGAACGCGGTGACGGTACTGCTTGCCGCGTTCGCCACGCGGGGATCGGAGCTCAAGGCGGTGGCGAATCAGGCTGATTCGAACATACCGCAACGATTCAGAGGCGTTCCGTAAAAAACGGGGCCGGAAACTGCGGCGTCTCGGACATAAGTGGATTTCCGCCCCCTGATGTAACGGGGCAACGGTCGTCTTGCGGATCACAAATCGGCAGATCGGGCGCAAATCGGCCTGATATGTCTTGAATGTGCCGCTATCTTCGGTCATCTGGCCGTTAACGGTCCTGATGGGGCCCCGGGGCTATACAAGAGCGATGATGATCAAACATTTTCTGACGATATGCGCTGCCGCAACAGTCGCTGCGGCGGGAACCTCGCTCGTGCAGGCTCAAAGCTATCCGGTCCAGCAGGTGCCGGGCTATGGCCCGCCGGCCGAATATCGCCCCGGCGACCGCATGCCGAATTTCGACGCGCTGGACGACGAAGACGACGCGATTCCGCAGGCCTCGCTGCCGCCGCCCGGCCCGGGCGGTCCGATCACCTCGCCCAACGACCCGCGCTACGGCCGCCCAGCCGGCCCGCCGGTCTATTCCGCCGCCCCGCCGCAGGGGCCGGTGATGTCGCCGGATGATCCGCGCTACGGCCGTCCGGCCGGCGCTCCGCCGGTCTATTCGTCGGCTCCGCCGCAGGGCCCCGTGATGTCGCCCGACGATCCCCGCTATGGCCGCCCAGCCGGCCCGCCGCCGGTGATCTATGCCGACCGCCCGGCCCAGGCGCCTGCCAATGACGGCTTGCGTCCGCCGGAAGCCGTTGGTGGTCCCGCCGCGACCGGAACGGTCCAGGCCGCCCAGCCGCCCGTCGGCGCCGACGGCCGGCCGATGACACTGGCCTCGCTGCCGCCCGAGGAGCAGCCCGATGCTGCGCCGGTGCAGCTGCCGCCGAACTTGCGCCGCCAGGAGGTCTCGTTCCAGACCAAGGAGCCGGCCGGCACGCTCGTGGTCGATACCCCCAATACCTACCTCTATTACGTGCTCGGCAATGGCCGCGCGATCCGCTACGGCGTCCGCGTCGGCCGCGACGGCTTCACCTGGACCGGCGTGCAGAAGATCACCCGCAAGGCGGAGTGGCCGGATTGGCATCCGCCGACCGAGATGATCGAGCGCCAGCCCTATCTGCCGCGCTTCATGGCCGGCGGCCCCGGCAATCCGCTCGGTGCCCGCGCGATGTATCTCGGCTCGACCGTCTACCGCATCCACGGTACCAACCAGCCCTCGACGATCGGCAAGTTCGTCTCCTCGGGCTGTATCGGCATGCTGAACGAGGACGTCTCGGACCTGTTCGATCGCGTCAAGGTCGGCACCCGCGTGGTGGTGTTGCCGGGCGGTCCGGCGCCGGGAACGGCGACCGCGTCTGCAGCGCCCGCGCCGGCCCCGATGTCGGCCCAGGCCGGCCCGGTCCCCGGCACGCAGCCGACGGTCGTGCCGCCGCTGCCCGCGCCGGTCACCGTGCGCTAGAGCGTTTCACATTTTGATTGAAGCATAACCGGCGCTGGCGAAGTAGTTGGCGCATTCGCGAGGCTGGATGTCTTGGACGAGGTGACCGATATGGCGCCAAGTCTCCTCGATTGAGCGCTTCTGAGCTTGCCGCATCCAGTGTTTGATCTTGGAGAAGGCCTGTTCGATTGGGTTGAGGTCGGGCGAGTATGGCGGCAGGTACCAGAGTCTGGCGCCAGCAGCCTTGATCATTTGCCTGACGGCTTTCGACTTATGGCTTCCGAGATTGTCGAGAATGACGATGTCGCCTTCACGCAGGGTTGGCAGGAGAATGTGCTTTACGTAACCACGGAAGCATTCACCGTTGATCGGGCCATCGAAGACGCAGGGTGCCGTGAGTTGGTCATGGCGGAGCGCGCCGAGGAATGTGAGGGTACGCCAGTGACCGTGCGGAGCGAAGCCGCGCAGGCGCGCCCCTTTGGGTCCCCAGCCTCGCAAAGGGGCCATGTTGGTCTTGATCCAGGTCTCATCGATGAAGACGAGCCGGCCCGGATCGAGCCCGGCCTGCCAGGCTCGCCAACGCAAGCGCCTACGAGAGACGTCGGCGCGAGCCTGTTCGAGGGCGAACAGTGTTTTTTTTGAACCGCAGCCCTTCCCGGCGCAGGAACAGCCAGACCGCATTGTGTGAGACCTTGACCCCACGGGCTGCCAGTTCCGCCTTCAGACCATGCAGCGTCAGGTGCGGCGTCTGAGTGATCCGCTCGACGATGAAGGCGCGGTGCGGATCAAGCACAGGCTTGCGGTGACCACCCATCTTGCCAGGCGCTACCGAGCCGGTCGTTCGATAACGCTGTGACCACTTCACAACTGACGAGACAGCAACGCCAAACCGTTCCGCCACAGATCGGCAGCTCTCACCTTTGGCAACAGCGGATACCGCACGCTTACGCAAATCGTTGGAAATTGGTCGGACCATCGGATGCTGGCCTCCAGCCCAGCCAGCATCTTGAATCATATTCGTCCCAGACCCGGAATCCCTTCCGATTCAATAAATCCGTGAACCGCTCTAATCGCTTCCGCGAGTATTCAGATTGCAACAGGGCGTGCCGTCGGCACGCCCTTTTTTTCAGGCCAGCTTGCGCGGCAGTTCGCTGCCCTTGGTGAAGGCGTCGATCGCCTCGACCATCTGGCCGTAATGGATGCGCAAGCCGTCCTTGGTCGCGTAGCCGAGATGCGGCGTCAGCACGAGGTTGTCGAGCTTACGGAAGGGATGATCGACGGGCAGCGGCTCGACCGAGAACACGTCGATGCCGGCGCCGGCGATCTTGCGCTGCTGCAAGGTCTCCAGCAGTGCCTGCTCGTCCACGATCGGCCCGCGCGCGGTGTTGACGAGGAAGGCCGTCGGCTTCATCCGCGCGAGGTCGGCGCGGCTCACCAGGCCACGCGAGCGATCGCTCAGCACGACGTGGATTGTGACGATGTCGGCCTTGGCGAACAACTCCTCCTTGGTGGCGTAGCCGACGCCGGCCGCCGCGCACTTCTCCGGCGTCAGGTTCGGGCTCCAGGCGATCACGTTCATGCCGAACGCCTTGGCAATGCCCGCCATCTTGCTGCCGAGCTTGCCGAGCCCGACGATGCCAAGCGTCAGTCCCTCGATCTCGACGCCGGCAAAGGTCTGCCAGGGTTCGCCCACATGCATGCGCGCGTTCTCCCGGCCGATGCCGCGGGTCAGCTCCAGGATCAGGCCCATGGTCAGCGGCGCCGTCGGATCGCGCGAATATTGCGTGCCGCCAATCGCAACGCCCTTCGCCTTTGCCGCCTCCATGTCGATCGAGGCGTTGCGCATGCCCGACGTCAGCAGCAGCTTCAGCTTCGGCAGGCTGTCGAACTGGCTCTTGGGGAACGCCGTCCGCTCGCGCATTGCGCAGATGATTTCGAAATCGGCCAGCGCGCTCGCCGCGGCCTGCTCCGAGGCGAAGGGATGGTTGAACACGGTGACGTCGATGCGGTCGGACAATTTCGGCCAGTCGGCGACGTCGAGGGCAAGGTTGAAATAGTCGTCGAGAATCGCGCAGCGCAGCCGGCTCATCAGCATTCATCCATGGCGAGAGGTGACGGCGCTGGGCGAGGGCGCCGTTGTCGGGACACCGGTCCATGGTTGCGCGCAATCAGCCTCGTGCGCAAGCAGCCTGCGTCTTCAAAAATCCGATAGGGGGGCCTCGCTCAGAGGTCGCGGGGCCTCAGCCGGATCGGCGCATCGAGGCCGTGCTTGGCGCGCCAGGCGGGGCCGCGGCCGCGCATGTAGTGCAGTTCGGGCCGGTAGGGGTTGAAGGCGGTGGTGAAGAAGCGCTTCCAGAAGGCCTTGATCTCCGCGACGAAGCCGGAGACGTGGCCGGCTTCTGCCGGAACGGGATGGGAATGGGTCTCGGTCAGAGCCATGATGCGGCCTCGCTGTGCTCCCCGTTCGTTCTGAGCGGGCGGCGCTGTTTCCGCGCGAAACCGAGCTTTGGCCTGCTTTATTAAAAAATGGTTTCAATTGTCCGGATCTACCTCGGGATGGTGTCCATCCCGTATTCATCCGTGGTGAACGGAGGGAAAACGTTGCCCTTTGCGGGCGGGATCGTTACATCGGCGGCAAGCAAATTTCCTCAAATCGAAGGTTTCACGGGACCGATGGCGCGCCAGTTCATCTATTTCATGCAGGGCCTGACCAAGAGCTACCCGACCCGGAAGGTGCTCGATAACATCCATCTGAGCTTCTACCCGGACGCCAAGATCGGCGTGCTCGGCGTCAACGGCTCCGGCAAGTCGACGCTGCTCAAGATCATGGCGGGGCTCGACAAGGAATATACCGGCGAGGCCTGGGTCGCCGAGGGCGCCCGCGTCGGCTATCTCGAGCAGGAGCCGCAGCTCGATCCCAAGCTCACGGTCCGCGAGAACGTCATGCAGGGCGTCGCCAAACAGAAGGCGATCCTCGACCGCTACAACGAACTCGCCGTCAACTATTCGGACGAGACCGCCGACGAGATGACCAAGCTGCAGGATGAGATCGAGGCCCAGGGCCTCTGGGATCTCGACAGCAAGGTCGACCAGGCCATGGACGCGCTGCGCTGTCCGCCCGACGATGCCGACGTCACAAAACTCTCGGGCGGTGAACGCCGCCGCGTCGCGCTGTGCCGGCTGCTGCTCGACCAGCCCGAACTGCTGCTGCTGGACGAGCCGACCAACCATCTCGACGCCGAGTCGGTGTCGTGGCTGGAAGGCCACCTGCGCAACTATCCTGGCGCGATCCTGATCGTCACCCACGATCGCTACTTCCTCGACAACGTCACGGGGTGGATCCTCGAACTCGATCGCGGCCGCGGCATCCCCTACGAGGGCAATTACTCGTCCTGGCTGGTGCAGAAGCAGAAGCGGCTCGAGCAGGAAGGCCGCGAGGACGCCGCGCACCAGAAGACGCTCGCCCGCGAGCAGGAGTGGGTTGCGTCCTCGCCCAAGGCGCGCCAGGCCAAGTCGAAGGCCCGCTACCAGCGCTATGAGGAACTGCTCAAGCAGGCCAGCGAGAAGCAGACCCAGACCGCGCAGATCATCATCCCGGTCGCGGAGCGGCTCGGCGCCAACGTGGTCGACTTCGAAGGTCTCAGCAAAGGTTATGGCGATCGCCTCCTGATCGACGATCTCACCTTCAAGCTGCCTCCCGGCGGCATCGTCGGCGTGATCGGTGCCAACGGCGCCGGCAAGACCACGCTGTTCAAGATGATCACGAAGCAGGAACAGCCGGACAAGGGCACGATCACGATCGGCGAGACCGTGCATCTCGGCTATGTCGACCAGTCGCGGGACGCGCTCGACGGCAAGAAGACCGTCTGGGAGGAGATATCCGGCGGCAACGAGCTGATCCTGCTCGGCAAGAAGGAAGTGAACTCGCGCGGCTATTGCTCGTCGTTCAACTTCAAGGGCGCCGACCAGCAGAAGAAGGTCGGCGCGCTCTCGGGCGGTGAACGCAACCGCGTTCACCTGGCCAAGATGCTGAAGTCCGGCGCCAACGTCCTGCTGCTCGACGAGCCGACCAACGACCTCGACGTCGACACGCTGCGCGCGCTGGAAGAGGCGCTGGAGGATTTTGCCGGCTGCGCCGTCATCATCAGCCACGATCGCTGGTTCCTCGACCGTATCGCGACCCACATCCTGGCCTTCGAGGGCGACAGCCATGTCGAATGGTTCGAGGGCAACTTCCAGGACTATGAGAAGGACAAGATGCGCCGGCTCGGTCAGGACAGCATCATTCCGCACCGCGTGAAGTACAAGAAGCTGACGCGGTGATTTCGGCATGATGTGGCGGGCGCTCATCGCTGCGGTGATCGTGATCACCTGCGGCTGGTCGTCCGCCCGCGCCGCCGACGCGGCCTTCACGCAGTTCATCGCCTCGCTCTGGCCGGAGGCGCAGGCCGCCGGCGTCTCGCGCGCGACGTTCGACGAGCAGACGCGCGGGCTCGAGCCCGACTACAAGCTGCCTGACCTGATCCTGCCGGGACGGCCCGCGACCGGCGCGCCGTCGCAGGCCGAGTTCGTGCAGGTGCCGGCGGACTACGTCAAGGAAGCATCGATCGCGCGGCTGGCCGGCGAGGGCCAGCGGCTCTTGCAAAAATATCGTCCAGCGCTGAACGAGATCGAGAAAAGCTCCGGCGTGCCCGCGACCGTCATGCTGGCGATCTGGGGGCGAGAGACTGATTACGGCCGCTACACGCTGCCCTATGATCTGGTTCGCGTGCTGGCGACGCAGGCCTATGTCGGCCGGCGCAAGGATACCTATCGCAACGAGTTCATCCTGGCCCTGAAGATCCTCGGCGCAGGCGTGGTGACGCGCAAGGACATGCGTTCGTCCTGGGCGGGCGCGACCGGGCTCACGCAATTCCTGCCGTCCGAATATTACAAGCACGGCGTCGATTTCGACCGCGACGGCCGCATCGACATCTGGCATTCGGTGCCGGACGCGCTGGCCTCGGCCGCGCAGCAGCTCGTCAACAAGGGCTGGCAGAGCGGCGTGCGCTGGGCCTACGAGGTGCAGGCGCCAGCGACAGTCGATTGCACCACCGGTGTGCCGGAGGTGACGAAGCCGATCGGCCAGTGGCTACGCGAAGGCTTTGTGCCGGTGCGCGGGCAGAAGCTGAGCGCTGCCGAGCAGGCGCAGCCGGCCTCGCTGCTGCAACCGGAAGGAGTCTATGGTCCGTCGTTCCTCACGACGAAGAACTACTTCGTCATCAAGGAATACAACTTCTCCGACCTCTACGTGCTGTTCGTCGGCCATCTCAGCGACCGCATGACGAGCCCGCTGCCGTTTGCAACGCCCTGGTCGGCCTCGAAGCAATTGCGCACCAAGGATGTCGAGACCATGCAGCGCGGGCTCACCCGCGTCGGGCTCTACAAGGACAAGATCGACGGCAAGGCCGGCATGCAGACCCGTGCCGCGCTCGGCGCCTATCAGAAGTCGGCGGGACTGAAGGTCGATTGCTGGCCGAGCGAAGAGGTGCTGCGCTCGATCCAGGCGGCGCGCTAAAGCGCGATGAGCATGATCTTTCCGGAAAACCGCTTCGCACTTTTCCGGATCATGCTTTAGCGGGTGACCCAAGAAAAAAGCCCGGTCGATGCTCTCGGCCGGGCTTCTTGATCGCGGCGCGTATGCGCCAGGGCAATCAATCAGGCGATCAGATCAGTAGCAGACGCGAACCGGGCGGCTGACCCAGCCGTAGCCGTCCCAATAGCGCTCACGACGCCAGTAGCAGGGCGCGGGCGGCGGCGGCTCGGCGACGTAAACGGGACCGCCATAGGCGGGGCGGCTCGACGCGATGGCGCCGCCGACGATGGCGCCGCCGATCAGGCCGGCTGCGATGCCGGCGCCGACGCCGTCACCCGCTTTGGCGGGCGGAGTGGCGGTCACCAGCGAACCGGCAACCGTCGCAACCGTGAGGGCGGCAACGAAAGTCTTCTTCATGCTCTTGGCTCTCCTGGGAGATGGGTTCCTCTAGTTAGAGGCGCCCGGGGTTCAAAGGTTCACGCACACTCTGATGGAATTGGCCGTTGGGCTAGGAAGCGCGCAAATGGTCAATCCATGGTAAACGCACACGGAGCTGTGACGAGAAAAAGCGGTCTTTTTCAGGCCCCAGGATGAACGGCATACCCGTAGTGAACCGGTTCAGGCAAGGGCTGCAAAGGAGCCGGCTCAAGGGTCTCAGCCGCAAACCCGGACGCGGCGGGCGCGCCAGGCATAGCCGTCCCAGAAGCGCTGCTTCTGCCAGACGCAGCCGCCGTAATAGTCGTCGGCGACATAGCCGGGGCCCGGCGCATAGTAGCGCGGCGCGTAGTAGCCTGGTTCATAATAGCCCGGCCCTGACCCGTAATAATACGGAGAGGCCAGCGCGCCGCCGACGATGGCGCCGCCGATGATCCCGGCCGCCACGCCGGCAGCGACGCCACGCTGGGCATGGGCCGGGGTTCCGGCAGTCAGGGCCAATGTGGCGAGGGCAGCGACTGCCAGGAGCGACTTCTTCATCAATGGAACCTTTGCACAAGCACGGGGGAACTGTTTGGGACCAGAGTTCCATACTTCGCTTGAATGATCAATGAACGGCACCTTTGCCGGGGGCGACCAATTGATATGGACTACAGCTCCGTCAGGAGACGATGATGGGCAACGCGATGATCAATGCATTGATTGCGGCCGGGGTGATCTTCGCCATCGGTTACGGCTGGATCACCCATCTGCAAAATCGCGGTCAGCGCCGCTCGCGCGCAGGGGCCGGCGGTCATGGCGGAGCTGGTGGCGACAGCTATTCGGGGACCAGTGACGGCTTCTCGCTGGGCAGCTGGTTCTCCAGCGACAGTTCGGGCCGCGCGACCGACAGCGGCAGCTGTTCGAGCGGCGACAGCGGCAGCAGTGGTGGAGATTGCGGGGGTGGCGGCGACGGTGGGGGAGGCGGTGGCGGCGACTAGGCGTGCAACCTTGATCCACCGCAATACCCTACATTAGAGCCGTTCTAGGCTGTTTCCGGGCCAGTTTGGAATAGCTTCAAATACCGGTTTTTCCCTTTGCATCCGGCGGGCCCGTTAAATATCGATGATGGCGCATCACCGAAGGGCCCGCCGCTTCCATGATCGTTTGTTCCTGTAACGTATTGAGCGATGATGATATCCGCGCCGCCGTCGCCGAGTCGGACGACGCCGTGCGCCATGCCAAGCAGGTCTATGGATGCCTCGGCTGCAACGCCGAATGCGGCCGCTGCGCGCGGAGCATCAAGACGATCATCGACGAAGCGCTTGGCCCCTGCGCCAAGAAGTGCTGTGCCGGCTGCCCGCATACTTACACCGGGGCCGCCAATGACGAGACGGCCGAGCTCGCCGAATTCGCCCTCGCGGCCTGCTGAAATCTTCTGCACTGTCGACTGAGCTTTTCCCCGGCGGCGTCTCCGTGGCCGGTTGCGCTGGTCTTTGAACTGACTTAGAAGCATTCTAAATACGGTTAGGGCCGTTTTGGAATGCAAGAGCTGGAGTGAACCATGCAGGGCGACGCAAAAGTCATCGACTATCTCAACAAGGCACTGCGTCACGAGCTGACTGCGATCAACCAGTACTGGCTGCACTACCGCTTCCTCGACAATTGGGGCCTCCTCGACATGGCCAAGGTCTGGCGCAAGGAGTCCATCGAGGAGATGGAGCACGCCGACAAGCTCACCGCGCGCATCCTGTTCTTCGACGGCTTCCCGAACATGCAGGTGCTCGATCCCCTGCGCATCGGCCAGAACGTCAAGGAGATCATCGAGTGCGATCTCGCCGCCGAGATGAGCGCGCGCGCGCTCTATCAGGAAGCGGCCACCTATTGCCACAGCGTCAAGGACTACGTGACGCGTGACCTGTTCGAGAAGCTGATGAGCGACGAGGAGCATCACATCGACTTCCTCGAGACCCAGCTCGACCTGATCGGCCGCATCGGCCTCGAGCTCTACACCCAGAAGCACGTCGGCGGGCTCGAGGGCGAGGGGCATTAACCTCCGACGCCAGTCGCATAGTCGGTGTTTGTCCCGGCGTCGTCGGCATCTGCGGTTGTCCGGGACGACACCGCATCTGAAACAGCTACAGCTGCGCCTTGTAGCGCTCTTCCGTCATCGCCTGGCTCTCCGGCTCGCCGAGACCGGTCTGCTCGTGAATGACCTCGGTGATGCTCGGCATCACCGCGCGCTGCACCTTGTCCGCCGACCATAGCTTCGAGCGCATCAGCGCCTTGCCGCAGTGGAAATAGACTTCATTGACGGCGACATTCAGCACCGCGCGGGGAGCTTTGCCGAATTCCACCATGGAGGCGAGCAGATCCGGATCGACCGAGAGCGTGCCGCGTCCGCCGACGCGCAGCGTCTCGTCGATCCCGGGGACGAAGAACAACAGGTGCACGAAGCCCGAGCCTTCGACGACGTTGCGAAAACTGTCGAGCCGGTTGTTGCCGGAGCGGTCCGGCATCAGCAACTGGTTGGGACCGGCGACGCGGACGAAGCCGATGCCACCACCGCGCGGCGAGGCGTCGACGCTTCCGTCTGTGCCCGACGTTGCGAGCACGCAGAACGGCGACATCTCGATGAACTTCTTCGCATGCGCATCGATCGCGGGACGTGCCTTCGCGATCACGCGCGGGGTCGGCTTGGGATAGATGGTGGCGAGGTCTTCGGCGCAAAGATAGGTCAACGGCGTGCCTCCCTGTCGGCTCGGCGTCAAACTACCTGATCGCACCGCCGCCAGCCAATGCAATCCGTCCAGGCGCGTTACACGGCATCCGCCGGCACGAAACAGCTGATGATGATGGCACCGCGATGGTGGACGTACCACACCACGGCCTGACCGACCGGATTGCCCTGATCGCGGATGACGGCGCGCTCGGGCACAGCCATCCACTCGCCCTCGATCGGCACCCAATAGGTGCCGCCGCGCACGTCGTACTCGGTGCGATGGCCGTCGGAAATGTCGCAGCAGGGCACGCCGTTCGGCGCGATCACGCTTTTGAACCAGGCGCGGATGTCAGGGGGGACGTGATCATATTGCCCGTTGTCGAACGCGAAGGCGGCGCTCGTCAGCGCCGTCGCTGCGGCCAGCCAGACGCACAGCGCAAGCCTGTGCATGCGATCTTCCTCCTCGGGCATCGTTCATTGGCGCGCGACTGTCCCGCGCGTCGATTCGTATGGTTGATGCGATTAAGCCCGAGCTGCCGGCGCATTGCATGCTCAAATAATATGCGGCGCGAAAGGCGTCGCATATGATGCATCGCGATATGAGGATTTGCGCCCCGTCGTCTTACATCGTCCGCTCCGGCGCCGTTTGCAGCAATTGCCTGATTTCCTCGCTGTAGAACTTTGCGTTGCCGGTCGTGCCGTGGCCGCGCGTCTCGGTGCTGGCGGGGATCAGGTAGAGGCGGCCGTTCTTGACCCGCTTCATCGCGGCGTCCGTGATGCCGGTCTCGGGCGGATTGCGCTCGTCGTCGGCGGAATTGATCAGCAGCAGCGAGGCTTCGATGGCTTCGAGCTTCTCGCTCGCATTGTAGTCGTGCGAAGATTCCCACTGGTAGAGGAAGTCGTTGGCGTCGGCCGTGATCGGCGACGCCAGCCGCTCGTCGACGATCTTGTCGGCCTTGGCCGCGGTCGGCGCCTGTTGCTGATAGGCCAGCGTGCCGCCGATGCTGGCGATGCCGTAAGCGGTGACGGCGTACTTCATCATGCGCGGCTGGCTGGTGTAGTTGCCGCCGTTGTAGTCGGGATCGTTGCGGATGGTGTCGAGCATGATCCGCCGCAGCATCCAGTTGCGCGATGCCATCTCGGTCGGCTGCGAGGCCATCGGGATCAGCGCGTCCATCGCCTTCGGATATTTCTCGCCCCACAGCCACGTGTGCATGCCGCCCATTGAATTGCCGATGACGAGCCGCAGATGCTTGACGCCGAGGCCCTCCGTCACCAAGCGGTATTGTGCCTCGACCATGTCGTCGTAATCGTATTTCGGGAAGCTCGTCTTCATGCCGTCGGATGGCTTGGACGATTTGCCATGGCCGATGCTGTCGGGAATGATGATGTAATATTTGGACGCATCGAGCGGCTGCCCCGCGCCGAACAGCTCGCCGGCAAAGGACGGCGTCAGCATGCTCGCGCCCGAGCCGCCCGTTCCGTGCAGTACCAGCACGGGCTGGCCGGTCGGCTCGCCCACGGTGGTGAAGTGCAGCTTCAACTCCGGCATGGTCTCGCCGGTGTGGAACTTGAAGTCCCTGGCGATCCAGTCGCCCTGCTTGGGCGCGGGATAATCGGCAGCCATCGCCCATGTCGAAAAGGACAGCAGAACGCCTGCCATCGCGGCGCAAGAAGCTTTCATGTCTCTCTCCCCGTGCGGCTCATGGTCGTCGGCCGCCTTGCGACGGAACTTAGCAGAAGTGCGGGGAAGGATGTAGGATTTCAGCTCCGTCGATCGTCCTATGGAAACCCCGGAGAGACGCTGCATGTGCCGCAACATCAAGACGCTGTTCAACTTCGAGCCGCCGGCGACGGAGGATGAGATCCATGCCTCGGCGTTGCAGTTCGTGCGCAAACTGTCCGGCTTCAACAAGCCGTCGCAGGCCAATGAGGCCGCCTTCGACCGCGCCGTCGCAGAGGTTTCGGACGTCGCGCGAAAGCTCCTGACATCGCTGCATACCCATGCCCCGGCGCGCGACCGCGAGGTCGAAGCGGAGAAGGCGAAGGAGCGTTCGCGGTTGCGGTTCGGCTAGTGGCTCCAGGGTCCCTTCCGTGATCTGGCTCACGGTACGGGTCGCCTCGACTTGCAATGATGCCTGCCGGGGTTTTGACAGCCCGGAGTACGACCATGAGCCGCCCCCTTCTTCCCCTCAAGGCAGGTGCCATCATCTTCACGCTGCTGTGGACCGCGTGGATGATGTGGTGGAGCGGCTCCTTCTCGAGCGCGACCGTCGTGATCCTGGCCCTGTGCGGCGCTGCGGTCGGCTATCTCTGGTACCGCGCCATGCGCTGGCAGTTCGAGCGCATGGACATGCTGCCGCGCCGGGATGACTCCTCCAGGGCTTCTTGATCGGCATGTATCCCACGCGCGCTACGCTGCGTCTGGGCGCGAGCACGTCGTCAGCTCTTGTGGCCGGAAGCAAGCTAATTACCGGCGTTTGACGACAGCAGCAATTCCACCCGCGCACCATGCTGCGCTTGATCAACATCAAGCGACGGGACGCGCCGTCGTGTCATCGAGTTGTGAGGGCGATGATCGTCGCGAGGAGCGATCGATGCGCGCAGCATGGAGAATGTTCTGCCTGTCCTTGCCGTGTCCATCGTCATCGCCCGCCTGCTCGTGCCTGATATCGTGCCGGTTGCCTTCGCCGAGGAGCCGCAGCCGTCATGGGCTGTCATGACGGCTTTCGTCCTTCGCGCCATCGAGCTGAGATGGCGGCGGTCGCGGTCATCGCGCTTGCGATGCCGGTCGGCATGGGTGCGCAGCGCGGGCTGCGCCGCCCGTCTGGCGGCACGGCCGCGCAAGTCGACTGATCATCCGCACGCAGTCGCGCACTAGTCCTGACAGGCCGGCACCTCGATGCCGGAGGCGGCATAGAGCCTGATCTTGTTGCGCAGCGTGCGCACCGACAGGCCGAGCACGCGCGATGCGCGTGTGCGGTTGCCGTCGCAGCGGGCGAGCGTCTGGAGCACGAGCTCGCGTTCGACCTCGTCGACGGTTGCGCCGATCAGCAGTGGAACGATCTGGTTCGGAGCGAGGAATTGTGCGTCCTGCGGCGCCGCGACATGAACAGTGGTCATCAACATACCCCCGATCAACGCCCGCTTCCTTCGTCGGAAGCGGATCGAGAACAAACGACCCCCAGGCCGTAGATCTACGGTGGGCGGGTTTGGTTAATGAAAGGTTAATCGCGGACGATCGCACCAAATTGACCTCAGGAATGCCGCGAAGCGGCCGCGTTTGGCAGAAGATGCATGGCGATGCGGACCTATCTCGATCCGCTTTTTCGACCATCATGCCTCGCGCAGCGCGCTATACCACCAATCGAGTGGGGCGCTTCGCTCACACCGTCCGGTAGCCGCCGTCCACCATCACGATCGTTCCGGTGACGTAGGCCGACATGTCCGAGGCGAGGAAGATCGCGGGGCCCACGATGTCCTCGGGCTTGCCGGTGCGCGCCAGCGGGGTGTGGTCGACGAAAGCCTGCACCAGCGCCGGATTGGTCGCGCGCACTTGGGCGTTGATGTTGGTTTCGATGAAGCCCGGCCCGATCGCGTTGACGCGCACGCCCTCCTTGCCGAGCTCGACCGCGAGCGCCTTGGTGAAGCCGAGCACGCCGTGCTTGGAGGTCGTATACGCCGCCGAGCTCGGCGTGCGCAGATGCACGAAGGACTGGATCGAGCCGATATTGACGATGCGGCCTTTGCTCGCGCGCAAGGGCGCGAGGAAGGCCTGCGTCATGTTGAAGACGCCGTTGAGGTTGAGCGAGATGATGTCGTTCCAGTCCTTGGCCACCGTCTCGGTTTCGGCCGTGAAGGCGTTGCGGCGGGTGATGCCGGCATTGTTGACGAGGATCGAGACCTGCCCGACCTTGCCCGCGACCTGTTTTGCTAGCGCAAAGCAATCATCACGTCGGGTCACGTCGAGCGCGAAGCTGTCGGCGTTTCCGCCCGATCTTTGGATCTCCTGCGCGGCTTCCGCGACCGTGTCCCCGTTCACGTCGAGCAGCACCACTTGCGCGCCCTCGCGGGCGTAGCCGGCTGCGATCGCCCGGCCGATGCCGGAGCCGGCGCCCGTGATGACGGCGATGTGGTTTGCGAGCAATGCCATGACATTGTCCTCCCGATTTCGTTTCTAAGTTTCATGAAAGGCTAACCCGAAATTAAGGGGTCGGAAACGGCGGCCTTGGCATACTGATCTTCATTGCTAAACGTTGCGCGCATGATGGAACGGCTTGAATCCTGGAAACTCGCGCTCGAACGCCTGCGGTCGGCACAGCCGGCCGACTGGGCCGAGGCCGGCCGGGTCGTGGCCGAAATCGGGCGGATGAGCACGGATGGCACGCTGCGGCAGGCGGCCGAGCAGGCGCTGCCGGTGCTGCGCCAGGCTCTGGTCAATGATGATCACAGCGTCACGCTGGCGGCCCAGCGCCGCCTCGGTGTGGTGCTCGAGGTTCTCCATGGTCTCGCCGCGCCGCGGTTCGGCCGCCGCAACGCGATGCCGAAGAAGCTTTCCAGCGAGGATCGCGCGCGCAAGATGCTGGGCCTGCCGCTCGCGGTGCAGCTCACCTGCGACGACATCAACCAGGCCTACCGCCGCGCCGCCAAGGGCATGCATCCCGACCAGGGCGGCACCGCGCAAGCATTCATCGACCTCGCTGCCGCGCGCGACGTCCTGATCCATCCCGGCGCCCACAAGGACGCGTGAGGCCGCGTCCCGCCAGGGCGACCCGCCCTTTTCAATCCGATCTGTCGCGTCAAGCCTAGAGCGTGCCCGGCAAGCCACACGTGCTCATTTCGCCAGCGACGCGACCGCCTCGATTTCGATCAGCATCTTCGGATCGGGTAGCGCCTGCACCACGCATGTGGTGCGCGCGGGGTAAGGCGGCGGGCCGAACGCGCCGGCATAGAGCGCGTTCATGGCGGCAACGTCCGAGGCGCGGGTCAAGAGCACGTTGACCTTGGCGAGGTCGCGGATACCAGCTCCGGCCTCGTCCAGCACGCGCCTGATGTTGACGACGACATTGGCGAACTGCGCCTCGAAGCCGTCAGGCAGCGCGCCGTGGGCATCGAAGCCGGGAATGCCCGAGACGAACAGCAAGTCGCCGACGCGCGTCGCAAAGGACAGCGGCGGCGCCTTGACGTGCGGCGGGGCTGCGAAATGCTGGATCGGCATGGGATCACCTCTCGGGGCGTGTCGGGAGCAGGAGCGTAGCGGGATGCGGGGGAGTTGCAATCGGGTGGGCAAAAACAAAAATGCGAAAACAAGCCCATGCACAGTAGAGGTCAGGCCGAAAACATCGGGCTCTTTTGAGATTCGGCAAGTCCGAAACAATCGCTTGCTCCGTCGGGCAAAACAGGGGCAGAATGGCACGATGGAGACGGTTGTCTGCGAGCGCAGTGGTCCGCCTCTCCCCGCATGCAGCCGCTGGCAGGCGAGGCCGGAATGCATCCACCCCGTCATTGCGAGCGCAGCGAAGCAATCCAGCGTCTTTCCGTGGAGGGACTCTGGGTTGCTTCGCTGCGCTCGCAATGACGGAGAATGAGGCACCTTCCACGAGTCTAGCCGCCACCGTACTTGCGGAAACGCCCTGCCATCATGTTGCCGCCGCGATCGATCGGATAGATTTGCCGCGTCTGATTCGTTTCCCCTCCAAAAAATAGCCCCGGAGCCTTACATGAAGATCGCTAGCACCCTTCGCGCCGCGTTGGTCGCCGTTGCCGCGCTCGCCGGCCCTTCGACCTCGGCGCTGGCCGACGGCGGCACCGTGGTGCTGACGATCTACAAGGCGGGCTGGATCATCGGCGGCTCCGGCGGGAGCGGCGTGCTGAACTTCCACGGCCGCTCCTACGGGCTCTCGACCGGTGGGCTCGACTACGGCCTCGTGTTCGGGGGATCCAAGACCGTGCTGCGCGGCCGCGTCTCCAACATCAACCGTCCCTCCGACGTCGCCGGCGTCTATGGCGCGGCCGGAGCGGGCCTTGCGGTCGGCCGCGGCGCCCGCGCCATCGTGCTCACCAACCAGAAGGGCGCGGTGCTGGAGCTGACCGGCACGCAGGTCGGCCTGATGGCAAATGCGGATCTCAGTGGTCTTGCGATCACGATGCGGTAGGCAGCTTTCGCCTCACTTCGTAGCCCGCATGAGCGCCAGCGACATGCGGGGCAAGTCTCAGTCGCGGATGTCGCTTTCGCTCATCCGGCTATGCTCCCGTCACCGCCGCATGTATCCGCTCGCAATGCGCGACGAGGTTTGCGTGCGCATCGACGAAGGCCTTCAGCGGCGTCGGGATCGGAAAATAATAGATGTTGGCGACGAAGCCGTAGATCCCGGCATCACAGCTGGTCGGCGCGGCGCCGTGCACGAAGCCCTTGGCCGGCACGATCTCCGCCAGCACCTGCAGGTCGGCGAGCCCCCGCGCATAGGCCTGTTCGGGCGCGTAGCGGCCGATGCCCTGGTAGTGATAGCGCTGCGCGTTGTACGCCTTCGCCTTCTCGAACCCCTCGGCACTCACTTGCGGATGCTGCGCGATGAAACCGTCGCGGAACGCGGGATAGAAGCGCTCGTCCTTCCAGCGCGAATACGACATCACCCAGTAGAGATCGTCGAGCATGCGCGTGACGAGATGATTGGTGCGCCGCTGCTCGCTTGAGAGCGCGGCATCGATGGTCAGGCGATACTTGCTGGTCGCATGCGCGATGATGGTCTCGCTGTCGCCGATGGTCTCGCCGTCGTCGACGATGTAAGGCAGCTGCCCGCGCGGCGCCGCGGAGGCATCGAAGATGTGCTCGTGCACGAACGGCACGCCCGCGAGCTTCAGGAAGGCGTAGACCTTGAGGCCGTAGCCGTTGTTGTCGGCAACGCCGAACAGCTGCGGGTAGGAATAGAGCGTCAGCATGGGCAGGCTCCTCCGTTGGCGGGGCCAGCATGCAGGGGTGTGGTGGTGGACGCAATGGGGCGCCGCCTTCTTGCTCGTGAACGCAATCGTGCGCGGCCGGTAGTGGGAGATCAAGATGGCGGTCAACAAGGAGAAGATCGATGACGCGGCGTTGGCCTTGCTCTATCTGACGCTGCACAATGGTTACCGGGCATGGAAGGGATTCGACTGGGAGGTGCTCGGCCGGCTTCATCACAAGGGAATGATTGATGATCCCGTCGGCAAGGTGAAGTCCGTGGTGTTCACGGAGGAGGGGCTCGAACGCGCGAAGAGGCTGTTCAAGGAGTTGTTCGAGGAATGATACCTAGTGGCAAGGCCGGGCATGGGCCCGGCCTTGCTTGCAATGAGATCTCTGGAGCCGGCCCCTCACAGCACCTTGTTGCTCTCCTTCACCTTCTCCGCATCCAGATAAACGCTTGAGCCCATCTCCTTGAACTTTGCGCTCATCCTGGCCATGCCGTCCTCGGCGGTGCCGCTGATCGACATGCCCACGCTGTTCGGATCATTCAGCGTCGCCGCGTAATCCCGCACGTCCTGCGTGATCTTCATCGAGCAGAACTTCGGGCCGCACATCGAGCAGAAATGGGCGACCTTGTGGGCTTCCTTCGGCAGGGTCTCGTCGTGAAAGTTCTTCGCCGTGTCCGGATCGAGGCCGAGGTTGAACTGGTCGGTCCAGCGGAATTCGAAACGGGCACGGGAGAGGGCGTCGTCGCGCAATTGCGCGGCGGGGTGGCCCTTGGCGAGGTCGGCGGCGTGGGCGGCGATCTTGTAGGTGATGACGCCGGTCTTGACGTCGTTGCGGTCGGGTAGCCCAAGATGCTCCTTCGGCGTGACGTAGCAGAGCATGGCGCAACCGAACCAGCCGATCATGGCGGCGCCGATGCCCGACGTGATGTGGTCGTAGCCCGGCGCGATGTCGGTGGTCAGCGGTCCAAGCGTGTAGAACGGGGCTTCGCCACACTCCTTGAGCTGCTTGTCCATGTTGATCTTGATCTTGTGCATCGGCACGTGGCCGGGGCCTTCGATCATGACCTGGCAGCCCTTGTCCCACGCGATTTTTGTCAGTTCGCCGAGCGTTTCGAGCTCGGCAAACTGTGCGCGGTCGTTCGCGTCGGCGATCGACCCCGGACGCAGGCCGTCGCCGAGCGAGAACGAGACGTCATACTTGCGCATGAGGTCGCAGATCTCGTCGAAATGCGTATAGAGGAAGCTTTCCTTGTGATGCGCGAGGCACCACTTCGCCATGATCGAGCCGCCGCGCGAGACGATGCCGGTGACGCGGTTGGCGGTGAGGTGGATGTATTGCAGGCGCACGCCGGCGTGGATGGTGAAATAGTCGACGCCCTGCTCGCACTGCTCGATCAGCGTGTCCTTGTAGAGCTCCCAGGTCAGCTTGACCGGATCCCCGTTGCACTTCTCCAGCGCCTGGTAGATCGGCACGGTGCCGATCGGAACCGGCGAGTTGCGCAGGATCCACTCACGCGTGGTGTGGATGTTGCGGCCGGTCGACAGGTCCATCACGGTGTCGGCGCCCCAGCGGATCGCCCACACCATCTTCTCGACCTCTTCCTCGACCGACGAGGTCACCGCCGAGTTGCCGATATTGGCGTTGATCTTGGTCAGGAAGTTGCGGCCGATGATCATCGGCTCGAGCTCGGAGTGGTTGATGTTGGAGGGGATGATGGCGCGGCCGCGCGCGATCTCGTCGCGCACGAACTCCGGGGTGATGAAGGCGGGGACCGATGCGCCGAAGCTCTCGCCGTCAGCGAGCGCTGCTTCCGCGCGCTCGAGCTGCTGCTTGCGGCCGAGGTTTTCGCGGGCGGCGACGTAGATCATCTCCTTGGTGATGATGCCGGCGCGGGCGAATTCGAGCTGCGTCACCTTGTGGCCGTCGAGGCCGCGCAAAGGCTTGTGATAGGCCGAGAAGGCGCGCGCGGCCTTGTCGGTCGAGACGCTGCCATTGTCTTCCGGCTTGATCTGCCGGCCCTCATATTCCTCGACGCCGCCGCGCTCCAGCACCCATTGCTTGCGGTTGCGGGCAAGGCCGGCGTTGACGTCGATGGTGACGGACGGATCGGTATAGGGACCCGAGGTGTCGTAGACCGGCAGGTTCGGCTCGCCGGCGCCTTCGGACAGGATGATCTCGCGCAAGGGGACGCGGATGTCTGGCGCGGCATCGGGCGTCGCGAAGATTTTTCGCGAGGAGGGCAGCGGGCCGGTGGTGACGGCGGGGACGGTCTTTTCGGGGTTGGAGCGGATGTTCATGGGATCCTCCGGTTAATTCCGTGGTGCGTACGTTTGAGCGACGGCGGTGAATTCTTGCTCCGTCATTGCGAGGAGCTCTTGCGACGAAGCAATCCAGACTGCCTCTCCGGAGAGATTCTGGATTGCTTCGCTTCGCTCGCAATGAGGAGCGGGGAGGGTTTCGGTCATGCCGCCTCCTTCGACTCGCCGAGCCACTGCCGCACGCGTGCGTCGGGGTCGGCATTCTGGGTGACGTCGCTGACGACGGCGATGGAATCCGCGCCCGCCGCAAAGATCTCCGCTGCGTGCTCGAACTTGATGCCGCCGATCGCGACCAGCGGGATGTTGCCGATGCGCTTCTTCCATTCCGTGATCTTCGCGATGCCCTGCGGCTCGAAGCGCATCGATTTGAGCGTGGTGAAGAAGATCGGGCCTAGCGCGACGTAGTCGGGCTTGGCCGCGAGCGCGGTTTCAAGCTCGGCATCGTCATGGGTGGAGATGCCGAGCGACAGGCCGGCCTCGCGGATGGCCTTGAGGTCGGCATCCGCCAGATCCTCCTGGCCGAGATGCAGATATTTCGCGCCGGCGACGATCGCCGCGCGCCAGTAGTCGTTCACGACCAGCTTGGCCTGCGTGCCTTTGGTGATCGCCAAAGCGTCGGCGACGATCTGCAGCGCGTCGGCGTCGTTCAGCTCCTTCGCACGGAGCTGAATGGTGCCGACGCCGAGCTTTGTCAGTCGCTCGACCCAGTTGAGGCTGTCGACGACGGGATAGAAGCGATCAGGATACGGCATGCCAGAACGGGGTCCCAACGACAGGGGTGGAGGGGGAGGCGAAGTCGCGGGCGTTCATGAGCCCGGCTTCGTATGCGGTGCGGCCGGCCTCACAGCCGAGGCGGAAGGCATTGGCCATCGCGACGGGATCGGCGGCCTTGGCGATCGCCGTGTTGAGCAGCACGGCGTCGTAGCCGAGCTCGAGCGCCTGCGCGGCGTGGCTGGGCGCGCCCAAGCCGGCGTCGACCACCAGCGTGACGTCCGGCAGGCGCTCGCGCAGGAGCTTCAGGGCGTCGCGGTTCGTGATGCCCTTGGCGCTGCCGATGGGGGCGGCCCATGGCATCACCACCTTGCAGCCGGCGTCGACCAGGCGGTTGGCGACCGAGAGGTCCTCGGTGCAATAGGGGAACACCTCGAAGCCGTCCTTGATCAGGATGCTTGCTGCTTCGACGAGACCGACGACGTCGGGCTGCAGCGTGTCGTTGTCGGCGATGACCTCGAGCTTGATCCAGCTCGTGCCGAACAATTCGCGCGCGAGCTTTGCGGTGGTCACCGCCTCGCGCACGGTACGGCAGCCGGCGGTGTTCGGCAGCACGGTGACGTCGAGCTCGCGGATCAGCTTCCAGAACGCGTCGCCAGTCTTGCCGCCGGCGGCCTCTCGCCGCAGCGACACCGTGACGATGTTCGAGCCGGAGGCGCGGATCGCCTCCTGCATGATCGCGGGCGAAGGATAGAGCGCGCTGCCGATGAGCAGGCGCGAGGCGAAGGTCTTGCCGTAGAAGGTCACCATGTGTGAGGCGTCTCCTCGCATTCAGTGTGCTCCCTCGCCCCGCTTGCGGGGAGAAGGTTGGGGTGAGGGGGAGCCTCCGCGGGGACGGTGAGAGTTGGACTCGCGGAGAGTCCCCCTCACCCGGAATTTGCTTTGCAAATTCCGGCCTCTCCCCGCAGGCGGCGAGAGGCGAAGGAAGGCGACAGCTTCATTCATCATCATCACCCTCCCTGCCGCGGGGTGATGATCTCGATCTCGTCGCCGGCCTTCAGGCTCGTTTCGGCCCAGCGGCTTTTCGGCACGACGTCGTAGTTCAGCGCGATGGCGAAATGGGTGCCCTCGTAGTCGAGCTCGGAGAGCAGCGCGCCGACGCTGGCCGCGTTCACCTCGCGTTGTTCGCCGTTGATGATCACGCGCATTGCATCACCTCATTGTCGATCTGGCCGCGCTGGACATAGGCAAGCGTCAGCTCGGCGAGCGCCGGCGCGATCAGGAAGCCGTGGCGGTAGAGGCCGTTGACGGCGATGGTCTCGCCACGGATGCCGATGCGCGGCAGATTGTCGGGGTAGGCGGGACGAAGGCCCGAGCCGAACTCGACGATGCGGGCTTCGCCGAAGGCGGGATGCACCGCGTAGGCCGCGCCCAGCAGCTCCAGCGCCGAGCGGACGCTGACGCCGGTGTCCTCGGCCTCGATCGAGGTCGCGCCCAGCATGAACAGGTTCTGCTCGCGCGGGATCACGTAGAGAGGCCAGCGCGGATGGATCAGCCGCACGGGGCGTGCGAGCTGCACCTCGTTGGTCTCGATCAGGATCATCTCGCCCTTGACGCCGCGCAAGCCGGGCTGCTCCTCGCGTGCACCGAGGCCGCGGCAGTCGATCACGATGCTTTTAGGATCAAGGTTTGCGAGATCTTTTGCGGAAACGTCGCTGTCGAACTTGATGGTGCCGCCGGCAGCCTTGATGCGCTCGTGCAGCTTCGGCAGCACGCGGCGAGGCTCGACATGGCCCTCGGCCGGGAAGAACAGCGCATCGCGGAAGCGGCCCTCCAGCGAGGGCTCGAGCTCGGCGAGAGCGGCGGCATCGAGCCGGCGATGGCCTTCGGTCATGCGGGCAAAGCGCTCGAAATCGTTGCGCTCGCGCGGATGGGCGACGACGAGGGAGCCGTTGAAGGGGGTGTCCGGCAATTCGCGCCGCCAGATGTCGAGGGAGCGCAGGCCCAGGCGGGAGATGATGGGTTCGGCGACCTCGGCCTCGCAATAGGGCGCCAGCATGCCGCCGGCCCAGTGGCTGGCGGAACAGGTCACGGCGGCATCACCGCGCTCGTGCAGCGTCACGGTGTGGCCGGCCTGCGCGAACAACAAGGCTTGCCAGGCGCCGGCAATGCCTGCGCCGATGATGGATACCGGTGAATCCGGCCGCTTGATGGTCTGCAACATCCCTGTCCCTTCGCCGGCATGACCCGGATCAGGTTCAAAGGGTCACCGCGGACTTGGGCAGCCGATCTTGGGCGGCCTTGCCCATTTAGCGGTATCTCAGCTCCTCCTCGGAGCACCCCTCGGAACGCCTCTAATGTATGCCAGGGAGGCGGGGTGGTCAACGCTTGGCCCGGAACCCCACGGCCTGCGCCCGCGCGTTGCGCACGCCTGGCGCCAGCTTCCTGTGCGGCACGGTGCCGAACATCGGCTGCGGATTGCCGTTCGGCTCGAGCCAGGTCTCGCCCGCATTGGCGACCTGCATGGCTTCCTGGCGCTGGCGCTTTGCAGCGTAGTAATAGCCGCCCGCGAAATAACGCACAGCTCGCGCGTGGTCGCCATTGGCGGCGCGATAGGCGCCGGCGAGGTACTTCACCGCATAAGTGAGATTGGTGTTGGGATCGCGCAGGCCGGCGGCATCGCCGGTGTAACCGACGCCGCGGGCGGTCGCGAGCTTGATCTGCATCAGCCCGATGGTGCCGCCACGTCCGACGAGGCCGGGCTGATAGCGGCTTTCGCGCATGATGACGCGATGCACCAGCGCCTCCGGCACGCCGTTGGCGCGGGCATGCATCGCGACCATCTCGGCATATTCGGCTTCGCCGGCATTCGCCGCCTGCGTCATCATCAGCCCTGCTGCAGCAAGCACGGCAATACGCAAAATTTTCATCGAAATATTTCCTCGGCAGAACGGACCCGCCCCCGCGCGTTAGGCCGTGGGAACACGGCGATGATGTGGCGAAATGTCACCAGCGGCGATTTTCGCCGGCCTGTCGCTTTTACGACTCAAACCTGGGTTAAGCTTCGAGCTGGCGGAGCGCCTTGCGCGACAGCAGGTCTGTCCATTCGCGCATCCGCCCAAAATGTGCGATTCAAAGCCAGCATTTGGGAGGACGTCCATGACCCGAGCAGACATCGGCGACATCCCCATGCAGAACCCGTGCGCACAATGTGGCACGCCGATCCCGTTCCCGGACTGGATCGAGCCGGGCGAGGGGCGCGTTTCCTATCTCTGGAAGTGCCAGGCCTGCGGCTACCGCTTCGAGGCGATCGCGATCTTCGATGAGCACGCGATCGAGCATCCGCCGCTCGCGGCGTAAATTGCCTCGATCGCGCGCGCGATCGAGGGGCCGAGGATGAAGCCAGTGGACTCGCCCATGGTGCGCGCGTCGTCGCCGCGCACGAACGGCTCCAGCATCTCCTGCTTGCGCATCCGAAATGCCGGGCCGTCATCCTTGACGTCGATGACGAGCCTGGTGCCGGATATGTCGAGGCGGATCGTGACCTCGGCGCCGAAGCGCACCGCGTTCTCGACCAGATTGGTGACGCGGGCGCATGATCGCCGGGGGGAACAGTGCGCCGCAAAATGTTCCTGGGTGACTCAGGAACATTCGCCGAGCACGTTCACCTCGCGTATCGCGCGACGAAATTGCCCCGCGCTCGGAACTGCTGATGTTCGGCGCTGTTTTCTCCGCACAAGGTTTCTTGTTTGAAGGAGAGGACAACATGCTGATGAAATCGATCGCTGCCGGCCTCGCCGGCACCGCACTGCTTGCAACCGTTGCGTTCGCGCAAAACCCGACGGCTACCACCGACAAGGCGGCCAGCGCGACAACGACGACCACCGCGGCGTCCGGTGAATGGCGTGTCTCGAAAATGTCGGGCCTGAAGGTCTACAACGATGCCAACGAAAACATCGGCTCGATCAACGACCTGCTGATGGACAAGAGCGGCGCCGTCAAGATCGCCGTGATCGGCGTCGGCGGCTTCCTCGGCATGGGCGAGCATCTGGTCGCCGTTCCCTACGAGAAGCTGAAGTTCGTCAACGAGGCCGTGGCCTATACCGGCGCCAGCACGAACCCGGGCGCCAAGCCCGCCGCGACCACGACGACGGGCGCTGCGACCGGCACCGACAGGCCTGCGGCGACCACGACGTCGTCCACGTCGAAGTGGTATCCGGACCACGCCGTGTTCAATGCGAGCAAGGACGAGCTGAAGAACATGCCCGAGTTCAAGTACTCGGAGTAATGCGGCTCTGATCGGCTGAGCGAGGCGCGCCTGGTTTTCACCCGGCGCGCCGTCGCGTCTTCGTCATTGCGAGGAGCTCTTGCAACGACGCAATCCAGACTGTCGCCGTGGAGGGATTCTGGATTGCTTCGCTGCGCTCGCAACGGAGACTAGTGCGTCACCAGCGGGCAGCCGCCCTTGTCGAGCGGACGGAAGGCCTCGTCGCCGGGCACGGTGGCGATCAGCTTGTAGAGGTCCCACTCGCCCTTGGACTCCTCGGGCTTCTTGACCTCGAACAGATACATGTCGTGGACCATGCGGCCGTCGATGCGGATCTTGCCGTTCTTCGCAAAGAAGTCGTTGACCGGCGTCTTGCGCATCTGCTCCATCACCTTCGGCGCCTGGTCGGTGTTGATGGCCTCGATCGCCTTCAGATAGTGCATGGTGGCCGAATAGAGGCCGGCCTGGATCATGGTCGGCATGTGGCCTGCCTTCTCGTTGAAGCGCTTGGAGAAGGCGCGCGTCTCGTCGTTCATGTCCCAGTAGAAGGCGTCGGTGACGATCAGGCCCTGCGTCGCCTTGATGCCGAGCGAATGGGTGTCGGTGATCTCCTGCAAGAGCGCGATCATTTTCTGGCCGCCCTGGGTCAGGCCAAACTCGGCCGCCTGCTTCAGCGCGTTGGTGGTGTCGCCGCCGGCGTTGGCCAGCGCGACCACCTTGGCCTTGGAGGCCTGGGCCTGCAGCAGGAACGAGGAGAAATCGGACGAGTTGAGGGGATGGCGGACCTCGCCGAGCACCTTGCCGCCGCTTTCCTTGACGACGTTCGCGGCGTCGCGCTGCAGCGCCATGCCGAATGCGTAGTCGGCGGTGACGAAGAACCAGGTGTCCTCGCCGCGCTTGACCATCGCCTTGCCGGCGACGTTGGACAGCGCGTAGGTGTCGTAGGTCCAGTGCACGGTATTGGGTGAGCAGGCGACGCCGGTGATGTCGGAGGAGCCGCCGCCCGAATTGATGTTGATCTTGTTCTTCTCGCGCGTCAGCGCCGAGATCGGCAGCGCCACCGACGATGTCGGCACGTCGAAGATCGCGTCGACCTTGTCGTTGTCGTACCAGTTGCGGGCGATGTTGACGCCGACGTCGGGCTTGTTCTGGTGATCGGCGGCGACCACCTGAACGGGCTTGCCCGCGACCTTGGCGCCGTAATCGGCCACCGCCATCTCGACGGCGGCGAGCGAGCCCTTGCCGGTCGCATCCGCATAGAGGCTCGACATGTCAGTGAGCACGCCGATCTTGACGACATCGTCGGAAATCTGTGCCTGCGCGGCACCTGACGTGGCGGCGAGCGCGATGCCGGCCGCGACGGCAGCGATGAGTTTTTGCATGTTGTTTTCTCCCTGGGTTTTGTTGTTCGGGCGTTGTTTGCGGGGACCGTTGTAGCGGCTATCGGCCGCGGCAGCTAAGCGGCGCGCGGCATAGCGGAATGCAAAATCGGAAGGGGCGGGCGGTGTTCCCTTCGCCTCTCCCCGCAGGCGGGGAGAGGGAAGTCATCAGCCCCCGCCCGCCTTGAGCCGTTCGTTGCGCCTGCGCAAGGCTTCCAGCGTCGCGAGGAGGATGACCGACACGGTCGTCAGGATCACCGCCGCTGCCGTGATCGTCGGGCTGATGTTCTCGCGGATGCCGCTGAACATCTCGCGGGGCAAAGTGCGCTGCTCCGGACCTGCCATGAACAGCACGATCACCACCTCGTCGAAGCTGGTCGCGAAGGCGAACAGCGCGCCCGAGGCGAGGCCCGGAAGGATCAGCGGCAGGATCACGCGGCGGAACGCCTGCAGCGGCGAGGCGCCGAGCGAGGCGGCGGCGCGCGCCAGATTGGTGTCGAAGCTCTGCAGCGTCGCGCCGACCGTGATCACCACGAAGGGCGTCGCCAGCGCGGTGTGGGCCAGGATCAGGCCGAGATAGCTGCCGGTAAGGCCGATCGGCGCGAAGAAGAAATACAGGCCGACCGCAGTGATGACGCCGGGCACGACGACCGGCGACAGCACGAAGGCCAGCACGAGCGGCTTGAACCGGCTCTTCCACTGCGCGAGCCCCAGCGCGGCCAGCGTGCCCAGGACCATGGACAGCAGGGTCGAGGCGATGCCGATGATCATGCTGTTCTTCAGCGAATTGATCCAGCGCGGCGAAGTGAAGAAGTCGTCGTACCAGCGCAAGGAAAGACCCGGCAGCGGATAGGTCAGGTAGGAGCCCGAGCTGAAGGACAGCGGCATGATCGCAAGGATCGGCGCGATCAGGAAGACGAACACCAGCGTCGAGAGAACGATGGCCGCGCTCCAGGCGATGCGCTGGCTGGGCGTGCGGAGAGAAGAATTGTCGCTCAATTCTTCATGCCTCCCGTGACCTGCTGCCCCTGCACCAGCTTGCCGTAGACGAGGGCAAGCAGAACGGTGGCCAGCAGCAGCACCGCACCCAGCGCCGAAGCAAGGCCCCAATTGGCCGTCTCGGTGGTGTAGAGCGCGATGAAATAGCTGATCATCTGGTCGGCGGCGCCGCCGACGAGCGCCGGTGTGATGTAGTAGCCGAGCGCCAGGATGAAAACGAGCAGGCTTCCCGCCCCGATGCCGGGCAGCGTCTGCGGCAGGTAGATGCGCAGGAAGGCGGCGAGAGGCGGGGCACCGAGCGAGGCCGCGGCGCGCATATAGGCGGGCGAGATCGCCTGCATGCTGCTGTACAGCGGCAGGATCATGAACGGCAGCAGAACGTGGGTCATGGCCACGCAGACACCGAAGCGGTTGTAGATCAGGCGCAACGGCTCGTCGATGATGCCGAGCCAGTGCAGGCTGTCGTTCACGACGCCCTTGCTCTGCAAGAGGACGATCCAGGCGCAGGTGCGGACCAGAAGCGACGTCCAGAACGGTAGCAGTACGAAGATCATCAAGAGGTTCGACCGGCCCGGCGGCAGCGTCGCCAGGAGGTAAGCCACCGGAAAACCGAGGATCAGGCAGAGGGCCGTGACACCGAGGCTGATGAGGAAGGTGCGGACGAAAATATCGCGATAGATGGCCTGGTCCGGCGGAGCCGCGACGATCGCGCCGTCCGCGTTCCGCGTCAGGTCGAGCGCTGCCAGAAGATAGAAGCCGGTCACCGGGCCGCTGGCGTCCTTGATCGTCGTCCAGGTCGTGCGTTCGCGCCAGGCCGGATTGATCTTGCCCAGCGTCTCCTTGGCCGTCCCAGGCTCCGGCGCCGACTTCAGATTGCGCGCCGTGCTGGTGAGGATCGTGCGAAAACCGTTCAGCGCGTAATTGAGCCGTTTGGCCGCAATCGCAATGGTGCCGGCGGTGCGCGCCGCCAGGATGTCGCTGACCAGCGCCGCATAGGCCTTTTCATCCGGCAGGTCCCTACCGTCCCAGTCGGCGAGAGCGGCGATGGTTTGCGGCAGGACCTGGCGCACCTCGCGGTCATCGACCGCACGCCACAGCATGCCGGCGATGGGGCCTGCGAAGGTGAAGAGCAGGAAGACGAGCAGCGGCATGACCAGCGCCAATGCCTTGATTTGGCGCATCCGCTCCGCCCGCCTCAATCGGCGCTTGAGCGGTACCTCGGCCTCACTCAGGGACGCCATTGTCATGGCGCGAACCTCTTTGACCGGACGTACCTCGGCATTTCGGCGCGGGCAATGGTATAGCGACCTGAGCGCGCGCCTCGCCCTTCGAGACGACCGCTTCGCGGTCTCCTCAGGATGAGGCTCCTCGACATCAGTGTCTGTAAAGTCGCTGCCACAGACTCAGACCTCATCCTGAGGGCCCGCCACAGGCGGGCGCGCTGCGGGGAGCTATCAGCCACCTTTCTTTCCGCCTGCGCCGCACCGCGGTGCTGTCGCGCGCTATTTCGCGGCCCATTTGTTGAAGCGCTCGGTCAGGCGATCGATGTTCTCGAGCCAGAAGGCCACGTTGATCTCGACCGCGTTCTTGATGTTGTCGGGCGCCGTCGGGAGATCCTTCAGAACGGCGGGCGCGAGCAGAGCGGCTGCGTCCTTGTTCGAGGTGCCATAGGCAATGTTCTCCGACAGTTTGGACTGGTTCTCCGCCTTGCCTGCGAAGTCGAGGAACTTGTAGGCCGCATCCTTGTTCGGGCTGCCCTTCAGGATGACCCAGCTGTCGAGGGTGAAGAGCGCGCCATCCCACACCATGCCGAAGTTCTTCTTCTCGTTCTTGTTCGCGGTATCGATGCGGCCATTGTAGACCGAGGTCATCGCCACCTCGCCGGAGGCGAGCAATTGCGGCGGCTGGGCGCCGGCCTTCCACCACACGATGTCGCCCTTGATGGTGTCGAGCTTCCTGAACGCGCGATCGACGCCCTCGTCGGTCGCCAGCACCTTGTAGACGTCCTTCGGCGCGACGCCGTCGGCCATCAGCGCGATCTCCAGCGTGGTCTTCGGGCCCTGACGCAGCGCGCGCTTGCCGGGAATCTTCTTGGTGTCGAAGAAGTCGGCCCAGCCGCTTGGTGCTTCCTTCAGCTTGTCCCTGTCGTAGCCGAGAACGAAATCGTAGAGGATGGCGCCGACGCCGCAAGGATTGACCGACGGCGGGATATAGGCGGCCTCACCGCCGATCCTGGAATAGTCGAGCTTCTCGAACAGGCCTTCCTCACAGCCGACCGCCAGTTCGTCGCTCTCGACCTGGACGACGTCCCAGGTTGCGGCGCCTCCCTGCACCTTGGCGCGCAACACGCCGACGCCGCCGTCCCAGGATTCGTCGTTCATGGCAACGCCGGACGCCTTCTTGAACGGCTCGAAATAGACCTTCTTCTGGGCATCCTGATAGGCGCCGCCCCACGACACGACGGTGAGGTCACGCGCCTCTGCGACCGTGGCCAGCGCAGCGCCGGCGCCCAGTGCCGCGGCGAAACCCAGAGCGATCTTGCCAATCTTGCGCTTCAGCATGGTCCTTGTTCCTTCTACCTGTGCGTTACGTTGAAGTTGATCGATGCAGGTCTGGATCAGACGGGATCGAGGGCCAGGCAATCCTCGGGCCGAAAGGTGACGAACACGCCTTCGCCAGGTGTGAGACTGTGATGCGCTCCCGGTTGAAGCTTGACCATGAAGTCGGCATTCCCCGAGACATCCAGCACGGCCAGCGCGTGATCGCCGAGATAGATGGTGTTCTGCACTTTCGCCGGCAGCCGGTTCGGTCCTTCGCTGGAGCTGCCATCCGGGGCAATGGCGACACGCTCCGGCCGCACCGACAGCGAGGTCAATGCGCCCGCGCCAGAGACATTGACCGCCCGTGCGGTCACGGCGCCGCCGCCGGCCAGCGCGACGCGGCAATAGTCCTTGTCGATGGTCTCGACGGTGCCGGCCAGCACATTGTTCTCGCCGATGAAGTGGGCAACGAAACTGTTCACCGGATGCTCGTACAGCGCATCGGGCCTGTCGATCTGCTGCACGATGCCGTCGTTGAAGACGGCGATGCGGTCCGACATGGTCAGCGCCTCGCTCTGGTCGTGGGTGACGTAGACGATGGTGATGCCCATCGTCTCGTGCAGCTGCTTGATCTCCAGCTGCATCTGCTCCCGCAGACGCTTGTCCAGGGCGCCGAGGGGCTCGTCCATCAGCACGAGCTGCGGATTGAAGACCAGCGCGCGGGCCAGCGCGACGCGCTGCTGCTGACCGCCGGACAGCTGCCCGGGCCGCCGCTGCGCCATTGTTTCCATCTTGATCATGCGCAGCGCCGCGCTGACGCGCTCCTGCGCTTCCGCCTTGCTCATCTTGCGAACGGAGAGCGGGAAGGCGATGTTCTCCGCGATCGTCAGGTGCGGAAACAGGGCGTAGTTCTGGAACACCATGCCGATGTCGCGCCTGTGCGGCGGCACGTTCTTGATCGGCCGGTCCCCGAGGTAGATCTCGCCATGGGTCGGAACCTCGAAGCCGGCCAGCATCATCAGCGTGGTCGTCTTGCCCGAGCCCGACGGGCCGAGCAGGGTGATGAACTCGCCCTTCCGGATGTCGAGATCGAGGTTCTTCACCACGAGGTGCTCGCCATCGTAGGTTTTCTGAATGCCGGAAAAGCGTACCAGCGCCGGCGCAGGCGTGACCATGCCGGCTTCCATGTTGTCCTCGCGTTGTCCCCTACAATGCCGCGTGAGACTAGCATCCTGCGGCGAGAATGCCAGCGGCGCAAGCGGCGAGGACGGCCCGGTAAGGGGCAGCGCATCGCATACGACTCGTGGTGGAGGCCTGCGCGCGCCACGTCCTTCGAGACGGCGCTTACGCGCCTCCTCGGCATGAGGCTAATCGGGATCGGTGCTCGTTGAGACTGCTGCCGCGCGCTCCGGTCCTCATCCGAGGTGGCCGCAAACAGGGGGACGTCTCCAAGGATGGCCGCAGGGAGAAGCTCTCAAATGCGATAGCCTTGCGGTGGGCGCGCTACATCCCCGACAGCTTGGTCACCGACACGTTGAGCGTTCCGCCGGCTTCCGCGACCACGCGCAGCGTCCTGGAGTCGAAGGCAATGTCGGCGAGCGTCAGGCTGTCGATCCTGGCGTCGACCTTGAGGCCGTCCTCGCTCTTCTGGTAATCGGCGATCGCGGCTGCGATCTTCTCGCGAGCATTGGCGGCGATCGGCTTCAGGTCGAGCGTCGCCTTCTGCACCAGGGCCTGCTGCATCTGCGGCACGACCGCGCGCGCCGCCGCGCCGAGCAGTCCGAAGGCCGCCTCGGACTCGACCGCGAGCTGAATGTCGGCGAGCCGCAGCGTCTGCTGCGCCTGGTCGAGCATCGGCCGGCCCCAGATGTGGACGGTTGCCTCCGCCCCGAGACCAAGCCAGCTCTTCTTTTCCTTGGCGCGCAGCAGGAGCGAGATCAGCAGCCGGTCGCCCGACGGGATCACGTCGACGGTCTTGACGGTGACGTCGACCGGGCCCGAACCGTCCTCGGGATAGGTGTGGCCGACCATCTGCGCGGCGACGAGCTTGTTGATCTCGGTGAAGGGCACGTCGATCGGCACGCCGATGCTCACGCCGGTGCCGGTCGGCGGCACGATCGAGATCTTGTCGGGGAACGGGCACTCCGGCTTGGTCTGCGTCGAGGTCACGCGCGTCTCGGCCTCGAGGCCGAGCAGCAGCGTCACCGCCTGCGCATCCACCCGCGGCTGCGCCGCGATGGCGCGGACCGGCTTCATCTCCAGCCAGAGCGGCGGCAGCGCCGCCGAGGCGCCCGAGCCTTGCAGTGGGATCGAGCGGCAGGCCTTGGACCATTGCAGCTTGGCGTTCTCGCGCAGCGAGGGATCGTTGCGGATGCGCTCGGAGACGAGGTTGATCTGCTCGCTGACGTTCTTGTCGATCAGCGGCTTCACCTGCGCCGGCACGTTGACCTTGGCGCCGGAGACATTGAGGTTGGTGTCGCCGAGATTGACCTGGGCGCCGAGATTGGGTTCGAGATGCCAGTTCGCCGCGAGCTTCGGACGCGAGGTGACGATGACGTTGCCCTTGATCTCGGCACTGGCGTTCAAATTCTTGATGTTGATCGCGCCGATGCGCTTCGCCGCATCAGCGCCGAGGACGCTGCCGAGCGCGTCACCGAGCGCGCCGGTGGCCTTCGCCGACAAGGAGCCCGTCACGTTCAGCTTGCCGGTGAGCGGCGTCGAGATCGTCAGCACGTCCTTGTCACCGGCGGCGGCCATCGGGCCGCGCGCGGCGGTCCAGCCGATATCGGCGTTCTCAAGGATCTGCGGGATCGGATTGTCCGCCTTGCCCGCGAAATTGCGCGGCGCGGCCTTCTCGGCTTGCTCGCGGATCGCCGACAGCGCGATGGCGACCGGCGCGACTACGATCGAGCTCTTCGAGGCCGGCGGCAGCGGCGGCAGTTGTGCCACCGGCGGCGCGGAATTCGTCGCGCGCGGCGACAGCAAGTCGATCGCCTTCAGGCTGATGAAGAACGACGCCGCGAGCACCGCGACGGCGATCAGGATAGTCTTCAAATTCAACGTCAGTCGCATCAATCCCCCAAGCCGCCCCGGCGGGATTTTACAGGGCGGGCGAGGAGGCCGCTAGAGCGCACCGGTGGGGTGGAATTGGGGCGAACAGGTTAACGGTCGCTAACGCGCCTGCCGCCTGTCGCGCACCTAGCCGCGCTTCGGACGGCGGACCGCTCTCACATTGCCGCGATCTCCGCCACCGCAGTAGAAACGGTCGCCGCCGTCGGACTCCAGACCCGAGACCATGGTGCCTGCGGGCAGGTCGAGCTGCTCCAGCACCTTGCCCGTGCCAGGGTCGACGCGCCTGATATCGCTGTCCTCGCCTTCCCAGGTGCCGTGCCAGAGCTCGCCGTCGACCCAGGTGACGCCGGTGACGAAGCGCTTGCTCTCGATGGTGCGGAGAACCTTCCCGGTGGCCGGATCGATCTGATGGATCTTCCGCTCGCGATATTGACCGACCCACAGCGAGCCCTCCGCCCAGGCGAGGCCGGAATCGCCTCCGCCTCCGGGCGCGGGGATGGTGGAAATCACCTTGCCGGTGGCCGCATCGATCTTCTGGATGCGGTCTTCGGCGATCTGGAACAGGTGCCGACCGTCGAATGCCGTGCCCGCATGCGCGGCGACGTCGATGGACCGCGCGATCCTGCCGCTCGCGGGATCGACCGCGTTCAGCTTGTCGCCGGATGCGAACCAGACATGGGTGCCGTCATAGGTGACGCCATGCACGGCTTCGACCCCGTCAAAAGGTCCGTATTCCCTGACGATCTCGGCGGCTGAACGCTTCATTTGCCTGGTCCCTGTGAGATGACGCAGCTTACGTCTTCAAGAGCGGCGTGGGGAGTAACAAGCCTGTCGGGAAACCCGGGACCGGCGGGGTCATCCAGCGGCGCGCACGCCCGTGCCCGAAGCTCTGGATCTTGTTCGACCGCGCCAGCTCCTCGAGCGCTCGCTGGACGGTGCGCGGACTGATTCCAAGTGCAAGGGCTAGCGCGGAGCTCGACCACGGCTCGCCGTCGGTGAGAAAGGCAAGCAGGGCGGCGTGCTTCTCCTCATTGGGGCGCGCCAGCACGAGGACATCGCGCGTCTTGCGCGGCGCCAGCACGAAACCCTGCCTGGTCGCGCCGACATCGGCCAGCGGCTTGAGCTGGGTGCGGAGTCGCCCGATCTCGACGCGCAATCGCGCGCGGTGCGACTCATCGACATGTCTTGCCTGAAACGCAGCGGCAATCAACCTCTCGCGCGAGACATCCGCCGGCCATGCCTGCGCCAGAATACGGGCGAGCGCGAACAGCACCGGCCGCGTTCCGAGCGACACGACGACGCCTTGCCTGCGCACGACATGATGGAAGGTGTCCACGACCAGCGCCGTCGAGCTCGCCAGCCGTTCGACCTCTCCGAGCAGTAACGGGTGTTCCTCGCCGCGCGCGATCAGGCGCGCCGCCGGCGTGTCGAGGACCAGCTTTGCATTGTCGACCTCGGCCATGAGCGCCCCAATTTTTGCTTGCCGCGCTGCCCTGGCTGCCCGCTCGAGCGCCGCGCGGGCATCCCCTGTTTTCAGCCGCCTGATCGCGATGCCGGCAACCACGAGCTCGCGCACGACTTGCGATGCCGGCGGGAGTGCGGAGATGCCGAGGGCGGCCAAGGTGCGCTCGGCCTCGTCGAGCCGCCCGAGGAGAAGAAGACGGCGCGCTTCGATGTGGCCCGCATGGGCCGCATTGGCGAGATCGCCGTGCATCTCGAGTGTCGCGCGTGCTGCCGCGAGCGTTTTCACCGGCCAGCCCAGGTCGCGTGAGACCAGCGCGATCTCGGCTTCGGCCACCACGCATCTTGCCCGCGCCACAGCCTCGCGCGGACCGAAGGCGCGCGCAGCGCTGCGCAGCAGCGTCTTGGCCTTGGCGAGATCGCCGAGCTGCGCCATCGCGATGCCGCGCAGCGCCAGCGACGGTGCATCGTTGCGCAGCGCCACGCGGTTCAGCGCGCCGAGCGGATCGCCGGCCTCCAGCGCCCGCGCAGCGGCCGTGATCAGCGACTCCATGTCAATCCCGCCACACTTGTTACTCCCACCGCGCGACCGCTTGGTGCCAGAAATCGTCGGCAGGACGTCAAGCTTTGGAGAGTCATGATGACGACATCAGCAGAAAAGGCCGGAACCAACGGACAGACCGCCATGCAGGCCCCGCCGGTGGTGTCGCCGCAGGACTGGGAGGCCGCCCGGCAGCAACTGCTCGTGAAGGAAAAGGCGCATACTCGTGCCCGCGACGCCCTGGCCGCCGAGCGCCGGCGCATGCCATGGATGGAGGTTGCCAAAACCTATGCGTTCGAAGGGCCCGGCGGCAAGGTCAGTCTCGTTGATCTGTTCCAGGGCCGGCGGCAGCTGATCGTCTACCGCGCCTTCTTCGAGCCGGGCGTGTTCGGCTGGCCCGATCACGCCTGCCGCGGCTGCTCCATGGTGGCCGATCAGGTCGCCCATGTGTCGCATTTGAACGCCCGCGACACCACGCTGGTGTTCGCCTCGCGCGCGCCGCAGGCCGACATCGCCAGGCTGAAGAAGCGGATGGGCTGGACCATGCCCTGGGTCACCATCACCGACAGCTTTGATGCCGATTTCGGGGTGGACGAGTGGCACGGCACCAACGTGTTCTACCGCGACGGCGATCGCATCTTTCGCACCTATTTCGTCAAGAGCCGCGGCGACGAGCAGATGGGCGGCACCTGGAACTATCTCGACATCACCCCGCTCGGACGCCAGGAGGTCTGGGAGGATTCGCCGCAGGGTTATCCGCAGACGCCGACCTACAAATGGTGGAACTGGCACGACAGCTACGAGGAAGGCGCCGCGCCGGACAAGAAATGGGTCGAGATCTCGGACGCCGGCGAGAAGGCGTTTCGCAAGGAGGCCGCGGAAGGCCGTGACTAGTCCCGCGAGCGCAACGGCTGACGCCAGCCGCGATGGCGTGACGGCCGCGCGCCGCCTCGCCGGATGGCTGGCCCTGGCGGCGACGCCCACCTTCGCGGTCATGGCCGTGCTGACCGCCGCGCCCGGCGGCGGCCCGGCGGACATGCTGTGCGGCGCCGGGCAGGGCTCCCTGCTCGGCGGCATGGTGCCGATGTATCTCTTGATGAGCGCGTTTCATTCTGCCGCGTGGCTGAGGTTGATCGCGGAGCGGTGGGGCCGATGAGCGACTTCCGCCGTTGTGCGCCTCGTCCTTCGAGACGCGCGCAAGGGCGCGCTCCTTCAGGATGAGGCTAACTGGCAGCCGTGGCTTGATGCAAGTGACCGCGGATATATTGCGGGCGCGAATCCACCCTCATCCTGAGGGCCCCCCCGCAGGCGGGCGTCTCGAAGGATGTGCCACAATCGCCGACGCAAACGAAGGCGGCCCCGCGTCTTCACTGCGAGGCAGCCTGAAGATACGCAACGATCTTCCCCGCTTCCTCTGCCGAGACGCCGCCATAGGGCTGCATCTTGTTGCCGGACACGACCTCGTCGGGCTTCTCCATGAAGTGGATGAGCTTGTCCTGGTCCCAGACGAAGCCGGCGTCTTTCATCGACGACGAATAATTGTAGTCCGGCAGCGAGCCGGCCTTGCGGCCCACGATCTTGTTGAGGTTGGGACCGAGGCGGTTGTCGCCTTGCTTCACGGAGTGGCAGGTGCGGCACGCATTGTTGAAGGCCTGCTGAGCTGCGTCATCGCTCGCCGGCTGTTGTGCGAGCGAGGAGGGCGCGGAGAGGAGCAGCGTCAACGCTCCGGCGGCGGTGATCACGCGCAGCCATGTACTTGGCGATGTCTGCTGGCGTGGTTGCATCGGCGGCTCCATCGGGGACCGCCACCGCAGCGGGCGCGTGACGGAATGTCGAGGGCAAACGAAAACGGCCCGGGTGGGTTCCTGGGCCGTTCGCGTCACAATGTCCTGACGTGTCAGCGCGCCGGCGCGCCGAGGTCCGCGCGGCGTTCCGTCATCGGCAGCACGATCACCTTGGTGCCGACGTTGACGCGGGAATAGAGGTCGGTGACGTCGTTATTGGTCATGCGGATGCAGCCTGACGAGACGTGCTTGCCGATGGTCTCGGGCGCGTTGGTGCCGTGGATGCGGTAGATGGTGCCGCCGAGATACATGGCGCGGGCCCCTAACGGGTTGCCGGGGCCGCCGGCCATGTGGCGCGGCAGATAGGGCTGGCGGGCAATCATCTCCGGCGGCGGGGTCCAGTCCGGCCACTCGGCCTTCCTGCTCACCGACTGGATGCCGGACCAGGTGAAGCCGTCGCGGCCGACGCCGATGCCGTAGCGCACCGCCTGGCCGTTGCCGAGTACGTAATAGAGATAGGTGTTGGGCGTATCGATGATGATGGTGCCCGGCGCCTCGCGCGTTGCGTAGGAAACCGTCTGGCGGCGGAAGCGGGCCGGCATCTCGACGGTGTCCTGATCTTCCGACGGTGCGACCCGAGAGGGCGCCGCCTGGTAGGGCTGATAGGGCTGGATCGGCTGCGGCGCGGCCATCGGCGGCAGCGGCTGGAAGAAGGGGAAGAGCTGCACCGGCGCGGCCTTGGCCGGACCGGAGAACGCGATTGTCGAGATCGCGACTGCGCCGAAGGCAACGGCGCGCGAATACGTCTTGAACGTGTCCAGATTGAACATTGGTCGCCCCTGTTTGCGCGGGTGTTTGGTCACCCCGGCACCGTTGCGGTGCTCCGTTGCGTAAATCACTAAGGGAAACAAGTTTCGGGACGTTTGCGCGGAAAAGCGAAAACGGTTTCATCGCTGCAAGGATTGTTTCATGACAGTTTCGTGGCTGCAGGGCTCCGTTAACGAACAAAACAGCGGGCCGACACTTCCATGACGTCACACGCCTGAAATATCCGTGGTTGATGGTCGAAAGCCGAGAATCATCAAACTCTCGGGATTTCCCCATGCGGGTATTAATCGCGACTGACGCCTGGCATCCGCAGGTCAACGGTGTGGTCCGCACCCTGACCTCGCTGGCGAATGCGGCCAAGGCCCTCGATGTCGAGATCGACTTCCTGACGCCGGACGGCTTTCCGTCCTGGCCGCTGCCGACCTATCCCGGCCTGCGCTTCGCGCTGCCGAGCCGCAAAGAGCTTGCGCGGCGGATCGAGACGTGCGCGCCGGAAGCGCTGCACATAGCGACCGAAGGCCCGATCGGCTGGGCCGCACGGGCCTATTGCCGCCGCAACGGCCTTGCCTTCACCACCTCGTACACGACGCGTTTTCCGGAATACGTCTCGGTGCGGACCGGCATCCCTGATGCCGTCGGCTATGCCGTGCTGCGCCACTTCCACGATGCTGCCGCCATGACCATGGTGGCGACGCCCTCGCTGCGGCAGGAACTGTCCGAGCGGGGCTTCAAGCGGCTCGGCTTCTGGACGCGCGGCGTCAACACCGAGCTGTTCCATCCCGACGCGCCGGCCAGGCTCGATCTGCCGGGCCCGATCTTCATGACCATGGGCCGCGTCGCGGTGGAGAAGAATATCGAAGCGTTCCTCTCGCTCGACCTGCCCGGGACGAAGGTCGTTGTCGGCGACGGCCCGCAGAGGGCGGCGCTGGAGAGGAAGTATCCTGATGCCGTGTTCCTCGGTGAGAAGAAGGGCGCGGATCTCACTGCGCATCTCGCCGCCGCAGACGTGTTCGTGTTTCCGAGTCTGACCGACACCTTTGGCGTGGTGCAGCTCGAGGCGCTCGCCTGCGGCACGCCGGTTGCGGCGTTTCCGGTCACGGGACCGAAGGACGTCATCGCCGATCACCCGATCGGCGCGATCGACCACGATTTGCGTACTGCGTGCCTGCGGGCACTCACCATGTCGCGCGAGACCTGCCGCAACTTCGCGCTGGAGCGTTCCTGGGAAAACAGCGCGCGGCAGTTCGTCGGCAATCTCACCTCACTTCAGCCCAGCCGCGTCCTGCGCGCCTCGCCTCGCATGGCGCGCCGGCCGGTGCGCGGTTGACCTTTCATTGGACCCACAGCGAGAACCTCATCGATGGCCAAGCTCATGAACCTTGACGGCACCCAGCAGCTCGACCTCACCCGCGGCACGGTCGAGCAGGCCTATGATCGCTGGGCGCCGGTCTACGATCTCGTGTTCGGCGGCGTGTTCGCCAAGGGCCGGGCGGCGGCGATCGCGGCCACCAACAAGATCGGCGGCCGCGTGCTCGAGGTCGGCGTCGGCACCGGCATCTCGCTGCCGCTCTATGCGCCGCACCTGCGCATCTTCGGCACCGACATTTCGGAAGCGATGCTCGACAAGGCGCGTCAGCGCGTCGCCGAGGGCAAGCTGCAGAACGTCGAGGGCCTCGCCGTGATGGACGCCGAGAAGCTCGAATTCCCCGACAATTCGTTCGACGTGGTGATGGCGCAGTACGTCGTCACCGCCGTGCCGAACCCGGAGAAGGCGCTCGACGAATTCGCCCGCGTGCTGCGTCCGGGCGGCGAGCTGATCATCCTGACCCGCGTCAGTGCGGATGCCGGCATGCGCCGCTTCATCGAGCAGAAGCTGCAGCCGGTGGTGCGTCCGCTCGGCTTCCGCACCGCCGAGTTCGCCTGGTCGCGCTATGCCAAGTGGCTGGCCGGTGCGAGCGGCATCGAGCTCGCCGAGCGCCGCCTGATCCCGCCGCTGGGACACTTCTCGCTGGTGCGCTTCCGCAAGGTCGACATCGCCAAGGCGGCCTGACTGTCGCCCCTCGGTGAGGAGGCGCGCAAGCGCCGTCTCGAACCATGAAGGCCCGTGCCGTTGCACCTCGGCCTTCATCCTTCGAGACGCGCGTTCCGCGCTCCTCAGGATGAGGAGCTGGAGTAATGCGTGCGTCATCGCGCCGCTGCACATCGTCACATGACAAAATGATGATGTCACACGGCCTACATCGAATCCCTGTAAATCCTGAACCCGAAAGCATTTTGGGGGAGAGCATGATCAAGAATTACCTCGAGCACCTGCGGATCCAGCGCTGGGACGACCATCGCTACTATCACCACAGCCGCATCAATCAGAGCCTGCACTTCGTCAGCGCGCTGAGCTTCCTCTTCGCGTATGTCTGGCTGTTCATCGATCCCGTGGTCTCCGCGCTGGTCGGCTGGCTGGTCTCGATGACCTCGCGCCAGGCCGGTCACTTCTTCTTCGAGCCGCACACCTACGACCACATCAACCAGGCCACGCACGAGTACAAGGAAGAGATCAAGGTCGGCTACAACCTGCAGCGCAAGGTGGTGCTGATGGCGATCTGGGCGCTGTCGCCGCTGGTGCTGGTCGTCGATCCCACGCTGTTCGGCCTGTTCACGCCCGGGGCCGGCGCGACCGACTTCATGCGTCAGGTCGCCAAGATCTGGCTCGTGGTCGGCGGCGGCGGTCTTCTGTTCCGCACCGTGCACCTGTTCTTCATCCGCGACGTCGAGACTGGCCTCGTCTGGATGACCAAGATCCTGACCGATCCGTTCCACGACCTGATGCTTTATCGCGGCGCTCCGCTCGCTTTGATGCGCGGCGAGCTGATGGACCCCGGCCTGCACCTCAACCCCGAGCACACGCTGGGCCTCATCAGCGAGCCCGTCCTCGAAGAGCAGCACGCCTGAGCGCGCTGGCCTCACACGACACTCCGATGTCTGATGGTTACGTCATGCCCGGGCTTGTCCCGGGCATCCACGTCTTGGGGGTTGCGAACGCGGCGCCTCCTTCACCTCTCCCGGCGTGCGGGGAGAGGTCGAATTTGCGCGCAGCGCGAATTCGGGTGAGGGGGGCTCTCCGCGGGGGCGTTGCTAACGGGGTGTCCAGTAACTCTCACCGTGTGCGCGGAGAGTCCCCCTCACCCCGACCCTCTCCCCGCAAGCGGGGCGAGGGAGAAGGGCGAGCGGTGATCGGGGCCAAGTGTGAGAAAGCCTCAGCGCCCAAAGCGCTTGGTCAGCATCTCCTTCAAGATCTGCCGCTTGATTTGCTTGTTGGTCAGCACGCCGTCGTGCCACCAGAAGCCGTCGGCCTTCATCTTCCCGGCGGCGCGGACGAAGCGTTCCGCGACCTCGGCGAAGTCGGCGTCGGTGTAGTTCAGGCTGAAGATCAGCCGTCCCGTGCCGACCCAGCTCAGCGCCAGGCCTTCGGCGCGCAGGTAATATTGCAGCATCCAGTTGTAGCGGGAGGGCGTGGTGTATTTCACCGTCCAGATCGACGAGAGGTTGGCGAACCGCACCGGCAGGTCGGCGGCCTCCATCATCTCGTTGAGTTTCCTGACGCGGCCGTTCCAGGTTTCCTCCAGCCCGTCATAGACAGCGCGGAAGTTCGGGCTGGCGAGCCGGCTCAGGAACTCGTCCATCGCCGTCATGACGTAGGGATGCGAGTTGAAGGTGCCGCGAGCGAAGCAGATGTCGGCGGGATGATCGTCGCGGAAGCGGCGCATCAAATCCTTCCTGCCGCAGACCACGCCGACCGGCAGGCCGCCGGCGAGGCTCTTGCCGTAGGTCACCATGTCGGCCTTGACGCCGAAATATTCCTGGGCGCCGCCGGCCGCGAGGCGGAAGCCGACGAAGACCTCGTCGAAGATCAGCACGATGCCGCGCTGGTCGCAGACCTCGCGCAGTTTCTTCAGCCATTCCGTGTAGGCGGCGCGGTCAAAGTTGCCGCCGCGGGAGGAATCGACCAGCGAGGAATCGCCGGGCGCGTTGGCGTTCGGATGCAGGCCCTGCAGCGGATTGACCAGCACGCAGGCGATGTCCTTGCGCGTCTTCAGCACATGCAGCGTCTTCTCCGACATCTCGGCGAGGGTGTAGGTCTCGTGCGCGGGAATCGGATTGCCGGCGCCGGGCTGCACGTCGCCCCACCAGCCGTGATAGGCGCCGGCGAAACGGACGAGATGCGTGCGCCTGGTGTGATAGCGCGCCAGCCGCACCGCCTGCATCACGGCTTCGGTGCCGGACATGTGGAACGAGACCTCGTCGAGGCCCGAGATCTTGCAGAGCCGCTGCACGTTCTCGAGGATGACGGGGTGATAGGGGCCGAGCACCGGACCCAGCGCATGCGCGCGCTTCTCGGAGCCCTCGATGCATTCCTTGTAGAAGTCGTTGCCGAAGATGTTGACGCCGTAGGACCCCGTGAGGTCGTAGGAGGCGTTGCCATCGACATCGGTGACGGTGACGCCGCTGGACGATTCCATGAAGGTCGAGGTGCCCAGATGCTCGCGGACGAGTCGCGAGAACTGGAACGGCACGCGGTAGCTCTCGGTGAAGTTGAGGTCGGAGATCGTCTCCGCCGCTTCCTTCGTCATCGCGCGGCCCTTGGGGTAGCGCTCGGCGTAGAGAGCTGCGAGGCGGAAGAAGGCTTCCTTGCGCTGCTTCACCACGTTCCCCGGCGCGCCGTCGCAGCCGAAATACTGATCACCGCTAAACTCGTAGAACGGGAGCAGCCGCGCCACCCGGCGCGACATCTTGGAGTGCCCGGCGAGCGAGCGGTGCTTGGCGCGGGACAACTCGACCCGCGCCTTGATCTTCGGGAGGACGGCGGCAGCAGACGCTGCGGCGGCCACGGACATCGAGAGAATCGGGAGTGTCGTTTCCATGACAACAAGCGCTAATACTGCGAGCTGACAGATTCATGACAGTCAAAGCCCTCATCGCCTCTTTCACCCAGCAGGAAGACCTCAACTTCCTGTTGACCAACCGCATCCCCCGCGCGGCGCTGACCCGCTTCATGGGCTGGTTCTCCAAGATCGAGAATCCCCTGGTGCGGGACTTCTCGATCGCGCTGTGGAAGCTGTTCTCCGACCTCGACCTGTCGGAGGCGCGCAAGCCCCACTTCAAGAGCCTGCACGACTGTTTCACGCGGGAGCTCAAGCCGGGCCTGCGTCCCTTTGATGCCGATCCATCCATCGTCGCCAGCCCCTCGGACGGCATCGTGGGCGCGCACGGGAAGATCGCCGACACCGAACTGTTCCAGGTCAAGGGCGCGCCCTATTCGCTATTGGACTTGCTGGGTGATTCCGCGCTGGTCGAGCAGCACCGCAACGGCTCCTTCGTCACGCTGCGGCTGACCTCGAGCATGTATCACCGCTTCCACGCGCCCTATGACGCGCATATCGAACGCGTCACGCTGATCCATGGCGATGTCTGGAACGTCAACCCGATTGCCTTGAAGAGGGTCGAGCGTCTGTTCTGCAAGAACGAGCGCGCGGTGATCCGCACGCATCTGTCGACCGGCGAGGCCGTGACGCTGGTGCCGGTGGCCGCGATCCTGGTCGCGAGCATCCGGCTGCACTTCCTCGACATGGTGCTGAACGCGCAGACGCGCGGGCCGGTCAATTTCCCTTGCGACGTCAAGGTGAGCAAGGGCGAGGAACTCGGCTGGTTCGAGCATGGCTCGACCATCATCATCCTCGCGCCCGGCGATTTTACCTTCTGCGATGGCATCGCCGAGGGCACGCGGATCCGCGCGGGCGAGGCGCTGCTCAGGAGGAAGTAGCCTTCAATCCGCCGTCCCCGCTTCCTATATCGTCTTTCGGAGACGATTCGACGATACGGATTGAGCGATGGCGCGGACGCCGGTGATGGCGGCGGGTGGTATTGTGCTGCGGCGGGGAGCGGTGCCGCTGATCGCAGTCGTGCGTCAGCGCAAGCGCAATGAATGGGTCCTGCCCAAAGGCAAGCTCGACGACGGCGAAACGCCGAAGGAAGCCGCGCATCGCGAAGTGCTGGAGGAGACCGGCCACGACGTCGCCATCCACGAATTCCTGGGCACGCTGGTCTACCAGTCCGGCGGCCGCTCAAAAGTCGTGCATTTCTGGCGCATGGAGGCCGGCGGCGGTCCGGTCCGCAAGCTGATGAACGACATCAAGGCGGTCGACTGGCTGACGCTGGACCACGCGATCGCCCGCCTGTCGCGTGAATACGAGCGCGCTTTCCTGACGCAGATCGGCCCGATCGCGCTTGCGGCGGCGGGAGTGGTGCCATCGCCGGCACCCGAGCCGCCGCTTGCGGCGGACGATATCGATGCCGCCTTGCAGACGTTGACACCGGCGGAAGCCGCATCGGTCGAGGAGCTGCGGCACGGCCTGTTGCAGAAGGTGAAGGCCTGGCTGCGCGGCGAGGCGTGAGGCCTTTCACACCAGGTAGCTTGCGGTGAGCCGGTCCCCGCGAGTTGCCATGTCCGCAGGAGCTTCAGCTCCCTCAAGCCGTCATTGCGAGCAAAGCGAAGCAATCCAGATCCCCTCCGCGGAAAGATTCTGGACTGCTTCGCTGCGCTCGCAATGACGGAGAGGAGACAGAGAAGCGCTTCACTCGCACCATCGTTGCGGAGGCAGCCGCCGCGCTGAACTGTTGCCGATGTCGCCGGTTGCTCAAAGGTCACCGCCGCTCCTTCTCCTTCGAAGCGGGCGACGGTTTGCGCGTGGCTGCGGGTCGCTGTGCGGCGGGAAGGCCCTGCTGGAATCCGCCTTGGCGCCGGATGCCGCCGGGCTGCTGAGCCGCAGGGGGCGGGCCGGGCTGCACGCCGGTGTGCGGCTGTTGCGGCTGCGGGCCGGGTTGCGGCGTTGCGCCCGGCTCTGGCGGCACGACTCCTCCAGGCTGAATTCGGCCGTCGCGCTTTGGCTGCGTTTGCGGCGTGCCGTTGGGCGCTCTGCCCTGTCCAGGGCGCGGTGCACCCGGACGTCCAGTCCCCTGCGGCTGGCCCTGTTGCTGCTGCCCCTGGCCCGCGCGCTGGCCACCCGGCTGCACGGCGCCGCCTTGTCCCTGCCGCTGCGGTGGTTGCGCCCCTTGCCGGCCCGGCGCGCCAGGCTGCTGCTGGCCGGGACGGTTGTTCTGGCCCGGCTGGCCGTTGGGCCGCTGCGGCTGTTGGCCCGGCGCGGTCGTCGGCCGCAATTGTTGCTGCTGCTGCGGTTGCGCCGGCCGCGGAAGGCGGCTGATCGCGGCCGGATTGGCGCGGCGGAAGTCGCGCTGCTCGGTCACGATCTGCCGGCCCGTGCTCTGGGCCAGATGCACCTGGCTGACGAAGCCGCGATCGCGTGCGATCTGCTGCGCTGGAATCGTGATCGGCACGGCCGCAAAGCGCATGCCGGCGCCGGCTGCGCCTGGACGAATGGCAAAGCCGCTCGCGGCCTGCGTCAGCGCGCCGAGCTGCGCGCCGCTCGAGCGGTCGTTGACCTCGATGTGGCCGACCCGGCCGTCGGCGTCGGGATAGAGTTTGATGTTGACGTGGTTCGCAGCGCTGGCTGCAGCGTTCTCGGGCACGTCGACCACGCCGGTGGTGCCGCGGATGCCGAGCGTCGCGGTCGGCGTCGCGATCTTCATGTCACCGCTCTTCGCCACAGCCGCGGCGACGAAGGCGACGGTCCCCTTGCCGATGTCGAAGATCGCCGAATTCTGCTTGCCGCCCTCCTCATAGACGTAATTGTCGATGGTGATCTTCGCGCTGGCGGAGAGGTTGAACGTGGTCGCATCGTTGAAGGTGATGCCGAGCGCGGAGTTCGACGAGGTCTGCACGATGTCGTTGAGATAGATGTCGTCGCGCACCCGCAGCGGATAGGAATTCCTGTCGCGGATCACGGTCGCGATCCCCGCGACCGTGGCAACGTTGCCGATCGGCTCGACGGCAGTGGCTTGTGCGTCCCCGGCCGGTGTTGGTGAAGCAGACGGCGCCGGTGAAGGAGCAGGCGTCGGCTGGGCCTGCGGCGGTGCTTGCGCAAGCTCGATCGTGTCGGACGCATATGCGGAGTTTGCGCCGGCCAGCGGCAAAGCCAGCAGCGGGACAGCAAACACGAAGCGGCGCCAAGCCACCATCAAAGCCACGAATGAAGTCCCGGTGAGAACGCGAGGCGAGGTCCGCCGATATCAGCCGCATCGGGCTGAATGGCAGATGAACATCTATCGCATGCGGCCGGCGAAGGTTCAAACGCCACGTCCCGGTGTCCGAGACGTGGCGCCATCATAAGAACGAGAAGGCTTGTCAGTCGCGATGCGTTCGGTGTCAGCTCACCCGCTTCCAGGTCTGGCCGCCGCAAAACATGCCGCCGAAGGCGCAGCCCTGCACACGCAACGCATTCGGGCCCTTCATGGCGATCGTGGAGTCGTAGTTGCGGCCGGAGTCGGGATCGTGGATGCGGCCGCTCCACTTGGCGCCGTCGGGCTTCATGTTGATCAGGATGCGCTCGTTGGTCTTCTCGGCATAGCCGCAGAGATTGGCGCCGCACTGCTCGACGCGGACATTGCCCTTGTTCTGTTCGGTCGCCCAGACGCCGATCGGCGAGTTCGGGGCCGCCACGGGCGCGGCGGCAGCCGGAGCCGGAGCAGGAGCGGGCACATAAGCGGGAGCGGGCGGGGCCGCGACCGCAGCGGGAGCTGCGACAGGCACAGGCTGCGCCGTCGTATCGATGGACGGCGCGGTGGCAACGGTCGGCGTCGGTGCGGCGGGAGCAACAACGGGGGCGGCCGGAGCGGTCGCCTGAAACGGCGCCTGCTGCACGGTCTGCTGCTGCACCGGAGCCGGTGCAGGCTGCGCGGCCGGGGCCGGAGCCGGCGTGGTGTCGACGTCATCGTCCTTGGAGCCGCCGAGGCCGTTGAGATTGATGTTGTTCAGCTTGATCGGCTTGTCCGACAGGCCCGGGGCGACGATGGTCACGCAGTTGAGCGAGGCGCAGTTGCGCGGCGTCTCGATGCGGATGTGCTGGCCCTGGATCTGGAACGAGATCGAACTGCCGGCGTGCGCGGCGGCGGTCGAAGCCAGGAAGAGCGCGGCGGCGATGGTGAGCTTGTTCATGACAACCTCCGAAATGGCGCGGTCCCGAGATGGACTGAAGTCGCTGGTGGATGAAGCGTGGTTCGACAATATGTCGGGCGTCCCGGACGTTCTGTGACGGACGTCACAACGGCTCGCGCGCGCTTGGGTGAGGCGGCGCACATTCAGCCCCGGCTCGTCCGGCGTAACCTCGTCGCGACACGACAGGATGGCGCCGATGCAGCAGCTTGCGACTTCGCTTGGTTTATTGATCGCATTCACGGCGATTGCGCCTGCGGCCCAGGCCGGTTCCTACGCCTTCTCCATCGGCGGCCACCGGTTCCATGTCGAGGCGCCCAGGAATTGCCGATCCGCCTCCTGTGTCTCGATTTTCAGTCGCAGCGTTCGGGCGACGGAAGAGGTCAACACGAGACCGGCTCCGCCGCCTGCGCCCCCGCCGATTGTCCAGGCGCCCCCGCCGGTCACCCCGGCCGCTCCGGTCCGGCCGCAGCCAGCTGTGGTCGCACGATCACCCGCATCGACGATGCCTGTCCTTGCCTCGACGACGTCGCAGCCCCTTGTGCCGCCTGCGCCGCGACTCGAGGCAGCAAGAGTTGAGGCAGCGAGTCCCAATCCGCCACGGGTTGATCTGCAGCCGCCGGATCCGCCGAAGATCGTCGCGCTCGATCCGCCGCGCCTCGAGCCGCCGGTGGTTATCCCGAGGCCAGAGAGCATCCAGGGCACGGCGATCGCACATGGCAACGACGACGAGGCGACGTATTTGCCGCTCGGCGAATGGGAGAGCACCGGCGCCAAGAGCACGGTCAGCATCGAGCGCTGCGGCCCCGCGCTGTGCGGCTTTGCGCGCACCGAGACCTCGAGCCGCGGCGAAAGCGTGCTCGTCAACATGAAGCCGAAGACGCACAATGTATGGACGGGCAGCATCTACAGCCGCTCCAGCGGCAACACCTATTATGCGAGGATGACGCTGAAGAGCTCCGGCAGGCTTTACGTCGAGGCCTGCGCACTCGGCCGCTTCTGGTGCACCGGCAACGACTGGACACGCGTCGAGGAGCGGCAGGAGAGGATTGTCACGACCTCGCAGCAGTGGGGTGGCGCAAGGTCGTAGCGATGGGTGCTTCTGCGCAGGCGGTCGTCTCGAAGGACGAGCGTGCGTTCAGGCGTAGCCAAGCGCTAAGCGGCCGCAATGTGGTTGATCGATGCCCTCTAGATCATGCCGAGCACGATGGCGCCGACGAAGGCGATGGCGAGGTACGCGGTGATAACGCTCAGTCTCCCGGCGAACGTCATGAGGTCGCTTCCTCCGTGCGCGCCGTTTGGCGCACAGACGTTATGGTTAACGGAAAGTCTCTTTTCGAAAAAGTGAGCCTTGCTGTCGCTCGCGTCGGCAGCAATCCGCAGCGATCGCCCCGGCATGGTTAAAGAACACTGAAATCAACGTGTTGAAGAGTCTTTAAGTAAATTCACCGAACGTGCGTGCATGACGCGCGGAGTTCGTTTGTATCTCGTCGGCTCCATCGTCCTTGTTTCGCTAGCGGGTTGCGGACGCGGCTTCTTCCAGGCCGAACGTGAACCATGGCGGGCCGAGGCGGAGGCCGCATGCCTGAAATCGGGCGCGGTCAAGGAGAGTGCGGACATCGTCCGCATCGACCCGATCTCGGGGCCCGGCATGTGCGGCGCCGAGTATCCGCTGAAGGTTGCTGCCATTGGCGAAGCTTCCAGCACCTATGGGTTCGCCGACGAGGTGCTGCGCCCGCCCGGCAGCATCGGCAACCAGCCGCGCTGGCCGGTGCAGCCGCAGCCGAACTATCCGCAGAGCCAGAATTATCCGGCATCGTCCTATCCGCAGCGGTCGAACTATCCCGAGAGCGCGGTGCGTCAGCCCACGGGCTATGGTGCGCCGTCCGGGCCGATGTCGCTCAACGCGCCCGGCGTCGAACCGCAGGAGGACGAGATCGATCTGCCGCCCGAGGGCACCGATGCCGCGGGCGCGGCGCGCTACATGAATGCGCCGAGCTATCCGGCGCGATCGGCAGCGCCTTATTCGCAGCCGCCGGCGCAGCAGCCGCCGCCGCGCCTTGGTCCCGCGCAGGGCAATCCCGTCACCGCCGTCGGCCCCGTCGCGATCAAGCCGACCGCGACGCTGGCCTGCCCGATCGTGTCCGAGCTCGACCGCTGGCTCGCCGACACCGTGCAGCCCTCGGCGATGCGATGGTTCGGCACTCGCGTGGCCGAGATCAAGCAGATCTCCGCCTATTCCTGCCGCGGCATGAACGGCAATCCACATGCCCACATCTCCGAGCACGCCTTCGGCAACGCGCTCGACATCTCCGCCTTCATGCTCGCCGACGGCCGTCGCGTCACGGTGAAGGACGGCTGGCGCGGCATGCCGGAAGAGCAGGGCTTTTTGCGCGACGTGCAATCTGGTGCCTGCGCGCATTTCACCACGGTGCTGGCGCCGGGCTCGAACGTCTATCACTACGACCACATCCACGTCGATCTGATGCGCCGCGCCAGCCGCCGCCTGATCTGCCAGCCTGCCGCGGTGTCGGGTGAAGAGGTCGCCGGCCGCGCCCAGCAGCGCAACCCTTACGCCGGCCGGCGCGATCCCTATGTCACCGGCTCGCTCGGAACGCGCAAGAGCATGCGCAAGCAGGAAGAGGACGACTACGCTGACGATTGAGAAAGGCGAACGTCGTGAGCGAGACGACAGTGGAGAGGGGCGGCGGAATTAGCAGCTCACTTCGCGCCGGGCTTCGACGCTGCAGGGGCCAGCCCCATGCAGCGCTGCACCTCGGCCGGGACGTTGTAGGTGCGCATGATGTGGCGGCTGTCGCGGAGGCCCGTCGCCTCACGTTGCACCACGAACATCCAGAGCGCCTCGCCGGCTTCCATTACCAGCTTGCGCCTCGCCTGCTGCATCGAGGCCGGTGTCTCCGTGGCCGCATGAGCGGCGTCGAACTCGCGCAAGCGCGCCAGCGCCTGTTCGAGCGTGCGGCCCATCCGTCCAAGCGCCGAAGCTTGTTCCTGGACGATCTCGTAATGGAGGATATCGACAGGCGGGCGAAGATCACGGGACATGGTCTGAATATAACCGCCAGACCGCCCCGCGCAACGCGCGCTACTTCGCCCGGTAGGCCGCCAGGAACATCCGCGTCGCGCTGTCGACCACCTCGGTCATGCGCTCTTCGGAGGGCGCGGGCGCGGCCTGGAAGACGAAGGGGAGGAACAGCGAGGCCTTGCACAGCTCCATGAACTGCGACGCCGCAAGCTCGCAATCGTCGATCTTGAGATCGCCGGAACCGACATGGATCTTGAGATAATCGGAGAGGCGGTTGATGGTCTTGTCCAGCACCCGCGCATAGTAGCGGCGGCCGACATCGGGCATGCGCTCGGCGATCGCCATCACGGTGCGGATCGCTGATCCGCCGCCGGGCCGGCACAGCAGATGGATATAGGCCCGGCCGAACTCGTTCAGCGTGGTCTCGGCGTCGCGTGCGGGATCGAAATTGAACACGACCTGGCCGTGCTGGAGCGCTTCCTGCTCGAGTATGGCTTCGAACAGCGCGCATTTGTCGGCGAAGTAGACGTAGAGCGTGCCCTTGGACACCTGCGCGGCGCGCGCGATCTCGCCCATGCTGGCGCCGTCGAAGCCGAGATCCATGAACACCTTTCGGGCGCCATCGAGAATCTGGCGGCGCTTGGAGCTGTCCTCCTCCTGGATGACGTGCAGATGTTCGCCGGCAGCTACAACCATTGGTTCAGGGTCTCGGAAGGTTTCTGGACGAGGTGCCAACCTATGCAACGGAAATAAAGGATTCGGGCCAGTAGGGTCCCGGGCCGGGACATTATATATATTGACCGAACGGTTCGGTCAATGATATCTGAGATGAACGAGGGAACAGGCCGCGACGCGGCGGTCCCTGGTCGCGCTATTTTTGGGGAGGCCTTGATGGCCGTATCGAGAGACCGGGCTGCGCGCGTCATTCGCCAGGAAAAGGTGGAGACGATGGCGGCGACTGATGAGGCTGGGACCGGGACGCCTGCGGCCCTTGCCGAGCAGTTGCGCTCCCACGTGGCCGAGGAAACCAAGCGCCGCGGCGAGGCGCCGGAGAAGCCCGTGACCGACAAGCCGGCCGGGCCTGCCCCGGACGCGCCCGCCGCCGGCGGCGCGCCGAAATCCGGCAAGCGCAAATTCGTCTTGATGGGCGCCGGCCTCGTGCTGGCGCTCGCGGCCGCGAGCTATGCCGGCTATTACACGCTGGTCGGCCGCTTCTACATCTCGACCGACGACGCCTATGTCCGCGCCAACAACACCATGCTGGGCGCGCGCGTGGCCGGCCACATCTCCTCGATCCTTGCCGGCGACAACACCATCGTGCGCGCCGGCGACATCATTCTCCGCATCGACGACGGCGACTACAAGATCGCGGTCGATGCCGCAGCGACGAAGATCGCGACCCAGCAGGCCACCATCGATCGCATCGGCCGCCAGGTCGCAGCCCTCGACAGCCAGGTCGCGCAGGCCAAGGCGCAGCTCGTCTCCGCGGAAGCCGGCCTCAAGCGCGCCGACCTCGATTACGAGCGCCAACAGGCGCTGAGCAGCAAGGGCTTTGCCTCGCGCGCCACCTTCGAGAGCTCGGAAGCCGGACGCGACCAGGGCGCCGCCGCGGTCAAGGCTGCGCAGGCCGCCTATGACGTCGCGGTCAGCAATGTCGATGTCGCCAAGGCGCAGCAGGCCGAAGCGCAGGCGCAGCTCGCCGAGCTGAAGACCTCGCTCGCCAGGGCCGAGCGCGATCTCGCCTTCACCGCGGTGCGAGCGCCGGTCAATGGCACATTCTCCAACCGCCTGGTCAACGCCGGCGACTTCGTCGCGGTCGGCCAGCGGCTCGGCAACGTCGTGCCGCTCGACGAGGTCTACATCGACGCCAACTTCAAGGAGACGCAGCTCAAGCGCATCCGTCCCGGCCAGCCGGTGACGATCAAGGTCGATGCCTATGGCATGCGCAAGTTCTCCGGCGTGGTCGACAGCATCGCGGCGGGCGCAGGCTCGGTGTTCACGCTGCTGCCGCCAGACAACGCCACTGGCAATTTCACCAAGATCGTGCAGCGGGTACCGGTCCGCATCCGCGTGCCGAAATCGGTCGCGAAGCAGAACCTGCTGCGTGCCGGCATGTCGGTCTACGCCACAGTCGACACCAACGAGGGTGCGGCCGACGCCGACAGCGAGGTCGATCTCGACGATCCCACCATGATCCATCCGCAGTAGGTGCGCGGTGACATGAGACGCGCTGCAGCCCTGAACGCAGGTGCGCTCCCTCTCCCGCTTGCGGGAGAGGGTCGGGGAGAGGGTGTCTCCGCAACGGGACAATCCCCCAGAGGAGAGAACCCTCACCCGGACCCTCGGCAAAGCCGAGGGTCCACCTCGGCGTTCTCGGACGACGGCCGCCGAAGGCGGCCTATGCTCTCCCGCAAGCGGGAGAGGTGTCCGCAACTCGCAGCCTGCTCCGGTCCGAGTTGACACGCCATGGCCAACGCCACCACCGCTTCACCCACCATGATGGCGACCCCGGCTTCGGAGCGCATCGCGCCGAAGCGGCTGTTCGCGTTCATCATCATGGTGTTCGGGATGTTCATGTCGATCCTGGACATCCAGATCGTCTCGGCTTCATTAAGCGAAATCCAGGCCGGCCTGTCGGCGAGCTCCAGCGAGGTCTCTTGGGTCCAGACCGCCTATCTGATTGCCGAGGTGATCGCGATCCCGCTCTCGGGCTTCCTGTCGCGCGCCTTCGGCACGCGGCTCTTGTTCGCGATCTCGGCGGCGGGCTTCACCTTCTCGAGCCTGCTCTGCGGCTTCGCCACCACCATCGAGGAGATGATCCTCTGGCGCGCGCTGCAGGGCTTTCTCGGCGCCGGCATGATCCCGACCGTCTTCGCCTCGGCCTACACCGTCTTTCCGCGCACGAAATTCCATATCGTCGGTCCCATCATCGGGCTTGTCGCGACCTTGGCTCCCACGATCGGGCCGACCGTCGGCGGCTACATCACCGACGCGATGTCGTGGAACTGGCTGTTCTTCATCAACGTCGTGCCCGGCATCGGCATCACGCTCGGTGTGCTGGCGCTGGTCGATTTCGACGAGCCGCATTTCGAATTGCTCGACCGCTTCGACTGGTGGGGCCTGCTGTTCATGGCCGGCTTCCTCGGCACGCTGGAATATGTGCTGGAGGAAGGCCCGCAATATGAATGGATGCAGGATACCTCGGTGGCGATCTGCGCCTGGATCTGCGCCATCTCGGCGATCGCCTTCTTCTGGCGCGTCTTCACGGCGGCCGAGCCGATCGTCAACTTGCGCACCTTCTCCAACCGCAATTTCGCGATCGGCTGCCTCCTGCAGTTCTGCATCGGCATCGGCCTCTATGGCCTGACCTATATCTATCCGCGCTATCTCGCCGAGGTGCGCGGCTACAGCGCGCTGATGATCGGCGAGACCATGTTCGTCTCGGGCATCACCATGTTCCTGGTCGCGCCCCTGGTCGGCCGGCTCATGGTCAAGATCGACATGCGCTACATGATTGCCTTCGGCCTCATCGTGTTCGCGATCGGCTCGTACCAGATGACCTGGATCACGCGCGACTACGATTTCTACGAGCTGCTGGTGCCGCAGATCCTGCGCGGCATCGGCATGATGTTCGCGATGGTGCCGACCAACAACATCGCACTCGGCACGCTGGCGCCAGACCGCGTCAAGAACGCCAGCGGCCTGTTCAACCTGATGCGCAATCTCGGCGGCGCGGTCGGACTTGCGGTCATCAATACCGTGCTCAACGACCGCACCGACCTGCACATCACGCGCCTGCAGGAGCGCGTGACCTGGGGCAACGCCACCGCGACCGAGACCCTGACCATGCTCCAGCAGAAGTTCCAGGGGCTCGGCGATTCCACGCTGATGGCGATGAAGCAGCTCAGCCAGATCGTGCACCGCCAGGCCGTGGTGATGAGCTTTGGCGATGCCTTCTTCGTGCTGACGGTGTTCTATCTCGGTCTCAGCCTCCTGGTCACATTGCTGAACAAGCCGGCCGCGCCGGCCGGCGGCGGCGACGCGCATTAGGCGAGCCACAACAGGTGTCGTCGCCCGGCTTGACCGGGCGACCCAGTATTCCAGAGGCGGCATTGGCAAGCTCGCTCTCACCACATCCGCCGCGGCGTACTGGATGCCCCGGTCCCGTCTCCGCCAACGCTACGCCGGGGCCACAAGGGTGCTCGGCCCGCCGGAGCTTTAGCGAAGGCGGCAAGCCGGGCATGACAGCGAGCTTGAGGTGATGCCCCGCACCAAATTGCAACACTCATCCGTGATCTCGCGCGGGCCCCGTTGCAAATCGCCCACGGCACATCTATAAAGCGCACCTCATTCATTCGAACCGGGGAGAGATTTGCATGATTTCGTCGCATTCGCAGATCGTACGCCCGCGCTCGATGATCTCCTGGCTCGGTATGTACGCGGCCTGCTAGAGGCCTCTTCCGCCAGCTTCGATTGGGTTTTGCCTCCCCATCGCTCCGCTTCCCAAGTCAAAACCAGTCTCAAGTGACGCCGTCCGGGCCCTCGCGGCCGATTTGCGTCCATCGATGGAGCCGGCCCGCGCGAAGCGGCCGGATGATGTCATGACCGCTCTGTCAAAGAAGCCCGCGGCGATACGCGTGGTGCTACCCTTCGTGTTCAGGCACTGGCTGAAGCAGCCGGCGCGAACCCTCGCCATCGTCACCGGCCTGCTGGGGGCGACGGCCGCCGACCTGTTCATGCCGGTGTTCTCGGGCCATCTGGTCGATGCGCTGACGCGCGGGCCGTCAGATGCCGATGCGCGCCACGCCGCATTGGTTGCGTTCGCCGCCATCGTGGCGCTGGGCGCGGCCTCGATGGTGCTGCGGCTCGCAGGGCTGCAGGCGATCGTGCCTTTCACGCTCAAGCTCATGTCCGAGATCGCGCAGGACGCCTTCACGCGCGTGCAGCGCTTCTCGACCGACTGGCACGCCAATTCCTTTGCCGGCTCGACCGTGCGCAAGATCACGCGCGGCATGTGGGCGCTCGACCTCCTCAACGACACCATCCTGCTGGCACTGCTGCCGTCGCTGGTCGTGCTGATCGGGTCGATGATTCTGCTCGGCGTGCACTGGGCCTCGCTCGGCGCGGTGATCGCGCTCGGCGCGCTTGTCTATGTCACGATGACGGTGCTGTTCTCGACGCGCTACATCGCGCCGGCCGCGCGCGTCTCCAATGCCTGGGACACCAAGGTCGGCGGTACGCTGGCGGACGCGCTGACCTGCAACGCGGTGGTGAAATCCTTCGGCGCGGAGGCGCGGGAAGATGCGCGGCTCGCCCGCGTCGTCAACCGCTGGCGCGTGCGGGTGCGGCGGACCTGGTTCCGCTACAACTACACGGCCATGGCGCAGCTCGCGCTGCTGCTGGCCTTGCGCGCCTCGGTGGTCGGCGGCTCGGTGCTGCTGTGGATCTCGGGGCACGCCTCGCCCGGCGACGTCACCTATGTGCTGACGAGCTACTACGTCATCCACGCCTATTTGCGCGACGTGGGCATGCACATCAACAATCTGCAGCGCGCGGTGAACGACATGGACGAGCTGGTGGCGATCCATGACGAGCCGATCGGGATCGTCGATGCCGCGGGCGCCCGTCCGATCGCGATCGAGGGCGGCGAGATCGTGTTCGACGACGTCACGTTCCATTATGGCGGCCATCGCGCGCCGCTGTACGACGGACTGTCGCTGACGATCCGCGCCGGCGAACGCGTCGGCCTGGTCGGCCGCTCCGGCTCCGGCAAGACGACCTTCGTCAAGCTGGTGCAGCGTCTGTACGACGTCACCGGCGGTCGCGTGCTGATCGACGGGCAGGACATCGCGCTGGCGACGCAGCAATCGCTGCGCAGCCAGATCGCGATCGTGCAGCAGGAGCCGATCCTGTTTCACCGCTCGCTCGCCGAGAACATCGCCTATGGCCGGCCCGGCGCCAGCCTCGAGGCGATCGAGCAGGCGGCGCGCCTCGCCAATGCGCACGACTTCATCCTGCGTCTGCCCAAGGGGTACGGCACCCTTGTCGGCGAGCGTGGCGTGAAATTGTCCGGCGGCGAACGGCAGCGCGTGGCGCTGGCGCGCGCCTTCCTGGCGGATGCGCCGGTGCTGATCCTGGACGAGGCGACGTCGAGCCTCGATTCGGAATCGGAGGCGCTGATCCAGCAGGCGATGGAACGGCTGATGAAAGGCCGTACCTCGATCGTGATCGCGCACCGGCTGTCGACCGTGAAGAGCCTCGATCGCATCCTGGTGTTCGACCGCGGCGAGATCGTCGAGCAGGGCACGCATGCTCTGCTCGCGGGCAAGCCGGGGGGCATCTATCGCGGCCTGTTCGAGCGCCAGGTTGTGGAGCTCGGACAGATCGCGGCAGCGGAGTGAGCCACGCGGCGGCGGGGCGAATGTCCCGCTGTCACGAGGCCTGAGGATGGAATGAGATGAAAGACCTGACACACGGCTCCATCGTGCGACACGTCCTGGCCATGGCCCCGCCAATCATGGTCGGCATGATCTCGATCATGATCTGCCAGCTGGTCGATCTCTATTTCGTCTCGAGCCTGGGCGAGGCTGCGATCGCGGGCGTGGCCGCGGCCGGCAACGCCGGCTTTCTCGTCAATGCCCTGATGCAGGTGCTCGGCGTCGGTACAGTAGCCTTGATGGCGCATGCCGTGGGCCGCAAGGACCGTGACGATGCTAATCTGGTGTTCAACCAGTCGGCCGTCCTTTCGGTGCTGTTCGGGCTGCTGACACTGGTGGCGGGTTTCGCGCTGTCGCGTCCCTACATGCGCGCGGTTGCGGCCGACGAGGCAACAGTCAAAGCCGGCACCATCTACCTGCGCTGGTTCACGCCGGCACTGGCGCTGCAATTCGCGACGCAAGTGATGGCGTCCGCGTTGCGGGCGACCGGCATCGTGCGGCCGAGCATGCTGGTGCAGGCGCTCGCGGTGGGCATCAACATCGCGCTGGCGCCGATCCTGATCTCGGGCTGGGGCACCGGGCATCCGCTCGGTGTCGCCGGGGCCGGCCTTGCAAGCTCGATTGCCGTCTTCATCGGCGTGCTGATGCTGCTCGCGTATTTCCTGAAGCTGGAGCGTTACGTCGCCTTTCATCCCGCGCAATGGCGGCCCCAGCTTCGGCAGTGGAAGAGAATCCTCAATGTCGGCCTGCCCGCTGGCGGTGAGTTCGTTATGGTCTTCATCATCATGGCTGTGGGCTATTATGTGCTCAGCGTTTTCGGCCCGGCGGCGCAGGCCGGATTTGGTATCGGCACGCGTCTCCTCGGCCTAATCCAGATGCCTGCGCTCGCCGTCGCGCTGGCTGCGGGGCCCATCGCCGGTCAGAACTTCGGCGCCGGCAATGGCGCGCGCGTGCGGGAGACCTTTGTCAAGGCGGCGCTCGTCGCGACCGCGGTGATGACTGTCCTCCTGACGCTCGCGCAGCTCGCGCCAGGTCTGTTGCTTGCCGGGTTCTCGAATGATCGAGAGACGATGGCAGTTGCGTCGCTCTTTCTGCGCATCGTCTCGTTCAACATGGTGGCGCAGGGGCTGATCTTCACCACCTCCAGCATGTTCCAGGGGCTGGGCAACACCAAGCCCGTGCTGGTGACCTCGGCAATGCGGGTCCTCACCTATTCCCTGCCGTCGATCTGGCTCTCGACGTGGCCGGGCTTTCGGATGGAGCATGTCTGGTATTTGTCGATCGCGACAACGACGCTTCAGGCCGCGCTGAGCGTGTTGTTGCTACACCGCGAGTTCGGCAAGCGCCTGGCTCCGCTGCGGCACGCTGAGGTTCCCGTGCAGATGGAGGCTGAGCCTGAAGCGCCTCCCGCGCGCGCACCGGCATAGCGACGGCTGATTGTTGTGTTCGCGTGCGCGTCAGTGTGCGCCAACACTATTCCAAACGAGTGTGAGGCCCGACATAAACAGCAGTCCGAGCACGACATCGCCAAAATGCTTGTCGTTCAGCGCGTGGTAGACGCGCGCGCCGGCCCAGGCTCCGATCAGCGTGCCCGGAAAGGCGACAGCAGCGAGCCAGACCACCTTGAACGCCACGAGGCCCGACGCCGTCTGCAACACCAGCGCGGTGGCGAGCACCGTGAAGTTGAAGAGCTGGAAGATGCCGCGCCGCTCGTGCTTGTTCCAGCCGCGGATGTTCGCCCACAGGATCGGCAGCGGCCCGGACAGTCCGGCCAGCCCGCCCAGAATGCCGCCGGCAAAACCGATCGCGCCGTCGGCGATGCGGCCGCCGAACTTGAAGGCGAGCGGCCTCTTGTTCAGGTAGAGCGCGCTCGAAAAGACCAGGATCAGCACGCCGACGCTGAGCTTGAAAACTTTGGGATCCGCGGAGGCGACCATCATGGTTCCTAGCGGCACGCCCATCAGTCCGCCGATCAGGAACGGCCACACCAGCGAGAGATCAAAACTCTTCCACATCGACGGCAGCGTCGAGGTCTGCGCGATCACCGAGCAGATCAGCACCAGCGGCACCGCGAGCGAGGGCGGCAGGACGTAGAGCCAGATCCCGAGCGCCATCAGCGCGGTGCCGAATCCGGCAAGGCCCGAGACGAAGCCGCCGGCCAGCGCGCCGAACAGCAGCAGCGCGTAAGTGGACGTTTCCACCTTTGTCATTTCCTGTCGTTAGCGGCGATCTCGAACGGTTGATCGTCATCCGGCGCATAGCACAGATGCGGCCCGGAAGGTCAATTGCAAAACCGCACGCAAGCGTGATCCTCAGGGGCGGGCATTCGCCGAAGCGGCGCCTACATCACGCCTGTCTTTAATCCTGGGGGCCTGCCGGGCGTCACGCCGCATCGTCCCTGTTGAGATGATGGAGCATGATCATGACCCGCCTGAGCATTGCCGTTGCGACCGCATTGTTATCGGCCGCCGCTCTGACGCCGACATTGGCGCAGGCGCAGTTTTCCGAGCCTGCGGCCTATCAGGCCGCGCATCCCGACCGCGATGTGCTCAATGGCGGCCAGCTCACGCCCGCGGGGCGCGCGGCCCGTGGCGAGGCAGTGATCCCGAGGGAGGCCTATGCGGCCTATCCGTCAGCCGTTGCGCCGGTCGTGCGCCCGCGCCATCGCCGCCATCATCAATAGATTGTCGTTAGACGATCTGCCTGGTGTCGGCGGGCTTGTGCAGCGCGCCGACCAGGATGCGTAGCGCTTCCGTCAACTCCGCCCTGTTGCGTGCCGCGCCCAGCGAGACGCGCGCCGCGTGCGGCGGTGCTCCGTCCACGGTGAAGGCATCGCCGGCGACGATCGCGAGGCCATTGCGCAGCAGATACGCTGCGACATCGGGCCGGTTCTCCGGCAATCGTAGCCACAGATGGTGGGCGGCGGGTTTGGCCCGGAACTCAAATCCCTTCAGTGCCCGCTGCGCGAGTTGCTGGCGGCCGACCGCCTCGTTGCGAATGGCGGTGATGATGCGATCGGCAATGCCGCTCTCGATCCAGTGCGTCACCAGCGCGACCATCAGCGGCGCCGGCATCTGCACCGTCGCTTGCAGGGAGGCGCGCATCTCCTGCTGCGCAGCGTTGTCGGGCGTCATCAGATAGGCGACACGCAGCGCCGGCGCGATGCATTTTGACAGCGTGGTCGCGAGATGGGTCCGTTCCGGAATGAGGTTCGCGATCGGCGAAGCCGCGCGATCGAGCAGCCCGTAGGCGTCGTCCTCGATCAGGATCGTGTCGGCATCGCGGATGATCCTGGCGATGGCGCTGCGCCGCTCGGGAAGAAGCGTCGCGGTGGTCGGATTGTGCAGCGTCGGAATGAGGTAGACGGCCTTCGGCCTGTGCGTGCGGCAGGCCTCTGCAAGCGCATCAGGCAGGATGCCGCCATCATCCATGGCGACGCCGACGAGCTTGACGCCGAGCCGCGCAGCGGCGGCCTTGATGCCGGGGAAGGTGAGCGCTTCCGTCAGCACGATGTCTCCGGGCCGCGCAAGGTGTGCGAGCAGGTTGAACAGGATGGTCTGCGCGCCCGGAAAGATCACCAGCCTGTCGGCATGCGCATGCGGGACGCGTGCACGCATCCAGCGTGCCGCGACCTCGCGCTCATGCGCGCTGCCGCCGGGCGGTTGATAGTTCAGGAAGGCGGTCAGGCCCGATTGCCCACGGAGGACGTCCAGCCCTGCGATGATCCGTTCGTCGAGCTGTGCCTCGAGCGGATGCGGCGGCACGTTCATCGAGAGGTCGATCGCCACCGGATGCGGCAGGTCGACCGCGCGCCGCGCGCTGGTCTCCGAAACGAACGAACCCTGCCCGACCCGGGCCTCCATGATGCCGCGGCGCCGCGCCTCGGTGTAGGCGCGCGTCACGGTGGTGAGGTCGATGCCGAGGGCCTTGGCAAGCGCGCGTTGCGTCGGCAGCTGCTGGCCGCGCACCAGCCTTCCTGCGGCGATGTCGGCCTCCATGGCGTCGACGATGCGCTGGTACCGCGGTCCGCTCAGCTCCGAGATTGTAGGGGTCCAATCCATGCAATTTAGGCCCATATTCTTTGAATGTATGGATACAGTATATTATTGTATGGATCAGCAAAACGGAAGAGGTGCGGTCATGGCAACCGGTTCAGTCTCTCTCACGAAGGCAATGTGGCGCGGCTTCTTGGGCAGGTGCCCGAACTGCGGCGAAGGGCATATGTTCGGTCGATTCCTGAAGGTGGCCGAGGCTTGCGATCATTGCGGCGAAGAGTTGTTCCACCAGCGCGCGGATGATTTTCCCGCCTATCTGGTGATGGTTGTGGTCGGCCACCTCGTCGTGCCTGCGATCCTCGCAATCGAGACCGCCTACGCGCCGCCGATCTGGCTGCAATTGGCCGTGTGGCTGCCCGTGACGCTGTTCTCGTCGCTCGCGCTGCTGCAGCCGACCAAAGGCGCCATCGTCGGGTTGCAATGGCAGCTCGGCATGCACGGATTCGAGGCGAGCAAGCTGCGGCGCGAGGCCGGGGCGCTCGTCCTCGCAAAAGTGAATACGCGTGCCGCCTGAAGCCGCCGCAGCGTTTACATCGCGCGCGAGGCCGCTACACAGGCCGTCATTCCAGGGCGTGCGCAGCACGGAATCCATTTCTCCTCCGTCTCCGCGGCCCGATGGATTCGGGCTCTCGCTTCGCGAGCCCCGGAACGACAGCCGGGCCGAAATGGTGAGGGGCCCGATGCGCTAGCATCGAACCCCTCGTTGCTTCCTTGGCAAAGATGCGTTTTCTTCACGCGAACCGAAAACACTTCGCTCGAAAACGCTTTAGAATATCAGCCGGCCTGTAAGCCGGGTTCTGTAGGGCACCGCCCGCTTGCGCGAACGATACGTGACGGCCATTCCTCTAGGACCATGTTTGCACATGGCCTCGAGCAACCTACCCGGACGGCGGGCCTGACATCGCCCCGCGGCGTTATCGCTTTCGCGAACAGCCCGCTACGCCGTCCCTATTCGGTTTTGCTCCCGGTGGGGTTTACCATGCCGGCCCCGTTGCCGGCGCCGCGGTGCGCTCTTACCGCACCTTTTCACCCTTACCTGCCTACGCAGCTTGCGCTGCTACGGCACGGCAGGCCCGCGGGCTTGTCGCGCCGAAGCCCAAAGGGCGAAGGCGGGCGGTTCGTTCTCTGTGGCACTTTCCCTGGGGTCACCCCCGCCGGACGTTATCCGGCACCGCATGTCAAGGGAGCCCGGACTTTCCTCCCCGGCGGCCTTTCGGCGCCTGCCGGAGCGGCCGTCCGGCCGACTGACTGATAACGCATGGAGCATTTGTGACGGTTCCGTCAAGCCGGGATCGCCGCGCACGCGTTCTCGAGAATAATTTATCCTGAAGACGTCGTTTGGAGCGCGCCCCGTTCGACTGGAAGTCGGCGACGCAGCCGAACAACAGGAGTGAAGCGATGCAGTATCTGCTGATGATCTACCAGAACGAGGCCGAGTACGCGAAGAACGACGCGGCGACCAGCCAGAAGATGCTGGCCGAATATCAGGCCTTCACCCAAAGCATCATCCAGAGTGGCAATTTCAAGGCCGGTGACCGCCTGCGGCCGACCACGACCGCGACGACCGTCCGCGTGCGCGACGGCAAGACGCTGACGACCGACGGTCCGTTTGCGGAAACGCGCGAGCAGCTCGGCGGCTACTATCTGATCGAGGCGAAGGACCTCGATGCGGCGATCGAGATCGCGGCGCGGATTCCCAGCGCGCGCATCGGCTCGATCGAGGTGCGGCCGATCTGGGTGTACGACAAGTGAAGGCGAAGCCGCGCATCGACGCATGACTCCGAGCGAGATCGAAATCATCTTCCGGGACGAGGCGGGGCGGGCGCTGGCAACGCTGATCCGCCTCGTCGGCGATTTCGATCTTGCCGAGGACGCGCTGCAGGACGCGTTTGCGGTGGCGCTGGAGCGCTGGTCGGCGTGCGAGATCCCTGACAATCCCCGCGCTTGGCTGGTCAATGTCGCCCGCAACAAGGCGATCGATCGCATCCGCCGCCGGGCTGTCTTCCGCGGCAAGCAGCCGGCGCTGGTGCATGAGCTCGAGCTGAACGCGCTGGGCCCGGACGAGCCGCCGGCAACGCTCGACGACGACATGCTGCGCCTGATCTTCACCTGCTGCCATCCCGCCTTCGCACCCGAGGTCCAGGTCGCGCTGACGCTGCGCACCGTCTGTGGGCTCTCGACGGCGCAGGTCGCGCGCGCCTTCCTCGTCGGCGAGGAGGCGATGGCGCAGCGCCTGGTCCGCGCCAAGCAGAAGATCAGGCTCGCCGGCATTCCCTACGAGGTGCCCGAGCGTGAGGCGCTGGCGCCGCGGCTCGATGGCGTGCTCGCCGTGATCTATCTCGTCTTCACTGAAGGCTATGTCGCAACTTCAGGCGCGGATCTGATGCGGCCGGATCTCGCCGTCGAAGCCATCCGGCTCGGCCGCCTGCTCGACCGGCTGATGCCCGGTCGCGGCGGCGTGAAGGGCCTGCTCGCCCTGATGCTGCTGCATGATGCGCGCCGCGCCGGGCGCGAGACGTCGGCCGGCGACATCGTGCTGCTCGAAGAGCAGGATCGCACGCTCTGGGATCGCGCGCAGATCGAGGAAGGGTTGAGTCTGGTCGATGAGGCGCTGCGCATGCCCGGCCGGCCGCAAGCCTATGCGGTGCAGGCCGCGATCGCGGCGCTGCATGCGCGCGCGCCGAGTTTCGAGTCGACCGACTGGCCGCAGATTGCCGGGCTGTACGAGGTGCTGCTGCGCATCAATCCGTCGCCGGTGATCGAGCTGAACCACGCCGCGGCCGTGTCCATGGTCGACGGTCCTGAGCGTGCGCTCGATCTCGTCGATGCGATCACGGCGCGCGGCGGACTCAATGGGTATGAGCTGCTGCCCGCGGTGCGCGCGGATCTGTTGCGGCGGTTAGGGCGGACAGAGGAGGCGATGGCCGCGTATGTCGCGGCTACGGCTGCGACGCAGCTGGAGCCGTTGCGGAGGCTCTACGCGCGGCGAATGAGGGAGATGGGGTAGCTGTCGCCACACACTCCGTCATTGCGAGCGCAGCGAAGCAATCCAGACTGCCTCTGCAGAGACAGTCTGGATTGCTTCGTCGCAAGAGCTCCTCGCAATGACGGAGGATGTGGCAGACACGCCGTCACTTCGACGCGATTGTCGTCCCGTCCTGCGGCAGGCTCGCCAGCAGCGCCTGCAAGGTCGACAGCGTGGAATGATCCGCAACACCGTCGAGCCGCGCCGGACGGAAATGGCGCTGGAAGGCGGTGACGACCTCCATGGTCGCGGCGTCGTATTTGCCGTTGAGGGGAACGCCATAGCCGTACTTTGCGAGCGCCTGCTGCATGCTCAGCACCGCATCGCTGATGGTGCCGAGCATCAGGGTCTCGCCGCGCATGACCGGTGCGGGCGTGACCCAGTGACCGACGCCGGAATTGGCCAGCGAATGCCACGGAAACTTTTCGCCGGGATCCTTCTTGCGCGCGGGGGCGACGTCGGAATGGCCGAGCACCCGGTGCGCCGGTACCTTGCGGCGAAGCATGATGCCACGGCACAGCGCGATCACGGCCGCGATCTGGCGCAGCGGAAACTCCGGATAGCCCCAGTCGTGACCGCGATTGACGATCTCGATGCCGATCGAGCAGGAATTGACGTCGTCCTCGCCGGCCCAGGACGAGACGCCGGCGTGCCAGGCGCGCTTGGCCTCGGGTACGCATTGCACGATGCGGCCGTCCTCCAGCACGACATAATGCGCCGACACTTCCGTGCCCGCCGTGCACAGCCGCGCCAGCGCGCCTTCGACGTCGGGCATGCCGGTGTAGTGCAGCACGATCATGTCCGGCTGCCGACCCTCGTTGCGCTCGCCATAATTCGGCGAGGGGATGATGTCGGAGACGATCGAGGAATCCGGCTCGAACGTGCGCATGTTGGCCGCGGCCTTGGGAACCGGGAGGACGCGCTGACGCTTCGAATCAGATCCAGACGGCGAACCGGGCGACATAAGCAGCTCAAGTCGGAACAGGAGAGTGGGCGGAGCCCGTCTCTTTACTATTCCTTTACCCTCCGCCGAGCGCAATCGCGCGACGCGGTTAACGGATGCATTTTGAACAGGGTGTGTGGATGAGGCATCACCACCGCCTCGCCATTTCGACTTGTCACGAGCCGATCAACGCTTTCTTAACGCTAAGGGCCGTTACTGAGGGACGAAAGAGCCGACCCGCGTCCGGAGGCGGCCAAAGCGTATTTGGCTCGAAATCCCATGGCTGCCCGACAAATTCCGCTGGGAACTCTGGGTTTGGCGCTTGGGACCACCGGGCTCGGTAACCATGTTGGACTGGGGCCTGGTCGTGGAACCGCCGCGACGCGGAATCATTCGAGGCGTTATGGGCTGGTTCGCCACCGATCTGTCACGGTCGTTCGGCAGGTGCGGCGCATGAGTTCCGCTCCTCACATTCCCGTGCTTGGCCGCGAAGCGATCGAACATCTCGCGCCGCGCGCAGGCGGCATCTATGTCGACGCCACCTTCGGCGCCGGGGGCTACAGCCGCGCCATCCTCGACATCCCGGGAACCCGGCTGATCGCGATCGATCGTGATCGCACCGCGATCGCAGGCGGCGCCGAGCTTGTCGCGCGCGCCGCGGGACGGCTGACGCTGGTCGAGGACCGCTTCTCCAACCTCGCCGAAGTTTGTGCCGCGCAAGGCGTCGATGGCGTGGACGGCGTCGTGATGGATGTCGGGGTGTCCTCGATGCAGCTCGATCAGGCCGGCCGCGGCTTCTCGTTCCGTCTCGACGGTCCGCTCGACATGCGCATGGCGCAGACGGGTCCGACCGCGGCCGACGTGGTCGCGCGTGCCTCCGAAGGCGACCTCGCCGACATCATCTATCAGCTGGGTGAGGAGCGGCAGTCGCGCCGCATCGCCCGTGCCATCGTCGCCGACCGGCAGGAGACCCCGTTCACGACCACGCGCGCGCTCGCCGATCTCATCGGCAGGATCGTGCGTTCCAAGCCCGGCGACATCCATCCCGCGACGCGGACGTTCCAGGCCCTGCGCATCTTCGTCAACGAGGAGCTGGACGAGCTTCGGGCCGCGCTCGCCGCCGCGGAGCGCGTGCTCAAGCCCGGCGGCCGTCTCGTCGTCGTCTCGTTCCATTCGCTGGAAGACCGCATCGTCAAGAATTTGCTCGGCGAACGCTCGAAGAGCGGCGGCGGCTCGCGGCATCTGCCCGAGCTGGCGCAAGCTGCGCCGAGCTTCCAGTTGCTGACCCGACGCCCCGTGGTTGCGGGCGAAGAAGAAGTGGCGAACAATCCGCGCGCGCGTTCCGCCAAGCTGCGTGCCGCGGAGCGCACGAATGCGCCCGCGCATGATGAGGGCGAGCAATCGTCCTGGCCAAGACTCTCCGACGTGATGAGAGGAGGCTAGAGCATGCGCATCATCCACCTCCTCGTCATCGGCGCGCTGATCTTCGCGGCGGCCTATGTCTACCGGATCAAGATGGACTCCACCGCGCGCACCGAGAAAGTGCTGCGGCTGCATGCGGAGATCCGCGAGCAGCGCGACGCGATCGCTTCGCTCCGCTCCGAATGGGCCAAGCTCGATGCGCCGCAGCGCCTGCAAGGGCTCGCCGAGCGCCATCTGCCGCTCAAGCCGGTCAACGGCACGCAATATGACTCGCTGAAGAACCTGCCCGAGCGTCCGCCGCGGATGTTCAGGCCCGGCGAGCCCGACCCGATCGGGGCCATGCTCAACACCATCGAAGCTGCGAGCGATCCTGACACCGTGACGGGCTCCGTGCCTCAGTCCGAGGGCAAGCAATGAGACCGGCAACGCCTGCGAAACCGACCGAACCGTGGCGGCAGCGGCTGATCCGCAGCCTGCTCTACGGGCGCAACGTGGATCGCGCCGCCAAGGCGCGGGCGCGAGTCGGCCTTGCGATGCTCGCCTTCGCCTCGGTCTACGTCCTGATCGGCGGCCGGCTCGTGATGTTCGCGATCGGTGCCGACGCGCACAGCGCGCGCCGCGCGGCGTCGCAGGAGGTGGTCGCGACCGCGCGGCCCGACATCGTCGACCGCAACGGCGCGATCCTCGCCACCGACGTCAAGGCCTCGAGCCTGTTCGGCGAGCCGCGCCGCATCATCGACAAGGACGAGGCGATCGAGCTTCTGACCGCGACCGTGCCCGACCTCGACGAGGCCGAGGTGCGCGAGCGCCTGAAGACGCGCAAGGGCTTCGTCTGGCTGAAGCGCGAGGTCACGGCAAAGCAGCAGCAGGACATCCACAAGCTCGGCATTCCCGGCATCGGCTTCCTGCGCGAGAACAAGCGCGTCTATCCGACCGGCAACGAGGTCGCCCACCTCATCGGTCTCGTCAACATCGACAACCAGGGCATCGCCGGCATGGAGAAGTGGCTCGACAATCAGGGCCTCGCCGATCTCCACCGCGCGGGATTTGCCACCGACCGGCTGCAGAAGCCGATCGAGCTCTCGATCGATCTGCGCGTCGAGCACGCGCTGCGCGACGAGCTGCTCAAGGCCAAGGACAAGTTCCACGCCAAGGCCGCCTCCGGCATCGTCTCCAACGTCAAGACCGGCGAGATCGTGGCGATGGTCTCGCTGCCGGACTTCGATCCCAACAACCCGAAGGAAGCGCACGATCCCGACCGCATCAACCGCCTCACCACAGGCGTCTACGAGATGGGCTCGACCTTCAAGGCGTTCACGCTGGCGATGGCGCTCGACTCCGGCAAGATCAATTTGAACTCGTCGTGGGATGCACGCGGAAACCTGCACTACGGCAAGTTCACCATCCATGACAGCCACCCGCTCGGGCGCTTCATCAACACCAAGGAAGTGTTCACCTACTCGTCGAACATCGGCGCCGCGCGGATCGCGCTCGGCCAGGGCGTCGAGGCGCACAAGGCGTTCCTCGCCAAGATGGGCCAGCTGACGCGGCTGCGCACCGAGCTGCCGGAGAGCGCGGCGCCGCTGATCCCGCGCCGCTGGGGCGAACTGAACACGGTGACCATCGCGTTCGGCCAGGGCATGTCGGTCGCGCCGCTGCAGGCCGTGATGGGCATCAACGCGCTGGTGAACGGGGGCTATCTGATTCCGCCGACCTTCATGAAGCGCAGCCCGGAGGAAGCGGCTGCGATGGCCAGGCGCGTCATCAAGCAAGAGACCAGCGACAAGATGCGGTTCCTGATGCGGCTCAATGCCGAGGTCGGGTCGGCGCGGCAGGCCGACGTGAAGGGCTATTATGTGGGCGGCAAAACCGGCACATCCGAGAAGGTCATCAACGGCCGATACGCCAAGAAGCGCGTGCTGAACTCCTTCACCGCGATCATGCCCTGCGACGATCCGAAATACCAGGTTCTGGTGATGCTCGATGAGCCGCAGGCGCTGCCCGAGACCCACGGTTTCATCACGTCGGGTTGGAACGCCGTGCCGACCGGCGGCAAGGTGATCGAGCGGATCGCCCCACTTTTGGGCCTCGAGCCGCGGTTCGACCTTTCGCCTGCGGAGCGCCTTATTCTTGCGGCATCCAGGACAACCCAGTAATCAACCGGGTGGGCCGCTGCCGCTGCCGCTGCGATTCGGCTTTCCGGCACGGCATGTCGACTGGAAGACCATGAAGCTGCGCGAACTTCTCAGCAATGATGCCGCGATCGAGCCCGCTGTCGCGGCGCTCGAGGTGACCGGCGTTGCGCTCGACAGCCGCGCGGTCAAGCCCGGCGACCTCTTCTTCGCGCTCGCGGGCAGCAAGACCGATGGCGCCCGCTTCATCGATGCCGCAATTGGCGCAGGTGCGGTCGCGGTGGTCGGCGAGCACGCGCCTGATACCTGCAAGGTGCCATTCGTCGCCCTCGCCAATCCGCGCCGTGGGCTTGCGCTGGCGGCCGCAAAGTTGTTCCCGGCGCAGCCTGCGACCATTGCCGCGGTGACCGGCACCAGCGGCAAGACCTCGGTCGCGGCGTTCACCCGTCAGATCTGGGAGCGGCTCGGGCAAGCCTCGGCCAGCATCGGAACCATTGGTCTCGTCTCCCCGAAACGCACCGTCTATGGCTCGCTGACGACGCCGGATCCGATCGCGCTGCACCGGCAGTTAGATGAGATCGCGCGCGAAGGCGTCACGCATCTCGCCTTCGAGGCGTCCTCGCACGGGCTCGACCAATATCGCCTCGACGGCGTGCGCGTCTCCGCCGGCGGCTTCACCAATCTCTCGCGCGACCACATGGATTATCATCCGACCGTCGCGCATTACCTCGCCGCAAAGCTCCGCCTGTTCCGCGAACTGGTGCCGCCTGATGGTGCTGCCGTGATCTCGGCGGATCATGGTTGTTCGGCGGAGGCGATCGATGCCGCGACCTCGCGCGGGCTGCGCGTGATGGCGGTCGGGCGCAACGGCGATGGGACAGGCGAGGGCATTCGTCTCACCGCGGCCGTGGTCGAGGGTTTCTCGCAAAAGCTGACGGTCGAGCATCGCGGCAAGGGATACGCGATCCGGCTGCCGCTGGTCGGTGAGTTCCAGATCGAGAACGCGTTGGTCTCGGCCGGTCTGGCCATCGGCACCGGCAGCGATGCCGCAAACGTGTTTGCCAGCCTCGAGCATCTGGAAGGCGCCAAGGGCCGGCTCGAGCGCGTCGGCGAGCGCAACGGCGCGCCGATCTTCGTCGACTATGCGCACAAGCCCGATGCGCTGGCGAAGGCGCTGCAGGCGCTGCGGCCCTATGCGAAGCGCAGGCTGGTCGTCGTGTTCGGCGCCGGCGGCGACCGCGATGTCGGCAAGCGTCCGATCATGGGCGAGATCGCGGCGGAGAACGCCGACGGCGTCATCATCACCGACGACAATCCGCGCAGCGAGAAGCCGGAAGCGATCCGCGCCGCGATCCTTGCCACAGCGAAGGGCGCGCGCGAGATCGGCGACCGCGCCGAGGCCATTCGCGTCGCGATCGAGGAGCTGGAAGAGGGCGATGCGTTGCTCATCGCCGGCAAGGGACACGAGACCGGACAGATCGTCGGCAGCGAAGTGCTGCCCTTCAGTGATCACGAGGCGGTCGCCGCCGCACTAGCGTCGAGGGTTGCATGAGCGCGCCAATATGGACGGTTGCCGAGGTCGCGCGTGCGCTGGGCGCCGCCGGATCGTTTCCGGACACGCCGATCGACTTCGTCACCCAGGACAGCCGGCTGGTGAAGCCGGGCAGCCTCTTCGTCGCCCTCAGCGGCACGCCGAGCGGCGGCTTCATCTCGGCCTTCGCCAGCGCGCGCGACGGCTGGGAGTTCGCCGACAAGGCGGAAGCCGCAGGCGCGGTCGCGATGATCGTGCCGCACGAGCTCGCGGGCATCCGCATTCCCCAGATCGTCGTGAAGGACACGCTGATCGACGGTCTCTGGGGCCTCGCGCGCGCCGCACGCGTGCGCTTTAAGGGGCCGGTGATCGGCCTCACCGGCAGCGCCGGCAAGACCAGCACCAAGGAATTCCTGGCGGCCTATCCGAACGCCTATGCCAGCCCGTCCAGCTTCAACAATTTCTGGGGCGTGCCGCTGACGCTGTGCAATGCGAAGGCAGACGCCAGCCTGTGGGTCGTCGAGATGGGCATGAACCAGCCAGGTGAAATCGCGCGGCTCAGCGAACTCACGCGGCCGACGGTCGCGCTGGTCGTCAACGTTCAGCCGGTGCATCTGGAAAAGCTCGGCTCGCTCGAAGCCATCAGGCGCGAGAAGGTGTCGATCGCCCTCGGCCTGCCCGAGGACGGCGTGCTGGTGCTGCCCGCAGGGATCAAGGCGTCGGAATGGAAGGGCAAGGTGGTGCGCTTCGGCGAGCATTCCGAGGTGCACGAGGTCGCGCACGCGCCGCACGGCGAGAGCTGGCAGGTCGTGGCCATGATCGGCAAGAAGGAGATCGCCTTCAGCCTGACGCCGGGCGCGCCGCACCGCGTCCAGAATGCGCTTGCCGCGCTCGCCTCGATCCGTGCCGCCAACCTCGATCCGGCGACGCTCGCGATCAAGCTCGACCGCGTCGGCATCATGACCGGCCGCGGCGTCGAGCAGGCGGTCGGCGGCATCACCGTGATCGACGACAGTTTCAACGGCAACCCGGCCAGCGTCGCCGCGGCACTGCAGAGCCTTCACGCGCGCCACATGACCGGCGGTCGCCGCATCGCGGTGCTCGGCGACATGCTGGAACTGGGCGATGACGCACCAAGCTACCACACCGGCCTCACCAGGTATCTCGAAGGCATCGACGGCGTCTATTGCGTCGGCCCCCTGATGCGCCACCTCTATGACGCGCTGCCATCGGGAAAGGGCCTCGGCTGGCACGACGATCCCGCCACGCTGAAGCCGGATGAGGTCGCAAGCCTGCTGCAGGCAGGCGATGTCGTGGTTGTCAAGGGCAGCAAGAAGATGTTCTGGGTCAACAAGTTTGTGCCGGGCCTAGTGGCCGCCTTGCAGGCAAAGGCGTAAACTGCTTGGAAGGCGCAGTTCCCAATTCCCTCGTTTGCGGCACCGTTGTCCCGGAGGTCGCCCGACCCATGATGAAGCGAATTCGCTTGAGGCACGTCGGGGTCAGGAACAAGGCCGCGTGCGAAAGACGCCATAGGACCGTCTGAATGTTTTACTGGCTGATCGAGCTCTCCAATACATTTCCGAGCCTGGGTGCGTTTCGCACCCTCCTGAACGTTTTCCGCTATATCACCTTTCGCACGGGCGGTGCGGTCGTCACCGGCGCGCTGTTCGTGTTCCTGTTCGGGCCGTGGATCATCGACCACTTGCGCATCCGCCAGGGCAAGGGCCAGCCGATCCGCACCGACGGACCGCAATCGCATCTCAGCAAGAAGGGCACGCCCACCATGGGCGGCCTGATGATCCTCTCGGGCCTGACGGTCGGCACCGTGTTGTGGGCCAATCCGCTCAACCCTTACGTCTGGATCGTGCTCGCCGTGACACTCGGCTTCGGCTTCGTCGGCTTCTATGACGATTACCTCAAGGTGACCAAGCAGACCACGACCGGGTTCGGCGGCAAGCTGCGCCTGCTGATCGAGGCGGCGATCGCGCTGGTCGCCTGCTACGCGCTGGTGCGGCTGAACCGCGATCCCGCATCGACCGCGCTGACGATTCCGTTCCTGAAGGACACGGTGCTGCATTTCGGCTGGTTCTTCGTCATCTTCGGTGCCTTCGTCATCGTCGGCGCCGGCAACGCGGTGAACCTCACCGATGGTCTCGACGGACTCGCCATCGTGCCCGTGATGATCGCGACCGCGAGCTTTGCGATGATCGCCTATCTCGCCGGCAACGCCGTGTTCGCCGATTATCTGCAGATCAAATATGTCGCCGGCACCGGCGAGCTCGCGGTGCTCTGTGGTGCGCTGCTGGGGGCCGGCCTCGGCTTCCTCTGGTTCAACGCGCCGCCGGCCTCGATCTTCATGGGCGACACCGGCTCGCTCGCGCTCGGCGGCATGCTGGGTGCGATCGCGGTCGCGGTGAAGCACGAGATCGTGCTTGCGGTGATCGGCGGCCTGTTCGTGCTGGAGGCGGTCTCCGTCATCGTGCAGGTGGTGTCGTTCAAGCTGACGGGCAAGCGCATCTTCCGCATGGCGCCGATCCATCATCATTTCGAGCAGCTCGGCTGGACCGAGCCGCAGATCGTGATCCGGTTCTGGATCATCTCGGTGATGCTGGCGCTCGCCGGCCTCTCGACGCTGAAGCTGCGCTGACGGTACCACGATGATCCCCGTCACATCCTTCGCCGGCAAGACGGTCGCCGTGTTCGGCCTCGGCGGCTCGGGGCTCGCCTCCTGCCATGCTTTGAAAGCGGGCGGTTCCGAGGTGATCGCCGCCGACGACAATGCCGAGAATGTCGCCAAGGCCGCGCAGGCCGGTTTCATCACCGCGGACTTGCGCAACGTCTCCTGGACGAATTTCGCGGCCCTCGTGCTCGCGCCCGGCGTGCCGCTCACCCATCCGGTGCCGCACTGGAGCGTGCTGAAGGCGCGCGAGGCCGGCGTCGAGGTCATTGGCGACATCGAGCTGTTCTGCCGGGAGCGCCGGCGTCACGCGCCGGATGCGCCGTTCGTCGCCATCACCGGCACCAACGGGAAGTCGACCACGACCGCGCTGATCGCACATCTGACCAAGGTCGCAGGATATGACACCCAGATGGGCGGCAATATCGGGACCGCGATCCTGTCGCTGGAGCCGCCGCGCATGGGCCGAGTCCACGTCATCGAGATGTCGTCCTACCAGATCGACCTCACGCCCTCACTCGATCCCTCCGTCGGCATCCTGCTCAATGTCAGCGAGGACCATATCGATCGTCACGGCACGCTCGCGCATTATGCCGCGGTGAAGGAACGTCTCGTTGCCGGCGTGCAAGCCGGCGGTACCTCGATCGTCGGTGTCGACGACGGCTTTTGCCGCGATGTCGCCGACCGGCTCGATCGCGCCGGCAAGAACGTGGTGCGCATCTCCGTCAAGAATCCGCTCGCGAGCGGCATTTATGTCGAGCACGGCAACATCGTGCGCGCCTCGGGCGGCGCCCGCAGCGAGATCGCCGCGCTCGGCGGCATCGGCTCGCTGCGCGGCCTGCACAATGCGCAGAACGCGGCTTGCGCGGCAGCTGCCGCGCTCGCGATGGGCATCAGCCTCGAGGTCCTGCAAAACGGCCTGCGCAGCTTTCCCGGCCTTGCGCACCGCATGGAGCAGGTCGGCCGCCGCGGCAACGTGCTGTTCGTCAACGATTCCAAGGGCACCAACGCGGACGCCACCGCGCACGCGCTGTCGTCGTTCGCCGATATCTTCTGGATCGCCGGTGGCAAGCCGAAGGCGGGTGGCATCACTGGCCTGACCGGCTTCTTCCCGCGCATCCGAAAAGCCTATCTGATCGGCGAAGCCGCGCAGGAGTTTTCGGCAACGCTCGGCTCAGTCCCGCACGAAATCAGCGAGACCCTGGACGTCGCAGTCGAGCACGCCGCGCGCGATGCGGAAGCCTCAGGACTTGCCGATGCCGTCGTGCTGCTGTCGCCGGCCTGCGCCTCCTTCGACCAGTACCGCAACTTCGAGATCCGCGGTGCCAAGTTCCGCGAAGTCGTGCAGGCGCTGCCGGGTGTGAAGCCGGTGGTGTGAGACGTGTCGGCGCGTCGTTCTCCGCTGTCACCGCCCGGCTTGATCGGGCGGCCCAGAATTCCAGAGACCGAGCTTGAGCCGATGGGCCGCGGCGTACTGGATGCCCGGGTCAAGCCGGGGCATGACGAGCATGTGAGGTGGGTAGCTCGCTCCCATCTCCAAACATCCGCAGTTCCTTAACCCTCCGGTAACCAACCTCGGCGACCAATGGGCGGACCTCTGTCCGAAGGCGGCCGCCCATGCTCTCCCGTGAAGAACGCACCCCCTTTTCCGAGTGGTGGTGGACCGTCGACAAGCCGCTGATGGGCGCCATCCTGGCGCTGATGCTGACCGGCGTGATCCTGTCGCTGGCGGCGAGCCCGCCGGTTGCGACCCGCATCGGGCTCGATCCCTTCCACTTCTTCAGCCGCCACGTGATGTTCCTCCTGCCGTCCTGCCTGGTGCTGCTCGGGGTGTCCTTCCTGTCGCCGCGGTCGATCCGCCGGAGCGCGCTGATCATCTTCGCGATCAGCATCATCCTGATCGTGGTGACGCTCGCGATCGGCCCCGAGGTGAAGGGCTCGCGGCGCTGGATCACGCTGCTCGGCGTCAACATCCAGGCCTCCGAAATCGCAAAGCCGTCCTTCGTCGTCATCGCCGCCTGGCTGTTCGCGGAATCGACCAAGCGGCCGGAGATGCCGGCGACCTCGATGGCGCTGGTGCTGCTGCTGATGCTGGTCTCGCTGCTGGTGATGGAGCCGGATTTCGGCCAGACCATGCTGATCCTGATGGTGTGGGGTTCGCTGTTCTTCATCGCGGGCATGCGCATGATCTGGGTGTTTGGTCTTGCCGGCGCCGCTGCCGCCGGCCTGTTCAGCGCCTATCTGTTCGTCCCGCACGTTGCAGGGCGCATCAAGCGCTTCATGAACCCGGCTTCGGGCGATACCTTCCAGGTCGATACCGCCATGGAGGCCTTCTACAACGGCGGCTGGCTCGGCCTCGGGCCGGGCGAGGGCATTGCCAAGCGCAGCCTGCCGGACAGCCATACGGACTTCGTGTTCGCGGTCGCGGCCGAGGAGTTCGGCATCGTCCTGTGCCTTGCCATGCTGGCGCTGTTCGCCTTCGTCGTCATCCGCACGCTCTCCCGCGCCTATGCCAATGAGGACATGTTCTCCCGCTTCGCGGCGTCCGGCCTTGCGATCCTGTTCGGCGTGCAGGCGGCGATCAACATGTCGGTCAACCTGCAGCTCATCCCCGCCAAGGGCATGACGCTGCCGTTCATCTCCTATGGCGGCTCCTCGATCGTGTCGCTCGCCTATGGCGTCGGCATGATGCTGGCGCTGACGCGGCTGCGCCCGCGCACCGAGGTCGAGGCCAGCGGCCACGCCGAGGCGATGCGCAGTTACGCGTAAGCCGTCATTGCGAGCGCAGCGAAGCAATCCAGGCTGTTCCCGCGGAGGGATTCTGGCTTGCTTCGCTGCGCTCGCAATGACGGCAAAGGCCTTGTAAAAGGGCATTTATGGACACTTCCCCCCTGATTCTTCTCGCCGCGGGTGGCACCGGCGGCCATTTGTTTCCGGCCGAGGCGCTCGGCGTCGAGCTGATCCGGCGCGGCTTTCGCGTCCGCCTCGTCACCGACGAGCGCGCGCTGCGCTACAGCGGACTGTTCAGCAAGGACATGATCGACGTCGTCAGAAGCGAGACCGCGCGCGGCCGCAATCCGTTCCAGCTCGCCTATGCCGGCCTCACCCTCGCCGTCGGCACGCTCTCTGCCTACGGCCTGATCAAGCGATTGAAGCCGGCCGCCGTCGTCGGCTTCGGCGGCTATCCGACGCTGCCGCCGCTGGTCGCGGCAAAATTCGCCGGCGTGCCCGGCATCATCCACGACGCCAATGCGGTGCTCGGTCGTGCCAACCGGTTCCTGTCGGGCCGGGTCCGTGCGATCGCGACGTCCTTGCCTGGCGTGCTGGATCGCGATCCGGCGCTGTCGGCCAAGACGACGACGGTCGGCACGCCGATGCGGCCCGCGATCCTCGCGGCGGCTGCCGTGCAATACACGGCGCCCGAAACCAACGGGCCGCTGCGCCTGCTCGTCGTCGGCGGCAGCCAGGGCGCGCGCATCATGGCTGACATCGTCCCGGGCGCGATCGAGCAGCTCGAGCCTGCGCTGTGGAGCCGTCTCATACTCACCCAGCAGGTGCGCGAAGAGGACATGGCGCGTGTCCGCGCCGTGTACGACAAGCTCAAGATCAAGTTCGAGCTCGCGCCGTTCTTCGCCGACTTGCCCGCGCGGCTCGCCTCCAACCATCTGATCGTGTCGCGCTCCGGCGCCGGCACCGTCGCCGAGCTTGCCGCCATCGGCCGGCCCTCGATCCTGGTGCCGCTGCCGGGCTCGATCGACCAAGACCAGTTCGCCAATGCCGGCGTGCTGGCCAAGGTCGACGGCGCCATCCGCATCCCGCAGACCGAGTTCACCTCCGACCGCCTCGCCGCCGAAATCTCCGGCTTCGCCGCCGAACCCGCGCGCCTTGCCGCCATGGCCGCGGCCGCGAAGGGGGCAGGGCGGCTCGATGCCGCCGAGCGGCTGGCCGATCTGGTGGTCAAGGTCGCGGGAATCTGACGCGAAAAAGCCCTTGTCATGGCCTTCCAAAGCGGGGCATCCAGTAGGAAGGGCGCGCGGCTGATTTGGCCGTGACCTTCGCCAGATGCCGCCTTTCCGGCGGCAAGGTCAGGGAACAGAGCATGAGACTGCCGCGCGAGATCGGACCCATCCACTTCGTCGGGATCGGCGGCATCGGCATGAGCGGCATCGCCGAGGTGCTGGTCAATCTCGGCTATGCCGTGCAGGGCTCGGACGCGTCCGACAATTACAATCTCGACCGCCTGCGCAAGAAGGGCGCGAAAGTCTCGGTCGGCCACAAGGCCGAGAATGTCGACGGCGCCGAGGTCGTCGTCGTCTCCACCGCGATCAAGCGCGACAACCCGGAACTGGTGGCGGCGCGCGAGCGCCGCATTCCCGTGGTGCGCCGCGCCGAAATGCTTGCCGAGCTGATGCGGCTGAAGAGCTGCGTCGCGATCGCCGGCACCCATGGCAAGACCACGACGACCACGATGGTCGCAACGCTGCTCGATGCCGGCGGGCTCGATCCCACCGTGATCAATGGCGGCATCATCAACGCCTATGGCTCCAATGCGCGTCTGGGGGCTGGCGATTGGATGGTGGTCGAAGCCGACGAGAGCGACGGCACGTTCCTGAAGCTGCCGACCGATGTCGCGATCGTCACCAATGTCGATCCCGAGCATCTCGATCACTTCAAGACCTTCGATGCCGTGCAGGACGCGTTCCGGCATTTCGTCGAGAACCTGCCGTTCTACGGCTTTGCCGTGATGTGCATCGACCATCCCGTGGTGCAGAGCCTCGTCGGCAAGATCGAGGATCGCCGCATCATCACCTATGGCGAGAATCCGCAGGCCGATGCGCGGCTCGTCGATCTCACCGCGGGCGGTGGCGGCTCGAAGTTCAGGGTCGTGATCCGTGACCGCAAGACCGGCGCCACCCATGAGATCGCCGACCTCGCGCTGCCGATGCCGGGTCGGCACAACGCCTCGAATGCGACGGCTGCAATTGCGGTCGCTCACGCGCTCGGCGTTTCCGACGACAAGATCCGAAGCGCGATCGCAGGCTTCGGCGGCGTCAAGCGCCGCTTCACCAAGACCGGCGAGTGGAACGGCGTCACCGTGATCGACGATTACGGCCATCATCCCGTGGAGATTGCAGCGGTGCTGAAGGCGGCGCGCGATTCCTACACCGGCAAGGTGATCGCCGTGGTGCAGCCGCATCGCTACACGCGCCTGCAATCGCTGTTCGAGGAATTCTGCACCTGCTTCAACGACGCCGATGCGGTCGTCGTCGCCGACGTCTATGCCGCGGGCGAAGCGCCGATCGACGGCATCGACCGCGATCATTTCGTCGCCGGCCTGCGCGCGCATGGTCATCGCGAGGTGATCCCGCTGCCGGCGGCCCCGGAGCTCGCGGGCATCGTCAAGGGATTGGCGAAATCCGGCGATCTCGTCGTGTGTCTTGGTGCCGGCAACATCACGCAATGGGCGTATGCGCTGCCCGGCGAATTGAAGGCGCTGGGGTGAATCTGATGAAAGACTCGCAGCCAGCCGCACGGCAAACTGCGCTCCCTCCCCCCTCGTGGCGGAGGGCGGGGGAGAGGGGTAGCCACAAACTCCAATCTCGCTTGGGGCTACCCCCCTCCCTGATCCCCCACAACGGGGGAAGGAACGGAGAGAGCGTGCTCTCCTCACTTGAGGACGAGGCATGAGCTTCCCGGACATCACCCCCGCTCTCAAAGCCGCGATGCCTGACCTGCGTGGCCGGCTGCTGGCCAACCAGTCGCTGGCCGAACTCACCTGGTTTCGCGTCGGCGGCCCCGCGCAGGTGCTGTTCACACCGGCGGACGAGGACGATCTCGCCTACTTCCTCGCGCATCTTGCCTCCGACATTCCCGTCTATGTCATCGGCGTCGGCTCCAATCTCATCGTGCGCGATGGCGGCATTGCCGGCGTGGTGATCCGTCTTGCCCCGCGCGCCTTCGGCGAGGCGACCGCGAGCGGTGATATCGTCACCGCAGGCACGGCCGCGCTCGACAAGCGCGTGGCGGAGGTGGCGGCGAGCGCCAATATCGGCGGGCTCGAATTCTTTTTCGGCATTCCCGGCACGATCGGTGGCGCGCTGCGGATGAATGCGGGCGCCAATGGCGGCGAGACCAAGGACGTGCTGATCGAGGCGAGGGGCGTCGATCGTGACGGCACCAAGCACGTCTTCTCCAATGCCGACATGAAGTTCGTGTACCGCAACAGTGGCGTCGATCCCTCCATCATCTTCACCTCCGCGCGCTTTCGCGGCGAGATCAAGGATGCAGAGGCGATCCGCGCGCGCATGGCGGAGGTGCAAAGCCATCGCGAGAGCGCGCAGCCGATCCGCGAGAAGACCGGCGGCTCCACCTTCAAGAATCCACCGGGCCATTCCGCCTGGAAGCTCGTCGACGCCGCCGGCTGCCGCGGCTTGCGCGTCGGCGGCGCGCAGGTGTCCGAGATGCACTGCAACTTCCTGATCAACACCGGCGATGCCACTGCCCAGGACATCGAGACGCTCGGCGAGACCGTGCGCGAACGCGTGAAGGCGAATTCCGGAATTGAGCTGCACTGGGAAATCAAGCGGATCGGGATTTCCGGTTAACCTGGACGAGCGACGAGAGAACATGCGCATCACCATCCTCTTCGGCGGCTCGAACCGCGAGCGTCTGGTTTCGGTCGCCTCGGCGCAGGCGCTGCATCAGGCGCTGCCCGAGGCCGATCTCTGGTGGTGGGACGTCGAGGACAAGGTGCATGTGGTGCAGTCGAAGCAGCTGCTCGAGCATGCGCGTCCGTTCGAGGACGAGTTCAAGCCGGGTACATCGGGCATTCCGCTCGCGCAGGCGCTCGACCGGGCCAAGGCGGAAGATCGCGTGCTCGTGCTCGGCCTGCATGGCGGGCGTGCGGAGAACGGCGAATTGCAGGTGATGTGCGAGGCGCGCGGCGTGCCGTTTACCGGCTCGGGCTCGGCCTCCTCCCATCTCGCCTTCGACAAGATCGCGGCCAAGCGTTTCGCCGCGCTCGGCGGCGTCACGCCGCCGGCCAACGTGGCGCTCCACGACATCGACGAGGCCTTCGCCGAATATGGCAGGCTGATCGCAAAGCCGGCGCGCGACGGATCGAGCTATGGCCTGATTTTCGTCAATGCGAAGCAGGACCTCGTCGCGGTCCGCAACGCGGCGAAGCAGGAAGAGTACGTGATCGAGCCCTACATCGCCGGCGTCGAGGCAACCTGTGGCGTGCTGGAGCGCACCGATGGCTCGATCATCGCGCTGCCGCCGATCGAGATCATTCCGGGCGAGGGCAGCTTCGATTACGCGGCAAAATATCTTTTGAAGTCGACCCAGGAGATCTGTCCCGGCCGCTTTTCGCCGGAGATCACCGCGGCGCTGAGGGAGCAGGCGATGCTGGCGCACCGGGCGATGTCCTGCACCGGCTATTCCCGCTCGGACTTCATCGTCTCGGAGAGAGGCCTCGTCTACCTCGAGACCAACACGCTGCCCGGGCTGACCAAGTCCTCGCTCTACCCCAAGGCGCTGAAAGCCGAGGGCATCGAATTCGTCGACTTCCTGCACGGGCTGGTCGAGCTCGCCGGGCGGGCCGTGCGGAAATAATTAGGACTGGTTAACGGCCGAGCGGGCGAAACGGCCCGGTTTCGGGTCCAAATCCGGTAAAATGCCGGACATCGCGGCATAAATGCCTCACATGGCTGGGCAAAAAGCGTCCCGCGTTAACGAATTTTACCTTTTGTTTACCAGGACATCCGAAGGTTAACGCTGGCGGCGCATATGGCGCTTTGGCTGCCGGCGCGTGAGCTGTGGCGGGTGATGTCACCTCCGAGCGAACGCTTTGAAGGGGGGAGGCTTCTTCTGCTGAAGACCAGCACCCGGCCCGGCACCGAGACGTCATGTTCGCCAGGATCCGCGCAATGTCGCGGGCAAACTGTTGACGAGCTCGTGCAATGGATGGAGCAGGAAGCCTCACCCGGTCGCTTTTCAGATCGCTGAGGCCCCAAGCTGACCTCAAGGCGGCCGCTATCGGAGCGGTCGTGCTTCTGCGCGAGTGGGTGCAAGAGAAGCGCGAGGAGAAGCGCGCGGCCGCCAGGATCAGGACCAAAGCCAGGGCCAAAGCCGTCGTCGAGCGCGAGCCGCCGCCGCGCGTGGTCGCGCTGGTCGAGCGCTATGCGCCGCGCCGGGTCGGAATCACCATGACCGTGCTGCTGCTGCTCGGAAGCTGCGGCCTCGGCATCGTCAAGGGCGGCCATCTCCAGGATTTCCTCACCGCGGTCAGCGATGCCCGCAACGCCATGGCCAATTCCGCCGGCTTCCGCATCACCTCCGTGGTGATCAACGGCCGCAAGCAGCTCACCCAGGACGAGATCCTCGCGATCGGCGGCGTCAGCGGCCGCTCCTCGCTGCTGTTCCTCGACGCCGACGTCGTGCGCGAGAAGCTCAAGGCCAATCCCTGGATCGCGGATGCGACCGTGCTGAAGCTCTATCCGGGCCGGCTGATGATCGACATCACCGAGCGCCAGGCCTTCGCGCTGTGGCAGGAGGCGGGCCGCCTCTCCGTCATCGCCGCCGACGGCGCTGTGCTCGAGCCCTACGTCTCGCGCCGCTTCCTGTCGCTGCCGCTCGTGGTCGGCAAGGGCGCCGACACCCAGGCCCGCGATTTCCTGGCGCTCCTGGCGCGCTATCCGCAGGTCAATGCGGTGACCAAGGCCGCCGTCTATGTCGGCGAGCGGCGCTGGAACCTGAGGCTGAAGGACGGCCTCGACATTCGCCTGCCCGAGCAGGACGTCGGCAACGCGCTTGCGATGCTGTCCAGGCTCGACAAGGAAGACAAGCTGTTCTCCCGCGACATCGTCGCCGTCGACATGCGCCTGCCCGATCGGCTGGTGGTGCAGCTGTCCGACGACGCCGCCAAGGCGCGCGAAGAGCAGTTCAAGGACAAGAAGAAAAAGAAGGCCGGGGACGCCGCATGACCGGTCTCGATCGCACCCAGACCCCCAAGACGCGCCCGATGCCGCACAAGCGCGGCGGCCTCGTCGCCTGTCTTGATATCGGCACCAGCAAGATCGCCTGCATGATCGCGCGGCTGAAGCCGTCGGCGCCGAGCGAAGCCTTGCGCGGCCGCACCCACGCGGTGGAGCTGATCGGCTACAGCCAGATCCAGGCGCGCGGCATGAAGGCCGGCGCGGTGATCGATCTCGGTGAATGCGAGCAGGCGGTGCGCCAGGCCGTCGCGCTGGCGGAGAAGATGGCCAAGGTGCGGGTCGAGTCCGTGCTGCTCTCGGTGTCGGGCGGCCGGCTCTCCGGCCAGCTGGTCGAAGCCGCCGCCGACATCCGCGGCGGCGCCGTGACGCCGGCCGACGTCAGCCGCGTCACCTCCACCGGCATGCGCCACGCCACCGGCGAAGGCCGCACCGTGCTGCACGCGCTGCCGGTCGGCTACACGCTCGACGGCGTCAAGGGCATCCGCGATCCCCGCGGCATGGTTGCGCACCAGTTCGGCGTCGACATGAACGTCGTCACCTGCGACGCCACCGTGGCGCGGAACCTGATGCTCGCGGTGGAGCGCTGCCACATCAATGTCGAAGCCATGGCGGCGAGCTCCTATGTCGCCGGCTTGTCGGTGCTGACCGACGACGAGGCCGATCTCGGCGCGGCCGTCGTCGAGATGGGCGCGGGCACCACGACGATCGCGGTCTATTCCGGCGGCCGCTTCGTGCATGCGGCGGGTTTTGCGGTCGGCGGGCAACACATCACGATGGATCTCGCGCGCGGACTCTCGGCGACCATTGCCGACGCCGAGCGAATCAAGACTTTATACGGGACGGTCATCACCGGCGGATCGGACTCGCGTGAGCTGATGTCTGTACCGACAGCCGGTGACGAGCAGGATCTGCCGCAGATCGTCTCCCGCGCCACTATCGCCAACATCGTCAAGCACCGTGCCGAGGAAATCTTCGAAATGGTCCGGGACCGGCTGAAGGATTCGCCCTTCGCGTCAGAGCCCAACGGCCGCGTCGTGCTGTCGGGCGGCGCCTCGCAACTGACCGGTCTCGTCGAACTCGGAACGCAAATTCTCGGCCGGCCCGTGCGGGTTGGACGTCCCCTCGGTTTCGGCCGGCTGCCCAACGAGGCGAAGAACGCCGCGTTCGCGGTGCCGACCGGACTGCTCGTCTACCCGCAATATGTTCACCAGGAACATGTCGAACCGCGGCATACGCGGCAGCAGATCAGAACAGGGACCGGCGGTTATTTCGGAAGGGTTGGACGATGGCTACGCGAGGGCTTTTGATGACTCCTTTCCGCAATTTCCCATTTTCACCAACTCCCGCGGCCGCCGGCCGGGGCGAACCCACACGCGCGTGATCGAGAGGCAACCATGACCATCAGCATCAACGTTCCTGATATTCACGAACTGAAGCCCCGGATCACCGTGTTCGGCGTCGGCGGCGCCGGCGGCAACGCCGTCAACAACATGATCACGGCGGGCCTTCAGGGCGTCGACTTCGTGGTCGCCAACACCGACGCACAGGCGCTGACGATGTCGAAGGCACAGCGCATCGTGCAGATGGGCACGGCGGTCACGCAAGGGTTGGGCGCAGGTTCGCAGCCGAACGTCGGCGCCGCGGCGGCAGAAGAGGTGATCGACGAACTGCGCGACCATCTCTCGGGCGCCAACATGGTGTTCGTCACCGCCGGCATGGGCGGCGGCACCGGCACCGGCGCTGCCCCGGTCATCGCCAAGACCGCGCGCGACATGGGCATCCTCACCGTCGGCGTCGTGACCAAGCCGTTCCACTTCGAAGGCGGCCGCCGCATGCGCACCGCTGAAGCCGGCATCGCCGAGCTGCACAAGGTGGTCGATACGCTCCTGATCATCCCGAACCAGAACCTGTTCCGGGTCGCCAACGAGAAGACCACTTTCGCCGATGCCTTCGCGATGGCCGACCAGGTGCTTTATTCGGGCGTCGCCTGCATCACCGACCTGATGGTCAAGGAAGGCCTGATCAACCTCGACTTCGCCGACGTCCGCGCCGTCATGCGCGAGATGGGCAAGGCGATGATGGGCACTGGCGAGGCCTCCGGCGACAAGCGCGCGCTGACCGCCGCGGAAGCTGCAATCGCCAACCCGCTGATCGACGACTCGTCGATGAAGGGCGCCAAGGGCCTCCTCATCTCCATCACCGGCGGCAAGGACCTCACCCTGTTCGAGGTCGACGAGGCTGCGACCCGCATCCGCGAGGAAGTCGACCAGGACGCCAACATCATCGTCGGCGCCACCTTCGACGAAGCCCTCGATGGCCTGATCCGCGTCTCGGTCGTCGCCACCGGCATCGAGCAGGCCGCGATCGCCCGCAACAGCCAGGCGACCTCCGCGCCGGTCGCGAACGCCGCGCCCCAGGTGCAGCAGGCTCCTGCAGCTCCAGCCGCCGCTGCCGAAAGCCGTCTGGCGGACCTCACCGCGCGCCTGCGCGCCGACAACCAGCGCCTGGCCGAGCGCGCCCAGAAGCTGGAAGCCCAGATCCCGGCTGGCGCGCCAGCGCCGGTTGCGGCCGCTCCGGTCGCGCCGCGGCCGAACGTCGAGCGCGCGGCGCTCGCCGCCATCGCGGCCGCCGTTGCCGAAGTCCCTCAGGCGCCCGCGCCGCAGACCTATGGCGACGTCACCGTGCGGCCGATCGCGCAGAAGCCGACCCTGTTCCCGGAGCCTGATATGGGTGCCGTCGCAATGCAGGAGCCCATGACGCCGGAAAACTTCATCCCGCCACAGGCTGAGCGCCCGCCGGTCCGTGCGCCCAGGATGCCGCGAATCGAGGAGCTGCCGATGCCCGCCCAGGCCGAGATTCGCCAGGCCCGCGGCGAGGTGGAGGAAGAGGCCCCGCAGAAGACCCGCCTGTCGCTGCTGCAGCGCCTCGCCAATGTCGGCCTTGGCCGCCGCGAGGAGGAGAGCGAGCCGCCGGTGGCCGCCCGCACCGCCAGCCCGGCCATGCCGCCACTGCCCGAGCGCCGGCCGCAGAAGACCGTGGCGCAGCAGATCGCGGCCAGCGAGCCGGTATCGGAGTATGCCCGCCGTCCCGCGCCTCAGGGCCTCGACATGCATGGCCGCCCCGCACCTGTTGCACCGGCGCCACAGGGTGACGACCATCTTGACATCCCGGCCTTCCTGCGGCGGCAGGCGACCTGAGGATTGTTACAACAAGGCAGACGAAAAAAGGTCCCGGCGACACGCTTGCCGGGACCTTTCCTTTTCTCCCGGGAGCACACGGATTTCTCAGCCAAGCAACTGATTTTAAATCATTAATTACCTATTTGGTGATTCACTAAAACCGCCGGCAGCGGCCCAAAACCCCGGGGCAATTTGGTTAAGCCTTGGCGCGAATACGGCAGGTTTGGGGTAACAATCGGTAAAAAACCGTGAGTTGGCGCTGTTTCAGGCAGCAACTATGGTTTGCCGTGACTTGGGGATACGGATTCGCACGACGGTCTCAACCGATCGGTCGGGTCGAGTATAAGTCGCAACGGGTCGTAGTGGGGCGGGTTCTTGATGAAATTTAGCCGGCAAACAACGCTTCGTGCGCAAGCCACCGTGGCCGGCGTCGGCGTTCACTCCGGTCTTCCCGTCACTCTCACACTTGGGCCTGCACCGATTGATGCGGGTTTTGTTTTTGTCCGTACCGGCCTCGAGGGAAGCGACCGCGAAGTTCAGGCGACCGCCGAGCAGGTGATCGCGACCGACCTTGCCACCGTCCTCGGCGATCGTAACGGCCCGCTGGTTTCCACCGCCGAGCATGTGCTTGCTGCACTGCGGGGCATGGGTGTGGACAACGCCACGATCGAGCTCGACGGGCCCGAAGTACCGATCATGGACGGCAGCGCCGCAGCGTTCATTGCCGCCATCGACCAGGCCGGCATCGTCACCCAGTCCGCACAGCGCCGCTTCATCCAGGTCTTGAAGCCGGTCTCGGTCAAGATCGGCGACTCCTTCGGCGAAATCCGGCCCTATGCCAACGGGTTCCGCGCCGAGATCGAGATCGACTTCACCAATCCCGTCATTGGTCAGCAAAGCTACGCCCTCGACCTCAATCCGGAGCGCTTCCGCCGCGAAATCGGCCGTGCCCGGACCTTCGGCCTGATGTGCGATGTGGCCCGGCTCTGGAGCGCGGGCTATGCCCTCGGCGCTTCCTTCGACAACACCGTCGTGTTCGACGAGGAGCGGCTGCTCAACACCGAGGGCCTGCGCTACGCCGACGAATGTGCCCGTCACAAGGTGCTGGACGTGATCGGCGACCTCGCGCTGGCCGGGCTGCCGCTGCTCGGCGCCTACCGTTCGGTCCGCGGCGGCCACAAGCTTAACCACGCCGTCCTGACCGCGCTGCTTGCCGACCGTACTGCCTGGCGTGTGGTCGTGGGTGAGGCGGTGCGTCGCAGCACCCGTCCGGTGGGCGAGGTCGGTCGCGGCATTGTCGGCGGCCGGATTGCGGCCGCCTACGGGCCGGACGTGTCCTGAAGGGATCTGCTGTCGCTGGCCTTTGACGGCGACTTGCCCCGGGAAACTCCTGGTAACCATGATCGGCTAGCATCGCGGCACGTTCGCCTTAATCCGGGCGAAATGCCTGCCTATCCGGTTGGTTAGGGATCGTTTTTGGATATATCGGCGTGGTCGCGTGGCAGGCACCACGGCACCATTTCGCGCTCATGACGGGTTCATGGGCTGGCGGGCACCGCATCACAGGGCGTCAGGGCAAAACTCATGTCGGCACAGCGTATGAGGCGCGGACCTCTTTGGATTTCGCCTAAGGCCTCGATCGCGGCCCGTGGGCTGCTCCAGGCCGCCAGCTTCCTCCTGCTCGCGCTGCCGCTGGCCGGCTGCGGCACCGGCGAGCTCTGGGACAAGTTCACCGCCAAGGACGACACCTTCGTCGAGGAGCCTGCCGACAAGCTCTACAATGAGGGCCTGTACCTCATGAACGAGAAGAAGGACATGAAGGCGGCGAACAAGAAGTTCGAGGAGGTCGACCGCCAGCATCCTTATTCCGACTGGGCCCGCAAATCGCTGCTGATGTCGGCCTACGCCGCCTACCAGGGCGGCGACTATGACGGCTGCATCGGCGCTGCCACCCGCTACGTCACGCTGCATCCCGGTAGCCCGGATGCGGCCTATGCGCAGTACCTGATTGCCGCCTCGCACTACGATCAGATCCCGGACATCAGCCGCGACCAGTCCCGCACCGAGAAGGCGATCGCCTCGCTGGAAGAGGTGGTGCGCAAATATCCGACGTCCGAATATGCGACCTCGGCCAAGGCCAAGATCGAGGGCGCCCGCGACCAGCTCGCCGGCAAGGAAATGAACGTCGGCCGCTACTACGCGCAGAAGCGCGACTACACCGCCGCGATCAACCGCTACAAGGCCGTCGTCACCCAGTACCAGACCACGCGCCATGTCGAGGAGGCGCTCTACCGGCTGACCGAAGCCTATATGGCGATCGGCATCGTCGGCGAGGCACAGACCGCGGCCGCCGTGCTCGGCCACAATTTTCCTGACAGCCGCTGGTACAAGGACGCCTATAATCTTGTAAAATCGGGTGGTCTCGAGCCGAGCGAGAATCAGGGGTCCTGGATCAGCAAGACCTTCAAGAAGATGGGCCTCGGCTAGGAAATTTTGGGGTTCCATGCTGGCGCGTCTGTCGATCCGTGACATCGTCCTGATCGAACGGCTCGATATCGAATTCGCCACCGGCCTTGCGGTTTTGACCGGCGAGACCGGGGCGGGCAAATCCATCCTGCTCGATGCCTTTGCGCTGGCGCTCGGCGGCCGCGGCGACGCCGGCCTCGTGCGCCACGGCGCGGAGCAGGGGCAGGTCACCGCCGTGTTCGATATCCCGAAGAATCACCCCGCGACGAAGATCCTGGCCGAGAACGGTCTCGACGACACCGGCGAGATGATTCTGCGCCGGGTCCAGCTCGCCGACGGCCGCACCCGCGCCTTCATCAATGACCAGTCGATCAGCGTGCAGACGCTGAAGGCGGTCGGCGCCGCGCTGGTCGAGATCCACGGCCAGCATGACGAGCGCGCGCTGGTCGATGCCGCCACGCACCGCCGCCTGCTCGATGCCTTCGCGGGCCTCGAGAAGGACGTCACGGCCGTCGAAGAGCTGTGGGACGCCCGCCGTACCGCCAACACCGCGCTGGAAGAGCACCGCGCCGGCATGGAGCGCGCCGCGCGCGAGGCCGATTATCTGCGCCACGCCTCCGACGAGCTGAAGCAGCTCGCGCCGAGGGAGGGCGAGGAGACCTCGCTGGCCCACCGCCGCACCGCGATGATGCAGGGCGAGAAAATCGCCTCCGATCTGCGCGAGGCGCAGGAGGCGGTCGGCGGCAACCATTCACCGGTCGCAGCGCTCTCCGCGGCGGTGCGCCGGCTGGAGCGCCGCGGCGTCAATTCGCCGGCGCTGGTCGAGCCCGCGGTGAAGGCGATCGACGCCGCGATCAACGCGCTGGAGGAAGCCGACCAGCACCTGCTGGCCGCGCTGGCCGCGACCGATTTCGACCCGGCCGAGCTCGAACGCATCGAGGAGCGGCTGTTCGCGCTGCGCGCCGCCTCGCGCAAATATTCGACCCCGGTCGACCAGCTCGCGGCGCTTGCCGCCAAATACGCGGCCGACGTCGTGCTGATCGACGCCGGCGCCTCGCAGCTGAAGAAGCTGGAGCAGGCCGCGATCGAGGCCGACAGCCGCTATGCCGCCGCCGCCAACAAGCTGTCGCTGGCGCGGCAGAAATCGGCTGAAAAGCTCAACAAGGCCGTGAACGCCGAGCTCGCCCCACTCAAGCTCGAGCGCGCCAGATTCATGACCCAGGTCACGACCGACGAGGCCGCGCCGGGCCCGCAGGGCTTCGACCGCGTCGAGTTCTGGGTGCAGACCAATCCCGGCACCAAGCCGGGTCCGATGATGAAGGTCGCCTCCGGCGGCGAGCTGTCGCGCTTCCTGCTGGCGCTCAAGGTCGTGCTGTCCGACCGCGGCTCGGCACCGACACTGGTGTTCGACGAGATCGATACCGGTGTGGGCGGCGCGGTTGCGGACGCCATCGGCGGGCGCCTGGCGCGGCTTGCCGGCAAGGTGCAGGTGATGGCCGTGACCCACGCCCCGCAGGTTGCCGCCCGGGCCGACCAGCACCTGCTCATCTCCAAGGACGCCCTCGACAAGGGCAAGCGCGTCGCCACCCGCGTCAATGCGCTCGCCGCCGACCATCGCCGCGAGGAGATCGCCCGCATGCTCGCCGGCGCCGAGATCACCGCCGAGGCGAGGGCGGCCGCGGAGAGGTTGCTGAAGGCGGCGAGTTAGGCTTCGTCTCCCGGACGAGCGCAGCGCGCGCCGGACCCAGACGCCTTTACCATGCTACCCGCTCCGTCGTATCCAAGCACCATGGCAAGAGCAGCAAAATCGAAACCGCTCCGCGACGTCGCCGATCTCACCAAAGCGCAGGCCAAGGTCGAGCATATGCGGTTGTCGCTCGAGATCGAGGGGCACAACGAGCGCTACTATCAGGAGGACGCGCCCACCGTCACCGATGCCGAGTACGACGCTCTGCGTCAGCGCCTCAACGCGATCGAAAAACGCTTTCCTGAATTCGTCAGCGCAGAATCGCCGTCGCAGAAGGTCGGCGCGGCACCGTCCGGGCGCTTCAGGAAGGTGCGGCACTCGGTGCCCATGCTGTCGCTCGACAACGCCTTTGCGGAAGAGGACGTGCGCGACTTCGTCGGCCGCATCGTGCGCTTCCTGAAGCTCGACGACGACAGGATCAATTTCTCCGCCGAGCCGAAGATCGACGGCCTGTCGATGTCGCTACGCTATGAGGGCGGCGAGCTCGTCACCGCGGCGACGCGGGGTGACGGTTCGGTGGGCGAGGACGTCACCGCCAACATCCGCACCCTCGAAGACGTGCCGCAAAAGTTGAAAGGCCGCAACGTCCCCGACATCTGCGAGGTGCGCGGCGAGGTCTATATGACCAAGAAGGCCTTCCTCGCGCTCAACGAGCGGCAGAAGGCGGCCGGCGACACCACCTTCGCCAATCCGCGCAACTCGGCAGCGGGTTCGCTGCGGCAGAAGGATCCGACCATCACGGCTTCGCGTCCCCTCGGCTTCTTCGCCTATGCCTGGGGCCAGATGAGCGCGATGCCGGAGAATACGCAGAGCGGCATGATCGGCTGGTTCGAGCGCTGCGGCTTCAAGACCAATCCGCTGACCAAGCTGTGCCACTCCGTGGAAGAGCTGCTCGCCTTCCATCATGCGATCGAGGAGCAGCGCGCCGAGCTCGACTACGACATCGACGGCGTCGTCTACAAGGTCGACCGCATCGATTGGCAGGAGCGGCTCGGCTTCGTCTCGCGCACGCCGCGCTGGGGCATCGCGCATAAATTCCCGGCCGAGCGTGCCATGACGGTGCTGCGCGACATCGAGATCCAGGTCGGCCGCACCGGCTCGTTCACGCCGGTCGGCAAGCTCGAGCCGGTCGGTGTCGGCGGCGTGATCGTGCAGAATGTCACGCTGCACAACGAGGATTACATCAAGGGCATCGGCAACAAGGGCGAGGTGCTGCGCGAGGGCCGCGACATCAGGATCGGCGACACCGTCGTGATCCAGCGCGCCGGCGACGTCATCCCGCAGGTGGTCGACGTCGTCCTCGACAAGCGGCCGAAGAACGCCAGGGAATTCCAGTTCCCGAAGAAGTGCCCCTGCCCGCTGCACACCGATGTCACGCGCGAGGAGACCGCGACGGGCGAGGAGGGCTCGCGCGCACGCTGCACCGGCGAGTTCGCCTGTCCCTATCAGAAGATCGAGCACCTCAAGCTGTTCGTCTCGCGGCGCGCCTTCGACATCGACGGCCTTGGCGAGAAGCAGCTGCAGTATTTCTTCGACGAAGGATGGGTCAGGGAGCCCGCCGACATCTTCACGCTGGAAAAGCGCAATTCAAAACTCAAGCTCGAGGAGATCGAGGGCTACGGCGCGACCTCGGTGCGCAACCTGTTCGGCGCGATCGAGAGCCGGCGAAAAATCGCGCTGGAGCGTTTCATCTATGCGCTCGGCATGCGCCATGTCGGGGCGACCACGGCGCTGGCGCTGGCGCGCGGCTACGGCTCGTGGGAGGCTTTCCACGATGCCTGCCTCAAGGTCGCCAAGGGCGACGAGGAGGCGATGGCGGATATGGATGCGCTTGACCAGATCGGCGACACCGTGATCAAGAGCATCGCCGATTACTTCGGCGAAAGCCATAATCGCGGCATCGTCGAGCGTCTGACCAGGGAGGTCGAGATCGTCGACGCCGAGAAGCCGAAGAGCAACTCGCCCGTCGCCGGCAAGACCGTGGTGTTCACGGGCTCGCTGGAGAAGATGACGCGGGACGAAGCGAAGGCGACCGCGGAACGGCTGGGTGCGAAAGTGTCGGGCTCGGTGTCGAAGAAGACCGACCTGGTCGTCGCCGGCCCGGGTGCCGGCTCGAAGCTCGCGGACGCCAACAAGCACGGCGTCAAGGTGCTGACCGAAGACGAGTGGCTGAAGCTGATCGGGGAGTGAGCGTTTCTTCCGTCATTGCGAGCGCAGCGAAGCAATCCAGGATCTTTCCGCGGTGACAGTCCGGATTGCTTCGCTACGCTCGCAATGACGGGGAGAGGTGGCCGCCCCCTCTACATCATCCCCGTCTCTTCCTCCTCCGCCTGCTCGATCAGCTCTTCGCTCACCACCACCTCGCGGCGCGGGACGACGAAGATCATCACACCGGCGCAGAGTAGCGAGATCGCCAGCACCGCGGCGGTCAACGGCAGCGTCGTCGTCGAGTGGCCGCCGAGATAGGCGCCGAATTGCGACATCAGCGCGCCGAGGCCCTGTTGCAGAAAGCCCATCGCGCCTGACGCCGTGCCGGCGGCCTCGGGGCGGACGCTGATGGCGCCGGCCGCGGAATTTGCCATCACGATGGCGTTGCCGGCCATCACGATCATCTGGGTGCCGAACAGCCAGGGTGGGGCCGCGTTCAGTCCCGTCAAGCTCCAGAGCAGGTTCAAGATGCTGCCGCCGAGCTGCAGCGCCAGCCCGAACCAGATCAGCTTCTCCAGCGAGTGCCGCGGCGCGAAGCGCACGCAGAGCAGATTGCCGGCGAGAAAGGCGAGGCTGCTGGTGGCGAACCACGTACCATATTCGACGGTGGTTCGGCCCATCTGCGTGACCACGATGTACGGACCGCCGCCGGCGAAGGTGAAGATGATCTGCGAGGCGAGCACCTGGCACAGCACGTAGCCGACGAAGGCGCGGTTCCTGATCAGGCTGCCGACATCGCCGCGAAAGCCGCCGCCGGCTGCACGGTCGCGGCGCGTCTCCGGCAACGCGAGCGCGATGCCGATCGCGACCGCAAGAGAGCCTGCGGTGATCGCGTAGAAGATCGCGCGCCAGCCGAACGCGGTCTCGATCAGGCCGCCGGTCAGTGGCGAGAGCATCTGCGCGATCATCATGACGGCGATGACGAGGCTGATCATCGCGCCGACGCGCTCGCGCTCGTAGAGATCGCGGATGATGGCGCGGCTCACCACCATGCCGGTAGCCCCGCCAAGCGCCTGGAAGAAACGTGCGGCGATCAACTGCGGCAGGCTGCCGGCGAAGACACAGCCGATGCTTGCCGCGACCATCAGCGCGAGCCCTGCCAGCAGCACCGGGCGCCGCCCGAACTTGTCGGACAGCGGGCCCATGATGAGTTGCGAGCAGGCGATGCCGACCATGTACAGCGACACCGTCATCTGCGCGACCGAGATATCGCGGCCGAAATTCGTCGCCAGCACGGGGAGCGCTGGAACCAGCATGTAAAGCGAGATCGGCGCAACCCCCGTCATGCAGACGAGCAACAGCAACATCACGCGCGAGCTCGCGATGTTTTTCGTTGCCGCCTCCGGCGGCCTGCTGATCATGCCGTGCATAGATGTCCGTCTCGTCGAAATCACTGTAGCGTGCTCGCGCAACACGGATACCGGCGTTTCGGAATGCGGCTATTCGGATTTTGGGACTGTATAACAACAGTGCGCCGGAAGCCGTCGTTTTACGGGAAGCTGCTCAAGGAACGTGCCAAGCCGGCCACGATCGCGGGCAAAGGCGGCGGAGCTTTGCGCTAGTGGCGTAGTGCCATGCGCTATGTCAGCTCCGCCGTTGCCTGATCGAGCCAGGCCTTCGTCGCCTCGTCCAGCGCCGGCCGCACCTCGGCCCTCACGCGCGCGTGGTAGGCATTGAGCCAGTCGAGCTCATCCCTGCTCAGCATCGCGACATCGATCAGCCGGCGGTCGACCGGCGCCAACGTCAGCGTCTCGAACGCATTCATCGGCTTCTCGGCACCCTTGATGTCAGCTTCGACCACCAGCTCGAGGTTCTCGATGCGGATGCCGAAACCGTCGGTCTTGTAGTAGCCGGGCTCGTTGGAGAGGATCATGCCGCGCTTCAGTGGCGTGGTGCCGAGCTTCGAGATCCGCGCCGGCCCCTCATGCACCGAAAGATAGCTGCCGACGCCGTGGCCGGTGCCGTGCTCGAAGTCGACGCCGGCGGCCCAGAGATATTGCCGCGCCAGCGTGTCGAGCTGTGCGCCGGTGGTGCCGTCGGGGAAGATCGCGCGCGCGATCGCGATGTGGCCGCGCAGCACGCGGGTGAAGCGGTCGCGCATCTCGGCAGTCGGCTCGCCGATCGCCATGGTGCGGGTGACGTCGGTGGTGCCGTCTTCATATTGCGCGCCGGAATCGATCAGCAGCAGATCGCCGGGCGCGATCCGCCGGTTGCTCTTGCGGGTGACGCGGTAGTGCACGATGGCGCCGTTCGGCCCCGTTCCGGAAATGGTCGGGAACGAGACGTCCTTGAGCGCGCCGGTGTCGCGGCGGAAGGTCTCCAGCGCCTCGACCGCGTCGATCTCGGTCAGCTTGCCACTTGGTGCTTCGCGATCGATCCATGCGAGGAAGTGCGCCAGCGCCACGGCGTCCCGCACATGGGCCGTCTTGGTGCCCTTGATCTCGGTCGCGTTCTTGACCGCCTTGAGCAATGCAATCGGATCGTTGCCGCGCACCAGCTTGCCGCCGGCGCCGGCGATCAGCCGGCTCAGCGCGTCGGCCGCGGTGGCGTTGTCGAGCGCGATCGCGGCGCCGCTCTTGGCCAGCGCCATCAGCGTCGGCGCCATCGCATCGGGCTCGCGCACGTCGGCGGACTGTTCGAGATGGTCGCGCGAGAGGTTGGAGAGTTTTCGGTGGTCGATGAAGATGGTGGGGCGGCCGTCCTTGGGCACCAGCGCGTAGGACAGCGGCAGCGGCGTATGCGCGACGTCGGCGCCGCGGATGTTGAAGGTCCAGGCCACGGCATGGCTGTCCGACAGCACCAGCGCATCCGCGCCGAGCTTGGCGATCTCGGCCCTGATCTGCGTCAGCTTCTCGCCTTCGGTGACGCCAGCATGCTGCAGGCTGTGCACGGCCACGGGAGCGAGCGGGGGCTGGGGCCGGTCCTGCCAGATCGCATCGACCGGATTGCCCTCGACCGGCACGAGCTCGGCGCCGGCCTTGGCGCAGGCGACGGACAGGCGCTCGGCTGCCGAAAAAGTGTGCAGCCACGGATCAAATCCGAGGCGATCGCCCGCTTTCAGATGGGCCGACACCCAGCTTTCCGGAGGCGGATCGATCAGCGATTCCACCGCCCAGGCCTTGCCATCGACCTGCTTGGCTGCCTGCAGCGTGTAGCGGCCATCGACGAACAAGGCGGCCTCGCGGGTCAGCACCACCGCGAATCCGGCCGAGCCGGTGAAGCCGGTCAACCAGGCCAGCCGCTCTTCCGAGGGCGCCACATATTCGTTCTGCTGCTGGTCGGCGCGTGGAATGACGAAACCGGTCAGCTTGCGGCGGGCGAGTTCTTCGCGGAGTGCGGCAAGGCGCGCGGTCAGCGCAACGCCGGCCTCGGGCTCCTCGAATGTCTGGAAGTGCGCTTCGAACATGCGGATCACTCTAGGATCATGGGCATCGGTCCGCAATCTAGACGCATTTTCATCGCATCTGGCATGGACTGTGCTTGAAAATGTTCCATTCGGTTGAGTGGAGTAAAGGATGCGGCAGTTGCGCTTCGTCCGGATGACAGGGAAATTCGAGCAAGTGGTTCATCTCAACGGCGAGGGGACACACGATGCCAGCGTTCACGTTTGAGAAGATCTCGCCGCCGGTGCGCCGCGCCCCGGCCGCCGCAACGGGACCGAAGAAGCCGCGCGGCCTCATCAGCCAGATGATCGACCGTTTTGCCGAGCGCCGCGCAAGGCGCGCCCTGCGGGGCAAGCGCGCCGCGCGCCGGGACGACAAGCCGGCGGAGTAGGGTGCTGTTTGTTCACCTCGGCCCGCTTGCGGTGAGAGGTCGGATTGCACTTGGCGATGCGGAGCATCGTCCAGCGCGATCCGGATGAGGGGGACTCTCCGCGAGTCCAGTTCTCACCGTCCCGGCGAAGACTCTCCCTCTCCCCGCAAGCGGGGCGAGGGAGCGCACCGGCGCCGCGGGCGCGCTTTATTCCACCTTCCTCAGCAACAGACTGCTCCACCCCTCGATCCTCAGATGCCGCAGTGGCACAAGGCCGCGCGCGCGGTAGGCGGCGATCACGGCGGGCGCCTGGTGGGTCAACAGGCCGGAGAGGATGACGCGGGCGCCGGGCGCGAGGTGCCGCGCCATCGGGCTCGCCAGCTGCCGCAGCGGGTTGGCGAGGATGTTCGCCAGCACCAGGTCGAACGGGCCTGCGCGGGCAAAATCCGGCGCGGCGAAGCCGGTGGCGCGGATCACCCGGACGTGGTGACCGACTTCATTCAGCGTCGCGTTCTCGGCCGCCACCCGCACGGAAGGCGGGTCGATGTCGGAGGCCAGCACCGCCCGGTGCAGCGCCTTGGCCGCCGCGATGGCCAGCACGCCGGTGCCGGTGCCGAGGTCGAGCAAATTGCGCGGAAGGGAACTCTTCAGGACGTGGTCAAGCAGGAGTAAACAGCCGCGCGTGGTCCCATGGTGGCCGGTGCCGAAGGCGAGCGCCGCCTCGATCTCGATCTTGAGCTTGTTCGGCGCGACGCGGTCGCGGTCGTGGCTGCCGTGTACGACGAAACGCCCGGCCGGCACCGGGACCAGATCCTCCAGGCTCGCCTTGACCCAGTCCTTGGCCTCGACAATATCGAACACCAGCGTGCCGGCAATCTCATTTCCTGCTGAAGTTGCAATAAGTTCGCGCAGCCATGCCTGGTCCGGCGGCTCGGCGAAATGCAGCGTGACGTCCCACTGGCCGTCCGGCCGTTCGAAGGCGGCGACCGCCGCGTCGCCCTCGAAAAACACCTCGGTGAGTACATCGACGACGCGCCGTGCGGCAGCCTCGGTGCCGATCGAGAAACTGGCGCGGTGCGTGGGGGAAGGCATGCTCTGTGGTTGTATCGGGCTCAATTTTGGGAACCTTCGCGAGCAATTTTCCGCACAACTTGAAGCTCGGAATTAACTGGACCGAAGGTTGCAGCCCGTAGATTTGCGGCTGTTGGGGCTGACCAACTCAGCCTGTGATTGAATTGGAGGCGTATCTTGAAGCGCATGGTTTTTAAGTTCTGGTCCGATGAATCCGGTGCGACCGCAATTGAATACGGCCTCATCGCGGCCGGTATCGCTCTGGCGATCATCACCGTGGTGAACAGCCTGGGCAGCACGATGAACGACAAGTTCGGTTCGATTAGCACCTCCTTGAAGTAATTTCCGCCTCCGATTTCCAGAGGGGGCTACTTTCTTGAGGATGTCCAGACAAGCGCCCGCGCGGGGAATTGCCCTCGGCGGGCGAGGTCGTTTTGGGGGAGGTGTCCACAGCCCGTCAGCCCTTTATCAGGGCATCGTCCACCGGCTCATCCCCCAGCTGTCCCGCGGTTATCCACCGCCTTCTCCCCAGCATCTCCGGATCGGGTTCCCTGCCTGTCCACGGACATCTCGACAGCCCATCCACAGCCCTATCACCGGCTTCCGAACAGCGCGCGGTGGTCCCGCAGGATCACGCGCGCGGCGTTGTGGCCGGGGGCGCCGGTGACGCCGCCGCCGGGGTGGGCGCCGGAGCCGCAGTGATAGAGGCCCTTGAGAGGCCCGCGATAATCGGCATGGCCCAGCATCGGCCGCGCCGAGAACAGCTGGTTCAGCGTCAGCGCGCCGTGGAAAATGTCGCCGCCGAGCAGACCGAACTGCCGTTCGAGGTCGAGCGGGGACAGGATCTGGCGGCCGAGCACGCTCGCCGCAAAGCCGGGCGCGCACGCATCCACCGTCGCGATCATGAGATCGGCGACCTCGTCGCGATGGTCGTCCCAGGATTTTCCAGCGGGAAGCTCCGGCGCAACGTGCTGGCAGAACAGGCTTGCGACATGCTTGTCGGCGGGCGCCAGCGTATCGTCGAGCGTCGAGGGGATCAGCATCTCGACGACAGGCTGTCGGCTCCAGCCCTGCGCGCGCGCATCGAGATAGGCGCGATCCATGTAGGCAAGGCTTGGCGCCAGGATGATGCCGGAGGTGAGGTGGTCCCCCTCGCCCGGTAGCGCCGTGAAGGAGGGCAGGCGGTCCAGCGCCACGTTCATGCGGAAGGTGCCGGAGCCGTTCTTCCAGTGCCTGATGCGGGCGAGGAAGTCCTGCGGCAGCGCATCGGCCGCGATCAGCCGCGTATACAGCAGCTTTGGATTGACGTTGGCCGCGACATATTTCGCGCGGATCGTCTCGCCGTTCTCCAGCACCACGCCGACCGCGCGGTCGCGCTCGACGATCACCTCGCGCACGCCGGCATCGGTGTCGATCGCGACGCCGTGATCCCTGGCGGAGCGCGCCATCGCTTGCGTGATCGCGCCCATGCCGCCGATGGCGTGGCCCCAGACGCCCTTCTTGCCGTTCACCTCGCCGAAGGCGTGATGCAGCATCACATAGGCGGATCCTGCCGCGTAGGGGCTGGCGTAGTTGCCGACGATGGCATCAAAGCCGAACAGCGCCTTCACCAGATCATGCTCGAAACGCTCGTCCAGCATCTCGCCCGCCGAGCGGGTGAAGAGATCGAGCAGGCTGCGGCTCTGTTCCAGCGTCAGGCCGCGCAGGATGTTGGCGCTCTGCAATGCGTTCACGGCCTCGCGGATCGCGTTCGTGCCGAAGCCGTCGAGCAGGTTCGGCGGTGCGCGCAGTACGAATTGCCTGAGCACGTCGGCGATGTCTTCCAGCTCGCGCGAGAAGCCGTCGAGCGCCTCCGCGTCACGCGCGCTGAGCCGCGCGACTGACGCTTTGGTCCGCCCCTCGCCGGTGAGAAGATAGCTGCCGTCGGGCGCGGGCAGGAAGTTCTGCGCGCGGCGCTCGACCACGCGCAGGCCCTGCTCGGCGAGCTTGAGGTCGCCGATCACCTGCGGATTGAGCAGGCTCACGGTGTAGGCCGCGACCGAATTGCGAAAGCCGGGGTGAAACTCCGCCGTGACCGCGGCTCCGCCGACCACCTTGCGTCGTTCGACCACGCGCACGCGCAGGCCCGCGATCGCGAGATAGGCCGCGCAGGTGAGGCCGTTATGGCCAGCGCCGATGATGACGACGTCGGTTTCGCTCATGAAAGATTCAAAATGTTCCCCGGCCATTCCGGGATGGGTCGGAACGACCGGACCCGGAGTGACATCTCTATATCAAGCATTCGTCGCTGCAACATCACGAGCCCCTTTATTGCCCGTTCAGGCGCAGTGTGCTCCATTGCGCGCGTCCGGCGCCCGCCGGGGGACTTATCCGACGCGTTTTCTCGCGCGAACCGGTGCCCACTTCGCTGGAAAACGCTTTTGCCGGAGCTTTCATGGATTCGACCGTGCAACCCGCCGCCACGGAGCAGCCTTCGTCGTCGCGCAACCGGCTGCTGCTGACGGTCTACACCGCTGCGATCTTCGTCAGCGCGCTGCTGCTGTTCTCGGTGCAGCCGCTGTTCACGAAGATGGTGCTGCCGCGGCTCGGCGGCTCGCCGGCGGTATGGTCGGTGGCCATGGTGTTCTTCCAGTCGCTGCTGCTGGCGGGCTATGCCTATGCGCATCTCTTGATGCAGGCGAGGAACCGGATCGTTCCGGTCACGGTGCATCTGGTGCTGCTGATCGCGGCCTTCGCCACGCTGCCGCTCGGCATCGCGTCGGCGTATGGCGAGCCGCCGGCTTCGGGCTACGCGTTCTGGCTGCTCGGCCTGTTCGTGGTCTCGATCGGGCTGCCGTTCTTCGCGCTCGCCGCCAACAATCCGCTGCTGCAGGCCTGGTTCGTCCGCACCGGCCATCCGGCCGGCCATGATCCCTATTTCCTCTATGCTTCCTCCAACATCGGCAGCTTCCTGGCCCTGTTGTCCTATCCCTTCCTGCTGGAGCCGATGTTCACGCTGCACACCCAGAACCGGTTCTGGACGGTTGGCTATGGGCTCCTGATCCTCCTGATTGGCGGTTGCGGCGTGCTGCTGCTGCGCTCGCCGAAGCTCGCTGTGACTGATGCGCGAACCGAGGACGTCAACGCGCCGGCGCCGCGGCTTCCGAGGCGGCTGCGCTGGATCTTCCTCGCCGCGGTGCCGTCAGGCCTGCTCATCGCTGTGACGGCGCACATCTCGACCGACGTCGCGGCGGCGCCACTGCTCTGGGTGCTGCCGCTGTCGCTGTACCTGCTGACCTGGGTGATCGTGTTCCAGTCGCGGCCGCTGCTGCCGCACAAATGGATGCTGATGCTGCAGCCGGTCGCGATCGCCGGCGTCGTCGTCCTCTTGGCTTTCGGCGGCGAGCAGAATCTGCTGCTGACGCTCGGCGGTCATCAATTGTGCTTCTTCGTCATCGCCATGGCGTGTCACGGCGAATTGGCGCGAACCCGGCCGGCCGCCAGATATCTCACCGGCTTCTATGTGGCGCTGTCGTTCGGCGGCATGGTCGGCGGTCTCTTTGCCGGCCTGGTCGCGCCCTTCACCTTCTCGTGGATCGCGGAATATCCAATCCTGATCGCGCTCGCCGCGCTGTGCCGCCCGTCCGCGAACGAGCGTCTCGCCGGCATCGTCAGATGGTACTGGCTGGCACTGGCCGCGCTCGCGGTGGCGCTGATCGCGCCGTCCTATACGACCGGCAATCTCTCGACCTGGTTCGAGGATCACCGTGTCTGGGTCGCAGGCGCCGTCGGCGCGCTCGCCGCGGTGTTGACGCTGGCGCTCAATGCCGGGCGCTGGAAGATCTTCGCCACCGTCGCGCTGGCGCTGGCGTTGATCCGGATCTATCCGGCGGACGAGGGCCGCGTCACCACGGTGCGCAGCTTCTTCGGCGTGCACAAGATCGTGGAGACGCCCGGCGGCTATTTCCACGTGCTGATGCACGGCACCACCATCCACGGCGCCGAGCGCTTCCGCAACAATGACGGCACGCCGGTCACCGGCCGGCCCGAGCCGATCACCTATTATCACAAGGATGGCGGCATCGGTCAGGCCGTCGCCGCGATCCGCGAGCGCAAGGGCGCGCCGCTCAAGGTCGCCGCGATCGGCGTCGGCTCGGGCACGCTCGCCTGCGCCGCCGAGCCGGGCGAGGACTGGACATTTTTCGAGATCGACCAGTCCATGGTGGACGCGGCGCGTGACCCCAGGAATTTCCGCTACATCTCGAGCTGCCTGCCGGGCCTGAAGCCTGTCATCGGCGACGCCCGCCTCACCTTCGCCAAGGAGCCGGACGGCGCCTACGATCTCATCATCGTCGATGCCTATTCGTCCGATGCGATCCCGATCCATCTCGCCACCGAAGAGGCGATGAAGATCTACAAGGACAAGCTCGCGCCGCACGGCGCCGTGGTGATGCACGTCTCCAACCGCCACCTCGATCTCGAGACCGTCGTGGTCGGCATCGCCGACGCCAATGACTTGAAGAGCTGGGTCTTCAACGAGGATTCGGGGCGCGATTCCGACTACATCTTCTCGACCGACGTCGTCATCTCCGCGCGCGAGGAGGAAGATGTCGGCAAGCTCGCCGCCTCCAAATCGTGGGAGCAGACCGAAGCCGACGACCGGGTGCGGGTGTGGACCGACGATTACTCGAACATCCTGGGCGCGCTGTACCGGCGTTTGAGGGACGGGGAGTAGGACCCCGGGCCTACGGTTCCACAGGCGTCCCCGCCGGCAGCGCAATTCCCTTCTCGCTGGCGACCTGTCGCAGCAGGTCCGGATTGTCCGAGATGATCCCGTCGACGCCAGTATCGATCATCCGCGCCATGTCTTCGCGCTTGTTGACCGTCCAGACCACGAGGCGCAAGCCGAGCGCGTGGGCTTCGGAGACCAGCGCCGCGGTCACGTCGCCGAAATAGGGCGACCAGATCGCGCCACCCGCAGCCTTGATGGTTTGCGGCAACGAGCCGCCGTGATCGGCCGGGCTGAAACCCGCGGTCCAGCTGGTGGCCTTGTCGAGCGCCACCGTTGGAGCCGAGCCGCGCTGGAGCGTCAGGTACACGGTTGGAATCTTCGGCGCTCGCTGCTGGACGAGCTGCAGGGTCCGCCAGTCGAACGACTGGATCATGACGCGGTCGGTGAACCGTTCGGCCTCGATCAGCCCGAGCAGTTTTGTGACGAAAGCTTGCGGATCGAGGGACTCATCCGGATGGTTCGGATCGATCTTGGTCTCGATATTGAAGCGCACATTGGTGTTGCCGGACTTGCGCACCAGCGCGAACAATTGCTTCAGCGTGGGGATGCGCGTCCCCGGCACGGCGCGCTGCTCGGGGAATTGCCTGGCATAGGCACTGTCCGGGCGGATCTGACCGACGTCATAACTCCTGACCTCTTCGAGCCGCAGCTTGACGAAGGGCGTGCCGGGGGCGGCCACATAGGCGCCGCTCGCATCTCGTGCGAGATCCGGATTGAGCCCGCGTTCATGCGAGATGACGACCTCGCCATCGGCGGTGACGCCGACGTCGAGCTCCAGCGTGTCGACGCCCGTCGACAGCGCGTTGGCAAACGCGGGCAGGGTGTTCTCCGGCAGCAGCGCCCGCCCGCCGCGATGCGCCTCGAGATCAAAGGCCATAGCTCGTCCTGCAGCAAGAACCGCGAGCACGGTCAGGATGGTCGTGGCACGTGACGGCATGGTGCCCCGACTGTTAAGGGCGCTCGGTGGCGGCCGCGTCAGTTCTGATAGTAATAATTGCGCGGCTGATAATACTGGCGAGGCTGCTGCTGCTGCTGATAATAGTAGCCCTGCTGGCCATAGCCCTGGTCGTAGGTCGGCTGCGGCAGTTGCTGATAGGCCTGCGTGCCATAGGGGCGCGTGATCGGGCGCGGCGCCGGATAGCGCGCGCCGGTGTCGCTGCCGTCCGCCGGATAGATGTAATTGTCGTCCTGCGGCATGTAGCGGCGGGCGGGTTGCTGCGGCGGCGTCAGGTTCACGGGATCACCCGTGGTCGCATACTGCTCTTCGGCAGGCTGCTGCGGAGCGCGGGCGGCCACGGCAGTGTTGCTGCGGCCGCGCGGATTGCGAGCGAGTGCCACCTGCGCCGAGCCGGTCAGCGTCACCGTCGTGTTGAGCACGCCTTGCTGCTGCACCAGCGCATAGAGCGTCGATGCGTTCTGTCGCGACAGCCGCACGCAGCCATGCGAGGCCGGTGAGCCGAGCCGGCCGACCGAGTCCGTGCCGTGAATGGCGTGCCCGACCTTGGTGAAGAAGATCGCGTGCGGCATCGGCGCGTCGTCGAATTCCTTGGAAAAGTGATCCTCTTCCATGCGGAAGGCACGGAAGGCGCCGTTCGGCGTCTCGCGCGAGGGGATGCCCGTCGACACCGGCCAGTGATAGCGCGCGACGCCGTCGACGGCGACGGTCATCTGCTGATTGTCCTTGTCGACGGTGATCTCGACCTTGGCCTGCGCGGTGCCCGCGCTCAAAAGCATCAGGGAGGTGAAAGCAATAAAAAACGAACGCATCTGGAAACGCATCTGGGTTCTGGCCTCCGGCCTGTTCACGCCAGAGCATGATCCGGAAAAAGTGTGTAGCGGTTTTCCGAAAAGATCATGCTCGAACAATAACACCGCGGCTCTCCGTCCCCCGGCATGCAATATGCCTGCAATCCGGCTTTCGTTCCACCGGGCCCGTCCGCCCATCGTCAACGTGATGCCTGATGTAAGCAAGGCCGCTTTGTGCCGCGCAGCTGGCGGCGATGCTGACATTTTCGCGAGCGGACACGCGTTCATGTCGCCGACAATTCGTCACAAAGGCGCAACCATTTGGCCGCTCGGCGCGTTGATGATGGCCTGCCATTGGCGGCTTTCGCCGCCGCTTGCTCCGTACTTCCCTGGGACTGAAGATGAACAAAGCCCGTGTTACCGCCGCCGTCCTGCCGGCAGGCTTGCCTGTCCGCCTGCTGTTCGCAGCCGCCGCCGTCCTGCTCGCACTGCTGGCGCTGCCGCACGCCAGCCATGCCCAGGGCATCGTGCGCGGCGCGCAGGAAGGGGCCTATGAAGGTAACCGGATCGCCGGTCCGGTGGGGGGCGTAGTCGGTGGCGCGGTCGGCGCCGGTGTCGGCGGCGCCGTGGGTGCGGTGGAGGGCGTGTTCGGCATTCCTCACCGCCACTATCGTCACCGCTGCCACGGGTACTACGACGGCTACCACCGCTTTCATTGCTACCGGTGAGTCCACGGCCGTCATTCCGGGGCGCCCGAAGGGCGAACCCGGAATCCATCGAGCGGCAGCGCCGGTGGCTGAATGGATTCCGGGTTCGCGCCACGCGCGCCCCGGAATGATGGCTAGTTCTTCAGCCGATATCCGGTGCGGAAAATCCACCAGATCACGCCGAGGCATATCGTCAGGAATGCCACCGTCATGCCGATGCTGACGGATACGCTGACGTCGGCGATCTCGTAGAAGCTCCAGCGGAAGCCGGAGATCAGATAGACGACCGGGTTGAGCAGCGCGACCGTGCGCCAGCCCGCCGGCAGCATGTCGATGGAGTAGAAGCTGCCGCCCAGGAAGGTCAGCGGCGTCACCACCAGCATCGGGATCATCTGCAGCTTCTCGAAGCCGTCGGCCCAGATGCCGATGATGAAGCCGAACAGGCTGAAGGTCACCGCGGTCAGCACCAGGAAGGCCAGCATCCAGATGGGATGGTGGATATGCAGCGGCACGAACAGGCCGGCTGTCCCCAGGATGATAAGGCCCAGAATGATCGACTTGGTCGCGGCCGCGCCGACATAGCCGAGCACGATCTCGAAATAGGAAATCGGCGCCGACAGGATCTCGTAGATCGTGCCGGTGAATTTCGGGAAGTAGATGCCAAAGGACGCGTTGGCGATGCTCTGCGTCAGCACCGAGAGCATGATCAGGCCCGGCACGATGAAGGTGCCGTAGCTGACGCCCTCGACCTGGCTGATGCGCGAGCCGATCGCGGCGCCGAACACCACGAAATAGAGCGAGGTCGAAACCACCGGCGAGACGATGCTTTGCAGCAGCGTGCGCCAGGTGCGCGCCATTTCGAACAGGTAGATGGCGCGGACGGCGCGGTGATTCATGACGTCCTCACGAGGTCGACGAAGATGTCCTCGAGCGACGATTGCGTCGTGTCGAGATCGTTGAAACGGATGCCTGCGGTGCGCAGGTCGCTGAGCAGGCTGGTGATGCCGGTGCGCTCGCCCTTGGTGTCGTAGTCGTAGACCAGCGTCGCGCCGCCATCGCAAAGCTCGAGCTCGTAATGGGCGAGGCTCTCCGGCAGCGAGGTGACCTTGCCCTGCAAGTGGACGGTCAGCCGCTTCTTGCCGAGCTTCTGCATCAAGGTCGCCTTGTCCTCGACCAGCACGATCTCGCCCTTGTTGATGACGCCGATGCGGTCGGCCATCTCCTCGGCTTCCTCGATGTAGTGCGTGGTGAGGATGATGGTGACGCCGGACTGCTGCAGCGTGCGCACGACTTCCCACATGCCCTTGCGCAGCTCGACGTCGACGCCGGCGGTCGGCTCGTCCAGGAACAGGACCTGCGGCTCGTGCGACAGCGCTTTCGCGATCATCACGCGGCGCTTCATGCCGCCGGAGAGCGTGATGATCTTGTTGTCCTTCTTGTCCCAGAGCGAGAGGTCCTTCAGCACCTTCTCGATGTGCGCAGGGTTCTTCGGCTTGCCGAACAGGCCGCGGGAGAAGCTCACGGTCGCCCACACGCTCTCGAAGGCGTCGGTGTGCAATTCCTGCGGCACCAGGCCGATCAGCGAGCGCGCCTTGCGGTACGAGGTCTGGATGTCTTCGCCGCCGACGAGGACGCGACCCTCGCTCGGGTTGGCGATGCCGCAGATGATCGAGATCAGCGTGGTCTTGCCGGCGCCGTTCGGCCCGAGCAGCGCAAAGATCTCGCCGCGCTTGATGTCGAGATTGACGTTCTTGAGCGCCTTGAAGCCGGACCCATAGGTCTTCGACAGATTGGCGACGGAAATGATGGAGGACATGATGGCCGCAAGGCTTGGGGCAAAAGGCTGGGGGAGGGAGGCTGGATCTGCCGGGAAGGGCGGGTCAGCGGTGCCCTGAAATAGGAATGCCCTTGCCCGGTCGCAATTGGTCGGAGAAAAATCGTCTCGAAACCGGCTCTTCAGGGGCGGGTTCCGGGCAAGTGTTGCACAACCGCCACGGCTTGCTGCTAAGATTGTCGCTTACGCGGCTCTTTGTTGCGTCTGTGAGCAGGCCGTGGCTACGATTCCCGCCAATCGCCAAGCGTATTGTCCCCAGGGAAAACATCGATGAGACCGAACGGCCGTCACACCGCCGGCGCCAGCCAATTGCCCGCCCTCCGTGTGTGGGCGATTTGCCTGCTTCTGCTGTCAGCTGTTGCCATCAGCCCGACCACCGCGAGGGCGGCCCCGGGCCAGGCCCAGGTCGCGACCACGCACGTCTACCTGCTGCGCGGCGTGCTCAACATCTTCTCGCTCGGCCTCGACACGATCGGTGCCCGCCTCCAGGCGGAGGGCATCCCGGTGACCGTCGCCAACTTCGTGTCCTGGTCCTCGCTTGCCGATGAAGCCGCGACCGCCTACAAGGCCGGCCGCATCAAGACCATCATCCTGGTCGGCCATTCCTCCGGCGCGACTGCACTGCCTGACATGATTGCGAAGCTCAACCAGCTCGGCGTGCCCGTAAAGCTCGCGATCGGCCTCGATTCCGTGTTCAAGACCAGGCTATCGACGGGCGCCGAGCGCTACATCAACATCTATATCGGCGATGGTCCCGGCGAGCCGGTGCGGGCCGCGGCGGACCTGCGCGGCAAGCTCGACAATGTCGACGTACGCGGCACCGGCGTCGGCCACATCTCGATCGACAAGAGCGAGGCGATCCAGCGCCGCGTCATCGCCGAGATCGAGGCCGCGGTCATGCGCTCGCGCGCTCCGGCTGCCCCAGTCGCCGAGCCCGGCGCGCCGCGGCAGGCGCGGTCGGCGGCGGCGACGGCTCCGGCGAGGAACTGAGCGCACGTGGTGTAGCCTGAAGACGATATGACCTTTGGTTGACTCGATGCGCCAAGGATTCACCTCTCCCCTAGGGTGAGGTGGATCCCGGCCGCCGATCGAGTCCATCACGCCAAAGCCGCAGTCACACGCACCGGCACGCTCTCCAGCCCGCGCAGCGAATTGTTGAGCCTGCGCTTCGGCTCGGCCGTCAGCGGCTGAGCGGGCACTGGCCTTCGTTCTGGGCGCGGAACGCGTCCTCGCCCTTGATGGTGGTGACGACCTTCAAGAGATCCCAGGCCGACGTCGATTCCTCCGGGGCCTTCACCTGGAGCAGGTAGAGCGGGTGGATCTTGCGGCCGTCCTTGCGGATGTAGCCCTTGCCGAACAGCGGATCGTCGGTCGGCGTTTCCTTCATCGCGGCGACGACGGCCTTGCCGTCCCGGGCGCTGCCGACCTGGTCGACCGCCTTGAGGTAGTGGATGACAGAGGCATAGACGCCGGCCTGCATGTCGTTCGGATAGGCCTTTGACGGAATGCGCTCGGCGAACCGTTTGGCGAACGCCCGCGTGCCGTCATTGAGATCCCAGTAGAACGGATTCATGATCTGCGCGCCTTGCGCAAATTTCAGCCCAAGCGCGGGAAGGCCGTTCATGCCCAGGATCAATCCGACCAGCTTGTGATCCCTGGTCAGCCCGAACTCGGCGGCTTGCTTCATCGAGGTGATGGTGTCGTCGCCGGCATTGGCGAAGCCGACGACGTTCGCGCCAGATGCCTGGGCCTGGAGCAGGAAGGAGGCGTAGTCGGCCGTTCCCAGCGGATGCCGCACGCTGCCGAGCACCTCGCCGCCGGACGCCTTCACGGCCTCCGCGGCCTGCTTCTCCAGATCATGGCCAAAGGCATAGTCGGCGGTGATGAAGAACCACTTCTTGCCGCCCTGCTGCACGATCGCCTTGCCGAGGCCGCGGCCATAGGCATAGGTGTCGTAGGTCCAGTGCACCGTGTTCGGCGTGCACTTCTCGCCGGTCAGCAGCACCGTGCCGGCGCCCGATCCGACGAAGACCTTGTTCTTCTCGGCGCTCATGCCGGCCACCGCGAGCGCAATCGACGAGTTCGGAATGTCGAAGATCGCATCGACGCTCTCGTTCTCGTACCAGCGCCGGGCGATGCCGATCCCGATATCGGTCTTGTTCTGATGGTCGGCCGCGACGACCTCGACCGGCTTGCCGGCAGCCTTCCCGCCGTAATCCTCGACCGCCATCTTGGCGGCGACGACCGAGCCGATGCCCTGATAGCTCGCGAACGGACCGGATTGGTCGTTGAGGATGCCGATCTTCACAGCGTCCTGGGCGAACGCCGGTGCGGTGGTCAGCATTGCCGCCAGCATGCACAATCTATGCAGGAATTTGCTGTTCATTGTGTCCCTCCCATGGGCGGTCTTGGTGCCGCTTCATAATAGTTATATTTTATAGCTATTTTCGAGAGTGTCAATTTGGCCCGCTTTGGATGCATATCATGAGCCCGAAGACCCCGAAATCCGGCGCCAAATCTGCCGAACTGCAGGAGAAAGCGCTGGACCTGAATGCGCTTCAGCGCACACCCGGCTTCATGCTGCGCCTCGCGCAGCTGAAGTTCTTCGAAGGCTTCTATGAGGAATTCGCCGCACTGGGGCTGACGCCGGCAACCTACGCGATCTTCGCCGTCATTCGCGACAATCCCGGCGTGCCGCCGAGCAGCCTCGCCAGCCTGCTCCGGCTGCGCTTGCCGAACCTGATCAAGATCCTGAACGAGCTCGAATCGTCCGGCTTCATCAAGCGCAACCGCTCGAGGTCCGATCGCCGTGCGGTCGAGCTCATCCTGACGCCAAAGGGGGCAAAGCTCATCGCCGAGGGGGCGAGGCTGACGGAGCCCTATAACCGCAAGATGCTGGCGCCGCTGAGCGAGGCCGAGCAGCGCACGCTGCTCGACCTCTTGAACCGCATGCTGCCGCTTTAGGCCGGCGCGCGATGCGGCAATCGAAGATCGCCACAGCTCATCTCACCCCAGAAACGCACGAATGCTCTCCGCGATCTCCCGGGCGTGCGTTTCCAGCACGAAATGGCCGGTGTCGAAGAACTGCACGATTGCATTGGGATTGTCGCGCTTGAACGCTGCGGCACCGGGCGGAATGAAGAACGGATCGTTCTTCCCCCAGACCGCCAGGAAGGGCGGCTTGTGCTTGCGGAAATTTTCCTGGAATGACGGATAGAGCGCGACGTCGCTCTTGTAGTCGCAACTGCCATTTTAATGGTTACTATCGATCAGCCGTTATTCGTCGGCCAAGGACTGCGCTCATGGACCGCCCGCCATGTTCATCGCCGACCCACTCGGCCTCGATTTTCTCAACTCGGTTGCAACACCGGTCGATACAGCGGTCGACTGGATCGGCGATGGCGATGGCTTGGTCGACTGGCTGTCGCAGGCGAAATTGGTGCCGGCGGAGGAGCTGGACGCGTTGATGGGGCGCGCCAAGCCGGGCGAGCTCGACAAGGTCGCCCATCAGGCCCGCGCGTTGCGCGAGTGGTTCAGGGGCTTTGTTCTGGAGCATGCCGGCAGGCCGCTGACCGCGAAGGCGCTGCACGAGCTTGGCCCGTTGAACAGCATCCTGGAGCGCGATGAGGCGTTCCTGCAAATCGCGCCTCGCCACGATGAGGAAGGCCTTGCACGGCAGAGGATGCGGCGCTGGCAATCAGCCGAAGCTCTTCTGCTGCCCGTCGGCGAGGCGATGGCGAAGTTCGTCTGCGAGGAAGACTTGTCCGACGTCAAGGCGTGCGAGGGCCATAACTGCACGAATGCTGTTCGCCGACCACACCCGCAGTCGCGCAAGGCGGTGCGGCAACCGCGCCAAGCAGGCCGCGCATCGCAGCCGGCTCAAGGGCCGGCAATGACGGGTCGGGGGCGGGCTCATCCGGCAGGTCACGGAGCTTTGACCCGCGACGGTGCGTCGCGCCACGGTTCCCGCGCCCCAAAATCCACCAAATCGGTCGTCACTAAGCCGGTTTGGGAGACGCCCTTTGCCTCCCGTCGCGGGACTGCTGGATTGATGATTGATTTGAGGCGGTTAGTCGTGCTGGCAGCGGTGGCGTTGCTCGCCTTGGGCAACGGCATAGCCGTGGCTTCACCCGCCAAGTCGAAGCGCCCGGCCGCGACAGTCACATCGACGCCTCCCGTTCCGCCCGCCGAGCCGCTGCCGCCGCCGAAAGTCTACCTGTTCCGCGGTGCCATGGGGCCGATCTTCTCGACCGGCATGGACCGGCTCAGCGAGAAACTGACGCAGGCTGGCTTCTCGGCCGACGTTTATGAATTCACGGTCTGCCGGCTGATCGGCAACCGCGCCATCGCCAGCTACAAGGAGAGCCCCGCGCCGATCGTGCTGATCGGCCATTCCATGGGCGGGCTATGCTCGGTCATCATCTCCGAGATGGCAGCCAAGGAGAACATCCCGATCAGCCTGGTGATCGCCATCGATCCCGCGCATGCGACCGGCGACGTGCCGCTCAATGTCGAGCGCTTCATCAACATCTTCATGTCCGACAGCGTGCTCGGCGGCGGCGACGTCGTGGCGGTGCCTGGCTATCGCGGCCATTATGCGAGCTACGATCTGAAAGAGAACAGCCGCGTCTCGCACATCAACATCGAGAAGTCCGACGAGATCCATCGCCAGATCGTCGAGATGGTGACGCAGCTGCCGCGCATTCCGCCGCAGACCCAGGCCGGTGCCGTGCCGCTGCGCTATCTCGTGCCCGCCGATACGCTGGTCGAATTGTGGGACAGCGGCGTGCGGGTGCCGGTGCGTCGCGGCGACACCATGGAGAGCATCGCCGCGGCCAATCGCGTGCCGCTGTGGACGCTCGCGCAGAGCAACTCGCTGGCGGAGAACGCGCAGCTCACCCCGGGCCAGACCATCATCGTCCCGCGCCATCTGACGCCACCGGCGCCTGCCGCCGCGATGGCGACGCCGCCGCCCGCCGCGCGGAAGTAAGGAACAGCGGTTTCAGCAGATCGAGCTCACACCAGCAGATCGTGCTGCCCGTGAGGCCCGCCTGAGCCGCCCACGCCGTGAGCGCCATCGTCCAGCTGCGGACCCTCGTCCGGTGCAGCGGCGTGACCATGTCGGTCGTCATGTGCCGCGCCTTCATGACGATCGAGCGGCACTGCGAGATCGTCCAGAAAAGCGATGCAGGACTTCTCTATCGCCGGGGTCAGGAATTTGAAGGAATCGTCCGGCCCGGACGGATCGGCCTGCGCGTTTCCGTGCGGGCCGTGCGTCTCGTCTGGCGCAGCATGAGGTTGTCCATGGGACTTGTCGGGGCGCTCTATCGAGGCATGACTGTGTTTGCTTTCCTGGGATTGATCCGAATGAGGGTTGCCGCCGTTTCCGAGACCTTTCTCCGAGGCGATATCGAGAAGCGCACTGGCGGTATCGGCAAGGCTTGCATGGCCATGCGCGTCGGCAGCGTTGCCGCTCTCTGGATGCTGGTCGCTGGCAACGAGCGCATCCGGCACGCTGAAAGTGACGGCACGATCTTGCTCCGTCGTACCGGTTGCGGCGTTTCCGTTTGGACTGTCGTCGGTCCGGGGTGGTTCGAAGACAAATTTGACGGGCTCCATCGACAGCGAATGGACTGCCGGTTGTGACGGGCCGGGGAGTGTTGCAGTCTCGTCCGGGGTGGAAGCGGTGATCTCGTGGCTGCTGAGATCCCGATTGGTATCGAAGGGAAAGCTCACATCGATTGCGGTCGTGCTGCCGTCCAACGAAATGGAGCCGCTGCTGTTCGTCGCCTCGGTGGAGGCATCGGCGGTAGTCAATGTCATGACCGCCGCATCGCCCAGCGTGGCGGCGCCCGGATCGAGTGTATCGCTCGCCGCCAGCACCGGTGCCGCGGCTTGATCCACGATGAAGTCCGAGGAAACGATGGCCGCGATCCCCTGCAGATGAACCTCCAGCATGCCGGAATCGCCGATCTGAAGGGCTTGGTCCGTCGGATTGGCATATGTGATCGTTTCATTGCCTGAGCTGTCGTAGAGCCAGGCGATGGTATGCGCGGGCACGGATGCGCTTGCCGAACTCAATGCCAGGATCTCGCATCCGAGCGCGCCGAGCGCCGTCAAATCGATCTTGTCGCATCCTGAATTGAAATCATTGATCGTGTCGAAATGACCTGCTTTGGAATCCATTGTCGACAAATAGACGAAGACATCGTCGCCATTGCCTCCGGTGAGCCTGTCCGGGCCGATCCCGCCGGTGATGGCGTCGTTCCCGCAACCGCCGTCGATAGTGTCTCGTCCCGAGCCACCGTAGATGACGTCATCCCCGTTGTTGCCCTTGATCGTATCGTTGCCCGAGCCGCCGAAGATGGTGTCGTTCACGCCGGCCCCGTTAACGGTGTCGTTGCCGGCGCCGCCATAGACGATCCGAGGAGTATCACCGCAAACGGTGATGCAGTCGCCTGCAGGAGTTCCGTAGACGAACGGAGGGGCTGATACCACGGCAGCCCCCGCGGCCAGGTCGTCGAAATCATTGGGATCGGCCTCGCTGGCGCCATGGATGCAGATCGTCACGTGTTGCCTGGTGCCATCGATGGTCGTGACCGTGAAGTGATCGGTGAGCGTGTCGCCGACATTGAGCGCGTCCACCACGCAATTGTGGTTGTCGAGCGTATAGGTCCACACGCCCGCGGCGGTCATCGTGAACGTGCCGTAGCCGCAGTCGCTCGCAGCGGGTGAGCTCACAGCAGTGAAAGTGTTGGACGGATTGTCGACGTCGGTATCGGCGAGCGCACCGGTCGCAACCGGCGTGCCGGGCGAGATGCCGCCCGCCTCGACCACCGAGCCTGTCGTGACCCCAGAAACGATGGCGGCGTCATTCGCGCCTTTGATCGTGATCGTCACGACCTGCGGCGTGCCGTCGATGGTCGTCACCGTAAACTCGTCGGTCAGCGTATCGCAGACATTGAGAGCCTGTACCGTGCTGTTGCCATTGTCGAGCGTGTAGGTCCAAGTACCCGACGCCGTCATGGTGAAGCTACCGAAGCCGCCCGTGCTCGTCGTTGGACAGCTCACCGCGATGAAGGCGTTGGGCGTGTTGTCGGGATCTGTGTCGGTCAGCGTGCCTGTCGCCGCAGGCGTACCGTGCGCCCCATTGGCTACACATCCGGCCTCGACCACCAAGCCGGTCGTGATGCCGGAGATAACGGCCGGGTCGTTGCTGCCGTTGATGGTGATCGTCACCACCTGAGGGGTGCCGTCGATGGTCGTTACCGTGAAGCTGTCGGTCAGCACGCCGCCAATGTTCAGCGCCTGCACGGCCGGGTTGGCATTGTCGAGCATATAAGTCCACACGCCGGCTGACGTCATCGTAAAGCTGCCATAGCCGCCCGAGCTTGCCGTCGGCGAGCCGATCGCCACGAACGTGTTGGAGGGATTGTCGACGTCCGCGTCGACGAGCGTGCCCGCGATCGGCGCGCCCGGCAACAGGCAGCTGGCCTCCACGACTGAACCGGTCACGGCCCCGGAAATGACTGCGGCGTCGTTGCTGCCGTGGATCGTGATCGTTACGACCTGGGGGGTGCCGTCGATGCTGGTCACCGTCAAGGTATCGGTCAGAGTATCGCCGACATTGAGGGCCTGTACCGCACTATTGGTGTTGTCCACCGTGTAGGTCCACACACCGGTTGCCGTCATCGTGAAGGTGCCGTAGCCGGCCGTGCTTCTGGTGGGCGAATCGACCGCCGTGAAGGTGTTGGACGGGTTGTCGACGTCGGTGTCTGTAAGCGTGCCGGTTGCGGTTGGGATGTTCGGAGCAGCGTTGGCGACGCCGCCCGCCTCTCCAACCGAGCCACCGGTGTTGCCCGAGATGGTGGCGGCGTCGTTGGCGCCGTTGATGTTGATCGTGAAGGGCTCACTCAGCGACAACGAGCCGTCCGAGACCGTGATGAGGAAGGCTGTGGTCGTCGGCGACGACAGGGCATTGATTGCATCGCTGTTCGGAACGAAGGTGTAGGCGCCGCTTGTGCTGTTGAGGTACAGGGTGCCATAGGGGCCGGTCTCCGAAAGATTGTACGTCACTCCGTTCAGTGTCGTGCTGCTGGATGTCCCTCCGCTCAGGCCGAAGGTCACGGCGCCGCCGCCAGAGCTGCTGGCAGTGAAAGTGCCGCTCGTCGCGCTGAACTCGTCGAAAGCGATCGTGTCGATTTCGACCGGCCCGGCCGGCAAGGTAAGCGACGGTGGCAGCCGTTCGATCGAGGGCAGGTTGATCGGAAGAAGCGGTGGAAGCGGGCTTTGCGGCGCAGCCGTGTTGTCCGCCGGCGTAAAATTGATGTGCTCGAAGGAAAGCGAATTGGCAAAAGGTGGCGTGCTGGAACCTGTCGCTCCTTCCGTGAGATTGGCGAGCACGTCCTGTTGAGCTGCGTGCAGCTCCTCCATTCGAGACGCGCTATTGGCAACCTGGTTGACGCTGACGGAGGAGCCGATCCTGCTCAGGACAACGGTCTCGCCGGGATCTTCAACGATGATGTGTCGCGGCACCGGCTCCTTGGTGATGAGCTCGAAGACGCCGTGCCGCAGGTCCTTGTAATTGATCTTGTCGTCATCCAGGAATGCGGCGTCCGGATCCGCGGCGTTTGCGTCGGTCATCATCGAGAAGGTCAACGCCGCAAGCGTCAACACGCCGAAACCGCTCGAATTGGAGCGCCCGCGAATGCTTCCAAGCGGCGTGTCGAACGTCAGGGCGCCGCCGTTCTCCAATCGGCCGGCAGCGAAGGAAAAGCTTCCTCTGGTGACCGCAAGCACGATCGAATGCACGGCACCGCCGGGATCGCGAACATATTCGCTTAGCTCGATGCGAGTGCCGCTGCAGACGTTGAAAACGGTGCCATCGATCAGCAGAATTCCGATCCGCCCGCCGGTGGTCGTCTCGACTATGTCACCGTGACAGACAGGGGCGCCAACGCTGACTTGAGCTGCAGTGCCGGCGTCACGCGTGAGAGTGGCGTAACCAATTGCCGTCTGAACCACGCCGATGATCTGGTGAGGGAGAGTCGCACCGGCCTTATCCCTGGGTTCAACGCCGGACGCGACTGACATGGTCTTGGCCTCGCCTGTCAGATCGAGCTCACACCAGGAGATCGTGCTGCCCATGAGGCCCGCCTGAGCCGCCCACGCCGTGAGCGCCATCGTCCAGCTGCGGACCCTCGTCCGGTGCCGTGGCGTGACCATGTCCGTTGTCATGTGCCGCGCGTTCATGACGATCGAGCGGCACTGCGAGATCGTCCACAAAAGCGATGCTGGAGTTCTCCATCGCCGGGGTCAGGAATTTGAAGGAATCGCCCGGCCCCGGCGGATGGGCCTTCTCGTTTCCGTGCGGGCCGTGCGTGTCGTCTGGCGCAGCATGAGGTTGTCCATTGGACTTGTCGGGGCTCTCTATCGAGGCATGACTGTGTTTGCTTTCCTGGGATTGATCCGAATGAGGGTTGCCGCCGTTTCCGAGACCTTTCTCCGAGGCGATATCGAGAAGCGCACTGGCGGTATCGGCAAGGCTTGCATGGCCATGCGCCTCGGCAGCCTTGCCGCTCTCTGGATGCTGGTCGCTGGCAACGAGCGCATCCGGCACGCTGAAAGTGACGGCATGATCTTGCTCCGTCGTACCGGTTGCGGCGTTTCCGTTTGGATGGATGCCGTCGTCGGTCCGGGGTGGTTCGAAGACAAATTTGACGGGCTCCATCGACAGCGAATGGACTGCCGGTTGTGACGGGCCGGGGAGTGTTGCAGTCTCGTCCGGGGTGGAAGCGGCGATCTCGTGGCTGCTGAGATCCCGATTGGTATCGAAGGGAAAGCTCACATCGATTGCGGTCGTGCTGCCGTCCAACGAAATGGAGCCGCTGCTGTTCGTCGCCTCGGTGGAGGCATCGGAGGTAGTCGATGTCATGACCGCCGCATCGCCCAGCGTGGCGGCGGCCGGATCGATTGTATCGCTCGCCGCCAGCACCGGTGCCGCGGCTTGATCCACGATGAAGTCCGAGGAATCGATGGTCGCGACACCCTGGAGATGAACTTCCAGCAGGCTGGAATCGCCGATCTCCAGGGTCTGATCGGTTGGATTGACATACACGATGGTTTCGTTGGCCGAGCTGTCGTAGAGCCAGGCGATGGTGTGGGGCGGCACCGGCGAGCTTGTCGAGCTCAACGCCAGGATCACGAATCCGAGCGCGCCGAGCGCCGTCAAATCGATCTTGTCGGCTCCCGATCCGAAATCGGTGATCGTATCGAACTGGCCGGCTCTGGAGTCGACCGCCGACAGATAGACGAAGACGTCATTGCCGTTGCTGCCCGTGAGCTTGTCCGCACCGAACCCGCCGATGATGGTGTCGTTGTCATTGCTGCCGCCGATCGTGTCTTGCCCGGAGCCGCCGTAAATGAGGTCGGCCCCGTTGTTGCCCTTGATCGTGTCGTTACCGGATCCGCCGTAGATGGTGTCGTTCACGCCGGTCCCGTTGAGGGTGTCGTCACCGGCGCCGCCGTAGACGATCTGGGAAACGCTGCCGCCACCGGCGACGCTGTCGTGTCCAGGCGTGCCGAAGACGAACGGGGGATCGGAGACGACGGTTGATCCCGTCGCCAGATTGTCGAAGTCGTTGGGGTCGGCGTCGCTGGCGCCATGGATGGCGATCGTCACCTGTTGCGTGGTGCCGTCGATTGACGTCACCGTGAAATGGTCGGTGAGCGTGTCGCCGACATCCAGCGCGTCGACCACTGCGTTGTTGTTGTCGAGCGTATAGGTCCACAGCCCGGACGCGGTCATCGTGAAAGTGCCGTAGCCGCCGTCGCTGGCCCTGGGCGAGGTCACCGCCGTGAAGGTGTTGGCGGGATTGTCCAGGTCGGTATCGGTGAGCGTGCCGGTCGCGACTGGCGTGCCGGAAGCGATGCCGCCGGCCTCGAGCACCGAACCCGTCGTCGTTCCGGAAATGGAAGCGGCGTCATTGGTGCCGTTGATCGTGATCGTCACCAGCTGCGGCGTGCCGTCGACCGTGGTCACGGTGAACTGATCGTTCAGCGTAGCGCCGACATTGAGCGCCTGCACTGCGCCGTTGCTGTTGTCGAGCGTGTAGGTCCACGTGCCAAGCGCGGTCATCGTGAAGGTGCCGAAGCCGCCGGCGCTCGTCTTTGGCGTGGTCACCGGGGTAAAGGTATTGGCCGCATTGTCAGGGTCGAGATCGGTCAATGTCCCGGTCGCGGTCGGCGTGCCGGGCGTACCATTGGCCACACCTCCGGCCTCTACGACCGCGCCGCGCGTCGTCCCGGAAATGATTGCCCCATCGTTGCTGCCGTTGATCGTGATCGTCACCGTCTGTGGGGTGCCGTCGGCCGAGGTCGCCGTGAAACTGTCTGTCAGCGTGGCACCGTTGTTGAGCGCCTGGACCGCGGTATTGTTGTTGTCGAGCGTAAAGGTCCATAATCCAGCCGCGGTGATGGTGAAGCTGCCATAGCTGTGCGCGCTTGCAGTCGGCGTATCGACCGCCACGAAGGTGTTGGCGGGATTGTCGACGTCCGCGGCGAGAAGCGTGCCCGTCGCGACCGGGGTGCCAGGCGAAGTGCCGCCCGCCTCGACGACGGAACCGATCGCGGTCCCCGAGATGATTGCGGCGTCATTCGTGCCGTTGATGGTGATCGTCACCAGCTGCGGGGTGCCGTCGATCGTGGTCACGGTGAACCGATCGATCAGCGTATCGCCGACGTTCAGCGACTGCACTGTACCGTTGCCATTGTCGAGCGTGTAGGTCCACACGCCGCCGGCTGTCATCGTGAACGTACCGTAGCCGCCCGCGCTCCTGGTCGGCGAGCTGACTTCCGTGAAGGTGTTGGGCGGATTGTCGACGTCGGCGTCTGTCAGCGTGCCGGTTGCGCTCGGTGTGCCGGGCGCCGAATTGGCGACGCCGCCCGCCTCCACCACTGTGCCGGCGGCGTTGCCGGAGATAATGGCCGTATCGTTGACGCCGAGAATGTTGACGACGAATGTTCGGCTCGTCGAGAACCCGGTGTCCGAGACCGTGATGACGAAACTCGCGGTCGTCGGCGACGACAGGGCATTGATGGCTTGCGCATTCGGAACAAAAGTGTAGGCGCCGGATGCGCTGTTCAGATACAGGGTGCCATACGGTCCGGTCTGCGAGAGATCGTAGGTTTCCCCATTAACGACCGTGGTGCCGGCCGTCCCGCCGCTGAGGCCGAAGGTGAGGGCGCCATTGAGCGGGCTGCTGGCGGTGAAAGTGCCGGTTGTCGCGGTGAACGTGTCGTTGAATGCGATGGTGTCGATCTCGGTGGGTCCGCCCGGCACGTTCAGTGATGGCGGCGGGCGTACGATCAAGGGGATGTCGGCCGGCGGCAGTGGCGGAAGCAGGTTTAGCGGCGCCGGCGCGTTGTCCGGGTTGAAGTTGATGTGCTGCAGCGAGGGGGCGATGACGCCGGGCGGCGTACTGGATCCAGTTGGGCCTCGCGTGAGATTGGCGAGCACGTCCTGTTGAGCTGCGTGCAGCTCCTCCATGCGAGCAGCGCTGTTGGTAACCTGATTCACACTGACGGAGGAGCCGATCCTGTGCAGGATGACGGTTTCGCCTGGATCGTCGACGATAATGTGCCGAGGCACCCGCTCCTTGGTGATGAGCTCGAAGGCGCCGTGCTGCAGGTCCTTGTAACTGAGCGTATCGCTGTCGAGATAGGTGGCGTCGGGGTCCGAGCCCTGCGCCTCTTTCACCATCGCGAAAGTCAGCGCCGCCATGGTCAGGATGCCGAAGCCGGTCGCATGGGAGCGGCCGCGAACGCTGCCAAGAGGTGTGTCGACCGTCAGGGTGCCGCTGTTTGCCAGCCGTCCGGCCGCGAATGCAAAGCTTCCGCTGCTGACCGCAACGATGGTCGAACGCGAGGCGCAGTCGGATTCGGAGGCGAACTCGCGCAGTTCGACGCGAGCTCCGCTGCCGACGCTGAATATGGTGTCGTCGAGAAGCCGAATCCCGATCTGCGCATGCGCAGCCGTCTCTATTACGTCATGGCGGCAGACAAGGTCGCCGATGCTGACCTGCGTGGCCGGACCGTCATCGCGCGTGAGGGTAACGTATCCCAACGTGCTTTGAACGATGCCGATGATCTGGAGGGGAAAGGTCTTGGTGCCCCCGTTCTGGGGGCCAACGCCGAACGCAACTGACATGGCCGTGGCCTCGCGCGCCGAACAATTCGGGCTCGGCGCGGTGCCGCGGCTTCTTGTCGGTATTGCTACGCCGCGGGCGCAATTTTTGGCGTTAGCAACCCCAGGCCTGCACGCCGAAAACGTCTGGTTTGAAATGCGAACTTTATTGGTATAGGCAACGTGATGGCAGGTTCAGCGGAGATGCTTCCCCGCAACAGCAATTTGCGCTCTCAAGAAGTTGACGCTTGAGCTATGCGAAATCTAGCCCACTTTCGCTGGCCAGGCAAACGGCTTGAGCCTAAGATCATGCACGGAAGAATTGCTTTTTTGGAGGACCGGTCCGTTAGGATCGATCCAGGTTGTAGATACTCACAATGCACGAATTGCGAGCTTGGTCGAAGCTCACATAGCTCCCATCAGGCGCCACGCAGATCTTCTCGGAAAGGGGCGGGTCATGTGCAGGCATACGATTGCGGTTTTTGTGACTGGCTTCATTTGGGCCGCGGCGTGTGTTCTCGCTGCGCCAGCGCAGGCTCAAGTCAATCCCGCAACACGCGGCCCTGAGAACGTTGTGCCGAAACCCATCGGCAAGGTCGTCGCCGTTGCAGGTTCGGTCTCGATCGAGCACGCAGGTGCGGTCGTCGTCCAGGCGAAGCTCGGCGATCCGGCTGCGCAAACCAAGGTCGGCGATGTCGTGTATCTGAGCGACGTCGTGCGAACCGGGGCGGACAGCCGGGTCAGCATCAATTTCAGCGATGGCTCGTCGTTCAATCTGTCGAGCAACGCCCGCATGACCCTCGACGAGTACGTGTACGAGCCGGCGGGCAAATCCAACGCAACGTTCTTCAATCTGGCCAGGGGAACGGCGACTTTCGTCGCCGGCCAGATCGCGAAGAGCGGCGACATGAAAGTCGATACGCCCGTTGCAACGATGGGAATCCGGGGCACCACGCCGCATATCGAAATCGCGGATGACGGCGCGGTCAAGTTCTCGACTCTCATCGAAGAGGGCAAGAGCAAATTGGTGAAGAAGCGCACGACTGCCGCGGCGCCGGAGCAGGGGAGTGGTCCCAGGCCGAACATCTGCAGGGGATGCTGAAGCGGCACGGACATGACGATCAGGGCCGCCATCATCGCCAGCGTCGCGGCCGTTCTCGTGCTGCTGTCGATCGGCTCGCCCGCGGTCGCGCAGCAGCCGCAGAAGAAAAGTCACCTCCAGAACATTGAGCAGTGCAACGGTGCGGACACTATTCCGGCCCAGGTTCGGATCGCCGGCTGTACGGCGCTCATCAATTCGGGTGATGCCAGGCCGGAGGCGCTGGCTCTGGCTTACAACAATCGCGGCAACGCCTATGCCGCAGCGGCGGAATACGACCGTGCGATCAGCGATTTCGATCGGGCGATCGAGCTCGCTTCAGGCTATGTCAAGGCGGTGAACAATCGCGGCGTCGCCTATTTGCGGAAGGGGGCATATGAGGACGCGGTCAAGTCCTTCGACGAGGCGATCAGGCTCAACCCGGCCTATGGCAGCGCTTTTGCCAACCGTGCCGAAGCCCGTCTGAAGTTGAACCAGTATGATCGAGCCGCGCTCGATTTCGACGAGGCCATCCGGCTCGATCCGAACTTGACGTGGGCATGGAGCGGGCGCTGCTGGACCCGGGCGATCATCGGCGATCTGCAGGCCGGGCTCGTCGACTGCGACAGGGTGATTCGGTCGGGATCGAGCGATGCCGCGACATACGATTCACGCGCGCTGATCCATCTGAAGATGGGCCAGTTCGCCGCGGCCATCGACGACTACAATTCCGCGTTGCGCCTGGCGCCGAACCTGGCAAGCGCGCTCTATGGACGCGGACTTGCCAGGCTCAGGCAGGGCGACGGCGCCGGCGGCAACCGCGACGTCTCGGCTGCAAAGCTCATCGACCTCAAGATCGCCGACGCGTTCGCCCGCTACGGCGTCAAGTGACGGTAGGATCGGCGGCCGAAGCTCGCGTTATCTGCGAGACGTTCGAGCCGTGGAGCTGTTCGAGCAGGCCGGCCTGACGCCGCGCATCGTGCAGGTTGCCGACGAGCAGCAGACCATCATCAACTTGGTGGCAACGAAGCTCGGGGTTGCGATCGTGCCGCGCTGGACCACGCGGATGGCCGTCTCAGGCGTGCGCTTCGTGCCGCTGCGGCCGAAGCAGAACGGCCCGGTCGGCCGGCTGCCGCTCGCCTGGCTGCGCGGTTCGCGCGATCCGGCCCGCGATGCCATGCTGGCCGTTCTTGAGGGCCGCCTGCGCAGCTATGCGCGGGACGCTTGAGAGGCTATGACATCAGCCTGGACAGAAGGTGTGATGCGATGACGGATCAGAAGGTCTCGGGCGAATTGCGGGTGGCCATTGCAGGGCTGGGCTCGATTGGCACCAAGATTGCAACCGCCCTCGATCAAGGCATCGAGGGACTGGCGCTGTCAGCCGTCGCGGTGCGCGATCCGGCCAAGCATCAGGCCTTCATCAACGGCCTGCGTCGTCCGCCGAAAGTCCTGCCGATCGACCAACTCGGTGACGCTGCCGACATCGTGGTCGAATGCGCGCCGAGCAGCCAATTGCGTGCGATCGTCGAGCCCGCGGTGAAGCGCGGCAGGGCCGCGGTCGTCGTCAGCGTCGGCGGGCTGCTCGACAATTTCGATCTGGTCGATCTCGCCCGCGCCAATGGCGGCCGCATCATCGTGCCGACCGGTGCGCTGATCGGGCTTGACGCCGTCAACGCCGCCGCGATCGGCACCATCCATTCGGTGAAGATGGTGACGCGCAAGCCGATCGACGGGCTGAAGGGCGCGCCCTTCATCGTCCAGAACAACATCGATATCGACAATCTGCGCGAGCCGCTGAAACTGTTCGAGGGCAGCGCGCGCGAGGCAGCAAGAGGCTTTCCGGCGAACGTCAACGTCGCCGTCGCGCTGTCGCTGGCGGGCATCGGTCCCGATCGCACCCAGATGCAGGTCTGGGCCGACCCCACCGTGACGCGCAACGTTCACCGCGTCGAGGTCGAGGCCGATTCGGCACGCTTCTCGATGTCGATCGAGAACATCCCGTCCGAAAATCCCAAGACCGGCCTGATCACCGCACTGTCCGTGATCGCGCTGCTGCGCAAGCAGCGCGCCACGCTGTGTGTGGGGACGTAGTTGGCGTGAGACTTCGTTAGTCCGAACACCGGTGCGCTCCCTCCCCGGCTTGCGGGGGAGGGCTTGGGAGAGGGTGTTTCCGCAGCGGGACACTCCCCCAGAGGAGAGAGCCCTCACCCGGCGCTCGGGACGATGCTTCGCATCGCCCGGAACGCGCCGACCTCTACCGCAAGCGGGAGAGGTGCAGGGAGCCGCGGCTCCTATCTCGACTATCGCGTCTTACGCCCCCGTGACGCGCCAGATCACGTTGCCGACGTCGTCGGCCATCAGCAGCGACTTCTTGTCGGGGCCGATCACGACGCCGACTGGGCGGCCGTAGGATTCCTTCTCGTCCGGGGACAGGAAGCCCGACAGGATGTCGCGACCGGGGCCGGAGGGCTTGCCGTTCTCGAACGGGATGAACACCAGCTTGTAGCCGGACAGCTTGCTGCGATTCCACGAGCCGTGCTGGCCGATCACCATGCCGTCGGGGAAGCCGGGCAATGTCCCTGCGGGCATCCAGCACAGGCCGAGCGAAGCGGTGTGGCCGCCGAGCGCATAGTCCGGTTGAATCGCCTTGGCGACCATCGCCGGATCCTGCGGCACGCGATCGTCCACCGTCTTGCCCCAGTAGCAATAGGGCCAGCCGTAGAAGCCGCCGTCGCGCACCGAGGTGAGATAGTCCGGCGGCGTCTCGTCGCCGAGCCCGTCGCGCTCGTTGACGACGGTCCAGAGCACGCCGGTCGTCGGCTCCCAGGCGAGGCCGACCGGATTGCGCAGGCCGGCCGCGAAGATGCGATGCGTGCCGGCGGCGAGATCGAGCTCGTAGATCGCGGCGCGGCCTTCCTCGACCTCCATGCCCATCTCGGCGATGTTGCTGAGCGAGCCGACGCCGGCATAGAGCTTCTTGCCGTCGGGGCTTGCGAGCAGGCTGCGTGTCCAGTGTCCGGCCGGCTTGAAGGTGGTCAGCCGCTTGCCCGGCGCCGCGATGCGGTCGGCATTGGCGACATAAGGAAAGGCCATCACACCGTCGGTGTTGCCGACGTAGAAGGTGTCACCGACCAGAGCCATGCCGAACGGCTGGTTGAGGTTCTCCATGAAGGCGCCGCGAACTTCGGCAACGCCGTCGCCGTCCTTGTCGCGCAGCAGCGTGATGCGGTTGGCGGAGAACCCGAGCGCCGCGGCGCGCCGCATCGTCGCCTGCATCGCGTAGTGAAACACGCTGCGCGGAGCGCCTGCGATCTGCGTCGCCTCCGCGATCAGCACGTCGCCATTGGGCAGCACCTCGATCCAGCGCGGATGGTCGAGGCCGGTCGCAAAGGCATTGACCTTGAGTCCGGGTGCAACCGTCGGCTTCTGGCCCTCGCGCCAGCCGCGCGCGGTCGGCATCTTCAGCGTCGGGATCGCGCCCTGCGGCTTGGCTTCGGGAATGGCGGGCGCCTGGCCCCAGGCGGGCGGCGGCTCGGTGCCGGTCATCTTGCGCCATTGCAGCGCGACGCCGCCGACGAACGCGACGAACTGCGCGAAGATACTGGAAAAGCTCATGAGAAGCCCCTGTCGAACTCTGAGGCACAGTCCACGGCGGATCGCCCGAAACCCCGCGCGGGCTCAGGCCAGATCGTCGACCTCTCCGGATCCACGATAGAGTGTCGTCGTGCCTCGTTGCGCGCGCATCCAACTGGCTGGCGGTAAAAAGGTCAACCGTCGCGGAACTGGACGGACGTCTATTCCCGCGGAATGGCAGATGACCAAATTTGCATGGACCGACATCAGCGGCCGATTTGCCGTTCCAGCCGCCGCGCCGCGCGGAAATCGTCGAGATGATGGACGTTCGGAGTCAGCGCAGCTTCCTTGGATAGCAGGTGATAGACCCGCGCCACGGTGCGCTGCTTCTGCTTGGGCCGTCCCGGCGGCATCGCCCGCGCCTTGCGGGCGGCGGCGATGGCGTGTGCACGAAAATAATCGTAGGCATCAGACATGGCTCGATGCTCTGCGGCTGGTGCAGGTGTCGGGAGATAACAAGCGGGGGAAGGGGCGGTTCCTGATGACGCCAGCGTTCCGACTCTACCCCCGTCATCCTGAGGTGCGAACCGGCGCAACGCGTCACGGCCCGGCTGGATCTAGGCCGTGCATCCTTCGAGGCTTCGGCTTGCGATGCATTCGGCCTCGCAGGCCTCGCACCTCGGGATGACGGGACTGAGCAGTAGCGTCGCGGGGAGAAAGCAGTAGGCGGAGTCCGCCTTCACCGCGGCGAGGTGAACGGAATGATCATAGGCACGCGGCGGCAATACGCGCCGTAGGCGTCCTCGCCGAGCTCTTTCGACAGGAACACCTCTTCCATCCGGCCTTTCTGCCACATGCCGAGCGAGATCAGGATCGCGCCGAGGATGGCCGTCACCGTGCCGACCGCGATGCCGGTCGCGAGCATGCCGGCGATCAGGCCGGTGTAGATCGGATGGCGCACGATGCCGTAGGGGCCGGTGTCGATGACGCGGTGGTCTTCCTTGTGGGTGATGGTGTTGGACCAGAATTTTCCGAGATGCAGCCGTCCCCACCAGGTGAAGGAGATGCCGGCGAGCACGATCAGCGCCGTGATGTAGACAGCGATGTTGCTGAACACCCAGAGCGGCTTCTCGTTCAGCACTTCCGCGGTCCACGGCGTGAACAGGATGCCGCCGACCAGGATCGGGATGCGATAGCGCCCGGATTCCAGCGTCATGACCTGCTTCTGGGTGCGGCCCTGCCAGAACGAGGCGCCGACCCAGCTGGCGAGCCAGGCGAGCCAGATCAGGGCGAGCAGTTGCGTCGGCCACGTCGTGGTCCAGCCACCCCAGGCGACAGAGAGAAGCTTGCTGAAATCGAAGGACATGAAGGTTCTTTGCGTTAGGCGGCGGCGTCAGCCCGCGCGCGAGGACAGCGCGTGATGCTCGATGGCGCCGGAAGGCTGCTGGCCGTTGCGGGCGAGCAGATGGGTGATGGTTTCGCGCAGGACCGGTTCGATCGGGCGCGGCGAATAGCCGAGCTCGGTGCGTGCCTTGCCGATCGAGAGGTCGCTCGCGGCCAGCGCGATGCGCACGCCCTCGGCGGTGCCGTTGGGCGGGCGGCGCGTGAAATTGTCGGACAAATATTCGAGCATGATGCCGGAGAGTTCGGCGATCTTGCCGGGCACGACGACCGGGAACTGGCGGCGACCGCTCATCGCCGACATCATCCGCAGGATGTTGCCCAGCGGCACGCAGTCGCCGCCGAGGATGTAGCGCTGGCCGATGCGGCCGCGCTCCATGGTCAGCACTAGTCCCATGGCGACGTCGCGGACGTCGACCAGATTGACCAGGAAGTTGAGATGCGGCTGCACCTTCTTCTGCAGGAAGTACCAGAGCATCGCGGTCGGCGGCGTCAGATTGTGGTCGGCGGCACCGATCGGCATGGTCGGCGTGCCGATCACCAGCGGAAAGCCCTCGGCCGCGGCCTTGGCGGCATGATGCTCGGCCAGCGACTTCGAGCGCGTATAGGCGCCCGGCATCGCCTCGGCCGGCTGCAGCGCCTCTTCGGCCGGAACGCCGTTGAGGTCGGTATAGCGGAACAGGATCGATTCCGTCGAGCAGTGCAGGAAGCGCGACACGCCGCGCTTCCTCGCGGCCGCCAGCACGACCTCGGTGCCGCGGCAATTCACGTCGTGGAAGTCCTGCTTGTTCGCGACCCACATGCCGGGCAGGCCGGCGAGGTGATAGACCTGACCGACGCCGGACAGCGCGGTATCGACCGCGGCGCCGTCCAGCACCGAGCCATGAACATAGTCGACGTCAGAGTTCGGCGCGGCCGGCGGACGAACATCGAGAACGCGCACCCGCTGCCCACGGGCGCGGAGCGCTTCTACGAGATGATGTCCGATGAAACCGCTGCCACCGGTAACCAGTACGAGAGCCATGAAGAAAGGTTTGCTGTTTCGCTTCTGGAGCTATCGGGTTGAAAGGGAATTGGCCGGAAGAGGCGCCAGAATCGCGGCAAGGTCGCGACGGAAGCCCAGTGCAATGAATAATTTTGCCATGACGAACATCGGTCCCAGCAAGAGATGCGAGGGAAACGTGAACAGCGAGGCCTCGCGCCCCTCAAAAACCTTGTGGCCGATGGCCTGCGCGGCGAAGCCGAGCGCGACCAGGGCAGCGAAAATGCCCCACATCGCGACGGTGCTGACTCCGTTCGCAATGGTCGACGCGATCGAGAACAGCACGATGGAGACGGCCAGAATGCCGGCCCCGAGCGCCAGATCGAGCAGCAGCCAGTAGATCAGGACCGGCAGGGCCAGGATCACCGCCAGGCTGACCTCGGACCCGAACAGCGGGACCTTCACCAGCGTCAGCGGCATCACCGCGCCCGTGAACAGCAGGAGGATGCCCACCACATGCATCGCCGTGTTCCGGGGATCGCGATGGTACTCGACATAAACGGCAAGTTGGCGTTGAAAAAAGCCACCCATCTTGGTCTCATGCAGCACGGGGTCTGGGAAGGACGAGCAAAGGCTATAGCACCGGATAGAGCGGTGCACAAACCGGCACTATTGTCGCGCAAGACCATATCGTCGCGCTGTGGGACAGACCACAAAAGGGTCAGCACTTCAAAGGGTTCCGTGGGACGCTTGGGAGCGTCTGCTTACCGCTTCTTGGCGGGCTTTTTCGCCGCAGGCGCAGGTGCCGCGGCCGGATGCGCGGGCGCGTCCTCGGGCACCTTGGCGTAGGTCAGGATCTGCAACTGACCGTTGACGGCCGAGGTCGGCTTGGCCCGGTCGAGAAACTGCTCCTCGCCGAGGCCGATCGGATGCAGCCGCTTGGTCGAGATCTTGAACGTGTTGACCAGCACGTCGCGGATCGCGTCTGCCCGGCGCTGGCTCAGGATCGCGTTGGCCTCGCGCGTCTTCGAATTGGATTCGACATGGCCGACGATCAGGAAGGTGTAGGGCAGCAGAGAGGCGTGAACCAGGGCGTCGGCGATGCGGCCGACGGTCTGGTAGGACGCCGGCTGGATGATCGGCGTGTCGGCGTCGAACTGGATCTGCGCGTTGAAGGCGGGCAGGCTCGCGAGGTCAGGCGCGATCAGCGGGCGGTTCACCGGGCCGGGATCGTTCTTGATCCTGGTCTTGGCGCGCTCCATCACCTGCTGCTTCAGCGCGGGAAGGTCGACCTCGGCGGCCTGTTCGAAATGGTTGAGCTTGCCGACGATCTCGTCGCGGGTCGGCGCAGCCGTCTGCGCGCGCGCGGCGCCCGCGAGCAGGGCGAGACCGAACGCCACGCTTAGTCCGACGGTCGAGAGCCCCTTCGCGCGCATCAGCGATACCCCGCGTCGTCAACGGCCTTCAGGCAGTTGTTGCTGATGCCCTTGGGCGCCGAGACCAGGCAGGGGATCGACTTGCTGGTCTCCTTGGTCGAGCCGCCGCAGACCTTGACGATCTCGCGCTGGCAGGCCTGCGCCACGGTGACGCGCGCGGCGACGCGCTTCTGGATGGCGTCGAACACGCGGAGATAGTCGCTCTGGCACTGCGGCGAGAGCACGTCGCGGTTGCGCGACAGGCACTCCTTGAGCCGGGTCGAGTCCGGATTGACGCCGCGGCAATTGGCGACGATTTCCGCGCCGCAACTCGCCGCCAGCTTCCCGATCGAATCGCCAAAGCTCATGGTCTCGGCCGCCGCAAGCGACGGCATAACCAATGCCAGCACGATCAATGTGATGGAGCCCCGGACCATGGGTTTATCTGATACGGGGAAGTTCGCGGTGGTCAAGGGCTGTTCGGGGGAGAACCGTCGAGAGTCCGGCAAGTGCGGCGAACAGTCCTCACTCGGCGTCCGTGGCGGGAGGCCATTCGATCACGACGGCCGTGTGGTTCCTGAGGTCCTCGGCAAACTCTGGGTCGGCCTCGAGCTCGGCCAGCGTCCTCGGCGGGGGAAGCCGGCGGCCCTCGTCGCTGAGGTCGTGCGCGTAGAATGCGAGTGCCTCGGGTGCATTCTCCAGGGCCTCGTCCACGTCGTCGCCGCCGGAGATGCAGCCCGGCAGGTCCGGAAACCACAGGCTGACGGCGTCGGGATCTGCGTCCTCGATGATGGCAACATATTGAGCCATGTCGGGCCTCACGCCCGCTGCACGAAGCTGTCCACGACCTTCTTCTCGCCGGCCTTGTCGAAGGCGATGGTGAGCTTGTTGCCGTCGATCTTGGTGACGCGGCCGTAGCCGAATTTCTGGTGGAAGACGCGGTCTTCGAGCGAGAATTCGGAGGTCGTTCCTGTGGATTTGGCGACCAGCTCGCCCTCGATCGTCAGCGGTCCGCGCCGGCGCGAGGAGAAGCTGCCGAAATCCGGTCCGGATGACGAGGACGATGAGAACGTCGTGGCTTCTTCCTCGAAGCCGCCGCTTCGGCCACTGCTATTGCGGCCACCACCTCGGTTGCGGTTGGCCTGGGCGCGCTGCCAGCCCGGCGTCGTGTAGCTGGAGCCGAACGCCTCCATGTCGTCGAAGCGCGAGGCGCCGTAGCCGCCGGTGCCGCCCCAGGCCGAGCCGCCCTTGGACTCCGTGATCTCGACATTGGCCGCAGGCAATTCGTCGAGGAAGCGCGACGGGATCGTGGTCGACCATGTCCCATGGATGCGCCGGTTGGTCGCGAAATAGATCATGGCGCGGCGGCGCGCGCGGGTCAGGCCGACATGGCCGAGCCGGCGCTCTTCCTCGAGGCCGGCGCGGCCCTGTTCGTCCAGCGTGCGCTGGCTCGGGAACAGGCCTTCCTCCCAGCCCGGCAGGAACACGTTGTCGAATTCGAGGCCCTTGGCCGAATGCAGCGTCATCAGCGACACCGCGTCCTCCTCGGCGCCGCCCTCGCGGTCCATCACCAGCGAGATGTGCTCGAGGAATCCCTGCAGGTTCTCGAACTCCTCCATCGAGCGCACGAGCTCTTTGAGGTTCTCAAGCCGGCCCGCGGCATCGGCGGAGCGGTCCTTCTGCCACATCTCGGTATAGCCGCTCTCGTCGAGCACGATCTGGGCGAGATCGGTGTGGGCGGTGACCTCGCGCTGGGCGCCCCAGCGGTCGAACTGGGCGACGAGATCGCGCAAGGACCCGCGCGCCTTCGGCTTCAGCTCGTCGGTCTCGACCACGGCGCGCGCCGCCTCGAACAGGGGAATGCGGCGCTTGCGGGCGTGGTCATGCAGCATCTGGATGGTGGCATCGCCGAGGCCGCGCTTCGGCGTGTTGACGATGCGCTCGAAGGCGAGATCGTCCGCGGGCGAATTGATGACGCGCAGATAGGCCAGCGCGTCGCGGATCTCGGCGCGCTCGTAGAAGCGTGGGCCGCCGATGACGCGACAGGGCAGGCCGAGCGTGACGAAACGGTCTTCGAACTCGCGCATCTGGTAGGAGGCGCGCACCAGAATGGCGATCTCGTTGAGCTTCTCGCCCTGGCGCTGCAGCTGCTCGATCTCCTCGCCGATGCCGCGGGCTTCCTCTTCCGAATCCCACGAGCCCGTGACGGTGACTTTCTCGCCGTCCTGGTCCTCGGTGCGCAGCGTCTTGCCGAGCCGGCCTTCATTGTGCGCGATCAGATGCGAGGCGGCGGCGAGGATGTGGCCGGTGGAGCGATAGTTCCGCTCGAGGCGGATCACCTTGGCGCCGGGGAAATCGTGCTCGAAGCGGAGGATGTTGTCGACCTCGGCGCCGCGCCAGCCATAGATCGACTGATCGTCGTCGCCGACGCAGCAGATGTTTTTGGTTTTCTCCCTCTCCCCGTCCTTCACGGGGAGAGGGGCGGGGTGAGGGGCTGTCTCCATGAGCTCGGTGCTCGGAGAGTCCCCCTCACCCGCCGCACTCTCGCGCGCAATTGCGCTGCCGAGTGCGTCGGCCTCTCCCCGCACGCGGGGAGAGGCGAACGAAGGCGCCTGCGACAGCAGCCGCAGCCACAGATATTGCGCGACGTTCGTGTCCTGGTACTCGTCGACCAGGATGAACTTGAAGCGCTGCTGGTACTGCCGGAGGATATCCGGGTGCTCGCGGAAGATGCGGATGTTCTCGAGCAGCAGATCGCCGAAATCGGCGGCGTTCAAAATCTTCAGCCGCTCCTGATAACTCGCATAGAGCTTGCCGCCCTTGCCGTTGCCGAACATCGCGGCTTCGCCCGAGGGCACCTGCGAGGGCATCAGGCCGCGATTCTTCCAGCCGTCGATCAGGCCGGCCAGCATGCGCGCCGGCCAGCGCTTGTCGTCGATGTTCTCGGCCTGCAGCAACTGCTTCAAGAGCCGCACCTGGTCGTCGACGTCGAGCACGGTGAAGTTCGACTTGAGCTGCGCCAGCTCGGCATGGAAACGCAGGATGCGGCCGCCGATGGAGTGGAAGGTGCCGAGCCACGGCATGCCTTCCACGGCGTGGCCGAGCATCTGGCCGAGCCGGTGCTTCATCTCGCGCGCGGCCTTGTTGGTGAAGGTCACCGACAGGATCTCGGCGGGGCGGGCGCGGCCCTGGCTCAGGATATGGGCGATGCGCGTGGTCAGCACGCGCGTCTTGCCGGTGCCGGCGCCGGCCAGCACCAGGACCGGGCCGTCCAGCGTCTCCACCGCCTCGCGTTGCTCGGGATTGAGCCCGGACAAATATTTCGGGCCCACCGAGGCGCGCGCACGCGCGGCGATGCCGCCGGCTGCGGGCTGGTGGTCGGGAACGCTGGTGATCTTGCTCGGCTCGGTCATGCGAATCATTTGGCCCCACGATGGCACCGCGGGGTGACGGGAGGGAGCCTTCTTAACAGGGATTGGCCCCCTATATGGGGCGGCGAGGTGGGTTTTCCACGTGCGCGGCGGCCCGATTTGTTCCAGCGCGAGGTGCGAATTTCGCCGTTGTACGTGCCGGAACCATCGTTCCCGCGTCGAGATTGTCTGGGCAGGTGGCGCGGCCAGCCGTGCCGAGAGACATCAAGACGAGGGTTTGACCATGCTAGGCTGGGTTGTGACGTTTCTGGTTATCGCACTGATCGCCGGCATCCTGGGCTTCGGCGGCATCGCCGGCGCTTCGATCGAGATCGCCAAGATCATCTTCTTCATCGCGGTCGTCCTGTTCCTGGTCTCGGCCGTGGTCGGCTTGGCGCGCGGCCGCAACAGGATATAGGTGCTTCCCTGCGGCCGGCGCGCGATCAAGCCGCTGCTGCTCGATCGCGCTGAACTTACCGCTTCGAGGGCATCGCCACGCTGCGGCCGATGCCCTGGGGGCGCGTCAGGGCGCTGTGAGACTTGGCGACCCCGGCAATGCGCTGCTGGATGTCGGGCGGAAACGGCGCGACGCGCCGCGCCTTCATGTCCATGTGCAGCGACATGTTTTCGGAGGTCGCCGACAGCCAGCCCTCGGTGCCGTGCCTCATCTCCTCGAAGGTGTGCAGCCGCTTGTCGTCGGCGTCCAGCAGCCACACCAGGATCTGCACGGGGTCGCCGAGATGGATCTCGCGCAAATAGCGCACATGGCATTCGGCGGTGAAGGTCGAGCCGTGGCGCTCTTTCTTGTAGACCGGGCCAATCCCGAGCTCGAGCCAGAACTCGTCGATCGCCCGGTCGAACATCACGTTGTAATAGGCCATGTTGAGATGGCCGTTGTAGTCGATCCATTGCGGCTCGACCTGCATGATCGAAGAGCGGAACGGCTCTGCGCTCGGCGCTGTGGCGGCGGTCTCCGGCATGTGTCCTTCCCAAGCTATGCGTCCGGTCCCTTGACTTGACCGGTTATATGTCCTTTGCCACGGTCTCTTCTCGTCGGGAGGAATTTCCGTGGGTACGACCATCACCAATAGTCCGCCGCGGCCGGAGCCGAAAGCCCTCGCGAGCGCGCTGGAACAGCTTGCCGCACGCTTCGGCAATCGCCTCATCACCTCGCAGGCCGTCCGCGAGCAGCACGGCCATACCACCACGTGGATCGTCAATCAGCCGCCGGACGGCGTGGTGATGGCGCAGGAGACCGCCGACATCCAGGACGTGGTGCGGATCTGCGCGAAGAACCGCGTGCCCGTGATCGCCTTCGGCACCGGCACCTCGCTGGAGGGCCAGGTCAACGCGCCTGCCGGCGGCATCTCGATCGATTTGCGCGACATGAACAAGGTGCTCGCGGTGCATGCCGAGGACCTCGACTGCGTGATCCAGCCCGGCGTCACCCGCAAGGCGCTGAACGAGCATCTGCGCGACCAGGGCCTGTTCTTCCCGATCGATCCCGGCGCGGATGCCTCCCTCGGCGGCATGGCCTCGACCCGCGCCTCCGGCACCAACGCGGTGCGCTACGGGACCATGCGCGACAGCGTGCTCGCGCTGAAGGTGGTGCGCGGCGACGGCGAGATCATCACGACGGGTACGCGCGCGAAGAAATCATCCGCGGGTTACGACCTCACGCATCTGTTCGTCGGCGCCGAGGGCACGCTCGGCATCATCTCGGAATTGACCATCCGCCTGCGCGGCATTCCCGATACGATTGCGGCCGGTGCGGTGTCGTTCGAGACGGTGCACGGGGCGTGTCAGGCCGTGATCCTGGCGATCCAGACCGGCATTCCCGTGGCGCGCATCGAGTTGCTCAATGCCGCGCAGGTGAAGGCCTGCAACGCATACTCCAAGCTGACGCTGCCGGAGACGCCGCTGCTCTTGATGGAATTCCACGGCAGCGAGATCGAGGTCGCCGAGCAGTCCAAGGCGTTCGGCGAGATCGCAAAGGACTGCGGCGGCGGCGAATTCTCCTGGACCACCAAGCCGGAGGATCGCACCAAGCTGTGGCAGGCGCGGCACGACGCCTATTGGTCGGTGAAGGCGCTGCGTCCCGGCGACAGCATCGGCGTGGTTGCAACCGACGTCTGCGTGCCGATCTCGCGGCTTGCCGACTGCGTCAGCGAGACCGAGGAGGATCTCAAGCGTCTCAATTTGTTGTCGCCGATCGTCGGCCATGTCGGTGACGGCAATTTCCACTGCTCGCTGGTCTGCGATACCAACGACGCCGACGAGATGGCGCGCGGCGAGGAGTTCATGCACCGCCTGGTCGAGCGCGCGCAGGCGATGGACGGCACCTGCACCGGCGAGCACGGCATCGGCCAGGGCAAGCAGAAATACCTCAAGGCCGAGCTCGGTCCCGAGGCGCTGGAGGCGATGCGGGCACTGAAGAAGGCACTCGATCCGCTCAACATCTTCAACCCCGGCAAGATCGTGCCGGAGGCGTAACGCAATCCGGGAACTTTCAGCAGTCCCACCGGTTCCAATTCCCGACAATTTCCGATGCCTCAATGGCGCGGCTTTGCGGGAGGATGCGATGTTGCGACCGGTCATTGGAATTGCCGTGATGGCGCTTGCCTGTCTGCTGACGGGCACGGCTTTGGGCAAAGGCGGCGGCGGTCACGGCGGTGGCCATGGTGGCGGCCATGGCGGTGGCCATCACGGCGGTGGCCATCACGGCGGCGGCCATTTCCATGGCCACGGTTTCGGGCACGCGCACGGCGGCGGTCATCATCGCGCGATGCGGTTTGCAACGGGCGCCCGACACGGTTCGAATTTCGGTCAGATCCGCAACGCGTCCGTGCGCCCCGCGAACTTCCGCAACGCGCTCAATTTGCATTCCAGCGCCTTCCGGAACGGTCGTCTCATCAGCAACCCGGCGGCGCGCGCCCAGATCACGGCTGCGGCCGCGCTTGCGGGCTGGCATGGCGCCAGCAGCGGATGGTGGCAGCATCCAGGCGGCGGCTACGGCTGGGTCGGACCGCTGTTCTGGCCGTTCGCCTACAACGACTTCTACGACTACACCATCTGGGGCGACGGTCTCGGCTTCTGGGGCTACGGCTATCCGGACATCTATGCCGGCCTCTTCGGGCCCTATGGCTATGACGGCCTCTCGGCCTATCTGCCGCAGCGCCCGCAGGGACGGCGGCAAGCGCGCGGCGTTGCGCTGGATCAGCTGTGCGGCAGCGACCGCCGCGAGATCGTCGGTCTGCCGATCGACCAGATCGCCGCGGTGGTGCAGCCGACCGAGGCGCAAGGCGCCAGTCTCGATGCGCTCGGCAGTGCCTCGATCGACGCTGCCGCGCTGATCCGCGCGTCCTGTCCGTCGCAGGTCGCAGCGACGGCACCCGGCCGGCTGGCGGCGATGCAGCAGCGTGTCGAGGCCATGGTGAAGGCCGTCGATCTCGTTCAGCCCGCCCTCGACGGCTTCTATGGCTCGCTCACCGACGAACAGAAGGCGCGGTTCAATGCGCTGGCCGAAGATCAGCGTCGCACAACGGCGTCCAACGGCAGCGGGGGATCGCTGGTCCCGACCTGCGGTGCGTCTGCCGCGCTCGATTGGCCCGGCACCGACATCGAGGCGAGGCTTCACCCCAACGACACCCAGCGCGCCGCGCTGCAGGTGCTCCAGGATACCAGTGCCAAGGTCAGTGCATCGCTGAAGGCGGCCTGCCAGCCCAGCGAGGTGATGACGCCGCCGGCGCGATTGGCCGCGGTCCGCAAGCGGCTCGATGTGATGCTCGACGGCGTCAAGTCGGTGCGCGCAGCGCTGGAGGATTTCTACGCCACGCTGAATGACGAGCAGAAGGCGCAGTTCGAGGCCATCGGCCCACGGCGGACGTCCTGAATGCGTATGGAGCGTGACGGAAGAATCGCCTCGCCGATCTCGGCGGGGCTCTCTATGCTGGGGAGAGGCGGCAGCGCGGCGAGATGACGGCGCGAAGAGCGCGGACGGTGGAACGATGAGATGGTTCGCGCGCAAGACGCGGCGGGAGATCTGGGACGAAGCCATCGAGGGGCCGCTCGGCGACATCGAGGCCGCGGCGCGCATTCGTGCGATCTGCGAGGCGGCGGCCGCGAGCGCCGCGGGGGCCGCACGCAACGACAAGCGCGAAAGCGCGCGCTACGAGCGCGCCGCCAAGGTCGCGATGGAGATCGCGATGAAGATATCGGATGGACTGATGCGCGACGATGCGGTCCGTCGCATCGTCGATCTCTGCATGGAGGCGGGCGATCTCAAGACCGCGCAGATCCTGTTTCGCGCGATCCATGCCAGCTGGATGCGCGAGAGGGTGCAGCAGGACCATCCCGAGCTGGCGCAGTAAGGACGACTATTTCGCCAGCTTGCGCACGGCCTCGTCCACGCTGTGGAAGACGCGCTCGCGGGGCAGGGCTTCGTACAATCTGAAGCGCTCGAACGCGTCCTGTGCGCGCACCGATTCCAGCCGGGCCAGTGCGACGGTGACGCCCTGCTCGTTGCACGCCTTGAAGATGTCGAGCAGGATCTGCGCCGCGGTGAAGTCGATCTCGACCATGCCGCTCGCTTCCAACACCAGGAGTTGCGGCCTCGCCGTGCCGAGCACCTTCGCGACGTCGCTGCGGAAACCCGGTGCGTTCAGGAACGAGAGCGGCGCCTGCAGCCCGATCACGGCAACGCCGTCGATCCGCTCGCCGCCGATGTGCGGATGGGCCGGCCACCAGATCGTGGTGCCCGGCACGCGCTCGAACTCGACCAGCCGCGCCCGCGTCGTGCTCCAGATGCCGTGCAGCAGCGACAGCACGATGCCGAGGAACGCGCCCTGCTGGATCGGGAGCACGATGATCAGTGCCGCCGTGGCGAGGATCAGGAGGAATTCGCTTCGGGATTGCCGGTAGACCGTCACGATCTGCTTCGTGCGGACGATGCGCAGCGCGACGAACAGCAAAATGCCGCCGAGCGCCGCGTCCGGAACGTGCCGCAGCAGCCCGGTGCCGAATGCGAGCAGCGCCAGCACGATCGCCGCCGCTGCAAGCCCCGCGAGCTGCGATTGTCCGCCGGTCTCGGCGACGATCCCCGTGCGCGGCGGGCTGGCATTGACCGGAAACGCGCCGAACAGGCCGGACAGCACGCTGCCGGCGCCGGCGCCGAGGAAGTCGCGATCGACGTCGGCAGGCTTGTCGGGATCGGACGGGAACGAGCGCGTGGTCGCGGCGGTCTGCACCATCACCACGACCGTGATCACGAAGGCGAGCGGCACCAGATGCACCCAATGCTCCAGCGCAAGCTCGGGCAGGGTGAGCCGCGGCAGCGTCCCCGGCACCGCGCCGACCACGCTCACGCCCTTGCTCTCGAGACCGAGCGCGATCACGGCCAGCGTCGCCACGACGAGCCCGATCAGCGCGCCCGGAATTTTCGCGCTGATCTTCTCGGAGACGAAGACCGTTGCGAGCACACCGAGGCCGATGCACAGCGTGAAGGGATTGCTGCGGTTAAGTTCGCCTGCGAGCACGCCGATGCGATCGAGCGTCGGCCCGCTCGGCGACCTCAGCCCCAGCACGCCGGGCAATTGCGACACGATGATGTGGACGGAGATGCCGGCGAGGAAGCCGACCATCACCGGCACCGACAGCAGGTTGGCGATGCCCCCGAGGCGAAAGGCGCCGCCGGCAAGCATCATCGCGCCGACCATCAGCGACAGTGCGATCGCAAACCCCTGATATTGCGGCGAGCCGACAGTGGCGAGCGCCGCAAGCCCGCCGGCGAAGATCGGAGTGATCGTGGAATCGGCGCCGCAGGACAGGAAGCGGTTGCCGCCGAGCAGCGCGAAGCCGAGCGAGCCGGCCATGAACGCGAAGAAGCCGATCTGCGGCTCAAAGCCGCCGAGCCGCGCCGTGGCCATCTGCTCCGGGATCGCTATCGCCGCCAGCGTCAGCCCCGCGATCAGATCGCCCGGCAGCGAATGGGAGGCGAGCGAGCGGAGCAGCGGCCATGCGTGCTCTCTTGCGCTCTTGGCGTCGGCGTCGTGCGGCATCGAGGTCCCCGGAAAGCCTGTGTCGATCGATTAGACTACAGCATTTCCGGATTGGAAGGCGGCAGACGCAATCTCTCGACATCCGACGTCGTTGCGAGCGAAGCGAAGCAATCCAGATTCCACCGCGGCGGCAATCTGGATTGCTTCGCTGCGCTCGCAATGACGGAGGGCATGTTTGCCCTCCGAATCTCGCGACGTCCTCTCAATACCTGCCGCGGTTGTAGTCGCCGTGTCCCATCCCTCCGCCGCCGCCACCCAGGCCCACGCCGAGGCCAATCCCGATGCCGATGCCTTGCATCACGGCGGCGGGCGGCGGGCCGCGATCCGGCGGCGGTGCGCGCTCGTAGACCACGTTCTCAGGCGGCGGACGGCGCGGCTTCGGCGGCGTTTCGACCACCTTGCGCTTCGGCGGGGTGTCGTCGACGCGCTTCTTGATCACGGGCGCCACGGCCGGGTTGACCGGAGAGGCCGGAGGCGTGGGCGTCGAGCACGGGCAGGTCGGGGCCATCGCGACGGCGATCGGAACAGGCGTCGACGCCGCGGCCACGGGCAGGGCATAGTTGCGGTTCTGCACGCGGAGCAGCAGCCTGCGCGCGGTTGCCGCGAGATCGCTATTGTCCCAGTTCGCCAGATACGCCTCGAACGAGGCGCGGGTGTTGATCGCGACCGCGCGCTCCCAGGCCAGCATCTGGCGCCGGCGCTCCACGACCGTGCGCAGGCGCGGCGTGCGGGCGTCCTGCGCGTACAGCTCGATGTAGGCCTGATACGCCTCTACGGTGTCGTCCGCGATCACGAGCTCATAGGCGGCCTTCGGCTCCTTGCCCTGCAAATCCCGGCGCCAGTCCGCGACGCTGCGCGAGCCGCTGGCGAGCGCCATGGCGGATGCGCCCGGGAGAGCTGGCTGACCGCTGCTGTCGCCGCCGAAGAACTTGAAGTCGGTCGTCAGCGACGAGCTTTCCCAGGGGATCTGCCGTCCGTCGGTCGATTGCGCCACCGCGATGCGGATGCGCTTGAACACCTCCTCGATCGGCAGATTGGGCTGCTTGGCGATGGTCAGCGCAGCCGTGGTGTAGGGGCTGTCGATGCCGTTGCCGTCCTCCGCCTCGGCGCCGGGCGAGGTCGAATAGGAAATGAAGGAGCCGGGCGCGCCGGCCTTGGTGTCGACGATCGCAAGCCCGTGGCCGGCGCCGCTGAGCGCGGGGAACGGATTGTTGCGGCAGGCATCAAGCATGAAGATGCGCGCCCGCGTCGGCAGCGCACCGAGCGTGTTGAGCATGTCGTTCAGCCGCACGCCCTGGAGCGGAATGTCGGCCTCGCGCTTCGGATCGAGGTCGACGGGCACCAGATAGTTCTCGCCGTCGATCTGCAGGCCATGGCCGGCATAGAACACCAGCGCGACGGTGTCGGCGCCGCTGGCGCTGACCCTGCCGGCGAAGTCCGAGATCGTCGCGCGCATCTCGTTCTGATCGAGATTGGCTGCCGATGTGACGGTGAAGCCGGCATTGCCGAGCAGCTCGGTCATGCCCTTGGCATCGTTGGCGGCGTTGGGCAGTTCCGGCACGGTGCGATAGGCGGACTGGCCGATTACCAGCGCGAGCCGTGCTTCGGCCGCGGCACCGGCCGGCATTGTCAGTTGTGTGAGAGCAAGAAGGCCGGACGCAAGCAGCAAATTGGAAAGGACTGGACGGCGCATGATGTCACCTCCATCGGCAATGCGCGCGATGATGACACCTTTTCTACGTCCCGGCCATGACACTGTCTGTGCGCCGGCTCACGCTTGGCGTGCGACAGATCGGGCAGGATGTCTGCCCGGCCGGCGCGTCCGGCCGTAGCGCCTCACGGCAGTCCGCGGTCCCAGGGCGTCACGGGCGCAAAGCGCGCGGCGAGAAAGTCGATGAAGGCGCGCACCTTGGCCGGCGGTCGGCGGTCGGGCAGGTAGACCGCATGCACCGCCGAGGTTTGGATCTCCGGCTGGTCGAGCGGCAGCGCGACCAGTGCGCCCGAGCGCAGATCATCGGCGATGATGAAGGTGGGTTGTCGTGCAAGGCCGAGGCCGGCCAGCGTCGCCGCGCGCAGCGCATCGCCGTTGTTGGCACGCAAGGTGCCGCTGACCTGGACGCGGATCTCGCCCTCGGCGCCGAACAGCCATTCCGCCGCGCTCGCCTGCTGCGAGAGCGTGTAGCCGAGGCAATTATGCCCGGCGAGGTCGGCGACGGTGCGCGGCGTGCCGTGGCTGGCAAGATAGGAAGGTGCGGCACAGACCACGAGGCGGTTCGGCGCGAGCTTTCGGGCCACCATGCTGGAGTCGCGCAAGCTGCCGATGCGGATCGCGAGGTCCCAGCCTTCCTCGGCGAGGTCGACGAGGCGATCGTTGAGACCGAGCTCGACGGTGACCTCGGGATGGGCTGCCGAGAACTCTGCGATCGCAGGCGCAATCTGTCTTGTGCCGAACACGACCGGGACATTGACGCGCAGCAGCCCCCGCGGCTCGACGCGTTCGAGCGCGATCGCGGCGTCGGCGGCCTCCATGTCGGCGAGGATGCGCTCGGCGGCTTCCAGATAGCTCCGTCCGGCCTCGGTCATGGAGAGCCGCCGCGTGGTGCGATGGAACAGCTTTGTGCCGAGCCGGGTCTCCAGCGAAGCGACATGCTTGGTGACCATGGTCTGCGATAGTCCCATCGCCCGGGCCGCGCCGGAGAGGCTGCCGGTGGCGGCCACCTTCGCGAAGACTTCCAGGCTGGTCAGGCGGTCGAGCAAGAGCTATCTCACTCCATTGGTGTGAAGTATATTTCGAAAATAGCAGATTATCATCGATTTGAGAATAGATCATGGTGCGCCGCAAAGGAGACCGCCATGATCGATTCCCGTACCGCCCCTTATGCCGCACTGGTGCTGCGCGTGACCCTGGGCGCGCTGTTCCTCGCCCATGCCAGCCTGAAGCTGTTCGTGTTCACCCCGGCTGGCACCGCAAAGTTCTTCGGCAGCCTCGGCTTCCCGCCCGAGCTCGCCTATCTCATCATGACCGTGGAAGTTCTCGGCGGCGTCGCCCTCATCCTCGGCGTCTGGACCCGCTACGCTGCGCTGGCCGGCATTCCGATCCTGCTCGGCGCGATCTTCACGGTGCATGGCGCGGCCGGCTTCTTCTTCACCAATCCGAAGGGCGGCTGGGAATTCCCCGCCTTCTGGGCGATCGCGCTCGCGGCGCAGGCCCTGCTCGGCGACGGCGCCTACGCGCTGCGTCCCTCCCGTGATGTCCACGCTGCGGGCGGCCAGCTCAGCGCCGCGCATTCGCGCTGACGTTTAGCTTAGACCTCGCGAGCCGCGGGACCACGATCCCGCGGCTTTCGTTCGTGTGCTTCGTACAATCCAATCGATATGCGTTCGGCATTGATCCATACCTGAATTGGATCGATCCCTCGCAATCCTGCATGGCAGGAGTTGTCGCTGCCGTGCGGCATGCGCGAAAACACCGATAAACAAAGGCGTTCCATCGCGGCTTCCGCACAGCGCCTGTCGCTCGTGCCATCGCGACGCCGCCGCCGCATCCCTTGCCTGTGCCGTCGCTTTGGCCATACAGTCGAGCCAACACGCCGCGACTATGATCGCGGCTGCAAAAAGAATAATTGGGGAGAGACCGCACCATGACCATCGTGCCCGTGAACCGTCGCGCGTTCATCAAGTCATCGGCGGCGGTCACCGCCGGCCTCGTTCTCTCTCCCGCGATCATCGGCCGCGCCGAGGCTGCGACGATGAAGCTGAAATGCTCCTCCTCGCTGCCGAACGATCCCAAATACGCCAACGGCCGCGTCTTTTACGACAACCTCGTCAAGAACCTGAAGGGCAATGGGCTGGGCGAGCAGGTCGAGGTCGCGTTTTTTCCGGACAACCAGCTCGGCCAGGAGATCGACGTCATCAATTCGGTGAAGCTCGGCGTCATCGACCTCATGGTGTCGGGCTCGTCGATCTCGGCCAATCTGGTACCGCTGGTCGGCACCTTCGATCTCGGCTTCCTGTTCTCGAGTTTCCCGCAGCAGACCAAGGCGTTCGATGCCGGCGCCGCCAAGCCGATCGAGGATGCCCTGCTCAAGGATGGCAACATCCGCATCATCGCCTGGGCCTACAATTTCGGCTCGCGCAGCGTGCTGGCGAAGAAGCCGGTGAAGACTCCGGAGGATCTCGCCGGCCTCAAGATCCGCACCCTGCCCAACCCCGTCATCACCGAATGCTTGCGCCTGATGGGGGCGGCTGCGACGCCGCTGGCGTTCGGCGAGATCTATACGGCCTTGCAGGCCGGCGTGCTCGATGGCCTCGAGCACGATCCGCCGACGATCCTCGCCAGCAAGTTCTTCGAGACGTCGAAATTCTACGGGCTGACGCAGCACAATTTCTCGCCGCTCGCGATCTATTTCAGCGACATGACCTACAAGCGCATGGATCCGAAGCTGCGCGAGGGTTTTCTCGATGCCGCGAAGAAGGCCGCGGTCGACACACGTGCTCATGGGCTCGCAGTCGAGAAGGAGGCGCTGGCGGCGCTCGGCGAGAAGGGCGTGACGGTGGCCGAATGCGACCGCGAAGCCTTCAAGAAGCGCGTCGCGCCGCAGATCGAGAACTTCATCAAGGCGCGGCCGGAATCCAAGCCGGTCATCGACATGATCCGCGCGACGCAAGCCTGATGGCCAAGTCCGAAATGGCGATGACAGGGGCCGTGCCGCTCTCGGGCGGCCGCCACGGTAGCATGACGCTTCTGCTTCGCCTCAGCGACGCGATCGCGGCCATCCTGCTGGCCGCCGATCTCGTGGTGGTCTGCGCTTCCGTGCTGCTGCGCTTCTTCTTCAACGCGCCGGTCGAATGGTCCGACGACGTCGCCCGCGGATTGATGGTCGGCTCGGCCTTCTTCGGCGCGGCGAGCGCGCTCGCGCGCGGCGAGAATGTCGGCGTCTCCTTCTTCCGCGACCTGTTGCCGGTGCGGCTGCGCACGCTGGTCGATGCCGCCAGCGCGCTGCTGATCGTGCTGATCTCCGGCTATGTCGCCTACAATGCCATCAAGCTGGGCTCGCTCACCGCCGGCCAGACCACCGGCTCCGGGCTGCCGCTGGAATTGACCTTCTACCCGATGGGCATCGGTGCGTTGTTCATGGCGGTGTTCGCGATCGACCATCTCTGCGCGCGGCCGCTGCCTGATATCGTCAGGGGGCTGGTCGCAATCATCGCGGTGACCGGCCTTTATCTCGCCTGGGATTATCTGTCGCCGTCCTCGGTGCCGTCGGCAGGCACCTTGATGCTGCTCGGCTTCTTTGCAACGCTGTTCGGCGGCTTGCCGATCGGCTTTGCGCTGGCGCTCGCCGCGCTGATCTTCATCTGGGTCGAGGGCGCGCTGCCCGGCGTGATCTTCGCCCAGCAGATGGCACGCGGCATCGACAATTTCGTGCTGCTCGCGATCCCGTTCTTCATCCTCGTCGGCTACCTCATGGAAGCCAACGGCATGTCGGTACGCCTGATCGAGCTGCTGCAGCGCGCGGTGGGCCGCATGCGCGGCGGCCTCAACGTCGTGATGGTGGCCTCGATGGTGCTGTTCTCGGGGATATCAGGCTCGAAGATGGCGGATGTCGCCGCGGTCGGCTCGGTGTTGATCCCGGCTGCGCGCCGCTCCAGGCAGAATCCGGGGGGCGCGGTGGCGCTGCTGGCGGCCTCCGCGGTCATGGCGGAAACCATTCCGCCCTGCATCAACCTGATCATCCTCGGCTTCGTCGCCAACCTGTCGATCGGCGGCCTGTTCATGGCCGGGCTGCTGCCGGCCGCGCTGATGGCGCTGGTGCTGATCGCGGTCTCCATCATCTTCGGCAAGCCGCCGGCGGAAGCCGAGGAAGTCGCGCCGCAGGCGCCGGTGTCCGGGCTCTGGAGCGGCGCGATCGCCGCGTTCGGCCTGATCTTCATGATCTTCTTCGGCTTCAAGAGCGGCTTTGCCACGGCCACCGAAATCTCCGCCTTTGCCGTGGCCTATGCGCTGGTCGTCGGGAGCCTGGTGTTTCGCGAGCTCGACTTCAGGACGGCCGCGCACAGCTTCGTCCAGGCTGCAACGCGCGCGGGCCTCGTGCTGTTCATCGTCGCCGCCGCGCAGTCGCTCGCGTTCACGCTGACGCTGCAGCAGGTGCCGCACGCGGTCGGCGACTTCATGCTGGGGCTGTCGAAGACCTCGGGCGTCTGGCTGTTCATCCTGCTCGCGATCGTCGTGCTGATCGTGATGGGCTCGGTGCTGGAAGGCGCGGCCGCGCTGATCATTTTCGGGCCGCTGCTCTTGCCAGTCGCGGTGCAGCTCGGCGTCGATCCCCTGCATTTCGGCGTCGTGCTCGTCATCGCGATGGGCATCGGCCTGTTCGCGCCGCCGCTCGGGCTCGGGCTCTACGGCGCCTGCCTGATCGGCAACGTGCCGATCGAGCAGACGGTGAAGCCGATCATGGGCTATCTGGGCCTGCTGTTCCTCTGCCTGCTCGTCATCGCCTTCGTGCCATGGCTCTCGACCGCGCTGCCGCGGGCATTCGGCTACTGAAGGAGTCTTGTCGTGAAGGTTCTGCTCGCGCACACGCCGGAGATGCGGCGCAATTACTATGGCGATCGCAGCCTGAACGGCCTGCGCGCGGCCGCCGAGGTGATCCTGCACGACAGCGATGAGACTTTGGATGCAGCCGGCCTCGTGCGCGCCGCCAAGGACGTCGACATCATCGTCGCCGATCGCATGACGGAGGGGCGCGGTGAGATCTTTGCGCAGTTGCCGCGTCTGCGTGCGTTCGTCCGCTGCGCCGTCGACATCCGCAACGTCAACGTGGACGCAGCCTCGGAGGCCGGCGTGCTCGTGACCCGCGCGGGGCCCGGCTTCGTGCAGGCCGTCGCCGAGCTCGCGCTCGGCTTCATGGTCGATCTCTCGCGCGGCGTGTCGCGGACGACCGCGGACTATCAGGCCGGCCGCAAGCCGGAAGCACGGATGGGCCGCCAGCTCGCCGGCAGCAAGGTTGGCATCATCGGCTATGGCAGCATCGGGCGCTATCTCGCCGAGATCGCAAAGGCGCTGCGCATGGGGGTGCTGGTCTCCGATCCCTTCGCAACCGTCACCGATGCCGCAATCCGGCAAGTCGGTCTCGGCGAGCTTCTCGCCGCATCGGACTATGTCGTCTGCCTCGCCATCGCCAACGAGCAGACCGAGAACCTGATCGGGGAGGCCGCGCTGGCGCGCATGCAGAAGCATGCCGTCTTCATCAATCTCTCCCGCGGCAATCTCGTCGACGAGGCGGCGCTGGCACGCGCGCTGCGCGAGAACCGCATCGCAGGTGCTGCGATGGACGTCGGTCGTGCACCGGACCAGATGCCGACGCCCGAGCTTGCGAAGCTGCCGAACGTCATCGCGACCCCGCATGTCGGCGGTTTGACGCCGCAGGCGATCGAGTACCAGTCGCTGGAAACCGTGCGGCAGGTCGAGGCGATCGTGCGGGGCGAGGTGCCGCAAGGCGCCGTCAACGCCGAGCGGTGGAGTAGGCGGCCCTGAAAGCTCGCCCTGCCTCGAACCTCGTTCCGACCCGCGACGTCAAAGTTCCCTGCCCGTTGTGAAATGGTTCATTGAGCAGGATTGAGCAAATGAAGGTTCTGATCACTGCGGTATGCGCCGTCCTGATCGGCGTGTCTCTGAGCGCCTGCCTCACATCATCCCGACACGAAGCCGCCTTACGGCCAGTCGAACGGCAGGAAATCCGATCGTTAGGAAGCAAGACGGTCGCGGCGGATGCTCCTGTTGCCGAGGTGATGGCGCTCGTCCATATTCATTCCACGGCGCCACGGTTGTCGGTGCAACGTGCGAGTGGCAATGCAGCGAGCAGTTCTGTTCGACCTTGACGACACGCTTCTCGATCGTTCTGCCGCCATTCCAGCGTTCGTCATCTCCCAGGCTCGTCGACTTCTGGAGATGCAAGTGCCCGATGCTGTACGGTTTGCGGAGCGCTTCGTCGAGCTCGAGGAGCGCGGCCGGGTCTGGAAGGATCAGGTTTACAGGGAGTTGGGCCGAGAGTTTCCGCCAGCACGGCACGCTGACGAGCGCCTTTTGAAGGTATCTGCGGTCGTTTCCAAAGGCCTGCCGCTTGCGACAGGGCGCGGCCGAACTGTTGCGCCAGCTCCGGGGCAATGGCATCAAAGTCGGATCGTCACCAATGGCCGCTCGGACATGCAGCTTGCCGTTGTCAGCGCCTTGGGACTTGGGGATCTCATGTGCGGTCGTCATCTCTCATCCTGAGGAGCCCGCCCAAAGCGGGCGTCTCGAAGGATGGGCCGCGGGAGAGCGCTCCCAAATGCGATTGCGCTCCCGCTCTAGGGGCATCTCGCGAAAATCGCTTGACCCAGACGGCCCCGGATGGTCGGTAGCACCGTCTAGGGATGAAATAAAAACACCATGCGGCTTCCGTTCTTCTACGGCTGGGTCGTGGTCGCGGTGACGTTCGTCACCATGGCCATCGGCGTCAACGCGCGCACCGCTTTCTCTCTGTTCTTTCCGCCGATCATCTCCGAATTCGGCTGGGAGCGCGGCATCACCGCGGGCGCCTTCTCGTTCGGCTTCGTCGCCTCCGGCGTCGCGAGCCCGCTGATCGGCCGTCTGATGGATCGCGCCGGTCCCCGCGCGGTGATGGAGCTGGGCGTGGTGCTGATGGGCGGCGGCTTGCTGCTCGCACCGCTCACCAGCCAGCCCTGGCATCTCTATCTCACCATCGGCGTCATGGTCGGCGCCGGCAGCGTCTGTCTCGGCTATTCCGGCCAGTCGCTGTTCCTGCCGAACTGGTTCATCCGCAAGCGCGGATTTGCCATCGGCATCGCCTTTGCCGGTGTCGGCATCGGCTCGGTGACGCTGCTGCCATGGGTGCAGCACATGATCGAGCAGGCCGGCTGGCGCACCGCCTGCACGGCGATGGGCCTGCTCGTCCTGATCGCGCTGGCGCCGATCAACCTGCTGCTGCACAAGCGCCCCGAGGATATCGGTCTGCAGGCGGACGGCGATGCCGCACCTGGCGCCGGCGCCGCAAAGCCGATCTCGAACGTGGTCGATCCGGTCTGGGTCAATACCGAATGGACGCTGAAGCGCGCGGTGGCGACCGCGCGGTTCTGGTGGATTGCCGTCGGCTATTTCTCCGGCCTGTACATCTGGTACGCGGTGCAGGTGCACCAGACCAAATTCCTGCTCGATATCGGCTTCAGCCCCGGTGTCGCGGTGTGGGCGCTCGGCATCGTCAGCCTGCTCGGCATTCCCGGCCAGATCGTGCTCGGCCACGTCTCTGATCGAATCGGCCGTGAGTGGGTCTGGGCGATCAGCTGCGCAGGCTTTGCGATCTGTTTCGCGGCGCTGATCGCGCTCAAGTTCCAGCCGTCGCTGTGGCTGGTCTACGTCATGGTGTTCACGCAGGGCGCGCTCGGCTACGGCCTCACCTCGATCATGGGCGCGGTGGTGTTCGAGATCTTTCAGGGCAGGCACCAGGGCAGCATCTTCGGCACCATCATGCTGGCGGCGTTGGCGGGCGGTGCGGCCGGTCCCTGGCTCACCGGCCTGCTCTATGATCGCACCGGCGACTACACGCTCGCCTTTGCCATCGCAATGGTCGTGAGCGGCTTGTCGGCGCTGTCGGTGTGGCGGGCCTCGCCGGGCAAGGTGCGCGCCGTGGCCGGGCGGCTGCACAGGCTTGCACCGGCGTGCGAATAGGTTCCGGACGCATCAAGATCCTTCGGCGGCTCGTCGTGCGCGACCTAATGGAACCAGAGGACCAAAAGGAACGGCTGGGACGGAACTTGCCCCATACGGTGTTACCCATACCTGATTTGCAGTTGTCTAATCCGCGCCTCGCCTGCATCTAGATCGCATTGAGCGCACGAGGAAATTTCCCCCGTGGCAAACGGTTTTGTCGTTGAGCGTGAGGATACTTTGTCAGTGGACTGGATCTTGATGCGGGTCGCGAAGACAGATCAGAGCAAATGCTAAGACCGCTGTTTCGCGTCGCTCGGAGTGGTGAAAGCGGATATTTCGTGGGCCACCCGCAGTGAGACAAGTTGGCGGAATTGGTAATCGCCTCCTGGCAGCACTACCGTCTGCCGATTTCGATCTGCTGGCGCCCGAGCTGGAGACGGTCGCGCTGCTCGAGGACGCGTCGATTTCGCACGACGGTGATCCGGTCGACTATGTCTTGTTTCCTCATAGCGGTGCGGTCTCGCTGATGGTCGACTTGGCGGACGGCCAGACCGTTGCCAGCGCCCTGATCGGTCGCGAGGGGGCAATAGGTACTCTCTCCGTGTTTGGACCGTCATCCTCGGGTCTTACCGCCATCGTTCGTGCGGCGGGGACCGCCTCGCGAATCCCGGCGCGGCGATTTCACGCGGCGTTTCACCGAAGCTCCGCGATCCGGCACGCGATCCAGATTCACATCAAGGCGATGCTGGTACAGCTTCAGCGCGGCGGAGCCTGCAATGCGCTACATCCGGTGCAAGCCCGGATGGCACGCTGGCTGCTGCACATTTGCGACCGCATCGACGACGATGTCCTGCCTCTCACTCAGGAGGCGCTGTCGCAAATGCTCGGTGTGCGCCGAACGACCGTGACGCTCCTGATGCGCAATCTGCGTGCATCCGGCGCGATCAGATCTGATCGACGAGGCCGCATCGAGATCGACCGAGCAAGACTCGCGGCCGCAGCGTGCGAATGTCATGGCACGATGCATCGCGAGGTCGAGCAGATCTTCTCGACGAAATACGGCGCGACCTCGCGCATCGACTACGCCGACCCACATAGCGGGTGAATTGCCATTGTCGCGAGCGACCAGCGTCACCCGGATCAGCCCCACGGTGAGCGGCGGATGGATTTGTCGCTGATGTCGACCCGAAAAACCATGAACCGCCGCGTCACGCTCATACCGCCGTTCCCGGCTCGTCCTTTGCTCCGAGCACGCCGAGCCGCTCGGCGATCCTGACGAGTTCGACCACCGACTGGACCTGAAGCTTGTCCATGATCGCGCTTCGATGCGCCTTGATGGTCCGCTCTGTGCTGCCGAGCTCGCGCGCGGCATGCTTGCTCGTCTTGCCCTGGACGATGATCTCGAAGACCTGCCGCTGGCGCGGGGTGAGCGTCGCAAGCCGGCCCCGTAGCGCTTCCAGCTCGCCGTCGAGCTCGCGCGCGTTGCGATGCCGCGCGATCGCGCGTGCGATGGCTTTCAGGAGATCAACCGGGCCAACAGGCTTGATCAAGAAGTCGTCCGCGCCCGCCTTGATCGCCTTCACGGTGATGCTGACGTCCTGATATGCGCTCAGGAAGATGATGGGCAGTGTCGAGCCGCGCTCGGTCAGGCGGCTCTGCAACTCGATCCCGCTCATGCCCGGCATCCTGACATCCAGCAGAATGCAGCCCTTGTTTTCGTCGGGCTGCTGCTCCAGCAGTTGCTGCGCCGATGCATAGGTGGCAACGCGGTAACCGCTTGCCTCTAGAACTTGTTGGATGGCCGAAAGGTGCGATGCGTCGTCATCCACGACATGGACGATGCCGGGCAATGAATTCTCCTGAACGAAAAGTAGCCGCGTGCTTGCTTTTCTTGCTGTTGGTGCAGCGCCTTCTCGGTCAGTGCCGGATCACGTCGCTCTCGAGTGGCAGTTACGTCCGGCAATCGCGGGGTGCAAATCAAATCTGTGACAGCATGCGGCGGCGGACGTGGAGTGTGTCCTTTTGATCGCAAATGGGGATCGACGCGAGACAGGACCGAACGAGCGCGCCACTGTCCGAATACCTGGCGTTTCGACATAACCTCGTTCTGCCCGCTGCTGGTCATCGCCTTCAATGCCGCAGGCCGCAGCGAAAGAGCCCCGCCGGGAGGCGGGGCTCGAAAGCGTGGTCAGCCGCTCTACTTCTGGCTTGGCTGACTCGACGTCGAAGGCGGCGGCGCACTGTTCTGGTTGGTCTGTCCAGTCTGCGTGTTCTGGTTGGTGCTGGGCTGACTGGTGGACGGCGCGTTGCTTTGTGCCGGAGCCTGGCCGGTGGTCTGGCCTGACGGCGGTTGCGTGCTGGCCTGGCCCGTGGTGCCCGGTTGGTTCTGCGGAGCCTGACCAGTTGTGGCCGGTTGGTTCTGCTGAGCCTGGCCGGTTGTGGACGGCTGGTTCTGCGGGGCTTGACCGGTGGTCTGGTTCTGCTGCGCCGGCACGCTGCTCTGGCCGGTGCTTTGCCCGGTCGTGTTCTGCGGCGCCGTCTGGCTGTTCTGGCCCTGGCCAACCGTCGTCGACTGGCCCTGCGTGGCGCGGATCTGGTTGGAGACGCCGAGCGCAGCAACGGTGCGGGTATCGATCGTGCCGCTGGCCTCGAAGCCCTCCTGTCTCTGGAAGGTCATCAATGCCCTGCGTGTCCCCGGCCCCATGACGCCGTCGGCTTCGCCGGACAGCATGCCGCGTTCGATCAGGACCCGCTGAACAACGCGGATCTCGTTCGGGCTGAGATTCAGCGCAGCGATGCTGCCGCCACCTCCGCTGGAGCCACCACTCCGGGCATAGTGCGTCCGCGGCCCCGCGGGAATGACGTCGACGATCCTGCGGCTGCGGTCGGTGACGACGATCTCGTCGTCGACCACGAAGAAGCTGTCGTCGCGGTAGTCGGGATAGACGTCGATCAGCGCGGGATAATCCGCGACCGAAACCACGGCGATGCCCTGCGGCACCACCACGCCGGCACTGATCCCGAAGTTGATGGAATTGGTGTTGACGCGCACGCTGTCCACGTTGCGTGAGCTCAGCACCGATTGCTGCAGCGTCGCCTGCTGCTGCGGATTGAGTTGCACGCGGCCGGACATGCTCTGGGTGCCCGCGCCCTGGGTCTGAGCCTGAGCGTTGGCCTGACCTTGCGCGTTGGTGCCGGTCGTCATGCCCTGACCCTGCTGGGCACTCTGGTTCTGGACGTTACCCTGGGCGCTGGCGCCAGTGTTCGCGCCGGTCGTTGTCGTGCTCGGGCTCTGCGCGTGATTGTCTTGTGCGTTCTTGTCTTGCGCGGTGTTCTTGTCTGGCGCGGTGCCCTGGGTGTTCGCGCCGGTGGTCGTCGTGCTCTGACCCTGCGCGTTCTTGCCCTGGGCATTCTTGCCTTGTGCATTCCTATCCTGGACATTGTCCCTGGTATTGGCGCCCGGGGTGCTCTTGTTCTGGTCGGTGCCCTGCGACTGATGCGTACGGTCGCGGTCGCTGCGGCTCTGTCCGACGGTCTGCTCCTTCTGTCCGCTCTTGTCGCTCTCGGACTTGGACTGACGCGCCTGGTCCCTGTCGCCACGGCTCTCGCCGATCGTCTGGTCCTTGCCTTGCTTGTTCGGCTGCGATTGCGACTGACGCGAATCCTCGCGGTCGCGACCCTGACCGGTGGTCTGCTTGTCGCCCTTGTCCGCGGCCCGCCGGCTGTCTTGCGCCGCAGAGGAACCTTCAGCCCGGCCGCCCGTGCGGCCCTGCGTCATTCCTTCGCCGCGGGAGGCAGCACCTGCGCCCTGCGATGTGGCGCCGCCGGATCCGTGTTCCGCAGCACCTCCGCTGGCACCGCTACCGCTGCTCATGCCGCTTCCGCCGGCACCTTCACGCATGCCTTGCGCCGATGCGAGGCTGACGCCGGCGAGCAGGATTGCCGTGGTCAGCAAAAACTTGTTCTTCCTCGTGTTCATCTGAAGCTCCTTGGTTTGCTTTCGTTGCGACGGCTCAGGTTCCGTCCTGATGCGACCGCACGCGTTGAATTCTCAGGTCGAAGCCCAAGGCTTCGAGTGGTCATCATTCCAACGGGCTCAGCGATCCGTGCCGGGCCTGTCTTTGGCGCTTCACATCACCAGTGATGGTGCCAACGATGGTGATAGAAGTGCCGGCGCGGCAACGGTCCGCCGTAATAGGCGTAGGCCGGACGCACGACGCGACGATAGCGGTACCCGTCATAGGCGGGGGCATAACCAGTGCTGTAGTAGGTCCTGGTGTAGCCGCCCCAGGGATACGGTTCGTAGCCGCCGTAATACGCCGGCGCGTAGCCGCCGCCGTAATAGCCGTAGCCCGGGCCGTAATAGCCGTAACCCGGCCCATACGCGTAAGCGGAAGAGGCGAGGCCGCCGATCACGGCGCCTGCGATCAATCCACCTGCCAGCGCCGGACCGAAGCCGCCACGCCAATGGGCTTCCGCGGGCGTCGGTGCTGCCACCGCGCTCAGGCCGAGCGTGCCGACGGTTGCCAGAACTAGCGCGGTCTTCATCTGCTGTCCTCCTCTGGTGATGTGATGCCGACCCAACATCAACGACGGGCAAAAGTTGCAACCGTGCATTCGGGAGCGACAAAGAGTCATGAAGATAAACGAGCGTTCACCTCCATCGTCTCGCATCTCCTGATGGCGGTCGCCTCAGGACTAATCGCGATGGTTGAACGGCGACCCAGGTTGTTCCGCGGACGTTTGTCGATCGCGTCGCGTCGTTCGCGGCCGAGCCTGCGGCGGTTTGGCACATGCGTAGCCGCCCTAGTCCGACGCCAACCCCGTCCTTCGCCGCAGATCCGTAATGGCGCGCAAGAAGCTGTCGGCCGGTGTGGTCTCGGGATCGATCAGCCGGTGCAGGCGGAAGCCGTCTTCCAGGGCCAGCACGATGGAGGCCATCCAGGGCGGGTTCACCGTGTCGCCCTTCGCGTTGCCCTTCAATGTCGCCTCGACGATGTCGGCGACCAGCTTGCGCCGTGCGCGCAGGCGTTTTGCGAGTTCGGGGCGGCGCTTCTCGGCGCGCGCGACGTAGAGGATCATCTCCATGTGAAGGAGAGGCGCGCGGCCGAGCGGGTCCTGCTTGCTGCGATCCATCGCCTTCAGGGCCGCGATGAAATCGTCGAGATTGTCGTGCTGGGCGAGGATGTCCATGTTGCGCCGGATCGATTGCTCGACATGGTCCTCGAGCATCGCGATGATCAGCTCGTCCTTGCTCTTGAAGTTGGAATAGAACGCGCCGCGGGTGAAGCCCGCGGCCGCCGCGATCGCCTCGATGCTGGCGCCGCCGATGCCGTCCTCCTCGAACACGCGCGCGGCCGCCTCGAACAACTTGTCGCGCGTGTCGTCCCTGGTCGGCCTGGTTCTCACCCTTGACATCGGCGCAGCTTAGGGCAGAATGCAACTCGATACAACAATGTATCGAGTTGCAGAAGTTCAGCAGTTTGGGGATGGTAACGCCGGGCAGGGTGCCTTGCGTATGCGTGTCATGCGGCAACCGATTGAGGTCACCATGAACCAGCAAGTGCAACCCGCAGGCGGTGATCCGCTGTTCGATCCGCTGTCGCCGGATTTCATCCGCGATCCCTATCCGCATTACGACCGGCTGCGCGCGATCGATCCGATTCACGTGACGCCGTTCGGCCAGTTCGTCGCCAGCCGCCACGCCGACGTCAGCCTCGTGATGCGCGACAAGCGCTTCGGCAAGGATTTCGTCGAGCGGTCCAAACGCCGTTACAGCGAAAAGATCATGGACGAGCCGGTGTTCCGCAGCATGAGCCACTGGATGCTGCAGTCCGATCCACCGGATCACACGCGCCTGCGCGGCCTCGTCGTAAAAGCCTTCACCGCGCGCCGGGTCGAGGACATGCGGCCGCGCATCCAGGAGATCGTCGACCAGGCCATCGATGCCGTGATCGCGCGCGGCCACATGGACCTGATCGAGGATTTCGCCTTCCGCCTGCCCGTCACCATCATCTGCGACATGCTCGGCATCCCCGAGGACCATCGCGAGGTCTTCTACAAGAGCTCGCGCGACGGCGGCCGGCTGCTCGATCCCGTGCCGCTCTCGAAGGAGGAGATCGCCAAGGGCAACGCCGGCAACATGATGGCGCAGATGTACTTCCAGCAGCTGTTCGAGCTGCGCCGCAAAAATCCCGGCGACGACCTCATCACGCAGCTGGTGCAGGCCGAGGAGGACGGCAACAAGCTCACCAATGAGGAGCTGACGGCCAACATCATCCTGCTGTTCGGCGCCGGTCACGAGACCACCGTCAATCTGATCGGCAATGGCCTGCTGGCGCTTCACCGCAATCCGGACCAGCTCGCGCTGCTGAAGGCGCGGCCGGAGCTGATGGTGGGCGCGATCGAGGAATTTCTGCGCTACGACTCCTCGGTGCAGATGACCGGACGTGTCACGCTCGAGGACATCGAGGATCTCGGCGGCAGGCGGATCCCCAAGGGCGAGACCGTGCTCTGCCTGCTCGGCTCGGCCAACCGCGATCCCGCCGTGTACCCTGATCGCCCCGACCGGCTCGACGTTACCCGGCAGAACGTGAAGCCGCTGTCCTTCGGCGGCGGCATCCATTTCTGCCTCGGGGCCCAACTGGCGCGCATCGAGGCCGAGATCGCCATCGCCACGCTCTTGCGGCGGCTGCCCGATTTGCGCATCGACGACGTCGAGAACCCGAAATGGCGGCCGACCTTCGTGCTGCGCGGCCTGACGCAGCTCCCAGCGAGCTGGCGAAGCCGGCGCGTTAACCTCCGCGCGCAACAGGCGCTGTGACTTCGCCACACTTCCCTCTATATAAGGGGCAGTTCCGGCGCGCCTGAAGCCTCAAGGCCAAGGTTTGCAGGGCCAAGATGTGGCCCGGGTGCCGGTTTGGCCGAGGGGAGACCCGTGCAGACGACGCTGCTCGGATTGGCGATTGCCTTCATCTTAGCGCTTCTGGCCGCGCTGATCGGGCCTTACTTCATCGACTGGAACCAGTTCAGGCCCCGGTTCGAGGCGGAGGCCGGCCGGATTATCGGCGTGCCGGTGCGGGTGGCGGGCGAGCTGGACGCGCGGCTCCTGCCGGCGCCGACCCTGCGGCTGCGTTCCGTGACCTTCGGCGGCAACAACGATCTCGGCCGGCTGCGCGCCGACAAGCTCGACGTCGAGTTCAGCCTTGGCTCCCTCATGCGCGGCGAATGGCGCGCCACCGAGCTGACCGTCGGCGGCATGGCGGCCGATCTCGGGCTCGATGCGCGCGGGCGGGTCGATTTGCCGTCCACCGCGAGCGGCAGCTTCAACCTGGCCTCGCTCGCGATCGAGCGGCTGAACCTCACCGGCCGGATCGCGCTGCACGACGCCGCCAGCCGCTCGACGCTGGAGCTGACCGACATCGCATTCGCCGGCGACGTCCGCTCGCTCGCCGGCTCAGTGCGCGGCGACGGCAGCTTCAAGCTGTCGGGCACGCGCTATCCGTTCCGCGTTTCCTCGGGCCCGAGCGCCGACGGCAGCGCCACGCGCCTGCATCTCAACATCGATCCCGGCGAGCGCGCGATGCTGGCCGATCTCGAAGGCGTGCTCGCCTTCGACAACCGCCAGCCGAAGTTCGACGGCGCGCTGACGCTCGCCGTGCCAGCGGCGAAGAAGCCGGGCGAGGCGGGGCCGACGCCCTGGAAGCTCACCGCAAAACTCAAGGCCGATCCGGCCGGCGCCAGGTTCGACCAGATCGATGCGAGCTTCGGCGCCGAGGACAATGCGTTGAAAGCGGGCGGTGTCGGCGAGCTCAGGTTCGGCGCCTCGCCTTTGCTGCGCGCGGTTCTGTCGGCACGACAAGTCGATGCCGACAAGCTCGCGGGCAGGGACGATGCCGAGCCGCTGCGCATCCTGCCGGCGCTGCGCGCAGGCCTCGCCGCGATCCCGCAGGCGCCGATCCCGGCGCAGATCGAGTTCAACTCCGACCAGATCATGCTCGGTGGCCGCCCGCTCCAGAATATCGCGGCTGAGCTTGCGACCGACGGCCGTTCCTGGACCTTCCGGCGGCTCGAGCTGCGCGCGCCCGGCATGACGCAGCTCTCGCTCAACGGCGCGACGCCCGGCGCCGACAGCTTCAGCGGCCGCCTCAACGTCGAGTCGTCCGACCCCGACACGCTGGTGGCCTGGCTCCAGGGCCGCAGCGAGATCAACCGCCGCAGCACCCGGCCGCTGCGCCTTGCCGGCGACGTGACGATCGCCGCCAACCATCTCGCCGTCGACAGGCTGAAGGCCGACATCGAGGGCGGCGCGGTCGAGGGACGGATTGCCTTCGTCCAGACCGGCGCGAGCAAGGGCTCGCGGATCGACGCCGAGCTGAGAGCCGATCGGCTCGATCTCGACGCCGCCGCGAGTTTCGTCCGCGCGCTCGCGGGGCCGCAAGGCGAATGGCCGGAGGAAGCCAAGCTGTCGCTCGATGTCGGCCGCGCCATCTCCGCCGGCCAGGAGCTGCGGCCGTTCGCGGCGAAGCTGGGCTACGGGCCGAACGCGTTGTCGCTGGAGCAGTTGCGGTTCGGCCAGGCCAGCGGCGTGACCACGGAAGCGAGCGGCAGCTTCGACCGCACCAGGGCCACCGGCAAGCTCGCGCTGAAATCCTCAGGCAGCTCGCTGCACGAACTCACCGCACTGCTCGAGCCGTTCGCGCCGTCGGTGCGAGCGCGCTTCGACGCGCTGCCGTCGCTGCCGGGCGCAGCTCGCCTGAAGCTCGACCTCAGCCTCGAGAAGAACGCCGAGCATGCCGATCGCAGCGCCGCCCGGGCCGTGCTCGATCTCGACGCGCCGCAGCTCAAGGCCAGTGCGACGCTGGTCGGGCAGACACCGGTGGCGGCCGTCAACGGCATCGATCTCGACAAATTGCAGAGCAGTGACTTCACGCTGGAGTCGAAAGCCTCGACGCCGCAGGCCGGCGCGCTGCTGGCGCTGCTCGGGCTCGATCGCGTGGTGGCCGCGGGCGAGGGTGCTTCGCAGTTCGAGGGCCGCTTGAGCGGTGCCTGGCGGCGGCCGCTGCAATTGAACGCGAAAATCAGCGGCGGCGGGCTCGACGCGGATGCGCAAGGGACCGTCGAGCTGTCGGAGCCGAAAGCCGGCGTCAATCTGCGCGTGCGCAACGTCAACCTTGCGCCGCTGTTCGGGACCGGCACGGCGGACAAGTCGGTGCAGAGCGTCAACCTGTCTTCCCGCCTCACACTCTCCGGCAACAGCCTGACCTTCAACGATCTCGACGGCAGCGCGGCCGGCTCGCACCTGCGCGGCCGTCTCGCGGTCACGCTCGATCCAGAGAAGAGCGTCGACGGCGAGGTCGGCCTCGATACGCTCGACCTTGGGCCAGCGCTCGCGAGGGCGATCGGCGCGGCGGGACGGGATGCGAGCGAGCCGCTGAGTGCGGGGCTGCTCGGCGGCTGGCGCGGCCGCATCGCGTTCCAGGCGCTGCGCGGCACGATGCCCGGCGGCATCGAGCTGCGCCCGTTCGGCGGCATGATCCGCAGCGACGGCCAGTCGCTTGCGCTCGATGGCCTCAAGGGCGTCCTCGGCGGCGGCGAGATGTCGGCAAGTTTCGACGCGCGCAACGGCGCCAATGGCCTGGCGCTGAACGCGCGCATCGAGCTCAGCAATGTCGATGCGACCGTGCTGCGCTACCGCGACCTCGCGCTGCCGAAGGGCCGTGCCTCGGTACAGATGGCGCTGACCACCCAGGGCCGCAGCGTCGCGGCGCTGACCGGCGCGCTCGCCGGCAACGGCACCGTGACGCTCGAATCCGCCGAGATCAGCGGCCTCAACCCGCGCGCCTTCGAGATCGCCATTCGCGCCAGTGACGGCGGCCAGGTCAGCGACGACAACCGCCTGCGGCAACTGGTCGAGCCGGCGCTGTCGGCAGGCCCCATCGCGGTCGCCTCGGCGCAGATCCCCTTCACCATCCGCGACGGACGGCTGCGCGTGGGCGCAACGCCGCTGGAGGCCAAGAATGCCCGCGCCATCGTCTCGGGCGGCTACGACATTCCCGCCGACCAGGCCGACATCCGCGCCAGCCTGACACCGATCATGACCGGGCTTTCCGGCGCGCCGCCCGAGATCCAGCTGTTTGCGGCCGGTCCCCCCGACAAGCTCACTCGCACCGTCGATCTTGCGCCGCTATCGTCATGGCTTGCGGTGCGCACGATCGACCGCGAGACGCGCCGGCTCGATGCGATCGAGCGCGGCGAGCCGCCGCCGGCCACCGCCGCGCTGCCGACGCTGGTCTCGCCTGAGCCCGCGCCCGAGCCGGCCCTGACGGAGGTACCGGTGCCCGGCCGCGATCCGCGCCGGATGCCGACGCCAAAGGCGAAGGCCGCGCCGACGCCGAAGGCGCCGCATGCCGCGCCCGCAGCGCCAAGCCCTCCACTCACGAGCCCTCCACTCACGAGCCCTCCACTCACGAGCCCGCCGCTCGCAAGCCAGCAGGTCGCGCCCTTGCCGCCGCCGATCGAGGTGCGGCCGGCGCCGGGTCCTGCGCCCGCAAAACCCAGGCCGAAGCCGCCGCTGGTGCTGACGCCGCAGAATCCTTGAACCTGGTTTATGTGGATTGAGCCGCGAGCTTTCTTAACCTCTCCCGCTTGCGGGAGAGGTCGCGCCGGAGGCGCGGGTGAGGGCTTTCTCCTCTAGGCAGGGCTATCGCTTATGATTCGTTGCGGCGGCCTGCGCGCACGCCTCGTCGTTCGAGACGGCGCTTATGCGCCTCCTGAGGATGAGGCTAATCAGCATCAGTGCCCGTTGAAACTGCTGCCGCGCACTCCGTCCTCATCCTGGGGAGCCCGCCTGAAGGATGGCCGCGGGAAAAGTTTTCAAATGCGATAGCACTGCTCCTCTAGGGGATAGTCCCGTTGGGGAGACACCCTCTCCCCAACCCTCTGCCGCAAGCGGGAGAGGGGCCGCACCGCCCGCGCAGCCACTTGCATGCCGGTTAACCCATTCCCTCGCATTTGAATGAATTTTAGTCGGTAAAACTGATTTGCCGATTTTACCGAATTCTCGCGTTTCATCTCTAGCGTCGGTCCCAGAGGAATTCGGCGTCGCGCCAGTTGAGGCGAACGGTTCGCCGAAGAACGACCAAGAACTGGGGTATCGAGATGAACGGGGCGAAATCGCTTCTACAGGATCTGGACGACGCGATCGCGCGTGGCACCGACGAAAGCCGGGCACGCGCATTGTGGCACGCGACCGACATTCTGATCACCGGCCGCTACAGCGACGACGAGATCAGCATGTTCGGCGAGGTGATCGGCCGGCTCGCCGACGAGATCGAGGTCGCCGCCCGCGTGCAGCTCTCGGAGCTGATGTCGGCCTGCGACCACGCTCCGCTCAACGTCATCGAGAAGCTCGCGCTGGACGACGAGATCGAGGTCGCCGGTCCCGTACTGCGCGACTCCAATCGAATCGACGAGAAGATGCTGGTCGCGAGTGCCCTGACCAAGGGCCAGGCGCATCTGCTCGCGATCTCGCAGCGCCAGTCGATCGGCGAGGCCGTGACCGACGTGCTGGTCAAGCGCGGCAACCAGGAGGTCGTGACCTCGGTTGCGAAGAACGCGGGCGCGCGCTTCTCCGGTTCTGGCCTGTTGCACATGGTCCGCCGTGCCGAGGGCGATTCGATCCTTGCCGAGCAGCTTGGCCTGCGCAAGGACGTGCCGCGCCACATCTTCCAGCAGCTGATCGCGAAGGCGTCGGAAGACGTCCGCCGCCGCCTCGAGACCGAGCGTCCCGAGATGATGCCGCAGATCCAGAGCTCGGTGACCGAGGTCACCGGCGATCTGCAATCCAAGTTCGGTCCGTCCTCGCGCAGCTATTTCGTCGCCAAGCGCGTGGTGACGACGCAGTACCGGCAGGGCAACCTCAATGAGGACTCGATCGCGAACTATGCGCGCCAGCACCGCTTCGACGAGGTGCAGATCGGCCTGTCACTGCTGTCGGCGCTGCCGGTCGACGTCATCGAACGCGCGCTGATGGACCGCAACCGCGAGATGCTGCTCGTGCTGTGCAAGGCGCTCGACTTCTCCTGGGACACGACCATGTCGTTGCTCTTCCTCGGCGCCAAGGATCATCTGATCACCGCGCGCGACCTCCAGGACAATGAGCGCGAATACGGCCGGCTCAAGATCGAGACGTCGCGCAGCATCCTGAAATTCTACCAGTCGCGCAAGAACAGCGCGGGTGCCGATTCCGCCGCGGGCCGTCAGCCCGAGCTCCAGGTTCACTGAACAGTTGTACTGAGCAGGAATTCGAGAGGGGAGTATTGCAGATGTTGCCTCAATTCGGCACCGCAGTTCGCAAGAACAAGAACCTCAACAATGCTGTCGCCACCGATCTCGGCGGCGGAGCACCCGACAAGGCCTCGGTGGACGCAGCCTGGCTCGTGCTCGAAGCCGCCAACGACCTCGGCGACGACGCCGCGATCGAGGCCTGCCGCCGCGTCATCGACGCCGAGCTGAACGGCACCGCCGCCCGCAGCTCCGACGTCGATCTCGTGGTGGGATATTTCAGGTAGGCTGCAGCTCTGGGCCGCGCCTTCATTGCGTCCACGCAAATACAAAAAGGCCCCGCCGAAGCGGGGCCTCCTTGTTCGATCATGCTGGTTCGCACTAATCGTCCCAGTGATGGTAACGACGGATCACGACGCCTCGGTCGTAGTCGCGATCGTGATTGTACCAGCCACGGTGCCAGCCACGGTCATGCTCGTAGATGCGCGCGCGGCGGCCGTCATAGTAATCCCTGTCGCCGCCGATATAGACGCCGAAGCCGGCCGCGTTGGCGATTGTGGGGGTACCGATTGCAAGCGTCGCTAGCGCTGCAAGAGCGTAAGTCAGCTTCTTCATCTGTTCCTCCTTGGCTTGCGTTCGTCGCGAGTCAACGACCGTCGCCTCCGCCTGTTGCAGGAACAGCGACGAAACTTTCTTGAATGACTGTTCAGGTCGGCGTCGTCGCAACAGAATGGAACTGCTATCCCCTGGGTTTATTTGTTCCGACCGTCGCAGTGGAAAATGCAGGTTTACGATAGCCAGCGCACACTCGAACCGCTGGCTGGCGCAATGGTCCCGAATTGGTAAGTCACCTCTGTTCGAAGGCGAGGCTTACTTCCAAGACAACGCAGCCCGCGCGAGACGAAGACCTTTGCGACGGAGGCCGAGGCCAAGCTGTTCGCGCGCGCAAAGCTCGATGAACGCTTCGCTCTCTTCGCGGGCACGATCAATCCCGCCTTCCGAGGCGGCTCATTCCGGCGTCCGGATCGCAGCTTGGCTCGTCGAGCAACAGCAAGGCGGCTCAGGCCGCCTCCTTTGATCTGTTTGATGTCTGGATGCGATCGTGCGGCCCTCAATAGCAGGGCGGGTAGGGGTAGTATCCGCAGGCCCGGCGATAGCCATAGGCACCATAGGCTGCGGCTCCTGCCGCTGCTGCACCGTAATACGCCCGCCGATGGACCCTGCGGTTGACGCCGGCAACGCTCATCGGTGTAAGGGGACGCCCGACCCGGGCCTCGGCCGTGTCAGTGGACACTGACAACGCATCCACCGGCGAGTAGCGGAGCGACAAGGGCGTTGCCGTGAACAGCGCGGCGACTACGAACAGTCCAAGCAGCTTGGCATATTTGGTCATGTATTCTCTCCCTTTGCACGACGAGAAAACGTGACATGCCGATGAGTCCCACCATTGACAGAAATCAAAGGTCGAACTCCGAGTGGAGCGCAAGCAACGCGCCGCGGTGACGCTCTCGGCAAGAACGTCTTGCCTATCGGGCAGCCGGTACCTGCCAGGCTGCGCATGACCGAAGCTTGCACCCAATCGCATAAACCGCGCCTCACGAGATGAAGCGTGTGCAGCGTCGATGATTTTCGCGATGATGCCATCATGCCAGTGTTTTGCCCGACGGCGCAACCGGCGATGGGGTGCAGCCCCCAGCCCCGATGGAGGGCAACGCAATCCGGGTCCGGTGGTGCTTTGGGCGAGATTCCCGGATTTCACAGTGCTCCATCCGGGCTACGGGCTGGCACTCGCGTAAGCCATTGATTTCACAGTCCCCGCCTACTGTGCATGGGGTTGTTTTCGCAGTTTCGTTTGGAAGGTCTGCTAGCCTGCGCCGAGTGCCACCGCGACGTTGTAGGTCACGAGGCTCGCCGCATAGGCCAGCACCAGCATGTAGGTGAAGGTGACGGCCATCCATCCCCAGCTCCCGGTCTCGCGCCGGATCACGGCGAGCGTCGAGGCGCATTGCGGGGCGAAGATGTACCAGGCCAGCATCGACAGCGCGGTGGCGAGCGACCATTTCGTCGCCAGCACCTGGCCGATCTGCTCGGCGGCTTCCTTGCCGCCTTCGATGGCGTAGACGGTGCCGAGCGCCGCGACCGCGACCTCGCGGGCGGCCATGCCCGGGATCAGCGCGACCGCGATCTGCCAGTTGAAGCCGACGGGCGCGAGCAGGGGCTCGAGCGCCTTGCCGATCATGGCGGCGAGGCTGAAGTCGATGGCGGGCTCGGTGCTGCCCGCCGGCGGCTGCGGGAACGAGGCCAGGAACCAGATCAGCACCATCATCGAGAAGATCGTGGTACCCGCGCGCTGCAGGAACATTTTTGCGCGGGTGTAGATACCGATCGCGATCGATTTCAGCCGGGGCATCTTGTAGTCCGGCAGCTCCAGCATGAAGGGGGCCGGCGCGTAGTCGCGGATCATGAAGAACTTGATCACGAACGAGACGGCAAGCGCGCTGACGATGCCGGTGGTGTAGAGGCCGAACATCACGAGGCCCTGGAGGTTGATGAAGCCCCAGACGTCCCTGGCCGGAATGAAGGCGGAGATGATCAGCGTGTAGACCGGAATGCGCGCCGAGCAGGTCATCAGCGGCGCGATCAGGATCGTGGTCAGCCGGTCGCGCTTGTTGTCGATCACGCGTGTCGCCATGATGCCGGGAATGGCGCAGGCAAAGCTCGACAGCAGCGGAATGAAGGCGCGGCCGTGCAGGCCGGCGCCGCCCATGATGCGGTCCATCAGGAACGCCGCGCGCGCCATGTAGCCGAAATCTTCCAAGAGCAGGATGAACAGGAAGATGAGGATGATCTGCGGCAGGAACACGATGACGCTGCCGACGCCGGAGATCACGCCGTCCTGAAGGAAGCTCTGCAGCAGGCCGTCGGGCAGGGTGGCTTTCACGAACTCGCCGAGGGCGTCGAAGCCCGACTTGAGCAGATCCATCGCCGGCTGCGCCCAGGCGAACACCGCTTGGAACATCACGAACAGGATCAGCGCCAGCACGATCAGACCGCCGACGGGATGCAGCACCACGGCGTCGATCCGCGCGGTCCAGGTGTCGGGCCGGCTTGGCAGGCTGACGCAGTCGGCGATGATGCGGTCCGCCTCGCGCTGGGTGGCACGCAGCTCGGAGACGCTGAGCGCGCGCCAGCTGTTCTCCTGCGGCTCACTAGCGAGCTTGGCCGAGATCTCGTCGGTCAGCGCCAGCAGGTCGGCCGTGCCGCCCTTGCGCACCGCGATCGAGGTCACCACGGGCACGCCGAGCTCCCTCGCGAGCCGCTCGACATCGACAGTGATGCCGCGGCGGGACGCGATGTCGAACATGTTGAGCACGAGGATCATCGGCCGTCCGGTGCGCTTCAGCTCCAGCAGCAGGCGGATGGTCAGGCGCAGATTGGTGGAATCGGCGACGCACAGCACGAGATCGGGCACGGTCTCGCCGGAGGCCTTGCCGAGCACGAAGTCGCGGGTGATCTCCTCGTCCGGGCTGCGGCCACGCAGCGAATAGGTGCCGGGCAGGTCGACCACGGAGACCTGGCGGCCGAGCGGGGTGACGAAGAAGCCTTCCTTGCGCTCGACAGTGACGCCGGGATAGTTCGCGACCTTCTGCCGGCTGCCGGTCAGGGCATTGAACAGCGAGGTCTTGCCGCTGTTGGGCGTGCCGACCAGGGCGAGATGCAGCAGGGGTGCTTCCATGGGATCAAAGGCCTGGGGGCAGTTATCCGGTCGCCGACTAGGCGACGATGATGGCCATGGCTTCGCGCCGGCGGACCGCGATCGTAATGCTGTCGACCCTGACCGCGATCGGGTCGCGCCCGACCAGCCCTTCGTGCAGGACCTCGACCCGGGCGCCCTCGACGAAGCCAAGCTCGATCAGCCGGCTTTCGAGCTCGATGTCCGAAAGCGCAGAACCCGTGTCCTTGGTGGAAAGGTGCTGGATGACGCCGGTATAGCCGCGCAGGGCCAGACCCAGCGGCATATGCGGGCGCGTATCATCATGGTCGGTCATGCCCTGTATTTTCAACGCAGGGCATTGAGGTCAAGCGCGCACGGCGACCGAAACTGCACCTTAGAGTAATTTTAAAGTGCAGGGGGCGGAGCCGCGCCGGAAACACGCCCCGGCGGCTACTGCGCCGGGACCTTGTCCGGCTGGGCGGCCATGGCCCGGCTCTTGAAGTAGTCGAGCACGAACAGGCGAATCGCCGAGGACAGATTGCCCTGCTGGCGGTTGCCGTCGATCTCGCCGACGAGCTCGGACAGCGTCATGTTACGCAGGCCCGAGATCTCCTTCATACCGTTCCAGAACGCCTCTTCCAGGCTGACGCTGGTCTTGTGGCCGGCGACCACGATCGATCGCTTCACGACGGGCGACTTCATGGCTGCTCCTCGCGATCGATCCGATGCTGGTCCAGGTGCGCCTTCGCCTTGTCCGCGCGCGTCTCCTCCGCCGACCGCGCCGCCTTGGTGCGGCCGAACTTCGCCCGGTTGGCGTCCGCCTGCTTCGCCGAGGCTTCCCGCTCGGCGCGCTTCCTGAAACGATTCAGGTTGATGACGTTCCCCATGCCGCGTCTCCATCATCCGATCCTCTGCAGGCAGGATGAAATATTCAGAAACAGGGTGGCGCATTGCGCCCCACAAGACTTGATCGCCATTCGCTGGTCCTCGTCAATCGGCCCTTCGGGCCATCAAACGATGAATTTCGCCCCTCAAGGGCGGTGGGGCTGCGTAACACGGCGCCCCACCGGAACATTGACGGTAATCAAGTCCCGACCCCAAAAATGCATATTTCTGACCGTCCGGCGTCCGTATCATTACGGATGACTATCGGAATTCGGAAATCTAGCCCGGGCTGGTCATCTTCTCCGGGCGCACCAGGCGGTCGAATTCGTCGGCCGAGACGAAACCGAGCCGCAGCGCCTCCTCCTTCAGCGTGGTGCCGTTGGCGTGCGCGGTTTTGGCCACCTTGGCGGCGTTGTCGTAGCCGATCTTCGGGGCCAGCGCCGTCACCAGCATCAGCGAACGCTCCATCAGCTCCCTGATGCGCTTTTCGTCGGCGCGGATGCCGCTGACGCAATGTTCGGTGAAGGACCGCGCGGCATCCGCCATCAGGCGGATCGAGTGCAGCATGTTGTAGGCCAGCACCGGCTTGTAGACGTTGAGCTCGAAATGGCCCTGGCTGCCGGCGACCGTGATGGCGGTGTGATTGCCGAACACCTGGCAGCACACCATGGTCATCGCCTCGCACTGCGTCGGATTGACCTTGCCCGGCATGATCGAGGAGCCCGGCTCGTTCTCCGGCAGGATCAGCTCGCCCAGCCCCGAGCGCGGGCCGGAGCCGAGCAGGCGGATGTCGTTGGCGATCTTGAACAGGCCGGTCGCGACCGAATTGATGGCGCCGTGCGCCAGCACATAGGCATCGTTCGAGGCCAGCGCCTCGAATTTGTTGGCGGCGCTGGTGAAGGGCAGCTTCGTAATCCCGGCAACGTGCTTTGCGAACAGCTTTGCGAAGCGCGGCTTCGAGTTGAGGCCGGTACCGACCGCAGTGCCGCCCTGCGCCAGCGGATAGAGATCCTTCACCGCGACCTTGAGCCGCGCGATGCCGCTCTCGACCTGCGCGGCATAGCCGGAGAATTCCTGGCCGAGCGTCAGCGGTGTCGCATCCTGGGTATGGGTGCGGCCGATCTTCACGATCTTCGAGAACTCCTTCTCCTTCTTGCGCAGCGCGCGAAGCAGCTCGCCGAGGGCCGGGACGAGATCGGCATTGATGCGGCTTGCGGCTGCGATGTGCATCGCGGTCGGGAAGGAGTCGTTCGACGACTGGCTCATGTTGACGTGGTCGTTGGGATGCACCGGCTTCTTGGCGCCGAGCTCGCCGCCGAGCAGCTCATTGGCGCGGTTGGCGATCACCTCGTTGAGGTTCATGTTGCTCTGCGTGCCCGAGCCGGTCTGCCACACGACAAGCGGGAAATGGTCGTCCAGCTTGCCGTCGATCACCTCGCGCGCGGCGCGGATGATGGCGTTGGCGCGGCGCTGATCGAGCAGCCCGAGCTCGAGGTTGGACTGCGCGGCAGCGAGCTTGACCATGCCGAGCGCATGCACGAGCGCGATCGGCATGCGGTCCGTGCCGATGCGGAAATTCTGGCGCGACCGCTCGGTCTGCGCCCCCCAATAGCGATCGGCGGGCACTTCGATGGGACCGAAGCTGTCAGTCTCGATGCGGGTTGCGGGGTGGGCGGTCTTCGCGCGGGAAGCTTTGGCCATGAGCACATCCATTCTGCCGCGCGAGATGCCGCGCGGCTTCTTCATGTGCTCTTCTATATAGCGAGTTTGGCCGGGCGCGACGGGGGCGGGCCCAACCTGGATCATTTCTTGCGGAAACGATCGAGCCGCACGACCTCGGCGCCGCCCTGGCTCGGCGGCGTCGGCTCTTCCGTGGCCTCTGCCGTTTCAGCAGCCGGCGCCGGCACGGCGACAGCCGATGGAGCGGGCGTTGCCGGCAAATTCTCCGGCGCGACCTCGGCGACATCGGAGGTGTCGAACTGGAGTCCGAATTTCACGGACGGATCGAGGAAGCTCTTGATGGCGCTGAACGGCACCACCAGCCGTTCCGGAATGCCGCCGAAGGACAGGCCGACCTCGAAGCGGTCTTCGTGCACGGTCAGGTCCCAGAACTGGTGCTGGAGGATGATCGTCATCTCTTCAGGATATTGCGCCAGCAGCCGCGACGACAGTTTCACGCCCTCGGCTTTCGACACGAAGGTGATGAAGAAATGGTGCTCGCCGGGCAGGCCATGGGCCGCGGCGTCGGTCAGCACCTTCCGCAGCACGCCGCGCAGCGCGTCGCGGGCCAGCACATCGTATCGGATATGATCGGTCGCCATGGTGGTCCTGTCGCATTCCAGGAGTTGGGCCCTGCCGGCCCGACTCGCCAAGCCGCATAGTATCGCGCCTGACGGGTCAGCAGGAGTCCCCCGCAGGGGAGGAAATGAGAGGTAAGTGGAGGCTTCTGTTGCCAGGTGCCTCCGAACCCCGCCTAGCGGAGCTTAACCCGCTAGGACTTTAGAGTGGTCTTTCAAACTGCGTTACGCAGCCTGAGCAACCGGAGCAAAGTTGTCGTTGGCAACTATTGCAGTAGCCCGATAACGGCGGAACAATACCGGGAAAAAGTACGCCCTTTACGCCCTCGTCGATCCTATTTCGCCCCCGCCAAAGCCCGCTTTCAGGGCCTGCCCGATGTGGGCTTTGGTGGAGGCGCCGGGTACCGCCCCCGGGTCCGAATGGTTTATTGCGACGACCGTTTATTTCCATAGCCGGCGAACCAGCACCCCCAATATAGGGGGCAAAGGTTTCAAAAAACAGAGGTTTCGAGCAGCGATCCGCGGTTCCCTTTGGATAGGTTCCGGTTCGCCGGCGGTCGGATCTTGGCCGCGCAGCGGCTACCGTTCTAAGCTCCTGAGATGTCCACCGATTCAGTACCGGCCGCCCAAGAGCCGGATCGCGCCGCACTGAGCGGGCCTCCGCCTAGCCTCGGTGCGCTGTTCACGGCCTTCGCCCGGATGTCGCTGGCCGGTTTCGGCGGGGTCCTGGTGTTTGCGCGGCGGGCGATCGTCGAGCAGCACCGCTGGATGACGGCGGACGAGTTCAACGAGACCTTCGCGCTCTGCCACTTCCTGCCCGGGCCCAACATCGTCAATCTGTCGATGGTGTTTGGTGCGCGGCTGCGGGGGATCGCCGGAGGTGTCGCCGCCTTTGCCGGGCTGCTGCTGCCGCCGACGCTGGTCATGATCGTGCTCGCGATCGCCTATGCCCGGTTCGGCGACCTCGAGGTGCTGCGTCGCATCCTCGCAGGCATCTCCTGCGCCGCAGTCGGCCTGTTGATCGCAGTGGTCTTCCGCATGATGACGCCGCTCCTGAAGCGTATGGAGGCGGTCGCGCTGATCCTGATGCTCGGCGTCTTCCTCGCCATCGGCGTGGTCCGCCTGCCGCTGCAGGCTGTGCTGCTGGTCGCAATCCCCGTGAGCATCGGCGCCACCTCCCTCCTGCGGCGGAAGGTAGCAGCGTGAACGCCGAGAGCCCGGTGTGGACGCTGATCTCGACCTTCGGCCTGATGTCGTTGTTCGCGGTTGGCGGCGCCGCCGCGGCGGTGCCCGAGATGCATCGCATCGCGGTCGACGTGCATCACTGGATGACCGACAAACAGTTCGCCGATGCCTATGCGATCGCGCAGCTCTCGCCAGGTCCGAACGTGCTAATCGTGACGTTAATCGGCTATGCGGTTGCCGGCATCCCCGGGGCGCTCGCGGCCACGCTGGCGATGTGCCTGCCGACCGCGCTCGTTGCCTATCATGTCAGCCGTCTCCTCAATCGGCCCGGACAGTCGCGCTGGCCGGCCCTGATCCAGGCTGCGCTGGTTCCGCTCTCGATCGGATTGATGGCGGCGAGTGCCCTGATCCTGGCGCAGTCGACTGACCGGACGATTGCTGCAGTGCTCCTGACCGCGATGGTTGCGGTGATCGCATCGGTCTCGCGCATCCATCCGCTCTGGCTCTTGCTCGCCGGCGGCCTGTTGGGTTTTGCTGGCATTGTGTGATGAAAATCGCTAGGCAGGGCTGCGGCCCGGGGATCCCTTTCCAGCCGATTTAGAATAACAGTGCTCGTGACTTACGGGTCGCGGAGGAGACATGCATGGCCGAGACGATGGGCCACTCAGCGACAGCCACCCGAAACACCAGGATGGTGATCGGTTTCTGCCTGCTGGCGATAGCGCCGCAGATCTTCGAATTCATCTGGTCGATCGGGACCCTCTTCGGCTGGGGCGCGGGGCGCGGCCCGGCGACCGTCCTGATCAGCCACGCCACCGCGCTGGTCGCGGGTGCTCCCGCAGCGCTGATCGGAGCGGCCGGCGGTGAGAGCAAGAAGGCGTCCTCCGATGTGCTGCTGGCGCTGATCTATTCCTATCCGATCCTCGCGGTGGCGATCGTCACGCTGTTCATGACCATCCGGTCGGCACAGGACTATGTCGGCGGCGTCATTCTGATGGCGGTCGCGCTGTTCGCGCTGTGGGCGTCGAGCGATCTGCAGGGCATGCGCGGCTTCTCCTTCGGCGCGGGCACCGCGCCGCGGATGTTCGGCGGGCTTCTGGTCGCCCTGTCCGCCGCCATCGCCCTGAGCGGCCTTTTGGCCGACGGGCCGTCGATGGCGCATTATTCCTGGCGCGGCCCGCTGTTCGTGATGGTCGCAATCCTGTTCTTCGCGCTGGCGATCCGGCCGCTCGGCCTCGTGGTCACTGCCTTCGCGAGCTTCATGATCGCAGCGACAGGGTCGCATGAGACGCGCTGGCTGGAGGCCGCCATCGTCGGAGCCTGCCTGACGCTCGGCTGTGCGATCCTGTTCCCCTACGTGCTCGGGTTGCCGATGCCGATGTTTCCGCGTTTCCTGATCCAGTGAGGGCGTGATGGATATCTTTGCCAACCTCGCTCACGGCTTTGCCGTCGCGCTCTCTCCCATCAACCTGCTGATGTGCCTGATCGGTGCCCTCGTCGGCACGCTGGTCGGTGTTCTCCCCGGTATCGGCACCATTGCGACGGTCGCAATGCTGCTGCCGATCACCTTCGGCCTGCCGCCGGTCGGCGCGCTGATCATGCTCGCCGGCATCTATTACGGCGCGCAATATGGCGGCTCGACCACGTCGATCCTGGTCAACATTCCCGGCGAGGCGACATCGGTCGTCACCGCCATCGATGGCCATCAGATGGCCAAGCAGGGCCGCGCCGGCCCGGCGCTGGCGATCGCGGCGATCGGTTCGTTCTTCGCCGGCTGCGTCGCGACCGTTTTGATTGCCGTGCTCGGCGCGCCGCTGACAAAGCTCGCGCTGGCGTTCGGCCCGGCGGAGTATTTCTCGCTCATGGTGCTCGGCCTGATCTTCGCGGTGGTGCTGGCCAAGGGCTCGGTGCTGAAGGCGATCGCTATGATCGTGTTCGGCCTGTTGCTCTCGATGGTCGGCTCCGACATCGAGACCGGTGCCTCGCGCATGGCCTTCAACATTCCGGAACTCGCCGACGGTCTTGGCTTTGCAACGGTGGCGATGGGGGTGTTCGGCTTCGCCGAGATCATCCGTAATCTCGACGCCGGCGCCGAGATGAACCGCGACCTCGTGCAGCAGAAGATCACCGGCCTGATGCCGACCAGGAAGGACCTGGTCGACTCGACGCCGCCGATCCTGCGCGGCACCGTGCTCGGCTCGATCCTCGGCATTCTGCCGGGCGGCGGCGCCGTCATCGCCTCGTTTGCGGCCTACACGCTCGAGAAGAAGCTCGCGAAGGATCCGAAGCGGTTCGGCCGCGGTGCGATCGAGGGCGTGGCGGCGCCGGAAAGCGCCAACAACGCCGCGGCGCAGACCTCCTTCATCCCGCTGCTCACCCTCGGCATCCCGCCGAACGCGGTGATGGCGCTGATGGTCGGCGCGATGACCATTCACGGCATCGTGCCGGGTCCGCAGGTGATGCAGAAGCAGCCGGATCTCGTCTGGGGCATGATCGCCTCGATGTGGATCGGCAACCTCATGCTGATCATCATCAACCTGCCGCTGGTCGGAATCTGGGTCCGCCTGTTGCGCGTGCCCTACCGGCTGATGTTCCCCTCGATCGTGATCTTCTGCGCGATCGGCATCTACTCGGTGAACAACGCGCCCGTCGACGTCATCCTCGCCGGCGTGTTCGGGCTCGTCGGCTACTGGTTGATCAAGCACGATTTCGAGCCGGCGCCGCTGCTGCTCGGCATGGTGCTGGGACCATTGATGGAGGAGAACCTGCGCCGTGCGCTGCTGATCTCGCGCGGCGACTGGAGCGTGTTCCTGACGCGTCCGCTGTCGGCGGTGCTGCTGGCCGTCGCAGCGAGCCTGCTGATCCTCACGGTGCTGCCGGTGCTGCGTGCAAAGCGCGACGAGGTGTTTACCGAGTCCGAGAATTGATCGCTGCGCCCTGCGTCCGCGCGCCGCATTCGGAAGTCGAATCGACGTATGTAATGTCTTCGTGACATGAAAATGCCGGCCCTCGTGGCCGGCATTTTGTTTGTGTTCCGGGGAAACGACATGACCTCTCTTCGCGCGCTTGCTACGGGCGCATGTGCTGCCGCGCTCGCATCGCTGTGCGCCATTGTCGCACCTGCGAAGGCGCAAAACTATCCGACGCGCAGCATCACCATGATCGTGCCGTTCGCCGCCGGCGGGCCGACCGATGTCATCTCGCGCATCGTCACCGCACACATGGCGCAGACGCTCGGCCAAAGCATCATCATCGAGAACGTGGTCGGCGCCGGCGGCACCACCGCCACCACGCGCGCCGCGCGTGCCGCCAATGACGGTTATACGCTCATCACCGGGCATATGGGCACGCATGCGGCGTCCGTGCCGCTCTATCCGAAGCTCGCCTATCATCCCGAAAAGGATTTCGAGCCGATCGCGCTGCTCGCGGGCACACCGATCCTGATCCTCGCGCGCAAGGACCTTCCGCCGAAGGATCTCAAGGATTTCGTGGCTTACGTGAAGGCCAATGCCGAGAAGGTGAACGCCGCGCATGCCGGCGTCGGCTCGGTCTCGCACGTCTCCTGCGAGCTCCTGCACTCCATCCTCGGCGTCAAGCCCGTTGGCGTGCCCTTCAACGGCACCGGCCCCGCGATGAATGCGCTGGTGGCGGGCCAGGTCGATTACATGTGCGACCAGATCGTCAATGCCGTGCCGCAGATCAACGCCGGTACCATCAAGGCCTATGCGATCGCAACGCTTGAGCGCAATCCGTCGCTGCCGGACGTGCCGACCACGACGGAAGCGGGGCTGCCTGCGTTCCACGCCCAGGCCTGGAACGCGATGTTCGCGCCCAAGGGAACTTCGCCCGCGATCATCGCAAGCCTGAACGCCGCAGCCATCAAGGCGCTCGACGACGGAAACGTGAAGAAGCGCCTGCTCGAGCTCGGCAGCGTCATCCCGGCGCCCAAGGACCGGACGCCGGAGGCGCTGGCGACCCTCGTCAAAAACGAAATCGCCAAATGGAGCCCGGTGCTCAAGCCGGCAACTTAGCCAGCACTTTCAGGTCGATAGGGAGGGCCGGGACGCTGAGTTCCGCCCCTTGTCGTTTGCCGCGGGAACGCTCACCTTTTCCTTGTATAATCTGTGGGACCAGCGAATCGCCGCTGTCGCAGCGCGGGGGTGGCGGTTAAGTTCGCCGCTTCCCCAAAGGCTCTATCGCACATGCACCAATATCAGGACCTGCTCGAGCGGATTCTTTCAGACGGCGCCGAAAAGACCGACCGGACCGGCACCGGCACGCTGTCGGTGTTCGGCCACCAGATGCGCTTCAACCTGTCGGCCGGCTTCCCGATGCTGACCACCAAGCGCCTGCCGCTGAAGGCCATCGTGCACGAGCTGTTGTGGTTCCTGAAGGGCGACACCAACATCAAATATCTGCGCGACAACGGCGTCACCATCTGGGACGAATGGGCGGACGCCAATGGCGATCTCGGCCCGGTGTACGGCCATCAGTGGCGGTCCTGGCCCACCGCCGACGGGCGCAGCATCGACCAGATCGCCAATGTCGTCGACATGATCAATCGCACCCCGGATTCCCGCCGGCTGATCGTCACCGCCTGGAATCCGGCGGATGTCGAGAAGATGGCGCTGCCGCCCTGCCACCTGCTGTTCCAGTTCTACGTCGCGAACGGCAAGCTGTCGTGCCAGCTCTATCAGCGCTCGGCCGACGTCTTCCTCGGCGTGCCCTTCAACATCGCCTCCTACGCGCTGCTCACCATGATGGTCGCGCAGGTCACCGGCCTGAAGCCCGGCGACTTCGTGCACTCGCTCGGCGATACCCATCTCTACTCCAACCATCTCGAGCAGGCGCGGCTTCAGCTCACGCGAGCACCGCGCGCGCTGCCGGTGATGCGGATCAATCCTGACGTGAAGGATATCTTCTCCTTCCGCTACGAGGATTTCGTACTGGTGGGGTACGATCCGCATCCGCACATCAAGGCGGAAGTCGCGGTCTAACGCATGATCCGGAAAAGTGTGCAGCGGTTTTCCGATATGATCATGCGGGCTCTTTAAAGCGATGTCGGTCAACATCCGCCGCGCGCGCTCCGGCGAAGCCGGGCTCGTTCTTGCTTTCATCCGCGAGCTTGCCGAGTACGAAAAGCTGTCGCACGAGCTCGAGGCGACCGAGGCTGACATCGCGGAGGCGCTGTTCGGCGAGAGGCCGCAACTCTATTGCGCGATCGCCGAGTGGAACGGCGAGCCGGTCGGCTTTGCGGTGTGGTTCGCCAATTTTTCCACCTTCAGCGGCCGCCACGGCATCTATCTCGAAGATCTCTATGTGCGGCCGTCGCATCGCGGCAAGGGCCTCGGAAAGGCGTTGCTGGTCTATCTGGCGAAGGAATGCGTCGACAACGGCTGGTCGCGGCTGCAATGGGCCGTGCTCGACTGGAACGCGCCGTCGATCGCATTCTACAAGTCGCTGGGCGCCGTGATGATGGACGACTGGACACTGTGCCGCGTCACCGGTCCTGCGCTGACGCGGCTCGCCGGGAGCAAGTCCTGATGGAGATCGTCTTCGTCGTTGCGATTGCGGAAAACGGCGTCATCGGCGCCGGCAACGCGATCCCGTGGCGCTTGAAGTCCGACATGGCGCGCTTCAAGGCGCTCACGATCGGCAAGCCCATAATCATGGGCCGCAAGACCTTCGAATCCCTGCCTCGTCCGCTTCCCGGGCGTACCAACATCGTCATCACGCGCGATGCGGCTTATCGCGCCGCAGGAGCCGTCGTCACGACCTCGGCTGCGGATGCGGAGGCGGTCGCGCGCGGTGATGCCCTGCGGCGTTCGGTCACCGAGATCGCGGTGATCGGCGGCGCCGAGATCTATCGGCAATGGCTCGATCGTGCCGGTCGCCTCGAAATCACCGAAGTGCATGCGCGGCCCGACGGCGACACCCGTTTCGACATCGACAAGGCAGAATGGGACGAGATGGCGCGCGTCCGTCATCCTGCCGGCCCCGACGACAGCGCCGACTTCTCCTATGTGACATATCGTCGGCGGTCGCCCCGTTAACCGCATTCGGCAATGTTAACATTGACTTTTCTGCCTTCGGGCTTAGCTCGAAAGGCGGCCAAGGCCGCGTTGTAAGGGACCTGCCTGTCCCCTATAAAGCCGGACCGGACAAAGCGGGCAGGGGCATCTCACCCTGCCGAGGAGAGCGTCGAATGCCGTGGAAGAATCAGGGCGGTGGCCCATGGGGCTCGGGTCCGAAAGGACCATGGGGCACAGGCCCGCAACCGGTCGGGCCGAGGCCGCCGGATCTGGAAGATCTTCTGCGGCGCGGCCAGGACCGCCTTCAGCAGATCATGCCGGGCGGCTATTTCTCCGGCGTCGGCATCACGCTGATCATCCTGCTCATCATCGCGTTCTGGCTGCTGTCGGGCTTCTTCCGCGTGCAGTCCGAAGAGCGCGGTGTCGTGCTGCGCTTCGGCAAGCATGTCCGCACCGTGGACCCCGGCCTGAATTATCATCTGCCCTATCCGATCGAGACCGTGCTGCTGCCGAAGGCGCTGCGCGTCAACACCATCTCCATCGGCATGACCTTGATCGACGATCCGGCGCGGCGCGGCCGCTCCATCCGCGACGTGCCGGAGGAGAGCCTGATGCTCACCGGTGACGAGAACATCGTCGATGTCGACTTCACCGTGCTGTGGCGCATCAAGCCGGACCCGGGCGGCGTCGGCGACTTCCTCTTCAACATCCAGAACCCCGAAGGCACCGTGAAGGCGGTGGCCGAGAGCGCGATGCGCGAGGTGATCGGCCGCTCGCAGATCCAGCCGATCCTGACCGGCGCTCGCACCACGATCGAGCAGGGCGTGCAGGAGCTGATCCAGAAGACGCTCGACAGCTACGGCGCCGGCATTCTCGTCACCCAGGTGCAGATGCAGAAGGTCGACCCGCCGGCGCAGGTGATCGACGCCTTCCGTGACGTGCAGGCGGCGCGTGCCAATCTCGAGCAGCTGCAGAACGAAGCACAGACCTACGCCAACCAGGTCGTGCCGCAGGCGCGCGGACGTGCGGCGCAGATCCTGCAGGCCGCCGAAGGCTACAAGGAGCAGGCGGTCGCCGAGGCCAAGGGCCAGAGCGCGCGCTTCCTCAAAGTTTACGAGGAATACAAGAAGGCGCCCGACGTGACGCGTGAACGGATCTATCTCGAGACGATGGAGCGCGTGCTCGGCGGCGCGGACAAGCTCGTCTATGACGGCGGCCCCTCCGGCCAGGGCGTCGTGCCCTATCTGCCTCTCAATGAATTGACGACCAGGCGGCCGCCTGCCGCCGGCCAGCAGTCGAGCGGAGGCAACCGATGAGGTCTCCGGTCACAGGCATCGTCACGCTGCTCGGACTCCTGGTCGTCGTGGTCGTCGGCTACATGTCGCTGTTCACGGTACAGCAGACCGAACAGACCATCGTGCTCCAGTTCGGCAAGCCCGTCGACGTCGTCACCGATCCCGGCCTGCACTTCAAGGCGCCGTGGAATTCGGTGATCAACATCGACAAGCGGATTCTCGATCTGGAGAACCCGTCGCAGGAAGCGATCGCGTCCGACCAGAAGCGGCTCGTCGTCGACGCCTTCGCGCGCTACCGCATCAAGGACGCGCTGCGCTTCTATCAGAGCGTCGGCTCGATCCAGGCCGCCAACATCCAGCTCACCACGCTCCTGAATGCGGCGCTGCGCCGCGTGCTCGGCGAGGTCACCTTCATCAACGTGGTGCGCGACGACCGCGAGAAGCTGATGCTGCGCATCCGCGACCAGCTCGATCGCGAGGCCGACGGCTACGGCATCCAGGTCGTCGACGTCCGGATCCGGCGCGCCGACCTGCCGGAGCAGAACAGCCAGGCGGTCTATCTGCGCATGAAGACCGAGCGCGAGCGCGAGGCGGCCGAGTTCCGCGCGCAGGGCGGCCAGAAGGCTCAGGAGATCCGCTCGAAGGCCGACCGCGAGGCGACCGTGATCGAGGCCGAAGCGAGGTCGCAGGCCGAGCAGACGCGCGGCGTCGGCGATGCCGAGCGCAACCGCCTGTTCGCCGAAGCCTACGGCAAGGATGCCGACTTCTTCGCCTTCTATCGGTCGATGACGGCCTATGAGAACGGGCTGAAGTCGAACGATACCCGCTTCCTGCTGCGGCCGGATTCGGATTTCTTCCGGTATTTCGGTAGCCCGGCCGGCAAGACGGCCGACGCGCCGCCGGCGAAGCCCTAAGCTAGACAGGGGCGGCCGTTCTGGCCGCCCTTCGTTCCGACAAGAACAGCATCACGGGAGGTTCCAATCCGATGAGGTCCATTGCGTTCGCCGACTTCCTCATCGGCTTAGGCATCCTGTTCGTGCTGGAAGGCTTGATGTTTGCGGCAAGTCCAAACTGGATGCGCAAGGCCATGAAGAGTGCGATGGCCACTCCGGACCACGTCCTGCGGGCGGTGGGGATCGGTTCGGCCGTCGCCGGCCTGATTCTGATCTGGGTTATGCGTCGCCCGATTTAGCCGCAAAGCCAACGCCAAAGTGAAGGCGAGAAGCCGGTTTTCGCCATATTATGCGGGTGGTTGACACCCGTTAAGGTCCGCGCTTGCGCCATGCCCCCGTTCGAGCGCAGTCTGGCGCCGAATCCTTATTCTCTGGAGATCACAATGACCGCTGCCATCATTGCCCCAACCCGCTTGCGCCATGGTGTGCGAATTGGGCTGGCCGCGCTCGCCGTCAGTGCTTTCTGCGCGCTCGGCACCCCGGCTCAGGCGCGCGGACCGGAGGGCATCGCCGACGTCGCCGAGAAGGTGATCGACGCCGTGGTCAACATCTCGACCTCGCAGACCGTCGAGGCCAAGAGCGGCGCCAACACCATGCCGCAACTGCCGCCCGGCTCGCCCTTCGAGGAATTCTTCGACGACTTCTTCAAGAACCGCCGCGGCCCCGGTGGCGGCAGCAAGGGCGGCGACAATGGCAGCGGCCCGCCGCGCAAGACCAATTCGCTCGGAAGCGGCTTCATCATCGACACGTCGGGCGTCGTCGTTACCAACAACCACGTCATTGCGGATGCCGACGAGATCAACGTCATCCTCAACGACGGCACCAAGATCAAGGCGGAGCTGGTCGGTGTCGACAAGAAGACCGACCTCGCGGTGCTGAAGTTCAAGCCGACCAAGCCGCTGGTCGCGGTGAAGTTCGGCGACAGCGACAAGCTGCGCCTCGGTGACTGGGTGGTCGCGATCGGCAACCCGTTCAGCCTCGGCGGCACGGTGACGGCCGGCATCGTCTCGGCCAAGAACCGCGACATTTCTTCCGGTCCCTATGACAGCTACATCCAGACCGACGCGGCCATCAACCGCGGCAATTCCGGCGGCCCGCTGTTCAACCTCGAAGGCGATGTCATCGGCGTCAACACCCTGATCATCTCGCCCTCCGGCGGCTCGATCGGCATCGGCTTCGCCGTGCCGTCGAAGACGGTCGCGGGCGTCGTCGACCAGCTCCGCCAGTTCGGCGAGCTGCGCCGCGGCTGGCTGGGTGTGCGCATCCAGGGCGTCACCGACGAGATCGCCGAGAGCCTCAACATCAAGCCGCCGCGCGGCGCGCTGGTTGCCGGCGTCGATGACAAGGGCCCGGCCAAGCCCGCCGGCATCGAGCCCGGCGACGTCGTCGTCAAGTTCGACGGCAAGGACGTCAAGGACCCGAAGGACCTGTCCCGCGTCGTCGCCGATACCGCGGTCGGCAAGGAGGTCGACGTCGTCATCATCCGCAAGGGCCTGGAAGAGACCAAGAAGGTCACGCTCGGCCGCCTGCAGGATCCCGAGAAGGTGCAGGCCGCGGTGAAGACCGACGAGCCGGCGCCCGAGAAGCCGGTGACGCAGAAGGCGCTCGGTCTCGATCTCGCGGCGCTGAACAAGGACCTGCGCACGCGCTACAAGATCAAGGAGAGCGTCAAGGGCGTGGTCGTCACCAATGTCGAGGCCAATTCGGATGCCGCCGAAAAGCGCCTCTCGGCCGGTGACGTCATCGTCGAGGTCGCCCAGGAAGCGGTCTCCAGCGGTGCCGATATCCAGAAGCGCGTCGACCAGCTCAAGAAGGACGGCAAGAAGTCGGTGCTGCTGCTGGTCTCGAACGCCGACGGCGAGCTGCGCTTCGTGGCGCTGAGCGTGCAGTAGTCGAGGCACGGTCCCGCAGGGTGGGCAAAGCGAAGCGTGCCCGCCTTCCACCGTTGCAGCAAGGGTGGCGGGCACGGCGCAAGCGCGCCTTTTCCTACCCGACGGCTGCCGAGCGGGTGGCGAGAGAAGACGGGAGAGGCTACTTCTCGACGAACTCGTCGCGCCGATACCCCTGCGCATAGAGCAGCGCGGTGAGATCGCCGTGGTCGATCCGCGCCGCTGCGGCCGCTGCCACCGCCGGCTTGGCGTGATAGGCCACGCCCAGCCCGGCCGCCTGGATCATCGCCAGATCATTGGCGCCATCGCCGACCACGACCGAGTCGACGTCGTCGAGATCGAAGGACTCCATCAAATCAACCAGCGTCGCCAGCTTCGCGGCGCGGCCCAAAATCGGCTCCTTGACCTCACCGGTGAACTTGCCGTCGCGCACGACCAACTCGTTGGCGCGGTTCTCCTGGAAGCCGATCTTGGCGGCGACGGCGCTCGTGAACAGCGTGAAGCCGCCGGAGACGAGGCAGGTATAGGCGCCGTGCGCGCGCATGGTCGCCACCACCTCAGGGCCGCCCGGCGTCAGCGTGATGCGCTTGTCCAGCACCTCGTCGACGACACTGGCGGGAAGGCCCTTCAGCAGTGCGACGCGCTCGCGCAACGCCGGCTCGAACTCGATCTCGCCGCGCATCGCGCGCTCGGTGATGGCGGCCACATGGGCCTTCATCCCGACGAGGTCGGCGAGCTCGTCGATGCATTCCTGGCCGATCATGGTGGAATCCATGTCGGCGAGAAAAAGCTTCTTGCGCCGGAAGCGCGCAGGCTGCACGACGATGTCGATCGGCAGGTCGCCGCGAAGCTCGCGCAACCGCTGCTCGATGGCGTGGCGGTCGCCTTCGAGGTTACTGTCGGCGCCGAAGGGGATGTCGACGGCAACCCCGTCGAACAGCCAGTGCGCGGGAGCTGCCTGAGGCAGGACGGCGCGAGCGCCGTCGACGATGGTAGAGTCGAGCGCGGGGTTGTCAGGGTGGCAGATCAGCGTGGCGACGAGCGACATTTGAGGTTTTCGTGAGTGAGGGGCATTCGAGCAAGGCCGTGCTTATCGCAGGCCCGACCGCCAGCGGCAAGTCAGCGCTGGCGCTCGAGCTTGCGCTCAGCGCCGGCGGCACTGTCATCAATGCCGATTCCATGCAGGTCTATCGCGACCTCCGCATCATCACGGCACGTCCGACCCATGGCGATGAGGCGCGCGTTCCGCACCGCCTCTACGGCCATGTCGATGCGGCCGTGAATTTCTCGGCCGGGGGCTGGGTCGTGGATGCTGCGAAGGCGCTCGAGGAGGCGCGGGCCGAAGGCCGGTTGCCGATCTTCATCGGCGGCACCGGGCTCTATTTCAAGGCGCTGACGACCGGCCTCTCCGTGGTGCCGCCAATCCCCGCCGAGGTGCGCGAGGACGTGCGGGGGCGGCTGGAGCGGAACGGCGTCGAGGCGCTGCATGGGGAACTCGCCGCCCGCGATCCGCGCGCCGCCGGGCGATTGAACCTGCGCGACCGCACCCGGATCGCGCGCGCACTCGAGGTGGTCGAAGCGACCGGGCGCTCGCTGCTCGACTGGCATCAGGAGGGCCAGCCGCCGCTGTTGCCCAGGCACAGTTTTCGCGCGGTATTCCTCGCTCCCGAGCGCGACGACCTCTATGCCCGCATCGACGCCCGATTTGATGCCATGCTGGGCGGTGGCGCCTTGCGGGAAGTGGAGCGGCTCGCCGCCCGCGGTCTTGATCCGCTGCTGCCGGCGATGAAGGCCCACGGCGTTCCGGCGCTGATCCGGCATCTGCGCGGAGAACTCAGCCTGGAGGAGGCCGCCACGACCGGCCGTGCCGACACCCGCCACTACGCCAAGCGCCAGTTCACCTGGTTCCGGCATCAATTGCCGGAATTCGAATGGGTCAAGCCGGAGGAGGCGAGGGGATGGCTCGCGGCGGCGGTGAGCGCGGAGCGGGAGCGGGACTGACGCGCATTTGTGCCGAGTTCCCGAATTTACCTCTCGCCGAAGCCCGGGAACGCCGCTACACTGCCAAAATCGCGCGGGAACGGCCGCATTGCCTTGACATCCAAGCTTTGGCCGCTATGTTTCGCGCAACCTTTGGGAAGCCGGGCGCCCGCCATGCGTAATATTATTACCAAACTCCTCATCGCCGTCGTACCGAGGTACACCGCCGGGGATGGCTAGCTGCCATCCACAAGACAGGCGGTGTGCATGGGCCCTCTTCGGGGCCTTTTTTATTTCCCGAACCAGACTGAACAAAGCCGCTGACAACAGCGCATCCGGAGCAAGCCAATGAGCGACAAGAGCCACGATCCGAACCAGATGACCGGCGCCGCGATGATCGTCCGCGCGCTCATCGATCATGGCGTGACCGACATTTTCGGCTATCCCGGCGGCGCGGTGCTTCCGATCTATGACGAGATCTTCCAGCAGAGCGAGGTCCAGCACATCCTGGTCCGCCACGAGCAGGGCGCGGGCCACGCCGCCGAGGGCTATGCGCGCTCGACCGGCAAGCCCGGCGTTGCGCTGGTGACCTCCGGTCCCGGCGCCACCAACATGGTGACGCCGCTGACCGACGCCCTGATGGACTCGATCCCGTTGGTCTGCATCTCCGGCCAGGTGCCGACGCATCTGATCGGCAATGACGCCTTCCAGGAATGCGACACGGTCGGCATCACGCGTCCCTGCACCAAGCACAACTGGCTGGTGCGCGACGTCAACGACCTCGCCAAGATCCTGCATGAGGCCTTCTACGTTGCGACCTCGGGCCGTCCCGGCCCGGTGCTGGTCGACGTGCCCAAGGACGTGCAGTTCGCAACCGGCACCTATCATCCGCCGCGCAAGTCCGACGTGCACCGGTCCTACGCGCCGCGCGTCAAGGGCGATGCGACGCAGATCCGCAAGGCGGTCTCTTTGCTCGCGAACGCCAAGCGTCCCGTGATCTACAGCGGCGGCGGCGTGATCAATTCCGGCCCCGAAGCGACCAGGTTGCTGCGCGAGCTGGTCGAGGTCACCGGTTTTCCGATCACCTCGACTCTGATGGGCCTCGGCGCCTATCCGGCCTCGGGCAAGAACTGGCTCGGCATGCTCGGCATGCACGGCACCTACGAGGCCAACATGACGATGCATGATTGCGACGTCATGCTGTGCGTCGGCGCGCGCTTCGACGACCGTATCACCGGCCGCGTCGATGCGTTCTCGCCGGGCTCGAAGAAGATCCACATCGACATCGATCCGTCTTCGATCAACAAGAACATCCGCGTCGACGTGCCGATCATCGGCGACTGCGGCAACGTCCTCGGCGACATCCTCCAGGTGTTCAAGGCGGAGGCGAAGAGGCCGGACATCAGGTCGTGGTGGCAGCAGATCGCGCAGTGGCGCGCCCGCAACTCGCTCTATTACAAGAAAAGCAATGACGTCATCCTGCCGCAGCACGCGATCCAGAGCCTGTTCGAGGCGACGCGCGGCAAGGATACCTACATCACGACAGAGGTCGGCCAGCACCAGATGTGGGCCGCGCAGTTCTACGGCTTCGAGGAGCCGCATCGCTGGATGACCTCGGGCGGTCTCGGCACCATGGGCTACGGCCTGCCGGCCGCGGTCGGCGTGCAGGTGGCGCACCCGGATAGCCTCGTCATCGACATCGCGGGCGACGCCTCTGTGCAGATGACGATGCAGGAGATGTCGACGGCGGTTCAGTACGAGCTGCCGATCAAGATCTTCATCCTCAACAACCAGTACATGGGCATGGTGCGCCAGTGGCAGCAACTGCTGCATGGCAACCGCTTGTCGCATTCCTACTCCGAGGCGCTGCCGGATTTCGTGAAGCTCGCGGAAGCCTATGGTGCCGTCGGCCTCCAGGTGCACAAGCCGGGCGATCTCGATGGCGCGATCCAGGAGATGATCTCGGTCAAGCGCCCGGTACTGTTCGACTGCCGCGTCGCCGCGCTCGAAAACTGCTTCCCGATGATCCCCTCCGGCAAGGCGCACAACGAGATGCTGTTGCCGGAGCAGGCCAACGACGAAGCCACGGCCAAGGCGTTCGCCGCCGGCAAGGCTCTGGTGTAAGCGCGATGATGCAGCAGCGACGAGCGGCCTTCCTTCGCCTCTCCCCGCTTGCGGGGAGAGGCCGGATTGCGCGTAAGCGCAATCCGGGCGAGGGGGAGTCTCCGCGAGTCCAGCTGGCACCGTCCCCGTGGAGACTCCCCCTCACCCCTACCCTCTCAGCGCGAGCGAAGCTCGTCGCGGCCCCGCAAGCGGGGCGAGGGAGCAGACCGACCGTGGGGCTACAATGTTCGACCTGACGGAGCTCGAGCGCGCACATGCGATCGTGGGGCAGGCGGTGCCGGCAACGCCGGCGCGCGGCTGGCCGCTACTCGCTGAACGGCTCGGCACCGAGGTCGTGGTCAAGCATGAGAACCACACGCCGATCGGCGCCTTCAAGGTGCGCGGCGGCCTCGTCTATCTCGAACGACTGAAGCGCGAGCGGCCGAATACGCCGGGCATCATCTCCGCGACGCGCGGTAACCATGGTCAGAGCCTCGCCTTTGCCGCAAGCCGCCACGGCGTGCCGGCGGTAATCTATGTGCCGCGCGGCAACTCGGTCGAGAAGAACCGCGCGATGAAGGCCTTTGGTGCCGAGCTCGTCGAACACGGCGAGGACTTTCAGGCGGCACGCGAGGAAGCCGAGCGCCGCGCGCAGTTCGCCGGGCTTCACATGGTGCCGTCGTTCCATCCTGACCTCGTGCTGGGTGTCGCGACCTACGCACTGGAGCTGTTCAGGTCCGCACCCGATCTCGACGTGCTCTACGTGCCGATCGGGCAGGGCTCCGGGATCTGCGGCTGCATCATGGCGCGCGACCTGCTCGGCATGAAGACCGAGATCGTCGGCGTGCAGTCGACGGAAGCGCCGTCCTATGCGCTGTCGTTCGCGGCCGGCAAGATCGTGACGACCGAGACCAGCAACACGCGCGCCGACGGCATGGCAACGCGCATCCCCGACGAGGACGCGTTCGCGCTGATCCGAAAGGGGGCTGCGCGGATCGTGCAGGTCACCGACGACGAGGTCGCCGCCGCGATCCGCGCCTATTGGACCGACACCCACAATCTCGCCGAAGGTGCCGGCGCAGCCGCGCTGGCGGCGGCGCTGCAGGAAAAGAGCAAGCTGAAGGGCAAGCGCGTCGGTCTCGTGCTGTCCGGCGGCAATATCGATTTCGATCTGTTCCGCCGTTGGGTCGGGACGGACGCGCCGGCATTGGCGTGACGGAGAGACAAGAGGGGACGACCATGAACCAGCCCGCATCCGCCTATTTCATCGAAGACCGCCACGATCCCAACGAGACGCATACGCTCGCGGTGCTCGTGCAGAACGAGCCGGGCGTGCTCGCGCGCGTCATCGGCCTGTTCTCTGGTCGCGGCTACAACATCGAGAGCCTCACGGTCTCGGAGACCGAGGCTCAGAAACATCTGTCGCGCATCACCATCGTCACGACGGGCACGCCGATGGTGATCGCGCAGATCAAGAACCAGCTCGACCGCATGATCCCGGTCTACCAGGTCGTCGACATGACCCAGACCAAGCGCTCGATCGAGCGCGAGCTCGCGATGGTGAAGGTGCGCGGGCAGGGCGAGCATCGGGTCGAGGCGCTCAGGCTCGCGGACGCGTTCCGCGCCAGGGTGATCGACGCCACCACCGAGAGCTTCGTGTTCGAGATCACAGGCAATACGGACAAGATCAACCAGTTTATCGACCTGATGCGCCCGCTCGGCCTCGTCGAGGTCTCGCGCACGGGTGTTGCCGCGATCGGTCGCGGGCCTGAGGGGATGTGAACCATGCTGGCGCGCGACTGGTATTACAACGAGCGGAACCGGATGGGGATCGAGCCCGCGGTGGCGTCGATCTACGACAACCATGACGATGCCGATCTGCGTGCGCGCGCCGCGCTGAAAACGCTCGGGGTCCAGCGCGGATGGCGCATCGCCGATATCGGCTGCGGCAATGGCGTGCTTGCCACCGAGGCGGCGCTGATGGGCGCCGAGGTCGACGCCATCGATATCTCGCCGGCGATGCTGGCGCTCGCCGAGATCTACGCACGCGATCGCAAGGCGCCGGTGCGCACCCAGTCCGCCGGCCTGCTCAGCTTCGCTTATCGACCCGAGTCCTATGACCTCATCGTCAGCGAATTCACGCTGCATCACCTGCCGGATTTCTGGAAGGCGGTGGCGATGTCGCGGATCTTTCGCGCGCTGAAGCCGGGAGCGAGCTTTTACCTGCGCGACATCGTCTACGCGTCGATGCCTGACGCCGTCGAGCGCGACGTCGAGCAATGGGCCGACTTTCAGATCAAAAACCACGATTTCTCGCGCGAGGGCGTGGTGGCGCACATGCGCGACGAGTATTCCACCTTCGGCTGGGTGATGGAGCGGATGCTGACCGACGTCGGCTTCACGCTGGTCTCGGCCGACTACCACGCGCCGATGCACGGCACGTATCTGCTGCGGAAACCGAAAGCCGGCGAGCAAGGCTAGACCGAAACAAACAGGGCTGCACGACAAGGCAGAACCGTAAAGAACAATGAAGCCGGCCGACATCCTCATCGCCGTCATGGTGGCGATCATCTGGGGGCTTGCCTTCCTGGCGAGCCGGATCGCGCTCGACGAGCTGTCGCCGGAGTTGATGACGGCGTTGCGCTTTACGATCGCCGCGGTGCCGTGCCTGTTTGTCCGCAGGCCGAAGGTCGCCTGGTCGCTGCTGATCGCGATCAGCTTCACGCTGTTCCTCGGTCAGTTCCTGTCGCAGGCCTACGGCATCGCCCCGGTGGGCCTGACGAGCGTCGTCGTGCAGAGCCAGGCGCTGTTCACGATCGGCTTTGCCGTGCTCGCGTTCGGGGAGCGGCCGACGCCGATGCAGACGCTGGGCATCGTCGTGGCTGCGGTCGGCCTGCTGATGATCTGCGGCACCGTCGGCTATGATTTCAGCGTTCCCGCCTTTGCGGTGCTGATGATCTCGCCGGTCAGCTTTGCCGTCGGCAATCTGCTGCTGCGCCGCGCCCGCGGCGTGCCGATGTTCGACCTGTTCGCCTGGTTGTGCCTCGCCTCGGCCGTGCCTTTGTTCGCGCTGGCGCTGATCGCCAACGGGCCGGCCTCGACCTGGACGTCGCTGACGCACATGTCGCTGAGATCGGCGCTCTGCATGCTGATGCTCGGCGGCATTTCCACCAGCATTGCCTATTGGCTGTGGGGCCGTCTCTTGCGCGACCATCCGGCGGCGCAGGTGGTGCCCTTCGCGCTGCTGGTGCCCTTCGTCGGCTCCGCCGCCTCCAGCATCGTGTTCGGCGAACGGTTCGGCCCGCTGCGCCTCGCCGGCATGCTGACCGTGATCGGCGGTATCGCCGTGATGGTGCTGGCGAAGCGCCCGCAAGTCCTGCCGAAGACGGCGTGAGGTGAACATGGCCTACTCGCTGTTCTATGCCTTCCTTGCCTTCATGGTGGTGATGTACTTCACGCCCGGGCCGAACAACATCATGCTGCTGTCCTCCGGCCTGACCTACGGCTTCCGCCGCACCATCCCGCACATCGTCGGCATCGTCATCGGCTTTGCCTTCATGGTGGCCACCGTGGGCCTCGGGCTTGGCACAGTGTTCCTGGCCTATCCGATCCTCCAGGGCATTCTGAAATACGCCGGTGCGGTCTACCTGATCTATCTTGCCGCGGTGATCGGCATGTCCGGTCCGACCAGGCCGGGCGAGGAAGACGGTCGCGGTCCGATGACGTTTTGGGGGGCGGCCATGTTCCAGTGGATCAACGCCAAGGGCTGGGTGATCGTGATCGGCACCATCACCGCTTACGCGGCGATTGCCCACTTTCCCATCAACATCGTGATCCAGACCCTGATCAGCCTGCTCGTCGGCACCGTCTCGACCGTGGTCTGGGCGCTGTTCGGCACTGCATTGCGGCCGATCCTGACCTCCGAGCGACTGGTCCGCGCCTTCAATATCCTGATGGCGATCCTGCTGCTGGCCTCCCTCTACCCCGTTTTCATGGATGCATGATGTCGCGGATTTCCATGCAGAAACGGGTTTCCCTCAGGGCTGAAAATGCTCTAGACAGCCCCCGAAATCCGCAAATTTCACCCTTCGGACACTGACCATCGGCCGATTTCGGCCCTGAACGAGGAAACGACCTATGCGTGTTTATTACGATCGCGACGCCGACCTGAACCTGATCAAGGGCAAGAAGGTCGCCATCGTCGGGTACGGCAGCCAGGGCCACGCCCATGCGCTCAACCTGAAGGATTCCGGCGTCAACGAAGTCGCCATTGCGCTGCGCAAGGGCTCGGCCTCGGCCAAGAAGGCGGAAGCTGCCGGCTTCAAGGTGCTGGAAGTTGCGGAAGCCGCCAAATGGGCCGACCTCGTCATGATGCTGACCCCGGACGAACTCCAGGGCGACATCTATCGCGAGCACCTGCACGACAACATGAAGAAGGGCGCCGCCCTCGTGTTCGCGCACGGGCTCAACGTCCACTTCAACCTGCTCGATCCGCGCGCCGACCTGGACGTGCTGATGATCGCGCCGAAGGGCCCCGGCCACACCGTGCGCTCGGAGTATCAGCGCGGCGGCGGCGTGCCCTGCCTGATCGCTATCGCCAAGGACGTCTCGGGCAACGCCCATGACCTCGGCCTCTCCTACGCCTCCGCCATCGGCGGCGGCCGTGCCGGCATCATCGAGACCACCTTCAAGGAAGAGTGCGAGACCGACCTGTTCGGCGAGCAGGTGGTGCTCTGCGGCGGCCTGGTCGAGCTGATCAAGGGCGGTTACGAGACCCTGGTCGAAGCCGGCTATGCGCCCGAGATGGCCTATTTCGAGTGCCTGCACGAGGTGAAGCTGATCGTCGACCTGATCTATGAAGGCGGCATCGCCAACATGAACTACTCGATCTCCAACACCGCCGAGTACGGCGAGTACGTCACCGGTCCGCGCATCATCACCGACGAGACCAAGAAGGAGATGCGCAAGGTCCTCGCCGACATCCAGGGCGGCAAGTTCGCCCGCGACTGGATGCTCGAGAACAAGGTCAACCAGACCTCGTTCAAGGCCACCCGGGCCAAGCTCGCCGCGCACCCGATCGAGGAGGTCGGCGCGAAGCTGCGCGACATGATGCCCTGGATCAAGAAGGGCGCGCTGGTCGACAAGTCGAAGAACTGACGGCTACGCCGTCATTCCGGGTTCGCGCTAACGCGCGCCCCGGAATGACGAGCGAAGCACAAGCTTCACTCGCCAAACCAAATCTTAAACCGTCGCGGCCATGGTGGAGCGAGATCGCGGACTGCGGTCTCGCTCTTTCCTTCTCGCGCGAAGCATTGTTGCTTCATTCAAATTCTTCGCGAGTTGGCGCGGTCATAGAGCGCCAAGAACTGACGCTTAAACCACATTCTTGGCATCGCGTCGTTTTCAGAGCTTTTTCAGAAGCCCGATTTCATCAAAAGCGATGCGTCTTCAAGGCTAAGGATCCTGCTCTTTATTTCGGCCGCGCCGCCCAGGGCCTGCTGCGGTCGACCGACCTCAAGCGCATCCAGATTGCCGGCTGCGCCCTGGTCTACGGTTTCGCCCGGATGAACCTCGGCGGCCGTTTCCTCGCTGGGGCGTCGGGGAGAGCGAGGTCGAGCGGTGGGCGGACGGGGTGATCGACCTTTTCCTCGCGGGGATCGTTAAGGGCTGAGGCACAAGGCGCGCGGCGCTTCGCCACCCACCGCCATTAAGCGAAGGTCGGGCCGCGGCGCACGTTGCCTGTCATTGACCATTCCGTTACAGTTTTATGACACGGTGCAGGTTTCCGGCTGCGCCGGACGCCCTAGCCGTCTCGAGGACCGGCCAGACGGCTTCGCATACCCGCGCCGGACCAGAGTTGCGTGCCGTCGATGGCGTCCGCGCCGAATCCAGGTCCTTCTGCCACGACCGCCGTACTGGCGAGCGTCGCCGCGCTCGGCATCTGGCGGCTGCTCGCCGTTGCAGCGCCGCATCTGGCTGCGCTGGCGCTGATGTACGAGACGGAGACCGATTTCGGCTCGCGCCTGTCCTTCGCTCTTGCCTGGGGCATCCTGAACTTCTTCTGGATCACGCTGTTGCGGCGCCCGGCGCTGTCGGGCGCGCTGTCCCTGACCATGGTCGTCCTGCTGGTGCTGCTCTCGCGGCTCAAGCACGACGTCGTCCAGATGACCGTCAACTTCATCGACCTGATGATGATCGACCGCGACACCGTCGCGTTCCTGTTCACGATCTTCCCGAATTTGCGCTGGTCGGTGATCCTGGCCGGCCTCGTCACGCTGCCGCTGATGTATGCGCTGTGGTGGCTCGATCCGTTCCGCATCCGCCGCCTGCCGGCGCTCGCCTGCAAGCTCGCCTGTCTCGCCGCGCTGGTCGGCTATTCGCTTTATCGTCCGGATGAGGCCTGGCGCGGCTATTACGACGACGGCTATCTCTCGAAATTCTTCCGCTCCGGCGTCAGTTCGGTCTCCGACTTCATCCAGTATGGTCTCATGGAGTCTGCGGCCGCGACCAACGAGCGGCTCGACATGCCGCTGGTCGATGCCTGCCATCCCGCCGGCCGCCGGCCGAACATCATCATGATCCACGATGAATCCAGCTTCGACATCCGCGCCGCGCAGGGCATCAAGGTGCCGCCGCGCTACGGCGATCATTTCAAATCGTGGGACGGCAAGCAGCGCACGTTCCTCGCCGAGAGCAATGGCGGGCCGAGCTGGTTCACCGAATACAACGTGCTCGCAGGGCTCTCCTCGCGCTCGTTCGGCCGCTTCGCCTATTTCGTGACGCGCATTGCCTCGAACCGCGTCGAGCGCGGCCTGCCGCTGGCGCTGCGCCGCTGCGGCTACGACACGCTGTCTCTCTATCCCGCCCATGGCGGCTTCATGGGCGCGCGCAGCTTCCAGATGACGACCGGCATCGAGCGCTTTCTCGATTCGAAGGATCTCGGTGCCAAGGACGTCGAGCCCGACAGCTTCTTCTACGAAAAGGCGCTCCAGCTGATGGGACAGCAGCCGCCGAACAAGCCGCTGTTCACCTTCATCTATCTCGGCGCCAATCATTTCCCCTGGGAAACGCGCTTCCGCCCGGACCTGCTGCCGAACTGGCGCGCGCCGGGCAATGCGGCGTCGATCGACGAATATCTGCGCCGACAGGAGATGAGCGCCGAGCAGTACAAGGCGTTCGTTGCCGGCCTGAAGAAGACCTTTCCCGGCGAGCCCTTCCTGATCGTGCGCTATGGCGATCATCAGCCTGAATTTGCGCCGAACCTGCTCGAGCCCGGGCTCGACGAGGGCGCGATCGGCAAGAAGCTCGACGCCTACGATCCGCGGCTCTACGCGACCTATTACGCCATCGACGCCGTCAATTTCGAGCCGGTCAGGAGCGAGGCAGTAATGGACACGATCGACGGCCCCTATCTGCCGCTGGTGATCCAGGAAGCCGCCGGCATTCCGCTCGACCCGTCCTTTGCCGAGCAGAAGACGATCATGCTCCGCTGCAAGGGTCTTTTCTACGGCTGCAAGGACGGCGCGGAAGCGCGGCGGCTGAACCGGCTGCTGATCAATGCGGGGATGATCCGGGGGCTGTAGCCTCTCGCTCGGGTCGCGGACCGTCAACCTGCCGCGAACCTACTGCTTGATCTTTCCCAACAGCCACTTCGCCACCACATCAGGCGAGGAGTTGGCGTCATTGCCGCTGGCGCGCAAGTTCGCCTCGCGCATGGTGGCGATGTCGATCTTGCCGAGCAGCGGCTTGAGCGCCGCCTGCAATCGCTCATCGCCTGCGCGCTTCGGGGCGAGCAGCAGGATGGCATCGTAGGGCGGGATCGCGTGTTTGGGGTCGTCGAGCGTTATGAGATCGTATTTCGCGATCAGGCCGTCGCTGGTGTAGCCGGCGATGACGTCGACTTCGCCGCTGGCGACCGCCGCATACATGAAGTCCGGCTGCATCTGGCGCTGAGCGCCGAACTGCAGCCCATACGCCCTCTGCAGCGCCGCCCATTCGGGGCGTGAGAAGAATTCGTAGTCCCCGGCAATCGACAGCGTCGCGGCATGTGAGGCGAGGTCGGCGATGTCGCGGATACCGAGCGCCTCGGCTTGCTTCCTCGGCATCACCAGCGCATAGGCATTCTCGAAGCCGAGCTCGCCGAGCAGGGTGATGTTGTCCTTGGCGAGCGCCGTCTTCAATTCCGCCACCAGTTCTGCGCGGGGCTTGATGTCGTTGCGATGCAGCTGGTTGGCCCAGAGCGTGCCGGAATAATCGACATAGAGATCGATGTCGCCCGCCTTCAGCGCCTCGAAGATCACGCTGGAGCCGAGGCCCGACCGCGCCGTGGCCGAGAGGTCTGCCGCCTGGAGGCGGTCTCTCAGCAACGCCGAGAGCACATATTGCTCGGCGAAGGTTTTTGCGCCGACCACATAGCCTTGCGACGAGCGTCCGATGGTGGGCACCAGCGTCGCGGCGACCAGTGCCGCGAGCCCGACCGCGCCGAGCCCGCTGCGCAAGCGGCTGCGGCGTCGCAGGCCGCTCTCGATCAGGCCGAGCAGCTGATCGACGGCGAGCGCGAGCAGGGCCGAGGCGACGCAGCCGAAGAGCACGAACACCCAGTTCTGGGTCTGCAGGCCGGCAAAGATGTAGTTGCCGAGGCTGGTCTGCCCGATCGGCGTCGAGAGCGTCGCGGTGCCGATCACCCACACAGCCGCGGTGCGGACGCCCGCCATCATCACCGGCAGTGCCAGCGGCAGTTCGACCATCGCAAGCGACTGCCGTGCGGTCATGCCGACGCCCTTGGCAGCCTCGATCAGCGCCGGATCGATGCCGTTGAGGCCGGTGATGCCGTTGCGCAGCACCGGCAGCATCGAATAGAGCGCCAGTGCCAGCATCGCCGGCAGGAAGCCGAAGGCGGAAAAGGAAATGCCGAACCAGGCCAGCGTGACCGAAGCCGCAAGGAGCAGCAGCGGATAGAACAGCGCGAGCAGCGCCAGTCCCGGCACGGTCTGCACGATGCTGGCGAGCGCGAGCAGGATGCCGCGCGGCGCCGGACGGTTGCGTGTCAGGATCGCCAGCGGCAGGCTGACGGCGAGGCCAAGCGCGAGCGCGGCAAGGCTCACCCGCACATGGTTGCCGAGATAATCGGGCAGATGCGACAGCGCCTCGCCCCAGCGCGGATCGGAGAGGACGCTCATGCCGCACCGCTTTTCGGCAGTAGGGCATTCAGCCGCTCGACCTGGCGCCGCGGCGTGCGCAGCAGCTCGAGCACGTAATCGTCGCGGCTGCTCGAGAGCTCCGCCGGCGTGCCCTGCGCCAGCAATTTTCCGCCGCGCATCACCGCGATGCGATCGGCGAGCAGGATCGCCTCGGTCATGTCATGCGTGATCATCACGGTGGTCAGGCTGAGCCTGCGGTGCAGCGCGCGAAAGTCGTCACCGAGCGCATCGCGGGTGAGGGGATCGAGCGCGCCGAACGGCTCGTCCATCAGCACGATGCGAGGGCTTGCTGCGAGCGCCCGCGCCACACCGACGCGCTGGCGCTGGCCGCCGGAGAGTGCCTCGGGCAGACGATCCCGATGCGATGCGCGGTCGAGCTGCACGAGCTCCAGCAGCTCGTCGACGCGCCCAGCGATCGCCGCTGCTGGTTCGCCCAGCAGCCTTGGCGTGATCCCGATATTGTCGGCGACGCTTAAGTGCGGAAACAGCCCGCCGCTCTGGAAGACGTAGCCGATCCGGCGCCGCAGCGCGACCGGATCGACATTCCGCACGTTCTCGCCCTCAACCATGATCGTGCCGCCATCGGCCTCGATCAGGCGGTTCGCGAGCCGCAGCAGCGTGGTCTTGCCCGATCCCGACCCGCCGACGACGGCCAGAAACTCGCCCTCGGCAACGTCGAGCGACACGCCGTCGACGGCTGTGACGGAGCCGAAGCTCTTGCTGACCGTTTGGTAGCTGATCGCCAACTTGGAAGGCATCGCGGCTCGGCTCGCTTTTCTCTTGCCCTCCCCTGGAAGGGGAGGGCCGATCGCGCGCAGCGCGAGCGGGGTGGGGTGATCTGTCCACGCGGGCACCGCCTCTGTGGAGAGACTGTCACCGCACCCGGTCTCACATTTCGCTGCGCTCGTGTGAGCCGACCCTCCTCCTCCAGGGGAGGGTAAGAGCACGGCCAAGCCCATGCGTAGCACGCTTGGCGGCTTGATTGAACTTGACCGCGCGAGAGGCTAAGGCATCGGCCTGAGTTCGGAGGAAACACATGACAACGCCCACGGCAGTGGCACTGGAAGATGCCAAGGTCGCGTTCCGCCTGGGAGACGGCCGGGTCTATACGGCGGTGGAGAAGGCGCATCTGACGGTCGCGCAGGGCGAGTTCGTCGCCATCGTCGGCCCGACCGGCTGCGGGAAATCGACGCTGCTCAATGTCGCCGCGGGCCTGCTCAAGCCGGCCGCCGGCAGCGTCAGGATCTTCGACCAGCCGCTCGCGGGGCTGAACCGGGAGGCCGGCTACCTGTTCCAGGCCGACGCGCTGTTCCCCTGGAAGACCGCGCTCGACAATGTCGCGATCGGGCTCGAGATCAAGGGCACACCGCGCACTGAAGCGCTGCCGCAGGCCCGGAAATGGCTGACCTCGGTGGGCCTCGGGGCCTTCGCGAACCGCTATCCGCACATGCTCTCCGGCGGCCAGCGCAAGCGCGTGGCGCTGGCGCAGGTGCTGATTCGCGATCCAAAAATCCTGCTGATGGACGAGCCGTTCGGACCGCTCGATGCGCAGACGCGCCAGGTCATGGGCAACCTGCTGCTCGACCTGTGGAATGCCGACCGCAAGGCCGTGCTGTTCGTCACCCACGATCTGGAAGAGGCGATCGCGCTCGCCGACCGCGTGGTGATCATGTCGGCGGGGCCATCCTCGCGCATCATCGGCGACTGGCGCGTCAGCCTGCCGCGCCCGCGCGACATCTTCGAGGTGCGCCTCGACAAGGAGTTCCACGCGCTCCATCGCGAGATCTGGAGCGTGCTGAAGGACGAGGTGATGAAGGGATACGCGCAGTCCACCCATGCGGCGGAGGCGGTCTGATGTCGCGCCCGACGCTGTTTGCGCTGCAGGTCCTGGTCGCGGTCGTGTGCATCGTGTTGTGGCAGGTGCTGTCGACCGTCCCCGTCTTCGGCAAGATCCTGCTGCCGCCGTTCTTCTTCTCCAATCCGTTCGACGTGTTCAGCCAGATCGTGAAGTGGTTCGCGTCCGGCGTGATCTGGAAGCATCTGGGCATCACGCTGGCGGAATCGATCCTCGCCTTCGTGATCGGATCGCTCGGCGGCGTCCTCGTCGGCTTCTGGTTCGCGCGCCAGCCGCTGGTCGCCGCGGTGTTCGACCCCTACGTCAAGATGGTCAACGCACTGCCGCGCGTGGTGCTGGCGCCGATCTTCGCGCTGTGGCTCGGGCTCGGCATCTGGTCCAAGGTCGCGCTCGGCGTGACCCTGGTGTTCTTCATCGTGTTCTTCAACGTCTACCAGGGCGTCAAGGAAGTGAGCCGCACGGTGCTCGACAACGGCCGCATGCTCGGCATGAGCGAGCGGCAGCTGATGCAGCACGTCTATTGGCCGTCGGCGCTGTCGTGGATGTTCTCCTCGCTACACACCTCGGTCGGCTTCGCCGTGGTCGGCGCGGTCGTCGGCGAATATCTGGGATCGGCGGCGGGGCTCGGCTATCTGATCCAGCAGGCCGAAGGCGTGTTCGACGTCGCCGGCGTGTTCGCCGGCATGTTCGTGCTGTCGGCCTTCGTCATCCTGATCGATTACGGCGTCACGCTGGTCGAGCGGCGTCTCCTGGTGTGGCGGCCGACCGCGTCGGATGGGCGCGGGTAGATCAGACTCTGATTGCGAGCCAAATGCTAGGTACGCTCCCTCCCCGCTTGCGGGGGAGGGCTGGGGAGAGGGTGTTTCCACGATGGGACAATCTCCCAGAGGACAGAACCCTCACCCGCGCCTTCGCCCCGACCTCTCCCGCAAGCGGGAGAGGTGAAAGAGCTCAATCCAGCAGCTTGGTGTCGTCGGGCGCCTGCGGCGGCGTCTTGATGGCGATTGCCTTGACCTGGCCGCTGATCGGCTTGGTGCCGCCATGCGCCGTGCCCTTCGGAATGATGACGAGGTCGCCCGGCTTGACCGTGACCTCCTTGTCGCCGAGCCAGATCGTCCCGGTCCCGTCGAGGATGTACTGGATCTCGTTGGTGTTGGGATGCATGTGCTTGGGCACGTTGCCGACCTGGATCGAGATGGTGGCGCCGTCGGCGCTTGCGAACATCTTGGACCGGAAGCCGACATTGTTGGCAGGGCCGAGCGCATCGCCCTCCATCTCGCCGGTGTGGATGAGCTGTGCGGTGATGTTCTCGGCGGCCAGCGCCGGCCGAAGCAGCTGGTTCGCGCCGCACCCGGCGGCAAAGGCGGCGGCGAGCGACAGCCCGGCAACAAGGCGATTCATGGATCATTCTCCCCATCATGAATTGTTCTTGTTCAGCCATGCTATTGCGCCGAAAGGCCGATGGCCAGCCCACTTAGGCAGTGCTTCTCAAGCCAGTCCCGCTGCTCTATGGTGCCGCGGGCCGAACGGAGGAAACCAATGAAGAACACGATTGCAAGGCTCGCCGGCGCGCTGCTCGTGCTGACGCTCACCACCTCGCTTGCCGCAGCCCAAAGCAAGGTCACCGTCGCGGTCGGCGGCGGCTCTTGCCTGTGCTACCTGCCGACGGTGCTGGCCAAGCAACTCGGCGAGTACGAGAAGGCCGGCCTCAATGTCGAGCTGGTCGACCTCAAGGGCGGCTCGGATGCGCTCAAGGCCGTGCTCGGCGGCAGCGCCGACGTCGTCTCCGGCTATTTTGACCATTGCGTCAACCTCGCGGCCAAGAAGCAGGAGCTGCAGTCCTTCGTGGTCTATGACCGCTATCCCGGCCTCGTGCTGGTGGTCGCGCCCTCGCGCACCAACGACATCAAGTCGGTCAAGGATCTCGCCGGCAAGAAGGTCGGCGTCAGCGCGCCAGGCTCCTCCACCGACTTCTTCCTCAAATACATGCTGAAGAAGAACGGGCTCGATCCCACCAGTGCCGCCGTGATCGGCGTCGGCCTTGGCGCCACCGCGGTCGCCGCGATGGAGCAGGGGCAGATCGACGCGGCCGTGATGCTCGATCCCTCCGTGACCGTGCTCCAGGGCAGCCACAAGGATCTGCGCATCCTCAGCGACACCCGCACCCAGAAGGATACGCTCGAGACGTTTGGCGGCGAGTATCCCGGTGGCGCGCTGTACTCGACGGTGGCGTGGGTCAACGGCCACGAGAAGGAGACGCAGGCGCTGACCAATGCGATCCTGGCGACGCTCGCCTGGATCCATTCGCATTCGCCCGAGGAGATCATGGCGAAGATGCCGGAGGAGATGGTCGGCAAGAACAAGGACCTCTATCTCGCCGCATTGAAGAACACGATTCCCATGTTCTCCGAGACCGGCAAGATGGACCCGAAGGGAGCCGACGCGGTGCTTGCGGTGTTCAGCGTCGGCTCGCCCGAGGTGGCGAACGCCAAGATCGACGTCAGCAAGACCTTCACCAACAGATTCGTCGACCAGGCCAAGAAGACCACGGGCAGCGCCAAATAGCCGACGCGAAGGCGTGGTAGCAGGCGTCATGACGTCACCACCGGTCATTCATCGCGTCACGACGCTTGATCTTGCGGTGCGGCCGATCGTCTGGCCGTTCGCGGAGGAACGGCGCGCCGAGATCGCGGCGCATTTCGCCGAGAAGCAGCGGGAGCGGCCGAAGATCTGGAACGGCCGCGTCCTGCTCGGGCGCGATGCCGTGTTCAGCGACGGTCATCTTACCGCGACCTATTTCGAGACCGATTTCGCAAGCTTCCTCGCCTGGCGCGACTGGGGCTTTCCCGACAAGGCCGTGTTCAACGGCTTTGGCATGGGCGCGCTGCGCGCGTCCGACGGGGCCTTCATCATGGGCGAGATGGCGCCCCACACCGCCAATGCGGGCCGCATCTATTTCCCCTCGGGCACGCCGGATCTCGACGATGTCAGGGAGGGCGCGCTCGACATTCCCGGCAGCGTCGCCCGCGAGCTCGCCGAGGAGACCGGCCTGATCGCGGCCGACTATCGGGCCGAGCCGGATTGGCATTGCGTGGTCACCGGCCCCGCGATTGCAATGCTGCAGATCCTCAACCTGAATATGCCGGGAGATGTCGCCCGCGCCCGGATCGAGGCCAACCTCGCGCGCGAGACCGAGCCGGAACTGTCGGCCATTCATCTCGTGCGCGGGATGAGCGATCTCACGCCGGCCATGCCGCGATTTGTCACGGCCTTCGTCGAGCAGCAGTTCGCCTCGCGCTGAGCGCGAGGCTTGACATCGCCGCGCGCAGCCCATGTGATGGGTAAAAAAGCAAAAGCAACAAGAATGCAATGCACAATCGTCCAGGGAGGTTTAGATGCGCCTGCGCATGGCTGCCCGCTTGGTACGTGGGCTGGTGGTCGCGATATCAGCGACGGGCTTGGTGGCTACGGCCGAGGCCCAGGACAAGAAGATCAAGATCGGCGTCGTTTTCGACCTGACCGGGCCTCTCGCGGGGGGCGGCTCCGAGCTCAACTATGTCGGCACCAAGATCATCCTCGACCATTTCGCCAAGTCCGGCGTCGAGGGCTACAAGATCGAGGCGGTCTACGCCGACGCACAGAGCAAGCCCGACATCGCCATCAATGAATCCGTCCGCCTGCTGGAGCAGGAGAAGGTCGACATGGTGCTCGGCTTCTTCTCCTCGGCGCAATGCGTGCCGGTTGCCGCGCGCGTCGAGCAGCTCAAGAAGTTCATGTGGATGACGACCTGCATCTCGTCGGCCGTGTTCAACGAGAAGGGCTACAAATACGTCTTCCGCCCGCAGGCGAGCGGCGACCAGTTCGGCATGATGACGATGGATTTCATCGCGCAGAATGCCAGCGCCAAGCTCGGCAAGGAGCCGAAGGACCTGCGCGTTGCCATCATCCACGAGGACGGCGCCTATGGCGTCGACGTCTCCAAGGGCAACGAGGCCGGCGCGAAGAAGGCCGGCTTCAATGTCGTGCTCAAGGAAGGCTATTCGGCCACCGCGCCGGATCTATCGGCGCTCGTCACCAAGCTGAAGCGTGCGAAGCCCGATGTGATCTTCCACACCGGCTACAACCCGGACATCACGCTGCTACTGCGGCAGGCTCGCGAGCAGGGCCTGAAATTCGCTGCGCTGATGGGGCATGGCGCCGGCTACGGTGTCTATGAGAAGCTCAAGGAGGGCATGGGTGCGGACGCGACCTACATCTTCAACGCCGATCCGATCTCGATCTGGCTCTCCAACCAGAAGACCATGGATCCGAAACTTCCGGCCGTCATCAAGATGGTCGGCGAGGAGTTCGACAAGCTCAAGCCGGGCGTTGCGATCCGCTCGGCCCATGTCGGTATCGGCGCCTCGAATACCTACGTGTTCATGAGCGACGTGCTGCCGCGCGCCATCAAGAAGTATGGCGGGGTCGATCCCGACGCGCTGCGCAAGGCCGCACTCGATACCGACATTCCCGAGGGCGGCACCATGCTTGGCTTCGGCGTCAAGTTCTACGGCGATGGCACGCCGATGGCGGGCCAGAACGAGCGCTCGTTCCCGGTCGTGATCCAGTATCTCGACGACAAGTCCCATGTGGTGTGGCCCAAGAGCCAGGCGCAGCGCGAAGCCGTGCTGCCGCTGCCCAAGGGCACCACCTACAGCAACCAATAGCGGAGCGCTCCGGTGTTGGAAGTCAGCGGGCTGGTGAAGCGGTTTGGCGGCTTCACCGCCGTGAACAACGTGTCGTTCAGGCTCGACCAGGGCGAGATCCTCGGCCTGATCGGTCCCAACGGGTCGGGCAAGAGCACGATCTTCAACATGCTCTCCGGCACGCTGGCCCCGACCTCGGGCTCGATCCTGTTTGCGGGCCACGAGATCGCAGGCCTTGCGCCGCACCGGATCATAAATCGCGGCATCGGGCGGACCTTCCAGATTCCGCGGCCGTTCCGCCGCCTCTCCATTTTCGAGAACGTCGCGCTCGCTGGCTTCTACGGCCAGGGACGCCACAGCCGCATCAAGGCCGAGGAGGCGGCCGAGCGCGCGCTGGCGATGGTCGGCCTGCCGACCGATCGCCATGCCAGCGTCGATGGCCTCGGCGCTGCGGGGCTGAAGAAGCTCGAGCTTGCGAAGGCGCTCGCCACCGCGCCAAAGCTGTTGCTCGCCGACGAGAGCCTCGGCGGCCTCGACGAGGCCGAGATGGACCAGGCCGCCGACATGCTGCGCAACATCCGCGACGAGCTCAGCATCACCATCATCTGGGTCGAGCACATCATGGGCGTCCTGATGCGCGTCGTGGATCGCGTCATGGTGCTCGATCATGGCGAGAAGATCTCGGAAGGCCTGCCGAGCGCGGTCGCCGGCGATCCGCGCGTCATCGAGGTCTATCTCGGCACCGACGCCGAGACCACGCAGGCCGCGGCCGCCGAAGCGCGCCGCCGCGCGGGAGGGCAATGATGCTGGAGCTTCGCGGCGTCAATGCCGGCTACGGCACCTTCCAGGCGCTGTTCGACCTCAATCTCGACGTGAAGGCCGGCGAAGCCGTCGGCGTCATCGGCCCCAACGGCGCCGGCAAGACCACCCTGATGCGGGTCATTTCCGGGCTGATCCGTCCCTCGCGCGGGTCGATCAAGATGGAGGGCGTCGACGTCATCGCGACGCCGGCGCACAAGATCGTCAGCCTCGGCATTGCGCATGTGCCGGAGAACCGGCGGCTCTTTCCCCAGCTCACGGTCGACGACAACCTCAAGATGGGCGCCTTCATGAAGGAGGCGCGAGGGCACTACGCCGAGCAGCTGGAGATCGTGTTCGACCTGTTCCCGCGCCTGAAGGAGCGCCGCCACCAGATGGCCGGGACGATGTCCGGCGGCGAGCAGCAGATGTGCGCGATCGGCCGCGCGATGATGTCCAATCCGAAGCTGCTGCTGCTCGATGAGCCGTCGGCAGGACTGGCGCCGGTCGTGGTGCAGCAGGTGTTCGAGCTGGTGAAGCGGATCCGCGCCAGCGGGCTGACCGTGCTGATCGTCGAGCAGAACGTGCAGCAGGTCCTGAAGGTGGTCGATCGTGCCTATCTGATCGAGGCGGGCACGATCCGCGCGTCCGGCACCTCGGCCGAGATGCTGGCGAGCGACACGGTCAAGGAAGCGTATCTCGGGGTGTGATGGGCATGCAGGCGTTCCTGGACATTTTCGACATCTACCTGCTGGAGGCCGTGATCAACGGCATCCTGCTCGGCGGCGTGCTGGCGCTGCTCGCGCTCGGGCTCAATTTGATCTTCGGCGTCATCGACGTGACCTGGATCTGCTACGCCGAGCTGGTGATGATCGGCATGTATGCCATGTATTTCATGGTGCAGTATTACGGCGTCAGCTATTTCGTTGCCGCCCCGCTCACCATCCTGCTGGTCGCCGTGCTTGGCGCGGCGCTGCACTACCTCGTCATCGCGCCACTGCTGACAGCACCTCCGATCAACCAGCTGCTCGCGACAGGTGGCGTGCTGTTCGTGCTGCAGAGCTTTGCCACCGTCGCCTTCGGCATCGACTTCCGCAATCTCGGCATCCGCCTGCCGGTGCTCGCCTTCGGCGACATGAATTTCAGCTACGCGCGGCTGCTGTCCTTCGTCGCCGCGCTGGTCGGCATGGTCGCCGTCTATCTCTTCATGACGCGCACCTTCACCGGTACCGCGATCCGCGCGATCTCTCAGGACCGGCAGATCATGGCATTGATGGGCGTCGACACCAGGCGCATCTATCTCATCACCTCCGCGCTCGGTGGCGCGCTCGCCGGCCTCGCGGCGTGCCTGCTGGTGCTGCAATACGACGTGCATCCCTTCGTCGGCCTCTCCTTCGGGCCGATCACCTTCCTGATCTGCGTGCTCGGGGGGCTCGGCAACTTCATCGGCGGCTTCATCGCCTCTTTCCTGTTCGCGGAGATCATCTCGCTCGGCGGCCTGTTCTCCGACCTCGAATGGGGCTACGTGCTCGCCTTCGCCTTCTTCATCGTCATGATGTTCATCCGGCCCGCGGGCCTGCTTGCGAGGCGCCGATGATGGGGCAGGGGCGGCTTGCGGCATGGGGGGCAGGGCTGGCGGCGCTGGTCGCGCTGCCCTTCGTCTATCGCGATCCCTATCATCTGCACATCCTGGTGCTGATCCTGATCTGGTCGTTCGCCTATACATCGTGGTCGATGATGGGGCGGTTCGGCCTGGTCTCACTCGGGCATGGCGGCTTCATGGGCATTGGCGCCTACGTCACCGCGCTGTTGTGGAATCACCTCGGACTGTCGCCCTGGATCGGCATTCCCATCAGCATGGCGGCGGCCGGCGCGCTGGCGATGATCGTCGGCTATCCCTGCTTCCGCTTCCGCATCACCGGGCATTATTTCGTGCTGGTGACGCTAGCGCTGTCAGGCATCGTGCTCCAGGTGATCACGGCAACGCGCGACTATACGGGCGGCTCGCTCGGCTACACCCCGAACCGCGCGTCCGGCAACAGGCTGCTGGCGCTGCAATTCGACGACAAGACAACCTGGTATCTGATCGCGCTCGCGGTGTGGCTGTTCGGCATCGTGGTCTGGCACTGGGTCGACCGCAGCATGGCCCGCTATGCGCTGGAGGCGATTTCTGAGGACGAGGACGCCGCGGCCGCGGCCGGCGTCGACGTCACCGCCGAGAAGCTGAAGATCACGCTGCTCAGCGCGCTGATGACGGCGCTCGCCGGCGCGATCTACTGCCAGTACCAGATGTTCATCACCCCCGACACGGTCAGCGGCATCGCGGTGTCGCTGCAGATGGTGTTCGCGGCGATCGTCGGCGGTCTGTTCGTCTCGCTCGGCCCGACCGTCGGCGCCATCATCACCATCCTCCTGGCCGAGACCCTGCGCATCGGCTTCGGCACCAAGGCGGTCGGCTGGGACAACCTCGTCTACGGCGTGCTGCTCGTGCTCTTCATCATATTCCTTCCCAAGGGCATCCTTGGTAGCTTGCTCGACCGACTGAAGCCGCAACGCAAGGTGCCCCGCGCTCATGAGCAAGAAGCCGTCCAAATCCCTCGCCCAGGAACTTGACCGCTACATCACGCCATTTCGCTACGATGGCTCGGGCAAGTTTCACCTCAAGGACCACAAGACCAACGAGAAGGGCGATCTCGACAAGGAGAATGCGCAGGCGATTCTCGACGCCAACAAGAAGCAGCTGATCGAGTTCCAGGAGAAGCTCTACGCCCAGGACCGCTGGTCGCTGCTCATCGTGTTCCAGGCCATGGACGCGGCCGGCAAGGACAGTGCGATCAAGGCGATCTTCGAGGGCATCAATCCGCAGGGCTGCGAAGTCAGGGCCTTCAAGGCGCCGGGCAGCAAGGAGCTCGACCACGACTTCCTCTGGCGCCACGTCATCGCGCTGCCCGAGCGCGGCCATATCGGCATCTTCAACCGTTCCCACTACGAAGAGTGCCTCGTCACGCGGGTGCACCCGGAGATCCTCGCCAGGGAGAAGCTGCCGCCAAAGCTCGTCACCAAGAACATCTGGAAGGAGCGGTTCGAGGACATCTCGGCCTTCGAGCGCTATCTCTGCCGCAACGGCACCGTGGTGCTGAAGTTCTTCCTCAACGTCTCCAAGGACGAGCAGCGCGAGCGCTTTCTCGACCGCCTAGAGGATCCGGCCAAGCAGTGGAAGTTCTCCATGGACGACATCAAGGAGCGCGCGCTGTGGCCGCGCTACCAGGCGGTCTACCAGGACATCGTCCGGCACACCTCCACGCCGCAGGCGCCCTGGTACGTGGTGCCCGCCGATCACAAATGGTTCGCCCGCGTCGTGATCGGCTCGGTGATCAATGCCGCGCTGGAAAAGCTCGACCTGCGCTTCCCCCGTGCCGACAAGGCTTCGCTGGAAGAGTTCGAGCAGGTGCGCAAGGCGCTGGAGAAAGAGGGGACGGGAGGCAAGAAGAAAGCAAAGTGACAGCCCACACGACCACGAATTGCAAGAACGTCAACTTCGCGCTCCAGGGCGGCGGCGCGCACGGCGCCTTCGTCTGGGGCGTGCTCGACCAGGTGCTCGAGGACGGCAGGCTCGCGATCGAGGCGATCAGCGCCACCAGTGCCGGTGCCATGAATGCGGTCGCGATGGCCTCCGGCATGGCGCACGGAGGCGCGGAGGCGGCGCGGGAGAGCCTGCATGCATTCTGGTACGAAGTGTCGCGCATGGACATGGCGTACGATTTGATGTCGCCACTGAACCAGTGGATCCAGGCCCTGAAGCTGCCGCCGGAATATCATCCGGTCCACGCCGTCATCCACACGCTGACGCACACGCTGCCGCCGAACCTGCTCAATCCCTTTCATTTCAATCCGCTCCGCGCGCTGCTGCAGCGCGTGGTCGATTTCGACCAGCTCAATTCCTCGCCCGAGGCGCCGAAGTTGTTTCTCAACGCCACCAACGTCCGCAGCGGCAAGATCAAGGTGTTCCAGAGTCCGCATCTCACGGCGGAAACCGTGCTCGCCTCGGCCTGCCTGCCGCCCTATTTCCAGGCGGTCGAGATCGACGGCGAGCATTATTGGGATGGCGGCTATCTCGGCAATCCCGCGATCTTTCCGTTGATCTACCGCAAGGGCAGTCACGACGTCATCATCGTGCAGGTCACGGCGATCCGGCGCAACGAGCTGCCGACCAGTGCGGCCGATGTCCTGCACCGCATCAACGAGATCAGCTTCAATTCGTCCCTGATGCGCGAGATGCGCGCGATCGCCTTCGCCACGCGGCTGATCGACGACGGCGAGCTCGACAGCGACAGGCATAGCCGCATGTACATGCATTGGATCGGCAACGACCTGTTGATGTCGCAACTCGGCACGGCCACGCAATTCCATCCCGAATGGAGCCTATTGTGTCGCCTGCGCGACGAAGGCCGCGACGCGGCGCGAAGCTGGCTGGCGCGAAACTTCGACCAGATCGGAAAGTCCTCGACGGTCGACCTGGCAGACATGTTTCTTTAGGCCGCTGAGCCGGCAATGGACAAAAGCACGAAAACAACCCCATGCACAGTAGGCGGTGCCAGCGGAATGAATGGCTTGGCGGGGTGTTGTTCGGATTTCAAGAAGTCCGTTTGACCCGTCGGGCAAAACAGGGGTATGATGCCATCATCGCCGGGGACCGGGCAGGGTGGGCAAAGCCGAAGTTCGTCGCGTCCTGGCAAGCCGACTCTCAGTATCCGCGTCCCCACCAGTAGCAGAAGCGCTCGACATTGGCCGGAAGGCTCGCCTCGTAATTCGCCCACTTCTCGTATTTCGGCAGCTTCACCTCCTTCATCGCGGCGTCGAAGCACTTGCCGGCGTCCGCCGCCTTCTTCACCTCGGCGGAGAGGTCCTCCATGTAGGCGATGTCGTCGTCGACGTCCTTCTTGGTGCCGAAGCGCCCGCCGGCATAGGGATGGCCGGGAATCACGCGCTCCCAGTCGAGCGAGGCCAGCTTCTTCAGCGAGGCGATGTACTCCAGCGGCGAGGCATTGTCGGGGATGTTGCGGAACTGGACGCTCTCGATCGGCGCGAAGTCGACCACGAAGACGATCTTCTCCTTGGGCAGCCGCATCACCAGCGAGTTGTCGGAATGATTGCGGCCGACATAGTTCAGCTCCAGCGTGGTGCCGCCGAGCGTGATGCTCTTCTTGTCGTCCACCACCTGATCCGGCATCACGACGTCGGGGAGCAGGGACTTCTGCTTCTTCAGCTCGAGCAGGCGTTCCCTGGCTCGCCGGTGCGCGATGAAGGTGGCGCCGAGATCCTTGAAGGGCTGGCCGCCGGCGATGTGGTCGTAATGATGGTGGCTGTAGATGACGTATTTGATCGGCTTGTCGGTGACGGCCTTGATCGCGTCGATATAGGGCTTCGCGGGCCGCAGATACGAGATCGGATCGGTCGCGATCACGCCCTGCGGCGTCACCACGAACATCGACTGATGTCCGCCGTAGCGGAAGACGTAGACGTTGTCGGTGCCGTCGACCTTCGTGGTCGAGGTCTGCGGTGGAGTCTGCGCGGAAGCCGATCCGGTCACGAGAGTCACGAGAACGGGGATGCAAAACAATACTTTCATCTCTGGGCTTCTGAAACGACGGAGAGGCGGGAATGGAATACTCCTTCGACACCAACGCTGCGTCGAGGGATTTATTCCGCTGTTTCGCTGGCCAATCTGTGCCGGAACAATGTGGAACGCTGCAGCAAATGTGATTTGAGAGCCATTGATCCCGCTTGACAGTTTTATGTCGCAGGAGGAGCATGGCCACGGTCGCGGAATACGCGACGCGTAACGTCCACCTCAGAGCAAGGGGAGGTCTATGACACCACCTCCGCAAATCCAGCCGCGTTAATTGCGATGGAGCTCGTTCGGACTATCGCATAGCGGTGCAAACCGCGAACGGCACGCCGGGTCAAGGTTTAGCGGGCTGCATCAGTGAGGCATAGCCCCTACCTTCCCGGCGCTGTAATTTGCATCACATCGTTTGATGGCAGCTCCAAGGCCGCCTCGACGAATGCATTTCCATCTTCTGTTCACTCTCCTCCTCCTCCTCGCCGTCATTCCGGGCCGAACCCCGGAATGACGGGCGAGCCCTTCGCGCGCGCAGCGTTTGAATGGGGTTTCTCCTGGCCGAGACGGCGCCTGCTCTGATCCTGCATTGCGGCAAATGCCAAGAGAATGTCGCCTCAAAGGCCAATTTCCGACACAGGGTCGCGGCGAATAGCTGTCATCCGACATGACGCAAGTGCTTCGGCGGGGACGGTCCTGTCGCCGCAGGCGCATTCATTTTTCAGGGAATCCGCGTGTCGCCTAAGCTTGTCCCGGCGCTTCTCGCAGCGCTCTTCTTTGTCATCTCGTCTTTCTCCCCGGCTCGCGCCGCGCCGCCCGCGCCGGAACCCAAGGGTGCGGCCGCGCTGTCGCCCGACGAGGCGAAGCGCGCGCTGGAGACCCTTCAGGACGACAAGAAGCGCGCACAGATGATCGACACGCTGCGCGCGATCGCCAATGCGTCCGGTCCGCAGCAGGCTGCGCCCGAACCGAAATCGCCGATCCCGCTTGCGGCCGACGGCCTCGGTGCGCAGCTCATGCTCACGGTGTCCGAGCAGATCGGCGAGATCTCGAGCGAGATCGCCAGCATGGCGCGGACGATCACGCATTTCCCGGCCTTCTATTACTGGATCATGCGCACCGCGAACGATCCGGCGGCCTACAACCTCCTGTTCGAGATCGCCTGGAAGCTGGCGCTCGTGCTCGGCTGCGCCCTCGCGGCCGAATGGGTGATCTTCCGCCTGATCCGCCGCCCGGTCGTATTCCTGGAAGGACGCGTGCCGCAGACCGCCCGCCTGCCGGCGCAGGCGCTGCCGATCGCCGATCCGCCATCGTCGGTCGCCGACGTGACGCCGGCCCCTGAGTTGCAGAAGCGACGTCACAGCCTGGCGCGGATCTGGCAGGTCATGCTGCGGCTGCCCTTCGTGCTCAGCCGTTTCGTGCTCGAGCTGCTTCCCGTGTTGGTATTCGTCTGCATCGCCACCGCGCTGCTGGGAACGGAGATCGGCGAGCCCACGACCGTCCGCCTCGTGATCCTGGCGGTCGTCAACGCCTACGCGTTCTCGCGCGGGCTGATCTGCCTGGTCCGGGCGCTGGCGGGGCCGTTCGGCCTGTTTCCGGTGCGGGCCGAGACGGCGGCCTATATCGAGATCTGGGCACGCCGCATCGTCGGTGTCGGCGTCACCGGCATCGCCTTCGCCAATGTGGCGCTGCTGCTCGGCCTGCATCGCGCCGGTTACGCCGCGCTGCTGCGCATGGTGATGCTGGTCGTGCACCTCTTCATCGTCGTCATCATTCTGCAATGTCGTCGCCAGGTCGCTGCAGCCATCCGCGCGCCGGCCGACCGGCAGGGCATCGCGGCCGGCATGCGCAATCGCATTGCCGGCGGCTGGCACTATCTCGCCATCGCGCTCGATCTGGCGCTATGGGCGGTGTGGGCGCTCAACATCCGCAACGGCTACTCGCTGCTGCTGCAGTATTTCGTCGGCACCATCGTGGTGGCGCTGATCACGCGCGTCGCCATCATGCTGACGCTGGGGCTGATCGACCGCGGCTTCCGCATCAAGCCGGAGATCCTGCAGCGCTTTCCGGGATTGGAGACCCGCGCCAACCGCTATCTGCCGCTGCTGCGCAAGGTCGTCTCGGGCGTAATCGCCTTCATCGGCTTCGTGGCCGTGCTCGAGGTCTGGGGCGTGGACGCCATCGTCTGGTTCTACGGCGGCCAGGTCGGCGGCCGGCTGATCTCGGCGGTGGTGACGATCGGCATTGCCGTGTTCATCGCCGCTGCGATCTGGGAAATCAGCAATGCGCTGCTCGATCGCCAGATCAATGCGCTGTCGCGCGACGGGCATTACGCCCGCGCGGCGCGCCTGCGCACCTTCCAGCCGATGCTGCGCACTGCGCTGCTCTGTGTGATCGCGACTGTGGTCGGCCTCACCGCGCTGAGCGAGATCGGCGTCAATGTCGCCCCGCTGCTGGCGGGCGCCGGCATCGTCGGCATCGCCATAGGCTTCGGTTCGCAGAAGCTGGTCCAGGACCTCATCACCGGCCTGTTCCTGCTGCTGGAGAACACGGTGCAGGTCGGCGACACCGTCAGCGTGTCCGGCCTTTCGGGCGTCGTCGAGAACGTTTCGATCCGCACCATCAGGCTTCGCGCCGGCGACGGCGCGGTGCACATCGTGCCGTTCAGCGCGGTCACCACCATCACCAATGCCAGCCGCGGCGCCGGCAACGCCTCCGTCAGCGTCAACGTCGCCTACAAGGAGGACACCGACCGCGCCGGCCAGATCCTCAAGGACATCGTCGAGGAGATGCGGCGCGAAGCGGACTTCCGCGCGCTGATCCGCGGCGATCTCGAGCTGTGGGGCGTCGACAAGGTCGACGGCGCGATGGTCTCGATCGTCGGCCAGATCCGCTGCACCGAGGCCGGCCGCTGGCCGGTGCAGCGCGAATTCAACCGCCGCATGAAGCTGCGCTTCCAGCAGCACGGCATCGAGGTTGCCTCCGCGACCCAGACCATTCTGATGCATGTCGCGCCGCCGGCAGAGGGGGCCGTCAACCTGACGCCGCGGCGGGCGATCGGATAGCGGCTCCGCAAAATTCCAGCTTGCCTGCCCTCGTCCGGCAGCGCGCGGCGGGTGAGGGCTCTCGCCACGCAGAGATGCCCTCCACAATTCAACGATCCCAACCCGGAGACACCCCCACACCAGCCTCCTCCGCAAGCGTAGGGCTATCGCATTTGGCTCTTTGCGCGAGCTGAGCGCGCGCCTCGTCCTTCGAGACGTTCGCTTCGCGGTCTCCTCAGGATGAGGCTAAGTGGCATCAGAGCCCGTTGAATTGGCGAAACGTACTCGGTCCTCATCCTGAGGGGCCCGCCAACGGCGGGCGTCTCGAAGGATGGCCACAGGCGATATCACTCCCATATGCGATTCCCTGCCCGCAAGCGGGAGAGGGAGCCCAGAGCGATGCCGCAGCATCGTGCACGCCATATGCGATTCCCCTACCCATAGGCGAAAATCTCGCTGCGGTGCGAGATCACAATCGATGCTGCGATGGCAACGTCCTTGATCTCGGGGGACCGCTGGCCGACAATGGTTGCCCCTTCAATAAGAAACTCCCTGGGGGATTTCGTGAATAGACCTGCTCGGGTCAGCGCCCATTCGACATCATCCGACACCGCGCACGGCATGACGCTGCTGCGCGATCCCTTGCTCAACAAGGGCACCGCCTTCACGGAAGCGGAGCGCGAGGCGCTCGGCCTGCGCGGCCTGCTGCCGCCCTGCGTGCTGACGATAGAGACGCAAGCTGAGCGCGTGCTCACCAATCTGCGCACGCTGCCGACCGATCTCGAAAAATACGTCGCGCTGAACGCGCTGCACGACCGCAACGAGGCGCTGTTCTTCCGTGTCGTCGTCGACAACATCGACGAGATCCAGCCGATCATCTACACGCCGACCGTCGGGCTCGCCTGCCAGAAATACGGCCTGATCTTCCAGCGACCGCGCGGCATGTTCATCTCCTCGCGCGATCGCGGCCAGATCGCCGAGATCCTGAAGAACTGGCCCTATCCGGCCAAGCTGATCGTCGTCACCGACGGCGAGCGCATTTTGGGACTTGGCGATCTCGGCGCCAACGGCATGGGCATTCCGGTCGGCAAGCTGTCGCTCTATTCGGCCTGCGCCGGCGTCCATCCCGAGCAGTGCCTGCCTATCCTGCTCGACGTCGGCACCAACAACGAAGAACTCCTGAACGATCCCTATTATATCGGCCTGCGCGAACGCAGGCTCACGGGCGAAGCTTACGACAGCTTCGTCGAGGAGTTCATGACTGCCGCGCGAAAGACCTTCCCGGGCGTGCTGATCCAGTTCGAGGATTTCGCCAACCATTCGGCCTTCAAGCTGCTGCACAAATATCGCGACGAGGCCTGCGTCTTCAACGACGACATCCAGGGTACTGCTGCGGTGGCGCTCGCCGGCCTGTTCTCTGCCCTGCGCGTTTCCGGCGGCAAGCTGAAGGATCAGAAGATCCTGTTCCTTGGCGCGGGCGAGGCGGCGACCGGCATCGCCGATCTCGTGGTCTCCGCCATGATGGCGGAGGGCGCCACGGAAGCCGAAGCGCTCCGGCGCAACTGGCTGGTGGATTCCCGTGGCCTCGTCGTCAGCGGCCGTGAAGGTCTCTCCGGTCACAAGCTGCGCTACGCTCACACCGGCCAGGCGCCGATTGCCGACTTCCTCACCGCGATCAAAACGCTGAAGCCGACGGCGATCATCGGCGTGGCCGCGGTCGGCGGCGCCTTCACGCCCGAGGTGCTGAAGGCGATGGCCGAGCTCAACGAGCAGCCGATCGTGTTCGCGCTCTCCAATCCGACCTCGAAGGCGGAATGCTCGGCGGAGGACGCCTATCGCTATACCGAGGGCCGCGGGCTGTTCGCCTGCGGCAGCCCCTACGATCCGGTCACGCTCAGCGGCCGCACCTTCGTGCCGCGCCAGGGCAACAACTCCTACATCTTCCCCGGCGTCGGCCTCGGCGTCATCGCCAGCGGCTCCAGGCTGGTGACGGACGAGATGTTCATGGCGGCCGCCCATACGCTCGCCGATTGCGTCGGCAAGGAGGACCTCGCCCAGGGCAGCCTCTATCCGGCGCTGCCCCGCATCCGCGAGGTCTCGGTCCGCATCGCCGCTGCCGTCGCAGACGTTGCCTATCAGCGTGGCTTGGCGGACGGACCCGCGCCGAACGACGTGAAGGCCCTGGTCCAGTCGGAGATGTATGAGCCAAAGTACTGAGGCTGACAATTTCAGCTGAGTTGGCCGAGATAGCCCCTCACCCCACCCTCTCGTCGCGAGCGAAGCTCGTCGCGGCGCCCGTAAGGACGGGAGAGGGAGTGAAACCAGCCTGCCCCCTTAACCTCTCCCCTCTTCTGCGGGAAGAGGTCGGATCGCTCCGGCGATGCGAAGCATCGTCCGGCGCAATCCGGGTGAGGGCAGGGCACCCTGCTAGCCGCGTCGAAAGTCCATCCGACTCCGGGGCGACGTCGAGATCGGCCAGGCCCCGCCGAACGCGTGTGTTTGCGCACCGTATCGTGCAGATGGTCCGCTGATCTGTCCCAATTCGGGACATCCACTGTGATGGAATCGTCACAGCCGGCGCGAAACGATGGCGGGCCGCAAGGCCGCTTTTGTTCCGACAAGGTTCTGCCCCGATTGCCCACCGAAACTTGCGGTTGTTCGGAGGGCGCATCATGTCTCGCATTGCACGTGCCGAAACTGCCCGAATGTCGCTGGCAACCTCGAGCCGCTTGCTGCTCGCTGTCCTGGGTGCCGCATCTCTCGCCGCCTGCGCGCAGTCGCCGGTCGGCCGCCAGAAAGCCGATCTCGCCGGCACGACCCGGCAGGCCGCAATCGAGCGGCCGCACCGCGTGGCGGCGCTGCACCCGCGGCCGATCGGCCGGGCGCGCGTCCCCGGTGGTGAGGCAAGGCGAACCGCATCGCATGGCCTCGCCAGCTTCTACTCGGATACTGAAACCGCGAGCGGCGAGAAGTTCGACAAGAACGAATTGACCGCGGCGCATCCCACGCTGCCGTTCGGCACCAAGCTGCGCGTCACCGACGTGTCCTCCGGCCGGTTCGTGACCGTCCGGGTCAACGATCGCGGCCCCTTCGTTCGCGGGCGTGTGGTCGACATCTCGCCGTCCGCGGCCGAAGCGCTCGGCATGGTCGACAAAGGCCTTGCCAATGTCCGCCTCGACGTCGTGCGATGAAGCGCGGTTCGTCGAGGTGAGGCGCCGCGCTTAACCGGCTGTTAGGCGCTTCTCAAGCACCATGGTTGCCCAAACAAATCGGGGCTTTTGTGGAGGCGGACGCTTGAACACGATCCAGTATCTCGAAGATCAGGCCGCACGTGCCGAGCGGCTCGCCAAGAGGATCACGGATACGCTGACGATCGAAAAGCTTCTGACCTTCGCCGGCGAACGCCGCCGCGAGATCGAGATCATCACCGGCAAGTATCGGCGCGCATAAGACTCCCGTAACCCATGCTGTAGGCGCATTCGTCCTTCCCGCGAAGCGGGGAACTTCCGCTCGACTCCTGCGTCATTTGGGCGTGAGAGAGGAGGAGGACATCATGGGATTTGGACGAGGTGCATTGCTTTGGTTGCTTGGCGTGCCGCTGCCGATCATTCTGCTGCTGGCATTGTTCTGGCACCACTGAGGTTGCCACACGAAAAGCGCCGCGGACGCGGCGCTTTTTTATTGCCTGGGATTTGAAACGCTTGAGGCGCGATGCGCCCTCAGCTATGGCTCTCGACGAAGTCGCTGAGATAGTCGGGCAGCTCTATGCCATAGATGTCGCAGCGTGCCTTTATCGCCCCGGCGACGTCGCTTGAGATGTCCTTCATCCAGTGTTCGAGCGTATTGAACGAGATCACCTTGACGGGATCGTTGAAGCAGCCGGCGACGAACTCGCCGATGGTGGTTTCGAGATCGCTGCGCTCGATGCGGACTTCAGTCGCAAGGTCGAGACGGTCGACGACGACGAAGAGAGTTTGGTCCGCGCCATAGGGCACGACGGGAGATGCAACGCCAGCTTCAAGCATGTGAGGCGCTCACGATTTGACTTCCGATCCCCGATAACGGGAAAAACCGGAAGAAGGTTCCTGCGCACGTGCTTGTGAAGGCCGTCAGAGAAATTCCCGCAAGCGCGACAGCTCGATGACGTGCTCGGGTGAGAGAACGGCGGTCACCAGCGGCGGCTGCGGCGCCGTGCGAATCTCATAGAGGTGCCGGGTTGCCGCCGGCTTCCGCATGAAGGCCGAGATGCATTCGTCGAGCGTCCCCTCGCTCACCTGATAGGGCTCGCGGTCCGGGCGGCGCTGGTTGGCCAGCGACGGCCATTTATGCAGGGCCGCAAGCGCGCCGAAATCGACTTTTGACTCCGCAACAACGTCCCCCATCGTCCCCCTCACGCAAAAAGAACCCCAGCGCGCGGGTTTGCGCGCCGGGGCCTACGCCTATCGCTGCATCTCAAAGCCACGGCCACCTAACGCAGCAGCCGGGAAAAGGTTCCGGGCTGCTCCGGCCCGTCTCAGCTCGCAGCTGCCGCGATCTTGTGCGCCGGGCTCGCATGACCCTGGCTGTTCTCATCGCCGCGACTGACCTCCGGCGGAAGCCCGGCAAAGCGCCGCAGGGCTTCGGCCATCTGCACCCGGCCTGGGGCGCCCGTGATCACCACGTCGACCATCGTGAAAGACGAGTGGAAATGGCCGCGCGCCTTGAGTTGCTCGACCGGGACGCCGGCAGCCTGCATCGCCTCGGCATAGGCGATGCCTTCGTCGCGCAGCGGATCGAACTCGCAGGTGACGACGAAGGCCGGCGGCAGGCCCGCGACCTTGCCGCGCAGCGGCGAGACGCGCGGATCGGTGCGGTCGGCCGGTGAGCAGTAGAGGTCCCAGAACCAGTACATCAGCGAGCGCGTCAGGAAATAGCCGGTCGCATTGTCGTTGTAGGAAGGGCGATCGAAGCTGCAGTCGGTGACCGGACAGATCAGCAACTGGCCCGCAATCTCGGGTCCGCCGCGATCACGCGCAAGCTGGCAGGTGACGGCGGCGATGTTGCCGCCCGCGCTCCAGCCAGCGACCAGCACCGGCCCCGGCCTGCCACCGAGTTCGGTTGCGTGCTCGGCGATCCAGCGCGTTGCCGCATAGCCGTCTTCGGCCGCCGCCGGGAAGCGATGCTCCGGCGCGTGGCGATAGCCGACGCTGACGAACATCATGCCGGTCCTGCGCACCATGTCGCGGCAGAACGGCTCGTCCGACTGCTCGTCGCCGAGCACCCAGCCGCCGCCGTGGAAATAGACCACGACCGGGTGCGGCCCCGCGGTCGCGGGCTTGAAGACGCGGTAGGGCAGCGGGCGGTCGCCACCGGGCAGGGTGCCGTCGACGATCTCGCCGATCGGCCGTCCGGCGGGACGGCCCTTGTTGAACTCGTTGACGAAGGCGCGCGCGCCTGCTGCGCCCATCGACTCGATCGGCGGCAGGTTGAGCGTTGCCAGCAGGTTCAGCACCAGCCGCACATCCGGCTGCAGCCGCACCACCTCGCCGTCATTGCATTGCGCGGCGCCATTGGGGCCGGTGAGCTTGAAGCCGAGCATGCCGCGGCTGACGACCTCGTCGCAGATGCTGCGATAGGGGCCGACGCCGCCGGTATAGGGCATCAGGCCCTGCACCTTGCCGGGCACGTTGGCGCCCGTGTACCAGGTGTTGGCGAGCCGGTGCAGCGTCAGCATCGAGCAGTCGGCCATGTGCCGGTCCCAGCCGGCCTGCGCCGTCTCGGTCGGCTCCATCGTGGTGAAGCCGGCATCGCGCAACGCGGCAAGGCGATCGACGACCCAGTCGACATGCTGCTCGATCGATACCGCCATGTTCGACAGCACCGACGGGCTGCCGGGGCCGGTGATCATGAAGAAGTTCGGGAAGCCTTCCACCGTGAGCCCGAGATAGGTCTGCGGCCCCTGCGCCCAGACATCGCTGAGCGACTTGCCGGCGCGCCCGGTGATCGGATGCACGGCGCGGATCGCTCCGGTCATGGCGTCGAAGCCGGTCGCGAACACGATGACGTCGAGCTCGAAGCTGCGGCCGTTCGTGGAGATGCCGCTCGCGGTGATCGCCTTGATCGGCTCCTGGCGCAGATTGACCAGCGTGACGTTCGGCCGGTTGTAGGTGGCGTAGTAATTGGTGTCGAGACAGGGCCGCTTGGCGCCGAAGGGATGGTCATGCGGCGTGAGTGCCGCGGCGGTCTCGGGATCCCTCACGGCGGCGCGGATCTTCTCGCGGATCAGGTCCTGGACGATCTTGTTGCCGTCGACATCGACGGCCTGGTCGGCCCAGAGCTGCGTCAGGATGTGGACGAGGTCGCCGGCGGCCCAGGCGCGTTCGAACCGCTCACGACGCTCGGCGTCGCTCAATTGCCAGCTCACGACGGTCTGCTGCGGATAGGGCACGCCGGCCATCGACTGCCGCGCCTGCTCGCGATAGGCCGCGCGGTTGCCCTGCAGCAGGCTCATGCGGTCGTCTGGAGCGGGGCCATTGTGCGCCGGCAGCGCGAAATTCGGCGTACGCTGGAACACGGTGAGATGCGCGGCCTGTTCGGCGATCAGCGGGATCGACTGGATCGCCGACGATCCCGTGCCGATCACGGCGACGCGCTTGCCGGCGAGATTGACGCCGTCATGCGGCCAGCGCCCGGTGAAATAGACCTCGCCCTCGAAGTCCTTGACGCCGTCGATCTCCGGCGGCTTGGGCGCGGAGAGGCAGCCGGTGGCCATGATGTAATGGCGGCAGGAAACAGGCGCGCCATTGTCGGTGGTGAGCTGCCAGCGCTCGGTGGCCTCGTCCCATCTGGCTTCGGTGACCCTGGTCTTGAAGCGGATGTCGCGGCGGAGATCATATCGGTCCGCGACGAAGCCGAGGTAGCGCAGGATCTCGGGCTGGGTCGCGTATTTCTCCGACCAGGTCCAGGCCGCCTCGAGTTCGGGATCGAAGGTGTAGCTGTAGTCGATGGTCTGGATATCGCAGCGCGCGCCGGGATAGCGGTTCCAGTACCAGGTTCCCCCGACATCGCCGGCCTCTTCGAGGCCAACCGCCGTGAATCCGGCCTTGCGCAGGCGGTGGAGAAGATAGAGGCCGGCAAATCCGGCGCCGACCACGGCGACGTCGACTTGCTGGGCTGTTCCGTTCGCCGCTTTGGACTCACGCGCAGCAACCATTGCTTCCGGCATGGCATTTCCTCCCGCGTTTTGTTTTGCCGGCAGGCTAGTCCTGCAGGCTCGGCTTGTCATCAGAGCAAGTGCAATCGTCGGTAGTCGATTTCGATGGTGCCGTGGCCGCGCGAACGTTGGCCCCATTGCACGCATCGCGATGCACAATGGCCGTGATTGTCCGGGCTAATCATGCCCGATCCGTCTGTGTATGCTTGCGGCTACAAGCCACGCGTGCCGGCCGGGCGTCATGACAGAGTTGAGTGAACGGACCAAAGCCAACATGGACGTCGTCCTGGAGCAGACGTGTCGCCAATTGCCGCATGGCGGCGATCACGACAGCCGCAGGTTCATCGCCGAGCGCCTGATCGAGGCGGCGCAGGCGGGACACTCCACGCTCGGTGAACTCGGCATCATCGCGCGCCGCGCGCTGGCGGAGATCATTGCCAAGGGCGGTTAGCTGTGGCGCAGCTTTTCGCTGCCGCGACGCTGCGCTCCCTCGCCCCGTTCTTGCGGGGCCGCGACGAGCTTCGCTCGCGCTGAGTGGGTTGGGGCGAGGGGCCTCTCTCCACACGTACATCTGCCGAGATACCTGTACCCCCTCACCCGGAGTGCATCTTCGATGCAATCCGACCTATCCCCGCAAGCGGGGAGAGGTTAGAGGCGGCTTGCCTGTTCGCGTATCGCAGACGTAACCTTCTAGGAGACCTTCCGCGCATCGAGATCCTCCAAGATGCGGTCCCTGCTTGCGCTCGTTACGGCTTCCGCATGCCTTTGCCTTGCCGGCCCGGCCGCAGCCCAGCCGGTCGGACAGTTTCCGTTTGCGCTGACGCGCGAAGGCCAGATGCTCGGCGGCGTCGAAGGCGAGGTGGCTTTCTTCAAGGGACTGGCTTATGCGGCCCCGCCGGTCGGGCCGCTGCGCTGGCGTCCGCCAGAGGCGACCGTGGAAAGCTCGGAGATGCGCACGGCCTATGAGTACGCTGCGCCGTGCCTTCAACCGTCGCTGCCAAGCGCGCGCGAGGATTGCCTCACGCTCAACGTATTCCGTCCGTTCGGCGTCGACGGCCCGCTGCCGGTGATGGTGTTCATCCATGACGGCGGCTTCGTCGGCGGCACCGCGAACGATCCGCTGTTCGACGGTGCCAGGCTCGCGCAGGCCAGTCTCATCATGGTCACCGTGAATTATCGTCTCGGCGTGCTCGGCTGGCTCACGCATCCCGCGCTGTCGCAAGGCGGCTCGGGAAACTACGGTCTGATGGACCAGGTCGCGGCGCTGCGCTGGGTGCACGACAATATCGCGGCGTTCGGCGGCGATCCCGGCAACGTCACGCTGTTCGGCAGTGGCGCGGGTGCGACATCGATCGCGTTGTTGATGCTGTGCGGCGAGACGCGCGAGCTGTTTCAGAAAGCCATCCTGCAATCGCCGCCCGGCCGCGTGCGCCTGCGCTCCCGGCAGGAGGCAGAGGCGTTCGGCCTGCAGTTCGTCGCGACGCTCGGGCAGGATGACACCGATCCGCGCACGATCCCGACGGTGCGGCTGCTTGCGGCCGAACGGAAGCTGCTGGCGAAATCCCCGCGCGGCTTCGCGCCGGCGATCGACGGAAGTCTCGTGACGGAAGACATTGCCGCCGGCTTTGCGGCCGGACATGAGAAGCGGATTCCCATGATCATCGGCTCCAACGATGACGAGACCGGATTCGACAGTGAACCCGAGATCGCGGAGGCGCTTGCATCGTCAGGTGCGACATCCGAACAATTGCGCAAGCTCTATCCCGACCTCGCCAGGCCTTCGGACCTTGCAGCCCAAGTCTACAGCGACAAGGTGTTCTCCGAGCCGGTGCGGCTGCTGGCCCGCCTGCATGCTGCGACGGGCGCGCCAACCTTCCGTTATCGCTTCGCCTATGTGCCGGAGGCGCGACGCGCCAATCCGGAAGGTGGTCACGGACGCGAGCTGCAATTCATCTTCGGTGCCGAAGGCGTGCCCGGGGCCGGTATCCTGTCGCGGCGCGATCGCGAGGTCGCAAGCCGCATGCGCGGCTACTGGATCAATTTTGCAAAAGGCGGCGATCCCAACGGCCCGGACCTGCCGCATTGGGACGCGGCCGCAGACCGCGACCGCTTATTGTTGATCGCGAACGATCGCATCGCGAGCGGAGACGACCCCTTCGCGGAGCGCCTCGACCGGTTCGCAGATGAGAGCAGGAAATGAGTTGGACTTAGGCCGCGAGCTCGACGCGCGGCGCCGGGCTCAGCCGGTCTTCCTCGAGATAGTCCATCGCGCCGTCCTTCTCGACCGCGTAGAATTGCTGGCCTTCCCGCGACTTGAAGGCGGCGCGAACGACGCCGCGGCGGCCCTTGTCACTGTTGACGACGTCCCCCAGCGCAAACTTCCTCATCTCAGTCCTCGTCTTCTGACCGGCTCCTTCGGCCACGGCGGGGATTTTGGAAGGCAAATCGTTAACGGCTTGCTAACCATACGGGTTTGCCTATGCTCGCCGCCGGTCGCCTGCGGCCGCTACGCACCTATGTTGTCTTTGAGCCGAGCCTTTACCCATGACGCGATTTCCGACCCTCTTCCTGTCGCACGGCGGCGGCCCGTGGCCCTTCATGGAGGACCGGCGGGTGCAGTACGCCAAAACCGCCGAGGAGTTTGGCCGGCTGCCGCAGCTTCTCCCGGCGAAGCCGAAGGCCGTGCTCGTCATCACCGGGCATTGGGAGGCCGACGCCTTCACCGTCTCGACCTCGGCGCATCCGCCGATGGTGTACGACTATTACGGTTTCCCCGAGCATACCTATCATCTCAAATATCCGGCGCCGGGCAAGCCGGAGCTTGCCGCCGAGGTGAGGGCGCTGCTCAAGCACGCGGGCCTCGATTGCCGCGAAGATCCCAATCAGGGCTTTGACCACGGCACCTTCGTGCCGCTCGGCCTGATGTATCCGAACGCCGACATGCCGATCGTGCTCTTGTCGCTGAAGTCGAGCTACGATGCGGCCGAGCACATCAAGGTCGGGGAGGCGATCACTTCGCTCCGCGACGAAGGCATTTTGATCGTCGGCAGCGGGCTCACCTATCACAACATGCGCGGCTTCAACCGGCCGGAGTCGAAGCCGGTCTCGTATGATTTCGAGGCCTATCTGAACGAGGCGATCAGCAATCCGGATGCGGCGCGCCGCAACGCCATGCTGGTCGAGTGGGAGAACGCGCCGAGCGCACGCCTGGCGCATCCGCGCGAGGACCATCTGCTGCCGCTGATGGTCGCCGCCGGTGCCGCCGGCAAGGATGTCGGCAAGCGCGTCTTCGTCGACGAGGTCGCGGGCGTCGCGATGGCGTCGTATGTGTTTGGATGAGTTCGTGGAGCGGCATTGCGCCTTAACCCTCTCCCCTTGTGGGAGAGGGTGGATCGCCGCCAAGCGGCGAGACGGGTGAGGGGTCTCTCTCCGCCCCGGGAATCTCGCACAGTGAATTTGTGGAGCGAACCCCTCATCCGACGCTTCGCCCCACCTTCTCCCGCAACGGGAGAATGAAGAGCGGAGCGTCGCTCACCCGTATCGCAGCTTCATCACCAGGATGCCGCCGGCGAGGAGCATGGTGACGGCGTTCGAGGCGATCAGCGGGCCATCGCCCGAGAGCAGGCCGTAGATGAGCCAGAGCGCGAGGCCCAGCACCATCACCAGGAACATGCCGAGCGAGATGTCGCCGGTGGAGCGGGTCTTCCACACCTTTATCGCTTGCGGCGCGTAGGCCACGGTGGTGCAGGTGGCGGCGGCAAAGCCGATCAGCTTGATCATGAGGGGTTCCATGCCGGTTCTATAGCATGGATTCGACGTCGGTCATCCTCTCGCGGGGGCGCCGCATAAGGCTTCCTGGCGGCAGCTTGTACGCGCCGCGTCCTTCGAGGCGACCGGGTTTCGCGGTCTCCTCATCAGGATGAGGTTGAGCAGCATCGGTGTCCGTCGAAAGTGCCGCTACGCACTCCGCCCTCATCCTGAGGAGCCCGCTACAGCGGGCGTCTCGAAGGAGGGGCCGCAGGGAGGCTTTTCACATACGAGAGCCTTGCGCCCTCAAGCGCGGGCCGCGATCAGGTTGCGATACAGCGCGGCATAGTCGCCGGCGCGGTTGCGCCAGGAGACGTCGGTCGCAAGGCCGCTTCGTTGCAGCCGCCGCCAGGTCAGCTTGTCGTGGAAGACGGTGTTGGCCTTGCGCAGCGAACCGGCGAAGGCATCCGCCGTCACCGGGCCGAACTTGAAGCCGGTCGCGTCGCGCCCCGATACGTCGGCGTCGCCGGCATCGACGATGGTATCCTCGAGGCCGCCGACGCGCGACACGATGGGCACCGCGCCGTAGCGCAGCGCGCAGAGCTGGGTCAGGCCGCACGGCTCGAACCGCGACGGCACCAGAATCGCGTCCGAGCCGGCCTGGATCAGATGCGCCAAGATCTCGTCATAGCCGATCACGACGCCGATCCGGCCGGGATTGGCGCGCCCGGCAGCCTGATAACGGTCCTGGAGATCGCGGTCGCCGCTGCCGAGCAGCGCGAGCTGCATGCCTTCGCGCAAAATAGTCGGAATGGCCTCGAGCAGAAGATCGAGCCCCTTCTGCCAGGACAGCCGGCTGATGACGCCGAGCAGCAGTGCTTCGTCGGAGCAATCGAGATTGAACTGCTGCTGCAGCACCGCCTTGTTAGCGGCGCGGAACGTCAGGTTCTGCGCGCCGAAGCGATAGGCGATGTGGGGATCGGTTTGCGGATTCCACACCTCGGTGTCAATGCCGTTGAGGATGCCGCTCAGGGCGCCCGCGCGGGCACGCAACACGCCGCCGAGCCCCATGCCGCCTTCGTCGCTCTGGATCTCATGGGCGTAGGTCGGCGACACCGTGGTGATGCGATCGGCGAATTGCAGGCCGGCCTTGAGGAAGCTGATGCCGCCGAAATATTCGAGGCCGTCGACGTCGAAGGAGCTCCACGGCAGGCCGATCGCGCCGATCAGCTCGCGCGCGAACTTGCCCTGATAGGCCATGTTGTGGATGGTCATCACGGTGCCGGGCCGCGGGCGATTGTCGTAGTGCAGATAGGCTGGCGCGAGCCCGGCCTGCCAGTCATGGGCGTGCACGACGTCAGGCACGAACGCCGGCACGAGTCCGTGGCCGATATCGGCCGCGACGCGCGCCAGCGCCGCAAAACGCACGCCATTGTCCGGCCAGTCGACGCCCTCGGCGGTGACGTAAGGATTGCCCGGTCGCGCATAGAGATGCGGCACGTCGAGCACGAACAGGTCGAGCCCGTCACGGGAGCCGGCGAGCAGGCGGCCCGGTCCGCCGAAATAATCCGGCCAGCGCCGGATTTCCTCCGCATCGGACACCAGCCGCATCACGTCGGGATAGCCCGGCATCAGCGTGCGCATCTCGACGCCATGCGCCTTCAATGCAATCGGCAGCGCGCCGGCGACGTCCGCAAGGCCGCCGGTCTTGACGATGGGGTAGACTTCAGAGGCGACCGCGAGGACGCGAACAGGCGTCATGTATTGAGCCTGTCGATCATCGGCTGGGTGATCAGCGAGACGCCCTGCTCGGTGGTCCGGAAGCGCTTGGCGTCGAACTCGGGATCGTCGCCGACGACGAGGCCCTCGGGTATCTCGACCCCGCGGTCGATCACGACGTTCTTCAGCCGCGCGCCACGCCCGACATTCACATAAGGCATGATCACGGCGTTCTCGACATTGGCATAGGAGTTGATGCGCACGCCGGTGAACAGCAGCGAGCGGCGCAGCGAGGCGCCGGAGATGATGCAGCCGCCGGAGACCAGCGAGCTCACGGCCTGGCCGCGCCGGCTTTCCTCATCATGGACGAATTTCGCCGGTGGGGTGATCTCGGCATAGGACCAGATCGGCCAGGCGCGGTCGAACAGGTCGAGCTCGGGCACGACGTCGGTGAGGTCGATGTTGGCGGCCCAATAGGCATCGACCGTGCCGACGTCGCGCCAGTAGGCGCGCTCGTCGCTGCCGGAGCGGACGCATGACGTCGAGAACTGGTGCGCGATGGCGCGGCCGTTCTTGACGATATAGGGAATGATGTCCTTGCCGAAATCGTGGTTCGAGTTCGGGTCCTCGGCGTCGCGCTTGAGCTCGTCGAACAGGAATTTCGCATTGAAGACATAGATGCCCATGCTGGCGAGCGAGACGTCCGGCTTGCCCGGCATCGGCGGCGGATCCTTCGGTTTCTCCAGGAACTGCTGGATCCACCCGTTCTCGTCGATATGCATGATGCCGAAGCCCGAGGATTCGGTGCGTGGCATCTCCAGGCAGCCGACGGTGACGTCGGCGCCGCTCTCGACGTGCTGGCGCAGCATCACCTCGTAATCCATCTTGTAGATGTGGTCGCCGGCCAGCACGACGATGAAGCGGCACGCGTGCGACTCGATGATGTCGATGTTCTGGTAGATCGCATCCGCCGTGCCGACATACCACATGTTCTCGGACACGCGCTGGCTCGCGGGAAGGATGTCGAAGCTCTCATTGCGCTCGGGGCGGAAGAAATTCCAGCCCATCTGGAGATGGCGGATCAGGCTGTGCGCCTTGTACTGGGTGGCGACCGCGATGCGGCGGATGCCGGAATTCACCGCGTTCGACAGCGCGAAATCGATGATGCGGGACTTGCCGCCGAAATAGACCGCGGGCTTGGCGCGCCGGTCTGTCAGCTCCAGCAGCCGGCTGCCACGTCCACCAGCCAGGACGAACGCCAGCGCCTGACGCGCGAGCGGCTCATTACCCACGGCACTCATGCCATCCTCCCCACACCTCAGGCGCGTCGCGATGCGTCCCGGCCGCGCACCATTGGAACCGATAGTAACGGTAGGAATAGTAAATCAGGAAGATGGTTGTTGGTTGCGAACGCGCGGGAAGCTTAATGCTTTGCCCTGGTCGCCGGGACCCGGCGCCGTCGTGTCGGTGCCCTATCGGCGATCCCCGACCAAAATTGAGGCATGCACCCGCTCTCTTGTGCGCCGCACGCCAAATCGAGGCTTTGACTTGGCGCAACGTTGCCCGATCATAGGCCTGCGATCCTTTTTCCAAGCGAAACGTCAGACAGGGAGCAAGACGATGAGGATCTGGAAAACGGCAATTGCCTGTTCACTGGCGAGCGCGGTCATGGTCGGCCAAATCGGGCAGGCCGCAGCAGCCCCGCTGCCGACCAATGTCGCGGCCATGAAAGCGGCAGTCGGCGATGATGTCACGCAGGTCTATTGGCGCGGGCGCGGCTGGGGCGGCGGTTGGGGCGGCGGCTGGGGCTGGGGTGTCGGCGCCCTCGCGGCCGGCGCAATCATCGGCGGCGCCATCGCCAGCAGCGCGCCTTACGGCTACGGCTATTATGGCGGACCGTATTACGGCGGCTATGGATATCCGGGCTACGCCTACGGCTACGCGCCGGCCTATTACGGCTACGGACCGTATGCCTATCCGCGATACTATGGCTACCGCCGCTACTATCGGCCCTACTACGGCTATTATCGGCCGTACGCTCGTCCGTACTACCGCGCCTATTGGTGACCCTAGCGCGGCTAGAGCGAGAGCCACACGATCAGGCTCATGCAGGCGAAATGCATGAGCACGATCGCGGCGAGATGCAGCGGGCCTGCCTTGGGGCGAGGCCTGCGCATCCTGCCGCCTCCGTTTAGTTCGATCCCGCGGCCGCGGCGGTGAAGCTACGGTCCACGGCTTTGCTGACGTCGAGCTGCTTCGGCAGGATGCCGTAGCGCGTCGAGCGATCCGAGGCGGCCTGGATCTCCTTCACCACGTTCTCGTCGATCACGATCGGGCTGGTGCGCTGCGCGGTGTAGGCCGACAGCAGCACGTCCTCCGGCAATTTTGTCAGCTCGGCCGTGTTCTTCGCGTATTCCCCGAGATGGTCCAGCGACCACAGCCGCGCCTTGTTCAGCCGCTGCACCAGGTCCTGCACCGCTGCGCGCTTGGTGGCGATGGCGTTGTCCGAGGCGACGATGAAGGTGATGGTCGGCGTCAGGCCTTCGCCGTCGGCGATCACGCGCGCCTTGTCCTTCAAGGTCGCGAACGAGACATAGGGCTCCCAGACCGCCCAGGCGTCGATCGAGCCCGCGACCAGCGCGATCTTGGCATCCACGGGGCCGAGCGGCGCGAAGGTCGCATCCTCCAGCCTGATCTGCGCCTTCTCCAGCGTCGCATCGATCAGGAACTGGCCCCAGCCGCCACGCGTGCCGGCGAGGCGCTTACCCCTAAGATCGGCCGCCGACTTGATCGGCGAATCCTGGCGCACGAGGATCGCCTGTGTCTTCGCGTCCGAACGCGTGCCACCGATCGCCTTGATCGGCGCGCCCGCCGCATAGACCGAGAGGAAGGAGAGGTCGCCGGTGTAGCCGACGTCGAGCGCGCCGGCATTGAGCGCCTCGAGGATCGGCGCCGCCGCGGGGAATTCCGACCATTCGATCTTGTAGGGCAGGTCCTTTGCGTAGCCGGAGATTTCGAGCAGCGAACGGTTGCCGCCCTTCTGGTCGCCGACGCGCAGCACGACGGTCTCGGCCGCGAGGGATGCAACGGCCGTCGACAGGGTGATGGCGGCGGCCAGCAGCGAGGTGGCGAGCCGGCGGGTGATGGAATGATCGTGGGAGTTGATGCTCATTGGATCCGTCTTGTTGCGTCGCTCACGAGGCGTGAGCGGACGATGCAGCGAGACGATCGAGTCTATGGCCGCGCAGTCCGCAGTCAATGAAATGGCCAACCGTATTGCGCTCGCGATCGGCAAGGACGTTTCAACGAAGTGCTGCTTTCGAGAACGTGCGGCGTGCGCAGCGGAAGACGCGCACGGATGAAGCCGGCAACGGAGTCGCCGCGCAGTTTGCAAGGCGATGCGGCAGCGAAAATCCTTCATCGTTCCCGCACGCCCCGATGGAGAGAATGACTTCGCTTCGCCTCACATTCGAAATTCCATTTCATTGACGATGCGGCGACTGGGCCGCATGATTTGCGCATCGCATCAACGCGACGCGAAAAGCGCCAGCGAAGAATATTCTCTCGACGCAGCTCCGTACGGAACATGCGCAACGCTATGCGCTGCGCGGACGGCGGAGCCGTGCCAACTCAGGAGCGGGGCTGATGGACAAGAATGACACGCGCGGCGGATCGCGCCTCGACCGACGTCATCTGCTGCAGGCGGGCCTAGCTGCGGCGTTCGCCGCGCCGCTTGGCGCCTTTGGCGCAGCTCAGGCCTTCGCACCGCGTGCCATCGCGCCCGGCGTCGACTTCTCGGAGTTTCCGCTGTGCCGCACGGCTTCCGATGCGCCCGCGCTCACGGGCGCGCCGCGCAAGCTGAAACTGTCGTGGAATGCGGGCGCGGTTTGTCTTGCGCCGGTGCCGGTCGCGATCGAGCACGGCTTCTTCCAGAAGCACAATCTCGACGTCGAGCTCGTCAATTATTCCGGCTCGACCGACCAGCTGCTCGAGGCGATCGCGACGGGCAAGAGCGATGCCGGCCTCGGCATGGCGCTGCGCTGGCTGAAGCCGCTGGAGCAGGGCTTTGACGTCAAGATCGCCGCGGGCACCCACGGCGGCTGCATGCGCGTGCTGTCGCGCACCAACTCCGGTGTAGCCAAGCTCGCCGATCTCAAGGGCAAGATCGTCGCGGTCGGCGATCTCGCCGGTCCCGACAAGAACTTCTTCTCGATCCAATTGGCAAAACTCGGCATCGATCCGGTGAAGGACGTCGACTGGCGCGCCTATCCCGGCAACCTGCTCAACGTCGCCGTGGAGAAGGGCGAGGTGCAGGCCTTCCTGTCCTCCGATCCGCTCGCCTATCTCTGGCTCAAGGACACGCAATACAAGGAAGTCGCCTCGAACCTCGATGGCGAGTACCGCGAGAAGAGCTGCTGCATCCTCGGCCTGCGCGGCGGCCTGGTGCGTGAGGAGCCGCAGGTCGCGCGCGCCATCACCCAGGCGCTGCTCGACGCCGCGATGTTCACCTCGCAAAATTCGGCGGTGGCGGCGAAATCGTTCCAGCCCTACGCGCCGAAGGCGGCGACGCTCGCCGACATCGAGGGCATGGTGCGCTACCACACCCACCATCATCATCCCGTCGGCGACGTGCTCAAGCGCGAACTGAAGGCCTATGCCGACGATCTCAAGAGCGTGCAGGTCTTCAAGCAGAGCACCGACACCGCCAAATTCGCGGAGCGCATCTATGTCGACGTATTCGCTGTCTGACGGCCTTGCCTCCGGCGCGCCGCGCGCCTCGCGTGCGCCGCTGCTGGCGACCTGGATCCGGGAGTCCGGCGTCGGCGTGCTCGCCAGCATCGCCTGGATCGCCTTCGGCCTGTCCTGCCTGTGGTGGGAGGACGTGGGCGACTGGTCGCGGACGCATTCGCTCGGCATCGCCGCCTTCATTATCGCGGCGATCGCGCTGTTCGGAACCGCCGGCGCGGATTATCTCGGCTCCGCCGGCAAGGCCTTGCATAAGCGCGCGCCGTGGCTGGTCGCGATTGGCGCTTTCCTGACGGTGTGGGAAGTGGCGACTGCGAAATTCGCCTGGCTGCCGCTGCCGTTCTTTCCGCCGCCGCAGGCGATCATCGAGGTCTATACCGACGATCTGCCAAAACTGCTCGACAGCGTCTTCGCCTCGATCAAGCTCCAGCTCGGCGGTTATCTGATCGGCGCGACGGTCGGCTTTGTGACCGGCGTCTCGATCGGCTGGTCGCGCGCGGTCGGCTATTGGGTGCATCCGGTGCTGCGCTTCATCGGACCGCTGCCGGCAACGGCCTGGCTGCCGATTGCCTTCTTCACCTTCCCATCGAGCTGGAGCGCCTCGACCTTCCTGATCGCGCTGGCGACCGGCTTTCCCGTCACGGTGCTGACCTGGTCCGGTGTCGCGAGTGTCAGCAACGCCTATTACGACGTCGCGCGCACGCTGGGTGCAAAGCCGTCCTTCCTGGTGCTGAAAGTCGCAATCCCCGCGGCGCTGCCGCATGTCTTCGTCGGCCTGTTCATGGGGCTCGGCTCCTCCTTCGCCGTGCTCGTCGTCGCGGAGATGATCGGCGTCAAGGCCGGGCTCGGCTGGTACCTGCAATGGGCGCAGGGCTGGGCCGCCTACGCCAACATGTACGCGGCGCTGATCGTGATGTCGCTGCTCTGCTCCGGGGCGATCACGCTGCTGTTTTCGATCCGCGATCGCCTGCTGGTCTGGCAGAAGGGTACCGTCAAATGGTAGAGGCAGCTTTCGCCGAGGCGATCGCGCGTCCACCCGCCGGCGCCGCGCTCGACATCGAGCAGGTCAGCCACGCCTTCGACATCGACGGCGCCGAGCTGCCTGTTCTCAGCGACGTCAGCATCTCGGTCGAGCCCGGCGAATTCGTCGCGCTGCTCGGCCCGTCCGGCTGTGGCAAGTCGACCTTGCTGCGCCTCGTTGCTGGCCTCGACAAGCCCAAGGCGGGCAGGCTGCGGGAGGATGAGGAGCGCATCAGACATCCGCATCCCTCCCGCGTCGTCGTGTTCCAGGATCCGACGCTGTTTCCCTGGCGGTCGGTCTGGGACAACGTCGCCCTCGGCCTCGAGGCCCAGGGCATCCTCAAGAGCCAGCGTCACCGCGTCGACGCCGCGCTCGATCTCGTCGGGCTGTCGTCGTTCCGCAGCGCCTATCCGCATCAGCTCTCCGGCGGCATGGCGCAGCGCGTCGCGCTGGCGCGCGCATTGGTCAACGATCCCAAGATCCTGATCCTCGACGAGCCGCTGGGAAAACTGGATTCCCTGACCCGCATCACCATGCAGGCCGAGCTCGTGTCGCTCTGGCAGCGCAAAGGCTTTACCACGCTGCTGGTGACGCATGATGCAGAGGAAGCGCTGGTTCTCGCCAACCGCGTGATCGTGTTCAGCGACCGGCCCGCGCGCGTGAAGGCCGACATCCGTATCGACCGCCCCTATCCGCGCCATCGCGGCGACCCGTATCTTGCCGATCTGCGCCGCCAGATCCTTGGCCTGTTGGGGCTGGACGCCACATGGTAACGTCTGCAGCCAAGGGCCGCACGGCTCACCGCGAACCCGACTATATCGCCCGTGCCGAGGCGCTGGCCGAAACCTTTGCCACGCGCGCGGCCGAGCACGACCGTTCGGGCAGTTTCCCCTTCCAGAATTTCCGCGAACTGTCCGAGGCCGGCCTGCTGTCGCTGACGGTGCCCGCGGCCCATGGCGGCGCCGGCGCGGGTGCGCGCTACGCCGCCCGCGTCATCGGTATCCTCGGCAAGGCCGATCCGTCGACCGCGCTCGTGCTGTCGATGCATTACATCAATCATCTGGTGATGGCGCGCAGCCCGACCTGGCCGGCGCGGCTGTCGCGCAAGCTCGCGCGCGAAAGCGTCGAAGGCCTTGCGCTGGTCAATGCGCTTCGGGTCGAGCCGGAGCTCGGCTCGCCCGCGCGCGGCGGCCTCCCGGCAACGATCGCCCGGCGCACCGAAACTGGCTGGCGTCTCACCGGCCACAAGATCTATTCGACGGGCTCGCCGATTCTGAAATGGTATCTGGTGTGGGCGCGAACCGACGAGGCCGAGCCGCGCGTCGGTCAGTTCCTGGTGCCGGCCGGCCTGCCGGGCACGCGCATCGTCGAGACCTGGGACCACCACGGCCTGCGCGCCAGCGGCAGCCATGACGTGATCTTCGACGACGTCGTGATTCCGCTGGATTCCGAGGTCGATGTGCGCAAGCCCGCGGACTGGCGCGCGCCCGACGTCACGCAGGCGACCGTCCACACGATCCTGGTCGCCGCGATCTATGACGGCGTCGCCCGCGCGGCGCGCGACTGGCTGGTGACCTTCCTGAAGACACGGGTGCCCGGCAGCCTCGGCGCGCCGCTGGCGACCTTGCCGCGGGCGCAGGAAATCCTCGGCGGCATCGAGGCGCGGCTCGCGGTCAACGCACGCTTGATCGACAGTTTTGCTTCCGATTTCGACGACGGCTTGCGGCTCGGCGCGATCGAGCCCAACATCATCAAACTGACGGTGACGAATAACGCCGTGGCCGCAGTGGAGGACGCCTTGTCGCTGACCAGCAATCACGGTCTGTCGCGCAAAAATCCGCTGGAGCGGCATTACCGCGACGTGCTCTGCGGTCGCGTTCACACTCCCCAGGACGACTCTACGAAAATCTCCGCAGGGCGCGCAGCGCTTGACGTCTGACCCCATCACTTACAAGGAGTTCCCCGATGTCGGTCGAGTTCATCGGCTTTATCGCCAACAGCAATGCTTCCGAGACCATCGTGCGCCAGGGACCGGTGCTCGATCCGAACTATATCGAGACGGTCGCGAAGGCGCATGAACTCGCCGGCTTCGACCGCGCGTTGCTTGCGTTCCATTCGACCACGCCGGATGCGCTTCAGGTCGCCCAGCACGTGCTGACCATCACCAAAAAGCTCAAGGTGATGATCGCCCAGCGCCCGGGCTTCACCGCGCCGACGCTGCTTGCGCGCCAACTCGCCACGCTCGACCAGCTCTATGGCGGCCGCGTCTCGCTGCACGTCATCACCGGCGGCAACGCCATCGAACTCCGGCAGGACGGCAACACGCTCGACGACAAGGACGAGCGCTATGCCCGCACCAGCGAGTTCCTCGACGTGGTGCGGCTGGAATGGACCAGCGAGAAGCCGTTCAACTACAGCGGCAGATATTACACCGTCGAGAACGGCTTCTCCCAGGTGAAACCGCTGCAAAAGGGCGGCATCTATACCTTCGTCGGCGGCGGCTCGGATGCGGCGATCGAGGTCTCGGGCAAGCATGCCGACACCTTTGCCCTGTGGGGCGAATCCTATGCTCAGGTGCGCGACGTCACTGCGCGCGTGCGTGCGGCGGCGGCCAAGCATGGGCGGCCGAGCCCGCGCTTCAGTCTGTCGGTGCGGCCGATCCTCGCCGATACCGAGGAGAAAGCCTGGCAGAAGGCGGAGCACATTCTCGAACGCGCCACCGCGCTTCAGGATCAGACCGGTTACCGCCGACCCAATCACGCCACTGACGGCGCAAAGCGGCTATTGTCGCTGGCCGACCAGGGCAGCCGCATCGACAAGCGGCTCTGGACGGAGATCGCAAAGCTCACCGGCGCCAACAGCAACACCACGGCGCTGGTCGGCACGCCCGCGCAGGTCGCCGAAGTCTTCGGTGACTATTACGACCTCGGCGTCAGCCACTTCCTGATCCGTGGCTTCGATCCGCTTCCTGACGCCATCGACTACGGCCGCGAGCTGATCCCGCTGACGCGCGAGCTGGTTGCCAAGCGTCAGGCGGTTCGCGGCGAGGCGGCGGAATGATCCGCCTCATGCTGGCCGGTGCGCTGCTGTTCGGTTCGCTTGAACTGGCGGCGGCGCAAACGACCTTGCGGGTCGGAGACCAGAAGGGCAATTCGCAGGCCGTGATGGAAGCCGCCGGCGCGCTCAAGGATGTCCCCTATAAGATCGAGTGGAGGGAATTTCCGGCAGCCGCGCCGCTCTTGGAAGCGCTCAGTGCCGGCGCGATCGAGACCGGCCTCGTTGGGGATGCGCCCTTCACGTTTGCCGCTGCCTCCGGCGCACCGGTGAAGGCGATCGCCGCGATCCGGCAGACGCGCGAGGGGCTCGCCATCCTTGTGCCCGAGACTTCGCCGATCAAGAGCTTTGCCGATTTGCGCGGCAAGAAGATCGCGACCGGCCGCGGCTCGATCGGCCATCAGTTGATCCTCGCCGCGCTGGAGAAGAACGGCTGGAGTGCGAGCGACGTGCAGATCGCATTCCTGGCGCCGTCGGACGCGAAGATCGCCTACACGCAAGGCTCGGTCGACGCGTGGTCGACGTGGGAGCCCTATGTCAGCCAGGAGGAGGTGCTATTCAAGTCGCGCCGCATCATCACCTCCGAAGGCCTGACACCGGGCCTGAGCTTCCAGGTGGCGCGCCCCGACGCGATCAGGGACAAGCGCGCCGAGCTGACGGACTTCGTCCGCCGCCTCACCGCGGCGCGCGCGTGGTCGCTGAACAATGTCGACAGCTATGCCGCGACCTGGGGCAGGCTGATGAACATCCCCACAGCCGTGCCGCAGAACTGGCTCTCGCGCGCCAAGATCCGCATCGCGCCGATCGACGACGGCGTGGTCGCGGACGAGCAGAGCACGATCGATCTGTATTTCCGCTGGGGGCTGATCAAGCAGAAGCTCGATGCAGCCGAGATCGTCGACCGCTCGTTTGCGGACGCGATCGCGAAGACGGGGTTGTAGCGCGCGCTTGCGTCGGGCGGACGCGGTTCTTCCCCTCTCCCCTTGTGGGTCCTTGGGAGAGGGTGGCTCGCCGCGAAGCGGCGAGACGGGTGAGGGCTCTCCGCGATCACATCTCTGGCATTTCGAACGCGGGGATAGATGCCCCTCATCCGGCGCTACGCGCCACCTTCTCCCACAAGGGGAGAAGGAGACCACCGCTCACCTGCGTCCCTCGAAGGATTTCTTCTGCGCTCCCCTCCAGCAACAACACCCTCATTGCTATTTGCACCGCAGCTCTTGCGGCACGGTGCACCCCCGCAAAAATCAATTCGACGACCACATCGGGAGACCGGCCATGGGCCTGCAAGAAACAAAAATCGAATCGCTTCCCTTCGTCACTGCCGAACTCAACTATCTCGCGCCGACATCGGCCAAGCCGCGCACCTATGCCTTCGATCCGCCGCCCGGCGAGCCCAAGAGCACGTCACTGCCGGAGCCGCACCAGGTCCCGATCTTCGATGCACGCCTGATCGCTCAGAACTTCTCGCTGGATCGCGAGGGCTTTGCGCTGGTGCGTCACCCGACGCAGGTGAAGGACTTTTACAACGAGGAGGAAATCCGCAGCGTCTACTATCCCGCGGTCGAGGCGTTTCTGCGTGCGACGCTGAAGGCCGATCGCGTCGTCATCTTCGACCACACGGTACGCAAGCGTGTCGATGGTGCGCCGGATATCCGTGGCGGCGGTCCGCGTCAGCCGGCGACGCGCGTCCACGTCGATCAGACCGTCACCTCCGGCGCCAACCGCGTGCGCGAGCATCTGCCTGACGAGGCCGAGGAGTTGCTGAAGGGGCGCGTGCAGGTGATCAATCTGTGGCGGCCGATCCGCGGCCCGTTGCGCGATTCACCGCTCGCGATGGCGGACGGCACGACGGTTAAGCCCGATGATCTCGTCGCATCCGACCTGATCTATCCCAACCGCCGCGGCGAGACTTATTCGGTGAAATACAATCCCAGCCACCGCTGGTTCTATTTCCCCGAGATGACGCCGGACGAGGCGTTGCTGCTGAAGTGCTACGATTCCGCAACCGACGGCCGCACCCGTTTCGGGCCGCATACCGCCTTCGTCGATCCGACCACGCCGGTCGATGCGGCGCCCCGCGAAAGCATCGAAGTCCGCACGCTGGTGTTCCACCGGCAGTAACAAAGTGTGATGGCCCTGCCGGCTTCCGGCAGGGTTCCCGGAACCTGAGGAAACTAGCGACGTTTGCAGCGCCGGGCAGGCAACCCGGGAGCGGTGCCGTGCACGCGCAGACGACTCTATTGCTTGGTCTCGTGACTTTATCTCTTGCCTTGATATCCGTTGCAAAAGCCGAAAGCGGCCTTGCCTCCTATTACGGGTATGGAAAGGTCGGCAAAGGCGGCGAAATGACTTGCGCCCACCGCACGCGCCCGTTCGGCAGCGTGCTCAGGGTGTCTTACAGCGGGCGCACGATCCAGTGCCGCGTCAATGATCGCGGCCCCTTCATCCGCGGCCGCATCGTCGATCTCTCGGTCCCTGCCGCTCGTGCGCTCGGCATGATGAGCGCGGGCGTGGTGCGCGTCTCGGTGGATTAGGCCCCCGGGCGCGCTATAGTGCCGCCCGAAGCAAGGGGGCGCTATGGCCAGGATAAGGGTGGGACTCGTCGGCTGCGGCTTCGTGTCGGAGCTGCACATGTATGCGTTCCGGCGCGTCTATGGCGTGGACGTCGAGGTTGCGGCGGTCGCCGCGCGCGGCGACAAGGTCGTCGCCTTTGCCCGGCATCACAATATCCCGCGGGTCTATCGGAGCTTCGCCGAGCTGATCGCGGACGGCGAGCTCGACGTCATCGACATCTGCACCCCGCCGAACCTCCATGCGGAGATGATCGTCGCCAGCATGCAGGCCGGCAAGCACGTGATCTGCGAAAAGCCCTTCGCCGGCTATTTCGGGCGCGATGGCGACACGCAGCCGATCGGCAAGCACGTGCCGAAGGCGCTGATGTATGAGCGCGTGATCGAAGAGATGGACAGGACGCGCGCCGCGATCGAGCGGACCGGAAAGCTTTTCATGTATGCCGAGGACTGGATCTACGCGCCGGCGGTGACCAAGACCGCGGAGATCATCACGGCGACCAAGGACAAGATCCTGTTCATGAAGGGCGAGGAGAGCCATTCCGGCTCGCACGCCGCGCACGCGGCGCAATGGGCGATGACCGGCGGCGGCTCGCTGATCCGCATGGGCTGCCATCCGCTCTCGGCCGTGCTGTATCTGAAACAGGTGGAAGCCAGGGCGCGCGGCGAGAGCATCCATGTCGCCAGCGTCACCGGTGATGTCGGCAACGTCACCGCCGTGCTGAAGCCGGAGGAGCGCAGCTACATCAAGGCCAATCCCGTCGACGTCGAGGACTGGGGCACGCTCACCGCGACTTTCTCCGACGGCACCAAGGCCACCGTGTTCTCCGGCGACATGATCATGGGCGGCGTGCGCAATTTGATCGAAACCTACACGAGCGGTGGCTCGCTGTTCGCCAACATCACGCCGAACAATCATCTGACGAGCTACCAGACCAGCGAGGAGAAGCTCGCGAGCGTCTACATCACCGAAAAGGTCGACCGCAAGACCGGCTGGCAATATGTCTGCCTCGAGGAGGAGTGGACGCGCGGCTATCTGCAGGAGATCCAGGACTTCATGGAATGCGCCGCCACAGAGCGCCAGCCGCTGTCGGACCTCGCGCTGGCCTACGAGACGATCAAGGTGAACTATGCTGGTTACTGGGCGGCGGAGGAGGGGAGAAGGGTGGTGTTGTGAAAGTAACTTGTCTCCGCAGGCACGCTGTCTTCCCTTCTCCCATTGCGGGAGAAGGTGGTGCGGAGCGCCGGATGAGGGGTCTCGCTCCACTCGCTTCATCAGCAAGAAATTCACGTGCGGAGAGAGACCCCTCGCCCGGCTCGCCGCTACGCGGCGAGCCACCCTCTCCCACAAGGGGAGAGGGTGCACCGCTCGTGTAGCGAGACCTCCCTACGCCCCGTAGGTCGAGCCCTTCGGCAGCGGGAAGACCGGGTCCTGCGTCCGGATGTTGGTCGGCCACACCACCGAGATGTGCTCGCCGGCGTTCTGCATCACCACCGGTGTCGAGCGCTCGTTCTGGCCGGACAGCGGCGTGCCCGGCGGGAAGAATTTTACGCCATAGCCCTGGATGGTGCCGCCGGCCGGGATATCGACGTCGAGCGCCGCTTTCCGGATCGCCTCGGGCTCGAAGCTGCCGTATTTCTCCTTGGCGACCGGCAGCACGTCGTTGAGCAGCACCCAGGTCTGGTTGAAGCCCATCGAGCAATGCGGCGGCACGTCGGTGGCGCCGGTCTTGGTTTTGTAGCGCGTCACCATCGCGTTGATCAGATCGCCGATTCCCGGCGCGAGCTTGGCCGGATCGAGCAGCTGCGCCGGCACCGGATCGATGTTGCAGAAATTGTCGATGTCGGCGCCGAAGGTGGCGCGCAGCTTGTCGAGCTGGCTGTAGCCGGCGCCTGCCCCGAACAGCATCTTGAACCGCAATCCGCTTTCGCGCGCCTGGCGCAGGAACAGGGTGATGTCGGGGTTGTAGCCGGCATGGGAGATCACGTCGGCCTTGGCACGCTTGATCTTCGTCACCAGCACCGAGAGGTCGGGCGCTGAGGCCGAATAGCCCTCGCGCAGAACCACCTGGATGCCGGCCTGCTTGGCATAGGCCTCGTCGGCGGCGGCGACGCCGACGCCATAGGGGCCGTCCTCGTGGATCAGCGCGACCTTCACCTCGCCCGGCTCCATGCCGAGCTTGGACTTGGCATGCTCGGTGAGGAAGGCGGCGAAGGCCTGGCCGTATTGATCCGAATGGATCTGCGCGCGAAACACGTATTGCAGGTTCTTGTCCTTGAACACGGCGGTTGAGACCGCGGTCGTGATCCAGAGGATCTTCTTCTGCTGCTCGACCTTGGCCGCGAGCGGCACCGCATGCGAGCTCGCATAGACGCCGTTGAGGATGTCGATCTTCTCCTGACTGATCAGGCGCTCGGCCTCGTTGATCGCGACGTCGGGTTTGCTCTGGGAATCCGCAGCGACGGGAGCAACCTTGTACTTGCCGCCGACGCCGCCTTTCTCGTTGACGAGATCGATCGCGATCTGCGCGCCGATCGACGAGGCGACCGACCCGCCGGCGGCGAAGGGGCCGGTGAGGTCGTAGATCAGGCCGATGCGCAATGTCTCGGCTTGCGCCTGGGCCCTAGTCCAATCGAGGCTGAGTGTAGCGGCGGCAGCCGCCGTACCCTTCAGCAGCTGCCTGCGTGAAGTCGGCATCCTATCCTCCCTCAAAAAGTCTTATGACTGGTTGTCGTTTTTTGCGAAGTATTGGGAGTGCAGTAGCGGAAAGTCAACATCGCCCAAGGTCGATAGGCGCCGGCGGCAGACCCATCGCGTCGGCAAAAACCAAGGAAAACGTCCGTCCTCTCCCCGCGGAGCGATGGACCTGACCTCGGCGCGGGTCGGCTGCGAGCGATTGGCGAGCCGCGGCGTCGTCGAGCACTTCAGCGTGCTTGCAGCAGCGATGGATCGAGCGCCGCCAGCCGGGCGGGATCGAAGGGCGACAAGTCAACCTCGCGCGTTGCACCTTCGGCGATGGGCTCGGCCGTCGCTTCGCCGGTGGCGACTGTTTCGGTTCGAGCGGAAACAACCTAGCTCGCGTAGCCCCGCTCCAGCGATTGCCGCTGCCGGTGTCGGTCCAGCGCCAGATCGACGAGGCGGGTCAGCAGCTCGCCATACGGCACGCCCGAGGCTTCCATCATCTTCGGATACATGCTGATCGAGGTGAAGCCGGGCAGGGTGTTGATCTCGTTGAAATAGAACTCACCAGTTTTGCGGTCGAGGAAGAAGTCGACGCGCGCGAAGCCGCTGCATTCGAGTGCCGCGAACACCCGCGTCGCCAGCGACCGCACGCGTTCCATCTGCGCGGCATCCAGCCTGGCTGGAAGGTCGACCCGGGCGCCGTCAGGGTCGAGATACTTGGCCTCGTAGGAATAGAACTCGTGATGCGCATTGGGATTCAGCTCGCTGGCGAGGCTGGCGAACAGCGTCTCGCCCTCGAGCACCGCGACCTCGATCTCGCGCGCGTCGATGCCCTGTTCGACCAGCACCTTGACGTCGTAGCGGAACGCATCGTCGAGGGCGGCTGCGAGCGCATCCCAATCCTTCACCTTGTGAATGCCGACACTGGAGCCCATGTTGCACGGCTTGACGAAGACCGGCAGACTCAGGCCCTCGCTCACCTTCGCAAGCGACGACGATCGGTCCTGAACGAAGGTCGTGCGGGTGAGCACGCGATAGGGCGCAACCGGAATGTCGGCGAATTCGGCGAGTCGCTTGGCGACATCCTTGTCCATGCTGACGGCGGAGGCGAGCACCCCCGAACCGACATAGGCGACGTCGGCCAGTTCCAGCAGGCCCTGCACGGTGCCATCCTCGCAAAGCGGCCCGTGGATCACTGGAAAGACGACGTCGATATGGATCGGGTCCATCGTCCCCGCGGTTACAGGCACGAGGGCGACGCGTCCGTCAGGTTCTCTGGCGAGCCGTATCTCGGGCGCTTCGGGCAGGATCGGCAAGGACGTCGTCTGCGCCAGATCGAGCGAGCCAAGATCGTTCCATTGCCACCGACCTTCCTTGTCGATGGAGACCGGGATCACCTCGAAGCGGGTGCGGTCGAGATGCCTGAATACGGAGGCCGCCGATTTCAGCGAGACCTCATGCTCGCCGGACCGGCCGCCATAGAGAACAACGACCCGAATTTTCTCTGCCATGGCTCAATTATGACGTGCTCTGTCCGAAAGTCACCTCTGTTGCCCGGCTGGCGCATCGATCGAAATAGTTCGGCGCCGGCGAGGCCCGCCGGCGCCGTGTCGTATCAAGGCTCGCTGCGTTTCAGCCCGGCCCCGCGCCCTGCGTCGCCGTATACACCGCATAGAGCGACTGGCTCGCGGCCATGAACAGGCGGTTGCGCTTGGGACCGCCGAAGCAGACGTTGCCGCAGACTTCGGGCAGACGGATGCGGCCGAGCAGCTTGCCTTCCGGCGACCACACCGTCACGCCGCTGTAGCCGACGGCGCGGCCGGCATTGCTGGAGGACCAGACATTGCCGTTGACGTCGCAGCGCAGGCCGTCGGGCCCGCACTTCACGCCGTCGATCACGCAATCGCTGAACTTCTTGAGATTGGAGAGCTTGTTGTCCGTGCCGACGTCGAAGACGAAAATTTCGCCGTTGCCGCCGGGGCCGGTATCGCCCGGTCCCTTGCCGGTCGAGGCGATGTAGAGCTTCTTGTAGTCGGGCGAGAAGCACAGGCCGTTCGGATCGGGCACCTGGTCCTCGGTGACGACGAGATCGATGCGGCCGGAGGGATCGATGCGATAGCAGTTGGTCGGCAGCTCGCGCTTGCCCGGCACGAAGCCGGCCGGCTGTCCGATCCGCGGATTGAGCTTGCCGCTCGCGTTGCTCGGGCCGCCCGCGACGTCAGGCTCGCCTTCATAGAGCTGGCCGCCATAGGGCGGATCGGTGAACCAGTAGCTGCCGTCGGGATGCGCGGCAATGTCGTTCGGCGAGTTCAGCCGCTTGCCCTGATAGGAATCCGCCAGCACCGTGGCGGTGCCGTCATGCTCGTAGCGCGTCACCCGGCGCGTCAGGTGCTCGCAGGAGAGCTGGCGGCCCTGGAAGTCGAAGGAGTTGCCGTTGGAATTGTTGGAGGGCGAGCGGAAGACGCTGACGCGGCCGTCGTCCTCGGTCCAGCGCATTTGCCGGTTGTTGGGAATGTCGCTCCAGAGCAGATAACGCCCCTGTGCGCTCCATGCCGGACCCTCCGCCCACAACAGGCCGGTGTAGAGACGCTTGATCGCGGTGTTGGGCTGCGCGAGATCGTTGAAGGACGGATCGACCGCGATGATGTCGGGGTCCCAGAAATAGGTGGTCGGCGCGCCGCCCGGGCCGAAATCGCGCGGCGGTGTGGTGATCGTCGTCGGCGGTGCGGCAGGCCCGGTCTGGGCCAGCGCGGGGCCAGCCATTGTGGCGGCGGCGCCGAGCGCCAGTCCCCGGACAAGTGTTCGTCGTGAAAGCGCAGCATCCTGCGCACGCTGCTCCTGCTCAGGAGCCTCCTGGCGTGTCATCGCGTCCTCCCGGTCATGTTCGGCTGGCCGGTTGATCCGGCCGAGCGAGGCGAAGGTTAATCCGGTCCGCGTTCGGTTGCGAGGGGCAGCTTCGCAGCCTCAGCGCGATGCCGCGGGGTCGCCGCAACATTGCCGCATTGCGGCTGTGCGAAGCTGCACGGCGACAATTCGCCTCGGCCGCCGGCGGTCAAGCGGGGCCGATTTCGGGGTGTGTCAAGCCTTGACCTCGTGCCCGATGCTGGCAGAACGATGCGCGGGGCAAATACCGGGAGTCTCTGTGCTAGCCGTCGTTGCACTGGTCATTGCACTCGCCGTCGCGTTCGCCGCTGGCTATTTCACCCGCGATCTCGCCTCCCGCAAACGTCGGGCGGAGGCGCGGCGCTGGCGGGAATACAGCGAGCCGGGCTGGCTGCGCGCTGCCGCGCCCGCCAACACCAACGAAGCCGCGAATTCCAACGCAGTTGCAAAGCTAGCCACCGGCGAGCTCGGCCAGATGCTGGACCGCTGGGAGAGCAGGGCGCGCGCCCGCCGCGCGGGCTAGTCTGTCGCAGCTTCCTTATTTCGGAAGGAGCGAAGCACAATAAGGGCCTTTGCATCGCGAGGACGAGCAGCAATCGCGAACCAGGTCAGCCGTCCTGACCATCTTTTGGCGTTGCAGTTGCGGCCATTTCTCGTCTAGAAACAGACCCATCGAGCCTCCCGGCAACCAACCGTCAACGGTTTTGACCGAGGATTTTGGGGCTCAAAAGGGTCCGGCAATGCTGATTCGTGGCCAAATCGATGGGATTTCGACGGAGGTGGCTCTGGCCGCCGCCACGATCCCGGCCGCGCTGCCCACCCTCCTTCTCGGCGGGCTTCTTCTTAGCTGCCCCTGAGGGCCGGCTGGGCGCTGCGCGCCTGGGCACTCAGGGGGTTGCTCGAGATCACCGGACACCTCAGGCGCCCAGAAGACTGACGGCGCAAAAGCTCAAAAGGAAACTTGCAATGGCCCCCGCGAACAAGTCCGATAAGGACCGCGTCATTATTTTCGACACCACGCTGCGCGACGGCGAGCAGTGCCCCGGCGCCACCATGACCTTCGAGGAGAAGCTCGAGGTCGCGGAGCTGCTGGATGACATGGGCGTCGATGTCATCGAGGCCGGCTTCCCCATCACCTCCGAAGGCGACTTCCAGGCCGTCAGCGAGATCGCCCGCCGCTCCAAGAACTCCGTCATCGCCGGCCTGTCGCGCGCGCATCCCGCCGACATCGACCGCTGCGCCGAGGCGGTGAAATTCGCCAAGCGCGGCCGCGTCCACACCGTGATCGCGACCTCGCCGCTGCATATGCGGGTGAAGCTCAACAAGACCCCGGAGCAGGTGATCGAGACGTCGGTTGCGATGGTCGCGCGAGCCCGCAACCAGATCGACGACGTCGAATGGTCGGCCGAGGACGGCACGCGCAGCGAGATGGATTTTCTCTGCCGCATCGTCGAGGCCGTGATCAAGGCCGGCGCCACCACGGTGAACATCCCCGACACCGTCGGCTACACGGTGCCGGAGGAATACGCCCACTTCATGAAGACGCTGATCGAGCGCGTGCCGAACTCGGACAAGGCGGTGTTCTCGGTCCACTGCCATAACGATCTCGGCATGGCGGTAGCGAACTCGCTGGCCGGCATCGTCGGCGGCGCGCGTCAGGTCGAGTGCACCATCAACGGCATCGGCGAGCGCGCCGGCAACGCTGCGCTCGAAGAGATCGTGATGGCGATCAACGTCCGCAACGACAAATTCCCGTACTGGAACAAGATCGACACCACGCAGCTGACCCGCGCGTCGAAGGTAGTGTCGGCGGCGACCTCGTTTCCCGTCCAGTACAACAAGGCGATCGTCGGGCGGAACGCCTTCGCGCATGAGAGCGGCATCCATCAGGACGGCGTGCTGAAGGACGCTTCGACCTACGAGATCATGCGGCCCGAGATGGTCGGCCTGAAACAGTCCTCGCTGGTGCTCGGCAAGCATTCCGGCCGCCACGCCTTCGTGCACAAGCTGGAGGAGATGGGCTACAAGCTCGGCCCGAACCAGCTGGAAGATGCGTTCACGCGGATGAAGGCGCTCGCCGACCGCAAGAAGGACATCTACGACGAGGACATCGAGGCGCTGGTCGACGAGGAGATGGCGGCCTCGCACGACCGCATCAAGCTGACCTCGCTGACCGTGATCGCCGGCACCCATGGCCCGCAGCGGGCGACCATGAAGCTCGACGTCGACGGCCAGATCAAGATCGAGGAGGCCGAGGGCAACGGTCCGGTGGATGCCGTGTTCAACTGCATCAAGCGCCTGGTGCCGCACGAGGCCAAGCTCGAGCTGTACCAGGTCCACGCCGTGACCGAAGGCACCGACGCGCAGGCGGAGGTGTCGGTGCGGCTGTCGCAGGACGGCCGCTCGATGACGGCGCGCGCGGCCGATCCCGACACGCTGGTGGCCTCGGCCAAGGCCTATCTCGGCGCGCTCAACAAGATCGTCATGAAGCGCCAACGCGATACGGTGACGACGGCAGCGGCGGGCTGACGCTGCCTGTCCTTGCCTCTCCCGCTTGCGGGAGAGGCCGACGCCGGAAGGGCGGGGGGGGTGAAGGTTCTCTCCTCGTAGGGATAGCCCGATTGTGGAGGCCCCCTCTCGCGCAAGCGGGAGAGGGGGCGCAGCGGCGTTCATGATGAATGGCTGCCCTGCTAACGGCCAATAGCACCTGTCCCTGCTTCCCTTTAAAGCTGCCTTCCAAGAAATTGAGGCTTGGCCCCTGCGGTCCGAGTCCCGCAAAACCTACTGGAGGAAGCATGAGGAAACTCATTTGGGCTGCGGCATCGATTGCGGCTTTGGCACTGACGGGGCCCGCCTCGGCGCAGTCGCCGATCATCATCAAGTTCAGCCACGTCGTCGCTACCGACACGCCCAAGGGCAAGGCGTCGGAGAAGTTCAAGGAGCTCGCCGAGAAGTACACCGGCGGCAAGGTCAAGGTCGAGGTCTACCCGAACTCGACGCTCTACAAGGACAAGGAAGAGCTCGAGGCGCTTCAGCTCGGCAGCGTGCAGATGCTGGCGCCATCCAACTCCAAGTTCGGCCCGCTCGGCATCCGCGAGTTCGAGGTGTTCGACCTGCCCTACATCCTTCCGGATTTGAAGACGCTGCGGAAGGTGACGGAAGGCCCGCTCGGCGCGCGCCTGCTCAAGCTGCTCGAGCCCAAGGGCATCACCGGCCTTGCCTATTGGGACAACGGCTTCAAGCAGATGAGCGCGAACAAGAAGCTGATTGCGCCCGCCGACTATCAGGGCGTCAAGTTCCGCATCCAGTCCTCGCGGGTGCTGCAGGCCCAGTTCAAGGCGCTCGGCTCGCTGCCGCAGGTGATGGCTTTCGGCGAGGTCTACCAGGCGCTGCAGACCGGCGTGGTGGACGGGCAGGAGAACACCTGGTCGAACATCTACACCCAGAAGATGCACGAGGTGCAGAAGTACATCACCGAGACCAATCACGGTTACATCGGCTACGTCGTGATCGTGAACAAGAAGTTCTGGGATGACCTGCCGGCCGACATCCGCGACCAGCTGTCGAAGGCGATGAAGGAAGCCACCGACTTCAACAACGCGCAGTCGCAGAAGGAGAACGACGACGCGCTCGCCGAGATCAGGAAGAGCGGCAAGAGCGAGATCATCAGGCTCACGGGCGAGCAGGACGAGGCGATGCGCAAGGCCATGGAGCCGGTCTACAAGGACGCCGCGGGCCGCATCGGCCAGCCGCTGATCGACGAGTTCCTGAAGGAAGCCAAGAGCACGACGAACTGACGCGCTTGGCGCGCGGATAAATGGTGTATGAAGAGGGCTTCCGTGTCGGCCCGGAAGCCCTTTCTGTTGCAAATCATTTCAGTATGCATCTGAACGGACATTCACGGCAGTTACATCTCTGCAAGAACCGCTTTCCTGTCCAAGTTGTAAGTTGCGCGTCAGCCTCCTCGCGCTCATCCTTGCGGGCATCCTTCCAGAGGAGGTCCGTCATGAAGAAGTTCACTATTGCCGCCATCGCCGCGCTCAGCATCGCCGGCTCGGGCGCGGTCTATGCCCAATATCATCACCCGTGGATGGAGCACTTCCGCCACATCCGCATGAATCCGGAGGACCGCGCCGCCTTCGTCGACGCGCGGATCGCCGCCGTTCATGCCGGGCTGAAGCTCAACGCCGATCAGGAGAAGCTGTGGCCGCCGGTCGAAGCCGCCGTCCGCGACTTCGCCAAGCTGCGCATCGATCGCGCCAATGCGCGCATGAATGCCGGTCCCGGTGACGCCGACAAGCCGGACGATCCGATCGCCCGCCTGCGCCAGCGCGCCGAGGACATGGGCGCCAGTTCCGTCGCCCTGAAGAAGATCGCCGATGCCGCCGATCCACTCTACAAAACCCTGGACGAGGGCCAGAAGCGGCGCCTTGCCGTGCTGACCCGCCACCGCGGCCCGTTCGGCGGCGGCGAGGACGGACCGCCCCGCCGCTTCATGGAGCGCGGCATGGACCGGATGATGGAGAGGGGCATGGAGCACTTCCACCGCGACCGTTTCGACCGCGACGCCGGCCCGGACCGGGACGGCGAGGGCCGGCTCTGAGCCGGTACGGGATTTCACGGGGATTAACCTTGGCGAAGCCGCTGGAATCCAGCGGCTTTTCGCTTTTTGGGGCTGTGGAAGAACCTTGGAAAACATGCGCCACGTCGCTTGCCATCCCCGGATCGCTTTGCTAAACGACCGGCCTCGCAAGGCTTTGACCGGCCTTTCGGGCGCATAGCTCAGTTGGTAGAGCAGCTGACTCTTAATCAGCGGGTCCCAGGTTCGAGCCCTGGTGCGCCCACCAAGCAAATCAAGCACTTACAGCAGTGCGCGTCAGAACGGACCATTCGGTTTGACGTCCGGTTTGAGAAATCTGTTCATTGTCCGTACGCGGACGGCGGGATGGCCGCGCGTTGCCGCAGCGGCTAGCTCGTCCCCGCGGCGGCGTGGAGCGCTCTCTCACGCAGAACCCTTGACGACCGAGGACGCCTTCACCTGGAATCGATCCACATCCCAATCTGTTGTTCCGACCCGTACACTTCGCTCAGCTTTTTGATCGCTGACTCCGCGAGTTCGAGCCGGCCACCCAGGTAGTGCGCGTCCAGGATCTCCTGCACGGTCTTCATCGAGTGGCCGGTGATCGAGGCGATCTCCGGCACCGAGCAGTTGGACAGCGCGAGACGCGTAACAGCAGTTCCGCGCAAATCATGGAAGTGCAGGTCCTTCAAGGATGTTTTCTTAAAGGCCTTGTCCCAGCTCGTCCTGAAGCCGTCGTCCGTCCACGGCCGTCCGAACGAATTGACCAAAATGGTCACTGCAGAGCGCTTTTCCTTCAGCGCAGCATCGAGCACCGCCTTTAGCGGCGGCCCCACCGGTATGGTTACACGGCGCCTTCCCTTGCTGCCGCGTCCCTTAGACTGACGCATCCGGATGTACCTGCCGTCGTAGTCCTTCCAAGTTAGGTGCAGCAGGTCCCCTTGGCGCTGGCCCGTCCACAGTGCAAGTAGTAGGGCGGCCTGCAGTTCAACGGACGCAACGCTGCAGAAGGCCCGGATGTCCTCGGCGCTCCATACGATCTCCGATCGGTCAGAGCCGTAAAGCCGCCCGCCGCGCTCGCAAACGTTCACTGCGATCTTGCCGCGATCCTTCGCAACCGACAGAACACGCGCAATCGTTGTCCACACGTAGTCCGCCTTGCGCGGCGTATCGGAGAATGAATCACGAAACTCTTTGAAGTCACCCCTCGCGCGCTTGTCTTCGAGAGCGCCGATTGGCATCGATCCAAACTTGGCCTCGACGAGCCTGAGATATCCATCGTACGCGCGCTTACTCTTGTCGCCGAGATCTTTGTACTCGCTACAGTCCTTGAAGTAGTCAATGAGCGAGCTGAACGTCTCAGCACTCTTTGTTGTGTACGACGACACTGCTTCGTTGTAGAGGCGCATAAACTTCGACGTGCCGGGTTCCGCGTCAATGCGCGGGCCTCCTTTCCAAGCGTACCAGTAGGTCTTCGATGTACCGTCAGCGAGCTTTTTTATGGACCGGTTGATCCCTTTCAGCCGCACCCGCATTCTGGGAAGCCTTCCATGCGTCGTATGGTGTTACTTGAGCTTCAATCTTAGGCTGTAAACCAGATAGCCGGTCAAGGGCCGCGTCAATAGCTTTTCTATCCCATTTGCGTGTTCCGGGAATCGGTTTAGGCATGATTCCGCGTCGCACCCATTCCGTGAACGCCGAAAGCGACTCGCAGCCAGCGTAGGCCGCAGCTTGTTTTTTAGAGATGCCACGCGGCTCGGTCACCCTGTGCTCCACTGCTGTGAATGGCGCCGGATTTCGAGCAAACCCGAAAAAATGCGGCTGAACAAAGAGTGTGGGATCGGCTGTCGTATGTTCGGCCAGCCTGGCGTGTAAATCGGTCAGTGTGCGCGCATGATCACGGACTTAGCTTGTGGAACATGATGCGGCACGCGGCAAGAGTGAAGGCGCTCGAAGAAGCACTGCTTTGCGGAGTTTTGTGCCTGCGTCCGATCAGCGCTTCGTGCGGGCGTGCTTGGTGTTGAGCTGCTTTGGTCTCGATCGCTTGTCCTGTGGTGCTGGCGCACAACGATCTTTAAGTGTTACTAGCTTGGCGATCGCTCGAGCCAACGCGTCAGGGGTATCGAAGCGAGCGATTCCACGGCGAACGCGAGCCCTCTCAGAAAGGGAGGCTTGACATCATCGGGCCCATTACAGAAGGGCGTGTACTCATAACGCGCGGCGAGCCATAGCCGGATAGATGCGAGTTGGATGAAGGCGAGGTAGTTTCCCGCAAGCCTGTCGTACCGCGTCGCCACTCGACGGCATTGTTTGATCCTGTTGAAGAACCGTTCGACCTGGTTGCGAGCGCGATAGAGGTACGGGCTAAAGCAGATCGGCTCGCTTCGCTTGCTTTTCGGCGGGACATTGGCCCACGCGCCTTTCTTCATGGCAAGCTCTCTGATCCAATCGGCGTCGTAGCCACGATCGGCAAGCAACATGGATCCGGATTTGAGACGACACAGTAGTTTTCCGGCAAGTCGAACGTCGTGAGCCTCGCCGGGGCTCAACGCAAGCCGTACCGGTAGACCATTGCTATCGACCACCGCGTGGATTTTGCTCGTCAGACCGCCGCGTGACCGTCCCATCGATTGGCGTCGGTTTCTTGTGATGCAGACCCCATGTTGATGTACGCGAACAATGGAAGTGCCGATCATCTGCACGGCAGCATCATGGGCGGCCGGCCAGTACGCTCATGAGCTTGGCCCACACGCCCGCCCTTCGCCAGCCGAACAAACCGATTGTAGCAAGTCGTGTACGGACCGAAGTTTTCTGGCAGGTCGCGCCATGGCGCTCCGGAACGCAAGATCCAGAAGATGCCATTGAGGACACGACGGTCATTCACGCGTGGCACGCCGCGCGGCTTATTCGGCAGCATCGGCTTTAATGGAAAACCACTCATAGTCCGTGAGTTCGTAGCGCATGATTCGGCCCCTTCCGTTGGGTGGCTTGAATCATAGCTCGGCTGTCAGGTTCAACTGGTCGCTGTGCGCCGGAAAGCGGACCCATCATCCTCTCCTTGAGTTTTGTCTCATGACCCTAACGCGACATCTCGCGCTTGTTCGCCGGACTCAATCAGATGCGGGCAGTTGGTCAGCTAGTCGCGCAGCCTCCATCTTCATGGCTTTGATCGCCAAGTGTTGCGCCTTGGTATCGAAACGGCTTTTCAATCCGGATACAGACAAGGCGCCGCGCAACCGGCCTGCATTGTCGATGACCGGCACCGAAGCGGCGGCGACGTCTGCGTCGCGCTCACCCAACGAGATATAGAAGCCGTCCTCTCGAATCTGCGCTCCTGGCGGCCACTTCGGCGCCGTGTAGGCGCGCAGAACGCGCCCCGCGGCACCGCGATCGAGCGGGAGCCGTTCTCCCTCGTCAAGATGGTGTCGAACCGCGCGCGGCGAATTCTGGCGATACAGACATATGCGCTCGTCGCCGTCGCGGACATAGAATGAGGCGCTCTCCTGGGTCGTATCGACGAGGCGGCGCAGAACCGGCCGGATGAACTCGCCGAGGTCCAGTCCGCGCCGGTAAATAGCGCCAAGACGCCACAACTCCGGTCCGAGCCGATAGAGCCTGTCCTCTCCTCGCTGCAGGAAGTCCCAGGCTTCGAGCGATGCGGTCAAACGCAAGACCGTGCTCTTATACAAGCCGGTGCTTTGAGAGATTTCTGTTAAGCTCATCTGCCGGCGCGTTTCGGAGAAGGCGCGCAAGATGTTGAGTGCGCGCTCGACCGACTCCGCGCCGTCTCTGGTCATCAAAAATCACCTCCACTCCAATGTCTTGGTTGTTGCCCTGGCCGCAAAACTTGCGCGCATGGCCTGGAGCATGCTCGCAAAGGGCCGTGACTACGACGCCAACCTCCTGGGCCGCACCGCATAAGAAACAGGGCCGGAAAGGAAAATCCAAGGTCGGGATCAGCCGGAGAGTTCTGCAGGACAGAACTTAGTTGGTGTGGCCGGAAGAATCAATTGGGATAAAGGCCGCCTCGGGTTCTCCACAATAGAACCGACTTGACTCGCGCCCTGAACTCATGCATTAGGTCTGCAGCACAGAATAAAGTTCTGTGTAACAGAACTAGGGCTGAGCGTCTTACGAGATCGCCATGAGTTTGCCGCTTGAAGGCGTGCGCGTCCTCGATCTGTCCAACGTGCTCGCCGGTCCCTTCTGTGGCTACAACCTGGCGCGGCTCGGCGCCGAAGTGATCAAGATCGAAAATCCGAAGGGCGGCGATCTGGCTCGGCACCTCGGGGCAGATCCGACGATGGCACAGCGCCTGTTCGGCCTGTCCTTCGTTGCGGTGAACGCCTGTAAACAATCGATCGCGATCGACTTGAAGTCGCCGGAGGGTCGGGATGCATTCCTTCGACTTGTTGACCAGGCCGACGTGCTGCTCGAGAACTTCCGGCCCAAAGTCATGGAGCGGCTCGGCCTCGGCTATGCGGTGCTCGTGAAGCGCAATCCCCGGCTGATCTACTGCGCCATATCTGGGTTCGGTCAGGAAGGCCCCTGGGCAAACCGGCCCGCCTACGACCAGATCGTGCAAGGTCTCTCGGGCGCGATGAGCGTAACCGGCGATCACCGATCGGCGCCGTTGCGCACCGGCTTTCCGATCTCCGACACCATGGCCGGCATCACGGCAGCCTTCGCAATCTCGGCGGCGCTGGTCGCGCAATGTTCGACCGGCCGAGGCCGGTTCATCGATGTGTCGCTCCTGGAATCGACTCTGGCGGCAATGGGCTGGGTGGTTTCTAACCACCTCAACGCTGGCATTCTCCCCGAGCCGATGGGAAACGAGAATTTCACGGCGGCGCCATCCGGCACGTTCAAGACGAAGACGGGTCCGCTCAACATTTCCGCCAACGAGCAGAAGCAATTCGAGAAGCTCTGCCAGCTGATCGGACGACCCGATTTGCTGAGTGAGGAGCGGTTCGGTGAACGCCACACGCGCAAGCTGCATCGCGCAGCCCTGAGCGACGAGATCAACAAGGCGCTCACGTCGAAATCCGCCGAGGAATGGGAGGAGATTTTCAACGCCGCCGGCGTTCCCGCCGGGTGCGTGCTCTCCGTGCAGGACGCACTGCAGCAGCCGCAGCTGGTCGAACGCCGGTTCGTCGAGAAGCTGCCTGTCGAACCGGCCGAACGGCAACAGCTACGGGTGACGCGCCCAGGCTTTCTTCTAGACGAAGGCTTTCCCGAACCGTCCGCTCCCCCGCTGCTCGGCGCCGACACGGCGACATGGCTCGAACGGCTCTGCTATACGCGCGCGCAGATCGACGAAATGGCCGACCGCGGCGTGGTCCGCGTCGCTTGAAAAGGAAATCCTGGTCATGCCCGAATCCAATCCCGCCGATCTCCTGACCGAGGCAACTAAATGGTGGTCGACCGACATTATCGACATGAAGCCGGGCGTCATCCGCTTTCGTGGCTTTCCGATCGAGCAGCTGATCGGCTCAGTCAGCTTTCCGCAGATGATATGGCTTCTGTTGCGCGGCGATCTCCCGTCGTCCGATCATGCCGCTTTGCTAGAAGCCGCTCTTGTGGCTGCGGTCGATCATGGACCGCAAGCGCCCTCGATCGCGGTCGGCCGTATGTCCGTCACCTGCGGCTTGCCGCTCAATGGAGCAATGGCGTCGGCCATCAATTTGCTCGACGACGTCCACGGAGGCGCCGGCCAGCAATGCATGGAGCTGTACGCCGACATCGCTCGACGGATGAACGAAGGTGTGCCACTTGTAGCGGCGACGCAGGCCGGTATCGCCGCCTTCGTCGAGGCACACGGGAAAATCTTGCCGGGCTTCGGCCATCGCTTTCACCCGATCGATCCTCGCTCGCCGAGGCTCCTGTCGCTGGTCGATGCTGCTCGTGAGCGCGGCGTGATCTCCGGCAAGTTTGCCGACATCGGCCGCGCTGTAGAAGCCCATCTGGAACAGGGCAAGGGCCGCAAGGTTCCGATGAATATCGACGGATCCACCGCCCTCATCTACTCCGAACTCGGTTTTGCGCCGCCACTCGGGCGAGGACTTTTCATCCTGTCGCGCTCGGTCGGCATTCTCGCGCATGCCTGGGAGCAGAAGCAGCAGGGCGGTCGTATCAAGGGGCCGATGCCTCCAGGTGCTCCCTATTCCTACACAGGCAAGCCACCACGCGACTTCAGCCCGGCCTAACGATCGTGAACCAAGCGCCAAAAGAAGCGCGGTCACCAAATATCCTAGGGAGCACTAAATGTCGTCCATTGATATCGCGCCGCAGGCCGCTCTAAAGCCAAAATTGCTCAAGAAAGCGCTCGGCCAATGGCGGCTCCTGGTCTGCATTCTCGCGCCGGCGATCGTGTTGCTCTCCCCGATCCCTGCCGGGCTGACGTTAGAAGCGTGGCGTCAGTTCGTGCAGCCATCCTGGGATTCATTCTGCGGCCACACAACGAGCCGGTCGTCATCCTTGCGGTTGTAGCGGTATCGGCGATTTTTCTCGGCAGCGGGCCGGTCGTCATGGCTGGCTATGCCAGCCCGATTGTCTGGCTCGCTTCTCGGCCTTCCTGATCGGTTCCGCGATCGTCGAAACCGGGCTCGGTCGACGCATCGCATTCTTCCTCGTCGGGGCGGTCGGGCACTGGCGCCTGCGACGCCGTCCAACACCGCGCGGTCGGGCGGCATCGTCTTTCCTATTATCAGGTCGGTCGCGATTTCGTTGAGCTCGGTACCCGGTGTAACAGCGCGGCGGGTCGGGTCATACCTGACGGTATTGCTCTATTCCATCAGTCTTACCACCGGCTACATCTTCCTGACCGCGATCGCGCCGAACCTGCTGATGATCAAGCTCGGCGAGTCGATTCTCAAGACGAAGATCGACTGGTTTCTGTGGTTCAAGCCCGCGGCGCTTCCCGGCCTGCTCTGTCTGTTCGTCCTGCCGCTGGTCATCTACTTCGTCTACCCGCCGGATCTCAAGCATTTCGACAACAAGTCGATCGCCAATGAAGGTCGGGCGCAGCTCGGTCCGGTCACCTGGAAGGAGCGGCTGCTCGCACTGCTCTTTGTCACGGCGATCGCGCTCTGGGCGACCGGGAGCTGGACCGGTATCGACGCGACGGCTGGCGCTCTGGCGCTTGTCGCTGCCACGCTGCTTTCTGGCATCATAGACTGGAACAAAATCGCCGATGAGCCCGCACCCCAATCCGAACTACCTGCCTGTCCGCACCGAATGGCTCGCCCGGCGCGTCGAACCGGCGCTCGATCCCGACGAACCGATTGTCGACGCTCACCATCACCTCTGGGATCGGCCGGGCTGGCGCTATCTCGCCGAAGAGTTCCTGGAGGACACCGCATCGGGCCACAACATTGTCGGCTCCGTCTTCGTCCAGTGCCAGACCCGGTATCGCACCAGCGGACCGGATCACCTCAAGCCGGTCGGCGAGACGGAATATGTCGCCTCCATCGCAGCCGCCAGTTCCGGGACTCATCCGCGGATTGCGATGGGCATCGTCGGCCACGCGGATCTGCGCCGAGGATCGGAGGTCCGCGAAACGCTTGAGGCACATATCTTCGCCGGACATGGTCTGCTCAGGGGTATCCGCCACATCGTGGCCTGGGACCGGGATTCTTCACTGATGAACCCACTCAGCGCCGGGCCGCCCGGTCTGATGGACGATGCCGCCTTTCGTGCCGGGTTTGCCGAACTGGCGCCGCTTGGGCTGACGTTCGACGCTTGGCTGTTCCACCCGCAGATCGACGATCTTGCGCGCCTTGCGGCCGATTTTCCCGCAACGAGGATCGTTCTCGAGCATTGCGGTGGCGTCGTCCGTATCGGTGCCTATCACGAACGGCGCGACGAGATATTCGCCAGTTGGAAGCGCTCGATCATCTCGCTCGCCAGGCGTGACAACGTCTTCGTCAGTCGGCGGTCTCGGCATGCGCATCAACGGCTTTGGCTTCGAAAAGAAAGCAGATCCTCCGGCATCCGGACAACTGGCGAGTGCGTGGCGTCCTACGTCGAGACCTGTATCGAAGCTTTTGGCGCCGGCTGCATGTTCGAAAGCAATTTCCCGGTCGACAAGGGCTCCTTTGCCTACGGCGTCTGCTGGAATGCGTTCAAGCGCCTAGCGTCAGGTGCGTCTCCCTCCACGACACGGCGACCGGCTTTTATCAACTCAGAACCGCAGGGGACCCGCAATGAGCGCTTTGACGTCGACGGATCATGCCTCGTTCGAGACGATACGGCGTGCGATGGGTATTCCGGTCGCGTTGGGCATAGGGCTTGCCGCCTGGACGGCTGGCGCGCCTGGCTCTCGCCGAGCGGTCATCGGGCGCTCGCTCTGTTCTCGGCGGTGTTCGTTCTCTATCTCACGGAAGCCATTCCGCTCGCGATCACCAGCCTGGTCATCGCGCCAGCGGCCGTTCTTCTGGGCATTGCAACGCCAGCGAGTTCCTTGAGTGGTTTCTCTTCGCCATCCGTCTATCTCATCCTCGGCGCATTCATCCTCGCCGCAGCGATGGTCAAGACCCGGCTCGCCGAGGGCATTACATACCAGATTCTCAAGATCGCCGGCGGGACGACGACCCGTATCACCCTCGGAGTAACGATCGCCAATATCGTGCTCGCCTTCCTGATCCCGTCCTCAACCGCGCGAACTGCCGTGCTGCTCCCGGTGTGCCTTGGCATCGGCTCTGTGATCGGAGGCGAAGGCCGCACCCGCTTCGTTGTCAATCTGCTCCTGACGCTTGCCTTCACCAATGCGACGATCAGCGCTGGCATCCTGACCGCGACCGTACCGAATCCGGTGACCGCGGATTTTCTTGCCAAGGCGGCACGGCCGGTGACCTACGTCGACTGGCTGATCTACGGTTTTCCTCCGGCGCTGATCATGACCTCCCTGGCATGGTTCGTGATTCAAATGGTCGTCGGGACCGAAGAGCGACATGACGCGCCTCTGGCCGGCGATGTTATCGCAAAGCGGCTTTCCGAGATGGGCCGCACCTCCGCCGCGGAATGGCGAACCCTTGCAATCTGCGTACTCGTCGTGGTCGGGTGGACGACCCAGGGATGGTCGAAACTCGACACGACCGTCGTCTGCCTGACAGGTGCCGGTCTGCTGTTCCTGCCGAAAATCGGCGTGATCGACTGGGCCGATGCCAACCGCGAGATCTCCTGGCAAGTCATCCTCATATGCGGCGGCGGCATCACGCTCGGCGATCTGCTGATCAAGACGGGGGCAGCAAACTGGATTGCAGCGGCAATATTTCATGGACTCGGTTTGGGCGGGGCAGGCCTGCTCACCACGCTGCTTGTTGTGATGATCGTCATCCAGTTGCTGCATGTGCTCTTCGTCGGGACAACTGCGATGGCGACGGGCATCATTCCGATCGTGTTGGCTCTCGCGGAGACCGCTCAGGTGGATCCGCGTGTGCTCGTTCTTCCGGCTGGCATGATCATCGGCGGTTACCCGGTTCTCATGTTTTGCAACACGCCGCCGAATATCATCGTCTACGGTACGGGCCGCTTGACGGTCCTCGACTTCCCAAAGGTGGGTGTCCCGATCAGCCTGCTCGCCTGCAAAAGTCTATGCGATTTGCGCGTCGACCTACTGGCGGTGGCTCGGGATGTTCTGAGCGATTTCGATACGAGCGCGCCGCTAGTATGCCGGGTTGTGGCCCTTCTCGGGAGTCCGACAACGTCCGCTTTCGCGCCGCTCCTGAGGACAAGCGGACATCAGCTACGCCTGCTGTCAGCGGCAGATTTTATGAGTACAGCAGATCACCGGCTGCTCCTCTGATTAGCCTCGTCTATTCTGGATGGCGCTTACGAGTAGACACCTCACACCGCACGTTGCAGGTGCGAGTGTTAGTCTTATTCGGTCGCCAACTTGGGTCCAAGCGTGGATCATCGAGGGCGCGACTAAGTAAGGCAAGCATTTTGACGCACGCCTCCCTACGTTGAGACTGAGATTGAGGGCGCGCCTGAACGACAAACCGTGGCATTGATTTCTTAGCGGTGAGGAGGCGGAAACGAGACGGTCCGCCGCGTCATCGCGATAGAGTCGGCCGCCCGCTCGACCAGATGACGATAGTGTCGTCCAGCAAACGACTCTTCTTTTCGGCAGAGCCTTCCATTTCAACGCGCTGAATTCGAGTGCCGGAACCTGGCCTTACAAGCAGCCTGCAGCCTCCTACCATGAGTGGCCGGATGCGGAAGACCCATTCCCACCGGAGCAGGTAATCGATGCTTGGAGCGCCTACCAGCCAACGCGACTCTCGCTGATCGCGTCCAGGTACTTGCGCGATTGCACTAATAGCATACCCGATCGTTACGATGAGCGAAGTGATGGCTTCATTTCGAGGCGGTCGTTTGCAAGGCTCGCCACACCGCGCACGGTTTACAGGTCCGAAAAGATCTGGCACAACCTGAAATTACACCTGGTGCCCCTGTTCGCCTTGCTGATGCCGTGAAGATCGCATTTCCTTTAAGGGAATGACGGTCGCGGGTTTGCGTCGCGAGCGCGATCGGAGTCGATTGATTATTGAGAAGATTGCCGGCAAAGAATTTACAACGCTGGCTCATATCGAACGGATGAGAGAGCTATGCCGCGAAGAAGCAAGGGGGCCCGACTTCAGCTCAAGGCTGCCCGCCGAAACAAGAGCGGAAAAATCACTCACCAGGCAACCTGGATCATCAGAGACAATGGCCGGGATGTCAGCACAGGCTGCGCTGCAGATGAGATTGCGGCCGCGGAGGAAAAGCTAAGAGACTACATAACCTCTAAACACACCCCAAAACGACGAATTCGCCACATAGACGATATCGCTATTGCGGATGTCCTCTCGATTTATTTGGACGCGCAGTTGGACAAGCTTCGCGGCCGTTTCAATGTCGATAGCGAGAGCGAAGATACCATCCCCGATATCCGCAAGTTCAAGAAGCGGATCGAACGGTTGAACGAGTGGTGGGGAGCAAAAATGCTGGGCGAGGTAAATGGGGAGGCATGTCGCTCGTACGCCAAGAAGCGCGGCAAAAGGGGAGGCGCGCGCAGAGACCTTGAAGACCTCCGCGCTGCCATTGGTCACCATGCAGGCGAAGGATATCATCGGGAAATCGTGAAGGTGTCGCTGCCGGAGAAGGGGCAACCCCGAGACAAGTGGCTGACGCGCAGCGATGCGGCCAAATTGGTTTGGACCTGCTGGCGCTATCGCGAAATGCAAAAAGGCTCTCGCCGACCGATGGAGGACGTGAAGGTCCCCACAAGCAAGCGTCCCCTTCGCCATCTTGCGCGGTTCATTTTGCTGGGCATCTACAGCGGAACCCGTGCGGGAGCTATCGCAGCCTCGTCTCCCATTCCGGCGATCGGTCGCTCCTATGTAGACCTGGAGCGCGGTCGCTACTACCGTCTGAAACAGGGCAGCGCCAAAACCAACAAGCGGCAACCGACGGTGCCCATCCCCTTTCGCTTGCTAGCTCATCTGCGGCGCTGGTACCGGATTGATCCAGAGGCGAAGCATTTCGTCGAGTACAACGGAAGGCCGATTACCTCGGTCAAAACGGCGTTCAAGAGTGCTGTGAGGCTTGCAGGGCTTGGTCCGGGCATCTCGCCTCACACTCTGCGACACACTGCGGCTACTTGGCTGATGCAGAGAGGGGCAGATCCTTGGCAGGCGGCAGGCTATCTCGGAATGTCGCTTGAGGTTCTGCTCAACACGTATGGCCATCACCATCCCGACTATTTGTCCGACGCCGTCGAGAAAATCGCCAAGCGCGATCCCGCGGGCGAACGAAAAGCGGTCGTATCTGGTGCGGTTTCTGGTGCGGTGATTCCGATCAGACGAAACGGGGCCTGATAAGTTGCTGATTTTATTGGTGGGCCCGGCAGGACTCGAACCTGCAACCAGACCGTTATGAGCGGCCGGCTCTAACCATTGAGCTACAGGCCCCGCCGCGGGACGGCCGCGGGAACGCGCGGCCGGCAGACGGTGCGTGGTTCGTTTACAGGGCCTGAGGCGGGGGTGCAATCCTCAAGCGTTTTCAAGGCGAAGTGGTGCTCGGTCCGCGTCGGGACAACGCGCCGAACGAACCGGGCCGATCAAGCGGAATGCGCCGCGCGCCAGATGATAGCTGAATTCGGAATAATCGCATTCTGCCACTGTTTTGCCCGACGAGTCAAACGTCCGTCACGCTCATCCGGCCGGGCCACATTCTGCGCTTCCTTAAGCCCCTGTGATTGCTCACGTCTTCTACTGTGCATGGGGTTGTTTTCGCACTCTTGTTTGAGAGCGCCTGTTGGCCCTCTCAAAACTCTTCTCGCGGCGCCCCGCTGCTAATCCACCGACACCCCCGCGAACTCCACCACCTTGCGCCATTTCTCGGTCTCGTCCGCGACCAGCTTGCCGAACTCGGCGGGCGTCATGGGCCTCGGGATGCCGCCATTCTCGGTCAGCCGCGCGATCACCTTCGGGTCCTTCAGCGCTTCGCCGACGGCCTTGTTGAGGATCTCGATCAGCTCGTTGGGCGTGCCCTTCGGCGCGGAGATGCCGTAGAAGCCGACCGATTCGAAGCCCGGCACGGTCTCGGCGATCGCGGGCACGTCGGGCACGGTCGGCCAGCGCTGCGGCGAGGTCACCCCTAGCGCGCGGACATTGCCGCCGCGCGACTGCTCGAGCGCGGAGGGCAAATTGTCGAAGATCAGCTGCACCTTGTTGGAGATGATGTCGGGGAAGGCGATCGCCGAGCCGCGATAGGGCACGTGGATCATGTCGCACTTGGTCATCGCCTTGAACAGCTCGGCCGACATGTGCACCGAGGTGCCGTTGCCGGAGGAGGCGAAGGAGATCTTGCCGGGATTGGCCTTGCAATAGTCGATGAACTCCTGGACCGTCTTCGCCGGAAACGCGTTGGAGACGACCAGCATGTTGGTGAGCTGCATGATGCTCGCCACCGGCACGGTGTCGCGCAGGAAGTCGAACGGCAGCTTCTTGTAGAGCGAGGTCGAGATCGCGTTGTTGGGCGCGACGAACAGCAGCGTGTAGCCGTCGGGGGCTGCGTTGATCGCAGCCGCAGCCGCGATGTTGCCGCCGGAGCCGGTACGGTTCTCGACGATGAATTGCTGGCCGAGCCGGTCCGAGAGCGCCTGCGCCATGATCCGCGCCACGATGTCGACCGGACCGCCGGCGGCAAAGCCGATCAGCCAGTGCACGGGGCGGTCGGGATAGGCGGCCGCGGCGGGAGGGGTGGCGCTGAAAAGACCTAGGAGAATCGCGAGCCCGAAAACACCGTTACGCAAAATTCGCAACATGACGCCTCCCATTGTTCTATTGTCGTTGGGCTCCATGCTTTCACAAAAACGGGCGGCTGCCTACATCGCCGCAAGTCGGTGTTGACGCAGGCCCGCCGGGAACGACCATGAGATTCGCAATCATCCTTCTCGCAGCGGCGCTGCTCGCCAGTCCCGCCGCGGCCCAAACCGGAGGCAACGCCATTCCCGCCAAGACAATCAGCCTCGGCACCGCAACGCCCGGCGGCGGCTTTCCGCTCTATGGCAATGCCTTCGCGGAAGTGATGAACGCGGCCGATCCCGTCATCACCATCGCCCCGCGCAACACCAAGGGCAGCAACGAGAACATTCCGCTTCTGGAGAAGGGCGAGCTCGATCTCGCTTTGGTCGCAGGCGAGCCGGCCTATGAGGCTTTTGCCGGCATCGGCCGCGCGCCGGTGAGCTTGAAGATTCTCACCGCGATCTATTCCAACCCCGGCATGTTCGTCGTGCGCGCGGACAGTCCCTACAAGACGATTGCCGATCTCGTCGGACAGCCCGTCGCGTTCGGCGCCAAGGGCTCGGGCCTGCCGATCCTGGCGCGCTATGTGCTCGATGGCCTCGGCCTGAAGCAGGACGAGGACTTCAAGGCGGTCTATCTCGACCGCGCCGGCGACGGCCCTGCCATGGTCGAGGACGGCCGCGTCGCCGCGCTCTGGGGAGCCGGCATTGGCTGGCCCGGCTTTGCCGCAGTGGCCTCCAGCGCGTCAGGCGCACGCTTCATCGCGCCAAGCGCGGAGGAGATCACGCGCGTCCGCGCCAAGCATGCGTTCCTGAAGCCGCTGACGGTGCCGGCGGGCAGCTACCCCAAGCAGTCCGAGCCCATTGCCTCGCTCGGCTCGTGGAGCTTTGTGCTGACACGCGAGGATCTGCCCGACGACGTCGCCTATCGCCTGGCGAAGACGCTGCATGGCAATGAGGCGACGTTCTGCAAGACACTTGCGCAGGCCTGCGAGACCACGGCCGCGAACACCGTCGCGGCCGCGCCGCGACCGGAGCTGATCCATCCAGGTGTGATGAAGTATTTTCGCGAGATCGGAGTGGTGAAGTAGGGAACGCTCCAAGCGCGCGCCTTTTTCCTTCTCCCCTTGTGGGAGAAGGTGGCGCGAAGCGCCGGATGAGGGGGCTAGGGGGTGCACCGTCATCGCGGCCTCATCCTCGCCAAACCTATTTCTTCACCAGCGGACACGCCGGGTCCGGCGGGCCGAACGCCTTGTCGCCGGAAATCGTCGTGAGGATCTTGTAATAGTCCCACGGATATTTGCTCTCCTCCGGCGTCTTCACCTGCACCAGCCAGAGGTCGTGCACCATCAGATTGTCCTCGCGCAGTTTGCCGTTGCGGGCGAAGAAATCCTCGATCGGCTTCTCGCGCATCTTTGCCGCGACCTTGAGCGGGTCGTCGGTGCCGGTCTCCTTGATGGCGTTGAGATAGTGCATCACGCTGGAATAGACGCCGGCCTGCCACATCGACGGCATCTTGTTCATCTTGGCGAAATAGCGCTTCGACCATTCGCGCGTCTTGTCGTCCATGTCCCAGTAGAACGAGGTGGTCAGCAGCAGGCCCTGCGCGGCCTGCAGGCCGAGGCCGTGGATGTCGGTGATCAGCGCCAGCAATGCCGCCATCTGCTGGCCGCCCTTGAACACGCCGAACTCCGAGCCGGTCTTGATCTCGTTCATGTTGTTGGGGGGACCAGCGGCAATGCCGATGATCTTGGCCTTGGAGGCCTGCGCCTGCAGCACGAAGGAGGAGAGATCAGGCGTTGCCAGCGGCGGCCGCACCGAGCCCAGCACCTTGCCGCCATTGGCAGTGACGACGCTGGAGGCATCGCGTTCGAGCGAGTGGCCGAAGGCGTAGTCGTCGGTGATGAAGAACCAGCTGTCCCCGCCGCGCTTGACCACGGCATCGGCGGTGCCGACCGCGAGCGCGCGGGTATCGAACACCCACTGGATCGCGAAAGGCGAGCAGAACTTGCCGTGGAAATCGGCGGTACCGGTGGAGTGGGTGATGAACAGCCGCTTCTTCTCGTTGGCGATGTTCTGCACCGCGAGCCCGACCGCCGAGACCGGCACGTCGACGATCAGGTCGACCTGGTCGACGTCGTACCAGCGCCGCGCGAGCGAGGCGCCGATGTCGGCCTTGAGCTGATGGTCGCCGACCACGATGCTGATCGGCTTGCCGAGCACGGTGCCGCCGAAATCGTCGACTGCCATCTGCGCCGCGGTCACCGAGCCCTGGCCGGTTGGCGCGGAGGCCGGACCGTTCATGTCGGTGAGAACGCCGATCTTGACGACGTTGTCGGACACCTGCGCCATGGCAGCGCCCGGCAGAACGGCCGCTGCCAGCGCGGCCGCGACCGGCAGTCCAAATCTCGCTCGATTCACGTTTGTCCTCCCCTGGGTCCGGCGCGTTGGCCGGTGTTGCTTTCGCCGGGTATGGCCCGGCTGAATTGGTTTCTTTTGCAACTATTTTGGGGTGGGCGTCAACGTCAGGCCGCGAAGCGGATCTGTCCTGCCGGCGAGGGGTCGTAGCCGGTCAGCTCCTCGGCGCGCTGGAGCAGCCGTCTTTCGCTGAGGAACCGGATCAGTGCCTGCATGGCGGGACGGAAGTAGGTGCGCTGCCGCATCGCGAGGTCGAAATTCTCCCAGACCAGCGGCACGAAGTCGAGGCCGGCCGAGCGCGCCGCTGCGCGCGTCGCGATCCCGCAATCGGCTTGTCCGGCACGGACCATTTCGGCGAGATCCGGCCCGGTGAGGGCCGGCGCCTCCACCCGGCGCAGAGCGCGCGTCGTGGCGTCCACGCGCTTGAGCAGCACCTCGAGCAGCATCTGCGCGCCCGTGCCCTGTTGTCGCATCGCCATCCTGGCGCCGAGCGCGAGCACGTCGGCGAGGTCGCTCAGCTGTTTCGGATTGCCCGGCGGCAGCACCAGGCCCTGCTCGCGTCGCACGAATGCGACCAGCAGGGCGTCATGCAGGTCCGGAGCGTTTTGCAGAGCCGTCACACTGGCATCGGCGGCAAGATTGCCGGTGGAATCCAGGCTGTGGAAGTGCACGGCCACGGCCATCACCTCGTCGCGCTGCAGGCGCTCCAGCCCGCGCGCGCTGCCCTCGCTCATGGAGCCGAGGCCGGAGCCGGATTCGCGCAGGCTCCAATCCAGCAGCTCGTCCTGGCTGCCGCCCACGACGGGCGGCGGCTCGGTGGTCAGCATGCCCGCCGGACGCGCGAGGCCCGAGAGGACCCAGAGGTCGAGCTCGTGCCGGGGGAAGAGCCACTTGCCGGTCACCTTGCTGCAGGGGATCGCACCGGTGGTGACGAGTTCGTAGAGCTTGCGCTCGCCAAGTCGGAGATAGTCAGCGGCTTCACTGGTCGTCAGGAATTCCATCCTGCATTCCTATGCAAATTCTTGCTTCATTTTGGACGTTCGTCGCAGGTGGAATTCTGCAGTTCATCTTGTGTCCGCGGGAACCATGCCCGATCATCTCGTTGCTTTGCAACACATCCGCGCACGCGATTTCTGCTTTGGTGAACGATCCCGAAGCGCGCACCTTGCGGGCGTCGCGAATGCTTTGCGATCGCTGAGCCGCGTTATACCTTGCCGAAATATCCCGAACAGGGCGCGATTGGCGTCACGAGTGCGGCGCAATCCATCATCATGATCGCGTCATATCGAAGGGAACCAGCTCATGGCCGCTCGCCGCCTGTCCGTTGCATTCGCGCTTCTCTGCGGCCTTGCTGTGGGCGTTGCGGCCGCTCTCGCGGAGGATCGTGCGGTCGTGCTGGCCGCGACGACATCGACACAGGAGTCCGGCCTGCTCGATCATCTGCTGCCGATCTTCCGTGACAAGACCGGTGTCGAGGTGAGGGTGATCGCGCGGCGCGCCGACGAGGTGCTCGACGGCGCGCGAAAGGGCGAGGCGGACGTCGTGCTGACACATGCGCGGCCGCAGGAGGAAAAATTCGTTGCCGACGGTTTTGCCGTGAAGCGCTTCGACGTCATGTACAACGACTATGTGCTGGTCGGGCCGAAGAGCGATCCTGCCGGCATCAAGGGCAAGGACATCGCGACCGCGCTCAAGGCGATCGAGGCCAAGGGCGCGCCGTTCGTGACCCGCGGCGATCGCTCCGGCACCCATGCTGCGGAGCTCGCGCTCTGGATCGTCGCCGGCATCGACGTCGCCGCCGCCAAGGGGGCCTGGTATCGCGAGGCCAAGCAGGGCATGGTCGCAGCACTCGAGGCCGCGCGCGCCGCCAATGCCTATGTGCTGTCGGACCGCGGCAGCTGGATCGGCTTCAGGGATCGCGGTGATCTCGATGTCGTCGTCGAAGGCGACAAGCGTCTGTTCAACCAATACGGCGTGATGCTGATGAGCCCCGAGAAGTTTCCGAACGTGAAGAAGGAGCTGGGGCAAACCTTCATCGACTGGCTGATCTCGCCGGAGGGACAGGCTGCGATCGCAGCCTACAAGGTCGACGGCCAGCAGGTGTTCTTTCCAAATGCGGACAAGACGGCCGGCTGAGATCCTCATCTCCTGCGGTTGCCAAACCGGACGAGGCATGATCCATCATGGCGCATGACCCAGCGTCTGCCGCCTTCTTTGACGCCGCTCGATACCGCACTCGCCGCGTTGCTGCGAGGCGTTGATCCGGTCGCGCCGGTCGTGTTGCCGCTGTCCGAGGCCATTGGCTGCGTCGCAGCGGGCGCGCCGCAGGTGGCGGCCTATCCGCCGCATGACATCGCTGCCGCGGACGGCTGGGCGCTGCGCGCCAACGATCTCGTCGGTAGCTCCGCCTATGCGCCGCTGCCCTTGGCGAGGGCCGCTGTTTGGGTCGATGCCGGCGATGCGATGCCGGAGGGATGCGACTGTGTGCTCGATGCCGACGCCGTGGAGGTTTCGGGGCCGCTTGTGCAGGTGCTGGCGGAGGGCGTGCCGGGGCAGGGTATCCGGCGCGCCGGAGGCGATATTGCCGCTGGCACGACGGCCGGTGCCGAGGGGTACCCGATCGGCCCGGCCGACCTGTTGATCGCGGGCGTCGCGGCGGCAGGCGGGCTGAGCGTGCGGCATCCGCGGCTGCGCATCGTCAACGTGCCGGGCGCGACGACGACGGCGCATATGATCGCGGGCATCGCCCGCGCCGCAGGACAGGATGTGCGGACGCTTGAGGCCGCCGCGCGCGATGAAGCATCGATCGCTGATGTGCTCGATGCGTCCGCCTGCGACCTGTTGTTGACGGTCGGAGGCAGCGGCCTCGGTCGCCAGGACGCGGCGGTGACCGCGTTGGCAGGGTGCGGCGAGGTGCTCGCCCATGGCCTTGCACTTCAGCCCGGCCGCACCGCTGCGGTCGGACGGCTTGGCAAGGTTCCCGTCGTTGCCTTGCCCGGCTCGCCGGATCATGCGCTCGCGGCCTGGCTGGCGCTGGTGCTTCCGCTCATCGATCGTCTGTCGGCACGGCAGCCGCGTCGGCCGATGACCCTGCCGCTCGCGCGAAAAATCGCATCCACGGTCGGCATCGCCGAAATCGCGCTGCTGGCCGAGGAACATCGTGCCTGGATGCCGCTTGCGGTGGGGGAGTGGCCGTTCCAGGTCATTGCCCGTGCGGATGCATGGCTGATCATTCCCGCCAGCCACGAGGGATTTGCGGCGGGTACGCCCGCCGATGCCTATCTGATGCGGCAGTGATATGGGTTCCGGCATGACCACTCCCCAATCGCAAGCCCGCAGCGCGCTCGAGCAGGAGCAGTTCCTCAAGATCCTCTCGCGCGAGGAGGCCCTGGCGCGCTTCGAGGCCGCGCTGTTCCCGCGCGCGATCCCGAGCGAGCTGCGCAAGCTTGGCGATACGCTAGGCACGGCGCTCGCCGAAGATGTCACTGCGCCGATCGATGTGCCGCCGTTCGATCGCTCAAACGTCGACGGCTTTGCCGTCCGCTCGGCGGATCTCGCTGCGGCCAGCGAAGGTGCACCGAGGCGCCTTGCGTTGAATGCGGAGACCATTCACTGCGGCACCGCGCCGAGGATGCAGGTCGCGGCGGGCACCGCCACACCGATCGCTACCGGCGGCCCGCTGCCGCGCGGCGCCGATGCCGTCGTCATGGTCGAGCACACGCAGCCGGCCGGCCCTGATGCGATCGAGGTCCGCCGTGCCGTCTCGCCCGGGCAGTTCGTGTCCTACGCCGGGTCCGACATGGCGCGCGGCGAGGCGCTGCTGCGCGCGGGCACCATCATCGGATCGCGCGAGATCGGCATGCTGGCAGCCTGCGGGATCGCGGAGGTCACCGTCGTGCGGAAGCCGCGTGTTGCGGTGATCTCCACCGGCGACGAGCTGGTCCAGCCCGGCAAGGCGCTCGCGCCCGCGGAGATCTACGACACCAACGGCGCGATCGTCGCGGCCGCGATCGACGAGAACGGCGGCGAGGCGATCTTCCTGGGTGCCATTCCAGATGACGAAGCAAAGCTCGAAGCGGCGATGCGGCGCGCGCTTGCGGACGCCGACATGCTGGTGCTCTCGGGCGGCACCTCGAAAGGCGCGGGCGATCTGTCCCATCGCATCATCGGCCGGCTCGGTCAGCCCGGCATCATCGCGCATGGCGTCGCGCTCAAGCCCGGCAAGCCGCTGTGTCTCGCGGTGTGCGACGGCAAGCCGGTGGTGATCCTGCCGGGCTTTCCGACCTCGGCGATGTTCACTTTCCACGACATGATCGTGCCGGTGCTGCGCAGGATGGCCGGGCTGCCGCCGCGCTCCGACGCCAAGGTCGGTGCGACCGTGCCGGTGCGCATCGCCTCCGAGCTCGGCCGCACCGAATTCGTCATGGTTTCGCTGCTCGAGGGCAAGGGCGGCCTGATCGCTTATCCCACCGGCAAAGGCTCCGGCGCGATCACCTCGTTCGCGCAGGCCGACGGCTTCCTGCGCATCGACGCGCTCGCGGACCAGATGCCGGCGGGCAAGGAGACCGAGGTGACGCTGTTCACGCCGCATGTGCGCGTGCCCGATCTCGTCATCGTCGGCAGCCATTGCACCGGCCTCGATCTCGTTACCGCGCAGCTCGCGCATGCCGGCCTGACGGTGCGCTCGATCGCGGTCGGCAGCCTCGGCGGCCTTGCGGCGGCGAGGCGCGGCGAATGCGATCTCGCGCCGATCCATCTGTTCGACGACAGGAGCGAGACCTACAATACGCCCTACCTCGTCGAGGGGCTCGAGCTCGTCCCCGGCTGGCGGCGGATGCAGGGCATCGTCTTCCGCCGGGGCGACACGCGGTTCGAGAGGCTCAGTGCCAAAGAGGCCGTTGCTGCGGCGCTCGCCGATCCCGCCTGCATCATGGTCAACCGCAATCAGGGCGCCGGCACGCGCATCCTGATCGACCGGCTGCTCGGCGCTGCGCGACCGGAAGGTTACTGGAACCAGCCGCGTTCGCACAACGCCGTTGCCGCGGCTGTCGCGCAGCACCGCGCCGATTGGGGCATGACCATTGCGCCGCTCGCCCATGCGGCCGGCCTCGGTTTCATTCCGCTCGCCGAAGAGCATTATGACTTCGCGCTGGTGACGACGCGCAAGGACCGTCGGGCGGTGCAGGCGTTTCTCGAGGCGCTCGGCTCGAATAATGCGCGTACGGCGCTGGAGCGGGCGGGCTTCCGGCCCGCGTAGACATGCCGCGTTTCACCGCGGCGGTCGGTCTGTGCGGCCTGATCGCCTTCGCGATCATCTGGGCGCAGCTCCTCAACGAGTTTCCAAATCGTAAAGCGAGCTCAAGCCGCGTCGTCGAGCGCCGCGAGCCGTTCCGCCTCGGCGATGTCCTCGACCGTGTTGGCGTTGAAAAACGGATCGAGCGGCTCGGTCGGCCAGGTCACCGTCGCGAGCGGGTAGCGCGCGGTCCAGCGGTCGATCTTGCGGAGGTCTTCGACGACGAGTGCGTGACGCAGCTCGTCGCGCAGGGCGACACGCCACAAGCCGATCACCGGATGCGACTGCTCGCCTGAAGCCGCGACCGCGAGCTGCGCGTTCTCCCGGCTCCGCGCTTCGTGCAGGCGCGCGACGAGATCGCGCGGCAGGAACGGGCAATCGCCGGCTGCGCTGAGCACCCATGCGATGTCAGGCCGGTTGTGCGCGGTCCAGTCGAGCGCGGCGAGGATGCCGGCGAGCGGGCCGGGAAAGCCAGGCACGTCGTCGGCGACGACCTCCAGGCCGAAGGCGGCGAAACGGGCGGGATCGCCGTTCGCGTTGAGGATCAGCCCGCTGCATTGGGACGACAGGCGCGCGATCACGCGTTCCAGAATGGTGCGGCCGCCGATGGTGCGCATCGGCTTGTCGCCGCCGCCCATGCGCCGCGCCAGACCGCCGGCGAGCAGCACGCCCTGCGTCAGCGGAAATTCAGTCGTCACCACCTTCACCCTTGCGCTTGTGCTTGGCCGACTCTTCCTCGACGTAAGCGAGGTTCTGGTCGTGGACGATGCGTTCCTCGCCCGCGAGTGCGATGAAGCGCTTCCCGCGCGTGCGGCCGACCAGCGTCAGCCCGACCTGTCTTGCGAGATCGACGCCCCAGGCGGTGAAGCCGGAGCGCGACACCAGGATCGGAATGCCCATCCGCACGGTCTTGATCACCATCTCCGAGGTGAGGCGTCCGGTGGTGTAGAGGATCTTGTCGGATGGATCGACGCCGTGCCGGTACATCCAGCCGGCGATCTTGTCGACGGCGTTGTGCCGGCCGACGTCCTCGGTGTAGCAGAGCGGCGTGCCCTCCTTGCACAGCACGCAGCCATGGATCGCCCCTGCCTCGAGGTAGAGCGAGGGCATGGTGTTGATGGTCTGCGTCAACTGATAGAGCCAGGAGGTGCGCAGCTCGGCCTTCGGCAGCGCGACGCTTTCGACCGCCTCCAGGAGGTCGCCGAAGGCGGTGCCCTGCGCGCAGCCCGAGGTCTGCGTGCGCTTCTTCAGCTTGGCCTCGAAATTGGTGTGGTGCTCGGTGCGTACCACGACCACCTGGAGATCGTCGTCGTATTCGACCTCGGTGACCGCGTCGCTATATTTCAGCATGTTCTGGTTCAGCAGGTAGCCGAGCGCCAGATATTCCGGATAGTCGCCGATCGTCATCATGGTGACGATCTCCTGGGCGTTCAGGTAGAGCGTCAGCGGCCGCTCCATCGGCACCTTGATCTCGACCCTGGCGCCGGTCTGGTCGGTGCCGGTCACGCTCCGTGTCAGTCGCGGGTCGTCCGGGTTGGGGACGATCAGGGGCACCGGGGCTTTGTCGATCTTCATCATGGCCGCGACGTTAGCATGACATTCCGCTCAAGCCGATATAAGCATGGCCGGGAGAGAGCGAAATGCCGCCTCGTCGTCATTGCGAGCGCAGCGAAGCAATCCAGAACTAGATCCGCGGTGACAGTCTGGATTGCTTCGCTGCGCTCGCAATGACGGGGATAGCCGGCGGGTTCCATCGGCCGGCGAGCCGTTGGCGGAGATCGAAGAGTTATGAAAGTCATCGGCCTTGCAGGCTGGAGCGGTGCGGGAAAGACCACGCTGTTGACGCGGCTGATCCCGCATTTCAACGCGCAAGGCCTGCGCGTCTCCGTCATCAAGCATGCGCATCATCAGTTCGACGTCGACGTGCCCGGCAAGGATTCCTGGCGCCATCGCGAGGCCGGGGCGGCCGAGGTGCTGGTGGCCTCGTCGAATCGCTGGGCCTTGATGCATGAATTGCGCGGCGCGGCGGAGCCGCGGCTGCCGGAGCTATTGAGCAAGCTCTCCGCGGTCGATCTTGTCGTGGTCGAGGGCTTCAAGCGCGAGCCGCATCGCAAGATCGAGGTGCATCGCGCCGCCAATGGCAAGCCGCTGCTGTTTCCGGACGATCCCGGAATTGCCGGCATCGCGACCGACAGCGCCATTGAAACCCGGCTGCCGACCGTCCATCTCGATGATATCCCCGCTGTGGCCGCGCTGCTGCTGCGTGCGGCCATGCCGGTCGAGGAAGCGGTGGCAACAAGCGTCGCGACACGCTGACGAGGCACCATGGCGCAACTGTCAGACGATTGCTTTGCCTTCGGCGGACCGATGATGTCGGTCGACGAGGCCGTTGGCCTCATCACGACGCGCGTCAACGCGATTGCCGATCTGGAAACCGTGGCGCTCGTCGATGCGGACGGGCGCGTGCTGGCGCGCGACATTGCCGCGCCCTTGCCGCTGCCGCCGTTCACCAACTCTGCGGTCGACGGTTACGCCGTCCGCAACGCGGACCTTCCGCAAGCTGCGGAGCAGGCATTCCCGCTCGATGGCCGCATCCAGGCCGGTGGTCTTGCGCAGGCACCGATCAAGCCCGGCCACACCGCGCGAATCTTCACGGGCGCGCCGATGCCGCCCGAGGCCGAAACCGTCTTTATGCAGGAGGATGTCCGCATCGATGATTCCGGCCGGATCGTGCTGCCGCCGGGGCTGAAGCAGGGCGCCAATGTCCGCCCCGCCGGCGAGGACATTCCGAAGGGACACGTTGCGCTGCGCGCCGGCCAGCGCTTGCGGCCACAGCATGTCGCGCTTGCCGCGGCGTTCGGCCTTGTCGGGCTCGACGTCGTGAGGCGCATCCGCGTCGCGGTGTTCTCGACCGGCGACGAGCTGGCTTCGCCGGGAGAGCCGCGTGCGACCTCGCAGCTGTTCGATTCCAATCGCTTCATGCTGATGGCGATGCTGCGCCGGCTCGGCTGCGAGGTCAGCGACCTCGGCATTTTGCGCGACGAGCGAGCGTCGCTTGCGAGCGGCCTGAAGCAGGTGGCAGGCGCGCATGATCTGATTCTCACCACCGGCGGCGTCTCGACCGGCGAGGAGGATCACGTCAAGGCGGCGGTCGAGAGCGTCGGCTCGCTGGTGCTGTGGCGGATGGCGATCAAGCCGGGTCGGCCCGTGGCGATGGGCATCATCGGCGGCACGCCGCTGATCGGCTTGCCCGGCAATCCCGTCGCCAGCTTCGTCACCTTCGTCCATGTGGTGCGGCCGACGGTGCTGGCGCTGGTGGGTGCCCTCCCGGAGCCGCTGTTGCCGATCCCGGTGCGTGCGGCATTCACCTACAAGAAGAAGATCGGCCGCCGCGAATATGTCCGCGCCTCGTTGCGGCGCGGGGAGGACGGCGCGCTGGAGGCCATCAAGTTCCCGCGCGAAGGCGCCGGACTGTTGTCGTCGCTGGTCGAGACGGATGGCCTGGTGGAACTCGGCGAGCCCCTCGCAGTCGTCGAGCCCGGGCAGAGCGTCGGCTTCCTGTCTTATGCCGATCTGCTGTGAGTGGTTGCGTTGACGCCGTCGCTGCACCCCGCCATGGTGCGCCCATGACCAGAACCACGCTCGATCTCACGGGGCTGAAATGCCCGCTGCCTGCGCTCAAGACGCGCAAGGCGCTGAAGCCGTTGCAGCCCGGCGATCAGCTCGAAGTGCATTGCACCGACCCGCTGTCGGTGATTGATATTCCAAACCTGATCCGCGAGACCGGCGACAAGGTGGAGATCACCGAGCGCAACGACGCGCGCATCGTGTTCTTGATAGAGAAAGCAAATGGTTTGATAGCAAACGTCAATGGTGCGCTGCGGTCTTGAGCACGTTACCGCGCTGATACCGACCTTTTGTCTATCGACATCAATCACCGCTTCTGTCCACACTGACAGTCTCCGTGCAGGCGCGGAGGTTGACTCGTGTCTGCGACACGCGGGACGCGGCTGCACTCACGAAGCCTGCAAGGTCGCATCGGGGACAAACCCTCATTGAGGGACTTTTCGAACACGCGCGTGACGATCCTGGCGCGCGTCGGACGATCGTGCGGAGCTGCATAGACAGTTGACTGCACCGCAATGGCTGAGGGGCAGGATCATAGCGGCAGGCTTGCTCAGAAGGGCAGCCTTAGGGGAGGACTGTATGTCTACTATTGAGAGCGCTGGAACAATTTCGGGCGCTGGTGCGGGTTTTCTTGATCGCGAGCGGACCATCGCGACCGCCGGCTTCAATCGCTGGCTGGTGCCACCGGCGGCGCTGTGCATCCATCTCTGCATCGGCATGGCCTATGGCTTCTCGGTATTCTGGCTGCCGCTGTCGCGCGCGATCGGCGTGACCGCGCCGAAGACCTGCGGTGACATTTCGCTGTTGCAGGAGCTGTTCACGACCAGCTGCGACTGGAAGGTCGCCAGCATGGGGTGGATGTACACGCTGTTCTTCGTGCTGCTCGGCATTGCCGCGGCGGTGTGGGGTGGCTGGCTGGAGCGCGTGGGTCCGCGCAAGGCCGGCTTCGTCTCGGCGCTGTGCTGGTGCGGCGGACTCTTCCTCGGTGCGATAGGCGTCTACAGCCATCAGCTCTGGCTATTGTGGCTGGGGTCGGGCGTGATTGGCGGCGTCGGCCTCGGCCTTGGCTATATCTCGCCGGTGTCGACGCTGGTGAAGTGGTTTCCGGACCGCCGCGGCATGGCGACCGGCATGGCCATCATGGGCTTCGGCGGCGGCGCCATGATCGGCGCGCCGCTGGCGAACCTGCTGATGAACTATTTCAAGACGCCGACCTCGGTCGGCGTCTGGGAGACCTTCGTCGCGATGGGCGTCATCTACTTCGTCTTCATGATGATCGGCGCATTCCGCTATCGCTTGCCGCCGCCCGGCTGGCAGCCCGAGGGCTGGACCCCGCCGGTCAAGGCCAACGCGATGATCTCGAAGAATAACGTCCATCTCAACGATGCGCACAAAACCCCGCAGTTCTGGCTGATCTGGTGGGTGCTCTGCCTGAACGTGTCCGCGGGTATCGGCGTGATCGGCATGGCTTCGCCGATGCTCCAGGAGATCTTCGGCGGCAAGCTGATCGGCCTGCCGGACGTCGGTTTCAACGCGCTCGATGCCGGGCAGAAGGCGCAGATCGCGGCGATCGCCGCCGGTTTCGCCGGATTGCTGTCGCTGTTCAACATCGGCGGCCGCTTCTTCTGGGCGTCGCTGTCGGACAAGATCGGCCGCAAGAACACCTACTACACGTTCTTCATCCTCGGCATCGTGCTCTATGCGCTGGCGCCGACCTTTGCTGCGATGGGCTCGAAGCTGCTGTTCGTGCTCGGCTTCGGCATCATCCTGTCGATGTATGGCGGCGGGTTCGCCACCGTACCGGCGTATCTCGCCGACATGTTCGGCACCCAGTTCGTCGGCGCGATTCACGGCCGGCTGCTGACGGCGTGGTCGACGGCCGGCATCATCGGCCCGGTCGTAGTGAACTACATCCGCGAGTTCCAGCTCGCGGCGGGCGTGCCGCGCGACCAGCTCTACAACACGACGATGTACATCCTGTGCGCGATGCTGATCGCGGGCCTGATCTGCAACTATCTGGTCAAGCCGGTCGAGTCGAAGTGGCACATGAAGGAGGCCGATGTCGCCAAGTTGCAGGCGGCGAGCGCCAGCGCCGCCGCTGCGGGGCCGCATGGCTCCTACGGCATCGGGTTCGGTGGGCTTGACATCAAGGCGGCGTTCTTCTGGGCGATCGTCGGCGGTCCTCTGCTCTGGGGTGTCTGGAAGACGCTGGAGAGCGCGGTCAAGATATTCTGATCGCACATTCATCGCGAGCGGAGCGCGCCATGCGCGCGCTTCCGCCGCTCATTTCGATGGTTCAAAATCACCCCTGGGGGAATTCGATGGTTCGTAAGCTCGTTTGTGGCGCCGCCATGCTGCTCATTGCCGGCGCCCTGCAATCCGCATCCGCGCAGACCGCCGGTGCACCGGCCGCAACGCCGCCCGCCGCGACCGAGGCCAAACCCGGCAAGATCAAGCTGACCGTGCAGAAGCTCAAGGACATGAAGGCCAAGTGGAGCGCCAACAAGCCGAAGCTCAAGGAGTGCCGCAAGGACGTGAAGGCCAAGGGCCTCGCGGGCGACGATCGCTGGTTCTACATCGAGGAATGCATGGGCAAAAGCTGACCCATCGGCATCGGGGCATGGAGCGTCACCTGTCGCCTCGGAGCGGGAGCGCGATACGATTTCGCTATCGCAGCATAGGAGGCCTTTATTGATCTCCAGACCGATTCAGGCTTCGTTCTATCGCTTGGCGCGTTGACCGACCGCAACGCCGTGTCCGGGCAGCGATCCAGGGTTGCCTTGGGGACGCGCTTAACTGCCTCCGCGAGCATGATAATTCGCTTGGCATCTGGCATGCCAGAGGCTAGAAGTGGAGCCGTTCTAAAAGACGAGATCGAGACGAATCGATGAGCCACGACGCGCAGAAGGTCCGCCCGTTCGAGCATCCCGGCGAGGGACGCCGACGCGCCAAGGCCACGCCCAAGGGGCGGCAGGTCGACCCGATCGCCGCGCACGAGATCGAGCAGTTGCTCGGCGACAGGCCGCGGCGGCGCGACCTCCTGATCGAATATCTGCACCTGATCCAGGACAAGTACCATCAGATCTCGGCCGCGCACCTTGCCGCGCTCGCCGACGAGATGAAGCTCGCCTTCGCCGAAGTGTTCGAGACCGCGACCTTCTACGCGCATTTCGACGTGGTGAAGGAGGGCGAGCCCAACGTTCCGCCGCTGACGATCCGTGTCTGCGATTCGCTGACTTGCGCCATGCTCGGCGGCGAGAAGCTGCTCGAGGATCTGCGGAGTGCGTCCGGTCCCGGCATCCGCGTCGTGCGCGCGCCCTGTGTCGGGCGCTGCGATACCGCGCCTGCCGCCGAAGTCGGCCACAACTTCGTCGACCATGCGACCGTCGCCAATGTGATGGCGGCCGCGAAGGCCGGCGACACTCACGCGCATCTGCCTGATTGTGTCGACTACGACGCCTATGTTGCCGGCGGCGGCTACAAGCTGCTGAACCGCGTGCGCTCGGGCGAACTGTCGAAGGACGATCTCCTGAAGTCGCTCGACGATGCCTCGCTGCGCGGCCTCGGCGGCGCCGGCTTCCCGACGGGACGCAAATGGCGCGCGGTGCTGGGCGAGCCCGGTCCGCGGCTGATGGCGATCAACGGTGACGAGGGCGAGCCCGGCACGTTCAAGGATCGCTATTATCTCGAGACCGATCCGCACCGTTTCATCGAGGGCATGCTGATCGGCGCCCATGTGGTGCAGGCCTCTGACGTCTACATCTATCTGCGTGACGAATATCCGGCCTCGCGCGAGATTCTCGAGCGCGAGATCGCAAAGCTCCCCGCCGGCGGCCCGACGCTGCATATGCGCCGCGGCGCCGGTGCATACATCTGCGGTGAAGAATCCTCGCTGCTGGAAAGCATCGAGGGCAAGCGTGGCCTGCCCCGGCACAAGCCGCCTTATCCGTTTCAGGTCGGCCTGTTCGGTCTGCCGACGCTCATCAACAACGTCGAGACGTTGTGGTGGGTGCGCGACATCGTCGAGAAGGGCGCCGACTGGTGGAAGGGGCATGGCCGCCACGAGCGCCACGGCCTGCGCAGCTTCTCGGTCTCGGGCCGCGTCAAGCATCCCGGCATGAAGCTCGCGCCTGCGGGCATCACCGTGCGCGAGCTGATCGACGAATATTGCGGCGGCATGGCCGACGGTCATCAGTTCTACGCGTATCTTCCTGGCGGCGCCTCCGGCGGCATCCTGCCCGCGTCGATGGACGACATCCCGCTCGATTTCGGCACGCTGGAGAAATACGGCTGCTTCATCGGCTCGGCCGCGATCGTGATCCTGTCGCAGAAGGACAGCGTGCGCGCAGCGGCATTGAACCTGATGAAGTTCTTCGAGGACGAGAGCTGCGGCCAGTGCACGCCGTGCCGCGTCGGAACCCAGAAGGCGGCGCTGCTGATGCAGAAGCCGGTCTGGAACCGGGCATTGCTGGAAGAATTGAGCCAGACGATGCGCGATGCCTCGATCTGCGGGCTCGGACAGGCCGCATCGAATCCGCTGTCCTCCGTGATCAAATATTTCCCTGACGAGTTCAAGGAAGCGGCCGAATGACCAAGATTACGTTCGAGCTCGACGGCAAGCAGGTCGAAGCCAAACCTGGCGAGACGATCTGGCAGGTCGCGAAACGCCAGGGCCGCGACATCCCGCATCTCTGCTACTCGCCGGCGCCGGACTATCGACCCGACGGCAATTGCCGCGCCTGCATGGTCGAGATCGAGGGCGAGCGCGTACTGGCGGCATCCTGCAAGCGCACGCCGTCCGTTGGCATGAAGGTGAAGACGGAATCCGCGCGTGCGGTGTCGGCGCAAAAAATGGTGATGGAGCTGCTCGTTGCCGACCAGCCGGCGCGCGAGACCAGCCACGATCCGGACTCGAAGTTCTGGCACTGGGCCGAGACCACGGGCGTCACCGAGAGCCGCTTCCCCGCCGCCGAGCGCTGGGAGACCGATGCCAGCCATCCGGCGATGCGCGTCAATCTCGATGCCTGCATCCAGTGCGGCCTCTGCGTGCGGGCCTGCCGCGAGGTCCAGGTCAACGACGTCATCGGCATGGCCTATCGCAACCATGGCGCCAAGATCGTGTTCGACTTCGACGATCTCATGGGCGAGTCCACCTGCGTCGCCTGCGGCGAATGCGTGCAGGCCTGTCCAACCGGCGCGCTGATGCCGGCCGTGATGCTCGACGAGAACCAGACCCGCGTGACGTACGCGGACAAGAAGGTCGATTCGCTCTGCCCGTTCTGCGGCGTCGGCTGCCAGGTGACCTACGAGGTCAAGGACGAGAAGGTGATCTACGCGGAAGGCCGTGACGGCCCCGCCAATCACAACCGTCTTTGTGTGAAGGGCCGCTTCGGCTTCGACTATATCCACCATCCGCATCGCCTCACAAAACCGCTGGTGCGGCTGCCGAATGCGAACAAGCATGCCAACGACCAGGTCGATCCCGCGAATCCCTTCACCCATTTCCGTGAAGCGAGCTGGGAAGAGGCGCTCGATATCGCCGCCAAGGGTCTCGTCAAGATCCGCGACGAGAAGGGTGTGAAGGCGCTGGCCGGCTTCGGCTCGGCCAAGGGATCGAACGAAGAGGCCTATTTGTTCCAGAAGCTGGTGCGCACCGGTTTCGGTTCGAACAATGTCGATCACTGCACCCGCCTGTGCCACGCTTCGTCGGTCGCGGCGCTGTTCGAAGGCCTGAGCTCCGGTGCGGTGTCGGCGCCGTTCTCCGCCGCGATGGATGCCGAAGTCATCATCGTGATCGGCGCCAACCCGGCCGTGAACCATCCGGTCGCCGCGACCTTCATCAAGAACGCGGTGAAGCAGAACGGCGCAAAACTGTTCGTGATGGATCCGCGCCGGCAGTCGCTGTCGCGTCATGCCACCAGGCATCTGCAGTTCAAGCCGGGCTCGGACGTCGCGATGCTGAACGCGATGATCAACACGATCATCACCGAGGGCCTGACCGACGACCAGTACATCGCCGGCTACACCGAGGGTTTTGAGGACCTCAAGGACAAGATCAAGGAGTTCACGCCGGAGAAGATGGAGCCGATCTGCGGCATCCCGGCGCAGACGCTGCGCGAGGTCGCGCGCACCTATGCGAGGGCAAAATCGTCGATCATCTTCTGGGGCATGGGCATCAGCCAGCACGTCCACGGCACCGACAATGCGCGCTGCCTGATTGCGCTCGCGCTGATCACCGGCCAGGTCGGGCGTCCCGGCACCGGCCTGCATCCGCTGCGCGGCCAGAACAACGTGCAAGGCGCCTCCGATGCCGGCCTGATCCCGATGTTCCTGCCGGACTACCAGCCGGTCGGCCGCGACGACATGCGCGGCGCTTTCGAGAAGCTGTGGCAGCAGGATCTCGACCCCGTGCGCGGCCTGACCGTGGTCGAGATCATGAATGCGATCCATGCCGGCGAGATCAAGGGCATGTACATCGAGGGCGAGAACCCCGCGATGTCCGACCCGGATCTGCAGCATGCGCGCCATGCGCTCGCCATGCTCGATCATCTCGTGGTGCAGGATCTCTTCGTCACCGAGACCGCCTTCCACGCCGACGTCATCCTGCCGGCGTCGGCCTTTGCGGAGAAGGACGGCTCCTTCACCAACACCGACCGGCGCGTGCAACTCGCGCGCCAGGTGATCAAGCCGCCGGGCGATGCGCGCCAGGATCTCTGGATCATCCAGGAGATAGGCAAGCGCATGGGGCTGCGCTGGAATTACGCCGGCCCCGGCGACGTCTATACAGAGATGGCGGAGTTGATGCCGTCGCTGAAGAACATCAGCTGGGAGCGGCTGGTGCGCGAAGGCGCCGTCACCTATCCAGCCGACGATCCGAACAGGCCCGGCAACGAGATCATCTTCACCACGGGCTTCCCGACCGCGAGTGGCCGCGGCAAGATCGTGCCGGCCAAGGTGATCCCGCCGGACGAACTGCCCGACGCAGAATACCCGATGGTGCTGTCGACGGGCCGCGTGCTGGAGCACTGGCACACCGGCTCGATGACCCGCCGCGCCCAGGTCCTCGACCAGATCGAGCCGGAGGCGGTCGCCTTCATGTCGCCGAAAGACATGCGCAAGAAGCAGCTCGCGCCGGGCGATTTCATTCGCCTGGAAACGCGCCGCGGTGCCGTCGAGGTCAAGGTCCGGTCCGATCGCGATGTGCCGGAGAACATGGTGTTCATGCCGTTCTGCTACGCTGAGGCGGCCGCGAACCTGTTGACCAATCCCGCGCTCGATCCGTTCGGCAAGATCCCGGAGTTCAAATTCTGCGCGGCCCGGGCCGAGCGCGCGGAGATGCGGGACGCGGCGGAGTAGGGGCTCCTCTCTGTGGAGTTTGGCGGCATGGCACCGCCAAACTCCGCTGCCGTCCCTGCGAACGCGGCTTGCCACATCCACCGCTGTCATGCTCCGGCTTGACCGGGGCATCCAGACCGCCGCGGCGGATGTAGTGGGAGCGAACGCTTCAAAGCTCGCCTCTGGAATACTGGATCGCCCCGTCAAGCCGGGCGATGACATCGAGGGTGTGGTAGGCAAATGTGCATCGTCATTGCGAGCCACCGGGTCCGCGCGAAGCGCGGCCCGATGACAGGCCCCGTGAAGCCATCCAGACTGCCTCTCCGGCGGGATTGCGGATTGCTTCGTCGCTTCGCTCCTCGCAGTGACGGTGATAAACGTGGCCCATGTCCAAAGTCACCCCCGCCACCCGCGCGCTCACGGCCGCCGGTGTTGCCTTCACCGTCCACACCTACGACTACGATCCCGACGCCGGGAGCATCGGGCTCCAGGCGGCTGCCGCCCTCGGCGAGGACCCCGCGCGCGTCCTGAAGACGCTGATGGCGCTGGTGGACGGCAAGCCGGTTTGCGTGGTCGTTCCGTCAGACCAGGAGGTCTCGATGAAGAAGCTCGCGGCGGCGGCGAGCGGCAAGTCGGCGCAGATGATGAAGCCGCCGGAGGCCGAGCGCGTCACCGGTTTCAAGGTCGGCGGCATCAGCCCGTTCGGGCAGCGCAAGCCCGTGCGCACCGTGATGGAGCAGAGCGCGCTCCTGCATGACCTCGTCTATCTCAACGGCGGCCAGCGCGGCTTGCAGGTGCGGCTGAAGCCCGGCGACGTCAGGGATGTCCTGAAGGCGGTCGTCGCGGACGTGCTCGCGTGAGCGTCCCGTCTATTGCTTCTGCAGCAATTTCAGCCGGCAGCGCAGCGCTTCCCGGATATGCGCCCGCGCCAATTGCTCGGCCTTGTCGCCGTCGCGCGCGGCGATCGCCTCAATGATTGCCTGATGCTCGCCGTGGCTGGTTGAGGGGCGTCCGGGCACCGTGAAAGTGGTTGGACCGAGCAGGGCGATCCAGTCCTGCAATTCGCGCGAAGCGTTGTCGAGATACCGGTTGCGCGCGGCGCGGCAGATCGCCTCGTGGAAGGCGCGGTTGAGCCGCGCCATCTCGGCGGCGTCGGTCTCCGACGCATCGACAAAGGCCTGCTCGATATCCCTGATCGCGTCGACCTCGGGGGCGGAGGCATGCGCGGCGGCGAGGCGCGCGGCGGCGCCCTCCATGATCTCGCGCATGGCGTAGAGTTCGAGCACCTCCGAGATGTCGAGGTTGCGCACGATCAGGCCGCGGCCGCCGGCGGGTTCGACGAAGCCGCGCGCCGCGAGCCGGCCCAGCGCCTCGCGCACCGGCGTGCGGCTGACTTTCAGCCGCTGCGCGACTTCCTCCTCGCGCAGGCGGTCGCCGGCCCGGTAGCTGCCGGCCTGCAGCGCCTCGCACAGCGAGCGGAACACGGCTTCACCGAGCGCCACCGCGCCGCCGCGTCCGATGGATCCACCTGTCTTTGCCGGGCGTCTGGCCATGCATCCTCGTCTGCCGCCAAGCGCATCCTGCCCATGCAGAGATGTCGCTTGCGCACCTACTGTATATCTTTGTATACAAAAGTACGCAATGGCTGGCGCGGTTGTCCGCGCCGGCCGGCGGCAGAATGTCTCCAACTTCGTCGCATTGGGCAGGCGTCATGAGCAGCAAATACGACGTGCTGGTGATCGGCGGCGGCAACGCGGCACTGTGCGCGGCGATCAGCGCCAGGCGCGACGGCGCCTCGGCGCTCGTGCTCGAAGGCGCGCCAAAATTCTACCGCGGCGGCAATACCCGCCACACCCGCAACATGCGCTGTGCCCATGACGCGGCCACCGAAATCCTGACCGGCCCCTACACCGAGGAGGAGTTCTGGGAGGATCTCTTGCGCGTCACCGGCGGGAAGACCGACGAGGAGCTGGCCCGTCACATGATCCGGGAGTCCAAGGACATCCTGAACTGGATCGTGGAGCAGGGCGTGCGCTGGCAGCCGTCGCTCGGCGGCACGCTGAGCCTCGGCCGCACCAACTCCTTCTTCCTCGGCGGCGGCCGGGCAATGCTGAACGCGCTGTATCTCACCGCCGAACGGCTCGGTGTCGATGTCGAATACGATGCCGAGGTCACCGACCTCGTGATCGAGGACAGCATGTTCCTTGCCGCGCGCCTCAAGCGGCCGATCAACGGCGAAAGGGAAATCCGCGCGACCTCGCTGGTCGCCGCGGCCGGCGGCTTCGAGGCGAACATCGAATGGCTGAAGCAATATTGGGGCGATGCCGCAGACAATTTCCTGATCCGCGGCACGCCGTATAACCGCGGCTCGATCCTGAAGATGCTGCTCGACAAGGGAGTGCAGGAGGTCGGCGATCCCACCCAATGTCATGCGGTTGCGATCGACGCCCGCGCGCCGAAATTCGATGGCGGCATCATCACGCGCCACGACTCCGTCGTGTTCGGCATCGTCGTCAACAAGCACGCCCAGCGCTTCTACGACGAAGGCGAGGACATCTGGCCAAAGCGCTACGCCATCTGGGGCCGGCTGGTCGCAGCGCAGCCCGACCAGATCGCCTACATCATCTTCGATTCCACCGTCGTGACGAGCTTCATGCCGACGCTGTTCCCGCCGATCGCCGGACGGACCGTCGCCGAGCTCGCCGGCAAGCTGGAGCTCGATCCGGCCGCGCTGGAAAAGACCATCACCGATTTCAACGCCGCGGTGCGCCCCGGCACCTTCGACCACACGATCCTGGATGACTGCGTGACCGAGGGCATCACGCCGCCCAAGACGCACTGGGCGCGCAAGATCGAGACGCCACCTTATCTCGCTTATCCGGTGCGGCCCGGCATCACCTTCACCTATCTCGGCACGCGCGTGAACAAGGAGGCACGGATGCTGATGGCTGACGGCAAACCGTCCGCGAACATGTTCGCGGCCGGCGAGATCATGGCGGGCAATGTGCTCGGCAAGGGCTATGCGGCCGGCATGGGCATGACCATCGGCAGCGTGTTCGGACGCATCGCGGGTCGGGAAGCGGCGCGCCACGCCAAGAACTAGGGATCAAGAAGAAAGCCAAAGGGAGAAACCATGTCGCGCATTGCCATCGCTTCGATCACGGCGCTGCTGATCGCCGCCCAGGCCCGCGCTGCCGAGCCCATCACCCTGCGCGACATGGGCTCCTTCCATGTCGGCGGGCGCCTCGTCGAGATATCCGGCAAGCCGGTGAAGGAGGTCATGTTCACGCCCGGCGGCGTGCCGGCCAAGGTCGATCCCAACGGCACCTACCAGGTCGAGCAGATGTACGTGCAGTACTTCCTGCCGGCCAACCAGAAGGGGGCCTATCCGCTGCTGATGTGGCACGGCGGCGGACTGACCGGCGTCACCTACGAGACCACGCCCGACGGACGCGAAGGCTGGCTGAACTACTTTCTGCGCAAGGGATGGGCGGTCTACAATTCCGATGCGGTGGAGCGCGGACGCGCTGGCTGGGCGCAATATCCCGATATCTTCAAGAGCGAGCCGGTGTTCCTCACCACGGCCAATCCGTTCGAGCGCTTCCGCATCGGCGATGGGCCGAACTCCTACGACCCCGATCCCGCCAAGCGGAAGGTGCTGCCTGGCAACCAGTTTCCGGTCGAGGGCTACGAGAACTTCGTCAAGCAGAACGTGCCGCGCTGGACCACGACCGACGATGCGACCATCGCCGCCTACATCGCCGAGATCGATCGCGTCGGCCCGTCGGTGATCCTGTTCCACAGCCAGGCCGGCAGCTTCGGCTTCAAGGTGGCGCAGGCCCGGCCCGACAAGGTCAAGGCACTGATCGCGATCGAGCCGGCCGGCATCGGCGACCCCGCCAAGGCGGATGTGCTGAATAACATTCCGACCCTCATCATCTATGGCGACTATATCGAGAGTGATGCCCGCTGGCCCAAGATCCGCGCCAACGGCGTCGCCTTCGCCGACGCGATCAAGGCGGCCGGCGGCAGCGTCGACGTCATCGACCTCCCGCAGGCCGGCATCAAGGGCAATTCGCACATGGTGATGATGGACAAGAACAACCTCGAAGTGGCTGGCCTGATCCAGAAATGGCTCGAGGCAAAGGGCCTGACGAAGTAGAGCCATGCACGGAACCCAAATCCTCGACGAGGCCGACCGTCTGATGACGGTGTGCAATTCCTGCCGCTACTGCGAGGGATTGTGTGCGGTATTTCCAGCGATGGAGATGCGCCGCGCCTTCTCCGACGGCGACCTCAACTATCTCGCCAATCTCTGCCATGCCTGCGGCGCCTGCTACGTCGATTGCCAGTTCTCGCCGCCGCACGAGTTCAACGTCAACGTTCCCAAGACGCTGGCGGTCGCGAGGGCAGAGTCCTATGCCGCCTATGCCTGGCCGCGGGCGCTGTCCCGCGCCTTCGCGCGCAACGGCCTGGTCATCAGCATCGTTGCCGCGCTCAGCATGGCCGCCTTCATCCTCGGTTTTGCCGCCTTCAACGACCGCAGTGTTCTGTTTGGTGTCCACACCGGTCCCGGTGCCTTCTACAAGCTCATGCCGCACAATGCGATGGCTGCATTGTTCAGCGCCGCCTTGCTCTACGCCATCCTGGCCCTCGTCATGAGCGTGCGCGCCTTCTGGCGCGACATCGGTCCAGCCATCGGTGGCCGGGCCGATGGCGGTTCGATCTATCAGGCAATCCGGGATGCCGGCGAGCTGCGCTATCTCCATGGCGGCGGCGTCGGCTGCTACAACGAGGACGACAAGCCCACTGACCGGCGCAAGCTATACCACCACATGACCTTCTACGGCTTCCTGCTCTGCTTAGCCGCGACCTCGGTCGCGACGCTCTATCACTATCTGCTCGGGCGCGAGGCGCCGTATCCGTGGTGGGACCTGCCGGTCGCGCTCGGCACGCTGGGCGGCATCGGCCTGATCGTCGGGCCGATCGGCCTGTTCACGGCCAAGATGCAGCGCGATCCCGCACTGCTTGACGAGAGGCGCTACGGCATGGACGTCGGCTTCATCGCCATGCTGTTCCTGACCGGGCTCACTGGAATGCTACTGCTGATCCTGCGCGAGACTGCCGCAATGGGACCGCTGCTCGCATTGCACCTCGGCGCCGTGTTCGCACTGTTCATCACCATGCCCTACGGCAAGTTCGTGCATGGCATCTATCGCTTCGTAGCCCTGGTCCGCTATGCGCAGGAGCGCCGCTCGGCCACCTGATCAGGTCGGTCGGAAGCGGCCGTCGCGCAGAAAGGCGATCGTCTGCTTGATCGCGGCGGGGTGACGCGGAAGCGCGGTGTGGGACGCCTTCACGACGACATGGTCGGCCATGCCGGCCAGCATCGTGCTCTGCACCGATACGCGCCCGTCATTCGGTTTTGGCAGAACGAAGTGGCCGGCGACGGGATCGATGAAGCGGTTTCCGGCGATCACGCCGACCGGATAGTCGATGGCGGGGAGGGCGTTCGTCGCGGTCGCAGGCGTGGTGGTGAGCTCGAGGCCGGCCGGCCCGTAGAATGCGCGGTAGGGCGGAAATCCCTGCAGGAGATCGGCGACCTCGCTGCCGCTGTTCGGCGTGCCCAGCATCACGACGCGGCCAAGCCGGGCGGGGCGGTGACTTGCGATATAAGCGCGCACGACCAGGCCGCCCATCGAATGCGCGACGAAATGCAGCGGTGCGTCGCGTTCGGCGAAACGGGCGATCGCCGGATGAATGTCGTCTGCGATGGCCGCGATCGGCTTGCTGCGGCTGGGATAGTCGATGCTGAGCGCCGTGAATCCGCCCGACTGGAGCGCCCGCTCCAGCTTCGTCAGGGATGCCGAGGTCCGCGCGATGCCGTGAAGCAGAACCACTCCGGGGCATCGCGCGTCGCCTGATCGAGGCGCCTCGTCCATCTCGTTTACGCGACCTCGCGCTCCGGCGAGGACGCCTGCTCGCGGGCCATCGTCGTTGCCGTGACATAGTCGGTCTTGCCGGTGGCGAGCAGCGGCACCTTGTCGACCACCATGATCGTCGCGGGCACGGTCAGCTCGGAGGCACCGATCGCCTTGGCGTGGGCCTGCATCGCGCTGCGCTCGGCGTTCTTCTCCGTCGTCAGCAGCACGATGCGTTCGCCCTTGCGCTGGTCCGGGATCGACACCGCGACCGAGGCGGCCTGCGGCCACAGCGCCGTCGCGATGGCTTCGACCGCCGACAGCGAGACCATTTCGCCCGCGATCTTGGCAAAGCGCTTGGCGCGGCCCTTGATGGTGATGAAGCCCGCCGAGTCGATCGCCACGATGTCGCCGGTGTCGTGCCAGCCTTCGGGAAGCTTCTCGAGCACGCCGGGATTTTCGACTCGCAGATATCCCAGCATCACGTTCGGCCCGCGCACCGAGAGGCGTCCGCCTTCCTCGATGCCTGGGACCGGATCGAGACGGCTTTCCATCAGCGGCGAGAGGCGACCGACGGTGCCGGGACGGTTGGCCATCGGCGTGTTCATCGCCAGCACCGGCGCAGTCTCGGTGACGCCGTAGCCCTCGAGGATGCGGATGCCGTAGCGCTCCATGAACACCTGCCGCGTGCGATCCTTCACCGCCTCGGCCCCGGCGATCACCAGACGCAGGGTCCGGAAGTCATAGGCGTGGGCCGAGCGGGCGTAGCCGGTGAGGAACGTGTCGGTGCCGAACAGGATGGTGGCGCCGGTCTGGTAGATCAACTCGGGTACGATGCGATAGTGCAGCGGCGAGGGGTACATGTAGATCGGAATGCCCGCGAGCATCGGCATCATCATTCCGCCGGTCAGGCCGAAGGAGTGGAACACCGGCAGCACGTTGAACACCTTGTCATCGGCGTTGGCGTCAACCCGCGCCAGCGCCTGCGCCGCGTTGGCAAGGATGTTGCGGTGGGACAGCACCACGCCCTTGGGCGTGCCTTCCGAGCCCGAGGTGAATAGCACGACGGCGGGATCATTCGCCTGGCGGGACACGCGCGGCGCGGTGCCCGCGAGCAGGCCCTTGATCTTGTCGGCCAGCCCGATCGAGGCGCGGACGTCCTCGAGATAGACGATGCGCGCCTCGGCGGAGATCGCGGCCATCAGCTTGTCGAGCTTGCCCTTCTCGATGAAGGCCTTCGAAGTCAGCACGGTCTTGACCTGCGCGGCCTTCATCGCGGCGAGCACGTTGACCGGCCCGGCCGAGAAGTTGAGCATCGCCGGCACGCGGCCGATGCTCTGCAATGCCATGAAGACGACGGCGACACCCGCGGAGTTCGGCAGCAGCACGCCGACATTCTCGCCGGCGGAGGTGCCGGTTTCGAGCTTGCGGCTCAAAACCTGCGCGCCGAGGATCAGCTTGCGATAGGTCAGCCTGGTGCCGAGCGCGTCCTCGATGATCACCTTGCCGGTGTCGCGGTCGCGATAGGCATGGCCAAGCGCTTCGAACAGCGTGTGATCGAGCATGGCGTTCTTGACCATCGCGTCGATCATCACGTCCTGGAGTGCGGCGCCGGCGGCATTGCGACGCGCCTTGCCTTTCAGGGCTTCATCGACCGGAAGCTTGACTGGCGGCAGGATCGTGACCGTCACCCGCGGAAACCAGGAACGCTTGATCTGGCTGGAGTTGAGATAGCTGAGATGCGAACGCTGCGCGCCTTCGATGCGGACCGGCACGACCACCGCGTCGGCCTTGTCGGCGATCATCGCGGTGCCATCATAGACCTTCATCAGCGAGCCGGAGACGGTGATGCGTCCCTCCGGGAAGATGACGACGGGCTCGCCTGCGGCGACCAGCTTGATCAGGTCGCGCGCGGCCAGCGGCTTGGTCGGGTCCATGGTGTAGTGCTTGACCACGCGCAGGAACGGCTTGGCCCACCAGGCCTTGGCGATGCCGGTATCGACCGCGAAGCTCGCGTCGATCGGCAGTACGGCGTGCAGCAGCGGGCCGTCGATCAGGCTGACATGGTTGGGCGCGATCAGCATCCGCGTGCCCGGAGGCGGCAGGTTCTCGAGGCCACGCACCTCGGTGCGAAAGAGGGCGCGGAACAAAAGTCCGCCGGCATCGCGCACGCCTTCCTTGCCCCATTTCGTCAGCACGAACCACACCGCGCCGAAGCTGGCGAGGCCAAGGCCGAAGAAGATCCAGCCGACATGCAGCCCGCCCGCCTGCAGCAGCGCGACGAACAGCGAGCCGACCACCATGAAGGCAGCCTGCAGCACGTTGCCCGCGGCGATGATGCGGGCGCGCTCGGAAGGGTCCGACCAGGCCTGAACCGCGGCGAAGGATGGGACCACGAACAGGCCGCCGCCGAACGCGAAGGCGACGAAGTCGGCCAGCATGCGCAGCCCCGCGAACGAGGTCGCGAAATCGATCGCGGTGATGTCCTGGCCCTTGGTGGTCACACCGATGGCGAAGGCGAGATCGAGGCCGGCAAAGCCCATGATGATGGCGCCGATCGGCACCAGCGCGAGGTTGGGGCGAACATGGCTCAGGCTTGCGGCAAACAGCGAGCCGATGGCGATGCCGATCGCGAAGATCGCAAGACACAGCGTCACCACGCCTTCGGTGCCGCCGACCACCTCCTTGATCAGCGCCGGCAGCAGCGACAGCACGATGGCGCCGACCAGCCAGAACCAGGAGACGATCACGGTGCCGTCCCAGAGCCGGTGATCGGCGTAGAGCGTCTTCAGCAGGCCGAGGGTCGAGGTCCAGGGATTGGCGTCGACGGGCAGGTCGGGCGCGGAAGGCGTCGTCTGCGGAATGCGGGAAGCGAAAGCCCAGGACAGCAGAGCCAGCACGACCACGGCCGAGGCGACCCAGCCCATATGCGCGGAGCCGGCCACGAATTGGCCGCCGGCGACGGTGCCGAGCAGGATGGCCATGAAGGTCGCGCCTTCGACCAGCGCGTTGCCGGTCGCGAGCTCGCCGAGCTCGAGCTGGTCCGGCAGCATGGCGTATTTCACGGGGCCGAACAGGGCGGCGATGGTGCCGAACAGCGCGAGCGCTGCAAACAGCAGCGGCACCGAATGCAGGAAGAAGCCGGCGGCAGCGAAGCCCGCGGCGAAGATCTCGACGAATTTGAGCCGCCGCGCGACGACGGACTTGACGTATTTGTCGGCGAGCTGGCCGCCGAGCCCGGACAGGATGAAATAGGGGAAGATGAAGACGGCGCCTGCCACCGTCACCAGCGCATCGCCGTGACCGGTCGCGGCACTGTAAAGCAGGATGATGACGAGTGCGTTCTTAAGCACGTTGTCATTGAGCGCCGAAAAGAATTGCGCCCAGAACAGCGGCGCGAAGCGGCGTGACGACATCAATTCCCTGATCATGACAAGTCCTGTTTTGGAAAGGCAGCCTGGGTTGTTGCTTTGGCGGTGAAAGTGTCACGACCGGAAGGGCGTGGGACGAACGATTGCAGAATGACTGTTGTGGTCGGTCTGCTCTGTCCCCTTGGTCCCTCTGATCCTGTTGGTCTCCAAATGGTCTCGTTAGGTTCGCAATTCCCGGCGCGGCCGCGTCAGCCTTGGGCGGAAAGGGCCACTCTGACCCGGATAGGCGGCCGGCCGTGAGCAAAAGTTGAATTGGATCGATGAGACCCGCGAGATCGGCTGCGAATGTTGGCCAATGGTAAGTCCATCATTGCGGCCTTTCCTTGCATTCGAGCCGTTTCGCGGCGCGCGTCTCAGGTGAGATGGGCGAGGTGGCGAAAGGGCGAGAGGCGACCAAGCAGGCTGAACCGACGGCCTTCGCGACGGACGCGGCCACGGTTGGCCCGCCACATCCGGAAGGTGGCGCGCCGCTCGGCGAGCACGCCGGCAATGTCGCAGGCATTGGCGATGCGATCGATCGGCGCCATCACGAACTTGAGCAGGGCCCGGCCAAGGCCGGTCACGAGGGCTGCGGCGTCATCGACGAAGGTGGCGGCGATATCAACAGCGAGGGTTTGCATTTTGCGGGTCTCCGAGATAAATTGAACAATGTTCACATTGGTAGCCTGAAAATGAACAATGTTCAAGAAGAATCGCCGCGGGATCAGAAAAAAAATCGGCGCCGGCTCCAGATCCTGGAGATCGCCCGCACCATCATTACGCATAAGGGCTTGAGATCACTGAAGGTTCGGGACGTTGCGGAGGCCGCGGGCTGCTCGGTTGGCAGCGTCTATAACGAGTTCGGCGATTTCGACGGGGTCATCCTGACCGTTAACCGGGAGACCGTTCAGGCGCTCACGGCCCGGCTGCGTGGGGTTCCGGCAGAGGATCCCATCCGCCAGCTGTACGGGCTTGCCGAGACCTATCTCGAATTCTTTGCGGAGCACGCCAATCTGCTGCGCTCGCTGTTCGAGCATCGGATGGAGGACGATCGTCCGTATCCGGACGACATCCTTCAGATGGTGATGGACGCCTTCGCGCTGATGCACGCGCCTTTGGTGCGGGTGCTACCGAATGCGGATGACGTGAAGATCGCGCTGCTGTCGCGCACCCTGTTCTCCGCCGTGCACGGCATCATCTCGCTCGGCCTCGAGGAGCGCATGGTGGCCGTGCCGCCACAGATGCTGCGCCAGCAGGTCGAGCAGTTTATCGATACGCATCTTGCCGGCCTTGGAATTCAGCCCCTGAGATAAGGGGCCTGCAGCGTCAGGCCCGCGCAGCTTCGCGCGGCCGTGTCGCAACGAGCACGACGTCGGGCCGCACGCTGTCGACCTGAACCCGATTGCGGCCCTTTTCCTTGGCGCGGTAGCAGGCGGCATCCGCGCGGCGCGTCGCCTCCTCGAGGGCTGCAGATCGCCTCAAATGCCGAGAAAGCGGAACTCGAGCGATATCGACAAATCAATGCCGCGCATTCGTCGCGTGCTGTTTACCCGATCGAGAGAATTGCTAGACCAGCACCGGCTTGCGTACGCGGCCGGCATCGCCGAACACACGCAGGTAACGCTCGATCTCCGAAGGCAGGCCGGTTGCCTTTTCCGGATTGTCGGAGAGCTTGACGGCCGGATGGCCGTCGACCGATGACACCTTGCAGACCAGCGAGATCGGATCGAGATTGAACGAGCCGTCCGGCGTGCAGCCGACGAAGTCGTTGGTGAGGTTGGTACCCCAGCCGAACGACAGCCGCACGCGGCCGGTGAAATGGTGATAGGTCTCCTCGATCGAGCCGACGTCCATCGCGTCGGAAAACACGAGCAGCTTGTCCCTGGGATTGCGACCCTTCTTCTCCCACCAGGCCATGATCTCCTCACCGGCCTGGATGGGCGGTGCGCTGTCGGGGCGGAAGCCGGTCCAGTCGGCGACCCATTCCGGCGCATCGCGGAGGAAAGCCTTGGTGCCGAAGGCATCGGGCAGTGCGATCAGAAGGTTGCCGCCATAGGTCTGGCGCCACTGGTCGAGGATGCGGTAGGGGGCCCAGCGCAATTCCTCGTCGTCCCTTGCGAGCGCAGCCGCGACCATCGGCAGTTCGTGCGCGTTGGTGCCGATGGCTTCGAGATCGTTGTCCATCGCGAGCAGCACATTGGACGTGCCGATGAAGGAGGGGCCCAGGCCTTCCTTCACCGCCTCGACGCACCAGCGCTGCCAGAGGAAGCCGTGGCGGCGGCGGGTGCCGAAGTCGGAGAGCCGCAAATTCTCCAGCTTGCGCAGCCGCTCGACCTTGGTCCACAGCTTGGCCTTGGCGCGTGCGTAGAGAACGTCGAGCTCGAATCGGCCGCGGCCCTTCATCGCGGCGCGCGAGCGCAACTCGTTCAGGATCGCGAGCGCCGGAATCTCCCACATCGAGGTGTGGGTCCACGGCCCGTGGAAGTGCAATTCATACTGGCCGTCGACCTTGCGCAATTCGTATTCGGGAAGGCGGAATTCGGCGAGCCAGCGGATGAAATCCGCCGAGAACATGTGGGTCTTGCCGTAGAACGTGTTACCGGCCAGCCAGATCAGCTCTTTCTTGGTGAAGCGGATGGTGCGCGCGTGGTCGAGCTGGGCGCGCAGCTCGCCCTCATCGATGATCTCGGCGAGCCGCACATGGCGCGAGCGGTTGATGACCGAGAAGGTCACCTGCTGATCCGGGTAATCCTCCCGAATCATCTGTAACATCAATAGCTTGTAGAAATCGGTATCAAGCAGGCTGCGGATGATGGGATCCAGCCGCCAGCTATGATTGTAGGTCCGGCTCGCAATGTCGGTCACTGTCATGGAGCTAATTCTAGCGTGGTGACCCCCGCCCAACCAGTGGGTTTGGCGAGGGGCTGACTTTCCCGAAATTGGAGCGTGGGTTCAGTCTCCGGCCGCCGTCGTCGCGACGGTCTCGAGCTGGCTTCGAATCCAGCGATGGGCCGGGTCCTTCTGGTAGCGCTGGTGCCAGACCATGAACATCGGCAGCTCGGCCAGCGTCCGGGTGCGCGAGGCCAGCGGAATGCGGGCTTGCGCGAAGCCGCCCATCACGCCGGATGCGAGCAGGCTCGGCATGCTTGCGAGCATCTGCGATCCGCGCAGGAACGAGGGCACGCCCGAGAAGCTCGGCACCGAGATGGCGATGTCGCGGTGGAAGCCATTGGCCGCGAGGCGGCGGTCGAAGTCGAGCCGCTCGTTATCGGTATAGACGACGGTGATGTGGCGCGCCGCGAGGTATGCGCTGCGGCCGGCGGGCGCCACGCGTGCCTTGGGATCGTAGTAGCAGACGTAGTGATCGCTGAGCAGCCGCTTCTGCACGATGTCGATACCGGACGGCGGCAGAGGAGTGATCATGAGATCGCAGCGGTTCTCGCGCAGCATCGCGGGCGAGGGGGATTGCGAGGGGATGACGCGCAGGTTCAGCTTCTTCACCTGGCCGGCGACATGGTCGAAGAAGCGTGGCAGCAACAGGTCGCGCTGGAAGTCGTTGGCGGCGATCGTCAGCGACAGCTGCGCCTGTGCCGGCACGAAGCTGACGCCGCCGGCAAAGCTGCGCATCTCGTCGATCAGTGCGCGCGCCTTCGCAGCCAGCGCCTGGGCGTGCGCGGTGGCGACGATGCCGCGACCGGACTTCGCGAACAGCGGGTCGCCGGCAATCCGCCGCAGCTTGTTCAGTCCGTGGCTGACCGCGGATTGCGTCAGGCGGAGCCGTGTTGCCGCCGCCGTCACCGATCCCTCCTCCAGCACCGCGAGGAACAGTTCGAGGGCGTGGCCGTCGAGCGCCAAATGATCGATTTTCTTCATGCAATTCATTATAATCGATCTATTTATCTTGAGAATAGGTGGCGGCATTATCGTCCAATAAGCCGCGCGCCCGGACCGGGCGCCACAGGGAGAGACAACGCCGATGAATGCCCAGGCGACAGCCTTGCAGGATCCCCGCCTCAACCGCCCCGAGCCGTTCACGCCGCCGCTCGGCGATGGCGGCTTTTTCCAGCGCGATCGTTCGATCCATCCGCCGGCGCATGCGCCCGGTTACAAATCCTCGGTGCTGCGCTCGCCGCGCCAGGCACTGCTGTCGCTGGAGAACTCGGTCTCGGAGATTACGGGGCCGGTGTTCGGCCACAACGATCTCGGTCCGCTCGACAATGACCTGATCCGCAACTACGCCAAGGACGGCGATCCCGTCGGCGAACGCATCATCGTCCACGGCCGCGTGCTGGATGAGACCGGCCGCGGCGTTCCGAACACGCTGGTCGAGTTCTGGCAGGCCAATGCCGGCGGCCGCTATCGGCACAAGAAGGACACGTATCTGGCGCCGATCGATCCGAACTTCGGCGGTTGCGGCCGGGCGCTGACCGACGACACCGGCTACTATTATTTCCGCACCGTGAAGCCGGGCCCCTATCCCTGGCGCAACTACGTCAACAGCTGGCGTCCCGCCCACATCCACTTCTCGGTGTTCGGCTCGGGCTTTGCGCAGCGGCTGATCACCCAGATGTATTTCGAGGGCGACCCGCTGATCCCGGTCTGCCCGATCCTGACGACGATCCCGGACAAGGATGCGCTCGACCGCCTGGTTGCGCCGCTCGACCTCAACGCCTCGACGCCGTTCGACTCGCTCGCCTATCGCTTCGACATCGTCCTGCGCGGCCAGCGCTCCACCTATTTCGAAAATCGCACCGCGGGGAACTAAGTCCATGCCGCAGCCGCTCAACTATCTCAAGGAAACCGCCTCGCAGACCGCCGGACCCTACGTCCATATCGGCCTGATCCCGGCTATGGCCGGCTTCGACATCTTCGAGAAGAACTTTTCCAACGTGCTGGTGAGGCCGAACACCAAGGGCGAGCGCATCACGCTGGAAGGCAGGGTGCTCGACGGCAGCGGTGCGCCGCTGCGCGACGTGCTGCTGGAAATCTGGCAGGCCAATGCGGCCGGCCGCTACAACCATCCGGCGGATCGCTCGGCCGGTGCGCTGGAGCAGGAGTTTCGTGGCTGGGGCCGCGCCGGTTCCGATTTCGACAGTGGACTCGTCACCTTCGAGACCATCAAGCCCGGCGCGATCACCGACAAGGCGGGGCGCAAATGCGCGCCGCACGTCAATGTCTGGATCGTCGCGCGCGGCATCAATATCGGTCTCAACACGCGGCTCTATTTCTCGGACGAAGAGGCCGTCAATGCCGCCGATCCCGTGCTCAACCTGATCGAACCGCCGGCGCGTCGCAAGACGTTGATCGCAACGCGCAGCGAGCGCGCGGGCAAGGTCGTGTATTCCTTCACGATCAATTTGCAGGGGCCTGAGGAGACGGTGTTCTTCGACGTGTGACGATCCGGCGGTGTCCTGCAGGGTCACTCCACCCGGTCGCCGCGTTTGATCGTTCCGCGCGCGAGGAATTGCGGTGGCTGCCGCACCTCGCGCGATCCCGGCCGCTCGACCGGATCGCGCCCCACTCTTTGTCTCAGTTCAGCCAAATCCATGAATACGTCCGCCTGCCGGCGCAAATCGTCGGCGATCATGGGTGGCTGAGTGGAGAGTGTGGAGACGACCGTCACGCGAACACCGCGGCGTTGCAGGGATTCCACCAGCGAACGAAAATCCCCATCGCCGGAGAACAACACGATCTCGTCGACATGTTCGGCGAGCTCCATCGCACTCACGGCGAGATCGACATCCATGCTGCCCTTCACCTTGCGGCGGCCGGTAGTCGCGTCGACGAACTCCTTGGTGAACTTGGTGACGACGGTCAATCCGTTGTAGTCGAGCCAATCGATCAACGGGCGGATTGACGAATATTCCTGATCCTCGATGAGGGTCGTGTAGTAGAAGGCGCGCAACAGCGTGCCTCGGCCTTGAAATTCGCCGAGCAGACGCCGGTAATCGATGTCGAAGCCGAGCGCCTTGGAGGTGGCATACAGATTGGCGCCATCAATAAAGAGTGCGATCTTCCCAATCGAAGACATTATGGACAAATCTCCAGTTCCGCACGAAGCCAGCCTGTTCGGCCGCAGGGCACCGTGTGTTCGGCGGGAAACACTGAAGGCGCCGACGGCTTGCCAAAAAAGCGGCGCCGGCGACCGGACAGGGGTGGCCGCCTTGCGCCAAGGTTAGGGAGGGGTCGATGCCACCAGCGCCAGGGCGCCGAATGCAGCCACGGTAGGGCGAGCGCATTGCCTGCTCAATTGTACGGAGGTAAAGGGCCTCTATCCAAAGGATAGCACCCCATATACGAAGGTAAGTGGGGCGCACCGGCAACCAACGCGACTGCGGCGGGGCCTCCGACCATCAGCGCGCGTGGTCCTTCGTCCGATGGGTCAGCCTTCGCCGTCATGAAGCTGCGTGCGAAAGGCGCGCGGCGACAGTCCTGTGGCGGCCGCATAGACCCGGCTGAAATAGGCGGGGTCCTCGAAGCCGAGCGCGTAGGCGATCGTCGAGACCGGCAGGTTGGTGTAGACGAGGTTGCGCCGCGCCTCGCGGATCAGCCGGTTGAGGATCAGGTGCGAGGCGGTGTCGCCCGTTGCCGCCCGCGTCACGCGGTTGAGATGGGTCGGCGTGATCGACAGCGCGCCTGCGTAGTCCGCAACGCTCCAGCGCTGCAGATGGTGCTGTTCGAGCAGCGCCTCAAAGCGGCGGAACAGGCTGCTTTCCGCAGTGCCATTGCCGCCGCTCCCACTGGTGATCGCGCGGGCCACCAGTCCGATCATGGCCGCCGACAACGCCCGCAAAACATGCGCGCGGCCGTAATCACGCCCCGCGTGCTCAGCAAAAATCTGCTTCATGGTGGTGCGGATCTGTGGCGTGCCGCGTACGATGGCAGATCGCGACAGGACTCCCCGCAAGCCTTCGGCCGCGAGCAGCGCCTCGTCCAGGATCTCGGCGGCGATGGTCAAGACCCAGCCCTGGGTATCCGGCTCGAAGCGGAAGCCGTGGACGTGTCCGACAGGCACGTTGACGATCTGCATCGGCTTCAAGGGCGCGACGCGCCCGTCGAGCGTCGCCTCGCCGCCGCCGCGCTCGATCAGCAGAACCTGGTGCAGTCGGGCATGGCGGTGCACCGCCAGGGTCCAGTCGTGCAGCACCGAGCGGGATGCGATCGTCTCGCAGTGCACGACGTCGGGCAGATCGCCGGATTCGCCGAACAGGTTGTAGACCCGGATCGCCGGGGCGGGGGCTGTGCTTCTCATGTTCGAATAGTACAAGACAATGGCAAAACCCTCCATCGGTTTGCGGCGTGATATCTGCAAAAAAGTGCCGGGGGGAGGACGCAAAAATGAAAGTTCAGGTCTGTATCATCGGTGGTGGGCCATCCGGGCTGCTGCTGTCCCAGCTGCTGCACCTCAAGGGCATCGACACGGTCGTGCTGGAGAAATACAGCCGCGACCACGTGCTGGCCCGAATCCGCGCCGGCGTGCTCGAGCACGGTTTTGCGAAACTGATGCGCGAGGCGCAATGCGGCGAGCGGATGGACCGCGAGGGCGAGATCCACAACGGGTTCGAGATTGCCCATGACGGCATGCTGTCGCATATCGACCTGCACAGGCATTCCGGCGGCAATTCGGTGCTGGTCTACGGCCAGACCGAGCTGACGCGCGATCTCTACGAGGCGCGGGACCGCTTTGGCGGCATGGTCGTGCACAATGCGCAGGATGTGACGCCGCACGATCTGACTACGGACCGGCCTTACGTGACCTATCGATCGAACGGCGAGACGATCCGCATCGATTGCGACTACATCGTCGGCGCCGACGGCTTCCACGGCGTCAGCCGCAAATCGATCCCGAAGGATGTCCTGCGCGAATACGAGAAGGTGTATCCGTTCGGCTGGCTAGGGGTGCTGTCGCGCACCAAGCCGGTGTCGCCCGAGCTGATCTATGTGAAACACGCGCGCGGCTTTGCACTCTGCTCCCTGCGTTCGCAGGTGCTCAGCCGCTACTACATCCAGGTGCCGCTGACCGACAAGGTGGAGGACTGGAGCGACGATGCGTTCTGGGCCGAGCTGAAGCGCCGCCTGCCGGACGACGTCGCAGGCCGCCTGATCATGGGGCCGTCGATCGAGAAGAGCATCGCGCCGTTGCGCAGCTTCGTCGCCGAACCGATGAGCTATGGCCGCCTGTTCCTCGCCGGCGATGCCGCCCACATCGTGCCGCCGACCGGCGCGCGCGGACTGAACAGCGCCGGCTCCGACATCTACTATCTCTATCACGCCATGCTCGCGCATTATCAGCGCGGTGACGATTCCGGCCTCGAAGGCTATTCCGCCAAGGCACTGGCGCGGATCTGGAAGGCGCAGCGCTTCTCCTGGTGGATGACGATGATGCTGCATCGTTTCCCCGACCGGATCGAATATGAGGACCGGCTGCAGCAGACGGAGCTCGACTATCTGCTCTCGTCGGAGACGGCGCAGCGGTTGCTTGCGGAGAATTATGTGGGGTTGCCGTTTTAGGCCTGTTGCGCCAGCGCCGCTGTCTTCCCTTCTCCCCTTGCGGCCCGCAAGGGGAGAAGGGAAGTTCAGCTCGCTTGAATCGCTGCGCTACTTCCCTTCCAGCGTATTGACCGGCGTCCAATCCGGAGGTGGCGGACTTGCGGCAAGCGCCCTTGCACGCTTGGCGAACAGTGCCGCGGCCGGATCGATCTTTGCTCCGCCGTCGAACGCATCGGCTGCCTTCGCAAACTCCCTTGCCCGCCAGCAGGCCAGCCCTTCCGCATACGTGGCCGCCACCTTCGCCTGCGCGGCGCTCTCCGCGCCCCTCTCGGCCAGCGGCTCGAACACCCGGATCGCCTCGCCGCGGCCCATCACCCTGATCGCGTCCAGCTCGCGCCAGGCGAAAGAGTCGCCGGTCTGCGCGGCCGTCGCTTCCGAGGCCATGATCGCGGTGCCGTAATATTTGTTTGCGCCTTCGAGCCGCGAGGCGACGTTCACGGTGTCGCTCATCACGGTGTAGTTGAAACGGCGGCGGGAGCCGATATTGCCGACCACGGCTTCGCCGCTGTTGAGTCCGATGCGGTGCGACAGGCCGTGGCCGGCGAAGGCGGGGTTGCCGGCATTGAGCTCAGCGAGCTTCTCGTGGCACTTCAGCGCCGCGCGAACCGCGTTGCGGGCGTGGGCAGGATCGTCGGCGGGTGCGCCGAACATGGCGACGATGGAATCGCCGATATATTTGTCGACGTAGCCGCCATGGCCCTCGATGATGTCGGTCATGGCGGAGAGATATTCGTTCATCAGCGTGACCAGTTCGCCCGGTGTCATCGTCTCCGCGATCGAGGAGAAGCCGCTGAGATCGGAGAAGAACATGGTGACGTTGCGCATCTCGCCGCCGAGCGCCGGCATCTTGCCGGAGGTGACCATGGTGTCGATGACCTCGGGCGCGAGATAGAGGGCAAAGCTCTTGCGCAGGAAACGCTCGTCGCGATCGGCCAGCACGAAGCGATAGCCGATCATCATGGCGAGCGCGGCGAGGCCGGCAAGTACGGGTTCGGTCAGCGGAAGCGCGATGGCATGCGCGAATGTGCTGACGGCGACGATGGCGTAGGCAATGGTGAGCGAAAGCCAGGTGATCGCTGCACCGGTCGGAGCGAGCAGACAGGCGGCACCGGCAACGATAGCGGCGAACAGCATTGTGAGGATCGGTCGCCACGGCGAGCCGAGCTCGGTGACGGCATCATGCTCGAGCAGATTCCGCACGACTGTGGCGTGGACGAAGACGCCGGCGACTGCGCTGCGGGTTTGTTGCGCGCTGGTCGCAGGCGCGGGCAGGGCGCATCGTGGCCCGGGTGTTCCATCGTATCCGGCAGCCAGGCGCATCGAGGTGAGCTTGCGATCGTCGAAGGTGAGGATGCTGCCGAGCAGCACGATCTTCCCGTCGAAGGCGCGACGAAAGAAGTCGGTGTCTCCCTTCTCGACACAGGCGCGCAAATCCGCGAAGGAATAGGTAGGGACGTCGCGGCCCATGCCGCGGAAATTGAGCGTGAGCGTGTTGGGGACCGCGCTTGGGATCGCGTAGTCGAATAAGTTCGTCACGCCGGCCGGCCCGGTCTCAGGCTTCGCACCGAGCGCGCGCGCGGCGAGTTCGACGGCCATCGCAGGCACGGGTTGGCCATCGATGGAAAAGCTCAACGGCATCCGCCGGATCACGTCGTCACCGTCGGTATGGACGTTGAGGGCGCGGATATTCGATTTCACGGCGACCTGCTGGGCGCGATCGGGTCTGTCCGGATGATCGTTGCTCAGGATTTCGCCGAGCACGAGCTTGCCGCTGTCGGAGAGTCGCCTGAGTGCAATCAGATAGTCCCGGTCAAATCCCCTTACGCGGCTGCCGAACGACGCCTCGCCAAAGGGAATTTCCGATTGCTCGATCGAGCTCGGAAAGATGACGTCGAAGCCGATCACCTTGGCGCCGCCCTCGGTGATGCCGCCGAGCACGCGGCCGATCTCGCGCGTCCAGGTCTGGGTCGGCGATCCCTTGAAGGGCGGGGTCTCATACGTCTCCCCGTCGATCGCCACCACCACGACCGGCGACGTCGCGGGATCACGGCGGTCGGGGGCGAGCTTGCCGCGCAGCGCCGTGAGGATGTCGAGCGAGAGACCTTGCAGCGCCTGAAGCGGTGGTGACGTGAAGACCGCGCCCGCAAGGAGCGCAATCAGGATCGCCGCAACGATGTCCCGCCTGCCGATCCGCCGCATCGCGCCTTCGCAGAGCCGCCTATTCGAGCCGCAGCAGGCGGCCGACGATCGGCGTCGGCGACGACGTGGCGCCGGCATCGATCTGGAAGGCGTAGCGCTTGGCGCCGAGGATGGCGAGATAGCTGCCGCCGGGGGTCAGCGACTTCCCGGCCTTGGCGAAGTCATAGAATTTGCCGCCAACCATGACCTCGTTCTTGAGCGGCACTGTGATGGTGGGTTCCTTGCCGTCGGTGCGCTCGATCACCAGCGTGCTGCCGCTCTTGGCCTGTACCAGGGGGGCCGTGCCGTAGAGCGTCGGCAGCTTGGCCGGGGCGCCCGTGGCATCCGAGCGCATCGTGCGGAAGGTGGTCGCGGCGCTCTGGTTGGCCTCGCGCTCGGACAGCTTTGCCGCATTGGTGTCGCAGGGCACCTTCTCGCGCTTGACCTCGCCGAGCTGCACGGTGCTCTGCTCGGCGCCGACCAGCACCACGCCCTCACTGATGGTCTCGCGCTGGCAGGATTTCAGGTAGCTGAGCGTGATGCTCGCCTTGGGCCCGAGCTTGATGATCTTGCCCGCCGCCACGTAGTCCATGAACGCGATGCCGTCGACCTTGCCCTGGACGTCCTCGACGATTGCAGCCGGGGTCTCCGCCAAAGCGGGGGCCGCAACACAGAACGCGCCGGCAACGGCGCCGATCAGGCTTTTCATGGGTATTCTCATCCAATTCGACCGATGCTGTGCCGGTCGTGCCCCGATCCGATGCTTAGTAGCGGCCCGCCCAGGCACGTGTGACCAGAATCACTCTTTAATCTTGGTGCCACCTTAGCAGGAACAGGTTCAACCCGGCGACCGGAGAAAACGGCGCCGCGGCAAGCTGTTGGCCGAATGGATAATGTCAGGCGGCTGGCACGGCCGCGGGTGAACGGTCCTCGGCCGGACCGCCTTCAGCCGGCTCGTCGACGAGGGCGCCGAATTCGAAGGCCTGATGAATTCGCCGCGCCTGATGACCAGGCTTGCCGAAGGCTCGGCGGCGTGCCTGCTGTTGCGGCGCGCCTCGAGCGCGTGAGCGCGGGCGCGCGGCGGCCGCAGCCGCAGGACGAGGCCAACCTCGACGATCTCTTTGCGTGCTACACGCTGGAACGCGAACGCGACGTCCACCGCGAATTCTTGCAGACGCTTGGGCTTGCATCGAGCGGCGCCTCGAGGCGGTCGAGATCTCGGCGCCGCCACCGCACGCCTCGGCAGCAATTCGACGGATCGGGTTTCGAGGGCGTTAACCTTGGCGTTAGCGGCGGCGGTTTGGTCATTGTCGCGCCCCGGAGTTGGTTGCAAATACCTCGGTCAAAATCACGGCGAGAAATTCCGTATGTTGAGAGACGGCAAGTATGCTGCCTGGTTCAGGACCCCGCGTGGTCAGGGCACCGGCCTGGTGGACCTCACCGACGGCCGGATTTCAGGCAGCGACAGCTTCTTCACCTATGGCGGCTCGTACCGGGTCGATGACGAGCGCTTCTCGGCGGTCTTGACCGTGAACCGGCACTCCGATGGTCCGCCGAACGTGTTCGGGCCGGACCGGGTCGAGGTCGATCTCTCGGGTGTATGCAACGGCCTGCTGGCGACCTGCACGGGAACGGCCAGGGAAGCACCCGACGTGAAATTCGAGGCGACGCTGATCTACAGCCAGGAGAATGCGCCGGCCTCCGACGCCCGATGCGCGGTGGTGAAGCTCAATGCCGACAAGCTGCCGAAGGGCCTCGACAACCGGGGCCGGCCACGCCCTCGGTTCACGCCGACCAAGACTCCCCTGTCCTGAAGCTCCGGTGTCTTAGCTTTGCATTGACGCTGTTGGCGCGAAAGCATCGTGAGCCTTTACTGCAGCAACTCTGCTTTTAGAGGTGACGTCTAGGTTGAGGCCCATACCAAAAGGCGGACAGGGACATGCCTCAGATCTGGATGACATATGACGAACTCGCGACACTCAACGGCTGCAGCGCTGCCGAAGCGCGGCTGCTGGCGCTGCATCTGTCGCTCGACCGCCGCAAGAGCCGCGACGGGAACACCCGCGTCAAGCTGAGCCCCGCATTGATGGCCCGGTTCTTCGAGACCGTTCGCGAACCCGACTTTGCTCTCGACGATGCAATCGCGGCGCTGCGCGAGACCCATCGACGGATGTCCGGTGTTCTCGCGACTGAACAGGACAGCCTCAGGCGCGGCGTGGCGTAGCTCCGTCGCGCCACTGGCCGCTTCAGGAGGCCCGCGGCCACGGCAGGAAAGCCAGGGTGGTTTGGGCCAGAAGAACGCCGACGGGGCCGCCGGCGGCCTTCAGCAGCACATCTATGAGCCGCGGGTCACGATCCGGCGTGACTGCTTGCAGAATTTCAACTCCGATCGCGACGGCCAGCACGAACATGCAAGCCAGCCTGAGCCGCCCGGGCAACAGGAAGGACAGAAGGAAGCCCAACAGGCCATAGGCGCTGAAGCGCTCGATGACGACGACCCAATAGGCCTCCGCGTGGCCCACGAGCACCGGCCTGCCCGCGAGCTTGGCGAGGGCCGCGTAGACGATGAGCGCGAGGCAAAGGCCCGTTGCGGCGATGAGCTTGTTCCGGGTCATGAGGCCATCTTAAAGCAACGATAGTCTTGCCTCGGAGGAAGTTGAGGACATCGTTAATGTCGTGCTCTTCGAGGCACACGTCCTGACCCGCGCTGCGGCATGCGCGCCGGACTTGCTCGTGCCATAAGCCATCCGTGATCGGTTTTCATCCTTAACCGCTACCCCTGCCGAATGCTTTCTACGTTGCGAAGCCCGCGGATGTGGCCCTAGAATGCAACAGCAAAGGGTAACTCGAGGGGGCTCCCTATGCGCATGTTCGCCATTGCTTTGTCCGTGCTCCTCCTTCCCGTTGCGGCTCGCGCGCAAGAGAGGCGCCGCAGCCCAAAACCGATCCATGCATCTATACCATCGGGGGCAAGGAGTATTAGGTGCCGCTCGGTGTGAAGATTTGCTTCCGTTCACCGCCTCCGTACGGCGACCAGTACTCACTTCAACAATGTTTCACCCCGCTGAGCGAATTTGCACTGGTCAAACGCGGCGATCCTTGCTGCGAGCGCTACGAAGACCGGCCGGGTCTCCTGGAACACCCGTTCCGGTGTGAGGCCAATTGGATACGTACCGGCACTGCCGTAGGGCTCGTGTTGTGTCGAACTTATTTCAAGCGACCAGCACCGCTGCTGATTGGCGGAGATCGACGGGCGCGTGTCGAGCAGGTCGAAGGACAGGGGCGCTGCAACCAGATAGCCTTGGCCTTCCTCAACGCCGCAGGATCAGCGCGCGGACCTGCTCCTCGGTCTCCATGCCTTCGGCGACCACCGTCATGTGCAGGTCGCGCGCGAGCTCGACCAGCATCTCGACGGGTCGTTGTCGACGCATCCACCGTGATAGTATCGACGAGGAACTTGTCGATCTTGATGGTGTTGGCGCCCAATCTCTTCAGGCGCGACGGGCCGCTGTGGCCGACGTCAACATCGTCGATGGCGACGCGGAAGCCATAGTCGCGCAGCTCGCGCACCACGGATGCCGCGCGTGCGAGATCGTCGAGATCATCGCGTTCGGTCACCTCGACCACGATCTGCCGCGCCGAGACCTTTGCCGCCAGGACCTTGATGCGCAGTGTCGACGAAGCCGGCGCTCAACAGGTGTTTTGGCACCACGTTGAGCGACAGCTGAAGTCCTTGTCCGCCTTCAGATGCGGCTGCACGTCGAAAGCGCGCTGCCCAGGATCTGCGAGGTAATGCCCTGGATGCGTCCGCTGGATTCGGCAAGCGGAACGAAATTCATCGGCGGACCGAGCCGTCCTCGCGCAGCCAGCGCACCAGGATCTCGCAGCCAATGATCCGGCCCGTGCGCAGCGCGAAGATCGGCTGGAAATACGGCTTGAACTCGCCGCGCGCGAGCGCGCGGTCGAGATCGGCGACCGGTCCCTCGATGCCCCAGGTTCTGGACAAGAGGATGCCGAACAGGACGCCGAGCGCGAGAGCGAGGGCCATGGCCGGCCAAAAGACTTCCGAATTCCACGTCGACAGCACTGCGCGCTCGACGCGAATGGTGGTGCGAAGCGGATAGCGCACCGAGCTCTTGTCAAAATCGGTGGCTTTGCGCAGGGCCTTGTCGCCATCGAGCATGAACGCACCCAGCTTCTCCCCATTGCTCAGCGCGAGCAGCACCTCGCTGTGCGCGCGCAGCTCGGCCGGCATGATATCGAACAGGCTGGAATTGACACCAGGATCGCGCCTTACTGCGGTCGATGTTCCGGAGCACGCCGAGCGCGTCGCCGCCGAACTGCTCGACGCGGAACAGCAGCAGTCCCACATCGCGTGACCCCAGCATGTCTCGTCGGTCGACCCAACCCTTGTCGAATTCTAGCGTCTCCGAATAGGCCGAGCAAATCACCGAGCCGTCGGCATTGACGAGGCGGACGTCCTTGACCGCGGAGCGCTGGTAGACGTGGAGGTGGATCGCCTGGAGCCAAGCAGGGCTGCAATCGGCAAGTCCGCGGCCCGCGAGCTCGTCGAGGCTCGCAGCGGCAAAGTCGATCGCGAACTCGGAACGGCACAGCACCACCTCGGTCAATTCGTCGAGCTGGGGCGCCTGCTGATGGCGGATGAAGCTCGTCGCAGCAAGGTGGCCCGCGGCCAAAGAGCAGCGTGCTCGAGAGCACGAGCGCAGCGCGCGAGACGGGTGGCCGCGCTGGTCTCATCGGCCTGCGAGGGGTTAAGAAAGGATAACTCGAATCCCACCCTCCGAGGCGCTAAGATAAGGTTTAAGCGCGCCGTTCAAACCGGCCAACACTCCAAGATCGAGCTCAATCGCGCAGCTGTTCCAGAGTCGGCCTGCCGGCCTCAGTTCTTCTTGGCGCTCTTGGACTTGAGCGACAGACCAAGTCGCAACGCCATGCGCTTGATTGCGTCGGGCGACCGTCCCAGCTGCTTCGCCGCCTCTTCCAGCGTAACTGACGACTTGGCTAGCTCCATTAACCGGCGGTCTTCCTTGAACGACCAGGTCTTGCGGGGCATGACGAAAACGATCCTCTAAAGCGTCAACACAACGACAAAGCCGCCAAGCGACCCATGTTCGCTCGGCGGCTTTGCTTGGGTGGGGCCGGGCCTTGGGGAAGCCCGGTGCTAAGAGGGATAAGCGATTGGCGAAAACTCGCAACAAAGACCGCGGATTAAGCTAACTGCTCAACCTTACCGGCAACGAAATCAGCGCGTGTGGCACCGTACAAACACGGGAGTTTGGCTAGCCGAGGCCGATCGCGTGGGCGCCGTTGTCTGCGGAGCGAGGTGCTGCCCACACGGATCTTGTTCTGGCTCGGCAGATCGCAACCGCGCCGGGTCACTTCAGCTTCAGCGGATGCCGCTTGGTGCCAAGCCCCGGCGTATGATCGTGGGCAGATCGGATTGGCGTGGCTTAAAGCCCAGAACGTCGCGTGCTGCGGAAGGATCGGCGACAAGATAAGTCGGGTCGCCCGGCCGCCGTGGCTTGACGACGTGGGGGACCTCCGCGCCCGGTCTCCTGCTTGATTGCGGAGAAGATCTCGCGCACCGAAAAGCCTGCGCCGGTGCCGAGATTGAAGCTGCCGCCGGCATGCCTTCGAGCCGCAGCCTCAAGGCCGCGACATGCGGGGCGGCAAGATCGGTGACATGGATGTAGTCGCGGATCGGGGTGCCGTCGGGCGTGTCGTAGTCGTCGCCGAAGACAGCGAAGTCGCCGACATGTCCCTGTAGCGCCATCATGGCGCGGGGGATGAGATGCGTCTCGTTGTCGCGCAACTCGCCGATGCCGCCAGCGGGATCAGCCCCGCTGGCATCGAAATAGCGCAGGCAGAACGCGCGAAGTCACAGGCGGAGCGATAGTCGGCGATCATGCGCTCGATCATCCATTTCGATGCGCCGTAGGGGTTGATGGTGCGCAGGTGAAATTTTCCGGCAGCGCCTTGCTATCAGCATTGCCGTTAGTCACGATGCGATGGCAGCCGGCATTGCGCATGACCTTCAGCAGCGACAGCGTGCCCTGCACATTGTTGATGTAGTACTTCTGCGGGTCAGTGACCGACACGCCAACGAGGCTCGCGGCTGCAAAATGCATCACGGCTGAAATAGTCTGATCGGCGAAGGCCCTCGCAAGCGTTGCCTCGACCAGAAGGTCACCGATGATGAGCGGGCTAGATACGAAGCGCGCGATGACCCGTGGAGAGATTGTCGCAGACGATGGGCTGGTAGCCGGCAGCAGCGAGCCCGCGGCAGGCGTGCGAGCCGATATAGCCGGCGCCTCCTGTGACGAGCACAGTCGGTCGGTTGGTCATTTCAACTCCATGGCACGGGAAGAACCGTCAGTCTGGATCAGGCCATTGAGAGTGCGCATAGGCCGTGTCCGCTAGTCTCAACCCTCGCTGGTTGACAGCATATGGGCTTCGTTCCAGCTGGCTGATGAAGCTGAATGGGTAAGGCGTAAATTGGCTGGATATTCCGGACCGCAGACGTCGATCGATGGCGCGAAACGAACTCATTGTGGCATGCTCATGCTCATGCTCATGCTCATGCTCGTGCTCGTGCTCGTGCTAGGCACGCTCGCCGGCGGCGGAGAGGGATTTGCCAGGCACCAGCCCTTTCGGGGGATGCGGTGGATGCCGAGAGTGCTCCATCGCCGGACAGTTTGACGTCCCGCCAGGATTGGCAGCGCCGCATCTCCGAGGCGCGCAAGCGCGCGGACTAGGCGCGAGCGGACTGGAAGCTGCAGGCGCCGCTACAGGCCGCGATCCCGCCCGATTCGGCCAAAAAAATAGCGACCCAGCGCGTGCTCAACGACGATGCGCTTCGACGTGGATGTCGTGTCGACGGATAAAGGGATGTTCGTTTTCCAGGGCAGGTCTGGTTCGGACGGCGAGACGGCGGAGTTCGTTCCTGTTGCTCTGCGCTACGCAAGCGCGTGAGTTCTGTCGTCGCCTTTGCGTTCTGTAAGATGGCGACAACCTATTCGCATCGAAATTGTTCCCGCAACAAGTCAGAATGAAACATCAAATCTAATTGCGCACCGGCCGCGCGTTGAATCTTGTGCAGTATAACTTGCGTCACGAGATCGTCGAATTCGTTCTGCTATGTTTTGCGCAAACAACAACGCGAAGACCGACATGCTGCAGAAAGCTCTAACGGCATTGCCGCTTACAAAGATCAGTGAGCGGGCATTCGAAGGCGCATTTTTCGGCGTAATGCTTATTGCGATGGCAGGCTGGGTCTATTTCATCACGCTGTTGCTGGTGAAATTGTGCCTCTGGTTCCTTGGTTGATGAGAATCGGCGCTCGCCGCGCGAGCAGCGCCCAAATTTCTTAAGCTGGCAACAAAATTCGGCGTCGTTCATCATGATGTTTCATAACGACGATGAGAATGGCGACAATCAAGAGGGCATCCGGGAAGATCGAAACATTCCGCAAATGGAAAGATTACGATGGCGCCCGTGCTGATCCTGCTCTCGATCTTCTTCGCTGGTTTCGGTCTTAGTTACGCGATGCGCGCTTGGCGGTCGCGCAAGCGCCGTGAGCGCGGGGGTCTGTATGCGTCCTATAGTCCCCCCGGCTCTCGCCCGGCAGCTCCGCTGACCAGCACCCGACGGGGCATTCTGAAGAGTTGCACTTAGGAGTCGCGTGATGCGAGACAATCATCGGGAATAACCATATTTGGTTAGGCTAAGCCATATCCGCCGTTGCACGGTCGGCACTCGGTAGCTAGGTTGCGCGCGAATTTTGCAAAGCAAATGATTGCCGTTTGTATTGCATTGATTGGGGTCTTGCGTGATGATCTGGCTGATTGCCCTGGTCGTGCCCTTGGTGGCCGCTCCGCTTTTTGTCAGGGCCTATCGTCGACGTTCGACAGGTTGACGGGCCCCTGGATTGAAGGAGGGGGTGCGCCGACTAGCCTGAGGAACCACGCCCCGCGCAGATATTTTGTCGATGAGGTGGGCCGGCGTGTGCTGATCGGACTCACGCCCGAGGAAACGATGGAGTTCGAGCGCCTGGACGGCCAGACCGCCCTGCACGAGATAGTGGGCAGGCTTCGGACGAAATGGCCTACGGGTGGCGGGCGGCGAAGAGCGCTGGCGGGAGCTCTACGTTAAGCTCGACGACGCCTGGAAGGCCTCGTTGGCGCAAAACCGGGCGGAGCAGGGCGGCAGCTTTAGCCTTTATTAACCACGTCGGACCCATTTTCTGGTCTGGCGCCTCAAACCGGAAAATGCACGCATGTTCCAGTTGTTCTCGCGGGCTCGTTCCCACAGTTTTCTCAGAGATCGCCTGGACGGCGAGCAGGTGTTTCGTGCGCGCTCACCTGAGCGGGACGCAGAGACTGACCGAGCACGCATCCAAGCCATCATGGGCGCCATCGAGAACGCCTTGCAGGCGGCCGAGCGCGAGCAGGACGGCCTGAACCGCCGCGTTGAGGACGTGCTGGCGCGCGCCGCGGTGACCATCGGCAATGGCGATGATGAGTACCTCGAGCGCGAGGCCTTGGACAGTCATCACCAGGATCTGTTCGATAAGGAGATCCAGAACGGCCAGCGAAGGCTCAAGGAGCTCTCTTCCTCGATCGCTCATTTCAAGTTCGTGAAGGCGGCGATGCTGGGCCGGTTTCCGGAGATCGTGGCGCCAATCACCAGCAATTAGACTTCAATTCCAATGCTTGATGCACTCGCGGTCGCATGAACCATCTCGCGTTCGGTTGGATGGCGATTCTGGTTTCCGAGTCATCTCTGCGACTAGCTGCAGCCTGCGCAGTTCCGTTGCGTGCCATTGCGGCGACAATCAGTGTGCCATTCGCTGAAAGTTCATGCTGGAATTCGGCGGAGTCAAGCCGGCATACAGAATACCGAAGTTAGCCGATGAGGCAAAATGAGCGAACTCGTTCGCCGACATCGCCGGCGCAATCCGCCAAAGTCATCTGCCCATTGAGCCATCGGAGACATCGCCCTCGGCATACTCGATGGAGCCAGCAATGCTACCCAATCCGCCATTGCGGGAATGCACGCTTAATTGATCGCTGCCGGTACAAGGAGGCGACTGACGCGCTTCGCGAACCGTTGGCCAAGGGGCTCGCAGCACCACGAGCATGTGAACTGCGAACAGGCCGAAGGCGTACCCGAATTGCGGTAGGGCTCCAATCAGCAGCACATGCCCGATTGCTGACGCGAAACGGCCTTCATGTGCCAGCTCGACGGTGACCGCGAGGGTGACCCCAAGCAGAGTAGTTGGCACGATGATCCAGACGCGAAAGGCCCCTGCGAGAACTGCGCCCACGAGAAATGAAAAGATGGCGACTAGAAGCACCTGCTGTCTCCCGACCGCCACTCTTTCACCGGGATTCCCTAAGAAACAGTTCGCAATAACGCCTAGAAATCCTGAAGCGTCTGATCGGATGATCTCGCGAGGCGCGCAACCACGGTCATGGCACGGCCCAACCCTTTCAGGCTGCCTGTGGCAATAGGATTGCCCGGAACCTTCGAACTCTATGCGAGTTCAGCAAGATGAACGCAAGCTTACGCCTGCCAAATTGATGTCCGATTTCGCGGTATCAGCGCGCGCATGCCGCAACTACCGCCGCCGGGCTTTTTAGTCCTGACCAAACGCCATCCCTCCTCGAATGGCGTCGATTGATTCGATGCATTCAGCTCCTGCGAGACTCGTCATCGCGGCTTTGTGGCCTGCAGTACCGGTGCCCGGCACGCAATTCTGCAGCGGGACTGCATCGTTTCGGCGGTGCCGAGAAACAGAACGCCACCATCAGCTAGATATGGGAGAACGCAGCGGTGCATCACTATTATCGTATCGATTTGAAGTTTCGTGATCTCTCTGCTCTTGACGATTCGCTTCTTCCTTTGCGAACTAAAATACCGTTAAACCTTGATGCACTGCACATTTTTGCATTTTAACGTTGTTTTCTTCACGCCAGTAAATTTCACGTTGCTCATCCACAGCAGGAGGCGATCTTGGTCCCTCGGAATTCGACTGAACGGAGCGGGCGCGCGGCTGCGCCGGAAAGGCAATTGGCACCTGAGCCTGCCGAAACGGACACGCATCCACCGCGCCTGCCCAACGCTCATCGAACCCGCCTGAACATTAAGATTCCGTACTCGGCCCTGCAACATGTGTTGGCGCTTGTGGACGGGTCCGTGATCATGTTGTCCAGCCTGGTGGGTGGTGGCCTCTACCAGCTTGTTGCGAACGGCGACTTCAGAAACATTGACCAGCTGCTGGGCGCCGGCCTCATCTCCGCCCTGCTTTACGTGCTGATCGGCCAGAGGGAGGGCTTCTATGATCTGCGCGTTGCGTTCTCGAAGCGGAAAAGGGACGCTGGCCGTATTGTCACGCAATGGTCGATAGTCAGTCTCTTACTCACGCTGCTCGCCTTCCTGATGAAAACCGGCGCCTCCTTCTCCCGCGGTTCGATCATCTGCTTCAGTCTGCTGGCACCTTTCCTGCTTCTGCTCTCGCGACGCATCTCCACGCTTTTTGTTGCCGCCGCGGTGACGCAAGGTCAGGTCCAGGGACGCCGCGCGATCGTCCTGGGAACGCGCAACGAGCTCGCGACGCTTGGCGTCGAGGATCTCCTGGAGCGGTTCGGCCTCACGGAAATCGAACGTGTCGTGTTCCCAAGTGATCGCAACAACCGCTTCGCGATGACGGAGGACGAGTCGGCGTCGCTGGAGAGGTCGCTGGCCATTGCGCGCGAGCGGGGCGCGGATGAGATCGTGCTCGCGCTTTCCTGGCGCGATACCCGCAAGCTCGAGCTGGTGCGCGATCGCTTGAGGAGTTCGCCGCTGCCGGTGCAGCTGCTCCCGGATGGTCGCATCCGTTCGCTCGGAAAAAATCCCTCTTTCCGTCTGCGCAAGTCCTTGTCGATTGAAATCCAGCGCGGCCCACTCTCGCGCGCCGAGCAGCTGTTGAAGCGTTGCGTCGATGTGGTGGGCGCAATGCTCGGGCTCATCGTCCTTATGCCGCTCATGCTGCTGAGTGCGATTGCGATCAAGGTCGATTCGCCGGGGCCGGTGTTTTTTCGACAGCGGCGCAATGGCTTTAACGCCAAGCAGTTTCCAATCTTCAAGTTTCGGACCATGACCGTGATGGAGGATGGGGCGGCCGTCGTGCAGGCGAAGAGATTCGATCCGCGCGTAACCAGGGTCGGCCGGATACTACGGAAGTCGAGCCTTGATGAGGTGCCGCAATTGCTCAACGTTCTCTTTGGCGACATGTCCCTGGTGGGTCCCCGTCCGCACGCGCTGGCACATGACGATTACTATGGCGACCTGCTTTCGGCCTACGCGTTCCGCCATCACGTCAAACCAGGTATTACCGGCTGGGCGCAGGTCAACGGCTTTCGGGGAGAGACGGCACGCGTTGAGCAGATGAAGGGCCGGGTAGATTGTGATCTCTGGTACATCAACAACTGGAGCCTAGCGTTGGATCTAAAGATTGTTCTTCTGACCGGCCTTGCCCTCTTCCGACAGCAGAACGCCTATTAGGAGCTTCCGCCTGCAACTTATGCAGGGACGGGGCCGTGTGTAGTAGTGACGGGTCGGAGCGGAGGCACGGCACTGTTCCGCTTGATTGGGAGAAGAACCGGAAACGGAGGACTCTTTTTGGTCAAGCAAAGCCGTATGACATCCCCACGCGCTGCGCTTGGGAGGCGTACAAAATAGGTTAGAGCAAACCGGGGCGCAGCCGGTGTGGACCAGCAGTCGATCGAGGCGTTCGAGGCAGTTGCAGAGCAACTGTACAAGCTCTGGAATCGAATGTCTTCGGACAGCTACTTTCCATCCGGTCAAGCGTGTGCAGATCGACAAGCGCGACGGCGGGAAGAGGCCGCTAGGAATTCCCACGGTTGTCGGATCACGTTGCTCAAGCAGTCGTCAAAGGATATCTGGAGCCGGATTTGGAAGACACTTTCATCCAGACTCGATCGAATATCGGCCCAAAAATTGGCGCTCGATGGCGTTGGGGTTGCTCGCCAGCGATGCTAGCGGCATCCCTTCGTGATCGATCTCGACATTCGGACACATTTTGACTCGATATCGCATGAGCTTTTGCTCAAGGCGATTCGGAAGCACACGGACTGCGCTTGGGCGTTGTTGTACATTGAACGGTGGCTTAAAGCTCCCGTTCAACTGGAAGACGGCACCCTGAACCCCCAGAGAAGGGCACGCCGCAGGGCTCGGTGGTATCGCCGCTGATAGCGAATCTCTTTCTCCGCTATGCGTTCTACATGTGGATGCGAAGAAATCATCCGAGCATCCGTTCGGGCGTTATGCCGATGATATTCCTGCCATTGCGTGAGCGGCAGGCACAAGAACTGAAGGAGACGCTTGCGAAGCGTTTTGCCGAATGCGGATTGGAACTTCATCCAGACAAGACGAAGATCGTCTATTGTAAGGATGACGACCGGCGAGGTGATTATCCTGAACAGAAATTCGACTCTTTGCGCTACACGTTCCGCGCCCGTCGGTCGAAGAACCGTTGGGAGAAGCACTTCGTCAACTTCAGCCCCGGTGTCAGCAATGCCGCGACGAAGGCCATCCGACAGGAAATCCGTGCTTGGCAACTACGCTGCCGGGTGGATAAGAGGATCGACGACCTGGCGAGGCCGCGCCATCGGGAGTCGAGTAAGAAGGCGAGCGCGCGGTGGATACGTGATTTCCTAAAGTAGAAAACGCGGGTGACTAATCCGGGTCCATTCTGACAAGCCCCCGGTCCAGTTAAATTGCTACGCAAATCGAATGAACTTTAAGAGCAAGAATCTACCGGATTGCTAGCAGCGATTTAGTTACCCCGAACCTCTCGCGCACAATCTTCGATTGAGGAAACAATGCTGCCATCGACTGGGCATCAAGAAGTCGGGCATCCTCGATAATGCTATAAGCCTCGTCAACATTAGCAGCTTTTTGGTAAAACCCGCATTTTGAGGTCTGGACCATCTTTAATCGCACTATTTCAGGCATCCAATGAATGAATGGCAATCTGTAGTGCGGCTCGATAGGGAACCAGAAGTTCGGTGTTTGCACAAAATGCCGCGGCGCGATCCGGCAAATTTCGCGAGCCATTCGCTTTTGGTCAGGCCACCGACCAACGTGCTCGATCACCGAATTCGAATGGACAACATCGAACGAATTATCGTCGATCCCGGCCATGTCACGGGCATCAACCACAACGCTGTCGAAGCGCGTATCCGAGAATTCATGCTTCTCGAGGTCGAGCACCGTTATGCGAACATTGCGCGGAATGAGTTCGTCCTTGAATGCTTCCCACGGTTCCCATCTTCCGCCGACGTCAGCGATGTGGCATTTGCCTTTGTGTGCAATGATTTCGTCCACTAGTCGGATAAATCGGGCAAATCGCCTGCGCCGGAAGTGATTTCTGTAGTGGCGACGATTGTAGTTCATTATCCATAACTCTTATGGTTCAATGCGGGGTTATGCCCGGAGGGGCCGCTCGATGCAAGCTCAACTCCTGAGCTATTCAGCCGAACTGATAACCTGGCACTCATTTCGCACGCTCGCATGAACTTGAGGCCGCTAGTCACCAAAGTGCCTGATTTCCGTTCTTCTCAACAAAGGCAGTTACTCAATAAGGTGATAATTCGCCGGAGGCGTCACCTCAAAGTGCAGGTCAGCGCGCCTTCCTTGTCGTTGCGGCAGACGCGAGGTCGAAAAAACTCGACGAGGTTTCCCGCTCGGAACCTGCATCAGTCTATCAGAACGTTTTTAATAGCCCGGCGAGAGGTTTGTATCGCATCATTATAGATGGCGAAGGAATTCCGAGACCATGCAGGTTGCGCCGGGTGGAAGTGATACTGTGAAACCTCTCACAGTTGCAAAGCGAGTGGCTCTTATCGCCGAGCACATTCGGCTCTACGATGCCAGGATATTAGACGCGGGCTGCGGCGGCGGCGGCTACGTCGAGTATCTTTGCGCGCAGGGTGCACGCGCCGAAGGTGTCGAATTTGATTCAGACAAAGTTGAGGGATGGGAGAAGGCACATCCCGGGGATTCTCGCGTGCGGCGAGGAGATCTCGTTCGGCTGAACTATGAAGACGAGACCTTCGATGCCATCCTGTGCAATGAGGTTTTGGAGCACGTTCCGGACGAGCACGGCAGCTTATCCGAACTTCGCCGCGTCCTGAAAGGCGACGGAAAACTGTTTCTCTTCACACCTAATCGCTTCCATCCTTTCGAAACGCACGGCTTCATCTCGAATAAAACGGGCAAAGGCACGGGAGCGCTGAAGACCTTCCTGTTACCGTACTTTCCTCTAAGCTTGCTGCCATCATCGCTCGAACCTTGGGCACGAAACTACTGGCCGCACGAATTGCGTGACCTCGTATCCAAGTCCGGCTTCAAGGTTCTCTCACAAAGCTTCGTGTGGCAGACCCTCGAAAACAACAGTGGCTATCAGCCTCGGGGCATTGCAGCGATGGTGCCGCTGCTCCGCAAGTGCTTTTCGATCGCAGAGCACGTTCCAATCGTTCGGGCTCTTGGCGCATCGCAACTGATCATTGCTGAAAAAGCGAGCCGGCCTTGAAGCAAGAAGATGTTGCTCTCAGCGTCGCGATCAATGCCGCGTGAACAGTCCGGATATGTAGGCAAGTTGCGGGGCAAAACCCGCTGGAAAGTAAATTAAGTCTCGCCGAAAGACGTTCCAACTTCAATCCGCACTTTCCAGGCCCAACTTAGCTTATCGAACTTGAATTGAACTTGGCGATCAGTATCGGGTAGGTATCATTAGACGGCGCTTTACGAACTGACGTCTGAGATGTCAGGTATCAATCGTATTTAGGCCCGAGCCTTCAACTAAACCGCAAAGCTGAACACGACCTAAGCAAGATGCATCGTTCTGAAATCGCCATCGTGATGGGAGGAATGTTAACGCAACAAGTGACGGCGTTTGTCGGCAGCGTTTGGATAGCCAGACAATTGGGTTCGGTTGGTTTTGGCGAACTTGCGATATTGAAGAACATATCTACGTTCTTCTTGCTTGTAATGCCGCTCGGCCTGGATTTGGCGCTGTTGAAGCACGCTACTTTGTATCCGCCTCGCTCCGCCGAGCTGGCTACCATGTCGACGTCTGTAAGGAGTATCGCAGCCGCGCTAAACGTCTTGCTCATCGGGCTCACTGCAGCGTGGTTCGGTCCAGAGCTGCAAAAGATTTATCACGAGATCGACCACTTTTCATATTACTGCGTCCTGACAATGGTCGGAGTCATGCTCGCCGCGGACGTGCAGATTTCTGGTGCCTTGTACCGAGTAGCGGGCCGTCTTAAAAGCTACTCCTTGGTTGCTAGCTATAGCCAGTCGTTGATGCGTCTAACCCTTTTGATCTTTGTGTTACTTCTGGGCGGGGAAGTGCTGAGCGTCGTTTGGGTAAATACGATAGCTTACATAAGCTCGTTCCTGGCTCTGGCGTACCTTGACAGCCAGGAAGTGCGGCCGCCGAGTACAATCTCCCTCCAATCTATCCGAGAATCTGCGCGTGTATTGCGTGAGTCGATCTGGATGGCTGCCTCGCTCCTCGTGTATCAGTCGATGAGGTTCATGGATGTCCTGGTTTTGGGTGCGCTGACCAACGTTCAGGTGACCGGTCAATATAATGCGATCAGCGGAGTGGCGCAGATAATTCAAATATATCCGATGGCAGCTTCGCAAATGATGGGGCCGCGCATCGCAGAGTCATATCGGATACACGCGCTCGACGGCATTGTTAATGAGCTGCGGCATTATCTCGATAGGGCGACAATGCTAGGCGGTTACATGTTTGCAGGGGTCGCGGTCTTTGGGACTCAATTGGATCTGGTCTTTGGTAAGAGTTTTCAATTTTCGTGGATGTTATCCGTTCTGCTGGCGAGCAGTTGGTATTTCAGCGCAATACTCTCTCCGTTTGGCTATGTACTTTCCATGACAGGCCGACATCGCACGGAAGTCATGATCTTGAGCGTAGGGGCCGGGATCCTCATCGTGAGCCTATTTGCGCTTATTCCAATGCTCGGCGATGTCGGAGCCGCTTTGTCGGTTCTGTCTGGGTTTGTGACGGTCAATGCCATCAGGTGCGCCTATGTCGTGCGGATATTAGGCATGAATCCGCTGAGGATATCGGATATCATTCCGCCTGGCACGTTTTTCGTGGGGGCATGGATTGTGTTGCATTTCGGCAGTATGGTTTTGGAGCCATCGCTCGTGTCGCTCATTATAGAGGCTTCGCTCTATACTTTCCTGTCACTCGCAATCTACCTCTTCATTTTTACCAATTCCGCTCAGCGTGCACGGCTTTTTTCGCGGTTGGCTGCCTACGTGGGAACTAAATGAGAAAAACGGTAGCTATAGTGGCTCCGCATTTTCCAGAGTACTCACTGGAATATGGTGCTGCACTATCTCGATACTGTGAGGTTCTTGTCTGTCTTGATGAAGGGCAATTAACAGCAGAATATTCAGGGCAGCAAATCCCGAAACGTCTTGAAAACCACGTTCGTGCCTTTCGTTTCAAGACAGCAATGGACCTTGTGCGTCTGGTCCGTACGGTCGCACGCGCGAGGCCTGACGTCGTTCATCTTCAAGAGGCAGTCGGGCCGCGCAGAAGATTATTCAATGCTCTCCTCGTAATGGCCGTGAAGCGGTCCTCCAAGATCGCCCTGACGATCCACGATCCGAGTCCTCATCCTGGAAGGGACGGTGACGAGGCGCGGCGCGGATTGATGTTCCGAGACTATGTCAGGCGGCGCGCGGACGTTGTCATCGTACATGGGGAATATTGTCGTGAGCAATACAGGCTGAGTGAGCCGGGCTTCCATAGGCGGATGGTCGTAAGTGCGCATGGGACGATCTTGTCTCCGGAGCGGTTTCGAGCCGAACCGTCCGGTCATCTCAAGATGTATTTTTTCGGTCGAATGGAAGAATACAAAGGTCTCAAGGTTCTTTGTAGGGCGGCCGAAATTCTGCACAAAGAAGGACTGCCCTTCAGTCTGAAGGTGGCAGGGAAAGGTCCGGAGCTTGATAAACTCCAGGATCGCTTGAAAAAACTTCCGGAAGTAACCGTCCTAAATGCATTTGTGCCACGCCTCGACGTTATTTCGTCGATGCAGGAAGCGGATTGCGTCGTACTGCCTTATACGAGCGCGACACAAAGCGGCATTGCTGCAGCGGCATTCGCCAACCACCGGTTCGTTATCGCAAGCCGGATTGGTGGGCTGCCCGACGTAGTCAAGCACATGGACAATGGGCTTCTATTCGAGTCGGGTGCAGCCGAGGAGCTCGTCAGGGCTATCCGCACGGTCGCTTTTGATCCTGGATTGAGGAAGACGCTCCGCGACGGTGCTCGCCGTACTGCCCAGAACGAGCTCAACTGGGATCGAATTGCCGAAGTTCTTAGCCTAAGTTTCTTTGAATAGAATTCCTGCCCCGGCTGATCTATGCGCGGGCGGAACTCAATTTGAATGTCATAAGCACACCAGCATCGCCATCGGAAACGTGATCCCGTTGTGTTTTAGGAGCGGTGCGGTCGCTTGGGCGTGCGTTTATGCACGGGATCCTACTGCGTGTTTTGCGCTGATTCCAACGCATTGATTAGCAAAGTCGCTGCTTGTGACCACGCGAAATCCGCTCTCACTCGTTCAGCGTGTGCCGCGGCGCGCAACCTAATGTTCGCTAAAGAGCAGCTCGTTAGGTGGGCAACAGCGTCTTCGACGGGCTGAAGATGGCTTACAAGTAATCCATCATAATCTCGAATGATTGACCTCGCGCCGGCCAGATCCAGCGCCAGCGGCAGGGTTCCCGAGGCCAGAGCCTCCAGAACGATGAGCGGATAAGAATCCACTACCGAGAGATGAATCAGCACGTCTGCGCTACGAAGATGACCGATCAATTCTTCAGGGGAGGCCCAATCAAGCAGTCGGATTTGTTCGGAGAGATTTTTCTCCTCAATGCTTCTGCGCAAAGCGGAGCGAGTTTGCTCGTCTGCACTGCCAATAATTTGGGCTGAAAAAGCCACCCCGGCTTCTCGAAGGCGTAAGCAAACATCGATGACTAAAAAGGTGCCTTTCGCAACGGAGAGCCTGCTCGCGTGGATAAGCCGAAGTACCGCCGGTGGCTGAAACTCGGAGCTATCTGAGCTGCTGGGCTCCGAATTGGGTACGAGGACTTCGCGAGGGAGAAAAGTTCGGATAAGCGATCGCGGGGGCGAGGAGGGAAGCGATATTTCGCTTTCCTGGGTTCGGGAGAGCAATGCGATCCGGTCTGCAAAGGACAGTATCAACAGCGATGCTGTGCGTAAGAGCAGACTGCGTTGCGATTTCCAGTTTAGACCCAGATGAGGTGTTACGACGGTTTCATAGCCAATGGCCTTGGCAACGAGCACGTAGATCAAATCGGGGAAGTTGACGTATTGGATCCAGGCGACGGCTCTGCCTCCAGCTCGGGAACCAATTAAACGCAGCAAGCCGAGCAGGAAGGCAGGGACCCGCCTCAGCGATAGATATGCAGTGCTAGTCCATAGACGTTGGATCTGAAGTTCCGGCCGGCTTATTTGCATCGAGAAGTTGGCTCGATCACAAAATGCTTCAACTCCGCCCAAGTGATCCCGTGTGCCGCCAACGACGAGAATTCTCATGGAACTAAAGCTCCTTGTCATCATTCGATATGCAATTGGGGAAACAGCTCACCGCGCATGATTCCGTGCCGACCGGCTCTAATCGAATTTGTTTAGCTCGACAAGGAGCCACAATTTCGACGTCGATATCAGCTTGTTTGGATTTCTCACTTACGATGGTGAAAGTCTGATGCTCATAGACTTGTTGAGAAAAGTGCGTGTCTTCGCTAGCGGCAATCATTGCGTAGATTGGCTGAACTCAATGAGCTCCGGACCAGCGATCGTTTCGTTTTTGAATGCTCATGCCGTGAATTTGTGCTGCAGAAATTCTGACTTCAACAGCGCTTTGTTGGGTTCGCACGTTCTGTTGCGGGATGGCGTCGGTGTCGAAATGATCATGCGCGCCGCAGGATTGCGACCAGGCATCAATAACAATGGTACCGATTTTATTCCCAAGCTCCTGCGATCTCGCCCGGGAGCGAGAGTAGCTGTTATAGGAACCGAGGAGCCGTGGCTTTCGACAGCTTGCGCGCGTATCGAAGAGCTTGGCGCGAGGGTCGTGGTCGCTATCGACGGGTTTCAGCAGCTGACGAGCTATGTTCACAAGATCCGGGAGAGCACTCCAGATTTTGTCGTCCTGGGAATGGGAATGCCGAAGCAGGAGTTTGTTGCTGCGGAACTCGTCAAACAACTGGATCGACAGGCCTGTTTGATATTGAACGGTGGAGCAATACTCGATTTTCTGGCCGACCGTTTTCCACGTGCGCCTCATCTTTTGAGACGCTTTCGGATGGAGTGGCTTTTCAGGCTTCTTTTGGAGCCTCGGAGATTGGGGCGACGATATATTTTGGGCGGCGTGATCTTCTCGGCAAGGATAGCTCGTGTTGCGTGGATCTGCCGGGGAGACCGTAAGGCAAAGGGCCAAGCCTAAGGCATGAGCGTACGCCTAAAAGTCCGCCACCTCCAAAGCCTTCGTGCGATCGCGGCTTCGCTCGTGGTTGCTGATCATGCTTTGGAGTACCCGATACGCAGACAGATATTAGGTGAGGATAATTACGCGTTCGCCTGGATACTGGGCTGGATTGGAGTAGCAGTTTTCTTCGCGATCAGCGGACTAATCATGGTCCGGAGCTCGCGCGATTCCTTCGGCAGCTTAAGTCAGGCTCGGCGATTTGGAGCTCGAAGAATTCTTAGAATAATACCGCTCTATTGGTTGGCTACGTTAATCTTTCTGATCGTTTCATTGACGCGAACGAATGCGGTTGATCTCGCTGAGTTCATTAAAAGCCTGCTCTTTGTTCCATATTGGTCGCCGAGATTGTCAAGCATGAAGCCGATCGTAGGACAGGGGTGGACTCTCAACTATGAGATGATGTTCTACGCGATATTTGCTTTAGCCTTAATGCTCAAAAGAGGTTGGGGGCTCGCGTTGATATTTATCGTCCTGGTTGGGCTGGTGGGTTGTCATCTCGTATTGTGGCCGCCGACCCCCTATTTGGATCCGGTGACTCCCCTTCAATTCTGGACGGATCCGATCATAATCCTTTTTGCTCTAGGAATGATCGTCGCCCAGCTGGAGCAGCGATCCGGGCGCTGGCTTGAAGTACCTTGCCCGATCGTTTGTTCGCTCGCTCTCATTCTTCTCTGCGTGTCTGCATTCGTTATCCTCGGTGGAACTTTTCCATTGCAGATTTATTGGCAACTTCTCTTCGCAGCGGTGGCAATTTGCTGCGTCCATGCTTGCGCGAGCGGTTCCGCTGCAACGGTTGGCAGGACTGAGCAGGTACTTGAGATAGCTGGCGATGCATCCTATAGTACCTACCTTGTCCATCCGCTCGTATTGATGGTCTTTGCGACGGTTTGGGGTGTGTTGCCGCGTTCAACGCAAGATCCTGCAGCGTTTGTAGTTGTATCGATCTTGCTCTGCAATTTGGTGGGATATTTCATTCACGTTCTGGTGGAACGCCCCCTCGGCGAAAAGCTGGGCCAGTTTACGGCAGAAGCGCGGACCTCCGCCAAGCGTTCTCAACTAACCGCCTAATACGGCCGCGCTCACCATTCACCTCCAGCTTGGGCATGCTAGTTCGAGAGAATTGGGATTGACGAAGTCCAGACCGGCGCGCTCGCGGCGGTTTGGAATTGCGCCGCGATTTCGGATCGTGTTTCCGCGAAGCAAAAGACCAGGGGAAGCAGGTTCTTCGACAGTGTTCGGTAAAGGTCATGAAATGGATACAGGTAAGTTTGACAGGGCGATCGGAAAACACGCGGCGGGCCTGCTCAGGCTTGCTTGGCGCAATTACTCTCTGTTTGCCACCATATCAGTAGCCTTTTTTGTTGCGTTTCTGGCTGGCATCTTCGCACTACAACCGAAGTACGAGGGAATAGCTCTCGTTTTTGCGAGCCAAAGCAACTCGCAGGACGCGAGCGGCACGACACAGAAGGTTTCCGTAAAGGGGGCTTCTCTTGTTCGCATAGCTGAAAGCGATGAGGTCATCCACTCTGCAATCGAAGCGGTTGGAATGAGCAAGCTTTTCGGCGGGACCCCGACTATGCCAGGTTCAACTTTCGTTCATCTGAGGCAGTTCTTCGCCGGTGGAGACTACTCAGCTCCAGCCTCAGACGCGCTTGATGCCGCTTCATTCCAACTTAGGAATAGTCTGTCCATCCAAGCGGAGCCGAACAGTGATGTACTGCGAATTTCATTTCTGGACAGTCGTCCAGCGCTAGCAGCCGCGTTCGCAAACGCAATTGCCCGCTCGCTGATCGACCGCTATTTGGAGTTGTACAGCAGCCATGGCGCCTCGGAATTTTTCACTCGTCAGAAGGAGCGATTCGACGACGAGTTAAAGGAGGCGGCGGCATCTCTAAACGATTTTCAGGAACGTACTCAGACCTATTCAGCGGAAAATCAGCGCAAGCTATTACTCCAGCGACATAGTGACTTGCTGAATTCGATGGCCAACACGCGTGGATTGATTGCGCAAAAAAAGGGCGAACTTCAAGACATGCTCGCCCAGCTTGAAAAGCTAGCTCCTGTGACGCGTTCGCCGTATCTTTCGTCGCTGGTAGACAGCTTTAAGCCAGATCGCTCGCAGGACCCGTCAATGTTGCCGTTCCCGACGGGCAAAAAGGATGCGCCTCGGCCCAACTTCGGAGTGAGTGATACGCCTCCGCTTTTGATGATTCAGGTATATCAGCAATCGATGGTCAACCTCTTCAAGATAAATGCGGATTTGATTGGTGCGCAGAGCCTTGAGAAGCAGCAGGCGATGGAAGCGGCATTGCTGACAGATCAGTTGAACAAAATATCCAATAACGAGCGCGAGTTTTTGGTCAGACAACGAGCTCTTGATCAAGCGGCCGCCAATTCGGATCTTTATTCGCGCCGGATGGTTGAGGAGCAGATCAATGCCGAGCTCTCAGCAGCCAAAATTTCGCCTTTGAAGATTCTGCAACTCGCGACGGTTCCAGTTCGTCCGGCATTTCCAAGGTACACCTTAGCGATCGGATCGGCCGAATTGGCCGCCCTCTTGTTTGGTTTTGTAGGCGTCCTTCTGTTTGGAAGGAGAAGGCGCGAACCTAGGCCCTCAGGCTCCGAATCCGACCGGCACTCCATGTTCAACCTCGATGCTTCTAAGGGATCCAGCTTGACGTTCCTAGACCGCGTTCGAGGCAGGGTGTCTTGAACTCCCCGTCTGAACAAGGCTCTGAGCAACATACTTCGCATTGGCACCAATGGATCCTATGTGCCGCATTGTTTGTAGCTTGGGTCGGCTTTAGCCCGGTTTTCATCTTTGGCGAAGCCGATACCCAGCTTGTGAGCCTCGAGGCGGGAGGTGGTGATCTGGCCAGGCAGTGCGCATTTGCTGCGCTTTTTGCTGCCGTCATGTGGAAAGAGTGGCGTGAGGAGGGGATAAAGGTCCTCGCCAGTGTGCCGATCTGGCTGGCCGTTGTTTTACTTTGGTGCTTAGCGAGCCTTACCTGGGCCATTGATCCAATGATTGCTGTGAGACGCGTCATGCTGTTGGTGATGGTCACAGTGTCCGTATCGCTTGTTGTTCGACGCATGAAATACGAAGAGTTCTTGAATGCGCTGTTCATGATTTCAATCGGAATACTTTTTCTCGACTGGATAGCATTATTCGTGTCTCCCTATGGCGTTCATACGGCGGCGGGCCCAGAACCCGAATTGGCAGGAGACTGGAGGGGGGCTCATATTCACAAGAACGAGACGGGGGCATTCGCCGCTATCGCGACAATCGTGTTTCTTGATCGAATGATACGTGACCGATCTTTTCTCATCTGCCCGGTGCTTATGCTGTTGTCGATTTGTTGTCTGATCGGAACCGGATCAAAGACGTCTCTTGGTCTGCTCTTTGTCGCGCTTTCCTTCGGCGTTCTCGCCGTGACGATCTGGCCTTATCGTCGATTTCAGCTGGTCATCTGCTCTCTAGTAATCGTCTGCGTCCTTGTGTTTCTGAATTTCTACAATCGCGAGATATCCGAAATCGTTGGCAAGCTTGATGATCCCGGCGCGTTCACTGGTAGAACTCAAATATGGGCTATTGCTTCAGCCTATTTTGTTGATCACCCGTATCTGGGAGCCGGCTACGGCTCTTTCTGGGCGATCGGCAAGGCTAGCCCGATTTTTCAATACGCCGACGGGTGGGTAGCTGAGCAGATCGATCACACGCACAACGGCTATCTCAATATAGCTCTTCAGGTCGGCGCAGTGGGGCTTGTGCTGGCTTTGATAACCGCGGTGATAGCTCCAGCAAAAGGGATATTTTCGTCCGAACACCTAGGGAGAGACCGATTTGCTCTGGCGGCCCTATTTTTCTTCATAGTGCTTCGTGATTTTCTCGAGGACTCCATCCTCGATCGCTCCAACCCATGTTGGATAATTCTCGTCGGGGTTGTGGCTTCTGTGAATCGGGAAACAACAGCCGAAGTATTTCGAGCGGTGTACGCACGCTATCGCAGGTTGAGGTTCATTGCCCGCTCGGTCATCTCGCATATGTGACTGCAAGCGAGTGAAAGTGGACAGAGCCCGATTTTCTAATCGGTTCAACGCCCGTCGCCAGTCCATTGAAGTATTCTTCGCCGGTCAGATAAATGCTTCCCGTTCTCTGGTTCGCCGATCGGAGCCAATCCAACAGTGCCTTCACATCCAAGGTCGAGGTCAATTGGTCAGACTCGTCGCTCGGGCGGAACAGGTAGTAAGGCGTCTTAAAAAAATTCGATTGCTGACGGGCGACCGTCCATTTAATCGGTGGGCTGCGCCCAATGGCCGGAGCGTCATAAATCCCTAGCGACTGCAGGCTACTCATGAAACGCCTTGCCCCTGGGGTCGTATGAAGAAATACCTGAATCTCACACACCATCGTTTGTTCCGTCGATGACTCGGAAGTATAAAGAAAGAAGTCCAGCGCTACGTTCGCGCTGTCGGGCGGCGCAACGTAGCTGATCTCCGCATCTTGAATCAGTGACGATATGGCGTTGAGCTTGCTCGATATGACTGGGACTGGCGTGATCGTGTTGAGATAGTTGCCGTAGTCGATCTTGTTCCAGCTTTTTACCCTGTCGTCCGCGTCGTCAGGCCAGTTCCAGCTCAATATCGTTCCTTGAGGAAAAGTCGCAGGGGTGAGCGTCACGGTCTGGAGACGATCCGCGGTTGGATCGTTCACGGCCTGAAAAGCCAAGAACTGTCCCGAGCCGTAATCCTGATGGGTTGTCCCTTTGACATCGGTCAGCACGATTTTGAAGGTTCGGTCGTGCTTCGGGTCTTCAGTGCGCGCCTCGCCGGCAAGCACGCGTGCTTGACGTTCAGACAACAGGCTTGCGGCTGTCCCCAGTATTACGGTACGTCTATTAAACAAGTGGTTCATTGGCGACTCGCGAAGATGAACATCTAGATCTAAGCTGCTGCAGTTTCCAATGCGATGCTGACGTAGAAGTGTCACGGGCACATCTATCTCGATCCTGCTGCCATAGACGAAGCAGTGAAGCGGAGGAAGGTCCTCTTGGTAATCGGGAGATATTGGTGAGCGGATTACCAGTCCAATAAGCTCCGAATCGCATGAGAATAGCGATGGACCGCGCATGCGCCCTGCTCAAACCAAGGCGATGAATTGGGATTGTGAGCAGGTTTCAAGCGGAATGAATCCATTTGCAAGGTACGTTGCTGTCTTAGTTGCCGGGCATAGGGCATTGTCGCTCTCAAAGTCACCTGCTAATAGATGCTGAACCATCACTCGCCGATTTGATTGATTTGTTGCTGGTCGCAGCTTGACCCGGAAAGCAGCCGTCGCAAATGCGAAGCTGAGCGTTGAGCCGCTTTTCTTTTTCCGCTTCTATCTCTTCATGCTGCATATGCCACTCGGCAGAACCAGGTTCGAGCTTGGCTAATGCAGCTTCTCGCTTGCCATCTGGTGTGCGACGAGGAGAAGAAGTCTTCCGATGTAAGTCATTAGCTGCGAGCGAATCGTCATCCTGACTAAGGTCGTTCCAAGCCGCTGGAGCGTCTTTTGATGCAGGGGCAGATGCGCATCCGGCGAGAACCACGCATGTCGAAATCAACGAGAGAGCGTAACTGATCTTCATTCAGTGAACCGTGAGTTTTGGATCGAACTTGAGATCCCGCATGACCACGGCGGAACCATGACCCTTATCGGGCGATGCGGTGCCCTTTCAAGCCGTGCTACAGGCAATCGTATTGACGGCATTTACTCAGCGGGGACCGGCTTCCGCTGAAAAAGAATGCACTCCGAGATTGACGACGTTTCAATCGGTGTGCTCCTCGTCGGTCTCGGCCCAATCTCGGCCGAGCCTGCCGTAATCATCCAGACTGAGTAGAAATCGCGATCGCCGGATTCCGGCACGATCGAAGGTGAACAGGACCTCCACCAACGCGGTGGCAATCGTCGCAAGCGCGGATTGTTTCACAATCGGATCCAGCCGTCGATCGCCCCTTGGACCTGCGCCGAAAAATTGCTTGCGCTCGGGGTGGGAGCGTCGGGATTGGCGAACTCCGAGAGTTTGCGATGCTGGCCGGTGTGGCCGCTGAGCTCATAGTCTGGGAAAATGGTCGTTCGGTCATGTCTCGCCGGACCGCAGATATAGAATTCGGAATTGCGTGGAACCTGAAGGTTCTGAAGCACCGCGGGATGAGGTGTCCGACGGTGTGATTTACGTTGGGGCGATCTCGGGAGGCCGGTGCGCTGTAGCAATGTAGCTGTGACGGTGGGCCATCCTGCCGCCGTGGCTGGGAAGCGTTGAAGGACGACGAGGCAAAAGTTGGTGGGCTCCGTGAGCACCAGCATCTGGATAAATCTGCCGCGCGCCGAGGGCCCGCTGTGGAGCATCCCCGTCCGCCGAGCAGGCGCTCAGTGTATTTGATCTAGACTTATTGGGCGGATTCAAGCGGTCGTCGCAACACCGACTATGTTCACTCACGGCAACAACTCGTCAGCGCTCCGGCCGGCGTTTTCCAGCCGACGCCGGCAAGTCTCTCCTCCACATAAGTGCGCAAGGCTGTGTTGAGTGCAAGCTTAGTCAGTTTCGGCCGACGAGCCGATCGATCCGCATGCCACTGGGCAGTCGTCGCCCGATACTTCAACCCGCCGCTGCGGGTGGCTGCATTGCGCCGCAGTTCTCGCGAGAGTGTCGCGGATCGACCGAGACGGCCCAATCTCCCGGAAGGAATGGCCCTGCACCTTGAGAATCGCAATCTCTTCGCGCTCAGAGAATGATAAGTATCGCCCGGAGAGCGCTCTTGCTAGGATTTGAACATCGCTGGTGGCATGCCGCCACACCCCGGCTTCCAGCGCGGCTTCTTCGCTGCTTTGCCCGGCAGCAATAGCTCGCCAGAAACTTCCCTGGTCATCCCGTCCAATGGCGATCGTCCAGACCGTGCCGATCGCCGCTTTCAGAAGTCCTCTCTTAAGAAAGGTCTTATAGCAGCCACTAAAGTTCTAACCTTTGCGCAACCGGAATTGTTACTTCCGCGGGGTTTAACTGCACCCAGTGTAGTTGGGAAGGAGAGAAATGGTGTCGCTGGTTCAGGCTCAGAGCACGCAAAGCTTTCTTGACTCGATCGGGGTAGCAACTCACGTCGATTCTGGCGCGGCAAACTGGATGGATACGGTAACCATCCTGAACGAGCTCTCCTATCTGGGCATTAATCAAGTTCGAGATGGCACGCCGTTCGACTGGACGATGTCTGCATTCGTCACTCTGGCCAAAGCTGGAATCAAGTTTGATTTGCAAATTGCGAATCAATACGTCCCTGCGGCCAACGGGGCGATCAACGTCACCGGTGACATAAACAATGCGGCGCTGCTCCAAAAAGCAGTTCCCGGCAGCGTCTTTGCCATTGAAGGCGCCAACGAGTACAACATCAATAATTGGTACTTCAACGGTCAAAGCTCCTACGGAAATCTTAACTGGAGCGTGGCGGTAGATGCTGCAATTAGCAAGGCAGTTCAATCAACGCCTGTGCTGGCCGGAGTCGACCTCGTTGCCTCCTCTACGGGCGGGGCATGGTCGCTCAATGGAGCGCTTCCAGACGAGAGCAATTATGTTAGCAGTTCAAATTGGCACGTCTATGCGGGCGTCGGCGAGCAATTGCATGACACGTTGATTGCCGGAATTTCGCTGGCCGAGACAACTGATCCGAACGGCAAGATTTATATTACCGAAGCGGGTATTTCTAGCTCGGGCTATGGCAGCTCGACGTGGGGGTGTGCTTCGGAATACACACAAGGCATCGTCGATACCAACGCTCTTTTGGACGCGTACAAGAACGGTGTTTCCAAGACCTTCCTTTACGACCTGATGGATGAGTCCGGCTCTGCTACCGATCAGGAATCTCACTTTGGTCTCTTTCGCGCTGATGGCAGCGCTAAACCCGTCGCCGTCGATATTCATAACCTTACGACCATTTTGGCGGACCCTGGGAAAGGCAATGCCGCGCTTGAGAAGCTGGATTATGACATTTCCGGGCTGCCGAGCACGGCCTCTACGATGCTCTTGCAAAAGTCGGATGGAACGTTCGAGCTTGTGATCTGGAACGGAGACGCCACGATCTCCAGTGGGACGGCGGATATCGAGCCGCCTACCTCAACAGTGAAAGTTACGTTCGGGTCGCCACAGCAATACGTCAATCTGTATGATCCAATCGTCAGCTCAAGCGCCGTGCAGACCTTTAGCAAGGCGAGTTCGGTTACGTTCCCATTGGGGGCCGAACCAATTATCATCGAGATTCCGGCGGTCCTCCCGGCAACGCCGGTCATAGCGTCGTTCTCGCCCGACAGCAACATTGTGGGTGACGGCATTACGAATGCCAACCACGTGACCCTGACCGGGACGGCGGTCGTCGGCAGCACGGTGCAGGTGTTCGATGGCACCACGCAGATCGGGACCGCGATGGCCGGCACCAGTGGCGCCTGGTCGTTTGCGACGGGAACGCTGGCCGATGGTACCCATGCGTTTACGAGCACGGCGGTGGATAACGCCGGCAATGTGAGTGCGGCTTCGACCGCGCTCAATGTGACCGTCGATACCGTTGCGCCAGTCCCGGTCGTGAGCGACGTGGTGCAGGCCGGTTCGAACTTGGTCACGATCAGTGGCGTCAGCGCAACCGCCTCGAGCGTGTCAGTCTACGACAACGGCCATCTGATTGGGACGACGTCCCCCTCAGCCGGATCGTGGAGCGTGACGAGCCAGCTGTCGAGTTCGGCCATACACAGCCTGACAGAAACCGCGACCGACGTCGCCGGCAACACAGCGAACGCTGCTGGCGTCACCCTCTACTCGAACCAAAGCAACCAGACCCTGACGGGGGGAGCGGGTGCCGACGTGCTCATCGGTCGCAGCGGGGACAAACTAACCGGCGGCGCCGGCTCGGACGTTTTCGTCTTCAACACCGGCTTCGGCAAGGAGGTGATCACCGACTTCACCCCGAGCACTGCGACGACGCATGGCGACCAGATCGAGTTCAGCCGCACGATGGAGCCGGACTTCGCCCACGTACTGGCCGACGCCCGTCAGGTTGGAAGCAACGTTGTCATTACCGTCGACAAGGCGGACAGCCTGACCTTGAATCACGTCACGCTGGCGAGTCTTCATGCGACCGACTTCCTCTTTATTTGACGCTGGTTCGGCCCTGCGCGCCCAGCTGGATCCTGTGGGGCGAACGGGACCCACTTGCGGCCACCGGTGATGATCGAGAGCACGGCCGAGCGCGCCGCGATCACCCATATTTTGTGCTGCAGCTGCGCCATGTGCTTCTCGGCCGCGGCTTCTTCGGTGAAGGACCAGAGGAACATGAACTTGGCCTCGAACACCGCGCCGGTCGGCGCGACCATGCCGTCGAGGGTGGCCGCCATCCAAGAGTGGACGGGATGCCCAACGCGCTTCCGGATGTCTATGATCGTCTGTCACGCCGGTACCAGCTGCGGTTGAACTCTTCGGTGACGGTGCGAACGATCAGGTTCTGCGCAAAATCTTGTGGCGCGATCTCGCCGCGCTTTTCCCGCCACAAGCGAATGAGTTCGTCCTGGTCATCACCCATGATAATGCGGGCATCCGAGCCGCCGATAAAGGCGCGCCGGTCGCTGGGATTGAACGTGATGACGCGATGTGGCGCCTCGGCGTCTTGGACTGAGATGGTGGCCATCGGTATCTCCTTAGGTTGACGCGGCCTGCCGCCGCACCAGCAAAGGCCCCGCACCTGCGGGGTGAGATACCGGGGCCATCGGTTGCGCCCGGTCTATTCAGTAACGCTCCTTTTGCCGCAGAATACCAGTCCTTTTGCAGCAAGTTTGTTGCTCTTTTCGGTCAGAAAAACCTTGAATTTACAAGATGTTGGAGCGAGCTTTTCGATTGCCGCAACGAGCGATAGCCAAGGACCTCGGACATGGCGTCACATTGACAAATCGAAGCCAATCGTCGCAACGCCGCGCGCAGCACCACCGGCCCGAAAACTGCGAGCGGAAAATGCAGATCCAGCCAAAATGCGCTGCGCCATGGTTTGGCGCGGAGCGATAGCGGCGATCCAGCCGCGGCCGAAAATCTTGCCGTCGCGATTGCCTCGGGGCTCGGGCATCAGATTGCGCCGGAAGCGGCAATGGCGCTCGCACAGTCGAAGCTCGCGCTATTGCGCATCCGCAGCGTGCGACAGGACATGTTGGCCGCGCTCGTGGCGTGCCCGATTCCGGAAGGCATGAAACGCCTCGAAGGTCTTGAGCGCTACGAGCGGGCCGCTTTGGTGCAACAGAGGCAGGCGCTTCGCTCGCTAACCCTCGAGCGAGGGTGATGCATGGTCAGTTGGCTTCGTTCTGGATTTATGCCCCATCGGCGCTGCCGTGATGCTCCTCATGCGGCTCGGATTGCACGATTGGGTCATGGCGAAGCTCGCGCAGCGGCAACGCGCTCGATCACAGCCAGCTCAGCGTATAATCGTAGCCATTGTCATCATAGGCGAGAGCCTGGCTGATGCTGTCGACCTGGTCGTCGTGACGGCCTTGGGGGAAGGTCAAGAGCTCCATCTCGAGCTCTGCCAGGAACGGCGCGTTCTTGGGAAACCACACGCATCCGGCGGCAAATTTGCTCGTCTGGACGTAGAGACGCCCCATCTTATCGTGTTCGATTTTGATGGGATTGACGAAGCAATCGGCTTTGTCTCGGAGCTCTTGGGCGAGCGCAATTCCGGTGGAGGCGTCTTCGACCAGGATTTCGTGCGGTTTGAAACGCCTGGCGAGCGCGAGCGCGGTGTCTCGGAGAACCGGATACTCGAACCGACCGCGCACAAGATCGAGCAGATAAAAGTTGCCGTCCACGACCATCCAGGTGGTACAGACCGACCAGTCATTCTGGGCGCCGTTCTTGGCCGCAGTATCCCAGCTCTGGATGATGCGGCTGCCCAGCTCGCGCGCCGGCAGGTGATCGTAATAGCGCAGCCACGATCGCTTGATCATAGCGCCGCCGGCCGGAACAGGGGCCTGCTGGTACTGCGCGGAAAAGACATCGGGGCCGAGCATCTGCTGCAATTTGCGGAGAGTCTCGATCGATTCATGGGTTGGATGCAGCGCGTCGCCCACCTTGCGGTGGTGAAACTGGTTTGGCCCGATCGGGATCACGGCGTCGGTCTCGGCGATGGCGGGCAGGCTGAGCACCTCCCAGTCGTCGGACGAGGCGGCCAGAAATCCGGATAGATCGTCCAGATGCACCCGCTGCATGACAACGATCATCGCGCCGGTTTGCTTGTTGTCGAGTCGCGACATTAGCGTGTTCGTTACCCATTGGTTGAGGCTGGTCCGGCGCGCCTCCGACTGCGCGTCGACCGGCTTTTGCGGATCATCGATAATCACCAGATCGCCCCCAAGTCCGGTCAGCGTCCCTGACACCGACGTCGACATGCGAAACCCTCGTTCGCTGGTGATCATTTCGCCTTCGGTGCTACGCACGATGCGCACGTTCGGAAAGGCGCGCTGATACCAAGCGGAGTGCGCGATCGAACGAAAGTCGCTGGCATGCTTGGCCGACAGCTCATCGCCATAGCTGATCGCGATGATGCGGCGCCGGGGAGCGTGACCAAGCAGGAAGAGCGGAAACGCTACCGAGACCGTGATGGATTTGAGATAGCGAGGCGGCATATTAATGATCAGCCGGGTGATCTCTCCGCGGCGGACGCGCTCGAGCTGGTAGGCGATCGCTCGGATGTGCCAGTTCGGCAGGAACTGCGCACCGGGGTTGAGATGAAGAAAGCATCGATGGACAAAGCTCTCGAAGTCAGTGCGCAGAACGGCATCCAGCAGTGCAACGTCCAGATTGGTCATTCGGGGTCTCATTCATTTTTGAGTTGCTGTTCCAATTGGCGGGCGTACGCCTCCAAAACCTTCCGGTCGTCCAGATCGAGGACTGCCGTTACAGGCTGTTCGGAGGACTCAACCAGCAGCTTGCGGCTGAGAAGGAAGGCAGCCGATTTCGAATTGCCCTTGAGGGCGTCCTCCGCGAATCTGACGAAGATACCTTCCAGCAATGTGATTTTGCGCGTTCTTCCATTTTCACGAATCGCAATCTTCCGATTGAGAAGTTCGTCGATGATGGTCGCTTCGTTTTTCGATCCCTTCGGCCGGCCGCGTTTGTTGCCGGACTGACCCGGTTTGAACCGATGTTCGGAGGGCGGGCGGCCGTAGCCGACGTCGGTTCGCTTTCCGCCCGCGCCGGCCGGTCTGTTTTGCTTGCGGCGGCTCATGCGCTGTTCTCCGATGATGTGGCGGCGCGCTCGGTGGCCACCTCGTCGAAGGTCTGGCCGGTCGCAACGAGGATGGCATCGCGTTTGGTGACGTCCTGCCAGCGGCGGATTGCAGCATCCACGTAAAGCGGGTCGATCTCCAGGCCATAGGCGCGGCGGCCGACGCGCTCCGCCGCAAGCAGGGTGGTGCCAGAGCCCAGAAATGGATCGAGCACGATCTCGCCGCGGCGTGTGCAATCCTTGATCGCGTCTGCGATTAAGGAGACCGGTTTGACAGTGGGATGAACCGCGAGGTCGGCGAGACGCTCTTTGCGGAAGGTGTTGATCCCGGCGTAGGTCCAGACGTTCGAGCGGTTGCGGCCATGGCGGCCAAGCTCGATGTTGTTCAGGTATGGCGCATCGCCGTTTCGATAGACGAAAATCAGTTCGTGCTGAGAGCGGTAGAAGCTGCGTTGGCCGGCATTGGTTTTGTTCCAGACCACCAGATTCTGCAGCGGGCCGAAGACTGCATGCCCCGCGCCGTGCATCTCGCCGAGGTGTCGCCAATCCATGAAGATGTAGTGGATCGAGCCGTCATCAGAGAACCGGACGGCCAGGCGCATCCAACTCTGAAGAAAATTGGCGAATTCGGCGGACGACATCTCGCCTGAGGCGCGCGCAAATTCGCGGTGCTTGATGTGACCGCGGCCGAGCGTCGTAGCGATGCGGACGTTGTAGGGTGGGTCGGCGAACACCATGGCGGCGCGATCACGGCCCATGAGCACGGCCCAATCCGCTTGATCGCAGGCATCGCCACACAGCACGCGATGACCCCCGGCCTGCCACAGTTCGCCCCGCCGGCTGACGGGCTGCCCCGCAATCTTGCAGAGGACATCGGCCGGATCGTGGTCGCCAAAATTAGCGATCAGGCGGTCGATCTCGGCCGGCTCAAAACCGGTGATGTCGAGGCTGAGATTGCATTCGGGGAGGAGCGTAGCGAGTTCACCAAGCTCTTCGGCGAGTAGTTTGCGATCCCAACCGGCATTGGCTGGGATCTTGTTGTCGGCGAGGGCCAACGCGCGCTTCTCGGCGTCGCTCAACCCGCGCATGACCAGGACGGGGACCTCCTTTAAACCAAGGTACTGGGCCGCCTCCCAGCGGGCGTGCCCGCAGATGATCTGCAGATCCTCATCAACCAAAATGGGATAGGTCCAGCCAAATCGGCCAATCGCGTTTGCGACCTGCTTGATCTGCTTTTTGGAATGGGTTCGTGTGTTCTTTTTTGCAGGCTTAAGAGCGCGAAGCGGCACCATTCGTATCTTCTGTGGCTCGTGGCAATTTGAAGCGTCGACACAGGTTTCAATTTGGCGCGCGTCTTGCTTGATCTGCGTCTCGGACTGCTTGCCGGCGCTCGTCTTTGCAAGCTTCGGCGACACCGGCAGTTTCGGCGGCGCCTGCGGGCAGGGGTCGCGCGAGCCTTCTTTTGAAGCGTCGACATGGGTTTCAATTGAACGCGAATGCATCGTGCTTCTCCTTCTGTTCGAGTTCAGCTGCGTCCTCGCTTTCGAGGTAGCGATTTGGCCAACCGTTCGGACAAGGCGTGAGCCGACCGCGTGAGTTCGAGCCAGGTGGTGGAACGGCCCGGCTTTTCGAGGCCACGCGCGAACGCCGCGTTATAGTCATCGAAAATCTCAACAGTCGGGGAGGGGTCGCCCGCGGTCCTTTGGTCGGACCAAATCAGCAAAAATACGGGTGACGTGGTCGTAAAGGCCGGCATCCCAGGTTTTGCCTGACGCCGAATCTCATCTGGATCGAACAATGTTGTCGGATCGAGCCTCATGATCTTTTTATGTTGCCGTTCGAGCTTAGGCCTGATCCGTCGTAACGACTCCACGACAAACTTTTGCGGCCATCGATGGTTGAGCATTTGCATGCCGATCAGCAGAGCAAAGCTCTCGTATTCCGAAAATTGAATCTCGCCGCCCTTGCCGGGAGCGTCGCCGCTAGAAAACCCGTAATTTGCGAATTCGGGTCTGTCTGCGTTGGGCCGCACCCCTAGCGCGCGATCGGTGTCCAACAACCGCTTGAGGCGCGTCAGTAGCTCCGCCCGCGATTTGTCATCCCTCGCATCGAGCAGCGCACCAATGGCGTCCTCGAGCTGATTGCGTTTGTAGGATTCCATTGAAGCTCGGTATCAGGTTTCAATTGTTCTGTCCAGTATGCTGGACAAGTTCTTAGCTTTTGCCGCTCGAGCGGGAACCGTCCGGAGAATCTGAGTGCTTAGGGAAATCAACGTCGAACCGTTGCTTTGTTGGGCAACGGCAAGGCAAGTCGGCACGGTCTGCCGATCGCGCCGAACCCAGATCGCGCGCGACGTCGCGGGCTGCAACCCGAAATCTGGGCCTCGATTGCGATATCACCTGCATTGCAACGCCGGAAGGGCTCTTCAGCCGCAGGATTGTGAGAGTTGGACGCTTACCGATTTCCCTGTTCAGGCCGCGCATTGTCCCCTGATGCGATCTGAAATTTCCCTGTTCTGTCTGCGCACCTCCGCAGCCGCGGAAGCCGGAATTCGTAGCCGGTTTTCTTGCATTTTGGCGAGCGCTGTGGGCGCTTTGCCGGCGCGTTTCCCTGCAGAATTCCCTGTTACCAGGGAATGGGCCGATCGAGCCGCAGGGGCCGCGCCCGAGGACCTGCCCAAGTACCACTGCCAACGGATCGTCCTGCGGTGGGATGAGCGTTGTCGGTTGATTGTAGGCCGGTCTCGCATTCGGCTTGGCGGCAGCCTGACCGGGCTTGGCGGCAGCCTGATCGATGGTATGCTGTTCGAGGTTGTCGGTTGAACGTCACGAGGAGTTGCAGTGGCAGAAGTCGATCCCGCGGCGGGTAAGCCGGTTGCGCCGAGTGCGCTTGCCAATGTTCCAAGGCTTGTCACGGCCTATTTCGCCACAACGAGGTGACGACTTTGCGGCCAGTGATCGTGACCGGTGCTGCCGGCTTTATCGGGATGCATGTTTGTGAACGGCTGTTGGGGCGCGGCGAGCGAGTCGTTGGCATCGATGCTGTCACACCGTATTACGATCCGGCGCTGAAGCGTGCGCGTCTTGCAACGCTCGAGAACCGTCCTGGTTTCAAATTTGACGAGATCGATCTTGCTGATTTCGCCGCAGTGACGCGCGTGTTCGACGAGGTCTCGCCCGACCGCGTCGTGCATCTGGCGGCGCAGCCCGGCGTGCGTGCGTCGATCGACGATCCCATCACCAGCATCCGCGCCAATTGCGACGGCTTCGTCACCGTGCTCGAGGCCGGCCGGCGCCATGGCCTCGAGCATCTCGTCTACGCCTCGTCGAGCTCCGTCTACGGCGCCAACCGCACCTTGCCGTATTCGACCGAGCATTCGGTGAACCATCCCGTCAGCCTCTACGCCGCGAGCAAGAAGGCGAACGAGCTGATGGCGCACACCTTCGCGCATGTTCACAAGCTGCCGGTCACCGGCCTTCGCTTCTTCACGGTCTATGGTCCGTGGGGCCGGCCCGACATGGCCGCCTGGCTGTTCACGCGCGCGATCTTCGCCAATGAGCCGATCAAGATCTTCAACAATGGCGACATGTGGCGCGACTTCACCTATGTCGACGATATCGTCGAAGGCGTGATCCGCACGCTCGATCGGCCTGCGGTGCCGAATCCCGCGTGGAACGCCGAGCGGCCCGAAAATTCCTCGAGCTATGCGCCGTATCGCGTCTACAACATCGGCAACAACCGCTCGGTCAATCTGATCGAGTTCGTCGAGACGCTGGAGAAGATCATCGGCAAGCCCGCGATCCGCCAGTTGCTGCCGATGCAGGCCGGGGACGTGCTGGAGACGCGCGCCGATATTTCAGCCCTCCAGCGTGACGTCGGTTTCTCGCCGTCGACGTCGATTGCGGACGGGCTAGGCCGTTTCGTCGAATGGTACCGCAAGTATCACGGCCTCTGATTCCGCGATCGGCGGCTCCTTGCGTGCCGCCCGGGGATGCCCATTCTTGCAGTGGTTCGTTCAACGATGCAACCTGCCCTAATGTTGTGCGTGCGGCCTGATAGAAAAATGGTCTAGGGTGTTCAGTGGAACATCCGTCTTCAACGGAAAGAGTTTTTCATGCGAATCGCGATGATCGGGACGGGCTATGTGGGACTGGTGTCCGGAGCCTGCTTTGCGGATTTCGGTCACGACGTCACCTGCGTCGACAAGGACGAGCGGAAGATCGCGGCCCTGCACCGCGGCGAGATCCCGATCTACGAGCCCGGCCTCGACGAGCTGGTTGCAACCAACGTCAAGGCCAAGCGGCTCGACTTCACCACTGACCTGTCGAAGCCGGTTGCGGATGCCGATGCGGTGTTCATCGCGGTCGGCACGCCCTCGCGCCGCGGCGACGGCCACGCCGATCTGTCCTACGTCTACGCCGCCGCGAAGGAGATCGCGCAGTCGCTTCAAGGCTTCACCGTGGTCGTGACCAAGTCGACCGTGCCGGTCGGCACCGGCGACGAGGTCGAGCGCATCATCCGCGAGACCAATCCGAAGGCGGACGTCGTGGTCGCCTCCAACCCCGAATTCCTGCGCGAGGGCGCGGCGATCCGCGACTTCAAGTTCCCCGACCGCGTCGTGGTCGGCACCTCCGACGAGCGCGGCCGCAAGGTGATGGGCGACATCTACCGCCCGCTGTCGCTGAACCAGGCGCCGCTGATGTTCACCGCGCGCCGCACCGCGGAGATGATCAAATACGCCGCCAACGCGTTCCTCGCGACCAAGATCACCTTCATCAACGAGATCGCCGATCTCTCGGAAAAGGTCGGCGCCAACGTCCAGGAGGTCGCGCGCGGCATTGGCCTCGACAACCGCATCGGCACCAAGTTCCTGCATGCCGGTCCCGGCTTCGGCGGCTCGTGCTTCCCGAAGGATACCAAGGCGCTGATCAAGATCGCGCAGGACTACGACGTGAATCTGCGCATCGTCGAATCCGTGCTGGCGGTCAACGAGAACCGCAAGCGCGCGATGGCACGCAAAGTGAGCCAGGCGCTCGGCGGGAGCTTGCGCGGCAAGACCATCGCCGTGCTCGGCCTCACCTTCAAACCCGATACCGACGACATGCGCGATGCGCCCTCGATCCCGCTGGTGACGGGCCTGCTCGACATGGGCGCGAAGGTCAAGGCCTTCGATCCCGTCGGCATGGAGCAGGCGAAGGGTGAGCTGCCCAACATCACCTATTGCGAAGACGCCTATTCCTGCGCGCAAGGCGCCGACGGCCTGGTCATCGTCACCGAATGGGTGCAGTTCCGCGCGCTCGATCTCGACCGGCTGAAGGCAACCATGGCGCAGCCCGTCGTCGTCGACCTCCGCAACATCTACCGCCCCGAAGACATGGCGGCCGCCGGCTTCACCTACGAGAGCGTCGGGCGCTCGTCGCAGGCTTAGCCGTCGACCTGCATGGTTCGGACGCCCGCTTTGGCGGGCTCCTCACCATGAGGGTTGAATATCTCGCCCCACCTGACCTCATCCTGAGGGCCCGCCATGGGCGGGCGTCTCGAAGGATGGAGACGGGCCAAACTCCAATGCGATATGATCCGGTCGCATCAGGCCGCTGCGCATTGGCGCGTCAGCCTCGCTGCCGCCAGGGAGATTGTCATGACTGACGACACGCATACGATCCGCAGCAGCGGGCTGACTGCGACCATCAAGGCGCAAGGCGCCGAAATGTGCTCGTTGAGGAGCGATGCCGGCGTTGAATTCGTCTGGCAGGCCGAACCGGTCTGGCCGCGCCATGCGCCGCTGCTGTTTCCGATCGTCGGTCGTCTCGCCAATGACGAATTGCGGCACAAGGGCAAGACGTACCGGATGACCCAGCACGGCTTTGCGCGCGACAGCCGCTTCCAATGGGCGCAGCGCGGCGAGAGCCGCTGCGTGCTGGTGCTCGAAGACAACGAGACGACGCGGGCGCTCTATCCGTTCGCGTTCCGCCTGACGGCCATCTACACGGTCGACGAGACCGGTCTCGATCTCTCGCTTACGGTTGCGAACACGGGCGAGGAAAGGTTGCCGGCGTCGCTTGGGGGCCATCCCGCCTTCAACTGGCCGCTTCGGCCCGGCGTGCCCAAGGAAGGCTATGCGCTGACCTTCCCGAAGGCAGAGTCGTCTCCGATCCGTCGTCTCGACGGCGGCTTGCTGCGTGAGGCGGCGGAGCCAACTCCCGTCAGAGGCACGGTGCTGCCTCTGTCCGACTCCCTGTTCGTCGACGACGCCATCATCTTCGACCGGATCGAGAGCACCGCGGTTCGGTTTGCCGCAGGCGAGGGCGCACCGAGCGCGCCCTGGCTCGAGATGTCATGGCAGGGTTTTCGCGAACTCGGTGTCTGGTCGAAACCGTCAGGCGCACCGTTCCTCTGCATCGAGCCCTGGCGTGGTCATGCCAGTCCCGCGGGCTTCGACGGCGAGTTCAGCGACAAGCCCGGCCTGATGCATATCGCGCCTGGCGCGGAAGAGCGCTTGTCGTTCCGGATCGAGGTGGCATCGGACTGAGATCGACGGTCCCTCAGACCTCGATCCGCGTCAGGTCCTCGCCGAGAACCACCGGACCTGAATAATCTTGTCGCACGTTCTTCGACCAGATGCCGCCGGTGGCGCGATCGGCGATGAAGGACAGTGCGACGATGGCGGCAAGGATCGCACCGCATCGTTCGGACCACGCCGGAAGGATGATGTGCCGGATGAGAAGTGTGGGGTAGTTCATACTTAATGCGGCGAGACCGTGACTAATATGGTTCGGGCAGCACAATACGCCTAGTATTGGTCAGACAATTTCGGGGGCTCGAACCAGCTGTGAATGTTCGTTCACATGACAGTGCGCTGCGCGATGGCGCGACTTTTCAGGCCGGGTCGCACGCGCACAGGACATCCAACATCGTGGCTGATCCAGCACGTCAGGAAGGACGTCCTGCGGGCCGCGAGCGGCTGATCGTGGTCGAAGACGATCACGTGACGCGGACCATGCTGGTCGGCTATTTCAGCGACAACAATTTCGACGTTGTCGGCGCCGGCTCCGTTGCTGAGTGCCGCCAGGCGCTGCGCTCGCGCACCGATCTCGTCTTCCTGGACGTGCAGCTGCCCGACGGCAACGGCTTCGAGCTCGCCAAGGAAATCCAGGCGTCCAGCAACGCGGGCATCATCTTCGTGACCCGCCGCGACACGGACGTGGATCGCATCCTCGGTCTCGAGATCGCCGGCGACCATTACGTCACCAAGCCGATCAATTTGCGCGACCTGCTCGCGCGCACGCGCAGCGTGCTGCGGCGGCGCTCGATCGACCGCAAGGCGGCGCGCAACCACAATTGCATCGCCTTCGGCGACTGGATCATCGACCTCACGCGGCGCGAGCTGCTCGGCGCCGACGGCAAGCCGGTGGCGCTGACGCGCGCCGAATTCGACCTGCTCGCCGCGCTGGTCGGCGCCGACGGCCGGCCGCTCAGCCGCGACTATCTGATCGAGGTCGTCAGCAACCGCCAGGTCGAGGTCGACATCCGCACCGTCGATGCGCTGGTGGCGCGGCTGCGCCGCAAGCTCGTCGGCAGCGGCACGCCGGTCATCGCGACTGTCACCGGCGTCGGCTACAAGCTCGCGGTCAGCGAACGGCTCTAGCGCTATCGCGCGCGTGCGCTCTGGTCCGCCGGTGGCTTCTGCGCAGGACCGGTCAGGCGGTCGTCGACCGCATAGAGCGTGCAGGTCGTCGACCATTTCAGGCAGGCGGCGAGCGAATCGCGCTGGGCCTCGTCAGTGGTGGCCCGTCCCGAGCGCCAGCCGTAGCCGCCGTTCGGCGACACCGCAAACGCCTTGTGCGGCAGCGTGCTGGCGAGATAGCGCGCGAACTCGGCGCGGGCGGCCTCGTTGAGCTGGGCCGGCGGCGGCAGCGGATCTGGCGCGCTCAGGATGTCGTGGTTCAGCCCGCGCTCGCGCAGGAACGCGTCCACATACGGCGTCCATTGCGGACGGCCGGCCACGGAATAGAGATAGTGTCCATCGTCGCCATAAGCCGGCGCTGCGACGAATTTTGCGGCGCCGCCATTGCCGCGAAACCCGTCATAGAGCCGGCGCGCCAGATCAGGACCGAAGAAGTTGTCGTTGGCCGCATAGACCCACAGCATCGGTACCCGCGAGGTCTTGCCGAAGGTGGCGAAGGCCTGCACCAGCCCATCCTCGTTGCAGACGTCGTCGTCGTCGCGCGAGCCGCGGCCGCCCGCAAAACTGATCGCAGCGACGAGGCCGGGTGGCGCCTGCGCCGTGAGCGCGACCGTTGCGAGCCCGCCGGCGGAATGGCCGGCCGCGATCATGCTTGACGTCGTGACGTCGCTCCGACGTGCCATCGCATCGATCGCCGCGCGCAAGTCCGCGACCGCAACCGCCGCGGCCGGTAGATAGGCGGCATTGGCGCAGCTGCCGACGCTGTCGACGCGGCCGCCGGGCGAGGTGCCATAGCCGCGCCGCATCACGATCAAAGCGGCGAAGCCGCGCCGGGCATATTCCAGCGCGATGCCGTAATATTTGTGCGCCGACATCGTCGCGCGATCCTCGAACTTGCGCGGCGAGCCGTGGCTGAGCAGCGCCAGCGGATAGCGCTTCGTCCCCGCTGGCCGCACCAGGAACGCCTCCAGGCCCTGCGGTCCCGCCTCCGCCATCGGGATGCGAAGGTCCTCGGTATAGAATTCCGCAGCCCGCGCCGGTGCGCTCGCCACGACGAGGCCGGCAATCAGCAGAAGCAGCATGCGCGAAGGGGTCATGGGACGATTCGGAAGGCGGCGATGGCGGCGAGCATAGCATGATCCCGTCGCCCGGATGAGCAAGGCGACATCCGGGCGGCTGGTCCGGCATGTCGCTTCGCTCATGCGGGCTACAGCACCTCCGCCGACCAAGGAACGCCCGCCCCCTCACGCGTGTTGTGCATTTGGCGGACACCGTCCGGGTGCTATGGTGTCGCGCACCCACGACAAGACGAGGATCATTCAGTGGCTGATGTTCATCCCGCGGCGGGCAAGCAGGTCTCGCCGGACGCGCTCACCAACATTCCACGGCTTGTGACGGCCTATTTTGCGGACAAGCCCGATGTTGCGGATCCGGCGCAGCGGGTCGCGTTCGGCACCTCCGGCCATCGCGGCACCTCGTTCAAGAACACGTTCAACGAGGGCCACATCCTCGCGACGACGCAGGCGATCTGCGACGACCGGAAGGAAAAGGGGCTGACCGGCCCGCTCTTCATCGGCATCGACACCCATGCGCTGGCCGAGCCGGCGCTGGTCAGCGCCGTCGAGGTGTTCGCCGCCAACGGCGTCGACATCATGATCGACAAGGATCGCGGTTACACGCCGACGCCCGTGATCTCGCACGCGATCCTCACCTACAACAAGGGCCGCACCTCCGGTCTCGCCGACGGCGTCGTCGTCACGCCCTCGCACAACCCGCCGGAGGACGGGGGCTACAAATACAATCCGCCGCATGGCGGCCCCGCCGACACCGACGTGACCGGCGTGGTCGAGAAGCGCGCCAACGCCTATCTCGCCGACGGCCTCAAGGGCGTGAAGCGCCTCGACTACGCCAAGGCCCGCAAGGCCGCGAACGTGCATGCTTACGACTTCATCACGCCCTACGTCGCCGATCTCGGCAGTGTCGTCGACCTCGACCTCGTCAAATCCGCCGGCATCAAGATCGGCATCGATCCGCTCGGCGGCGCCGCCGTGCATTACTGGCATCCGATCATCGACCGCTACGGCCTCAACGCCACCGTCGTCAACGAGGCGATCGACCCGACCTTCCGCTTCATGACCGTGGACTGGGACGGCAAGATCCGCATGGACTGCTCCTCGCCCTACGCGATGGCGAGCCTGATCGGCATGCGCGACCGCTTCGATGTCGCCTTCGCCAACGACACCGACGCCGATCGGCACGGCATCGTCACGCGCACCGGCGGCCTGATGAATCCGAACCACTATCTGGCGACCGCGATCTCCTATCTGTTCGCGCACCGTCCGGACTGGGGCAAGGATGCTGCGATCGGCAAGACCGTGGTGTCGAGCTCGATCATCGACCGCGTCGCCAAGAAGCTTGGCCGCAAGCTGGTGGAGACGCCGGTCGGCTTCAAATGGTTCGTCGACGGCCTGGTCGGCGGCGGCTTCGGCTTCGGCGGCGAGGAGAGTGCGGGGGCCTCGTTCCTGCGCCGCGGCGGCACGGTGTGGACCACCGACAAGGACGGCATCATCCTCGGCCTGCTCGCCGCCGAGATCATGGCGAAGACCGGCCGCGATCCCAGCCAGCTGTTCAATGACCTCACCGCCGAGCTCGGCGTGCCGCACTATGCGCGCATCGATGTCGCCGCCAGCACGCCGCAGAAGAACATCCTCAAATCCGTCACGCCCGAGCAGCTCGGCCTGAAGGATCTCGCCGGCGATCCGGTTCGCGCGACGCTGAGCAAGGCGCCCGGCAACGGCCAGCCGTTCGGCGGCATCAAGGTCGAGACCGATTTCGGCTGGTTCGCCGCGCGGCCGTCGGGGACGGAGGACGTCTACAAGATCTATGCGGAAAGCTTCCGCAGCACCGAGCACCTGAAGCGGATTCAGGAAGAGGCGCAGGCGGGGCTGTCGAAGGTGTTCGCTGCGGAAGGGCCCTGAGGCCGGTGCTGCTTTCACGCCTCTCCAAGGCAGGAGGCGCCGTATTCCCCGGTGTCATCGCCCGCGCAGGGCGGGCGATCCTGTACTCCGCGGCGGAAGTCGAGTGAACCCAATGTCCGCCGCGGCGTACTGGATTCCCCGCTTTCGCGGGAAGGACAGTGGAGATCGTGGTGTATACAGTGCACTAAAAATCGGTATCATAATACAGCAAATTTGGCCTTGAACGTTTCTGTCTCCCAGCTATTGTATACATAACGCATACATAAGCCGCGGGAGCGAGACCAATGACAAAACCCTTCCCCATGAACGCCTGGTACGCCGCCGCCTGGGATGCGGAGGTGAAGCCGGCGCTGCTGCCGCGCACGATCTGCGGCAAGCACATCGTGATGTACCGCAAGGCGGACGGCTCGGTGGCCGCGCTGGAGGACGCCTGCTGGCACCGGCTGGTGCCGCTGTCCAAGGGCCGGCTCGAGGGCGACACCGTCGTCTGCGGCTATCACGGCCTGAAATACAACGCGCAGGGCCGCTGCACCTTCATGCCCTCTCAGGAGACCATCAACCCGTCGGCCTGCGTGCGCGCCTATCCCGTGGTCGAGCGCCACCGCTACGTCTGGCTCTGGATGGGCGATCCCGCGCTCGCCGATCCCGCGCTCGTGCCTGACATGCACTGGAATCACGATCCGGCCTGGGCCGGCGACGGCAAGACCATCCACGCCAATTGCGACTACCGCCTCGTGCTCGACAATCTCATGGATCTCACCCACGAGACCTTCGTGCACGGCTCCTCCATCGGTAACGACGCGGTGGCCGAAGCGCCGTTCGACGTCACCCATGGCGAGAAGACGGTGACGGTGACGCGCTGGATGCGCGGCATCGAGGCGCCGCCGTTCTGGGCCAAGCAGCTCGGCAAGCCCGGCCTCGTCGATCGCTGGCAGATCATCCGCTTCGAAGCGCCGTGCACCATCGCGATCGACGTCGGCGTGGCGCCGACAGGCACCGGCGCGCCGGAAGGCGACCGCTCGCAGGGCGTCAACGGTTTCGTCCTCAACACCATCACGCCGGAGACCGAGAAGACCTGCCATTACTTCTGGGCCTTCGTGCGCAACTACCAGATCGGCGAGCAGCGCATCACCACCGAGGTCCGCGAGGGCGTCTCCGGCATCTTCCGCGAAGACGAGATGATACTGGAAGCGCAGCAGCGCGCCATGGACGAGAACCCCGATCGCGTCTTCTACAACCTCAACATCGACGCCGGCGCGATGTGGTCGCGCAAGCTGATCGAGAAGATGGTGGCGAAGGAAAATCCGCCGCCGCGCCTTCAGGCCGCGGAGTAGGGGCAAATGAAAGCAGCGCCCGAGCGTGAGGTCGACCGCTCCATCTCGCAGACCGTGAAGGCGCAGCTGGCGTTGCGCGACCAGATCCTGTCGGGCTCCTTGCGCCCCGGCGAGCGCATCTCCGAGCTGCAGGCGGTGGAGACCACCGGCGCCTCGCGCACACCGGTGCGCATGGCCTTGGTGCGGCTCGAGGAGGAAGGCCTCCTGGAGGGGATCCCCTCCGGCGGCTTCATGGTGAAGGCGTTCTCCGAGCGCGACATCTCCGATTCCATCGAGCTGCGCGGCACGCTGGAGGGCCTCGCTGCGCGCTTCGCCGCCGAGCGCGGCGTCTCCGCGCGCGAGCTCGAGCCGCTCAAGGAATGTCTTGCCGCGATCGACGAATTGCTGCGTCAGGTGCCGATCTCGATCGAAGCCTTCTCGTCCTATGTCACGCTGAACGCGCGCTTCCATGCGGTGCTCACGGAACTGTCGCGCAGCCCGCCGCTGATCCGGCAGATCGACCGCGCCTCCGCACTGCCGTTCGCATCCCCGAGCGGGTTCGTGATGGCGCAGTCGGCGCTCCCCGAGGCGCAGCAGATCCTGATCATCGGGCAGGAGCACCACCGCGTCGTCATCGACGCCATCGAGAACCGCGAGGGCGCACGCGCCGAAGCCATCATGCGCGAGCATGCGCGGCTGGCGGTTCGCAACTTGAGGCTTGCGCTGCGCAACCGGACCCATCTCGACCTGTTGCCGGCGCTCGCGCTGATCAAGACCGCAACCGACTGAGGCAGTCACCATGCGCTTCATCGAAACCTGGACTCCGGCGACGCTCGTCTCGATGCGCGATCTCGCCCCCGGCATCCGCGAATTCCTGATCCGCCCCGATCAGTTCGATGGTGCGGCCTATCCGGTCGGCAGCCACATCAATGTCAGCGTGACCATTGACGGCCAGCCGGAGACGCGGTCCTATTCGCTCGTCGGCGAGGCCTCGTCGCGGGGCCTACGAATTGCGGTGCGCCGCGCCGATGATTCCCGCGGCGGCTCGCGCTACATGTGGTCCTTGCAACCAGGTGCGCGGCTCGACATCACCCAGCCCGCCTCGCTGCTCGCGGTAGACTGGGCGCGCGAAAACTATTGCCTGATCGCCGGCGGCATCGGCATCACCCCGATCCTCGGGGCCGCACAGGCGCTGGCCCGCCGCGGCGCAAACGTCACGCTGCATTATGCCGTGCGCTCGCGCAATGAGGCCGCCTATCTCGACGATCTCGACGCGATGCTCGGCGACCGCCTGGTCGTTCATGCCAGCGATGAAAACAGGCGCCTCGACCTCGACGCGCTGTTTGCTTCGCTTCCGCAAGGCGCGCTGGCGGTGTTCTGCGGCCCGATGCGGATGTTGGATGCCGCCCGTCACGCCTGGATCGGCGCCGGCCATCCGCTGGCCGATCTCCGCTACGAGACCTTCGGCTCCAGCGGCACGCTGCCGACCGAAAGTTTTCGCGTGCGCCTGAAGGGCACCGACGTCGAGCTCGAGATCCCGCGCGAGCGCTCGATGCTGGACGTGCTCAACGCCAGCGGCCACGACGTGATGTACGATTGCAAGCGCGGCGAATGCGGCCTCTGCGCCATCGACGTGGTCGCGGTCGACGGCGAGATCGACCATCGCGACGTCTTCTTCAGCGATCATCAGAAGCAAAGCAACCGGAAGATCTGCGCCTGCGTCTCTCGCGCGCGGGGCACAATCACGGTGGACACGCTGCTGCGGGCGGATGCGGTTTGATCGGGCCTGAGGCGGAGCCCGTTGAGAGAAATGGACGGCCGGTGAGGGCTCTCTCCTCTGGGGGATTGCCCCCGTTGCGGAGAGACCCTCTCCCGTAACCGGGAGAGGGAGCCCACCGTCCTCGTGGTCGGCACTCAGGCCCTACGCCGCGTAGATCGCCCGGTACTTCTTCGTATTCAGCAGCGCCAGCACGCGATCGGCCGACACCGGCCGGCTGATCAGATAACCCTGCACCTCGTCGCAGCTGATCTGGCGCAAATATTCGAGCTGGTCGACGGTCTCGACGCCTTCGGCGACCACGGCGATGTTGAGATCCCGCGCCAGCGAGATCACCGACTTCACGATGGCGGCGCAGTCCGGCTGCACCAGCATGTCGCGGATGAAGGACTGGTCGACCTTGATGCGGCTGAACGGCAGCTTGCGCAGGTAGGTCAGCGACGAGAAGCCGGTGCCGAAATCGTCCAGCGCGACGGTGACGCCGAGTTGCAGCAGCGCGTTCAGGATCGAGGCGGCCGAGCCGTATTTCGACAGCAGCATCGATTCCGTGATCTCGATCTCGAACCGGTTGGGCGAGACCTTCGCATCGGCGAGGGCCCGCACGATGGTCTGGAGGATGGTCGTGTTGTGAAACTGTGCCGCGGAGAAATTCACGGCGACCCTGATGTCCTCGGGCCAGTCCGAAAGCGTCGCGCAGGCGCGCCGGATCACCCATTCGCCGATCTCGTGGATCAGGCCGGTCTCCTCGGCAATGGCGATGAACTCGCTCGGCGGCACCAGCCCGCGCGAGGGATGCTGCCAGCGCAGCAGCGCCTCGAAGCCGGTGATGCTGTTGCTGCCGAGATCGAGGAACGGCTGAAACACCAGGAACAGCTCGTCCCGCGCGATGGCGCCTTCCAGATCCCTTTGCAGCGCCTTGCGGTCGCGGGACAGTCTTTCGTCGGCCTGCTCGAAGAAGCAGACGGTGCCCGGTCCCGCCTTCTTGGCGCGGTAGAGCGCAGCGTCGGCGTTCTTCATGATGTCGAGTGCCATGTTGCCGTCGCGAGGTGCCAGCACGATGCCGACGCTGGTGGCGCCCACGATCTGGCGGCCGTCGATCTGGAACGGTTCGTCGAAGGCCGCGACGAAGCGCTCGGCGATCTCCAGCGCATCCTCGGGCCGTGCCAGATTGGCCATCACCAGCGCGAACTCGTCGCCGCCGATGCGAGCGACATGCTCGGCCGCGCGGGTGCAGCGCTGCAGGCGGCCTGCGACCTGCACCAGGAATTCGTCGCCGGCGGGGTGGCCCAATTTGTCGTTGACCTCCTTGAAGCGATCGAGATCGAGCAGCAGCACCGCGAACTCCTCACCGGACAGTGCGAGGCGCTTCAGTGCGGCATCGAGCGTCTCGTTGAAGGCGAAGCGGTTGGGCAGCTGCGTCAGCGGGTCCTGCCGCACCGTGCGCTCCGCCTCGATCTGCCGCATCACGCGCCGTGCGAACGAGAACGAATTGACGAACACGCCGCGCAGCAGCACGCTGCCATAGACCACGACGAGGAAGGCAATCAGCAGGAAGGCGGGGTCGCCGTTCCTGCTGAGGCAGATGGCGATGCCGACGAAGATCGGGGCCGTGAAGGCGATGGCCGCGATCGGAATCGTGGCGAAGGCGAGCGCGCCGCCGGCCAGCATTCCCGAGCACAGGCAGGTGATGACGAGCTGGCCGCCGGTCGAAGCGTTGGCGAAGAAGGCGACCGGGACGATGCCCCAGGCAGCCCCGAGCAGAAAGGCGTTGCGCACCAGCCGATGCATGGTGCGCTGCGAGACGAACTGCGGCTTGGTGATGCGCCGGGCGCCGTGGGATTGCAGGCCGAATGCGATCGCGGCGACGGCGACCGTGCCCGCCCAGATCAGCGCGAATGTCCGGTCCGGCGAGGTCCACAGCGCGATGGCCAGCACGATGGCATTGCAGGCGTTGGCCAGCATGATGCCGACCGAATAGCCCAGCACCAGCGACATCTGTTCGGCGCGGATGTGGCCCGCCACGGCTTCGTCCGCTGCGGGACCGCCGAACGCCGACAGATCGCCGGCGAACAGCCGCGCGAAATAGCTGGTCATTTGAGTCCGCATTTCAGAGCCTAGCAGCACGGCTGTTTGTCCGGCTTGTTCCCGGAGAATTCGTCGCAAACCTTTGACGAACTATGAATTATCCACGCTGGCGGGGGTGCTCGTGACCACTTCTGCGTGTTCAAAGCAAGGTATCGATAACAAATCGATACAAATGCGGCGCTCCCCGTTACGGATGTAACGCAAGGAACATGTTCGCCGCCAATTCCGCGGTCATGCTGGGCGATGATGACACCGGTCCCGCCGTGCTTGGCTGGGAACGCTGGTGCGAGATCGACGCGCAGCATTTCGGTGGCAAGATGCCGCGTGCGCTTTCCGCGGCGATGGAGGCCGGCCTGATCGCGCGGCAGCCGGTCGAGCCGCTGGCGCGGCTTTTGCTCGGCGCGGTGACGGAGGCCGCGGTCGCCTGCGCCGGCCGCCCGGATATCGCAAGGGCCGGCGCGGAATATGCCCGTGCGTTCAGGTCGCTGGTCGAGGCGCTGCGCGTCAAGCCATGATTGTGCTAGTGACGAAGCGGAAACGCCCTCACCAACAAGAAGAACAGTAGCGCATGAACGCAAATTCCTCCCTCACGCCGTCAGATCCCGAATTCGACTACATCATCGTCGGCGCCGGCTCCGCCGGCTGCGTGCTCGCCAACCGCCTGTCTGCGAGCGGCAAGCACAGCGTGCTCCTGCTCGAGGCGGGCCCGAGGGATTCCAACATCTGGATCCACGTCCCGCTCGGCTACGGCAAGCTGTTCAAGGAGAAGTCCGTCAACTGGATGTACCAGACCGAGCCGGAGCCCGAGCTGAAGGGGCGCCAGGTGTTCCAGCCGCGCGGCAAGACACTGGGCGGCTCGAGCTCGATCAACGGCCTGCTCTATGTCCGCGGCCAGCACGAGGACTACGACCGTTGGCGCCAGCTCGGCAACACCGGCTGGGGTTACGACGACGTGCTGCCTTACTTCAAGAAGGCCGAGAACCAGGCGCGCGGTGCGGATCAGTATCATGGCACGGGCGGTCCGCTGCCGGTCTCCAACATGATCGTGACCGATCCGCTGTCGAAAGCCTTCATCGACGCCGCGGTCGAGACCGGTCTGCCCTACAATCCCGACTTCAACGGCGCCACGCAGGAAGGCGTCGGCCTCTTCCAGACCACGACGCGCAATGGCCGCCGCGCCTCGACGTCGGTCGCCTATCTCGGCCCGGCGAAGAAACGGGGCAATCTCAAGATCGAGACTGAGGCGCTCGGCCAGCGCGTGCTGTTCGAGGGTCGTCGCGCCGCCGGCATCGAGTATCGGCAAGGCGCAACCGTGCGCCGCGCGCGGGCGCGGAGGGAGGTCGTGCTGTCGAGTGGCGCCTACAACTCGCCGCAGCTCCTGCAGCTCTCCGGCGTCGGTCCCGGCGATCTCCTGCGCAAGCACGGCATCGACGTGGTGCTCGATGCGCAAGGTGTCGGCCACGACCTCCAGGACCACATGCAGGTTCGCATCGTGATGCGCTGCTCGCAGAAGATCACCCTGAACGATACCATCAATCATCCGCTCCGCCGTACCATGGCCGGCGCACGCTATGCACTGTTCCGCAAGGGCTGGCTGACGATTGCGGCCGGTACCGCGGGTGCATTCTTCAAGACCAGCCCGCGGCTCGCTTCGCCCGACATCCAGGTCCACTTCCTGCCGTTCTCGACCGACAAGATGGGCGAGAAGCTGCACGATTTCTCCGGCTTCACGGCCTCGATCTGCCAGCTTCGTCCCGAAAGCCGCGGCTCCCTGCGCATCAAGAGCGCCGACCCGACCGTGCCGCCGGAGATCCGCATCAACTACATGTCGACCGAGACCGACCGCACCACCAACGTCGAGGGCATCAAGATCCTGCGCAGGATATTGAATGCACCGGCGCTCAAGCCGTACGTGGTCAGCGAGTATGATCCCGGGGCGAAGGTATCCACGGATGCCGAGATCCTGGATTATTGCCGCGAGCGCGGCAGCACCATCTATCATCCGACCTCGACCTGTCGTATGGGCAGCGACGCGCTCGCGGTGGTGGACCAGCGGCTGAAGGTGAGGGGGCTCGAAGGCCTCCGCGTCGTCGACGGCTCGATCATGCCGGACCTCGTCTCGGGGAACACCAACGCGCCGATCATCATGATCGCCGAAAAGGCCTCCGACATGATATTGGAGGATGTACGGTAACTACGCCGCTCGAGAGGGTTTGGACTTGGCTACGCGACTGAAGATCGGCACCCGCAAGAGCGCGATGGCGCTGGCACAGACGGAAGAGATCGCGCGCCGCCTGACCGCCGCCGTGCCGGATCTGGACGTCGAGATCGTCAAGTTCGACACCACCGGTGATCTCGACCAGACCAGCAAGCTCTTGCCGCATGGCGGCAAGGGCGGTGCCTTCGTGGCGCAGATTCGCGCCGCCGTGCTCTCGGGCGAACTGCAGGCGGCGATGCATTCGCTGAAGGACATGCCGGGCAACGAGGACACGCCCGGCCTCGTCATCGGCGCCACGCTGTCGCGCGATCCGCCGGGCGACGCGCTGGTGCTGCGCGATGGCGTGACGCTGGAGGCGCTGCGCCAGTCCCGCGGCAAGGGTTTCAAGATCGGCACCAATGCGGTGCGCCGGGCCGCCTATGCGCGGCGCCTGTTTCCCGATGTCGAAGTGATCCATTTCCGTGGGGCCGCTGACACCCGCGTGCGAAAACTCGACAATGGCGAGAAGCAGCGCCTGCCTGATGGCGGCGCGGTGGGCCCGGCGGATGCGTTGATCATGGCGCGCTCGGGCCTCGACCGCGTCGGTCTGGCTGATCGCATCGCCTACGAATTCACCGCGGCGGAGATGCTGCCGGCGGCCGGGCAGGGCATCGTTGCCGTCGAATGCGCGGCGCAGGACTGGCAGACGCGAAAAATCCTGTCATCGATCGACGATCCCGCCGCGCACGCCTCAGCCGATGCCGAGCGCGAGGTGCTATGGGTGCTCAACGGTCACTGCAATTCGCCGGTGGCGGGTTTCTCGACCATATCAGGCGATGAGATGTCCCTCACCGCATCCGTGCTCGATCTCTCCGGCAACACCATCATCGAAGCCTCGCGCGCGGGCCCGGCCAACCGCCCGCGCGAGCTCGGCCGTGCAGTGGGTTTCGATCTGCTGGCGAAGGGCGCGGCGGAGATCATCGAGCGCAGCCGCCCGCGCTGAGGCGCTTTCCACCATCGGCGTCGTCATTGCGAGCGCAGCGAAGCAATCCAGACTGCCAACCGCGGAAAGATTCTGGATTGCTTCGCTGCGCTCGCAATGACGGGTGTGGTGAGGAGCCGTCGTCTAACCCGCTTCAGCGAAGCAGGTAGCACGCTGGCCTTTCGCAAGACGGCCAGCGGCGCGATGATGCCATCCTGCTCCTGTTTTGCCCGACGTGTCAAACCTCGGCGCGATCGGGTGCGATGACCGGCTCGTCCGATTTCAGCGCATGCCAAGTCGTTGATCGGGCGTGGTCGCTCTACTGTGCATGGGGTTGTTTTCGCACTTCTTGTTTGCTGGCTTTCTTTTTCCTCAACTCATGGTTCGAGACGCGCCGGCGCGGCGCTCCTCACCATGAGGAGTTGCGCAGACCGCGAACACCGGCCTCATCCTGAGGAGACCGCTGGAAGCGGTCGTCTCGAAGGACGGCCGCAAACCGAGATGCCGATCGCTAGCCCCGCACCCGCCTGATCATCTGCTCGACATGGGCGATCGGCGTCTCCGGTTGGATGCCGTGACCGAGATTGAAGATGAACCTTCCGGCAGAGAAATTGGCCAGCACGTCGTCGACCGCGCGGTCGAGCGCGGCGCCGCCGGTGATCAGCACCAGCGGGTCCAGATTGCCCTGCACGGTGACCCTGCTTTGCACGCGCTCGCGGATGAAGGCCGGCTCCGCGGTCCAGTCGATGCTGACGCCATTGACGCCGGTCGCCTCGACGTAGCCAGGCAATTGCGCGGCAGCTCCGCGTGGAAAGCCGATGATCTTGGCGTCCGGCACCTTCGCGCGCACGCCCTCCACGATGCGCCGCGTCGGCTCGACCGACCATCGCACGAATTCGGTCGGCGGCAGCACGCCGGCCCAGGTGTCGAAGATCTGCAAGGCATCGGCGCCGGCGGCGAGCTGCGCCAGCAGATACTCGATCGAGCTGTCGACCAGCACGTCGATGATCTTGGAAAACGCCTCGGGATGCCGGTAGGCCATCATCCGGGCGGGTGCCTGGTCCGGCGTGCCTTGGCCTGCGACCACGTAGGTCGCCACCGTCCACGGCGCGCCGCAGAAGCCGATCAGCGCGGTCTTGGGATCGAGTGCGCCGCGCACGATCTTCAGCGCCTCGAACACCGGTTGAAGCTTGCCGAGATCGGCGTGCGGCGCCAGCGTTGCGACCTTCGCCGGATCATCCAGCGGCTCGAGCCGTGGACCTTCACCGACCTCGAAGCGCACCGAGCGGCCGAGCGCATAGGGGATCACGAGAATGTCGGAGAAGATGATCGCCGCGTCGAAGCCGAATCTCCGGATCGGCTGCAGCGTGACTTCGGCTGCAAGGTCCGGGTCGAAGCAGAGATCGAGGAAGCCGCCGGCCTTGGCGCGCACCTCGCGATATTCCGGCAGGTAGCGGCCGGCCTGTCGCATCATCCAGATGGGCGGGACGGGCTGGCGCTGGCCGGAGAGCACGTCGATGAAGGGCTTTTTTGCAGGCTGGGGCACGAATGGTCCTGAACGAGGTTATGGCTCCTGATACAACGCCCCGGCGCTCAGCGGAACAGGGGAACCAGCGCAATCGGGTCGCGTTGACCAGCCAAAGGAGGAGATCATGGCCGAGAGATTCAATCCCGCCCCGCACGACAAGCATGCCGACGATCTGCGTGAGGCGCTTGCCGCGGATCGTCACGCCAAGCTCGATACCGGCCTGAAAGACACCTTCCCCGCCTCCGATCCCGTGAGCGCGGCCCAGCCGACGCCGTCGAAGGCCGATGCGGAGGCAGATGCGCCTTCGCTCTGGGACAAGGTTAAGGCGATCTTCAGCTAGCGGCGTGGGACGCCGGATTCCGATCGGCTTGCTAAGGTCTTGTTAGCGATGCGCTGATCCCGTCGTCCGTAAGACTACTGGAAAGCGGGGAGATGACCGCGTATTGCGGTAGTGATTTCAGAGTTCACTAAGAGAAGCGGCAGAGTTTCCGAAACGATCGGAGAACTCTGCCGCATGAGCGCTGCCCAAAGAGCCGGATGGAGCCGCCTGCCGCTGCGTGCGGCGGCGTTCGTCGTGCTGACCTGCACGACCATCCTCGGCGTCAGCGCCTGGCGTGAATGGGCCGCGCGCGATGCGGTGCTCAGGGGCGCCGAGACCGAGATGGCGAACGTTGCGCGCTCGCTGACGCAGCATGCCGAGGACAGCCTCGATCTGCTCGATTCCGGCGTCGTCGGCGTCGTCAGCCGGCTGGAGATGGACGGCACCGACCCCGCCACGATCGCCAAGCTCAGAAACCTGATGGAGGTGCGCAAGAAGGCGACGGAGCGCGTGCACAGCTTCGCCATCATCGACGACCAGGGCAACTGGCTGACCTCGCCCGGCACGATCGGCTCGACGCTCAGCGACGACGCATTCTTCCGCCATCACCAGCTCTCCCCGAAACGAGAGGCCCATCTCGGCCGTCCCGTGAAGAGCCTGATCGATGGCGAGTGGGTCGTCACTTTGTCGCGCCGCTTCAACAAGCCGGACGGCAGCTTTGGCGGCGTGGTGCTCGCGACCATCAGCTCCGGATATCTGTCGCATTTCTACGAGCAGTTCGAGATCGGCCGCAACAGCTCCGTCGCGCTGACACATGGCGACGGCCTGATCGTCGCACGCTACCCGAGCAACGAAAAATTCGTCGGACGCAGCGTCGCCGACAAGCCGCTGTTTCGCAACCCGAGCCTGCAACGGCCCAGCGGCGTCTATCACTTCAAGTCGCCGCTCGACGGCGCCGAACGCCTCAGCTTCTTCAAGCGCTCGGGTCGCTATCCGTTCTTCCTGCTCGCCACCGTCGACAAGGACGCACTGCTGGCACCCTGGCGCGCGGCCGCGGTTTCCCGCATGCTCCACGTGCTTGCGCTTGTCATGCTGATCGCGATCATCGGCGCGGTGCTGGTGCGCCAGTTGCAGCGTGGGCAGCGCATGGCGGCGGCGCTGGTCGAGAAGGAAGCGCATTTTCGCCTGCTCGCCGAGGGATCCAGCGACATGGTGACCCGGATTGGACTCGACGAGCGGCTGCGCTATGTCTCGCCGTCGTCCGTCCGCGTCATCGGCTGGCGCGCCAATCAACTGATCGGAACGCCCGCGCTCGCCGGCATTCATGCCGACGACTTGCCGCAGGTCCAGGCCCTCGTCGACGCCATGAAGCGCGGCGAGGAGGAGGAGGCGCGCGTCACCTACCGCAACTCGCACCGGCAGAAAGGTGAGGTCTGGCTCGAATCGACGATGCGGGTCACGCTCAAGGACGACGGCCGTGTCGACGGGGTGGTCGCGATCTCGCGCGACATCACCGAGCAGAAGACGCTGGAGACCAGGCTCGAGACGCTCGCGACCGAGGACAGCCTCACCGGACTTGCCAACCGTCGCCGCTTCGACGAGCGTCTGAAGGACGAGTGGGCGCGGGCCTATCGCGACCGCTCCAGCCTCGCTTTGCTGATGATCGACGTCGACCACTTCAAGGCGTACAACGACGAATACGGCCATCCCGCAGGCGACGCCTGCCTGCGCGTGATTGCCGGGATTCTCGCGGCCGCGATGCAGCGCGCCGGTGATCTGGCGGCGCGCTACGGCGGCGAGGAATTCGCCATGCTGCTGCCGAACACCGATGCCGCGGGCTGCGCCCGGATCGGTGAACGGATCCGCGAAGCCATTCACCGGGAAGGGCTCGTCCATGCCTCGAGCCCGATTTCGGGACGCGTGAGCGCATCGCTCGGCGGCGCGGCCTGCCGCCCCGCGTTCGAGCGAACCGCAGGGATCGCTTCGCTGGTGGAGGCCGCCGATCGCGCGCTCTACGCCGCCAAGGATGCCGGCCGCGACCGCCTGATGATGTCGGGCGAGGTCATGACCCTGCTGCCGAAGGCGTCAGGCCAGTAAGAGCCGTCAATGTCGCTCAATAATGCGGCGGGCGCTCGTTGGCAGGGCCCGGCGCATGGGCCTCGGCCTCCTGCAGTCGCTCGCCGAGCTCTGCGATCCTCCGCGTCAGCATGTCGATCTGCTTCCACTGCGCGGTGATGGTCTGGTTCAGCGTCTCGATGGTTTCGTCCTGATAGGCAATGCGCATCTCCAGCGTGTCGATGCGCTCGCTCAGCGTCCTGATCTCATTCGTCACGTGCCGCGTCCTTGTCCCGTTCCCGCAAGCCATGGCCAAGCGCAACGCGCTCGTCGAACACAAAGCATTCGCCGCGCCAGCGGCTCTGCGCTTCCGGCACCACCTCCAGATATTTCAGGATGCCGCCCTTCAGATGATAGACCTCGGCAAAGCCCCGCGCGAGCAGGTGGGCGCTGGCCTTCTCGCAGCGGATGCCGCCGGTGCAGAACATCGCGATCCTACGGTGTTTTGCTGGATCGAGCTTCTGCGTGGCAAACTCCTTGAATTGGCCGAAGCTCTTGATGTCGGGATCGACCGCGCCCTCGAACGTTCCCATCGCCACTTCGAAGGCGTTGCGGGTATCTAACAACAGCGTTTCGGGGGCCGCGATCAGCGCGTTCCATTCGTGCGCGTCGACATAGGTGCCGACTCGGCGCGTCGGATCGGCGGCCGCATCGCCCAGCGTGACGATCTCCTTCTTCAGCCGCACCTTGAGCCGGCCGAACGGCATCCTCGCCGCCGTCGAGAACTTCAATTCGAGATTGTTCAGCCGGCCGCCGAACAGGACGCCGTGTGCGAGCTCGTGGGCGAACGCGTCGATCGCCTCGGGGGCGCCCGCGATGGTGCCGTTGATGCCCTCGCCCGCCAGCAGCACGCTGCCCTTCAGCGCAAGACCGGCGCAGAACGCGCGCAGTGGCTCGCGCAGCTCGCGGTAATCTGGCAGGGCAGCGAATTGATAGAAGGCGCAGACCTTGTAAGTCATGCCGCCCGTTTAGCAGGCGACCAGCGCTCAGAAAACCCGCATGGCCGAAGGTAATTCCCGTCCATACGCCCAGCGGATGGCAGCCATTTCCCTGGTATGCCAGCATTGCCCGGACCGGCCGGAATGTGTCATGTAGACCCGGTTTTCCGAGAGGGCGCGAGGCGCGCATCCACGGGCAAGAAAGCCTAACGAGAGCAAGAATTCGATGAGAAATTTCCATTTCCCCGGCAGGTCCACGGTCCACGCCACCAACGCGATGGTCGCGACCTCGCATCCGCAGGCCTCGCTGGCCGCGATCGAGGTGCTGCGCGAGGGCGGCACGGCGGTGGACGCGGCGGTCGCGGGCTCGGCCCTGCTCGGCGTGATCGAACCGCAATCGACCGGCATCGGCGGCGACTGCTTTGCGCTGATCCAGGCGCGCGGCGAAGGCAAGATCATCGCCTATAACGGCTCCGGTCGCGCCCCGAAGGCGGCGAATGCCGACTGGTATCTCGAGCGCAAGATCAATTCCGTTCCGCTGACCTCGGCGCATGCGGTCTCGATCCCCGGCGTGATCGATGCCTTCGCGACCGTGCTGCGCGACCACGGCACGTTCGGCTTCGACCGCCTGCTGCAGCCCGCGATCAAGGCGGCCGAGGAGGGTTATGTCGTCGCCCCCCGCATCGCCTTCGACTGGAAGAACCAGTTCGAGAAGCTGAAGAATGGCACCAACACCGTGCGCTACCTGCTGCCGGGTGGCAAGCCGCCGGTGGCCGGCGATATCATCCGCCAGGCCGAGCTCGGCAAGACGCTGCGCGCGATCGCCAAGGATGGCCGCGACGCCTTCTACAAGGGGGCGATCGCGGAGGACATGGTCGAGACCCTGCGCGGCATCGGCGGCCTGCACACGCTCGACGACTTCGCCGCGCACACGACCGAAGTGACCACGCCGATCGGCACCACGTACAAGGGCTACGACGTCTGGCAGTGCCCGCCGAACGGCCCGGGCGTCACGGCGCTCCTGATGCTCAACATCCTGTCGCGCTTTGACCTGACCAAATACGCGCCCGTCAGCGTCGAGCGCTTCCATCTCGAGGCGGAAGCCGCGCGCATCGCCTACATGAATCGCGAGATGCATGTCGCCTCGCCTGCGCACATGAAGATCAACGTCGCCGAGATGCTCGAGAAGGGCTTTGCCGACGAGTACATCAGCAAGATCCGCATGGACGGCATGCTCGACCTGCCCAATGTCGCGCCGCCGATGAACCCCTCGACCATCTACATCACCGTGGTGGACAAGGACCGCAACGTCTGCTCGTTCATCAACTCGGTCGCGCACTCCTTCGGCTCGGCGATCGTCTCCAACAAGACCGGCGTCTTGTTCCAGAACCGCGCCGGCGGCTTCCGCATCCAGCCGGGCCACCCCAACTGCATCGAAGGAGGCAAGCGCCCGTTGCACACGATCATGCCGGGCCTGCTCACCAAGGGCGGCCGTTCCACGATGTCGTTCGCGGTGATGGGCGGCCAGTACCAGCCAACTGGTCAGACTCATCTGCTGACCAACATCCTCGATTATGGCTGCGACGTGCAGGAGGCGATCGACATGCCGCGCGGCCTGCACTACGAGGGCCAGTACCAGCTCGAGGACAGCGTTCCCGCCGACATCGTCGAGGGCCTGAAGAAGCTCGGCCACAAGACCACCAGCGTGGTCGGCCCGCTCGGCGGCGCCCAGGCGATCTGGATCGACTGGGACAGGGGCACGCTCACCGGCGGCTCGGATCCGCGCAAGGACGGCTGCGCGCTCGGCTATTGATTGCCGGCCGCGAGACAGGTTCCTTGCAGGCGATCAGGAAAAGTTGACGGAGGGCGGCGCGGCATCTGCTGCGCCGCCCGTTCTCGTTCGGAACGGGACTCATCGCTTCAAGTTAAGGGCGGAGCAGCGCAGGTGCGCGCTGCTTGATCCGAAAGCGGCGGAGGCCGTTCATGCCCGACAATCCGAGTTCCAAACCATCCGGCTTCGACCGACGCGCCTTCATGGCCGGCGCTGCCGGCAGTGCGCTTGTTCCGATTACTGCGCGTGCGGCCTCGCAGGACCCACGCGCACCAGCCGCGCAGGATCCATCGGCGCCGGTCGAAGTCACGCTCAATGTGAACGGCAAGGATCGGCGCCTGCGCATCGATGCGCGCACGACCGTGCTCGATGCGCTGCGCGAGCACATGGGCCTCACCGGCAGCAAGAAGGGCTGCGATCACGGTCAGTGCGGCGCATGCACGGTGCTGATCGGTGACCGCCGCGTGGTGTCGTGCCTGACGCTGGCGCTTGCAGCCGAAGGGCAGGAGATCACGACGATCGAAGGTCTCGCCACAGATGATCGCCTGCATCCGATGCAGCAGGCCTTCGTCGACAACGACGCGTTCCAATGCGGCTATTGCACGCCCGGCCAGATCATGTCGGCGATTGCCTGCGTCAAGGAAGGTCATGCCGGCTCCGAGGCCGACATCCGCGAATACATGAGCGGGAACATCTGCCGCTGCGCCGCCTATCCCAACATCGTCGCGGCCGTGAAGCAGGCTGCGCCCGAGATCTTGAAAGGCTAAGCGCATGCGACCCTTCCTGTATCAGAGGGCGACGGACCCCGACATGGCGGTGCAGGCGCTCAGCGCCGCTGCACCGGCCAACAATCCGCTGACACAGGCGGCGGCGCAGCCGCTCGCCGGCGGCACCACGCTGATCGACCTGATGAAGCTCGACGTGATGCGGCCGACCGCGATCGTCGACATCAATCCGCTCGCGCGAGACTGGTCGGCGATCCAGCCTGATAGCGAGAATCTGCGGCTCGGCGCGCTCGCGAAGATGTCCGACGTCGCAGCGCATGACGAAATCCAGCGCAACTATCCCGTGATCGCCGATTCGCTGAAGCTCGCCGCCAGCGCCCAACTGCGCAACATGGCAACGCTCGGCGGCAATGTGATGCAGCGGACGCGCTGCAGCTATTTCCGCGACGTCTCCTACGAGAACTGCAACAAGCGCAATCCGGGCTCCGGCTGCGCGGCGATGGACGGCATCAACCGGATGCATGCGGTGCTCGGCGTCTCCGACCAGTGCATCGCGACCTATCCGGGCGATTTCGCCCAGGCCCTGATCGCGCTGGATGCGACGGTCGAGATCACGGGAAAGTCCGGCAGCCGCAGCATGCCCTTCGCGGAGCTGCACAAGGCCCCCGGCAATTCGCCAGACATCGAGACCACGCTGCAGCCCGGCGAGCTGATCTCGGCCTTTACTGTCTCCGGCCGCTGGCCGCGCTCGGTCTACCTCAAGGCGCGGGACCGGCAGTCCTACGAATTCGCGCTGTCGTCCGCTGCGATCGCGCTCGACGTGCAGGATGGCGCGATCCGGGACGCGCGTGTCGCGCTCGGCGGCGTCGCCACGGTCCCCTGGCGCGCCCGCGAGGCGGAGGCGCTGCTGAAGGGGCAGAGGTTCGATGACGGCCTGGCGCAGCGTGCTGCCGATGCCGCCTTTGCAGACGCGCGCGGCCGCCGGCACAACAGCTTCAAGATCGCGCTCGGCAAGCGCGTGGTGGCACGCGCGCTCCAGCAGGCCGTAACGATGGAGATCTGACCATGACAGCTGCTGCTCCCGAGCCGAAGGCGAACATGGGCCAGCCCGTGCCACGTTATGACGCGCACTCGAAGGTCACGGGGCGAGCGACCTACGCGTCCGACATGCCGCTGGCCAATCCGGCCTATGCCTTCCTTGTCACCAGCGCCATCGCAAAGGGCCGCATCGACAGTTTCGATCTCGACGACGCCAGGGCCGTTCGCGGCGTGATCGACATCGTCACGCACGAGAATGCGCCAAAGCTGAAGGAATCAAAACTGTTCAGCAATGGCGGCTATGCCGGGACCACGATCCAGCCGCTGAAGTCGCCCGAGATCGCCCATGACGGCCAGATCATCGCAGTCGTCATCGCCGAAAGCTACGAGGCCGCGCGCGAGGCGGCCAACCGCGTCAAGGTCAGCTATACGGTCGCTACGCCCAGCGCGACCTTCGACTCGCCGGGCACGACGACAGCCGCCGCGAAGGGGCAAAATTCGCAGTTCAAGGAGGACCCGAAGGTCGGCGACCTCGCGAACGCGTTCGAGACAGCCGAGATACAGCTCACCGCCGCCTACGAGACGCCGACGCAGCACCACAATCCGATGGAGCTGTTCACGACGAGCTGCGCCTGGATCGGCGACGATCTCGTCATCTACGAGCCCAGCCAGTACGTCTATGGCCTCAAGAACGGCGTCGCCGAGCAGCTCGGCATCGACGCCGACAAGGTGCGCGTGGTCAACCCTTACGTCGGCGGCGGCTTCGGCTCGCGCGGCTCGATGACGCCGCGCACCGCGATCATTGCCAGCATCGCCAGGCGTCTGAACCGGCCGATCAAGCTGGTCCCGACCCGCGACCAGGGCTTCACCATCACGACCTACCGCGCCGAGACCCGCCACGAGATCAAGCTCGGTGCCAGCCGCGAGGGCAGGCTGGTGGCGCTCAGGCACGAGGGCGCCGAGGTCTCCTCGCGGCCGGACGCGTATTGCGTCGGCGGCACCAAGACCACGACACGGCTCTATGCCTGCCCGAATGTCGACAGCCTGGTGTCGATCGTGCGCGCCGACCGCAACACGCCGGGGTTCATGCGCTCGCCGCCCGAGGTGCCGTATCTGTTCGCGCTGGAGAGCGCGATGGACGAGCTCGCCGAGAAGCTCGACATGGATCCGGTCGAGCTCCGCCGCATCAACGACACCACCAATGAGCCGATCGGCGGCAAGCCCTATACGTCGCGATCGCTGATGGCATGCTTCGACCAAGCGGCCAAAGCCTTTGGCTGGGCGCAGCGATCGCCGCGGCCGAAGTCGATGGCGGAGGGCGACTGGCTGATCGGCTATGGCTGCGCGGCCACCTGCTATCCGACCCAGATGGGTCCGGCCGCCGCCCGTGTGCGCCTCCAGCGCGACGGTCGCACCCGCGTCGAGATCGCCGGCCATGAGATCGGCACCGGCGCCTATACGGTCATCGCGCAGACCGCGGCCGAGCGGCTCGGCGTGCCCCTGGAGAAGGTTGCAGTTTTCATCGGCGACAGCGATCTGCCGCCGGCCCCGGTCGCGGGCGGTTCTAACTCGACCGCCAGCACCTGCTCGGCGGTGATGATGGTGTGCGACCAGATTCGCCAGCGGCTGTTCAAGGCGGTGATGCCGAGCGACAGCCTCACGGACAAGGCCAAGGAGACCGTTGGCATCAGCCAGGCGCCGAGCACGCAGGCCGCGAAGAGCGATCGTCCGCTCGATATCGAGAAGGCCTTCGAGGCGCTCGGCGTCAGCGTGGTCGAGGAGTATGGCGAGTGGAAGCCGGAGGGCGCGCCGCTCGACTCGTTCCGGGCCATGCACAGCGGGCACGTACGGCTGGTCGGCGGTCACCAAATGAAGGACAAGATCGCCTACGCATTCGGTGCCGAATTCGTCGAGGTCAGGGTCAACCGCTTCACGCACGAGATCCGTTGTCCCCGTCTGGTCGGCGCGTTCGCGGCCGGGCGGATCATGAACCCGCGCACGGCCCGCAGCCAGCTGATGGGCGGCCTGATCTGGGGCATGTCCTCGGCGCTGCTGGAGGCCACCGAGATCGACGAGCGCAATGCGCGCTACGTCAACGATAATCTTGCCGATTATCTCGTGCCGGTGAGTGCGGACGTCCCCGGCGTCGAGGTGATCCTGCTCTCCGAGCAGGACGATCACATCAATCCCGCGGGTGCGAAGGGCCTCGGCGAGCTCGCCAATGTCGGCACCAATGCCGCGATCTGCAATGCGCTTTATCACGCTACCGGTCAGCGCATCCGCAAGCTGCCGGTCCGGCTGGAAAATATCGAGGTCTAAAGGGGTGGAAACGGCGATGGCATTGGGCTAGACACCTCCCGCCTCAAATGGAAGGTGTCTAATGCAGCGTTTCCAGCGCGTGCTCCTCGTTATCATGTCGGCACTCGCGATCACCGTGACCGCCAGCGTGTCCGATTTCGTTTCCACCACGGCCTCGGCCCAGACCGCAGGAAAGACCATGACCACAGCTTCAGGCTTGCAGATCATCGACACCGCCGCCGGCACCGGCGCCTCGCCGCAGCCCGGCCAGATCTGCGTGATGCATTATACCGGCTGGCTCTATGAGAACGGCCAGAAGGGCAAGAAATTCGACTCGTCCGTCGATCGCAAGGAGCCGTTCGAGTTTCCGATCGGCAAGGGCCGTGTGATCGCGGGCTGGGACGAGGGCGTCGCCTCGATGAAGGTCGGCGGCAAGCGCACGCTGATCATTCCGCCGCAGCTCGGCTACGGAGCGCGCGGCGCCGGCGGCGTAATCCCGCCGAACGCAACGCTGATGTTCGACGTGGAATTGCTCGCGGTGAAGTGACGGCAAAAAAAGACCGGCCTCTCGGCCGGTCTTTTCGTTTGCAGTTCTACGCGCGTCATTCCGCCGCGCGGCGTGCCGCGGCTGCGGCGCGATCGACCGCGTCCTTCGCGGCATCCTTGGCATCGCCCATGGCCTGCTGGCCCTTGCCCTTGACTTCCTGGACCGCGCCCTCGCCCTTCATGCGCTCGGAACCGGTGGCTTCACCGATACCCTGCTTGGCTTTGCCGATCGCCTCGTTGGCCGTGCCTTTGATCTTGTCGGTCGTGCTACCCATGAAAATTCTCCTTCGATTTTGCGTGCGAGAACAACGTCAGGCGGCTACGAGAGTTCCGATTTTGGTATGGCTTGCGGATGCGGCTTTGGGTTAGTTTGCCGCGCAAGGAACCAACAGAAAGCAAGACCAATGACCGGCCATGACCATTCACATTCCCACCATGACCACGATCATCACGACGATCGCTGGAAACATGACGGCGTGCGCGTCATTCCCGGCAACCAGCTCGATACCAACGTGCCGTCCACGGCCGGCATGGACCGTGCGGCCGCGATCAATTTCGCGCGCGTCGGCGCACAGAAATTGTGGGCGGGCACCGTCAGCATCAAGCCCGACGCCAAGACCGGAGCGCATCACCACGGTCATCTCGAGAGCGTCATCTACGTCGTGAAGGGCAAGGCGCGGATGCGCTGGGGCGAGAAGCTGCAATTCACCGCGGAGGCCGGCCCCGGCGATTTCATTTTCGTGCCCCCTTACGTGCCGCACCAGGAGATCAACGCCAGCCCGGACGAGGTGCTGGAATGCGTGCTGGTGCGCAGCGACGGCGAGGCGGTGGCGATCAACCTCGACATCGAGCCGGTCGAGAAGCCCGAGACCGTGCTGTGGATCGACCCCGTGCACCGGGATCCGAACGAGAAGAGGTAAGGCCGGCCTGGAAGCCTGCCGGCTCTGTGCGACAGAACCCCGCAGGTGGGGCCTTAAAAAAATATCCGGGAAGCCGTGTCGGGCGGCCGTCGGCCCGTCCGTCCTTGGTCGGAACCCCCGCCCAAGGAGCTTCCGATGCCCAGGATGATTTTCGTCAATTTGCCGGTGACCGACCTCAAGCGCGCCACTGCCTTCTACGGGGCGGTCGGCGCGACCAGGAACCCGCAATTCAGCGACGAGACGGCGAGCTGCATGGTCTTTTCCGAGACCATCTTCGTCATGCTGACGACCCACGACAAATTCCGTCAATTCACGCCGAAGCCGATCGCGGACGCGAAGACCTCGAACCAGGCGCTGTTCTGCCTGTCGGCCGACAGCCGGAGCGAGGTCGACGATATCGTCGCCAGGGCCGCGGCTGCAGGCGGGGTGGCCGATCCCAGCCCGAAGGACGAATACAGCTTCATGTACGGCCGCAGCTTCGAGGATCCGGATGGCCACATGTGGGGTGTGAACTGGATGGACCTCGCGGCCTTCGCCGCGAAGTCCGACATGGCGAGCGCCTGATCGAAACCCAGCCAGTTGAAGAGGAGCATTCAAGATGCCCAAGCTCGTGCCCTGCATGTGGTTCAACGGCGATGCCGAGGAAGCAGCGAAGTTCTACACCTCGCTGGTGCCGAATTCCGAGATCACGCACGTTCAGCGCAATGTTTCGGACGGCCCGTCCGGCAAGGCCGGCTCCGTGCTCGTGGTCGAGTTCACGGTGGCCGGGCAGCCCCTGGTCGCGCTCAACGGCGGCATGAAGATGGAATACACCCACGCGATCTCGCTGATGATCCATTGCGACGACCAGGCCCAGGTCGACAGTGTCTGGAATGCGTTCCTCGCCCATGGCGGCAAGGAGGAGCAGTGCGGCTGGCTCAGGGATCGCTGGGGCGTGGCCTGGCAGGTGGTGCCGCAGGTGATGTTCGAGTTTCTCACCAGCCCCGACAAGGCCGCCGCCGCGCGCGCGATGCAGGCCATGATGAAGATGGTGAAGCTGGATGTCGATGCGTTGCGGCGCGCGTTCGAGGGCAAGTCGGCGGCGTGACGTCAGCCCAGGTTCGTCAGGGGGCAATGGCGCGAAGCGCCGTGCCCGCCGTCTGGCCTCAACCGGCAGAGTTGGTGGGCATGCTGTCGCCTTGCCCGCGCTACTGGACTCTCGCCACACCCTCGGTGTCATCGTCCGGCTTGACCGGGCGATCCAGTACTCCGAGACGGCAGTGATTGAACGGATCGGCTGCGGCGTACTGGAAGCCCGGTCAAGCCGGGTATGACAGCGGAATTTGAGGCGAAATTTCGCCTCTAGTAATTGATCCTCAGCCCCACGCCGCCGTGGATGGTGTTGCCGACCGGCTGCGGGCCCAGCGTGCCGTTCGCGAACAAGTCCACGATCCAGCCCTTCTGCACGCGGAAGCCGAGGCGGCCGCCATATTCGAACCAGCCCTGGTTGCCCATCGTCGGCACCACCGTGCCGTTGCCGGTTACCGTGGCCACGATGCCGCTATGGCTGGCGAACGACTGCACCCAGCCACCGTTGATGTTGGTCTCGATGTTGCTGGCGAACAGATGCGTCCACTGGCCGCCGATCTTGACGAGGCTGGTGCGATCGGTGCCATCAGCGATGCTGGCGTCGAATGGGTTGAACGCCACCGCACTGTCTTTATAGCGGGAGACGCGTTGCCAGAGCTGCCAGAGCTCGATCGAGGCTGCGACCTCGTCGCGCGGCGACACGCGGCTCATCCAGCCGGCGCGGCCGTAGACCGCGTAGTTCGAAGCGTTGGTCGAGCTCGTGACGCTCACGGGGCCGAGGCTGGTATCGTAGCTGCGCGTGTAACGCGCCTTCTCCCATGGCGTCAGGATGGTGCCGACGTCGAAGAACGGGCGCGAGGAGCCCCAATCGGTGAAATCGTAGCGCAGCGCAAAGGCGCCGATCGGCGCGCTGGTGATCTTGTAGCCGCCTTCGTTGTATTGCGTGTAGGCGATGCCGGCGAGCAGCGACAGATTGTTGGTCAGCTCCTTGCGGCCGTGAATGCCGGCCGAGAACGAGCCGGCCGAGCCGAACGCGCTGATGCAGTCGCTGCAGTTGATCTGCTCGTTGACGCCAAGCAGCACCGTGCCGAGCACCCGGTTGGTGATCATCTGGTTGAAGCGCTGACCCGCGAGGCCGCCGATCGAATTGCCGCTGGAGTCCGCGCCGCTCGGGCCCGGCGGTAGAGACGGGCTCGGCGAGGGCGACGGATAGGGGGTCGGGGACGGCGAGGGAGAAGGTGTCGGCGTCGATGTGGGCGTGGGCGTGGGTGTGGGTGTCGGTGTCGGTGTCGATGTCGGCGAATACGTCGGCGACGGGTAGGGATGCGGCTCGCCGCACTCAGACTCGCACTCAGTAGCTCGGGCTGCCGCCGCCGGCCGCGCATTGAACGCCACAAGCGAAAACGCGGCGGATGCGGTCAGTGCAGCGGCGAGGATGAGGCGCCTGATGTCGAACTTCGCCATCGTCAGCGCCCGCACAGGATGCCGTCGTCATGGACGGCGGGCGTGATGGTCGGCGAGGCGTCGGCATATTGGTTGACCGCGCACAGCCCGGCGCTCGCGGCGCAGTTGGCGGCGAAGGTCCAGGGCGGCGTGCTGGTCTTGCTGATGGAGACCTTGCCGCCGGTTGAGGTGATGATCGCGGTGTCCCCGGGCTGGGTGAGCTGCACGCATTGGAAGTTCGTCGTGCAAACGCTGGCGGCACCGTCCTGAAGCACGACGACGGAGCGGCCGCGCTGGGAGAGGATGTCGAGCGTGGTGCCGCGCACGCCGATGGTCGCGAGCGGCGTCGTGATCTTGTAGGCGGTCTTTTCCGAATGCCCGGTGACGAAGCGGAATGCGCCGGTCGTCATGCGGATCGCGACGTCGCGATAGCTGTGCTCGTCGTTGAAGACGGTGCGGTCGAGCTTCAGCGTGGCGCTGGGCCCGAGCGACAGATTGGTGCTGTCGGCCATGACGAAGCGGGCCGCGCTGTCGGCGCCGGTACGCACGGTCTCGTCGCGCAGCATGCTGTCGCCGATGCTGATCGGCGTCGTGGTCGCGGCCACCCGCACCACCTCGTTCTGGATCACGACGGCTTCGCCGACGCGCGTCTGTGCCTGCGCGCACGGCGCCGCGCACAGGGCGGCCGAGAGCAGCGTCGGGAAAAACCAGAAACGCAAATTCATTTCGCAACCGATCGATGTGTCCCCTGATCGTACCGGATCGCGCGCGCTTCTGATGTGGCGGAATTATCACAAGCGGCGCGGGACGTGCGCTATGCTTAGTGACAGTTGCGGCAGAATGCGTTCAATGAAAAGTGCCGTCTTTGTTTTTCTCCGCGGTGAAGCCAATTTGCCACGCAAACCATCCCCACAACAGTCGCTCGAATTGTCCGCGGTTCCGAAGATGTCGCGAAGCGCAGTGATTGCTGTCGCGATTTTCCTGATCGCGCATCTGGCATTGCTGATTGGACTCACCACGCCGGAAAAGTTCGTCTTCGACGAGGTGCATTACGTCCCGGCGGCGCGCCAGATGCTGGCGCCGGTGATGTCGCAGCCGATGCTCAATCCGATGCATCCGCCGCTGGCCAAGGAGCTGATCGCGGCGTCTATCGCGGCCTTCGGCGACAACGCGCTGGGCTGGCGCTATCCCGGGACATTGTTCGGCGCACTCGCCGTCGTCGCGATCTATCTGTGCGGCCTCGCGCTGTTCACCGCGCAGGGGCCCGCGATCGCCGCCGCGCTGATCGCGGCCTTCAACCAGATGCTCTACGTGCAGGCGCGCATTGCGATGCTCGACATCTTTGCGCTCGGCTTCGGTCTGCTCGCGACCGCCGCCTTCATGCACGGCTTTCGCAGAGAGCGCCCGCATGGGCTGTTCGCAGTCGCGGGCGCGCTGTTCGGTCTTGCCGCAGCCTGCAAATGGAGCGGCCTGTTTCCCCTCGGGGTCTGCATCGTCATCGTCGCGGTGATCCGCCTGATGCAGGGCTGGCGCACGCTGTTCGCCGACGCAAGTCCGGACGATTGGTACCGGCCCGGCCTCTGGCCGGACTTCAGCGCGCTCCACGTCGCCCTCTGCTTCGCCGTGCTGCCGGCGATGACCTATCTCGCCAGCTTCGTTCCGCTCTATGGAGTGTCGCTGCCGGATCTGGTCGACGCGCAGCGCCGGATCTTTGCCGACAACACCACGACCGCGATCGCCGGTCACACCTATATGAGCTCGTGGCCGTCCTGGCCGCTGCTCACGCGTCCGGTGTGGTTCCTGTTCGACAAGACGGCGGAGGACAACGTCTCCGCGATCGTCTTCCTCGGCAATCCTCTGGTGGCGTGGCCGGCGCTGGCCGCGCTCGCGATCGTGCTGCGCGATTTCATCGTCGCGCGCCGGTGGGATGCGTTCCTGATCGCGGCGTTCTACTTCGGGCCCTGGCTTGCCTGGGCGTTGCTGCCGCGCACGCTGGGGTTCGTCTATTACTACCTGCCGGCCGCCACCGCGGCGTCGCTTGCACTTGTCTACGTCCTGCGCCGGCGCGGCATGCCGCGCTGGCTGCTGTGGGCCTATGTCGGCGTCGCCGCGATCGGCTTTGCGGTCATGCTGCCGGTCTCGGCGGCCTTCGTCGGCACGTCGATGCAGACGTTCAATCGCCTGATGCTGTTCCAGAGCTGGATTTGACGACAGAAGGCCGCCTGCCGTTCGCGCGGCAGGCGGCCTTGTTCGGTTGACGACTACTTTTCAGATCATTTCGACGCGGTCTTGGTGTCCATGTTCACGACCTGGACGCGGCGGTTGATCGGGTCGGCGCCGTTGGCGGCATCCTTCAGCTTGGTCTTGCCGTAGCCGACGGTGACGAGATCGTTGCCGTTGAGGCCGTGGTTCTGCACCAGGTACTTCTTGATGGTGTCGGCACGCCGTTCGGAGAGGCCCTGGTTATACTCTTCGCCGCCGACCGCATCGGTGTGGCCGGCGACCACGAAGGTCGAGCCTTTCAGCGCCGGGTCGGACAGCGCCTTGCCGAGCGCCTGCACCGACGGCACCGAGGTCTTGGCGATGTCGGCCGAGTTGTAGTCGAACTGGATCTCCAGATCGATCTTCGGCTTGGTCGCCGCGAGTTCGGCGATCTGCTCGCGCTCGCCCGTCGAGAGCGAGCGGGTCGAGCGGTTGCGTACCGTGTTCAGGAACGCCGCTTCCTTGGCCTGCGCGGTCGGATCGGCCGGCGGACCGACGGACAGGCCGCGGGTCACAGGCTTCGGCTTCAGTGCATCCAGGATCTTGTCGGTCGAGACGTTGTTGTCGCCGGCCAGGGCCAGCCCCGCCGTCATCGACATCGCGGCGGAGAGGGTGATCGCCTTCAGTCCAAAAAACTTATCAAAACGGGTCATTGTCCTATTCCTCGCTGTAACGCCTGATGACGATTTGATGCTGCGAGCATAGGGGAGGTTCAAAAGCCGAAGTGTGATCCTGCTCACGGTGGAAGTGGACGCCTCCGAGGCCATTCCGGCGCGATTTGCGGTTTTCTGGCGCACGACGGCCGAGCCGCCCGGGACAGGCGCGCGGGGAGAGAGTGGTCGCATCCTTTCCGGCGCGGGTTCGAGCTGCGGTTGTCCTGGCGTGACCCGGATAGCCGCCGCGAACCGCAAGGCCGGTTCACCATGAAACCTGTGCTCATCGATCGTCGCAAAGCCGTCGCGCGATGGCCAGTCTGCGAACAATTTTTCGGCCAGATGCGCGCCTAGCAGGATGCCTTATCCGACGAGAGCGAATGAAGGGAGCCGAGTTCCGTCCAGTGCCGAGGCCCAGTGACTATCAGTTCTATCGCAGCGGCCCGCCGGATCGGACTGTGTCCCTGAGCTCGATGCCCATCTATATCGGGGCGGCGATGATCGCGCTGGCGATCCTGCTGTCGACCCTGATCACGAGCCTCACCTCGCGCTATGTCGGCCTCGAAGCGCCGACCGAGGAGAACATGTGGCTGGTCGACCGCCTCACCGGCAGCGTCTATCGCTGCCAGGCCGAAGGGCGCGGCAAGGCGTCGTGCGAGCCGGACGTTGCCACGGGCAGCCTGGGTGACCGGTCCGGGGCGCCGAAAAACAGTCGCTGACCGCTTCTGCCTTCGCGCCGCAGCAAGGAAATTGTCTTCTCTGCGAAACGTCTGCGCGGGAGAATACGTAATTGCGTAGGCCGGCATGACGCCGGTTTCGTTTTACGGAGGAGACTTTTGATGAAGATCTTGCTCACGGCCGCAGCCTTTGTCGCGTTCACTCTTTCGCTGTCCCCCGCATCCGCCGCCATGATGGCGTGGACCAAGGACAACATGATGAAGACCGCAGCCATGATGGGCGGCACACCCGACACGCCAGCCAAGATGGCGGCGAACAAGGAAATGGCCATGGCCAACACCGACATGAGCAATGGCAAGATGAAGAGCGCCTGCATGTTGCGATGCTCCCCAACCCTACTCACGAAGTCCGCACGGGTGCGGGCATCCGCAATTTAGGCGGCGGCGATAGAGCTGGAGTTCAGCTGACCACCGAGCAGATTGAAGGCGGTGGCGCTAGCGCCGCCGATAGCCACAGCAATCTGCACGGCAATGTTTTCCTGTATGACGAGATTGCCGAAATTGCCGAGCTTGCCGAAGTCGAAGAGTCCCATGATGCCCATGATGCCCATGATGCCCTCCACACACGGTGTCGAGTTATCGGCGTCGGCACCAGCACCGTGCAGCGCGCCCTGGAGGCGTCATGACTGAACGCCGGATCGATTAAGAAGAACTTCTGGCGCTTGCAGGTCGCGTAGGGGGTGGCCAAAAGTTTGGAGCCTACCCCCTCGGAACCGGCTCCGGGGGCCACGACATGAAGTCGCAGGAGGCGATGTCGATGAAGTAGGCGCGCTGCGCGCCGTCCGGCCGCGCTGTCAGCAGATGGCACGCGGCTCTTTCCTTGACGGCTGCTTTGCCCCCTTCTTTCTCCTGGCGCGAATCCCGCTACATTGTGTCCTGCAATGTCCTGCGCGCCCAAACTCCTCCCCCTTACCACCACACAGGCCCGGCAGATCTGGCTTCATGCCCAGCGGCTGGACGAGCGCACCCCGTTCGGCGAGGGTGCGCAGGCCGTTGCGGCCGCGGTCGCTCATCTCGGCTATGTCCAGATCGACACCATCAACGTCATCGAGCGCTGTCACCACCACATCCTGTATAGCCGCATCCCGTCCTACCGCCGCGCCGATCTGCGGCAGGCCCAGAGCGTCGACAAGAGCGTGTTCGAATACTGGACCCATGCGCTTTCCTACGTGCCGGCGGCCGATTTCCGCTTCTTTCTCCCGGCGATGCGCGAGCATCGCCGCGAGGGCCACAAGTGGTACGCCTCGGTCAAGCCTGCCGACACGCGCAAGGTGATGCGGCTGCTGCGCGCCGGTCCGCTGACGATCCGCGACATCGAGGACGACGTGCTCACCGAGAAGGAGCACCTGTGGCAGAGCCGCAAACCCTCCAAGCGGGCGTTGCAGCTCGCCTTCTATACGGGCGTTGCGACCATCAGCGAGCGCCGGGGCATGCTCAAGACCTATGATCTCATGATGCGTCATTTCGGCTGGGACAAGCTGCCGAAGCCGGCTTCGAACAAGGACATCACGGCCTATCTGCTCGATCGCGCGCTCCGCTCACAGGGTGTCGTCAGCCTCGATTCGACCTGCCATCTCGACGCGCCGCGCAAGACGGCCGTGGCGGGCCTGATTGCCGCGCGCGTCCGCCGCGGCGAGCTTGTCCCTGTCGCGATCGAGGGGGCCGGCAAGCAGGAGCATTGGGCGCAGCCGGCGGTGCTGGAGGCGGGCGGCGAGAGGCCGCCGCCCGATCTCGTCCACATCCTCTCGCCGTTCGACCCGCTGATCATCCAGCGCAAGCGCACCAACCTCATCTTCGGCTACAATCATCTGTTCGAGGCCTACGTGCCGAAGGCCAAGCGCAAGCTCGGCTATTTCGCGCTGCCGGTGCTGGTCGGCGACGAGATCGTCGCCGCGCTCGACCTCAAGACCGACCGGCAGGCAAGGAAGCTGCTGATCCAGAAATGGACCTGGGTCGGGCAGGGCAGGAAGACGGCGGGCCGAAAGGAGCTCAAGCGCGTGATCGAGGACGAGCTCGATCGTTTCGAGCGGTTTCAGCTGGCGGAGTGAGCGTCGTTGGGTGGATTAGCCCTGCGTAGTCCACCACTGCTCGTATCCGCGGGAACAGAAGCGGTGCGTTATGCCAGCGGATTGCGCTTCACGCAGCCGCAAGGCTGACGCACCCTATGAAGTGGGGCGAGCTGATCGATCCAGGCGCCGAACGCTATCCCCACAGCATATGCCACGAGATTCCACAGCGAGAAGATGCGCCCGAGCAGCAGCGCGCCGGCGGTGGTGAGCCGGAACGTATCGAGCCACGGCACATGCACCAGCCGCGAAACTCGACCACGAGCGCAATCACCATCGCGATGGCCGCGAGCTGCCTCCGGCGTGAGCCCCGGCAGCAAAACCCCCACCAGGAAGAACACCATCGTCGCCCACAGCAGCGAGCCGCCGTACTTCACCACGAAGGCGGGGAGGCCGAGCGGAAATCCATACCAGCGCAAGGACAGCCCGCAGGCGATCACGACGAGCGCGAGGGCGGCGCGGGTCAGCGATGTCCGGAGCGGTGCAATGGAGTTGACTGGTTGCGTCCCGTGCATTGCTCGCTCCATTGACTCTTCGCCCGCAATCCGGAAAACCGCGAGCCAGCCCATAACCAGCCCATAAAAAGCAACAACCCCGGGGGGAAAGCCATGAGCCAGATCACGACCTATGCCGGTTCCGCCGGCGCCGCCAAGAGCGAAATCGAGACCTCGACGATCCGCGCCATCTCCTGGCGCCTGATCCCGTTCCTGGTGCTGGCCTACTTCTTCTCCTATCTCGACCGCGTCAATCTCGGCTTCGCCGCGCTGACCATGAACGCGGAGCTGAAGTTCACGCCGCTGATCTTCTCCTGGGGCGCCGGCATCTTCTTCATCGGCTATTTCATCTTCGAGGTGCCGAGCAACCTCGCGCTGGAGAAATTCGGCGCCAGCCGCTGGATCGCCCGCATCATGGTGACCTGGGGCATCATCTCGGCGCTGATGGCGATGGTCAGTGGCGTGACCAGCTTCTACGTCCTGCGCTTCCTGCTCGGCGTCGCCGAAGCCGGCTTTTTCCCCGGCATCATCCTCTATCTCACCTATTGGTATCCGGCCGAATATCGCGCCCGCTTCCTCGCCGCCTTCGCCGTCGCGGTGCCGGTCTCGACCGTGATCGGCGCGCCGATCTCGGGCCTGCTGCTCGGGCTCGACGGCCTGATGGGGCTGAGGGGCTGGCAGTGGCTGTTCATCATCGAGGGCATCCCCTCGGTGCTGCTCGGCATCGTCACCTGGTTCTACCTCACCGACAAGCCGGAGAAGGCGAACTGGCTCTCGGCCGAGCAGAAGGCCTGGCTCAAGGCGAAGCTCGATTCCGAGATCGCCGCCAAGCAGGCGGTGAAGCATCTCTCGCTCGCCGAGGCGCTGTCCTCGCCCAAGGTGATCGCACTCAGCCTGATCTATTTCGGCTTCGTCGGCGCGCTCTACGGCATGCAGTTCTGGCTGCCGCAGATCGTCAAGGCGTTCGGCCTCACCAATGCGCAGACCGGCTTCGTCACCGCGATCCCGTACCTGTTCGGCACCATCGCCATGATCCTGTGGGCGCGGCATTCCGATAAGACGCGCGAGCGCGTGATGCATGTCGGCGCGCCGCTGCTGCTCACGGCCGTCGCGCTCGGCATCTCCTCGTATCTGACCGATCCCACCATGACGATGGTGGCGCTGACGGTCGCCGCAATCGGCGTGTTCTGCTGCTTCGGCGTGTTCTGGACCCTGCCGACGGCCTGGCTCTCCGGCACGGCCGCCGCCGGCGCCATCGCGCTGATCAACTCGATCGGCAACCTCGCCGGCTTCGGCGGTCCGTATCTGATCGGGTGGGTCAAGGAGGCCACGGGGCAGACCTCGACCGGTCTGCTCGTCCTGGCGGTCCTGCCGCTGCTTGCCGGCATTCTGGTGTTCGTGGGGGGCCACGACACCAAGCACGAGTTCGCCGGACAGGGGCGGTAGAACGAATAAACGGTCCCGCAGGGTGGCGCGCGCCCTTTGCGCGCCAGCCACCATCTTCCCCTGGGAGAATGGTCTGGCGGGCACGCTTCGCTTTGCCCACCCTGCGATAGCACCTTCCTGGCGGCAGTCCCCAATCCTAACCGAGGTAACGGGCCCTGGCTTTTGCCAGGGCGAAGCGGAGGGTTACCACCCCTTAACGATCACGCTTTCCTGATGACTGACGATTATTGACTTTTATCAGTGATTAGTCGACATTCCTCTCATTGCAGCCGCAGGAGTGCCCTCCGATGTTCGTCCGGTCAGTTTTGTCCAGCTATTCCAAGCTTTTGGCGGGTGTGTCGCTGGCCCTGTTGGCCGCCACCCTGGCTGGGTGCAATGACACCGTTGCCGAGAAAGCCGAGCCGCCGCGGCCCGTTCTGGTCGCCACCGCCCATTATGATGCCGAGACCCCCGAGCGGAGCTTCGTCGGCACCGTCCGGCCCCGGATCGAGAGCGATCTCGGCTTCCGCGTCGCCGGTAAAGTTGCAAAACGCCTCGTGGAAGTCGGCCAGACCGTCGAGGTCGGCCAGCCGCTCGCCACCCTCGACGAGGTCGATCTGAAGCTCCAGGCCGAGCAAGCGGTCGCCGAGCAGAGCGCCGCCACCGGCGTGCTGGCCCAGGCCGCGGCCGCCGAGCAGCGCGCCAAGGACCTGAAGGCCAAGGGCTGGACCACCGATGCGCAGCTGGATTCGAGCAGGGCGTCCGCCGATGAGGCGCGAGCGCGCCTCGACCGCGCGGTGCGGTCCGTCGAGCTGACCAAGAATTCCCTTTCCTACGCGACGCTTGTTGCCGACGCCCGCGGCGTCGTCACCGCAACGCTGATCGAGCCCGGCCAGGTGGTCGCCGCGGGCCAGGCTTCGATCCGTATCGCCCGCTTTGCCGAGAAGGAAGCGGTCGTCGCGATCCCTGAGACGCTGGTTGGACGCGCCAAGTCGGGCGTCGCCAGCGTCACTCTTTGGTCCGAGCCGGACAAGAAGTACGCAGCGAAGCTGCGCGAGATCGCGCCGGCGGCGGATCCTGCCACCCGCACCTATCTCGCAAAATTCTCGCTGCCCGAGGCCGACGACAAGGTCGCGCTCGGTATGACCGCGACGCTGACGCTGTCGGACGCTGCCACCGAGCGCGTCGCGCGGCTGCCGCTGTCGGCGCTGTTCAACGAAGGCGGCAAACCCTCTTTCTACGTCGTCGACGAAAACGGCGCGGTCACGCTCAAGCCGGTGACGGTGAAGTCCTACGAGAGCAACGACGTCGTCATCACCGGCGGTGTCGACGAGGGCGCCAAGATCGTCGCCCTCGGCGTGCAGAAGCTCGATCCGAGCCAGCGGGTGCGGGTCGTGTCGTCGCTGTCGTTCTAGGTTTTTTACGAGTTACGTCTTGTGAGGTGAGTTTCGGCCCTTGTCCCTAAGCAAAGGCTGAAGCGGCGAAGCGATCCAGAATCTGCCCAGCCCCCTGGATTGCTTCGCTGCCTTGCGACGACGTTTGAACAGAGTGGCTGTCGTTTTTAACTGGATCGACCTTCGGAGAGTGCGATGAAGCGCTTCAACCTTTCGGCCTGGGCCGTCAGCCATCCGACGCTGGTTCTCTTCCTGATGCTCGTGCTCGGCGTCGCCGGCTTCTTCTCCTATGAGAAGCTCGGCCGTGCCGAGGATCCGTTCTTCACGGTGAAGGTGGTCAACGTCTCCGTGATCTGGCCGGGCGCGACCGCGCAGGAGATGCAGACCCAGGTCGCCGATCCCATCGAGAAGAAGATCCAGGAGCTGCCTTACTTCGAGAAGGTGCAGACCTACTCCAAGCCAGCCTTCACCGCGCTCCAGGTCACCTTCCGCGACAACACGCCGCCGAAGGACGTGCCCTACCTCTTCTATCTCTTGCGCAAGAAGCTGGTCGACGTCCAGGGCCAGCTGCCCTCCGGCATTCTCGGACCCGTCGTCAACGACGAGTTCTCCGACGTCGATTCCATCCTCTACATGATGACCGGCGACGGCGCCGACTACGCCCAGCTCAAGAAGGTCTCCGAAGGGTTCCGCCAGCGCCTGCTCAAGGTACCCGGCGTCACCAAGGTCGACGTCTACGGCAATCAGGATGAGCGCATCTTCGTCGAGTTCAGCCACGCCAAGCTCGCCACCCTCGGCATCACGCCGCAGGCGCTGTTCGATTCGCTCGCCAAGCAGAACAACGTGACCCCGGCCGGCACGGTGGAGACCTCCTCGCAGCGCGTGCCGCTGCGCGTCACCGGTGCGCTCGACGGCGCCAAGGCCGTGGCCGAGACCCCGGTCGAGAGTAACGGCCGCGTCTTCCGCCTCGGGGATATCGCCACCGTTACCCACGGCTATGTCGATCCGCCGAGCTTCGTCGTCCGCCAGGAAGGCAAGGCCGCCATCGGCATCGGTGTCGTCACCGCCAAGGGTGCCAACATTCTCGAACTCGGCAAGGAGGTCGAAAAGGCGACCGCCGAGTTCATGAAGGCCGTGCCGCAGGGCATCGACGTCAAGCTGATCGCCGACCAGCCCAAGGTGGTCGAGCACGCCGTCGGCGAGTTCGTGCACTCCTTCTTGGAAGCGCTCGTCATCGTGCTGTTCGTCTCGTTCCTGGCGCTGGGCTGGCGCACCGGCATCGTGGTCGCGCTGTCGGTGCCGCTGGTGCTCGGTATCGTCTTCATCGTCATGAACACGATGTCGCTCGACCTGCACCGCATCACGCTCGGCGCGCTGATCATCGCGCTCGGCCTGCTCGTCGACGATGCCATCATCGCGGTCGAGATGATGGTGGTGAAGATGGAGCAGGGCTGGGATCGCATGCGCGCGGCATCCTTTGCCTGGGAATCAACTGCGTTTCCGATGCTCACGGGAACGCTGGTCACGGCCGCTGGCTTCCTCCCGATCGGCTTTGCCAATTCGGCGGTCGGCGAATATGCCGGCAGCATCTTCTGGATCGTGGCGATCGCGCTGGTCGCCTCCTGGTTCGTTGCGGTGATCTTCACGCCCTATATCGGCGTCAAGCTGCTGCCCGAGATGAAGGCGCACCACAACCACGATCCGCACGCGGTCTACGAGACCCGCATGTACCGCGGCCTGCGCGCCATCGTGCAATGGTGCGTCAACCACCGCATCACCGTGGTGGCCGCGACCGTCGGCGTGTTCGTCGCCTCGATCGTCGGCTTCGGCCACGTCCAGCAGCAGTTCTTCCCGCTGTCGGAGCGGCCCGAGCTGTTCCTGCAGCTGCGCCTGCCCGAAGGCACCGCCTTCAACGTGACCGAGAAGGCCGTTAAAAAGGCCGAGACGCTGCTCAAGGACGACACGGACATCGAGACCTATACGTCCTACGTCGGCCAGGGCTCGCCGCGCTTCTGGCTCGGCCTCAACCCGCAGCTGCCGAACGAGGCCTTCGCCGAGATCGTCATCGTAGCCAAGGGCGTGGAGGCGCGCGAGCGCATCAAGGCCAAGATCGAGAACGCGGCTGCCGAGGGCTTCCTCACCGAGGCGCGCGTGCGCGTCGACCGCTTCAACTTCGGCCCGCCGGTCGGCTTCCCGGTGCAGTTCCGCGTGATCGGCCCCGACCCCAACAAGGTGCGCGAGATCGCCTATCAGGTCCGCGACGTCATGCGCCAGAACAAGAGCGTCAAGGACGTCCAGCTCGACTGGAACGAGCAGTCGCCCTACCTGAAGCTCGTCGTCGACCAGGATCGCGCCCGCGCCATGGGCCTGACCCCGCAGGACGTCTCGCAGGCGCTCGCGATGCTGATCTCGGGCTCGCAGGTCACCACCGTGCGCGACGGCATCGAGAAGGTCGGCGTAGTCGCCCGTGCGATCCCGTCCGAGCGCCTCGACCTCGGTGGCGTCGGCGACCTCACCATCACATCGCGCAACGGCGTCGCCGTGCCGCTGCAGCAGATCGCCAAGATCGAATATGCCCACGAGGAGCCGATCATGTGGCGGCGTAACCGCGACATGGCGATCACCGTGCGCTCCGACGTCGTCGACGGCGTGCAGGCGCCCGACGTGACCAACCAGATCACGCCGAAGCTGAAGGCGATCAAGGATCATCTCGAGCCGGCCTACCGCATCGAGGCGGGCGGCGCGTTCGAGGAATCCGCCAAGGGCAATGCCTCGATCTTCATCCTCTTCCCGGTGATGGTCATGGTGATGCTGACGCTGCTGATGATCCAGCTGCAGAGCTTCTCGCGCCTGATCCTGGTGTTCCTGACCGCGCCGCTCGGCATCGTCGGCGCCTCCCTCGGCCTCAACGTCGCCAACGCCCCGTTCGGCTTCGTGGCGCTGCTCGGCCTGATCGCGCTCGCCGGTATGATCATGCGCAACACGGTCATCCTGGTCGACCAGATCGAGACCGACGTCAGCCACGGCCTGACCCGGCGCGAGGCGATCGTGGAAGCCACCGTCCGCCGGGCCCGCCCCGTGGTGCTGACGGCGCTCGCCGCCATCCTGGCCATGATCCCGCTGTCGCGCTCGGCCTTCTGGGGCCCGATGGCGATCACCATCATGGGCGGCCTCTTTGTCGCGACGTTCCTGACGCTCCTGTACCTGCCGGGCCTCTATGCCCTGTGGTTCCGCAAGAGCCTGGACGAGGCGGGGAACCCCGAGCGGCCTGCCGCGCCGCAGCATGGGAGCGATGACCAGCATGCAATTCCGCTTGCCGAAGCGGCTGAATAGATGAGAAGAGTGCTGATCGACGAGTCCTGACAGATGACACTGGTTGCGGAGCATATCGAAGGCGACACCCGGGATCGTATCCTCGAGGTGGCCGAGCGGCTGTTCCGCCAGATCGGCTACCAGAAGACGACGGTCGGGGACATCGCCAAGGAGCTCAGGATGAGCCCCGCCAACGTCTATCGCTTCTTCGAATCGAAGAAGGCGATTCACCAGGCGGTGGCGAGAGGCCTGATGGGCGAGGTCGAGCTGGAGGCGCAGCGGATCGTGGCCCGGCCCGGCCCGGTGCTCGCGCGCTTCCGTGAGTTGCTCACCACCATCCACCGCATGAACACCGAGCGCTATGTCGGCGACAACAAGCTGCACGAGATGGTCGCGATCGCGATGGAGGAGGACTGGGACGTCTGCGCCGCCCATATGGAATGCATCGCCGGCGTCATCGGCCAGATGATCGCGCAAGGTGTCGCCTCCGGCGAGTTCGAGGCGCCGGACCTGCAACTGGCCGCGCAGTGCGCCTGTACCGCGATGATCCGCTTCTTCCACCCCCAGATGATCGCCCAGTGCGCCACCAAGCCGGGCCCGACCATCGACCAGATGATCGATTTCGTCATCGCGGGTCTGTCGCCGCGCCCCTGACGGGCGGGGCTGTTTCCTCTATAAACGGGCCGACCACCCCGGGACTGGCCGGCTGATGGCGACCCATGACGGATCAACATACTCCGTCATTGCGAGGCAGCGAAGCAATCCAGACTCCCTGCTCCTCAGGGTGAGGAGCAGCACTTCTGGATTTGCTTCGCTGCGCTCGCAATGACGAAAAGGAAGCAAGCCCGTGACCGACAAAGACCTTTACTTCTACGAGCCCTCCAAGGGCCACGGCCTCAAGCACGATCCCTTCAACGCCATCATTGCGCCGCGGCCGATCGGCTGGATCTCCTCGCGTGACACCAGGGGCCACGTCAACCTCGCGCCCTACAGCTTCTTCAACGCGTTCTGCTACGTGCCGCCGATCATCGGCTTCTCCTCCACCAACTGGAAGGACACGGTCGCCAACATGGAGCAGACCCGGGAGTTCGTCTGGAATCTGACCACGATGGATCTCGCCAAGCACATGAACGCGACGGCCGCGCATGTCGCTCCCGAGGTGGATGAGTTCAAGATCGCGGGCCTCACCGCGGTCCCCGGCAAGCTCGTCAACGTGCCGCGCGTCGGCGAGAGCCCCGTCGCCTTCGAATGCAAGGTCTCCGACATCGTTCGCCTCAAGGGCGCCGACGGCAAGGAGGCCGATGCCTGGCTGACGCTGGGCGAGGTCGTCGCCGTCCATATCGACAAGGCCATGATCAAGGACGGCGTCTACCAGACCGCCGCCGCCCGCCCCATCGTGCGCGCCGGCCGCCGCGGTGATTATTTCGAGATCAAGCCGGAAAACATGTTCGAGATGATCCGGCCGGATTAGCGGGGCCGCCTCTCTCCACGTCATTTCCTCTCCCGGAACTGCCACCACGCCCCGGCCGTTATGGCTTGGGCGGCTGCCCGGCCGCGGCCAATTCGCTTCGTTTTGCCCGCGAAGTGTTCACGCACCCCCGCCAGTTTCCGTTAAAATGCCCTGTCACCGCGCCGATGCATGAGGTCCGCCATGAGCTTCCGTCGCGACAACATCACAAAGCCGATATTCTCCTGGGCACGCGGCGTGCTGCCGGCGATGTCCGACACCGAGCGCGAGGCGCTGGAGGCGGGCGACGTCTGGTGGGATGCCGATCTCTTCACCGGCGATCCCGACTGGTCGAAATTGCTGAAAATCGCGCCGGCCAGATTGACCGAGGAGGAGCAGGCCTTCCTGAGCGGCCCCGTCGACGCGCTCTGCGCCATGCTCGACGAGTGGAAAATCTTCTGGGAATGGCGCGACCTGCCGCAGGACGTCTGGCATTTCGTCAAGCGCGAAAAGTTCTTCGGCATGATCATTCCGAAGGAGTTCGGCGGCCTCGGTTTCTCGCCCTACGCGCATTCGGAAGTGGTGCGCAAGATCTCGACCCGCTCAATCGCCGCCGCCGTCACGGTGATGGTGCCGAACTCGCTCGGCCCCGGCGAACTCCTGATGCGCTTCGGTACGAAAGAGCAGCAGGAGCGCTGGCTGCCCCGGCTCGCCGATGGCCGCGACATTCCCTGCTTCGGCCTCACCAGCCCCGAGGCCGGCTCGGATGCCGCCTCGATGGTCGACACCGGCATCGTCTGCAAAGGCATTTTCGAGGGCCGCGAGGTCACAGGTCTCAGGCTCAACTGGCACAAGCGCTACATCACGCTCGGCCCGGTCGCGACGCTGCTCGGCCTCGCCTTCAAGGCCTACGATCCCGATCATCTGGTCGGCGAGCACGAAGAGCTCGGCATCACCGTAGCGCTGATCCCGACGAACTTGCCCGGTGTCGAGATCGGCCGGCGCCATCTGCCCTCGATGCAGGTGTTCCAGAACGGCCCGAACCGGGGCCGCGACGTCTTCATCCCGCTCGACTACGTCATCGGCGGCAAGGAGCGTCTCGGACAGGGCTGGAAGATGCTGATGACCGCGCTTGCCGCCGGCCGCGGCATTTCGCTGCCGTCGCTCTCGGCGGCCGGCGCCGCCTATGCCGCGCGCACCACGGGTGCTTACGCCCGCATCCGCGAGCAGTTCGGTGTCTCGATCTCCAAGTTCGAGGGCGTCGAGGAGCCGCTCGCCCGCATCGTCGCCACCGCCTACCAGCTCGATGCCGCGCGTCGGCTGACATGCGCGGCCCTGAACGCCGGCATTCATCCCGCCGTCATTTCCGGCATCATGAAGCTGCACGCAACGGAGCGGATGCGCACCGCGGTCGACGACGCCATGGACATTCACGGCGGCAAGGCCGTGATCGACGGTCCGCAGAACTATCTCGGCAATCTGCATCGCGCCGTGCCCGTCGGCATCACGGTCGAGGGCGCCAACATCCTGACCCGCAATCTCATCGTGTTCGGGCAGGGCGCCATCCGCGCCCATCCCTATCTGCTCGATGAGATGAATGCGCTGGCGGACACTGATCGCGAGCGAGGGCTCACCGCGTTCGATACCGCGTTCTGGAAACACCTCGGCCACAGTTTTCAGACGCTGTTCCGGGCCTTTGGCCGGAGCTGGACCTTTGGCGCCTTCGCGATGGCGCCCGATGCCGGCGATGCCACGCCATTCTACCGCCAGCTCTCGCGCTATTCGGCGGCTTTCGCTCTCTGCGCCGACATGGCGCTGCTGACGCTCGGCGGCGCGCTCAAGCGCAAGGAGATGCTGTCGGCACGCTTCGGCGACATTCTCTCCGAACTGTATCTGCTTTCAGCCGTCCTGAAGCGCTGGCAGGACGAGGGCCGGCAGAAGGAGGACTTTGCTGCGCTGGAATGGTGCATGGCGACCGGCTTCAAGACCATCGAGAGCCGGCTTGCCGAAATCCTCGCCAACCTGCCCAATCGCTTCGCCGCCGGCTTCCTCAAGCTCGTCGTGCAGCCCTTCGGCGCGCGCGTGCTCGGCCCGTCCGACCGCGTCGTGCACCGATGCGCCAGCCTCGTGCTCGAGCCGTCGGCGGCGCGCGAACGCCTCACGCCGGATCTCGCTTATGTCGACGACGACGGCGGTTTCGCCCGGCTGGAGCGTGCGTTCAAGCTGGTCGCGGACGCCGACGCCATCGCCAGGCGCATGCGTGCCGCGCACATTCGCGACTGGAAGGACGCGGTGACGAAGGGCGTGATCGCGCAGGCCGAGGGCGAGCAACTCGCCGCCGCCCACCACGCCGTCACGAAAGTGATCGAAGTCGACGATTTTGCGCCGGAGGCGCTGTCGCCGATTTACAGGAAAGCCGCCGACGTGCATCAGTTCTTCCAGGAACTCGGTGAGCAGAGGGCGGCAAGCTGATGGCACGACCGGTTTTCATCGTCGACGGCAGCCGGACGCCTTTTCTGAAGGCACGTTCGGAGCCGGGTCCATTCACGCCGGTCGATCTTGCCGTGCAATGCGGCCGGCCGCTGCTGGCGCGGCAGCCGTTTTCTCCCGTTGATTTCGACCAGGTCATCCTCGGCTGCGTCAACGTGATCGCGGACGAGACGAACCCGGCCCGCGTCGCCGCGCTCCGGCTCGGCATGGGTGAGGACATGGTCGCCTTCACCGTGCAGATCAATTGCGGCTCCGGCATGCAGTCGATCGACACCGCCTATCGCTACATCCGCGAAGGCCATGCCGACATGATCCTGGCCGGCGGCACCGAGGCGCTGAGCCACGCGCCGCTTGTCTGGCCGAATTCCGGTGTGCGCTGGTTTGCGGGTCTCGCCACCGCCAAGGGCGTGGCGGCGAAGTTCGCCGCCGCGTTCAAGCTGCGGCCGCGTGATCTCAAGCCGATCATCGGCCTCGAGCGCGGGCTGACCGATCCCGTCACCGACCTGAACATGGGGCAGACCGCCGAGGTCGTCGGCCATCTCTTCGGCATCACCCGCGCACAGTCCGACGCCTATGCGGCCGAAAGCCATCGCCGGCTTGCGCATGCGCAGGCCGAGGGCTTTCTGAAAGGCGAGGTCGAGACCGCGTTCTCCCGCGACGGCAAATTCTTCGACCATGACGACGGCGTGCGGCCGGACTCGACGGCCGAGTCTCTCGCGAAACTGAGGCCGGTGTTCGAGCGGCCCTGGGGCCAGGTCACCGCCGGCAATTCCTCGCAGATCACCGACGGCGCGTCCTGGGTGATCCTTGCTTCTGATGCGGCCGTAGCCAAGCACAAGCTGGAGCCGAAGGCAGTGATCGTCGACAGCCACTGGGCCGCACTGGATCCCAGCATCATGGGACTCGGGCCCGTGATGTCCGCGACGCCGCTGCTGAAGCGCAATGACCTCACCATCAAGGACGTCGAGACCTGGGAGCTGAATGAGGCCTTTGCGACCCAGGTGCTCGGCTGCCTCGCCGCATGGAACGACGAAAAATTCTGCCGCGAGATCCTGGAGCTGGACGGTGCCGCTGGCGAGCTCGATCGCGAGCGGCTCAACGTCGATGGCGGCGCGATCTCGCTCGGCCATCCGGTCGGCACCTCCGGCAACCGCATCGTGCTGCATCTCGTCAACGCCATGCAGCGGCTCGGCACGCGGCGCGGCGTTGCCACCGAATGCATCGGCGGCGGGCTCGGCGGCGCCATGCTGATCGAGGCGGTGTGACCATGGATTCCAAGATCATGACCGCGCTCGGCGATCGCGTCCTGACGCTCGGGCCTCAGCCTGCGCCCGATGGTCCATACAAGCACTTTAAGCTGTCGCGCGATGCCGATGGCGTTGCCTGGCTGCTATTCGACCGTGACGGCGCGAGCGCCAACACGCTCTCTTCGGACGTGATGGAGGAATTCGACGCCGCCCTCGCGGCGATCGAGACCGAGCGTCCGGCCGGTCTCGTGATCCGCTCGGCCAAACCGTCCGGCTTCATTGCCGGCGCCGACGTCAACGAATTCCGTGGCGCCTCCGACCCTGAAGCGGTGGAGACGCGCATCCGCGCCGCCCATGCGGTGGTCGATCATCTGGAAGCGCTGAAGCTGCCGACGGTCGCGGTCATCCACGGCTTCTGTCTCGGCGGCGGCCTCGAGGTCGCGCTCGCCTGCCAGGCTCGCATCGCCATCGACGGCGCGCGCTTCGGCTTCCCGGAGGTGATGCTCGGCCTGCATCCCGGCCTCGGCGGCGCCGCGCGCTTCACCGCGCTGGTCAATCCGACCCAGTCCATGGCGCTGATGCTGACCGGCCGCACCATCGACGCGCGCCGTGCCAAATCGCTCGGCCTCGTCGACATCGTGACGCAGGAGCGCCACGTCCGTGGTGCCGTGAAGGATGTGCTGTTCGGTCGCCTCAAGCGTGCCAAGCCTGGCCTGCTGGCGCGGGCGGCCAATCTCGGACCGGTGCGCGGGCTGCTGGCCAAGCGCATGCGCTCGGAGGCGGCGAAAGCTGCCCCCCGCGAGCAATATCCCGCGCCTTACGCGCTGATCGATCTCTGGGAGACACATGGCGGCAGCAAGGCCGCGATGCTGAAGGCCGAGCAGGCCTCGTTCGCCAGGCTGATGGTGACGCCGACCGCGCAGAACCTCATCCGCGTGTTCTTCCTGCGCGAGCAGATGAAGAAGGCCGCCGGAAGCGCCAATTCGGTGAAGCATGTCCACGTCATCGGCGCCGGCGCCATGGGTGGTGACATCGCGGGGTGGTGTGCGGGGCAGGGACTGCGCGTCTCGCTCGCCGACATGAAGGCGGAGCCGATCGCGGCTGCGGTCAAGCGCGCGGCCGATCTCTACGGCAAGATCATCCGCAAGCCCACCGAGGTGCGCGATGCGCTCGATCGCCTGATCCCCGACATGGACGGCGAGGGCGTCCGCAACGCCGATCTCATCATCGAGGCGGTCCCGGAAAAGCTCGAGCTGAAGCAGAAGGTCTATGCCGCCCTCGAGCCGCGGATCAAGTCGGGCGCGATCCTCGCGACCAACACATCGAGCATCCCGCTTCAGGATCTGCGCACCACGCTGGCGCGGCCGGAGCGGCTGGTCGGCCTGCATTTCTTCAATCCGGTCTCGCGGCTGCAACTGGTCGAGGTCGTCAGCCACGACGGCAACGAGCCAGAGGTGTTGAAGAGAGCGCTCGCCTTCGTCGGCGCGATCGACCGCCTGCCGCTCGGCGTGAAGAGCTCGCCCGGCTTCCTCGTCAACCGCGCGCTGACGCCCTACATGCTCGAAGCCATGGTGATGCTGGACGAGAAGGCCGACCAGCGGCTGATCGATGCTGCGGCCGAGCAGTTCGGCATGCCGATGGGGCCGATCGAGCTGGCTGACCAGGTCGGCCTCGACATCTGCCTCGACGTCGGCGACATGCTGCGGTCCAAGTTCGGCGACCTGCTGCCGCCGACGCCGGCCTGGCTGCGCGACAAGGTGGCCAGGGGCGAGCTCGGCCGCAAGACCGGCAAGGGCTTCTACACCTGGAAGGACGGCAAGGCCGAGAAGGCGCCGTTGCCGGACACCGGCCGGCGCGTCACCGACCAGATGATCGACCGCCTGGTGCTGCCGATGTCCAATGTCTGCGTCGCGGCCCTTCGCGAGGGCATCGTCGACGATGCCGACGCGGTCGACGGCGCCATGATCTTCGGCACCGGTTATGCACCGTTCCGCGGCGGTCCGCTGAACTATGCGCGCACGCGCGGCGTGGAAAACATTGTATCTACCCTGCGTGCGCTGGCGGAGCGGTTCGGCGGGCGCTTCGCGCCCGACCCGGGCTGGGACGATTTCAAGTGAGCAATCTCGAGTGAGAGCGGCATGAACGAGCAAGCCAATACCGGGCCGAGCGGGGATCTCTGCATCCGCACGCTGGCGATGCCGGCCGATACCAACGCGAACGGCGACATCTTCGGCGGCTGGCTGCTCAGCCAGATGGACGTCGGCGGCGGCGTGTTTGCATCGAAGGTCGCGAAGTCGCGCACGGTCACGGTTGCGATCGAGGCGATGAATTTTCGAAAAGCCGTCTATGTCGGCGATCTCGTCTCGGTCTACGCCAACCTCGTGCGTGTGGGGCGCACGTCCATCACCGTGCATCTGGAAGCGTGGGCTTTGCGCCGCGGCGAGCAGCATCCGTTCCTCGTCACCGACGGCAACTTCACCTATGTCTCGATCGACGAGCACGGCCGCCCGCAGGCGGTTCGTTCGGGAGGCACTGGCATCGCGACGTGATCGCGCGCGGCGCTCGGTCTCGTCTCACGAAAACCTGCAGCATACCAAACGCGGCGCGCGTGAGTCGTCGCGTCGCGGCTTCGCCAAGAACCAGTCATAAAACGGATGAGGTCCCGGCGTACTCGATTGGGTGTCGATTCGGGGTGGAAACGGCCTCAAATGCCTGAGGAACCTTTGGGCAGGAGCACCGTTATTTGCCCGCACTGAGGAATCCACGGACCATGCCGGACAGCTACATCATCGAAGTCGATTCGCAGACCGCAGGTATCGTCGTTCGTTCCCAAGGAGGCTACTGCTTCTTCGCCTCATCGCACCGCTTCAACCGTCTCGAAGGCCAGCTCTTCCGCAACGCCCGCGAAGCCGAGCGCGCTGCGCGCAGGCTGCTGAACCGTGATGTGAAGGAGGCGGCGTAAGCGCCCGCCGCTGGTGATTTCGACCCGCGAAACGTGGTCGGAAATTTTTGCCGCCCTCCCTTCTCCCCCGTGGGCGAAGGTGGCGCGAAGCGCCGGATGAGGGGTTGTCCTTGAAAACGCCGAACTGAGGGGTTCGCTCCGCGGAGAGAAACCCCCTCACCCGTCTCGCCGCTTTGCGGCGAGCCACCCTCTCCCGCGAGGTGTGAGGTAGGAAGCACCATCACAACTTCGTCGCCGCGCGCGACAAGAGCTTCCACTCGTCGCCCTGCTTCTGCCAGTTCATCAGGATGTGAAGGTTGGTCGATACTTTTTTCCCATCGGCTGCCATCTCCTGTTCTCCCAGCCAGTGGAACCGCACGATGGCGGCGGGGCCGACGACCTTGATGGTCGGGTCCTTGTACTCGATCGACAGGAATTTCGATTTGCCGTCGGTGGCATTGGCGATGAAGGTCGCCTTATCCTCGACCTTGCCGCTGGAATGGCTGTAGCTCAGATCGTCCCAGCACAGCGCGCCGAGCGCCTTCGGGTCGGCCGCGATCTGGGCGAGGCGGAAGGCCTCGACCTTCTTCGCCACGGCGTCCTCGTCCGCTGACGCGGCCAGCGCCGAACTGGTGAGAGCTAGCGTGGAAACCGCAAGAGCCGGGACAGCAAGAGTCGAGAGAGCCAGATCGCGTCGGTTGATCGTCATCGTTTCCTCCTTTTTGGTCTTGGCCGGAGTGTTGCAGCCGCGCGCGACTTTGTCGAGTGCCGCATTGTCGTCATGTGGATGCGTCATTGCGCGATCGAAGCCGTATTGATACGTCTCGCGCGTCGCTGCGTCGCGCATGTGGGAAAGTACGGAAATGATCGAGGCCAGCTACGATGCGATGGGCAGGGCGTTGTTGTTCGACATTGACGGCACGCTCGCCGACACCGATCCGTTGCACCTGAAGGCTTTCAACCAGGTGCTCGGACCGCACGGCCATGTCTTCGATCACGCACGCTTCTCCAGGGAGCTGCAAGGCTTCGCCAATGTCGCGATCGGCGAGCGCTTTCTTTCCCACGAGGCGCCGGAGCGGCGCGCCGCGATCCTCGACGAGAAGGAGAAGGTCTTCCGCGCGCTCGTGGCCGGGCAGATCGCGCCGCTGCCGGGCCTGATGGCCCTGCTCGACCGGGCCGACAGCGCCGGCATTCCCATGGTCGCCGTGACCAACGCGCCGCGTCTCAACGCCGAGCTGCTGCTTTCCGGTCTCGGCATCACGCATCGCTTCAAGGCGCTCGTGATCGGCGCCGAGCTGCCGCACGGCAAGCCGCATCCGCTGCCCTATCAGGAAGGGCTGCGTTTCGTCGGCGCGCGGCCGGAGACCTCGGTCGCGTTCGAGGACTCCCGCACCGGCGTGCAATCCGCCACCGCGGCCGGAATTCCGACCGTCGGGATCCGGACCAGCCTCAGCCATGCTGACCTGGTTGCATCCGGCGCGGTCACCTCCGCCAGCGCCTTCGACGATCCGGCGCTGCTCGCGCGCCTTGCTGGCAGCATGGCGTGGTGACGGCCCTTCATCCGTTAACCGTGATCGGCGCGCGCATTGACCGAAGGCGCGAACCGCCGCACCATGCATCATTCTGATTTGAGGCCTCTGCCGTGACCGGATTGACCCATCGCCAAGCCGAAATCCTCAACATCGCTCGCGCCTCCGGCCGCGTCATGGTCGAGGAGCTTGCACGCCGGTTCGAGGTCTCGGCCCAGACCATCCGCAAGGATCTCAACGATCTCTGCGAGCGGAGATCGCTGACCCGCATCCACGGCGGGGCCATCATCGCCTCCGGCGTGGAGAACCTCGCCTATGAGGCGCGCCGCTTCGTCGCCGCCGACGAGAAGAAGGCGATCGGGGCTGCAGCCGCCTCGCTGATCCCGAACGGCTGCTCGCTCTTCATCAACATCGGCACCACGACCGAGGAGGTCGCGAGCGCGCTGACCTCGCATGAGGATCTGCTCGTCATCACCAACAACCTCAATGTCGCGATGCTGCTGTACCGCCATCCCCGCATCGAGGTGGTGGTCGCGGGCGGCACGGTGCGGCGCGCCGATGGCGCCGTGGTCGGCTCGACTGCGACGCAGCTGATCGGCCAATTCAAGGTCGACTACGCCATCATCGGCGCCTCGGCGATCGACGAGGAGGGTGCGCTGCTCGACTTCGATTATCGCGAGGTGCAGGTGGCGCAGGCCATCATCGCCAATGCCCGCAGCGTCATGCTGGTCGCCGATTCCACGAAGCTCCGCCGCAGCGCGCCGGTGCGCATCGCCCATATCACCCAGATCCAGACCTTCGTCACCGACCAGGAGCTGCCCGAGCGCCTCGCCACCATCTGCCACAGCAAGGGCATCGAGGTGGTCGAGGCGATGCCGAAGGGCACTGACATCGATGATCCGCAGGCCGATGCCCAGGATGGCGCGCCTGAAGCCGCACCGGTGGTGCGGTTGAGATAGGCTAGACGTCGTCCCACGGATTGAGCAGTGGGACGCCGAACGCGGCAAAGTCCTTCACGTTGCGCGTGACGAGCGTGAGGCCGTGCGCGAGGGCGGTGGCTGCAAAGAAGCCGTCCATGACGGACAGCGCAACGCCGCTCCTGCGGCTCTGAGCCATCAGGTCGCCCCAGCGCTCCGCCACCGCGTGATCGATCGCCAGGACGCGTGCGGCAAAACGCGCCGGGAGATCGTGGGCAAGCCAGTCCGCCAGCGCGGTGCGCCGGCGTCCGTCCTCCAGCAACGCGATGCCGCCGCGAAGCTCGGCGATCGATGCAACGCTGATGAACGCACGGTCCTCGTCGATCGAATCCAGCCACGCCAAAACGTTCGGCGAAGGCGCGGGCCGCTGAACTTCCGACAGCACGTTGGTGTCGAGCAGCAGGTTCACGGCGTTTCGTCGCGTGGTGCGTCGTGCACGCGTTCAAGGTCGAGGTCGGCGCCGCGCAGCGGTGATGCCAGCAGGAATTCGGCCAAAGTACCTTTTCGCGCAGTCTTGCGCGCCCATTCCTCGGCGGAAACGATCACGGCATCCGGCTTGCCGTGGCGGGTGATGACCTGCGGGCCGGCTTGGGCACGGTCGATCACCTCGGACAGTCGTGCCTTGGCCTTGGCAAGCGTCCAGATGTCCTCAGCCGGAAGCGCGTCGGGTGCAGTGTTTCGGTCAGTCATGCGGGCTGAAAACTAATATGACTATTATGACTATATGCTGCGCGTCTGATCATTCAAGAGCGCTGGGGCTTCTCGAATTGCCGTCGAACCTGCTTATTTCCGCGGCCTCTTGCCCACCAAAAAAGTTCCTCTTTCACTTCCTTTCGCCTCTCTTTCATGTTGCTTTCGTTTTGTGGTGTGATCTAATCAAAAACGAAAGTAGCCGCTCGAAGGAACGGGCGGTCGCCGGGGGATGCGTCTGTTGGAGCGTATTTTCGATCTCGCCATCATCGGAGGCGGTGTTAACGGCTGCGGCATCGCGCGTGACGCGGTGGGCCGGGGCAACACGGTTTTCCTTTGTGAAATGAACGATCTGGCGTCCGGGACCTCCTCCTGGTCGACCAAGCTGGTGCATGGCGGCCTGCGCTATCTCGAATATTACGAGTTTCGCCTGGTCCGCGAGGCGCTGATCGAGCGCGAGATCCTCTGGGGCATCGCGCCCCACATCATCCGCCCCCTGCGTTTCGTCCTGCCGCATCACGCCGGCCTGCGTCCGGCCTGGCTGCTGCGGCTCGGCCTCTTCCTTTATGATCATATTGGCGGCCGCCATCTGCTGCCCGCCACGCGCTCGGTCGATCTCGAGCGCGACGAGGTCGGCAAGCCGCTGATCCCGAACCGCTATAGCCGCGCCTTCGAATATTCCGACTGCTTCGTCGACGATGCCCGCCTCGTCGTGCTCAACGCGCGCGATGCCGCCGACAAGGGCGCCGAGATCCGCACCCGCACCCGCGCCACCGAGATCCGCCAGGCCGACGGCGTCTGGACCGTCAGCATGCTCAACACGTTGACCGGCGAGCGCTCGCAGATCCGGGCAAAGGCGCTGGTCAATGCCGGCGGTCCCTGGGTCGAGGACGTGCTCGGCCGTGGCGCCGGCGTGAATGCGAAAGCCAAGGTCCGCCTGGTGCAGGGCTCGCACATCGTGGTCAAGAAGCTCTACGACCACGACCGCGCCTACATGTTCCAGAATGCCGACGGCCGCATCATCTTCGTGATCCCGTACCAGGACGATTTCACGCTGATCGGCACCACCGATCGCGACTATGACGGCGATCCCGCCAAGGTGAAGGCGACGGCTGAGGAGATCGAGTATCTCTGCAAGGCGGCCAGCGAGTATCTGGCCAGGCCCGTGACGCCCGGGGACGTGGTCTGGACCTATTCCGGCGTGCGGCCGCTCTATGATGACGGCGCCAGCGACGCCAAGGCCGCGACGCGCGACTACGTCTTCGAGCTCGACACGCCCGGCGGTTCCCCGCTGCTGTCGATCTATGGCGGCAAGATCACGACCTATCGCCGCCTCGCGGAGGAGGCGCTGGAGCGCCTTGCGCCTTATCTGCGCAGTGCGAAAGCGCGCGACGGCTGGACCGGAAAATGGCCGCTGCCCGGCGGTGACATGAACGTGTCGGATATCGACGGGCTGATCGTGGAGCTTCAGCGCGGCTATCCCTTCCTCGGCCATGAGCATGCGCGGCGTCTGGCCCGCGCCTATGGCACCCGCGCCATCAAGCTGCTCGGCGATGCCAAGTCGGCCGCCGATCTCGGCCAGGCTTTCGGTGCCACCCTGACCGAGCGCGAGGTCCGCTACCTCATGGCCAATGAATGGGCCGTCACCGCCGAGGACATCGTCTGGCGACGTTCCAAGCTGGGCCTGCGACTATCTGCCGACGAGATCGCGGCGCTTGACGACTGGATCAGGGCCCACGCCGTGTCGCAAAGTCCCCTGCTGGAAGCGGGAGGACGCTCATGAGCGTGACACTCGACCACGTGACCCGGACCGTCGACGGTATCGAGCACATCCGCGACGTCTCGCTGACGCTCGAGAGCGGCACGCTCAACGTGCTGCTCGGGCCGACGCTGTCGGGCAAGACCTCGATCATGCGGCTGCTCGCCGGCCTCGACAAGCCGACCACGGGCAGGGTGCTGGTTGGCGGCAAGGACGTCACCGGCGCCGACGTGCGCCAACGTTCCGTTGCCATGGTCTATCAGCAGTTCATCAACTACCCTTCGCTCACGGTGTACGAGAACATCGCCTCGCCCTTGCGCGTGCAGGGCAAGCCGCGCGAGGAGATCGAGGCACGCGTGGCCCAAGCGGCAAAGCTGCTGCGGCTCGAGCCGTTCCTGAAGCGCACCCCGCTCCAGCTCTCCGGCGGCCAGCAGCAGCGCACCGCGATTGCGCGCGCCCTGGTCAAGGACGCCGATCTCGTGCTGCTCGACGAGCCGCTCGCCAATCTCGACTACAAGCTCCGCGAGGAACTGCGCGCCGAGTTGCCGCGCATCTTCGAGGCCTCAGGCGCGATCTTCGTCTATGCCACCACCGAGCCCACCGAGGCGCTTTTGCTCGGCGGCAACACGGTGTGCATGTGGGAGGGCCGGGCGCTGCAGATGGGCGAGACCGCCAACGTCTACCGCCGGCCGCAGACCTTGCGCGTCGCGCAGGTCTTCTCCGATCCGCCGCTCAACCTCGTCGGCATCGAGAAGAAGAACGGCTCTGTGCAATATGCCGGCGGCACGGCGTCGCCGGCGTCGGGCCTCTATTCGTCGCTTGCCGACGGCGCCTATCGCGTCGGCTTCCGCGCCCATCAGCTCGCCCTTGCCAATGGCGAGACCAACCGCCATGCCTTCCATGCCACTGTCACGGTGACCGAAATCACCGGTTCGGAGAGTTTTGTGCATCTGACCCGCGATGGATCGAACTGGGTGGCGGTGCTGCACGGTGTGCACGAGTTCGAGCCGGGCCAGACTATCGACGCGGTGCTCGATCCCGACGATGTGTTTGTGTTCGACGCGGCCGATCGCCTCGTCGCGGCACCTGGTTCTTGAGGGAGATGCGCCATGGCCCGCATTGACCTCGTCGATCTCGCCCATTCCTACGGCGGCAATGATGCACCGCAGGAAAGCTTTGCGCTGAAGCCTGTCACCATGACCTGGCGGCAGGGCGGCGCCTATGCGCTGCTCGGCCCAAGCGGCTGCGGCAAGACCACGCTGCTCAACGTCATCTCCGGCATCATCACGCCCTCGCGCGGGAAAATCCTGTTCGACGGGGTGGACATCACACCGCTGTCAACGCAGAAGCGCAACATCGCCCAGGTGTTCCAGTTTCCGGTGATCTACGACACCATGACGGTGGGGCAGAACCTCGCGTTTCCGCTGAAGAACCGCGGCGTGGCGAAGGCCGACATCGACAGGCGCGTCGCCGAGATCGGTCGCCTGCTCGATCTCGAGCCCTATCTGAACCGCAAGGCCACCCGGCTCACGGCCGACGCCAAGCAGAAGATCTCGCTCGGCCGCGGCCTCGTGCGCAACGACGTTGCCGCCGTGCTGTTCGACGAGCCGCTGACGGTGATCGATCCCGAGCTGAAATGGCAGCTCCGGTCCAAGCTGAAGGCGCTGCATCGCGAGCTCGACCTCACGATGATCTACGTCACCCACGACCAGACCGAGGCGCTGACCTTCGCCGACACCGTGGTCGTCATGCATGACGGCCGCGTCGTGCAAAGCGGCACGCCGGCCGAGCTGTTCGACAAGCCGGCGCATACCTTCGTCGGTTATTTCATCGGCTCGCCCGGCATGAACATCCTGCCGGCGGAGGTCAGGGGACGCGAGGCGCTGATAGACGGCCACGTCATCGCGCTGAATCGCAGCTACGACAGCCTTCCGGCCGGTGCCAAAATCGAGATCGGCGTGCGCCCCGAATTCGTCGAGGTGGTCGCGCCTGCGCCCGGCCTGCTCACCGCCAGGATCGAGCGCATCGACGATCTCGGCCGCATCCGTTTCGCGCGGACGCGCCTCGGCGATGCCAAGCTCGCCGCGCGCGCACCTGGCGGCTTCACCAGCAAGGATAGCACGGCCGGGCTGAAATTCGATCCGTCGCACGTCCACGTCTATGCCGACAGCCTTCGGGTGGAGGGAGCCGCCTGATGGACAAGACCGTCAACCAAAAAGCCTGGTTCCTGGTGCTGCCGGTGTTCCTGGTCGTCGCCTTCTCCGCGGTGCTGCCGCTGATGACGGTGGTGAACTATTCGATGCAGGACACTTTCGGCAACAATCAGTTCTTCTGGAATGGCGTCGGCTGGTTCAAGGAACTGCTCGATCCCTCGACCGATCTCGGCGGCCGCTTCCTCGCCTCGCTCGGCCGCAATCTGTTCTTCTCGATGGTGATCCTCGCCATCGAGGTGCCGCTCGGAATCGTCGTCGCGCTGTCGATGCCGCGCGAGGGCTGGACGGTAGCGGCCTGCCTGATCATCCTCGCGCTGCCGCTGCTGATTCCGTGGAACGTGGTCGGCACCATCTGGCAGATCTTCGGCCGACCCGACATCGGCCTGCTCGGCTATGCCCTGAACGCCGTCGGCATCGACTACAACTACGTCTCCAACGAGGTCGATGCCTGGGTCACGGTCATCGTTATGGACGTCTGGCACTGGACCAGCCTCGTCGCGCTGCTCTGCTATGCCGGCCTGAAGTCGATCCCGGACGCCTATTATCAGGCGGCGCAGATCGACGGCGCCTCGCGCTGGGCGGTGTTCAAGGCGATCCAGCTGCCGAAGATGAACCGCGTGCTCTTGATCGCGGTGCTGCTGCGCTTCATGGACAGCTTCATGATCTACACCGAGCCGTTCGTGGTGACGGGCGGCGGACCCGGCAACTCCACCACCTTCGTGTCGATCGAGCTCGTCAAGATCGCGCTCGGCCAGTTCGATCTCGGCAAGGCTGCCGCGCTGTCGCTGGTCTATAACCTGATCATCCTGATCGTCTGCTGGATCTTCTACACCGTCATGACCAATGCCGGTGTCGAGCGAAAAGTTCAGGCTGAGAGCGAGCCGGCGGCGGAGCCGAAGCCTTCGGCCGCGCTCAAGCCGGTGCCGGCGCTCAAGCCAAAGGAAGGAGTGGCCTGATGCATTCGATCCCCGGCCGCCGCCTCATCATGGGGCTGTTCCTGGTCTTCCTGCTGCTGCCGATCTACTGGCTGGTCAACATGAGCTTCAAGACCAACAGCGAGATCGTCTCGACGATGACGCTGTGGCCGCACACCCCGACGCTGCAGCACTACAAGCGCATCTTCACCGACGAGAGCTGGTATTCGGGCTACATCAACTCGCTCGAATACGTCGTCCTCAACACCATCATCTCGATCTCGGTGGCGCTGCCGGCGGCCTACGCGTTCTCGCGCTACCGCTTCCTCGGCGACAAGCATCTGTTCTTCTGGCTGCTGTCGAACCGCATGGCGCCGGCGGCGGTTTACGCCCTGCCGTTCTTCAACCTCTATTCGGCGATCGGCCTGTTCGATACGCCATGGGCCGTCGCGCTCGCGCACTGCATCTTCAACGTTCCGCTCGCGGTGTGGATCCTCGAAGGCTTCGTCTCCGGCGTGCCGCGCGAGATCGACGAGACCGCCTTCCTCGACGGCTATTCCTTCCCGCGCTTCTTCATCAAGATCCTGGTGCCGCTGATCGCGAGCGGCATCGGCGTCGCCGCGTTCTTCTGCTTCATGTTCTCCTGGGTCGAGCTGCTGCTCGCGCGCACGCTGACCTCGGTGCAGGCCAAGCCCATCGCCGCGATCATGACGCGAACGGTGTCGGCGGCGGGCATGGACTGGGGCCTGCTCGCGGCTGCCGGCGTGCTCACCATCATCCCGGGCGCGCTGGTGATCTGGTTCGTCCGCAACTACATCGCGCGCGGCTTCGCGCTCGGCCGCGTGTAAGGGAGGCATCGATGGAATCCATCGCATGGATGGCCTGGACGCTGCCGACCGCGATCTTCTTCGCGGCGCTGGCCTGCACGCTGGCGGTCATGACGTGGCTCGCCGCGGTCTACCCCGAGGCCGAGCGCATCGGCGTGCTCAGTATTCCGACCACGCGCGGCGACCGCCTCTTCATCTCGCTGATCGCCGCGGCCGTCATCCATCTGCTCTGGATCGGCTTCGTCGGCACCGACGCGATCGCCACGGTGCCGATCGGCGAGGAAGGGTTTGAGATCTCGAGCCTGTGGCTCGCATCAGGAATTTCGCTGGTCACGGCCGCGCTTATTTTCCGCACGGTCTGAAGCTCGCGAAGGGACGGCCAGATCCGGGACCAACCCGGGCCTGTATAAAAGTTTGTCGCTGCAACGGAGGAAAACATGCGACAGTTTAGGAGAAGGAAAGGTCCATTGACCAAGAATAGTTTTCTGACCATGTCCAGCGTCGCCGCGATCGTTGCGGTGTCGCTCGCCGTCTCGGCGCCGGTCCGCGCGGCCGACGAGGCCGTGATCCAGAAGTGGATCGCGGAATTCCAGCCCTCGACGCTGTCGAAGGAAGACCAGAAGAAGGAGCTGGAGTGGTTCGCCAAGGCGGCCGAGCCCTTCAAGGGCATGGAGATCAACGTCGTCTCCGAGACCATCACCACCCACGAATACGAGTCGCAGACGCTGGCCAAGGCGTTCTCCGAGCTCACCGGCATCAAGCTCAAGCACGACCTCATCCAGGAAGGTGATGTCGTCGAGAAGCTGCAGACCCAGATGCAGTCCGGCAAGAACGTCTATGACGGCTGGATCAACGACAGCGACCTGATCGGAACGCACTTCCGCTACGGCCAGACCGTGATCCTGTCGGACTACATGACCGGCGAGGGCAAGGACGTCACCGACCCCATGCTCGACGTCAACGACTTCATCGGCAAGTCGTTCACCACGGCGCCGGACGGCAAGCTCTATCAGCTGCCCGACCAGCAGTTCGCGAACCTCTACTGGTTCCGCTACGACTGGTTCACCAACCCCGACTACAAGGCCAAGTTCAAGGCCAAGTACGGCTACGAGCTCGGCGTGCCCGTGAACTGGTCCGCCTATGAGGACATCGCCGAGTTCTTCACCAACGACATCAAGGAGATCAACGGCGTCAAGGTCTACGGCCATATGGACTATGGCAAGAAGGACCCCTCGCTCGGATGGCGCTTCACCGACGCCTGGCTGTCGATGGCCGGCAACGGTGACAAGGGCATTCCGAACGGTCTGCCGGTCGACGAGTGGGGCATCCGCATGGAAGGCTGCCGTCCGGTCGGCTCCTCGGTCGAGCGTGGTGGCGACACCAACGGTCCGGCCGCGGTGTACTCGATCACCAAGTATCTCGAGTGGCTGAAGAAGTATGCGCCGCCGCAGGCGCAGGGCATGACCTTCTCCGAGGCAGGCCCCGTGCCGGCGCAAGGCAACATCGCCCAGCAGATCTTCTGGTACACCGCCTTCACCGCCGACATGGTGAAGCCGGGTCTGCCGGTGGTGAATGCGGACGGTACACCGAAGTGGCGTATGGCTCCGTCGCCGCACGGCTCCTACTGGAAGGAAGGCATGAAGCTCGGCTACCAGGATGCCGGCTCCGCGACGCTGCTGAAGTCGACGCCGGCGGATCGCCGCAAGGCAGCCTGGCTCTATCTCCAGTTCATCGTCTCCAAGTCGGTGAGCCTGAAGAAGAGCCACGTCGGTCTCACCTTCATCCGTGAATCCGACATCTGGGACAAGTCGTTCACCGAACGTGCGCCGAAGCTCGGCGGCCTGATCGAGTTCTACCGCTCGCCCGCCCGCGTGCAGTGGACCCCGACCGGCAACAACGTGCCCGACTATCCGAAGCTCGCGCAGCTGTGGTGGCAGAACATCGGCGATGCGTCGTCCGGTGCGAAGACGCCGCAGCAGGCGATGGACGCGTTGGCCGCCGCTCAGGACTCCGTGATGGAGCGCCTGGAGAAGTCCGGCGTGCAGGGCGCCTGCGGTCCGAAGCTGCACAAGAAGGAGACGGCCGAGTACTGGTTCGCCAAGGCCCAGAAGGACGGCACCATCGCCCCGCAGCGCAAGCTCGCCAACGAGAAGCCGAAGGGCGAGACGGTGGACTACGACACGCTGATCAAGTCCTGGCCCGCCACGCCGCCCAAGCGCGCGGAAGCGAAGTAAGCGCCGCGTAGCGTCATCAAATGCGAAAGGCCGGGAGCGATCCCGGCCTTTTTGCTTGGCGCGTGTGGCGCGCTGCCTCTCCACGTCATTGCGAGCGCAGCGAAGCAGTCCAGAGTCTTTCCGCGGATGCAGCCTGGATTGCCTCGTCGCAAGGGCTCCTCGCAATGACGGGGGATAGAGCGACGACGTGGCTACTCCGCCGGCTCGGCCGCCAGCGTCGGATAGTCCGTGTAGCCTTTTGCGCCGCCGCCATAGAACGTGTTCTTGTCCCAGTCGTTCAGGCCCGCGCCCTGCTTCAGCCGCTCGACGAGATCGGGGTTGGAGATGAACGGCTTGCCGAAGGCGATCAGGTCGGCCGCGTTCGCCTCGAGCACCTTGCTGGCGAGATCGAAGTCGTAGCCGTTGTTGGCGACGTAGGCGCCACTGAAGCGCTTGCGCAAGCTCGCATAGTCGAACGGCGCGATGTCGCGCGGCCCGCCGGTGGCGCCCTCGACGACGTGGAGATAGACCAGCTTCAGCGCGCTGAGGCCGTCGACGATGTGGTCGTACAGGGCCTGCGGGTTGGAATCCGAGATGTCGTTGGCGGGCGTCACCGGCGAGATGCGGATGCCGGTGCGGTCGGCACCGGCTTCAGCCACCACGGCCCTGGAGACCTCCAGCATCAGCCGTGCGCGGTTCTCGATCGAGCCGCCATAGGCGTCGCCGCGCTTGTTGCTGCCGTCCTTGGCGAACTGCTCGAGCAAATAGCCGTTGGCACCGTGGATCTCGACGCCGTCGAAGCCGGCTTCCAGCGCGTTCTTCGTCGCGCGCTTGAAGTCGTCGATGATGCCGGGAATTTCGGAGAGTTCGAGCGCGCGGGGCTCGGAGACATCGGCGAAGCCGCCGTTGACGAACGTCTTGCCCCTGGCGCGGATCGCGCTCGGCGCGACCGGGGCTGCGCCATTCTCCTGCAGGTCGACATGCGAGATGCGGCCGACATGCCAGAGCTGGATGAAGATCTTGCCGCCGCGCTCATGCACCTTGTCGGTGACCTTGCGCCAGCCGGCGACCTGCTCCTTGCTGTAGATGCCGGGGGTGTCCTGGTAGCCCTGGCCTTGTTGCGAGACCTGGCTCGCTTCGGTGATCAGGAGCCCTGCGGAGGCGCGCTGGCCGTAATAGTCGGCGGCGAGCGCGCCCGGTACGAACGTGCCGGGAACGGCGCGGTTGCGCGTCAGCGGCGCCATGACAAGGCGGTTGGCCAGCGTGATCGGGCCGAGCTTGTAGGTCTCAAACAATTTGGTCGAACGGCTCATGGGAATGCTTCCAGGCGGTGAGAGGTCCCGAACACTTGTGCATCGCGACATCAGGCGCAAGGGATGAGCCATACGGAAAGTGCAGGCGAGCTACGCGGCAGCGCCCGCGTAGCATAATTCATGTGCAATTCCGGCTGCGACAGCGGATTTCCGCTGACGCGGCGGTACGATTTGAAAATCAGTTCAGGCCCATGAAATCGCGCTTGCCGATCTCGACGCCGTTGTGGCGCAGGATGCCGTGGGCGGTCGCACAGTGGAAATAGAAGTTTGGCAGCGAGAATGCACTCAGGAACTGCTGGCCCTTCAAGGTCGTGGTCTTATCGGGCCCGGACGGGAAGGTGACGTCCCGGGTCTCGGCGCCCTCGAACTGCTCGGGCTTGAACGATTTGACGTAGTCGATCGTCTTCGCCAGCCGCTGCTTCAGCTCCTCAAACGTCTTTTCCGTGTCGGGATTGGAAGGCACTTCGCTGTGCGTGAGGCGCGCGCAGCCCTTGGTGGCGAAATCGCTGACGAGCTGGATCTGCTTCGACAGCGGCAGCATGTCTGGGAACAGGCGGGAGCCGAGCAGCACGCTTGGATCGATCCTCTTCGCCGCGCAATGCGCCTCGGCCTTGGTGAGAAGGCCAATCAGGCTGTTCAGCATTTGCAAATAGGCGGGAACGACGGCGTCGTAGAAGGACATGTGATGCTCGCTTCAATGATGGAGAAATCTCAGGAGAAAACCTGAGTCACTCACATGGGAGGCTCATGGAAAAATACAATCGCGAAAGCGGATTGTGCGATGCGAAAATTCTGTCGCGCCACCTTCTTCGGCGTCATCGCCGCCACACCCTCACTGTCATCGCCCGGCTTGACCGGGCGATCCAGTACGCCGAGACAGCTGTGGTTGAATCGATAGGCCGCGTACTGGATGCCCCGGTCGAGCCGGGGCATGACAGGGGAAAGGTTTACCGGATCGTCGCCTGGGGCTGCGCCTGCGCCGTGCTGCCGCGCATGCGGGCGAGCAGCTCGGCGGTGGGCCAGGAATCCGCAGGCAGGCCGTACTTGATCTGCATCGCTTTCACGGCCGCGCGGCTCTGCTGGCCGAGCACGCCATCGATCTTGCCGACATTGAAGCCGGCCTGGACCAGAAGCTGCTGCAATTGCTTGAGCTCGTTGAACGGCAGCTGCGCGACCGGCGCGGCCGGCCTGCGCATCGGGGCAGCGCCCGCAATCCGGGTGGCGAGATAGCCCGCGGTGGTCGAATAGATCAGCGAGTTATTCCACTCGGTGTAGGCGGCGAAATTCGCATACGCCATGAAGGCAGGACCGGTCCGTCCCATCGGCAGCAGCACGGAGGCCGCAAGATTGTCGTTCGGCAGCGGCCGGCCGTCGGGATAGCTGACGCCCAGCTGCGCCCATTTCGAGCGCGGCTCTTGCACGCTGAGATCGGTCTGCTCCCACGGCAGGTTCTGCGGCACCTTGATCTCCTCCAGCCACGGCTCGCCGCGCCGCCACTTCAAGCCGTTGGCGATGTAGTTCGCGGTCGAGCCGATCACGTCGTCCTCGCTGCGCAGAAGATCGCGCCGTCCGTCGCCGTCGTAATCGACGGCGTAATTGACGTAGTGGGTCGGCAGGAATTGCGTCTGTCCGAGCTCGCCGGCCCAGGAGCCGACCATCTCCTCGGGTGTGAGATCGCCGCGATCGATGATCTTCAGCGCGGCGATGGTCTCGTTCACGAACATCTCCGAGCGGCGGCAATCGTAGGCGAGCGAGACCAGCGATTTCAGCGTCGGCAGATTGCCCATGTTGGCGCCGAAATCGCTCTCCAGGCCCCAGAACGCGGCGATCACCGCCGGCGGCACGCCGTATTCCTTTTCGGCGCGCGCGAATGCAGAGGCGTGGTTCCTGATGTGCTGCTGGCCGTTCTGCATGCGATAGGGCGCGGCCATGCGTCCCGCAAACTCGGTGAAGAGCTGGCCGAACACGCGCTGGCCGCGGTCGCGGTTGACGATGCCCTGGTCGTAGACGAGGTAGGGCGAAGCCTCCGCGATCGTTCGCTGCGAGACGCCGGCCGCGACGGCCTTGCTCTTCACGTCGGCGAGGAAGCGATCGAAGCTCGCGCCGTTATGGCACGAGGCAGCGCGCGGCGAGGGCGCGGTCGCCTTGGGCGCCGCGGGTCTTGCGGGAGGCGCTGCGAACTGGGCAGAGACGGTCGTGGAGCAAGCGAGGAGCGCGACGGCCGCGATCGCAAATCGGGTCTGGAGCATAGGGGTTCCGGCGGGGAGGCAGGCGTGGATTCGCCCGAAGTCTAAAGCATGATCCGGAAAAGTGCGAAGCCGTTTTCCGAAAAGATCAGGCCTATCCAAACAGCCGCATCAGCAGCGCCTTGCCGACCGGGAGCGCCTTGACGCCCTGGTAGGCGCGCACATACTCGCCGGCATAGAACGCCCTGATCGCATGCACGCGCGTGTCCATGCCCTCCTCGAAGCGCACCGCGAATCCGTCGGTCGTCCGCCGCACCACGATCGCCGCGATCGAGCGGCCGTAGATGCGGCAGTCGATCGTGCTGCCGGGCGCCGGGGGATCGGGATCGATCAGCCGGGCGCCGGTGATCGAGATGTCGGCGAGCCGCGCCAGATGCGACCTGCCGTCCTGGCGCAGCAGCACCGGCTCGTTGCGCTGAAAGCGCTCCGCCTTGCGCTTGCGCGGCTGCTCGATGCAGACGAAGCAGACCACGGTCAGGATGACCGCGTTGTAGAGGCTCCATGCCAGCGCCAGCCCGCCATAGGCGATGTTCTCGCCGCGCAGATGCAGGATGAAGGCATAGGCGATCGAAGCGAGCGTGATGAGGAGCGTGGTGCCATAGATTCGCAGCAAGGGCCATTCGACGAATCTGTTGTCGCGGTCGCCGCCTTTCGCAGTGACCTTGAACTTGTGCCCCTGCGGCTTCAGCAGGCCGGCTGCCACCGCCTTCAGCACGGCGGGCGCGGCGATCAGTTGCGAGACATCGGTCATCATGGCGAGCGAACGGCCGCGCGACAGCCAGGTCATGGTGAGGCCGTGCCAGACATAGAACGGTAGGAATAAGCGCAACAGCTCGGTGAGGTCCGCCTGCACCGCCTTGATGCCGAACAACAGGAACAGCCAGGGCACGATCAGGCCCGCGACTTTCGAGGTGTAGACCGCGGCCCAGCTCATGAAGGCATCGACCAGCGAGAGCCGGTCGATGAAGGAAAGCTTCGACTGCTGCGACAGCGGTCCGCTGCGGCCGCGCACGATCTGCATCAGGCCGAGGCACCAGCGGGCGCGCTGGGTGATGTATTCCTTCAGCCCTTCCGGAGCGAGCCCGATCGTCAATCGCTCGTTGAGATAGATCGTGGTGAGGCCGCATTCCTTCAGGCGCAGCGTGACGAGATAGTCTTCCGTCACCGAGTCGGTTGGAAAGCCGCCGATCCGCACCAACCCTTCATAGCGAATGAGGGATGAGGTGCCGCAGCAGAAGGCGACGCCCCAGGCGTCCTTCGCCGGCATCAGGATATCGAAGAAGAAGCGCTGCTCGTCCGGCCAGACGTCGGTCGCGGCAAGGTTGGTCTGGATCGGGTCGGGATTGATGAAGTGCTGCGGCGTCTGCACCACGCCGACCGAGGGATCATCCATCAGCGAGATGGTCCGCGCCAGTAAATCGGGCCGCGGCACGAAATCGGCGTCGAGAATGGCCACAAAGACCGGCGGCTCCGGCAGCGCGCCGACATGCCGGAGCGCATGGTTGATGTTGCCGGCCTTGGCGTGGCGGTTGTCGGGCCGGGTCAGGTAGTGGCAGCCGAGTTCGCCGGCGAGCCGGCGTAGCCAGGGCCGCCGGCCGTCGTCGAGCACCCAGACGCGATAATGGCCGTACTCCATGCCGGTCGCGCCGATGATGGTGCGCTCGAGGATCGAACGCTCCTCGTTGTAGGTGCAGATGAAAACGTCGATCAGCGGCGCGTGCGGATCTCGTGCGCGGCCGTCGATCCTGGCCGCCTTGGTGCGGTCGAGCGTGCGGCTGAGGAACAGCAGCGACAGCGCGACCGCAACCAGCGAGGCCGCCTCCAGCAGCATGAAGGGATAGCCGATCACGGCATCCGCCGTCAGGTGCGGTGGCGGCAGCGTTGCAGTCGCACGCCAGTGGAGATAGCGCAGCAGCAGAACGAGCGATACCACGGCCAGAAACGAGCGCGCCATCGTGCTCTCGCGCCGGAGCAGCGGCACGATCGCCATGAAGGCGCCGAGCGCGATCAGGCCGGGCGTCAGCGCCGCCGTCACGGCGCGGTCTCTTGCCTTGCAAACACGACGCGGCCGGTGCGTCCCACCGTGCAGCCGTGGGCGGCGGCATCGGCGAGCGCAACGGTTACGCGATACGGCTCCTTGCTCAGCGCGTCGGGATTGATGGCGAGATTGGCCGGCGCGCCGGCGGCGCCGGTCAGATTGACCACGGTGCCGGAGATCGGCGCGCCGCCGTCGTTCGGCTCGAACGTCGCGCGGTCACCGAGCTGCAGGCGGTTGTAGACATTCTCGGTGACGTTGGCCGTGATGACGGCGCTGCCGCAATCGAGCACCTTGAGCAGCGGCTGTCCGGCCTGCACGTCCTCGCCCGGCGAAGTCATCATCTCCCAGATGCGGCCTGCGACAGGTGTCGTGATGTTGGCCTCGGAGAGATCGGCAAAGCGGACCTCTTCGACGATGATCTCGTTGGCGAGCCAGGCGATCTCGGTGTCGATGCGTGCGAGGTCGGCCTCGAGATCGCCGGCACGCTGGCGCATCTCCTCCTCGCGCTGCACCGAGCTCGGACGGTCGTTGTAGCTGTCGCCGAGAAAGGAGCCGCTCCGTGCCGCGGTGAGCTCGACCTTCGCTGCATCCAGCCGCTTGCGCGCACCGAGCTCGGTCTGCTGTGACACCGAGAGCTCGCGCGTCAGCCGCGCCAGCTCGACGGTCGAGACGTTGCCGGTTTTCGCCAGCGAGGAGGCGCGCTCGACGGCGGCGCTGGCCTCGTCCCGCCGGGCCGCGGCCGCCTCGATCGAGGTCTGGATCTCCGCGATGCGGGCCTCGAGCTGCAGCACGCGCCCGTCGCGGAATTGCGCGGCCTGCCGTGCCAGGTCCTTCTGTGCTGCCTGCGCGGAGGCAAGCTTGGCGGCGAGGCTCGGCCGCTCGTTCTCGAGGCGCGATTTCTGGCGCCGGAGATCGTCGAGCCGGGTGCGGTCGCCGCGCGAGTTGACGACGCGCAGGACCACGGCGCCGGCGTCTAACCTGGCCTGATTGGTCAGGCGCTGGGTGGCGACCACGCGCCCGCCGACCGGCGTGCGCAGGGTGACGAGGCGGGAATTCAGCACGGCCTCGACGCTCGAATATTCCCATATCGCCCGCAGCGGCAACCAGCCGAAGACCGCGAGGAGGGCAAGGCCGATGGCGATCTTGGCGCCACGCCGCAGATGCGGCCAGCGCGGCTGCGATTCCGCCGTGGTCTTCGCCTCGGGCGAATGACCGTGGTCGCCGTTGGCGAACAGCTGCTCGTGCAGCGCCTCCTGCAATCCCTTGGCCTCGGTCTTTGTGTCTTGAGAGGAGGGAGCGGCGGGGTCGACGGAAGCGGCGCGCGAGCGGTCTGCCATGACGGTCACCTTGCTGACGGGAGGTCAACGGAACCGGTCAATGCGCAAAGGCCGTGCAGCGTGCCCGGTTACCGCAGATTAGCCCAGGCTGTACTTTCCAAGTTGCTAATCCTGTGCGTGTGTTTTTCTACAATAGCTGGGCGGGAAAGGCTAGGCATCCATCTATCTGCGGCCCGGCGACGCACGAACCTTGCAGTGGCTGCCCGCATCCATACCTCGACGGTGCCGGCCGGAGGCTTGCCCGCGGCCGCCCCAGGAGACGGCCATGAACTATCTTCGTACCGCAATGCTGCTCGCAGGCCTCACCGCCCTGTTCATGGGCGTGGGCTATCTGATCGGCGGCGCCTCCGGTGCCATGATCGCGCTCGTGATCGCTGCCGCAACCAATCTCTTTACCTACTGGAACTCCGACCGCATGGTGCTCTCGATGTACGGGGCCCACGAGGTCGACCGCGCCAGCGCGCCGGAGCTGTTCGGTCTCGTCGCCGAGCTTGCCGGCCGCGCCTCGCTGCCCATGCCGCGCGTGTTCGTGATGGACGAAGCGCAGCCGAATGCGTTCGCGACCGGCCGCAATCCCGAGAATGCCGCGGTCGCCGTCACCACCGGCTTGATGCACCAGCTCAGCCGCGAGGAGCTCGCCGGCGTGATCGCGCACGAGCTCGCCCACATCAAGCATCACGACACGCTGCTGATGACTGTTACCGCGACCATCGCTGGCGCGATCTCCATGCTCGCCCAGTTCGGCATGTTCTTCGGCGGTCATCGCGACAACAACAGCGGCCCGGGCATCGTCGGCTCGATCCTGCTGATGATCCTGGCGCCGATCGGCGCCATGCTGGTGCAGATGGCGATCAGCCGCACCCGCGAATATGCGGCGGACAATCTCGGCGGCCGCATCGTCGGCCAGCCGATGTGGCTCGCCTCGGCTCTGATGAAGATCGAGGGCGCCGCGCACCAGGTCCCGAACTACGAGGCCGAGCGCAATCCCGCGACGGCGCACATGTTCATCATCAATCCGCTGTCCGGCCACGGCGTGGACAATCTCTTCACCACCCATCCCTCGACGCAGAACCGTATCGCTGCGCTTCAACAGCTCGCCGCCGAGCTTGGCGCGCATGCGGCGCCGTCGCTGGGCGCCAACGAGAACTATCCGCCGCAAGGCCCCTGGGGCCGCTCCTCGTCCTGGCGCGGTCCTTCCCGTGGTCCGTCACGCGGTCCCTGGGGTTGACGGAACCGGCCGGGATTCGCGCGGGGCTTTGTGACCTGGCGCACACAGGATCATTGCGGCGGGTGTTAACACCCCCCCGTGAGATTTGCTTCGAAAGGGGATGCGTGGCCGGCGCAATGTCGGCCGGCGTCGAAGATGACCAGAGTTGCCGTACCATTGCTGATCGTCCTGGCCGTGCTCATTGGCCTGTCCACGCATATGGTGGTCAATTGCGGGGACGCGGACGATCCTGATATCTGCGCGGCCGTGATCGGCTTCTCGCCGCTGCGCGGCTCGCTGATCGCCTTTGCCTATGAGGGGCGCGGGCGGATCGCGCTGCGCCACGGCGACTTTCGTCGGGCGATCGCCGATTTCGACGAGGCCATCCACCTCAATCCCAACCGCGCCTCGCTCTATCGCGACCGCGCGCTCGCACGCCGGCAGAACGGTGATCTGGAACTGGCCATCGAGGATTATGACGAGGCGATCGCGCATGATCCCAAGCACGCCGCGCCTTATCACCACCGCGGCCTCGCGCTCGCGGCCACCGGCGATCTCGATCGCGCCATCCTGAGCTACAACACGGCGGTGCGCCTCGACCCCTCGGACGCACAAGCCCGGCTCGATCGGGGCCTTGCGTTCCTCGCCCGCGGCCAGGTCGACGATGCGCGCGCCGATTTCGAAGCTGCCCTGACGCTGCCGGCCGGCAAGGACATCCGCACCCGCGAAGCCGCGCGCGCCAAGCTCGCCGAACTCGCCAGCGCCGAGCCGATCGCCGTGCCGAGGCGATGATGGAATTTGCGTAGTTCTGGCGTTCTTACCCTCTCCCCCTGCAAGGGGAGAAGGAAGAAAGAACTTACTTCGCCTTCCTGGCCTTCGCCTTTTTCACCTTGACAGCCTTCTTCGCCGGCTTCTCTTCCTTCTTCCCGACCTTCACCGCAACCGGCGTGCTGGCGGCGAGGCGCATCGCGCGGGCGTAGCTGTCGGCGACGTTGTCGGCGGACATCTGCAGTCGCTTGGCGGCGGCGGTGGCCTGCTCCATGGTGGCCTTGGCCATCATCTTGAAGCGGTCGCCGGTCTCCTTGCCCTTGGCCTTGGCCGCGAGGCCGTTGAAGCGATCCCGCCGCTCCTTCGCGCGGGTCATCAGGCCCGTATGCAGCTGTCTGGCCAGTTGCCGGATCACGACATCCAGGTCGGCGTCCGCCATGTTCTTCCATCCTCTTGAAAGCAGGTATCGATGCGGGCGGGACTATGCAGATCGGGCCCCGCCTTGGCAATCGGCGGCCGCCCGTCATCCGCAGCTTCCGGTCCCAAAACAACAAAGCCGCGCATTTTGCGCGGCTCTATTGCTCGGCGGTGTTTCCGCCTCACTTCAGCGAGGCAACCGGGCCGCTCGACGCTGCCGGGTCTGGGTCGAAGCCGAATACGCCGACCAGATATTTGTAATAGTCCGGCATCTTCTCCTTGAGCGTCTCGCGCGACTTGGGGTCGTGGAATTCGCTCTTTCCGGACAGGAAGATGCTGGCGGTCACGGCGAAGAACTCCATCGGATTCTTCATCGCATAGGAGCCCTTGGGCAGCATGTCCTTGGACTTGGCCAGGGCATAATGGCCGATCACGCCCTTGTTGGCGTAGCCGTCCGGCAGCAGCCGCGCGTGGAAGGCGTGCAGCATCTCGTGCAGCAGTACCGCTTCCTTCTCGTAGCGCATCATGTCCGGCCGCAGCAAGATCACGCCGAGGCCCGAATCGACCGCAAGGTCGACGGCATTCGGATTGGTCCAGCGCTGCTTGGCGGGATCCCAGACCGTCAGGGTCCGGGGCGCGGTGCGCTGCATGTCCGGCGTGACCCGGCCGTAGCAGGCGGTGGCGGCGCCTTCGTCGAGGCAGGCGAGCTCGCTCGCGACGATCGGAACGGTGTGGAAGAAGCGCAGCACCCGCGGGGAGAGGCCGACGCCTTCGACGACGTCGATCTGGCTCTTCAGGTTCTCGGTGAGCTTGTCGACGTCCTTGCGGTCGCGGTTCTCGGAAATGTCGAACATGTAGCCGCGATAGCTCTGGAAGCCCGGCGGCAGGACCTGCGCCGCGTCGGCATCGAGCGAACCGGCATTGGATGGATTGGCAAAGAGCGCGCCGACAATGGTCGCGGTCAGCAGCAACGCAATGCGCATGATGAACCCCCTGATGTCACTTCGCCCGGCAGGATAGGCCGCCGTTGTTTGCGAAAAGTGAGTGGGGCGAGACTAAGGCAGCGATGTTGAGGCGTGCTTAACCGTTGGTTGCAGATCGCGAGGGCGGATTAGTCCCGGGTTAACCAAGCGTGGATCGGCGACGCACTTCGGCGTAACATCGTCGCCGGGCACGAGGCCCGAAAGTCCAGACAGCCGGAAGGGGAGGATGCCATGTATGCCGCCATCCGTCAGGCCAAGGCGAAAAGCGGGAGTGCGGAAGAGCTGACCCGTCGCATCAAGGACGGCGCCGTTCCGATCATTAGCGACGTCGACGGTTTCCGCGCCTATTACGTCGTCTATGCCGGCGACGACACGGTCACCGCGATCTCGATCTTCGACAAGTTCGAGCAGGCGGAGGAGGCGAACAAGCGCGCCATCGCCTGGATCGAGAAGGATCTCGGCCCGCTGCTCGCCGGCGACGCGCGCGCCGTGGCCGGGCCGGTGATCGTGCATACGCTGGCATAGGCCCTTCGTCATTGCGAGGAGCCCGCGACAAAATTGCGAAGCAATTGCGCGCTGGCGACGAAGCGATCCAGGCTGTCACCGCGGAGACAGTCTGGATTGCTTCGCTTCGCTCGCAATGACGTGGATGCAGCCGCGCTCACAACTCCCGCGCATTCGAGAACGCGAACGAACTCACCCTTCTCGTCGTCTCGTCCAAAATCAGCGTGCGCGTGATCGGCGGCTCGGCGCGCTGGGCGCAGTTTTCACGCTCGCAGAGGCGGCAGTTGACGCCGATCGGCGTGCCCTCGGTTTTCTCCAAATCCATGCCGGCGGCGTAGGTCAGGCGCGCGGCGTGGCGGATCTCGCAGCCGAGGCCGATCGCGAAGCGCGGCTGCGGCAGCGGATGCGGCGCGACCGGGCGGCGCACCATCTGCGCGATCGAGAAATAGCGCGTGCCGTCGGACAGCTCGATCACCTGCTTGAGCAGGCGATCCGGCGTGTCGAAGGTCGAGTGCACGTTCCACAGCGGACAGGTGCCGCCGAATTTCGAGAACGGGAACGTGCCGGAGGAAAAGCGCTTGGAGACGTTGCCGGCATTGTCGACGCGCAGGAGAAAGAACGGAATGCCGCGCGCGTTCGGCCGCTGAAGGGTGGTGAGGCGGTGGCAGACCTGCTCGAAGCCGGAGTTGAAGCGCTGCGCCAGCACGTGGATGTCGTAGTTGAGCGCTTCGGCGGCCGCGAGGAACGCGGGATAGGGCATCATCACGGCGGCCGCGAAGTAGTTGCCGAGCGTGATGCGGAACAGCCGCCGCGGTGCATCGTCGAGCGGGCCCGCACGGCCGATGATCGTCTCCAGATGCTGCGCGCATTCGCCAAGCCCGAGCTGGAAGGCGAGCTGGAATGCGCGGCCGGGCGGATCGACCAGCTCGGAGATCAGGAGCTGCCGGCGATGGCGGTCGAAACGCCTGAGCGTCTCGCGCATCACGTCGACCGGCATGATCCGGGTCTGGATCGAATGCTTCTCGCGCAGGCGCGTGGCGAGCGCCGCATAAAGGCCCTCGGCCGGCACGTTCAGCTCGTCGCGCAGATTTTCCGCGGCCTGCTCCAGTTCCGGAAAATAGTTGCGGTTGGCCTCGATCAGCTCGCGCACGCGCTCGACCGGATTGGCCTCGTAGCGGGTGCCGACGTCGCGGTCGGCCATCTGGGCGGCGGCCAGCGTCTCGCCCTGGCGCGCCTCGGTATAGGCCGCGTAGAGCCGCTGCAGCGCGTGGGTGACGCCGGGGCAGAGCTCGGCGAGGTCACGCAGCTCCTGCTTGGGTACGTCGATCTGGCGGAACAGGGGGTCGGAGAAGATCTCGTTCAGTTCGGCGAAGAAGCGGTCCTCGTCGGCGGTGGCGAGGTCGCGCAGGTCGAGATCGTAGGTCTCGGCCAGCCGCAGCAGGATCTGCGCCGTCACCGGGCGCTGGTTGCGCTCGATCAGGTTGACGTAGCTCGGCGAGATCCCGAGCCCCTCGGCGATCTGGGTCTGCGACAGCCCCAATTGCTGCCGGATCCGCCGGAAGCGCGGGCCGACGAACAGTTTCTTCCCGGACTCGGCGGGCATCACCGGCTCCCTTCTTCGCCTCTCCCCGCGTCGAGGGGGAAAATAGCGGACTTGGCGGGCATGTCTCAGATCTCCAGACGCATCAAGGACAGACCTGCTGACCTATACTTTACAGGATTTACAAAATAACAGCTATTACATGTTCTGATGTTACATGACATCACCAATAAAAAACAAGCCATCTATACGAAGTTTGCGTTTTGGCGTTTAGCTCCTGACACGCATCTCGCAATGCATTGTCAAGAATGTCGATGACCTGTCATCGGCCATCGTCAGCGAAAGGATAGGCACATGAATTACCAGCCCCGCGGCATCAACGCGCTCCAGCGCCCGGCCTCGTATCAAGACGAGATCAAGGCGGCCCAGGCGCTCCTCGAGACCAAGCCGACCTGGAACGGGGTGACGGCCGAGGCGGTCGCGCGCATGCGCCTGCAGAATCGCTTCAAGACCGGCCTCGACGTCGCCCGCTACACCGCGGCGCTGATGCGGGCCGACATGGCGGCCTATGACAACGATCCGACCAAGTACACGCAATCCCTCGGCTGCTGGCACGGCTTCATCGCGCAGCAGAAGCTGATCTCGGTCAAGAAGCACTTCGGCGGCAAGACCGATCGCACCTACCTGTATCTCTCGGGCTGGATGATCGCGGCGCTGCGCTCCGAGTTCGGTCCGCTGCCCGACCAGTCGATGCACGAGAAGACCTCGGTGCCGGCCCTGATCGAGGAGCTCTACACCTTCCTGCGTCAGGCGGACGCGCGCGAGCTCAATGACATCTTCCGCAGCCTCGACAAGGCGCGCAAGGAAGGCGACGAGATCCGCGAGAAGGAGCTGATCGAGAAGATTGACAACTTCCAGACCCATGTCGTCCCCGTCATCGCCGACATCGATGCCGGCTTCGGCAATGCGGAGGCGACCTACCTGCTCGCCAAGAAGATGATCGAGGCGGGTGCCTGCGCGCTGCAGATCGAGAACCAGGTCTCGGACGAGAAGCAGTGCGGCCACCAGGACGGCAAGGTCACGGTGCCGCATGACGTCTTCCTTGCGAAGATCCGCGCCTGCCGCCACGCCTTCCTCGAGCTCGGCATCGAAGACGGCATCATCGTGACCCGCACCGACTCGCTCGGCGCCGGCCTCACGCAGCAGATCGCCGTCAGCCACAAGCCCGGCGACATCGGCGACCAGTACAACAGCTTCCTCGATTGCGAGGAAGTGACGCCGGAGAACGCCAGGAACGGCGACGTCATCATCAACCGCAACGGCAAGATGATGCGGCCGAAGCGGCTGCCCTCCAACCTCTACCAGTTCCGTCCCGGCACCGGTGCGGACCGTTGCGTGCTCGACTGCATCACCTCGCTGCAGAACGGCGCCGACCTGCTCTGGATCGAGACCGAGAAGCCGCATATCGAGCAGATCGCCAGCATGGTCGACCGCATCCGCAAGGTCGTGCCGAACGCCAAGCTCGCCTACAACAACTCCCCGTCGTTCAACTGGACCCTCAACTTCCGTTGGCAGGTCTACGACGCAATGAAGGAAGCGGGCCAGGACGTCAGCAAGTACAACCGTGCCGAGCTGATGAAGGCGGAGTACGACGATACCCCGCTGGCGAAGGAAGCCGACGAGCGCATCCGCACCTTCCAGGCGGATTCGGCCAAGCGCGCCGGCATCTTCCACCACCTGATCACGCTGCCGACCTATCACACGGCCGCGCTGTCCACCGACAACCTCGCCCGCGAGTATTTCGGCGAGCAGGGCATGCTCGGCTACGTCAAGAACGTCCAGCGGGCCGAGATCCGTCAGGGCATCGCCTGCGTGAAGCACCAGAACATGGCCGGCTCCGACATCGGCGACGACCACAAGGAGTACTTCGCGGGCGAAGCCGCGCTGAAGGCGGGCGGCGTCCACAACACCATGAACCAGTTCGGCTAACGCACCACGCGAGTTCGAGAGGAGACTGACAATGACCAAAGGCAGCAATTTCTGGGTGATCGGCGGCGAGTTCGGTTCGATGAACTTCCACAAGCTCGTGGAAGGCTCGGCCCAGGTCAAAGGTCCGTTCAAGACCCGCAAGGAAGCCGAGGACTGCTGGCGCGAGGTGTCGGAAGAGAGCCGCCACAAGGCCGGCGTCCGCTTCTCGATCGTGGAAGAGCCGTCGCGCGTCTCGGCCTGAGGGCCGGTTGCCGACCTGACTTAAGAAGAAGAAGACGTCCAAGGACGGATGGTCCCATCCAGGCTCTGCCTGGGTGGGATCGTCTGTTTTTGGCACAGGTCTGTCGCCTGTGGGCGCCGTAAGTATCTGGAATTATGTGCCCTTTGCGCGGGGTTTGGTTGCTGATAGGTTAACGGGGATAAGTCGAGGACGAGGCCGACAATGTCAGAGCCCGAGACCAGCGGAACCCATCCCAGCCAGCCGCGCCCGGTGCGGCTGCGTGATGCGCTGCTGCGCGCACGGATCGAGGCCGCGGACCGGACCGGCGTCGTCGTCGACCTCCGCGACGCCGAGGTGGCGCGGCTCGAGATCCTCAACGACGCGCTCGATCCGCTGTTCGCCCAGGTGCCGGAGCAGATCGACCTGTTCGACCGCGGCATCAGCCAGGGCGACACGCCGAGGCTCTGGATCGATGTCGTCGCCCACATCATGATGGGGCGCGACAAGCGGATGTATCGTTTCGTCCAGGACACCCGCTTCGGCCGCATCGTGCTCGCCGAATCGCACGACACCGCGGTGATCGTCGATGCCGTCACCGACTATGTCGCCCGCCGCATGATCGAGCGCGAGCATGCGATGGTGGTCCCGCCCGAACCGCAAGCCCCGGCCGCCGAGCCGCCGCGCCGCTCGCGGGTCTGGCCGTTTCTATTCGGCTTTGTGCTTGGTGCGGCCGCGTTGTTCGGGGTCGCCGCGCTGGCGGTCTTGCGGGGCTGGTGACGCTCTCTCCGCCGTCATTGCGAGCACAGCGAAGCAATGCGGGAATCTTTCCACGGAGGGACTCTGGATTGCTTCGCTGCGCGCGCGATGACGGTGAATTAGATCAATCTCGCCTGCTTGATCGGCCCGATCTGAAACCCCGCCCCGAGCGCTCGCACCGTCTGCTCGCAGCGCCAGCCGGCGTTGTCCTTCTCGATCCTGAACAGATTGTACGCCGCCGCCGGATAGCGTCCGTGCGCGAGCGCGGAGGCCGAGGGCACGCCCACCGCGGGAATGTTGCCGTTGGGCCCCTCGAACCACATCGTCGAATGGATGTGGTCGTGCCCGTGCAGGATCAGTTCGGCGCCGTGGCGCTTCAACAGCGCGAGCAGATCGGCAGAGTCCGTCATCCGCTTCTGACGCGCAGCAGACTTGAGGGGATGATGCACCAGCAACACGCGGAAGACGTCCTCGGCTGCGAGCCGGTCGAGCACCTGCTCGAGCGCGGCGAGCTGATCGCGCCCGAGCGTGCCCGTCGCCATCAGCGGCAGGGTCGGCACCGCCGTCGACAGGCTGATCAGCGCCAGCGGCCCGCGCCGGCGCACGCTAGGAAAACCGGTGCGGCCGTCGTCGCCCGTGAGATAGGGTGCAAAGGTCTCGCCGAAGCGGTGAAGGGTCGCGCGGACATAGGCGTCGTGATTGCCGGGAATCGTGGTGACGCGGTCGGGCGGTCCGACCTCGTCGAGCCAGGCGCGCGCGGGGGCGAACTCGGCCTCCAGCGCCAGATTGACGAGATCGCCTGTCACCGCGATGTGGTCGGGCGCCTGGGCCTTCATGTCGGCAACGAGGGCGTCGAGCACTTCGCGACGCTGGTATTTGTGGCGGTTGCGCGTCCAGTTGATGTAGCCGAGCGCGCGCTTGCCGGCGAGCTCGACCAGCCGCGGCTTCGGCAGCGGCGCCAGATGCGGGTCGGACAGATGGGCGAGCGTGAAGGGGGCCATGGCGCGCGATTGCCTCGCTATTCGTCCACCGTAATGGCAAGGTCGCGAAGACTGCGCAAGCCGAGCCTGACGAGGGGACCTGAGAGAATCTGATGGGGCAGCGCCTGAACCGCGTTCGACGCAAATTCGAGCCGCTGCTGCGGCGGATCTTCCACCTCTATTTCCTGCTGGTGCGCGGCATGACCCTCGGCGTCCGCGCCGTTGTGCTGGACGCCGAGAACCGGGTGTTCCTGGTCAGGCACAGCTACATCAGCGGCTGGTATCTGCCCGGCGGCGGCGTCGATCTCGGCGAGACCATGGAGCAGGCGATGCGCCGCGAGCTCAAGGAGGAGGGCGACATCGATCTCACGGGCGAGCCCGTGCTGCACGGCATCTTCCTCAACAGCCACATCTCCCGCCGCGACCACGTCGCGGTCTACGTCGTCAGGCAGTTCAGCCAGGACAGGCTGCCCGCGCCCAACTACGAGATCGTCGAATGCGCGTTCTTCGCGATCAATGCGCTTCCCGAGGGGACGACGCTCGGCACAAGGCAACGAATCGCCGAGGTGCTGGACGGCCGGCCGCTGATTGCGACGTGGCGGTGACGCGGTTTGGCGGTGAGGCTCGCGGGCAAGTTGCGCAGCATTCCGTTATCGGAACTGGATCGATCCTTCACGCAGTATTACCTCCCGATTGCGATGCTGTGCTCTTGACGCTGCTGTTCGCGGCCATCCTCGGCCGCAGCACGGCCGGTAGTTCGGCCCGGTATGAGCCCGATGGACCGCAGCCCTCCGAGATGTTATTCCGCTTCCCTTATCGACGCGTTTTCATGACGCGAGCCCGGGTCCACTTCGCTCGAAGACGCATGCCGACATGAACGATCTCTCACTGACCATCCTTCCCGAAGCGGCCGGCGACGCCCAGGCGATCGAACGGCTGCACGAGCGCACCTTCGGCCCCGGCCGCTTCGTGCTCAGCGCCTATCGCATCCGCGAGCACGTCGACCATCTGCTTGAGCTGTCCTTCACGGCCCGCATCGGCACGCTGCTGGTGGGCTCGGTCAGGCAATTGCCGGTGCTGGTCGGCGACACGCCGGCGCTGCTGCTCGGTCCGCTCACCGTCGAACCGCCTTTCCGCGACCGCGGCATCGGCCGCCTGTTGATGGAGCGCGCGCTGAAGGACGCCAAGGAGCGGGGTCACCGCCTGGTGCTGCTGGTCGGCGACGAGCCCTATTACAGCCGCGTCGGCTTCAAGCAGGTGCCCAAGGGCCGCGTCACCATGCCGGGCCCGGTCGATGCCGCCCGCATCCTGGTGTTCGAGCTCGTCGACGGCGCCTTCGAGGGCGTGTCGGGCGCGGTCGGTCCCGACTGGAGCAAGGCGCGGAAATAACGGCGTGCGGGCTACGAATCCGTGAGTTGGATGCACGGTGTTGCCTCATACTCCGTCATTGCGAGCGCGCGAAGCAATCCAGAATCTTCTGCGGAGGCAGTCTGGATTGCTTCGTCGCAAGGGCTCCTCGCAATGACGATCGGGGAGACAGCCCGGCAAATCGCGGGATGAAGTTTACCGGGGCCCTTTAGGTCCTGGCCGGAGCGGATCAGAACTTGAAGTTCGCGAATGCCCGCACGCCGATGCCGGGCATCAAGACCTCGTCCTTGGTGTAGGACACGGAGTTGCGGATGCTCTCGTTGAGGAGATTGTTGCCGACGATGCCGGCCGTCATCTCGCGCGCGCCGAACCAGTTGCGGTCGAGCTTGGTCTTGTAGCTCACCTCGGCCTTCAGCAGATTGTAGCCCGGCGTCGGCGTCTCCGCGATCGGGGCGATGTTGTTCTGCGCGAAGGCATGCAACAGGTTGACGCGCATCAGCCAGTTGTCGTCGCGCCAGAACACGCCGCCGCCCAGTCGCACGGGTGGAATGCGCGGCACGTTGGTGCCGTCGGTGAAGGTGGCGCGGACCAGGTCGAGCTGGTTCTCGATGCCCCATATGCCACCGCGGAACGCGCCGACATCGAGCTGCGACTGGAACTCGCCGCCGCGGAAGATCGCGTCGCGCTGTGAATATCTCGCTTGCATAAGCTCGAGCTGGTCCGGATTGGCTATGTCCACACAAGCCGCGCTGTCGCATGTGTTGCCAGTCAACCGGCGGAATATGAAGCCGTTGAACTTCGTGTAGTAGCCGGTGAGTTCGAATCGCAACGGCCCTGTCGCACGCCGTAACCCGACCTCGATCGATTTTGCGGTTTCTATGCCGAGATTCGGATTGCCGATATCGAAGGTGGCCGTGGCATCATGGGCCCCGCGTGAAAACAGCTCGGCCGGCTTCGGCGCGCGTTCGACGTATTGACCGGTAACGCTGGCGGTCAAATCCCACGGCAGATTCTGGATCAGGCCGATGCTCGCGCTCTTCGGCGTGAAGTTCAGATTGCGCGGCGTGGCGGGACCAATACTGGCGGGGTCGACGTTGACGTCGAACACGGGAGGGATGAATGCCGGCGTTGTCCCGGCGAGGTTGACGTGCTCGATGCGTCCGGCAATCTGCGCCTTGCTGGTCTCGCTGAATTTCAGCTCGTTGAAGACGTAACCGGCGACCCTGTTGTTGTTGTTCGGGTCCCACAATCCATTGAGCGGGCTGCCCGGATCGTCCGGGCTCGGCGCCGTCAGTTCCTGATGACCGGCCTGGAAGCCCAGCGCCGTCGTCACCTCGGCGAAGCGCGCGTTGAACGGCATCAGCTGCACCTCGGTGCGGATCTCCTGCTCCTTGTTGGTGAAGGTCTGCCTGATGCCGTCGCTGTTGAGATCGGCGGGATTGGCAAGGCCGATCTCGTTGTGCCGGTAGTCGGTCGCGCCGGCCCAGAAGCGGATCGTGTCGATCGCGGTCGCATCAGGGCGGTACTCGCCCTTGACGTTGATCTTGGTCTGGTGGCCGTCGATGCGCGTGTGGTGGTCGGCGCCGTCGATGCCGGGGATGTGGTAGAGCGAGTCGTTCTGTGTGATCGCAGCCCCGATATAGCCGCCCTGGAAGAAATAGGAGCCGCCGATCGAGCCCCCGTCCGAGCGCGTCGCCGAATTCGGCTGGCGGCCGTTCACGGGACGCGACTGATCGTTCAGATAGGGATAGCTCGGGATCGCATAATCCGAGGTCGTGCGGCCATAGGCATCGGCATGCAAGGCGAAATTGCCGCCGCCGGTGTCGAGCAGCACGCCGCTCTCGACGCCGCGATCGACCGAGCTGAACGCGGTGCGCGTCTCCGCGGTGACGCAAGGCGATGTCGCGGCTGATGCGAGCGGCGCCTTGGTCGGCAGGCCGTAAGTCTGGAACGACGGTGCGCAGGACGGCGGCGCATCCGGAATGCGGTTGTTGGTGGCGCTGACGACGCCGCCGATCGAGGTCGAGCCGTAGCGCAGCGCAGCCGGCCCGCGCACCACCTCGACCTGGTTGGTCGCTAGCGGATCGATCGGCACGAAATGATCCTCGCCGAGGTCGGAGGCGCCGCCGCCATTGGTACCGTTCTCGACGATGCCGACGCGATTGACGTCGAGCCCTCGGATGATCGGCCGGCTGGAGGCGCCGGGCGCGAAGCTGGAGCCGGTGATGCCCGGCTTGGAAAAGAGCAAATCGCCGAGCTGGCCGCCGCCCTCGCGGCGGATCTCGTCGTTCGGCACCACGGTGACCGTGGCGAACTGGTTGGTCACGATCGGCAGCACGCCCTGCTGAGGCGCGGCCGTCGCGGGAGCTGGCGCTGGCGGCGTTGCCTCCGCCGTGCGTTGCTGGCTGCGCACGCGTCCGCTGCGGGCGACACGCACCGGGCTGCGGGTCGGCACCACCCTGCGGACGATCGGGCTCGGCGCCGTCACGGTGACGGCCGGGATCTCCGTCGACGACTTGTCTTGCGCAGGTGGTTGGGCGGGCGCCTGTGCGGGTTCTTGGGCGAGCGCCGAGGTGGCGGCGGCGCCGAGCAGGAGCAGGCTCGCTCCGGCAAGACGCTGCACGCGTAGCAATTCAAATGACATGGTCCTGATTCCATCAGGCGCCGTCCGCATATGGGTGTGCTGATCGGAGGCGGCCTGCCGTCGCGGCGCGACGGAATTCGACTTCAACTTCTCCCGGCGATAGCCGATGCGCGGCGAGGCCGGGGCGCGATCACGCGATGTCTGGAGTTAGGACGCGGGAGGGGCGCGGGGCTGGAACGCCGTGCCGGCCGATTTCAGATGGATGAACTCGGCATCAGTGGTGCGATGGAGCAGCTCGATCGGCTGCGGCAGCTGCAGGAGCGGCGGCGTCGCGAACAGGACCGTGCCTGCCATCGCGACCAATGCGCAGATCGCGCAATTGTCGTCGCCCGGCTGCTCCCGGTCGGGGGCAGAGGGCGATTGCTTCTGGACCGCGGCACGGTCGACCGAAGCGATGTCCTTGCCGCTGTTCGTCTGCTGGAGCGAGAGCTGGGCGAGGGGGGCGGCCTGGGCGAACCAGTGGCTGTGGCCGAAGGTCAGCGCGAATTGCACCAGCATCGCGAACAACGCGAACCGTGCACCGTGTCTGATATGCGACCGGACCCACTTCATCTGCAGACGCCACCCCACATCGCGAGGCGCCAATCCGCGGCGGCTACGATGTTATAGTGTAACATCGCCCGGCCGGTCGGCTGATGTCAATGGTGGGAGGATCGGCGGCAGCGGGCGGCCGATCCGATGTGTCGTTCGGGCAACTAACACGTGATGGGGAGGGGCCTGATGGAGCAACGACGGAGGTGCGCGCCCTCTCCCGCTTGCGGGGGAGGGTTGGGGGGAGGGTGTTTCCGCAATGAGACAATCTCGCAGAGGGGAAAGCCCTCACCCGGCGCTTCGCGCCGACCTCCCCCGCAAGCGGGAGAGGTTGAACGGCCCCGCGACCAAGGCGTTCACCGCCCCTCGCGCGCCCAGGTCGCCGCAAACGCGCCGAGCAGCAGCAGCAGGCCGATCAGGCCGGCGAAGATCGGCAGCACGCCGACGCCCTTCACCACGCTGGCGTCGCGCATGCGCACGCCCATCCAACCGTCGCCGGCGAAGACACTCGCCGAGCGCGACGGCACGATGCGCGGCAGCTCGACGCTGTTGCCGTCGACGACGCGCACGGCATTGCCGCCGGTCGCCTGCGTCAGCGGTTTCAGGGTCTCGATGGTCGAGGTGACCTCCGAAAACTCCTTCGGATTGGTCGGGCCGACATTGATCAGCGCCTTCAGCGTGCCGTCGGTCGCCTGCCACAGGCCGAGCTCGTTCGCCGGCAGGCTCGCGCGCCACTCGCCGGGATCGCCGGCGCTCAGCGTCAGATCCTGCGACACGCCCGAGGGCGAAGTCACGCTCACGGGTTGGACGCTGTCCGCCATGGTCTGGCGCAGCACGACGAGATTCTTGCCCTGAACCTGAAGGCGCAGAGCTTCCTCATCGAGGTCCGGCTGCTTCATCAGCCAATGCGACATCCGCCTGAGCAGATCGAGGTGCGGCCCGCCGCCCTCATAGCCGCGCGCCCACAGCCAGATGTGGTCGGAGAGCAGCAGGGCGACGCGACCCTCGCCGAACCTCGACAGGAACAGCAGCGGCTTGCCGTCGAGGCCCGTCATCACCGGCGGGTTGACGGAATTGCGGGTGTCGACGGTGCGGAAGAAGCGGCTCCAGTGCGGCGGCTCGGATGCGGAGCCTTCCAGCCCGCGCGTGACGGGATGGCGTTTGCCGAGGTCGGACAGATGCGCATAGAACGGTTTCTCGGTCACGCCGACCGGTTCGGCCGGCAGCACCGAATCCAGCGGCGTGCGCCAGATGCTGGTGTTGGAGGCATAGTCCGGCCCGGCCGAGACCAGCACCGCGCCGCCCGCGCGCACATAGCGCGCGATGTTGTCGAAATAGGCGATCGGCAGCACACCCTGCCGGGCGTAGCGGTCGAAGATGATCAGCTGGAATTCGTTGATCTTCTGCTGGAACAGCTCGCGGGTCGGAAACGCGATCAGCGACAATTCGTTGATCGGCGTGCCGTCCTGCTTCTCCGGCGGCCTCAGGATCGTGAAGTGCACGAGGTCGACGCTGGCGTCGGACTTCAGCAGGTTGCGCCAGGTGCGCTCGCCGGAATGCGGCTCGCCCGAGACCAGCAGCACGCGCAGCTTGTCGCGTACGCCGTCGATGGCGACGACGGCGCGGTTGTTGACCGGCGTCAGCTCTCGCTCGAGCGGCGAGGCCTCGATCTCGACGATGTTAGGCCCGGCATGTTTGATGTCGACGTCGACACTCGCGCTCTGGCCACTCGAGAGCGTGCGCTCGGTGATGACTTCGCCGTCGCGGCGCACCGTGACCTTGGCGCGCTCACCGGAGACGCCCTGATCGTCGAGCCGATAGGTGATGGTCTGGGTCTGCCCGACGATGCCGAAGCGCGGGGCGGCCGTGATCGCGATGCGGCGGTCGCGCTCGTCCTTCTGTCCGGTGATCAGCGCGTGCACCGGCGCCTGGAAGCCGAGCACGGCGGCGCTCGCCGGAATGTCATGGACGCGGCCGTCGGTGATCAGGAACGCTCCAGCCACGCGGTCGACCGGCACGTCCGATAACGCCGATGCGAGGGCGCCGAACAGTCTCGTGCCGTCGGTCTCGCCGTCGGCCTGTCCGGCTTCCACGACGCGGACCTCGAGGCCCTTGATCTTCTTCAGGCCGTCGACCAGCGCCTCCTGCGCCTGCGCGGCCTCGCGATTGCGGTTGCCGAAATTCTGGCTCGGGCTCTTGTCGACGACGACGGCCGCGACAGAGGTGAGGGGATCGCGGTCCTCGCGGGTGAAGGAGGGATTGGCGAGCGCCAGCAGGAACAGCGCCAGCGCGGCGACGCGCACGGCCGCACCGCGCGCACGCGCCACCAGCAGCAGGATGGCGATGACGACGATCGCGGCCAGCGCGAGCCACAGGACGATCGCGGGAACAAGCGGCGTGAACGCGATGCCGTAATTCATGTCGAGCTTCTATTCGTTGTGCGCATGATCTCGCCGGAAAACCGGCTTCCACTTTTCCGGATCATGCTCATTGCCCCAGCCGTTCGATCAGGGCCGGTGCGTGCACCTGGTCGGCCTTGTAGTTGCCGGTCAGCGTGTACATCACGATGTTGGCGCCGGCGCGGTAGGCGAATTCGCGCTGGCGGGGGTCGCCGCTGGTCACCGGCAGCATGTACTGGCCGTCGGGCCGGACGGCCCAGGCGCCGGCAAGATCGTTCGAGGTGATGATGATCGGCGAGACGCCGTCGCCGCCACGCGCCGGGCGCTGCGCGCTGTCCTCCTCCTCGTCGCGCGGCAGGGTCTCGACCCAGGTCTGGCCGGTGTTGAAGCGGCCGGGGAAGTCGCGCAGCAGGTAGAAGGTCTTGGTCAGCACGTGCTCGCGCGGCACCGGCTCGAGTTCGGGCACGTCGAGCGAGGACAGGATGTCGCGCAAGGCCCGCATGCCGGGCGTCTGCGAGGCGCCGTTGTCGCCCGGCGGCGCCTCATAGGCGTCGCGGGTGTCGAACAGCACGGTGCCGCCCTGCTTCATATAGGCGTCGATCCTGTTGATGGCGTCCTGGGGAGGCTTCGGCGCGCCGGGCACGATCGGCCAGTAGATCAGCGGGAAGAAGGCGAGTTCGTCGTGCGCCGGATCGATGCCGACGGGATCGCCGGCCTCCAGCGCCGTGCGCTGCGCCAGGAACAACGTCAGTCCGGTGAGGCCGGCCTTGACGATGGAATCGACGTCGGCATTGCCGGTGACGACATAGGCGAGGCGGGTCTGCGACACCGCCTTCATCGCGAACTCGTCGGACGCGCTATCGGCGCGTGCGGGCAGCGGCGGCAGCACCGAGACGCCGGCGAGCACGAGGCCGAGGAGGATTATCGCAGGCGCGGCGCGGCGGCGCAGCAGCGCGGCGAGGCCGCCGCCGAGCAGCGCGACGATGATGGCGTCGATCAGGAACAGCCCGAGCGCGGTCGACAGCAGCCAGCCGCGCAAATCGCGCGGCTCGGCATTGGTGTAGGTGGCATGCCGGGCGCGCAGGCCCGCGGTGTTCAGGGCTGCGATGCGGTCGGCGCTGGCAAGCGTGTTCACGGCGAGCGGTCCTTCTGCCGGACCATAGAAGCCCGGCGGATGATCTGATGTGGCGCGGTCGCGATAATCCGCGGGCAGCGGCTTTGCGGTCGCCGGCGGCGGGCCGAACGCGCCAAAACCGTCGAGGATGTGCAGCGGCGCCACCGTTTCGGTGGTCGCCTCACTGGCAACGCCGGGGCCTGGCTTGGTGGTGTAGCCGGACATGTCGACCACACGCCTGAGCATCTCGACGAAGATGCCCGACATCGGCAGGTCCGACCAGCGCATGTCGGCGCTGACATGGAACAGGCTGACGATGCCCTTGCCGCGATGCTCGCCGGTGACGAGCGGCGTGCCGTCTTCCAGCGAGGCCCAGCTCTTGGTGGCGAGCACGGCATCGGGCTCGGCCAGCACCTGTCGGCTCACGGTGACGTCCTTGGGCACCGCGACGCCGGCGAATGGGCCGTCGGCAGCGAAAGAGGCGAGATGCTGCGGCTTCTCCCAGGTCAGGCTGCCGCCGAGCGTGCGGCCGCCCTTGCGCAGCTTCACCGGCACGAGGTCGTCTTCGGCCTGTGCGAGACGGGGCCCTGCGAACCGCACCAGCACGCCGCCCTGGTCGATCCAGCCATTGAGGCGCTCGCGGATTTCAGGGGCGATGGTGCCGACATCGGCGAGGATGATCATGGGCAGCTTCTGGTCCAGGAACTGCGTGATGCCCTGCTGCGGCGAGCCCTTGTCGGCGAGCCGCACGTCGGCGAACGGCGCCAGCGCGCGGGTGAGATAGAAGGTCGGCGCCAGCAGCGGCTGCGCGGTCTCGCTGGTCGAGCCCGAGACGATGCCGATGGCGCGGCGCCGCCAGCGCTTGTCGAGCAGCTGCACCGCGCCGGCGGAGCGCTCGCCCGAGATCTCGAGCCGGGTGATGTCGTTGCGCAGCTCGACCGGCAGGTCGAATGCGGCGTCGGTCTCCTTGTCCTGGGGGCCGAAGGAGAAGCGCGCTTCGCCGATCGGCGAGGCCTTCTGGTCCAGCGCGCGCACGGTGCCGGTGGCGATGCCGCTGTCGGTGCGCAGCACCTTCACGGTCATCTTCGCCGCGGCGTTCTCGGCCGCCGCCAGCGCCAGCGGCGAGGAGGTGCCGCCTTCGAAGATGGTCAGGCTGCGATCCCCCAAGGTCTTGCCGAGGCCAGCCACGAACTCCTCGCCGCGACCGGTGTCGACGCCGTCGGACAGCCAGGCGATCTCGCAATCGCCGGTCGCTTTCAGGAAACGATCGACGGCAGCGAGCGTGTCGACGCGGTCGATCGAATAGGGCTTTGGCGCGAGCTGGCGCAGCGCCACGCGCGCCGCGCCCGCGGGTATAAGGGTGATGTCGCGGTTCGGCTCGGACAGCGGCACCAGCGCGATGGCGCGGCGCTCGTTGTCGGCGTTGGCGATCAGCTCGTCGGCGGCCCTGATCCTGACGTCCCAGTTCGAGGCCGCGCTCCAGCCGTCGTCGAGCATGATCATCAGCGGCGCCTTGCTGCCGGCGAGGCCCGTCTGCGGATTCCAGATCGGCCCGGCGGCGGCGAAGATGACGAGGGCCGCAGCGAGCAGGCGCAGCGCGGTCAGCCACCACGGCGTTCGCGACGGCGTCTCCTCGCGCGGGGCGATGTCGAACAACAGGCGGGTCGGCGGAAACTCGATCCGGCGCGGCCGCGGCGGCATCACGCGCAACAGCCACCACAGCACCGGCAGGCTGACGAGGCCGATCAGGAGCAGCGGTTCGGTGAAGGCGAGCGGTAATCCCATCATGCGGCCGGCCCCGCCTTGATGGTCGTGGTGCGCGCGCCCGATTTGCTCACCTGCATGCCGGCGTGCAGATACAGCAGCAGCTCGGCGGCGGAGCGGTCGGTCGCATGGGTCGTGAACAGCCAGTCCAGCCTCGATGTCTCGGCGCGGATCTGGTCGCGATGCAGCGCGAGGCGCGCGGTGTAGTCCTGCGCCCAGCTCTCGGCGCGGCCGGCGGTGATCACGCCGAAGCCCTCGGGCTCGACGAACTCGATGCGGCCGGAATAGGGGAACGACTCCTCGGCGGGATCGACGACCTGCACCATCGTGCCATGCGCGCCGGAGCCGGACAGCCCGGCGAGCGTCGCACCGATCTCGGAGATCGGCGACCAGAAATCCGACAGCACGATGATCTCGGCCAGCGCCGACGGAACGAAGGAGGGCGGCAGGCTGAGGCGGTCGGCGTCGTCATGCAGCATCGCCTGCGCCATCTTGTCGATGACGCTGCGGCTCGCGGTCGGCGTCATCAGCCCGGGAATGCCCACGCGTTCGCCGCCCGACACCAGCAGCTCGGCCAGCGCGAAGGCGACGATCAGCGTGCGCTCGAGCTTGGATTCGCGCGCAGCCTTCGAGGCGAAGGCCATCGAGGGCGAGCGGTCGGGCCAGATCCAGACCGTGTGCGAGGCTTCCCATTCGAGCTCGCGGACATAGAGATGGTCGTCGCGCGCCGAGCGGCGCCAATCGACGTTCTGCGCCGGTTCGCCGGAGACGAAGCGGCGGTACTGCCAGAAATTCTCGCCCGAGCCGGCGCGGCGCCGGCCGTGCAGGCCGTGGATGACGTTGGCGGCGACGCGGCGGGCTTCCAGCACCAGGCGCGGCAGCGAAGCGGCGAGCGTGCGGCTCTCGCCATCGGCACGTCGGATCGCGATGATCTCCTTCGCTGTGTGCCCGGTCTCTGCGGCCATCAACCGATCCGTGTCTTCAATTGCCGGATCACGTCCGGAATCGTGCGGCCTTCGGCGCGCGCCTGGAACGTCAGTGCCATGCGGTGCTTCAGCACGGGCTCGGCGAGGTCGAGCACGTCGTCGATCGAGGGCGCGAGGCGTCCGTCCATCAGCGCGCGGGCGCGCACGGCGAGCATCAAGGACTGGCTGGCGCGCGGACCGGGGCCCCAGGCGATGAACTTGCCGGCTTCGCCGCTTTCCTCGCCCGGACGGGCCGAGCGCACCAGCGACAGGATCGCCTCCACCACGGAATCGCCGACCGGCAGGCGGCGGACCAGCCGCTGCGCGGTGATCAGTGCATCCGCGGTCATCGAGCCCTTCGCCAGCGTCTCCTCGGCGCCCGTCGTCTCGAACAGGATGCGGCGCTCGGCGTCGCGGTCGGGATAGTCGACGTCGATCTCCATCAGGAAGCGGTCGAGTTGCGCTTCCGGCAGCGGATAGGTGCCTTCCTGCTCCAGCGGGTTTTGCGTCGCGAGCACGTGGAAGGGTTTCGGCAGATCGTGGCGCGCGCCGGCCACGGTGATGTGCTGCTCCTGCATCGCCTGCAACAGCGCCGACTGCGTGCGCGGGCTGGCGCGGTTGATCTCGTCCGCCATCAGGAGCTGCGCGAACACGGGACCGGCGATGAAGCGGAAGGCGCGCCTGCCCGCGGTGCTCTCGTCCAGCACCTCGGCGCCGAGGATGTCCGACGGCATCAGGTCGGGCGTGAACTGGATGCGCTTGGCATCGAGACCGAGCGTGACGCCGAGCGTCTCGACGAGCTTGGTCTTGGCAAGGCCTGGCACGCCGATCAGCAGCGCATGGCCGCCGGAGAGGATCGTGACCAGCGTGTTCTCGATGACGCGGTCCTGACCGAAGATGACGGAGCCGATTGCCTCCTTCGCCGCGCGAATCTGGGCCGACACCTGCTCGGCCGACCGAACGATCCCGTCCTCGAGTTTCTCGACACTCTCCGCCATTTCGCTCGCTCCTTAAGCCTGCCATGCGGCTTGCTTGCGTCGTCACGTTGCCGCGTCGTCACGCCATCACATGGGCCCTATGCTAGACTTGCGGGAAGGCCATGTATTCGTTGAATTAACCTATCCCCACCTTATCGGCTTAAGGGTATGTAGGGCATCACGAAGTGGCGACCTCCACACCGGACTTTTCCGGATGGAACCGAGCACCAATCGACAACGTAGACCTGCACCAATCGTGCCAAGTGACAAAGTCAGGGCAAACCATGGCGAACCAAGGGCAGAGCGCCGAGCGCGGTCTTGATGGGCTGACTGCCGCCGCCAAAAGTGCTGCCGGTGCCGAAGGCGCCAAAAAGGGCCTGCCTCCGGTGCATTTGTGGAATCCGCCGTTTTGCGGCGATCTCGACATCCGAGTCGCCGCCGATGGTACTTGGTTCTACATGGGCACGCCGATCGGCCGTCACGCCCTCGTTCGCCTGTTCTCGACCATCTTGAAGCGCGAGGGCGACAAGCACTTCCTCGTGACGCCGGTGGAGAAGGTCGGCATCCGCGTCGACGATGCGCCGTTCATGGCGGTCGAAATGCAGAAAGACGGCGCGGACAACCATCGCGTGCTGAGCTTCCGCACCAATGTCGACGATTGGGTGACATGCGATGCCGCGCACCGGCTGCGCTTCCAGCAGGCGGCGGACGGCGGCCTCACGCCTTACCTGCATGTCCGCGCCGATCTCTGGGCCAAGGTGACCCGGGCGCTGTATTACGATCTGGTTGACATGGGCGAGGAGCGGATGGTCGATGGCCAGCCGATGTTCGGCGTCGAGTCGGCCGGCGAATTCTTCGCCATGGCCGACGCGGAGCAGGTGAGGGCCGCGCTTTGAACAAGCCTATCCCCAATAGCGAGCCTGAACGCGAACCCGTCGCGCTGGGCGCTGCCGATTTCTTCGCCCGCTCGCGGGCGCGGCTCGGCTTCGACGTGCCGCCCGGCCTCTACGATCCCAACATCATCCCGGCCTCGGGCGATCCCGGCACCGACAAGATGCTGGAGATCATCGCGCGCGAGCAGCCGGTGCGCCCCGCAGCGGTGCTGATTGCCGTGGTCGACCATCCCGAGCCGACCATCCTCTTGACGCAGCGCTCGGCCCATCTCAACGATCACGCCGGTCAGATCGCCTTTCCCGGCGGCAAGATCGACGCGACCGACGCCTCGCCGCTCGATGCCGCGTTGCGCGAGGCCGAGGAGGAGGTCGGCCTGTCCAGAGACTTCGTGGAGCCGATCGGCTATCTCGATCTCTACGGCACCGGCTTCGGCTTCCGCATCCTGCCGACGGTCGCGAGGGTCAGGCCCGGCTTTTCGCTCACCATCAACCATTCGGAGGTTGATGACGCCTTCGAGGTGCCGCTATCCTTCCTGATGAATCCGGTGAACCACCAGCTGCACAGCAAGGAATTCCGCGGCATGGAGCGCTTCTACTACGCGATGCCGTTCGCGGAGCGCTACATCTGGGGTGCGACGGCCGGCATGCTGCGTGTGCTGTATGAGCGGATCTACTCGTCATGATCCGGCCGGTCCTGACCGAGATCGGAATTTTCCTCATTCCCTTTGCCGTCTATGCGTTGTTCCTGGCCGCCTCCCGCTCCGGCCTGTTCGTGCAGACGTCCTGGCCGGTCACGATCGTCTCCCGCCTCGTCCTCGTTGCGCTCGCGCTGGTGATCGCGGGCCTGGTTGGCCTCGCACAATTCTCCGGCGGCGGACCGAATTCGACCTACGTTCCCGCCCATATCGAGAACGGCAAGTTCGTGCCGGGCACGGAAAGATAGGGGCCGGACCATGAGCGCGGAGCCGATCCTTGCGCCGATCCTTGTCGATGCGCCCTGGCTGACCGCCGGCGGGACCGCGCGCGTCCTGCAATTGCTCGGCACTGATGGCGAAGAGGCGCGGGTGGTCGGCGGCGCCGTGCGCAACGCGCTGCTCGGCCTCGTGCCCGGCGACATCGACATCGCGACCACGGCGTTGCCGGAGGAGGTGATCCGCCGCGCCAAGGCCGCCGGCATCAAGAGCGTGCCGACCGGCATCGACCACGGCACCATCACGCTCGTCATCGACCGGCATCCTTACGAGGTGACCACGCTGCGCGAGGACACCCAGACCTTCGGCCGCAAGGCCAGGGTCGCGTTCGGCCGCGACTGGGTGAAGGACGCCGAGCGGCGCGACTTCACCATGAACGGCCTGTCGGTCGACGCGGCGGGTGTCGTCCACGACTATGTCGGCGGCATCGACGATGCCAGAGCGCGCCGCGTGCGCTTCATCGGCGATCCCGACCAGCGCATCGCCGAGGATTATCTGCGCATCCTGCGCTTCTTCCGCATCCACGCCGCCTTCGGCGCCGGCGAGCCCGACCGCAACGGCTATCTCGCCTGCATCCGGGGACGTGCGGGCCTTGCCAGCCTGTCGGCCGAGCGCGTGCGGATGGAGATGCTGAAGCTGCTGGTGGCCGGCGGTGCCTCCGCGGCTGCGCTCGCGATGGCCGACGGCGGATTGCTGCAGGCGCTGATCGGCGGCGTTGCCTATACCGGCCCGCTGGACACGATGATCGCGATCGAGCGTGAGCTCGGCCTCACCCCCAGCAGCACGCGGCGCCTCGCCGCGCTGACGGTCGCCGTGACCGAGGACGCCAAGCGCGTCGCCGCGCGCCTGCGGCTCTCCAATGCCGAGGCCAAGGCGCTGGACTCGATGGGCCATCGCTGGTGGCGCTTCGCCGCCATGGACGACGCGCATGCGCGGCGGCTGCTCTACCGGCTCGGCACCGAACGCTATCACGATCGCGTGTTGCTCGGCTGGGCGCGCGCCGCCGGCGAGATGCATTCGCCGCGCTGGCGCGCGCGCGCCGAGCTGCCGCAGCGCTGGACCGCGCCGAAATTCCCGCTGAAGGCCGCCGACTTCATCGCGCGCGGCCTCGCCGAAGGGCCTGCGCTCGGACATGTGCTGACGCTCGCCGAGGACGCTTGGCTTGCGGCGGATTTTCCCCTAGAGGAAGCCGCGCTCGCTTCCATCGCCGATCAAGCTGCGGCACGCGTCAGCCGCGACGGGAAAACGTGACCATCGTTTCAGGCTTCGCCGACATCTCGATCCTTCAGCTTTTGCTGGTCGCGTTGATGGCGTTGTTTGCTTCGATCATCGGTGGTCTCGCCGGCTACGGCACCGGCGCCTTGATGCCGCTGGTGCTGGTGCCGCTGGTCGGCGCCGAGCCCGTGGTGCCGATCATCGCCATCTCCGCGATCTTCACCAATTGCAGCCGCGCGGTCGCTTATCTGCGCTATGCCGATCGCCGCCGCGCGCTGATCGTGCTGGCCTGCGCAGGCTTGACCACCGCGCTCGGCGCCTACGGCTATACGCGCCTCACCAATGCCGGCGCCGCCCTCGTTATCGGCACCATGCTGATCCTGAGCGTGCCGCTGCGCCGCGTGCTGCGACGGCGCCAGGTCAGGATCGGCGACACCGGGCTTGCCGCCGGCTCCGTCGGTTACGGCGTGCTGGTCGGCGGCACCTCCGGCTCAGGCGTGATCCTGCTCTCGCTGCTGATGGCCGCCGGCCTCGAGGGCGCCGCCGTGATCGCGACCGACGCGATGATCTCGCTCGGCACCGGCCTCATCAAGATCTCCGTGTTCGGCCTCGCCGGCGCCGTCACCGCGCAGGTGCTCGCCTTCGCGCTGCTGATCGGCGGCATCGCGATCCCCGGTGCGTTTCTCGCAAAGGCCTTCGTCGAGCGGATGCCGGTGCATATCCACACCGCGATCCTCGACGTTGCCGTGATCACAGGCGGGCTGGTCATGATCACGGCTGCGGCGAGGCAGCTCGTCGCCTAGATGCGGATCGAAGCCTGTCGGGGCGCGTATGCACAGATGTCGGCTTCCGGAGCGCAAACCGGAAGTCGTCCGGCTTCGCCGTCATTGGCGGCTAATGTGAAGATGCTATGGGGTGGGCGGCGAGGGTATGGGACCTTGATGCCGGCCGGCATTCTACCGCGCGAGCGGTTTAGTCCTTTGACCCAACTCGGACTTCTCGTGTTGAGTAGTCATGGCCGTGTCGTGGCCCCCTTCAATTGCCGCTCAAAGTGCTAGACTGCCCATCTTACTGGTCCTCGGAGGGGACAAATGCGCCGCCGAGAATTCATCAGGGTTCTTGCGGGGACTGTCGCCGCGTGGCCGCACGGGGCACGCGCGCAGCAGAAGGCCCTGCCCGTGATTGGGGTTCTCAACGGCAGGGGAGCCAATGAAGCCCCGCAGCTCCTCGCGGCTTTCCGGCAAGGTCTGAAGGAGTTGGGCTTTGTTGAAGGTCAGAATATCGCAATCGAATATCGCTTTGCGGATCATCAAAACGAGCGGCTGCCGGCACTTGCAAGCGAATTGGTGCGTCGTCAGGTGATGGTGATTGCCGCCACCAACACGGCGGCTGCAGTCGCGGCTAAGGCCGCAACGACAAGCATTCCGATCGTCTTTTCAATTGCCGGTAATCCAGTTCAGCTCGGGCTCGTCACGAGCCTGAACCGGCCCGGCGGCAATGTTACAGGCGTGACCCAATTGGCGCTGGAGGTCACCCCCAAGCGGCTGGAATTACTGCGCCAGCTTCTTCCTGTGGCCACGACCATGGCGCTTCTCATAAATCCGTCCAATCCCGTTCTCGCCGAGCCGCAAATCAGTGACTTGCAAGCCGCAGCCCCGAGCCTTGGGCTGGAGCTACATGTCCTGAATGCCAGCAGCAAACGGGACTTCGATGGCGTCTTTGCAAAGCTTTCGGAGTTGCGCGCAGGGGGCCTCGTGATCGGCGAAGACACGCTTTTCACAAGTTATAGCGAGGACCTTGCACGGCTCGCTGCACGGCATGCCATGCCGGCGATTTACGACAGCCGCGAGTTCGTCGCAGCCGGTGGCCTCATGAGCTATGGCGGGAGCCATACCGACGCCTATCAGCTGGCTGGCGTTTACACCGCTCGCATTCTGAAAGGCGAAAAGCCGGCCGACCTGCCGGTGCAACAGCGCACGAAAGTGCAGTTGCTATTGAATCTCAAGGCCGCCAAAGCGCTCGGTATCACGGTGCCCCTGCCATTGCTTGGCCGCGCCGATGCGGTGATCGAATGATGGCTGCGTTTGCTGCGGTGCGTGAGTCAGTTGTTGGGCCCTTCGCGACCTATTGCATCGCGAACCAACTCGGTCGCTAACGGGGCATAGCGGAAATCGACGGCGCGTCATCAATCGCAGAGACCGACGCTCGTGACCCAAGCCGGTCCTCACGCCGGATCGCATTCGATCACCAATTTCGGCGTAATGGGCCCGCCGCAAGCCGGTAGTAGACCGGGCGCTCTAGCACCCGTCGTCTCCTTCTACGACGGTCGACAGGAAGCTGGAACGAGCCAGATCACATGCAATCGGTTTTGAGAACGAGGTGCCAAACCATCTACTCGTCAACGAACCATCGTTGGTGACCCAAGGGATTGGCGGCAGTTGCGGCAGATAAGATGCATACGGCATCACTTTCGCAAGCGTCACTCTGACCAGATACTTTGCTAGAAAAGCCTCGTTCATTCCGCCGTCCAGTCCGCTGTAGATCGGGGCTGCCGGCACGTTGTCATTGAGCAATCGCGCGAATTCGAGTTCGTCGGTGCGTTGCTTCTCAAGCGCCCGCCGCGCAATTTTGGAATCCACGACAAACGCGGGGCATTTATCGGTGGGGCTGAACACGAGAGGATAAGGCGAATTTGGTGGAGCTTGCGCATCGAACACATAGCGTCGATTGCACACGTCCACCTTGGGTTCGAGATGCGTCGTCTCGAAGTGATCGTTGCCGACCTTGAGCATTTTCCAGAAGGAGAGGTTCGGGCTATTTCGATGCTGCGCCAGGTTTGCCGGCGTCAGGCGGAATGGATAAGCCTGGACCTGAAAGGACGGGCGGCCGCCGAGGAATGAGTCCCGCGCTAGCGAATAGATCTCGCTTATCTGTTCGTCGGTCATGGCATAGCAACCGCTCGATGAGCAGTCGCCATGGATCATGAGTAAGCTGCCGTCGCGATTGTTTGCCTTGTCGAAGCTGTTGGGAAAGCCGACGTTGATCGCAAGATGGTAATCGGAGTTGGGATTCATCAGCTCAGGAGTAATCGTATAGAACCCCTCTGGAGCCTGACGGTCACCCTCCTTCAGTTTCGGCCCGAGATCCCCCGACCACCGACAGATCGGGTACACCTTGAGGATTTTGAAAAGGCCGGTGGTGTCCTGTTTCCAGACTTCGAGCTCCGCCTCTTGCTTGAAGACGCGCACAAGGATAGGCGAGTATTTTGGCATCTTCTTTTGTCGGAGCAGCGAGAGCAACTGGGGTGGTAGCTCCTTTGTTGCCTTGGCCGGCAAGCGGTTGCTGTTTTCGCCGAGGCAGGTGGCCGGCGACAAGGCCGCGAACAAAGCTGCAGTCAGCACAAGCGCACGGAGTGCCGTGGCGCCGATCATGACCTTGCCTCGGGCGTGGAATCTGCTCATTTGGGTAGCGTGTAGTTAGTGGGTTCGTAAGGCAAGCCCAGATGGGCGCAGTCATCGGAGAAGTTCGAGCTTGTCGTCGGCGCAGGGTGCACACAATCACGGTCGAGAATACCGAGTTCGAGTTGGCTCTTGCGCAGGAATGCTCCGCCACGAACTTCCAGATCAGTTGGTCCTCGATCATCGGATCATCGCCAGCAACGGGCTAATTGCACCGCGCGTCACGATGAGCCGTCGCCTATTGCTTCGCCGTGTCGCCAACCGCGGTCTCCGCGCGAGCGGTTTAGTCCTCTGACCCCTAGGTGGACATCGCTACGGAGCCGGAGAAGCGAGCGGCTTTCCCTTCTCGACAACGTAGGTGGCGATTACTTTCGCGCCGTTCGGCCCAGCTTTGGCGTCGTGAATGATACCGGGTGCAAGTTGGTAACTCTCCCCGGTCTTCACCGTCTTGTCTGGTTGACCGTCCGCCATGAGCACCATCTCGCCATCAAGCATAAAGCCTGACTCAGGACCTGGATGGGTGTGGCGTCCGATATTCACGTTGGGCATGACTTCAGCTATTCCAATTACGGTCTCATAGTTCGTGCCGGGCACGTCAAACTTCTGTAGTGGCGTCCGCTTTATTGTCGCGGTTTGCTGGGTCGCCGCTGGCGGATTTTGCTGAGCCGCAGCGATATTAGTCATCGCCAACGAGGCTACGGCGGTGCAAAGCAATAACCTGACAAGCATCGCTTCCTCCAAATTCATGATTGAGAATGCCGGACTCTATCAAATGTTTCGGTCTTTGACATGTCTGACCATGGCCGGATGGTTGAACGTGCGTTCGCCGCCTTCGCGCGCCAGCACCACCTGTGTCTGCCAGCAGTGCGCGAAGTCGGAGCTTGCAAGGCTCAGTTCGGCGACGAGCCGGCGAATGTCTCGCGCCTGTTCGGCGAGGAACGCGCCGCCCGCCGCGGCGATAAGGGTGTCGCATTTTGGTAACAGTCAGCTTCGCTAAAGCGCCGGCGTGCCCGCCTCGCCTTGGATGGCGGGGAATATGGGTGTAGCTTTTTCGCGGGGACCCTGCCGCGGAGTTGGGGGCAATGAAAGCCTTGCAGGCCGCCTGCATCGTGGGTGTCATTGCATTCACGGGGACGATTCATCGCGCCGGAGCGGAAGAAGCTGGGGCGCCGCCTGGAGCAACGCTCGGGTCAGTCTCCGGGGCGGCTTCTGCTCGGTCATTGGTTGCCCAAGCCAAGATCGATGACGACTCCAACGCGACGAAATCGAACGCATTGGACCGCCGCGATGCTGCGCAGCCGGTGCCGGCAATGCGCGATGCATCGGATGATGCGTCCAGCCCCACGCCGGCGAGCCAGGACTTCCGGTACCTGATCTATTATATATGGTCCGAATATCCGCCCGCCGAGAAGCCGGCGGATATCGTGTTGAGGTCGCTCAAGGACACTGTGGTCGGAACGCCGGTCGAGGAGATCAAGCGCGCGTCCGATGCGTTCGGTCTCGATTTCAATTTCATGAAAGCGGTCGCGAAGGTCGAGTCCGGGTTCGATCCCAAGCAACGCACCGGGTCGTATATCGGCCTGTTCCAACTGAGTGAATATGAGTTCAACAAGTTCGGCTCGGGGCAGATTCGCAGTCCCCGCGACAATGCCGTAGCAGCAGCCTACAAGGTCATTACCGAAGGCGTGCTGTTCGAGTGGGTGACGCACCAGAAGCCGACCTTGAGCGATCTTTACCTGATCCACCAACAGGGCTGGGAAGGCGCCGCCGAGCACATCAGCCAACCGGATCGCATCGCCTGGAAATCCATGTGTGCCACCGGCGAGGGCAAGGAAAAAGGCGAGAGATGGTGCAAACGTGCGATCTGGCGGAACACTCTTCCGGCCGTCAAGCAGGCGTGGAAATCGGTCGACAAGCTGACATCCGGAGCGTTCGTCGAAATGTGGCGCGCGCGGATTGCCGAACTCTATTCGAAATATATGGCCACGGCCGCCGCCGGAGCGGCGAAGCAGTAGCTTTCGTTGAGGGGTCGCCTTGTAAAGAGCTTCGACTTTGAGTTCTGGAACTCAACCAAGGGCTCGCAAGCAGCGCGAGCGAAAACAGAGGGGCAACTCTGTCCGTTCCTAGTACTGCCCTGGCTGTGCCGGCGGGCTTGGCCAGTCAGACCTGTGATTGTTCGGATCGGCGCGATCGAATAAGTCTTGTCGCAATACGCCCCGCCGCACCGGGGGAGCCCCCGGACTGGCGGCTTCACTGGGGCGGCCCTGGACGCCGATGGTCCGAACGTCCTTGCCAGCTACAGCAGCGGGCGAGATGAGGTTGATCTGCGCAATCGCGAACAAGGTGAAGCAGCGAACGAGTACGGTGGCTCGTCTCAGATGTTGTGCTGCGGCCATTGCTCCCTCCGCTCGATCAGTCGCTGGAAGGACGATGCAATGCGGTACATTTGAAATACTCCAGCATGTTCGGTAAACGTTCTTTGCAAGCAAGCCACGCGGGTCCAGAAACGGCGTTGATCCAGATCAACGCAAGCGGGCGCTCAGAGATCGGCGCAAGTCACGGCCTTCCGCGATTAGCTATTTCTTGGCGAAGTCCGCTCTTCGTGCGGTCATGTAGCGCTCGGCGGGGCCAATTCACTCCGGGACCGTATGCCAGACACCTACCTGCCTTACCCGTGCGGACTGCCGGCCTTTGCCGAATTCAAGAGAACGATTGAAGCAACCTAGGGCGCCGCGGTTTCTTCTTCGCCGAGTGTCTGCCAGCTTCCCGTTCCTCGAAGGTCCATCGCAGGTTCCCACGATGGCAATATGCCCCTGTTTTGCCCGACGGGTCAAACTCGATTCGTAAAATCCGTAAACCCTTCATTTTGCAGCAGCCGGCTACTGTGCATGGGGTTGTTTTCCCAAGTCTTGTTTGCGTGCCCTGTTACGGCTGGTCCGGCACGAGCTCGGTCAGCGAGCGGATGATGCGGTCGGGCTTGACGGTCGAGCCTTCGGGCAGGCCGTCGCCATGCACGTCCATCCAGATCGCATAGATGCCGAGGCGCTGCGGCGTCACGACTTCCCATTCCAGGTTGTCGCCGATCATCCAGGTGTCCCTGGCGGTGACGCCGAGCGCTTCCATCGCGTGCAGATAGGCGCGCTCCTCGGGCTTGCCGAAGCCGTGCTCGCCCTCGATCTGGATGTGGTGGAAGCGGTGCGCGAGCTCGAAGCGCTCGACCTTGGCGCGCTGCATGTCGGCGGCGCCGTTGGTGACGAGCGCGAGCTTGATGCCGAGCGCCTTCAGCCTGTCGATCGCCTCGTGCGCGCCGGGGAAGACGAACATCTCCTCCTCGCGATAGGCGGTGAAGCGGTCGGCGAGGCGGATGGCGAGATCGTCGGGCAGGGCGCGATGGCCGGCCGCCGCGAGCGCGGCAAAGCCGCCCTTGACGGTGATGTGCCGCGCCTCGGCGAGCCTCATCCGCCACGAGGCGTCGGCATTGGCCCAGAAGTTTCGCGCGAACGCCAGCACGGCGGTTGCGACCTGCGCCGGCGGCAGCGGCGCAAGCTCCTCGGCGAACTCGTTCGCGATCGTGTTCCAGGCGATCTCGGGCCGGCCATAGGCCGACAGGATGGTGTCGTCCATGTCGATCAGCATGGCACGCGGCAGCGGCCGAACGGCACTCATGGCCACTTCACCTCCGGCGGCAGCGACGACAGGATGGAGTCCACGTTGCCGCCGGTCTTGAGCCCGAAGATGGTGCCGCGGTCGTAGAGCAGGTTGAACTCGACATAGCGGCCGCGCCGGATCAATTGCTCCTCGCGGTCCGCGGCGGTCCAGGCGCTCGCGAAGTTGCGCCGGACGATGTCGGGGTAGATCTTCAGGAAGGCGCGGCCGACATCCTGGGTGAAGGCGAGGTCGGCGTCCCAGTCGCCGCTGTCGTGCCAGTCGTAGAAGATGCCGCCGACGCCGCGCGCCTCTTTCCGGTGCGGCAGGTAGAAATACTCGTCGCACCATTTCCTGTACTTGTCGTAGTCGGCGATGCCGTTCGGCTGGTCGCAGGCTTCCTGCATCGCGGCGTGGAAGGCGATGCTGTCCGCGTCCTCCTGTGTGCGCCGGCGTTCGAGCACGGGCGTGAGATCGGCGCCGCCGCCGAACCAGGCTTTCGTGGTGACGACGAAGCGCGTGTTCATGTGCACGGCCGGGACGTGCGGATTGCGCATATGCGCGATCAGCGAGATGCCGGAGGCCCAGAACTTCGGGTCCTCCGCAGCGCCGGGGATCTGGGCGCGAAACTCGGGGGCGAATTCGCCGTGCACGGTCGAGCAGTGCACGCCGACCTTCTCGAACAGCCGGCCATGCATCATCGACATCACCCCGCCACCGCCGGCCGCACCGGTGTGGTCGGTGCGCTGCCAGGGCGTGCGCTCGAAGCGGCCGGCCTCGCCGGGATAGAGGCTTCGCGGTGCGTCGTCTTCCAGCCGCTCGAAGCTCGCGCAGATGTCGTCGCGCAAGCGCTCGAACCAGGCGCGGGCGCGGGCCTTGCGTTCTTCGATCACGGTTGGGTCCAATGTCGATGTCATCCCGTTAGCCCTGCGGACCGTAATAGGTGCAGCTCTCGTTGCAACTGTCGCGGTGGATGCTGACGCGGGCCAGCTTGCCGATAGGCTGTAGCCGCTCCCAGACGAAGCGCGACAGGTTTTCCAGCGTCGGCTTGCCCAGCGCCTCGATCTTGTTGAGGTACTTGTGGTCGAGCGTGAGCCGCACGTCCTCGATGGCGCGCTGGAGCAGGCCGAGATCGACCACCATGCCGGTGTCGGGATCGGGCGTGCCGCGCAACGTGACCTCGGCGCGGAAGGAGTGGCCGTGGATCTCTTCGCTGGCTGCGCCAAAGGTCGTTCCCGACAGCGAATGCGCCGCCTCGAAGCGGAACGATTTCGTCAATTCCCACATCTGTTCGAAAACCGATCCTATCTGATGCCGAGCGATTTATGCGTCTGCGCGCTCAGCCGCCATTGCGGATGCTGCAGGCAATAGTCGATCGCCCGCGCGGTGTTTTCGGCGACCTCGGGGCCGTCCATCGGCTGCAGCGAGAAGCGCTCGAAGGCGAGGTCCGCGAACGCTTCCGGGGCGGCGAGGGCCTGCGGATAGACCAGCTTCAGCTCGTGGCCACGGCGCAGCACGAGCTCGCTGCCGCCCTTGGGGCTGACGCAGATCCAGTCGAGCCCTTCGGGCGCCTCGATCGTGCCGTTGGTCTCGACGCCGATCTCGAAGCCGCGCGCATGGAGCGCCTCGATCAGGGCGTCATCGACTTGCAGCAGCGGCTCGCCGCCGGTCAGCACCACATAGCGGTTGGCGGCGGTCGCGCGCCACTGCGCGGCGATGGTATCGGCGAGGTCAGCGGCTGAGGCGTAGCGGCCGCCGAGCGTGCCGTCGGTGCCGACGAAATCGGTGTCGCAGAACTTGCAGGTCGCGTCCTGACGGTCGGCCTCGCGGCCGCTCCAGAGGTTGCAGCCGGCAAAGCGGCAGAACACGGACGCGCGCCCGGCATGGGCGCCTTCGCCTTGCAGGGTCAGGAAGATCTCCTTGACCGCGTAACTCACTGGTCTCTCCTCAATCCTGTGGACCGCAATCCTGTGGAACACTCCGGTTCCGCACCTGCCGCAGCGCCTCGCCTGCGGCCATCGCCGCGCTCATGGCGACATTGAGCGATCGCAGCCCTGGCATGACCGGGATCACCAGCCGCGCATCGGCCGCCTCGACCACGGCGTCGGTGACGCCGGCGCTCTCGCGTCCGAATAGCAGGATGTCCGAGGTCTGGTAATGAAAATCGCGGTAGTCGGTGGCGGCCTTGGTGGTGAACAGCAGCAGCCGGTAGCCTTGGCCTGCGCGCCACTCCTCGAATGTCGTCCAGGAGACGTGCCTGACGATGCTGACATGGTCGAGGTAATCCATTCCCGCCCGGCGGAAATGCCGGTCGGAGACCGGGAACCCAGCCGGTTCGATGATATGGGCGGCGATGCCCAGACAGGCGCAGAGCCGGAGAATCGTGCCGGTGTTCTGGGGGATGTCGGGCTGGAAAAGTGCGATCTGCATGGGCGGCGGCGAATGGGTTGCGGGCCGGAAATGTCTCAATAAAACATCGCCTGCCCCGGAATTCGTGCATTGCACGCTTCCCCGCCGTTAGCGGGCTTGCGCTCGCCCGGCAAGGGTGCCAATAGAACGATTCTGGACTGCTGTTTTCGCCCTGTTTTGGCGGGACAAGCGAAAGTTCTGCCGCCGCGGGGGGCCGCGGGCGCCGGCAGCACTGTTCCGGGGACCTTGGGGGGCTCCTGGAGCGGTTCCACCGGCAGCATAAGAAGAAAGGGTTGGAATCGTGACGACAGCGTCTTCGGCGGACCATCCGACACGCCGTGATTTCTTATTCGTTGCAACGGGGGCAGCTGCAGCAGTAGGGGGCGCGGCCGCGCTCTGGCCCTTCATCTCTCAAATGAATCCCGATGCCTCGACCATCGCCGCCGGCGCGCCGATCGAGGTCGATCTCAGCCCGATCGCCGAGGGCCAGGACATCAAGGTGTTCTGGCGCGGCAAGCCGATCTACATCAGCCACCGCACCAAGAAGCAGATCGACGAGGCGCGCGCCGTCAACGTGGCGAGCCTGCCCGATCCGCAGTCCGACGAGGCCCGGGTCAAGCCCGGCCACGAGCAGTGGCTGGTCGTGATCGGCATCTGCACCCATCTCGGCTGCATTCCGATCGCCCATGAAGGCAATTACGACGGGTTCTTCTGCCCCTGCCATGGTTCGCAGTACGATTCGTCCGGCCGCATCCGCCAGGGGCCCGCGCCCGCGAACCTGCCGGTGCCGCCGTACCAGTTCGTTTCCGACACCAAAATCCAGATCGGCTGAGCCTCGGACCCGCGTCCGAAGCTTCGCGCCGTCTCGTCGTACTAATTCCTCAGGATCGCATCATGAGCGGACCATCCGACTACCAGCCGAGCAATCCGGCCCTGCAATGGATCGAGCGACGTCTGCCGATCTTTGGTCTCATCCATTCCTCCTTCGTCGCTTATCCCACCCCGCGCAACCTGAACTACTGGTGGACCTTCGGCGCCATCCTCTCCTTCATGCTGGGGATGCAGATCCTCACCGGCGTGATTCTGGCGATGCACTACACGCCAAATGCCGATCTCGCCTTCAAGTCGGTCGAGCTGATCGTCCGTGACGTGAACTACGGCTGGCTGCTGCGCAACATGCACGCGGTCGGTGCCTCGATGTTCTTCGTCGCCGTGTACGTCCACATGTTCCGCGGCCTTTACTACGGGTCGTACAAGGAGCCGCGCGAGGTGCTGTGGATCCTCGGCGTCATCATCTACCTCCTGATGATGGCCACCGGCTTCATGGGCTACGTGCTTCCCTGGGGCCAGATGAGCTTCTGGGGCGCCACCGTCATCACCAACCTGTTCTCCGCCATTCCCTATGTCGGCGAGAGCATCGTGACGCTGCTGTGGGGCGGCTATTCGGTCGGCAACCCGACGCTGAACCGCTTCTTCTCGCTGCACTATCTCTTGCCGTTCGTGATCGCAGGCGTCGTGGTGCTCCACGTCTGGGCGCTGCACGTCGCGGGCCAGAACAACCCTGATGGTGTCGAGCCGAAGACGGAAAAGGACACGGTGCCGTTCACGCCGCACGCGACCATCAAGGACATGTTCGGCGTCGCCTGCTTCATGCTGCTCTACGCCTGGTTCATCTTCTACATGCCGAACTACCTCGGCGACGCCGACAACTACATTCCGGCGAACCCGGGCGTGACGCCGCCGCACATCGTGCCGGAATGGTATTACCTGCCGTTCTACGCGATCCTGCGCTCCATCCCGAACAAGCTCGCAGGTGTCATCGCGATGTTCGGGGCGATCATCATCCTGTGCTTCCTGCCCTGGCTCGATGCCGCCAAGACCAGGTCGTCGAAGTACCGCCCGCTGGCCAAGCAGTTCTTCTGGATCTTCGTCGCGGTCTGCATCCTGCTCGGCTATCTCGGCGCGCAGCCGCCGGAGGGCATTTATGTCATAGCCGGCCGCGTCCTGACGGTCTGCTACTTCGCCTACTTCCTGATCGTGCTGCCGCTGCTCTCGCGCATCGAGACGCCGCGGCCGGTGCCGAACTCGATTTCGGACGCGGTGCTCGCCAAGACCGGGAGCCGATCGACCCCGATGGTCTCGACAGCGATCGTGCTGGCGCTCGCCGGTTCGCTGTTCGCAGGCTCGATCGACAGCGCGAAGGCCTCCGAAGGCAGCGACACCCCTCCGGGCAACAAATGGTCGTTCGCCGGTCCCTTCGGCAAGTTCGACCGCGGCGCGCTCCAGCGCGGCCTGAAGGTCTACAAGGAAGTCTGCGCCAGCTGCCACGGCCTGTCCTACGTCGCGTTCCGCAACCTCGCCGAGCCCGGTGGACCCGGCTATTCCGTGGCGCAGGCGGCGGCCTTCGCCTCCGACTACAAGGTCAAGGACGGCCCGAACGACGCCGGGGATATGTTCGAGCGCCCGGGCCGGCCGGCGGACTATTTCCCCTCGCCGTTCCCGAACGAGCAGGCCGCGCGTGCGGCGAACGGCGGCGCGGCGCCGCCCGACCTATCGCTGATCACCAAGGCGCGCTCGTACAAGCGCGGCTTCCCCTGGTTCATCTTCGACTTCTTCACCCAGTATCAGGAGCAGGGCCCGGACTACGTCGCGGCGGTGCTTCAGGGCTTCGAGGAGAAGGTGCCGGAGGGCGTCACCATCCCGGAGGGCTCGTACTTCAACAGGTACTTCCCGGGCCACGCCATCAAGATGCCGAAGCCGCTCAGCGACGGCCAGGTGACCTATGACGACGGCTCGCCCACCACGGTCGCGCAATACGCCAAGGACGTCACCACCTTCCTGATGTGGACGGCCGAGCCGCACATGGAAGCGCGCAAGCGCCTCGGCTTCCAGGTGTTCGTGTTCCTGATCATCTTCGTTGGCCTGATGTACTTCACCAAGAAGAAGGTCTGGGCCGACTCGCACTGAGCGGCGAAGGGCGAGACGAAATGAAAAAGCCCCCGCAAAGGGGGCTTTTTTGTTGGCTGTGATTCCGAGCGATGCGTTAGCATCGAGCCCGGAATTCATTCATCCACCAACTCCGCGGCCCAATGGATTCCGGGCTCGCGCGATCGCGCGCCCGGGAATGACGAGAGTGTGGATTGCGTCATCTGCCGGCACCGGCCAGAATACCGCCAACCGCTCCCCAGAAACTCACCGGAGGACACCATGGGAACCGCCATCACCTTCAAGCGCCCGGACGGCAAGGACGCCTCGGGATATCTCGCCAATGCCGCGCGCGGCAACGCGCCGGGCGTGGTCGTGATCCAGGAATGGTGGGGCCTGTCCGACCAGATCAAGGGCCTGTGCGACCGCTTCGCGCTCGCCGGCTTCGATGCGCTGGCGCCCGATCTCTACAAGGGCAAGGTGGTGCCGTATCACGACACGGAGAGCGCCAACAAGGAGATGAACTCGCTCGACTTCATGGACGCCACCACGCAGACCGTGCGCGGCGCCGCGCAGTACCTGTCGCGCAACGGCGCCAAGGTCGGACTGACCGGCTTCTGCCTCGGCGGCGCCGTCACCATCATCGGCGCGACCAAGATTCCGGAGCTCGCCGCCGGCGTGGTGTTCTACGGCATCCCGCCGGAGCAGGCGGCCAAGCCTGCCGACGTCAAGATCCCGCTCCAGGCTCATTTCGCCAATAAGGACGATTGGTGCACGCCGGAGCTGGTCAACGGTTTCGAAAAGGCCATGAAGGCCGCCGGCAAGTCGCTCGAACTGTTCCGCTATGATGCCGAGCACGCCTTCGTCAACGAGCAGCGCCAGGCCGTGCATGACCGCGAGGCCGCCGAGCTCGCCTGGGGCCGGGCGACGGAGTTTTTTAGGAAGCATCTGGGTTGAGCGCCTGTAGGCCGGATGGAGCGCAGGTAATCCGGGGCTGTCTCGCCGCGGTACGAATCCTGGAATTGCGCTGCGCTCCATCCGGGCTACGGCACCGTGCCCACCCTTGACGCCGCCCCCGTGCCATGGTGAGTATCGCCCCCATGAGCACCGCCGTCCGCCCAGCCCGTCTTTGGTGGCGCACCTCCTGACGAGGTGGCCGGTGCGATTTCTTTTCCCAGAATCGTCGAAGGTCGCCGGCACAGCGCGGCGGCCTGATCGTTTGTCCTGTGTGGCGTTCCCTCGGCAAGTCTCGTAAGAGGACCCAAGAGGATCACATGAACAGGACAGTCTTTGCCCTCCCGGCCAGAAGTGAGTACGCGACCCGCGCGGGTCTCGCGATCACGCGCGTGGCGGAGCAATTCACCGGCGGCGCCAACAGGCTCGACGATCTCGTCAGCCTGCTCGACCGCCGCCGCGGCGTGGTGCTGTCCTCGGGCACGACCGTGCCCGGCCGCTACGAGAGCTTTGACCTCGGCTTTTCCGATCCGCCGCTCAAGCTCGAGACCGCGGGCGTCAATTTCAAGCTGGAAGCACTGAATGCGCGCGGGCAGGTGCTGATCGCCTTCCTCGGCGACGTCCTGCGCGAGCCCTGCGTCGTCATCTCCGAGAAGACGGCGACGCGGCTTGCCGGCCACATCATCCGCGGCGATGCCCCGGTCGAGGAAGACCAGCGCACGCGGCGCGCCAGCGCGATGTCGCTGGTGCGCGACCTCGTTGCCGCCTTCTCCGCCAGTGACGACGGGTTGCTCGGCCTGTTCGGCGCCTTCGCCTACGACCTCGTGTTCCAGATCGAGGACCTCGTGCAGAAGCGCGCGCGGGAAGCCGACCAGCGCGACATCGTGCTGTACGTGCCCGATCGCCTGCTGGCCTATGACCGCGCCACCGGTCGCGGCGTCGTGCTCAGCTACGACTTCGCCTGGAAGGGCAAGTCCACCGAGGGCCTGCCGCGCGAGACCGCCGACAGCCCGTACCTGAAGACGCCGCGCCAGGGCTTTGCAGATCACGCGCCGGGCGAATATCAGGCGACGGTCGAGACCGCGCGCGCGGCCTTTGCACGCGGTGATCTCTTTGAAGCCGTGCCGGGCCAGCTGTTCGCCGAACCCTGCGAACGCTCGCCGGCCGAAGTGTTCCAGCGCCTCTGCGTCATCAACCCGTCGCCCTATGGCGCGCTGATGAATCTCGGTGAGGGTGAATTCCTGGTTTCCGCCTCGCCGGAAATGTTCGTGCGCTCGGACGGACGCCGCGTCGAGACCTGCCCGATCTCGGGCACGATTGCACGCGGTACCGACGCGATCGGCGATGCCGAGCAGATCCGCCAGCTGCTGAACTCGGAGAAGGACGAGTTCGAGCTCAACATGTGCACCGATGTCGACCGTAACGACAAGGCGCGCGTCTGCGTGCCCGGCACGATCAAGGTCTTGGCGCGCCGGCAGATCGAGACCTACTCGAAGCTGTTCCACACCGTCGATCACGTCGAGGGCATGCTGCGCCCCGGCTTCGATGCGCTGGATGCCTTCCTCACCCATGCATGGGCCGTCACCGTCACCGGCGCGCCGAAGCTGTGGGCGATGCAGTTCGTCGAGGATCACGAGCGCTCGCCGCGGCGCTGGTATGCCGGCGCCATTGGAGCTGTGAATTTCGACGGCAGCATCAACACCGGCCTTACAATCCGCACCATCCGCATGAAGGATGGTCTCGCAGAAGTGCGTGTCGGTGCCACCTGCCTGTTCGATTCAGATCCCGCCGCGGAAGACCGCGAATGCCAGGTCAAGGCGGCCGCCCTGTTCCAGGCGCTGCGCGGCGATCCGCCAAAACCGTTGTCGACCTTTGCGCCCGATGCCACCGGCTCCGGCAAGCGGGTGCTGCTGATCGACCACGACGACAGCTTCGTGCACATGCTCGCCGATTATTTCCGCCAGGTCGGCGCCGAGGTCACCGTGGTCCGCTATGTGCATGCGCTCGACATGCTCAAGCAGAAGAGGTGGGATTTGCTGGTGCTGTCGCCCGGCCCCGGGCGCCCTGAGGATTTCGGGATCAAGAAGACCATCGATGCGGCGCTGGAGAGGAAGCTGCCGGTGTTCGGCGTCTGCCTCGGCGTGCAGGCGATCGGCGAATATTTCGGCGGCGAGCTCGGCCAGCTCACCCATCCCGCCCACGGCAGGCCCTCGCGGGTCCAGGTGCGCGGCGGCCGCCTGATGCGCAACCTGCCGAACGAGATCATCATCGGCCGCTATCACTCGCTCTTTGTCGAGCGCGACAGCATGCCGGAGGTGCTTGATGTCACCGCCAGCACTGACGACGGCGTCGCCATGGCGCTGGAGCACAAGACCCTGCCGGTCGCCGGCGTGCAATTCCATCCGGAATCGCTGATGTCGCTCGGCGGCGAGGTGGGCTTGCGTATTGTCGAGAATGCGTTCCGGCTGGATGCCGGGGCAAATTGAATGAGTGTCGTCATTGCGAGGAGCCCGCGAAAAATTGCAAAGCAATTTTGCACAGGCGACGAAGCAATCCAGACTGCTGCCGCGGAGAAGAACTGGATTGCTTCGCTTCGCTCGCAATGACGATGGAGAAGCCAGAGCGAGATAACCATGACCTTTGACCACGACATCAAGGCGAGCGTCCGCACCATTCCCGACTATCCAAAGCCGGGGATCATGTTCCGCGACATCACGACCCTGCTTGCGGATGCGCGCGCGTTCCGCCGCGCGGTGGACGAGCTCGTCAATCCCTGGGCCGGCAACAAGATCGACAAGGTCGCCGGCATGGAGGCGCGCGGCTTCATCATCGGCGGGGCGGTGGCGCATCAGCTCTCGGCCGGCTTCGTGCCGATCCGCAAGAAGGGCAAGCTGCCGCACACCACCGTGCGCATCGCCTACTCGCTCGAATACGGCATCGACGAGATGGAGATGCATGTCGATGCGGTCGCGCCCGGCGAGCGCGTGATCCTGGTCGACGACCTCATCGCCACCGGCGGCACCGCCGAGGGCGCGGTGAAGCTGCTGCGCCAGATCGGTGCCAACGTCGTCGCCGCCTGCTTCATCGTCGACCTGCCCGAGCTTGGCGGCGCCGCCAAGCTGCGCGCCATGGACGTGCCGGTGCGCACGCTGATGACGTTCGAGGGGCACTGAGCTGCACGCGGGCGAAGGCCTTCGCCCGTGAAATTTCCGCCTAAGACCTCTGCAGGATCAGGCTGAGCTCGAGCTCCCGGAACGCGAGGTAATTGCGCCGGGTCCACTGGTGCAGCTCGGTGGAGGAGTCCTTTTCCTGGCGCAGATAGCCGGTGAAGGAGAAGCTCAGCCGGTCGATATAGGTCTTGAGGAAGCCGGGCAGGGCGGGCAGGCGGAACAGCCGGCCGCCTCCCATCGCGGGGGGCAGCTCGCCGCGCACGACATACTCGTTGTCGACCGTAATCAGGTTCATCCGCGGGATCTGCGCGCGCAGCATCTCATGGGCGCGGGCCGAGACGCGGTCGGTATCGGCGACGAACAGGATCTGCGGCGCGACGTGGCGGCGTGCCGCCTCCTTGAGCAGGCCGATCTCCTCGGTCATCTTGAAGAACTCGTCGAAGGCGTGGAAGCCTAGGTCGATCACCTTGGCAAGGCCGTCATCGAGGATGACGCGGTCCATCAGCTGCATCTTGCCGTAGGTGTCGATCACGTCGGCGGTCTCGGTGATCTTCGGCAAATAATCGACCAGCGACGGTTCCTTCAGGTTGACGTCGAACGCCGCGACATTGCCGTTCTTGAGCAGCAGGAATTCGCTCAGCAGCCGCGCCAGCAGGGTCTTGCCGACCTGCGGGCGAGGCGAGCAGATGATGTAGACGGGGGTCGGGGACATTGCAGGCTATTATTTGAGCGAACTTGTCGCCCAATCCAGCCGTATCCGACCGGGGTCCGCAACTATTTTTCGGTGCTGCGGGTCGCCGGCTTCGAACCGACGATGTCGGTCAGGCGGATGCGGTCGAACTCGCTCCAGACATTGGCCAGCCAGTGCCGGACATAGCCGCGCAGCACGAACGAATAGTTCGCCGGCTCGTCGCTGATGCCCTTGTTGGCGACGAACTTCAGGAACGGAACGGAAGACACCTCGACCTGCTCATAGGCCATTTCGTTGAGCTTGGGGATGGTGAGCTCGGTCGCGTCCTTGATGCGATGGAAGTAGGAATTGTAGGTCGCCTGGTCCCACTGGAAGAACTGGGTGTCATTGATGAAGTTCTTCACCAGGAAATATTTCGCGCCGCTCATGAAGCCGGCGGTCTCGGCGATCTCCTCCAGTGAGGCGATCGAGGGTCCCAGGATATGGAACACCGCAAAGGTGATCTGGCCGGCCTTGGCGGCGTCGAGGAAGCCGATGTCGCGGAGCGAAGCCAGCGCCGGCGAGAGCAGGCCGGCGCGGACGTCGATGACGGTGACTGAAGGGCTGACAGCGTTGAGCGTGTCGAAGATCTTCATCTGGTCGGCCGTCGTCGTCATGTCGACGATCTCGGTGATGTCAGGGTGGAAGCGCTTCAGGGTTCCGCGCGGCGACTCCGTGTCGAACGCGCGGGTCGGCACGTTGTTGGCCGAGAAATAATCGAGCAGGGTGCGCGATACCGTGGTCTTGCCGACCCCGCCCTTGTCCGCGCCCACCACAACCACTGCCGGCTTTGCCATTGCTGTCCCCTAACGCGCGCCCCCGATCGCGACGTCGCAATCGGCCGGGCCCCAAATCGATGTCCCAAAAGACCCGAGTCTGCTGTTGGGCGCGAACATGGCAGAAACAAGGGAGAATTCAATTCCTTGCGCCCCGGTTGCGGCAATTCCCGAGGGTTTTTCCCGATCGGTGTCAAACTCGCCACGCACCACGGACGATCGCGTGGCTCAGTGACGGCCCCACGGTCCCATCGGGTTGCTTGCCGGGGCTCCTGAGGGGCTCGCTGCGGGAATGGGCGGCGGATTGGCCGGACCGGCTGCATCGCCCCACGGCCCCTGCGACAGCGGCGGCGGGGTATCGTCTGCCCCGGCTTGTTCCGCCTCGGGCTGATCCGTCTCCTCAGTGGGGTCCGGGAGCGGACCGGGGTCGTGGCCGCCGGCGAACTTGACCAGGGCGTCGACCCGGGACTGCACGGAAGGGTGGGTCGCGAACAGGTCGGCAAAACCCTCGCGCGGATTGTCGACGCAGAGCTCCATTACCGCCGAGGTTGCGCCTGGCAGCTCGCCGCGATTCTCGATCTTGCGCAGCGCCGAGATCATGGCGTCCGGATCTTTCGTCAGCTCGACCGAGCCGGCGTCGGCGAGGTATTCGCGCGAGCGCGATAGCGCGAGCTTCACCACCTGGGACATCAGCCAGGCCACCACGATCAGCACGACCGCGATGATGATGACGATCACCGCGCCGCCGCCGGAGCTCTTGCTGTCGCTGGACGACGAGGACGACCGCGACGACGAGGAGGAGCCCGAGGACCACGAGCCGCCGGAGTTCCAGCTCAAATTCGTGAACAGGCGGAAGAATAATTCGCCGAAGAAGCCGACCACGCCGGCGATGATGACGGCGACCACCATCAACTGCACGTCGCCGTTCCTGATGTGGGTCAGCTCGTGGCCCAGCACCGCCTCGATCTCCTTGTCGTTCAGCGCGCTGAGGAGGCCTGTGGTGACGGTGACCGAATATTGCCGCGGGTTGAGGCCAGTCGCGAACGCGTTCAGCGCCGGGCTCTCCATGATCTTCAGCTTCGGCATGGTGATGCCGCGCGAGATGCAGAGATTTTCGAGCAGGTTGTAGAGCCGCGGCTCCTCCTGCCTTGTGACGTCATGGCCGCCGGTCACCGCGTCGATCATCGACTGGTGGAAGAAATAGGCGATCACGACCCAGAGCGCCGTCACGATTGTCGCGACTGGCGCTGCGACGATCAGATCATGGAAGGCGTGGCTCAGGTAGAAGGCAACGGTCCCGTTGCTGTCGATGAGAACTTCGGCGACCAGTGCGCCGGCATAGACCAGCACGTAGACCAGCGCGAACAGGCCGGCGAGCAGCAGCATCGAACGAAACTTGTTCGAGGCGATGTGCGTGTAGAGACCGTACGCGGCCATGACGCGTTGACCTGCCGGCCTATCGGTTCAAATCAGAACTTCACCTGAGGCGCGACCTCGACCTCGGTACGGCTGGCGCCGAGATCGAAGAAGTCCTTCCTGGTGAACCCGAACATGCCGGCGAACAGCGCGGCGGGCATCTGCTGGATGCCGGTGTTGTATTCCTGGACCGCGTTGTTGAAGAAGCGGCGGCTGGCCGCGATCTTGTTCTCGAGGTCGGAGAGCTCGGATGCGAGTTGCTGGAAATTGGCGTTGGCCTTGAGGTCCGGATAGGCCTCCGACAGCGCGATCAGCCGGCCGAGCGCGCCGGAGAGCTGGGTCTCGGCGGCGGACACCTGCGCCGGCCCCTGCGCGGACATTGCCGAATTGCGCGCCTTGATGACGTCGTCGAGCGTGCCGCGCTCATGCGAGGCGTAGCCCTTCACGGTCTCGACCAGGTTCGGGACGAGGTCATGGCGCTGCTTGAGCTGCACGTCGATGTCGGCAAAGGCCTGGCCGACGCGCTGGCTCAACGCCACCAGACGGTTGTAGGCACTGAAGGCCAGGAACACGAGAACGACGATGACGCCGAGAACGATCCAGCCGGTCGACATGGAGAACTCCTGAAGAGGGAAGAAGGCGGGCGCTAGGGTAGACCAAATTGGCGCAGGACGAGAGCCCTGGCGCGGAGGGGAGGCAAGACTTGGTCGGATCAGGAACCGTCCGAGTTCAAGGCAAAGGCCACGAATGAGGTTAACTTTCGGCAATGACGGCATCGCCCCAGCGCCAACGCCGGGCGCTTGCATAGGCTGCCTTGTCGCGGCGGGGCACCTTCGTGAGCCCAACTCCGTCCTCGGTGCAAAGCTTCGCGGCGATCTCGGCCTTGCCGACGTCCGGCGGCGCCAGCACGCGCGCGGCGCGAGTGGCGGGCGGCCTGCGGGTGAGGGCGACGTAGATGAAGCGCTCGTCCTCGAACGGCACCTCGGCACCCTTGATCTGGCGATGCGCCTGCGAGCGCGGCAGGCGCTGGCTGAAGTGGCACCAGTCGGGCGCGGCGAGCGGGCAGGGTTTTTCGTGTGGGCAGGGGGCGGAGACGTAGGCACCAGCGCCGATCAGTTGCTGGCGCAGCGCGAGGATGCGGGCGTAGCCGGCGGGCGTGCCGGGCTCGATCACGACCAGCGCGTGGCCGGCCTTGGCCCACATCGTTTCCGCAAGCTTGCGCTGATCGCCTTCGTTGAGCTCGCCGATGATGTAGCTGGCAATCACGAGATCGGCTTGCGGGACCTCGGCGAGGTTACCGCCGGCATCGCCCGGCAGATAGCGGCACTCCGCGAGGCGCGTGCTGTCGCGGGCCAGTTCGAGAGCGAGCCTGCTGAGCGTGGCGTTGGCGTCGAGCAGGGTGAAATCCTGCAGCGACGGAAACGCTTCCGCGGCAGCCCAGCTTGCGGTGCCCGGGCCGGCGCCGACATCGAGCAGCGTTTCAGGCGCAAGGTGAGGTGCGATCTCGGTCAGCGCATTCAGGCTCGCGGCGACCGCCGCATAGGTCGCGGGCATGCGCGCCAGCGCATAGGCGAGGGCATCGGCCTCCGACTTGATCGTGCCGGAGCCGCCGCCCGAGCGATAGGTGGTCGAGATCTTCTGCGAGCGCTGTGCGGCGCCGGTGCGCGAGAAGCCCTGCAGCTTGCCGTCGAGCGCGGCTTTGAGTTCGGCGGGGAGGGTGGGAGAGACCATGTTTGCCCACCCTCATTCCGGGGCGCGCGCGGCGCGAACTCTGATGCGCAATCGCGCATCAGAGGAGTTCGAGTGTCCAACATTTCGGAGTCTCGCTGCGCGAGCCCCGGAATGACATGCAAGCGATGTCACGCCACGTTCTGGTCGAGAATGTCCACGGCCTCGGCGAGGCTCACCGACACCAGCTGCGAGACGCCGCGCTCGGCCATGGTGACGCCGAACAGCCTGTTCATCCGCGCCATCGTGATCGGGTTGTGCGTGATGATGATGAAGCGCGTGTCGGTCGAGCCGGTCATCTCGTGCAAGAGGTTGCAGTACCGTTCGACGTTGTGGTCGTCGAGCGGCGCGTCGACTTCGTCCAGCACGCAGATCGGCGAGGGGTTGGTCAAGAACACCGCGAAGATCAGCGCCATCGCGGTCAGCGCCTGCTCGCCGCCCGAGAGCAGCGACAGCGTCTGCGGCTTCTTGCCCGGGGGCTTTGCGATGATCTCGAGACCGGCTTCGAGCGGGTCGTCGCTCTCGATCAGGTGCAGCGCCGCCTCGCCGCCGCCGAACAGCTCGACGAACAGGCGCTTGAAGTGGTTGTTGACGACTTCGAACGACGTCAGGAGCCGCTCGCGGGCTTCCTTGTTGAGGCTCTGGATACCCTGGCGCAGCCGCTTGATGGCCTCGACCAGGTCGTCGCGCTCGGTGACCAGACCCGTGTGCTGGGTCTCGACCTCGCGCAGCTCTTCCTCGGCGCGCAAATTGACGGCGCCGAGGCGCTCGCGGTCGCGGCGCATCTTCTCGAGGTCTTCCTCGATGTCGTGCAGCGGCGGCAGCTCCGCGCCGGGCTCGATCTCGGCGAGACCGGCGACGGCCTGTGGTTCGACCTCGAGCATGTCGCGGATCTCGCGCTCGATGTCTTCGAGCCGGCGCCGCGCGCCTTCCATGCGCTCCTCGGCGCGGGCGGTGGCCTCGCGGGCGCTGGAGAGCGCTTCGAGCGTCAGCTTGGCGACCCGGTCGGTTTCCGCCATCGCGGTCTCCGCGGTGGCGAGCGCGTCGGCGGCCATGCGGCGGTCGTTCTCGGCGTATTCGATCTCGGTGATCAGCGCGCTGCGCTTCTCGGCGAACATTTGCGGCGCGTTTTCGAGCTCGCTGCGCTCGATCGTGAGTTCGGCGATACGGGCCTGGATGGTGTCGATGTGGGAGGCCGCGCTCTCCTTGCGGTTCTGCCACTCGGTGCGCTCGGCGAGGATCGCCTGCACGCGGCGGTCGGCGAGCTCGGCCTCGCGCGCCAGCGCCTGCGCTTCGGCGCGGACCTGGGCGGCCATGCGGCGATGGGCTTCGATGTCGCTGCGAACGGCGGCGAGGCGGGTCTCGGTGTCCTCGCTCGATGGCAGCTCGGAGATGCCGGCCTGGGCGTATTCGTAGGCGGCCTCGGCCTCGGCGCGGTCGGCGGCGAGACGGCTGTGCGCTTCCGACAGCGTCGCCTTGCGGGCGGCGTGGCGGCTGATCTCGCGCTCGGCGGCGGCGTGGCGCTCGCGCGCGGCGTTGAGCTCGCGCTGCGCGGCGCGCCAGGCTTCGCGCGCAGCACCTTCGGTGCTCGCGGCCATCTGCAGCTCGGACTCGGCGTTCTCCAGCGCCTGGCGCTTGATCTGCGCGTCGATACGGGCCTGCTCGAGCTCGTTCTCGATGTCGACGAGGCGAGCGCGTTCGGCGAGGCGGCGTGCCGCGCCGGTCGGCGCATGGGCCGCGGCGACGAAACCGTCCCAGCGCCAGACGTCGCCCTCGGGCGAGACCAGCCGCTGGCCGGTCTTGAGCTGGGAGACGAGCTCGGCGCCGCGCTCGCGCGGCACCACGCCGATCTGAGCGAGACGGCGGGCCAGCTCGGCGGGCGCCTGCACATGGCTCGCGAGCGGAACGGCGCCTTCGGGCAGTTCCGGATCGCCCTCGGTGTGTCCGACATTGGTCCAGCGCATCGGCGCCGACGGGTCGATCGGCGCGTCGAGATCGTCGCCCAGCGCAGCGCCGATCGCCTTTTCAAAACCCTTGTCGACGGTGATGCCGTCGATGATCGGCGGCCACAGATTCTTGGTCTCGCCGTTGACGATCTTGGAGATGGTGCGCGCCTCGGTCTCGAGGCGCTGCACGCGCTTGTCCGCTTCGTTCAGCGGCGAGCGCGAGGATTCCAGCGTCTGGCGTGCCGCGACATGCGCGGCTTCGCTGGCCTGCGCCGCGGCTTCCGAAGCCGCCAGCGTCTGCTCCGCGGTCTCGACCAGCGCGGTCAGCTCGTCGAGATCGCCGAAGCCACCGGTGGCCTCGGTGAGCTTCTGCTCTTCGGCGGCGACGTTCGCGATCTCCTGGTCGAGCCGGGCGAGCTTGTCGCGATGGGTGCGTACGTTGGCCTCGAGCTGGTTGCGCTTGGCGGTGAGGTCGGCGAGCGCGGTGGTGAGCTCGGCGAACTGCCGCTCGGTCTCGGTCAGCACCGCCTCGGCCTCGGCCACGCGCTCGTCGACGCCGGAGCGCTTCTCGACGCGCGACCTGATCTCTTCCTTCAGCTCCGCGTCCTCGGTGTCGAGGCGCTGCAGCGCGACATCGGCGTCCATGGTCTGCTGCTGGGCGCGCGAGATGTCGCCTTCGAACTGGGCGAGGCGGCGCTCGAGCTCGGCGACGCGCTCCTTGGCGCGCTCTTCCTCGCGGTCGAGCTGCTCGCGGGCATTGGTGAGGCGCTGCAGGCCGGCCGCGGCGCGCGCTTCGGCATCGCGCAGCGCCGGCATTTCGGCGGCGCGGATCGCCTGGATGCGGGCGGCTTCGGCCTGGTGCTGGGTGCGCTCGGCCATCTCGCGCACGGCGAGGTCGTGGGTCTGGCCAGATTCGTTGACGTCGGCATGGGCGCCGATCCAGCGTAGATGGAACAGGGTGGCTTCGGCCTTGCGGACCTTGGCGGCAACCTCGCGGTAGCGCACGGCCTGGCGGGCCTGCTTCTTCAAGCCTTCCATCTGGCCGGAGAGCTGGCCGATGACGTCCTCGACGCGGGTGAGGTTGGTTTCGGCGGCCTTCAGCCGCAGCTCGGCCTCGTGGCGGCGGGCGTGCAGGCCGGCGACGCCGGCGGCATCTTCCAGCACGCGGCGGCGCTGCTCGGGCTTGGCCTGGATGATCTCGCCGATCTTGCCCTGGTGGACGAGGGCCGGCGAGCGTGCGCCGGTGGCGGCGTCGGCGAACAGGATCTGCACGTCGCGGGCGCGCACGTCGCGGCCGTTGATGCGATAGACCGAGCCCGCTTCGCGCTCGATGCGGCGGGAGATTTCGAGGATCTGGCTGTCGTTCATCGCCGCCGGCGCGGTGCGATCGGCATTGTCGATCGTCATCGTCACTTCGGCGTGGTTGCGCGCCGGACGGTTGCCGGAGCCGGCGAAGATCACCGCGTCCATGTCGGCGGCGCGCAGCGACTTGTACGAGGTTTCACCCATCGCCCAGCGCAGCGCTTCGACGAGATTCGACTTGCCGCAGCCGTTGGGGCCGACCACGCCGGTCAGGCCGGGCTCGATGACGAAGTCCGTGGGCTCAACGAAGGACTTGAAGCCGTGAAGTCGCAGGCGGGTGATTTTCATAAGCACGCATCTCTGTTGGCAGGCGCGAATCCCCTGCCGGGACAATACCATGAAAGGCAATGTCGCTATCCGGGCGAGTCGCGCGAGGCGCCTCATGCGGCTGGACAATGGCCGCGGTGCGCCGCGAGGGCAACCGGCGAAAGCTGCTTTTCCCAAGGGATTTATGCCGGGAAAGCGACGGCTTTCGAGATGCGAATCAGGATCTTGACGAGCGAATCAGCTCTTCAGCAGCGGGTTGATCTTCTTGGCGAACTCCTCGAACGAGGCCTCGCCCTTGATCTTCTCGCCGTTGATGAAGAAGGTCGGCGTCGAATCCACCTTGAGCACGTCGCTGGCATATTTCTGGTCGGCGGCGATCTTGTCGAGCAGCGCCTGGTCCTTCAGGCAGGCTTCGACCTGCTGCTGGGTGAGGCCGGCCTGCTTGCCGATCCGCGTCAGGGTCTCGGTGGTGTTCTTCATCACCCAGTCGCTCTGCTGGCGGAACAGCATGTCGGTGACGGCGAAGTATTTCGGCGCATCGCCATTGGCGATGCAGCGTGACAGCATCGAACCGGCGGCTGCTTTGATGTCGAGCGGGAACTCGCGGAAGATGTAACGCACCTTGCCGGTGTCGATGTATTCCTTCTTGATCTTCGGGAACACCTGCTCGTTGAAGGCGGCGCAGTGCGGGCAGGTCATCGAGGCGTATTCGGTGATGGTGACGGCGGCGTCGTTCGGGCCCAGCGCCATGTCGGGCAGCGACACCGGCTTCGCCACATCGGCGGCCGACTGCGCCATCGCTTCAGGGATCATGGCCTCGGAGATGAACCGCAGCGGCGAGAGCCCGGCGACCGCGGCAAGCCCGGTCAGCGACAGCATCGTGGTGAAGGCCCGGCGGGTGATGATCAAGGTCGGCTCCCGAATTGGCAAGATGTTTGCCCGAGGTTCCCATTCGGGCGGCCTGTCGCTAGCTTGAAACGTCGCCTGAGGCAATGGCGGGCGGCAGGGACCGGTCCAGTTTGGCCGCGAAATGAGGCTCAATTTCGCTTGATGGCGGCCCCGAGCCGGGCCAGCGCCGACTTGAGCTGTTCATCTTCGATGTCGCTCAGGCCCTCCGCCACTTTGGCGACCGCCTCGGGGTCCGGAGGTCCGGGCCGCTTCCGGCCGCTCGGCCGCGACAGGGGGGCCTGGCGGAAGGCCAGCTTGCCGACCGCGCTCCAGCCGAAGAAGCGGTTGACCCGTTCCAGGATCACATCGGCCGAGTGCTGGATCTCCAGCGCCATCGGGCCCTCGACCCGCAGCACCAGCGTCGCCGGCTCCTGCGGCTGGCCTTCGACAGGCCGCGGCCATTGCATCTTGAGCGGCTCGGCATGAGCCGCGATCTCCGGCCCCGCGATCTGCGCCCAGCGCGTCACCAGCTCACGCGCCGCAAAGCCCTGCTTGGCATAGGCCTCCGCAAATACGTCGTTGAGCAGGATCCCGAGCGGTTTCGCGCTGATGGGGCCGGGCTTGAAGATGGGACCGGATTTCGACATGGGGGCCTTATAGCACTGCGGGCGGGCGACCACGAAGAAAGACGTGGATCCCCGCGACTGGCGCGGGCATGACGTAGAGAGATCGGCGTCGGGCCGTTACAGTGAACGCATGAGCCGCAGATCCGCCCCGAACGTGAAATCGGAACCAGTTCTGCCGGAGACCTCAGCGCGTCCGACGCTGCTCCTCCAGTGGTACGACCGTCATCGCCGCCGGCTGCCCTGGCGCGCCGCGCCCGGCGAGGCGTCGGATCCCTATCGCGTCTGGCTGTCGGAGATCATGCTGCAGCAGACCACGGTAAAGGCGGTCGGGCCCTATTTCGAAAAGTTCGTCGCGCGCTGGCCTGACGTCACGGCGCTCGGGCGGGCCTCGCTCGACGACGTGCTGCGGATGTGGGCGGGACTCGGTTACTATTCGCGTGCGCGCAATCTCTACGCCTGCGCGGTCGCGGTGACGCGCGAGCATGGCGGCGTCTTTCCCGATACCGAGGAAGCCCTGCGCGCCTTGCCGGGGATCGGGCCCTACACGGCGGCGGCGATTGCGGCGATCGCGTTCGACCGCCGCACCATGCCGGTCGATGGCAACATCGAGCGCGTGGTGTCGCGGCTTTTTGCCGTTGAGGACGAGCTGCCGCGGGCCAAGCCGCTGATCCAGCAATTGGCGGCGACGCTGCTCGCCAACTCGCGCGCCGGCGACAGCGCCCAGGCGCTGATGGATCTCGGGGCCTCGATCTGCACCCCGAAGAAACCGGCCTGCTCACTGTGCCCATTCACCGAGGATTGCACGGGGCGTGCACAGGGAACGCAAGAGACGTTCCCACGCAAGGCACCAAAGAAGAGCGGAAGGCTGCGGCGGGGCGCCGCTTTCGTGGTGACACGCGGCGACGAGCTGCTCGTCCGCTCAAGACCCGAAAAGGGCCTGCTCGGCGGCATGACGGAAGTCCCGGGCTCGGACTGGCTGGCCGGCCAAGAGGATGCCACCGCGAAGCAGCAGGCGCCGGAGCTGAAGCGGCTGTCGCGCTGGCAGCGCAAGGTGGGTGTCGTCACCCACGTTTTCACGCACTTTCCGCTGGAGCTGGTGGTCTACACCGCGGAGGCCGAGGCCCGCACCCGCGCGCCCACAGGCATGCGCTGGGTGCCGATCGCGGCGCTTGCCGACGAAGCGCTGCCCAACGTCATGCGCAAGGTAATTGCGCACGCGCTGGATCTTTCGTCGGGCCCATCCTCCTGACGGCACGCTGGCAGCAGCGTTAAGCTATGAGGACGCGACACGGAGGCTGCCGATGGTCAAGACCGCGCTCGACAATTTTCCAAGGCCGCCCTGCGCCGAGCTGCTCGGACGGCGCCTCCTCGACGCTCGCCCCGACGAGGGCTGGATCAGGCTCGGCTTCGAGGGCAAACCTGAGTTCTGCAATCCGGCGGGCTTCATCCAGGGCGGCATGCTCTCGGCCATGCTCGACGACACCATGGGTCCGGCCGTGCTGGTGATGAGCGAGGGGCGGCTCTACACCACCACCATCAGCATGACCGTGAATTTCCTCAGCCCTGCAAAGCCTGGCCCGATCATTGGTGAAGCCAGGGTGACGCAGCTCGGCAGGACGATCGCGTTCGTCGAGGCCAGGCTGATGGCGGAGGACGGCACGGTGCTCGCGACGGCCAGCGCGAGCGAACGGTTGCTGGAGGCGGCGAGGGTGGTGAAGTGAATACAGTTTGGCCGCGCATTCTTCTTCCCTTCTCCCCCTTGTGGGAGAAGGTGGCGCGAAGCGCCGGATGAGGGGGTATCTGTCCGCGAATTCAAATGCGAGTTGGAGTCGCGGAGGCAACCCCTCACCCAAGTGAGTTCTCGTCTACCGACGTCGCTGCCCCTCCCACAAGGGGCGAGGGCACATCAATGCGCATCTCGCTTCGCGCGAGAGCTCAAGCCTCGAGCCGCTTCGCACCAGCGCTCACGATCGGCTGCTTCGCGTTCAGCGCCTCGACCTGGAATCCCGCGACGCGCTTGTAGTTCGCGGCGATGTCCTCCAGCTCCTTTTGCGACAGCACGTCGGTGACGACCTTGTAGCCATCCGGCGCGCGTTCTTCGACCAGCTGCATGACCTGCTCCGGGCCGTTCCTGCGGTTGAGCAGGACGAGGTCGGTGGTCGCGGGCCGGCGCTCCGCCTCGTAAGCGAGCAGCGCGGCTTGCGTCGGACCATGCGCCAGGATCTCGCGGGCGATGACGCGGGCATCGAGGATCGCCTGCGAGGCGCCGTTCGAGCCGATCGGGTACATCGGGTGCGCGGCATCGCCCATCAGCGTGACGCGGCCGAACGTCCATTGCGAGACGGGATCGCGGTCGACCAGCGGGTATTCATAGGCGTGCGGGCAGTTCCTGATCAGGCCAGGCACGTCGAGCCAGTCGAATTGCCAGCTTTCGAACCAGGGCAGGAACTCTTCGAGCCGCGCTGTGCGGTTATAGTCCTCGCGCCGCCACTGATAGGTCGGCGGCATGTGGCGCTCGGCGACCCAGTTGATGAGGTGGTTGCCGGCCGCATCCGGCTCTTTCGAGATCGGATAACAGACGAATTTCAGGATCTCGTGCCCGGCCATGATCATGGTGCGGCCGGTCAGGAAGGCCTGTGCCGGCGTGACGCCGCGCCAGAGGATGCGGCCGTTCCAGATCGGCGGACCTTCGTTGGGATAGAGCTTTTCTCGCGCGGCGGAATGGATGCCGTCGGCGGCGATCAGGATCGCACCGTCATAGGTCCCCGCGGCCTTGCCGGTCGCCTTGTCGATGAAGTCGGCGCGCACGCCATTCGCAGTCTCGGTCCAGCCGGTCAGGTGATGGCTGGTGAGGATATTCTCGCGGCCGAGCCGCTCGACTGCGGTGTCCAGCAGGAGCTGCTGCAGCGTGCCGCGATGGATGGAAAATTGCGGCCATTTGTAGCCGGCTTCCAGCCCGCGCGGCTCGCTCCAGATCGGCTTGCCGTGCTTGGAGAAATAGGCGAGCTCGCGCGTGCGCACGCCGCTCGCATCCAGCTTGGCCAGCAGCCCGAGCTCGATCAGCTCGCGCACAGCATGCGGCAGCACGTTGATGCCGACGCCGAGCGGCCTCAGTTCCGCGACGCTCTCGAACACTTTCACGGGAACGCCAATTCCGTGCAGGCTGAGCGCAAGCGTCAGCCCGCCGATGCCGCCACCGGCGACGAGTACCGTCATGACAAAACCCCTCCGATTGCAGGCGTCTTGGCACAGCCGGGCGGATGTGGGCAACTGCGAAGAGAATGGTGTGCTATAGACCTTAGGGACGACAGTCGTTAGCTTCCGGCTTTCCCCATGAGGTCCGACATGCTCAAGCTCTACTACGCCACCGGCACCTGCGCGCTCGCCACCTACATGACCCTGGAGGAGGCCGGCGCCGACTACACCGCCGAACGGCTGAGCTTCAAGGACAACCAGCAGAACAGCCCGGACTATCTCGCCATCAACCCGAAGGGCCGGGTGCCGGCCCTGGTGACCGACCGCGGCGTCCTGACCGAGACACCGGCGATGCTGGCTTACATCGCGCAAACCTTCCCCAAGGCCAAGCTCGCGCCGCTGGACGATCCCTTCGACTTCGCCCAGGTGCAGTCGTTCAACTCCTATCTCTGCTCGACCGTGCACATCAATCACGCCCACAAGGTGCGCGGGGCGCGCTGGGCGACACAGGAGAGCTCGTTTGCGGACATGAAGTCGATGGTGCCGAAGACCATGGCCGCCTGCTTCAAGCTCATCGAGCAGAAGATGTTCAAAGGACCCTGGGTGATGGGCGATCAGTTCACGATCTGCGATCCCTACCTCCACACGCTCTCGCACTGGCTCGAGGGCGACAGCGTCGACATCAACGCCACGCCGAAGATTGCGGATCACTTCAAGCGGATGTCGGATCGCCCGGCGATCCGCAAGGTGATGGACGCGCAGAAGGCGTAAGCTCTTGTAGGGTGAGTTAGCTCCGGGGCTGCGCTTTGCGCAGCCGCAGGTCTAACCCACCCTAATGACGCTAGGACGCCGTCCGGCTCTCCGGTGCGGGCGGCGACGTGCAGCGCCCGAGATAGCCTGACACGACCTGCGAGCTGTGCCGCTCGATGCCCTTGGCTCGCAGCCAGGTGTCGATGAGCGGCGGGATGGCCGCGCCGTACCGCCAGCGCGTCGAGAAAGCGGATAGGGCCGTCGCGTTCTTCTCACGATGCCAGCGCCGGCGGAACTTTTGCGTTCCGCCGGCGTTCCCTCGGTTTCCGGGCGCAATTGCGCCTCTGGCAACCTGCGTTCTCGGGAATTTCATGCTGGCTGGGGCTTCGGACGTTTCAACGCAGGTGGGCCGCAGCTTCTCCGGACTCCGCGAACGGTTAAGAGACGCAACGTCGGCTGCGCATCGCGAGCTCGACGCACGACTCTCATCCTTTGATCTTACCGTTCTTTCCGGTTACCACCGCTTCCTGCACGCCAGCGCGGCCGCCCTGCTGCCGCTCGAAGCCGCGCTCGTTGATGCTGGTGTCGCAAGACTATTTCCGGACTGGCCGGAACGGTCGCGCAGTGCCGCGATCGCGGCCGACCTCGGCCGCCTTGGCAGCGTCATGCCGTGGACCATATCGGTGTCCCCGCTGACCCGCAGCGGCGTGCTCGGCACCATGTATGTGCTGGAAGGCTCCCGGCTCGGGGCGAAATTCCTGCTCAAAACAGTCGCTGATTCAGCCGATCCGCGTGTCCGGGAAGCGACCGCCTATCTCCGCCACGGCACCGGCAAGCGGCTCTGGCAGAGCTTTCTGTCGAAGCTCGCAAGCGATGGCAGTTGCGACGAGGACGAAGCGATCGAGGCGGCGCGCCTTGCCTTCTCCACGTTCGAGCGGGCGGCAGACCGCGCATGAACGAGGCCGTCGATCTCACCAATTGCGATCGCGAACCGATCCACATTCCCGGCAGCGTGCAGCCATACGGCTTCCTGCTCACGGTGCTTTCCGATTTCACGATCTGCATGGCATCGGAGAATGCCGGCGGCTTCCTCGGAAAGGACGTTGCCGACCTGCTGCAGCAGCCGCTGGCGAGCGTTTTTACGGAAGCTGCCGTCGAGACCATCCGCGCCCGTGTCGATCATCTGACCGGGCCGGACGCCACCGAGCGCCTGCTGGGGATTGAGCTCCAAGCCGGCAGGCCGCCCTACGACGTCTCCATTCATTTCTCCGCCGCCTATCTCGTCATCGAGGCGGAGCCGAGTGTGAACGAGCCCGGCGTCAATTCCGGCGAACTCGTCCGGCTGATGCTGGAGCGCATCCGCAAGACGCGTGGCACGAACGAGCTTGCCCGCGAAGCCTCGCGCCAGCTCAAGGTGCTGACGGGCTTCGACCGCGTGATGGTCTATCAGTTCCATCCGGACGGGTCCGGCGAGGTCATCGCCGAGACCGCGGAGGTGGGGCTCGAATCCTTCCTCGGGCTGCACTATCCGGCCTCCGACATCCCCCGGCAGGCCCGCATCCTCTACCAGCGCAACTGGCTGCGCATCATTGCCGACATCGACGCCAGCCCCGCCGCGCTGACCTCGACCGCCACGCACAATGCCGGGCTGCTCGATCTCTCGATGAGCGTGCTGCGTTCGGTGTCGCCGATCCATATCGAGTATTTGCGCAACATGGGCGTGGCGGCCTCGATGTCGGTGTCGATCCTGCGCGACGGCAAGCTCTGGGGCCTGTTCGCCTGCCATCATTATTCGCCGCGCTACATTTCGTTCGAGAAGCGCACGGCAGCCGAGCTGTTCGGGCAGATGTTCTCCTGGATCGTGGAGGGGCGCGAGCGCGAGCGCGACGTTGCCTACGAGACCCGCGCCCACCAGGTTCAGGAGAGGCTGATCGAGATCGCGGCCTCACACGAGCACAGCCGGCGCGCGATCGTCGATTTCCTCGGCGACTATCGCAAGATGATCGACTGCGACGGCGTCGCCGTCTGGTCCGACAACGAGATCGCACTCCAGGGGGAGACGCCGACCGAGGCCGAGGTGAAGGATCTCGTCGCCTTCATCAACCGATCCTCGCCGGGACGTATTTTCGCCAGCGCCGAGATCGCCAAGGTCTATGCGGCCGGCCGATCCTTCCGCGATCGTGCGGCAGGGTTTCTCGCCATTCCGATCTCGCGAACTCCGCGCGATTGCCTGATCTTCTTCCGCCGCGAGGTCACGCGGTCCGTGAACTGGGCCGGCGATCCTGAGAAGGTCTACGATGAAGGTCCGCACGGGCCGCGCCTCACGCCGCGCAAGAGCTTCGAGCTCTGGCAGGAGACGGTGGCCGGCCAGTCAAAGCCGTGGTCGGCAGCCGATATCCGCATTGCCGAGAGCCTGCGCGTCACGCTGCTCGAGGTGATCCTGCAATTGTCCGACCTCGCCGCGCGCGAGCGCCGCGGCGCGCAGGAGCGGCAGGAGCTGATGATCGCCGAGCTGAATCATCGCGTCCGCAACATTCTGAGCCTGGTCCGCGCGCTGGTGGCGCAGAGCAAGGACACCGCGATTAGCGTGGAGGAGTTCGCCAGCGTGCTCGGCGGCCGTATCCAGGCTCTGGCGCGCGCCCACGATCAGATCACCAACCTGAACTGGGCGCCGGTCGCGTTACGAACCTTGGTCGAATCGGAGGCAGGAGCCTATCTCGGCGCACGCGCCGGGCGCGTGAAGATAGGTGGGCCCGACGTCGCACTCGACCCCAAGGCGTTCGCAACGCTCGCCCTCGTCGTGCACGAGATGATGACCAATTCCGCCAAATACGGCGCGCTCGCCGATTCCACGGGTCAGGTCGAAGTGGTCTGGAAACTCGACCCGAGCTCGAGCCTGGTGATCGAGTGGAAGGAAAGCGGCGGTCCGCCGGTGCAGCCGCCCTCGCGCCGCGGCTTCGGCACCACCATCATCGAACGCTCCGTGCCGTTCGATCTCAAGGGCGAGGCCGAGATCCGTTTCGATCTACTGGGGGTCCAAGCCAAATTCGTCATTCCCCCCAACTTCGTCGAACTGATGCCAGCCATCGCGGGAGCCGCCATGCGCATAGAAGAACAGGAAGCCGCTCGCCCGCGTATTTCCGACACGGCGCTGATCGTCGAGGACAATCTGATCATCGCGATGGCCGCCGAAGTCATCCTGCTCGATCTCGGCGCCCGCCACGTCGACACGGCCGCGACCGTCGACCAGGCCCTGCGCTCGATCGAGCGTTCGCGGCCAAGCTTCGCTCTCCTCGACCTTAACCTCGGCAGCGAGAGCAGTATCAGGGTGGCGCAGAGGCTGAGCGAGATCGGCGTACCCTTCATTTTCGCCACCGGCTATGGCGAGCGCGCGCCGATCCCGGTGGAGCTCGCATCGGCGCCCGTGGTTCAGAAACCCTACACGCTGGAAGTGGTCGAGAACGCTCTCGGCAAATTGACGCAGGCGAGCGTCTGATCGACGGCGATCGTCGAAATGCTTGCGGCGTGCTGGTCGCAGGCCAAATCCTAGCGCAACTGGCTATAAAATCAGCAGAAGTTGTGCGCGTCGCAAAGAGTCTCCGCGAAAAATCAGAAGGTTCAATTAACGAGTGTCCTCCATTGTGTGGCGGTGCAGCGTGGGTCGCAAGGACGCGACGCGCGGCTGCCAGGGTGGCCGATGACGATCCTCGAACCGGGTCGGCCACTCGAAGTCGCATGCATCTGGTGGACAGTGGGAATGCCGAAATTTCGTTTGCGGATCAGGGGACGCCTGTATGCAGGCTTCATGGCCCTGGTGGTGGTTGGTCTCGTGACGGCGGTGGTTGCCGTCTGGAATTTGCGGGCCGTGCAGGATCAGGTCGCAAAGCAATCGGCGCTATCGGACAGTACCGCGCGGGTGCTGGAGATATCGACTCACCTCCAGGCGATCCAGCGGGCCAATCTGCGCTACATCTACGACGCCAGCGAACCTGCGATGAAGGAGGCTTCGGAACGGGAAACCGCGGCGACCGAGCTGTTGAAGGTTGGGGCGCAAGGGACAGCCTCCGAGGAGCGGCGCAAGCTTTACGAAGATCTCATCAGCGACATCGCACGGATGCGGAGCTTGCGTGACAATCTCGGGGACGCCGTCAACGAGGCACGAACCGGCAAGGCGACGCTGTTGCCGAGTGGAGAAGAGCTGACCGTCAAGATGGGCAAGCTGGTCGACGTGGCGCGAGCGGCCGTCGATGAGGACACCGCGGCCCTCGTCGCGGACCTCGAATCCCGTTTGCTCCAGGTGCAGATCGCCAACTGGCGTTTCCTCGCCCTGCGCGACACCAAGGGGCCCGCCAACTTCAGGACCAATGTGGACAGGGCGATGCAGCGCCTCTCGGCGCTCGAAAAGAGCCCGCAGGCGACGGAGCTGCGCACCACGCTCGCCCCGGTGAAGACCTCGCTCGGCATCTACAAAGCCGCGTTCGAGACGACTTCCGCGGCGATGCTCCAGGCCGACGAGATCTACCACAAGAACCTCGCCCCGCTCATCGTCGAGAGCATCGCCAAGCTCAGTGTCGCCGAAACCACGTTGAAGAAGGACTACACGGCGTCGCGCTCCGCCGCCGAAGCCGTGATCGAGGGCACGACGGCCGTGCAGATGATCGCGGGCGGCCTCGCCGTCCTGTTCGGACTGACCGTCGCCTTCCTGATCGCCCGCAGCATCGTCGGTCCATTGACCTCGATGACGCGCGCGATGGGGCTGCTGGCCGGCGGCAATCTCGCGATCGAGATTCCCGGCCGTGGCAAGACCGACGAGATCGGCGACATGGCCGAGGCGATCGAGGTGTTCAAGGACAACATGGTCGACACCGAGCGCCTGCGTCACGAGCAGACCGAGATCGAGGCCCGGCAGGCCGAGAGCCGCAAGCAGGACATGAGAAACCTGGCCAATCAGTTCGAACGTGCGGTCGGCGAGATCGTGGATACGGTGTCGTCGGCGTCCGGCGAACTCGAGGCGTCCGCCGGCACCCTGACCACGACGGCCACGCGCGCCCAGGACCTGTCGACGGAGGTCGCCAGCGCCTCGCAGGAAGCCTCGGCCAATGTGCAGGCCGTTGCCTCGGCCACCGAAGAGCTCTCTTCGTCCGTCAGCGAGATCGCTCGCCAGGTGCAGGAATCCGCCCGCATCGCCAGCGAAGCCGTCGGCCAGGCGAGCCGGACCAACGAGCGCGTCGGCGAGCTCTCCAAGGCCGCCGCCCGCATCGGCGACGTGGTCGAGCTGATCAACACCATCGCCGGCCAGACCAATCTCCTCGCGCTGAACGCCACCATCGAAGCGGCACGCGCGGGCGAGGCCGGCCGCGGCTTTGCCGTGGTCGCCTCGGAGGTCAAGGCGCTGGCAGAGCAGACGGCGCGGGCGACCGGCGAGATCGGCCAGCAGATTTCCAACATCCAGGCCGCCACCGAGCAGTCGGTCGGCTCGATCAGGGAGATCAGCGGCACCATCGAGCGGCTGTCGGAGATCTCGTCGACGGTCGCTGCCGCCGTGGAGCAGCAGGGCGCCGCGACGCAGGAAATTTCCCGCAACGTCCAGCAGGCTGCGCACGGCACCCAGCGCGTCTCGACCAATATCCGCGACGTGCAGCGCGGCGCGTCCGAGACGGGATCGGCGTCCTCGCAGGTGCTGTCGGCGGCGCGCTCGCTGTCGGCGGACAGCAACCGGTTGAAGCAGGAAGTCGCAAAATTCCTGAGCTCGGTCCACGCCGCATAAAAGCAGAAGGCCACGCGCATGCGCGCGGCCTTCAAATCGCAGCGAGGTGTGATCAGGCGACCTTGGTCGTCATGTGCTTGAACATGTTGGCGCGCGCCTCATCGTCCATCTCGGCCTTGAAGGTGAACTTGTCCTTCAGCGCGATCGCCCGCGCCGCCGCCGGCCGCGTCGAGATCTCGTCCACCAGCCGCTTCACGTTCGGGTAGCGCGCAAAGGCGTCGTCGCCGAGCTTGAAGGGGACCATCCGCGCCCAGCCCCACAGCGCCATGTCGAGGATCGAATAGCTGTCGCCGACCATGTAGCTGCGGCCTTTGAGGTGAGCGTCGAGAATCTTGTAGTGGCGATCGGTCTCGTACTGGTAGCGGTTATGGGCGTAGTCGTGGTTCTGGTCCTTCGGCGCGAAATGCTTGAAGTGCACGGCCTGGCCCGAATAGGGGCCGAGACCGGTGGCGATGAACATCAGCCATGACAGCGTCTCGCCGCGCAGGCCGGCGGCGGGCAGGAACTTGCCGGTCTTCTCGGCGAGATAGAGCAGGATGGCGTTGCTGTCGAACACGATCGTGCCACTGTCGTCGATCGCCGGCACCTTGCCGTTCGGATTGATCTTGAGGAACTCCGGCGTGAATTGCTCGCCCTTGCGGGTGTCGATCTTCACCGGCTCGTAAGGCAGGCCGGATTCTTCGAGATAGAGCGCGACCTTGGTCGGGTTCGGCGAGCCGTTGAAATAGAATTTGAGCATCACACATCTCCCCCAAGTTTCTTGCCGAAAGCGGGCGCGGCGTGATTGCCGCTGGTGCCTTCTCTTGCCCGACCCGCGTCGGAGAGAGCAACCGGCGAGTTTGCCGGGCGGTGTCTGCGCCCCACGCAGATCAGCCGGCGTAACAAAGGCCGATCGCCGCCGTAAGGATCATCGCCGCACCGACGGCTTCCAGGCGCAGCCCGAGCCGCGCGGCGAGATGCATGTCGGAGGCGCGCGCCGCGCGCTCCGATCCGCGCGCATAGCCGTGGACGATGACGTCGTGATTGAAATTGTCGTGCGCCTCGTTGCTGCTGGCGAGGCCGACGCAGATCACGAGCACGCCGAACAGCGCGAGGCCGAAGAAACCGAGCAGCGCAATCAGGAACATCGGAAACATGCCGAGCAGGAAGATCGGCAGCAGCGGCACCAGCAGCAATGCTTCGGACTGTCGTCGCATGGGGCCCAACCGGTCAGGACGGGGCTGATCGGACGAATCTAGTCCTGGCGGGCGCAGCTTTCAACCATCACTGCTGTCAATCCCGGGCGCGCCTCTTGTCGCGAGCCCGGAATCCATTGGGCCGCAGGTGCTGTGGTTGGATAGATTCAGGGTTCTCGCTTCGCGAGCCCCGGAATGACGGCGAGAGGATCTACTCCGCCGCCATGCCGGCGCGGATTTCGGCGCGGAGCTCGTCGATCAGCTTGAGACCCTTCTTGGTCTCGACATGCCAGAAGGTCCAGCCGTTGCAGGCCTGCGCGCCTTGCGCGACGGCGCCGATGCGGTGGATCGAGCCGACCTTGTCGCCGAGCATGATGGCGCCGTCGGCACGGACCAGCGCGCCGAGCTTCTTCTTGGCGTCGAACAGTTTCGTGCCGGGCATGATCATGCCGCGCTCGATCAGCTCCGAGAAAGCGACGCGCGGGGCTTCGCGTGCGGTCATGAACGGAGCGAGGCTTTCTTCCGGCAGCGGCTCGACCGCGGCGATGCGCGCTTCTGCCGCCTTCGCATAGGTCTTGTCGCGCTCGAAGCCGATATAGGAGCGGCCGAGGCGCTTGGCGACCGCGCCGGTGGTGCCGGTGCCGTTGAACGGGTCGATCACGAGGTCGCCGGGCTTCGATGAAGACAGCAGCACGCGCGCGAGCAGGCCTTCCGGCTTCTGCGTCGGATGCACTTTCTTGCCGTCGGCGCCCTTGAGGCGCTCCTCGCCGGTGCAGAGCGGGATCAGCCAGTCGGAGCGTGCCTGCACGTCCTCGTTGGCGGCCTTCAGCGCCTCGTAATTGAAGGTGTAACCCTTGGCCTTCTCGTCGCGCGCGGCCCAGATCATCGTTTCGTGCGCGTTGGTGAAGCGGCGGCCGCGGAAATTCGGCATCGGGTTGGTCTTGCGCCAGACGATGTCGTTCAGGAGCCAGAAGCCGAGGTCCTGCATGATCGCGCCGACGCGGAAGATGTTGTGATAGGAGCCGATCACCCAGATCGTCGCCGACGGCTTCATCGCCCGGCGCGCGGCAAGCAGCCAGGCGCGGGTGAAATCGTCGTAGGCGGAGAATGAATCGAACTTGTCCCAGTCGTCGTTGACAGCATCGACATGGGATTCGTCGGGGCGCTTGAGATCGCCCTTGAGCTGAAGATTGTACGGCGGATCTGCGAACACCAGATCGACGCTGGCTGCTCGAAGCTTCGACATCTCGGCGACGCAATCGCCGAGGATGACACGATGCGACGGGGACTCAAAGTTTGTGCGGGGCGCCCTTGCAGACGCCCCGCGACGCGACTCTACCATGACTCAAGAACTCTGACTCAGGCGACGCTGTCGGCGACGCGGGACCAAACAACCGACTGACCGTTACATTGAAGCGGCAAAGTAAAAATCGACTTAACCCGCCGCTTTCGTGAGCAGGCCGCGCGTCGCACCTCGCGTGCCGCCGGCCATTCGCATTCACCGTGTTTTGCAGTGTATTTCGCCTTTCTTCGCGTTGCGGGAGCGGCGCGGACGTCAAAAGGACTGCAAATTTCTCTCGGAAAAAATTGCACGTCCCTCGGAAAAAATTGCTGGCAGGCGCATGCTGTCGCACTAGGCAATTTTTGCCGAGCACGATATTGATAAAGGCAACGGAAATTTTACGTGTGTGGCGCGTTGAGCTTTCGCGCTTCTGCGCCCAAATGATGCCAATCGAGGATTTAAGGGAAAGCCCGCCATGCGCTACGATGATTTCCGCCGCAGCGACGACATCGAGGATCGTCGCGACGAGGGTGGCGGTGGATTCGGCGGCGGAGGCGGCGGGTTCGGCTTGCCGATGGGCGGTGGCGGGCTCGGCATCGGCACCATCATCGTGCTCGGCCTGATCGGCTATGCCTTCGGCATCGACCCGCGCATTCTGATCGGCGGCGCCGAGATCCTCACCGGCGGCGGCCAGGCGCCGAGCTATCAGACCGATCGCCAGTCGACCTCGGCCAAGCGCGGCGCGCCGACCGACGAGGTCGGCAGCATGATCGCCGGCATCCTCGGCGAGATCGACGACCGCTGGAGCGAGATCTTCCAGGCCTCGGGCCAGAACTATACCGGTCCGAAGGTCGTGCTGTTCCGCAACGCCACCAATGGCGGCCGCTGCGGCATGGCGCAGTCGGCGATGGGGCCGTTCTACTGCCCGCCGGATCGCACCATCTTCCTCGACACCGGTTTCTTCCGCGAGGTCGAGACGCGCTTCCGCGGCTGCTCCGGCAAGTCGGCGTGCAACTTCACCACCGCCTACATCATTGCGCACGAGGCCGGCCACCACATCCAGAACCTGCTCGGCATCATTCCGCGCGTGACACGGCTGCAGCAGCAGGCCGGCAGCAAGGCCGAGGCCAACGCGCTCCAGGTCAAGGTCGAGCTGCAGGCGGATTGTCTCTCGGGCGTCTGGGTCAATCGCGAGGCGAAGAAGCGTCCGAACTTCCTGGAAGCAGGCGACATCGACGCTGCGCTGACCACGGCAAGCGCCATCGGCGACGATACGCTGCAGCGCCAGGCCACGGGCCGCGTCGTGCCCGACTCCTTCACCCACGGCTCGGCCGCGCAGCGCAAGCAATGGTTCATGACCGGCTACCAGCAGGGCACGGTCCAGGCCTGCAACACGTTCGGCGGCGGGGCGTGATGCCTCATTCCGAAGCGCGAACCCGGAATGCGAATGTGATGGCGCGAGGTTCCGGGTTCTCGCTTCGCGAGCCCCGGAAGGACGAGTGAGGGTGAAGAATGGCGTCCATCGATGAAACAAAACAATTCATCCCGCTCAACATCGCGGTGCTGACCGTGTCCGACACGCGCGCGATTGCGGATGACAAATCCGGTCAGACGCTGGCCGATCGTCTCACCGGCGCAGGCCATCATCTCGCCGCCCGCGAGATCGTCACCGACGATGTCGAGGCGATCCGCGCGGTGATCCGCCGCTGGATTGCCGACAGCAGCGTCGATGTCGTCATCACCACCGGCGGCACCGGTTTTACCGGACGCGACGTCACGCCAGAGGCGATCGAGCCGCTGTTCGAGAAGCGCATGGACGGCTTCTCGATTGCATTCCACATGCTGAGCCACGCGAAGATCGGCACGTCGACGATCCAGAGCCGCGCCACTGCGGGCGTTGCGGGGGCGACCTACATCTTCTGCCTGCCAGGTTCGCCCGGCGCCTGCCGCGACGGCTGGGACGGCATCCTCGCCGCCCAGCTCGACTACCGCACGCGCCCGTGCAATTTCGTCGAGATCATGCCGAGGCTGGATGAGCACCTGCGCCGGCCGAAGGCGCAAGGCGCGACGGTGTAGCGGCGTTGCTGTAAGAGCATTCGTTAGCTGTGCGCGCTTTCTTCCCTTCTCCCCTTGTGGGAGAAGGTGGCGCGAAGCGCCCGATGAGGGGTATCTATCGGCACGGCGTGCTCCGAGAGATACCCCTCGCCCAAGCGAGCCCGCATCCACCAGCGACGCTGCCCTCTCCCACATCCGCCTTCACCGAGGCTTCGGCAGACATGAGGGGCGAGGGCACATTCATGCGCCTCTCGCTTCGTGTCGTTACAAATCCAGCTCCCACGTCTCGCCGACCAGATCGGTACCAAAACTGTGGTGTTTCTCTTCCTTCACGAGCTTGAAGCCGGTGCTCTTGTAGATGCCGCGCGCGGCAACCAGGATGCTTTGCGTCCACAGCGTCATTCTCTTGTAGCCCCGCTCGCGGGCGCCTTGGATGCATTGCTCGACCAGCGCGCGACCGACGCCGAGCCCACGTGCTTTCTTCTCCACCTGCAACAGGCGCAGCTTGGCGATCTCGTCCGTGGCCTTGACCAGGAAGATCGAGCCGACCGGCTCGCCACCGACTTCCGCGATCCAGCAGTGCTCGCGCGCGGGGTCGTAGTTCTTGATGAACTGCGCACAGATCTCGGCGACCAGCGCCTCGTAGCTGATGTCCCAGTTGTAATCAGCGGCATAAGCGATGCCCTGCCGGGAGATGACCCAGCCCATGTCGCCGACGCGATGGCTGCGCAGCACCACGGAAGCGGGCTGCTTTTGACGTGGCTCCAGCACGCTCTCGATCGTCGCCATGGCCTGCGTGAGCCGGGTCGCATCGTCGGCTGAAAGCCGGGCCAGCATCGCGGCGACCTCGTTTTGCGAGCTCAGGTTCAGATTGGCGAAGGTCTGCCGGCCCTTGGCGGTCAGGCTGAGCTGGTATTGCCTGCGATCGGCGGGCAGGGGCCTGCGCGTGATCAGCCCCTTTTCGTCAAAGCTCTGGACGATGCGGCTGAGATAGCCGGGGTCGAGACCAAGCTCGATTCCGATCTCCTTTGCCGCAAGGTCGTCGCGGTGCGCGAGCTCGTAGAGCACCCGGGCCTCGCTCAGCGAAAACGGGGTTTTTCCAAGGTGCTGGTCGAGCACGCCGAGCTTGCGGGTATAGAAGCGGTTGAAGGCGCGAACCGCTGCGATGTGGTCGTCTGTGCCGTTGAATGACATGGCTCACCTCGATAATTGCCATTGTCAAATAATTGTTTGACTTTGGCAAGTATCAAGACCGGCTGGCCTCAGCCGACCATGACGATCCGGCTGCGCAACATGGTCCGAGAGGAGCGGCCGAGCCGCCGCAGCAGCTGCGCCTCGGAATGGCGGGCCTGGGGCGGATAACCGCCGATCCGGTCGTAATGATCACGGGCGATCAAAAGGCCCTGATCGCCGAACGGGCCAACCACTTTGCGCGCCACGGCCCGGAGGACGTGGCGCAATCCGGTAGCGGCATAAGGCGTGCGTGCGTAGCGGAATACCGCCGCCCGCTCCTGGCCGCTGGTCGCGACGGTCTGGATGAACTGGGTGGTCTCCTCGATCCAGCCGGTTTCCAGCACCGCGCCTGCGGGGAGGAACATCAGCCAGGACGAACGAGCCTGAAGCGCGCCTGCGGCGAGCGCCGCGCCCTGCGAGGAACCCTCGACGCTGACGAAACGGCAGCCTGCCACGTCGGCAACGCGCTCGATGACGCCGTTGCGGGTGCCGTCGACCAGCAGGACTTCCCGGATGATGCCGGCGGCGGCACCGGGCACCAGCGCGGCCAGGGTTGCGACCGTCGTCTGCTCGACGCCTTCGGTCGGAATGATGACGCTCAGCATGATTGGGGCTTCAGTGTCCGCGCTTCGGGAGAAGCGCAATTCGCTATGATATTGTCATAAACACGCGGCATTGCCGAGTGCAACTTTTCGGGCAGGGCTTCGCGGTTCGATGGTAAACTGCCAGAGCCATCGCACATCCAAATTGTCTCCTGCGGGGTGGCAATGTTGCCGAATATTTCGGCGCGAATTCGCGGTGACGGTATTATCCCGGAGTTTCGCTGCGATCTTTGCGCAGCCTGCAGGCCACCGCAATCCTGCATGCGGAGGATGCGAGCGGACCGACACCCGGGTCGGCAATCCACGGTGCTGACGAGGGCCTTGCATGAACGCCGATCAACTCGCCGTTAGCGCGCCGACAACATCTGCCAGGGCTGACGCCGCGCCGAGCTTGCGGATCCGAGCGCTGATGCTGGGGGACCGCATCAATGCGTCCGGCCTCGAGATCGGCACGCTCGTGTCATCGACGCCGGCCGCCTTCCGCGTTCACGCCGGCCTCGCGGTGATCTTCCGCTACGGCGTCGTGGTGCTGATCGGCCTGCTGCCTTCGGAGGAGAAGGTACTGATCGACAGCCTCAAGTCGCGCGTGATCGGCGAGTTCAGCCCCTACGAGGAGGAGATCGCACAGGCGCAGCTGTGCAAGGATGAAAACAGCGAGGCGATCCAGCCGGGCGGGCCGATCTGCCTCTCCAAATTCTCGGACGACCGGCTGCTTCTGGTCGCGGACGCGCTCGCCAAAAGCACGTCGCTGGCCCGCGACGAGCGGCGGGTCGCCGCGGTGTTCGACGTCATCGAGCCGTTCGCGCGCGAGCTTGCCGAGTACGGCCGCACGCCGCGCCGCCGCAAGGGCATTTTGCAACTGATTGGCAACGCGCTTCTCGTCCAGCAGCGCGTCGCAGGCCGCGTTGCGGTGGCCGAGAAGCCCGACGTGCTTTGGGAGAAGCCCGAGCTCGACCGGCTCTATGGCCGCCTCGAGGACGAGTACGAACTGAAGGAGCGCCTCGACACGCTCGAGCGCAAGCTCACCGCCGTGTCGGAGACCGCCAACGCGCTCACCGACATCATCGACACCCAGCGCTCGCTTCGCCTCGAGATCGCGGTGGTGGTGCTGATCGTGATCGAGGTCGTGATCGGGTGCGTCCAGATTCTCTCGGGTATTCACCAATAGCGAGCTGCGCGTTACTGGGCCCTCTCCCCTTGTTGTGGGAGATGGCAGCGCCGCTAGGAGACAAGAACTCAATGGGGTGAGGGGTATCTATCCGCATACTCATTTGCAAACGTGGGCGCGGATAGAAACCCCTCATCCGCTCGCCACCTTCTCCCACAAGGGGAGAAGGAAGGAACCGCCGCCTCATATTTCATTTGGCTCGCAGCACCCTTGCACAACGCCGCGCGATCGTCAGTTCCTCATTCGTTGGAATAATGAAGCCGCGCTATCGCCATCATTGATGAGCTCGCGTGCCGCGTCGTTCGCGGCCGCATCGATGTGCAGGCCGAGCCAGCCGAGACGCTCGCTGATCTGGCTTCGGATCTCCTTCGCATGCTCGCCGATGCCGCCGGTGAACACGAGGCAGTCCAACCCGCCGAGCGCGGTTGCCATCGTCGCGATCGCCTCGGCTACACGAAAGACGAAGAGCTCGATCCCTGTCGCGCCGCTGTCTCGACGTCAATCGCCGGCTTCGCGCGGCGTGTTGCCGCCGGAGCTGTTGGGCCAGACCCAGCCCTGGATCTCGGGCATGTCCTCGCCGTGCTCGCGGACATAGCGCGCGTGTTCGATCAGCTTGTCGCGGAACTGCTGCTTCACCCATGCTGCCCTGGTCGCGAGTCCCGGCACACGCTCGATCGCCTCGATCGCGAGGTGAAAGCGGTCGAGCCCGTTGAGCACGACCATGTCGAACGGCGTCGTCGTGGTGCCTTCCTCGGCGAAGCCGCGGACATGCATGCCAGCATGGTTGGTGCGGTTATAGGTGAGACGGTGGATCAAATAGGGATAGCCGTGGTAGGCGAAGATCACCGGCTTGTCGCGCGTGAACAGGCTGTCGAAGTCGCGATCCGAAAGCCCATGAGGATGCTGGTCGTTCGGGTGCAGCGTCATGAGATCGACGACGTTGACGACGCGGATCTTCAGGTCAGGCAGCGCCTTGCGCAGCAGGTCCACGGCGGCGAGCGTCTCCAGCGTCGGCACGTCGCCGGCGCAGGCCATCACCACGTCGGGCTCGGCATTCGTGTCCTCGTTGCCGGCCCAGGCCCAGATGCCGATGCCGGCATCGCAATGCGTCGCGGCCTCTTGCATCGACAGCCATTGCGGCGCCGGCTGCTTGCCGGCGACGATGACGTTGATGCGGTTGTAGGTGCGCAGGCAATGGTCGGCGATCCACAGCAGCGTGTTGGCATCCGGCGGAAGATAGATGCGCACGATGTCGGCCTTCTTGTTGGCGACGAGATCGACGAAGCCGGGATCCTGGTGGCTGAAGCCGTTGTGGTCCTGGCGCCAGACATGCGAGGTCAAGAGGTAGTTCAGCGAGGCGATCGGCCGCCGCCATGGCAGATGCCGCGTCACCTTCAGCCATTTGGCGTGCTGGTTGAACATGGAATCCACGATGTGGATGAAGGCCTCGTAGCAGGAGAAGAAGCCGTGGCGTCCGGTGAGCAGGTAGCCTTCGAGCCAGCCCTGGCAGAGATGCTCGCTCAGCACCTCCATCACGCGCCCGTCCTGCGCAAGATGAACGTCGTAGGGCTCCGTCGGCTCCATCCACACCCGCTCGGTCGCGTCGAACACGGCATCCAGCCGGTTTGACGCGGTCTCGTCCGGACCCATGATGCGGAAGTTGCGCTCTTGCGCGTTCAGGCGGATGACGTCGCGCAGGAATTTGCCGAGCTCGCGTGTCGCTTCTCCGATGACGGCGCCGGGCTGCGGCACGTCCACGGCGAAGCTGCGGAAGTCCGGCAGCTTCAGCTCCTTCTTGAGCAGACCGCCATTGGCATGCGGATTGGCGCCCATGCGGCGGCTGCCTTCAGGGGCGAGCGCCTGCAGTTCGGGGACGAGCGCACCATTCGCGTCGAACAGTTTGTCCGGCTGGTAGCTGCGCATCCAGTCTTCGAGGATCTTCAGATGCGCCGGATTCTCGCGGCAGCTCGCAACCGGCACCTGATGCGCGCGCCAGAAATCCTCGACCTTCTTGCCGTCGACCTCCTTCGGGCCGGTCCAGCCCTTCGGGCTGCGCAGCACGATCATGGGCCAGCGCGGCCGCTCGACCGTCTTGCGTCCGTCGCGGGCGTGTTGCTGGATCGAGCGGATGCTGGCGAATGCGACGTCGAGCGCGTCCGCCATCGCCTGGTGCATCAATTTGGGATCGTCACCCTCGACGAACAGCGGCTCGTGGCCAAGGCCGCGGAACAGATCGCGGATCTCTTTGTCTGGCAGCCGCCCGAGCACGGTCGGGTTGGCGATCTTGTAGCCGTTGAGATGCAGGATCGGCAGCACCGCGCCGTCATGGGCCGGGCTCAGGAATTTGTTGGAGTGCCAGGACGCCGCGAGCGGACCAGTCTCGGCTTCGCCGTCGCCGATGACGCAAGCCACGATCAAATCAGGATTGTCGAACGCCGCGCCATAGGCGTGCACCAGCGCGTAGCCGAGCTCGCCGCCCTCGTGGATCGAGCCGGGAGTTTCGGGCGCCGCGTGGCTCGGAATGCCGCCGGGGAAGGAGAACTGCCTGAACAGCTTGCGCAATCCGTTCGCATTGCGCGCGATATCTGGATAGATCTCGGTGTAGCTGCCTTCGAGATAGGTGTTGGCGACCATGCCCGGCCCGCCATGGCCGGGACCGCAGACATAGAGCACGTTGAGATCAAGCGCGCGGATCACGCGGTTGAGATGGGCATAGATGAAGTTCAAGCCGGGCGTCGTGCCCCAATGTCCGAGCAAGCGCGGCTTGATGTGCTCGGGCCGCAACGGCTCGCGCAGCAGCGGGTTGTCGAGGAGGTAGATCTGCCCGACCGAGAGGTAGTTGGCAGCGCGCCAGTAGCGATCGAGGAGATCGAGGTCGCCGCTCGCGGCGGCTGTTTTTTGTTGGATTGTCATGTTCCTGCCGACCTTCACCCAGCGATCGCCACCAACCCGGTTCCGGCGCGATCGATCCGTCGCTCATGAAACGGGATGGCCGTGACGCCGGTGTTGCGCGAGGTCAAGGCCGGCGCGCGAAGTTTGGGCAGCTCTACTGTGCATGGGGTTGTTTTCAGGTTTTTGCTTTGTGTTCTTGATTTGTTCCTTTGGCGTGCTATCTTGGCTGCATGAGTCCAGCATCTTCTTCTGCTCTCAAGCACCCGCCGGTCACGGCGCCCTCCGAGCCGGCGGGTGCGCCTTCCGACTTCCCTGAGCTGGCGGTCGCCATCGACCGCAAGCGCAGGCGAGGCCGGGGGGCCCAGTCAAATGCCAGCGGCCGCTACGAGGCCGAGGCGCGCGTCGCCTTCGACGACGGCTGGCAGAGCCTGGATGATTTGCCGCCGTTCAAGACGACGGTGGCGGTCGACGCCTCGCGCAAGGTGATCACCCGCAACGACTCCCCCGACATCGGCTTCGACCGTTCCATCAATCCGTATCGCGGCTGCGAGCATGGCTGTGTCTATTGCTTCGCGCGGCCGACCCACGCCTATCTCGGCCTGTCGCCGGGGCTCGACTTCGAGTCGAAGCTGTTCGTGAAGCCCGAGGCGCCGGTGCTGCTGGAGAAGGAGCTCGCCGCCCCCGGCTACGAGCCGCGGATGATCGCGATCGGCACCAACACCGACCCCTACCAGCCGATCGAGCGCGAGCGCAAAATCATGCGCGGCATTTTGGAAGTGCTGGAGCGTACCGGGCATCCCGTCGGCATCGTCACCAAGTCGGCGCTGGTCGTGCGCGACATCGACATTCTCTCGCGCATGGCCAGGCGCAACCTCGCCAAGGTCGCGATATCCGTGACCTCGCTCGATCCGAAGCTGGCTCGCAGCATGGAGCCGCGCGCCTCGACGCCGCCGAAGCGGCTGGAGGCGCTGAGGCAGCTCTCGGAAGCCGGCATTCCCACTACCGTGATGGTCGCACCTGTCATCCCCGCTCTGAACGATGCCGAGATCGAGCGGATCCTCGATGCGGCCGCTCATGCCGGCGTCAAGGAAGCCTCCTACGTGCTGCTCCGTCTGCCGCTCGAGGTCCGCGATCTCTTCCGCGAATGGCTGATGGCGAACTATCCGGACCGCTACCGCCACGTCTTCACGCTGATCCGCGACATGCGCGGGGGGCGCGACTACGACGCGAAATGGGGCGAGCGGATGAAAGGCACGGGACCGATGGCCTGGACCATCGGCCGCCGCTTCGAGATCGCCTGCGACAGGCTCGGGCTCAACAAGCGCCGCTCGAAGCTGACCACGGATCATTTTGCGCGGCCGAAGCAGAACGGGGAGCAGCTCAGCCTGTTCTGATCAGGCAAGTGGAAGAGGCGCGGCATGAGTAAGGAAATTCCAGCCCCGATCCCGCGGCTGACCGTCATCACACTCGGCGTCAGCGACGTCCGCGCCAGCATGGCCTTCTATGATGCCCTCGGATTCTCGCGCCGGCTGAAGGCGACCGGCGAGGCCGTGGCGTTCTACGATACCGGCGGTCCGGTGCTTGCGCTGTTTCCCTGGGATCAGCTCGCGGCGGACGCGACCTTGCCGGACCAGCCAAGGCCGGTGGCTTTCCGCGGCACCACGCTCGCCTGGAACTGCCGCACGCGCGATGAGGTCGATGCGGTGCTGGCTTTCGCCGTCGGCAAGGGAGCAAGGCTGCTGAGGCCTGCGTGCGAGACAGATTATGGCGGCTATCGCGGCTACTTCGCCGATCCGGACGGTCATACTTGGGAGGCCGTGGTGGCGCCCGGCATCGAGGTCGGCGACGACCGGCGGGTGCATCTGGCCGGGTAGGGCGGCCGACCTGAATAACGGGAATTATCCGGGGTTCCCGGTTGCGCGGGCGGGGCCGCTTGCGCACGATCCCGGCCATGATTCGGGAAAAGTCCGCCAGGAAGCAGGCCAAAGGCGCGCCAAAAGGGGATGCTGCGAAGCAGGCAGCGCCTGCCGGGGCGGCCAAGCTTGCCGAGGTCAAGGTTCCGGCCGGCAAGAAAGGCGTTATCGCGATTGCGCCGCCGAGCTTCCGCCGCGAGCGCGCGCTGATCAAGCGCGGCGTCTGGCCGATTGCGGGCTGCGACGAGGCCGGCCGTGGCCCGCTGGCCGGCCCGGTGGTGGCGGCCGCCGTGATTCTCGACCCCGGCCGCATTCCGCGCGGCATCGATGATTCCAAGCGGCTGACCGCCGAGGAGCGCGAAAGACTGTTCGACAAGATCTGCGCCACGGCGCAGGTCTCGGTGGTGGTCGCCTCACGCGCCCGGATCGACCGGGACAACATCCTGCGCGCCTCGCTGTGGGCGCTGAAGCGTGCCGTGGCGGCGCTGCCCCAGGCACCCAAGCATGTCTTCGTCGACGGCCGCGACCGGCTCGACACGCCCTGCGAATGCGAGGCCGTGATCGGCGGCGACGGCATCGTGCTGTCGATCGCGGCAGCCTCGATCGTCGCCAAGGTCACACGCGACCGGCTGATGTGCGCGCTGGCGCAGGACTGCCCGGGCTATGGTTTCGAGCAGCACAAGGGCTACGCCGTCCCGGAGCATCTCGATGCGCTGGACCGCCTCGGCCCCACCGCCCATCACCGCAGCTTCTTCGCCCCCGTCGCCGCTGCCCGCGCCAAGCACATGCCCTGGACCGTCGAGCCGGTGCAGGACCTGTTCTCGGTCTCCGAGGTGGAGGTACAGGTGGAAGCGGGCGACGAAATCAGCGCTCGAGCGGGCCTCTAGCGTAGAGGGTCGTTGCCACGACGCGCGACGCCCATTATCAAAACGAATGCGAGCGAATAGGGCCGGCTGGACGGGTTGGCTGCATCTTTCGGGCGTTGCATGCGGTTTACCTCCCTGGTCATTGAGCTCATTCGCGCCCGGCCGCGGCTGATCGTGTGGATCGCCGTGCTGCTGCAGGCTTTGATGTGGCTTTTCGTGGCGCTTGTGTTCTACCGCAGCCCGCCCGGCTCGCTGGCGACCTTGCTGGCGTTCGGCAGGGAATATCAGGTCGGGACCGATCTCGGGCCGCCCCTGCCGGTCTGGCTCGCTGACATCGCCTATCGCCTCGCCGGCGGCCACATGTTCGGCGTCTATGTGCTCGCCCAGCTCTGCGAGATCGCGACTTTCATCGCGCTCTATCATCTCGCCCGCGCCGTGGTCGGCTCGCAGCAGGCGGTGCTCGCCGTGCTCCTGACCATGACGGTGCTGGCCTTCTCCTCGTCCGCGCTCGACTTCGGCCCGCTGGTGCTGGCGCGGCCGCTCTGGGCGCTTCTCCTCTTGCACTCCTGGCAGATCATCGGCCAGCGCCGCGGCAATGCCTGGTTCGCCTGGTCGATCGAGGCGGGCCTGCTGCTGCTCACCACGCCCGCGGCGGTCTTTCTTCTCGCACTGGTCGTCATCTTTGCGTTCGCAACCAGCGGCGGCCGCCGGACGCTGCGCGCGCTCGATCCGCTGTTCGCCCTGATCGTCGTCGGCGTGCTGGCGCTGCCCTATGCCGTCTGGCTGATGCGGGCCGAGACGCTGGTGCTGCCGGCCCTGCCGCAGGTGGCCGAGTTGAGCACCCGTGCGATCCACGCAGCCTGGCTGCTCGGCGGGCTGGTGCTCGGGGCTGCCGCGATCCCGGCGCTGACCTTTCTCAACACCCATCTGTTCGTCGCCAAGGGCGAGGAGGCACCGATCATTTACCGACCGCCGGTCGAGCCGCTCGCCCGCAACTTCGTCTATTTCTTCGCGCTGGCGCCGGCGCTCGGCGCGGTGCTGATCTCGGCCGTGCTCGGCCTCGACTCCGTCGTCGGCGGCGCCGGTGTCGTGCTGGTCATGTCCGGGCTTGCCGTGATCGTCGCGGCCGGCGACCTCATCGCGATGCGCCGTGTGCGGATGCTGCGCATGGTCTGGGCTGCCGCCGTCGTCGCGCCCGCCGCCGGCGTGGTGCTCGCGGTGCTGTTCCTGCCCTGGACCGGCGCCAATGAGATTGCGACCTCCATGCCGGCACGCGCGATCTCGGATTTCTTCGACGAGAGCTTTGCCCGCCGCACCAACCATCGCCTGCGCGCCGTTGCCGGCGAGACCCAGCTCGCCAGTCTGATCACGCTGCATTCCGGCCGGCCGCATCTCTTCATCGATGCCGACCCGGCGCGGACGCCGTGGATGAATCAGGCCAAATTCGCCGAGACCGGCGGCGTCGTGGTCTGGCGCGCCTCCGACACGGCGGGCACGCCGCCGCCCGAGATTCTCAAGCGCTTCCCCGGCATCGTGCCGGAAGTGCCGCGCGCCTTCGAATGGCTGGTGACCGGCCGCCAGCAGCTGCTGCGCATCGGCTGGGCCATCGTGCGGCCGAAGGGGACGTGACGCGCTCTCTCCACCGTCATTGCGAGGAGGCCTCGCGACGACGCAATCCGGAGTCCTCCCCGGAAAGATTTTGGATTACTTCGCTGCGCTCGCAATGACGGGGAGAGAGCGTTCTGCCCTTCACTACCCCGCCAGCACCTTCGCGATCGCCCGCAGATCCTGCCAAGCCAGCCGCTTGTACGCCGGCGAGCGCAGCAGGTAGGCGGGGTGGAACGTCGGAAGCGCGCGGATCGTGCGCTGGCCGGTGTCGTAGTCGAACCAGCGCCCGCGTGTGCGCATGATGCCTTCGCGGGTCGACAGCAGCGTCTGCGTCGAGGGATTGCCGAGCGTCACCAGCACATCCGGGTTCACCAGCTCGATCTGGCGCTGGATGAAGGGCAGGCACACTTGCGTCTCCTGCGGCGTCGGCGTGCGGTTGCCGGGCGGCCGCCAGGGAATGACGTTGGCGATGTAGGCGGTGGTGCGGTTGAGCCCGATCGCCCCGATCATGAGATCGAGCAGCTTGCCGCTGCGCCCGACGAAGGGCAGCCCCTCGATGTCCTCGTCCCGGCCCGGCGCCTCGCCGACGAACATGATGCGCGCCTGCGGGTTGCCGTCGGCAAACACCAGCCGCGTCGCGGTGTGCTTGAGCGCGCAGCCCTCGAAATTCTGCATCAGCTCGCGCAGGGCCTCCAGGGTCGGCGCGGTGCGCGCAGCCTCGCGCGCCGAAGCGATGGCGACGTCGGGTGCAGGGGCGGCCTCGCCGCGCATCACCGCGGGCGCGGCGACCGGACGGGGCGCCTCTACCGGCGCCGCGCGCGAGCTGGGTGGCGGCGCATCGATTTCCGCCAGGCGGTCTATCGGTTCCTCCGCCAGCGCGCAGTCGACTCCGGCCTCCAGATAGAAGGCGAGCAGCTCTCGGACAGTGGGCGCGGGTTCGGGGATCATGGGAAAGTCTGACTTTTATAGCATAGCGTTTTCAAGCGAAGTGGACACCGGTTCGCGTGAAGAAAACGCGTCAAAAAAGATCGGGACCTCCCCGGTTCTGGCGTACCAGAACCAGGCTGGACCCGTTTGGGCGGCCTTGCATCTGGCGGAACGTAATTCCGAGGTTGTCCTACCCGGAAAAATCGGAAACAAGAGGGCGCAAACGACCAAGGACCGTCTCAAGGGCTGAGATCAGATGAGCACCGAAGAACTTCCCCCGCGCGAATCCATGGAATTTGACGTCGTCATCGTCGGCGCCGGCCCCTCGGGCCTGTCGGCCGCGATCCGGCTCAAGCAGCTCAACGCCGATCTCAACGTCGTCGTGGTGGAGAAGGGCTCCGAGGTCGGTGCGCATATTCTCTCGGGCGCGGTGATCGACCCGGCCGGGCTCGACAAGCTTATCCCGGACTGGCGTGAGGATGCGGACTGCCCGCTGAAGACCCAGGTGAAGGATGATCGCTTCTACTGGATGACGGGCGGCGGTGCGATCAAGCTGCCGAACTTCATGATGCCGCCGCTAATGGACAACCATCACTGTTATATCGGCTCGCTCGGCAATGTCTGCCGCTGGCTGGCGCGCAAGGCGGAAGCGCTGGGTGTCGAGATCTATCCCGGCTTTGCCGCGGCCGAGGTGCTCTATGACGAGGAGGGCAAGGTCAAGGGCATCGCCACCGGCGACATGGGCATCGGCCGCGACGGCAAGCCGAAGGACTCCTTCACCCGCGGCATGGAATTGCTCGGCAAGTACACGCTGTTCGCCGAAGGCGCCCGCGGCAGCCTGACCAAGCAGCTCATCAACAAGTTCGCGCTCGATGCCAAGAGCGAGCCGCCGAAGTTCGGCATCGGGCTCAAGGAAGTCTGGCAGATCGATCCCGCAAAACACCAGAAGGGCCTGATCCAGCATTCGTTCGGCTGGCCGCTTGACCTCAAGACCGGCGGCGGCTCGTTCCTCTATCATTACGACGACAACCTCGTCGCCGTCGGCTTCGTCGTGCATCTCAACTACGACGATCCGTATCTGTCGCCGTTCGACGAATTCCAGCGCTTCAAGACCCATCCCTCGATCCGCGGCATCTTCGAAGGCGCCAAGCGGCTCGCTTACGGGGCGCGCGCCATCACCGAGGGCGGCTACCAGTCGGTGCCGAAGCTCAGCTTCCCCGGCGGCGCGCTGATCGGCTGCGCCGCGGGCTTCGTCAACGTGCCGCGCATCAAGGGCGTGCACAATGCGATGGGCACGGGCATGCTGGCGGCCGAACACGTCGCAGCTGCGCTCGCGGCCGATCGCGCCAATGACGAGCTCGTCGAATACGAGAATGCCTGGCGCTCCTCGTCGGTCGGCAAGGATCTGTTCCTGGTCCGCAACGTCAAGCCGTTGTGGTCGAAGTTCGGCACCGTGCTCGGCGTCGCGCTCGGCGGCTTCGACATGTGGTGCAACACGCTGTTCGGCGGCTCGCTGTTCGGCACCCAGGCGCACGGCAAGCCCGACCGCGCCACGCTCGATCCGGCGAAGAGCCACGCGCCGAGGAACTACCCGAAGCCGGACGGCAAGATTTCCTTCGACAAGCTGTCCTCGGTGTTCCTGTCCAACACCAATCATGAAGAGGACCAGCCGGTCCATCTCAAGGTTGCGGACATGAACCTCCAGAAGACGTCCGAGCATGACGTGTTCGCCGGTCCCTCGAATCGCTATTGCCCGGCCGGCGTCTACGAGTGGATCGAGGAGGGTTCCGGCCCGCGCTTCCAGATCAACGCCCAGAACTGCGTCCACTGCAAAACCTGCGACGTGAAGGACCCGAACGGCAACATCACCTGGGTTCCGCCGGAGGGTGGCGGTGGCCCGAACTACGAGGCGATGTAAAACGCGCCCAGCCAGAGCGGCCGAGGTCACAAAGGGTGATCCGGCGCGCGTTCGCGTGAGAACCCGGCCGCGGCTACCCGTTGCGGCCACGATAAGGCCATAGTACCGGCGTCTTGGGGCGGTCTTGATCCGCCAGCTGGCCGATTTGGGGCGTGCGGAGGGGATCGCCCGGTCCGAATCCTTGCGGTGAACCGCCAAAAGCGGCATTGTCGGCCCGACGGTTCCGGGTCCATGCCATCGGCTGCGTTCGCATGCGAGACGGCCTTCTGCTGCAAACCCAGGCACTACCAACTCAAGGCGAGCCCTGATGTTCTCAAATCGTTTCAACCGCTGGACCGTTGCCGCCATCGCCCTCTTGGGCACAGCGATCGCAACGGTCCCAGGCGCGGTCCTGGCGCAGACGCCGGATCATCCGGCCGATACGGCGGCGCAGTTTCCGACCCGAAACGATCTGAAGTCGCTCACTGGTGCCGGCAGCTATCTTGCCGCCCGCCATGCCAGCGTCGAGCGCGATGCGGCTTCGGCGGCCGCCTTCTACCGCTCGGCGCTTCGCACCGATCCCAAGAACAACGAGCTGCTCGACCGCGCCTTCATCTCCTCCGTCGCCGACGGCGACATCGATGAGGCGGTCAAGCTCGCCGAGCGCATCCTCACCATCGACAAGACCAACCGCGTTGCGCGTCTCGTCGTCGGCGTGCATGATCTGAAGCTGAAGAAATACGCGACCGCGCAGAGCAACATCAATCAGTCGATCCGCGGTCCGATCACCGATCTCGTCGCCACGCTGCTGTCGGGCTGGGCTGCCTACGGCGCCGGCGACGCCAAGGGCGGCGTTGCCACCATCGACAAGCTCGCAGGCCCCGAGTGGTATCCGCTGTTCAAGGATCTGCACGCCGGCATGATCCTCGAACTCTCGGGCAAGGAGAAGGACGCCGGCACCCGCTTCGAGCGCGCCTACAAGCTCGACGATTCCATGCTGCGCGTCACCGAAGCCTATGCGCGCTGGCTGTCGCGCAACAAGGATTCGGCCGCGGCGACCAATGTCTACCAGGCCTTCGACAAGAAGCTCGCCCGCCATCCGCTGATCGTGGAAGGTCTGCGCGACACCAAGGCCGGCAAGAAGCTGCCGCCGCTGGTCGATTCCGCGCAGGCGGGCGCGGCGGAAGCCCTCTACGGCATCGGCGCCACGCTGACCCGCCGCGGCGGGGAGGATCTGGCGCTGGTCTACCTCCAGCTCTCGCTCTACCTGCAGCCCAGCCATCCGCTGGCGCTGCTTTCGCTCGCCGATCTCTATGAATCGGTGAAGCGGCCGCAGATGGCGATCAAGGTTTATGAGCGCGTGCCGTCGAGCTCGCCGCTGAAGCGCAACGCGCAGATCCAGCTCGCCATCGACCTCGATTCGGCCGACCGCACCGACGAGGCGATCAAGATCCTCAAGAGCGTCACGACCGAGGATGCCAAGGATCTCGAAGCCATCATGGCGCTCGGCAATATCGAGCGCGGCCGCAAGCGGTTCGGCGACTGCGGCGCAACCTATTCGCAGGGCATCGATGTGCTGACGACCGGCAACGACAAGGCCAACAGCGTCTGGTACTATTATCGCGGCATCTGCGAGGAGCGCTCCAAGCAGTGGGCCAAGGCCGAAGCCGACATGAAGAAGGCGCTCGAGCTGCAGCCCGACCAGCCGCATGTGCTCAACTATCTCGGTTATTCCTGGATCGACCAGGGCGTGAACCTCGACGAGGGCATGAAGATGATCAAGCGCGCCGTCGAGCAGCGCCCCGACGATGGCTACATCGTCGATTCCCTCGGCTGGGCCTATTACCGCATCGGCAATTACGAAGAGGCGGTGAAGAACCTCGAGCGAGCGATCGACCTCAAGCCGGAAGATCCCACCATCAACGATCACCTCGGCGATGCCTATTGGCGCGTCGGCCGCACGCTGGAAGCCAAATTCCAGTGGTCGCATGCGCGCGATCTCAAGCCCGAGCCGGACGACCTTCCGAAGATCGAGGCCAAGATCGCCAACGGCTTGACCGACGACAATTCCAACTCTTCCGCGGCGCAGGCCGAGAAGAGGAAGGACGACGGCAAGGGCGGCTGAGCTACGCGCATGATCCGGAAAAGTGTGTAGCGGCTTTCCGATCGGACCATGCGCAAACAAGTGAGTCTTTGGGGGCTGATCGCCAATGTCGGCGTTGATTGAAGAAGGGCGGGCGAAGGTCAATTTGAGCCTTCGCGTCGTCGGCCGTCGTGCGGACGGCTATCATGATCTCGAAAGCGTGGTTGCGTTCGCCGATTGTGCCGACCGGCTCACGCTGGAGCCGGGCGGTGAGCTGAAACTCACGACCACCGGGCCGCTGGCCGCGGCCTGCGGCGAGACCTCCGATAATCTCGTGATCAAGGCGGCCAAGCTTCTGGCCGAGGCCGTGCCGGGCCTGAAGCTCGGCGCCTTCGCGCTCGACAAGGTGCTTCCGGTGGCCGCCGGCATCGGCGGCGGCTCGGCCGATGCCGCGGCGGCGCTGCGTCTCCTGGCACGCCTCAACAATCTTTCGCTCGACGATCCCCGTTTGCAGAAGGTTGCGCTCGCGACCGGCGCCGACGTGCCGGTGTGCCTGCTCTCGCGCGCCTGCGACATGACCGGCGTCGGCGAGCAGCTGCTGCCGCTCGCCTTGCCGAGCATGCCCTGCGTGATGGTCAATCCGCGCGTGCCCGTTGCGACCAAGGACGTGTTCCAGGCGCTGGGCCTGCGCAATGGCGAGCTCCTGGTCGGTGCCACCTCGGTCCTCCAAGCCCCGGCCTGGCCGGAGGAGGGCGGGTCAATCGCCGATTGGGTCGAGGTTCTCGAAACCGTCGCCAACGATCTCGAGGCGCCCGCTCTCAGGATCGAGCCCGTGATCGGCGAGGTGCTGGAAGCCTTGCGCGATTCCGCCGGCGTCAAGCTCGCCCGTATGTCGGGCTCGGGTGCGACGTGCTTTGCGATCTATGGCGCAGCGAACGATGCGCATGCCGCCGCCGAGAAGATCCGGCGCGATCACCCCGGCTGGTGGGTGCATGCGGGGACGTTGAGCTAGGTCTGTCCGTCATTGCGAGCGCAGCGAAGCAAATCCAGAATCTCTCAGCGGTGACAGTCTGGATTGCTTCGCTGCGCTCGCAATGACGTGGTATGTAGTTGAGCTAACCCGCGCCGTCCTCCGCCAATCCCAGAAACCGTCGGATCGCACCCAACACCTCGTGCGGCTTGTCGTGCTGCAGCCAATGCCCCGCGCCGGCGATGGTCTCGACACGCGCCTGCGGGAAGTAGCGCTGCAGGCCTTCGGCCCTGGCGCCGGCCAGAAAGCTTTCCCCTGCGTTGAGCAGCAGGGTCGGGCAGGCGATGCGCGACCACAATGCGACGTGATCGTCCGGCCACAGCCGGTGCGGCGCAGAGGCGCGCTGATAGGGATCGAATTTCCAGCTGTAGGTGCCGTCCTCGTTCTGCCGTGCGCCATGGGTGGCAAGATGCAGCGCAAGCTCGCGGGACAGCCGCTTGTTGTGCAGCACCATCTGTGCTGCGGCGTCGGCGAGGGTTGCGTAGCGGCGCGGCGTCCGGTCGTGCAGTCTGTCGAGCTGGCCGACCCATTTGCCGATGCGCTCGTGCACGGGCGGCTTCGGCGCATCCGGCAGCATGGTCACGCCATCGAGCACGACCAGCTTGGTGACGAGCTCGGGGAATGACCCTGAGAAGATCAAGCTCACCATGCCGCCCATGGAATGGCCGACGAGAGTTATCTGAGGCGCGGCGATGTTGCGGACCAGCTGCACGAGATCGTAGACATACTCCGTCAGCGCGTAGCTGCCGCCTTTGGTCCAGTCGGAATCGCCATGACCGCGCAGGTCGGGCGCGATCACGTGATAGTGTGGTTGCAGCGAGCGCGCGATGATATCCCAACTGCGGCAGTGATCGCGGCCGCCATGCACCAGGATGAGGGGCGGCGCGCGCTCGTTGCCCCAGTCGGCGTAATGCAGCCGCAGGCCTTGCGATTCGTAAGTGCGGTCTCGCGGGACGCTAGCCATTGGCCGGCCGCCGCGCCAGCGCGAGCGAGAGGCCGAGGCCGGCGATGAACACGCCGGAGCCCTGCGTGAGGCGCCGCATCAGAAGCGGTCGTCCGATCAGCTGCGTGCGCGTCGCGGAGGCCATCAGCACCACCACGGCATCGGCCAGCGTGTTCAGCGTCACCGAGATCGCGCCCAGCATGATGAATTGCAGCGTCGGGTTCGATCCCGCCGGATCGAGGAATTGCGGAATGAAGGCGAGGAAGAACGCCGCGGTCTTTGGGTTCAGCGCCTCGACCAGCACGCCGTCGCGAAATGCGCGCTTGTCGCCGACGGCTTCGCTCTCGAGCGACAGCGTCCGGCCGGCGCTGCGAAACGTCTTGATGCCGAGCCAGACCAGATAGAGCGCGCCGACGAACTTCACGGCAGTGAACAGTTCCGCGCTGGCGAGGATGATCGCGGAGATGCCGACACTGCCGGCCACGACATGGACCATCCCGCCCAGCGCCGTGCCCGCGGTCGAGGCAAAGCCGCTGGCGCGTCCCTCCGACAAGGTTCGTGCCGCGACGTAGAAAATGCCCGGGCCGGGAACGGCGGCGATGAGAAAGGCTGCGGCCAGGAACAGCCAGAAATTCGTTTCAACCATCCCGTTTTCGTAGCGCAGCGCGCCGCGATTGCAAGTTCTTCCGCTCAGCCCATGCGGCGAATGATCACGCTGGCATTCACCCCGCCAAACCCGAAACCGTTCGAGATGGCGTGTCGCATCGGCATCGGCCGCGCGTGGCCTGAGACGATGTCGATGCCCTCGGCGCTCGCGTCGGGATTTTCGAGATTGAGTGTCGGCGGCGCGACCTGGTCGCGCAAGGCGAGCACGGTGAAGATTGCTTCCAGGCCGCCGGCGGCGCCGAGCAAATGGCCGGTCGCCGATTTGGTCGCGCTCACCGCAATGCCGCGGTTGCGGCCGAACAGCGCAGCGATCGCGCCAAGCTCGCTCTCGTCGCCAGCCGGCGTCGACGTTGCATGCGCGTTCAGGTGTTGCAGATCTGCGGGCACGAGGTTCGCCTGCCGCAGCGCGATCTCCATGGCGCGTCGGGCGCCCTCGCCATCGGGCGGACCCGACGTCATGTGGTAGGCGTCCGCCGTCGTGCCGTAGCCGACGATCTCCGCGATCGGCGTCGCGCCGCGCGCAAGCGCATGTTCGAGGTCCTCGATCACCAGGATGCCGGCGCCTTCGCCCATGACAAAGCCGTCGCGGTCGCGATCGAACGGACGCGAGGCGCGTGCGGGCTCGTCGTTGAAACCGCTCGACAGCGCGCGTGCCGCGGCAAAGCCGCCGAGGCTGACGATGTCGATGCAGGCCTCCGCGCCGCCGCAGATCGCGACGTCGGCTTCGCCCGCGCGGATCATGCGTGCGGCATCGCCGATCGCCTGCACGCCGGCCGCGCACGCGGTGACAGGCGTGCCCAACGCGCCCTTGTAGCCGTATTTGATCGAGACGTGGCCGGCGGCGAGATTGGCGAGGAAGGAGGGGATCGTGAAAGGCGATAGCCTGCGCGCGCCACGCTGCTCGGTGATGCGCACCGCTTCCGCCATTGCCGGGAAGCCGCCGACGCCGGAGGCGATGATCGTCGCCGTGCGTTCCAGCGCGCCTGCATCTTGCGGCGTCCACTTGGCCTGCGCGACCGCTTCCGCCGTGGCGAGCAGGGCGAACAGGATGAAGCGGTCCATCTTGCGCTGGTCTCTTGGCGCGGCAGCCTGCGCCGGGTCGAAGCCGCCTTCGGCATCATGGGACCTGTCAGGCACGGGCCCGGCAATGCGCACGGGTAACGCCTGCGCCCATTCAGGCAGAGGTCGTAGCCCACTTTGGCCGGCGAGCAGCCGCTGCCAGGACAGTTCAACACCGCAGCCGAGCGGGGACACCGCACCCATTCCCGTTACGACGATACGACGCATGTCAGTCTCCCGTCGGCGCAACGGCCGGGTTCATGGCCTTGAGTGAGGCAAGCCGCTTGCGCATCAAGCGGCTGGCGCCCGGGCCTGCGATGACCACTGCATTGGCGAGCGTGATCGGCTGCATGCTGGCGGCGTCGACCACCACGGGATCGAGCGGGCGGACATCGCTTCGGTTCGCCAGCAGGATGGCTTCACCTTTAGGGGCGAGATGCTTGTTACCCCAGGCGAGCAGCGCCGCGACCACCGGGAAGAAATCCCGCGCCTTGTCCGTCAGCACATATTCGTAGCGCGGCGGACGCTCCTGATAGCGGCGGCGGACGAACATGCCGCTGTGGGTGAGGTGGGCAAGCCGCCGCGACAGGATGTTCGGCGCAATCCCGAGGCTTTTCGAAAATTCGTCGAACCTCGTCGCGCCCTGGAACGCATCGCGCAGGATCAGGATGCTCCACCACTCCCCGACGGTTTCCACGGCGCGGCCGACCGGGCACTCCAGGATCGAGGGGGATTTCGGCTGCATGGCGGGAAGGTAGGGCAGTGACTTGCAAAATGCAAGTCACTGGGGTGGAGGGCGGGCTGCTAGACTGCGTAGCCGGCGCGATTTGAAAATGCGAGTTGGCGCACGATGGCCTCGCGCCATGCTGCGTCATCGCGGGCGCAGCGAAGCAATCCCGACTGCTTCCCCGGAAGGATTCTGGTGCTTCGCTGCGCTCGCAATGACGGTGTGGAGGTGGTAGCGACGCTATCTCAACGACGTCGTGGTAAGCAGTGCCGAAGCGCCGCCCTAATGCGACCGCGCCAGGCAGAACGCCACCACCTGCTCCAGCGCGCTCTTCATCGGCGAGGGCGGGAACAGGGCCAGCGCGTCGACCGCCATGGCGCCGTAGTGCTGGGCGCGGCTCAGCGTGTCCTCGAGCGCGCGGTGCTTGTTCATCAGACCGATGGCGTGATCGAGATCGCTGTCGCCGATCTCGCCGCGTTCCAGTGCCCGGACCCAGAAGGCGCGCTCGGTGTCGTTGCCGCGGCGGAAGGCGAGCACGACGGGCAGCGTGATCTTGCCCTCGCGGAAATCGTCGCCGGTATTCTTGCCGAGCTTGGCGCTCTTGCCGCCATAGTCCAGCACGTCGTCGACGAGCTGGAAGGCGATGCCGAGATTCATGCCGACCGAGCGGCAGGCGGTCTGCTCGGCCTTGGGACGGTTGGCGATGACGGGTCCGACCTCGCAGGCGGCGGCGAACAGCTCGGCGGTCTTGCCGCGGATCACGGCGAGGTATTCGTCCTCGGTGGTCGCGGTGTTCTTGGCGGCGGCAAGCTGCATCACCTCGCCCTCTGCGATGGTGGCGGCGGCCGCGGAGAGGATGTCGAGCGCGCGCAGCGAGCCGACCTCGACCATCATGCGGAAGGCTTGTCCCAGCAGGAAGTCACCGACCAGCACGCTCGCCTCGTTGCCCCAGAGCATGCGTGCCGAGAGCTTGCCGCGGCGCATCTCGCTCTCGTCGACGACGTCGTCGTGGAGCAGGGTCGCGGTGTGCATGAACTCGACCGACGCGGCGAGCTTGATGTGGCCGTCGCCGGTGTAGCCGGCGAGGTTGGCCATGGCGAGCGTCAGCATAGGGCGCAGGCGCTTGCCGCCGGAGGAGATCAGATGGTTAGCCACCTCCGGGATCATGGTCACGTCCGAGCCGGTTCGCGACAGGATGGTGGCGTTGACGCGCTCCATGTCAGGGGCGACAAGGGCAACCAGCTCTTCGATCGACGCGCCGGGAGTTTCGAAAGGTACGATGACGGCCACGCCGGTCTCCAATATTTGCCCCGGAGGGGCTATTCTGATGGAAATACAATAGAAACTGGCGGCGAATGCGGCAAGGCCTGCGGAACCATTGACATTTGCCGCTTTTCACCCCCTTCAGGCAGAGGAGACCTCAGTTTTGCGTGAACTGGTTCGAACCAACGATATGGTGCTGGTGTCGGCGATCGGCGCGCTGCTCGATGGCGCCAACATCCACCATCTGGTGCTGGACCAGAACATGAGCATCATCGAGGGCTCGCTCGGCATTTTGCCGCGGCGGATCCTGGTCCACGAGGACGACGCCGCCGAGGCCAGGGCGCTCCTGACCGAAGCCGGCCTCAGCCACGAACTGCGCGGCGATGATTGAGGCCGCAGCAGATATCACCGAGGACGCCTTTCTCGGTGGGCAGTTGCTCCTGAAGCAGAAGCGGTCCGGCCATCGCGCCGGACACGACGCGATCCTGCTGGCGGCGGCGACGCAGGCCCGGGCCGGTGACCGCGTGGTCGATCTTGGCGCCGGCATCGGCACGGCGGGGCTGGCGCTGGCGCGGCGGGTGACGGGGATCAGGCTCAGCCTGGTCGAGATCGATCCGGAACTGGCGGAGCTCGCGCGCGTCAATGCGGCGGCGAATGCGATCGCCGCCGAGGCGATCGTGCTGGACGTCACCGCCGAGGCGCAGGCGTTCGCGGCGCATGGGCTTGGGCCCGACAGCGTCGACATGGTGCTGATGAATCCGCCCTTCAACGATCCGGCGCGGCATCGTGGCTCGCCGGATCCGTCCCGCCATACCGCGCATGTCGCGACCGAGGAGACGCTGCATGCGTGGGTGCATGCAGCGCGGCGGATCCTTCGATCGAACGGCGTGCTGACCCTGATCTGGCGCGCAGACGGCCTAGCCGACGTCATGGCAGCGCTGTCACGCGGCTTCGGCAGCCTTGTGGTCCTGCCGGTTCATGGCGAAGCGGGACGACCTGCGATCCGCGTGCTGGTGCGCGCGGTCAAAGGCGGCAGGGCGCCGACACGATTGTTGCCGGGCCTCGTGCTTAACGAAGAGTCAATCGTGCCTAAAAAAGAGGTGAGGGATATTCTGGAGGGGAGGGCTGTATTGCCGCTGGCGGAGCCGTGAGGCCTTACTGCGGAAGCGATTCCGTCTGCTGTTCTTGCGGGGACGTAACGCGAATCGCCGTGAAAAGCGCACCGACCAGCAGCATCAGCAGATAGATCTTCATGGTGTTTCCTCCGCTGCCTATTGCAGCTTCCCAACCGGGATTCTGCAAAACACGTTCCAAGCACCTTCAATGACACTCGCGTGATAAGAAATGGTAAATCAGAGGTAAGGGCATGGCCGAACAATTGAACGATCGTGAGAGTTCCGGCCTGGCCGACAAGCTCATGCAATATCTGCCGGCGCGCTTCCGTCCCGGCGCGGCGGTCGTGCCGGTGGTGCGGCTGTCGGGCGTGATCGGCGCGGTAACGCCGCTACGTCCCGGCATGACGCTCGCGGGCGTCGCGCGGATACTCGAGCGGGCATTTTCGTATCGGAATGCCAAGGCGGTGGCGCTGGTGATCAACTCGCCCGGCGGCTCGCCGGTGCAATCGCGCCAGATCTACCTGCGCATCAAGCAGCTCGCGGCGGAGAAGAAGCTGCCGGTGCTCGTCTTCGTCGAGGACGTCGCGGCGTCGGGCGGCTACATGATCGCCTGCGCCGGTGACGAGATCTTCTGCGATCCGTCCTCGATCCTGGGCTCGATCGGCGTGGTCGGCGGCAGCTTCGGCTTCCAGGACGCGATCAAGCGGCTCGGCATCGAGCGGCGCCTCTACACCGCTGGCGCACACAAGGCGATGCTCGATCCCTTCCTCCCGGAAAACCCGGATGACGTGTCGAAGCTCAAGGCGATCCAGCGCGAAATCCACCAGATCTTCATCTCGCTCGTGAAGGAGAGCCGCGGGGCGCGCCTGAAGGGCTCGGACGACACCCTGTTCACGGGCGAATACTGGGCCGGCGACAGCTCGATCGCGCTCGGGCTTGCCGACGGCATCGGCGATCTCCGCTCAACTCTTCGTGGACGCTATGGCGAGAAGGTTCTCACCCCCGTGATTGCGCAGCCGACCGGCCTGCTGTCCGGTCTTCTCGGGCGGAAATCGCCCGGCGCGGGACAGCTCTCGGCGCTGGAATCAATCGCCGGGCTGCCGGATGAGCTGATCTCCGCGGTCGAGACGCGGGCGATTTGGGCGAAATTCGGGTTCTAGGCGGCGCCCTCCCGCGCCATTTGGTCCGGCGCGAGCCAATTGCGGCGCAGCCCCGACTGCGCGACAATGCCGGTTGGGGGCTGAGCACTAGACAAGGATCGACCGATGCCGCCGTTCGTCGCTTTCGCGGGCGTCCTGGGTGGGCTTGCCGTGGTCCGCTGGGCCTACAAGACCGCTGTCCGGATCAACCAGGAGCTGGAGGAGATGCGCCTGTCGCGCGTCACTGAGGCCGGCCCTATGGGAGAAATCCGGACGTTGAAGCGTGACCCCGTGACCGGAGCTTACCGGCCGGGCTAGTTCTCGCCGCACGCTCGGCTCCCTCTCCCGCTTGCGGGGGAGGGTTGGGGAGGGGCTCTCTTCTTACTGCCCAAGAGGATAAAGCCCTCACCCGCGCCTTCGGCGCGACCTCTCCCGCAAGTCGGGAGGGGTAAGAAGCAGCCCCCTTTGCCTTGATTCCCATCCCCGCCGTCGATACGGTCCCGCGCGATTCAAAACCCCCCGCGAGAGCCTGATCTGACGATGGACGCCTCATTGCATGCCCATATGCGCCCGGAACGCTCGTTCCAGGGCTTCATCCTCGCGCTCCAGCGGTTCTGGGCCGAGCAGGGCTGTGTGATCCTGCAGCCCTACGACATGGAGATGGGCGCGGGCACCTTCCATCCGGCGACCACGCTGCGCGCGCTCGGGCCAAAACCCTGGAACGCGGCCTATGTGCAGCCCTCGCGCCGGCCCAAGGACGGCCGCTATGGCGAGAATCCGAACCGGATGCAGCACTACTACCAGTTCCAGGTGATCATGAAGCCGTCGCCGCCGAACCTTCAGGAGCTGTACCTGAAGTCGCTCGCCGCGATCGGCATCGATTCCGCCGTGCACGACATCCGCTTCGTCGAGGATGATTGGGAGAGCCCGACGCTCGGCGCCTGGGGCCTCGGCTGGGAGTGCTGGTGCGACGGGATGGAGGTCAGCCAGTTCACCTATTTCCAGCAGGTCGCCGGCTTCGAATGCGCGCCGGTCGCGGGCGAGCTCACCTATGGGCTCGAGCGCCTCGCGATGTATGTGCAGGGCGTCGACCGCGTCTACGACCTCAACTTCAACGGCCGCGAGGGCGATGCCAAGGTCACCTATGGCGACGTCTTCCTGCAAGCCGAGCGCGAATATTCCAAACACAACTTCGAAGTCGCCGACACCGCGATGCTGTTCGAGCAGTTCAAGATGGCGGAAGCGGCGTGCAGAAAGTACCTCGATGCCGGCTGGAAGGACGACAGGCGCGAGGCGCACCTGATGGCGCTGCCGGCCTATGACCAGTGCATCAAGGCAAGCCACGTCTTCAACCTGCTCGACGCCCGCGGGGTGATCTCCGTGACCGAGCGGCAGAGCTACATTCTCCGCGTGCGCGAGCTGGCCAAGGCTTGCGGCGAGGCCTGGATCCATACTGAAGCGGGCGGAGCGGCCTGATGCCCGATCTTTTGCTTGAACTGTTCTCGGAAGAGATCCCCGCGCGCATGCAGGCCAAGGCGGCCGACGATTTGCGCCGCATTGTCACCGACAAGCTGGTTGCCGAAGGCCTCGTCTATGAAGGCGCGAAGGCGTTCGCGACGCCGCGCCGCCTTGCGCTGACCGTGCACGGCATTCCTGCGCGCCAGCCTGACCTGAAGACCGAACGCCGCGGCCCGAAGGTCGGCGCGCCGGATGCGGCTGTGCAGGGCTTTCTGAAAGCGACGGGATTGAAGTCGCTGGACGAGGCCAAGATCCAGCGCGACCCCAAGGGTGACTTCTACATCGGATTGATCGAGAAGCCCGGCCGCGATGCGATCGACGTGCTCGCGGAGATCCTCCCCGTCATCATCCGCACCTTTCCATGGCCGAAATCGATGCGCTGGGGTGCGCGTTCCGGAAAGCCCGGCTCGCTGAGCTGGGTGCGTCCGCTGCATGCGATCACCGCGACCTTCGGGCTCGAGACCGAAGAGCCCGATCTCGTGAAGTTCGAGGTCGACGGCATCGAGACCGGCCAGACCACTTACGGCCATCGCTTCATGGCGCCGGAAGCTATCTCCGTGCGCCGCTTCGAGGACTACGAGGCGAAGCTGAAGGCTGCAAAAGTCGTGCTCGATCCGGAACGACGCAAGAATACGATCCTGGCCGACGCCAAGGAGCTTGCATTTGCGCAAGGCTTCGAACTCGTCGAGGACCAGAACCTGCTCGACGAGGTCGCCGGTCTCGTGGAATGGCCGGTCGTTCTGATGGGCTCGTTCGAGCCGGAATTCCTGACGACGCCGGCGGAAGTCATCCGGGCCACCATCCGCAACAACCAGAAGTGCTTTGTCGTCAGCGACCCGAAGTCGGCCAAGCTCGCCAACAAGTTCATCCTGGTCGCCAATATCGAGGCGACCGACGGCGGCAAGACCATCATCGCCGGCAACGAGCGCGTCATCCGCGCGCGGCTGAGCGATGCGAAGTTCTTCTACGAGACGGACCTCAAGACCAAGCTCGAGGACCGGCTGCCGAAGTTCGAGGAGATCGTGTTCCACGAGAAGCTCGGCACCCAAGCTGCGCGCATCAAGCGCATTGAACGCTTAGCTGCCGAAATCGCGCCGCTGCTCGGCGCGGATGTGGCGAAGGCCTCGCGGGCCGCGCATCTGGCGAAGGCGGATTTGCTGACCGAAGTCGTCGGCGAATTCCCCGAAGTGCAGGGCCTGATGGGCAGGTACTATGCGCTCGCGCAGGGCGAGGACGCATCCGTGGCGGCCGCGTGCGAGGAGCACTACAAGCCGCAAGGGCCGGCTGATCGCGTGCCGACCGATGCGGTGAGTGTCGCAGTCGCACTTGCTGACAAGATCGATACGCTCGTCGGCTTCTGGGCGATCGACGAGAAGCCGACGGGAAGCAAGGATCCATACGCGCTGCGCCGCGCGGCATTGGGTGTGATTAGGCTGCTCATTGAGAACGGTATCCGACTCAATCTCGCCAAGCTTTTTGAGCGTCATTACGATACGGTCCTCGAGTCCATCGCGCAGCGTTTGCGCAGTGCTGGGGAGACGTTTGGCATAGGAAAGGGATCTCTTGATCTGCTTCCTTTCTTCGCTGACCGCCTCAAAGTGCAGCTCCGCGAGCAGGGCGCGCGGCACGATCTCGTCGACGCCGTGTTCGCGCTCGGCGGCCAGGACGACCTGCTGATGATCGTCCGCCGCGTCGAGGCGCTCGGAAAATTCCTCGACAGCGATGACGGCAAGAACCTGCTCGCCGGCACCAAGCGCGCCAGCAACATTCTCTCGATCGAGGAAAGGAAGGACAAGCGCACGTTCGACGGCCCGCCCGATGCTGCGCTCTACAGCCTCGCCGAGGAGAAGGCGCTCGCCAAGGCGATCGACGAGGTCAAGGCGGAAGCCAGCGCAGCAGTCGCCAAGGAGGACTTTGCCGCCGCGATGCGTGCGATGGCAAAGCTGCGTTCCCCGGTCGATGCGTTCTTCGACAAGGTTCGCGTCAACGACGACGATCCGAAGGTGCGCGAGAATCGCCTGAAGCTGCTGAATGAGATCCGCAGCGCCACGCGTGCGGTGGCGGACTTCTCGAAGATCCAGGATTGAGGCGCGCTCGCGCGGCAAGCACGCCGTCATTCCCGGCTCGCGCCAAGTGGCGCGCCGCGGAATGGCGAATATAAAAAGCCCCGCCCGGCGGGGGGAGACCGGGCAGGGCCTGATGTCCGATTTAACACTGCTCGCGCCAGCCTGATTGAAGTGACGCGCCGGACATCTGGTGGAACGGAAGCGTTTTCAAGCGAAGCGGTGTCGGCTCGCGTGACGAAAACGCGTCCAGGCAAGTGTCTAGTCCAGCACCTCGACGATGCGGCGCGAGCGCGGCTCGACCAGCACGGTCTCGCCGTTCACGACGGTGTAGCGATAGGTAGTGGGGCCGAAACGCTGCGGCACGTCATAATAGGTGACGCCGCTTTCGGGTAAGGTGGCGCCGACCACCACGTGATCCGGAATGCGAAAGGCCGGCACACGTTGTTCGACGACATACTCGCGGAAGGCCGGCCGCTGTTCGACCGCGATGGTCGGGCCGCTCTCGACCACGACGGGCGCGCGTACAATCGTGACGCTGCTTTGCGCCTGCGCCGCCAGGGGCGAGCCGATCGCGGCCGCGAGCGCTGCAAGGGCAAGAATCCTGTTCCGCATGGGCAACTCCTTCGACGTGATTTTCGGGAAGCGCCAGTGGCGCGACTCGTTGCCAATGCATCCGTCTTGGCAATGTTCCGCGAAAACGCCCGCCGCATTCGCGGCAATTTCGGGCGGTTTTCGCGAAAGAGGGAACCCGCTCGCGCCTTTCCGCGTCTCTACTCGCGGAACCGGGATCGCTATGATCGCCGCCGATTCGCTCCACCTCCACAGAAAGATAGTTCATGCACATCACCGTCGCCCACATTTCGCCGATCCTGTCGTTGATTGCGGGCGTGCTCATCCTGATCATGCCGCGGCTGCTCAACCTGATCGTCGCGATCTTCCTCATCATCAACGGTGCGATCGGGCTCGGGCTCCTGAAGTGGCTCCATCTCTAGGGGTTCATTTTCCGGAACTGTTCGACTTGCGCGGGCCCGTCCAAAGTGGTGTAAGGCCCGCGATTTCCTTTTCCTCTCGCAGGTTGTGTGCAAGCTATGGCCAAAGCCGCCTCGAAGCCTAAGAAAATACCAGCGAAATCAAAGTCCTCCGCCAAGGCGAAAGCCGCGCCGGCGGCCCGCAAGACGCTCGCCAAGAGCGCGCCGAAGGGTGCCCCCAAGGTCGCATCGAAGAAGGCCGCACCCGCCAAGGCGCCAGCCGCGGCCAAGGCCGGCAAATGGGTTTACACGTTCGGTGACGGCAAGGCCGAGGGCCGGACTGAGATGCGCGACCTGCTCGGCGGCAAGGGCGCCAACCTCGCCGAGATGGCCAATCTGGGCCTGCCGGTGCCTCCCGGCTTCACCATTCCGACCTCGGTCTGCACCTATTTTTACGAGCACGGCAAAACCTACCCCAAGGAGCTGAAGCCGCAGGTTGAGAAGGCGCTGGACTATGTCGGCAAGTTGACCGGCAAGGTGTTCGGCGACACCAAGAACCCGCTGCTCGTCTCGGTGCGCTCCGGTGCGCGTGCCTCGATGCCGGGCATGATGGACACGGTGCTCAATCTCGGCCTCAACGACCAGACCGTGGAAGCGCTGTCGGAGCTGTCGGGCGACCGCCGCTTCGCCTATGACAGCTATCGCCGCTTCATCACCATGTATTCCGACGTGGTGCTCGGCTTCGAGCATCATCACTTCGAGGAAATCCTCGACACCTTCAAGGACAGCCAGGGCTACACGCTCGACACCGACCTCTCTGCCGACGACTGGGTCGAACTGGTCGGCAAGTACAAGGACGCGGTCGCGCGCGAGACCGGCAAGGACTTCCCGCAGGATCCGCACGACCAGCTCTGGGGCGCCGTCGGCGCGGTGTTCTCATCCTGGATGAACGCGCGCGCGGTGACCTATCGCAAGCTGCACGATATCCCTGAGTCGTGGGGCACCGCGGTCAACGTGCAGGCCATGGTGTTCGGCAACATGGGCGAAACCTCGGCGACCGGCGTTGCCTTCACCCGCAACCCCTCGACCGGCGAGAGCAAGCTCTACGGCGAATTCCTGATCAACGCGCAAGGCGAGGACGTGGTGGCGGGCATCCGCACGCCGCAGGACATTACCGAGGAAGCGCGCAAGGAGTCGGGCTCCGACAAGGCGTCGATGGAATCGGCAATGCCGGAGGCCTTCAAGGAGCTGACGCGGATCTACACGCTGCTGGAGAAGCACTACCGCGACATGCAGGACATGGAGTTCACGGTCGAGCAGGGCAAGCTCTGGATGCTCCAGACCCGCGGCGGCAAACGCACCGCGAAAGCGGCGCTGCGCATCGCGGTCGAACTCGCCAATGAAGGCCTGATCTCGAAGAAGGAAGCGGTAACGCGAATCGATCCGGCCTCGCTCGATCAGCTGCTGCATCCGACCATCGATCCCAACGCCAAGCGCGACGTGATCGCCACGGGCCTGCCGGCTTCGCCGGGCGCGGCCTCCGGCGAGATCGTGTTCTCCTCGGATGAAGCGGCCAAACTTCAGGCCGACGGACGCAAGGTCATTCTGGTCCGCATCGAGACCAGCCCGGAAGACATCCACGGCATGCATGCAGCCGAAGGCATTCTGACTACCCGCGGCGGCATGACCTCGCACGCGGCGGTCGTCGCGCGCGGCATGGGCAAGCCTTGCGTCTCCGGCTGCGGGACCATCCGCGTCGATTACGGCCGCGGCACCATGAGCATCGGTTCGCGCACCTTCAAGACCGGCGACGTCATCACCATCGACGGCTCGCTCGGCCAGGTGCTGGCCGGCCGCATGCCGATGATCGAGCCGGAGCTGTCCGGCGAGTTCGGCACGCTGATGAACTGGGCCGACCAGGTCCGCAAGATCGGTGTCCGCGTCAATGGCGACACGCCCGATGATGCGCGCACTGCGATCAAGTTCGGCGCCGAAGGCATCGGCCTCTGCCGCACCGAGCACATGTTCTTCGAAGAGACGCGCATTCGCACGGTGCGCGAGATGATCCTCTCCGAGGACGAGCAGTCGCGCCGCGCCGCGCTGGCAAAGCTGCTGCCGATGCAGCGCGCTGACTTCGTCGAGCTGTTCGAGATCATGAAGGGCCTGCCCGTCACGATCCGTCTGCTCGACCCGCCGCTGCACGAGTTCCTGCCGCACACCCATGCCGAGGTCGAGGAAGTGGCGCGTGCCATGAACACCGATCCGCGGCGCCTGGCCGACCGCGCTCGCGAGCTCTCGGAGTTCAATCCGATGCTCGGCTTCCGCGGCTGTCGCATCGCGATCGCCTATCCGGAGATCGCCGAAATGCAGGCACGCGCGATCTTCGAGGCGGCGGTCGAGGCCGAGAAACGCACTGGCAAGGCCGTCGGCCTCGAGGTGATGGTGCCGCTGATCGCGACCAAGGCCGAGCTCGACCTGGTCAAGGCGCGGATCGACGCCACCGCGAAGGCGGTGATGCGCGAGACCAACACCAAGATCGGCTACCAGGTCGGCACCATGATCGAGCTGCCGCGCGCCTGCCTGCTCGCGGCGGAGATCGCGCAGAGCGCCGAGTTCTTCTCGTTCGGCACCAACGACCTCACGCAGACGACCTACGGCATCAGCCGCGACGACGCGGCGAGCTTCCTCGGTCCCTACGTGGCGAAGGGCATCCTTTCGGTCGATCCCTTCATCGCGCTCGATCAGGAAGGTGTGGGCGAGCTGGTCAAGATCGGCGTCGCGCGCGGCCGCAAGACGCGTCCGCAGCTCAAGGTCGGCATCTGCGGCGAGCACGGCGGCGATCCCGCTTCCGTTGCCTTCTGCCACAATATCGGCCTCGACTACGTCTCCTGCTCGCCCTATCGCGTGCCGATCGCACGCCTTGCGGCAGCGCAAGCCGCGCTCGGCAAGGCGGTCGCGAGCCAGGCGTAAGGCGGCGCGCAGGATCGAATCGAGAGAGGCGGGGCTTTGGCTCCGCCTCTTTTCATTTGTGCGACGCTCTCTTCACGCCGTCATTGCGAGCGCGGCGAAGCAATCCAGACTATCTCCGCGGAGGGACTCTGGATTGCTTCGTCGCAATTGCTCCTCGCAATGACGAGTTTGTGGGACGCGCTCCGCCACACGCTCGGTGTCATCGCCCGGCCTGACCGGGCGATCCAGTAGTCCGCGGATGCCCCGCCTTCGGGGGCACGACGGCTGTGGCGTGGATCGCTTTGCGAAAGCATTAACAGCGGAACTCACCACGCGTCCCGTATTGAGACGCGTCGGCAAGAGTTCCTTCACCATTCGTGTTGACCCATTGTTTACCGCTTCACGTCAGCGGACATTTACCACGCTCGCAATCGCCCCGTGAAAACCCCTGCAATCGCTTGAGTGTGCCGCGTGCGCAACGCCGATTAACGCCCCGGCAACCTAAATTGGATACTTACGATAAAGATCGAATTGCACGGATGTACTGAGTTCGATCAGACGAGCGTAAGCGTAGCGTGAGCGTATCGATGTCAGTGTTGCGTAAGCATCCGAAGGGCGCGCGGTTCGCGTCCTTCGGCATCGGTCTCTGCATCTTCGCATTGATGCCGAGAGAGACCGGCTATCAGGACATTGCCTCTCTGCTGGCGCGTCAGCCCGGCGTCGCCGAGCGTTGGCAGCAGCAGGTGTTCTCCTCGGCGTCCTCGATCCAGCTCGCCACCTACAGCTTCTCCCGGCCCATCGGCACTTCGGTTCCGCAGAGCGCGATGGTCCGCCTCGCAAGCATCGATGGCCGCGACGTCACCGGCGCGGTCAGCCGCAATCCGGCACTGCAGCCGCCGCCCCGCTACCAGGCCGCAGATTTTCCCAAGGTCGATCGCTCGCTGAAGGGCGATCGCCTCGCAACCGCTACACCTGCACAAACGCCGGAGACGGTCGCTCCGTCCGCGACACCCCCGCAGGAAGATCCCGCGACGTCGAACAGCTCGGTGTTTGGCGCCAAGACCGCTGCATTGCCGGGAGCGATGTCGCCGGAGTCCGCGGCCGCCCTCGACCCGGAGCTCGCGGAAGCGATGCGCGCGCCGCCATTACCGCAATATGCCAATCCCCCGCAGGCCGGCGACGTTGCACGCTCGTTCGCGGTGCAGCCGTTGGAGGCCCTGAAGCGGGCCACTGCTCCGACGACGCCCGTGCGCGAACCCTTCAGCGTCAAGACCTCGAGCTTGTTCTTCGGCAACTCCTCGCTCGGCGGCAATCTCGAGAGCATCGAGAGCTGGCAGCCCGGCGCCGAGCCGCTGATCGTGATGCCCGACCCCGACATCAAGGTCACGGCCTCGCTGACCCCGCCGACGGCCGAGATCGCCAAGGACATCGAGAGCGGCGAGAGCGTTGCGCCGAAGGGGGAGGTCAACGCCGACAACCAGCGCGCCAAGTCGCCGGCGGAGCGACTCGCGCTCGACGACAAATCGCGCGCGAAGTCGGAGAAGTGCCTCGCCGAGGCCGTCTATTTCGAATCCCGCGGCGAGGCCGTGCGCGGCCAGATCGCGGTGGCGCAGGTGGTGATGAACCGCGTGTTCTCCGGAAAATATCCGGACACCGTGTGCGGCGCGGTCTATCAGAACAAGCACCGCCATTTCGCCTGCCAGTTCACCTTCGCCTGCGACAACAATCCCGATGTCATCCGCGAGCCCGAGATGTGGGAGCGTGCGAAGAAGATCTCGAAGGCGATGCTCGATGGCCAGATCTGGCTGCCCGAAGTCGGCAAGTCGACGCACTACCACGCCTATTGGGTGCGCCCGTCCTGGGTCGCCGAGATGAAGAAGATGTACAAGACCGGCGTGCACACCTTCTATCGGCCGCGCAACTGGGGCGACGGCAGCGAGGAACCGAGCTGGGGCACCCCGGCCCAGACCGCCGCGCTCACCGCGGCACTCGCGCAGGAAGCCAAGAGCTCGGCCGAGATGGGCAACACGGAGCGGCGGTAGCTGTCCTTCACCTCTCCCCGCTTGCGGGCAGAGCGTTGGGGTGAGGGGGACTCTCCGCGAAGACGGCGACAGTTGGACTCGCGGAGACTCCCCCTCACCCGGAGTCCGCGCTCTCCCGCAGGCGGGAAAGGAAGACATCAAGTCTCGATATCCAGCGCGCAGTCGAAATTCGGCGCCGAATGCGTCAGTGCGCCGGAGGACACATAGTCGACGCCGGTTTCCGCGATGGCCGCAATCGAGTCCAGCGTGACGCCGCCTGACGCCTCCAGCTTCAGACGGCCAGCGTTGATCCTGACAGCCTCGCGCAGCGTCGTAAGGTCCATGTTATCCAGCAGCACGGCGTCGGCCATTCCGGTGTCGAGCACCTCGCGCAGCTGGATCAGCGTATCCACCTCGATCTCGATCTTGACGAGATGACCGGCATGGGCGCGGGCGCGCTCCAGCACGGCATGGATGCCGCCCGCGACTGCGATGTGATTGTCCTTGATGAGGATCGCATCGTCGAGGCCGAAGCGATGGTTGAAGCCGCCGCCGCAGCGCACCGCGTATTTCTCCAGCGCGCGCAATCCCGGCGTCGTTTTTCGCGTGCAACAGATCCGCATCCTGGTGCCTTCGGTGCGTGCGACATAGTCCGCCGTAAGCGTGGCTATGCCCGACAGCCGGCCGACGAAGTTCAGCGCGGTGCGCTCAGCGGTGAGAATGGCGCGCGCGGGCCCGGTGATCGCCAGCACCTGCTGTCCGCCGGCAACCCGTGCGGCGTCGCGGACATGCGCGCGCACATCGATGTCGGCCGAGAGCCTTTGCAGCGTCGCCAGCGCCAGCGGCAGGCCGGCGATCACGCCGGACTGGCGCGCGACCAGGATGGCCTGCGCTCTTGTCGCTTCCGGAATCGTCGCGAGCGAGGTGATGTCACCGGCGCGGCCGAGGTCTTCGTCGAGCGCACGGTGCACTGCCTCGTCGATCGCGAGCGGGGAGAGGAAGGCGTCCGGATAGAGCAGGGAGGTCGAGGTAATCATGGAGGATTCCTTCAGGCGGTCACGGATTGCGCAATGGGCGGCAGCGGACGCTCGGTCAGGCTCTGCGCGACCTCGCGCGCTGCGGAAAGCGTGGTCATCGTTCTCTGCGCCAGCGCAGGTATGTCGGCCGGATGATCGGAACGGAAATGGGCGCCGCGGCTCTCGTGCCGCATCCAGGCCGCCGCTGCGACGAGCAGGGCTGAGATCGCCATGTTGCGGACCGTGAGGCTGGCGGCCTCACGCTCGAGCGCGGCAAAGCCGCGTGTTGCTTCTGCAAGCCCATCGCCATCGCGGATCACGCCGACATGCGCGCTCATCACTGCGCGCAGCCGTCTTACGTGAGCTGCGTCCGGCGCGCCGCCGCGTGGCGTCACGACTGCATCGGGGAGGCGCGCAGGCGAGGGCACCGTGCTGCCGGCGATGTCGTCGGCGATGCGTGCGGCGTAGACGACCGCCTCCAGCAGCGAATTGGAGGCGAGCCGGTTGGCGCCGTGTGCGCCGGTGGAGCACACTTCGCCGCCGGCCCAGAGCCCGTCGATCGAGCTGCGGCCGCGCGCGTCCACCGCGATGCCGCCCATGTGGTAATGCGCGGCCGGCGCAATCGGGATGGCTTGCCTCGCGGGATCGATCCCGGCGGCGATGCAGCTCGCATGCACGGTGGGAAATTTTTCGGCGAAACGCGTGCCCAGCGCTTCCCGTGCATCGAGGAAGGCGCCGCGCCCTGCGGCGATCTCGGCGAACACGCCGCGGGCCACGATGTCGCGCGGCGCGAGTTCGGCGAGCGGATGGCGCGCGAGCATGAAGCGCTCACCATGGCGGTTGATCAGCGTCGCGCCTTCGCCGCGCAAAGCTTCGGTCGCGAGCGGCGCCGGATCGCGGCCGACCGTGATAGCGGTAGGGTGGAACTGCACGAACTCAGGGTCGGCTATCACCGCGCCGGCGCGGGCGGCGATCGCAAGGCCGGAGCCGCTGGCCTCGAGCGGATTGGTGGTGATGGCGTAGAGATGGCCGAGGCCGCCGGTCGCCAGCACGACCGCCCGCGAGGCCAGCAGAATGGGCTTTGCCGAGGGATTGCCGACCTCGCGCAATTGAAGCCCGGTGACGGCACCGTTCTCGGTCAGCAGAGATTCCGCGACGAGGCCTTCGATGATGCGGATCGATGGCGTCCGGCGCACGGCTTCGCTTAGCGCCGCGATGATGGCGGCGCCCGCCCCGTCGCCGCGCACATGCACGATGCGCCGGGCCGAATGCGCGGCTTCCCGCCCCACGGCGAGCTTCCCTTCGAGGTCGCGGTCGAACGGCACGCCATAGGCGAGCAGGTCATGGATTCGCGGCGCAGCCTCACGGGCAATGCCGAGCGCGACGGCTTCGTCGACGAGGCCGCCGCCGACCCCGATCGTATCCGCGGCGTGTGCTTCGGGCGTGTCGCCTTCGGCGACCGCCGCGGCGATGCCGCCTTGAGCCCATGCGGACGATGCGCCCTGTCCAAGGGGCGCCGCCGAAATCAGCGTCACCGGCCGCGGCGCCAGCTTCAGTGCGCAGAACAGCCCGGCAAGGCCGCCGCCGACGATGACGACGTCGTCGGTGCCGCGGGTGAGGTGGTGGATGTTGTCTGTCATGGCTTTCTCCATTGTCGTCCTGGCGAAAAGCCAGGACCCGTGACCCCGACTGTTTGTTGTTGCGGCAGGCTGGAGCTACCAGCGCGCCAATATCGTGCTGTCGTTATGGGTCCCGGATCTGCGCGCGCTTGAGGCGCGCTTGTCCGGGACGACGGCTGTGGTTGTGGCGACTTGTGTCGCTAGTTCTTCAGATTGATCATCCGCTCCACCGATCGCCTTGCCCGCTCTGCAAGCGCGGGATCGATCGTGACTTCCTCGCCGAGCATCAGCAGGCTCTGTAAAATATTGGCGAGCGTGATGCGCTTCATGTGCGGGCAGAGATTACAGGGGCGCAGCATCTCGACATCAGGCAGCTCGGCTCGCACATTGTCGGCCATCGAGCACTCCGTGATCATCACCAGCCGTCGCGGCCGCTTGTTGCGCACCCAGTTGATCATGTGCGCGGTCGAGCCGGTGAAGTCGGCTTCCGCCAGCACGTCCGGCGGACATTCGGGATGTGCGATGATCTGCACGGACGGATCGGCCTCGCGAAACGCGCGCAGCTCCTCGCCCTTGAAACGCTCGTGCACCTCGCAGGCGCCCTTCCAGGCGATGATCTTCACGTCTGTCTTCGAGGCGACGTAGGTCGCGAGATAACGGTCGGGCAGGAAGATCACGGTCGGCGCATTCAGGCTCTCGACCACCTGCACCGCATTCGACGAGGTGCAGCAGATGTCGACCTCGGCCTTCACCTCCGCCGAGGTGTTGACATACGCGACGACGGGCACGCCGGGGAACTTCTCGCGCAGCAGCCGCACGTCGGCGCCGGTGATGCTGGAAGCAAGCGAGCAGCCGGCGCGCGAATCCGGGATCAGTACCGTCTTCTCCGGGTTGAGCAGTTTCGAGGTCTCCGCCATGAAGTGCACGCCGCACTGGACGATGATGCCGGCCTTCACCTTGGTGGCCTCGACCGCGAGCTGGAGCGAGTCGCCGCCGATATCGGCGACGCAGTGGAAGATCTCCGGCAACTGATAGTTGTGGGCGAGGATCACCGCGTTCCGTGCGCGCTTCAGCTCGTTGATCGCGCGAATCGTCGGCGCCATCAGCGGCCACTCGATCGGCGGGATCACGTGCTTCACGCGCTCATAGAGCGCCGCGGTGGCGTGCTCGACGTCCTCAGTCCATTCCAGCGAAGGCATCGGCAGCGCGGGCCCCCGCGCCGGGGCGGCGCGGGGAGAGGTGATGACGTGGCCCTGCGGCCGGTTGGCGAAATCGGCAGGGCCGTAAATTCCAGCGATCGGCATTAAAGCCTCCCTTCTATGGCATTTATACTCATATTGAGTATATTGGTGGTCTGAGTAATCCGGCCCGAGGGCCGGAGCGGACTTCACCCTGATATGCTCATTATGAGTAAATCGAAGATAACACGCGACGCTCAGGATCGCTAGACGCCGCCGCACACATTCCCGTCAGATCGCGTCAGGTGAGGCCTCATTGAAATGCAATGCTCCCACGACAGCCCTTCGTGGAATGCAACCGCTTTTGACTTGGGATTTTCATGCAAATGCATTAAACGGGCTGGCTCGCGGCTGCCTATTCCGGACCGCCAACAACAGACAAGGACACACCATGTCGACATCAATTGGCGAGCTCGGTTCGGTCTCACGTTCCACCTGGCGCACACCGGCGATCATCATTCTTTGCGGCTGCGCCATCGGCATGCTCGGCTTCGGCCCGCGCTCGGCGCTCGGCTTCTTCGTGCAGCCGATGAGCCACGAGTTTGCCTGGGGCCGCGACGTATTCGGCCTCGCGATCGCCGTGCAGAATCTGTTGTGGGGACTGGGGCAGCCGTTTGCGGGTGCGGTGGCGGATCGCTTCGGCCTTTTTCGGGTGATGTGCGTCGGCGCGCTGCTCTATGCCGGCGGCCTGCTCCTGATGCGTTACTCCTCGACGCCGTTGTCCCTGAATATTGGTGCGGGCGTGATGGTCGGCTTTGGTCTTGCCGGCTGCTCGTTCAACCTGGTGCTGTCGGCCTTCAGCAAGCTGCTGCCGGCAGAGAGGCGCGGGCTTGCACTCGGCGCCGGCACCGCGGCGGGTTCGTTCGGTCAGTTCCTGTTCGCGCCGATCGGCGTCGCGCTCATCGACAATTTCGGCTGGCAGCAGGCGCTCGCCGTGTTCGGCTTCCTGATGCTGCTGATCATTCCGCTGTCGCTGGCGCTCTCCACACCGCCGGTCGCAAGCACGACCAACACGGCGGCCGCGGATGAGCAGACGTTTACGAAGGCGCTCGCGGAAGCCTTCGGCCACCGCTCCTATGTGCTGCTGGTCCTCGGTTTCTTCACCTGCGGTTTCCAGCTCGCGTTCATCACCGTGCATCTGCCGGCCTTCCTGGTGGATCGCGGCATCTCGACGCAAACCGGCGGCTGGGTGATCGCGGCGATCGGCCTGTTCAACATCATCGGCTCGCTCAGCGTCGGCTATCTCCAGAACTATCTGCCCAAGCGCTACATCCTCTCGACCATCTATTTCACGCGCGCGCTTGCGACGCTCGCCTTCATCTCATTCCCGATCACGCCGTTCTCGGCGATCGCGTTCGGCGCGATCTCCGGCCTGACCTGGCTGTCGACGGTGCCGCCGACCTCGGCACTGGTGGCGCTGATGTTCGGCACGCGCTGGCTTGCGACGCTCTATGGCTTCGCCTTCGTCAGCCATCAGGTCGGCGGATTCCTCGGCGTCTGGCTCGGTGGCATCGTGTTCGAGAAGTTCGGTTCCTACACGCCGATCTGGTGGCTCTCGATCCTGTTCGGCGTGCTCTCGGCGCTGATCAACCTTCCGATCGTGGAGAAACCTGTCGCACGGGCGGTTGCGCAGCCGGCCTGATCGGCTAAACATCCCCGACAAACAAGTCAGGGAGTGCAGCCGTGGCCACATTCAAGGCGATCCGGATCGACAAGGCGGACAAGGGCACCACCGCGCAGCTCGCGCAGTTCGACGAGGCAGAGCTGATGGAGGGCGACGTCACCGTTCGCGTCGAATGGTCGACGCTGAACTACAAGGACGGCCTTGCGCTGACAGGCAAAGCGCCGGTGGTGCGCCGCTTCCCGATGATCGCCGGCATCGACTTTGCCGGAACGGTCGAAGCCTCCTCGCATCCGCAATGGAAGGCGGGCGACAAGGTGGTCTGCACCGGCTGGGGCATGGGCGAGACCCATCTGGGAGCCTATGCCGAGAAGGCGCGGGTGAAGGGCGACTGGCTGGTCGCCCTGCCGCAGGGCCTGACGGCGCGCGACGCCATGGCGATCGGGACCGCCGGCTTCACCGCCATGCTCTCGGTGCTGGCGCTGGAGAAGCACGGTCTGTCGCCGAAGAGCGGCCCCGTCGTGGTAACGGGCGCAGCCGGCGGCGTCGGCTCGGTCGCGACCGCCGTGCTGTCCAAGCTCGGCTACCACGTCATCGCCTCGACCGGCCGCGCGGCGGAAGCCGACTACCTCAAGCACCTCGGCGCCGCCGAGGTCATCGATCGCAGTGAATTGTCTGCCCCGGCAAAACCCCTGGCCAAGGAGCGCTGGGCGGGCGGCGTCGACAGCGTCGGCTCGACGACGCTGGCGAATCTCCTCTCGATGACCAAGTACGGTGGCGCGATCGCCGCCTGTGGCCTGGCGGCCGGCATGGACCTGCCGTCTTCGGTCGCGCCTTTCATTTTGCGCGGAGTGTGCCTTCTCGGCATCGATTCCGTGATGTGCCCGATCGAGCCGCGAAAAGCTGCCTGGCAGCGCTTGGCCTCCGACCTGGATCGGACAAAACTAGCTGAAATTACTCAGGAAATTTCGCTCGATGATGTTCCGGGATGGGGTGCGAAAATCCTGGCCGGCCAGGTCCGCGGCCGCGTCGTGGTAAAAATTGTCTGACGGCGTTCAGACTTTACCAACCAAGCTGCTCCAATGTTGCCATGGTTAGTATGGTAAGCAGCGGGTAAAGAGATAAGGCATAGCCCGCTGCGGGGGTCGGTTCGGAGTTGAGCATGCTTGCGCGTATTGTGTTGGGGGCTGTCACGGCGGCAGCGACGTTTGCGCCGGCCATTGCAGGTAGCATGAACGCCGACGAGGCGCGCCGCTTCGTGGCCGGAAAGGTCTTCGCCTTCACCTGTTTCGATGGTACCCGCGGCGCGGGCCGCATCCTCGACGACCTCGGCGCTGCCGGTGCGGTGCAGTTCTCGGGCTCGGGCCCGGTGAAACATCTCCGCCTGCCCGGCAACACCCTCCAGATCCGCGGCCAGAACGTCTGCGCCTCAATCAAGGGCATTCCGTTCGAGCCCTGTTTCAACCTGGAAAAGACCGACGAGCGCAGCTTCCGCGGTTCGGTGTCGGGCATGGGCTTTGCCTATTGCGACTTCCACCACCAGGGCGGCAATCAGATGCTGATGGCGCGCGCGTCGGCGCGCCCGCGCTCGCTGCGTTCCTCGGAGCACACCGGCTCGGTCGGTGCGCCGAACACCGAGGTCGCCGCGCGCGTCGAGACGCCGCGTGTCGAGAGCAGACGGATCGAGCCGGTGAGGGCCGAAGCGAAGTCGGAGCCCGCCAGGAACGAGGGTCCGCTGGAGCTGCGTCGCTCCACCCAGTGAGCCGGCGGTGCGGGTCAATCCGCGTCTTGCCGTTGCATATGTCCATCGAACATCGAGCCGCGCGCGCCCTAGTCATACGGACGGCGGCTTTCATCCCGGTAGCTGTTCGCGCCCCCGTTTTCGTGCGGCCGGGGGGGGGGCGCGCCCTCGACAGGTGTTCAACAGAGATGACCGAGGTCTGCGCCAATCTGCTCGGCGGGATCGCGCGCAGCATGAAGCCGAATGCCAAGTGGAGCATGGAGCTGCTCGACGAGAAAAAGAAGCCGGTGTTCCGCATCAGCATTGTGGGCGAGACGGTGGTGCAGTAGGGGAGACCTATCCCTGGATGTGGTTAACCTGTTAAGCTCGCACTCCGTGCTGAATTTCAAGGGGTTTCCGCACTAGTTCAGTATTTGAACGGTGGCGGTGTTAACCAATTTGGAATGGCTGGCGCTCACCTTTTGAGCAAGAGCGATCAACGCCAGGGGCCGCCGACAACGACTCGGCTGCGCGCATTGCTTTGGGGAAACACCAATGTTGAGCCTCGTTCGGAACTTGCGGATCGGGACAAAGCTGGCGATCGCGTCGGCACTCGGCATCATCCTGGTCGTTTGCATGATCGCAAGTCAGCTCGTCGGTAACGGCAATGTGCGGGGCTCCAACGCGGCCGCGGTCGCGCAGCTCGAGCTCGCGCGCGAGGCGGTGGAAGCCAAGCTCGCGGCGCGCAGCATGCAGCTCGCCGTCCGCGACATACGGCTCGCCGGCAACGCGGCCGAGCTGCAGAAGGCCGGCGCTGCTCTGGTCGAGCGCGCCGAAACGTTGACCAAAGTCGCTGAGACGATGCTGAAGCTGTCACAAGTGCCGGAAAACCGGACCCGGATGGAAAAGCTCAAGAGCCTGTCTGCGGGCTATCTCAAGGGCGCTCAGCAGAATGCCGCCGTTCGTGGCGAGGCCATCGCCCTTGCGGCGACGGACGCCGCCGCCGCTGCCAAGCTCTCCGAAGAAGGCACGCGCCTGGCGCGTGAGGTGACCCTGCCGATTGCTGCCCAGCTCGATACGATTACGAGCGAGATTGCGGATTTTGCCAGGCATAAAAGCGAGGAAGAACTTGCCGCCGCGACGCAGGAGATGGCCGCGAGCGAACGTCTCGGCGTCGCGGTCGGCATCTGCGCCATGCTCGTTCTCATCGGCTCCTGGCTGATGTCCTTCTTCACCATCGCCCGGCCGATCCGCGCGCTCACCGTGGCCATGGACAAGCTCGCCGGCGGCGACTTCTCCGTGGTGCTGCCCGGGCTCGGCCGCAGGGACGAGGTCGGTGGCGTCGCCGCGGCCGTCGAGAAGTTCAAGGCTGTGTCGGAGCAGAAGGCGCGCGAGGAGGCCGAGGCGAAGGTCAGGCAGGATCAGGCCGCAGCCGCACAGCGCAGGGCCGAGATGCACAGGCTTGCCGACGGCTTCGAGGCCGCGATCGGCGAGATCGTCGATACCGTGTCATCGGCTGCGACCGAGCTGGAAGCTTCGGCATCGACGCTCACCTCGACCGCGGAACGCGGCCAGCAGCTCACCACCATGGTTGCGGCTGCTTCCGAAGAGGCGTCCACCAACGTGCAGTCGGTAGCATCGGCTACGGAAGAATTGTCGTCGTCGATCACCGAGATCAGCCGGCAGGTGCAGGAATCTGCTCGAGTGGCCAATGAGGCGGTGGGCCAGGCCCGCACCACCACCGAGCGCGTCAGCGAACTGTCCAAGGCGGCGATGCGCATCGGCGACGTCGTCGAGCTGATCAACACCATCGCCGGCCAGACCAACCTGCTGGCGCTCAATGCCACCATCGAGGCCGCTCGCGCCGGCGAGGCCGGCAAGGGTTTTGCGGTGGTTGCCTCCGAGGTCAAGGCGCTCGCGGAGCAGACGGCGAAGGCAACCGGCGAAATCGGTCATCAGATTGCAAGCATCCAGACCGCGACCGAGCATTCGGTCGGCGCCATCAAGGAGATCAGCGGCACCATCGAAAAGCTGTCGGAGATCTCCTCGACGATCGCTGCCGCCGTGGAAGAGCAGGGCGCGGCAACGCAGGAAATCTCCCGCAACGTGCAGCAGGCGGCGGAAGGTACCCATCAGGTCTCGTCCAACATCACCGACGTGCAGCGCGGCGCGACCGAGACCGGCTCGGCCTCCTCGCAGGTGCTGTCCGCCGCGCAGACGCTGTCGGGCGACAGCAACCGCCTCAAGCTCGAGGTCGGCAAGTTCCTCTGCACCGTGCGCGCCGCCTGACGCTATCAGCTGCTCCGGCCGAATGTTTGCAACTTATAGCTGCAGTAAAGCATCGCTGCGCTCCCGTATCTTCACTAGGTTCCTGTTAACGCCTGTTTGCGACTATGTGCGCAATCTTACCGGATAAGAACCAGCCAGCATCGTCGGAATGACTTCCATCCTGTCGTCGGTCGTGAGGATGGCGGCGCGGGGTGGTTTGCGCGTTGCCAGGTCTCATGGGGATTTGTCGTGATGTCGAAGTTGTCGATCGTCTTCAAGCTTCTGACCGTGTTGTCAGTCCTCGTGCTCGCGCTCGCCGGCGTCGGCGTGACGGCGATCGGCACCATGCAGAACATCAATGCCCACACGGTCGAGATTGCGGAAAGCTGGCTGCCGAGCGTGCGTGCGCTGGGCTCGCTCCGCGCCGACATCAACGAGCTGCGCGTTGCCCTTCGCCTGCACCTGATGCAGGACAGCGCCGAGGGCAAGGACGCGGCCGAGAAGCGGCTCGCCTCACTGCGCGAGCGTATCGAGAAGACGCGCAAGGTCTACGAGCCCCTGATCAACTCCTCCGAGGAGCGCTCTCTCTATGAGCAGTGGGCCAAGGCGTGGGCCGAATATCTGAATGGCGTGCAGGACGTGATGGCGCTGTCGCGCAAGAGCGTCGGCCGTTTCCCGACCGATGCCAATGAGATGTTGCAGACCAAGGTGGCGAAGATGGCCCAGGCAGCCGATCCGCTGCTGCAGAAGGGTATCGAGCTCAACAACAGCGGCGCCGAGCTGGAAACGAAGCAGGCGGCCGAAAGCTATGCGCTGATCTTCCGCGTCCTGGTCGGCATCATCGTGCTTTCGGTCGTGATCGCGATCAGCGCGGCCTATTATCTCGTGCGCGACGTTTCGCGTGGCATAGCTTCGATCATCAAGCCGATGCAGTCGCTGGGCGAGGGGGACCTCTCGGCCGAGGTGCCGCATCGCGGCGAGAAGACCGAGATCGGCTCGATGGCGGATGCGCTGCAGATCTTCAAGGAAGCCTTGATCGCCAAGAAGGCTGCCGATGAGGCCGCCAGGCTCGACGCCGAGGCCAAGATCGAGCGCGGCCGCAGGGTCGATGCCATCACGCGCAAGTTCGAGGCGATGATCGGCGAAGTCGTCGGCACCGTCTCCTCGGCCTCGACCGAGCTCGAGGCCTCGGCGTCGACGCTGACCAGCACCGCGCAGCGCGGCCAGGAGCTCGCCACCGTCGTCGCGGCGGCTTCCGAGGAAGCCTCCACCAACGTCCAGGCGGTCGCCTCCGCTTCGGAAGAGCTGTCGTCCTCCATCACCGAGATCAGCCGCCGCGTGCAGGATTCGGCACGGATGGCGGCGGAAGCGGTCGAGCAGGCGACGCGGACCAACGAGCGCGTCAACGCGCTGTCGAAGGCGGCCTCCCGCATCGGCGACGTGGTCGAGCTCATCAACACCATTGCAGGACAGACCAACCTGCTGGCGCTGAACGCGACCATCGAGGCGGCGCGGGCAGGCGAAGCCGGCCGCGGCTTCGCGGTCGTGGCCTCCGAGGTCAAGGCGCTGGCCGAGCAGACCGCGAAGGCGACCGGCGAGATCGGCGCACAGGTGTCCGGCATCCAGGCCGCAACGCAGGAATCGGTCAGCGCGATCCAGGAGATCGGCGGCACCATCGAGCGGCTGTCCGAAGTGTCCGCCGCGATTGCCGCCGCCATCGAGGAGCAGGGCGCGGCGACGCAGGAGATCTCGCGCAACGTCCAGCAGGCCTCGGTCGGCACGCAGGAGGTTTCCTCCAACATCACCGACGTGCAGCGCGGCGCGATCGAGACCGGCGAAGCCTCGACAGAGGTGCTGTCGGCGGCGAAATCGCTTGCGACCGACAGCACGCGCCTCAAGGTCGAGGTCGCGAAGTTCCTGGAATCTGTCCGCGCGGCCTAGAGCGAAATGGCTCCGGGTTGAATCGATCGCTGCGGCTCGTTTACCGCTCCCGCATGCGGGAGAGGTCGGCGCGAAGCGCCGGGTGAGGGCTTTCTCCTCTTGGGATTGTCCCATTGCCGAGGCGCCCTCTCCCCGACCCTCTCCCGCAAGCGGGAGAGGGAGTGCTCCTCGCCCGACGCTTTAGCTGCCCGTCTGCGGAGCCGGCGGCGGGACCTGCCGACGGAACAGGATGCGCTGGTAGAGCCAGCCGATCGCGACCAGCACCACGCCGAGGCACATGAACGACAGCGCGCGGTAGACGCCCGTCAGCGTCGACATGTCGATGACGAAGGCTTTCAGGATCGTCAGCGCGATGACGGCGGCGGACGCCAGCCGCGCCCGTTCCGAGTTGACGAGAATGCCGACCCCGAGCAGTACCACGCCGAAGGCGAGCCAGCCGATCGAATAGGTGTATTGCTCGGCCCCCGTCGTCGGACCGGTGGAAAGGATCGGGCCATGATAGAAGCGGCGGATCTCCAGCGTGACATAGGCGAGCGCAAACACCAGCGCGCCGCCGGCGATGGTGTTGGCGTAGACCTTGCCGCGCTTGCCGACCACAGCATAGGACAATAGCAACATCAGCACGGCCGGCAGCGCGTAGCCCAGCAGCAACAGGTTGAACACCGCGCCGCCGACGTCGATGCGCCAGATCAGCGGGTTCTCCAGGATGAAGAGGCCGAACACGCTGATGAGGCCGGCGATCGCGGTCAGCACGACCGCGCCGACGTTGTGCACGATGCTGCGGCTGCGCAGCCGCAGGCGCTCCAGCCCGATCGCCATCGCAAGCGCGACGCAGACCTGCAGCGCGAATTCGAGCAACGACGGCGGCGAAATCATGTCACCGCCGGTCGCAAGGTGACGAACCTCCATGAAGGCGAGCAGCGCGGTGAACAAGATCGCGGCTGCCTCGACCACGCGCAACGGCGCGTCGTCGGCACGGCGGCGCAGAAAGACGCTCGCGCACCAGAACGAGGCCGCCGGCAGGCCGTAACCCCACAGCAGCCAGTTGAAGATCGGGGTTGTGCCGACGGCATCGCCGACAATGCGCGGATCATAGACGATGCGCGCGGTGACGATCGCGGCGAAGATGGCAGCCAACCGGCGCAGCACCGGGATCGGGCGCTGCAACGAGATCCAGGCGGTGCCGAGCGACATCAGCGCGAGCGCAATGGTGAGCCAGCCCTTCTCCAGCGCGAAGGTCAGCGCCAGCGCCAGCGCGCCGAGCGTGCCCGTCGCGAACAAGGCGATCGAGGTTGCAACGCCCGGTCGTTCTTCGCGACCAGTCAAGGCTTCGGTCGCGACGCCAAAGGCCGCGGCGAGCAGCACCGCGAGGATCGCGAACGGGATCGAACGGTCGAGATGGGCGATGCGCGCATAGAGCGCAACCAGGATCGCGATCGGCGTGGCGACGCCCGCCGCAGACCACACAACCGGAATGATCGGCCAGTTCGAGCGGCCCTGCGCGAGAAAGCCCGCGACGCCGAAGCCGGCGGCGAAGATGGCGGCCGTCACCAGATGCAGCGTCACCGAGCTGTCGGTCGCGACAGGACCGATGCCCGGCATCGGGCCGCCCGGCAGCACCAGCATGTCAGGGTTGGCGCGCACAGCCCATTCGGCGAACACGACGAACACGGTCGCAGCAGCCGCGCCCAGCGCACCAGTCGCTGCCGGAGCACGCCAGGCGACGAACAGCGTGCCGCCGACCAGAAGGGTGAAGGCGATCAGCGCCAGATCGGCATGCGCGCTCGACAGCACGACCAGCATCGCGCCGAACAGATAGGCGCCGAGCGCGCCCGACGAGATCGGCTCGATCTCGCCGTCCTCGATGGTCGGGCCGAACATGAAGCCGCAGACCACGAGCAGCGCGGCGAGCACGAACCCCGCGATGACATGGAAGGCATGCGGCGCGACCTGCACCTCGTTGGTATCGAGCCCCGGGAAGATCCAGAGCACTGCGAAGGCGATGGTCGTGACCGCGAGCCAGCGCCACAGCCGGATGCGGGCGAGACCAAAGCTCGCGGCGGTGACGATGGCGAGATAGATGTAGAGCGCCCAATAATCCGGCTTGCCGCTGGAGACGAGGATCGGCGTCACGAAGGCGCCGACCACGCCAAGCCCTGCTAGCGCGGGCCCGTGCAGGAGCGCGGCGGCGAGCGTGCCCATCGCGACGATGCCGAGCAGCACGAAGGCGGTTGCCGGCACCAGGAAGCCGTACAGCGCATAGGCCGCGTAGATGGTCGCGAACGCAACCGCAGTGCCGGCCGCGGTGAGGATCGCGGGAATGTTCGCGATCGGCAGTGCGTGGATGCTGGAGATGCTCTCCTTGCGCCGCGTCCATTCGCCGGCCCCCAGCAGCGCGGCCGCGAACAGGCCGCCAAGGAAGACGCGCACGCCAGGGCCGACCAGGCCGGCCTCGATCGAATAGCGCACCATGAAGAAGCCGCCGAGCGCGAGCGCAAGGCCGCCGATCCAGACCACCCAACGCGTGCCGAGACGCTCTTCAAAGCCGGGTGCGGGCGCTGCCTCCGGCACCGGAGGCGGCGGTGTATCGGCCGCCGGGGTCGGTTCGAGCGGGGGCGGCGCAACCTCCTCGGCGACGAGCGGAGGCGGCGTGGGCTCGGCTTCCGGCGCAAGCGGCGGCGGCTCTGCGGCAGGCGTTGCGGGAGTTTCAGCCTGCACCTGCGCGGGCATCAGCGGCGGCGGTTGCACAACCGGGCGCTGCGCATAAAACTTCTCTTCAAGCAAGTTCAGCCGGCGGCGCAACTCGGTCGCCTGGCTGGACGCCTTGATCGCGATCAGGAAGGCGATGATCGCAATGATCAACGCAAAGACGTCGAAAGGGCCGTCGAACATGAAGCCTCCAGGCAACCGGCGGGCAGGGGCCGGTACCAAACTCAGGATCTAGCGCCGGGAGCGTACGCGCAAGCCCGGCGCGGGCCGCTCCTGGAGCACCTCGCGGCGGAAGCGGTAGAGCGCTGCCGGTCGTCCGCCAGTCTGTGTCGACATCACGCCGGTCGGTTCGACCAAGGCTTCCGATTCGACCAGGCGCCGGAAATTCTGCTTGTGCAGATGCCGGCCGGAGATCGCCTCCACCGTATGTTGCAATTCCGTGAGTGTGAACTCGGCGGGCAAAAGTTCAAACACCACAGGACGATACTTCAGTTTCGCGCGCAGCCGCGCGATTCCCGTGGCGAGAATCCTGCGGTGATCGAACCGCATCGAGGTCCCGAGCGCCGGCAGCGCCTTGCGCGCTAATGCCGCAGGACGGCCGTCGCGGCGCGCCTCCTCGATCAGCCCGGCCTCGTACAACAGCTCATAGCGGTCGAGCACGCGCTCCTCGTCCCAGGGCGCACCCTCGAGCCCGAAATAGAACCGCACGCGATCCTTGCGCGGCAGCGCGCGCGTCGTCTCGGGGGGGTCTTCTTCGGCCCACTTGGTCAGCGCCGGGATGATGTCGCGGGCGATGATCGCGGGTGGCTCCTCGCGCCAGTCCTCCCAGGGCAGGAAGCGGTACCACGGCTCGAAGCTTGCGCCGTTTGCCGCGAGCTCGCCGCGCGCGGCGCGTGTGAGCGCGAGATAGCCGATCGACACCATATGCGCGCCGGTATCGCCGGCCTCGGCATGACGGCCGCGATCGCCGAAGGTGTAGAGCTGCTCGACATAGCCGAGCCGCAGGCCCGCCTGCTCCTCGACCCAGGCGCGCAAGCCGATCTCGAACGTGCGATGGCTCAGCGCATCGAATGGCCCGAACGGCAGGCCCGCCAGCCCGTCACTGCCGCGTGCGGTGAGGATCAGCGGCTCGTGGTCCTCGATCGCGACGATCGCAGCGGTCAGGCCGATCTCGATCGGCGTCAGCAGCGTCTCGCTCATGCGGCTGATGTCGCGGGTGTTGTGAGAGAGGCATGCCGGTTGATCGAGCAGACCTCTCCGCGGCCTCGCTGCACCTCTGCCGCTTGCGGGAGAGGTCGCGCCGAAGGCGCGGGTGAGGGCTCTCGCCTGTTGGGGAATCCCAATGAGACGGCACCCTCTCCTCCAAGCGGGAGAGGGTGCGCACCTGCGATGTGGCGCGCAACTGTCATTCGAGCTCGATCACGAAGGGTCGGCCCTCGACCATCATCGCGCCCGGGCCAATCTCGTCGAGCGCGCGCAGCATGCGGCCGTTGCGTCCCAGCGCGCGGTCGGCGAGGGCGACGATACGCCGGTTCGGGGAGGCGATCGGCGAGGCGGCGCGGATCTTCTTCGCGATCTCGATCTCGTCGCGGTGCGGATTGAGCGCGCAGACAGCGGCGAAGGCGCTCGCGGTGGAGCGGCTGATGCCGGCATAGCAATGCACGACCAGCGGCGCGCTGCGGTCCCAGCCGCGCACGAAGTTCAGCACCTGCTCGATATGCGTCTCGGACGGCGCGACGAAGCCGTCCATCTCCTCGGTGATGTCGTCCATCGACACCTTGAGATGGTTGGCCGGCAGCACGGATACCGGACGTGCCACCTGCTCGACATTGGCCATCACGGTCAGCACGTGGCTGGCCTTGGTCAGGCGGACGGTTTCGGGAAGCGCGGCGAGGGAACAGACGTGGATCATGGCGGACCTTTTTGCCGTTGATTATAGCGAGCGCTTGTAGAGTGGGCAAAGGCGCATCGAGCCGTGCCCAGCATCTCGCAGTTGCGCGCATCGCGCCTGGTTTGGTGGGCACGCTTCCGCTTTGCCTACCCTACGAAGCGATGACGCTACGCAAACACCGCGCCGAACCGCTCCAGAAACTGCTTCTCCGCCCGCGCCGCGGTCCAGGGCGTGAGGTAGTCGCGCCGGACGCTGTCGGAGAGGCCCGGATCCTTGCCGAACAGGCGCCGCGCCTCGCTCTCGCTGAAGCCGGCGAGCTCGGTCGCCTCGAGATAGGCCGCGCCGCGATCGGCGGCCTTGATGGCCTGCGTGATCTCCTCAGGCAGCACCGGCGGCAAGCCGAAGCGGATGTGGATGGCGCCGAGCAGGCGTTTCTCCACCGCTTTGTAATGGCCATCGAGCACCGCCTTGAACGGCGAGATCATGTCGCCGATCACGTATTCGGGTGCATCGTGCAGCAACGCGGCGAGCCGCATGCGCTGGTCCACGCGCGGCATCTCGTGCCGCATCACGGTTTCTACCAGCAGCGTGTGCTGCGCGACCGAGAAGATGTGCGCGCCGGTGGTCTGCCCGTTCCAGCGCGCGACGCGCGCCAGCCCATGGGCGATGTCGGCAATCTCGACATCGAGCGGAGAGGGATCGAGCAGGTCGAGCCGCCGCCCCGACAGCATGCGCTGCCAGGCGCGGGATTCCGCGCCGCGCGTCGTCTTCTTCGCGCTCATTTGGGCTTGAGGCGCTGCTTGCGCTGCGTCTTGCCGCAGGTCGCGTGGCAATGGCAATCGACGAGATGGTCGTTGACCATGCCTGTCGCCTGCATGAAGGCATAGACGATGGTCGGGCCGACGAATTTGAAGCCGCGCGAGGACAGCTCCTTGGAGATCTGCACCGACAGCGGTGTCGAGGCCGGCACGCTCGCCGTGGTCTTGAAGTTGTTGACTTTGGGCTTGCCGCCCATGAAGTCCCACAAGAGCTTCGAGAAGCCCGGGCCCTTCTCCATGATGTCGAGATACGACTTCGCGCTCAGGATCGCGCCGTCGATCTTGGCGCGGTTGCGCACGATGCCGGCATCGTTCATCAGTGCATGGACCTTCTTCGCATTGTAGCGCGCGATCTTCTCAGGCTGGAAATCGTCGAAGGCTTTGCGGAAATTATCGCGCTTGCGCAGGATCGTGATCCAGGACAGGCCGGCCTGAAAGCCGTCGAGGATCAGCTTCTCGTAGAGCGCGCGGTCGTCATATTCGGGCACGCCCCATTCGGTGTCGTGATAGGCGACATAGAGCGGATCCTCGCCGGGCCAGGGGCAGCGGGTCAGGCCATCGGGATGCAGGCGGGGAGCGCGGCTCATGCGGTGGGCTGCTTGGCAGGAATACGGACGATTTCAGGTTCGGCAAGCGTCAGGGTGAGGCCGCCGGCGGTGAGCGGCTGGCCGGCATCCAGCGCGTCGGCGACGCGGTCGATGCGCACGAGCGCGATGCCCTTGCCTTGCGCCGACGAGCCCATGGTGCCGACCGGCTTGTCGCCGGCCATCACGCTGACGCCGACTTCCGGCGAGACGTCGTCGAGCAGCACCTTGATGCTGCGCGTGCGCGCCGTGCCGCGATGCTGCATGCGCGAGACGACCTCCTGACCGACATAGCAGCCCTTGTCGAAATCGACGCCCGCGAGGCGGTCCATATTGGTCTCGTGCGGGAACGCATCGCTGTACATGAAATCGAGCCCTCCGCGCGGTACGCCGAGCGCGATGCGGTGCGCCTCGTAGTCGGCCGCATCGACCAGGTCGGCGCCGATCAGGTCGGACAGTTTCTGCTTGAGATCCTCGGGGATCAGGATGCGCGTGCCGAGCTCGGCATTGCGCGGATCGGCGAAGGCAAGGTCCGGCTGCGCCGCAAGCTGGCCGCCCCACGCCGCGAGCACGCCGAGATCAAGGTTTTCCACGCTCACCTTGGCGCGCAGCTTGTAGAACTTCAGCTTGGTGGCGAGGGTGTCCGCCAGCGCCTTCGGACAGTCGATCAGGAACCCGCCGCCATGGCCGGCCGGCACCTCCGTGATCAGGAAATCGACGATGATCTTGCCTTGTGGCGTCAGCAGCGCGCCGAATCGCCCCAGCCCCGGCTTCAGCCTGTCGACATCGGTCGTGATCAGGCCGTTGAGGAAGTTGCGCGCATCCTCGCCCGCGACCTTGACCACGCCCCGGTCGGGAAGAAACGCTGATTTCATGCGAAAATCTCTTGCGACATGTTGCTCCGGAACGTAAGCCCGCAAGGCATAAACGACAAGACCTCGAGCCCTGCGCTTGGGGATGAGAGAGGCCCCATGACCGAGCGTTTCGATGTGATCCTAAAAGGCGGCACCGTCGTCAACCAGGATGGCGAGGGTGTTCGCGATATCGGCATCACGGGCGGTCGCATCGCCGAACTGGGGCCGCTGTCGCAGGCTTCCGCGGCCGAGGTTATCGACTGCAAGGGCCTGCACATCCTGCCTGGCGTCATGGACACCCAGGTGCATTTCCGCGAGCCCGGGCTGGAACAGAAGGAAGACCTCGAAACCGGCTCGCGCAGCGCCGTGATGGGTGGCGTCACCGCCGTGTTCGAGATGCCGAACACCTCGCCGCTCACGGTGACCGAGGCCACCTTCACGGACAAGGTGAAGCGCGCCCATCACCGCATGCATTGCGATTTCGCCTTCTTCATCGGCGGCACCCGCGAGAACGTGCAGGACCTGCCGGTGCTGGAACGGGCGCCCGGCTGCGCCGGCGTAAAAGTCTTCATCGGCTCGTCCACTGGCGCGCTGCTGGTGGAGGACGACGAGAGCCTGCGCCGCATCTTCCAGGTGATCCGCCGGCGCGCGGCGTTCCATGCCGAGGACGAATATCGTCTCAACGAGCGCAAGCCGCTGCGCATCGAGGGCGATCCGCGCTCGCATCCGGTCTGGCGCGACGAGACCGCGGCGCTGATGGCGACGCAGCGCCTGGTCAAGCTCGCGCGCGAGACGGGAAAACGCATCCACGTGCTGCACATCTCGACCAAGGAAGAGATCGAGTTTCTGCGCGACCACAAGGACGTCGCGTCCTGCGAAGCGACGCCGCATCATCTCACCCTCGTCGCGCCCGAATGCTACGAACGACTTGGCACGCTCGCGCAGATGAACCCGCCGGTGCGCGGCGCCGATCATCGCGCCGGCATCTGGCGCGGCATCGAGCAGGGCATCATCGACGTGCTCGGCTCCGATCACGCTCCGCATACGCTGGAAGAGAAGCAGAAGACCTATCCGGCCTCGCCCTCCGGCATGACCGGCGTGCAGACGCTGGTGCCTCTGATGCTCGACCACGTCAACGCCGGCCGCCTGTCGCTGGCAAGATTCGTCGATCTCACGAGTGCCGGCCCCGCGCGTCTCTACAACATGGCCTGCAAGGGCCGCATCGCCGCCGGCTACGACGCCGACTTCACGGTCGTCGATCTCAAGCGCAGCGAGACCATCAGCAACAAATGGGTGGCGTCCAAGGCCGGCTGGACGCCTTACGACGGGGTGCGCGTCACGGGCTGGCCCGTCGGCACCTTCATCCGTGGCCGCCGCGTGATGTGGCAGGGCGAGCTGGTAACGCCGTCGCAAGGCGAGCCGGTGCGGTTTCTGGAGACGCTGAGGCAGTGAGGTGATGTGTGGGAATGCACACTGCTTCCCCACCCGTCATTGCGAGCGCAGCGAAGCAATCCAGGGTCTCTCCGCGGCGGCAGTCTGGATTGCTGCGTCGCAAGGGCTCCTCGCAATGACGAGATGAGAGGTCTACATTTCATCTCGAACGGGAGTGGAGTCCGATGTCTCAGCCATCATCCCTCGTCACCACCGAACAACTCGCCGCCATGCTCGGCGATCCCAGCCTCCGCCTCTACGACTGCACGACCTACAACGAACCGGTGCCGCCTGGCAGCGACGCGCCTTATCGCGCGGTGCCCGGCGACAAGACGTTCGCAGCCGGCCACATTCCCGGCGCCGATTTCCTCGACCTGCAAGGCGAATTCTCCGACACCTCCGCGAGACCGCTCTACATGATGCCTGAGGTAGCCAAGCTGGTGGCGGCATTCGGCCGCCACGGCCTCGATGCGAACAAGACGATCGTGCTCTACAGCATCGGCACCATGATGTGGTCGACGCGGTTCTGGTGGATGCTGCGCTCGCTCGGCGTCGATGCGCAGGTGCTCGACGGCGGCCTCGATAAATGGAAAGAGGAGGGGCGACCGATCGAGACGGGCGCACCGAAGGGCTATCCGGCCACGGCCTTCAAGGCCGCGCCGCGCGCGGGCTTCTTCGTCGACAAGAATGTCGTGAAGGCGCGGATCGGTGACCCCGCAACGGCAATCGTCAACGCGCTCGGGCCCCAATTTCACCAAGGCTTGGAGCCGAGCCGCTACGGCCGGCCGGGCCGCGTTCCCGGCAGCGTCAACATTCCCGCCGCCACGCTCGTGAACGCCGACAAGACGCTGACGAATCTTGCGGATGCGCAAGCGAAGTTCGCCGCCCAGGGCGTCACGCGCGAGAAGAATGTGATTCTCTACTGCGGCGGCGGTATCTCGGCGACGATCGACCTGCTGCTACTGACGCAGCTCGGCTACGACAAGCTGACGCTCTACGACGGTTCGATGGGCGAATGGGCGAGGGACTCATCGTTGCCGATCGAGACGGATTGAAGCGCCAACGGCGCTTATTGCCGGGAGATGTCGACGGAGAATTCGCCGTTGCGGATGCGGCCCGGAAAACCCTCGACGAATTTTGCCACTGCATCCTCGCCATAGGTGCCGACGAGCTCGGCGAATGCGGCGAACAGGCTCGCCTGCGCCAGGCAGTCGCCGTCGACGCCGTCATGGCGCGCTTCGGCCCAGGCCTGGTTGAGATAGCTCAGGGCTGCCTGCTTCTGCTCGTGATCAGGCAGCGGCGCGCGGTCGGGAGCGTATGAAATCGGCTGGCTCATGAAACTCGATCAGGGCTGGGGCGCGATCCACGGCGATGCGCTGCACGAGAAGGTGTAGCACGCGTATTAACACCCGCTAGGCCACATCTTTAGGAACGGTTAACGGCTGTGAACAAAGTCGATCACAGGGTTCCAGCCGTCGTCATTCCGCCGCCCGACGAGAAATCAGTTCGCGTAGCGCGCCGTTAGATCGCGCGATATCTTCGAGCCTTCCTCGATATAGCGGCGGATCGCGACCGTCGCGGCCGGCGTGCAGCTCCGGTAGGTCTGCTGGAAACCGTTATAGCCGCGGTTGAACCCGGCGATCATGCGGGTGCGGCGCTCACCTGACGGAGTTTCGGCGTCGATCAGCGCCTGCATCTCGCTGCGCCATTTGTTGCCTTCATTGGACCCGCAGATGCTGCGCAGATAGTGCAGCCCGCCGAGGATCTCGGCCAGCCGCTGCAACTCGCCGTCAAACGGCGCCGCGGCGTCCTGGGCCCGGACGGGCGGGCAGGCGCAGGCGAGAATCAGGGCGAAAATGGCCAGCAATCGCGTCGACATCGGCGGCTGTATGCCCCCTCGGGACGGCGGGCGCAAGGCGGGCCGTCAGGCCCCGAGCAGCCGGTGGGCAGACTGGATGACTTCCTCCAGCCCCCCGGTCAGCTTGAGGTCGCCGAGGCTCGCCAGGGCGTTCGGGGCGATCCAGCGGTAGTCGTCAAGCTCGTCGTTCAGGACCGGCTCCCGGGCCGCCCAGCGGGCGGCAAAGGACATGATCAGGTAGTGGCCGGCGCCGGGCGCGGCCGGCAGCACCTCGCGCCAACCGGCAAGGCCGACGATCTCGATCCCGAGCCCGGTTTCCTCGTCGACCTCGCGCTTGAGCGCCTGGTGCAGCGATTCGCCGAACTCGACCCGGCCGCCGGGCAGCGAATAGAACCCCTTTGCGGGGGAGCGGGCGCGCCGGGTCAGCAGCACCTTGCCGTCGCGAAAAATCGCGGCACTGACCGCGATCTGGGGATGACTGGGCTGGACGACCGCGGACATTTTCTGACGGGACCTGGCTCAATTCGACATGATGGTGTCGACGTCGGCCTCCGCGCCGCCATTGATGATGCCGCCGCAGGCGGCGATCAGCGGCTTGACCCAGAGGGTGGCCTGCTCGGCGAGGCGAACGCGGGTCGTGTCTTTCTCGACCTCACGCATGGCCGAGCCGACCGCAATAAGGATCGAGGTCATGGTATCAGTGATGTGGTCGAACTGGGCGCGCACGTTGGGATCAGCCTTTTCATAAGCCTCGATGGCGAGATCCCGTGCCTTGAAGTTGGACGCGGTGAAATGCTCGGCATAGGACAGCGGCGTCCAGGTCAGGAAGTCCTCGGCGCATTCGGGCATGTCAGGGACCATTTCGAGCAGCATCACCGCTTCATTGAAATGGTTGAGATAGTCCGTGGCAAGTCCGGTCCGCGGGTTGATGTTGGCCACGCGCAGCCGTTCGGCCCAGTCCGCAGCCTCGGGGCCCGTCTGTACATGCGTCCGCGCGGGTTGGGTGGCCGTCGAGCTCATCTGCCGCAGTGTTAACGTTCGGGGTTAAAAGGACCTGAATGCACCCTATATAGGCCCCCAAGGATGTGTGGACGCTTCGTCATAACTTCGGCCCCCGCGGCTTTGCGGCAACTGTTCGGCTATGTCGAGCAGCCGAATTTCCCGCCACGGTACAATGTCGCGCCGACGCAACCGATACCGGTCGTATTGGTCGAAAATGGCGCCCGCCATTTCCGTCTGATGCGCTGGGGCCTGCTGCCGAGCTGGGTCAAGGATCCCCGCGGATTTACGTTGCTGATCAATGCCCGCTCCGAGACGGTGCTTGAGAAGCCCGCGTTCAAGAACGCGATACGCCGCCGCCGCGGTCTGATCCCGGCCGATGGCTATTACGAGTGGAAGTCCGAGGGTGGCCGCAAGCAGCCCTTCTTTATCCACCGTGCCGACGGCGAGCCGCTTGGCTTTGCCGCTTTGTTCGAGACCTGGGTCGGGCCGAACAGCGAGGAGCTCGACACGGTCGCGATCGTCACCGCTGCGGCGGGCGAGGATCTCGCCGCGTTGCACGACCGCGTGCCCGTCACCATCAGCCCGCGCGATTTCGAGCGCTGGCTCGATAGCCGCGGTGACGAGGTCGACGCGATCCTGCCGCTGATGAGGCCCCCGCACATCGGCGATTTTGCCTGGCACCCCGTCTCCACCCGCGTCAACAGCGTCGCCAATGACGACGAGCAGCTGCTGCTGCCGGTCAGCGCGGAGGAGATGGAGGCGGAGGCAGAGGCGGCGAAGCCGAAGAGGGCGGCGCGGAAGGTTGCCGCTAGCCCGGTGGACGACGGGCAGGGATCGTTGTTCTAGACTAGCTGAATGATGTTCTAGCCAAGCTGGCGCGATTCACTCCGCTGTCGTCCCGGACAAGCGCGCGCCGCTGGCGCTTGCCCGGGACGACACTGAACGTGCGGCGCCGCCTTCTACACGATCGCCCTTGCCCTCAACGCCGCGATCTCTGCCGCATCGAATCCCAGCTCGCCGAGCACCGCATCCGTGTCCGCCCCCAGCTCCGGGGCCATCCGGTCCAGCCTGCCGCCGCCATGCGCCAATTTGAAGCCGCTGCCGGCAAAGCGCAGGCGGCCATAGGGCGTGTCGAGCTCCTGGATGGCGCCACGAGCCTTGATCTGCGGGTGATCGATGATCTCCTCGACCTTCCAGATGCTGGCGCACGGCGCCCCGGCGTCCTCCAGAATCGTCTCCCATTCGCGCGCCGGTCGTTTCGCCAGCGCCTCCTCGATGATGGCGCGCAAGGCCGGCTCGTTCTCGTTGCGCGAAAACCAGTCCGCAAAGCGCGGATCGCTCAGCGTGTCCTCGCGGCCGAGCGCGGCCATCAGCGCGCGGTACTGCTTCTCGTTGTTGACGGCGAGCAGGATGTGGCCGTCGCCGCATTTGAACAGGTTCGCGGTGGTCCTGCGGCTCACCGCCTGGTTGCCCGAAAGCTGTTGGCGATGGCCGGCGACCGACCAGTCGGCGATCTGCCCCGACAGGAACGCCAGCGTCGCCTCAAGCATGGAGACGTCGACGAACTGCCCCTTGGCGGTGCGGTCGCGCTGATACAGCGCGCTCGACACGCCGAATGCTGCGGTGGCGCCCGAGAGCACGTCGCACACCGCAAAGCCCGCGCGCGTCGGCCCGGTCTCGGGATGGCCGGTGATCGCCATGATACCCGAGAGCGCCTGCATCTTGCCGTCGTAGCCGGGCCGCAATCGATCCGGACCGGTCTGGCCGAAGCCTGACACCGCGCAATAGATCAGTTTTGGGTTGATCGCCGACAGCGCCTCGTAGCCGATGCCGAGCTTGTCCATCACGCCCGGCCGGAAGTTCTCCATGACGACGTCGACCTGCGCGGCGAGCTTCTTCACGATCGCGATCGCCTCTGGCTTCTGCAAATCGAGCGTCAGGCTGCGCTTGTTGCCGTTGATGGCCTGGAATGCGGGGGCGAGCCCGCGCTCGGCCCATTCGCGGGACAGCGGGGTACGGCGCATGTCCTCGCCTTCGCGCCGCTCGACCTTGATGACGTCGGCTCCCAGCAGCGCGAGCTGGTAGCTCGCATAGGGACCGGCCAGCACTTGCGTGAAGTCCAGGATCTTCACGCCCTCGAACGGTCGCGTCACGTCTCTCTCCCGATGGTTGTTGTTATTGGAGGACGTCAGGCGGCGCGGTTGCCGCGCGCAATCTCCTTCTGCTTGTCGAATTCGGCGCGGCGCCGCGCCAGCTCATCAGGGGAGAGCTGCGCGACGTTGTTGTAGTCGAGCTTCCAGGAGGCGTCCTCGCTCCAGCGCAGCGGCGACTGCATCGTGGTCTGCGGGCCGCTCGCGGTCTCCAGCAGCCTCAAGGCCAGTTCCAGGGTCTGTGCCTGCGAGGCGACGTCGTGCGGCCTGCCGGCGGAATTGCCGAGCGGGAAGTCGCTGAACAAAAAGCGCGGTACGGCGGCGTGCTCGATGATGTCCTTGGCGCAGCCCATGATCACCGTCGGAATGCCGTTCCGCTCCAGGTGCCGCGCCACCAGCGCGGTGGTCTGGTGGCAGACGGGGCAGTTCGGCACCAGCACCGCGACATCGACCTTGTCGGCGATGCAGCGCGCAAGAATCTCCGGCGCGTCGGCGTCGATCGTGACGCGATGGCTGCGGTTGGTCGGCGCGCCGAAGAAGCGTGGCGCGACTTCGCCGATGCGTCCGGCGGCGGACGCCTTCAACAGTTGCGGCAGCGGAAACCAGGTGCCGCTGTCGGTCGCCGAGGTGTGCTTGCGGTCGTAGCCGATGTGTGAGATGCGCAGATCCTGCGCTTTCGACGCGTCGCCGTCATACACCTGGTAAAACTTCGCGCTGCCATTATAGGCCGCGCCCGGTCCCTGATCGCCCTTGGTGGGATCGTAGGGCGCCGCGGTGGTGATGATGGTCACGCGCGACTTTGCCAGCGGCTTCTTCAGCGGCTGGAACGGCGCCTCGGTGTAATGCGCCCAGCGGTACGGCGTGGTGTAGCCGATCGCCGCATAATAATCGCGCGTGCGCTGCATGTAGGGGACGGGGGAGTCGTAGTCGGGTGCAAAGCCGAATTCGTCGTCGCGCGGAGCGGACATAAGGCGCGTCTCCTGGTTCTTGGTTGGCGCCAGAGTAGAGGTAGTTTTGGGGTTGCTCAACGGGCAGAGCGGCGATTCAGGACAGAATTGCATCCGGCGAGGAAGCCACACGCACGGTGCCTCTCTCCCTCCCTGGAGGTCCCTCCAGGGGGAGGGTAAGCAAATCACCTGAACACATGCAGGGCCACGTATTGCAGCAGCATGATCGCCTTGGCGTCGATGATGCGGCCGTCGGCGATCATCGCCAGTGCCTCGTCGATGGAGAGCTCCAGCACCTCGATATCCTCGCCCTCGTGTTCCAGGCCGCCGCCGTCGCTGACACGCATCTCCGGCTCGTACTCGGCGACGAAGAAATGCAGCTTCTCGGTGATGGCGCCGGGGCTCATGAAGGCCTCGAACACCTTTTGGACGTGGTGCAGCCGATAGCCGGTTTCCTCCTCGGCTTCGGCGCGGATGCGCACCTCAGGGGAGGCATCGTCCAGCACGCCGGCGGCGGCCTCGATCAGCAGATCGTCGTAGCCACGGATGAACGCCGGCAGGCGGAACTGGCGCACCAGGATCACGGTGCGCCGGGCAACGTTGTAAGGCAGCACGGCGGCGGCGTTGTCGCGCTCATAGGTCTCGCGGTGCTGCGTCTGCCACGCGCCATTGGAGCGCCGGTACTCGAACGTCGTGGTCTTCAGCGGCGTCCAGTTGTCCGAGAGCACGCGGACGTCCTTGATGCGGACGCGGTCGGAAACGGTCATGGCTATCCTTCTTGTCTTCACCTCGCCCCGCTTGCGGGGAGAGGTCGGATTGCCCGGGCGATGCGAGGCATCGTCCGGCGCAATCCGGGTGAGGGGGGTGCAGGTCTCTCGCCGGTCGCATCTGCGGAGAGAGGCCCCTCACCCCAACCCTCTCCCCGTAAGAACGGGGCGAGGGAGCGCAGCTGTGCTTGGGGCCGCAGCTCAGTTGCTTGGCGTGGTTGCGCGGCCATCGAGCCACTTCTGGAACATCACCGAGGTGGATAGCTCGAAACCGAGCGAGCAGTAGAACGCACTGGCCTGCGCGTTTTCGCGCCGGACCAGAAGCTGCAGCTTTGCGATGCCGGCTGCGCGCAACCAGTCCTCCGCCGCCGCCATGATGACGCGGCCATGGCCGCGCTTCTGGCTATCAGGATCGACCGCGACGTAATAGACCCAGCCGCGGTGGCCGTCATGGCCGACCATGACGGTGGCGACGATCGCGCTGCCATCGCGGCCCACCAGCACGGTGGAGTTCTCCCGCCGCCGCGCCAGCGCGATGTCGGCATGCGGATCGTTCCAGGGACGCGTCAGGCCGCAGCGCTGCCACAGCGCGACGACGGGTTCGACATCGGCATCATCGATCGCGTCGATCGCAAGAGCGTTCACAGCACCTTCCCCGGATTCATGATGCCGAGCGGGTCGAGCATCGCCTTGACCTGTCGCATCAGCTCGATCGCGGTCTTGTCCTTCACTTCAGGCAGCTCGTCGCGCTTGAGCACCCCGATGCCGTGCTCGGCCGAGATCGAGCCGCCCATGCGCAGCACGATCTCGAACACCACGGCGTTCATCTCGTGCCAGCGCGCCAGATAATCGTCCGTGTTGGCGCCGATCGGCTGGCTGACATTGTAATGCAGGTTGCCGTCGCCGAGATGGCCGAACGGCACCGGCCGCGCGCCGGGGATCAGCTTCACCACGGCGGCGTTCGCCTCCTCGATGAACGCCGGCACCGCTGCGACGGGCACGGAGATGTCGTGCTTGATCGAGCCGCCCTCCGGCTTCTGCGCCGCCGACATCTCCTCGCGCAGCTTCCAGAAATTGTTGCGCTGGGCGAGGCTGGCTGCGATCACGGCATCGTCGACGATCTCCTCTTCCATGGCGCGGCCGAGGATCGTCTCGAGCGGCGTGCGGGCATCGTCGCTCGGAGAGGACAATTCCATCAGCACGTACCAGGGATGCTTCTCTTGGAGGGGATCGCGCACGTCGATGCCGTGGCGGATCGAGAAGTCGACCGCCAATTCCGACAGCAATTCAAAACTCGTCAGCGCGTTGGCGGCTTCGCCCTGCGCGATCGTGAGCAGCTTCAAGGCCGCCGCCGGCGATTTCAGGCCGACATAGGCGGTCTCGACCGCCCGCGGCTTCGGAAACAGTTTCAGCGTCGCCGCCGTGATGATGCCGAGCGTGCCTTCCGCGCCGATGAAGAGATTGTGCAGATTGTAGCCGGTGTTGTCCTTCTTTAGCTTCGACAGCGCGTTGAGCACGCGCCCGTCGGCGAGCACCACTTCCAGCCCGAGCGCCATCTCGCGCGCGACACCATAGGCAAGCGCGGCGGTGCCGCCGGCATTGGTGGAGAGGTTGCCGCCGATGGTGCAGCTGCCTTCGGCGCCGAGCGACAGCGGAAACAGCCGGTCGGCGTCGGACGCCTTCTGCTGCGCGATTTGCAGCACGACGCCGGCTTCGCAGGTCATGGTGTTGGAGGCGGTGTCGACCTCGCGGATCTTGTCGAGGCGCCGCAGCGACACGACCACCTCGCCATTGTGCGGCGTCTGGCCGCCGACGAGCCCGGTATTGCCGCCCTGCGGCACCAGCGCGATTTTGTGCTCCGAGGCGAGCTTGCAGATTGCGGAGACTTCCGCGGTCGAGCCCGGGCGCAGCACCAGTGGCGAGCGGCCGTGGAACAGATTGCGCTCCTCGGTGACGTAAGGCTCGATGTCGGTCGCATCCGTGATCGCGTGGCGATCGCCGACGATCTTGCGGAATTGCTCGATCAGCTCGGACGCAAGCGGAGGCGTGGCAGATTTGTTGATGTTCATTGTCTCGTCTCTTCGCTCTTATTCTCTCTTGCGCATGATCTTGTCGGAAAACCGCTGCACGCTTTGCGCTAACGCGGCCCTCCGGGTCCGGATCATGCGCTATCGTGCCACCGCGGCGCGCCGCAGTCGGTCATTGATTGCTTCGCCCAGACCTTCCTCGGGGATCGCCATCACGGCGATCGCCTTCGGCGCCTTCGCATCGAGGGTACGAAGATAGCCGAACAGATTGGCGGCGGCCTCATCGAGATCACCGGTGGGTGACAGATTCATGACGGCCGCGGCAGCATCGAGTCCGGGGAGCCGCGCGGGGCCAAAGGCCAGCAGCGCTTCATCAGGCGCGACGTCCTGCGCGCGGAGCCGCACATTGGCGCGCGGCGCGTAATGCGAGGCCAGCATGCCCGGCGCCAGTGGCTGGCTGTTGTCGTTCTCAGCCTCCACCGGCGGCCGTGCCAGGGGCATGCCGAGCACGGCCTCGATCCGTTCGCGCGACAGCCCGCCGGGACGCAGCAGCATCGGCGCATCGAAGCAGCCGACAATCGTCGATTCGACGCCGACCGCGACCGGCCCGCCGTCGACGATCAGATCGATCCGCCCCGCAAGATCGCTCTCGACATGGGCGGCCAGCGTCGGCGAGACATGGCCGGAGATGTTGGCGGAAGGGGCCACCACCGGCCCGCCAAAGGCGCGCAGGATCGCCTGCGCCACCGGGTGGGCGGGAATGCGGATCGCGACGGTGTCGAGGCCCGCGGTGGCGAGATCCGCCACCGGGCAGTCGTCGGTCTTCGGCACCACCAGGGTCAGCGGCCCCGGCCAGAACGCCCCCGCAAGCTTGAACGCGGGCGTGTCGAACCGGCCGATCCGGCGCGCAGCGGCGATGTCCGCGACATGCGCGATCAGTGGATTGAAGGCGGGCCGCCCCTTGGCGCCGTAGATGTGGGCGACCGCACTGGCGTTGGCGGCGTCCGCGCCGAGCCCGTAGACCGTCTCGGTCGGGAACGCGACCAGCCCGCCGCCCGCGAGCGTCCGGGCGGCGGCCCCGGCGGCGGCTTCGCCAGCCGGTAAAATCAGCGTTTCAAGACCCGTTTTCACAGGGATAAAATTCCTCATCTCGGCCGCTTGCGGTGCGCCAAACCCGACGCTATAAGCCGCCTTCTTGTCGGAGTGTGGCTCAGCCCGGTAGAGCACTGCGTTCGGGACGCAGGGGTCGCAGGTTCGAATCCTGCCACTCCGACCATTCTTCCAAAAGTCGACGTTTTGCAGAGACTTGGCGGACCGGCCGCCGGCGCCTCGGAGCGCCTTTTTGCAACGATTTTCGGAACGGGTCCACGGCGGATTTGGGTCGGCAGGGCCGCTTGTGCGCGCGGCATGGCTGGTCGTTCAGCCGCGCCGACTACATCGGTGCAGTACGTAGGTCAGAGGCCTACCGCCGCACCACCAGCACGCCTACCAGAAACGCCAGCATCAGCGATGGCAGCGGCGCCTCGCGCACCATGCCGCGCACGATGTCCGTCCAGTGCTGCTCCGGGACCAGCCTTGGCGACCTGATTTCCACCATCGGCGTCATGCCCCAATCCGAGGCGAGATCGGTGATCTCGCTCGCGGCCAAACGCGAGCCGTCGCGGACGCGGAAGACCGCAGCTTCCGATCGATCACGCGGCGCGAGCGCCATCAGCGTCGCGATCGCCGTGCGCAACGTCATCTCGCCAAAACCCTGCAGCCTTACCGACTCCTCGGGGTCCGACGTCATGTGATCATCCCTCACAGCGCGAAATGGCGCGCGATGGTGAAGACCGCGGTCGCGCACAGGACCAGCGTGGATACCGCGCCGGCCACACCGCGCGCGAGATGGGCTCGCGTCAGGTGCCTGGTCATGATCTTGCTCCATGCTCAGCATGGAAATGACGGCGCGCAAGGTTGGTTCCTGCGCAAACTGCGAATCGGCAGGCCGGCTACCGCCGCAGCAGCTCGCTCAACGCCGCCGTCGCCTCCGCGCAGCGGATGTCGTCGATCTCGCGCGACAGGCCGAGAGCGCTCGATCTCAGCTCTTCGAGCTTCCAGTTCTCCGGATTCTGGTTTTCGAGCTGGCTGAGACGTTTGTTGAGGTCATCCAGCCTGGATTGGAGTTGCTCGATACTGGCGGCCCCATTCACTTTCCAAACGCGTTGTGCGCGCATCGTGATTCCCCTGATAGTCTCACGGCTTTGTGAGAGCGGTTCGTGGCCGCAATGGGAGTTTCTTTTGTCCGGCTTCAGACGGTGGGGAACCGTTGCAGATTGGCAACGGAGCTTCCTCGATTGAGCACACAGGCCGGCTTGCTCTTGCGCAGCGCGCGTCACAGGCGCGGAATCTGCATGTACGCGGCGACGACGGCGTGTTGGCGTACGGCCGAAAGAGCGAAGGACAGACGCGTGGCGAGATTTGTGAATGTGGCGGCCGGGCAGCTTGGCCCGATTGCGAGGCGTGAGAGCAGGACCGAGGTGGTGGCGCGCCTGATGGCGTTGATGCGGCAAGCCCGGGCCAATGGCTGCGACCTGATCGTCTATCCCGAACTCGCGCTGACCACCTTCTTTCCGCGCTGGTATTTCGAGGATCAGGCCGAGATCGACAGCTTTTTTGAGCGCGAGATGCCGGGCCCGGAGACGCGAGCCCTGTTCGATCTCGGGAGCCAGCTCGGCATCGGATTTTACCTCGGCTACGCTGAGCTGACGGTCGAGGCGGGCAATATCAAGCGCTACAATACCTCCATCCTCGTCGACAAGAGCGGCGCGATCGTTGCGAAATACCGCAAGGTGCATCTGCCCGGCCATGCCGAGCTCGAGCCGTGGCGCAAATTCCAGCATCTGGAGAAGCGCTATTTTGAGCCCGGCAGCGGCTTCGGCGTGGTCGATGCGTTCGGCGGTACGATGGGAATGGCGATCTGCAACGACCGCCGCTGGAGCGAGACCTATCGCGTGATGGGCCTGCAGGGCGTCGAGATGGTGATGATCGGCTACAATACGCCGGTGCACAACCCACCCGCGCCGGAGCATGACGATCTCTCGCTGTTCCACAATCATCTCGTCATGCAGTCCGGCGCCTATCAGAACGGCACCTTCGTGGTCGGCGTCGCCAAGGCCGGCGTCGAGGAGGGCGTCGACCACATCGGCGGCAGCTGCATCATCGCGCCCTCGGGCGAGATCATCGCGCGCTGCACGACCAAGGGCGACGAGGTCGCGCTCGCTCGCTGCGATCTCGATCTCTGCAATTCCTACAAGCGCACCACGTTCAATTTCGACGTTCATCGCCAGCCGCGTGCCTACGGGATGATCGTGGAGCGCAAGGGCGTGACGACGATGGCGGACGGCACGCCGGTGCGGCGGAAGGAATGATGCTCCTGTCTTCGTGCCGCCACACGCTCCGTTCTCGTCTCGGCCCAGTACGAAGGACATGTCTGCAAGTTGAGATGTGCATTGGAGGATGGTGACGCTGCGCCTTGCTCCGTCATTGCGAGCGCAGCGAAGCAAATCCAGAGTCTTTCCGCGGCGGGATTCTGGATTGCTTCGCTGCGCTCGCAATGACGATGTGGCGGCAGCATGGGCTCCTCCATCACCGTCACTCTGCTGCGCGCAGCGCTGTAGAGCAAGCTTCGACGGGCGACGGCCTGGCTGCATCTCGGCCGTTCATCCGCTCCGGGGCTCGGGATGACGGAGCGCGCACTGTGATGTTCGCCGGAAGGCCTCCTCATCACAGCCACGTGTCTTTATTTGGGAACAATCATTTCCTATTATACCGCAATGCAAAAAGTCGCCCGCCAATCCCCGCCTGTCGCCCGTCCTGCCGGCCGTCCCCGTGAGTTCGACATGGACACCGCGCTCGATCGCGCCCTTCGGGTGTTTCGCGAGCGCGGCTATCATGGCACCTCGATCAGCGATCTCACCGCCGCGATGCGGCTCGCCACCGGCAGCGTCTACAAGGCGTTTGCCGATAAGCATGCCGTGTTCCTCGCCGCTTTCGAGCGGTACACCGGCTTGCGCCAGGAGCAGACCCGTAGCGCCGCGGCGCGCGGGGAGAATGGCCGCGCGCGGCTGCGCAACGTCCTCTTGTCCTATGTGGAACACTCCGAGGGCATCGAGGGGCGACGCGGCTGCCTCGTGGTCGGCAGTGCGGTCGAATTGTCGGCGGTCGATCCGGTGATCCGTGCACGGGTCCATGCACAGCTCAAGACCAATGAAGACTTCATCGCCGGCCTTATTCGCGAGGGCCAGGCCGATGGCTCGATTCCGGGCCATGTCCATGCCGGCGACACCGCGCGGCTGATGATCTGCATCACGCAAGGTATGCGCGTCGTCGGCAAGGCGCGCCTGAGGCTCGACGGGACGCGCCTCGTCGGCGTCGCGATGAAGCTGCTCGCCTGAATTCATGTCATATTAGGGAACGATCGTTCCCGATTATCGGAGATCCACGTAAATGACCATGAATGCCACCATAGAGACCGCGCCCGAGCCGGATGCGGTGTCGCAGCGCCTGACATTCGTCCTTGCCGCGGCCTGTGGCATGGTCGCCGCCAACATCTACTATGCGCAGCCGCTGATCGCCCCGATCAGCGCCGCGCTCGACCTGTCGCATGCAGCGGCGGGGCTGATCGTCACCATGACCCAGATCGGCTATGGCGTGGGGCTGCTGTTCATCGTGCCGCTCGGCGATCTCGTCGAGAATCGTGCGCTGATCTGCTCGGTTATCATCCTCGGCGCCGCGGCGCTGCTCGCCGCCGCGTTCTCGACCCATGCCCTGCCGTTCCTGGTGGCCGCGCTGTTCATCGGCCTCGGCTCCGTCGCGGTGCAGATCATCATTCCCTATGCGGCGCATCTGGCGCCGGAAGCCATTCGTGGCCGCGTGGTCGGCAACGTCTCGACCGGCCTGATGCTCGGCATCATGCTGGCGCGGCCTGTGTCGAGCATCGTCACCGCGGCCTCGTCATGGCATGCGGTGTTCTTCGCCTCCGCCGCGCTGATGATCGTGCTCGCAACGGTGCTCTGGATGACGTTGCCCAGGCGTAAGCCCGTTGCGCGCCTGCATTACGGCACGCTGCTGCTGTCGATGCCGCATCTGGCCCTAACCACTCCGCTGCTCCGGCGCCGCGCGCTCTACCAGGCGAGCCTGTTCAGCTGCTTCACCCTGTTCTGGACGGTGGCGCCGCTCCAACTCGCCGGCGCGTTCGGCTTCACCCAGCGCGGCATCGCGCTGTTCGCGCTGGCGGGTGTCGCGGGGGTGTTCGCAGCTCCCATTGCGGGCCGGCTCGCCGATCGCGGCCATAGCCGCATCGCGACGCTGGTTGCGATGCTGCTCGCGGCCGCCGGCTTCCTTGTGACCTATCTCGGCGCGCCAGGTTCGATGCTGAACCTCGCCTGCCTGGTCGTGGCCGCGATCGCCATCGATATCGGCGTGCAGGGCAATGTCGTGCTCGGCTTCCGGTCCATCTTTACGCTTGGGCACGAGCATCGCAGCCGCCTCAACGGCCTCTACATGGCGACGTTCTTCGCAGCCGGCGCTGCCGGCTCCGCGGTCGGCGCCTGGGCGTTCGCGCAAGGCGGCTGGACGCTTGCCTCGGCCATTGGCCTCGCTCTGCCGGTCGCGGGCCTGCTGTATGCGGCCACTGAATAGTTACCGGGATCGTTGATTGTGGAATGCGCGCGTTTACCAAGCGGCGGACGAGAGGCCATCCGGTGTCTGACGAAGCCCCCGGCGCCGCAATTTCCATCTCGCCGTTTGGTTGCGGTTGTTGTACTTTCGTCGCAATGGGACCTGGTTAACGGGCGGCGGGGGAGGCTGATGAGGCAAGCGGGGCTGTTTGGCGTACCCCGGGTACGGCCATGGTCGTGGCAGGCGTTTCTGCTGGGCCTGGTTATCGTCGCGGTATCGGCCATGCTTCAGGGCATCTGCGTCGCGCTTGGCGCAAAGCTTTATTTCGCAGCGTTCCTGCCCAGCCTGTTCGTGCTCGCGCTTGTCGCGGGCGCGCCGGCGGCGGCATTCGCCGCGCTGCTCACCATTCCACTGGTGTGGTGGGCATTCATACCACCGTTCTTCGAGTTCACCCCGCTGACCAGCGCCAATGCCGATTCCATCAACCTGTTCTGCCTGCTCGCCGTGCTCCTGATCGGCCTTGGCGATCTCTGCCGCGAGACGACGATCATCAGACGCGGCGGGCTGAAGCCTTCACGCGAGAGCGCGGCAACGAAGTCGCAATAGTTCGGCCTTGTGCCAGCCTGCGCGTTGCACACGCGCAACAGTCCGGCAACCATGCGCGAGCTTGCCGGGCGCCGCTAACTTTTCGAAAAAGATTTTGGCCGCAATTTCTCCCCCGGGAATGACGAGGGAGTTTTCGACCATGAACGGCCAGATCAACGGACACGCCATCTTGGAGAACGTGCGCCGCTATCGCGGCATCGCATCGCTCTATCGCCAAACCGCGGCGTTCCGCCCGGGCCAGAGCTGGTCGCTGCTGGAGCAGGCGAGGGAGTGGGAAGCGCGGGCGCTGTCGGAGCTCGAGGCCTATTTCGCCACGCGCATCGACTACGCCGCTCCGCTTGCGGCCTGATCGTTCACCGCGCAGGGCGTAGCGCGATCGACCCGCCCGGGCGCGCGACCCGGGACGACTACGGGATTGTCTCGGCGCCCGCTTGTGCTAGCAACATCCCGATCGAGATCTCCTTCAGGGAGGGCGGGGGCGAGCGATGACCACCTTCAACCGCATCTTCACGACAGAGCGCCTGCTGCAGATCATCGTCATTCTCGCGGCGACGATCGCGATGAAGTTGATGGCCTGAACGCGGGCTGCCTACCGCCCGCCGAGCCCGGGCACGTCGGGCAGATAATTCGACCCTTCCGATCCCAAAAAATCGAACATGGCCTGTGCCGGCGGCAGCAGCACCTTGTCGCTGCGGCGGATCACGTACCATTGCCGCACGATCGGCAGGCCGGCGACATCGAGCACGACGAGCCGGCCCTCGGCGAGCTCATGCGCGACTGTGTGGGCCGAGATGAAGGCGATGCCGAGCCCGGCGATCACCGCCTGCTTGATGGTCTCGTTGCTGCTCATCTCCATGCCGATGATCGGCTCCAGGTCCGACCTCTGGAACATGCCCTCCATCAGCGTCCGCGTGCCGGAGCCGGGCTCGCGGGTGAGGAAGGTCTCGTGCACGAGATCGGTCAGGCTGAGCCCGGAATCCTTCTCCAGCCAGTGCCCCTTGCGCGCGACGATGACGTGCGGATTGCGTCCGAGCTGGCGGACGTCGACGCTGACGTCGGCCGGTGGCCGACCCATCACCGCGAAATCGAGGTCGTAGCCGTGCATGGCCTCGCGAATCTCCTCGCGATTGCCGATGGTGAGCTTGATCTCGATCTTGGGATGCCGCTTCGAGAACGCGGCGATGGCATGCGGCACGAAATATTTCGCGGTCGAGACCGCGCCGAGCTGCACGGTGCCGCCGGTCCGCCCCGCCAGCAGGTCGAGCGCGCCCTGGCAATCCATGATCGCGGCTTCGACCCGCTCGGCGAGCGCCAGCACCTCCTCGCCCGCCTCGGTCAGCAGCATGCCGTCGCCGGTCCGCTGCACAAGCGGCAAGCCGGCGAGGTCCTGAAGCTGCCGCAGCTGCTGGGTCACGGCTGGCTGTGTCAGCCCGAGGTGGCCGGAGGCCGCCGTCACGCTGCCCTTGGCCGACAACGCCGCAAGCGAGCGAAGCTGCCGGATCGTCAGATGCCGAAGCTGGGCCGCCGCATGGCCGGAGCCATTATAAGAAAATTCTTTGGTGCTCATTATGAATAGAAATTTTTCTTATTAAGCCGCCGCTGTCAATCTCCTCGTACCGGGACTGACCGCACCGACCTCCAGCGTGGAGGGCAATGGATGCGGCGCCGGCCTAGGGGACGGACGCAAATGACCGGGCAACTCAGGCTCGACGACCACCTTCCGCGGTATTTAGAGACCAGGCCCCACGCACTGGCCGTTGCGGCCGCCGTCGATGCCGTCGCGGTGGCGGCGATCGAGATTGCCGATCTCATCGCGACAGGCGATCTCGCTGACGCCTCGGGCCTGACGACGGGCCGCAACAGCGACGGCGATGTCCAGCGCGATCTCGACGTGCAGGCGGATGCGATCCTGCGCCGCTGCCTCGGCAGGCTGCCGATCGCGGCGCTGGCGTCGGAGGAGATGCGCGAGCCGCAGATCGGCGACCGCGACGGCCGCATCTGCGTCGCGATCGATCCGCTCGACGGCTCCTCCAACATCGACATCAACATGACCGTCGGCACGATCTTCTCGATCCTGCCCGCACCCGACGATCTCGGTCTCGCCTTCCATCAGCGCGGCTCGGCGCAGCTCGCGGCCGGCTTCGTCACCTACGGGCCGCAGACCTCGCTGGTGCTGACGCTCGGCGAGGGCGTCGACATCTTCACGCTCGACCGCAACGCCGGCTGCTTCCGCCTCGCGCGCAGCGCCGTGCAGATCTCCGAGGCCTGCGAGGAGTTCGCGATCAACACCTCGAACCGCCGCCACTGGGATCCGCCGGTGCGCGCCTTCATCGACGAATGCCTCGCCGGCGTCGAGGGGCCCGCGAACAGCGATTTCAACATGCGCTGGATCGGCTCGCTGGTCGCGGAAGCCTACCGCATCCTCACCCGCGGCGGCGTGTTCCTCTATCCCTCCGATGCGCGGCCCGGCTATGGCGACGGCCGCCTGCGCCTCACCTACGAGGCGCATCCGATGGCCATGATCATCGAGCAGGCCGGCGGCTCGGCCTCGACCGGGCGCGGTCGCATCCTCGACCTCTCCGCACAAAGCCTGCACCAGCGCGTGCCGCTGATCATGGGCTCGAGCAACGAGGTGCGGCGCGTCGAGGAGCTGCATTGCGATCCGCTGCTGGTTGCCAGCGTCTCGGCGCCGCTGTTCGCGCGGCGCGGATTCTTCCGACTCTGAGCGAGGTGACGCATGTCCAGGAAGCATCCGATCATCTCCATCACCGGCTCCTCCGGCGCCGGTACGACCTCGGTCAAGAAGACATTCGAGCAGATCTTTTTCCGCGACAAGGTCAATGCCGCCTACATCGAAGGCGACGCCTTCCACCGCTACGACCGCGCCGAGATGCGCACGCAGATGGCGAAGGAAGCCGAGCGCGGCAACAAGCACTTCAGCCATTTCAGCCCCGAGACCAATTTGTTCGAGGAGCTGGAGCGCGCCTTCCGCGACTATGGCGAGACCGGCACCGCGGTGACGCGGCACTACGTCCACGACGTCGAGGAATCCGCGCTGCACGGCGCGGCACCGGGCACCTTCACCGACTGGAAGCAACTGCCGGAGAACTCCGACCTGCTGTTCTACGAAGGCCTGCACGGCGCCGTCGTCACCGACAAGGTCAACGTCGCGCGTTATGCCGACCTCAAGATCGGCGTCGTGCCCGTCATCAATCTCGAATGGATCCAGAAGCTGCACCGCGACCGCAGCGCGCGCGGCTATTCCACCGAGGCCGTGACCGACACGATCCTGCGGCGGATGCCCGATTACATCCATTACATCTGTCCGCAATTCACGGAGACCGACATCAACTTCCAGCGCGTGCCGACGGTGGATACTTCCAATCCGTTCATCGCGCGCTGGATCCCGACGCCGGACGAATCGATGGTCGTGATCCGCTTCAAGAACCCGCGCGGCATCGACTTCCCCTATCTGCTCTCGATGCTGCCGCAGAGCTGGATGTCCCGCGCCAATTCGATCGTGTGCCCCGGCGCGAAGCTCGATCTGGCGATGCAGCTGATCCTGACGCCGCTGATCATGCAGCTGATCGAGCGGAAGCGCAGCCTGAAGTGAACAGGGAGAGAATCCGATGAACATCTCCGTCCACGCCGAAGCCGACCTCACGGCGGTCACGCACGACGATCTCGCCAATGCCGTCCGCTTCCTCGCAGTCGATGCCATCGAGACCTCGCAGTCGGGCCATCCCGGACTGCCCATGGGCATGGCCGATGTCGCGACGGTGCTGTTCTCGCGCTTCCTGAAATTCGACTCGGCGCATCCAAACTGGCCGGATCGCGACCGCTTCGTGCTGTCGGCGGGCCACGGCTCTATGCTGCTCTATGCGCTGTTGCACCTCACCGGCGGGGACGTCAGCCTCGATGACATCAAGGCCTTCCGGCAATGGGGCTCGAAGACGCCGGGCCACCCCGAATATGGTCACACGCCCGGCGTCGAGACCACGACGGGACCGCTGGGGCAGGGGATTGCAACGGCGGTCGGCCTGGCGCTCGCCGAGCGCATGGCCAATGCGCGGCATGGCGATGGCCTCGTCGATCACTTCACCTATGTCATCGCCGGCGATGGCTGCCTGATGGAAGGCATCAGCCACGAGGCGATCTCCCTCGCGGGTCACCTCCAGCTCGGCCGGCTGATCGTGCTGTTCGATGACAACGGCATCTCCATCGACGGTCCGACGTCGCTCGCGACGTCGGATGACCAGCTCGCGCGTTTCGCCGCCTCCGGCTGGTCGGTGCGCCGTGTCGACGGGCATGATCCCGAAGCCGTTGCGCAGGCGATTGCGAAGGAGCGCGAGACCGCAAAGCCATCGCTGATCGCCTGCCGCACCATCATTGGCTATGGCGCGCCTGATCTGCAGGGCACCGAGAAGGCGCACGGCGCGCCGCTCGGCACCGAGCAGACGATGGCCGCGCGCCGAACTCTCGGTTGGGACTATCAACCCTTCGTCGTGCCGATCCCGGTGCTCAAGGCGTGGCGGATGATCGGGCAGCGCGGGCAAGTCGATCGGCTCGCGTGGCTCGGTCGCTACGAAGACGCGACGCCGGAGCAGCGCGACCTGTTCGTCGAGGGCAAGACCGTCCCGCTGCCGGCCGCCTATGCGCTGGCCGCTGCGAAATTGCGCGGGCGCTTTGCCAGAGAGCGGCCGAAGCTCGCCACGCGGCAGGCCTCGCAACAGGTGCTCGACGGCATCGCCGGGACAATTCCCGGCCTGGTCGGCGGCTCGGCGGACCTGACGCATTCGAACCTGACGCATGCCAAGGCTCAGGCTCCCGTCCGGCGTGGCGCATTCGCCGGCGACTACATCCACTATGGCATCCGCGAGCACGGCATGGCCGCTGCGATGAACGGCCTCGCGCTGCATGGCGGCTTCATTCCCTATGGCGGCGCGTTCCTCGCGTTCTCCGACTACAGCCGGCCCGCGATCCGCCTTGCGGCGCTGATGCGGCTGCGCGTCATCCATGTGATGACGCACGACTCCATCGGCCTCGGCGAGGACGGCCCGACGCACCAGCCGGTGGAGCATCTCGCGGCGCTGCGGGTCATTCCGAACCTGCTCGTGTTCCGGCCGGCCGATGCCGTGGAAACGCTGGAGGCCTGGGACTGTGCGCTCATGGCGGAGCATCGTCCGTCCGTGCTGTGCCTGTCGCGGCAGGCCCTGCCGACCTTCCGCAGCGATGTCCGCGGCAGAAACCGCGTCGCACGCGGCGCCTATCTCATCGTCTCACCCCACGGCGGCCGCGACGTGACGCTGATGGCGACCGGCTCGGAAGTGTCGATTGCAATGGAAGCCGCGCGCCTGCTTGCAACTGAGAACATCCGTGCAGCCGTTGTCTCTGCACCCTGCTTCGCGCTGTTCGAGGAGCAGCCGGAATATTACCGCGCCGCCGTGCTCGGCACCGCGCCGCGCGTCGGCATCGAGGCGGCCGTCGCCGGCGATTGGCATCGCTGGATCGGTACCGACGGTGAATTCGTCGGCATGCGCGGTTTCGGCGCCTCGGCGCCGGCGCCAGTGCTGTACCGCGAATTCGGCATCACGCCGCAGAGTGTTGCGGAATCGGCCCGCCGGGCGATCGCCCGCAAGAGCCAATAAGGAGGACGACCTTGGCCCGTATCACACTTCGCCAACTGCTCGATCACGCCGCAAGCCACGGCTACGCCGTGCCGGCGTTCAACATCAACAACATGGAGCAGGGCATCGCGATCATGCAGGCGGCGGCCGAGGTCGACGCGCCCGTCATCATCCAGGCCTCGCGCGGCGCGCGCAACTATGCCGGCGATCTCATGCTTTCGCACATGATCGACGCGCTGGAGCGGACCTATCCGGACATCCCGCTCTGCATGCACCAGGACCACGGCAATGACGAGGCGACCTGCGCCTCCGCCATCGCCCATGGTTTCACCTCGGTGATGATGGACGGCTCGCTCAGGGCCGACGCCAAGACTGCGGCCGATTATGACTACAACGTCGCGATCACGCGCCGCGTCGTCGATCTCGCTCATTGGACCGGCGCATCGGTCGAAGGCGAGCTCGGCGTGCTCGGCTCGCTCGAACATGGCGGCGGTGAACAGGAGGATGGTCATGGCGTCGAGGGCAAGGTCAGCCACGATCAGTTGCTGACCGATCCGGACCAGGCTGTCGATTTCGTCCGCGCGACGAAGGTCGATGCGCTGGCGATCGCGATGGGCACCTCGCACGGCGCCTACAAGTTCAGCCGCAAGCCCGATGGCGACATCCTGGCGATGCGGGTGGTCGAGGAGATCCATCGCCGGCTGCCGAATACGCATCTGGTCATGCACGGCTCCTCCTCGGTGCCGCAGCCGCTCCAGGACATGTTCAACCAGTTTGGTGGCGAGATGCCGCAGACCTGGGGCGTGCCGGTCGAGGAGATCGTCCGCGGCATCAAGAGCGGGGTGCGCAAGGTCAATATCGACACCGACTGCCGCCTCGCGATGACCGCGATGTTCCGGAAAGTCGCCGCGCAGACGCGCTCCGAGTTCGATCCGCGCAAGTTCCTCAAGCCCGCGATGGACGCAATGCGCGAGCTCTGCCGCGAGCGGTTCGAGCAATTCGGCACTGCGGGCCACGCCAGCAAGATCAAGGTCGTTCCCTTGAGCGAGATGGCGCGGCGGTACCGTGCCGGCGAGCTCGATCCGCGCGTCGACGCCCGCGAGTCCGTGGCGGCCCAACGAATCAGAGAGAGCAGGAGAGAGACATGAACGCACATGCAGGCACGGTCCGCGGCAAGGAACGCTATCGCTCCGGCGTGATGGAGTACAAGCGCATGGGCTATTGGGAGCCCGATTATACGCCAAAGGACACCGACGTCATTGCCCTGTTCCGCGTCACACCGCAGGAGGGCGTCGACCCGATCGAGGCGTCGGCCGCGGTCGCCGGCGAATCCTCGACCGCGACCTGGACGGTGGTGTGGACTGATCGCCTGACGGCGGCCGAGAAATATCGCGCGAAATGCTATCGCGTCGATCCGGTGCCGGGCACGCCGGGCTCGTACTTCGCCTACATCGCCTATGATCTCGACCTGTTCGAGCCGGGTTCGATCGCCAACCTGTCGGCCTCGATCATCGGCAACGTGTTCGGCTTCAAGCCGTTGAAGGCGCTGCGCCTCGAGGACATGCGCTTTCCCGTCGCCCATGTGAAGACGTTCCAGGGACCGGCGACCGGAATCGTTGTCGAGCGCGAGCGGCTCGACAAGTTCGGCCGGCCGCTGCTGGGCGCAACGGTGAAGCCGAAGCTCGGTCTGTCCGGCCGCAACTACGGCCGCGTGGTCTACGAGGCGCTCAAGGGCGGACTCGACTTCACCAAGGACGACGAGAACATCAACTCGCAGCCGTTCATGCATTGGCGCGACCGCTTCCTGTATTGCATGGAGGCCGTGAACCGTGCGCAGGCGGTCTCCGGCGAGGTCAAGGGCACCTACCTGAACGTCACCGCAGGGACCATGGAGGACATGTACGAGCGCGCGGAGTTCGCCAAGGAGCTCGGCTCGGTCATCGTCATGATCGACCTCGTGATCGGCTACACCGCGATCCAGTCGATGGCGAAATGGGCCCGTCGCAATGACATGATCCTGCATCTGCATCGCGCCGGTCACTCGACCTACACGCGGCAGAAGAGCCATGGCGTGTCGTTCCGCGTCATCGCCAAATGGATGCGGCTCGCCGGTGTCGATCACATCCATGCCGGCACGGTGGTCGGCAAGCTCGAAGGCGATCCCCATACCACGCGCGGCTATTACGATGTCTGCCGCGAGGACTTCAATCCGACCAAGCTCGAGCACGGCCTGTTCTTCGACCAGCATTGGGCCAGCCTCAACAAGATGATGCCGGTCGCTTCCGGCGGCATCCATGCCGGCCAGATGCACCAGTTGCTCGACCTCCTGGGTGAAGACGTCGTGCTGCAGTTCGGCGGCGGCACCATCGGCCATCCCATGGGCATTGCGGCCGGCGCGACCGCCAACCGCGTGGCGCTGGAGGCGATGATCCTCGCCCGCAATGAGGGCCGCGACTACGTCCACGAAGGGCCGGAGATCCTGGCCGAGGCGGCCCAGACCTGCACGCCGCTTAAGGCCGCGCTCGATGTCTGGAAGGACGTCACCTTCAACTATCAGTCCACCGACACGCCGGACTTCGTGCCGACGGCGCTGGAAACCGTCTGAGGAGATTTGACATGAAATTGACCCAGGGCTGCTTCTCGTACCTGCCGGATCTGACCGACGAGCAGATCACCAGCCAGGTGCAGTATTGCCTCGCCAATTGCTGGGCGGTGAACATCGAATTCACCGACGACCCGCATCCCCGCAACACCTATTGGGAGATGTGGGGCCTGCCGATGTTCGACCTCCAGGACGCCGCTGGCGTGATGATGGAGCTCGCCGAATGCCGCAGGGTGTATGGCGATCGTTACATCCGGATCAGCGGCTTCGATTCCAGCCATGGCTGGGAGTCGGTGCGGATCTCCTTCCTCGTCAACCGGCCCCCGCAGGAAGCGGAATTCGAGCTCGTGCGGCAGGAAGTTGGCGGCCGCGCGATCCGCTACAGCACGGTACGAAAGCCCGCCGCCCACGCCGCGCAATAGCGATTCTCACTTCCGCGCGGAGCGCTCCCTGCTCCGTTTCCTTGGCGGACCACTGCTTCGCCGCTTCCCGGCGGCGAAGCCCTTTTGTTCGAGGTGCCGATGCTCGATGTCCCCCACGCAACGACGATCGATCCAAGCGAGACGCAGTTCGATCTTCGGAAGGAGGCCGAGGCGGCCGGTATCACCGAGACGCTGCAACAACTCGATCAGGAGCTGATCGGGCTCAAGCCGGTGAAGAACCGCGTGCGCCAGATCGCATCGCTGCTGCTGATCGAGCGTATCCGGCAGCGCGCTGGCCTCGCCGCGGCGCCACCGACGCTGCACATGTCGTTCACCGGCAATCCCGGCACCGGCAAGACGACTGTCGCGCTACGCATGGCCAAGATCCTGCATGGCCTCGGCTTCGTGCGGCGCGGGCAGGTGATCTCGGTGACGCGCGACGACCTCGTCGGCCAGTATATCGGCCACACCGCACCGAAGACGAAGGAGATCCTGAAGAAGGCGATGGGCGGCGTGCTGTTCATCGACGAGGCCTACTATCTGCATCGTCCCGACAACGAGCGCGACTACGGCCAGGAATCGATCGAGATCCTGCTCCAGGTGATGGAAAACCAGCGTGAGGATCTTGTCGTGATCCTCGCCGGCTATGGCGAGCGGATGACGAGCTTCTTCGCCTCCAATCCCGGCTTTCGCTCGCGCATCGCGCACCACATCGAATTCCCTGATTATGCGGAGGCCGAGCTGCTCGTCATTGCCGAGCTGATGCTGAAGGAGCGCGGCTATCGCTTCTCGGCAGCGGCACGCGAGGCGTTCGAGAAATACATCGCCCTGCGCCGGACCCAGCCGTTCTTCTCCAACGCGCGCTCGATCCGCAACGCCGTCGATCGCATCCGCCTGCGGCAGGCCGACCGCCTGGTGTCCGATCTCAACCGCATGCTCGATGTCGCCGACCTCGAAACCATCGATCCGGCTGATGTCCTTGCAAGCCGCGTCTTCAGCGGTGGTTCGGTTGGGGAAGGAGCGTGAAGGCATGACCAGCGAGATCCTTATTGCCCCCTCGATCCTGGCCGCAGACTTCGCGCGTCTCGGGCGCGCATCTCGATCGCTCGCTTCAGGCGATCCGCGCGCTCGGCAAGAAGGCCGGAGTCAGCCTCTGCCCCCTCGAAACCGGACGGTCAATCCGGGCTTCGGCGGCCAGGCCTTCATCGAGTCCCAGCTCGAAAAGATCCGGCGCGTTCGAAGCATTATCCGCGCTAGGCCGATCCGGCGCGAGGTCGATGGCGGCATCACGCGTGACAATGCTGCAGCGATCGCCGCCGCCGGTGCCGATACGCTGGTGGCGGGCTCCGCCGTGTTCCGCGGCAAGAGCAATCCCGATTACGCCGCGAACATCGCGGCCATTCGCATCGCTGCCGAAGGCGGCCGGGTTCCGCATGTGCAAGATAGTTCCGCGATGCGGATGCGCGTAAGCGATGGAGTCCGTATCGGGTAGACTATGGGAGGGGCACCCGGATGGCGATGGACCATTTCGGCATCGGCTCCTCCTCGCTGTAGGTTTGGAACCAAAATTCTTACCCGGCTTTCTCGAAAATTAACCCAGGTTAAGCGCGTTGTGCACGCAGCAAATGTTTTGCATAAACGCCATTGGCCTGACGCAAATCAGGGCAATAAGCCCAGGTGAATGCGCGGGAGGGTCTCATGGAGAACGTACGTCGCTACCGGGCGCTGGCGTCCCTCTGTCGTCAGCAGGCCGCCTACAGGCCGCTTCAGAACTGGGAACTCCTCGGTCAGGCCGAACATTTCGAATATCTCGCCGAGATGGCGCTGAAGGCGCATTTCGACGCGTGCAATGCGCAACGCGACGAGGCCGCGGAGTGGGAGACGCCCGCCGCGGCGTGAGAGCATCGGCTTCGCTAATGCGACATCAGCGTCGGGATCGTCATGGCCTCCAGCATGCCGCGGGTAACGCCGCCGAGAAAGCGCTCCTGTAATCGCGAATGGCCGTAGCCGCCCATCACCAGCAGATCGAGGTTCTCGTCGGCCGCCAGCGAGAGGATGGTCGGCTGGATGTCGGATCGGGCGGCTGACAGCCCGACGGTGCGGGTCGACAGGCCCCGCCGGCCGAGATGCCTCGCCAGATTGCTTGCCGATACTTCGCCCGGGACCGAATCGGCTGCGTTGATCGTGATGAGCACGATCCCTTCGGCGCGCGCCAGGAATGGTGCTGCGTCGCGCATCGCGCGGGCGGCGACGCGGCTGCCGTCCCAGCAAATCCCGATCCGCTTCGCCTTGAAGGCACCACGGAAGGTGTAGGGCAGGAACAGCACCGGGCCGCCGGCCTGGAACAGGATTTCGCCAGGCACGACATTGTCGAACGAACCTTGAGCCGGATCGGGCTGGAGCACGATGCTGAGATCGTGCAGCCGCGCCATTTCGCCGAGCGAGCTGGCCGCATCCGCGGGGATCGCGCCGAGCGGATGGCAGGTGTAGGAAATGCCGGCGTTGGCCGCTTCGCTTTTGAACACCTCGAGCGCGGCCTCGGCCCGCTCCAGGGCACGCTCGCGTTCCAGCTCGAACACGGCCGCTACGGCGGCGCCGCCGTCCAGCACGTAGGCTGCGCTGCTCGCGACATAGCCGACCGCGACCGCGTCGAGATGGGCGTTGAGATGCGCCGCGAGCGAGATCGAACCGTCGATCACGGCGCGCATCGGCCGTTCGGTCGGGATATGGACGAGAATATCTTTGTACATGGCGCGCCTCCGATCGACATCGTTGGACAGCCGCAGTCTTCCACTGCGCGGTGGGGAGGCCTTGAGCTGCATCAAACGTGCGGCCGCGATTTTGAGTGGCGCCGGCCTCAGCACCTTTGCCAAGATTTAATCGCGTGGACGGAACGCCGTAAGGTGGCAACCCCCATGTTGGGTGCAAGGCGACACCTGACCCAACATGGATATTTCGACATGAACGATCGCGTCAATTCCGACATCACCACGACCCGGAAGATCCTGGGACCGCGCCGGCTTGCGCTGCTCGGTACCGTGGCCGCGCTTGGCGTGGCCGTGCTGGCCGGCTCTCCCGGTACGGCGCAGTTCGGCGTGACCTTCCTGATCTCGCCCGCGCACGCCGCGGAAAGCACCGCGACCCCGCCGGGCTTCGGCGACCTCGTCGCCAAGGTCAAACCAGCCGTGATCTCGGTGCGGGTCAAGATCGACCGCGACAACGACAAGAATGCGATGCTGCAGCAGAACCGGATGGATTCCGACGAGGACTCTCCGTTCGACCAGTTCTCGCGGCAGTTCGGCTTCCGCTCTCCGGGCGGCATGAACGGCATGCCTCGCCAGCGTCACCAGATGGTCACGGGCGAGGGCTCCGGCTTCTTCATCTCCGCCGACGGCTACGCCGTGACCAATAATCACGTCGTCGACCACGCCGAGTCCGTGCAGGTCACCATGGATGACGGCACGACCTACACCGCGAAGGTGGTCGGCACCGATCCGAAGACCGATCTCGCGCTGATCAAGGTCGACGGCAAGAGGGACTTCCCCTTCGTCAATTTCGCCGAGCAGAAGCCGCGGATCGGCGACTGGGTGGTTGCGGTCGGCAATCCCTTCGGCCTCGGGGGCACCGTGACGGCCGGCATCGTCTCTGCCAGTGGCCGTGACATCGGCAACGGGCCCTATGACGATTTCATCCAGATCGACGCACCCATCAACAAGGGCAATTCCGGCGGCCCTGCCTTCGACATGAGCGGCAACGTGATCGGCGTGAACACCGCGATCTTCTCACCGTCGGGAGGCTCGGTCGGCATCGGCTTCGACATCCCGGCGGCGACCGCAAAGCTCGTCGTCGCGCAGTTGAAGGACAAGGGCGCGGTGACGCGCGGCTGGCTCGGCGTGCAGGTGCAGCCGGTGACCGCCGATATCGCCGACAGTCTCGGCCTGAAGGAGGCACGCGGTGCGATCGTCGACAATCCGCAGGACGGCAGCCCGGCGGCGAAGGCCGGGATCGAGGCGGGCGACGTCATCACCGCCGTCAATGGCACAGCGATCAAGGACTCCCGCGACCTCGCCCGCACCATCGCGACGCTGGCACCGGGCACGTCCGTGAAGCTCGATGTCTTCCACAATGGCGGCAGCAAGACCGTGACACTCACGCTCGGCGAGTTGCCGAACGAGCGGCAGGCGAACGGTAAAGCCGAGGAGGGCAAGGTGCAGCCTGACAAGGGCACGCCGCGTCTCGGGCTTAGCCTCGCGCCGGCCGGAGAGGTGCAGGGCGCCGGTCAGAAGGGCGTCGTCGTCACCGAGGTCGATCCGCAAGGGCCGGCAGCGCAGCGCGGCATCCAGACCGGCGACGTCATCCTCAATGTCGGCGGCAAGCCCGTCGCCAATGTCTCGGACGTCCGAGCTGAATTGGCCCAGGCAAAATCGTCCGGCAAGAACAGCGTGCTGCTTCAGGTGAAGGGTGTGGAGGCGACCCGGTTCGTGGCGGTGCCGCTCGCTTAAGTCCTTCGCTCTGAAGCATAATCCAAAAGGCGGCCGGAGGGCCGCCTTTTTCGCGCTGGCGTTGAGGATACCCACAGGCTCACGATAACATTCTCGTTAACGGCAGCATTGATGACGGGTTCGTCCGAAAAAGCCGCGTTCGCGCGTCAGACTTTGGAGTCCATACTGCTTGCATGGGGTGGAACTCCGAACGTCCGGCTGCTTTCTGGAACCAGCCGGTGTTCGCATTTGATCGGTGCCGACATGGATCGATTGAAGCTCTCGCTGAGACGTGCGCTGCTCCTGGTGCCGCTCGTGCTGTCGACCGGAAGCGCCCTCGGACGCGACGACGGCCGATATGCCAATTCACCGCTCAAGCCCTGGTTCGACAGCTTGCGGAGCCATCTCGGCCCGTGCTGCTCGGACGCCGATGGATTTGCCGTCTCGGATCCAGATTGGGAATCCCACGACGGGCATTATCGCGTGCGACTAGACGGTCAATGGGTCGATGTGCCGGATGAAGCCGTGATCACCGAACCGAATCGGGCGGGGCGCACCATGGTTTGGCCGGTGAAGACGGCGTTCGGGATTTCGATCCGGTGCTTCATGCCGGGCAGCATGATTTGACGGGTGTCAGCGTCAGCGCTTGCTGGATTTGCGTTTCGACGATTTCCTGGTCGACTGCTTTTTGGACGTCTTTTTCTTGGATGTCTTCCGCTTGGACGCTTTCTTCGGGACCTTCTTGCCCTTCTTGCGAGCCTTGGAGAGTCCGATCGCGATCGCCTGCTTGCGGCTCTTCACGCGTCCGCCGCGACCACCGCGGCCGCTCTTGGCTGTGCCTTTCTTGTAGCGGCGCATTTCGCTCTCGACATCGCTGCCGGAGCTGCGCGAGTAACGTCGTTTCTTTGCCTTGCGTGCCATGCGTTTTCTCCCTTGGCCGGGGGAAAACCACGCGACACTGCCATGGTTCCGAAAGCGCGTCAGCGACGCTCCCGATGAAGCTAGAAGGAGTTCGCGAGCGCGATCTCAGCTTCGAGCGCCTGGATGCGGCGCGCGGCCTCGGTGAAGGACAGATCTCGCGCATATTGCGCAGGCTGATACGCCTCTTCACTCAGCCGCTTCAGCCGCAGGCCCTGCGCCCGGGTCATTTGCTCCATGAGAAAAGCTTTGGCGTCGTATTTACCCTGAATCTGCATGTCCGCTCTCCATTCTGAAATCGCGACTTGACTATATGTTCTTATTTTGTTCTAACAAGACATGGACAACAGAATTAATGAAATTCGACGTAAAATCAGCTCCTTAAGGTTAGAGATGGCCGACGTCGAGGCATCCGTGCGGGACCTCGTCGATCGGGGTCGGGACTGCACGGAAATGGCCCTGACGCAGATGGGCCTGCGCCGGAAAATCAACCTGTTGATCGGCGAATGGAGAGCGGCCGGCGGTGGCGATGTCCTGCCGGTTGTCCGTGATCGTGTACGGCTTCGTCCGCTGAAGAAGAAAGTCGCAGATCCTGGCCGGACGATCGTGCGGCGCTGAGAGCTTTGGGAGTGCGTCATGGAGGAAGACCCGGACACGTACCGGATCCTGAGACTGCGCGCCGAGATTCTCGAACTGGGCTCCGCGATCCGGCAGTTGCAGCGGGAGGGGCTCGACGACGCTGCGGCCCAGCTCCTGATTGCGCGCAAGCGGGCGCAGCTCGACCATCTCGTGAAGATGAATACTGCGAGCGGTGGACTGAGCATCGCCGATATGCAACGCGACTAGCGCGCGCAATGCGGGGTCAGAGGGATCGCATCGGATGCCCAAGCGAGAAGGTCCCGCGATTGCGGGACCTTCGATGAGCAGCGCGCCCTACTTGGTGGTGCTCATGCCCTTGGTCATCGTGCCGCCCTGATCGGAGCCGGGGCCGGAGCCGCCCTGACCGGACGGATCGGGACTCCTGGCTTTCGTGTTGGCGCCGGTGGTCTGCGATGACGACATCGAGGATCCATGTTTCGCCTTGTGCGACTTGGCCTGCACGGCAAACGGAGCGGCGGCAAGGCCGGTTGCCAACATCACGGCGAGTGCGAGCTTGGTTGTCTTCATGCGCGGGAACTCCCTGGGTTAAATTGACGCAGGCAGCCAACTGCTGTTCGTCACAGGAGTTCCCGACAAGAACCCGCATCTTTCCCGCGACCTTCAAAATTCCTTGTCCTCGTCGATGATGAACACGACGCCCGTGAGTGTCGCACCGATCGCGAACGTTGTGACCAATGTGAGGGCGAACACCAGAATGGCCTGGCTTCCGCCGTGATTGAGCAGATTGGCGACCGCCGGATTGGACAGAGTGAGCGCGAGACCGAATGCGAGCCCGAGAGCTGCGCCCATCATCGCATGCGTCACCAGCTTGATGACGCCGGTGGGAGAGAGCAGGCTCGACGGCTTCTTGGGTGTCTTGTTCGCACGCATGGAACCAACCCTCGATTGCACATGCAAACGCGTGCGATGATCTCGGGTTCCATTCGCATGAAGGAATTGTCATCCGCCGCTTCATCCGGCGTTCATGCGGAGCTTGCGAGGATGAGCTCCATCAACATGGGACACTCGATATGGGTAAGGTCGTCTATCTCTATCGCTCGCTGGCCTATCGGAATGCGGCCGCGGACATGTTGCGCAAGGCGCGCAAGCTGCCGCGCGGCGCGGAGCGAAGCGCCGCCCGCCGCTATGCGAGGGCGCTGCGCGATCTCGCAACAACGGAAGCCTGGCTCGAAGGGCGCGTCGCTGACGAACCTCGGTCGATCCTGCGCACGAAGGTCGCCGCGTCCGGTTAACCCGACGCGCGCTGCAGCTCGGGCGAGGTGTCGGCTTCGGACTTATCCTGCGCTGCCGAGACAGGCGTCTTGCAGGTCAGCGGCACCTCCAGGCGGCACAACAGGCCCTCGGGCCGCCAATCGAATTGCGCCCGTCCGCCGAGCTGGGACTCGACGCTCGCAAGCAGGCTCCGCGTGCCGAAACCGCGAGACTTCGGCGTCCTCACCAGCGGACCGCCGGATTCCTCCCAGGTCAGCGCGAGGCGGCCTTCCTCGACCTGCCAGCCGATCAAGAGCCGGCCGGATCTCGTCGAGAGCGCGCCATATTTTGCGGAGTTGGTGAAAAGCTCGTGAAGAGCCAGCGCCAACGTCTGCGCCGTCGCAGGGACCAGCTGAACCTCGGGACCGGCCAATCGGATCTGGTCGCCGAGCGAATAGGGTGCAAGCTCCTCGTCGATCAGCTTGGAAAGCTCGGCGCCCTGCCAGCTCGAGAGCGACAGGATCGTGTGCACCCGCGCGAGCGCATTGATGCGCCCTTCGACGGCGTTGACGTAGGCCTTGACTTCGTCGGCACGAGTGAGGCGCACGATCGATTGCGCCAGCGCCAGCGCATTCTTGGCGCGATGATCGACTTCCCGCGCCAGCAGGTTTTGCCGTTCCTCGGCACGCTTGCGTTCGGTGATGTCCACGGTGACGCCGCTCACGCGCACCACGCGGCCGCTATTGTCGGCCGTGGCGGCGGCCGTGCCGACACACCAACGGACGTCGCCATCGGGGCGCACGATGCGGAACTCCGTCTCGTAAGAGCGCGTGCCCTTGTTGAATTCGGCGATGGCCTTGCGCAATTGATCGACGTCGTCCGGATGCAACAGTGCCTGAACGTTTGCGGGGTTGACCTCGAAGCTCTCCGGGCTCACGCCGAAGATGCGGTACTGGCCTTCGTCCCACATCCAGTCGCCGTTGATCCAGTCCCAGTCCCAGGACCCCATCTTGCCGGCGGCAATCGCCATGCTGCGGCGCTGCTCGCTCTCGCGCAGCTTGGCGGTGGAGTTCTCCAGTTCCGCCGTGCGGGCGCGGACTCGGTCCTCGAGTTCCTGGTTCAGCCGTTCGAGCTCGCGGGTCTTGCGGTAGAGTTCGGAAAACACCTTGATCTTGGCGCGCAGCACCTCCGGCACGACGGGCACCGGCACGTAGTCGACCGCGCCCATCTCGTAGCCGCGGAGCCGGTCGATGTCGCTCACTTGTATGGCCGAGATGAAGATCATCGCGGTCTTCTGGAAGCGCGGATGTTCCCGGATCATCGCCGCAAGCTCGAAGCCGTCGAGTTCGGGCATGCAGACGTCGACCAGGATCACCGCGACCTCGGTCTTGAGCAGCACCTCCAGCGCCTCGCGACCGGACGATGCGATCACGAGGTTCTCACCGAGATCCTTCAAGATCACCTCGTAGGCGAGCAGCTTGGCCGGCTGGTCGTCGACGAGGAGGATATTGACCTTTTCGTGGTCCATTCGCGGATCCAGCTCAGCGGTGCAGCCACATGCGGATCGCAAGCAGCAATTGATCGGTGTTGACGGGTTTTGCGAGGTAGTCGGAGGCACCGGCTTCCAGGCATTTCTCGCGGTCGCCTTTCATCGCCTTGGCGGTCAATGCGATGATCGGAAGGCGGGCGAAGGCCGGGTTGTCGCGGATCACACCGATGGTCTGATAGCCATCCATCTGCGGCATCATGATGTCCATCAGCACGATGGCGATTTCCGGATTGGATTCGACCAGCGTCACGGCTTCGCTGCCGGTGGTTGCCGTCAGCACCTTCATGCCGCGCCGTTCCAGCACGCTCGACAACGCGAAGATGTTGCGGGCGTCGTCGTCGACGAGCAGGGCGGTCTTGCCGATCAGGTCCTCATCGGAACTGTTCAGCTTCTCCAACATGCGCTGCTTCTCGGCAGGGAGTTCCGTGATCACGCGGTGCAGGAACAGCGCGGTTTCGTCGAGCAGGCGTTCCGGCGATTCCACCCCCTTGACCACGATGCTGCGTGCCATGGTGTGCAGCTCGGCATCTTCCTCCGCCGAAAGCTCGCGGCCTGTGAAGACCACCACCGGAACGTTCGAGAGGGTTTCGTCATTGCGGATCTGGTCCAGCACCTCGAAGCCGCTCATATCCGGCAGGCGGAGGTCGAGCACCACGCAATCGCATGGCGCCTCGCGCAGCATCGAGAGCGCGCCGGCGCCGGTATCGGTCGCCACGATCTCGATGTCGTCGTGGTGCAGCAGCTCGCGGATCGAGAGCTGCTCGGCTTCGTTGTCCTCGACGATCAGGAGTCGCTTGCGCCTGGGACGCGCATATTCCTTGATCTGCGTCAGCGCCGCCGCGACGCCTTCGGTCGTTGTCGGCTTGTTGACGAAGGAGAAGGCGCCGCGCGCCAGCGCATGCTGGCGGTCCTCGTCGAGGGTGATGATCTGCACCGGGATGTGGCGGGTCAGCGGATTGTGCTTGAGCTGGCTCAGCACGGTCCAGCCGAGCATGTCGGGCAGGAACACGTCCAGCGAAACCGCGCAGGGCTGGTATTGCTTGGCAAGCTCGAGTGCCTCCGCACCGCGCGCGGCGACCAGCACCTTGAAGCCCTTGTCGCGCGCGAGGTCGACCAGCACCCGCGCATAATGCGGATCGTCCTCGACGATCAGGAGGATGCTGTCGCCGGGCTCGAGGTTGAGCCGGTCGTCAGGCAGCTGCTCGATCACGCGCTGCTGCTCCGGCGCGGCCGCCTGCAGCGCCGGCGGCTGGTTGTATTGCTGCGGCGACGGGGCGGCGCGCGACGCCAGCGTCGGCCCGGAATATTTCAGCGGCAGATAGAGCGTGAAGGTCGAGCCCTTGCCCGGCGCGCTGCGCAGATGGATTTCGCCGCCGAGCAGGCTCGCGAGCTCGCGGCTGATGGCAAGGCCGAGGCCGGTGCCGCCATATTTGCGGCTGGTGCCGGCGTCGGCCTGCTGAAACGCCTCGAAGATCAGCTTCTGCTTCTCCAGCGGAATGCCGATTCCCGTATCCGACACCTCGAACGCGATCACGGCCGGCGCGGAGTTCAGCACCGGGTGATCGGTTCCCCAGCCGCCGAGGGCGGCCTCGACCTTCAGGCGCACTTCACCTTCGGCGGTGAACTTGAAAGCGTTGGAGAGCAGGTTCTTCAGAACCTGCTGCAGGCGCTTGGAGTCGGTGACGATGCTGCGCGCGAGGTTCGGATCGACGTCGATCTTGAACGAGAGGCCGCGGTTCTCCGCCTCGTGCCTGAACGGCCGGCCGACGGTCTCGAGCAGGTTGGCGGTCAGGATCTCCTCGGCATCGACCGTCACCGTGCCGGACTCGATCTTGGAGAGGTCGAGAATGTCGCTGATGAGGTTGAGCAGGTCGGTGCCGGCGCCGTGGATGGTGCGGGCGAACTCGACCTGCTTGGCCGTGAGGTTGCCGTCAGGATTGTCGGTGAGCTGCTGACCGAGGATCAGGATCGAGTTCAACGGCGTGCGCAGCTCGTGGCTCATATTGGCGAGGAATTCGGACTTGTACTTCGAGGTCAGCGCGAGCTCGGTCGCCTTTTCCTCCAGCGCGCGGCGGGCCTGCTCGATCTCCTGGTTCTTGCGCTCGACCTCGACGTTTCGCTCGGCGAGCTGCTGCGCCTTCTGCTCGAGCTGGTCGTTGGTCTGCTGCAATTCGCGCTGCTGGGTCTGGAGCTCGGTGGCGAGCTGCTGCGACTGCTTGAGCAGGCCTTCGGTCTGCATCGTCGCCTCGATCGAGTTGAGCACGATGCCGATGGAGTCGGTGAGCTGCTCGAGGAAGGTCATCTGCGAGGTCGTGAAGGAGGTGAGCGAGGCGAGCTCGATCACCGCCTTGACCTGGCCTTCGAACAACACCGGCAGCACGACGAGGTTCTTCGGGGCGACGCGGAACAGCGCCGAGTTGATCGGGACCACGTCGGAAGGAATGTCTCCGACCACGCGCGGCCGCCGGTCGAGCGCGCACTGGCCGATCAAGCCTTCGCCGAATTGCACCACGCGCTGATAGGGATAGACGCCGTCGCCGGCGTAGGAGGCGAGCAGCAGGAGCTGCGGATTGTCCTCGCTCTCGACCTGATAGATCACGCCGGTATGGGCATTCACCAGCGGCGACAGCTCGGTCAGCAGCAGCCGGCCCACGGTGGCGAGGTCGCGCTGGCCCTGCAGCATGTTGGTGAATTTCGCGAGGTTGGTCTTCAGCCAGTCCTGCTCGGTGTTCACGTCCGTCGTCAGACGGAGGTTCGTGATCATCGTGTTGATGTTGTCTTTCAGTTCCGCGACTTCGCCGCGGGCATCGACCTGGATCGAGCGCGTCAGGTCGCCCTTGGTCACGGCGGTCGCCACTTCCGCGATCGCGCGGACCTGCGAGGTGAGGTTGGCTGCCAGAAGATTGACGTTGCCGGTGAGGTCCTTCCAGGTGCCGGCCGCGCCGGGCACGTCGGCCTGGCCGCCGAGGCGCCCTTCGACGCCCACCTCGCGCGCCACCGACGACACCTGATCGGCGAAGGTTGCGAGCGTCTCGGTCATGTTGTTGATGGTGTCGGCGAGCGCGGCGACCTCGCCCTTTGATTTCACCGTGAGGTTCTGCTTGAGGTCGCCGTTGGCGACCGCCGTCACCACCTTGACGATGCCGCGCACCTGCTCGGTCAGGTTTGCCGCCATGAAGTTCACGGTGTCGGTGAGATCCTTCCATGTGCCGGCCACACCAGGCACCTGGGCCTGACCGCCGAGTTCGCCCTCGGTGCCGACCTCGCGCGCCACGCGGGTGACTTCGCCGGCGAAGGCGTTGAGCTGATCCACCATGGTGTTGATGGTGTTCTTCAGCTCGAGGATCTCGCCCTTCACGTCCACGGTGATCTTGCGCGACAGGTCGCCGCGCGCCACGGCGGTGGTCACTTCGGCGATGTTGCGGACCTGCGTGGTGAGGTTCGCAGCGAGCAGGTTGACGTTGTCGGTGAGGTCCTTCCAGGTGCCGCCGACGCCCGGCACGACGGCCTGGCCGCCGAGCCGGCCCTCGGTGCCGACCTCGCGCGCGACGCGCGTCACTTCGGCGGCGAAGGAGCGCAGCTGCTCGACCATGGTGTTCAGCGTATCCTTCAGCAGCAGGATCTCGCCGCGCACGTCCACCGTGATCTTCTTCGACAGGTCGCCGCCGGCGATCGCAGTTGCGACCTCGGCGATGTTGCGGACCTGCGCCGTCAGGTTCGACGCCATGAAGTTGACGTTGTCGGTGAGGTCCTTCCAGGTGCCGGCGACGCCGGGCACCTCGGCCTGGCCGCCGAGCTTGCCTTCGGTGCCAACCTCGCGCGCGACGCGGGTGACTTCGCCGGCGAAACCGTTGAGCTGGTCCACCATGGTGTTGATGGTGTTCTTCAGCTCGAGGATTTCGCCCTTCACGTCCACGGTGATCTTGCGGGACAAGTCGCCGCGCGCCACGGCGGTGGTCACTTCGGCGATGTTGCGGACCTGCGCGGTGAGGTTGCCTGCCATCGAGTTCACGCTGTCGGTGAGGTCCTTCCAGGTGCCGGCGACGCCGGGCACGTTGGCCTGACCGCCGAGGCGGCCTTCGGTGCCGACCTCGCGCGCCACGCGCGTCACCTCGCCCGCGAAGCGGTTGAGCTGGTCGACCATCGTGTTCAGCGTGTCCTTGAGCTGAAGGATCTCGCCACGCACGTCCACCGTGATCTTGCGCGACAGGTCGCCGCCGGCGATGGCGGTGGCGACCTCGGCGATGTTGCGGACCTGGGCGGTGAGGTTGCCCGCCATCGAGTTGACGTTGTCGGTGAGGTCCTTCCAGGTGCCGGCGACGCCCGTCACCTGCGCCTGGCCGCCGAGCTTGCCTTCGGTGCCGACCTCGCGCGCGACGCGCGTGACTTCGCCGGCGAAGGCATTGAGCTGATCGACCATGGTGTTGAGCGTCTCCTTCAGCTGAAGGATCTCGCCCGACACGTTCACGGTGATCTTCTTCGACAGGTCGCCCTTGGCGACGGCGGTGGCGACCTCGGCGATGTTACGGACCTGGCCGGTCAGGTTCGACGCCATCGAGTTGACCGAGTCCGTCAGGTCCTTCCAGGTGCCGGCGACGCCGCGCACCTGCGCCTGGCCGCCGAGCTTGCCTTCGGTGCCGACCTCGCGCGCCACGCGCGTGACCTCGCCGGCGAATGCGTTGAGCTGGTCCACCATGGTGTTGATGGTGTCCTTCAGCTCCAGGATCTCGCCGCGCACGTCCACGGTGATCTTCTTGGACAAGTCGCCGCCGGCGACCGCCGTCGTCACCTCGGCGATGTTGCGAACCTGTGCGGTCAGGTTCGACGCCATCGAGTTGACGCTCTCGGTGAGGTCCTTCCAGGTGCCGGCGACGCCGAGCACGTTGGCCTGGCCGCCGAGCCGCCCTTCGGTGCCGACCTCGCGCGCGACGCGCGTGACTTCGCCAGCGAAGGCATTGAGCTGGTCGACCATGGTGTTCAGCGTTTCCTTCAGCTGAAGGATCTCGCCCGAGACGTTCACGGTGATCTTCTTCGACAAGTCCCCGCCGGCGATGGCGGTTGCGACGTCGGCGATGTTGCGGACCTGCGCGGTGAGGTTCGAGGCCATGAAGTTGACGTTGTCGGTGAGGTCCTTCCAGGTGCCGGCGACGCCGGGCACCTGGGCCTGGCCGCCGAGCTTGCCTTCGGTGCCGACCTCGCGCGCGACACGCGTCACTTCCGAGGCGAAGGAGTTGAGCTGGTCCACCATGGTGTTGATGGTGTCCTTCAGCTCCAGGATTTCGCCCCGCACGTCCACTGTGATCTTGCGCGACAGGTCACCGCGCGCCACGGCCGTGGTGACGTTGGCGATGTTGCGGACCTGCGCGGTGAGGTTGCCGCACATCGCGTTCACGGAGTCGGTCAGGTCCTTCCAGGTGCCGGCGACGCCGGGCACGATCGCCTGTCCGCCGAGCTTGCCGTCGGTCCCGACCTCGCGCGCGACGCGCGTGACTTCCGAGGCGAAGGAGCGGAGCTGATCCACCATCGTATTGATGGCTTCCTTGAGCTGAAGGATCTCGCCGCGGACGTCGACGGTGATCTTCTTCGACAAGTCGCCGTTGGCCACCGCGATCGTCACCTCGGCGATGTTGCGAACCTGGTTGGTCAGGTTGTTCGCCATCGAGTTGACGCTCTCGGTCAGATCCTTCCAGACGCCGGTCACCTCCGGCACCTGGGCCTGGCCGCCGAGCTTACCCTCGGTGCCGACTTCGCGCGCCACGCGCGTCACCTCGGAGGTGAACACGCCGAGCTGCTTGATCATGGTGTTGACGATGTTCGCCGACTGCAGGAACTCGCCGCGGAGCGGACGGCCGTCAACGTCGAGCTTGACGGTCTGCAGCAGGTCGCCTTGCGCCACCGCCGCGACCGCCCGCGTCACCTCGCGAGTCGGCCACAGCAGGTCGTCGATCAGCGTGTTGACCGAGCCTTCCATGTCCGCCCAGGAGCCCGAGGCGAGGCCGAACTTCACGCGCTGCCGGGTCTTGCCCTCACGCCCCACCACTTGGCCGACCAGTTCGAGCTGCTGCGCCATGCGCTGGTTGGCGGCGATGATTTCGTTAAAAGTGTCGGCAATCTTGCCGTCGATGCCGAGATAGTCGCCGCTCATGCGTACCGAGAAATCGCCGCTGCGCATGGCTTGTAAGGCCAGTAGCAATTCCGCCCGGGAATCCGGCTCCGACATACCGTTGTTTTTTGGCTTTGGGACACGACGACCGGAGCGTGATGCAGTTCCGGGATCGAGGTCGCTCATACTTGATTCCCCCGCGGGCGTCGGCCGGACCTGCGGCAAGACGCAATTGATCAAACTAGAGCGTCAGCCAAATTCGAAATCAAGCGCCAAGGTCGCGGCACCCGGAAATGGAACCTGCTCTGCTCAGCCCGGTGCAAATAACGGTGAAAACCGCAAATGGTTCCAGAGGGTTTCACAAGTTTCTCGGCTCCCGCCCTCGACATTCTCGATGCTCCCGGACGCGCGGCTCAGGAACGGGCAATGGCCCTCGAGGTTGAGCCAGCAGACACAGGGAGAGTGCACATGAGAGCCGGGTTCGCCGTCTTGATCGTTACAACATTTGCTGCGGGATCGGCGCTGGCGCAGGCGGGCGCGCCCAGCGGGCGCGGAGCGGTCACCGGCGATCCCGCTGCGAGCTCCGCCACCCCGCACGGGGATGCGCAGACCACGGGAAGCGCGGCCAGATCCAACCCCAGCGGAAGCGGCACGTCGACCTCGGGGGGAAAGGACGATAACGGGGATGCAGGCCGGGACAAGATGCCGGAGAGCGACCGCCCGGTGCGACCGGAGAGCCAGCAGCATCATCCGAACGACGAGTAGGGCGGCTATTTATCGGCCATGGTGCGCTCGGCATCCTTGACCTGCGAGCGCAGCGTCCGCAGCTGTTCGCGCGCGAACGCTGCAAGCGCGACATTGTCGGGTGTCCGGAGATAGCGTTCGAGCAGGGCGATGGTCGCTTCATATTCGGGGATCTGAGCGGCATAGAAAGTCCGGACGTAAGTCGGTCCGTCCGAACTGTCGGGCTCGGCGAGGCGAGCGCTCGCCCGCTTGCCGATGCGGGGCTCGGCGCCGATCGCCTCCTGAATTTCCTTGAGCGTCTTGTCCCGTTTCGCAGCTTCTTCGGCGCGCAAGGCGGCAAGGTTCTTCACCTCCGCATTGCCGTTCAGCTCGGTGCTCTCCAGGAGGGCGTGCTGAAAGCGGCTGAACGCGTAGAGGCCGCTGATGACGTCGATGGCCGCCGGCGCGCGGTTATCAGGCCTTTGCTCGCCGGTGCTGTCGGCCAAGGCTGAGCTGCCGATGAACACCAGGAAGATGGCAACAAGAACTCGCATCCATGGCAATGCCCGCGTACGGTGCGAAGTTCCGCAAACGTTACGATCCGGCAAAGGACGGTTGCGATGGAGGAGTTCCGTCCCCACGTCTTGGCCATGAAACAGTCTGACGTATTCAGGGATAACGCGGAGAACTGCCTGCAGCTCGCCGAGCGCGCGGAAGGGCAACCCGCCTACAGGCGCTATTCGCGCATGGCGGATGCCTGGACGGCGCTCGCAAGGGAGCAGGATTGGCTCGATGGCGAAATCCCGCCCGTGACCGTCCGCATCCCCCAAAACAACGGGGCATAGACGGCTGTCGTCTTCGTCAGTCCGCGTGTGAGATGAAGCACGGACCGCAAGCGAGCAATGCAGGATCATGCGGGAGCAATCGATCGCGTGGATTTTGATCCCAGAAGGAGTTTTTGCAATGGCTCCACGTCTCGCCCTTCTTTCACTCATTCTAGCCTTTGGCGTCTCGGTCGCGTTCGCGACGGTGACGACGGTGCGGCAGGTGCAGCTCGGGAAGGCGTCTGCTGCGGTTCATGCCGCGCATAGCTAGCGCCGTCGCTTGCGCCCGGAACATTCGGCGCTGACCTGCGTAGCCGCTTCGATACATCGAGATAGAAGCGGGAGAATATCATGGCCCATTCCGACCACGGCATCGTCAAGGACCAGCGCGCGGAGGAGCAGCCGCGCGACAAGCAGCGCGCCCAGGCCGTGCACAAGACGGACCCGAAGGGCTCGCCGTCGCGCGAGGCGACGCGCGATCCTGAGCTTACCGACAAGAACAAGACGCCAGGCTCCGGCGTGATGCCGGATGATTCCGGCGACGCGCCGACCGGCTAGGGGTGATCCGCTAAAGGTTCTCGCAAGGAACGAATCCGCGCGCGAAGAGTCGACGGATTGCTTCTGGTAGGCATGCCCCCGGTGCGCCGGAAGCAATCTCCAGGGACGGCCCTGGCACCCACCGTGCCGGGGCCGTTTTGCCGCGCGAGGCTTGATCAGTCCTCTTTGCTGCCTTCGGGGTCGCTTTGAGTGTGACCGTCCGGCCCGCGGCCGAACACGCCGAAGCTGCTCGACTTCACGCCTGCAGCGGCATCGACGCCCGCTGCCGCCAGCCCAAACTTGAGCAGTTCCCGGACTGCCGCAGCGCGGGTCGGCATGCGGTGCTTGAACCGGAAATCATCAACCGCGGCCAGCTCGTCGGGTGAGAGCATGACCTGGAGGCGCTCGGCGCGAAGGTCATTCATGGTCGATCACGCAAAATGAGTAATTTGAGCAGTCTACTCAACAAACGAACTTAGTGGGAGTTCCACAAGAGTCGACGAACCTGCCAATTGAGTAAAAAGATATAGCAAAATCAATAAGTTAATGTTGAAACGAGTCGAGTACTGGCGCATTCTACTTCAAAGGGAGATCGGCCATGACGGATGAGGTCAGGTTACCCCGCAAGCTTTCCGACGAGCCAGAAGCAGCAAAGCCGGTGCGGCCAAGCCACCAGAAGGTCATCGATCAAGTTGAGCGCTGGGCGAACAGCCCGGGCCTGCAACCGCCGAGGACGGACGATGCGAAGACGGTCTGAACCCCACACGTTCGAACAGCGTCTCGACGCGCAGAGGCTGCGGCTCGAGCACGAACTTGCAAGTCTGCCGGTGGGCGTTCAGCGGGATTCCGTTGCCGCGCGCATCGAACAGCTTCATGCTGCCGCGGAGATGTTCGAATTCCTCAAGCTACGAGACGCTTCGACGCCGCGCTAATCGCGACCTGGATTCGGACGGCACGCGATGCGAGACGATACGAAGTTTCCGTCTCATCCACCACGTCGACATCGATACCACGGCCCAGGCGAGGATGGCGCCGATGAAGGCGACTACGCTGCTCTGTGGGACCGTGACGTAGAAGACGGCGGCGAACGCAGCAAGACCGATGCTCCCCAGGCCGGCGCCGGCTGCGTCGAGCGCTGCGGCCTCCTGCCCGCGCCGGCGTCCGTCGAGACCTGCCTTCTCCTTGGCCCGCCGCTCATGACTTTCGATCAGCGTTGCACTGGCGCAGAAGATCGCGGGAAGGGCAAGGAAGAGCCCGCCTATCGAGGTGCCGAAGCTCGCACCCATGATGCCCGCCAGCACCGTCGCCAGTCCGCCAAGCACGAAGCGAATAGCGTATTCGTACCAGCGCGTTTGCTTCAGCGCCGATGGGGACAGCTTGACCAGCATCAGGCGGCACCTCCGAAGCTCGCGAGCAGGCCGAAGGCGACGCCCAGCCATACCGCGAAGGCGAGAATGGTGGCGGGCAGCGCGGCAAGACGAAACCGCATCAGCAGATGGCACACGGCGACGCCGTAGCAGGCAAGCGCGATCGCGCCATAGATCATGGTCCAGCTTTCGGCCGCGGCGTAAGCTCTGCCATGCTGCACGATCGCGATTGCGAGCGTGGCGAGCGCGACCGACGGGGCGGCGCCGAGCAGGCCGGCAAAACTCTTTGGCCGCAGCATGTCGCCAAGGATCGCAAAAGCTGAAACGATCACCCCGCCGGCGATGAAGCGCACGATGTATTCGGTCATGACTGCACCCGCTTGTGGTGCCGGCGCCGTGTCAATGTGAGCGGCCTGAGGAGTCGTTCGACGACAATGCCGAGGGAGAACCCCGCCAGCACGTCACTCGGCCAATGCGCCAGCAGCACAACGCGCGTCAGCGAAAGCGCGACCGCGATGACGCGTATCGCGCGGCGCGGCCTTGTCGGCAAGAGACCCGCTGCCGAGGCGAGGGCACCCATGTGCATGGCGTGGCCGGAGGGAAAGGCATCCCGCGCTCGCCCCGAGATGGGAACGCCATGTCCATGACCGCGAATGGTCGTGCGATCGGGTCTTGTCTGGTCGAACACGGACTTCAGCGCGTGCGGCAGCATCGCCGTCGCCAGGGTTACTGCCAGAATATGATTGGCGGCGGGGCGTGTTTCCGGGCGTCGCAATTGCGCGTACAGCCACCCTGCAACGGCAAGCGCCAGAAGCACGTGCTCGTCGGCCGCCCAGGTCAGCGTCTGTGCTGTCTGCTCCAGCCCTGAATTGGTGTGGTCGGCGATCTCATTCGCGATCGCCGTGTCGATCCGAGTGGGTTTGACTGTTACGAGTGCCATCGGTCCGCAGTTGCTGAAATGTCCTCCATGACTCTTTTGTAAAGCCTGTGTGACGGTGATGGTTCCTGCGGCTTAGGGCCGAGAGGGCGCCGGCAGAGCCGGCGCTCTAGAGTATTACTTCGACTGGCCGACGCTCGGCGCCTTGTCGAGCTCTTTCGCCATCTGGAGATGGTGCTTGAGCGCGGGCAGCGTCTTGCCGGCCCAGTCCTTCAGCTCGGCATTATCGCCGCCTTTGGCGTACCGCTCGAACAGCGAAACTGCGTCCTCGTGCGCACTGACCTGGTAGGAGTTGTAATCGGAGCTGAAGTCCTTTCCGGTCGCGCCCTTGAGCTTGTCGAGCTTGCTCTGGTGCGAGCTGTCGAGCGCCGTCGGCAGCGTTGCCTGGACCTTGCCGTTGCCGACGAGACCCTTCAGTTCGCCGCTGGTCTTGGTGTGGTCGGTCACCATCTGCTGTGCGAAGGATTTCTCCTTTGCGTTGCCCTTCTGCTCTGCGAGCTTGCTCGACTCGATCTCGAACATGTCGCTGATGGCGACTTCCTTGACGAAGTCGGCAGTCGCAGGCGCGACGCCGAGCGCCGAATTGACGCCGGTCTTTTCGCCGACCGACTGGGCGAGCGCGGGACCTGCGAGAAGCACGCAGGCGAGGGCGATGACGGTTCGTTTCATGGTTCGGTCCTCTGAATTGGCGGCGCGGCCGCTGGCCGCGCGACTTGCGATCAACCCGGGATCGGGACCGGGGTTCCTAATCGGTCGGATTGCGGCCGGTGCGCGGGTTGATCGGATCGGTCGCCCTGCGCCGCAGCCTTTCCGGCAGGAACGGCTCGCCTGGCGAGGCCGACGGCTCGGCGCGCACGTCCGCATGGCGCTGCGCGCGCTCGTGCCGCGTCTTGTTGTCGTTGAAGTGCTGCTTCACGTCGACGCCGTCGACGGGATCGTTGACGCCGTTCTGGATGTCGCGAAAGTCGCTCATGGCTCACTCCTTTCCAGGCAGGATCGTCTCGAGCACCTGCCGTGCTGCACCTTTGATGACGCCGCTCCCGTTCGGATCGCCTTTCATCAGCGCCAGCGAGAAGTTCTTGGCCTGCTGCAAGGTGATGTGCGGCGGTAGCGGCGGCACCTCGGGGTCGGTTTTCACCTCCAGAACCACGGGCATCTCGCTCGCCAGCGCCTGCGCCCAGGCAGAGCCCAGGACCTGCGGACTGTCGACATAGATGCCGCGCAGCCCAACCAGCTCGGCAAAGCGCGCGTAGGACACATTCGGAATCTGCTGCGAGGCCTCGAACTTGGGATCGCCGTTGATGATGCGCTGCTCCCACGTGACCTGGTTGAGGTCTTCGTTGTTGAAGACGCAGACGACAAAACGGGGATCGCGCCAGGAACGCCAGTATTTGGCAGCGGTGATCAGCTCGGCCATGTTGTTCATCTGCATCGCGCCGTCGCCGACGAGCGCGATCACGGGACGATCAGGATGGGCATATTTCGCGGCGAGCGCATAAGGCACCGCCGCGCCCATCGAGGCGAGGCCGCCGGACAGCGAGGCCGTCATGCCGCGCCGTATCTTCAGATCGCGCGCGAACCAGTTGGCGCAGGAGCCGGAATCGCTGGTAATGATGGCGCGGTCGGGCAGGCGCGGGGACAACTCCCAGGCGACGAGCTGCGGATTGACCGGGGTGGCCGGCTGATGCGCGCGATCATCCAGGGTTTTCCACCATCTGGCGACATCGTCCTCGATACCCTTGCGCCAGGCACCATCGGTCTTCGGCTTGAGCCGCGGCAACAGCGCGCGAAGTGTCTCGGCAGCATCGCCGACAAGGCCGACTTCCATGGGAAAGCGGATCGACATCATGCTGGCGTCGATGTCGACCTGCACGCCGCGGCAGCTGCCTTCCTTCGGCAGGAATTCGGCATAGGGAAAAGCGGAGCCGACCAGCAGCAGCGTGTCGCAGTCCGTCATCATGTTGTAGCTGGGCTCGGTGCCGAGCAGGCCGATCGAGCCGGTGACCCAGGGCAGGTCATCGGGCAACGCGGCCTTGCCGAGCAGGGCCTTGGCGCAGCCTGCCGACAGCCGGTCGGCAACCGCGATCACCTCGTCGGTGGCGTGAAGCGCGCCGGCGCCGATGAGCATTGCAACCTTCTTGCCGGCGTTGAGCACCTCCGCGGCACGGTCGAGCTCGGCCTCGCGGGGCGTGACACGCGGCGCACTGTAGCCGATGCCGGAATGCAGCGTGCCATGGGCGCGGGGCGGACTTTCGTATGGTTCTTCCTGGAGATCGTTGGGCAGGATGAGCGCGGTCGGGGTCCGCCGGGCGAGTGCAATCCGCACGGATCGATCAACCAGATGGCGCACCTGTGCAGGCGAAGATGCCTGCATGACGTAGGCGCCGGCGACATCCTTGAACATGGAAACCAGGTCGAGTTCCTGCTGGTAGCTCCCGCCGAGCGCGTTGCGGGCCTGCTGGCCGACGATCGCGAGCACCGGCTGGTGATCGAGCAGCGCATCGTAGAGCCCGGTGATGAGGTGCGAGGCGCCGGGCCCCGAGGTTGCGATGCATACGCCGAGCTCGCCCGAGAATTTCGCGTATGCGGTTGCCATGAACGCCGCCATTTCTTCGTGCCGCGCCTGCACGAAGCCGATCCTGCCCTCCGCGCGGTTCATCGCGCCGAAGACGCCGTTGATGCCGTCGCCGGGATAACCAAAGATATGGCGCACGCCCCATTGATGCAGGCGCTGGACGATGAAGTCGGAAACGGTCTGGGACATCCGCATGGCCCTCTGTGAAGCTCAAAGAACCGCTCGTTCCCTGCGATGTTCCTGACCTGCCGGAGGAACCCGAGCCGGAACGATCGCACGGCTGTCCGGTTGGTCCACACATTGGCTGAGTGGAGAATTGCAATGTTGAATCAAGGCGAGCTGGACCGCAGCGAGATGGGCCGGTTGATCGGCAGCGACAAGGTCGAGGGAACATCGGTATACGGTGCCGATCGCAACAAGATCGGCTCGATCGAGCGGGTCATGATCGACAAGATCAGCGGCAAGGTTTCGTACGCCGTGCTTGGGTTCGGCGGGTTTCTCGGCCTCGGCAACGACCACTACCCCTTGCCCTGGCAGTCGCTGAAATACGACACGGAGCTCGGCGGATATGTCACCGGCATCACGGCCAAGCAGCTGGAAGGCGCACCGAAATACGGGGCGAAAAGCGATTGGAACTGGAGTGATGAATCCGCGGTTCGCGGCATCAACTCGTACTACGGTGTTCCATTCGCTTGACGAGCAATTGGCGGCGAGAGCGGCAATAGAGGCGAGCGCGGCACGGTGAGTGCCGCGCTTTCACAGGCAGTCGCCTGGGTCGGCAGGACCTTGCAGCAGCAGGTCGGCTTCCTCCCCTATATCGATGTGTTCTGGACGCGCGCGCTCGTCGCGGTACTGATGATTCTGCGCCCGATCGACCTGAGGGCCCGGCGCGGGGGCATTGAGACAAGACCGTCGCCACTCAAGCGGGCGGAGCGATCAGACTGTCCCTGCGGACGGACTCTGGATGCTTCGTTGCAAGGGCTCCTCGCAATGACGGTGGAGAGAGGCCCGCTCGCCTCACTCACCCGACCGCTACCCTCCGTCCCGGACCTGCATGCACGTGCATGCCTGGACCTTCGAGATGGAGATCAGTCCGTTCGGAGAGAAATGGTGACCGCTTCGCAAAACTGCGGTTAGACTGATCCCACACAAACCAAATCCGGGAGGCGACTTACGTGAAGACCGCGATCACCGAACTGTTCGGCATCGAGCACCCCATCATCCAGGGCGGCATGCATTTCGTCGGCTTTGCCGAGCTTGCCGCCGCGGTCTCCAATGCCGGCGGGCTCGGCATCATCACGGGCCTCACGCAGAAGACGCCGGAGTTGCTGGCGAAAGAGATCGCGCGCTGCCGCGACATGACCGACAAGCCATTCGGCGTGAACCTCACCTTCCTGCCGACCTTCTCAGCGCCGCCTTATCCGGAATACATCGCGGCGATCGTCGAAGGCGGCATCAAGGCGGTCGAGACCGCGGGCCGCAGCCCGGAACAATACATGCCGGCGCTGCAGGCGGCCGGCATCAAGGTGATCCACAAATGCACCTCGGTCCGTCACTCGCTGAAGGCCGAGCGTATCGGCTGCGACGCAGTCAGCGTCGACGGCTTCGAGTGCGGCGGCCATCCCGGCGAGGACGACATCCCCAACATGATCTTGCTGCCGCGCGCGGCTGAGGAGTTGAAGATCCCGTTCGTCGCCTCCGGCGGCATGGCTGACGGGCGCAGCCTCGTCGCGGCACTCTCGCTCGGGGCGGCCGGCATGAACATGGGCACGCGCTTCATTGCGACCAAGGAAGCCCCGGTGCATCAGAACGTGAAAAACGCGCTTGTCGCGGCCACCGAGCTCGATACCCGGCTGATCATGCGCGCGCTGCGCAACACCGAGCGCGTGCTGAAGAACGCCAATGTCGATCGCCTGCTCGAGATCGAGCGCGAGAAGGGCGCCAAGCTCACCATCGACGACATTCACGACCAGGTCGCGGGCGTCTATCCCAGGATCATGCTGGAGGGACAGATGGACGCCGGCGCCTGGAGCTGCGGCATGGTCGCCGGCCTCATCCATGACATCCCCTCCTGCAAGGAACTCATCGATCGCATCATGGGCGAGGCGGAAACCATCATCCGCGGCCGCCTCATGGGGTTCCTGGATGGGACGGGGGCGACGCGAAAAGTCGCCTGACACCGCCAAACTTCTTAACCACGGCGGCAATCGGCCGCTGGAATTGCCCGCGACGCCTCCTAAATAGGGGTAAATTACCCCTTAATAGTCAGTTTCAGGAGGCGTCCGTGGTCCTGAAAGGCGTTCCTTTTGCGGTTGCCGTAGCCCTCGTCCTTGCGTGGGGCGGCATCGCGCGCGCTGACGACTACAAGCCTGACGAATATCTTGGTCTTGACCTCTCCAAGGCGGTGCTGTCGCCGAAGCGTCTCGGCCCGGAGACGCAATTCGCGCCGGTGGCGCTCGAGGCGAAGGGCGGCAACGAGGCGCAGGCGCGGGCCGAGCCGATGGACGTGCCGAAGAAGGTCGCGGCTGAACGCGTGCACGTGTCGGAGCCGAAGCTCGCGCATGCCAAGGGCACGCAGCCCCGCGGTGCGGCGCGCACGAAGCTCGCGCATCGCCGCGGCAATCCGCTCGACGCCCAGGCGATGGACACCCGCATCCAGACTTGGCCCTGCCGCTCCGGCGGCATCTGCAATTGGAAGCGCTAGGCGCGACATTCTCTTCGCCTCTCCCCGCCCGCGGGGAGAGGCCGGAATTCGATCGAAGCTTGAATTCCGAGCCTCCGCGAGTCCAACTCTCACCGTCCGGGCGGAGACTCCCCCTCACCCCAACCCTCTCCCCGCAAGCGTAGCGAGGAACCGCTCCACGGCTGCGGCTGCACCTCGGCCCGTCATCCCCGCGTCGCAGAACCGTAGGCGTGGAGTCAAGAAACCATCAGGATAGGAGTCAAACGGCGCAGGCACCTTCCGTCGCGATTCGACGAAGGTCTCCTGAATGGCAACACTCCGCGCTCCGCGCGCATGGAGCCGGCGGCAATTCCTGGTCCGCTCCACCTCCAGCCTCGCCGTTGCCTCGCTCGGCACGCTCGCAACGCCCCACGTCAGCCGCGCTGCAGACCGCCCGCAGATTGCGGGCGGCATCCAGTCGGGCGATGTCTCGGATGACTCCGCCGTGATCTGGGCGCGCGCCGACAGGCCGGCGCGGATGCACGTCGAGTGTTCGACGGTCGAGAGCTTCAAGACCATCATCGCATCGGCTTGGCGCGACGCGCTGCCAGATGCCGACTTCACCTCCAAACTGCTGCTGAACGACCTGCCGACCGGGCAGGACATCTTCTATCGCATCCGCTTCGACGACATCGCCACCGGCATCGCCGGCGAAAGCCGCATCGGCCATTTCCGCACCGCGCCGGCCTCAGGCCGGTCGATCTCGTTCCTGTGGTCCGGCGACACCGCGGGGCAGGGCTGGGGCATCGACGTCTCGCGCGGGGGCTATCGCAGCTATCGCACTATGCTCGACAACCGTCCCGATTTCTTCATCCACTCCGGCGACCACATCTACGCCGACTGCACGATTCCCGCAGAGCGGAAGCTGCCGAACGGCGAGACCTGGCGCAACCTCGTCACGGAGGACAAGGCAGAGGTCGCGCACACGCTGGCGCAGTTCCGGGGCAATTACAAATACAACCATCTCGACGAGCATTTTCGCGCGTTCCACGCGCACGTGCCGATGTTCGCGCAGTGGGACGACCATGAGGTCACCAACGACTGGTCGCCGACCGGCAGCTACGATGATGCAGGCTTCGAGGACGACGGCACCCCGCGCCTGGTCGCGCGCGCCCGCCGTGCCTTCTTCGACTTCATGCCGATCCGCGATATCTGCACGCGGCAGGGCCGGGTCTATCGCAGGATCGCCTATGGCCCGCTGCTCGATGTCTTCATGATCGACATGCGCAGTTTTCGCGACGAGACCTGGAACAAGGGCGATGATCACGGCGGCTGGATCCTCGGTGCCGAGCAACTCGCCTGGCTGAAGCGCGAGCTTGCCGCCTCGCGCGCGACCTGGAAGGTGATCGCGGCCGACCTGCCGATCGGCCTGATCAGCCTCGACGCGGTCGCGCTCGGCGATGGTCCGCCGGACCGGCGTGAGCACGAGATCGCCGATCTCCTGGCCTCGATCAAGCGCGCGGGTGTGCGCAACATCGTCTGGCTCACCGCCGACATGCACTACACCGCCGCGCATTATTACGATCCGAGCAAGGCCCAGTTCCAGGATTTTGAGCCGTTCTGGGAATTCGTCTCCGGCCCGCTCCATGCCGGTACCTGGGGCCCGGGAGGGCTCGACAATACGTTTGGTCCGGTCGCGATGTACCAGAACGGCTGCAGCGCGGCGCAGGGCGAGAATCTCGCTCCTTGTTTTGGCTTGCAATTCTTCGGCCGTGTTGACATCGACGGCCCGAGCGGCGTGATGACCGTGACCCTGAAGGACGTCGACAATCGTGATCTCTGGTCGGTCGATATCGTGCCGCAGCCGCAGCCGCGTCCGGCCCTGGCTGCCCAGCACACCTGAGCTGCGCTAACCCGATCTTGATTGGCCGCCTCGCGTCGTCCGCGCTATGCTGGCCGTTCCCGCCATCTCCCTTCCATCACCGAAGAGTCTGCCCACGCGGTATCGCCGCGTGCATCCGGCGGGTTGAATACGTCAGGAGCCTGTTCATGGATCATCTGAAGACACAGGGCATCAGCATGCCCAAGCTCGGCCTCGGCACCTTCCGCATGCAGGGCGATGCCTGCCGGGTGGCGGTCGAGAGCGCGCTCGCGATCGGCTATCGCCACATCGACACCGCCGAGATGTACGCCAACGAAGAGGCGATCGGCGCCGCGCTTGCCTCAGCGTGCGTGCCGCGCAATGAGCTGCACGTCACGACCAAGGTCTGGCACGAGAACCTCAGCCCCGATGCGATCCGGCGTGCCTTCGACGCCAGCCTGACCAAGCTGCGGCTCGATCAGGTCGATCTCTATCTCGTGCACTGGCCGTCGAAATCGGCGAATTGGGGCGCGGTGTTCGAGACCTTGATGAAGCTGAAGGAGGAGGGACGCACGCGGGCGATCGGCGTTGCCAACTTCACCACCGCGCTGCTCAAGATCGCCGTCGAGGACATCAAGGCGCCGATCGCCTGCACCCAGATCGAATATCACGCGATGCTCGATCAATCGAAGGTGCTGGCCTATCTCAAGGCCAAGTCGATCCCGCTGGTTGCCTATTGCCCGCTGGCGCAGGGGCGTATCGCATCGGACCCGGTGCTCGCCGCGATCGGGGCCAGGCACAATGCGACCGCAGCCCAAGTCGCGCTGAAATGGCTGCTCGACCAGTACGGCGTTGCCGCGATTCCGAAGGCCTCTCGCCGCGAGAGCCAGCAGGCCAATCTCGACGCGCTGAAGATCACGCTCGACGAGGCCGACCGCAAGAAAATCGCGGCGCTCCCAAAGGACAGGCGCTGCGTCAATCCGGGCTTCGCACCGGCGTGGGATTGATTTCGCCGAGCGTTTCGATCACGCAAAGAAATGGCCCCGTGAGGGGCCATTTCCGCGTTTGCGTTACGCATTAGTCCCAGTGGTGACGATGGCTGCGCTTGATCACGACGACCTTGTCGCCATGATGGCGCCAGCCACGATGCCAGCCGTGGTCGCGATGCATGCCGTATTCGGCACGCGCAGCGTACGGGCCGTGGTGATGACCGCGCTTGATCACCACCGTCTCCGCGCTCGCCAGCGTCGGCGCTGCGATCGCGAGAGTGCCGAGGGCCGCAACCACATAACCAAGCTTCTTCATGATGTCCTCCTCCAATCGAATGCCAATCTAAACCGCGCATCCGCATGAACGTTCCGGAGGAATCGCAGGAGAATTCTGAACGGATGTTCAGATGAGGTTAATCGCAGCGCTGCTGCGCCGGCGTCGGCGCGCCCGTGGCGACGTATTTGCCGTCCCTGATCGTGTACTCGCCGCGCTCGCTCCGATTGTAGATCGCGCGCAGGCTGCCGTCCTTGTCCAGCAGCAGCCCGAACTCGCGGGCCTGATGCAGCGAGGGGAAGTACACCACCACGTTGAGCAGGCCTTCGGCGTTGACCGTGGCGGACACCACCTCGTTCTCGTCCCTGGCGTCGCCGAAATTGCGCCGGTACATCACCCGACCGTCCTTCCGGATCTCGTAGGTCAGGAGCGCACCCTTGTCGTGGTCCGGCCGGGCCGCGCAATCGACCGCCCAGGAGCCGAGCAGGCCCCATTGCTCGACCGTCGCCGCAAGCGTCTCCGCGTGGGCCAGGGGTATGAAGGCAACCCATAGCAATGCAGCCGTGGTCCAGCGGCTCAAGCAACGCGTCATGTCCCGGCAAGCCCCGCCTCGAAGAATTCCAGAGTGTAGCATCCCCGGCGCGGTCGTCCACGCCAGCTGCCGATCGCGCGCGAATTTGATCCGCGTCAATGAGGCCGGCCGCAGCGGGAGTAGGATGCCAGCTCCGAAGGCGAACGTGGATACACCAATGCTGAATCAAGTCATGGATTTTGCGGGCGAAGTGCTGCCGGGGAGCTGCGCCGCGCCGCCCTATTCGGAGGCCGCGTTTCTGGCCGAGCTGGGCGACCGCCTGAGATCCTCGCGCACCCGCTGCGACCTGTCGCGCCGGGAGCTCGCCCGCCGCTCCGGGATTTCCGAGCGCTACATCGCACAGATCGAGGCGGGCAAGGGTAACGTCTCGATCGTCCTGTTGCTGCGGCTGGCCTCAGCGATCCACGGCAGCCAGCCACAAGCGGCCTGACGCTAGCTCAGGCCCGCTTCTCCACATTGGCGCTCCGCGCCGGAACGCCAAACTCCCTGCGGCACACTTCAGCCAGCACGGCGACGCCCTCGCGGATCTGCTGATGCGTGGGGCTTGCAAAGCACAGCCGCAGCCGCGAGCTGGAATGGCTCTTATTGGTCGACCATTCCGGCCCGGGATTGATCGAGACGCCGGCGGCCAGCGCAGCCTGATAGAGTTTGAGCGTGTCGACCTGATCGGGCAGCTTGACCCAGAGGAAGATGCCACCCTTGGGCTCCTCGAACTCGGCGGCGGTGCCGAACTGCTCGCTCAGGGCTTCCATCAGCGTGTCGAGCTTGGTGCGCAGCGCCTTCGTCAGCGCAGGCACGTGGGTCGAGAAATGTGGCTTGCAATAGGCCGCCAGCACCATCTGCTCCAGCGCCCCCGAGCCGGCATCCGTCTTCAGTGACAGCATCCGCGACATCACATCCCACGGCGCGACGATGAAGCCGACGCGCAGCGCCGGCGCGATCGATTTCGAGAACGAGCCGATATGGATCACGCCGCCGTTCGGGCTCATCGCGTAGATCGCCGGCGGCCGCTGTCCCGACCAGACCAGGTCGGCGTAGCAATCGTCCTCGAAGATCGGCACGCCGAATTCGGCGGCGAGCCGCAGCAGCTCGGCGCGGCGGCTCTCGGGCATGATGCTGCCGGTCGGGTTCTGCACCGTCGGGATGGTGTAGATGTATTTCGGGCGTATGCCGCGGCTTTTCAGATCGGCCAGCGCCGTCGCCAGCGCGTCCATTCGCATCCCGTCCCTGTCGAGGGGGATGCCGACCACATTGACGCCGAGCCGCGCAAGGCGGGTCAACGAGCCCTGATAGCTGTCCTGCTCGAAGATCACGGTGTCGCCGCGCGTCAGCAGCGTGTTGTTGACGAGATCGAGCGCCTGCAGTGAGCCCGAGACGATCAGGAGATCGTCGACCGTGCAGTTGATGCAGGCATCGCGCTTGAGTTTTGTCACCAGGAATTCGCGCAAGGGAAGGTAGCCCTGCGGGCCGTGCGCCAGACCGTAGGTGGCGAGCGAACGGCCCTCGCGCCGCAGCACCGTGTTGGTCGCTTCGATCAGCTCGTCGAGCGGCACCTGCTCGGAATCATTATTGCCGCCCACGAAACTGTATCTGGCAAGGCCCGTCCAGCGCGCGGTGGGGGCCGGCAGCCCTGCGGGAAACAGGGGGGCGAAATCGAAGCTGGACGTCATGGAAGCGTTCCTCGTCTTGTTTTTGTTGAGCGGCCGGCGTTGCACCGGCCTGCTTTCCGTCTTGCTAGCCGCCCCGGGTGGGCAGCCTATTTCTTTCCGGCCGTCCGGGTCGGGCGGCCTTGGCTGATGAAAGCGTAATGCGCATTGGCGACGCCGCCAACCATCAAGGCTTCGACCACCGGCTCGGAGATCTCGCCTGTTGCGGCCCAGTCGACGATGAAATTGGCGCCTGTGCCGCCGCGCACGTCGTCGGTCGGGATGAAGATCGAGACGGTGGCGAGCGGCCTCAAGGCCACCGGCGCCTTCAGATAGCTCTCGACCTGCTTGCCTGCGGTGTCGAAATAGGCGATGCGCTTGAGTACCAGGGCTTGCGTCTCGGAGGCGTTGTGGACGCTCAATGTCACCGAGAAGTCGACGCGCAGCTTGCCCTGGCTCATCGCAACGCTTGAATACGCCGGCACGTAGAACCCGCCGGACACGGCGAGTTCCTCTTTCGGCAGCGCGGTCAGCGACTCGGCAAAGTTTTGTTCGATATCGACTTTGGATTGCGCGGCGGCCGGCAATGCGAACAGACGCAGCAGGGCTATCACAGAGAGCACGATCCGCATGTGACGAATTGCTCGCTTGCCGCGTCGCAACCCGCCACTACGGTGCGGCAAAACGGACCAATTTGGCATGCATGAGCTCATTCGCGACATCACCCTCTGTATCCTGTTTGCCTGGATGCTGGGCCTCCTGGCACACTTTTCCAGACAACCGCTGATCCTGGCCTACCTTATCGCCGGCTTCTGCATAGGTCCATTCGGTGCCGGCTGGGTCAAGTCGCAGGAATCGATCAGCGTCATCTCCGAGCTCGGCCTGATCTTCATGCTCTTCATGATCGGCCTTGAGATAGACCTGAAGAAGATCGTGCGGGCGGGCAGGGTGATCCTGTTCGCGGCGGGTGGCCAGCTCCTCGGCGGCTGCCTGCTCGGCGTGCTGTTCTTCGTCGGCATCGGCCTGTCGCTTGGTGGCGGGCATTTCGACGCGATCTATCTCTGCGTTGCCTGTGCGCTGTCGAGCACGGTCATCATCGTCAAGGTGCTCTATGAGAAGCGCGAGCTTGATACGCTGCCGGGCCGCATCACGCTCGGCGTGCTGGTGCTGCAGGACATCTTCGCCATCCTGTTCCTGGCGGTGCAGCCGAGCCTTGCCAATCTGGAAGTCACCGTCATCCTGCTCTCGATCGGCCGCGTCGCGGTGCTGGTTGCGGCCGCGCTTCTGGTCAGCCGTTATGTGCTGCCGCGCCTGTTCCACCAGATTGCCCGTCGTCCCGAGCTGATCCTGCTCGGCGCGCTCGCCTGGTGCTTCCTGGTCGCCGAGACCGCCGAGCGGCTCTCGCTGTCGCGCGAGATGGGCGCCCTGATCGCCGGCGTCTCGCTCTCGACCTTCCCCTACGCGCTCGACGTCACCGCCAAGGTCACCACGCTGCGGGACTTCTTCATCACGCTGTTCTTCGTTGCGCTCGGCATGACCATTCCCGTGCCCGGCCTCTCCGTGATCGGGCTCGCCCTGATGATCGCGGCGTTCACGGTGGTGAGCCGGCTCGTCACCACCTTTACGCCGCTCTACGTGATGAAGCAGGGGCTACGCGCGAGCCTGTTGCCGGCGCTGAACCTTGCGCAGATCTCCGAGTTCTCGCTGGTGGTGATCCAGACCGGCGTCAATGACCACCACATCGCAGCCGAGACGGCAAATGCCGCCTCTTTTGCCTTCGTGGTGCTGGCCGTGCTCTCGACCTTCGTGATGACCCGCAGTGACGAGATCACCCGCCGGGCGATCGGTCCGCTGAAGCGGATCGGCCTGCGCGATCTCGATCACGGTTGCCATGCCGAGGAGAGCCACGAGGGCGGGCATGGCGAGTCCCGCCGGATCGTCATCCTCGGCTTTTTCCGCGCGGCGAGCGCGCTGCTGGCGGAGATCGAGCGGCAGGCCCCGGTGTTGCTGGAGCAGATCACGGTGGTCGATTTCAACCCCAATGTGTACCAGACCCTGCTTTCACGCGGTCTGCACGTGATCTATGGTGACATCAGCAGCGCCGACACGCTGCTCCATGCCGGCGTCGGCAAGTCCGAGATGATCATCCTCAGCGTGCCGGACGCGCTTCTCAAGGGCGCCAGCAACGAGAAGCTGGTCCGTCATGTCCGCGCCCTCAATCCGACCGCCATGATCGTTGCTACGGCCGATCTGCTGTCGGATGTGGAGGAGCTCTATGCGGCCGGCGCCAGCTACGTCACCGTGACCCGCCTCAGCGATGCTCATGAGCTGTTTACCGTGATCGAAGCCGCCCAGGCGGGCCTGCTCGCCGACAAGCGTGCGGAGCTCGATCTGCGGCTCGGCGAGCGGCGCGAGGTGCTGCCCTGATGGCGGTTTGCCGTCTTCCGTCCGGGCTCTGCGCACCTATATCGCTGGTATCTGCGGTGCAAGCCTGAGGCCCGCAGGCCGCCCCGCCATCAGGCATATGCGGTTGCGTCCAGGACACTAGCGCTTGGCGCCAAGTCCGGCTAAGGCGTCCGGCAGGCCTCCGGCCCCATAACCGATAGAGATTGGGACATGCCCGATACCGTCCAGGAAGTCTTGCAGGCCTTTGCCAGGGGCGAGCTCGTCGTCGTCACCGACGACGAGGACCGCGAGGGCGAGGGTGACCTGATCGTCGCCGCCTCGCTCTGCACGGCCGAGAAGATGGCGTTCATCATCCGCCACACCTCCGGCATCGTCTGCGCCCCGGTCACCACCGAGGACGCGCGCCGCCTGCGGCTCGATCCGATGGTCGCCCACAACGATTCCGCGCACACCACCGCCTTCACGGTCTCGGTCGACTACAAGCCCGACGGTGGCACCGGCATCTCGGCCGAGGAGCGCGCCTCGTGCTGCCGCGCGCTCGCCAATCCCAATGTCGGCGCCAGCGACTTCGCCCGGCCGGGCCACATCTTCCCGCTGATCGCCAAGGACGGCGGCGTGCTGCTGCGCTCCGGCCATACCGAGGCCGCGGTCGACCTCTGCAAGCTGTCCGGCCTGCCGCCGGTCGGCGTCATCAGCGAGTTGATGAATGACGACGGCAGCGTGATGAAGGGCGAGCAGGTCGCGGAGTTCGCCGCCAGGCACAAGCTCAAGCACGTCACCATCGCGGACATGATCGCCTACCGCCAGGCACGCGAGAAGCTGATCGAGCGGGTCTCGACCTTCGTGACCGAGAGCCCGATCGGCCCTTTGCAGGGCTATGCCTACCGCTCGCCGTTCGATTCCATCGCCCACGTCGCCTTCGTCTACAACGGCGTCGGCGATGGCAAGAACGTGCTGACGCGCTTCCACAAGCCGAACATCGTCAAGGACACCTTCACCGGGCACAAGCGCATGGCCGCCGTGCTCGAGCATTTCAAGAAAACCGGCCGCGGCGTGCTGGTCTATTTGCGCGACGGCGCCGCCGGCGTGCCCGTGTCCCCGCTGCCGGACGAGACCTCGACGGAGGCGGACCGCAACCGCCAGTGGCGCGAGATCGGCGTCGGCGCGCAGATCCTGCGCGATCTCGGCGTCACCTCGATCCGGCACCTCACCTCCTCGGTGCACGACTACAAGGGCCTGTCGGGCTTCGGCATCGAGATCGTCGCCAACGAGCAGCTCGAGATCTGACACGCAGTGTCATTCCGGGATGGGGCTGAAAGCGCCAGACCCGGAATCTCGAAGTGGCAGGCAAAGGGTTTCCGGGTTCGCGCCGTTGCGCGACCCGGAATGACCGAAACCAGGATGCATTTGCACTTGTTGCTCCGGCGCTTTAATTTGTCGGGCAATTTTTAGACGGAACCAGACGCGAAAGGACGTTTCATGAGCGTGCGCCCTCAGGCCAAGGACAAGCCGGCTGCGGCTTCTTTCCAGTGGGACGATCCGTTCCTGCTCGACGAGCAGCTGACCGAAGACGAGCGCATGGTGCGCGACACCGCCCGCGCCTATGCCCAGGACAAGCTGCTGCCCCGCGTCTCCAAGGCGTATCTGGAAGAGAAGACCGACCGCGAGATCTTCAATGAGATGGGCGAGCTCGGTCTGATCGGCATTACGCTGCCGGAGGAATATGGCTGCGCCAATGCGAGCTACGTCGCCTACGGGCTCGTCGCGCGCGAGATCGAACGGGTCGATTCCGGCTACCGCTCGATGAACTCGGTGCAGTCCTCGCTGGTGATGTATCCGATCTACGCCTATGGCGACGAGAACCAGCGCAAGAAGTACCTGCCGAAGCTCGCCAGCGGCGAGTGGGTCGGCTGCTTCGGCTTGACGGAGCCGGACGCCGGCTCCGATCCGGCCGGCATGAAGACCCGCGCCGAGAAGGTCTCGGATGGCTATCGCCTGACCGGCAGCAAGATGTGGATCTCGAATGCGCCGATCGCCGACGTGTTCGTGGTCTGGGCCAAGTCGGCGGCGCACGACAACCAGATCCGCGGCTTCGTGCTGGAAAAAGGCATGAAGGGCCTCTCCGCGCCGAAGATCGGCGGCAAGCTCTCGCTTCGCGCCTCCATCACCGGCGAGGTCGTGATGGACGGCGTCGTGGTTCCCGAAGATGCGCTCTTGCCCAACGTCTCCGGCCTCAAGGGCCCGTTCGGCTGCCTCAACCGCGCCCGCTATGGCATCTCCTGGGGCGCGCTCGGCGCGGCCGAGGACTGCATGCACCGCGCCCGCCAGTACACCCTCGACCGCAAGCAGTTTGGCAAGCCGCTCGCGGCCACCCAGCTGGTGCAGAAGAAGCTCGCCGACATGGAGACCGAGATCGCCCTCGGCCTTCAGGGCTCGCTTCGCGTCGGCCGCTTGATGGACGAAGGCAAGTTCGCCCCCGAGATGATCTCGATCATGAAGCGCAACAATTGCGGCAAGGCGCTCGACATCGCCCGCACCGCCCGCGACATGCACGGCGGCAACGGCATCTCGATCGAGTACCACGTGATGCGCCACGTCCATAACCTCGAGACGGTCAACACCTACGAGGGCACCCACGACGTCCACGCCCTGATCCTGGGCCGCGCCATCACGGGCATTCAGGCGTTTTTCTGATCTGGTCATCCGTCCGCGGCGCGCGAAGCGCGAACTCAGCTGCGCAATTGCGCACCTGAGAATCTCGGGCCGCACGATTCCTGTTCCATCGAGATTCCGGGTCTGGCCTGACGAGCCAGCCCGGAATGACGTCAAAGAACAAAGAAGAAGCCATGTCCGACAACGACGACGTCCCGTTCAACCGCAACTTTCCGCTTCAGCCTGGCGTCGTCGAGGAAGTCCGCCCCGGCGTGCGGCGCGTGCTCTGTCACAATCCGAGCCCCTTCACCTTCACCGGCACGGTCAGCTACATCGTCGGCACGGGCAACGTCGCGATCATCGATCCCGGCCCTGATGATGCGGTGCATGCGGCCGCGCTGCTCGATGCCGTGCGCGGCGAGACGGTGAGCCACATCTTCGTCACCCACACCCATCGCGACCATTCGCCGAACACGGCGCGGATCAAGCAGGCGACCGGCGCGCCGGTCTACGCCGAGGGTCCGCACCGCGCCTCGCGGCCGCGCTTCGAGAGCGAGAAGCACAACCCGGAATCCGGCGTCGATCGGGATTTCGCGCCCGATATCAGGATCGCCCATGGCGACGTCGTCGAGGGCGCAGGCTGGCGCCTCGAGGCGGTGGCGACGCCCGGCCACACGGCCAATCATCTCGCCTTCGCCTGGCCGGAGCGGAAGTTCAATTTCGTCGGCGACCACGTGATGGGCTGGTCGACCTCGATCGTGGCACCGCCCGACGGCTCGATGATCGACTACATCGACTCGCTCGATCGTCTCGCCGCGCGGGCGGAGGATCTCTACTTCTCCGGCCACGGCCCCGAGATCCCGGACGGCCCGCGCTTCGTGCGTTTCCTGATCCGCCATCGCAAGGCGCGCGAGGCCTCGATCCTGCACCGCCTCGCCAAGGGCGAGGCCGACATCCCGACCATGGTGCGCGCGATCTATATCGGCATCGATCCGAGACTGACGACCGCCGCCGGCTATTCCGTGCTGGCACATCTGGAAGACCTCGTCGCCCGCGGCGTGGTCGCGACGGACGGCGATCCCGTGATCACCGGGACGTACCGGATGGCGGGCTAAATTCTCGTCATTCCGGGGCGCGCGTCAGCGCGAACCCCGAACCCATCGGGCCGCAGTGTTGGTGGATGAATGGATTCTCTGATGCGCAATTGCGCATCATAGTTCGATGCTGCGCATCGCCCCGGAATGACGGCGGGTGTTATTTCTTCACCGTCTTCGCCGGAGCCTTCGGCGGCGCCACCGGGGTCTTCTTCACCGGCTTGAGCGCGTCGGCATCGGCGGCGGTGTTGAGATCCTCGATGAATTTCTTCACGCGTGCGGCATTGCTGCCGAGATCGCTGTCGAAATAGCGCGAGGCGGAGCGGATATCGACGCGGGAATCCTCGCCGTCGGGCACGACCCTGATGGAAACGTCCTCGCGCAAGCCCATGATCGGCGTGCGGGCCACCGCCTCGATGCGGCCGATGCGGCGCGGCGGCTGGGGCGCGCGCTCGTCGATGACGAGCCATTTTCGCTTGTTGACCAGCTGCAGCGCGATCGCATAGGCGCGATCGACCGGGATCTCGAGCTCGATCGGTTCGATATCGGGGTAGAAGTGGCGCTGCTGCTCGGCCGAATAGAGGCCGGCATAGACTGCCGTGTTGGCGCCGTCGCCGGTGCGCAGACGTGCCAATGCGTCGAAGCGTGGCGGATCGATCGGGTCGGTGGTGATGTCGTGGATCGCCGGCAGCTTGCGGTATTGCAGGGCGAGATAGGCCGGGTAGGCGAGGATCGCGCCGTCGATCAGGAACGCGAGCAGGATGCGCGCCATACCGCGCGAGCCGTTCTGCCAGATCGCAGCGAAGCCCGCGAGCCCGAACAGGATCGAGAGCCCGGCGATCGCAAGGCCCCCGAAGAAGGTTACGAGCGCCGGCTTCGGCTCCAGGAAACCGAAGCGGACGACAACGATCGACACCAGGACGGCCACCACCGCGAACACGGCGAGATTGCGCGCCCAGCTGGCGAGGCTGGACACGGGCTCCGTCTGGTAGGGAGCGGAAAACCTGCGGGCCATCGGGTGAAGCTCTGCCGGGGTCTTGGTGCCGGCCGATCTGGCCGCGACGATAAGCCGTTGAGACCACGGAGCCGCGGCAAATTCAAGGGTCGATCACCCTCCCCCTCCAGGCCGCTGGAGGGGGAGGGGGCGCCAAGCTCTACGCCGCCGCGTTCGGGAAGCGGTAATCCTTGAACTGGTCGCGCAGCGCCGTCTTCAGGATCTTGCCGGTGGCGGTGTGCGGGATGCCGTCGACGAAGGCGACGTCATCGGGCATCCACCATTTGGCGATCTTGCCGTCCATGTATTTCAGGATGTCCTCGCGCGTAGCCTGCTGCCCCTGCTTGAGCTGGACGATCAGGAGCGGCCGCTCGTCCCATTTGGGGTGGAACACGCCGATCACGGCGGCTTCCGCCACGGCCGGATGACCGACCGCGAGGTTCTCGAGGTCGATCGAGGAGATCCACTCGCCGCCGGATTTGATCACGTCCTTGGAGCGGTCGGTGATCCGCATATAGCCGTCCTCGTCGATGGTCGAGACGTCGCCGGTGTCGAAGAAGCCTTCCTCGTCGAGGATGTTGGCGTCGACGCGGTAATAGGCCTTGGCGACGGCCGGCCCGGAGACCTTGAGGCGGCCGAAAGTCTTGCCGTCCCAGGGCAGCTCCTTGCCGGCATCGTCGGTGATCTTCATTTGCACGGCGAAGGGCGCATAGCCCTGCATCTGCAGCACGTCGAGCTTGGCATCGCCGGTTGCGTTCTGGAACGGCGGCTTCAGCGCCGCGACGCTGCCGATCGGGCTCATCTCGGTCATGCCCCAGGCGTGGCGGACGTTCGAGCCCATGTCGAGAAAGGCCTTAATCATCGAGCGCGGCATCGCCGAGCCGCCGCAGATCACCATCTTCAGGTCCGGCAGCTTCAGATTGTTGGCGGTCATGTGCTGGAGCAGCATCAGCCACACCGTGGGCACGCCGGCGGTATGCGTCACCTTCTCGGTCGAGAGCAGCTCGTAGACCGAGGCGCCGTCGAGCTTGGCGCCGGGCATCACCAGCTTGGTGCCTTGCGAGGGCGCGGAGAACGCGATGCCCCAGCTGTTGGCGTGGAACAGCGGCACCACCGGCAGCATGGTCTCGCAGGCGCTGGTGCCGAGCGCGTCGACATTGTTGGCCATCAGCGCGTGCAGCACGTTGGAGCGATGCGAGTACAGCACGCCCTTCGGGTCGCCCGTGGTGCCCGAGGTGTAGCACATCGCGGCTGCCGTGTTCTCGTCAAAGTCCTTCCATTTGAATTTGCCGTCGGCCTGCGCAATCCAGTCCTCGTAGGCCACGGCATTCTTCAGCGTGGTCTGCGGCATATGCGCCTTGTCGGTGAGCACGATGTAGTGCTCCACGCTCGGCAGCTTGTCGGCGATCTTCTCCAGGATCGGAACGAAGGTGATGTCGGTCATCACGATGCGGTCCTCCGCATGGTTGATGATCCAGGCGATCTGCTCGGGGAAAAGGCGGGGATTGACGGTATGGCAGATGGCGCCGATCCCCATGATGCCGTACCACACCTCGAGATGGCGCCAGGTGTTCCAGGCGATCGTTGCGACCCGGTCGCCGAGCTTGATGCCGTCGCGTTCCAGCATCTGCGAGACCTTGAGCGCGCGCTTGTGGATCTCGGCATAGTTGGTGCGATGGATCGGTCCTTCGACCGATCGCGTGACCACCTCCTGCTTGCCATGAATTCTGGCGGCGTGTTCGATGATCCGGTGGCAGAGCAGGGGCCAGTCTTGCATCAAACCAAGCATTCCGACGTTCCTCCTAGAAGTCGCTGGGCGGGTTATCGCTCTCAGCGTTGGGCCAAAGACTTATCATGAATTTTAGCCTGCCGGACTTTCGCCGCAAATGGTCTTGTCGCGGCTATATGTCCGCCAGCGCGGCAATGGTTACCGCCGCGCTGGGGCTGACGCTTGTGCTGACCGAGCGGGCAGAGGCGCGAAAATATGCTGCGCCGCTCGATATCTTTGGCCTTGGTACACCACGGCCCCGTGCGAAGGTTCATTCCGCCAAGATCCCGCTGCCGAGACCACGCCCTGACGAGGCCCCGAAAGCGTCCGACGAGGCTCCGCCGGAGGAGGAAGGTAAGTCTTCAGCGGACAAGCCGGCTGACAGCAAGCCCGCGCAGGCTGCGCGGTCGCCCGAGAAGCAGGCCTCGGCCTGCCGCCTCGCGCTGACCGAGGATATCGCGATCGCGCCCTCCATCCCGGATATCCGCGGCCCCGGCGCCTGCGGCGGCGAGGATCTGGTGCGGCTCGAGGCCATCGTGCTGCCGGACAAGCGCAAGGTGACGGTGAAGCCGGCGGCAATCCTCCGCTGCACCATGGCCTCCGCGATCGCCGACTGGGTGCGCAAGGACCTGGTGCCGCTGGCCGCGAGCCTCGGGACGAGCATCACCGATCTCGACAATTTCGACAGCTTCGAGTGCCGGGGCCGCAACCGCATCGCTGGCGCGATGCTGTCCGAGCACGGCAAGGCCAACGCGCTCGACGTCCGTGCCATCAAGCTCGCCAACGGGCAGTTGATCGGCCTCACCGACCGCACCACGTCGCACGACGTGCGCGAGCGCGTGCTGCATTCGGTCTGCGCACGCTTCTCCACGGTGCTCGGTCCGGGCTCGGACTGGTACCACGAGGACCACATCCATCTCGATCTCGCGCAGCGGCGCAACGACTACCGGATCTGCCAGTGGAACGTCTGGGATCCCCTGCCGCAGGTCGCGCCGCTCTCGCCGGCGGAGCGCCCCGAGGAGGCGCCGCCGCGCGAGGTCGCGGCCAAGCCTGAGGCAAAGGAAGGGGCCGATGGCGAGGCGGCGGAGAAATCCTCCGCGCCTGAGGACAAGCCGACAACCGGGAAGAAGGCCCACCGGCCCAAGCCGGCAACAAAAAAGCGCCGGTAACACCGGCGCTTTTGGATGTCAGAGATCAGGAAGCGATCAGTAGCTGCCCGCTTGGCCGGTGCCGCTGCCCCCGAGCGCCAGCCGCGAATTGTAGGGCGAATCGCCATGCTTGGGCTCGAGTACCACCACGATGGTGCCGACCTTGACCCGGTTATAGAGGTCGATTGCGTCCTCGTTGGTCAGGCGGATGCAGCCCGACGAGATCGAGGCGCCGATATATTCCGGCTGGTTGGTGCCGTGGATGCGGAACAGCGTGTCCTTGCCGCCCGAGTAGAGATACATCGCGCGGGAGCCCATCGGATTGTCCGGACCCGGCGCGACATAGGTCGGCACGCCCAGGCGCGAAATCTCGCCCGGGGTGGGATGCCAGGCCGGCCACTCGGTCATGCTGCCAACCTTGGCGATGCCCGACCAGGCCATGGCTTCTTCACCGACGGTGATGCCGTAACGGATCGCCTTGCCGCCATCGAGCACGTAATAAAGGTAGTGATTGTCGGAATCGACCACGATCGAGCCCGGCGATTCCTTGCGGTGATACTCGACGATGGCACGGCGGAACGGCTCCGCGACGGGGGTGTTTTCATACCGAACCTTGGCAAGGAGTTCCTTGTCCTTCGGCTTGAATGCCTTGGTGTCGGTCGCCTCGAAATGCGTGGCCTGCATGCAGCCCGACAACATCAGGCCGGCGGCCAAAATTCCCAACTTAACTTTCAGCGACGACATGGTTTGGTTCCAATCAAAACAATACCGTGCGGAAGGCCTGAGCGTAGCGCCCAAGTTCCTCGACTCCATTAATCCCATTATCGTGGAAAGCTGCCACAATTCCAGCGCTGAAGGCCTTTTACCGCGCTGCAAGACCCAAGCTGTGGCTTTTCTGCCGCAAGTTTTGCGATGTGTGGAGTTTTTGGGGCGAGGACGGCCTGAACTGTCGAGTCTGTGCCACAGTTGAGCCACCTGGCCGCCACAAATGCAAACGCTCCGTTAAGGTCGCCGTTAATGTTGTTGTCATCGTGAACTTGCCAGAATCGCGCTAAGGGCTGTCATTCTGTCGCAGGATCTCTGGAGTTGTTCATGTTTTCGGTGTTTGTTCCCTCCGAGTCCTCCCTCAAGAAGGCGGTCATCGAGGATCTCACGGCGCTGCCGGAGAGCGCGGTCTGGATTGACCTCATCAACCCCTCAGCCGCCGAGGACAAGGCAGTGGAGCGGCTGGCGGGGATCGCCATCCCGACCCGGGAAGACATGCAGGAGATCGAGATCTCCAGCCGCCTCTATATCGAGAACGGCGCGCGCTACATGACGGCGACGCTGATGTGCCACTCCGATACCGACATGCCCCGGACCACGGCAGTTACCTTCATCCTCGGCGACCACCGCCTGGTGACGGTGCGCTACGACCTGCCGAAGCCGTTTGCGCTGGTCGAGGCCAAGCTCGCCCGCTCCTGCACGCCGTCCATCACCGGCGAGATGGTGCTGATGGAACTCCTGGATGCCGTGATCGACCGCTGCGCCGACATTCTGGAGCGCTGCGGCGCCGAGATCGACCAGGTCTCGCACGACATCTTCGAGCCCGAGAGCGAGCGCCACGGCCATGCCAAGCAATATTCCCAGATCCTGATCTCGATCGGCCGCAAAGGGGATTTGACCTCCAAGGTTCGCGAGAGCCTGGTCTCGATCGGCCGCGTCGTCACCTTCCTGTCGGCGGTGGTCGAGGGCGTGAAATGGTCCAAGGACATGCGCGAGCAGCTCAAGACCATGCAGCGCGACGTCGCCTCCCTGACCGACCACGCCTCCTATCTCTCCAACAAGATCACCTTCGTGCTCGACGCCATGCTTGGGGTCGTCAATCTCGAGCAGAACAACATCATCAAGCTGTTTTCGGTCATGGCCGTTGTCCTGATGCCGCCGACGCTGATCGCCTCGATCTACGGCATGAACTTCAAGGTCATGCCGGAACTCGAGTGGGTCCACGGCTACCCGATGGCGCTGGTGATGATGCTGATCGCGGCCATCGTCCCGTACTGGATATTCAAGTTCAAGAAGTGGCTCTGATCTCGCCCCGCTCTCGAAAATAGCTACCGAGACCTTACGCTGGTCGCAGAGACACGGCGCATCGTGTCGCAGAATAGAGCGGGTTTGCGGCGCCGCGGTGACGCGTGTTTGCTGCCCCAATTCCTCCCGTAAAATTTGAGCGGTGGGCTGAACGTTTGCGCGAAACTTGTCTGCGATAAGTAGTGCGTAGCCGCGAGGAATAGCCATGGTTGAAAAACACATAACGTCGCCCCGCAACGTCATCGATCTGGCGAACTATCGTCAGGTCCTGGCGAGCGGCAAGGCGTCGTCGATGTCGGCACGGCTGTGCCGGCACTGTGGTGCTCCGCTGCTCGATGGCGAGAACGACGACGACTGCTCGACCGCATTCAATGCCGGAGCTCCAGGTGCTGCAGCTCCAAGACTGCGCGATCGGTCGCGTCGGATTCGAGTCGATTGAGCAGCGGAAAGAAGGGCGGGCGATCCAGGTCTTGCGGCGGCGTTGTCTGGATCGCCTTGCTTCTCTCTACGAGCCGGGAGTGCTTGTTCTCGTCAGGCTAAAATCCGTTCTTCATATTCGGGATTCTTCCAAGCTTGTATCAATGTCAAATGGGCCATGTCGAAGGCCCTGGTCCTAGTTTTGCGACACGTTGCTGTAATCCGTAGCGCCGAGAAAGCCCGAGGCGGTTGAGAACAAGGTCAGGAAATTTGCGCCGTCCCGACCGAACCCGAACGAAGGGTGGAGCGATGAAGCAAAGCTCGGGCGAAATGCGCCGCGAGGATGCACAGGCACGTCTGCGATTCGAAACGCAAGAACGAAGAGCGGCGCTGCCGCCTCATACTCCGTCATTGCGAGCGCAGCGAAGCAATCCAGAATCCCACCGCGGAGAGACTCTGGATTGCTTCGCTGCGCTCGCAATGACGACTCGGAGAGAGCGAGCGCCCCGGGAGCAGCGCCCCAGGCGATGCGAAGCATCGGACTCAGACGTGCTGGCCGCCGTTGATGTGGATCTCGGCGCCGTTGACGTAAGAACTGGTGTCCGTGCAGAGCACGTAGACGATCTTGGCCACTTCGTCCGGCGTGCCGAGGCGGTGCATCGGGATCTGCTGATCGACGATCTTCTCGGTCCCCGGCGACAGGATCGAGGTATCGATCTCGCCCGGCGCAATCGCGTTGACGCGCACGCCGACGCGGCCGAAGTCGGAGGCCATCTCGCGCGTCAGCGCCGCGAGCGCGGCCTTCGAGGTGGCGTAGGCGGCGCCCGCGAAGGGGTGCACGCGCGAGCCCGCGATCGAGGTGACGTTCACGACGGAACCCTTGGCCGCCTTCAGCTCCTCGATCAGTCCGCGCGCCATCATGATCGGCGCGAAGAAGTTGACGTGGAAGACATGCGTCCAGGTCTCCAGATCGGTGTCGACCGAGCCGAGCCGGGAGCCGCCGGGGCCCTTCGGCGAGATCGCGGCGTTGTTGACGAGCGCATGCAGCGCGCCGCCTTCGAGCCGGTTGCGGATCTCGTTGATTGCGCGTGCGGTATCCTCGGGATCACCGAGATCGACCTGGATGTGGTCCTCAGGGCCAGCGTCCCACGGGCAATCCTCCGGAAAGGGATGCCGCGAACAGGTGATGACGCGCCAGCCCGCCGAGGAGAAGCGGATTACGGTGGCGTGGCCGATGCCGCGGCTCGCTCCGGTCAGGAGCAGCGTGCGACGCGGCAGGTTGGACGAATGCGGCATGGACATCTTTCAGGTCGGCCCAAAGCTCGGGACGAGGCTCGGGATAAGGCTCACGGATACATCCGCGTCTTGGACCATGGCTGGCCGGCGGCGTCACGACGAAATTCGATGCGGTCGTGCAGACGGAATGGACGGTCGTGCCAGAACTCGATGCGCATCGGCGTGATGCGCCAGCCGCTCCAGCCCGGCGGCCGCGGCACCTCGCCGATGACATATCTGGCCGCGACCTTGGCGATGGCCTGCTCGAAGGCGAAGCGGCTCTCCAGCGCTTCGGATTGCTTGCTCGCCCAGGCGCCGATCTGCGCCTGCTTCGGCCGCGTCGCGAAATAGGCGTCGGCTTCCGCGTCGGTCACCGGCGTCACGTTGCCGCGGATGCGGACCTGACGGCGCAGCGACTTCCAGTGAAAAAGTAACGCCGCCTTAGGATTTGCGGCGAGTTCGCGGCCCTTTTGGCTCGCGATGTGGCTGTAGAAGACATAACCCTCGGTGTCGAAGCCCTTCATCAGCACCATGCGCACATCGGGCAGCCCGTCGGGATCGACGGTTGCGAGCGCCATGGCATTCGGATCGTTCGGTTCGCTCTTGATTGCCTCGTTAAGCCAGGCCTCGAACAGCGCAAAGGGCTCGTCGGCGGCGGTGAAATCACCGGATGTTAAGGGTGTCTGGTGTTTCATCGAGGTCGTGTCGGTCATGTCTGGAGTCCGAGTTGCGTCCTGCGGCCCAAAACGCGTTGTTGTCCGCTACGGCCCTATATAGGACATGGGGACGCGTTGGCCTATCGGCGATCCGGCCGTCCGGCCTTGTCATGACGATCATTCTGATCGGGCTCGGTGCCGGCGGCTGCAGCTTCTCCCGGGGCGACAAGAGCGCCTATGGCAAGGCCGACGACAGCGACCTCACCGGCTCGATCATGCGGCCGGCGAAAGACACCGCGCCGACGGAGACCGATCTCGCCTTCGCCCGCAACGCCGCCTCGGACGTGCTGAGCAAGGGCGACAAGGATTCCAGCCAGCACTGGGAGAACCCGCAGACGGGGGCGCGGGGTTCGGTGACGCCGATCGCGCAGTCCTATGCCGCCGAGGACGGCCGCAAGTGCCGCGATTTCCTGGCGAGCTACGTCAACGGCAGCACGGAAAGCTGGCTCCAGGGCGCCGGCTGCCAAAGCAGTCGTGGCCGTTGGGAGATTCATACGCTAAAGCCGTGGCGGAGCTAGGATTCGGCGCACGCCCCTAGTTGCAAAAATGCCACTCTCTCCCCACATGAATCGCAGATGGGGCGGGGAGCCCTTTGAACAATTCGATTCCTTGAAGGAGACGTGACGGATGCGCGACCCCTATGAGGTCTTGGGGGTGCCGCGGAGCGCCAACGCTGCCGCGATCAAGAGCGCCTATCGCAAGCTCGCCAAGAAGCACCATCCCGACAGCAACAAGGGCGATCCCAAGGCCGCCCAGCGCTTCGCCGAGATCAACTCGGCCAACGAGATCCTCGGCGACGAGGACAAGCGCAAGCAGTTCGACCGCGGCGAGATCGACGCCGAGGGCAAGCCGCGCTTCCAGGGCTTTCCGGGCGGCGGCGGGCCGCGCGCTCGCGCGGGTCCCGGCGGGTTCGAGAGCTATACGTTCCGGAGCGGCGGTACGGCCGGCCCCGGCGGCGGCGCCTTCGAGGATATCCTCAACAGCATGTTCGGCGGCGGGATGCGCAGTGCGCGGCCCGGGGCCGGCGGCGGTGCCCAGTTCGAATTCGACACCGGCGGCATCGGGCTCGATCTCGACGTCAACGTCGCCATGTCCGTCTCGCTGGAAGAGGCGGTCAAGGGCGGCGAGAAGCGTGTCCGGCTGCCGACCGGCAAGGAGCTCAACGTCAAGATTCCGGCCGGCGTCACCGAGGGCCAGCAGATCCGGCTGCGGGGCCAGGGTGAGAGCGCTCAGGGCCACCCGCCCGGCGACCTCCTGATCACCATCAGCATCGCGCCGCACCCGTTCTTCAAAGTGGAGGGCTCGGACCTCAGGATCGACCTGCCGGTCACGCTCTACGAGGCGGTGCTCGGGGCCAAGGTCCGCGTGCCTACCCTCGGAAATGCCGTGGAGCTTTCGGTCCCCAAGAACACTTCGAGTGGCCGGACTTTCCGTCTCAAAGGTAAGGGCTTGCCGAAATCTGGCGGTACCGGGGATCTCTTCGTCACGATCAGGATTATGCTACCGGACGGGAACGACGCCGAGCTTGAAGCATTGATGGAGAAGTGGCGGGACCAGCACCCCTACAATCCACGTAGCGGGCTTGGCTAAAGCATGACCCGGACCCGGAGGGCCGCGTTAGCGCAAAGTGTGTAGCGGGAAAGATCATGCGCAAATGGGAAGCTAAAGCGCGAGCCATCGCGCTTTAGGGCGCGGTCGAAGTGAAGGGGTTTTTCCTCAAGGCCTGAAGCATCGCCCAAGAGATGATGCTCATCATATACCTGGGGCGCGCTAGAGCGGTTCACGGATTTATTGAATCGGAAGGGATTCCGGGTCTGGGACGAATATGATTCAAGATGCTGGCTGGGCTGGAGGCCAGCATCCGATGGTCCGACCAATTTCCAACGATTTGCGTAAGCGTGCGGTATCCGCTGTTGCCAAAGGTGAGAGCTGCCGATCTGTGGCGGAACGGTTTGGCGTTGCTGTCTCGTCAGTTGTGAAGTGGTCACAGCGTTATCGAACGACCGGCTCGGTAGCGCCTGGCAAGATGGGTGGTCACCGCAAGCCTGTGCTTGATCCGCACCGCGCCTTCATCGTCGAGCGGATCACTCAGACGCCGCACCTGACGCTGCATGGTCTGAAGGCGGAACTGGCAGCCCGTGGGGTCAAGGTCTCACACAATGCGGTCTGGCTGTTCCTGCGCCGGGAAGGGCTGCGGTTCAAAAAAAACACTGTTCGCCCTCGAACAGGCTCGCGCCGACGTCTCTCGTAGGCGCTTGCGTTGGCGAGCCTGGCAGGCCGGGCTCGATCCGGGCCGGCTCGTCTTCATCGATGAGACCTGGATCAAGACCAACATGGCCCCTTTGCGAGGCTGAGGACCCAAAGGGGCGCGCCTGCGCGGCTTCGCTCCGCACGGTCACTGGCGTACCCTCACATTCCTCGGCGCGCTCCGCCATGACCAACTCACGGCACCCTGCGTCTTCGATGGCCCGATCAACGGTGAATGCTTCCGTGGTTACGTAAAGCACATTCTCCTGCCAACCCTGCGTGAAGGCGACATCGTCATTCTCGACAATCTCGGAAGCCATAAGTCGAAAGCCGTCAGGCAAATGATCAAGGCTGCTGGCGCCAGACTCTGGTACCTGCCGCCATACTCGCCCGACCTCAACCCAATCGAACAGGCCTTCTCCAAGATCAAACACTGGATGCGGCAAGCTCAGAAGCGCTCAATCGAGGAGACTTGGCGCCATATCGGTCACCTCGTCCAAGACATCCAGCCTCGCGAATGCGCCAACTACTTCGCCAGCGCCGGTTATGCTTCAATCAAAATGTGAAACGCTCTAGCGCTTCATGGTCCCGACGTGTCGGCTGTCCGGCGGGGCAGCCGATAAAAAGGTGCGGCCTCGAGAGGGGGACCAGCGCGGTACCAAAAACCCCAATCGAGGCCGCCCGCGTCGATCGGCGGATCGAACGCCACTCATAATCGCGTGAACACCCGGTGCGATAATGAGACACGCCCGTGTCTTGATTCGAAATTTTCGATGACGGAATCGAGGCATCGCGATTCGGCGGTTGTTTAGGTGCCGTTTTTCTCTGCCTGGTCGTATACGGCTTGCGCCACCTTGGTCAGCCGGTCACGATCATTGCCGCCGCCACTGACGACGTAGCCGACACCGCGCTCGGCCCAAAACAGCGCGCCGTCCTTGTCCGTCCTGGCGTAGCGCATTTGCGTCGCACCATTCTCGGTCTTGGCCGAGTAGATCGTGTATCGCTCGCCCGAGGCGCTCTCATACATCAGGAACGATGCGGGTCCGTTCGGCCCCGGTAGCAGCCGGCCGCCGACGAGCTTCAGCCCGCTCGCCTCCAGGTTCGGCGCGAACACGGTCCAGCCGCAGCGCCTGGTCAGCCATGCCTGCAAATGGTCGCGCTCGTTGCCGCCGACTTCGACGGGGTGGCGGACCTCGACGACATAGAGGCGGTGAGCGTCGAGCGCGTCCGCCGTGAAGCTCTGGAAGGTCGAAGGCGCATTGGCGGCGCCATGCGCCACCCAACCCGCGGTGCCGCCGGCGACGAAGGCCACCAGCACGGCCGCGGCGGCGCCATAGAACCATTGCCGGGGACGGCGCTCCAGCCGATCGAGCTCGAGCCGTGCCGGCACGGGCTCCTGGGCCACGGAATCGTAGCGGGCGTGCAGCATCTCGGTCATGGTCCGCCAGGACTGCACCCGCGCGGCATCGTCGGGGTGGGCGGCAAGCCAGGCCTCGACGTCGGCGCTCCGCTCGGCCGGCAGCTCGCCGTCGACATAGGCGTGGAGCTCGTCCTCGGTGATGGGAATGTTGCGGTCGTTCATATCGGTCGTCTCTGGCTCTGCGGCCCAAAATATCCTTCGTGGCCCAACGTCGCGTCGCGATGCATCAACCCTGCCATCATTTCACCCGCCTGAGCGCCGGGCGTTCGCCCTCCAGCGAGGCTTTCACGTGGGCTCTCGCCCGTGCCAGGCGCGACATGACGGTACCGATCGGTACGCCCTGGATATCGGCGACCTCGCGGTAGCTCATGCCTTCCAGCATCACCAGCAGCAGCACCGAGCGTTGCTCCTCGACCAGCGTTGCCAGCGCCTTCTCGATGTCGCGTCCCTCCGCTTCCGTCCCGCTGGCGTCCGGATTGTTCTCCGTCAGCTGCATGAATTGCGGGCGCCTTGCCAGCGACCGCCGCCGGTTCTTGTTGAGGTTGGTCAGGATCGTATACAGCCAGCTCCTGACGTCCCCTCCGAGAAACAGGCGCTCCGAACGGAGCGCACGCACCAACGTGTCCTGTACCAGATCGTCGGCCGCATCCGCATCGCGTGTCAGCGCGCGGGCGTAGCGGCGCAACGCCGGGATCATGGCTTCCACACTCTGGCGAAACGCACTCATGCCGTCTTTGCTGTCCTGCCGTTCGGCGCGAGCGCCTCTAGCGATCATAACACCCGAATGGAACGGCTATTCCGGCGCTCGAAACAGCGTTAACGCCGCGTATTAGGGCTGTACCGCAGGGGAGGGCTGGTGTACCTCCAGACCTCAACGCGAGCTCGACGGGACGTTCAAAAATGGCGCAGAAGTCAGGTCTGATGCAAGGCAAGCGCGGGGTGATCCTCGGCGTTGCCAACAACCGCTCGATCGCCTGGGGCATTGCCAAGGCATGCCACGCCGCCGGCGCCGAGCTCGCCTTCACCTATCAGGGCGACGCGCTGAAGAAGCGCGTCGAGCCGCTTGCCGCCGAGATCGGCGGCCTCGTGCTCGGCCATTGCGACGTCACTGACGCTGCGACCATCGACGCCGCGTTCGCGGTGCTGAAGGAGAAGTGGGGCAAGATCGACTTCCTGGTGCACGCGATCGCCTATGGCGAGCAGCTCGATGGCCGCTACGTCGACACCACTCAGGAGAACTTCACCAAGTCGATGCTGATCTCCTGCTACTCGTTCACGGCCGTGGCGCAGCGCGCCGAGAAGCTGATGACGGATGGCGGCTCGTTGATCACGCTCTCTTATTACGGCGCCGAGAAGTGGATGCCTCATTACAATGTGATGGGCGTGGCGAAAGCGGCGCTGGAAGCCAGCGTGCGCTATCTCGCCGCCGACCTCGGCGAGAAGAACATCCGCGTCAACGCGATCTCGGCGGGGCCGATCAAGACGCTCGCGGCGTCCGGCATCGGCGACTTCCGCTATATCCTGAAGTGGAACGAGTACAATGCGCCGATGCGGCGCAACGTCTCCACCGAGGACGTCGGCGGCAGCGCGCTGTATTTCCTCTCCGACCTCTCGCGCGGCGTCACCGGCGAGGTGCACCACGTCGATTCCGGCTACCACGTGCTCGGCATGAAGCGGCCGGACGCGCCGGACATTTCGCTGGGGGGCAAGGACTAGTTCTGACCTGCAATGCCCGGGCCCACGATCTATTACCTTCGCCACGGCGAGACCGAGTGGAATGCGCTCGGCAGGCTTCAGGGCACCAGGGACATTCCGCTGAATGCGCGCGGCCGCAGTCAGGCCGTGCAGGCAGGCCTCGTGCTGGCCGATCTGTTCAGGGGTGACAGCCGCGACAAGGCCGCGCTGCCCTACGTGTCGAGCCCGCTCGGCCGCGCCCGCCAGACCATGGAACTCGCGCGGGGCAAGCTCGGGCTGCCACCTGCCGACTATGCGCTCGACGACCGCCTGCGCGAGATCGGCTATGGCAAATGGGAAGGGCTGACGCTCGCCGAGAGCGAGGCCGCCGATCCCGACATCTATGCCAGGCGCCTCGCCGACAAATGGACGGTGGCGCCGGCGGGCGCGGAGACCTACGCGGACGTGCAGGTCCGCGTGCGCGCCTGGTACGACCAGCTCCGGACCGATACCGTCGCGGTCGCCCATGGCGGGACCTGCCGGGCCCTGATGGTGTCCCTGGGGCTGGAGACCCCCGCCAGCGCCGCCGAGCTCTATATCGAGCAGGGCACCGTCTACGTGTTCCGCGACGGGCGGCTGGAGAAGTTCAGTTAAGCCGTTCAGGCGCCCCGGAATGACCGAGTGTGTTTGACCCCGGTGGTCCCCCGCGTTACCACCAAAAGTCAGAACTGACTTGCGAGCTAGAGACGGATGTCCTTCAACACCTTCGGCCACATGTTCCGCGTCACCACCTTCGGCGAAAGCCATGGGGTGGCGATCGGCTGCGTGGTCGACGGCTGCCCGCCGATGATCCCGCTCACCGAAGCCGACATCCAGAGAGATCTCGACCGCCGCCGGCCCGGCCAGTCGCGCTTCACGACCCAGCGCCAGGAGCCGGACCAGGTGAAGATCCTGTCCGGGGTGATGGCGCATCCGGAGACCGGCGTGCAGGTGACGACGGGCACGCCGATCGGCCTTCTGATCGAGAACACCGACCAGCGCTCGAAGGACTATTCCGAGATCAAGGACAAGTTTCGCCCGGGCCACGCCGACTTCACCTATGAAGCCAAATACGGCCTGCGGGACTATCGCGGCGGCGGCCGCTCCTCGGCGCGCGAGACCGCGATGCGCGTTGCTGCCGGTGCGATCGCGCGAAAGGTGCTGCCCGACGTGAAGGTGCGCGGCGCGCTTGTGCAGATCGGTCCGCACAAGATCGACCGCGAGAAGTGGGACTGGGACGAGATTGCGAAAAATCCGTTCTTCTGCCCGGACAAGGACAAGGCCGCGTTCTTCGAGACCTATCTCGACGGCATCCGCAAGAGCGGCTCCTCGATCGGCGCGGTGCTCGAGATCGTCGCCGAGGGCGTACCGGCAGGTCTTGGCGCACCGATCTACGCCAAGCTCGATTCCGATCTGGCGGGCGCGATGATGACGATCAACGCGGTGAAGGGCGTCGAGATCGGCGCCGGCTTCGGCGCCGCCGAGCTTACCGGCGAGGAGAACGCCGACGAGATGCGCACCGGCAATGACGGCACGCGCTTCCTCTCCAATCATGCTGGCGGCATTCTGGGCGGCATCTCTACGGGGCAGCCGATCGTGGTGCGCTTTGCGGTGAAGCCGACCTCGTCGATCCTGCAGCCGCGCCTCACCATCGACCGCAAGGGGGCGGACACCGAGATCTTCACCAAGGGCCGCCACGATCCCTGCGTCGGCATTCGTGCCGTTCCGGTCGGCGAAGCCATGATGGCCTGCGTTCTGGCGGATCACTTCATCCGGGATCGCGGCCAGGTCGGGCGTTGAGTTCTTCATCTCCCCGCCGGGGAGAGGTGAAGACACTGCGGTGACACTTTAATGTCGCGGTACTCTCCCACCGCGCAGCTTGACGTCCGCACAACTTCGTCCGCAAATGCGCGCATGGAAACCTCCGAGCTCCAGCGCATCACCAACTGGCTGATCGACGGCGCGAGGTCGTCCGGAACCCCGGCCGAGATGATCGCCGACGTCTGCGAGCATCTGGTCGAGGCCGGCCTGCCGCTGTGGCGGTTCGGCATCTTCATCCGCACGCTGCATCCGGAGATCTTCGGCCGCAACTTCATCTGGCGGCAGGGCGAGGAGGTCGAGATCGGCACCGTCGATTTCGAGATCCTGGAGACGCCCGAATTCGCCAAGAGCCCGCTTCGGATCGTGTTCGAGCGGGGGCTGGAGGTCCGGGGGCGCATCGGCGATCGCGACAACCAGCGGTTTCCGTTCCTCGACGACATGCGGGCCGAAGGGGCGACCGACTATATCGCGGTGCCGATGCCGTTTCTCGACGGCTCTGTCCATGCGACCAGCTGGGTGACGCGGCATCCCGGCGGCTTCAGCGACGACAACATCGCGGCAATCCGCTCCATCGTGACGCCGCTCGCGCGCGTCGCCGAGATCATCAGCCTGCGCCGCACCGCCGAGATGCTGCTCGACACCTATGTCGGCAACCGCGCCGGCGCGCGCATCCTCGGCGGCCAGATCCGCCGCGGCCACACCGACACCATGCAGGCCGCGATCTGGCTCTCGGACCTTCGCGGCTTCACCGCGCTGTCCGACCGGCTGCCGGCCGAGACCGTGGTCGAGATCCTCAACCAGTATTTCGACTGCCAGGTCACCGCGATCCGCGGTCACGGCGGCGAAGTGCTGAAATTCATGGGCGACGGCCTGCTCGCGGTGTTCCCGATCGACGAATATGTCGGCGATGCGGCCCATGTCTGTTCGCGCGTGCTCGAGGCCGCGCGCGAATCCCGCGCCAGCGTGGAGGCGCTCGCCTATCCGGTCGGCGACATCATCGAGCGCTTCCGCTTCGGCGTCGCGCTGCATGTCGGCAACATCCTCTACGGCAATATCGGCGGCGGCAACCGCCTCGACTTCACCTGCATCGGCCCCGCCGTCAATCTCGCCGCAAGGCTGGAGAAGATCGCAGGGAGGCTCGGCCGCACCGTCGTGGTCTCGGAAGTCTTTGCCCATGCCTGCCGCCACGACTGGCGCGCGCTCGGCGAATTTCCGATCGCGGGCTTTTCGAAGGCGCAGCGCGTTTACGGGCTCGGCGAGGAGACGCCGGTTGTGATGGCGTGAGGGCGTCGTTCCAGGAGCGATGTCTGCTCCCTGAGGACGTCGAGCAGACCGGCCGGTCCCGACACATTGCCGCAACAATGGAAAAGGTATAGTATTCGTCATTGCTCAGCCGGCCCGATCGTCCGGCCTTTCGTTCGGTCCCTGCATTTGCGTCGCGAAAAGGGGAGCATAATCATGCCGATTACGACGCTGAAGGTTTTTGCAAGCCTCATCCAATTGCATGGGCCTGGCGCTACCATTCAGAGCGACCATCAGGGTATCGACGCGTTGCTGAACGATCTGCGAGGACAGCGTGCGGAGCAGGGCGTCGTCTCCGACGACCCGGTGGCGACCCAGGCTGCTTTCAGGCGAGGCGCTTTTGCCAAGGGCGCCAACGCAGGCGCCTTCCGCAGGGGGGCGGTCGCTCCGGGTGTCGGCGCGTTCCGCCGAGGTGGATTCGTTCGAGGGTACTAGACGACAATTCTTCCAGCTCGTCGCGGTGTCGGCATGTCGGCTGACGATTCAGATTGTGTCGCTTTCCAGGATCAGCCGATCACGCAGTTGCTGGTCAAGGTCGCAACGAGATGTAACATCGACTGCTCCTATTGTTACTGGTTTCGCGACGCGTCCGTTTACACCAAGCCGAAGCTGATGAGCCCTGACGTGCAGCGTCGTCTGCTGCAGCGCATCGAGGAGCACGTTGTCAGATTCTCGCTCGCCGAGTTTCCCGTCATCCTGCACGGCGGTGAGCCGTTGCTGTGGGGCGTCGAGAATTTCCACGGCTTTGCCGAATCCTGCGAGGCCATTTCATCGCGGACCGGATGCAGCATACCGATCGCGGTCACGACCAATGGTGTGTTGATCGACGATGAATGGCTGGCCTGCTTCGAGGCCCGCAACATTTCGGTTGCGATCAGCGTGGACGGACCGGCACATATTCACGACCTTCATCGCAGGACGTTTCAGGGGACGGGCACCCATGCCGCCGTGGAACGTGCCGTTCGCATGCTGGTGTCGCGCAACATTGGCGTCATTGCCCTGGCCGTCTGCAATCCCGCTTACCCGCCGCAGCAATACGCCGATTTTTTCGCCGCCTGTGGAATCTCCAACTACGACATCATGATTCCCGACGCGACGGTGGATGAGAGTCCGCCATCCATCGCCGCTTTCTACAAGGGGCTGTTCGAGCTGTGGCTGGAGGCAAATCGCGCGACGCCGACGACCGATATCCGCATCATCTCGGACATGATCACCGCCCTGCTTGGCAACAATTCACCGACGGAGGGCGTGGGCCACAAGCCTGTCGAGCTTTGCACCGTGATGACCGACGGCACCGTGGAGGCCCACGATGTGCTGCGGATCGCAGGCGACGGATTCACCAACACCGGGTTCAACATCTTCGATCACGCGATCGATGAGGTCAGGAATGAGCCGCGCTGGAAAGCCGCGCGCCATGCCTCAATCAATCTTTGTGCGAAGTGTCGCCAATGCAAGTTCATGGACGCCTGCGGGGGAGGCTATCTTCCGCATCGCTTCTCCAAGAAAAACGGCTACGACAATCCGTCCGTCTATTGCGACGATCTCTATTCGATGTTTGAGAACATGCAATCCGTATTGGAGAGCCATCTCTATGTCAGCAAGCCGGACGGCGTGCGTATCAACGTGCGCGACACGCCGGCGGGCGCCTAGCGGGCGTTGCTGCGCTGTCCGGCCCGCATCGGTTTCACGGTGTTGCTGATGATCTATGGCAGTCGAAAGACGCCTGCGGCCTATTCTTCCGGCTCGGTCGTGAACAGCAGCGGATAGCCCTTGGCACGACCGGCGTCCGTGGCGCGCGTCGCCTTGGTTTCGGCGACGTCCTTGGTGAACACGGCGACCACGCAGGCCCCGAGCTTGTGCGCGGTGATCATCACCTTGTAGGCCTGATCCTCCGTCATGCGGAATTCGGCCTTCAGCACCATGGTGACGAATTCGCGCGGCGTGTAGTCGTCGTTGATCAGGATGACCTTGTGCAGCTTCGGTCGCTCGACCCTGGTCTTGGTCCTGGTTTTCGGCTTGATGACGGTGTCGTTCATTCCGCCTCCTGGACACGGCGGGCTCGGGTTTTGCGCCGGAGCGGTCAGCCCGCGGCCTTCGCACCATATTGCAGGACCTGCACCTTCTCCAAGGTGATCAGCCCGCTCGACATCATGCCGTCCAGGATGGGCAGGAATGCATTGATGTTGTCCTCGCTGTCGACGATCTCGATCAGCAACGGCAGGTCTTCCGAGAGACGCAGGATTTTCGCGGTGTGCAGCCGGCTCGACTTGCCGAATCCCATGGGACCGCGCAGCACGGTGGCGCCGGCGAGGTGCAGCTCGCGCGCCCTCATCACGATCGCTTCATAAAGCGGTTTGCCGTCATAATGGTCGCTCTCGCCGATGAAGATGCGGAGCGAAACTGCCTGGTTGGGGATTTGCATGGTCAGCTCCTGGTCAAGCGGTTGTAGCGGCTCGCCAGCATATGCCCGGCCCACACCGACACCAGCCAGCAGACGACGGAGGCCACGACATAGGCGAGCGCAGTGTATTTCATGCCGCCATGGAACAGGCGGAAGGTCTCCAGGCTGAAGGCCGAGAAGGTGGTGTAGCCGCCGCAGAACCCGGTCATGACGAATTGCCGGTGCTCGGGCCGCGCCAGCACGCGGCCGTCCGGGCCGGTCAGCGTTGCGTAAAAGCCGATGATCAGCGAGCCGGTGGCGTTGATGAACAGCGTCGCGGTGGGAAAGCCGGGCCCGGTGTCGAGCGCAAGCCCGACCAGATAGCGCGTCAGCCCGCCGACGATGCTGCCCGCGGACACCCAGGCATAGAGAACCGCACTGCGCCAGCGCTCGGTGGGAGGGGAGCCCATCAGCCTCTAGCCTCCCAAACGATCCGCAAGCAGGAAGCCGCAAGTCACGGCCGTGAGGCACAGCCCGACCGAGGCCACGATATTGCCGAGCGCGTGGATCGGCTCGCCGTTACGGGCGAGCGTCAGCGTTTGCAGGCTGAACGAGGACACCGTGGTGTAGCAGCCGAGGAACCCGGTCACCGCGAACAGCCAGGGATTGGGCGCGGCGAAGACCGAGCCCGGATGCGTCGCCAGCGCGCCAAAGATACCGATCAGGAAGGCGCCGGTGATGTTGATGGTCATGGTGCCCCACGGAAACGTCTCGCCGAGCCGCCGCGCGATCGCGCCGGAGACGAAGTAGCGCGCGCAGCCGCCCAGCACGCTGCCGATCATGATCGCAAGCACTCCGCTCAGCACGATGAACCGCCTTCCGTCATCATTTGCCCTCCGTTGCGAGCCCGTTGCCGATGGCGAGCAAGCCCGCGAGCGACACCAGTGCAAACCCGAGCCCGGCCAGGAACGTGCCGGCCGGGCCATAGGCATCCCACAGCGCCCCGGCGATCACGCTCGCCGCCAGCAGGGCAAGGCCCGTGAACAGGTTGAAATAGCCGAATGCCGTGCCGCGCAGGCTCGGCGGCGCAGCATCGGCGACGAGCGCCGAGAGCAGGCCCTGCGTCAATCCCATATGCAGTCCCCACAGCAGGACGCCGAGCGCGAGGCCGCCAAGGTTCGGCAGCAGCGCGAGCGCAAGGTCGGCGCCGGCGAGGAAGACGAGGCCGAGCGCGAGCAGGCCGGTGCGGTTGATGCGGTCCGACAGCACGCCGGCCGGATAGGCCGAGAGTGCGTAGGCGATGTTCATCAGCACCAGCACGGCCGGGACCCACATCGCATTGAGCCCGATGTTCTGCGCGCGCAGGATCAGGAAGGCCTCGCTGAAGCGTGCGAGCGTGAACACGACGCCGACCGCGACCGCGCGCCAGTACACCGATCCGAGTTGCCGCATTGCCGTGAACTTGAGCGGATTGCCGGTACGCTCCCGGCTGGCGTCAGGCTCCGGCTCACTTACGGCAAAGGCGATCAGGCCGAACGAGAAGAAGGCCGGCAGCACGGCGAACCAGAACACGAGGGCAAAATTGCCCGCCGTCCACCACATCAGGCCGATCGCGAGCAGCGGGCCGACGAAGGCGCCGATGGTGTCGAGCGATTGCCGCAGGCCGAAGCTCGCGCCGCGCAGGCCGCGAGGTGCGATATCGGCGATCAGTGCATCGCGCGGTGCGCCGCGGATGCCCTTGCCGACTCGGTCGATGAAGCGCGCCGCCACCAGCCATCCGACGCTCGGCGCGAGCGGGAACAGCGGTTTTGTCAGCGCGGCTAGTCCGTAGCCCAGGGCAGCAAGCAGCTTGCGGCGGCCGAGCCAGTCCGACAGCGCACCGGAGAAGATCTTGGTGATCGAGGCGGTGGCCTCCGCAATGCCCTCGATGAAGCCGACCGCGAGCGTGGATGCGCCAAGCACGGTGACGAGATAGACCGGCAGCAGCGCATGGATCATCTCGGAGGAGATGTCCATCAGCATCGAGACGAAGCCGAGCACCCAGATTCCCCGGGGCAGTCCGCTGCGTGCAGCACTCGGTGTCGTCGTCGCCACGCCTTCTCCTTCTTCCGCTTTTCAGGCAACAAAAAACCCGCCATCGGCGGGTTTGTCCATGCTCCCGCCAAAGGCGGAGGCTCAATGATTGCCCCACCTCAAGCAGGAGTCGTCAGCCCACTACGGTCAATCCGCCGGGCGGTTGTCGGGGGACTCCATCCCCATCTGTGCGGCCAGCCTAGCATGGAAATCGCGCCGGACAAGTGGGCGGGGTGCGTGTCTCCACTAACGCCGTCATTCCGGGGCGGTGCACAGCATCGAACCCGGAAGCTCGAGATTGTCAGGCGCGCCGGGCGCGCCGGAGTTCGTGCTTCGCGCGCCCCGGAATGGCTGCGCGAGCGATCGCGTGTTCCCGTGTCAGCGTTATGGCCAGACGGCGGCAACGCGCGGCGGCGATGCACTTGAATGTGAAGCGCAGGCGATCTTCGCACTTTGCGGCAAGGCGATTGCATGTCACCATCGCGCCATACGACGGAGACTGCTGCGATGCGCTTGCTGTTCTCGATCGGGGCTGTGCTGGTGGCCGGCGTGCTCGCCGGGGGGGACGTCGCGGGCTTGGCTGCACCAGGGCCAAAGTTTGAACCGCCCGGGAATCAGCCGCAGCGGCTGGCGGCCGACAAGGATGCGCAGACGGTCGATGTCGAGCTCATCCTCGCCGTCGACGTGTCCTACTCCATGGACATGGACGAGCTTGCGATCCAGCGCGAAGGCTATGCGCAGGCGATCCAGTCGAAGGAGTTCTTGCAGGCGCTGAAGCTGGGTCCGAATGGACGGATCGCGGTGACCTATTTCGAGTGGGCCGCCTCCACCGACCAGAAGATCATCATTCCCTGGCGGCTGATCGACGGACCGGAGACCGCGGATGCGGTCGCCGCCGAAATCATGAAGACGCCGATCCGGCGCGCCTCGCGCACCTCGATCTCCGGCGCGATCACCTTTGCGATGCCGCTGTTCGAGGAGGATCCCTATCGGGGCCTGCGCCGCGTCATCGACATCTCGGGCGACGGTCCCAACAATAATGGCAGCCCGGTGACGGTGGCGCGCGATGCCGCGCTCGAGAAGGGCATCGTCATCAACGGCCTGCCGATCATGGTCAAGGAGCCCTCCTATTCGACCATGGATATCGACAATCTCGACTATTACTACGAGGACTGCGTCGTCGGCGGTCCCGGCTCCTTCGTGATCGCGATCAAGGACCGCGAGAAGTTCAAGGAGGCGATCCGAACCAAGCTGCTGATGGAGGTTGCCGGCCGCACGCCGGAGCGCCCCGTGGTGCGCGTTGCCGACAAGGAGCCGCGCGTCAACTGCCTGATCGGCGAGAAGATCTGGTCGGACCGCTGGGGCCGCTAAAGCCGCCCTGGATCAGACTCTTTGTCCGCCTCAGCCGACGGTTGAATTTAACCGCTCGTTAACTGGGCGCGGGCCTAATCGAATTGTTTCTGCAGGTCCGGCCGTCATCCTGGCCGGTCGGCGCGCAAACGAAAGCGGGGTGTCAGACCCGTATCCGAGCAACCCGATGGCTATCGTCACGTCGAGCACCAGCCAGATTTCGCCCGCCAACGAGCGAGTCTTTCACCAGAGCAGGCTGCTCGGTGAGTGGAAGGGCAATTGGGTCGGCAACAACCGGGATGTCAGCTTCAAGGTCGTGAACATCCGCGGTGCCCGGGCGCAGGTCGAGTACACCCATAACGGCCACACCGAGCGCGGCTTTGGCGAGGTCAACGGGTCTCTCATCACCTACGGCGGGGTCACGGTCGGCACCAAGGACGGCAAGAACATGGTGCTGCTGTTCTCGGTGAGTGGTGCCGGCAGGCAGACCGCGAATCTCCAGAAGCAGGACCCGCCGGCGTCCGACAGCCGCCTGATGGGCAGCTGGGGCGGCTATTCCAGCGACAACGGCAAGAGCGCGAGCTTCAAGGTGCTCTCGGTCAACGGCAAGGAAGCGCAGGTCATCGTCACCACCGACGGCGTCACCCGTCAGGGTACCGGCTACGTGTACAAGAACGCCATCATGTTCGGCCAGGCGCAGATCGCGACCGACGACGGCAAGAACGGCAAGATCATCTATCGGGTTGGCAGCAAGTCCTTCATGGTGCCCGTGACGAAATATCCGCCGGCGGATTCGTCGTCCTCTGTCGACAAGACCGCCTGAACGCGCCGCCCTGGCGAGAACACCGTCATCCTAAGGCGGCCACCTCGGGGAGCGATGATGGAATCGCGCCAAGTCGACGGTTTCGCCGCAAGCGGCGGCAACGGGGGCACGCCGCCGTTCGGCGCTTCGGCCGCCAGCTTACGTTGCAGCGCGAGGGTCGGTGTGCAGCGAGGCTGCGGCATCGGCATGGCCGTATGCCGCCTCCACGGGCCGTGTGAGAAACGTCAGATCCGCGCTTCGAGGATCAGATTGAACGGCGTCTCCGCGGCGCGGCGGAAGCGCGACAGGCCGCCTTCGCGCGCGACCTTGCGCAGCCGCGCTTCGCCGGCCTGCGCGCCCAGCGCGAGGCCCACCTCCTGGTCGAGCGAGGCCGGCGTGCAGATCATGGTCGAGGCCGCATAGTAGACGCGCCCGACCGGATTGAGATTGTCTTCGAGGCGATCGCCTGCAAACGGCTCGACCAGCATGCAGGTGCCGTCCTTGGCCATGGTCTCGCGCACGTGGCTGATGGCGCCGACGGGATCGCCCATGTCGTGCAGGCAATCGAAAAAGCAGACGAGATCGTAGCCTTCGGCCGGATAGGACTTGGCGGAGTGAACGGCGAAGGAGACCCGGTCGCCCAGCTTTGCCTCGTTGGCCGCTTTCCGTGCCGCCTCGATCGAGCCCTCGTGATAGTCGAAGCCGTAGAAGCGCGAGTTCGGGAAGGCTTCCGCCATCAGCCGCGTCGAGACGCCGTGGCCGCAGCCGACATCGGCGACCTTGGCGCCGCGCGTCAGCTTGTCCACGACGCCGTCGAGCGCCGGCAGCCACTCCTGCACGAGATGATGCATATAGCCGGTGCGGAAGAAGCGGGCGGTGCCGCAGAACAGGCACTCGCTGCGCCGGTTCCAGCCGACACCCTTGCCGGTCTTGAACGCGTCGGTGACCTTCGGCTCGTCGAGAAACGCCGCGGCAATGACATTGCCGACCGCGCCGAGGAATACCGGGCTGTCCTGATCCGCAAGCGCCATCGCCTGCTCCGGCAGCATCGAGAATTTTCCTGAAGCAGTGTCGTATTCGACGTAGCCGGATGCCGCCTGGCTCGAGAGCCATTCGCGGACATAACGCTCGGTCGTCCCGGTGGCGCTGGCGAGCTCGGCGGAGTTCATCGGCCCCTTGGCGGCGAGGGCGCGGTAAAGGCCCAGCTTGTCGCCGAGCAGGACCAGCGAGGCGTTCATTGCCGCCCCCACCTCGGTGATCATCTTGCCCATAAAGGCATTCAACCTGTCGGAATTGACCTCCATGATAGCCTCCATGCAATGACGGGCATTTTCACAGGTCTGCGCATTCAAAGCGCGGGCGGGAGCTTGCGCGCGTTCCTTAAATGGGTCAATCCGACGTGGAGGAGGTTCAACGCGTCAGGAAGAGGTGATCGGGAACTGGAGGCCGCATCAGTGGCACCGCGTCGCTGGTATTCGCACGCTCCCGGGCGTATAATTCGCGCGCTTTTTGACGGTCGCCTGAATGCCTAGCCCTGCTCGTTCCTGTGTTCTCGCCACTCTCTTCGCCATGCTCTGCTATTGCGGAGCGCCCGCTCATGCGCAAGTCGCACCCCTCAGATATTGGATCCCGGGTGGGGCCTTCGGCTATGGCGGCAGCGATGGCCAGAGCTCCGAGGCTTACGCCAATTATCCGGGCTTCAATGCCGGTGACGCAGGTGGACGTACCAGCTTTGCCAACGGCTTCTTCGTCGGCAGCCAGCGTGGCAACCTGAATTGGAGCGGCCTCAGCCAGACTGGCCTCGCCGGCAATTTCAGCGCGCTCTCCTATGACAGCACGCAGTTCGGCTACAACACCAAGACCGCGGGCGGCATGCCCGTCACGTTCTTTGCCGGGTTCGACACGCTGAAATTCGGCAACGGCATCGGCAGCTCGATTGCGCCGCTGACATCCGGCGCCGCACCGGGATACAGCGCATTCGCGGGTGTCGAGTTCAAGCCGACCTCCAACCTCAGCCTGTCGTTCGGGGCCGGGTTCATCCAGCAGGACTCGGGCCGCATGGACAGCGATATCAGGTCGAACATGCTGCCCGGCGAGTCGCCGGCGCTGAGCGGGCTGCGCCGCTAGCAAAATCAGCGTGTGAACTTCGCCACCAGCTCCACATGCGGCGTGTGCCGGAACTGGTCGACCGGCACCACGCTCTCGATCCTGTAGCCGCCGTCGATCAGGATTCGTGCGTCGCGGGCGAAGGTGGCGACGTTGCAGGAGACGGCGACCACCGCCGGCACTTTGCTCGCGGCAAGCTTCAGCGCCTGCGCCTGCGCGCCCTGGCGCGGGGGATCGAACACCACGGCATCGAAGTCGCGCAGCTCCGGCGGCACCAGCGGGCGGCGGAACAGGTCGCGCGGCTCGGCCTTGATTGGCTTGAGCCCCGGCGTGCGCGCTGCCTTTGCGAGCGCTGCGATCGCGCCGGGGTCGCTGTCACAGGCGGTGACACGCGCCTTCTCGGCGAGCCGCAACGCAAACGGTCCGACGCCGCAGAAGAGATCGAGGACCTCCTTGGCCTTGCCGACGCGCTCTGCGACGAGCGCGGCCAGCGTCTCTTCGCCGGCGACGGTGGCCTGCAGGAACGAGCCGGGCGGCAGCGTCACCTCGGCGCGGCCCATTCGCACCGTCGGCGCGAGGCGTTGCAGCACCAACTCGCCATGGCGCGTCAGCCGTGCGAGGCGATGCTGTCCGGCGATGCGCGACAGCGCGGTGACCAGCGGCGTCGGCAGTGGGCCGGAGCCGCGCACGTCGACGTCGAGGCCGTTGATGGTGGCCGTGACCTGGATGTCGAGCGGCTTCGTCACCGGCATTTTCGACGTCAGTGGCTCTGCGATCGCCCAGGCCGCATCGAGCGCGCCCTCGAGTGCGGGATCGAGGATCGGGCAGCGATGGATCGGGATGACGTCATGCGAGCTCGTCGCCGAGAAGCCGACCTTGAGGACGTCATGCGTGCCGAAGCGGCCATGCAGCGTGATGCGCCTGCGCCCCGCGCCATGGGCATCGACCAGCGGTGCCACCTCGCAGTCGAGGCCGGCCTGCGCCAGCGTCTCCACCACGATGCGGCGCTTCCAGGCATGATACGGCTCCGCGGCCCAGTGCTGGATGGCGCAGCCGCCGCAGACGCCGAAATGCGGACAGAACGGTTCGATGCGCTCGGGGCTGGCGACGTCCACCGCCAGCAGCTTGCGGCGGTCGGGATGGTGCCCCGCGACGTGGTCGACCTCGACGGTCTCGCCGGCAAGCGTATAGGGCACATAGACCGCATCGCGCGTGGTGAGCGAGACGCCGTCGCCGCGATGGCCGACATGATCGATGGTCAAGCGCTCAACCACGGCGCGCGCCCAGGAAGAATTCGATGTTGCCGTCGCCGCCCGCGATCGAGGAGGGGAACACCTCGACGTCGGTGCAGCCGAGCGAGGCCGCAAACGCCGCGATGTCGTCGCAGATCTCCTTGTGCACGGCGGCGTCGCGGATGATGCCCTTCTTGTTGTGCTTCCTGTCAGCCTCGAATTGCGGCTTGATCAGCGCCAGCAGGCTCATGGGCGCGGCCGCGAGCGACAGCGCCACCGGCAGCACGCTCTTGAGCGAGATGAAGCTGACGTCGATCACCACGACGTCCGGCCGCGCCGGCAGGCGCCTGCCGTCATAGGCGCGGATATCCGTCTCCTCCATCGACACGATCTTGGGATGACCGCGCAGCGAGGGATGCAGCTGGCCGGTTCCGACATCGATCGCGAACACCAGGCTTGCGCCGTTCGCCAGCAGCACTTCGGTGAAGCCGCCGGTGGAGGCACCGACGTCGAGGCAGACATGATCCTCGATCTCGATCGGATAACGCTCCAGCGCGCCCGCGAGCTTGACGCCGCCGCGCGAGACGTAGGGGTGCGCGGGATCAGCCTGGATCACTGCGTCCTCGGCGATGGTCTCCGACGGTCTTGAAACCTTCTTCTCATCGGCGGTGACGAGGCCGGCCTCGATCGCCGCGCGCGCCCGTGCCCGGCTCTCGAACAGGCCGCGCTCGACCAGCAATACATCCGCGCGCTTGCGGGCAGGGGACATTGGCTCTCCAACGAGAATTTGCGCTTATTTAGCGATCAATCGCGCGGCCGCGATCCGGACGCAAGTCTCGAACGCGGCAAGATCGTGCCAGACGTCGATGGGCATCGTGGCCGGCGTCACCAGCGGGCAGCCGTGCAGCTCCAGCGCGTGGATCATCATGAGGTTGTCGACGAGGCCGAAATCCTCGACCGTCAACCCCTGGGCATCGAGCAGCCGCCCGTCTTCGGACGTGACCTCCATGAACCGGCCGACGCGGTCGGCATAGACGGCGCCGTCGTTGGAATAGGCTAGGCAGAATTTGCGGCGGCCGGCCATGTAGCCGAGCTCGTAGACGGTGCCGGGATCGGCGCCGGCGCCGCGGAACGGGGTGAGGTTGGCGATGATGGCATCGGCCGCATCCATCATCGCCTCGTTGCCGCAAAAGATCTGCCGCGAGACGTCGGGCGCGGTGAGGTCGATCGCGTTGTCGAGGGGATAGAGGCCGGTGTGCCCGTGCGCCGCGCAGATATCGACCTTGCGCCGGCCGATCTCGACCGCATCCGGCAGGAACACGTCAGGACCTGCCAGATAGATTTTCATGGGACCACCGACCAAGGAGGCATCGAGTTGCCGCGGCGTCGGCGGTGCAAAACCTCTCCAGGAGGGAGAGGTCGCGCCGAAGGCGCGGGTGAGGGGTTACGCTCTCACGTGGGACCTGAACCCCTCACCCGGATCGCTTGCGCGACCGACCTCTCCCTATGGGAGAGGTGGGTCCAGTGCCCCTCTAGGACGTATCAAGCCAGCTTGACCGTCTCGGCCTTCACGTCCTTGCCGAGCGCTTCGAACACCTTGGCGACGATACCCTTGGCGTCGAGGCCGGCGCGGGCGTACATCGCGGCGGGCGTGTCGTGGTCCTGGAACACGTCCGGCAGCACCATCGAGCGGAACTTGACCATGCCGGTGTCGAGCACGCCCTGATCGGTCAGGAACTGCGCGACATGCGAGCCGAAGCCGCCGATCGAGCCTTCCTCGATCGTGATCAGGATTTCGTGGTCGCGGGCGAGCTTGAGCACCAGCTCGGTGTCGAGCGGCTTCATGAAGCGCGCATCCGCGATCGTGGTCGACAGGCCGTGGGCGGCGAGCTCGTCGGCGGCCTTCTCGCATTCGGCGAGGCGGGTGCCGAACGAGAGCAGGGCGATCTTGCTGCCCTGGCGGATCATGCGGCCCTTGCCGATCTCGAGCGGAATGCCGACTTCTGGCATCTCGATGCCGCGGCCTTCGCCGCGTGGGTAGCGCAGCGAGCTCGGACGGTCGTTGATCGCGACCTGGGTCGCCACCATGTGCACCAATTCGGCCTCGTCCGCCGCCGCCATGATCACCATATTGGGCAGACAGCCGAGATAGGCGTTGTCGAACGAGCCGGCATGCGTCGCGCCGTCGGCGCCGACCAGGCCGGCGCGGTCGATGGCGAAGCGGACGGGCAGATTCTGGATCGCGACGTCATGCACGATCTGGTCGTAGCCGCGCTGCAGGAAGGTCGAGTAGATCGCGCAGAACGGCTTGTAACCTTCGCTGGCAAGACCGGCGGCGAAGGTCACCGCGTGCTGCTCGGCGATACCGACGTCGAAGGTGCGGTCCGGGAACGCCTTGTTGAAGATATCGACGCCGGTGCCGGACGGCATCGCCGCCGTGATGGCGACGATCTTGTCGTCCTTCTGCGCTTCCTTGACGAGGCTCTGGCCGAACACGTTCTGGTAGGCCGGAGCATTCGGCTTGGCCTTGGCCTGCGTGCCGGTCGCGACGTCGAACTTGACGACGGCATGGTACTTGTCCGCGGAAGCTTCCGCCGGGCCGTAACCCTTGCCCTTCTGCGTCACGACGTGAACCAGGATCGGGCCTTCCTCCATGTCGCGCACGTTCTTCAGCACGGGCAGGAGGTGGTCGAGGTTATGGCCGTCGATCGGGCCGACGTAGTAGAAGCCGAGCTCCTCGAACAGCGTGCCGCCGTCCATCATGAAGCCGCGCGAATATTCCTCGACCCGGTTGGCGCGGTTGGCGATGATCTTGGGCAGGCGCTTGTTGATCTGCTTGGCCGCCTCGCGCAGCGTGCGATAGGTCTTGCCTGAGTAGAGCCGCGACAGATAGGCGCTCATGGCGCCGACCGGCGGGGCGATCGACATGTCGTTGTCGTTGAGGATGACGATCAGGCGCGAGTTCATCGCACCCGCATTGTTCATGGCCTCATAGGCCATGCCCGCCGACATCGCACCGTCACCGATCACGGCGATAACGTTGTTCTTGCCGCCGGAGAGGTCGCGCGCCACGGCCATGCCGAGGCCGGCAGAGATCGAGGTCGAGGAATGTGCCGCGCCGAACGGATCGTAGTCGCTCTCGCTGCGCTTGGTGAAGCCGGACAGGCCGCCGCCGGTGCGCAGGGTGCGGATGCGGTCGCGCCGGCCGGTGAGGATCTTGTGGGGATAGGCCTGGTGGCCGACGTCCCAGATCAGGCGGTCCCGCGGCGTATCGAAGACGTAATGGATCGCGGTCGTGAGCTCGACCACGCCGAGGCCCGCGCCGAAGTGACCGCCGGTCACCGAGACGGCGTCGATCGTCTCCTGCCGCAGCTCGTCGGCGACCTGGCGAACCTGCTCGATCTTGAGCTTGCGCAGGTCTTCCGGCGTCCGGATGGTGTCGAGAAGCGGCGTCTTACTGTATGCGTTCACGGCGATTTCCAATTTGTCAGCGCCGGAAGATCGTTCCGGTGCGCGATGGGTTTGCACAATATCGGCGCAGCGCGAGTCCTCAAACCGTCGGAGCCACCTGCATGGGGCAAGGCCCCGTCGTCAAGCTTAGGTGAGCTTTGGTACGCTCCGGTTCAGTCTCTGTGACCCCTGTCACTTAGATCGGCTTCGTCCGTCCCAGCCAATTTCATTAGCAATTTGAAGCGCTTGTCGTTGGTAATCAGTGCCTACGCAAGGCTTACAAAAAGCCACACTCCGCGCAGCTTTACACCAAAGCTTGGGCCAAAGCCAACCCGCTGGGCCGATTACGGGCATGCACGTGCAACCCCCGGGCCAGAAGTGGTTAATCGCAGCACCGGGTGAGGGGTTCCATTCTCGTCCGGTTCCGCGGCTGGATTTCGGCCGCAAGCAAGGGCTTTTGCGGCGGATTCCAGGGGCGGAGGCCCTCCGGAGAGGGTTCCCGGATCCTTGTCCCGGTCGGTCCGCCGCGCCCGGGAATCCAACAGCGTGCGATCATGAAAAATGCAGGCTTCAGATCTGGAGCGGGGGGCCCTCGACGTTACTGGACGTCGAGCGGCGCGGTGCCGGTGGGCTGGCCACTGGCATCGGTGGTGATCTTGTCGACACGGGCCTCGGCCTGGCGCAACAGTTCCTCGCAGCGGCGCTTCAAGGCCTCGCCGCGCTCGTAGATCGTCACGGATTCCTCGAGCGGCACCTTGCCGTCCTCGAGCCGCTTCACGATCGTTTCGAGTTCCTCGATCGCGCGCTCGAAGGTGAGCCTGGAGACGTCGACTTGGGTACTTTCGGCCATATCCGCTTCCGATCGCCCGATTCGCTTTCCCCGGAGTGAAGGCGGGTTTTGCGGGCTTAATGTGGCGAGTGCTTTCAGGCGCCCATCAGGGCGCCGACATGCGCCGTAACAGATTCTTTCAATCCTTGCAGGTCATAGCCGCCCTCGAGCACCGAAACAATGCGCCCCCCGGCAGACTTGTCGGCGAGGTCCATCAGCTTGCGCGTCACCCAGGCATAATCCTCCGCGCGCAGGTTCAGCGACGCCAGCGGATCGCGGTAATGCGCATCGAAGCCGGCCGAGATGATGAGCAGCTCGGGGCTGAATTTTTCGAGCTGCGGCAAAATCAAATTCTCGAACGCGGAGCGGAACTCGGGGCCGCCGTCTTCCGAGGCCAGCGGCGCGTTGACGATGGTGTCGTGGTCGCCGCGCTCGCTCTTCGCGCCGGTGCCCGGAAACAGCGGCATCTGGTGCGTCGAGCAGTACATCACGGTCGGGTCGGACCAGAAGATGTCCTGCGTGCCGTTACCGTGATGCACGTCGAAATCGACGATGGCCGCGCGCTTGATGCCGTATTTGCGCTGCGCATGGCGCGCGGCGATCGCGACGTTGTCGAAGAAGCAGAAGCCCATCGGCTTGCCGATCTCGGCGTGATGGCCCGGCGGGCGCACCGCGACGAAGGCGTTGCGGTGCTCGCCCGCCATCACCGCTTCGGTCGCCGCCACCGCACCGCCGACGCCACGCATCACCGCTTCCCATGTGCCCGGCGACATCGAGGTGTCGCCATCGATATAGACCTGGCCGCTGGTCGGCGCGATGTGGCGCAGCTCTGTGACGTAGTGCTCGTTGTGGCAGAGCGAGACGAGGTCGAGATCGCCCTCCGGCGCCTGATCGCGCACGAGAAACTGGAAACGCTCGTGCGACAGCGCTTCCTCCACCGCGCGCAGGCGGTCCGGTCGTTCGGGGTGTCCAGGCGGCGTGACGTGGTCGAGGCAGGCCTTGTGGGAAAGAAGAAGCGTGCTCATCAGGTCGGCCTCATGGGATGCGGGCTCTTGCCGTCGCTTGGCGCATCTCGCGCCAAAACGCAATGCCAAACCAATCTATGCGCTTGGTTACAAATGGCAAAGGGTTGTCCCGTTCCGGCCGGTTTGATCCGGATCAATTCACGCGCAGGATGCGAGTCGGAGGCAGCGGGCCGATCGGCCCGTGCGCCCGGAAAAAGGCGAACAGTGCGTCGGCGTCGTAGCCGCCATATTGTGGCGCCGAGCCCTGCTTGGCGACCGTGAAGCCGTCGCCGCCGACGGCGAGATAATCATTGAGGGTGACGCGGTAGCCGCTGGCCTGCTCGATCGGCCTGCCGTTGAGCGTCATCTTCTCTGCGATCACGCGCTCGCCGAACGGCTTCGCGCTGTCCCAGGTGTAGCGGAACCCGTTCGACACCTGCAGGATCCGCGGCCGCTTCGGATCGAGCCATTGCTGTTCCAGCATGTCCTTGAGCTGGCTGCCGGTCAGCGTCATGGTGACAAGGCGGTTGCGAAACGGCTGGCTGGCGAAGACATCGCCGAAAGTTATCGCGCCGTTCTCCTTCGGGACGATATCGGTGCGGATGCCGCCGGGATTGGTGAGCGCGATGACGGCGCCGCCATCCTTGCCGTCCCTGGTCGCGGCGAGCTGCGCATCCGCGATGACATCGCCGAGCGCGCTTTCGCCGGCCTCGTTCGGAACGCGCGACAACGTCTGCGTCACCGATCCGGCCGGCCGGTTGGCGATCGGCGCGGACAGCTTGTCATAGGCCTCGATCAGCGCGGTCTGTTCGGGGTCCTTCGCGAGCGGGGCATTGGCCACGATGACGTTCTCGGCCTTCGCGCCGACGATGTCGCGGGTCACAGGATCGAGCTCGAGGTCGATCGCCGTGACCAGCGTGCCGTATTTGTCGCCGCTGGTGACGAGCCGGCCGTCGATATCGCAGACATAGGCGCGGTGGGTGTGGCCGCTGACGACGACGTCGACCGCGCGATCGAACTTTCTCACGATGTCGACGATGGGCCCGGTAATCGCAGGGCATTCATTGTAGTCGCCCGAGGGCTCGCCGCCCTGGTGGATCAGCACCACGATCGCCTCGACGCCACCCGCCTTCAATTGCGGCACCAGCGCATTCACCGTCTCGGCCTCGTCGCGGAATTCGAGTCCTGCGATGCCTGATGGCGACACGATGCCCGCTGTCTCCTTCAGCGTCAGTCCGATGAAGGCAACGGGAATGCCCTCGTACTCCCTGATCTCGTAAGGCGGCAGCACGGTCTTGCCGGTTGCCGTCTCCACCGTGGAGGCCGCGAGATAATGGAATTTGGCACCTAGGAACGGATGCGGCCCCTGGCAGCCGTCGACCGGATGGCAGCCGCCGTTCTGCATCCGCAAGAGCTCGGTCCTGCCCTCGTCGAACTCGTGATTGCCGACCGAGGTGATCGCAAGGCCCATCATCGAGAGCGACTCGATCGAGGGCTCGTCGTGAAACATCGCGGACAGGAACGGGCTCGCCCCGATCAGATCGCCGGCGGCAACGAAGATCGTGTTCTTGTGCCCCTCGCGCAGCTGCTTGACCAGCGTCGCCATGTACTCGGCGCCGCCGGCCGCGACCATCACCTTCCTGGCCTTGTCCTCGGGGTCATTGATGCGGATCCCGCCCGGCGGCGGCCGCAGATTGCCGTGGAAATCGTTGATCGCGAGAATGCGCAGCTCGACGGGTGCGGCGGGCTGGGCGGAGGAGGGCAGGGGGGCTAGCGCGAGGGCGAGCGCAGCAAGGATGGATCGGTATTGCATGGCATCGAGACTAGTCGTTCCGCGCGAGGAGTTCACGATGCATTATCGTGAACGTGCCGCACTTTCTTCCTTCTCCCCTTGTGGGAGAAGGTGGCATAGGCGGCCTTCGGCCGCCGTTCTTGGGAACGCCGAAGCGAAGCTTCGGCTATGGCGCCGGATGAGGGGTATCTCTCCGCGAGTACCAATGTGAGAGAGGTGCTCGCGGGTAGAACCCCTCACCAGTCTCGCCGCTACGCGGCGAGCCACCCTCTCCCGCTAGGGCAGAGGGAACAGCTCACCGCTTCTTCCTGTTCGCGAACGCGTTGAACGCAGCCACGGCATCGTCCGATTTCAGCCGCTCGCCGAACAGATGGGCCTCCTGGTCGATGCGGCGGGTCAATCCTTCCGGCGGGGTGCGCAGCAGTTTGCGCGAGGTCGCGACGGCCTCGGCCGGCAGCCGGCAGATCTCGCGCGCCACCTTGCGCGCCTCGACCTCGGTATGTCCCGGCGAGACCACGCTGTTGACGAAGCCTGCGGCTTCGGCTTCCGCGGCGGTGAAGGTTCGCCCCATCACCAGCATCGCGAAGGCACGCTGGTACCCCATCGTGTTCGGCATCAGGAGGCTGGCCGCGCCGACCGGAACGAGCCCGAGCTTGATGTAGGGCGCGGAGAACGTCGCGGCCGTCGAGGCGAGCACGTAGTCGCAATGAAACAGCATCACGGTGCCCATTCCGATCGACGCACCATCCACGGCTGCGATGATCGGCTTGGTGTTGAGGGCGAGCGAATAGAGAAACTTGGCGCCGTTCGACAGCGTCTCCGGGCGCGCCGTATCGGCGTGGAGAAAATCGTCGATATCGTCACCGGCCGTGAATACGCCGGAGCCGCCGGTGATGATCATGCAGCGGATGTCGGGATTGTTCTGCGCGGTGTCGATCGCGTGGCTCATCTCCCGGTACATGTCCTGCGTGATCGCATTCTTCTTGCCAGGGCGGCGCAGCGTGATCACGCGCGTTCCACGCTCTTCAGTGACGATGATATTGCCGTTCGGCATAAGGACCCCCTGGGCTCGCCGAGACGCTTGACCTTGGCGAGTCTCGCAAACATCAGCCTACATCATCTTGCAGGCGTGCCAATCCGCCCGCGCGACCTTTTCGAAAGCTATTCCGTGAGCCCGGCGGATGACACCGCTGCCATAACTCTCTTCCGTCCGCCCCATCGCGTCAGATCGCGCCGGTTGTATTGTCTTGCACGCTCCATTGCGCGCTGCAACAAATGGCTACAATGTTTTGTTTGAAAGACCATTGGTTGTGAGGCACGATCGTGCCTTCTGCCGTTCCATCTGGCCGATTGCGCGATTGATGGTTGCCGCAACGAGCGTTGACGAATCTTCGCTGTCCTACCGCGGCTGGCGCGTCGTGCTGGCCTGCTTCCTGATGGCCTTCTTCATGTTCGGCTTCGGCCTCTACGGCCAGGGCGTCTATCTCGCCGAGCTCCAGCGCGCCCATGGCTGGCCGGGCACGCTGGTCTCCGCGGCCAGCACCTTCTCGTTTCTCCTGACCTCCGTCCTCGTCATCTTCACCGACGATCTCCTCGCCCGCGTCGGGCTGCGCTCGCTGATCCTGTGCGGGCTGTCCGCGCTGGGAGCTTCGACCGTGCTGCTGGCAGTGATGGAGACGCCCTGGCAGCTTTATCTCGCCTATGCGCTGATGTCGGTCGGCTGGACCGGCATGGGCACCGTGGTGATTGCGACCGTGCTGAATTCCTGGTTCGACCGCCGCCGCGGCCTCGCGCTCAGCCTCGCCTTCAACGGGGCCACCTGCGGCGGGATCATCCTCGTTCCGCTGCTGCTGTCGCTCACCGGCAGCATCGGCTTCCGCTCGGCGATGCTGGCGGCAACGATCATCATGGTGGTGCTGGTGCTGCCGGTGGTCGTCGGCTTCATCGGCTGGCCGGCCGGGACCTCACTGGCATCGGGCAGACGACCGTCCGGTGCGGGCACGGTGACGCCGGCCCGTTCGCGCAAGGCGCTGCTCGCCAATGCGGCGTTCTGGACCATGGTGCTGCCGATCGCCGTCGCGCTGCTGGCGCAGATGGGGTTCATCATCCACCAGGTGACGTTCCTCGAACCGCTGATCGGTCGCGCCAACGCGGGCCTTGCGGTGACGATCATGGCCGCGATGGCGGTGGTCGGGCGCCTGTCGCTCGGCCTGTTCGTCGACCGGCTCGATCCGCGGCTCACCTGTGCGGCCTCGATGACGAGCCAGGCGGCGGCGCTGTTCGTGCTTCTTCAAAGCACTAATCCGACCGTGCTGCTGGCGTGCTGCGCCGTCTACGGCTTCTCGATCGGCAACATGATCACGTTCCCGCCGCTGATCATCCAGCGCGAGCTCGGCTCCGCTGCCTTTGCCGCCGCGATGGGATTGGGCACCTCGATCAGCGGCATCGTCAGCGCCTTCGGCCCAGGCATCGTCGGCCTCGTGCGCAGCTTTGAGGGCAACTACACGACCGCGTTTGCGATGTGCGTGATGCTGGATCTCGTCGCCGCGGGAATCGTGCTGTGGCGGCCGGGGAAGAGGCCGGAAGATTCGCACACTCTGTCACCGTCGCCCTGAGGTGCCGGAGCGAAGCGGAGGCCTCGAAGGGCGACGGCCCGGCTGCTGCATCTCGGCCGTGCATCCTTCGAGGCTCCCCACCCGACGCTTTGCGTCGCATTGCTCGCACCTCAGGATGTCGGGTTGGCAGTTGGCCCCTTATCCCAGCAACACCGCATCCGCCGCCGCGACCGACTCCGCGCTCTCCGTCACGGTGCGCTCGAGCGCACCGGCCTGCACAGTGATGTTCTCGGCGAAGAAACGCGCGAGCGAGACGTAGCGCGCTGCGTCCGTATTGCCGTCAGCCTTCGCGGCGAGAGCTTCGGAGGCCAGCATGCAGCCGCCGAGCGTCGCGCCGAACTGCTGCAAGTAAGGCGTCGCGCCGGCCAGCGCCTCGTTCGGTGCGGACGTCACGCGCTCCAGCAGCCATTTGCTGGTGCGCGTCAACGCCTCCAGCGCCTCGCGCAACTTGGTGCCGGTGGTGCCGAAAGCGGGATCGTTGGAAGCTTCGACCTGCTTGACGATGGCCGAGAGCTCGTCGAGCAGGGCACACACGGCAGCGCCGCCATTGGCGGCGAGCTTGCGCGTGACGAGGTCGATCGCCTGGATGCCGTTGGTGCCCTCGTAGATCGCGGTGATGCGCGCGTCGCGATAATGCTGCGCGGCGCCCGTTTCCTCGATGAAACCCATGCCGCCGTGCACCTGCACGCCGAGATAGGCGACCTCGTTGCCAATGTCGGTGGAATAGCCCTTGGCCATCGGCGTCAGCAGCGCCGCGCGCGCGGCCGCGTCGGCGCGCACCTTCGGATCCGTCGCGCGGATGGAGACGTCGAGCGCGACGGCGGTGGCGTAGCAGATGGTGCGCGCGGCAGCGGTCTGCGCCCGCATCCGCATCAGCATCCGCTTGACGTCGGGATGCACGAAGATCGCGTCCGAGCCTTCGCCCTTCTTGCCGATGGCGCGGCCCTGCTTGCGCTCCTGCGCATAGGCGAGCGCCTGCTGATAGGCGCGGTCGGCGACGCCGACGCCCTCGAGGCCAACGCCGAGCCGCGCCTGGTTCATCATCGTGAACATGCAGCGCATGCCCTGGTTCTCTTCGCCCACCAAAAAGCCGATCGCGCCGCCATGGTCGCCCATCGTCATGGTGCAGGTGGGCGAGGCATGCATGCCGAGCTTGTGCTCGACGCCGCTGGCGAAAATATCGTTGCGTGCTCCGAGCGATCCGTCTGCATTGACCATGAATTTCGGCACGAGGAAGAGCGAGATTCCCTTGGTGCCGGCGGGCGCGTCGGGCAGGCGCGCGAGCACGAAATGCACGATGTTGTCGGTCATGTCGTGCTCGCCATAGGTGATGAAGATCTTCGTTCCCTTGATGCGATAGGTGCCGTCGGCCTGCTTTTCGGCGCGGGTGCGCAGCGCGCCGACGTCGGAGCCGGCCTGCGGCTCGGTCAGCTGCATGGTGCCGGTCCATTCGCCGGAGACGAGCTTTTCGAGATAGATTTTCTTCAGCTCGTCGCTGCCGTGGGCATCCAGCGCCTCGATCGCCGAGGCCGTCAGCAGCGGACAGAGGCCGAAGGCGACGTTGGCGGCGCTCCAGATCTCGGTGCAGGCGGCGTTGATCGCCAGCGGCAGGCCTTGGCCGCCGAAATCCTCAGGGCCCGAGACCGCGTTCCAGCCGCCCTCGGTCCAGCGCTTGTAGGCGTCGGGCCAGCCCGGCGCGGTCGTGACCTTGCCGTCGTCGAGCTTGATGCCGTGCTCGTCGCCGACCTTGTTGAGCGGCGCCAGCACGTCGGTGGCGAACTTGCCGGCTTCCTCGAGCACGGCGGCCGCAATGTCGGCGTCGAAATCGCCGTAATGGCCGGCGTCCACCGCCGCCTTCAGGCCGGCGCCATGGTTGAGCGACAGCAGCATGTCAGAGATCGGCACGCGGTATGTCATGGTTCACTCCCCGGAGACTGGTCTGGGCCGCGGTATTCCCATGAAATGCCGGCGGTCTCAACTGTCCGGACGCCGGACGGATCGGCTCCGGACAGGGGGTCTCCCGTCTGGACCCTATATAATGCTACATAATAGAGTGTGGCGCCGCCGATCCCGAGGCTGTGGTAGTTTGCCCCTCCAGGCGGTTGAAATGGCGTGCCGCACCCTATAGACCGACTGCGACCCGAGGGAATCTGCGGTAGCCGGTTCTTCCGCCGTCTCGAGGTCGCCTGATGGGGCGTAGCCAAGCGGTAAGGCAGCGGATTTTGATTCCGCCATTCGGAGGTTCGATCCCTCCCGCCCCAGCCAGCGCCTAAGCTGCTGAGTTCGCTATATAAGCGGCTCCATTCCCACGAGATCTTTTGGCGCGTTTGGAAATAGTTTCCTTCCGCTTTCGTCCCAATATAGATCCCGGAGGCCCACTCGAGCAGGTCTGCCGCAATCTCATCGTAGAATCGGGTACTGCGGCGAACACATCGGATCACCGGTAGGCATTATGCATGTGTGCGGAACGGCACCGTGCTGTAGTTCGCCCAACCGCTGCGTTGGGGTGGAGTCGCTTCCCACTATCGCCCTAGTCCGCCACCGCCGCTGGCACCGGCAGAGCCGTGATCGACTTGATCTTCTCCATCGCGAAACGCGAGGTGACGTTCTTGAGCGGGACGGCGTGGATCAACTTCTTGTAGAACACGTCGTAGCTCGGCATGTCCGGAATGACGACGCGGAGCATGTAGTCGACGTCGCCGGCCATGCGGTAGAATTCCATCACCTCGGGCATGGCGCTGACCGCCGTGGCGAAACGCTTCAGCCAGGCATCGGAGTGATCGGAGCTTTCCACCGAGACGAACACCGAAAGGCCGAGGCCGATCTTGTTCTGGTCGACCAGCGCAACGCGCTTCAGGATCACGCCGTCGGCCTCAAGGCGCTGGATGCGCTTCCAGCAGGGCGTGGAGGACAGGCCGACCCGGTCGCCGATTTCGGCCACCGAGAGTGAGGCGTCCTCCTGAAGCACTGTCAGGATCTTGCGGTCGATGGCGTCGAGGCGGCGGCCAGTCTCGGCGAGCTGCAACGCAGCGTCGGTCATTGTCTGATTACCTTTGTGTCAGGGGAAGCTCGGGGCCGGCGCTTGCGTAGAGTTCTCAGCCGTGAGGTCCGAACAGGAAGATCTCGTAAAGGTCATCCTGATGGCCGCCTTGGTCATCGTTCGGGCCGCCCGTCTGCGGCCGCAGCGAGCGCCGGAACCATCCGCGTGCCTGTTCGAGCCAGCTGGCGAAGCTTGAATGCAGCGAGATGACGTAGCTCATGTTCACTCCGGACAACATTGTAGGGCGAGAACCCGACAACGCTATCACGAGCGGTAACATGTTGAACATCGCCAGCCGTTGGCCACGATCAGTTTGGTTGGATCGCACTGAGACCGTCATCTGTTCGAGCAGAAAATTCCATGGCGCTGTTTCGCGAGGAATGATTTTCATGCGGTGTAGGGAGTGCGGAGGCGTTGGATCAGCCGTTGGCGAGCAGCGCGAGAACGTCGGCGTGCCGAAGCTGCCGTGTGGAACCGGCGTTCAGCGGCCTGCGGCAGGAGTCCGCCAGCAACGGTAGCATGGGCATTCCCATGCTGCCGAACGAGGCATACAGAAGGGTCCGGTCGGCGCGCTCGTGCAGGTGCGCGCCCGTCAACAGGCCAAGCACGAACAGGAACGCGATCAGCAGCATCAAAGGGAGGATCAATGCCTCATGCCTTCCCATGCGATCGGTCACCGCTCGCGCGTAGGTCGCCCGCTCAGCGGGAGAGCGAAGGCCGATCCATTCCAGTGTGAATTCGAACATGGTGGACCTGTGTGCCGCTGCTGCTTCGTGGATCCTTCACTTCATGTAGTCGGGCAAGGTGAAGCCGTCATAGAAATGATCGGCCTTGATCGCCGTCTTGAACGCCGGGGACTTGTAGCCGGCGACGATGTCCTGGGCCCAATCGGCGTTGGCGTTCGCCTTCTTCACCGCGAGCACGTTGACATAGGGCGTCGTCATCTTCTCCAGTGCAAAGGCGTTGGTCAGCTTCAGCCCGCTGAAGATCGCAAAGTTGCCCTGGATGGCGGCGAAGTCGACGTCGTCGAGCGCCCGCGGGGCCTGCGCGGCCTCCAGCGGCACCAGCTTGATACCGCCGGGATTCTTGATGACATCGAGCTCGGTGACATCGACCGGCTTGCTGTCGCGTATCTCGATCAGGCCGAGATCGCGCAGCACCCACAGCGCGCGCTGTAGATTGACCGGATCGTTCGGCACCGCCACGCTGGAGCCCGGCTTGATCGGCGTGCCCAGCGGGTGCTTCTTCGAATAGAGGCCCATCGGGGGCGTCGGGACGTGGACGATGCCGACGAGATCGGTCTTCTGGCGCTCGTTGTAGGAGTCGAGAAAGACCGTGTGCTGCATCACATTGGCATCGATCTCGGACTTGAACACCGCGTTGTTGGCTTCAAGGCCGGTCGAGAATTCGACGTAGCGGATCTTGTAGCCCTTCTGCTTCAGCTCGGGCTCGACGCCGATCTTGAACTCGTCGATGTACGGACCTGGCACGAAACCGACCCGCAACTCGGGCTTCGGGGGCTGCTGCGCCAGGGAGTTTCCGGCGGCGAGCGGCGAGAGAGCCAAAAGGCCGGAGAGGAGAAACAATGCGGTCTTCATGTCTTCTTACGGTTCCAGTTTGGAGGGAGAACGGTGTCAGGCGATCGCCTTGACCTGTTTGGAGTAGATGCTGGCCGGGCGAGCGAGGCCGTAATGCTCGCGCAGCGTCGTGCCGGTGTAGTCCTCGCGGAACAAGCCGCGCTTGCGCAGGATCGGGACGACCTGCTCGGCAAAGACATCGAACCCGCCGGGCAGCCAGGGCGGCATCACGTTGAAGCCGTCCGCGGCACCGCCCTCGAACCAGGTCTGGATGTTGTCGGCGATCTTCTCCGGCGTGCCGGCGATGACCCAATGGCCGCGCGCGCCGGCGAGGCGCTGGACGAGTTGGCGGATCGTCGGTTTCTCGCGGTCGACGATGTCGACAACGAGCTTGAAACGGCTGGCGACGCCGCGCGCACTGGCGGTGTCGATCAGATGGCGCGGCACGGGACCGTCGAGATCGTAGCCGGTGAGATCGATTCCGATCATCTGGCGCAGCTGCGTCAGGGAATATTCCGGCTGGATCAGCTCATTGAACTCGTCCTGGAGGCGGTCCGCCTCGGCTTGCGTGCTGCCGATGAAGGGGCTGATTCCGGGCAGGATCTTGATCTCGTCGGGGCCGCGATCGAAGGTGCGGGCCTGCCGCTTGATGTCCGCATAGAAGGACTTGGCGGAGTCCAGCGTCTGGTGCGCGGTGAAGATGGCTTCCGCAAAGCGCGCGGCGAAGGCGCGGCCATCGTCGGAGGAGCCGGCCTGCACATAGACCGGCCGGCCCTGCGGCGTGCGCGAGATATTCAACGGGCCGCGCACCCGAAAATGCTTGCCGACATGGTCGAGCGTGTGGATCTTACTGGTCTCGGCGAAGACGCCGGAAGCGGGATCGTTGACGAGTGCGTCGTCCTCCCAGCTGTCCCAGAGCCGCGAGATCACGTCGAGATATTCGCGGGCGCGCTCGTAGCGCTCGTGGTGAGGCGGGTGCTCGGGTAATCCAAAGTTTTGCGCGGCCTGTGGCGCGCTGGTCGTCACGATATTCCAGCCGGCGCGGCCCTTGCTCAGATGGTCGAGCGAGGCGAACATACGCGCGAGATTGTAGGGCTCGGTATAGGTGGTCGATGCCGTCGCAATCAGGCCGATGCGCTTGGTCACTGCGGCAATCGCGGCCAGCCAGGTGATCGGCTCGAAACGAAAACGCTGGGCGTAGCGGACGTTGTCGGCCAGCGCCGGCCCGTCAGCGAAAAAGATGGCGTCGAACTTGCTGGCCTCAGCGCGCTGTGCCAGCTCCTGGTAAAAGGTGATGTCGAGAATGCGCTCCGCCGACGATCCCTTGTAGCGCCACGCAGCTTCGTGATGACCGCCGGGATAGATGAAGAGGTTGAGAACAAGCTGCCGTGGGTTGCTCATGGTTCGATGTCCAGATGCGATGGTCGGGGGGGCGGCTACGAGACGGAAGGGGTGGGGTGCGATCCCGGCTTGCGCGCGAAAGCGAAACGCAGATATCGTTCGAGACGCAGCCCCTCGGGGGTGCGCTTCGTCTCGATCAGCGCGGCAAAGGCCGCGTCGATCGCTGCCCTTTCCGCTTGCGAAAAGCCGCCGAGGAAATTGCCGAATGCGCTGGCTTCGGACCAGCCGAGCACCGATCTTACGTCGCCGTGGAGATCGACGAGCGAGCGCAGGTCGCTCCGGTATTCGACGAAACCGGTCTCGGCGAACAGCGCCCTGAGCTCGTCGTCGGTGGCTCCGAGCACGCGATGCGACTCGCTGCTTCTCTCGCCGAAGCCGGCCTGTTCGATCGCCTTGCGGAGCAGGGTTCGCGACTCGTGAGGTTTGGTCGGGTCCTGAACGTTCAGCCCGATCCGGCCGCCCGGCTTGAGGACGCGTTCGATTTCACGCAGCGCCTGCTGCTTGTCCGCGATCCAGTGGAAGACGCTGTTGAGGTAGACGGCATCGAATTGCGCAGGTCCAAAGCGTGAAAGGTCTTCGGCACGACCGACATCGAAGGTCAGTGTCTCCGAGGCGCGCAGGCGCGCGATGGCGATCCGGTTCTCAAGCGGATCGATGCCGATCACGCGGCCGGCCGGACCGACGAGTCCCGCGACGAATTCGGTCAGGCGGCCGGTGCCGGCGCCGATATCGAGCACGTGATCCCCGGACTTCAAAGCCAGCGGTCCGATGAGGAATTTGCCATGGTGAAACTGGAGGATGCCAGCCTGCTCGTAGCTGCGTGCAAGCTCGGGCGTGTCCCGTTCGAGGCTGATGACGCCGGCGGTCGACATCGTGCTTTCCAAAATCTCCAACGCGCCGCCGAGGCGGCTTGATCGAGACGAACTCTATGTTGTCGGGGCGAGAAAAGTCGATGAAATGGATTTGCGTTGTTCGGTGCCACGCGAGCATGAATCTAGCGACGGGAGCGCATTAAGGAGATGATGTCGCGAACCGATCGGCTCAACTGATAACCGACGTGGCGATCGGGTGTCCCGTCGCCCGTCCTGGCTCACTTCGCGCAGTCGAAGCAAATCTTTCAACGCGCCGTGACCCCGCGGTGGGTTCGTTGTTCGTGCCGCAAAACAAAACCCATTCCATTTCATTGACTGAATGTCGCTGGCTTCTACGATTTGGTCGCATCTGATGCAGAGAAATCCGGGTGCAACATGTTTCAGTCCGATATCGACGCCGTAGCGCGCGAGACCTTGCGTCTGATTGGGCCGGATCCCCAGAACTGGGTGCCGGATCGTCACGGGGTCGACCACAACGTCGCAATCATCGGCGGCGGTCAATCCGGAAGCGCTTTCGCCTTTGCACTGCGCCGTGCCGGCATCGGCAGGGTCACGGTGATCGATGCGGCGCAGGATGCGGCGTCGTCCGGCCCTTGGCTCAGCAGCGCGCGCATGCACAGGCTGCGGACGCCGAAAAGCCTGCCCGGACCCGAGCTTGGCTTGCCCGGATTGAGCTTTCAGGCCTGGTATGAAGCGCGGAATGGCGCGGCCGCATATGAAGCGATCGATCGTATTTCCCGCATCGATTGGGCGGCCTATCTCGATTGGTACCGCAAGACGCTCGGCATCGAGGTGCGCTACCGGACGAAGCTACTCCGTATCGAGCCGGCGGCCGATCACTTGCGGCTTCATCTCGACGTCGCGGGCGAGGCAAGGACCGAAACCGCTCGCAAGATCATCCTCGCCAGCGGTTTTCCAAGCAATGGCGGTCCGTCCGTCCCCGATGTGCTCTCGCGCAATCTGCCAAAGCAGCTTTACGCGCATACATTGGAGGCGATCGATTTCGGCAAGCTGCGCGACAAATCGGTCGCGGTGCTGGGCAGCGCGGCCTCCGCGTTCGATGCGGCGGCGGTTGCGCTCGAGGCCGGGGCGAGGGAGGTGCACCTGTTTGCACGCCGCGACAAGATTGCTTCGGAGCCCGTGATCAGGACGCGCGGATATCCGGGGGCATATGACAATTATGGGGCGCTCCCGGACGCCGTCCGCTGGCATCAGGCGATCCGCTTCCGTCGCGCGGGGTCGACGCCGCCGCCCGATGCGATCGTGTGCGCGGTCAAGTTCCCCAACTTCCACCTCCATCTGGGGGCGCCGTGGACCTCAGCCAAGCCGTTCGGGCGGCGGCTGCTTGCAACCACGCCGCAAGGCGACATCGCCTTCGATTTCGTCATCGCCGGGACGGGCTATCAGGTCGATCTCGCAAAGCGCGCCGAGCTCGCCGGCTTCGCGGACGCGATCCTGCTATGGCGCGACCGCTATACGCCGAATGCGGATGAGCAAGACGAAACCCTTGGCGCGCATCCCTACCTCGGTGCGGGCCACGAATTCATGGAGAAGGAGCCCGGCCGCGCGCCTCACTTGCGGAACATCCACGTGTTCAATCCCGCGGCATTCGTCAGCTTCGGCCTGCCGATTGGGGATGTGCCGAGCTTCAAGCGCGACATTCCGGGCGTCGTCGCGCGGATCAGCAGGGATCTGTTCCTTGACGACCTTCCGGCACATGAGGCCCGGATCAACGGGCCGATCGCCGACGACTTCGAGCCCTCGCTCTATGCGTCGGCCGTCTGGCGTTCGCCCAACATCATCGCTGCGGAATAGAGCAAAAGCATAAGTTGCCACTGGAGACGCCATGACCGCGGATGCGTCCGTTTCTCAACTGCGTCGAACTTTGGAAGCTATTTCCGAAGTCCTTGAGCTAGCATCGTGTGACTGAACAAGAGGCTGCACCGATGCAGCCTCCACGGAAAGGTCCCGCCAGACGGGATTGCCGCCAGAGCGGACGGCAGTCTCGCAAGAGGATCGATCGCACCATCACTGTCCTTCACTCCGTCATCGCAACTGCGATCGGCGAACGGCGGAGCCTTGTCCAAACGGATCGCGGTCTCGGGGAAGATGACATGACTGACGGAATCACCATCGACAACGTCATTCCGCGTGCGGATATCGTCAAGCGGTCGGCGCGTATTGGCGCGGAGATCAGGAACATCAAGCTTTCCGGCGATCTGCCGGATCGGACGATTGCCGCCATCAACCAGGTGCTGCTCGAGCACAAGGTCATCTTCTTCCGTGACCAGAATCATCTCGACGATGCCGAGCAGGAGCGTTTTGCCCATCGGCTCGGCAAGCTGGTGCCGCATCCGACGGTCGGCGCCACCAAAGGCACGGCCTCGATCCTCGAACTCGACTCTGCGCGCGGAGGTGGGCGCGCCGATCAGTGGCACACCGACGTCACGTTCGTCGACGCTTATCCGAAGATATCGGTTCTGCGCGGCGTCGTGATCCCCGAGTTCGGCGGCGACACGATCTGGTCGAACACGGCTGCCGCCTATCTCGACCTGCCTGCTCCGTTGCGAAAGCTCGCCGACGAGCTCTGGGCGGTGCACAGCAATGCCTATGACTATGCGGTCAAGACCCGCGCGAGCGAAGCCGACCGGAAGCAATTCGAGGAGGTCTTCACTGCGACGGTCTACGAGACCGAGCATCCCGTCGTCCGCGTTCATCCCGAAACCGGCGAGCGCACACTGGTGCTCGGCAATTTCGTCCAGCGCTTCGTCGGACTGTCGAAGTACGACGGCCAGAAGCTGTTCGACCTGTTCCAGTCGCACATCACGGCGCCGGAGAACACGGTTCGCTGGAGCTGGCGGCAGGGGGATGTCGTCGTCTGGGACAACCGCGCAACCCAGCATTACGCCGTCAATGATTACGGCGATCAGCATCGCGTCGTGCGGCGCGCGACCATTGATGGCGAGGTGCCGGTCGGCATCGACGGCCGCCAGAGCGTCACCCGGATCAAGTCGACCAAGCCGCAAGCAAAAGCCGCCTGAAATAAGCAAGGGAGTGAATACAATGAGAATTGCTATCTCCGCTCTGCGCCGGCTGGTTGCCGGGCTCCGTGCAAGAAGCCGGCAACTTGGCCTTGCGGCTCTAGGTCTGACGAGCCTGGTCGGGAGCGCTGCGGCCGACCCGCAGCTCGAGAAGACCGAGATCCGCTACCAGGGGTGGGCAGGTCAGGTGACCTTCATCGAGCTGGCCGATGATCTCGGCTATCTCGCTCCGCTCGAGCTCAAATGGATCGGCAACACCATCAGCGGTCCGCAGGACATCCAGACCGTGGTCACCGGCGATATCGACATCGGTGGCGCCTTCTACGGCGCGATCATCAAGCTGATCGCCGCCAAGGCACCGATCAAGGCCGTGATCGGTTATTACGGTTCGGACGAGAACACCTACAGCGGCTACTACGTGAAGGAGGATAGTCCGATCAAGACCGCGCGGGACCTGATCGGCAAGAAGGTGGCGGTCAATACGCTGGGAGCGCACCATGAATTCGTGCTGCGCGAGTACCTGGCTCGCAACGGCTTGACGCCGGCGGAGGCGAAGCAAGTGACCTTGGTTGCGATCCCGCCGGTCACCGGTGAGCAGGCGCTGCGGCAGGGCCAGGTCGAGCTCAGCACGCTCGGCGGCGTCCTGCGTGACAAGGCACTCGAGCGCGGCGGCATTCGGCGGCTGTTTGCGGATACGGACGTCTTCGGGAACTTTACCGGAGGGGCCTATGTGTTGCGGGACAAGTTCATCAAGGACAATCCGAACACGTCCCGGAAGCTGATCGAGGGCGTGTCTCGTGCCATTGCCTGGGCTCAGACGACGCCTCCGGAGGAGGTCCGTGCCCGCTTCGAGCGCGTCATCGCCGAGCGCAAGCGCAATGAGGACGCCACCCCGATCAAATACTGGAAGAGCACGGGCGTCGCGACCAAGGGCGGCGTGATCGGCGATGCCGAGCTGCAGGTGTGGATCGACTGGCTGGTCAGGGATGGTCTGTTGAAGCAGGACCAGCTCAAGCCGTCGGACGTCTACACCAACGCGTTCAACTATTTCCGCCCGGGCAAGACTGCGGAGGCCAAATGACGACGGCCAAGATCCGCTTCGAGCACGTACGCAAGGAATTCCTGGTCCGCGGCAAGGATGGCGGGCCGGCGCAGCGCTTCACCGCGCTCGACGATATCACGCTGGATGTTCGGACCGGCGAATTCCTGGCGCTGGTCGGGCCGAGCGGCTGCGGCAAGTCCACTCTGCTGGACTTGGTTGGCGGCCTCACGACGCCGAGCAGCGGTCGCATCCTGCTCGATGGCAAGGTCATCAAGGGCCCAGCGCGCGACCGCGGCATCGTGTTCCAGCAATATGCGCTGTTTCCATGGCGCACGGCTGCGCAGAATGTCGAGTTCGGGCTCGACATTGCCGGCCTGAAAGCCAGGGAGCGGCGTGAGAGGGCGCTGCACTATCTCGATCTCGTCGGTCTCTCCGGCTTTGCCGATCGGTACCCTCACGAGCTCTCCGGCGGCATGAAGCAGCGCGTCGCGATCGCCCGCAGCCTTGCCTACGATCCGGAGGTGCTGCTGATGGACGAGCCGTTTGCGGCGCTCGATGCGCAGACGCGGGAGACACTGCAGGGCGAGCTGTTGCGGATCTGGCGCCGCACGGGAAAGACCATCCTGTTCATCACCCACGGCATCGACGAAGCCGTGGTCCTGGGTCAGCGCGTGGCGGTGATGACCTCGCGCGCCGGCCGCATCAAGCAGGTCATCGAAATTCCCGATGAGTTGCACAGCGAGACCGAGGACGTCCGCTCGCTGCCCGGGTTCGGGCATGTCAGGCACGAAGTGTGGTCCTTGCTGCGCGACGAGGTCTTGAAAGCGCAAGGCTCCCAAGCCGCTGTATCGGACGGCGAGCACGTGGCAAAGGCGAAGGAGCTGGCTCATGTCTAATCTGGAGATCCTGACGCTGCTGGAGCTCGCCGAGGGGAGCCCGAAAGACCGGGCCAGGCAACGCGCCGGCGTAGTTGCCGCGGCGACGGGCAGCTTGGTGCGATGGTTCGCCATCTTCGGGCAACGATCCCTGCTGCTGCTGCTGTTCCTGGCCGTCTGGGAAACGGCGCCGCGCTTCGGTCTCATCGACGTGACGTTCCTGCCGCCGTTCTCCGAGGTGATCGCCGCAGGCTGGCAGCTTGCCCAATCGGGAGAGCTCTACGACGACGTCGGCGCAAGCCTGCTTCGAGCCCTGAGTGGCTTCCTGATCGCCATTGCCCTGTTCGTGCCGTTGGGTGTGTTGACAGGATGGTATGTCGGGTTGGGCAATCTCCTGAACCAGATCATCGAAATCGCGCGCAACACGGCGCCGCTGGCGCTGCTGCCGGTCTTCATCCTGCTGCTCGGCATCGGCGAGCTCTCGAAAGTCACGATGGTGGTCTACAGCTGCGCCTGGCCGCTGCTGCTGAACACGATCGCCGCGGTCCGCCAGGTCGATCCGCTTCTGGTCAAGTCGGCACGGACGATGGGCGCGACGCCCAGCCAGCTGTTCCGAAAAGTGATCCTGCCGGCGTCGCTGCCGACGATCTTCGTCGGCATTCGCCTGGCGAGCGCCTCGGCGATGCTGGTGTTGGTGGCATCCGAGATGGTCGGTGCGAAATCAGGGCTCGGCTATCTCATCATCAACAGCCAGTACAGCTTCCTGATCCCGCAGATGTATTTCGGCATCCTCGGAATCACCGTGATAGGTCTCGCCTTCAACACAATCCTCGAGGCGCTGGAGCGTCGTCTGATGCGATGGAAGAGCCCAGCGACCGCCTAACCCTGCTTGTTGCGGGCGGTCGCCTGCGTCACGATGCTGTTCGGCGGCACACTGTGGGTCAGCCAGACATTGCCGCCGATCGTCGATCCGCGACCGATGGTGATCCGGCCCAAAATCGTAGCACCGGCATAGATGACGACGTCGTCCTCAACGATCGGATGGCGGGCGTCGCCCTTGATCAAACTGCCATCGTCGTCGGTCGGAAAGTGACGGGCGCCGAGCGTGACGGCCTGATAGACGCGGACGTTGTCGCCTATGATTGCGGTCTCGCCGATCACCACGCCGGTGCCGTGGTCGATGAAGAAGCCCGAGCCGATGCTGGCGCCGGGGTGAATGTCGATCCCGGTGCGGGTATGCGCGATCTCGGCGATCAGGCGAGCGATAAGCCGGGCGCCCAGCCCGTGCAGGATATGGGCGAGGCGGTGATGAATGATTGCCGTCATCCCGGGATAGCCGATCAGGATCTCAGGAAAATTTCGGGCGGCCGGGTCACCGACGAAGGCGGCCCTGAGGTCATTGATGAGGAGCCCGCGCACGATCGGCAGTCGCGAGCCGAAGGTCCGGGTCAGTTCGACGGCGTCCTCGCGGCGGAAGCCGGCGGTGAGCTCGTCGCCGATGAAGAGGGCACCGCGATGAATCTGGTCGCATAACGAGTCCAGGGCGACGCTGAGGGTGTTTCCGACGAAATAGTCGATATTCTCGCCGTCGAGCTCGGAGCGACCGTAATGCCGTGGAAACAGTGCTGCCGTGAGGCCATCGAGGACCGCCTCCAGCGCTTCGCGCGATGGGGCCTGGCGTGCTTCGCCGTCCCTGCGAATGCTGTGTGTCTCCTCCCTGGAGACGCGTAGCTCGGCCACGATCCGGTCGAGCTGCCACCGCCTGGCAGTCGGCTCCAGGTCCGATGTCGGGATTTCGCGTTTCATGCTGCCCTCGTTTTATGCCGGAGATCGAGAAGCTGCAGGAGCGCTCCTACCTGACATGCGCCAGGGGGATGCTGATCTCGGCGAGCAAATCTAGGTCGAAATCGTGCTTTATCTCGATGTATTGACCGTTCCAGTATACCAGTCCCGACAGCTGGGGCGACAGTTCGAAGCTCAAGATACTTCCGACGACGATCCCATGCGAGTGTCGCTCGATGATCTCCTCCACCTGGCACTCGATCCTCGCCAATGAATTGCCAAGCAGGGGGACGCCGGATAGCCCGGCCGTCCAGGCGATGCCGTCATAGCGCTGGGCCCCCTTCAGCCTGCCATTGCTGAATCGGCTCGCGAGCTCTTGCTGGTCGGATCCGAGGATGTTGACCCCGAACACCCTGTGACGCTCGATCGGGGCAAAAGACGAGGCCTGCCGATTGACGCTGACCAGCACACGCGGCGGGCTCGCGCTCAGGGAGGTCAGGGACGTGACCGTCATCCCCGTGATGTCGTCATCGCGCCCGGCCGTGATGATGCTGACGCCGCCGGCGAGGCGTCGCATCACGGCGCGGAACTGGTGCTCGATCTCATTGCTGTCAGTGACGAGATGGATGTCCGACCTTCCCATGTCTGTCTCTCCTTGCATCGGACCGTCGAATGAAGGCGCCATCTGCCTAGAAGAAGCCCTTCGCCGGCAACGGCGTGCCGCTGATTTCGTACTGACCGATAGAGCGCGCCTTGTAGGTGGTCGGATTGTGCGAGGACAGCGTCCGCGCATTGCGCCAGTGCCGGTCGAAATTGGTGACCTTCTTGGTCGCCGACGCGCCGCCGACGTCGAACAGCAGGCTGCCGCCGCGGATGGCGAAATCGTCGGCGATGATCTTGGCCTTGGCCGAGAGCAGCGCGGCGGTGTGGGCGGCCTCCGCGGCGCTCGATGCGCCCGCGTCGAAAGCATCGGTCGCGACGTCGAGCGCCTCGGCAGCTGCCAGAACCACGGTTTCAGCCGCGAAAGCGCCGCTGGCGATCTGGCCGACGGTCTGCTGAAGCAGGGGATCATCGGTCGGAACTTCGGCGGGCGCATAATAGAAGGTGCGCTTGCGCGAATGGACGAGCGCAGTGGCGTCACGCAGGGTCGCGCGCGCGATACCGGCAACGATCGCGGTCAGGAACAGCTGGGCGAACGTGTTGGAGTAAGGCACGCCGTAGCCCGTCTCAGGGGTGTCGAAGACGATCTCCTGGCGCTTGACCTTGACGTTGCGGAAATGCGTCGTGCCGGTTGCGGTGAGCCGCTGTCCGAGCCCATCCCAGTCGTCGACCAGCTCGATGCCGTCGCGCCTGATCGGAACGATGGTCGCGCCGCTGGTGCCATCAGGATCGGCGGCGCGGACGAGGACGTAATCCGAGTACAGCGTGCCGGTGCTGTAGTATTTGGTGCCGTTCAACAGGTAGTCGCCCTGCCCGTCGGGCGTGAAGGTCGTACCCGGCGTGACATTGCCGACGCGGGGACTTTCGAGTTCGGTGGTGGCGAGCCCGATGATGGCGCCTTCGGCGACCGCCTTCTGCCAGTCGCGGCTCTGCTCGTCCCTGGGCGTGCGAACCAGCCGCTCCACCACGCTGAAATGGTTGCGCAGGATATGAGCGACATTGGCGTCGGCCTCGCCGAGGCGGATCACGAAAGCGAAGAGATCGCGGATGGTGCTGCCGGCGCCGCCGGCGCTCACTGGAAGCCGCAACGCACCGAGGCGGGCGCGGCGGATGAGGTCGATGACCTCGAAGGGTAGCACGCGGTCGCGTTCCCGCGCGCTTGCGCCCTCGGCGATCTGGTTGAGCAGCGCCTCCAGCTCCGGCGAGCCGGTCTTGAGCGGCTCCGATGTGCCGAGGGAGGGGGCGGATACGGTCTTGTTCATCATTGGCCTGTTGGTCACGTTCTTAGAGCTGGGCGAGATGGTCAGTCACCTTGACCGGCTCGGGCAAAACCTTGCGGGCGACAAGCCAGTCGGCGGCCTTTTGCAGCTCGCTGATGAAGCGCTCGTCGTTGACGGCGAAGTAGCGGTACTGGCGCTTCAGCGCGATGAACTGGTCGCGCACCTCGTCGCTGTACTTGCCGGCTTTCTGGGCGATGTACTCCGCCTCCTTCCCATTCTCAGAGATCCACTTGCCTTCGGCGCGGAACGCATCGTTCACGGCGCGGACGAGGGCAGGGTTGTCGGCCGCGAATTTGCGGGTGGTGAGGTAAGACGTGTAGTCGATCTGGAAGTCGAGATCGCGACCCTCAAGGAAGATGTCGTGCGCCTTGAATTCGAGCCGCGCGATGTCGACGCCGGGGCTCCACATCGACCATGCGTCCACCTTGCCCGAGGCGAGTGCGGGCGCCGCATCCGGAGGATTGAGGTAGACGAATTTCACCGCCGAGCGGTCAACCTTGTGCTTCTCGAGCGCGGCGACCAGCAGGAACTCGCCGAGGCCGGAGCGGTTCACCGCGACAGACTTGCCGACGAGATCCTCGATCTTGTCGATGCCGGAGCCGTCCTTGGCGATGATCGCCGTGGTGCGGGGCTCGTAGACCACGAACTGGGTGAACACCAGCGGCGAGCCCGCGATGATGGCGGCCAGCGCCGGTGTCGTGCTGCCGCCGAAGCTGAAATCGGCGCTGCCGCCGGTTACCGCCTGCAGGGTCGGGGCGTGGTTCGGGAAAGGCCCGAGCCATTCGACCTTGATACCGTCCTTGGCCAGCACCTTCTCGAACTCGCCGCGTTCCTTGGCGATCAGATTGAGGCCGCTCATGCCCCAGGTCAGGCGCACGGTGTCGGTCGTACGGCCAGTTGCGGCCTCGGCAAAGTCGCCGATGTTCAGGCCGGCGAGGGCGCCCACGCCGAAGGCCGCGGTGCCGAGGAAGCTGCGGCGGGACGGCTTGGCGATTGAAGATTCGGACATGATGGCCTTCCGTTGAATTAGTGGGTGGAGCGCGAATTCACGCCGAGCTCGGCAAGGAGCTCGCGACGCGAGATGGGTGTCGAGCCGTTGCGCGCCGCGCGGTGCTCGTAGGCGATGGCGCCGTTCCGCATCACCAGGATGCGGTCCGCCAGAGCAATCGCTTCGTCGACGTCATGCGTGACGAGTAGAACGCCCGGCTGATGATTGGCGACAAGCTCGCGGACGAGCTCATGCATGCGGATGCGGGTCAGCGCATCGAGTGCGGCAAACGGCTCGTCGAGGAGCAGAAGCTCGGGCTGCTGGACCAGCGCGCGGGCAAGCGCGACGCGCTGGGCCTGTCCGCCGGAAAGATTGCGCGGCCAGTCGTCGAGACGGTCGCCGAGGCCGACCTCGGTCAGCGCTTCGGCGGCGCGTTCGCGGGCGTCCGGCACCTGCAGGCCAAGCGAGACGTTGCGCCAGAGACTGTCCCAGGGCAGGAGCCGGTGCTCCTGGAACACTACCGCCGGCCGCCGCGGCGCGGCGATGCGCCCGCCCTGGATGGAGTCCAGACCCGCAAGCGCCCGCAGCAATGTGGTCTTGCCGCAGCCACTCTCGCCCAGCAAGGCAACGAACTCGCCCCGTTCGATGCGCAGGTTGAGCTTCTCGATGACCACGCGGCTGCCGTAGCTGCGCACGAGATTGCTGACGACGACAGCGGGGCCGGCTTCAAATGGAGCGGGCGACAGTGGAGCCACGTGGGCGTTCATCGTGCAGCCCCGTAGTTCGGATGCCAGGCAAGCAGGCGCCGTTCGAGGAAGCGAGCGATGCCATCGGCTGCGACGCCAATGAGCGCATAGATCACGATGGTCAGCACGATCACGTCGGTGCGCAGGAACTCACGCGCGTCCATGGCGAGAAAGCCGATGCCCGACTGAGCGCCGATGGTTTCGGCCACGACCAGCGCAAGCCATGCCGTCGCCAGCGCATAGCGGACGCCGGTCAGGATCGACGGCAACGCGCCGGGAAGGATGATCCTGCGGATCAATTGAATGGAACTCAGGCCCTGGACGCGGCCGAGCTCGAGCAGCTTTGGGTCGACCTGGCGAATACCGAGGACCGTGTTGATGTAGATCGGGAAGGTGACGCCCAGTGCGACAAGGAAGATTTTTTGCGTCTCACCGACCCCAAGCCAGACGATGACCAGGGGGAGCGCTGCCAGAAACGGGATGGCCCTGATCATCTGCACGCTGCGGTCGATCAGAGCTTCGGCGGTGCGGGAGAAGCCGACGAGAATGCCGAGGCCACCACCAACGGCCGTGCCGATCGCGAATCCCGCCGCCGCCCTTAGCAGGCTCACACCGAGATCGTTGAGCAAAGTGCCCGTGGTTGCAAGCTTGAGAGCCGTGCTGATCACCTTGCTCGGTGCGGGCAGAACTTGCGGCGAGAGCCATCCCGCCTGCGCCAGCCATTCCCAGACGACGACCAGAACCACCGGCGCCAGCCACGACAGCAACTGAAGGCCGCGCGTGCCAAGCTTGCTTTTCGCTGCGGTCGGACCGAGTGCGTTGCCGCCTTTTTGCGACGATTGCGCGCTGTCCGCACCGATCACGGTGCGGTCGATGCCGCTCAGTTCCACATTGCTCAAGACGCGAGACCTCGTTTCACGCACTGCATTTGATGCAGGAGGCGTGACGGCAATCACCTGCCGTCTCCACAAAATGTCCCACGAAATCGGGCCGACAGAAATAGAGCCGTATTTCAATTGTCGTCAGATCCGGAGTGATCTGCAGTCGTCGCAGCGTGGATGCGCGACAAATAAAATCTTTTGATGCAGGTCTGCTTGAACTTGCGCCAGCCATTGGCGAGAACGCTCAAAGTCGAGAGAGTTACGGGAGAGCACGATGACGACTGGACCTCTTCGCTTCGGCATCTGGGCGCTGGTGCATGGCCCGCGTGCGGCGCATCAGGACCCGGAAGAGCCCTATGATGCCTCCTGGGAGCGCAATCGTGATCTCATTCTTGCCGCCGAGGAGCTCGGCTACGATTCGACGCTGATCGCGCAGCACACGATCAATCCGCATCAGGAGGATCTCGATCAGCTCGAAGCCTGGAGCGCTGCCGCAGCGATTGCGGCGCTGACCAAGCGCATCGAGATCATCGCCGCGATCAAGCCGTATCTCTATCACCCGGTCGTGCTGGCGAAGCTGGCGCTCGGCATCGAGAACATCAGCCGCGGCCGGTTTGCGATCAATCTGGTCAATGCCTGGAATCGTCCGGAGCTGGAGAAGGCGGGGATCGGCTTTCCCGAGCACGATGCGCGCTATGCTTACGGCAAGGAATGGATCTCCGTCGTCTCGCGCCTGATGGAGGGTGAACGCCTCAACTACAAAGGCGATCACTTCAACGTCACGGACTATGCGCTGCGGCCGACCAGCCTCTACCGCAAGCGTCCGGCCATCTATGTCGGCGGCGAGTCCGAGCCGGCACGCGATCTGGTTGCGGGTCATGGCGACGTCTGGTTCATCAACGGTCAACCGTTGGAAGATGTGGCCGGCCTGATTGCGGATGTCGCGGCGCGGCCGCGCGGTTCAGCGCCGCCATTGCGCTTCGGTCTGTCCGCCTTCGTCGTGGCACGCGAGACCCGGGAGCAGGCGCAGGTCGCCTATGAGCGGCTGCTCAGCCTTGCGGCCAAGGACGCGCCGATGAAGGCGATCCAGAAGCAGAACACCGACCCCAAGGTGGTGATGATGCAGACCATGCAGAAGACGCCGCGGGTCGGCAGCAATGGCGGCACGGCCGCGGGCCTGGTCGGCAGTTACGACGAGGTCGCCGCACGCATCGAAGCGTTCCATGCCGCTGGTATCGAGCTGTTCATGCTGCAATTCCAGCCGTTCGAGGCCGAGATGCGGCAATTTGCGCTCGAGGTGATCCCCCGTGTGCGGGCGAGGCAATCGACTGGGCCTTCCGAGAGGCTGGCCCAGTCCCTCGGGTAAGTCAGGCGGGCGCAACCTCCGGCGCCCGCTTGGCGAAGCGGCTGGTCGGCCGCTGCAGGCCAAAATGATCGCGCAGTGTCGTGCCAGCGTATTCGGTCCGGAACAGCCCGCGCTTCTGCAAGATCGGCACGACGGTATCGACGAAGGTCTCAAGGCCCGTGGGCAGAACATCCGGCATCAGGTTGAAGCCGTCCGCGGCACCGGCTTTGAACCAGGCCTCGATATCGTCCGCGATCTGCTCCGGCGTCCCGACGATGATGCGATGGCCAACGCCGCCGCCGAGCGCGCGGATCAACTGGCGGACAGTGAGATTTCCGCGGCGGGCAAGGCTCACGGTGCCCTGGAACATGGTGTGATTGGCATTCGCCGGAAGCGGCAAGGGATCGGGAAGCGGCTTGTCGAGTTCGAGCAGGGCAGGGTCGATCTGAAGCGTGCCGGCGAGACGCGCCAGGCTGTATTCGATCGGGACCAGTTCCCAAAGCTCATCCTGCCGCCGTTTTGCTTCGGCTTCCGTGCTGCCGATGACGGTCGCAAGTCCCGGCAGAATCACGATGGAATCACCGGAGCGGCCGTAAGCCGCAGCGCGCGTGCGCAGATCGCGCGCGTAGGCGACGCCTTCCTCGATCGACTGCGCCAGTGTGAACACGGCTTCCGCATAGGCGGCGGCGAAGTCGCGGCCGTCATTTGAGCCGCCCGCCTGCACCGTCACCGGTCGCCCCTGCGGCGAGCGTGGTACGTTCAGGGGGCCGGCGACTGAATAATGCGGGCCGCGGTGGGCGATCGGGTGCACTTTGGACGTGTCGACAAATTGCGCGCTGGCCTTGTCGCCGACGAAGGCGTCGTCCTCCCAACTGTCGAACAGCGCGTGGACGACCTCCGTGAATTCCTTGGCCCGCTCGTAGCGGGCCTTGTGCTCCACCGCACCCGAGAGGCCGAAATTGCGGCTTGAAGCGGCATCTGCGGTGGTGACCGCGTTCCATCCCGAGCGGCCACCGCTCGCGTGGTCGAGCGTCACGAAGCGGCGCGCGATATTGTAGGGTTCGTTATAGGTCGTGGATACCGTGCCGATCAGGCCGACGTGCCGGGTCGCGGCTGCAACTGTTGCCAGCACGATGGTCGGCTCCAATGATGTGAACGACCGGTAGTCGATGCGGTCGTTCACGGCCGGCGAGTCCGCCAGGAAGATCGCGTCGAACTTCCCTCGCTCGGCAATCTGGGCCACGCGCACGTAGTGACCGAGATCGAAGAAGGCGCGCGGATCGCTGTCCGGCAGACGCCAGGCCGACGGATAGACGCCGGAGTGAAGCAGGTTGACGTTCAGGTGCAATTGGCGTGGCGGCATGGGCATTCCGAAAGTCGGCGGCCAAAGCCGCAGTAGTGGAGATCAGGACCCCTTCGGGGACCAGATCTTGATGGCCGTGGTGTCGATCTTCACGGGGATCAGACCCTCGGCGTGGAATGCGTCCGCAATGCGCTGCTGCTCCGACAGGCCCGTTCCGGTGACCGCGCCCACCTGATAGGAACGATGGCTGTTGGCTTCCTCGACGATGGCCGCATCGATACCCCAGAGGCCCGCCAGCAATGTGGCGGCGTCCTTCGGCTGGGCCTTCACCCATTTTCCGGTCGCGGAGAGTTTTGCGAAGATCACATTGAGCACTTCGGCGTGCTTGTCCGCATAGGCGGCCGAGGCGAGATAGTAACGCTTGTAGCTGGCGAGCCCGTTACTGCCGTCGGACAGGATGCGGCCCTTGGTCTGATGCAGGGCGCTGGTCAGGAACGGATCCCAGGCGACCCAGGCATCGACATTGTTGCTGACAAACGCCGCACGGCCGTCCGCCGGCGTCAGATAGGCGGGCGTGATGTCCTTGAAGCTGAGCCCGGATTTCGCCAGCGCCGCAAGCAGTAGATAGTGGCTGCCGGCACCCTTGGTCACCGCGATCTTCTTGCCCTTGAGATCGGCAACGGTCTTGATGGTTGTAGACTGCGGAACGACGATCGCCTGCGCTGCCGGCGAGGCGGCTTCCTCGGCGACATAAGCGAGCTTGGCGCCGGCGGCCTGCGCAAAGATCGGCACGGTGTCGGCGACATCAGCGCCGAAATCGATGCTGCCGATGTTGATGGCTTCGAGCAGGGGCAAGCCGCTGGTGAACTCGTGCCAGGAGATGGTGACGCCAAGTGGCGCGAGCGCCTTTTCCAGCTCGCCATTGGTCTTCAGGATCGCCGTCAGCGTCGAGGATTTTTGATAGCCAATGCGAAGCTCCTCGGACATCGCGGGCTGAACGAACGCCATGGTGAAGAAGCCGAGCGCAACCGCGGCGAGGGTTCGCAGGCGGGAGATGGGGCGAGGCATGAAGGGCTATCCTTTGGGCTCAGCCGCCTTGAGCAGCTCATATGGACAAGGCGGTATGCCCGCAATGTGCCGGCAATCGACGCCACCTTGCAATTTCAAGGTATCGCTCCGCGCGGCACGAACATTCTCCAGTCGGCTTCAATCTGAGAACGGAGTTTCTCCAGCCCTGTTATGGCTGGACGGGGTCGAGTTGAAGGTGTTGAAGCCCAGCTCGCGCGGTCTCGTCATGACCGGGGCCGATTGCCTATTGCGAAGCAGATCCGCTGCGCGTGACCGTTATTGGTATTTTGCCAGAGCGAGTTTGTTTCCAATTCAGTGAGGGCGTGGAAACAAACGCGTTGCGCGGCGATGACGTAGCAGCACGCGCATCGCTATTTTCCTGAACCGCTCGACAGAGGCAGAATCCGACCGCATCATTTTCGTCGCCAAGCATGGCTTGCCGCGCACGATGCGCGCTCTCGAGATGATAGGGGAATTGCAGATGGCCTTGGAGACGCGGAACTTCGAGACACTCGCGTTGCATGGCGGATCGTACCGCACCGATCCCGCGACTGGCGCCGTAGCGGTTCCGATCTATCAGACCACGTCATTCCAGTTCGAGAACACCGATCACGCCTCGCGCCTGTTCGCGCTGGAGCAACTGGGCCCGATCTATACCCGCATCGGCAATCCGACGCAGGAGGCGTTCGAGACGCGGCTTGCCGCATTGGAGGGTGGGGCGGCCGCCCTTGCAGTCGCCTCGGGACAAACTGCCTCCGCCTTCGCGATCTTCAACATCGCGCAGGCCGGCGACAACATCGTGTCCTCGACCGACCTCTACGGCGGAACCTGGACGCTGCTCTCGCAAACCCTGAAGCAGTTCGGCATCGAGGTGCGGTTCGTCGATCCTGCCGATCCCGAAAACTTCCGCCGCGCGACCGACGCAAAGACGCGGGCCTATTTCGGCGAGACGCTGCCGAATCCCAAGCTGAACGTGTTCCCGATCAAGGAGGTCGCGGATATCGGCCGCTCGCTGGGCGTGCCGCTCATTCTCGACAACACGGCCTCGCCGCTGATCGCGCGCCCGTTCGAGCACGGCGCAGCGGTGGTGGTCTATTCCACGACCAAGTATATCGGCGGCCATGGCACCGCGATCGGTGGCGCCATCGTCGACGGCGGCAATTTCGATTGGACCGCGCATGCCGAGCGCTTCCCGCTGCTGAACAAACCTGACGAGGCCTATCACGGTGCGATCTGGACCGAGGCGGCCAAGCCGCTTGGTCCGATCGCCTATATCCTGCGCGCCCGCGTCAAGCTGCTGCGTGACCTTGGCGCGTCGATCGCACCACAAAATGCCTTCCAATTCATCCAGGGTCTCGAGACCTTGCCGCTGCGCATCCGCCAGCACAACGAGAACGCGGTGAAGGTCGCGAACTTCCTGGCCAAGCACAGCTCGGTCTCGAACGTGATCTTCCCCGGCCTGCAAAGCGGGGAGAACCGGCGCAGGGCGGACGCTTATCTGAAGGGCGGCTTTGGCGGGCTGGTCGGCTTCGAGCTTAAAGGGGGCATCGAGGCCGGCCGTCGCTTCATCGATGCGCTAAAGCTGTTCTATCACGTCGCCAATATCGGCGACGCCCGCTCGCTGGCAATCCACCCGGCCTCGACGACGCATCAGCAACTGACCGCAGCCGAGCAGCTCGCTGCCGGCGTCACACCCGGCTACGTTCGTCTGTCCGTCGGGATCGAGCATTCCGACGATATCCTGGCGGATCTCGGTCAGGCGCTGGCGCAGGCCGACGCCGGTGCGCGCAAGGCGGCCTGAGAGGCATTCGGCAGTCAGGCAAGCGCCCTGCGCGGGACATCGCGTCATGATCTATGTCGTCGACGTCGACCACATGAGCCTTGCGTTCGTGGCTGGAAGCGAGATGCAGGCTGCTGAGATTGCGGGCTCACGGCAGTTTGCCCGCGCGATCAGCCGGTCCTGCCCGGATCGACGTGGCGCCGAGAGTTCAAACTATCAGCCGCGCGTCGCGACGGTTCAGGAACGTGTCGCCTTCTACTATGTGTCCGCCGAATTCGCGGATTCAACGGCCGATATCCTGGTTGCCCGTATCGGGTAGCTGGCTGAATCAAACGAACAGCTTCAATCCGGAGACGAGCGATGACAAACTCACCTGGTCGTGCCGAGAAACTGTCGAGTTCGGCAGGATCAGTCGTGTTCGACGCTGACGTGCTGGTGCTCGGCGGTGGTCCTGCCGGCACATGGGCTGCGGTCAGTGCCGCCGAGCATGGCGCCCGCGTCGTGCTCGCGGACAAGGGTTTTTGCGGCACCTCCGGCGCGACGGCGGCGGCCGGCACGGGTGTGTGGTACGTCGACCCAAATCCCGAACGCCGCGAGGCCGCGATGGCCAGCCGCGAAAAGCTGGGCGGATATCTCCAGGATCGCCGCTGGATGGCGCGCGTGCTGGACCAGACCTATGCCCAGAGCAACCGGCTTGCTGATTGGGGCTATCCTTACCCCAGCGATGACGACGGCAGGCCGCAGCGAAATTCGCTCCAGGGCCCGGAATATATGCGCCTCATGCGCAAGCGGACCAAGCAGGCCGGCGTGACCATCCTCGATCATTCGCCGGCGCTGGAGCTGCTGGTCGACGGGAATGGCGTCGTGGCCGGTGCGGCAGGCTTGCGCCGGCAAAAAGGAGACCGCTGGGTCGTGAACGCCAAGGCCGTGGTGATCGCCACCGGCGGATGCGCGTTCCTCAGCAAGACACTCGGTTCGAACGTGCTGACCGGCGACGGCTATCTTCTTGCCGGGGAAGCAGGTGCGGAATTCACCAGCATGGAGTTCTCCAACGCCTACGCCATCTCGCCGGCGTTCGGATCGGTGACCAAGACCCTGTTCTACAGCTGGGCGAGCTTCACCGATGAAGAGGGCAGCGTCATCCCGGGGGCATCCTCGAAGGGCGGACGCTCGGTGATCGCGCGCGCGCTCCGCAAGGGCCCCGTATACGCGCAGCTTGACCAGGCCGACGGCGAGACCCGGCGGCACATGCGCGCGTCCCAGCCGAACTTCTTTCTTCCGTTCGATCGCACCGGAATCGATCCCTTCACGCAACGTTTTCCGATCACGTTGCGCCTCGAGGGGACCGTTCGCGGCACGGGGGGCCTGCGGATCATCGACGACAGCTGCGCGACCACCGTGCCGGGTCTCTACGCCGCAGGCGATGCCGCGACGCGCGAACTGATCTGCGGCGGCTTCACCGGTGGCGGCAGCCACAACGCCGCCTGGGCGATGTCCTCGGGGTACTGGGCAGGCCAGGGCGCCGCGGAATTCACGCGACAATTGGGCGCAACCATCGGGCGTCAGGCTTTCCGGCGCGGCACTGTTGGTCTGCGCTCCGGCAATGGTCGGCCATTGCAGGGCGGCGCGCTCGCGCGGAGCGTTCAGGACGAGGTGTTCCCCTACGAGCTGAACTACTTCCGCGAGGCCGGGCGACTGGACGAGTCGCTCCGCCGGCTGGATGCGTTGTGGTCGGATGCCTCCGCCGCCGATGCGCCGGACGAGCAGGAACTGCTGCGTGTACGCGAAGCGGCTGCCATGCTGGCGACCGCACGCTGGATGTATCGCAGCGCCCTGGCGCGTCAGGAAAGCCGGGGCATGCACCGTCGCGACGACTACCCCGAACAGGACGACAGTTACCTCCATTTCGTGACGACCGGCGGGCTTGACGACGTCTGGACATCGGCGCGCCCGTTGGCGTCTAAGCAATATGCGGAGGCCGCGGAATGATCGAGGTCATCGATGCGGAACAGTGCACGGCCTGCGACATCTGCGTGAGCGTGTGCCCGACCAATGTCTTCGACAAGACCGACGGCATTCCCAGGATCGCGCGCCAGAGCGATTGCCAGACCTGCTTCCTGTGCGAGCTCTATTGTCCCGAGGATGCGCTGTTCGTCTCGCCGTTCGCCGATGTGCCCCAAGCGGTCGACGTCGCGGCGTTGAAGGAGGCGACCCTGCTGGGCAGTTATAGGCGAGCGGTGGGTTGGGTCGAGGACAGCCGCCACCTGCGGGCGGCGGATCGAAGCTTCCGGCTGTTCGGCCATTGAAAATCATGTCGTCTTTGGAGGCCGACCATGAGCGGAGATCGCCTCTTTCTGTTGAAGCCGGGATTTGAAGATCCCGAGCAGCCGGGCCGCTTCTTCGTCTGCCCGGACTGCAATGCAATCGAGGGATTGCTGGCGTCCTTTCCCGGGCTGGCGACGCAGATCGAGGTGCACCGCCTGCCCTTCGCGCGTCCGCGAACGGCGCTGGTCGACATCCTGGGCGAGCAGCATCAATCGCTTCCGGTTCTGGTCTTTGATGAGAGCCGGCCGGTGCCTGAGGACGCAGGCGTCGCCAACGGCCGGCGCTTCATCGATTCCGCGGAGCGAATACTCCGCTATCTGGCCCATCGCTACTCTTTCCCGCATGTTTTGGGATTGGAGATAAAGTGAGGCAAATGTGATTTCGTCGTCGCTCGAAGAACTGTCGCTGACGGCCGATGTGTTGATCGTCGGCGGCGGGATGGCGGGCGCCTGGGCGGCGACCTCGGCGGCGCAGGCGGGGGCCACGGTGGTCCTGGCTGACAAGGGCTATTGCGGCACCAGCGGTGTTACGGCGGCTGCGGGGCCGGGCCATTGGTGGGTGCCGCCGGATCCTCCTGCGGCGCGCGAGGCGGCCGTCGCCAATCGGATTGCCGCCGGGCTCGGCCTCGGCGAAGCAGACTGGATGTATCGCATCCTCGACCAGACCTGGCGCACGCTGCCGACGCTTGCGCGCTACTACAAGTTCGGCGCTGACGATGAGGGACGGGTGAACTACCGCGCCGTCCGCGGGCCCGAATATATGCGCGCCCTGCGGCAGCAGGTGCTGGACCACGGCGTCACCATCCTCGATCATTCACCCGTCCTCGAACTCCTGGCGCGCTCCGACGGCTCGATCGGCGGTGCCCGCGGTCAGCGCCGGCAGGACGGCGGAAGAGCCTATCGGATCGAGGCCGGGGCGGTGATCCTCGCGGCCGGCGGGACCAGCTTCCTATCTCATCTGCTGGGATCGCGCACCAATACGGGCGACGGCTATCTCATGGCAGCCGAGGCCGGCGCAGAGATGTCCGGCATGGAGTTCACGGCGGCCTACACCATTGCGCCGGCGCATTCGACGATGACGCGAAGCATGGCCTATGCGTTCGCGACCTATTACGACGCTGAAGGACACGAGCTCGATCTTCCGTTCGGGCCCGATCAGACCATCCGCCTGGCGCGCGCGCTTCAGCGCGGGCCGGTCTATTGCTCGCTGCATCGTTTGCCCGACGACATCAAGGCGCGGCTGCACACGATCTCGCCGAACGTGCCATTGGTGTTCGATCGCTGGGGTATCGATTCCTATCGCGACCGCTTCGAGGTCACGCTGCACAATGACGGCACCATCCGCGGCATCGGCGGGGTGCGGGTGCACGATGTGGATGGCACGACATCGGTTCCGGGACTGTTCGTGGCCGGCGACAACGCCTCGCGCGAGAAGGTGGCGGGAGCGATCTCCGGCGGCGGCAATGTCAACTCGGCCTGGGCACTTTCGTCCGGTGTGTTCGCCGGACGCGCAGCCGCGCGTCTCGCGCGTAGCGGGAAGAGCCGTGCAGACCGGTTGCGGCCACTGGGCCGCGTCGGGCACCAGCCGCGAAAGGGCGCACGGACCATCGATCTCGCCGCGCTTCGGGACGGCGCGCGCGCCGAGATGCATCCGTTCGACAAGAATCTGTTCCGCACCGGACAAGGACTTGCAGCATCCGCGCGCGCCCTCGGCCATCTGTGGACCGAGTTGGCCGATCACGCCGCCACAGGCACGATCGCCTCGCGCGAGACGGCGGCGCTGCTGGCAACGGCACGCTGGTCCGTCGCCACGGCGGCGGCGCGCAAGGAGAGCAGGGGCCTGCACCGCCGCGAGGACTTTTCCTCGCGGGATCCCGGACTTGCAGTCCGTCTGCTCAGCGGCGGTCTGGACCAGGTCTGGGTCACGGCCGACGGTGAAGCTGCGGGCGCCAACACCGCGCAACTCGAGACAGCATCATGATCGAGCTGATCGTCGCGGACCGCTGCACGGATTGTGGGAAATGTATCGAGGTCTGTCCGGCCAATGTGCTCGATCCCGGGCAGGACGGTCTGCCAATTCTGGCGCGTGTGGAGGATTGCCAGACCTGCTTCATGTGCGAGCTCTATTGCCAAGCGGATGCGATCTACGTCGCGCCCGATTGTGACCGTCGCGTCGCCGTGAAAGCCGAGGATGTCGTGGCCTCCGGCCGGCTCGGCCAATACCGCAAGCATTCCGGTTGGGACGAATGGTCCGACCGCTTTCCCAACGAGCAATGGCTGATGGAAACCGTGTTCCGCCGCGCCGGCGAGGCCGCGGCGCAGGCCAAGGTGACGTCGGCTGAAATTGTCCGCACCAGGTGAGTCCGGAGAGACAAACTCTTTTGTCGTGCCGAGATGCGTCGTCCTGTTGTTGCAGGACAGCGGCGATCTTTGAAAAGACTATCTTGGTCCGAGCGCCTAGCATGTCCTCGTTATTGCCATCGCAAAGCGGCCGGACATGAACACTCCGCGAATTGAAAGCAGGCGCGCCTCAACCAGCGTGCGGTCGCCGATCATCGTCAATCAGCTCGGCGCGGAGGTTCGTGCCGTCCTGGCCGATCACTGGTCGCGTCCGCTGATCATCGATCATCCTGCCGATCGCGCGCCATGGGAGGTTGCTCCGGAGGCGGACGTGCTGTTGACGCGGCCGCTGGCGGGCTGGCACAAGGCGCCCGCGGAGAAGCCGGCCGGCTGGCCGTTCGGCCTGCGCTGGATCCAGACCGCTTCGACGGGCGTCGATTTCTTTCCGGCCTGGCTGCTCGACGGTCCCGTGGTCACGGTCGGCCGGGGCATCTCGGCCGATCCGATCGCGGAGTATGTCGTTGCGGCGATCCTCGGCTTCGAGAAGCGCATCCACGACGTCCGGCCGCGCAGCCGTGCAGAATGGAAGATCACGCCGCTGGGCTCGCTGAGCGGCAAGACAATCGGAATCGCGGGCTTCGGTGCCATCGGCCGCGCCGTCGTCGAGCGCGTCAAGCCCTTCGACGTCGACATCAGAGTCTTGCGGCGCTCGGCCTGGCCCTATGTCCTTCCGGGCATCCAGCCGGTTGACAGCATCGAGCAGCTGGTCGAAGTCTCCGATCATCTCGTCCTCGCCCTGCCGGCGACGACGAAGACGGCGCGTCTGATCAACGCCGACCTGCTGGCACGCGCCAAGCCATCGCTGCACCTGATCAATGTCGCGCGCGGCCGGATCGTCGATCAGGTCGCGCTGTTGCAAGCGCTCGACGAGGGACGGATTGCCGGGGCGACGCTCGATGTCACCGATCCCGAGCCGCCGCCGGAAGGCGATCCGATCTTTGGCCATCCCAAGGTCGTCCTGACCCCGCACGTGTCATGGACGGGTGGCGAGGATGCCAAGCGGCTGGCCGACAAGACGCTGGTCAATCTCGACGCCTATGCGCATGGCGTGGCGCTGGCCGATGTCTTCGACAAGAACCTCGAATACTAGAAAAGGAGCCGCAACAATGAACAAGGTCGTCGAGAAACCCAAGAAGTACTCCCTGGTCGAGCGCACGCCGGCAGCGACGTTCGAGGAAGAGCGGCTGCACCGCAAGCAGCGGCTTGCTGCGACGTTCCGGCTGTTTTCGCGCTACGGTTTCGACCAGGGTCTCGCGGGCCATGTCACCGTGCGTGATCCGGAGTTTCCTGATCGGTTCTGGATCAACCCGCTCGCGAAGCATTTCAGCCAGATCAAGGTGTCCGACCTTCAGCTAGTCGACCACGACGGCAACATCCTGATCGGCGACAAGCCGATCAACCAGGCCGGCTTCGTGATTCACTCGGCGATCCACGCCGCGCATCCGGAGGTGATCGCGGCCGCCCACACCCATTCGACCTACGGCAAGGCCTGGTCGGCGCTCGGCCGCCTGCTCGATCCGCTAACGCAGGATTCCTGCGCATTCTACGACGATCACGTGCTGTTCGATCCCTTCTCCGGCGTCGTGCTGGAAGCGGAAGAGGGCCGCAAGATCGCGCAAGCGCTGGGATCGAAGAAGGCCGCCATCTTGCAAAACCACGGCCTGCTCACGGTCGGGCCGACCATCGAGGCGGCAGCCTGGTGGTACATCGCGATGGACAATGCCGCGCGCGCCCAGCTGCTTGCCGAGGCCGCGGGCGCGCCGAAGCCGATCCCGCATGAGATCGCCAGCCTGACTGCGCGGCAGGTCGGCACGCACAAGGGCGGCTATTTCAGCTTCCAGCCGCTGTGGGACTGGATCACCGCAGCGGAGCCGGACCTGTTCAACTAATTAGGGATCTCGGCCCCGGAGGCGCGTCGCTAGCTCCGCACATTGCTGGCGGATGTCCGGAACGGCAATGATCTCCCAGAACGCCGCCCGCGTGAGTGGGCCGACGGCGTAGAGGCGGCGAGAGGGAGATCCGTCACGATTGACGATCGCGCACTCGCGTGTGACGTCGATGCCGATCCGCAGCGGATCGATGCGGGCAAGGCCTTGGTCGAGCAGACTGCGGACGGCCGGGTTGGTGCTGGCACCGGGATCCCGGACGATGCCGGTGCAGTCGACGATGGCTCCGACCTGCAGCTCGGACGTCTCGCTCTGGCCGCGCCTGCGGTAGCGAACAATAGCGCCGCCGGAGTTCGGGGCGATGGTAGCGAGCTTGCCGGCAATGACCGTCAGCCGCTTCGTCGCGAGAGCCTCCGCAATGCGAGCCTCGACCTCCGGCGCGGTGCGGTGGCGATGGACGTCCCACCAGGCGCGGGCGTGTTCCAGGAAGCGGCGCCTGGAGCTCAACGGCAGTTCCTGCCAAAGCCGCTGGGTGAAAGGCCTGATCGCATCGATGGCACTGCGCCAGTCGCCGCCCTCGGCGACGTGCAACTCGATGCGGCGGCGAAACCAGCGCAGCAGGGGCCCGATCTCGGCGCCGAACGGAATCTCGTTCTCGGCGAAGCGCATCGGATCGACGCGTCGGTGAGCTCTCGGCAGCAGGCCGCGCCGCGACATGGCAACGATCCGCCCCTGGTGTCCGTAGCGAAGCAGCGACAAGACATAGTCGACCATCGAGAGGCCGGTGCCAAGGATGAGCACGGTGGCGTTTGTGTCGATGCCGGCCTCGGCGGGTGAGGCCCAGGGTTCGGCATGGCCGGCTAGCAGCGGGGCTGCGGCGTCGTGGCCGGTCGCGAGAATGGCCGTGCTCCCGCTGATGCATGTTCCGTCTGCAAGGGTGACTGCGACGTCGGACGGATTTTCCCGGATCGCCGCGCACTCGCCGCGCACGATGGTCAGGCCTTGCGTCCCGTCGCGCGATCTCAGGGGCGCGATCAGATCGGCGAGATAGTCCCCGTAGGTCTGCCGTGGAATGAAGCAATAGGGATCGGGACATAGTGGTCCGCCGGGCCGCGCACACAGCCAGTTCCAGAAATGTTCGGAATCGTCGGGAAGCGCGCTCATATTCGTCACGCGCACATTGAGGAGATGTTCGGGATTGCCTGCATGATAGGCAAGTCCGCGTCCGATCTCGGGCCGCTTTTCAATCAGGGTCACGCGGAGATCAGATGGATTGTTCTTCAGGAGCTGAAAGGCGAGGATGACGCCGCTGGCGCCTCCCCCGATGACGATCGCGTGCCGCCCCTCCGGACCCATCGTGCCGCCCCCGTTCTGGTCGCTCGGTCAACGTCGCAGGACGGGGAAGTTCTACAGGCCAAATGCGTTGATAGTCAGACAAGCATGGTATTTTCTTCTCCGGCGATCCGGGGTGATCGCATCGTGTCGAGAGCGTCCCTGCGGACGCAGAAGACCGCCGTCAGAGCGGCGGAACAGATCTGCCGAGGCTGTTGGCGGGCTTCAGACCCAGAGATTGGGCACGAATTCGTTTGAATATCCGGAGACGAACTCGTGCTCGGCCCCGGTCGTAGCATCGAAGACGGAGCGGTGGATCCTGCCGATGTTGCCGCCATAGACGTGAATGCTGATCGACGACTTGTCCGCCAAGCCATTCGAAATCGCATGAATGTCGCCGATATCGGGCGAGACGGCGGCCACGGTGCCTTTCGCCAGGCGCTCGGTGGCGCCGGGCCGCAACGAGCCATCGGGTTGCCGCGCGTAGCTCACCGAGAGCTCTTCTCCCCGCAATACGCCGACCAGTCCCCAGACACGATGGTCGTGGATCGGGGTGCCCTGTCCGGGTCCCCAGACGAAGCTGATGATGGAGAAACGGTCGAGCGGATCGGCGTAGAGCAGGTATTGCCGATAGGCCTTGCCATCAGCTGCAGCGTAGGCGTCCGGCAGCCAGTCGTCCGTGGTGACCAGTTCCTTGAGCTTCGGCACAAGGCGAGCAAGGGTGGCGCGCTCATCCAGCTTCGCATCGACGACCCGTGCGACCTCGGCGACGAAGGTTCGGAGCTTGGGCAGGCCAGTCATCGTGCGGCCTCGAACCGCTTTGGAAACAGACCGCGCGCGGCGAATTCGTCGACGGATGCGCGCGGACTCGGCTGCTCGCGTTGAAGCAGGGCGGGCGCCAGATGCGCTCCATCGCCCTTGCGACCGAGCGCGACCACAATCTCCACGTCAAATCCCTGGGGGACGCCGAGAAGCGTGCGCGCCTTCTCGACGTCGAACCCGCTCATGCCATGAGCAGCCCAGCCGCCGATTGCAGCCTGGTTGGCGAAATTGGCCCATGCGGCGCCTGCATCGAAGGAGTGGGTCTGCGAGAATTGTGCCTCGGTCTTGCCGGGCGGCGTGAACTCCTTTTTGGAGAGAAGGTAGATCAGGGCCGCCGCATGTTGAGCCCATCCGCGATTGAACTCGATCAATGGAGCAAGAAAGGTATCAAATTCCGTCTCGCCTCTGAGCGCGTAGAGAAAATGCCAGGGCTGTGAGTTGTAGGCGGAGGGCGCCCACCTGGCCGCCTCGAACAACGTCCGCAATTCGCTTTCCGGGATCTGCTCCTGGGAAAATCCCCGGGGGGACCAGCGATCGACGAAGACGCGCTCGGCCGGGTGGTCAGCGACACGGTTCGTGCGCTGCGATGTCTGGACTGTCACGGTATCTCTCTTCTTGCCGACGAGGCATGTACAACATGCGCTGCGCCAGCAAATATCACGGTCAACGCCGTGCCGGACACAGGATACTCGCGTCGGAATCGAGTTTGGCAGGATCTCTGCGAGCGCGACAAATTCTCGAGAACGACATTTCGGTATTGGCCATGTGTGGGACAATTCCTTGCCGCCGCGCCGGCAGGCACGATGATCGTCGATGGTATCGTGTTACGAGCAGCGCATCCCGCGGAGTGCGGCGATCGCGGCACATCCGCTCGGCGGACTTCAGCCCGCGGTCACGCGCGGACGCGCGTGCGTCGCCAGCGGAACAGCAGCGCCACCCGACGGGATCGATTCCAGCAACGACCTCGTATAGGGCTGCCGTGGATTGTCGAAAATCTTGGCGACGGTCCCGTGCTCAACAATGCGCCCACGGTGCATCACCGAGACGGTGTGAGCGAGCTGGCGCACCAGCGCCAGGTCGTGCGAGACGAAGACATAGGTGAGGCCGAGATTGGCCTGTAGCGTGAGCAGGACCTCAACGATGCCGGCCTGGACGCTGACATCGAGTGCGGAGGTGGGCTCGTCGAGCACGATCACGTCAGGCTTGAGGACCAGCGACCGGGCGATGGCAACGCGCTGGCGCTGGCCGCCCGAGAGGGCTCCTGGCTTGCGGGACAACAGATGTTCGCCTAGACCGATGTCGGCAAAAGCTTCGCGTACCCGCTCGTCGCGCTCCTTGCGCGTTCCGATCTTGAAGCGGTCGAGTGGTTCGCGCACCAGCTGCTCGACCGTCCAGGTCGGATCCAGAGAAGTGAACGGGTTCTGGTAGACCAGTTGAAGGTGGCGCCACGCTGAGCGTAGCGCCTGCGGCGAGCGACCGGTGATCTGCTCGCCTGCGACCGAGATGGTCCCGCTGTCGGGTTGCTCGAGACCGAGCAGCAGGCGGACCGCCGTCGTCTTGCCCGAGCCGGACTCGCCGACCAGCGCGTGCGTGGTGCCGGCCGGAACGGTGAACGACAGATCGCTGGCAGCCGTCAGCGTCTTGCCGTCGACGGTGAAGGTCTTCGTGACGGCACTGATCTCGATCTTTGGTGTCGCAGCGTCGCCGGTCCTGACGGTTCGACAGCCGACGTCGCGCAGGGCGGCGTAGCGGTCAGGATTGAGGGCCGGAACGTCGGCGCGCAGCTTTCTCGCGTAGGCCGACGCCGGCGAGGAGAAGACGGAAGCGGTCCGGCCGGCTTCCTGGACGACGCCGTCTTTGAGCACCACCAGTGCGTTCGCCCGTTCGGCGGCGATCGCCAGATCGTGGGTGATGAGCAGCAGGCTGACCTTGAGGTCCTGCTGCAGCCGCGTGAGCAGGTCGAGGATGCGCTTCTGGATCGTGACGTCGAGCGCCGAGGTCGGTTCGTCCGCCACCAGCAGGGCCGGCCGCGGAAGGATTGCGAGGCCGATCAGCACGCGCTGGAGCATGCCGCCGGAGAGCTGGTGCGGATAGGAGCCGTAGACACGCTGCGGGTTGTCGAGCCCAACCTCGGCGAAGGTCTCCAGGATGAGCTGCTTGCGGACAGCCCTGTCGGGCTCGTCGAGCAGCGCGGCGGCCTCGTGTGCCTGGGCGCCGATCGTCCGCACCGGGTTGAGCGAGTTGGCGGGGTCCTGCGGCACGAACCCGATGGCGCGTCCCCGCAGCGGCCGGAAGCCGCGCTCGGAGATATCAAGCACCTCCTGGCCGTCGAACGCGACGCGGCCGGTGGCGCGCCCTCCGGTCGGGAGCAGCCGCAGCACCGCGCGGGCGATCGTCGATTTGCCGGAGCCGGACTCCCCGATGAGGGCGAGGCTGTCGCCGCGACCGAGTTCAAACCCGACATTGGTCACGACCTCGTGCGGCCCGTAGGAGACCGAGAGACCACCGACCTGGAGCAGCGGAAGCGGGCGCAGCGGCACTGGCGCGGTGAGCTCGGCGCGCGTGAATGTGTTGGCGGTCAGTCTGTCTTGCGCAGCCATCGGCTGATCCTGTTCACGGAGAGGACGGTCGCGATCGTGACGAAGGCGGGCGCGTAGACCAGCCACGGCCATTTGAGGTAGTCCTTGCCGATCGAGATCAGCAGGCCCCAATCGGAGGCGGGCGGCGGATCGCCGTAGCCGAGGAAGGCAAGGCTCGCGATCACCAGGATCGACAGGCCGAATTGCAAGACCGCGAGCGGGAGCACCGAGCGCGACGCGTTCGGCAGCACGTGCCGCAGCAGGATGTGCCAGCGCGAGCCGCCCATCAGGAACGCCGCCTCGACGAAAATCGCCTGCCGGGTCTTGATCACTTCAGAGCGCATCACCCGCGCGAACACGGCCACTGCCGAGACGCCGGTCGCAATGGCGGCGTTCGTCGTGTCGAAACCGATCGCGGTGACGACGATGACCGCCAGCAGGAAGTTCGGGATCGCCAGCAGCACGTCGACCAGGCGGGCGAGCACGATGTCCACCCAGCCGCCAAGGAAGCCTGCCACGAGGCCGATGAGTCCGCCTGCAACAGCGGCAATGCCGACGGCGATGAGCGCGCTCGTCACCGAGGACGCGGTGCCGTAGACGACGCGGGTATAGAGGTCGCGGCCGAGGTGATCGGTGCCGAACCAGTGCGCGGCGCTCGGGCTGAGCAGTTTCTCAGCGGGAACACCGACGATCGGGCTATGACTCGTGAACAAGCCCGGCGCCAGCGACCATGCGATCACGAGCGCGATGACCACGAAAGAAAGGGCGACGGTCGGCGGCAGCCGAAGAGCAGCCAGCCGGCCGATCGACGTGACGCGCGAAGCAGAGGAGAAGGAGGCGAGGGTCATGATGTCACCGCCGCTGATGTGGCAGTCGCGCTGTCGTCAGCGGTGGTCGGTCGCACCCTGCGACCACCGATCAGCTTCACGCGCGGATCGAGCAGCGGGTAGACGAGGTCGGCGATCAAATTGACCAGCACGAACACGACTGCGGCGAGCGAGACGACCGCCTGCAGCACAGGCAGGTCCTGCGTGCTCACCGAGCGCTGCACCAGGCTGCCGATGCCGGTGCGTCCGAACACCGTCTCGGTGATCAGCGAACCGCCCAGCAGTTCACCGATGGCGAGTGCAATGACGGTGACGACCGGGAGCGAAGAGGGCTTGAGCAAATGCCTGGCAAACAGACGCGCCTGTCCGAGTCCACGGCTGCGCGCAACGGCGGCGTATTCCTGCTCGGACTCCTTATCGAGGTTCGCGATCAACACCTCGGTGATCCGCGCGGAGATGGGCACTCCGAGCGCGATCGCGGCGAAAAAGGTTGCCCAGAAGCTATCAGGCGCAATCACGCGAAACAGCCCGAGCTGAAACCCGAAAATATGGATCAGCACCAGGCCGATCACGAAATTGGGCACTGACAGGAACAACGAGGGGAAACCACGCAGCAAGCCCTGGCCGAAGCGTTTGGGAACAAACTGCGTGCCGTAGGCGATCGTCAGGGCCAGCAGCAGCGCGATGGCGAACGCCGCTGACGCAAGGATCAGCGTCGAAGGGAGAACCTCGGCGATCAGGGTTGTCACCGGCCGGCTGGACCGCATCGACAGGCCGAGGTCGCCTGTCACGAAGTTGGACAAGGACGTCCAGAGCTGGACTGGAATCGGCCTGTCTAAACCCTGCGCGGCGATGATCTGCCTGATCTGCTCCTCACTGAACCCGTTCTGCGGGTCGCGTAGCACGTTGGTGATGGGATCGCCGGGGAGGATGCTGACGACAACGAAGGTGAAGACGTAAGCCAGGAGAATGACCACGACGGCCTGAGCGAAACGCTTTGCGGCATAGGACAGGTAGGCGCCTCTCATGCCGGTCGACTCCTCACATTGCTCGGTTGCACGGCGCCCTATTCGCCGATCGTCGCCGTGTAATAGCTGGCATAGGCGATGCCGTTGTAGACCTCTCCCTTGAGCTTTGGGGATTGCGCGTAGATCCGCTGGACGATCTGCGTGCGCGGAATGAAGTAGCCTTGCTCGAGAACGTAGGTCTGCAACTCGTCGAGCAGTGGATTGCGGATGTCGAGAGTGGCCGCGCCCGCGATCTTGTCGCGCAGCGAGTTGAGCTTCGCGTCACTGTCGCCGAGATTGAACCAATTCTCGCCGTTGTTGGCATCGGTGAGGATGCTGGCGACCGTGCCGGCATCGATGAAACTGCGCGTCACCTCGTAGGCCGGCACCGCCGGGCCGCCGAACCGGACCTTCTCGCCGAACGTCACGACGTCGTAGGCCCGGATGGTGACCTTCCATCCGATCTTGCCAAGTTGCTGGGCGATGAGCTCGTCGATCGACTTCGCCGTCGCGAGGTAGGGGTTGGAGTGAAGCGTCAGCGACAGCTGCTTGCCGTCCTTGGTGCGGATGCCATTGGCCCCCTTGATCCAGCCAGCTTCGTCGAGAAGCTTCTCGGCCTTGCCGGGGTTGTAGGCCAGGAGGTCGCTGTGGTCGGTCGCACCGGGCACGTTACTCTGGATGAAAGACGTCGCCAGCTTCCAGTCAGGCGTATAGACCGTGTCGATGATCTCCTTCCGGTCGATGCCGGCCTGGAGCGCCTGTCGCACCTTCAAGTCATTGTACGGCTCCAGCTTGGTGTTGATGGCGAGGCCGTTGACGAAGCCGAGATAGCGCGGCGTCGCGATCGTGAACCCGGCCTCCTTGAGAGACTTCAATTCCTGCGGTGAGGGGCTGTAGGCAACATCGGCCTGTCCCGACTGGACAGCGGCGACCCGCAGCGACGGCTCCGATACAAGCTTATAGGTGATCGAATTGAGATAGGCCGGGCCGGTGTGGCCGACGGCGGCGGGACCCCAATTGTAGTCCTTGCGCTTGACCAACTTGACGAAATCGCCCTCCTTCCAGGAGGCGACCACGTACGGTCCGCTGCCGGATGTCTTGGAGAGGTCGGCCTGCTGGGCCGCAGGCTGCGCGATGGTTTTCGGTGAGATCAGGATCGAGCCATGGTACCCGAGCGTCGGGATGAAGCCGAGCGTCGGCGCCTTGAAGAAGACCTTCACAGTGGCCGCGTCGACAGCCTCGGCGCGCTCGTAGGTCTTCGGAAACAGTCCAATCGGGTTGATGCCATCGTTCTTGCGGCCGGCATACCAGATGTCGAGATTGGCAACGACGGCCGACGCATCGAGCGGAGTGCCGTCGGAGAAGGTCACGCCCTTTTTGAGGTGCAGGGTGAACTGGGTGGCCTCGCCGTTCTGCTCCCAGCGCTCGGCGATCCAGGGGCTGACCTTGCCGTCGGCGTCGACATAGACGAGCTTGTCGGTGACATGGCCCCAGATGTGGCCCTGGAAGCTGGAGATCGCACTGTTGTTCGGAATCCAGGTGCTGCCGAGCGAGTCGATGAGGAAGGTGATGTCACCGCCTGTTGGTGGAGTGTCGGCGCTTCGCGCGGAAGTGATGTCTGCCAGCGCCACCAGCGCGCCGGCTCCCAGTGCAAACGTTGTGATCAACAGGCGGCGTCGGGACAGCGCGAGCAAAGAAAAGCGTTCGGTCACGAATACTCCTGTCGGTTCTGGACGTGCCAGTTATCTTCAATCGACAGGAGAAGCGAAATGGAAGGGCTTTGCCATTCCAAATTTCGTTTGAGACGGGTAACAAATGCGCTGGGCAAAGGCAGATGAGCGCGACTGCTATTCGCTTTCAAAGCGAGGGGTGGACGAGGTGCTGATCCCTGCGGCCGACAGCGATCGCCATCCGAGGTACTTGCTCCACAGAGAACCTGGAGATCAGTGGTCGATGAAGAGGCGCGGCGCCCGGTGTTGCGCAAGGCGGTATCCGTGCGGGCTTTGTTTGGAAACGGCCGGTAAGCTATTGAGTTGGCTAGACGGCATTTCCGTCATTTTTTTCCAAATGCGCGTTGAAATCGTTGAATAATCAAACTGATTTTGATTCCGCCATTCGGAGGTTCGATCCCTCCCGCCCCAGCCAGCGGCTCAAGCTGTTGCGTTTCATTCGTTAAGCAGTTTCATCCCGGTCAGGTCTTTTGGGCGCGTTTGGAAACAGAGATTCTAGGGCGCGGTCCAGGCTGGAGCTAACCGGCCTGGCCGTGCTGGTTGCGAGGCTTCCATCCCAACCTATAACGCGGAAGCCGTCCGGGCAGGTCTGTTTTGCCCTCATCGTAGAATGGGCCGCCACGGCGAACGAAGCGGACGACCGCTCGAGATGCGCTTCTGCGGAATTGCAGCCGTGCCGCACTCCGCCCAGCCGGCGGCCTCGGGCGACGGTCGTTGCCCCTTCCATCGGGGACAATTACGGCTGCACATCGCGTGGCCTTCGTTTTCTTGGCCGACCGGAACGATGCAGACCCCGCACTTTCTGCTGTTGAAAAAGCTCCCCGCATACGTCTCGCAACCATTGGCTTGCCGGGTCGTGATGGAAGCGGGCATGCCAATATTGCTTCACCGTGAAGCCGGCGATCGCCAGCGGGCAGTCGAGCACGCGCAGTCCGTAGTAGTGAGCCAGCGTTTCGCCGATGTGCCTTGGAAGGGTGGCGATCAGGTCGGTCGTCCCGATGATTGCGGGTAACCCCAAAAAGCCGGGTAGCTCGAGCGCAACGTCGAGGACTATCCGCTGCTCCTGTAGCGCGTCCGCGAGCAACTGATGTCCGGTACCCGATCGAATGAGGACGTGCGCCTCATGCCTGAAATCCTTTGCGGTGATGCGGTCGCGGATTCGGGCATGTTTTGCGTTCGCCAGGCAGACCCAATCCTGCGGAAAGAGTGCCTGTTGGAAGTGCCCGGCGTCGAGGTCCGAGATGTAGCCGAGCGCCAGATCGGCCTCGCCGGACTGCAGCATTCGTGGCGTATCGCCGCCGATCTGCGCTGCCTCGATGCGGATGCCCGGAGCAACGCGGCGAACGTAGCCGAGGATGGCCGGAAGGAGCGTGATATGGCTCGCATCCGTCATGCAGATGACGAAGCGGCGCTTTGCTGTCGCCGGGTCGAACTCAGGACGAAGCTCCGCAAGACGACGCAGCATCTCCAACGCCTGCCTGGCCGTGCCGATGAGAGCTTCGGCACGCGGGGTCGGCAGCATTCCCTCCGCAGACCGAATGAAGAGCGGATCATCCAGCTCCTTTCGCAGGCGCGCCAGCCAGATCGAAATGGTCGGCTGGCTTTGACCGAGCTTTTCGGCTGCCTTGGTGACGCTGCCCGAGGAGAACAATGCGTCAAACAGCCGGAGAAGGCGCGGCTCCAGCAGGTTGGTCTCGGAGAGGTCCCGGTGCTTCATTGCGATCTTCAATAATGGATATAAGGACCATAGCATATCCAAATACGGAGCAGCCTGCTAGCACGCCTCCAATGCCAAGATGGGCGAGGGAGGAGCGTTCGGATGAGGATCTGCTTTATCGGCGCGGGAGCCCTGGGCTCGACCATCGGCGGCACGCTGGCGCGCGGTGGTGCCGAGGTTTGGTTGATCGACCCGTTTCAGGCTCATATCGACGCGATCAATGCTGCTGGTCTGCGGATGCTCGAAGGTGACGCCGAGACCGTGGTGAAGGTCTCTGCCTGTATCTCCGCGGACCAGGTCGGCGTCGTGGCGGACCTCGTCATCGTCCTCGTCAAATCCTATCACACGCGCGATGCGATCCGGGCGGCAGCGCCGATCATCGGGCCGCAGACGGTCGTGATGTCGCTTCAAAACGGTCTTGGTCACGAGGACATCCTCGCGGAGGAAGTCGGTCGTCACAGGGTCATGGCGGGCAAGACCTATGTTGGCGGCGTGCTGCTCGGCCCCGGTCATGTTCGCTCCGGAGTGGTCGGCAAGGAAACCATCGTCGGCGAGCTTGATGGACGCTTGACGGAACGCGCACAGCGGATTTCCGAGACGTTCAATCGTGCCGGCATTCTCACGCTGCTCAGCGACAACATCCTGGGCACGATGTGGGACAAGTTGTTCATCAACGTCGCCGGAGGCGGAATCACCGCCATTACCGGGCTGACTTATGGTGGTCTCTATTCGCTGCCGATCCTGGAGGATTGCGCGCTGGCCGCAATCTCGGAGGGCATCGCGGTCGCGCAGGCCGCCGGCGTGAAGATCTCGATCGCCGATCCGCGCCGGGCCTGGACGATGGCATCCGCTGGGCTGCCGCCCGAGTTCAAGACCTCGATGTTGCAGAGCTTGCAGGCCGGCAATCTGACCGAGGTCGATTACATTCACGGCTCCGTCGTGCGTTGGGGGGCGAAGTTCAATGTCCCGACTCCCGTCAACTCGACCCTCGTCGCGTTGATCAAGGGGCTCGAATACGCCCGCAGCGATTATCCAGGAAAGGCCTGAGACGATGTCGCTGCCGCGCGCCTATGTCGAACACGTCGCGATCCGTGTGCCGGACGTCGATCGTCACGTCGACTTCTTTCGTGAGGTGCTTGGTCTCACTATCCGCGACGAGCAACCCGCCGATGGTGCCCGCCCGCGTCAGGTATGGGTGCTCGGAAGCGTGCAGCTGATCGAGGATCCACATTTTGCCGGGCCAGAGGGGCGCCTCGCTCATCTCGGCATCATGGTCGACGATTACGAAGGTGTGCTCGCCCGTGCTGCGGCGTGGGGAGCCAAGGCACTCCCCGCCGGGCCGAACTGGCTCGAGCTGCCGGGCGGCCTGAACGTCGAAATCTTGCAAGCCAGTGCTGGTGCCGTGGAAGCGGCGCTGGCGATCAATCCACGGGCCTAAGGAACACGCGACATGACGGATGAGCGCTACTGGGACGATGCCAAGGTCGGGGACGAATGCGTCACTCCCTCAGTGACGGTTACCGAAACGATGGTGAATGCCTACGCCGAGCTGACGGGCGATTTCACGCCGGTCCATGTCGACGAGGAATACGCCAAGACCACACCATTCGGCACGCGCGTCGCGCACGGGCTGTTTGGTCTGTCGCTGGCAGATGGTTTGAAGACCCGTGCCGACTACCGCTTCCTTCCTGGAATGTCGCTGGGCTGGACTTGGGATTTCAAGCTGCCGATCAAGCTCGGCGATACCGTCCATGTGAAGTTCCGCGTTGGTTCAATGCGCGCCACGAAGCGGGAAGGGTGGGGCATCGTGGTGCTGCCCTCCGAGTTGATCAACCAGCGCGGCGAAGTTGTGCAGCTCGGCGAGCACCGGCTGATGATCCCGATGCGCCCGAAGACCAGCGCCGCAGGAGAGCAGGCATGACCGTGCAAGATCTGCCGCTCAAGGGCATTCGCGTCATCGACTACAGCCATTTCCTGGCAGGCCCGTTCATGGGCCGTTGCCTCGCCGCAATGGGTGCGGACGTCATCAAGGTGGAGCGTCCGAAGGCAGGCGATGCGGGCCGCGCCCATGGCTATTTCAAGGAGGGACAATCCGGTTACTTCCTGCAGCAGAACATGGGCAAGCAGGGGTTGTGCATCGACCTGCGCGATACGCGTGGCCTCGACCTGATGATGAAGCTGGTCGACACGGCCGACGTCTTCATCGAGAACTACCGCCCCGGCGCACTCGAGCGCCTCGGGCTTGGCTATAAGGCGCTCTCGGCACGCAATCCCGGGCTGATCTACTGCTCGGTCTCCGCCTATGGTCACACGGGTCCCTATGCCGACCGTCCGGGCTTCGGTCTGATCGCAGAGGCGATGTCGGGCGCTCTGGCGCAACTGGGCAATCCCGGCGAAGCGCCGCCGCTGCTGCACATGCCACTCGCCGACATGTATACCGGCATTCACGGCGTGGCTGCCATCAATGCCGCGCTGGTCGGCCGCGCGTCGTCCCGGCGCGGTCAACACATCGATCTGGCGCTGTACGACTGCATGGTCTCGATGCACGACTATGCGGTGCAGCGCTACTTTCTCTCCGGCGGGACCGACCTGCCGAAGCAGACCGGCAGCGGACAGCCGGACTCGACCGTCTACGGCGTCTTTCCGGCCAAGGACGGCAATCTCGTCATCGCCGCGCAAGTCGATGATGCGTGGCGGCGCTTGGCGACGTTGATCGGAGGAAGCGCGTTGGTATCCGACGAACGCTTCACCACGCCTGCCGGGCGCAACGACCATTATGCCGAAGCGATGGAGATTGTGCGCAGCTGGACGCTGTCGCAACCATCTCGGGACGCCTGTCTTGCGGCACTCGAGGAGGCAGGTGTGCCGTCGGCTCCCGTGCAGACGATCGAAGAGGTCGTGAAGGATCCGCAGATCCACGCGCGTGGCATGCTGGTGGAGCAGGAGCATCCTGTGCTCGGCAAGGTGACGTTGCCGAACCTGCCGTTCCGGTTCTCCGATTGCGACACCACCGTGCGTACTCCGGCGCCGCTGCTAGGCCAGGACAATCGCCGCATTGCCGCCTCGCTGGGAGTGCCGGCCGAAACTATCGAGGCGATGGTGCGTGACGGCGTTCTCTACAACGAAGCCGCAGTGCAGGAGTGAGCCATGAGCGATCGTTACGCGGTGATCGGCAATCCGATCGGCTTCAGCAAATCACCTCTCATCCACGGCACTTTCGCCAGAATGACGGGGCAGGACCTCGTCTATGAGGCGATTGAGGGTCCCCTCAATGGCTTCAGAGAACGGGTTGATCAATTCCGGACGGAGGGCGCCAAGGGGCTGAACATCACTGCCCCGTTCAAGCTCGATGCCTTCGCCTACGCAAACGAGCTTTCAGAGAGCGCCGACCGAGCTGGCGCCGTAAACTGCCTGAAGTTCGACGGCGATCGGATCATCGGCGAGAATTTTGACGGGATCGGCCTTGTGCGTGACATCACCACCAATCTCGGTGTAAAAATGGCCGGCCAGCGCGTCCTGATCCTCGGTGCCGGGGGCGCGGCGCGTGGCGCGCTGCTGCCGTTCCTGCGCCAGGAGCCGTCCGAGCTGGTTCTCGTCAACCGAACACTGTCGAAAGCAATTGCATTGGCTGAAGAGTTTGCCGGTTGTGGTCCCCTGATCGTCAGCGGCTATGCCGAGCTGGCCGATCTTGCCGAGGGCTACGACGTCGTGGTCAACGCGACATCGGCCAGCCTGCGCGGTGAAGTGCCGCCGCTTCCAGGCAATGTCTTCCGCGGTGCGGAGCTGGCGTACGAACTTGCCTACGGCAAGGGATTGACCCCCTTTCTGCGAGCGGCCCGCGCCGAAGGTGTAGCCAAGCTGGCCGACGGCGTCGGCATGCTGGTCGAGCAGGCGGCCGAAGCTTTTTCCTGGTGGCGCGGCGTTCGACCGAGCACGGCTGAGGTCATCGCCGAGCTGACTGTCCCTTTGAGCTGACGGCGCCATGCATCAGAAGTCCAGCTTTCTCGTCGGCCTGATCGGGAGCGGCATCGCCGCGTCACGCACTCCGCCCATGCATGAGGCGGCCGCTGACGCTGCGGGCATCCGCTATCTCTACAGGAAGATTGACCTGACCGAGTTGAAACTTGGTGCCGAAGCGCTGCCGGAATTGCTGACGGCGGCAAAGCGGATGGGCTTTGACGGGCTGAACGTGACCCATCCCTGCAAGCAGGCGATCATTCCACTCCTGGATGAGCTTTCGCCTGACGCGGAGGCGCTTGGTGCCGTGAACACCGTGGTCGTGAGGAATGGCCGAATGATCGGCCACAACACCGACTGGTTCGGCTTCGCCGAGAACTTTCGCCGCAACATGCAGGGTGCATCGCTCGGTCGTGTCGTCCAATTCGGCGCCGGCGGGGCAGGCGCGGCGGTCGCTTTCGGGCTCATGAAGCTCGGCGTGCGGGAACTAACCATCATCGACGTCGACTCGGCCAAGGCGCAGAGTTTGGTGGATAGCTTGTCCCCCCGATTTGCAGAAGCGCGCTTGAACGTCGGCCAGGATGTCGCGGCCGCCGTTGCTGCCGCAGACGGAATTGTCAACGCGACGCCGATCGGCATGGACAAATATCCGGGCACGCCGCTGCCGACGGCGTTGCTGCGTCCCGATCTGTGGGTCGCCGAGATCGTCTACTTCCCGCTGGAAACCGCCCTGCTGCGCGCGGCGCGCGCCCTCGGCTGCCGCACCGTCGATGGTGGTGGCATGGCGATCTTCCAGGGGACCGAAGCATTTCGCCTGTTCACGGGCATCTCACCTGATCCAGCCGTCTTCTTCGCCACCTTTGCGTCCTTGGGCGGGTGACACCCGGCCGTTGGGCGAGCGGCACGCACAACGCCCCAGAGGAAACGCAAGATGGGCTATACGCTCGATTTCTCGGTGGTTTGGCATGCGATGCCCGCCTTGCTGTGGGGGTGCGTGGGCACGTTGGCCCTGGCGCTGGCCGGCATGGCACTCGCAATGGTGATCGGTGTCGCCGGCGTCGCAGCACGCGATGCCAAGGCGGCTTGGTTGCGTGCTCTCGTAATCGGCTTCGTCGAGATCGTGCGCAATACGCCTTTCCTGGTGCAGATATTCTTCCTGTTCTTCGCCCTGCCGCTGATCGGATTGAAGCTCAATCCGACGGCCACGGCCGTCATCGCGCTCGGTGTCAATGGCGGTGCCTACGCCATCGAGATCATCCGCGGCGGGGTGCAATCCATTCACAAGGGACAAATAGAAGCCGGTTACGCGCTCGGCCTGCACAAAGGGCAGGTATTCCGGTTCATCGTGCTCAAGCCCGCGCTTCGCGCGATCTACCCATCGCTCACGGGGCAGTTCATCATGCTGACGCTGACCTCATCGATCTGTTCGGCGGTATCGGCCTACGAATTGACGTCGGTTGCGCAGCGCATCGAAAGCGACACGTTCCGCAGCTTCGAGGTCTATTTCTCCGTCACCTTCCTCTATCTCGCGATCTCCTGGCTGCTGATGCTGGGCTTCGCGGCCGTCTCCCACCGCTTCTTCTCCTATCCGACACGCTGAGGGAGCGATCATGACACCGCATTTTGGTCTTGCCGAGTTCGGCTTCCTGCTGCGTGGGCTGCAATGGACGGTGCTGCTGACGCTGGTCGCCTTTGTGGGCGGCTGCACGGCTGGGCTGGCCGTCGCATTGCTCCGCACCTGTGGTCACAAGGGCGTGGAATGGGTCACCCGCATCTACATCGGGATATTCCAGGGCACGCCGCTGCTGCTGCAGCTCTTCGTCGTGTATTACGGATTGGCGCTCACCGGGCTGAAGCTCGACGCCTTCGTCGCGGTGGCGATCGGTTTCACCGTGAATGCCTCCGCCTTCCTGGGTGAGATCTGGCGCGGCGCGATCCAGGCCGTGCCGCGCGGCCAGACCGAAGCGGCGATGGCGCTTGGCCTGCACTATTCGTCCCGCATGCGCGACATCGTGCTGCCGCAGGCGATTCGCATCTCGCTGCCGGCGACCATCGGCTATCTCGTGCAACTCATCAAGGGCACGTCGCTCGCGGCCATCGTCGGCTTCATCGAACTCGCCCGCGCCGGTCAGATCGTTTCGAACCAGACTTTCCAGCCGTTGCTCGTCTTCGGCGTGGTCGGCGCAATGTATTTCGTCCTCTGCTGGCCACTCTCGTGGTGGGGCAGTCGGATGGAGGCCCGGCTGGCCCTGGCCAGTCAAAGGTAGTATGGCGCACCTGCCCAGTCAAATACAGCCATCACCAGGAGGAGGAACCCCAATGTTGTTTTCACTCAATCGTCGCCGTTTCGGCATGGCGCTGCTGACGCTCGGGGCAATTGCCGTCGCAGGCCAATCGCAGGCGGGCACCCTGGAAGACGTGAAGAAGAAGGGCGTCGTCGTCATCGGCATTCAGGGCGACAATCCTCCCTGGGGCTATGTCGATAGCTCGGGAAAGCAGGACGGCATCGATGCCGACATGGGGCGCGCCTTTGCTGAATATCTCGGCGTGAAAGCCGAGTTCGTCCCGCTGGCGGTGGCCAATCGAATTCCGGCGCTGACCACAGGCCGGGTCGACATTCTGTTTGCAACCATGGCCATGCTGCCCGAGCGTGCGAAGGCGGTCCAGTATTCCAAGCCGTATGTTGCCAACGAGATTACGCTTGTCGCCGCCCAGGCAACCCCGATCAACAGCAACGCCGATATGGCCAAGTTCGTCATCGGCGTTCCGAGGTCTTCCACGCAGGATACTCAGGTGACCAACAACGCCCCGCCCGGGACCGAGATCCGCAGATTCGACGATGACGCCGCCACCATCCAGGCGCTGCTCTCTGGCCAAGTCCAGGCAGTCGGCGCCAATCTGTTTTATCCGCAGCGCCTCAACGCGGCAAAGCCGGAACTGGGGTTCGAGCCCAAGCTTCACTTCACCGCTCTTTACAACGGCGCTTGCACACGACTGGGCGACAGGGAGTGGAACGAGGCAGCCAACAAGTTCATCGACGAGATCAAGTCGAACGGCAAGTTGGCCCGTTTCTACGCCAAATGGATGAAGGTCCCGGTCCCTGTCTTCCCGGACTCCCTCCCCGGCGTTCCCTTCACCGTCCAGTAACCACCGCGAGCGGCCGACGCGATCCGCGTTGGCTGCCGCCCATCGGCGGAGACCAGCATGCAGGACCAGATCCTGATCGAAATGAAGGGCGTGCAGAAGTGGTACGGCGCGTACCAGGCTCTCCGCGACGTCGATCTCACCGTGCGCAAGGGCGAGAAGATCGTGCTCTGCGGTCCATCCGGGTCGGGCAAATCGACGCTGATCCGCTGTATCAACCGCCTCGAGGCGATCCAGCAGGGCAGCATCGTGGTGAACGGTCATCGGCTTGACGACAGCATCAAGGCTATTGATGTCGTACGCCAGGACGTCGGCATGGTCTTTCAGAGCTTCAACCTGTTTCCGCATATGACGGTCTTGCAGAATTGCATGCTCGCGCCCATTCGCGCGCGCCGCATCGGCAAGACCGAGGCGGAAACGATTGCGCGGAAATACCTCGAGCGCGTGCGCATCGGTGACCAGGCCGAGAAGTATCCGGCTCAGCTTTCGGGCGGTCAGCAACAGCGCGTCGCGATCGCGCGCGCGCTCTGCATGCAGCCCAAGGTGATGCTGTTTGACGAGCCGACCTCGGCGCTCGATCCCGAGATGGTCAAGGAGGTGCTCGATACGATGATAGGCCTTGCCAACGACGGTATGACCATGATTTGCGTCACCCACGAGATGGGCTTTGCCCGCCAGGTTGCCGACCGGGTCATCTTCATGGCGGAAGGCCAGATCATCGAAGAAGGCGCGCCCGACGCTTTCTTCCGCAATCCCCAACACGCCCGCACCAGGCAATTCCTTGGCGAGATCCTCGCCCATCACTGAACGGAGTTCTTCGATGAGTCGCCTTGTCTACGTCCTCAACGGACCAAATCTCAACTTGCTCGGCAAGCGCCAGCCCCACATCTATGGTCACGAGACGCTTGCGGACGTGGAGCGGGACTGTCTAGCGTTGGCTAAAGAGCTTGGCCTGGAGATTCGCTTCCATCAATCCAACCGGGAATACGAGCTGATCGACTGGATCCACGAGGCGCGCGAGACGGCTGCCGGGATCGTGATGAATCCTGCGGCTTTCACCCATACGTCAGTCGCCATCCTGGATGCTTTGAACACGTTCGAGGGGACAGTGATCGAGGTCCATATCTCCAACGTGCACAAACGCGAGGAATTCCGTCACCACTCGTTTGTCTCCAAACGGGCCGATGGGGTCATCGCAGGCTTCGGCACGCAAGGTTATCTGCTCGGCCTGCGCCGCGTGGCCAAGCTGCTTGATGAGAACAAGGGATAGCATCGGATGAGTGTACCCGTCCGCCTCTCGGTGATGGGAGCGGGCCTCATCGGCAAGCGACATATCGAACACATTCTCGCGCGGCGGAGGCGGCACTGTCGTCGATCGTCGATCGTCGATCCGGCGCCCGCGGCCCGAGAGCTGGCAGTTTCGCACAAGGTGGACTGGTTTCCGTCCTTGACATGCTCTCCGGAAACGGCCGGAAGGGGTGGCTGTCGCCCCCAACCAGATGCACGCGGCCAACGGCATGGATTGCATCGTGGCTCGCGGCCGCGGCCCGTGGTGAGCGGGCATGAAGGGCTGAAGACCCTTGGAGTGATCGACGCGGTCAAACGCACGGCGGAAACCCGAGATTTCATATCGGTCCCACGCCGTGGTATCGGCGCCTGGAAGTGTTCGCGTCCGAGATTCGCAGATGCCCGCACGAACCTTCAACGGCTCTTCATGTGCAAATAATCTGGATTGAAGTCACCAAGTCGCTTGAGCTCTCCCCAGTTCAGAACGATCAACTTGCCGTCGCGGAAATCCATGCTACCCGACGAACGCAATTGTTGAAGTGCGCGGTTGACCGAGGCGATCGCCATGGCGAGTGTCTCGCCGAGCTGGGGCAACGTCAGCGGAATCGAGCATCTGTTCCCGTCGTTGAGCTTGGAGAGGCGTGCCCGATAGAAGAGTTCGCAGAACAGATGCGCCATTCGGGTCGGCTTGAGCCTCGCGCTGTTGTTCGTGATGGCTTCCCGAAAGATTGCGGCATCCAGCAGCGTTTCTCTCCAGATGGCGATACCGAGCGAGGGACGTCGTTCGAAAGCCTTCAGGATTTCCTTGTGCGGTATGAAGGCGACGCACGCGGGACCAATCGAGCAAAGTGCATGATCCATTCTCTCGATGAAAAGCCCCTGTGCATCGGGCAGATCGCCCGACATGTGAAACGACAAGTATTGTCGATGCCCTCCTTTGAGGAGGTGATAGCGGGCGATCATTCCAGATACCACCAGAACCGCGTGTTTCGGATGGTCTCCCTGATGAATGAAGTCTTCATCGGGTGACAGCTCCTTGGTGGTCAACGAGAAGCTGCCGATTTCCGCAATGTCTTCCTCCCGGAGCCGTGAATGCTCCTTCAGGTTACGTATCAGCGTCTCGTGTGGGCGGTCCATTGCTCTCCAAACTTTTCCTCCGGACCCGTATCACCTGATACGACGGCGCGGTCCTCGCCGATCTAAACTCGGAATGTCTCTCGAAGTTTCCATGATTGAGTAGTCGGCCAGGAGAGTCGTTTTGTTCTCGGTGATGAGATCGCCAGTTGCGCTTCCGCACCATCAAACAGGGAGTCGCACCTTGCCCATCAACTCGCTCATTTCCGGGAGTGTCGATTTGACTCCAGAGCAGCGGCACGTTCTCGAACTCGCCTTCAGGCGCACTCTACGCAAGCTTAACTTGGTAGATCGCAACGATCCGATCTGCGAGATCGTCGCGCGCAAGGTCATTGAGGTCGGAGCCACGGGCGTGACCAATGCTGTCGCGATCTCGGAGATCGCCTTTCGGGAGCTTCGTCCTTCGTAATCCGCCTCGGTTGAGCGGGTACCCCGCGCTGGCTCAAGTCGGCTCGGGATATCGAAGGCTCGGGCTGCGAAGCGTGCAACGCATGACTGCCGCATTGCAGCAATGTCGCACATCCCGCCCGCCCGCGGGGCCTCTGCCCCCAGGCCGCAACAATTACCGCCGCTTTCTCTGAAAAGCTTAACATTCCTGAATCGCAAAGCCGAAAGAACCACGATAAACTGGGGCTTTCCAGCATGGGGGCATCTTATGTTCGACACGGCCACCACCGCGCTTTTGCGCGCGGTCCTTGATGAAGTCTGCGAAGAGGTCTCGCAGCGCGAGATCGGAACACGTACGCACGTCGCCTCGAAGATCCTGGAGGCTGCAAAAAGGGGCGAGGTCCGTCCCGAGGGGCTCAGGCAGATCGGCCGTGACGCTCTCTCGCACGCGCCCACGATGTGGCGCTGATTGATCCGGAGCGGGCGCGTGAATTTCCAGGTGACGGTCCTGAAGATCCTGGCGAGCTATCCGGATGGCTTCGCCGTCATGGAGGATCTCAAGCGGGACATGGCCATCCTGGCGACCAGCGGCCGCGATTGGGCTGACCGGACCAGGCGCCTCGCGGCACGGGTGCCGGATCTCGACATCTTTTCACAAGGACTGGTCGAACGCATAAGCGGCGGGTGGAGGCTGACGTTCAAGGGGCGGGAAGTGCTCGAATTGATGGAAGCCCGCCCGGCCGCGCCCGAACCGGTCCAAGCGCCTTTCGTCGGGGAGCCTCCGGCAACGATATTGGCGTCGGCGCCCGTGCCGCCGCTGCCGCAGCCGGCCGATCGTGCCAGGCGCCGCGAACGCCACGAACGGCGTCGGGAGGCGCGCGAGCGGGCTAGGGCGAACGCCTCGTAAGATAAATTTGCGAACAAGAAAAAAGCCGCCGGCGTTTGTAGACCGCGCCGGCGTGTGCATCGACGTCGACGCCGTGGTCTTCCAAAAGCACGATTTGGTTCTGCGGCGACTTGCTGAAGGGGTGACCGCGAACGGCCGCGACACGACTTATCCCGTAGCGTGAGATCGTGCGCCGACGGCGTCAGGCGGCGCGAAGGAGCGAGCGGCGCTTCTGGCGGAGGTAACGTGTGATCTCCGGGAGCGGCATCGCGTTCAGCACCCTGTCCGGAGGCACCCCGCCCTTGCGCGCCATCTCAACGCCCCAGTGCATGTGGTCAAGCTCGGGGATCGAGTGGGCGTCCGGGTTGATGCTCATCATGCAGCCGAACTCAAGGGCCGCTTGGTGCCAACGCCAGTCGAGGTCGAGGCGCCACGGATGGGCATTGATCTCGACGACAACGTCATGCTTGGCGCATGCGCGAAGGATCTTCTCGATGTCGATTTCGTAGCCGGGCCGCCGCTGGAGCTGCCGTCCGGTCATGTGGCCGATGATGGTAGCGTGAGGATTGGAGATGGCCCGAAGCAGGCGCTGCGTCTGTGCCTTGCGGTCCAGCTTGAAACGGCCGTGGATGCTCGCGACCACGAAATCGAAGCGCCGCAGCACGTCGTCCGCATAGTCCAGCGACCCGTCCGCCAGAATGTCGGATTCGATACCTTTGAGGATCCGGAAATCCTCGCCGAAGCGCTTGTTCAACCGGTCGGCATCACGATGCTGCTGCGTGATCTCGTCCACGGAGAGACCGCCCGCATAGTGCGCGGACTTGGAGTGGTCGGCGACGCCGAAATAGTCGAAGCCGCGCTGGCGGGTTGCTTCGGCCATGGTTTCAAGCGTCTCGGTGCCGTCGGAAGCATCGGTGTGGCAGTGGATTATTCCGCGGAGATCCTCGTCGGTGACGAGCTTCGGCAGCTTGCCCTTCAGAGCCAGTTCGACCTCGCCGCGCCCCTCCCTGAGTTCGGGGTCGATGAATGGCAAACCGAGGGCGCGATAGATATCGGCCTCCTCGCCGGCGACCAGGGTGCGGCCCTCGTGCAAGCCGTCGGCCTCCAACCGCATTCCTTTCTCCGCGGCCAAAGATTGAAGTTTCTCGATGTGAGCAGCGGAGCCGGTGGCGAAGAGAAGGGTGGCGCCGAAATGTCTGCGGTCGGACAGGCGGATCTGCAGTCCGTCCGCTGCGGTCGCTTTCGGCGTCTTGGCGGCCTTGGGAGCTTCCGCAACGATCGTGAGGTCGCCAACGAGCTCGCAGCCTCGGCGGAAATCGCCAGCGATCGTCACGCGCCTGAGTTCCGGCCGAGCCTTGCGCACCGACTTCTCTGCGTGCGCGAGCAGGGCGGCGGCACGGTGAAGGTGGAGGCGGCCCTCTCCGCTTTTCGCGATAGCCAGGTTCTGCAGAATCTTGCTCTGCAGCGCAGCGCCCAGTCCTTTGGCCTTCTTGATGCGGTCGTCTTTGGCGGCTGCCTCCAATTCGGCGAGCGAGGCGATCCCGAGATCCCTGTAGAGACGCAGCACTTTTTCTGGGCGCAGACCGGGCACGCCAAGCATCTCGAGCACGCCCGCGGGTGTCTCCTTCCGCAGCTTTTCAAGGCTTGGATGAGTACCCGTCTTGTGAAGCTTGGTGATGATGTCGGCGATCGCCTCGCCGACGCCGGGAATCTCCGTCAGCCGGCCTTCGGCGACGAGCACATGGAGTGGGACCGCGAGGGCTGCCAAACTGTCGGCGGCGCGCGCATAGGCCTTCGCCCTGTAGGGGTTGCCGCCACGCAACGCGGCGCGCTGTGCGTACTCTCGCAGGAGACCTGCTACGGCGCGCGAATCGAGGGAAGGCACTCAGCGAGCCTCCCGTCGCGCGCTCTGCGGCCCCGACAGGGCGGACCGACTTTGAGCAGTGGGGGCGTCTTCGGGATCCAGAGATCTCTCGAGCTTCTGCGCCGCCCGGAAGTCCTCAAGGTGCTGCGTGGCCATGGGCTGCCTCTTTATCGAGGAGAATCTCAATTCGGCTGGCGACCAGCTGCAGATGCTTCATTCTGCCCTGCGGCATCCATCGAGCCAAGGAACTCGAACGACGTAGCCCCGAAAGTAGTCAAACGCGTCCGACATGATGTCGTTCAACGCCACCTCTCGCCTAAAGTTCGGTCACCCGGGCGCCTCTGGCCGAATGGCGAAGCGGAACCTGCGAATCCTTCCTGGCGTTGCCGCGGTGCCAACATGGAGGAATCAGCATGGCAAAGTCGAAAAAGCAGACGACGCGCGGCCGCAAGCAGGACCGGGCACGGGTCGCGGGCGGACAGCCTTACGAGGTTCGCTACGAGGCGAAGAAGACTGGCCGCTCGGCGTCCGCGGTGAAAAAAGCGGTCAAGAAGGTAGGCAGCAGCCGCAAGAAGGTTGAGCGGCGCCTCGGCCGGTGAGGAGGCCGTTCGGCCATCGCTCGTCAGGAACGACCCTACCCCCGTCGATGGGGTCAGTGATCAGTCTTCGGTGCCGTCCCTTGTTGCCGCGACTAAGCTCCAGCGAGCGCCCCCGGCGGGCCGGGGCGTTCGCTTTTTGTGTCGGATTCACAAATGTGAATCCCTCCGGGATCGTTTTTTGGGATGAAGCGGTGTTTGCCGACGTTTGCCGACCAGACAGCGGCAGACCCCTCGGTCCCAGCTCGTTTTTCGATCCGGAAAAACCTCCAGGCTGGGGCCGATGTGGTCCCCCGGCGAGGCGGCCGCCGCTCACAGGGGCAGTAATGGCCGGGGCGGCTCGGCGGCAAGCCAGCCGAGTGCAATGACATCCCGCCGGGGTTCAATTCCGCCCGGTGTCCTCCGGGCGCACCAACTCGTGCTGCTTGCAATATATTGCTGCCCCGCGTTACAATCTCCCCGTGCCTTGAGGCACGTGATATTGAGAGTTGGGACCCGCGATTATGTGCTCGCTGGGTCATTGCAGTTCAGTCTGTTTTTGAGAGCTCATTTTGCAAACGCATTTGGAACGCCCATGTCCTGTAAAGCACTCGTCTCGGCTTATGTACGTTTGAGGAACCAGCAGGCGCTCGAAGATATGCGACGTCTTCGGCGTGAATTGCTCCAGGTTGCTTCCGCCTCTGCGTTGGAGCACATCCAACGTGATCTCAAGTTGATCGAGGAGGGGCTGGAACAGTTGCGCAGATTGCGCCAAAGGCCGCCAACGAACAGCGCCGCGAGCGCTCGGTTGCATCCGGAGTGAGGGCACTCCCGTCCGAGGTACGCCGGTTGCTCCATCGCCGGTGACCTTTCTGTGGTGCAGGTTGTTGCGCCTGGGCTCGCATTCAGCCGTGCCTGGCCCGGGAACTTTGGCCCCAGCTCGCTCCCTCCGGCCCGAGTTGGGGCCTTCCGCAACTGAAAAAGCCCCGTGATCACCCACAGCAACGGCAGTGCTGCAGTGGACGCCATGACGCTCGAGTTGATGAACTGTTGGCCGGTGCAGACGTTCTAGATTTTTGCAATCAAGGATTCTTGCCGTGCCCCATGCAGTATTGGTCGTGGATGATGACCCGGACGTGCTCCACGTGATCGTCAGCATGTTGGAAGACCTGGGCTGCGAAACGGTCAGCGCGAAGAGCGGCGACGAGGCGTTGCACACTCTAAAATTCAACAACGAAATCTCGATACTCATCACCGATATCAACATGCCCGGCATGGACGGTCATGAGCTGGCCGAAAGGGCCAGGCGTTTGCGACCCGAACTCAAGATCTTGCAACTGTCCGGCCGGGAGCGACGGCGCGATGGGTATCCCATGATCAGGAAGCCCTTTGATGAGCAGGACCTCGCGCGGGTCATGCACGAAACCATGGGAGCGTGCTGAGCGTCGACCCCATCCACAGCCGCGGCCGCCTTGTGGCTATCGATATGTCCGTTCGGCTTAAGTGTTCATCGCCAGATTGATTACGGGAGTTCATCTTCCCATATGCGCCGGCGGCATCCTTGACATTGGAGGTAACGAACGTGGCAGTCCTTATGGGGGTCAAACACCTTGACCACCGTCAGCAAGCTGTCGCGGCAGTGTGGGCAGGTAAGTTCCGGTGCGGGCGGCTTTGCCATCGCCCCCTTATAATTCCAATGTCGTCAGGCTGGCATTGTCACAGGTTAGTCCCGTGGACGAATTAGGGCATCGCCTCGCCGCGCGCTGAGAGCTCCACGGAAGGTGCAGCTCCAGTCGGCGACGCCTAGTGCGTGTTCGATTTCTGCCATTTCTCGAGATCGAGCGGCGGCCGCTTAGGATCGATCTGGTCCTTCTCCGGGTTGCCGTGCCATGGCTTATCGGTCTGCCTGTGGGTGGGCATGTCCGTCTGCTGGCGCGGATCGTCGAGCGGCGTCTCTCTCGGGTCGTTCTCGGCTGCCTTTGGCATGTGTTCCTCATCGATTGTGTTGGAGAGCGGTCAAGTTCTGACCAACCGTCCGAAAAGTCAGTCGTTCCAGCTCGTGCGAACTGCAGCCAACGATTGCAGGAACGACCGCCGCGCCGGCTCATTTCCTCCGGTGAACGCGCAGGATCGCAAGCCCTGGAAAGGGACGGCGCGAGCCCGATGCAGCGGTGCCGAGAGCTCCAGCCAACACTCCGGGAACGCAGGTCTCCGGCGGAGGCGGGAGAGCGCGATCAGCACCACACGCATGACGACCGCCACGGGCGTTGATGGCCGCGACCTGCCACAGGCGGACGAGAACGGAGAGAGACGATGCGGATGACCAGCCTGGGACTCGCGCTGATTGCTATCCTCTTGAACGCTTCCATCGGTCCTGCTTCCGGGCAGGGTGGAGGAGGCGGGGGAGGTTCGGGCGGATCCGGTGGCGCCGGGAGCGCGAGCGGCACAGCGGGAACCGGAAACGCTGCCAGCGGCGGCACCTCGGGAGCCGCGAACCAAAGCAGCGGCACCACATCAGGCACGGTTAATTCCACAAATCCTGCCGACGCGGCACGGGGCACGACGGCGCCTGGCACCAACGGCGCCGGAACGGCTCAGTCGGGCGGCGGCAGCGGCCCCAGGGGATCGACCACCGTCGGTCGGCCCGGCAACCTGGCAGGCGGCGCGAGCAGCGGCCGCATCGACGGGACGACGACGCCCGGTCCGGCGCTGCAGGGCGACGATCAGATTCGCTCCGAGAACTCGCAGAACTCCAAGGTCGATCGCAAGATCAAGAGCATCTGCAAGGGGTGCTAAGGGCAAGTTCAGGACGCCGGCTGCTCCGGCGTCCAATCCAGGTCTGTGTCGTCGTGAGGTTCACGATCAGGAGCGCACGGCCGATTTTCAAATCGTCCTCGAGCACCGCCTGGCCATCGTCGTCCTCAAGCGTGCCGGAGATAACCGATGGTTGAGTTCAGGCTTCCGAAACATTCGCGTATTGAAAAAGGAACGGTGTGGCCCAGGCCCGCCGGAAAGGCGCTGCGCGAATTTCAGGTCTATCGCTGGAATCCGGACGATGGCCGCAATCCCAGGCTCGACACCTATTTCGTGGACACGTCGGATTGCGGGCCGATGGTGCTGGATGGCCTGATCTGGATCAAGAACAACATCGACTCGACCTTGACGTTCAGGCGCTCCTGTCGGGAGGGCGTTTGCGGCTCCTGCTCGATGAACATCGCGGGCCAGAACACGCTCGCCTGCACCAAATCCATGAGCGAGGACGTTGTACACGGCGAGCCGCTGCGCGTGCTGCCCTTGCCGCATCAGCCGGTGGTGAAGGATCTTGTACCGGACCTGACGAATTTCTATGCGCAGCTCGCCCTGGTCGAACCCTGGCTGCAGACCACCTCGCCGGCGCCGCCGAAGGAATGGCGGCAGAGCCACGAGGACAGGGCCAAGCTGGATGGTCTCTACGAATGTATCCTCTGCGCCTGCTGCTCGACGTCGTGTCCCAGCTACTGGTGGAATTCCGAGCGCTTTCTCGGCCCGGCGGCTCTGATCCAGGCTGCACGCTGGATCAACGACAGCCGCGACGAGGCGACGGGCGAGCGCCTCGACATGCTCGAAGACCCCTTCAGGATCTATCGCTGTCACACCATCCTCAACTGCGCCAAGGCTTGTCCGAAGGGGCTCAATCCCGGAGAAGCAATTTCCGCCCTCCGCCTCAAGATGGTGGAGCGGAAGTTCTGATTGCGGCGGCCACGATCCACCGCAGGAACCATGGCCAATGCGTCGACTTGTCAACCCGTTGGAGAGGTCCGATGGGAAACAAACAGTTCGCCGCTTTGCCGTTTCGTCTGGACAATTCCGAGCTCCGCGTGATGCTGATCACGACCAGACGCAAGCGCAGGTGGAGCGTCCCAAAGGGCTCACTGATCCGCAATACGTCGCCACATCGCACGGCCGCGCTCGAAGCCTACGAGGAGGCGGGCGTGATGGGCGTCATCGCAAAGCGCGCGTTGGGCAGCTTCAAGCACCGCAAACGCAAGGGCGAGCGCACGCGGACCGTGGACGTCGCCGTCTTCCCGATGAAAGTGCATGGGCGCGAGCGCTGGTGGCCGGAGAAGGGCGAGCGCGAGGCGATCTGGGTCTCGGCCGAGATGGCGGCGCGTCTGGTGCACAAGGCCGAGCTGCGGCAGCTGATCAAGCGCTTCGCGGCGCAAACGGAGAAGGGCGGGCTCGTGTCCTGAGCCCATCAGCGGCAGGGCATTAGGAACGCGCGGACGATCCCGTCGTTCAAGCTTAGATGAACCAGCGGCCGACCGGTCTCGTATCCGAAGAGCGCCCGCCACACGAAGTCCGCTGCGATCAGGCGGCGTTGTGCGATCCGCTTTGCCGGTGCGGGCGCCTCGATGGCGGTGGGGCCACCATTGCCCCGGCTGATGGCGTTGCGCCGATGAGGCCTGATCAAGTTTCTCCGCGACATCCATCAGTGCTCGATACTGACGGCTGACGCCGTTCGCACGAGACCGCATCACTTTGCCCGGCGCACGCTGCAGATGCCGCCCCGGCTGTCAGAAAGGCTCGCGGCATGCTGCATGTCCTGGAAGCCAGCTTGCCATCTTTGGGCCATCGCGGACTCCGACAGATCGAAGGATTTCTCGGGGCCGGCCTCTTCCAGGCCCGGCCGGTAGCTCAGGAGATGGACGAAGTCTTCGCGCGCCAGTCCCTGGAGCTCGGCGCGAAGCTGGCGAGCTTCCAGCGCGTGGCGCAGCCGCTGGAAGGTCTGGTTGCCGAAGGTGAGATCGCTCTTGCGTTCAGCTGCGGATTCGAGGCCGTCAGGGACCTTGCCGTCACGGGCGAAGAGATCGATGATAAAGATGCTGAGTGGATCCTCGCTTTCGAGCATCGGCTCGAATGGCGCGTTCAACGAGAAGCCGCCGTCGACGAGCCAGCGGCCGTTGATTTGGACCGGCGCGAACTCCGGCAGAAATCCGCAGCTGGCCAGGATGTGATCCATTTCGATCCGGTCGGACGACGAGTCGAAGAGCACGGCATCTCCGCTTTCGACGTCCGTGGCACAGACGGTGATGCGCGGCTCGCCCGCGTTCAGCCGTTCGAAATCGATCAGCCTTTTCAGCCGCTCGCGCGTCGGGCCGAGATCATAGAGGCCGCCGAAATGAGCCGTCGGAATTGGAAGCCTCGGATGAAAGAAGCCGGGATGGCCGAACAGCCGCGTGCTGATCGAACTTAGCCAGGCGAACGGATGCCGACTGACATTGGCCCATGTCGAGATCTCACCGGCACCATGCCAGTAGCTGCGCAAGCCCTTGAGGCGATCGGGCCCGGGGCTTCCCGCGATCAGCGCCGCGCTGATCGCGCCCGCCGACGAGCCGGCGACCCAATCGACCGGCAACGCCCGACAAGCGAGTGCCTCGAATGCCCCGCCATGATAGGCACCGAGCCCGAGGCCACCGGAAAACACGACCGCATTGATGGGCCTGTTCGATGCCGTCACGTCGTTCGGCCGGACACGGCCGCGCTCAGCCGAGGCATGGAAACCGCTCACCGATATCCCCGGTAGCGGCGCGCATAGGCATAACGCGGATTGATGCCGCAATAGGCATTGGTTCCCGACGCGCTGGCCATGCACTGCGCGTAGCTGGCGAACTGACAATTGCCGGGATAGCCCCAGATCCGGCCCTGCAGGCAATAGCGATCCTGCGCGAGGGCAGCGGTCGACGCACCAAGGCTTGCCATCAGCGAGAGCGCTGCGGCAGCCATGAGCAAACGATGTTTCATTACAAATCTCCAATCTAGACAATGAACGTTGCCTTCAGGCCGGCGTTCCAAAGCCGCACTCTCATCGCGCTCAGTGTTTAAGTTGAAAGCGAAAATGTCTCACATCGCTCGCCCGCCGGCCGCCCTCGGCGGCCCGCTATTTGACTACAGCTCAGCGCATTCGTCACGGGCGGCTCGTTCATCTGCGCCACCTGACTGCGCTGTCGGGCCGCGACGGCCCGAGCACCGGCCCTTGGCCCAGGGGCTCGCACCCGCCGCGGAACGTGAACGTCCCATTGCCGTGTTTGGTGTCTTGCGCCTCGCGAGCTTCAACAGCTCCCCGCATTTGGACTTATGTGGACCGGTTTCTCCTCGGCGACCATGCGGAGGTTGCTTGTCATCAACGATGCAATTTTCGATCAGTTGAGGAAGCTGGAAAGCGACGTTGTTGAAGGGGAGCCACGGCTCGCCCGCCCCAGCGGCAGCTTCAGCAGGGCCGACAGCAACTTTTATCGCTGCTGCAACGATAGACCGTGCCGGAAGAGCGAAACGCAACAGAGCGCGAATCGCAACCGGCAGGTGAAAATTGCTTCTGCGTCATAATCATAATGACTCCAACGTAAAAAAAGAAAATAGTGTGCTTAAAAAGAAAAGAATGGGAGGAATGGATGGACACTGCGAGTCGCCTGCGCGCCATGGCATCATTGTGCCGTCAGACCGCCGCGCATAATCCAGATCGAAGCTGGAAACTGCTCGCGGAAGCTGAGTATTGGGAGCACCTGGCTCATGATGCGGGGCTCGATTCTTCCGAGCATTGCTCGGTGGGCTCGCCGCACTTAGCGGCAGAGCGGGAGAGCTCCGAGCGGGCTCCGGCCCTCGCGCAGTGAATGCGCGGCGCGGTCATTGCCAGCCGGCGCGCTGGTTCCTGCTGACCGATCGCTATGCGAAATCGGCGAGTTCGCCGCTCAGGCCGGCCTTGCGCAAGCCGTCGAGGAAATGGTCGCGGTCGACGGGATCCCTGTACCTAGCGGCGCGTATCCGGGCGAGCTCGAGTGTGTTGACCGGCAGCGCCTCGCCACGCCCGCTCAATTCCAGACCTCGCTCTCGAATGAATGCACGCACCTCGACGTCCGCCTCACTCGGTCGATCGATTTGCGCGTAGCACGCCGCAAGGAGCGCGTGGGACCAGCGATCACTCGATCGCGCTTCCCTGAGCACCTTGATCGCCTGTTCGTAGTCGCGCGCCGAATAGAGCGCCAGCGCGTGATACCAATGGTAGATGTTGGGAGGAAACGGGTTGAGCTGTTTGGCCGATCTGATCCATGTCAGCGCGTCCCGCCAATGCCCCCAATAGACTAGGATGTTGGCAAATGCTGCGGCGACGTCCGCATCGTTCGGGTTGAGCGTCAGAGCCCGCTTGAAGTGGGTTTCGGCCTCCTGGTGACGGTTTTGCAGGAAAAGAAGCTGGGCGAAGACGCCGTGCGACCAGGCATCATTCTCATCGAGATCGAGTGCGATCTCGATCTCGCGACGCGCATCGTCCAGCGAGGGCGCGGCGGGTGATTCCAGAAACGCGGCGCAGACGATGGTCCAGGCGATATTGGCGTGAGCGCGGGCATAGGCTGGATCGAGCTCCACGGCTCTTGTGAAGCAACCTCTCGCCTCATCCATGCTTGTCACGGTCAACTGACGCCATCGCTCGTTCCCCAGCAGGACGAGATCGTAGGCCGTGATGTTGGAAGTCTGCTTGCCTCTTGCGATCTCGCGGCCCGCGTCCTCAACCCGGCCGGGCAGCGCTGAGACGATTCTGCCGACGATTTGGTCCTGGATGGCGAATATGTCTTCGATCACGCGGTCGTAGCGCTCCGTCCAAAGGGTGAAGCCGCTCACGGCATCCAGAAGCTGGACCGTCACCCGCACCCGTTTCCCGATCCGGCGCGCACTTCCTTCCACCACATATCGTACGCCGAGCTGGCGGCCGACCTCTCTGATGTCGGACGACCTTGCGCGGTAGAGGAAGCTGGAATGGCGGGCCACGACGAAGTGCGACCGGAAACGCGACAATTCCGTGATGACGTCTTCCGTGACTCCGTCGGAAAAGTAGTCCTGTGCCGGATCGCCGCTCAAGTTGGCAAAAGGCAGCACGGCCATCGATGGTTTGTCGGACGGAGCGAACGGGAGCAATGTCTGCCGTCCGCGATCGAACAGGGCCGCGGCTGGCGGGCCGACGTAGCGGTAACCGCGGCGCGGCAGGGTCTCGATCCAGCTGCTGCCGCCTTCGACGTCTGCAAACGTCCGCCGCAGCGCCGCGATCTGTACGGTCAGATTGCTTTCCTCGATTGCGAGCCCCGGCCAGGCCGCCTCCATCAGCGCGTCCTTGGCAACCGGCTTTCCAGCCTGCTCCAGCAGCAGCCGAAGCAGTGCGACCGCCCGCCCGCCGACACCCAGCGGCTCGGCGTCGCGAAACAGCGTGCCGGCCGCTGTCTCGAGACGAAAGGGACCAAACTCGTAGATCGTCGCCATGGCCTAGAGACACCATTTTTGGCGAAATTTGCAACTTTTTCCGGTTCGATTCAGGAAACGACCCGGCGTTCCGTGAGACGATGGATGGGGCATTGGCGGCGAGGAGCAAATGGGATGGAGCAGCGGCAGCCAGACGACAACTTGATGGGAAAACTGCACGCGGGACCCTTGTCCGCGCCACAACTGCGGCTGAAGGGCAAGGTGGTCCTCGAGGGGGACGCCGGCTACGACGAGGCGCGCAAGGTCTGGAATGGCGCCATCGACAGGAACCCGGCCGTGATCGCCTACTGCGCGGATGCGCAGGATGTGGTCGAGGCCGTGACGTTCGCGAGATCCCGCCTCTTCCCGGTGGCCGTTCGCAGCGGAGGCCACAATGTCGCTGGCCTCTCGGTCTGCGACGGTGGCATGGTCATCGACTTGTCGCGGATGAAACGCATTGACGTCGATCCGGTCCGTCGCACCGCATGCGCAGAGGCAGGTCTGTACCTCGGCGAGTTCGATCGTGCCACGCAGGCGTACGGTCTGGCGACCACCATGGGGGTCAACAGCGACACCGGCATCGCCGGGCTCACGCTTGGCGGCGGCTTCGGCAAGCTCGGGCGAAAATACGGACTGACCTGCGACAACCTGATCGCCGCCGAGGTGGTGACGGCCGAGGGAAAGATCTTGAGGGCCAGCGCGACCGAACATCCCGACCTGTTCTGGGGCCTACGAGGCGGCGGCGGCAATTTCGGCATCGTGACTGCGTTCGAATACCAACTGCATTCCATCGGCACGTCATTGCTCGTCGCGTCGGCGCTTCATTCCTACGATCAGGCACGCGAGGCCATGCGGTTCTACGGTGAATTCGCCCGAAACGCTGCCGACGAGGTCAATGTCGATGCCGCCCTTGTGACGCTGCCGTCGGGAGAGCGATATTTCGGTATCACTGGCTGCTATGTCGGCCCGCTTCACGACGGCGAGCAAGCGCTTTCGCCGATCGTCAAGTTCGGCTCCCCCGTCGAGACGCGGCTCGCAACCATTCCCTATCTCGATATACAGTCGGGCGGCGATGCCCTGTTTCCGCGGGGACGTCGCTATTATTGGAAGGCGCAGTTCCTGCGCGAAATCGGTGCGGGGGCAATCGACACGCTGCTCGACGCCTATGCGAGAGGCCCAACACGTCGTCGCTATTGGTCTTCCAGCACGTCGGCGGCGCAATCGCGCGGGTTCCGGCGTTCGACACGCCTTACGCAAATCGCGATGCAGCGTTCGACTGCTTCCCGGTCGCGATCTGGGATGATCCGGCCGACGACGACGCAAACATGCGCTGGGCGCGCGAGCTGTGGAGCGCCGTCAGGCCCTATTCGACGGGCGGCGTGTACGCGAACAATCTCGGCGACGAGGGCGAGGATCGCATTCGCGACGCCTATGGCGAGAATTATCAGCGTTTGGCCGCGCTCAAAACGAAGTATGATCCGACCAATTTCTTCCGCCTGAACCAGAATATCAAGCCGGCGCCATAGTTCATAACATTCGAGATCCGCCAAATGCGAAGCCGCTGGACCATACTTGTTGCTCTGTTCGTCGCGCGGGCCGCCATCGCCTTTCAGTTTCAGAGCGTCGCCGCCGTCGCGCCGCAGCTGAGCCAGAGTCTGGGTGCGAGCCTCGCCGATATCGGGGTTCTGATCGGACTCTATTTTGCTCCGGGCACCGCGCTTGCCCTGCCGGGTGGTGCGATCGGCGGCCGCTATGGCGACAAGGTGACGGTCCTCACCGGACTCGTGATGATGCTGGCCGGTGAACTGCTGATGACCACGTCAACGTCATGGAGCGCGCAGATCGCGGGCCGGCTGACTGCCGGCATCGGCGGTGTTCTCCTGAACGTTCTGATGACCAAAATGGTCGCGGACTGGTTTGCCGGTCGGGAAATCGCCACCGCGATGGCCATTTTCATCAATTCGTGGCCGGCTGGCATCGCGCTCTCTCTGATGCTTCTGCCAGCCATCGGCGACGCCCTCGGGCTCCATGCCGTTAATTTCGCCGTCGCAGGGCTGATCCTGATCGGGCTTGGCGTCATCGCCTTGGTTTATCGCGCGCCTGATGCGACCGTCGGGGCGGACGGCCAGCGCGGGAGCCTGACCGCCTACACGATCTGCGCCGTGATTGCCGCCGGCTTGATCTGGTGCCTCTACAATATCGGCTTCGCGATGATCTTCAGTTTCGGCCCATCGATGCTTGTGGAGCAGGGCTGGTCCGGTGCCGCAGCGGGATCGACAGTCAGTGTCGTGCTCTGGCTCGCCGCCCTCTCGGTTCCGCTCGGCGGATTCCTGGCCGATCGGACCAAACGCGGCGAGGCCATCCTCGTGACAGGTTGCATCGCCTTCGCCGGTCTGACGCTTCTTCTGTCGCGGAGCGGCATGGTGGTTCCCATCGTCGTTGCTCTCGGAATCCTCTGCGGCTTGCCTGCTGGGCCGATCATGAGCTTGCCGGCGCGTGTGCTCGACCAGACAATGCGGCCGATCGGAATGGGACTGTTCTACACGGTCTTCTACGCCGGCATGCTGGCCGGACCGGCGATCGGAGGCAAGCTCTCCACCTCGTTCGGCTCCGCGAGCGCTGCGCTCGACTTCGGCGCCGGCGCGCTCCTGGCCTGTCCCGTCGTGCTGTGGCTGTTCCGCCGTATCGTTGCCGGCCGCTCTGGATCGGCCCGGAGCGTTCGAGCTCCCACTTAGACTAGAGCGAGCTGCCGCGAGCGGCGCAGGCGCCGCCCGTGACAGCCGTTGTTTCAATGCCTTCCGGGCAAAGGCCGCGCTCGCCGCAAGGGGAACGTCGGTGCGGCAGATACGTTGCTGGCGAGCATGGCCAACGCAGGACCGGAACCGATGTACGCGCTGTTCGAGGGTAATAAGCAGATCGGCAATCCCTTTCCGACCGAGAAGGAGGTGTGGGAAGCCGCATTGATCGAGGGATTGGTGACCGATGTTCCGGTCGCCGACGAGGAGGGCGGCCGACTTCTTCCCGCAGGATATCACGTCGCGCGGGTCGACGAGACCTGCACGCCGAGACCGGACTGGAAGCTGCCGCGCGAAATCTCGTAAGCAGGGCTCGTTCTAGTCTAACGCAGGATGAAATTGGGCGGGCCGTTGATGATTCACCTCTCCCGGAGGAAGAGGTGAATCGAGCCCTGGGCGCGCATCGATTCAACCAAATCTCATCCGCTTTAGTTCGCGCTCAGCGCCGACTTGGCGACCTCGGCCATCCAGCTGGAGGTGACGGGAAGGATGGCGTCGTTGAAATCGTAGCGCGGGCCGTGCAGCTCGGCGCCGTCGCGCAATTCGCCGTTGCCGATCCAGACGAAGGCGCCGGGCCGATGCTTGAGGTAGAAGGCGAAGTCCTCGCCGGCCATGCTCGGTGCGAGGTCGCGGCGAACGGGAGCCTGCACCTTCTCGGCGGCGAGGCGCGCCAGGCCCGCCTCGGCCGGAGTGTTGATCACCACGCCGACGCCCATGACGATCTCGGGCGTGACCTTGACGCCGAAGCTCGTGGCGATGCCGGCGCAGGTCCGTTCGATCGCGCCCAGGATGGTGTCCTTGATCTCCTCGCGGTGAAACCGCAGCGTGCCGCGGATCACCACTTTGCCCGCGATCTGGTTCGGCGCGGTGCCGCCATCGATCGTGCACAGCGACAGCACCGCGGTGTCGAGCGGATCGACGCTGCGTGACACGATCGACTGCAGCGCCACGATCAGATGGCCGGCCGCCATCACCGGATCGCGCGTCAGATGCGGCATGCCGGCATGTCCGGCATGGCCCTCGATGGTGATGGTGACGCGGCCGCCGGAGGCCATGACGACGCCGTCATGGACCGCGATGCTGCCGGCCTGCAGACCGGGCCAGTTGTGAAAGCCGAACACCCGCTGCATCGGAAAGCGCTCGAGCAGCCCGTCCGCGACCATCATGCGCGCGCCGCCATAACCTTCCTCGGCCGGCTGGAAGATGAAATGGACCGTGCCGCTCCAGTCGGTATCGGCGGCGAGCAGCGCGGCCGCGCCGAGCAGCGAGGCGGTGTGTCCGTCATGGCCGCAGGCATGCATCACGCCGGGACTGGTCGAGGCGTAGGGCAGGCCGGTGTCCTCGGTGATCGGCAGCGCATCCATGTCGGCGCGCAGGCCGACGCGGCCCTGCGCAGACCCGCGCGTCAACGTTGCCACGATGCCATGGCCGCCGACGCCGGCTTCGAAGGGAATGCCGAGCTCGGTGAGCTTGTTCTGCACGAAGGCGGCGGTGGCCTTCTCCTGGAGGGACAGTTCGGGGTGGGCATGCAGATGCCGGCGCCACGCGGTCAGTTTCTGGTGCAGCTCGGGTGTCAAGGCAGGGAATCTTCCACTGGGAGGGCCGGCTTGCAGCCAGCATAGCCGAATACCGGGCCGAAGCATCAGGCGCCGGCGAATGCCCCGGGTGCAGCAATGCGCGTTGCCTACGCCGCCAGCTTCGCCAGGCCCTTCCAGTCGAAGCCGATGCCGTGGCCCGGACGGTCCGGTGCCAGCGCCTTGCCGTCCTCGAGCACCAGCGGATGCTCGATATATTTGTCGAGGCCAAAACCATGCGCCTCCAGATACGACCGGTTCGGGCACGCCGCGAGCAGATGCACGGTGATGTCGTGCGCGCCGTGGCTCGTGACGGGCAGGTTGAAGGCCTCCGCCAACCGCGCGATCTTCATGAAGGCGGTGACGCCGCCGCAATTGGTGACGTCGGGCTCGGGATAGGACACCGCGCCCGCAACGATGTAGTTCTTGAACTCCCACAGCGAACGCAAATTCTCACCCGCCGCGATCGGCACGCCGGCGGCCTGCATGATGCGGGCATGGCCCGCGACGTCATCGGGAATGACGGGCTCCTCCAGCCAGGTGAGATCGTAGTGCTGGAATGCGCGGGCGGCGCGGATGGCTTCCTCGACCGTCCACTTCATGTTGGCGTCCGCCATCAGCGGAAAGCCGTCACCGAGATGCTGCCGCATGGCGGCGACGCGCGCGACGTCGGAGGCAAGGTCGGGTCGGCCGACCTTCATCTTGATGGCCCGAAAACCTTTGGCGAGATTGCCCTCGGTCTGCTTCAGCAGCGCCTCGACCGAGAGATCGAGGTCGATGCCGCCGGCATAGCAGGGCACGCGTGCATCGAAGCCGCCGAGCAATTGGTACAGCGGCAGCTTCGCGCGCCGCGCCTTCAAATCCCACAGCGCGATGTCGAGCGCGGAGAGCGCCAGCACCGTCGGCCCGCCACGTCCCCCGTAATGCAGGCCCCACCAGATATGATGCCAGATCGCCTCGGTGTCGTCGGCCTCTCGTCCCTCGAGCAGCGGCGGGATCTCGCGTCCGAGGATGTCGGCAATCGCCCCGCCATTTCGGCCCACGGTATAGGTGTAGCCGACGCCCTCGGCGCCCTCGGCATCGCGGATGCGGCAGGTGATCAGTTCGAACGCCGCGATCTCGCCATGCGTGGAGTCGGACAGCGTGACGGGGAGGGGGATCCGGTAGAGTCCGGTGTCGATGCCTGCGATGCGTACCATGTGGCCTCCCTGATGATTCTTTCTTCTTCTTCTTCGTAGGCTTAGCTGGCGGCTGCGCGAAGCGCAGTCCGCTGGCCTGACCCACCACTTTTGTCGCCGCGGATAGATGCCGTGGTGGGTCACGCTGACGCTAACCCACAATACGGACTCACCGCATCGTCGCAATCTGCACGGCCAGCGCACAGGCGCGGTCGTATTCATCGAGATTGATCCATTCGTCGACCGTGTGCGCCTCGTTCTGGCCGGCGCCGAAGGTCACGGTCGGAATGCCGTGGCGGACCATCCAGTTGGCATCGAGGCCGCCATTGGCGGCGCGCACGTTCGGGGTGCCGCCCACGGCAGCCACCGCCTCGATCGCGCGCTTCACCACGGGAAGGTTCTCCTTCATGCGGAACGGATGATAGTCGGTCTCGGCCTTGAACTTGACCTTGCCGGATTTGCCTTGCGCGTTCGTCACCTTCCTGGCCGCCTTCTCGAACGCGGCCTTGTAGGCTTTCGTGATCTCCTTGAAGAATTTTCCGTCATGGCTGCGGCATTCGCCGCGCACATGGACGTAGTCGGTGACGACGTTGGTGGCATCGCCCGCGGGGCGACCTTCGCCGCCGGTGACGGGGCCGACATTGCTGGTGCCCTGCTGCTTGCCCTTCACCACCTTGCCGAACCAGCCGCCGGCCTTCACGTCGGCGAGCGCGAGCGCCATGATCATGGTCGAGGAGATGCCGCGCTCGGGCGCGACGCCCGCATGCGAGGCGCGGCCGAAGATCTCGACGGTCCAGCGGTCGGCGCCAACGGCGCCGATCACGACGTTGGACGCGGAGCCGCCGTCATAGTTGAACGCCATCACCGGCTTGCCGAGCTCGTCGAGCTTGACGTGGCGCGCGCCATAGAGCCCGCTCTCCTCGCGCACGCAGAACAATAGCGTGATCGGGGGATGATCCAGCTTCTGCTTGGCGAGCTCGGCCGCGAGCGTCACCAGCACGCCGCAGCCGCAGCGATTGTCGCCGCCGAGCGCGGTTTTTGCCTCGTTGACGATCTTGCGCCCGGCCTTCTTCGGCTTGGCGCCGGCGCAGAGCGGCACGGTGTCCATGTGGGTCATGAACATGATGCGCGGCTGGTTGTGCAGCGCGCCGCGGCCGGGCAGGTCGACGATGAGATTGCCGGTCTCGGTCGGCACGGGGATGCGCGTGTTGGCATCGTCGAACCGGATCGCCTTCGCCGGAACGCCGGCCTCCTTCAGCGCAGCCGTGAGCTCTCGCCCGATCGCCGCCTCCTGTCCGGTGACGCCCTCGACGGCGAGGAAGCGCATGAGACGATCGGTAGCGGCTTTGTGGTCGACAGGCATGGACTGGAATTCCCTTGAGGCAGATAGCGGCGCAGCATCCACTGCGGCTTGGCATTTCGCAAGGGGCTCAGACCGGCCGCGTGTAGATCAAAAAGATCAGCACGCCGAACGCCAGCGCGGCCGCCATGAACAGCAGCACGGCCGGCAGCCCCGCGAGCGCGGCCACCGCGCCGGTGACGGATTGCATCAGTGCGGTGCCGAGAAAGAACGCGAGATTGACGGCCGCGAGTGCTTTTCCCGCGACCTGCGCGTCGACGAGTTGCCTGGACATGCCGAACAGCAGCGGCTGCGCCGAGGTGAAGAGGCCGATCAGCACGAACAGTGCCAGGTCGTAGCATGGCGGCATGACGTTCACGCCGAACAGCCATGCAACGGGAAAGTGCGGCGCGCCCAGTGCCATCAGCGCGAGCAGCAGCGCCGCGACCGCGTGCGTGCCGGCAACCAGCTCGCGGCGGCGGCCGAGCCTGCGATCGATCATGCCGACCAGCAGGGGACCTGCGATCATCGCCAGCGTGAACGCACCGAGCTGGTTGCCGGCCTCGACCCGCGTCAGTCCCTTGATCTCCATCAGCCATGGCCCGCCCCACAGGCCGCGCAGCACCAGCGTGCTTGCCAGCGACACCAGCGCCAGCGCGATCACGCCGCGCAGCGGCCGCGACAGGCCGAGCCTTAGCACCTCGATCATCTGCGACAACGGCGAGGAATCGTCCTTGTGCTCGGCCGGCTGGCTCGGCACCAGCATGAACACTGCGAGTGCGACGAGGATGCCGCCGATCGCGGAGATCCAGAACCCGGCCCGCCAGCCATATTGGTCGATCACGAAGGCGAGCGGGCTCGACGACAGCAGCATCCCGATGTTGCCGATCGACAGGATGGCGCCCGACCATAATCCGAACCGCGCGGCGGACAATTGCTTGGCCGCAAGCGTCATCGGGCACATCAGCATGCCCGAGGTCGCGACGCCGAGCATGAACTGCCCGACGGCAAAGCTCGCAGGTCCCGTCGCAAAGCCCGAGGCCACCGCGCCGAACACGGTTCCTGCCAGCAGGCCGAGCGACACCGGCCGCACGCCGAACCGGTCCATCGCCGCGCCGACGGGGACCTGCGAGGCCGCGAAGGCGAAATGATAGAGCGAGGTCAGGCTCGCCAGCGCCTGCGGCTCGATGCGGAAATCCGCCGCCATCAGATCGAGACTGACGGCCGGAATCGTGCGCAGCAAGGTCGAGAGCATGTGCCCGCAGGCGAGCGCGACCAGCGCGAAAATCAATACGCGGCTGGCATCGCCCACGTTATCACCGGCAGCACCCATTGAGCATCCGTCCCGACAAAGCTTTTTGGTGCCGTTACACGATCGGAGGGCGCGTGCCAACAGCGGGAGGTGCGTGTCAGCCGACGAGACGTGAGGGCAGAGCAGTCCAGAAACCGGCCGGGGGCGTTCTGGCAGGGGCCTGCGCGGCGATTGCAGGCTTCAGCCAATATGAACCAAGTGGGCCGCCAAGACGTTGTTCCGGGGAAAACGCGGTATGCTTGGAAGCGGCAAGCGCCCTGATCTGCGGCAGCGGCAATGTCTTCGTCCGAGAGTACAAGTCAGACGACCGGTGACGCGGCCCGCCGAGAGCGGAGAAGGAGCAATTCCCTGCTGCTGGCCCTCGCAGTCGGGTTTCTTGTTTTTGGGGCCGCAACGGGTGCGCTGTATTACGCGTTGCGGCCGGACACGCTCCGGATTGCCGTCGGGCCGCCGGGCAGCGACGATGACAAGGTCGTTCAGGCGATGGCCGACGCCTTCGGCAGCGAGAGCCGAACGGTCCGGCTGTCCCCGATCAAAACCGAGGGCGCGGCAGAGTCTCTTGCCCTGCTTGCCGCCGGCAAGGCCGACCTGGCCATCGGCCGCGGCGACCTCGACATGCCCGCCGAGGCACAGGCCGTCGCGGTCGTGCGCAAGAACTTCGTTGTGCTGTGGGCGCCATCCGGACCTGCGGGCAAGAACTCGAAAAGGAAGCACTCGCCGAAAATCAAGGAGGTCGCCGATCTCGCCGGACGCCATGTCGGTATCATCGGGCGGACCGCGGCGAACGCCGCCTTGCTGCGGCTGATCCTGAGCAGCTCCGGCGTAGCGGCGGACAAGGTCGCGGTAACGCACTTTGGCACGGACAACATCGAGGAACTGGCGCGCGATGCGAGCCTCGATGCTTTCATGGCGGTCGGGCCGCTCGACAGCAAGATCACTTCGGACGCCGTCGCTGCCACCGCGCGCACGCGCGGCGAGCCGAAATTTCTCGCCATCGAGACGTCGGAAGCGATCGCCCTGAAGCACCCTCGGTATGAATCGGAGGAGATTCCGCCGAGCGTCTTCAATGCGGATCCCGCCTGGCCGGACGACAAGGTCGAGACGGTCAGCGTCAGTCACCTCATCGTGGCAAAAAAGACCTTGTCGGAAACGACGGTGGCCGCGTTTTTTCGGCAGCTCTTTGCCGTTCGTCAGGCGGTCGCGAGGCAGGTGCCCGGTGCCGCCCACATCACCAAGCCGGACGTCGAGAAGGACAGCGAGCTGCCGGTCCACCGGGGGGCGGCGGCGGTGATCGACGGTAATGAACGCACCTTCCTCGACCGGTACGGCGACTACTTCTGGTTCGGGCTCCTCCTTCTCTCCGGGATCGGTTCGGCCGTCGCCTGGTTGCGTCGCTACTTGAATCGCGACGAAAGGGAGGAAAACACCAGCCATCGCAAGCGAATCCTGGCCATGGTTTCCAGTGCGCGAACCGCGGAGTCCAACCAGGAGCTTCTGTCCCTGCAGCGCGAGGCCGACGCCATCATCCATGAAACGCTCGAATGCTACGATGATGGCGCTATCGAGGAAGAAGAACTCGCGGCATTTGGGCTGGTGCTCGAGCTGTTGAGCAATGCCATCGCGGAGAGACGAGCCGCGCTGCAGCGCGCCAGTTTCGAAACCGTTCGAGGCGCCGCAACAGCGCCGCGAGGGTGAGGTGTCGGGCTAGCATGCCGTCGGCGATCCCCGCGGCACCTGGAGCGCGCTACTGCTCCTGGATGACCACCGTCATCGCCTGCGCGACAAGGTGAACGCGCCGGGCCTGTAGCGCCGGCTCACCCGACGCGCGGATTCACCACCGCATAGCCCCGCAGCGATCGCGCGTGAATGCGGGTGGCCCGGCCTCCTGAATTGCCGTCATACGCCATCCACACGTCTCCGCCGACATGCTGCTCCAGAACGAAGACGTGCCCGTGCCGCGCAGCGACCATCCCGGGCGCAGGCGAGGTCCGCGGAAAGCGCAGCCAGTTCGCAGCCAGATTCAATCCCGGCACGATGTGGCCAAACACGCGGATCGACGCCGCGCAACCGCAGAAGGAGCGCGGGCAGCCGGATGGACGGCCGCCGACGACCTGGCCTGCGCCGTCCGCTGTTGCAACCCGCATGATGGCAACGCGTCCCGTCATCTCTTGCGGCGCGCGAACACGCGATGCCGTCGTGCGCATGTTCGAGCCGGAGAAGTCGCAGGGCATGACGACGTTGCACTCGGGCGGCGACGCCGCGCGGAGGGATCGAGCGGGGCGTGCGTCGGCAGCGACCGATGAAATCGCAACAATGCAAATAAAGGAAAAGGAAAACGCAAACGCAAACGTAAAACGACGGTACATCGCAGGTCTCCAGGTTCATGAAGCCTGCCCCGCCGCAGAGAAGGAACAATCCTGGACCAAAATACGACGGCGAACCCGGAGGAAAATGAGGCGCTTTTGTGGCGAAGGGCGGAGCCGAACTGATTTCGCCGGCTCCGCTTCTCTAACGGTCACTCGCCCGGTGCGACGCGCAGCCGGTGCAATCGGCGCAGCTCGCCGGCGGCGTCCTCCATCAGCCTGTGCGCCGCCTCATGCTCCCGGCCGACGATGAAGCCCGATGCAAAAGCCTGCGCGCGTCGGTTGGCCGGCGGCGCTGTCAGCGCCGTCTCCGTCGCCAGCTCGCGATGCGTCATGAAGTCGTTGAGCGATCCCAGCGCGGATTGAGTCGCTTTGAGTTGGCCGGAGAGGCTAGCGAGCTGCCCCTGGTCGTGATCGCTGTAGAGACTCCGAAAGAAGTCGACGGCGTAACGGATCTTCTTGATCCTGATCCGCAGCTTGTGACGCTGCCTCGGGTCGAGATCGTCAAGATGCTTGCCCTGCTTGCGCGCCTTCCTGATCCGGCGGTCCAGCACCGCGGCGGCGTAAGCAGCAATCGACCGCTCGTCGTCGGTGTGGGACTGGGCGGTCTCGATCCACTCGATCAGGTCGATCAGCAGGCGGCGGTAGCGGGGCGATTCGACCGCCTCGCGGGCGCGCGCGAAGGCGGCCCTTCGCTCCGCGGAAAACTTCCTGGCGATCGCGCGAGCGCCGCGTTTCGGCACGCCCTGATCGGCGATCGGCCGAATGCTTTCATTGAGGAAGACGTCGATCTCGCGCGCGGGCGCCAGCTCGCTTGTGAGCCATTTGAGCTCGGCCTTGATCCGTTCCGTGCTGGCGCTCGGCAGGACGTCCGAGAACAGCGAGATCGCGGCTCGCAAGCGCCGTAGGCCGACGCGCATCTGGTGGACGCCTTCCGAATCCATGTCCCGCACCGGATCGGCATTCGCCGTAATCTGGCGAAGCGTCGAATGCGCGATCACGCCGAAGGCAATGCGCGGCGAGAGCTCGCATTTGAGTGCGATCGGCTCGGCGTGCTGCGCGCCTGCGCCGTTTCCCGTCACGAGCTGAAAGCCTCGCTCCGCTTTGGAGCGCAGATCGAGCTCGGCGCCCGTCCTGCGTTCGAGATTGCGCGCCAGGCGGAACAGATCGGCGACCTGTCCTGACTTCAATTCCAGCTCGAGCTCGGCGACCGGCCGCGAGCGCTCCCCGGCGCCGATGCGGCCACGGTCGATGGCGAGCTCGATCTGGCTCTTTCGCACCCGCCTTGCCTCGGTGGTGCGATGGATCTCGGTCTGAAAAACCGGTCGCAGCTTGCGTGGAAGCTTCTTGGACGCGAGGTCCGCAAGAGGCGTGTTCTTGATCTTCTTGAAGTCGGGCGTTGCGCCCGCGACCTCATGTTCCCATTCGCCGCGCGTCACGGTTCCGGAGCCGCCCGCCTTCACGGTCTGCACGTAGCGATCGCCAACCTTGCGGATGCGGAGCGTGAGACCGTGTCGCCTGAGCTTCTGCTTGCTGGTGTCGTAATAGGTCGACACCAGATCCTGCTCCGACCGGTCGCCGTGCCGTCCGTTTGAAGCTGCGGCCCGCAAGACGGATGACAACTTTCGCGGCGCAAGGCGGAATTTCAGTTCAGTTTCGGCATTCATCGGGCATGCTTCCGTTGCCCATTCAAGTGGTGCCAGCTCGAGAAGTTCCGGTGCAAAGGCATTTTGGATCGCGATGCGTCTGGCGGTGATTCACGTCGGCCCGTCATGGAAAATTCACGGAACTTGCCCCGAGAAAGGTCGTTGGCCGCCAATGGCGGGCGTCTCGAAGGATGGCCAAAGACAAATTGCCCCCATATGCGATGGCTTTGATGGCGACGGCGAAGCGCAGCCGGCCCGCCCGCGAGAGTGGCAGCAGCGCCTGGTACACATCACTTCAACTCCTCCAGCAGTCTTTGCGCCCCGTCGAGCAGCAGTCGCACCTGTCCCGCCTCGGCTCTGGCCGCTCGCGTGAACAGTCCATGCTTCAGCGCATTCTCGTTTCCCTTCCGGGCGCCGCTTCGCTGCGCGCCTCCATGCATGCGACATCGCTCCTTCCCGTGCCGGGCCGGGGCGCGGCACGTGCCGCCATCGCGCGTCCTCGCGCCGCAGCGAGGGCTCGACTGCATCGGGGCCGTGTTGCGGGCGTGGGCGCCGGTCATGGGTTTGCCCATTGCCTTGCCTCGCCCGCGCCTGTCTCCGCGACGAGCATGTTCCCATGCTGGGTCACGTTGCCGACGATCGCGCGTCCGCCGTCCTGCACGGACAGGTTTTGCACCGTGATCGCGCGTTCGTCGCTGTTGCGGTGGCGGCTCAGCGCCTCGACCTGGGCAGCGAAGGTGCGGGAGAGCCGGGTCAATGCGCGGGTGACGCTTTCCTGCTGCGGAAGGTCGTCGATGCAGGCGAGCCGGCAGGCGCAACGCATCGCCGCCATATGAACCGAGACCATCTGGGACACCAGCATGGCCTCGATGGAATCCTTCGGCGCGATGCTCCTGATCGTCGAGATCATGAAGGCGAGATTGGCCTCATCGGGCTTCTGTCCGATCGCGCTCGCCTTGACCAATTGCCGGAGCATTCCGTGCAGCGCGTCGCGGTCGACAGCACCGAGCGCCTCGGCCAGCAACCGCTCCCCGGCTTGCGGGTCCGGGTGGCTGATCGCAATGCGGCGCTTGTAGAGCTTGACCCGAGGGTTCGCGGCATCGCCGCTGCGATGGTTTGCCGCAAGCGGCGAGGCGATGTGGCGTTCGAGAGCTGTCGTCATGGGCCGTGTCCTTTGCTGACGCAGGCGCGCACGCGCGAGCGTTCGCCCGTCGCGCGCGGATGCGGATTTCGGAATGTCGATGAAGGGTTTATGCGCAGCCAGGTCGTGACATCCGTGGCCGGGTCGGCGGGGATGCTGACGATGGTTGCGATGGTGACATTATGCCCCTGTTTTGCCCGACGGGTCAAACGTCGTTGCGGAGCGTGCAAGTCCCCGTTCTTTCGCGAGCCGGCTACTGTGCATGGGGTTGTTTTCGCACGTTCTGTTTGCAAGCGGCCTTTGCCTGCCGCGCGGCGGAATGCGGCCGCGCAAACACGATTGCGGAATCCGGCGCGGCCGCTCATCATGGCTGCAGGCGCCGCACCAAGAAAGATGCACGAGCGGCGCGCGAGGTTGGGGAGAGAACGAATGCAACGGATGGCCCGCCTGCTGGCGCTCATCGCCGGACTATCCGCCGCGGCGCTGGCGACTGAGGCGCTCGCGCAGAAATATCCGTCCCGGCCGGTGAAAATCATGGTCGGCTTCAGCGCGGGTGGCCCCGTCGACGTCGTCGCGCGCATCGTCGGCGACCGGCTCGGCAACAAGCTCGGGCAGCCCTTCGTGGTCGAGAACCGCGCCGGCGCCAACGGCATGATCGCCGCCGAAGGCGTCGCGCGTGCGGACGCGGACGGCTACACCATGCTCGCCTGCAACTCATCCACCATCACGCTGAACAAGACGCTGTTCAAGGACATCCGCTACGATCCGGAAAAAGACTTCGCGCCGCTCACCACCGTCGTCTCGGCTCCGCTGGTGCTGGTGGTCAATCCGGAGAATCCCAAGACCGCCGACATCAAGACCGTCGCCGATCTCGTCGCGGCGGCGAAGGCGGCCCCCGGCGCGCTCGCCTACGGCTCGGGCGGCAACGGCAACCTCGCCCATCTCGCCATGGAGCTGCTCGCCCAGAAGGCCGGCATCAAGCTGATCCACGTGCCCTATCGCGGCGGCGCGGCTTCCGAGGTCGGCATCCTCGCGCAGGAGGTCCTGGCGGTGTTCGATCCGCTCTCCGCCGTCCCGCTGGTGAAGGCCGGCAAGCTGCGCGCGCTCGCGGTGTCCTCGGCCGAGCGGCTGCCGGCGCTGCCCGACGTGCCGACCGTCGCGGAGGCCGGCTATCCCGGCTTCGACATCTCGTTCTGGGTCGGCTTCTTCATGCCGAGGGCGACACCCGCGCCGATCCTCCAAACACTGCACCAGGAGATCGTTACTGCTGCGAAGGACCCGGCGGTCGCGGACAAGCTCGGCTCGCAGGGCGTCGTCAGCGTGCTGAGCCCGGCCGACTATGCCGCCAAGATCGCGAAGGAGACGAAGGAGCTTGCAGAGGTCGTCGCTGCCGCGAACATCAAGGCGGAGTAGGGGAGCTGGAGCCACAGGATCTGCTTGCGATAGCCGAGATCGTTCAGCAGCGGCGCGGGATCTCGATGTACGCGGCGCCTATCCGCCGCCCGCGACCTGAGCGAGGCGGTCGAGCAGCGGGCGTTGTCCTGCATTGATCTTCTGGTTCGCCTCTTCGACCGTGAACCATTCGGCGCGGTCGACCTCGGGAAACATTTGTCGCTTCCCGCTTCCCGGTGGCCATTCGATCTCGAACGTGTTGCTGCGAATGCTGCCGACGTCGATATCGAGCTCGGCCGCGAACGCGGTGACGATCTTGCCGCCGCGCTGCCTGATCTGACCAAGCGCGATCAGCGGCATCGTCACCGCAAGTCCCAGCTCCTCGGCAAACTCGCGCCGTGCGGTGATCTCTGCGTCCTCTCCGTCCGCGTATTCGCCCTTCGGGATCGACCATGCGCCGAGATCCTTGTTGCGCTAGAACGGCCCTCCCGGATGCACGAGCAGAACCTCGATAGCGTGGCGCTTGCGATAGGCGATGATCCCGGCGCTCTTGGATGGCATTGCAAGTTCCCTGCAGCCTAGGGTCGGGAAATCCTGGAACCGAGCTTCCCAACGCCGGTTAGTAACCAAAGTTGAACCGGCCAAAGGGAGACAAGCATGATCCGACTGTTAGCATCAACCGCATTGGGACTGGTCTTGGCAAGCGCCGCCTTTGCGCAATCGCCCGGCACGAACACGAAGTCCGAGCAGACGCCGCAATCCCAATCGAGTTCGGCAGCGCCGTCCACCACCTCGCCGTCGGGCGCGGCCAGCACGCAGCAGTCGCAACCGCAGCAATCACCGACGTCAGCGCAGAACACGCAGACCACCACGCCGTCGTCAGGAGCCAACGCCGGCTCCGGCACGTCCAATGCTGCCAACAGCACGGACACCTCCTCGCGGCCGCAAAGCGGGACGGCGAACTCGAGCACGACCGGGAACCAGCCGGCGACGCAACAGAGTGCCAATTCACCGGCAACGAACCAGGCGCAGGATCGGTCCAATCCGCCGCCGAACAACAGCAACCAGGCGCAGCAGGCCCCCAGCGCGACCGGAGCCAATCAGGCTCAGCAGGCGCCCAATGCGCCCGCTACCAATCAGGCGCAGGGTGAGCGGACGGGAACCGGTTCGCAGGCCGCCGCCCAAGGTGACGTCAATCTCAACCGCCAGCAGGAAACCAGGATCAGCGCCTCGATCTCGCACCTGAACGTCCGGCCGCTGACCAACGTCAATTTCTCGCTGAATGTCGGCACGGTGGTGCCGCGCGACATCCAGCTATCGACGCTGCCGCCCGACGTCGTCGAGATCGTGCCGCAATACCGCGGCTACAGCTTCGCGCTGGTGAAGGATCAGATCGTCGTGGTCGATCCTGCGACCTACAAGATCGTGACGGTCCTTCCGTATTCCGGGCAGTCCACCGCCACCACGACCACGCGCGAGCGCAGCGCCAGCAAGTTCTCTGATCGCGATCGGGAAGTGATCCGCAAGCATGCGAGGTCCCGCACCGAGGGACGGAGCGAAGCGCGGACCACCGGCAGCACCGCACGCACCGAGATTCATGTCGGTGACCGCGTCCCCGACACTGTCGACGTCGAGGAATTCCCGAGCACGGTGTACCGGGATGCGCCGGACCTGCGGGAATATCGCTACATCCATCGCGATACGCGGACCTATGTCGTCGAGCCACGCGAACGTCGCGTGATCGAGGAGATCGACTAGCCGCGATGGCAGTTGAAGCCGCTCAACCGAGCGGCTTCTTCATCCGCATCAGCTGGAGGAACGATCGCGCGATGCCACACGGATGGCACGCGCCTTCGCGCTCTTGCCGGCCGCGCGCGCCGCAATCATGCTGCGCGCCTTGCCGTGAGCCGAACCGCTCTTGCGCAACAGCGAGGCGAACCGCTTGCGCGCGCGGTTGGCCGAAAGGCGCGCCGCCAGCTGCTCGGCCTTGCGCATGATGGTGATGACCGACGGCGCCAGGTTGACCGGAACCCAGGCGACGTCCTTCGACTTGGACAGGCTGCCGATGCCTTCGCAGGGGGCCTCGCGCGGCAGGTCGATCCTGATTGCGAGGGCCTCCGAACGCTCGGTCCAGTCCTCAGCCCTGGTGCCGGTGATGATGCGGACATAGTCACGTGTCTCGCGCGGCAGCTCGCTTTCCCTGGCGAGCCATTTCTGGATGCGGCCGGGCCCTGCGTTGTAGGCGGCGGCGGCGAGACCGAGATTGCCGAAATCGTCGCGGAGCTTGCGCAGGAACTTTGCCGACGCCGGCAAGGCCTTCATGGCATCGAAGGGATCATCGAGCCCGACTTCGGCGGCTGTCTCCGGCATGAACTGCGCGACACCCTGCGCGCCGGCCTGGCTGACCTCGTTGGAACGAAAGCGGCTCTCCTGCCAGAGCAGGCGCGCGAAGAACGGCACGGGAATGCCGCTGGCCTCAGCCGCTTCCCTCAGCGCGCGGCAGAATTGGTCGGTCGGCGAAGCCGGTGCCTGCACGACGGTTTCGATCGCGCGTGGCGACTCGATCGTCTCCTCGTAAGCCGCGCGCGCATTCGCGAGCTCGATGGCCTGCACGCTCGCGAGGAAGAGATCGACCAGCGGAACCAGCGAAGGGGCGCGGTCGGACTTCGGAGTGGAATTGTCGAAGCTTGATGGCTGCCAGGAGGGTGGTGAGCCGACGTCGCACATCAGAATCAGGAACGCAGCGCAAGCCGCGACGAGAAATCGCATCTCGGTAAGAGTCCTCGAACTGTGGGGGAACGACCGGCGTCTGTGCCGGTGACGAGGACTTCATTAACCGCAATTGCGGCGAAGCTGCGATTCCGAAGGGCGCCCGGTGTTAATACGGTGTTCCCACGGCTGAACATGTGCGGTTGTCCCGCGGATCTACGGGAACCGTAGCGCTGTCACGCGTCGTGTGCGCAGACTGCAGCGCTTACGCCTTGGGGACATCCTTCCGCATCGCGATCTCGGCAGCATCGCCGGGCGACAGCACGGCCTCGTCGAAGGCGGCCCGCGGCTTCGTCATGATTGCCGGCGCGTCGTAGGCGATCGGCGATACCTCTTTGAACATGCGTCTGGTCCCGGCGTTAAGCTCAGCCGGCAATGAAGGCGAGCAGGGTGCCGTGGGCCTTGGCCGGCGGCACGCAGAGCGCTGCCCCGCTCCGCACCGCGGCTGACCCCAGCGCCTTCTCGGTCGCTGCGAGATCGCCACTGACGAGCGCCAGCGCCGCGCCTCCGCGCTCGGAGAGGCCGGCAAGCGGGACGCCGGGATACCGCTTGGCCAGCTGGTCCAGCGTCAGATAGACGAAGTCGGCGCGGTCGCCCCCCGAGGGCACGGTCACCGCGCCATCGGCTTCGGCCTTCGGCTCGCGGTCGATCAGACGCGCGAGGTGCGCGGCGTCCGTCGCCGGCTCGCGCGTTGCGATCAGCGTCTGCTTGATCCGCTTGGCCGCATTGGCGTGTTTCATCAGCTCGGGGATCCACACCGTCTCGCGGGTCTTGTGCTGGCAGGCGAAGATGCGCACGCCACCCGGCGCCTCCGCGGTCGGCCACATGAAGGTGCGGAATTTTGCTGCCGAGATCGTACCGTCAGGCAGCGTCACGGGTCGCTCGAAATCGGTGGGGCCGATCGGCGTCAGTCCGCGCGCGCGGATCTCCTCCGCGCCGGCGGCGCTGTCGATCGCGGTGAAAGCGATGCGCTCGATGCCTTCGCCGTGCCGCTCGACGAAGGCGCGGGCCGGCGCGTTGTGCTCGGTTGCCACGAGCACGCCGAGCAGCTCCATATAGTCGGGGTCGAACATGATGGTGTAGTTGCCGGTGCCCATATGTGCGCTGTGCGTGCCGCGCGGGGAGATGGTGAAGCCGAGCTGCCGATAGTTCTCGGCGGCCTTGTCGAGGTCTTTCACCATGACCACGGCGTGGTCGATACCGATGACGTTTTTGAGGGCCACTGTCCTTATCCCCGGGTGCAAGCCGATCGACCGCTGCGTCAGCGGCCGCCGTTCCTGTCTACGCCGGATGGGGGGTCAAGTCATTTTCAATTCGGTGCGAGAAGCGGAATTTCATTCCGCGAAATGCGGCATCGGCGCGCGACGGCCTCAGCGGGCCTGCTCGATATAGGCGGCGAGGATGGCACGCTCCTCGCTGGTCATTTCCGTGATGTTGCCGGGCGGCATCGCATTGGACCGTGCGGCGACGCGGCCGATCAGGCGGATGTTGCGATGGATGTGCTCGGGCGCGTCGAGCAGGATGCCCTTCGGTGCGGTGACGATGCCGGCCCAGACCGGCTCGGCCGCGTGGCACATGCTGCAGCGGGACATCACGATCTCCTCGACAGTGGCAACCGTGACCGGCGTCGACAATGCACCGGTCTTCACCTCGCGCGGGCCGGCGGCGGAGAGGAAGAGGATCGCGATCACGCCGATGGTGGCCACGCCCCACACCCACCATGGCGATTTGCGCCCGGCATGACCCTCGTTGAAGAAGTGGCGGATCACCGGTCCCAGCGCCAGGATGATCGCGACGATGATCCAGTTGAATTTTGTCGCGTAAAGCAGGGGATAGTGGTTGCTGATCATCAGGACGACCACGGGCAACGTCAAATAGTTGTTGTGGACCGAGCGCTCCTTGCTGGCCTTGCCGAGCTTCGGATCGGGCGCCTGTCCCGCAATCAGCGCCGCCACGATCTTCTTCTGGTTCGGGATGATCAGCGTGAAGACGTTGGCGACCATGATGGTGCCGATGATCGCGCCGATCTGGTTGAAGGCGCCGCGGCCGCTCAGCACATGGGTGAAGGCATAGGTGAGTGCGACCAGGAGCAGATAGCCGCCGATGGCGAAGGGCAGCTCGCGCTGGGCGAGCCCGGTGCGACAGGCAGCCTCATAGAGCAGCCACGCCAGCGCGAGGCTGAAGAAGCTGAAGAGGCCGGCCTGGAACGGCGTGAGATCGAGGATCGACTTGTCGACCAGGAACAAATCGGCCTCGAGATAATATACCACCACCATCAGCGCGAAGCCGGACAGCCAGGTGGTGTAGGCCTCCCATTTGAACCAGGTCAGTTCGTCCGGCATCTGGCTGGGGGCCACCAGATATTTCATGATCCGGTAGAAGCCGCCGCCATGGACCTGCCACGCCTCGCCCTGCACGCCGTCAGGCAGGTCGGCCTTCGGCTTCAGGCTGAGGTCGAGGGCGATGAAATAGAAGGAACTGCCTATCCAGGCGATCGCCGCCACCACGTGCAGCCAGCGCAGCAGCAGGCTCGCCCATTCCGATATGATGGATCCCCACATGATCACCCCACCAGGTGCGACCTGGACGCCGCTGCTTTGATGACTGCAACCGGCGGCCGCTCCCTTGCAATGTGTTGCACCTATCCGTGGTGTTTTCCAGTACGATAGGCCGGGACGGATGCACATCGTGCGGGCATGAGCTGATGTGGGATGCGGCAGGCGCTTTGCCTGTCGCAGACCCATTGCGGGGTGAGCAACCGCGTTGATGCGTGCGACGTGCTGGCCGGGAGGAAGACGACGTGAAAAACAGGACTTCGACCGCGGTGATGTCTGCGGCGATACTGGTTGCCGCTGGCGCAGGGGCTGAGCCGGTATTGCAGGGCAAGGACGCCTATGGCGATTGGCGGGCCGACAAGCCGGGTACGGTCAGGTTGATCCGGCCGCAGGATCTGGTCAGGCCCGGCGCCACGCGCTCGGTTGCGAGCTCCGCGCGCGTGGTGCCGCGGCCGCCGGATGCCTCGCCGCAAGTGCCTCCGGGTTTCAAGATCGAGCTGTTCGCTGAAAGCCTGCGTGCGCCGCGCATCATACGTGTGGCGCCGAATGGCGATATCTTCGTCGCGGAGACGCGGGCTGGCACCATCCGCGTGCTTCGTGCAGGAGAGGGCGGCAAGGTTGCGACTAGTGAGGTCTATGCCAGCGGCTTGCGACAGCCATTTGGCATCGCCTTCTTCCCGAACGGCGACAATCCGCAATGGGTCTACATCGCCAACACCGACAGCGTCGTCCGCTTTCCCTATCAGCCGGGCGATCTCAAGCCGCGCGGCAAAGTCGAGACGGTCGTTGCAAGCCTGCCGCATGACGGCGGCCATTCTACCCGCGACATCGTCTTCACGCCGGATGGCAAGCGCATGCTGGTGTCGGTGGGGTCGCTCAGCAATGTTGCCGAAGGCATGGGCACCCCGCCGGGAGGGATGGGCGCGTGGTCGAAGACGCAGCCGCTTGGCGCGACGTGGGCGAGCGAAACGGAGCGCGCCGCGGTGCTGGCCTTCACGCCTGATGGCAAGGAGCGGAAGATCTATGCCAGCGGCATCCGCAACTGCGTCGGCCTTGCGATCCAGCCGCAGACAGGTCTGCCCTGGTGCTCGACCAACGAGCGCGACGGTCTCGGCGACGATCTCGTGCCCGATTACGTGACCAGCGTGAAGGAGGGCGCGTTCTACGGCTGGCCGTGGTTCTATCTCGGCGGCAACCAAGACCCGCGCCACGCGGGCGCGCGCCCGGACCTCAAGGACAAGGTGACGGTGCCCGACGTGCTGATCCAGCCGCACTCGGCCTCGCTCGGCATGGCGTTCTACCAGGGCACGCAGTTTCCGAGCGAGTACCAGGGTGACGCTTTCGCCGCCGAGCACGGCTCCTGGAACAGGTCGAAGCGCACCGGCTACAAGGTGATCCGCATCCGGATCAAGGACGGCAAGCCGACCGGCGAGTATGAGGATTTCGTCACGGGGTTTGTGGTGAGCGACACGGAGGTGTGGGGGAGGCCGGTGGGCGTAGCCATTGCAAAGGATGGATCGCTGCTGGTGTCGGAGGATGGCAACGGCACGATCTGGCGAGTGACATATTCACGCTGAGCGCGCCTGCTCGCCTCTCCCCGCGTGCGGGGAGAGGCCGACGCGCGCAGCGCGGCGGGTGAGGGGGACTCTCCACGAGTCCATCTGCCACCGTCCTCGCGGAGACTCCCCCCGCCCCAACCCTCTCCCCGCAGGCGGGGAGAGGGAGAGTAACGAACTACCCTCGCCTCACACTCGCGCCACCATCCACCGGCAGCGTCACGCCCGTTATGAAGTTCGCCTCATCCGACGCCAAGAACAGCGCGGCGTTCGCGACGTCCCATCCCGTGCCCATCTTCCTGCGCAGCGGCACCTTGCTGTCGCGTTCGGCCTCGACCTCCGCGCGGGTCTTGTGCCATTCGCGGGCGCGGGTATCGACCGCCATCGGTGTGTTCATCAGGCCGGGCAGGATGACGTTGGCGCGGATGCCGTATTCGGCGTTCTGGTAGGCGAGCTGTTCGGTGAAGGCGATCATCGCCGATTTGGTCGCCTTGTAGGCGACGTAAGGATAGGTGGTGATCGCCGCCATGGAGGAGATGTTGATGATGGCGCCACTCTTTTGCGCGCGCATGATCGGGATCACCTCTTTCGCCGCCAGGATGCAGCTCTTCAGATTGATGGCCACGACGCGGTCGAATGCCTCCTCGGTCAGCTGCAGCAATTCGGCATCGCCGCCGGAGAGACTCACGCCGACATTGTTGTGCAGCACGTCGATCCTGCCCCAGCGCGTTTGCGCGTCATTAATCATCGCCTTGATGTCGGCGGCCTTCGTCACGTCGGCCTTGAAGGCGGCGGCGGTACCGCCTTTTGCGGTTATCATCGCAACAGTTTCCTGCGCCGAGTCCAGGTGGTGATCGACGCACAGCACCCTGGCGCCTTCGCGCGCGAAGGTCAGCGCGGTGGCGCGGCCATTGCCCATGCCTTCGCCGGGGCTCTGGCCGGCGCCGACGACGATGGCAACCTTGTCCTTCAAGCGCATCTCAGCTCCCTCCCTGGATCGGTCCATCTCATTATTTTCGTGCAGATTAGCAATGGCCCCGACCGGCGAGAAGGGCGCCGCTCCCGGGTTCATGTCATTGACATCACATGCAATTGCATGCTGCGGCGGGCTCAACGGGCATGGCTGCCCTTGCGCTTCAGGAACCGTTCCGAAGTCGCGGCGTTTGTTGCGGAGCCTTTTCCGCGCTAGGCTCCCTCCTGGGGCTTCCCAATCGCCAGTGGCTTGCCGATGAATCTGCTCGACCCACAAGGGCCCGTGGCTGCGGCCAACAGCACCATCCTGGTCGATTCCGTCTTCATCATGCTCGTGATCGTGGTCCCGACCATCGTCGCGATCCTGGCCTTTGCGTTCTGGTTTCGCGCATCCAATACAAAAGCGCGCTTCCAGCCGGACTTCGTCTATTCCGGCCGCGTCGAAATGGTGGTGTGGTCCATACCTGCGCTGACCGTCATCCTGCTCGGCGGTGTCGCCTGGATCGGCTCGCACCAGCTCGATCCCGCTGCGCCCGTGCCGGGGACCGGCAGTCCGGTGCGTATCCAGGCCGTCTCGCTCGACTGGAAATGGCTGTTCATCTACCCGGACCAGCGCATCGCGACCGTCAACACGCTGACGGTGCCGGCCGGCGCGGAGCTGAATTTTCAGCTGACGTCGTCGAGCGTGATGAACACGTTCTTCATCCCGCAGCTCGGCAGCATGATCTACACCATGAACGGGATGGTGACGCGGCTGAACCTGCGCGCGGACAATGAAGGCAAGTTGCAGGGCCTGTCGGCGCATTTCTCCGGCGACGGTTTTCCCCACATGATGTTCGACGTCAACGTGATCTCGCCGCTGGCGTTTCCCGACTGGGTCGCGACCACGGCGAAGAGCGATGCCGTGCTGAACGAGGCTAGCTACAAGACATTGATGCAGCAGGGCATCGAGCGGGCCCGGCCGACCTATCGCCTGGAAGATCCCCGCCTGTTCGACCTGATCGCGACCCAGCACATTCCCCCAGGTCCTGGACCGGAGCTCGCATCCGGGGCCGGCCGGCCGCACAGTGGAGGCCACGATGCTCGGTAAGCTCGACTGGTCGGCCATTCCGTTCGATCAGCCCATTCCGCTCGTCGCCGGCGCGGTGGTGCTGGTTGCGATCCTCGCCGTGCTGATCTGGGTCGTGGTGAAGGGGCATCTGCCCTATCTCTGGCATGAATGGATCACCAGCGTCGATCACAAGCGCATCGGCGTCATGTACATCCTGCTGGCCTCGGTGATGCTGCTGCGCGGCGGCAGCGACGCCATCATGATGCGGATCCAGCAGGCGGTCGCCTTCCAGTCGCAAGGCTATCTGCCGCCGGAGCACTACAACCAGATCTTTTCCGCGCACGGCACCATCATGATCTTCTTCGTGGCGATGCCGTTCGTGATCGGGCTGATGAACCTCGTCGTGCCGCTCCAGCTCGGCGTCCGCGACGTCGCGTTCCCGACTCTCAATTCGGTCGGCTTCTGGCTGACCGCGACCGGCGCGCTGCTGGTCAATGTCTCGCTGGTGGTCGGCGAGTTCGCGCGCACCGGCTGGCTCGCCTTTCCGCCGCTCTCCGGGCTGTCCTATTCACCCGGCGTCGGCGTCGACTATTACGCCTGGTCGCTGCAGATCTCGGGCGTCGGCACGCTGGTCGCCGGCATCAACCTCGTCACGACTGTGCTGAAGCTGCGCACAAGGGGCATGAACTATCTGCGCATGCCGATGTTCTGCTGGACCACGCTGGCCTCGAACCTCCTGATCGTCGCCGCGTTTCCGATCCTCACCGCGACGCTCGCGATGCTGCTGCTCGATCGTTACCTCGGCTTCCACTTCTTCACCAACGAAGCCGGCGGCAACGTCATGATGTTCATGAATTTGATCTGGGCCTGGGGGCATCCGGAGGTCTACATCCTCGTGCTGCCGGCCTTCGGCATCTTCTCCGAGGTAGTCTCGACCTTCTCGGGCAAGGCGCTGTTCGGCTACCGCTCGATGGTGCTTGCGACCATGGCGATCTGCGTCGTCTCCTTCATGGTCTGGCTGCACCATTTCTTCACGATGGGGGCCGGGCCGGACGTGAATGCCATCTTCGGCATCGCCAGCATGATCATCGCGATACCGACCGGCGTGAAGATCTACAACTGGCTGTTCACGATGTATGGGGGCCGAATCCGCTTCGCGACGCCGATGCTGTGGTCGGTTGGCTTCATGGTCACGTTCATCATCGGCGGCTTGACGGGCGTGCTGGTCGCCGTGCCGCCGGCGGACTTCATGCTCCACAACAGCATGTTCCTGGTAGCGCACTTCCACAACGTCATCATCGGCGGCGTGCTGTTCGGGGCCTTCGCCGGCTTCGAATACTGGTTTCCGAAGGCGTTCGGTTTCCGCCTCGACGAGCGCTGGGGCAAGGCCGCGTTCTGGCTCACCTTCACAGGCTTCTACATCACCTTCATGCCGCTCTACATCGCCGGCATGCTCGGCATGACCCGGCGCCTGCAGCATTATGACGTCGCGGCCTGGCGGCCCTGGATGATCGTCGCGGCAATCGGCATGGCCGTGCTGAGCATCGGGGTGATCTGCCAGATCATGCAACTCGTGGTCAGCATCCGCAATCGCGAGGCGCTGCGCGATCGCACCGGCGATCCCTGGGACGGCCGCTCGCTGGAATGGGCGACGTCCTCGCCGCCGCCGGTGTTCAATTTTGCCTTCCATCCCGATGTTCGCGGTGAGGATGCCTATTGGGATATGAAGACCCGCGCCCAGCAGCAATCGCTCGAGCATGACGTGCCCGAGTACCAGGACATCGAGATGCCCCGGAACTCGCCGACCGGGTTCGTCTGTGCGTTCTTTGCCACCATCATGGGCTTTGCGCTGATCTGGCACATCTGGTGGATGGTGATCCTGGGCGGCCTCGGCGCGTTCGCGACCTTCGTCGTGTTCGCCTGGCGCGACCATGACGAATACGTCATTCCCGCCGAGGAGGTCGCCCGGATCGATCGCGTCAATCTCGAGGAGCGGCGCAGCCTCGTCAGCATGGCGGGAGCGGTCTGATGTCGATGACAGCAGCCGTCGGTCATGCGCACGCCGATCCCCATCACATCGGCATCGTCATCGAGCATCCCGGGCCCGCATCGAAGCGGATCGTCACTGCCTACGGTTTCTGGGTCTTCCTGCTTTCCGACATCGTGATGTTCTCCTGCTTCTTCGCGGCTTATGCCGTGCTTTCCGGCCAGACCGCGGATGGCCCGAAGGGCTCGGAAATCTTCGAGCAGCGGAACGTCGCGATCGAGACAGTCTGCCTGCTACTCTCGAGCTTCACCTGCGGGATGGCCAGCATCGCCGCCGACGTGCGCAACCGGTTCTGGTTCTATCTCGGCATGGCCGTGACCTGCGTGCTCGGCGTGATCTTCCTCGTCATCGAATTCCGCGAATTCGCCGATCTCGTCGCGCGCGGCTATGGCCCCTCGCGCAGCGCCTTCCTGACGTCGTTCTTCTCGCTGGTCGGCTGCCACGGCCTGCACGTCTCGGCCGGCGTGCTCTGGCTGCTCACCATGATGGCCCAGGTCTTCGCAAAGGGTTTTCGCGCCGACGTGTTGCGGCGGATGATGTGCTTTGCGCTGTTCTGGCACGCGCTAGACATCATCTGGGTCGGAGTATTCTCCGTCGTCTACCTGCTTGGGGGTGCCGCATGAGCGATCAGACCCATATTCCGACCGGGCACGATCTGGCGCCGGGCGAGGAAGAGCAGCATAGCGTCGGTGAGCGGATCCTGGGTTACGTCGTCGGCCTTGTGCTCGCGCTGTTGCTCACGGCGACGTCGTTCTTCATTGCCGGCACCGATCTGGTCTGGCAGCCTTCGATCCCGGTCGCGCTGATCGTTCTGGCGATCGCGCAGATGGGCGTGCATCTGGTGTTTTTCCTGCACATCACCACGGGGCCTGATAACACCAACAACGTGCTGGCGCTGGCCTTCGGGCTGCTGGTCGTCTTCCTGGTGGTCGGCGGCACGGTCTGGATCATGTCCCATCTGAACGGCAACATGCCGCCGATGGACCAGATCATGCGGATGCGAACGTAGGGACCCCCAAAAAGAAGAGCCGCTTGTTGTGACAAGCGGCCCAAGTCTAGGGAGGAAACGCCCGAGCAAAGACAATCCGATGAGGATCGTCTGCCAAGGAAGCGCTCGCGCAAAGCGCGTGCGCACTTTGATAAGTGCAGCAACTCCCGCCGAAGTTCAATTCCGGAGCAATACGGTCTCGGACTACCACTCACGCGTGCGTGAAGCCAATGATTCACTTTGGCCGGCGGCAATTGTAGGCCTTGCGGAAGCCTGCGGCCTGGGCGTCGTCCTCGGAGCAGAACCAGCGGTCTGGCTTGGTGGTCGCCGGATAGCTCGGGCATCCCCGCAAATGATAGATGCCGATATTGCCGGTGACGTGCGCACGCACCGCGAGCTTGCCCTTGATGCTGCAGCTCGGCGGCATCGTCAGCTCGTCCGGAAACAGCACGGCGCGGATCTCCTTGTCGCGGTCGGCGCGGCAGGCGGCGCCCAGCAGCGCACCGTCTCTCTTGCCGCTGCGGAATTCTTGCGGTGCAACAAAGCAGCCTTTCCAGATCCCGGTCGAGGCCGTCTTCGCCTCGGTCGCCGCCGGCTTGACGTTGGCCTTGATCGGTTCGCGGGCGATGGCATAGCCGAGCTTGACCAATTGCTCGTTCAAGGTCGCCTTGTCACCCTCGGCCGTGCAGATGGCGCGGTGGCGCTTGCCAAAGCTCTTTTCCGGCCCGACATCGTCGCAGCGCACGGAGCGCTTGTTGATCAGCTTCGTCAGCTGGTCGCGGGCCTCGATGCCGCAGCTCCAGGGATCGGCGTGATCGTCGATGCAGACCTGGTCCAGCTCGGGCGCGTCGACACCGTCGAGCCGGTAGGTGACGTCGCCGAGCTGGATCGAGTTGCCGTCGCGGACCGTCGCAGCGGCGGTCAGGGCGGAGGCGGGGCTCGAAGTGCCCGCAAAGCCGGACAAGGCGCAAAACAAAACGAGCGTAAAAGCGCGGGCGGCGGCAAAGAAAATTCGGAACGACATAAGGTCTCGCTATCGATGGCTCGTGCGCCCTGTTCCTAGCATCCGGACGTGGCGATACCAATGGTCTGCGCCCTGCGAAGTGCGACATTCCGGCCGCGCAGCTTTACTCGGCCGAGGCTCTCCCCCTATCGTTCGCCGGCCTCGCGGGCGAAAGGCCGAATCGCCCGGTAAGCGGCGAGGGGAGGAAAAGGCTGCGATGAAAGACCCCGTGGACGTCCTGATCATCGGCGCCGGCGCATCGGGCGCGGCGGTGGCGTGGTCACTGGCCGAGACCAGGATGCATATTCTCTGCCTCGAGCAGGGCGGCTGGATGAACCCGGCGGAATATCCCAGCACGGGCCGGGACTGGGAGGCCAAGTTCTACGGCGAGTGGTCGTCGAGCCCCAACGTCCGGGGCCGGCCCGAGGACTACCCGATCAACGATGACAATTCGCCGATCAAGGTCGTGAATTACAATGCCGTCGGCGGTTCGACCGTGATGTACACCGCGCACTGGCCGCGGCTGCATCCGTCCGATTTCAAGGTGAAGACGCTCGACGGCGTCGCAGACGACTGGCCGGTCGATTACGACGCGCTGACCCCGTTCTTCGAGGAGAACGACCGCATGATGGGCACGTCGGGGCTCTCAGGCGATCCGCTGTCGCCGTTGACGCATCCGCCGATGCCGCAGCAGCCGATGGGATTGTCCGGCGCGATCATCGGCAAGGCCATGAACAAGCTCGGCTGGCACTGGTGGCCGTCGGACACCACGGTCGCGACCATGGATTATGAGGGCCGGGCGCGCTGCATCAATCTCGGCCATTGCACGCCGGCCTGCGCGCAAGGCGCAAAATCCTCCACCGACATCACCTATTGGCCGCACGCGATCCGCGCCGGCGTCGAGCTGCGCACCCATTGCCGCGTGCGCGAGATCACCACCGACGAGAACGGCATGGCTTCGGGCGTGGTCTATTACGACAAGGACGGTGTCGAGCAGTTTCAGCCCGCGCATGTCGTCATCATCGCCTGCAACGGCGTCGGTACGCCGCGACTGCTGCTGAACTCGGCGTCCTCGCGCTTCCCGAACGGACTTGCCAATTCGTCGGGGCTCGTCGGCAAGAACCTGATGTTCCATCCGTATGCGCAGATCTACGGCTACGTGAACGAGCCGACCGACAGCAATCGCGCACCGCCGACCTGCCTGTGGAGCAAGGAATGGTATGACACCGACCTGTCGCGCGGTTTCGTGCGCGGCTACGGCGTCCAGTTCGTGCGCGGGGCAGGGCCGGTGTTCGAGGCCGTCGTCAGCGAGCAGAAGGGCATTCTGCCCTGGGGCGAGGATCATCATCGCGTCTTCCGCAAGCTCAACGGCCACCGCCTGGGTTTCTCCGCCATTTGCGAGGACCTGCCGGAGGAGCACAATCGCGTCACGCTCGATCCCGTGCTGAAGGACAGCCACGGCATTCCCGCGCCGAAGATCGACTACACGATCTCTGAGAACAGCCGGAAGATGATGGAGCATGCGCTGGCGCGCGGCCGCGAGTTTCTCGAGACGGCGGGTGCGAGCGACATCTGCGTCAACTCGCCGATTCCCTGGGGCGGCTGGCACCTGCTCGGCACGGCGCGGATGGGTACCGACCCCGAGCGCTCCGTCGTCAACGAATGGGGCCGCTCGCACGACGTGAAGAACCTCTTCATCGTCGACGGGAGCATCTTCGTCACCTCCGGCGGCGTGAACCCGACCTCCACCATCCAGGCCCTCGCGCTCTACATCGCCGACCAGATGAAGCAGCGCCTCGCCAATTTGTTCGACTGATCATGATGTGGATCCAAGCGAGCTCCGATCTCGGCGCACCTCTCCCGCTTGCGGGAGCGGTCGGCGCGAAGCGCCGGGTGAGGGTTCTCTCCTCTGGGGGAATCCCTCCGTGAGACACCCTCTCCCCAGCCCTCCCCCGCAAGCGGGGGAGGGAGCCCACCGTCACCTTAGCCGCAACGTTTCGACGCGAGGATGCCATGACTGATCAGCCCACCCTCACGCCGCGGCAGCGCCAGGACTTGCGCGCCATCGCTGCGATGATCATTCCACCGAGCGAGGAATATCGCGTCCCTGGCGCCGATGACGAGATCATCCAGGCCGACATCCTCGCAACCCTCGGCCGGGATACCAGGCCGGTCGTGGCTGCGCTCGACCATCTGGCGCGGCTCGCGGGGCTGCCGCTCGCTGACCTCGCGCCCGACGCGCGCGACGGCGTTGCCCAGCAGTTCCGCAGCGCTGGCGGAGTCGCCGCCGCGACCCTCGTTCGCGTCGTCCTGCAATGCTACTACCGCGACGACCGCGTGCTGCGTTCGCTCGGGCTGGAGCTGCGCGCGCCGTTCCCGAAGGGCCATGTGCTTCCGGACGGCGACTGGTCGCTGCTCGATCCGGTCAAGGCAAGGGCAGGCACGCTGCGGCGGGCGCCCTAGCCACTTGGGCAGTCCACTGGGCAGTCCAGCCTTGCGCTCCAGGCGGGTCCTTGCGGTGGAGGGAACAGGCCACCATCTGTGTGAGCCTCAAGGACTCTTGCCATGCTGGATTTCACATCAGATGTCGCCGGTGACGCACCGTCATCGCGAACGACAGCGGCCGCCCCGGCTGACGACGGGGCGCTGCTGGACGCCTATTCCAATGCCGTGATCGACGTCACCGACCGCGTCGGCCCAGCGGTCGTGCGCGTCGAGACCGGGCCCAAGGTGCCGAACGGCCGCGAGCGCGGCGGGCTCGGCTCGGGCATCGTGATCTCGCCGGACGGGCTCGTCCTCACCAACAGCCACGTGGTCGGCTCGTCGAAGGAGATCCGGCTGCGCGACGTCGCGGGCCATGTCGGCGATGCCCGGGTGCTCGGCGTCGACCCCGACACCGACCTTGCGCTGCTGCGCGCCAATGGGGTGCGCGACTTGCCCTACGCCGCGCTCGGCAACTCCAAGAGCCTGCGGCGTGGCCAGCTCGTGATCGCGATCGGCAACCCGCTCGGCTTCGAATCGACCGTGACGGCCGGCGTGGTCTCGGCGCTCGGCCGCTCGATCCGCTCGGTCAGCGGCCGCACCATCGAGGACGTGATCCAGACCGATGCCGCGCTCAACCCCGGCAATTCCGGCGGGCCGCTGGTGTCGTCGAATGCCGAGGTGATCGGCATCAACACGGCCATCATCAACGGTGCGCAGGGCATCTGCTTTGCGGTCGCCAGCAACACCGCGCAATTCGTGCTGTCGGAGATCATTCGCCACGGCTATGTCCGCCGCGCCTATATCGGCGTCGCCGGGCAGACCGCGCCGGTGCCACGGCGCCACGCGGTTGTCGCCGGCGTCGAGAACAAGATGGGCGCGCTGCTGATGCAGGTCGAGCCTGACGGCCCCGCGGCGAAGGCGGGTCTGTTGCCCGGCGACGTCGTGATCAGGCTCGACGGCGTGGAGATCAACGGCGTCGACGACCTGATCCGCGTGCTCGACCGCGACCGGATCGGCCGGCGGCTTGTCATGGACGTGCTACGGCTAGGCCGCCTGCGGGCCTTCGATATCGACCCGATCGAGCGCAAACCGCAGCGCTAGCTGCAAGCTTTCGGGCGAGCTATGACGGTGTCATGCCTAGACTCCGGACACCTGCCGCATGATGCCGGCGCACGAGACCTACGACGTCATTGTCATCGGCGCTGGAGCCGGTGGCATGACGGCCGCTGCGGTCGCCGCCGCCGAAGGTCTGCGCGTACTGGTGATCGAGAAGACCGCCTTTGTCGGCGGCACCACCGCCTGGTCCGGCGGCATGGTCTGGATCCCCGCCAATCCCAAGATGAAAGAGGCGGGGCTCTCCGACAGCATCACCGAAGCCGTCCGGTATTTGTCGAACACGGTGCCCGAGCCCGCCAATGCCGGCCTGCGCGCGGCCTTTCTCGCCCGCGGGCCGGAGGCCGTCGCCTGGCTCGAAGCCAACACCGAAGTGCGGCTCCAGCCCGTGACGGTCTATCCGGACTATTATCCCGAGCGGCTGGGCGCGACATCGGGCGGCCGTGTGCTCGAGCCGGTGGCTTTCGACGGCAGGCGGCTGGGCCGGGCTCTCGCACGGCTGCGGCCGCCGCTGCCGGAGTTCATGCTGTTCGGCGGGATGATGGTCAACCGGCTCGACATTCCGCATCTGCGACACGTCGGAAAATCTCTCCGTTCGACCTTGCGCGCGGCGCGGCTGGTTTCCGCATACGCGTTGCAGCGGCTGCGATCGCCGCGCGGCACCACCCTGCATCTCGGCAACGCGCTCGCCGCGCGGCTTTACGCCTCGCTCCTGGCGCGGCCGGTTGAGATCCTCTTCAGCGCAGATGTCGAGGATCTGTCGATGCAGGGCGATCGCGTCGCGGGCGTAGTGATCCGCCATGGCGCCCGTGATCGCCTGATCGCCGCGCGACGTGGCGTGGTGCTGGCGACCGGCGGCTTCTCGCACGACGCTGTTTTGCGCAAACGCTTTTTCCCGTCGGCCGCCGGATTGGTCTCGGCGGCCAATAGAGCAGCCACCGGTGATGGGCTTCGGCTTGCAGTCACGGCCGGCGCCGCGCTCAACACGGACGCGACCAGTCCAGCCTATTGGGTGCCGGCCTCGCTGTTCCGCCGCGCCGACGGCAGCCGCGGCGCGTTCCCGCACATGGTGACCGACCTCGCCAAGCCCGGCGTGATCGCCGTCAACGCCGCGGGTCGACGCTTCGTCAACGAGGCGCTGTCCTACCACGAGTTCGTGCTCGGCATGCTGCGCGATGGCCAGGGCGAGGTGGACCGGCCATTTTACCTCGTCTGCGACCGCGCGTTCCTCTGGGCTTATGGTCTTGGTCGCATCAAGCCGTTCACGCGCAAGATCCGGCGGTATCTGGCGGGCAGTGAACTGGTCGAAGCGCCTGACATCGCGCAACTGGCGGGGAAGATCGGCATCAAGCCATCCACGCTTTCGGCAACGATTGCGGCCTATAACGAAGGTGCGAAGGAGGGGCGCGATCCCGAATTCGGCCGCGGCAGCACCATCTATCAGCGCCACCTCGGCGACGCCGCTCACAAGCCCAATCCCTGCGTTGCGCCGATCGTCCGCGAGCCGTTCTTCGCGATGCGGATCTATCCCGCCGACCTCGGCACCGCGATCGGCATGAGGGTCGACGCGCAGGCCCGCGTGCTGCGCGAGGACGGCACGCCGATCACGGGCCTCTATGCCTGCGGCAACGACATGGGCTCGATCATGAACGGCAATTGTCCGGGGCCGGGCATCATGCTCGGCCCGGCGCTGACGTTCGGGTATATCGCGGGACGGCATCTGGCGGAGGGGGCGGCGATGGCGTCGAGTGGCGCGAAAGCGTCTGTCTGATAGTTGTCTCCGCCGTATCCACCACCTCCGTCATTGCCAGCGAAGCAATCCAGAATCCTTCCGCGGAGGCAGTCTGGATTGCTTCGTCGCATGAGCGTAAAATTTCTGCGCAATTTGTCGCGAGCTCCTCGCAATGACGGGGAGAGGCTCGCGCCTAACGGCTACTCCGCCGCGGCCGCAAAGCGGCTGTTCTCCAGTTCCGCCTCGAGCCGCGCCTTCTCGGCCGCCGCCAGCTTGATATTGGCTTCCTTGACGTGCCCGAAACCGCGGATCGTTTCCGGCGCGCGCGCGAGCCGTGCCAGCAGCGGGATCTGTTCCGCCTTCAGCCCGGCGACCCGCTGATCGATCATGGCAAAATAATCCTCCATCAGCTTCCGCTCGGTCCGCCGCTCCCGGGTGCGGCCGAACGGATCGAACGCGCCGCCGCGCAGGAATTTGAGCCGGGCCAGCACGCGGAAAGCGAGGATCATCCAGCCGCCGAACTCCTGCTTCTGCAGACGCCCGGTCGCCTTGTCGCGCTTGGCGAAGATCGGAGGTGCAAGGTGGTATTTCAGCGTGAAGTCGCCGTCGAATTTTTCGGACACCTTGTTTGCAAAGCTGCCATCGGTGTAGAGCCGCGCGACTTCGTACTCGTCCTTGTAGGACATCAGCTTGAACAGGTTCTTCGCCACGGCTTCCGTCAACTCGGTGGACGCGGGAGAGGCAGCGCTCTCCGCCTTGCGCACCTTGGCGACCGCAGCGAGGTAGCGGTCGGCGTAGGCTTTGTCCTGATAGCCGGTCAAAAACTCAGCGCGCGTCGCGATGATGTCCTCGAGTGATTTCGCCGGCGCGGACGCCCGGGCCTTGAACTGCAGCACGCTGCGGACCCGCGACATGTCGTGGGCCGCAAGGCGGCCCCAGGTGAAGGCGAGTTTGTTCATCTCGATCGCGGCGCCGTTGATCTCGATGGCGCGGAGCAGGGCCTCCTGCGACAGCGGGATCGCGCCCTTCTGGAAGGCGAAGCCGAGCATGAAGGGGTTGGTGGCGATGCTGTCGCCCATCAGCGCGGCGGCAATTCCCGTGGCGTCGATGATGTCGAGGTTCTTGTCGCCGACAGCGTCGCGCAGCACGGTCTGCATCGTGCCCATCTCGAAGTCGAGATCGGGATTCTGCACGAAGCTGGCGGTCGGCTGCAGATCGGCGTTGATATAGGCCTTGGTCACGCCGCGCTCGGCGCGGCTGAGCGCAGTCGGGCCGGCCGAGACGATCATGTCGCAGCCCAGGATGACATCGGCGCCGCCGGCGGTGATGCGCACCGCCGAGATGTCCTCCGGCTTCGGCGCGATGCGCACATGGCTCATCACCGCGCCGTTCTTCTGCGAGAGGCCGGTGAAATCGAGGGCCGTGCAGCCGCGACCATCGACATGGGCGGCCATGCCGAGCAGCGCGCCGATGGTGATGACGCCGGTGCCGCCGATGCCGGTGACGAGGATGTTGTAGGGTCCGTCCAGCTCGCGCGCCTGCGGCAGCGGCAGATCGGCGAACAGCTGGCCCGAATCTACGGCCGAGGTCTTCATCCGCTTCAGCGTGCCGCCATGCACGGTGACGAAGCTCGGGCAAAAACCCTCGACGCAGGAAAAGTCCTTGTTGCAGTTCGACTGGTCGATTTGCCGCTTGCGGCCGAACTCGGTCTCCAGCGGCTGCACCGAGACGCAGTTGGAAGCCTGCGAGCAGTCGCCGCAGCCTTCGCAGACCAGCTCGTTGATGAAAGCGCGCTTGGCGGGATCGGGATAGAGGCCGCGCTTGCGGCGGCGGCGCTTTTCAGCGGCGCAGGTCTGGTCGTAGATGATGATCGTGAGGCCCTTGATGTCGCGCAGCTCGCGCTGCACGGCATCGAGCTCGCGGCGGTGATGGATGGTCGCACCTTGCGGGAAGTAGTTGCCCTCGGGGTATTTCGAGGGATCGTCGGAGACGATCGCAAGCCGCTTGACGCCTTCGGCCCAGACCTGATGCGCGATCTGCGCGACGTTGAAGCTGCCCTCGGCCGGCTGTCCGCCGGTCATCGCGACGGCGTCGTTGTAGAGGATCTTGTAGGTGATGTTGATGCCGGCAGCGGAGGCAGCACGGAGCGCCAGCAGGCCGGAATGAGTGTAGGTGCCGTCACCGAGATTCTGGAAAATGTGCTTCTCGGTGGTGAAAGGCGACTGGCCGATCCAGTTCACGCCCTCGGCGCCCATATGCGAGATCAGGTCGGTTCGGCGGGTCGGCATGCTCAGGGCCATGCCGTGGCAGCCGATGCCGGCCATGGCGCGGCTTCCTTCCGGCACGCGCGTCGAGGAATTGTGCGGGCAGCCCGAGCAGAAGAACGGCGTGCGCGCCAGCTTGATCGGCGTGCTCGCGGTGACCGGATTGTCGAACGCCTCGAGCCGGGCGAGGCGCTGCTCCAGCACCGGGCTGTGATGGCCGAGCTTGCGCAGCCGCGCGACGAGGGCGGAGGCAACGATCGTCGGCGTCAGCTCGCCTTCGCTTGGCAAGAGCGGCGCGCCGCGCTCGTCGCGCTTGCCGGTGACGGTCGGGCGCTTTGAAGCATCGGTGTTGTAGAGGATGCGCATCAGCTGGTCTTCGATGAAGCCGCGCTTCTCCTCGACCACCAGCACGTCCTGCAGACCTTCGGCGAAACGCTTCGCGCCGCTTTCCTCCAGCGGCCAAGTCAGCGCGACCTTGTAGATGCGAAGGCCGAGATCCTGCGCGTCCTTGTCGGTAATGCCGAGATCAGCGAGGGCCTGGCGCAGATCGAGATAGGCCTTGCCGGTCGCGACGATGCCGAGCCTTGCGGGCTTGGAATCGAGCACGATGCGGTCGAGCTGGTTGGCGCGGGCGAAGGCCTGCACCGCCTCCATCTTCGGCCCGAACAGGCGTCTTTCGGCTTCCAGCGGCGGATCGGGCCAGCGGGTGTTGAGGCCGCCGGGCGGCATCTCGAAATCATCGGGCAGCTTGATCTGGATGCGCTCGGGGTCGCTGTCAATCGAGGCCGAGCTCTCGACGGTCTCGCTGATCGCCTTGAAGCCGACCCAGCAGCCGGAGAAGCGCGACAGCGCGAAACCGTAGAGCCCAAGATCGAGATAATCCTGGAGCGTGGCCGGATTGATCACGGGAATCAGCGCCGCTGCAAACACCTGCTCGCTCTGATGCGCCAGCGTAGAGGACTGGCAGCCATGGTCGTCGCCGGCGAGCGCCAGCACGCCGCCATTGAGCGAGGTGCCGGCCGCGTTGGCATGCTTGAGCGCATCGACCGAGCGGTCGACCCCGGGGCCCTTGCCGTACCAGATGCCGAACACGCCATCGACCTTGGCGCCGGGGAACAGGCCGACCTGCTGGCTGCCCCAGACCGCGGTTGCCGCGAGGTCCTCGTTCAGTCCCGGGACGAAGGCGATGTCCTGCTGTTGCAGGAAAGACTTCGCGCGCCACAGCGCGTGGTCGTACATGCCGAGCGGGGAACCGCGATAGCCGGAGATGAAGCCGCCGGTGTTGAGACCCTGGAGCCGGTCGCGTTCGCGCTGCAACATGGGCAGGCGGACCAGGGCCTGCGTGCCGGACAGGAATATCCGCTTTGATTCGAGCCGGTATTTGTCGTTCAGCTCGACCTGCATCAGCGTCATCTCAGGAGTCCTTGTCGTCGTGGCTCGGCGGGGATTTTGCGCCGCGGAAAAAGGTGCGGGCGTGCGAAGCGGGACTTGCCAGTCAAAAGCATGGACCACCGAAGTCAATATCGCTGGCCGCATCCGTGGCGGTCCTGTTAGTCATGGCTGGCTGTGGAGAAAAAGCCATGACTGCAAACGCGTTCGAGACCGAGATCACCGAGACAGCGGAGGCGCTGATCGGTCCGTGGCGCAAGCCGCGTCAGATGCTGCAGGCGCAAACTTACGATGCGCACGCCTCCATCCATGACGATGCCACCGCGCAGAAGCTGGGCTTCAAGGGCGGCACCATCGAAGGCCCGACGCATTTCAGCCAGTTCGCCCCGCTCGGCGCACGGCTCTGGGGCCAGGCCTGGTTCGAGAGCGGCTGCCTGTCCGCGCATTACCGCAGCGTCTGCTACGAAGGCGAGGAGGTGCAGGCGATCCTGTCCAAGCCATTGCCGGGCACAAGCCAGAGCCAAATTCAGATGATCAAGCGGGACGGCACCGAGGTGCTGCGCGGGACGGCCTCGGTTGGTGAACCGCATGTCCAGACCGCGCTCGAAGCGCGTCTCACCGAACTCAAGCCGCTTGCCGATCCCGTCATTCTGCGCGACGTCAAGGTGGCGCAGACCGGCAGGCGGCAGACGGTGCGGATGGCGTTCGACCAGAACATGGGCGACCTCTATCCGTTCTCCCTCAGGCAGAAGCTCGCCGTCATCACCGAGAGCTCGCCGTACTATTCGGGCGCCGACAATCCTTCTTCAAATCCTTGGCGCAAGCCGATCATCCCGATGGAGATGCTGAGCGTGCTGTTCCAGTACCGCTCCAAGGAGGATCCGTTGCGGGCCAAGGGACCGGCCGTTGGCCTGTTCGCGGACCAGGAGATCCGGCTGGTGAAGGGCCCGCTCTTCGTCGACGAGGAGTACGAAGTCGAGCGCGAAGTGGTCGCGCTCTCCGGCAGCCGTCGCACCGAAAGCGCCTGGGTGAAGACACGCGTGTTCGACAAGGCCGGCTCGATGGTCGCGACCATGCTGCTGAACATGGCGACGCTGAAGGATTCCTATGCGCCGTATGATGAGGAGCATCGGCGGCTGTATGGGGCGGGGCGGTAGGCACGAGCCGGAGTTTCTTCGCCTCTCCCCGCTTTTGCGAGGCCGGATTGCATCGAAGATGCCATCCGGGTGAGGGGGGACCCTCCGCGAGTCCATTTGTCACTGTCATTGCGGAAGCAGCCCCTCACCCCAACCCTCTCCCCGTAAGAACGTTGAGAGGGAGAAGAGAGAGCGTCGCCCGGAGCAATGAGGGCGCAGCCTCCCCGCTCATCATCTAGGCAAATGCACGTCGCAAAGTCGTCGCACAGGGAATAAGCAGACGATGATCGCCGACGTAACCGTCTGACTAAACAGCAAATTCGTTCGCCGCCCGCGCTCCCCCACTATTGTACACAATGGCACGGCGCTTGCAGAACTCTCCGCAAAGAGAGTTCTCGCGGGGGCCTGCGTCATGTTGAACTCAGCCAAGCCGATGCCGGGCGTCATCAGCGCCGAGCCCGAGCCGATCAAGCTCGACTGGCCCGCCACCGCGCTCCTCATCATCGACATGCAGCGCGATTTCATGGAGCCCGGTGGCTTCGGCGAGACGCTCGGCAACGACGTCAGCCAGCTCGCGCGCGCGGTGAAGCCGATCGGCGCGGTGCTGAAGGCGGCGCGCGACAACGGCATGCTGGTGATCCACACCCGCGAGGGCCACCTGCCTGACCTTTCCGATGCGCCGTCGGCAAAGCTCGAGCGCGGCGCGCCGAGCCTTCGCATCGGCGATCCCGGCCCGATGGGCCGCATCCTCATTCGCGGCGAGGCCGGCCACGACATCATCCCCGAGCTCTATCCCCTCGACAGCGAGGTCGTGATCGACAAGCCCGGCAAGGGCGCGTTCTACGCCACCGAGCTCACGGACGTGCTGGAGAAATACGGCATCGAGAATCTTCTGGTGTGCGGCGTCACGACGGAAGTGTGCGTCAACACCACGGTGCGCGAGGCCAATGACCGCGGCTACCGCTGCGTCGTCATCTCGGACGGCTGCGCATCCTACTTCCCGGAGTTTCACGAGATGGGCCTGAAGATGATCAAGGCCCAGGGCGGCATCTTCGGTTGGGTCGCGGACTCAGCCGCAGTTCTGGAGGCAATGAAAGTTTCGACCACATAGGGGTATTATCATGAGCGCATTGACGGGGACGGCCGGTAAATCTGATCTGAGCAAGTCCGAGTTCAAGCCGGCGTTGTGGACATCGGGCGACTGGAACGCGTTCTTCGGCTTCGGCACCAACATCCTCGTCAACATGCTCGTGCTCACGGGCCTGTTGCGCTTCGTCTTGAAGATGCCCGACAGCCTCGTGTTCGGCCGCATCCTGCCCGCGCTCGGGCTGATGATGTGCCTCTCCACCTTCTATTATGCGTATCTCGCCTACCGTCTCGCGCAGAAGACCGGCCGCAACGACGTCTGCGCGCTGCCCTCGGGCGTCAGCGTTCCGCACATGTTCATCGTCACCTTCGTGATCATGCTGCCGATCACGCTGAAGACCGGCGATCCGCTCAAGGGCTGGTCGGCCGGCCTCGTCTGGGTGTTCTTCCAGAGCTTCATCCTGATGATCGGCGGCTTCATTGCGCCCTTCATCCGCAAGATCACGCCGCGCGCGGCGCTGCTCGGCACGCTCGCCGGCGTCTCCGTCACCTTCATCTCGATGCGGCCTGCGCTCGAGATGTACATGACGCCGCAGATCGGCCTCGTCTGCTTCGCCATCATCCTGCTTAGCTGGTTCGGCGGCGTGAAGTACTGGCGCGGCATTCCCGCAGGCCTCGTCGCCATCGCCGCCGGCATGATCATCGCCTGGGGCTCCAATTTGTTCGGGCTCGGCCTCGGCGGCCTGAGCATCGCCGGTGTTGGCGCGGCTTTCGCCAATTTCGGCTTCTCGGTGCCGATTCCCGCCGTGGGCTACGTCTTCTCGGGCTTCGAGTTCCTCGGCATCATCCTGGTCACCGCCATTCCTTTCGGCATCTACGACCTCGTCGAGGCCATGGACAATGTCGAGAGCGCGGAAGCCGCGGGCGACGAATACCCGACCACGCGGGTGCTGACGGCCGACGGCGTCGTCAGCCTGATCGGCTGCCTGATGGGCAACCCCTTCATCAACGCCGTCTATATCGGCCATCCCGGCTGGAAGGCGATGGGCGGCCGTATCGGTTACTCGGCTGCGACCGGCATCATGGTGGTGGTGCTGGCCTGGTTCGGCATCATCTCGGTGCTGCTGGCGCTGGTGCCTGTCGTCGCGATCTCGCCGATCCTGCTCTATATCGGCATGCTGATCGGCGCGCAGGCGTTCCAGACCACGCCGGTCAAGCACGCGCCCGCGATCGTGCTGGCGCTGACGCCGCATCTGGCCGCCTGGGCCAAGCTCCAGATCGACACCATGCTGGCCTCGACCATGACGGCGGCGGCAACCGTCGGCGGCATGGCGGCCGACAAGGCCGACGCGGTCAAGACGGCTGCGGTGGCCGCGCTGCCGCAGCAGGGCGTGTTCTATCACGGCCTCGAGGTGATGGGCGGCGGCTCCATCCTCGGCGGCCTCATCTTAGGCGCGATCGGCGTCTTCATCATCGAGCGCGACTTCGAGAAGGCCTCGGCGTTTGCTCTGGTCGGTGCTGTGCTCACCTATTTCGGCTTCATGCATGGCGAAGCCGTCGGCATCGGCGGCGGCTTCGGCGTCACGCCCGCGGTGGCGTTAGCCTATGCCGTGATGGCCGCAGGCCTGTTCGCAGCCAGCAAACTCGGCACCACCGAGAACTACGCCGCGCATCCGGAGATGCACGCGGCGCCAGCGGAGTAGGGAAGCGACATATCGATTGGGCCGGGCGGCGAGAGCTGCCCGGCCGCCTCACTTGTTATCCGCCCTTCACGGCCCCCGCCGTCAGCCCGGCCACGATCTGCCGCTGGGCCATGACCGTTAGAAGCAGCACCGGGAAGGTGACGATGAGCGCGGCGGCGGCCAGCGGACCCCAGCTCAACTGGTCGAACGAGATCATGTTGTAGACCGCAACGGGCAGCGTGCGCGTCTCGCGCCCCGCCAGCACGATGCCGAACACGAAATTGTTCCAGGAGAAGATCACGGCGAGGATGAAGGCGACGGCGATGCCGGGCCTCGCGATGGGCAGCGCGACGTGCCGAAACACCTGCCAGCGGCCGGCGCCGTCGATGAGTGCGGCTTCTTCCAGCTCCATCGGCGTCGTTTCGAAATAGCCGATCATGATCCAGATCACGATCGGCACGGTGACGACGAGATGGATGATGATCTGCGGCACCAACGTGCCGAGCAGGCCGAGCCACTGGAACAGCAGGAACAGCGGGATCAGGTAGGACAGGCCCGGCGTGATGCGGGCGATCAGGATCACGATCGCGGATTTATGCGCGGCCATGCGCGCGATGCCGTAACCGGCGGGGACGCCGACGAGCAGCGCCAGCACGGTCGCACTGCCGGTGACGATCAGGCTGTTCATGAAATAGGTCAGGAAGCGGTTGGAGGCGAGTACGTCGGCATAGTTCTTCCAGGCGATGCGATCCGGAAAGAACACCGGCGGGTAGGCGGCGTTGTCGACCTCGAACTTGAGCGACAGCGAGATCATCCAGAGGAAGAACAGGATTGCCGGCGAGACGATGACGAACACGGAGAGCCACAGGCCGATTCTGCCGATGATCTGACGGGGTGTCATGCGCCGCTCGCGATTTCGGTCCACAGCATGCGCTGGCGGGCGTAGAGCATCACCGCCGCAAGCAGGACAATCAGCAGGAAGAAAACGACTGCGATCGCCGAGCCGTAGCCGAGGTCGTAATAGGTGAAGGCGACGCTGTAGAGATAGATGTTGATGGTCTCCGACGCCGAGCCAGGTCCGCCCTGCGTGATCGCAAAGATGATGTCGAAGCTCTTCACCGCGTCGATCATGCGGATCATGCCGGCGATGAACAGGAATGGCATGATCAACGGCAGCGTGATGAAGCGGAACACCTGCCAGAAGCTGGCGCCGTCGATCTGCGCGCTCTCGTAAGGCTCGGTCGGGATCGCGGCGAGGCCGCCGAGCACGATCAGCATCACCAGCGGCGTCCATTGCCAGGTCTCGACCAGCACAAGGGAGGGGATCACGGTTGCGGGGTGGAAGACCCAGAGCTGTGCGGGAATCCCGACCAGCGAGAGCAGATAGTTCAGCACGCCGAGCTGCGGGTGGAACATCATGGTCCACACCAGCGCGATCGCCACCGGCGTCGCCATCATCGGCATGATGAAGACGCCGCGCAGAAAGCCGCGGCCGGCGAAGTTCTGGTGAAACACCACGGCCGAGAGCGTGCCGAGAATCAGCGGCAGCACCACCGACAGCACGGTGTAGACCAGCGTGTGGCCGACCGCCTCGAGAAAGCGCGGATCGCTGGTGAGCCGCAGATAGTTGGAGAACCCGACGAAGGTCGTCGGCGAGCCGACCTTCCACTCGTTCAGGCTCATCCAGATGGTGAAGACCCACGGGAAGATGATGATGGCGAGCACGACGACCAGCGCCGGCACCACGAACGGCCAGTAGGATGGCGGCCGCAGCTCCCTCTCCGGCGCGGCATCTGACCGTGCCGCGGCCGGAGTCGATTGTGTCAACGCACTCACGCCTTTTCGCTGCGCTCCAGGATCGGCCGATACTGCTCGTGAGCCTTCTTCAACTCGGCTGCGGGATCGGCGCCTGACAGGGTCGAGGTGAGCGCCGCGCCCACGAGATCGCGGAACTCGGCGACCGGAATCACGACGGGCAGGCCGAGCTTGCTGATCTTGGCGGAGTCGATCACCGATTGCAGCCACTCCTTGGGCATCTTCACGCCGCTCTGGATCTCGGGATCGTTCAGGATCGAGTTGCGGAACGGCACGCCGCCGCCAGCCTGCAGCAGCCGCGCGCCCTGCTTCTTCGAGACCACCCATTGGCAGAGCAGATAGGCGGCTTCCTTGTTCTTGCTCGCTGCCGCGATGCCGATACCGTCGCCGTAGGTGGCCGAATATTGCCCCTTCGGCCCGGCCGGCACGACAGTGTAGCCGACCTTGCCGACCACGCGTGACGCCGCGGGATCCTCCAGCGGCGGCGCCCAGCCGACGCCGTCGATCCACATCGCGGAGCGGCCCTGCGTGAACGAAGCCATCGACTCCATCCAGTTGAAGCCGGCGACGCCGGGCGGGGCGACCTTGGTCAGCAGCGTCTGATAGAGCTTCGTCGCCGCGATCGCTTCCGGGCCGTCAGTCAGGATGTTGCCCGTGGCATCCAGGAATTCGCCGCCATAGTTGAGGAAGAAGTTGGTCCACAACGTCATGTTGGCGTTGCGCAGGCCCCGTCCGACGAAGCCGTAGGTGCCGTCCTTGGGGTCGGTGAGTTTTTCGGCAGCCGCGACCATCTCGTCGAACGTCTTGGGCACCGCGACGCCCTTCTTCTCGAACAGCTCCTTGTTGTAGTACAGGATGAAATAGTCCACCGACCACGGCAGCGACAGCATCTGCCCCTTGGCGTTCTTGGCATATTGCAGGCCGGCGGCCGAGAAGTCGCTCTCGACGAGATCCGGCGCGGTCAGCGTCGGATCCTTCATGTAGGGCGTCATGTCGGCGAGCCAGCCGGCCTTCTCGAACTGGCGCTTCTGCACGTGATAGCTGAGATGCACCACGTCGAAGCTCGGCCGGCCCGAGGTGAGCTCGATCACGACCTTCTGCCGCTGCTGCTGCTCGGGAATCTGCTCGGACTCGACCTGGATGCCGGTGAGCTCGGTGAACTCCTTGATGTTCTTTTGCAGGTTGTCGCCGCGCGGGCCCTTGGCGAGGATCACCTCCAGCTTGGTGCCGGCGTATTTCTTCCAGTTGACCTCGGCGCGTGCCGGCAGGCCGGTCAGGCTGAGCGCACCGGCCGCGGCGGTGCCTTTCAGCAGCGTGCGGCGCGAGATATTGTGGTTGGCCAATGCAGTCCCTCCCTCTGATTCATCTACTTTGGAAGGGATACTAGCGGCCGTACCACGCCTGCCTAGCCCTAATCTAGCATCAGGGACGTACGGCCGGCGTCTCCATCGGCATGCCGCGCGCCCGCGACATCAGGTACAGTTCGAGCGCGACCAGTTCGGGCGAGCCGTAATCATAGGCCTGGGCGCGGACGCCGCTCATGCAGCTGCGCAGCCGCCGCTCCAGCGATCCCAGGGTCTGCCATTCCAGCCGATAGAGAGGATAGCCCGTCGCTTGTCCCTGCGTGATCGGTGCGCCCGCGAGCTTCTTGTCGAAGTTGTCGTCGTGGCAATTGGTGCAAGCGAGGTTGAGCTGGCCTTCACGCTTCATAAAGAGGTCGCGACCCTGGTCGACGAAGGGTGTCAGTTGCGGATCGTCGCCGGCCGCGATCGGAACGCCACGCGACTGGTGCGCGACATAGGCCGATAAAGCGAGCAGGTCGCGGCCCTCGTAAGGTAGCGGCGTTGCCTGCTGGTGGTTGGCTCGGCAGGTATTGATCCGCTGGTCGAGCGTGACCGGGCGGCCGAGCTGCTTGTCGAAGGCGGGGTAACGCGCCGCGACGCCCTTCATGCTGCTGCGCGCATCGCCATGGCAATCAGCGCAGGCTTTGCCGGCGTCACCCATCCTCTTGCCCCAGAGCGCCTCGCCGTCGAGCACGAACAGCATGCCTGGATTGGAGGTGTCGTCGTCCTGCATCGCGCGCGTTTCTGGCCCCATGAACGAATAGCCGGAGCGGCGCGCATCGGGCGGAATCTCTCCGGCGAGCAGGGCGGGGCCCGTGACGAGCAGCATCGCCGCTATCGCGCGCCAAACAATCATTCGACCGTGATCGATGCGAAGGCGGTGGATGAATAGCCGTTGTCGCCGATCCATTCGAACTCGAACTTGCCGCTCTCCTTCGCGACGGTGAAGAACGACAGATAGGGATTCGCGGCGATCGCCGGAAACAGGTCGGCGCGGAAGATCTCTGCGCCGTTGTAGCGGCAGGTGAAGCTCGTGATGATGTCGCGCGGCACAAGTTCGCCGGCCGCGGTGTGGCGGAAGCCGGTCTCCATGATGTGCGAGGTCAGGGTCCGGATCTCGATGACGTCGCCCCGTTTGGCCCTGGCCGGGACGTTGATGAGTGCGGCCATCAGTTCATCTCCTCGGTGCAGGCGGCCAGCGTCACGACCACGTCGGCCATCACCTGCCAGAAGGTATCGTCGGAGAGGCGCGCGATCGCCACGACCTTCTGGGTGTCGGCGAGCCGGATCCGGGTCGAGACCTGGGCGCGACCGGAGGAGGGATTGAGATAGAAGTTGCCGATGCTCGGTTGCGGGTTCTTCTCGTTGAAAACGTGGATGCTCTTGACGTAGTCGCTTGCCCTCATCGGGCTCGTGACGCTCACCGTCATCGGCACGGTGTTGCCGTTCTCAACCAGCGGCGGGATGTCGAGCTTCACCTTGCCGGTACGAATCGGTGCCTCGCCGACGACGTTGCGGATCGCGGCGGTAAGCATCGCAGGCGTCGCCTCGAGCGGCCGCAGCGTGACGATGGGGACCGTCCCGGCAACCGTGGCACCTCCGGCAAGGCTCAAAAATTGTCGTCGCGTGGTCGGCATGAGCCTAGTCCCGAAGCGTTGCAAGAAAGGTTACGATGTCCTCGATCTCCGCAGCCGACAAGATCGGCTTGCCGGCAAAATTGCGCCCGACGCGGACGAAGCCATCATTGCGATAATAGGACGGCATGATGGTTTCCGGGTTGAAGCGTGCGGCGTCGACGAGACGAAGCCGCAACTGGCTCGCCATCCACCGGTTCCCGGCACCCGTGAGATCAGGCGCGAGGTCGCCCTGGAACCGCGTTTCCGGAAACGGGCCGGAATGGCAGAGGATGCAGGTCGTCGTGCGCGCCAGCACGAGCTCCCGCCCGCGCGCGGCGTCGCCGGGCGCGCCCGTAAGCGATTGCGGAATGCCATCGCCGACGATCTTGTAGGGCACAAGCTCGTCCGCTCGGGCGGGCAAGGCCAAGGCAAGGCTCGCTACGATGAATGCTGCGATCGCAGGTATTGGATTGAATGAGTTACGCACTCCTCTGACCTCTCCAGCTTGCGGGAGAGGTCGCCGCGCAGCGGCGGGTGAGGGCTTTCTCCTCCTGGGGTGGCTCGCGAGCGGAGACACCCTCTTCCCAGCCCTCCCCCGCAAGCGGGGGAGGGAGCGTACTGTGGTCGTGGCAGCGGCTTCGTCTCAGCATGTCCTAGCCAAAAGTGTCCGCCGTGATGGTTTGAAACCAGCGCTCGGCCTCGGCTGCTTCGCGAGCGCGCAGCTCCCGCGGCGCATCGACCGGGCTCGTCGTGCCGCCCTCGACCTCGGCAAAGATATCGCCCCTCGGCCGGTAGTTGCCGGCGAGCGAAAAGCCGTAGCCGGGCGCGACGGTGTTGTAGCAGACGCCAGTCAATCGCGGCGCCTCGGGCGCGCGGCCCGCGAGCAGGTTGATGATCACTGCGGCGCAGGCCTTGCCCTGAGCGCTCGCGGCCGAGGCTGATTTGGGGATGCCGCCGCCGAGACAGGCGTCGCCGATGACATGGATGTTCGGCACGAGTTTCGACTCGAAGGTGACGGGATCGATCGGGCACCAGCCGGTGTGGTCCGCCGCGCCCGCGATCTCGGCGATGCGTCCGGCGCGCTGCGGCGGGATGACGTTGGCGACGTCGGGGGTGTAGTTGCCGAATTCGGTGACGATGGTCCTGGTCGTGGCATCGACCGAAGTCACGCGGCCGCCTTGCGACAGCCCGATCCGCTCGATCATGTCGCCGTAGAGCTCCTTCCACGCCTTCTCGAACAGTCGCTGCTGGGAGAAACTGTCCTTGGCGTCGAGGACCAGCACTTTCGAGCGCGGTTTCTTCGTCTTCAGATAATGGGCGATCAGGCTGGCGCGCTCGTAAGGCGCCGGCGGGCAGCGCGACGGATTGGCGGGAACTGCAATGGCGACCGTGCCGCCGTCTTCCATCGCCTGCAACTGCCGGCGGAGCAACAGCGTCTGCGCGCCGGCCTTCCAGGCATGCGGCATGTTTTCCAATGCAGCGGCGTCGTAGCCGGGCAGGGCCTCGACATGGAAGTCGATGCCGGGGGAGAGCACGAGGCGGTCGTAGGGCAGCGCGACGCCGTCGGTCGTCATCACGCTGCGCCGGTCCGGCTCGATCGTGGTCACGGCCTGGCCGATCACAGTGACGCCCTCGGCTGCGAGCTTGTCGTAGCCGAACTGCTGTGCGTCGATGTCGCGCAGGCCCGCGATCACCTCGTTGCTGAGGGGACAGGAGATGAAGACCGTATTGGGTTCGATCAGGATGACCTGCAAATCTCCCTGCGCGCGCTTCAGCGCGCGAGCGCAAGCCGCGCCGCCGAAGCCGCCGCCGACCACGACGACACGTCCGGTGGATTGCGCGCGCGAAATCGATGGCCGCGCCAACGCTGCGGCCGCCATGGTGATGCCGAACACGGCATCGCGCCGTGTCACCGGGCGCGTGGTCATCAGGGACATCTGGAAAAGGGCCGCGGCGGCAATCTCTCGCCGCCGCAGCATGTTGCTCTAAGCGAAGGTGATGTTCTGGTCGCGCAGTGGCACCGAACGGATGCGCTTTCCGGTTGCCGCGAAGTACGCGTTGAGCACCGCCGGCGCCGCGACGCCGATGGTCGGCTCTCCGACGCCGCCCCAGAATCCGCCGCTCGGCACCATCACGGACTCCACTTTCGGCATCTCGTTGATGCGCATCGAGTTGTAGGTGTCGAAGTTGCTCTGCTCGATCTTGCCGTCCTTGACGGTGCAGCCGCCATAGAACAGCGCGGAGAGGCCATAGACGAAGGAGCCGGCAATCTGCCGCTCCACCTGCGCCGGGTTGACGACGTAGCCGGGATCGGTGGAGGCGACGATGCGATGCACCTTGATCTTGCTGCCGTCGGTGACCGAGATCTCGGCGGCGCCGGCGACATAGCTGCCATAGCCCATCACCTGCGCGATGCCGCGATAGACGCCCTGTGGCGCCGGCGTGGTCCAGCCGATCTTCTCGGCAACCGCATTGAGCACCGCCAGGTGCTTGGGATGGTTGCCCATCAGCTTGCGGCGGAACTCGAGGGGGTCCTGGCCTGCGGCATGGGCGAGCTCGTCCATGAAGCATTCCATGTAGATCGCGTTGTGATTGACGTTGACGCCGCGCCAGAAGCCGGGCGGGACATGCGGGTTGCGCATCGCATGCTCGACCAGCAGGTTCGGCACCGAGTAGCCGAACGCGGCTTCGCCGGATTGGGCGACGCCCTGGAATGCGGCCGGATCCATGCCGTTCTGCAGCGCTTCGGGACGCAGCGAGAACAGGATCGACTGTCCGGACAGGCGGTAGTGCAACGCGACCAGATTGTTGTCGGCATCGAACGCGCCGGTCATCTTGCACTGGGTGATCGGGTGATACCGGCCGTGCGCCATGTCCTCTTCGCGCGACCACAACAGCTTGACCGGCGTGCCCGGCATTTGCTTGGCGATCATGACCCCCTGGCGGACATAGTCGGTCTGGCCGCGCCGGCCGAAGCCGCCGCCGAGCATCACCTTGTGGACGTCGCACTTCTCCGCTGGCAGGCCCGAGGCCTCAAGCACGGCCGCGAAGGCCGCTTCGCCGTTCTGCGTGCCGCACCAGACCTCGCACTTGTCCGCCGTGTAGAGCGCGGTGGCGTTCATCGGCTCCATGGTGGCGTGGTTCTGGTAGGGATAGTTGTAGACGGCCTCGACCTTCTTGGCGGCGCCGGCGATCGCGGCTTTCGCATCGCCGTTCTTGTTGCCGACATAGGCGGGCTGCCCGTCGTCGAGACCCTCGGCCAGCCACTTCGCGATCGACTCGCTGGACACTTTGGCATTGTCGCCCTCGTCCCAGACGATCGGCAGCGCTTCAAGCGCGGTCTTGGCGTGCCACCAGGTGTCGGCCACGACCGCGACCGCGGTATCGCCGACCTTGACGACCTTCTTGACGCCTTTCATGCCGGTGATCTTGGCCTCGTCATAGCTCTTCAGCTTGCCGCCGAACACCGGGCAGTCCTTGATCGCGGCGTTCAGCATGCCCGGAAGCTTGACGTCGATGCCGTAGATCATCGCGCCGGTGGTCTTGTCGGCGGTGTCGAGGCGCAGCAGGCCTTTGCCGACGATGGTCCAGTCCTTGGGATCCTTGAGCTTGACTTCGGCGGGCGGGGTCAGCTTGGCGGCGGCCTCGGCGACCTTGCCATAGGTCGTGGTCCGGCCCGATGCCTTATGGGTGATGACGCCCCTGGCCACGGTGCATTCGGACGCCGGCACCTTCCACTCATTGGCGGCGGCTTCGATCAGCATCACGCGCGCGGTGGCGCCGCCCTTGCGGACGTAGTCCTGCGAGGAGCGGATGCCCCGACTGCCGCCGGTGGAGAAATCGCCCCAGACGCGCTTGCGGGCGACGCTCTGGCCGGGAGTCGGATATTCGGTGGTGACCTTCGACCAGTCGCATTCGAGCTCCTCTGCGACGAGCTGGGCAAGGCCGGTGAGCGAGCCCTGGCCCATCTCGGAGCGGGCGATGCGGATCACGACGGTGTCGTCGGGCCTGACCACGACCCAGGCGTTGACCTCGGGCGATCCGTCGGCGGCGCGCACAACAGTGGGGCCGCCGAAGGGGAGGTCGAAGCCGATCGCGAGGCCGGCGCCGACAGCGGCGGTGCCGATGACGAAGGCACGACGGTTGATCTTGGGAGAGACGTGCTTGTTCATGGGGGCGGCTCCTTACGCGGCTGCGATCGTGTGGATCGCCTCGCGCACCTGCTGGAAGGTGCCGCAGCGGCAGATGTTGGTGATGGCCTCGTCGATGTCGGCATCGGTCGGCTTCGGCTTCTCGTTCAGCAGCGCCGCGACCGCCATGATCATGCCGCTCTGGCAATAGCCGCATTGCGGAACGTCCTTCGCGATCCAGGCTTCCTGCACCTTGTGCAGCGTGGCGCCGGAGGCGAGCCCCTCGATCGTGGTGATCTTCTTGCCCTCGGCCTCGGCGACCGAGACGCCGCAGGAGCGGGTGGCGACGCCGTCGATGTGAACCGTGCAGGCGCCGCATTGTGCGATGCCGCAGCCATATTTGGTGCCGGTCAGGCCGGCATTCTCGCGGATCGCCCAGAGCAGCGGGGTGTCCGGCTCGACGTCGAGTGAGAGGGTTTTTCCGTTTATTGTTAGGTTTGCCATCGCAGTCCCCTGATTGGACCAATCCACCGATTGGACTCAGGGGCGCAATCTGTCCGGCAAATTGGAACTCTTCAAATCAAGAGTCTGCGGGGTGGCCCGCCGAAGAAGCTGGCATGCGCCGGGAAGAATGTTGGGGGCGCGGTGTTGCGCCTTGCCGGGCTTTCGGCAGGCGAGGCCTTTTCCAAGGCGCCGGCACCGGCCTCGCGCGACGTCCTGCGGTTCCCGCGGGCCAGGCCGGGCGACAGTTTTTCCCGTTTAACAGGGTGCAAGACGACCGCGCTTTGCTACACTGCATCCGAGTCAAAAGGAGTTCCATCGACGTGGCAAGCCCTTGCAATGTGCTAATGCTCTATCCGCTGTTCTCGGCAGAGTCCTTCTGGAGCTTTGGCGAATCCTGCAAAGTGATGGGCGTCAAGCGCCCTGCCGCCCCTTTGGGCCTGATCACGGTCGCCGCGATGTTGCCGAAGGACTGGACGGTCCGGCTGATCGACTGCAATACGCAGCCGTTCGGTGACGACGACCTCGCCTGGGCGGATGTCGTCTTCACCGGCGGCATGTTGCCGCAACAGGCCGATACGCTGCGGCTGATCGAGCTCTGCCGCGCCGCGCGCAAGCCCGTGGTGGTCGGCGGTCCCGATCCCACCTCCAGCCCCCACATCTACGAGAAGGCCGACTTCCGGGTGCTCGGCGAGGCCGAGGGTGTCATCGACGAATTCATCGCGGCCTGGGAAAGCGGGGCCCGCTCCGGTGTCTTCACCGCGCCGAAATTCCAGGCCGACGTCACCAAGACGCCGGTGCCGCGCTTCGACCTGCTCAAGTTCGAGGACTATCTCTATATCGGTGTGCAGTATTCGCGCGGCTGCCCGTTCACCTGCGAGTTCTGCGACATCATCGAGCTCTACGGGCGCGTGCCCAGGACCAAGACGACCGAGCAGATGTTCGTCGAACTCGAGACGCTCTACAAGATGGGCTACCGCGGCCATCTCGACTTCGTCGACGACAATTTCATCGGCAACAAGAAATCGCTGCGGCAGTTCCTGCCGCAGCTCGCCGAATGGCAGCGCGCGCACAACTATCCCTTCGAACTTTCGACCGAGGCCTCGGTCAATCTCGCCGACGATCCCGAACTCTTGGAGTTGATGGGGGCGGCCAATTTCTTCGGGATCTTCGTCGGCATCGAAAGCCCGGACCCGGCGACGCTGGTCGCGATGCGCAAGAAGCAGAACACGCGGCGCAACATCGCCGAGAGCATCCACAAGATCTACGCCGCCGGCATCCTGGTCACCGCGGGTTTCATCGTCGGCTTCGACAACGAGAAGGTCTCGATGGCCGAGGCGATGATCGATTTCATCGAGGAGGCCGCGATCCCGGTCGCCATGGTCGGCCTGCTCTATGCCTTGCCGAACACGCAGCTGACGCGGCGCCTCGAGCGCGAAGGGCGGCTGCATCCGGGTCACGACGTGGCGCCGACCATCGGCGCCGATCAATGCACGAGCGGGATCAACTTCGATCCGGTCCGCCCGCTGCGCGACATCCTGACGGACTACAAGCGGGTGCTGGAGCACATCTATAGCCCCGCGGCGTATGCGCGGCGTGTCGACCGCCTGATGACGCTGCTCGACCGTTCGAGGCAGCGCCATGAGCTCGCGGAGGGCGATATCCGCGCCAGGATCGGGGCGATGGAGACGGTGCATCGTGTGGTCTCCGCCCTTCCGGAGGCGCGCGGGCCGCTGTGGCAGACCTTCATGAACTGCGCCAAGCGCGACACGTCGTCGGCGCGCATTGCCGTGCAGATGATTGCCGCCTATGCGCATCTCGGGCCGTTCTCGCGCAAGGTCATCGAAGCCATCGACACACGCCTCGCTGCGCTCGATGACGAGCCGGTCATCCCGGCGCCGACGATCGACGCGACCGCAGCCGGGCATCTGGCCTGAAGCCTTACTTCACCGCCAGCCGCAAGAAGCTCATCACGCTGCCGAGCGCGGCAAAACCCGCGCCGAGGGCCAGCGCGACGGTTGCGCCGTCGTGGCCGGCAAGCGCAAAGCACAGCGCGGCGAGCGCCGCGCCCGTGGTCTGGCCCGTCAGGCGCGCGGTGGCGACGATGCCGGAGGCGCTGCCGCTGCGATGAGGCGGCGCGCTCGACATCACCGCTTTCATGTTCGGCGCCTGGAAGAAGCCGAAGCCCATGCCGCAGATCACCATCCGCCAGATGATGTCGGGGATGGCGGGATTGGACGGGAGCATCGCGAGCAGCGCCATGCCGAGGCCGAGCAGCACGAGGCCGATGCCGCCGAGCAGGCCGACCGCGTGGCGGTCGGACAGGCGGCCTGCGATCGGTGCCATGATGCCGACCACCAGCGGCCATGGCGTCATGAAGAAGCCGGTCTCGACCTGGGAGCGCCCGAGCACGTCCTCGAAATAGAATGGCAGCGAGACGAAGGCGAGGCCCTGCACGGCGAAGGAGCACACCGCGGTCGCGGCCGACAGCGCGAACATCGGCCGGGCGAACAGGTCGATCGGCAGCATCGGCGCGGGATGGTCGGCATGGCGGCGCGTCAGGATGAAGCCGAACGCGATGGCCGCGACCAGCTCGATGCCCACGACAACCGGCGACAAGTTGTGTGCGGCGCTGCCGATGCCGGTGATGAACAGGCCGAGGCAGGCCGAGGCCAGGATCGCGCCGAGGAAGTCAAAACCGTGATCGGCGCGCGGCGTCTTCGGCAGCATCGCAAAGCCGATGCCAGTCGCGATGAGGCCGAACGGAATGTTGACCGCGAACAGCCACGGCCACGGGCCGAGCGTGAGGATGGCGGAGGCGATCGACGGTCCGAAGGTGAAGGCGGTCGCGACAACGAGCGCGTTGTGACCAAAACCGCGGCCCAGCATCCTCCCGGGATAGACGAAGCGCACCAGCGCGGTGTTGACGCTCATGATGCCGCTGGCGCCGAGGCCCTGCAGCGTGCGCGCGACGAGGAGGCTCTCCAGCGACCATGCCACCGCGCAGAACAGCGAGGCGATGGTGAACAGGATCAGGCCACCGAGATAGATGCGCTGGTGCCCGACGATCTCGCCCAGCGCGCCAAGTGGCAACAGCGTCGCCACCAGCGCGATCTGGTAGACATTGACAACCCAGACCGACTGCTCCGGCGTGACGTGCAGATCGGCGGCAATGGCGGGCAGGGCGATGTTGGCGATCGCGGTGTCGAGCGAGGCCATCGCCAGCGCGGTGAAGATCGCGGCAATCGCCCAGCGCCGCTGCGTGGCCGGAAGGCCGTCGGCGCTGACGTGGTCGGGTGCGCGCGCTGCGGCAGGTAACGTGATTGTCATTGCGTTAGCGCGTGGCTCCGGCACCGAGGCTAAATGGACTTTTGGCATGTACTACGCCCAAGGCCGCTTCCACAGGCATATGCTTGCATGCTGTGTATGCGCGAAGGTGAGGCGATGTCGCCTCGCGCCGGCGTATGATCGCGCCGGGTGCTGCAATGACAGGGAAACGCCATGCAACTCGTCGTTCTGCCCGGCGACGGCATCGGGCCCGAGATCACGACCGCGACATCGGGCGTGCTGCGCGCGGTGTCCGAACGCTTCCAGCTCAACCTGCGCCTGGAGGAACACGCGGTCGGGCATGCCAGCCTGAAGCTATCAGGCACGACGGTGCGGCCCGAGCTGCTCGACATCGTCCGCCCCGCCGACGGCCTGATCCTGGGGCCGACCGCGACGTTCGACTTCAAGGACGAGGCGCATGGCGAGATCAACCCGTCCAGGTATTTTCGCAAGAACCTCGATCTCTATGCCAATGTCCGGCCCGCGCGCACCTATGAGGGGCGGCCCGGCCACATCGGTGATTTCGACCTCGTGGTGGTCCGAGAGAACACCGAGGGATTCTACGCCGACCGCAACATGGAGCAGGGCAGTGGCGAGATGCTGGTCACGCCCGACGTCGCGATCTCGCTGCGCCGGATCACGCGTCTGTGCTGCGAGCGCATCGCGCACGCCGCCTGCCGTCTGGCGATGAAGCGGCGCAGGCATCTCACCATCGTGCACAAGGCCAATGTGCTCAAGATCGGCGACGGCATGTTCCTCGACATCTGCCGCGCGGCGGCGAAGGGCTATCACGGCCTCGAGGTGGACGACGTCCTGGTCGATGCCATGATGGCGCATGTGGTGCGCAACCCCGATCGCTTCGACGTGATCGTCTCGACCAACATGTTCGGCGACATCCTGTCCGATCTCACGGCGGAGCTCTCGGGCAGCCTCGGACTGGGCGGCTCGCTCAATGTCGGCGACCGCTACGCCATGGCGCAGGCCGCGCACGGCTCGGCGCCTGACATTGCAGGGCAGGACGTCGCCAATCCGATCTCGCTGATCCTGTCGGCGGCGCTGCTGCTGGCCTGGCACGGCGAGAAGACGGGTGCCGTGCGTTATGAGGAGGCCGCGCGTGCGATCGAGGCGGCGGTGGCGAAGGCGCTTCGCGAGGGCAGGGCGACGCGCGACGTCGGCGGCAAGCTCGGCACGATCGCGGCGGGGGCTGCGATCGCGGAGATCCTGCAGGCCGAGTGAGGGCCTTCTTCGCTTTCTCCTCGGGCTCGAAACAAAAGTCGAAAAACAACCCCATGCACAGTAGACGGCCCCTTGATCGACCAGGGATTTTGGCGACGCGTCGCGACGGCACCCGCAGCTGCGATCAAGCTGACCCGTCCGGCAAAACACTGGCGGTACCCCCGGCGACATGGGCCCCGCCCAGGTTGAGCCAGATCAATACTCCCTCAGCGACGCCGCCGGACCTTCCCGTCAGCGCAGCGATGGAAGGGACGGCCCATATGCAGACCCTGCTCAGGGAAATCCGGGACACCCCTTTGCTCTGGATGCTGGCTTTCGTGCCCATCGTGCTCGTGGCCGAGGCGGTGGCCCCGCATTCCCATACGCTGCTGTTCGTGCTGGCCGTGCTGGCCATCGTGCCGCTGGCAGCGCTGCTCAGCCACGCCACCGAAGCGGTTGCCGCCAAGACCGGCGATGCCGTGGGCGGACTGCTCAATGCAACGCTCGGCAATCTGACGGAGCTGATCATCGCCATCACGGCGCTGCGCGCCGGCCAGTACATGCTGGTGAAGGCCTCGATTGCGGGGGCGATCGTCACCAACGCGGTGTTCATGCTGGGAGCCTGCCTGCTGCTCGGCGGCCTGCGCTACCACGTGCAGGAGTATAACCGCGCGGGCGCGCGGCTCTCGTCCGGCCTGCTGCTGATGGCAACCGTCGCCCTGCTTGCGCCGTCGGCAGTCGCCGATCTCGAGCACCTGCCGCAGGGCGGGGGTGTCCTGGACAAGCTCAGCCTCGGCATTTCCGTCCTGCTCATCATCGCTTACGGGCTCGGCCTCTTGTTCTCGCTTCGAACGCACAAGGAATTATTCGCAAGCTCAGATCACGGCGACGACAAGGAGGCGCACTGGCCGATCGGAATAGCCGTCGGCACGCTGCTGGCCGTCACGGTGCTGGTCGCGCTGGTCAGCGAAATCTTCGTGGAATCGGTGCAGAAGGCGGCGGAGACCTTCGGGATGAGCCCGGCCTTTGTCGGCTTCATCGTCGTCTCGCTGGTCGGCGCCGCCGCAGAGTTTGCCGTGGCCTTCGGCGCGGCGCGCAAGGACCGGCTCGACATGGTCGTGAGCATCGCGCTCGGCAGCGCCTCGCAGATCGCGCTGTTCGTCGCACCCGCGCTGGTGCTGCTCAGCTACGTCGTCGGGCCGAAGCCGATGGACCTGCAGTTCTGGCCGGGCGCCGTCACCATGATGATGATTGCAACGGTCACGTCGGCCTTCGTCACCGCCAGCGGGCGCTCGGCTTGGTTCGTCGGCGCGCTGATGATCTTCATCTATGCGGTCTTTGCGCTGACGCTGTATGTCGTCCCGCCGGCCGGCCAGGGATGAGCTTCGCTGGCCCGCCGGTATGAATCGGGTGGTCGGAGAATGGTGGCCCGCGGCAAGCCATCCTCCGAAGCGGCGAATACGTTCCCGCTAGTAAGCCCAGTAGCTGCCGGAGGGCGCGCAATAATCGCCGCCGTAGTCGTAGCCATAGTCGCCGCCATAGCCATAATATGACGCGGCCGGGTAGCCGTAGCCGTAAGCGGGATAACCGCCATAACTTCCATAATAGGCGCTTCGCGCGATCGCGCCGCCGACGACGGCGCCGGCCAGGCCATAACCGAGGCCGCGATAACCATAGCCACGATAGCCCCAGCCCCCACGATAGCCGTACCCGCCGCGATAGCCCCATCCTACGCCGCGATAGCCGTAGCCGCCACGCCAGCCGCCAACCCAGCGCACTTCGGTCGTGGTCTGGTCGACCATCGATTTCATCGTCGAAAGATGCGTCGGGATCGGCCCGGCCTGGGCGCCCGTGCCGAGCAGCACGGCGCCGGCTGCAGCTAAAACGAGGCTGCGCAGGGAATTCGAGGAGGTCATGATCGATCATCTCCTTGGCTAGGGCGGCGCATTCTGCGCGGCCATCGATCCATTCCGTTGTGGCGCTGCCGTGGCGGCCTTGATCTGGATCAAGCATCTGGGACATGGTAGCGGGGCGCTCGGGCTGCCGGACAGGCGCAGGCCGCTTCAGAGAAGAGCGACGTTTTTCGGTTCGGCAGTCTTACGGGTTTCGACCAACAGCGGCCCCGTCAAGCGCTTCTGATCGAAGACCGCCTTTGCCCCCAGAGCGGAAGCGCCATCTAGCCCCTTGCGGCGCTGCTCAGCCGCGCCGCTTCGGCCGGGTTCAGGTCCATAGTATAAGGGCGATCGTGCCGGGTCGATGAATGCTCAGAGCGGTCCCCGTGGAGGCGCGGGTTGAACGAAATCAGATTTGAACGAGCCAGATCGGGTAGTCGCCCGCACGCAATCAAGGTGGCGCGACAGCGGCTGGTGCTCTGCCGCCTCATGATCGAGATCATGCGAAACCTTCATGGGACTTACGCGCCGAAAAACGAGCCTTTTGGGACCAGATTGGAGACCTTCTTCATAGGTCTTTGCGTTGCGCTTGGACAGTTCGAGCAGAAACCCTTTTCGGTCACCAAGATCGCCGCCTTCATGCACGTTCCCCGCACGACCGTCATCCGAAGGCTGGACCAGCTACAAAGCTGGGGCCTCGTTCAGCGGAATGGCAAGAAGTACTACATGGACGAGTTGGCGCTCAACTCTCTCTTTGGCTTGAAAAGCTATCGGCTGATCCGAGGACTTCTCGAGAAGGCACAAGCGGAGTTGACCGTTTTGGACACTTTGCCGGATTGACCCGAGGCGAGCCTAAGTCGATGACGTGTTGGTCCAGCAGGGCGAGCGGCTGGCCCAATTCTCTTCACTTGATTTTTTGGACGTCGTCGCAGATCGACGGCAGAACGGAGCCGGCCGATGCTGTTTGCGCATGCGTTCGACAGACCCAACCTGCTCGCCTGGATCCGCCGCCATCGCAAAAGCCCGCTGCGGGTCTATGGCTTGGCGCTCGGCTTGCTCACGTGCGCCACTCTTTTGCGTCTGGGCCTGCATCAGCAGCTCTCGACCGCATCGCCCTTTACGGCCTATGGCGTACCGGTGCTCTGTGTCTCTCTGGTCGGTGGTTTTTGGCCGGGGATGGTGACCCTGGCCGCATCGCTGATTACGGGCTCGATCCTCTTCCTTCCACCGGCTTTCAGCTTTGCCCTCGCCGAGGGGGCGGCGTGGCCGCTCCTGATGTTTGCCGCGTTAGGAATTATTTACGTCGTCTTGATTTCCGGAATGATGGCCAGCATCCTGCTTCATGACGAGCATCAGCAGTTTCTATTTGGCGAACTGCGACATCGCTCGCGAAACCTGTTCGCCGTCGTGCAGGGCATGGTTTCCCGAACGCTGATGGAAAGCGCGTCGCTTCGCGATGCGAGGCAAGCCCTCGAAACGCGATTGGCCTCGCTGGCGCGGACTCACGCCATGCTGGCGGATAACGGCTGGACCGGAGCTCCGCTCGACCAGATCGTATCGGAAGAGCTAACAAGCTTCGCAAACCAGGTCGACTGCGCTGGATGCGAACTCATTCTGGATACGCCGGCAGCTCAAAGCTTCTCGCTTATTATTCACGAACTTGCGACTAACGCCGTCAAGCATGGCGCGCTATCGCGACAGGGAGGCCGGGTCGCGATAAACGGCTCGATCCTATCGAACGAGAACGGGGAAGTGTTGCGGTTTGTGTGGACAGAAAGCGGAGGACCGGCTGTCTCGGCTCCAGGGCGCAAAGGCTTCGGTAGCTCCATCCTGAATACGATGGCAAAGCGATTCGCCTGCGGTGTCGAAGCGGACTTTCGCCCCGAAGGGCTGGTCTACGAACTGCAGGTGCCGCTTCACTCGGTCCTGGCGCCGCCGCAATCGAGTCAAAGTCACAGATTCTGGAAGAACATTGAAGGGTTCTTCCCCGCGTCGAAGCCCCCCGTGTCGGCGACGGACCCGGCATATGCAACGGCGCAGAGGCGTCTGGACATCTCAACTCAAAAGCGCTGAGGCTCTCTGCTGTGTTCAGACTCGGTGGCAACGGTTACATGGCCTGACCGCGAAGTTCCGAAGATGGGAGGAAAGGTCTGCTTGTCCGCCTACGAAATCCGGCATCGTCCGCCTGTCGGATGATCAAGTCGGATGGTCGAGGTAAACAAGGCCTGATCGCGCATCGACAATACCACGCAATAGACAGTCACCCGAACTCCTGACCAGCTTGGAACGACCGCCCCGTTCCAGCATAGGAACAACCTCGCGCTTCGCCGGTTATGTGATGCGTGGAGGCGCCATGAGGCTGTTGGTCGAGTATTTAGAGCGAGCTGTTCAACTTGAACGGCTGGCGGCGAGTGAACGCGATGCGGGTTTCAAGGAGCAATTACTTACACAGGCGCAAGCCTATCGGAAACTCGCCGCAAAACGAGCGAAGGACTATGGGTTGCCTGCTCCGAGCCCGTCGGAACTGGCGCGTGCAGCCAATTGAGCGCACCGTTTAGCTTCGCCGACTGATCTATTTCAAGCGAGGGATCGTAGTTCGTTTTCCCGCAACACTGCCCATGAGCGATCATCAGACATCCAATTCTGAACAGGTTTCCACCTCCTACTCGCAAAAGTGCACCGCCTGTGGGGGCTCGTCGGTCCGCGTGCTGGCGATGTTAGATCCTCGCTCCGGCCTAACCGTTCGCATTTTGAGGTGTGACTGCGGGAGAAGCAGCTGGCAGGATTCAGGCGGCAATGTGTTTGGTGCTTAGGCTAACAGTTGAGTGAAACAGCGTTCAAGCTGCTCTATCGGGAACGGCTTTTGGAGCCGTGGCCGTTCGCGGAATCGTTCTGGCACTCCCTCTGCTCCAACGCCGCTTGCGAATGCGAATGGGATGTCGCGATTTGCGAGAGCGGTCGCGACTGGCTCAATGCTGTCGCGACCTAGCCATACATCCAGCACGGCCATGTCGAAGACAGCGCTGTTGGCGTACTCCAACGCCGACGGCAAGTCCCCAGCTTCGGCCGCAATCGTATGGCCAAGCTCGGTCACCATGTCCGCCACCATCATCCGAATGAGCGCCTCATCCTCTACCAAAAACACCGAAGCCATGGGCTGCCCCCGCTCAGTTACTATCGTGTAGCTTGGTTGCGTTCGCGAACGCCCGCAGAGCCACCCTGCGAAGCTCGCCCAAAGTGCCTTGGCCTGCTTCGGCGGCTTGCAAAAGCTGTTCGGCGATCAGTCGTCGGCTCTCCTGATCCCCGCCGTGCGGAAGCTCCCGGCAAGTCTCTTCCCCAAATTCCATGTTCGACTTCACGCGGTCGGACAGAGTCATCGAACTTTCTCCGGCTCCGATGTCCGGAAGTGGAAGTGATGGTAATATGGAACCACCCGAAGGGCTCGTCAAGACGGCCGTCGCGCGCCGCAAAACATGTAACCGTTGCTGTATCAAGCGGCTCTTCATCTGCGCTTGTGATCCCTGACTTCCGCTCTTCGAGAGCCGAGCGGACCACTGTCCCGGAGTTGCCGAGGCAGCCTTTGGGCCAATGCCAAGCCTGCAGCGCCAGTTCCATTCCCTCAGCGATCGTCAGGCACATGGCTTTCTGCCGATTAGGCATCTGGGGCCACGCCAATGTGCTCGTTAGGCTCCCGATCCGATCGAGGCACTGCTCTTGCGCAACGCCTCGAGTGCGACGCGGGTGTGGTGGACGGCTTCTTGGTTGCGGGCTTGCCCGCTTGCATCCGGAGCTCGCAATGATGCTGTTCCCGGCACAGGCGTCAACATGCACGCCGTCGCCAATTGCTCGGGGTCTCGCCGGTCAGCTTCCTGAAGGCGGCGGCGAACGCGGTCTGGGAGGAATAGCCAAGCGCGACTGCGACCGAGATGACCGACGCGTCGGTATCGCGCAGCATGTTTTTGGCCTCCTCGAGCCGGTGCTGACGCAGCCAGGCATGCGGCGACAGCCCGGTGCTTTTCTTGAAAGCGCGGCAGAAGTGGAAGCGCGACAGACCGGCATCCGAGGCGAGCGCGGCTAGGGAGACGTCCGCATCGCTGTCCAGTCGCAGGCGTTCGATGGCGCGGCTCAGCACCTTCGGCGAAAGACCACCCATGGTCGGCTGGATCGCGGCTGGCGAGCCGGTGTGCGCAGCCAGGAGGCGCGTGGCCAGAAGGCTTGTCAGTTGACGCCTGAACAGCGTATCCAGGGCCGCATTGCCCTCCAAGGTATCTGCCGCGGTCAAGAGCAATCCGGATGTAACGGGGTCGGGATGCGCCGTTCGTTCCAGGAGATTGATCGGTCCGGCGGTGTCGGCTTCTTCGGCCACACGCTCGAGCGTCGCGTGCGGAAGATAGAACTCAACGACATCAACAGGTTTTGGAATGTCCCATCGGGAGCTTGATCCTTCCGGAATGATTATCACAGCCCCGGGACGGAACGTTCCGGTCGCAACTGATCGTCCCGACCGCCGTTCCATGCGCTGCACCGAGCCGTTGTAAGCCATGATGACGTGGTGGGTCTTAGGCCCGCAGGTGTCGTGCACTCGTTCATATTTCCGGCGGGCGATCGCGGCGCCGGAGGTATCCAAAGCCATGCGAAATGCCGTGGTCCCGAGCACCCGCGCCATTTCCGCCCCGGCGTGAGGGCGCTCGGCATTGGCCGGACTGACTTGGCACGCCTCAGGCGCAACTGACGCCTCCTCCAAGGAATCGCGCAAGACATGCTTGTTCATGAACCTATCCTCGCATCGGGGATGCGATGCAGGTGGCGGGAAGAAATGCCGGGCGGCCTGATTTTTTGCGTCAATAGCGAAGCTCAATGTGCGTCAGTTGCGGACCGGGCCAGCCACTTCTCGAACCGGGCTTGTTCCCGAAGGGTGAGAAAATGTGTACTGTTCCGAGCGGAAAAAGCCTTGCAGCCGGCCTGAATTGCGATTGGGTTTTCCGTGGCTTCTTGTCCAAGAAGGATCAGAAGTGCCGTTTCTGTTCGAAGATTATCGCCTCGATGCTGACCGGCGCGAGCTCAAGCGAGGCTCCGAGCTCATCCCCGTTGGACCCAAGGTGTTCGATCTGCTGCTCTTCCTGGTCCAGAACCGGCAACGGGTCGTCACAAGGGACGATCTTCTGAACGCGGTGTGGGAAGGACGGATCGTGTCCGAATCCACGCTGACTAGCCACGTCAATGCCGTGCGCAAGGCAATCGGGGACACCGGCAAGGAGCAACGCCTGATCAGAACGGTTTCTCGCAGAGGCCTCCGGTTCGTTGGCAAGGTCATCGAGGAAGAAATGCCCGCGCGAGCCCCGGTCACAGACCCGGGTGCGGATCGTGGCGTTCGACGTGTCAGGGCCTTTGGGGACGGTGCGCTGACTGAAACGCGAGAGGCTGCGCCAGTTTTTGCTGCCGAGGCCGAGAGCCCGCCTCCGCTGCCCGACAGACCTTCCATTGCGGTGCTTCCGTTCCAGAATATGTCTGGCGATGTCGAACAGGAATACTTCGCCGATGGAATGGCCGAGGACATCATCACGGCGCTGTCCCGTTTCAAGGCGCCATTTGTCATCGCCCGAAACTCCAGCTTCACCTACAAGGCGCGTGCCGTCGACGTGAAGCAGGTGGGGCGGGAGCTTGGGGTGCGCTACGTATTGGAAGGCAGCGTTCGCAAGGCAGCAAACCGAGTGCGCATTACGGGACAACTCGTCGATGCCGCCACTGGAGCACATATTTGGGCCGATCGGTTTGATGGCGAGCTCGGCGACATCTTCGATTTGCAGGACCAGGTGACCGAGAGCGTTGTCGGGGCGATCGCGCCTGCAGTGGAAAAAGCCGAGATCGAGCGTGCCAAGCGCAAGCCGACCGCCAGTCTCGACGCCTATGCCCTCTATTTGCGCGGTCTGGCCCGGCTTCATCAGTTTGGTAACCGGCAAGCAAACGACGAGGCATTGCGCCTGTTCAACTGCGCGATCGAGCTCGACCCGGAATTTGCCACTGCCTACGGTCGTGCAGCCTCTTGCTACCTCTCTGCCAGGATCAATGGCTGGATTTCAGACACGGCGAACGCGATTGCCGAAGTGAAGAAGCTCACCCAGCGGGCAGTTGAGTTGGGCAAGGATGACGCGATCGCGCTCTCCGCCGGCGGAAACGCCTTAGCGTTCGTTGTTGGGGATGTCGGGGTGGGCGCCGGCCTGGTCGATCGCGCGCTTGCGCTCAATTCCAATTTGGCTGAGGCATGGCATTTCGGCGGCTGGGTGAAGATCTGGCTCGGCGAGCCGGAATCCGCAATCGAACGCTTTGCTCGTGCCATTCGCCTGAGCCCGCTTGATCCATGGCTGATGGGAATGCGAGCTGGCACCGCGTACGCGCATTTCTTTTTGGACCGCTATGCCGAAGCGGCATCATGGGCGGCAATGGCATTGCAGTGCTCTCCGGACTATCGACCTGGATTACGTATCGCTGCCGCAAGCAACGCAATGGCCGATCGGCCGGAGCAGGCACGGAAGGCAATGGCTCGGCTGCGGGAACTGAGCCCCACGCTGCGCCTTTCCAATCTCAAAGACGTGTTCGGCCCTTATCGACGTGCTGAGGACGTCGCGCGATATGAAGAAGGATTGCGGAAAGCAGGGCTGCCCGAATGACCATCTCGGCCAAGGTACTCGCCTTGGCAACGAGGTGATCGAATAATCGCCGCTTCCGCCAATCTAAAATGTTGGGCAGAGCATGTCGGCTCTTCCCGCCTAGTTCAGACGTCCACTTGCTCTGCTATCGCAAGCGCATCGTGCACTTCAATGCCGAGCTAGCGCAACCGTGCTCTCGACCCTGGTATGCCCCAGCAGAAGCTTTCAAGGCTACGTCGTCGCAACGGCGCAGCTTGTTGTCGATGGCGAGGTTGAACAGCTTGGTTCGGATTGACCAGACGTGCTTGGGCCGGAGTGGCGGCGCGAGGAGGCTATCACCTCGAAAGGCGAGCGATGTCCCGTAGTCGATCGTGCTTTTGCTGAGTTGCGCGGCCGATCAGCCAATCGCTCTCGCCTTCGTCCAAACGCACAGGCGAGAGCCGCGGCGAAGATAACTCCTCCCAATTCAGGGCCGCAGGACCAGTCCCACCTCCACAAAGGTACAGGATGGGTAGGGCACTTCATGGGTTTCGCTGCCCCCACCCAACCGGACGGGCTGGACCCGAAGCAGGCTCTCACCGGCCCGATTGCTCTTCCATGGCGCCGGCTTTTGTCTGTACGATGGTTCGTGCCTGGTTGAGGGCCTCATGAAACGGCGCAAGTTCATTACTCTCGTCGGGGGTGTGGCTGCCACGTGGCCGTTCGCAGCGCATGCTCAGCAATCGACCGGGCCTCGCCAGATTGGCGTGCTTTCACTCGGCCGCGGCGACAAGTCCGACGCAAGTCTGAAGACACTCGATGCGTTTGTGCCGGCATTGCGTGAGCTCGGCTTTGCCGAAGGAAAGGATGTCGCATTTCACCGCAAATTCGCGGACGGCGATGCCGACAAGCTCAACGAACTCGCGCAGGAATTCGTGGCGGGACGGGTCCACGCAATCGTTGCTTTGGCTACACCGGCTGTCCGCGCCGCCAGGAATGCGACTTCCACCGTTCCTATCGTCGGCATCGGCATGGCCGACCCCGTCGAGGACGAACTCGCTTCCAGCCTGGCGCGGCCGGGCGGCAATGTGACCGGGACGACATTTCTTGGCCCGGAGCTGGTGTCCAAACGACTTCAATTGCTCAAGCTGATCGTTCCCAGCCTTTCGCGCGTCGTCGTGCTGTGGCACCCCCGGGCATACGGTGAGCGCACGATGAAGGGGATGCTGAACGAGATCGAGAGTGCGGCTCGATCTCTCGGAACTAACCTTCAATTTGTGCCGGCGGAGAGTCCTGCCGATCTTGAAGGCGCGTTCGCTGACCTGGCCAACGCGCGCGCCGATGGCCTCGTCCTGTTTCCCAGCCCGATGCTGTACAGCCAGTACGCGCGGATTGTGCCATTTGCCGAGAAGAACCGCCTGCCGGCGATCTATGCCGCCAGAGAGGCAGTGGATCTCGGGGGCCTGGTCTCCTATGGCGTCAACCTGCCTGACTTGTCGCGTGCCACCGCCAGCTATCTGGCGAGAATTCTCAAAGGCGCAAAGCCGGCCGACTTGCCGATACAGCAGCCAACCAAGTTCGAGCTGGTCATAAATCTTGCAACCGCCAGGACGCTTGGCTTGTCGATTGGTCGAGACCTTCTCCTGGTCGCGGACGAGGTGATCGAATGAGCGGCCGAATGTCACAGCCGCCCAGGTTCTGATCCTGCGCGCTCTGAAGCTTCCTTGACGAGGTGAGAAAGGGCGGGGGGCGCGCGCAACCGGCGCCCCTTTGCGTGAACCAGGCAGGAACGCTTCGTGCGCGGGTCACTGCGCAAAAGTCCGCTCTTCAGCTCTTCAAATCGCGCGCCGTTGTCTTCCGGCGAAGAGGCCATACACAAAGAGCACGATGATGGCGCCGACCACGGCACCGATGAGTCCGGCGCCCTCTCCAGGACGGTACCAGCCCAGCGCCTGGCCGAGATATGTAGCAACGAAGGCGCCAACGATCCCGAGGATGGTCGTAAGGATGAATCCCGAGGGTTCGTTGTCACCCGGCATGATGAATTTTGCGATCACCCCCGCGACAAAGCCGATGATGATCGTCCAGATAATGCCCATGCTGCGCTCCTCCTGAATAAACAACGACGACAGTTCGATGACTATGAACTCGGCACACGCCCCTCAGGCGTGTACTTGTCGATTGCCTGGGGAAGCTCGCGCGATAACCTTGCGAGAATCTCTTCCTGAGAAAGCCCGGTCTCCTTCTCGAGTTTGTCCAACACGTCTGGGCCGATTGCTTCCCGCAGCTGCGGAGGCGAGATCTCCTTGTTAGGCCCCGAGCCGACCCAAGACCGAGCCGCGTCGCCGTGGCCGTTTTGGTTGAATTTGTCCAGCAACTCGCCGATCCCTCCCTGGAGCAGTCCTCCGACACCTGCCCCGCTCAGCATGCCCGCGAGGTTGCCGAGCAGGCCGCCGAGCGGCTGTTGGGCATTGGCGGGCGCGAGAGATCCAGAGCCCGGGCCTTTGAGAAACTCCGCCAGCTTGTCCCGATTCTGATAACCCGCGATGGCGAGCAATCCGAGCAGTGCAGTCATGGACGGCATTCCGCGGCTCATTTCGTCTCTCCGTGAAAAGGTTAGACAGCTCGAACTCGGTCAGTCCGGTTCTGTTCCTGGCCGTGCATTCTAGGCTTGCCTGATCCGGCGCAGGCCAGATGGAAGAGGGGTGTGATGAGCGGCGGAGCGCGCGAAAGATGCGTCAATCAGTCCCAGTACGGAATAGCCGGGCGGGAGATCATCAACCAGAAGATCGCCAGCACGGCTGCGAACGCCGGGAATCCGAACGCGAACCACCAGCGGAATAGACGGTAATATGCGGCAGGCAGCTTGGCGTCGGTCTCGATCGCGCGAACGGCAAGGTCGCGCATTCGCATTTGCATCCACACCACGGGCAGCCAGAAGGCGCCTGTCACCACATAGAGTGCGATGGACGCCGCAACCCATCCGTCGCCAAGGGAATACCCGCTGGACCAGGCGAGCCATGTGCCCGTGATCGGCTGCAGGATGACCGCGCTCGCCGTGAACAGGAAATCGGCCAGCACCACCGTCCGCGCGACCGCCGCGATCTCGCGGGGGTCGCCGCGAAGATGAGCCACCAGCATGAAGAAGGCAATGCCGGCGCCCGCGCCGAGCAGGACGGCAGCACCGATGATGTGCACCATCTTCACGAGGAAATAGAACATCAGCGATCCTCGAATCGCCGTGGCGACGAGAGGCGGACAGCCTGGCGTGGATTGCCGATCCAATAAGCCCCGTACCCCCAACGAGAAGGATGCGCATGAACGGGTCGTCCTTCCGCTCGCGGCCCAGACCGCGAACCGCTGATCAGGACTCCGGAGGTGCGAACGAATAAGGCGGGGCTGATGCAATCGTTCCTCATGGCGGAACTCGTGGGCTGCAAAGCAGCGTCCTCCGCTTGGCTAACTCGCGGGTCTCGCTGCTGCACCGGTGCCACCTTCCTTGGCGGCTCCTGAGCCGGGAAGCGGACGTATCGTGCCGGCGGGCCGCGTCAGGCGGCGCGCTGGCTGCGTCGCGGGGAGAGATCAGGGCAAAGTACGAGCTTGCCCTCAAGACCGCCACCCTCGAGGCGGCGGTGAGCATCGGCGACCTCCTCGAAGGAGATCCGCCCGGCGATGCGCGGCCGGATGGCACCACTTGCCAGCAGCTCGAACAGTTGCTCCAGGTCCTCCTTGAACCAGGCGGGATGACGCGCCCGCATGGCGTTGACCGAGTAAAAGCGGGCTCGCTTTCCGCCGGGCAGCCATCTCCAGAGGTAGAGGCGCGCGATCTCCATCACGATCGGGAGCATCCGACGCTGTGCCTGCACGCTTGCCGAGAAGCCGATGGCACAGAGCAGGCCACCTGGCTTGAGCGCCGCGTATGAGCGGCGATAGCCGTCTTCGCCGACGCCATCGACGATGACGTCGAACCCGCCCGGCAGAATCCGCGTGAAGTCCTCGTGCTGGTAGTCGATCGGCGCTGCCCCCAGGTTTTGGACGAGCGCCATGTGCTCGCTGCGTACGGTGCCCCACAGTTCGAGGCCGGCCAGTCTCCCGAGCACGAGCAGCGCCTGGCCGACCGCGCCGGCAGCCCCGTGAACGAGGACGCGCTGGCCCTGCTGGACCTTGGCCGCGCGGTGCAGAAGTTGGTACGCGGTGGTCCAGCTCAGGATCAGCGCGGCCGCTTCAGCGGCGTCCACGCCCACCGGCACGCGGGTCAGGTCGGTGGCCCGAAGCGTGCGATACGCGGCGTTCGATCCGACCACCGTCATGTCGGCCACGCGGTCGCCGATCTGAAAGTCGTGCACGCCTTCGCCGAGCTGATCGATGACGCCCACCACGTCGTATCCCATCACGAAAGGGGGGCGGAGGCGCATCGTTTGCGGGTAGAGATGGCGCCTGATCAACACCTCGGTGTAGTTGAGGCTCGACGCAAGGACGCGAACGCGCACCTCGCCCCGGCCAGCGGTCGGCAGGCGAGCGTCGACGATCTCCAGTGCCTCGGGATCACCGAAGCGGCTGACCTGAACAACCCGATTGCGCTGCTGCATCATGGGCGATCTCCACGCAATGCCGTCAACCAGCGCAAGGGCGGCAACCTGCGGTCAAGCTGGAAAGATGGAATTGATCCAGATCAAGCTCGAGGCCGCATTGTCTGGAATTCTCCTCGGGCCGAATGACCAGCGGGGTCATTTGGTGCCATCATTTTTATTGTTTATTGGAGGGGAAGATGCCTGCAGTGGTTATGCAGTTCGTTTCGCATCCAAGACCCGGTAGCGATCTTGCGACCGTCCTACAGCTGGCAAAAGAAGGCGCGACACTCTGGAGGAAGCACGGGGCCGATGTCAGCTTCTGGTCGGTGATCGGCGGCGAGGTCGGGAACTACGCCTTCGCCGCTCGCTTCGACAGCGTGGAAGCTTATGGGCGCACCCTGGCGTCACTGGGCGCCGATCCGGCTTTCGTTGAATTTCAAGCCAAGCGGTTGAAGGCCGGGCAATCGGATTGGGTACGCTCCAACGTAGCCATCCAGGTCGATCTTTGACGGCGCGCCTTCTCAGCCGCGAGACCGCCTTCGGGCGGTCTCTTGCTGCCACGCGTCGTGCCGAGGTCGATCAGCTTCCCGTCACTCAGGTCGGACGACGCGGAGCGCAATTTGTGGCGCTCAACTTACGTTTCTTCACCGGCAGCTTAGCCTTGCGATTTCCACCGGACCAAAGCGCCGCCGGTGACCGAGCCCTCTGATTTCAGGGAGTTTCGCAGCTTGCGGTATCTCTTCGAGGACTACGCATTGGATCCCGACCGTCGCGAGCTGTATCGCGGCGCGAACGTGGTCCCCGTGGCGCCGCAAGTCTTCGACCTCCTGGACTACCTCATCCGCAACCGGGAGCGGGTCGTCAGCAAGGACGATCTCATCAATACCATCTGGCACGGGCGCAGCGTCTCGGACGCAGCGCTGACGACGCGCCTGAACGTTGCCCGGAGCGCGGTTGGCGACAGCGGCGACGTGCAGCGTCTGATCAAGACGTTGCCGCGGAAGGGCTTCCGGTTCATCGGACCAGTGCGGGAAGAAGGGCGCGATGGCGCGGTGATCGCCGGCAACAGAGAACCAGAAACACCTGCGCTGGCCGTCCCCGACAAACCTTCGATCGCCGTCCTCCCGTTCGCCAATCTGAGCTCCGATCCGGAGCAGGAGTATTTTGCAGACGGCGTCGTGGAAGACATCACGATGGCCCTGTCCCTGTTTCGCTGGCTGTTTGTGATCGCACGCAATTCGAGCTTCACCTACAAGGGCCGGGCCGCGGACGTGAAGCAGGTCGGCCGCGAGCTTGGCGTGCGCTACGTGCTCGAAGGCAGCGTGCGCAAGGCCGGAAACCGCGTTCGTATCGCGGGTCAGCTCATCGATGCCGAAACTGGAGCGCATCTCTGGGCGGACCGCTTCGAGGGGCCGATCGAGGACATGTTCGATCTGCAGGACGAAGTGACGTCCAGCGTCGTGGGCGCGATCGCCCCGAAGCTGCAGCATGAGGAGATCAAGCGAGCCAGGCGCAAACCAACCGCAAATCTGGACGCGTACGACTATTACCTGCGTGGACTGGCGAAAGCGCGTTGGACCAAGGACGCGAACAGCGAGGCGCTCGGACTGTTCTACAAGGCGATCGAGCTCGACCCTCATCTGGCCTGTGCCTATGGCATGGCCGCCTGGTGCCATGTTCGACGCAAAGCGCTCAGTTGCATGAACGATCAAGCGCTTGAAAGTGCGGAAGGCACGCGGCTGGCCCGGAGGGCCGTGGATCTCGGGGCGGACGATCCATTCGCGCTATGTATGGGTGCATACGCACTGGCCTTTCTGTCCCATGAGTTCGATGACGCCGCGGCCTTCATGGACCGGGCGCTGGCCGTCAATCCAAACCTGGCCAGAGCCTGGATGCTCAGTGCCTGGTTGCGAGTCTGGATGGGCGAGCCGGACCTCGCACTCGAGCACGCCGCGCATGCCATGCGCCTGAGCCCGCGCGATCCGTCCATGTACTACACCACGCACGGAGCCATGGCCTATGCCCATTTCCTGGCGAGCCGCTACGATCTCGCGTTGGGATGCGCCGAACAGGCCGTGCGCGACAATCCGGGTTTTTTGCTGTCGATCTGCATCTCCGCAGCCAGCAATGCGGTCGCCGGACGGCTCGAGCCAGCAGAGAGAGCCATGCTGCGAGCGCTCGAATTCAACCCCGATTTGCGCCTCTCCAATCTAAGCGATTTGGCGCCGTTTCGCCGGACGGAGGACTTCGCGATCTTCGCCAGGGCACTTCGCGACGCGGGACTTCCGGCGTAACGCTACGCGCTAACCATGCTGCGGGCCGGACGACCGTATGCCTCGCGGGTCGGTATCCCGGTGCGAGGCCACGTAGTCGATCTCGCCAAAGGAAATCCCGATATCCATCAGCTCCCGATCGCTCAGGCTGCAGAGGTCGCGCCGCAGCCGCTCCCATTTCCGCCACTCCTGAAAGGCGGCCCAGCAATTCGTGAGGGCGCCGAAACTGCGCCGCTGCGATACGGCGGTCTGGACCAAGCCCGTTGTCGGGTAAATCGTGCTCATGGCAGCATCCTCGCGTGCCTGTTTCCACCCCGGACAGGTTGCCAAGGTCCGGCCCGGCACGCTTGACCTGCTGCTTACATTTTCCTTACCGGCGGCTTATTCTTAACCTGCCAGTGTTGCCGGGCCCGACCCGGGGGCCGCCCAAAAGGGATTCCGCGTCTTGCGCTATCTCTTCGAAGACTACGAACTGGATTCCGGCCGCGAGCTTTGCCGAGACACAAACCTCGTCGCCCTGACGCCACAGGACTTTGACCTGCTCGACTATCTCATCCGCAACAAGGACGCGCTCATCACCGCCGTCTGGAAGGGGCGGTGCGTGTCGGATGTCGCGCTGACGACCCGGCTCAATGCCGCCCGATCCGCAATCGGCGATTCCGGGGAGCAACAGCGACTAATCAAGAGGCTGCCGAGGAAGGCCTATCGCTTCATCGAACGCAAGGACGACGAAAACCCCCTCATTCGGAGCTGACACGAATTGAACTCAACGTTAGACTGTCTGCCGCTCGGTGAGCGGATCTCAGCTTGAACCAATCCGGGGAAAGTCATGACGTCAATTTTGAAAATCGCATTGGCATTGCTCATCATCGCCTCTCCGATCTCCGCCTACGCACAAACGCAGCCTCCTGCCAAAACATCGAGTGCTGCGAAGGCCAAGCCGAGGATGCACGACGGCTGCCACGGCAGGGCGGCTCAGATGTCCGGCAAACCCTGCCGCTGACGAATCCCAATCGAGAAGAGGCCGTCCGGTTGGCGGCCTCTCACTTTTCCGGATCGCGCTTTAGAACTGATAGCGCCGCAAGCCGCCATCCACCGGGATCACCGTGCCCGTGATGTACCGCGCCACCGGCGAGGCCAGGAACACCGCGAGTGCGGCGAGGTCTTCCGGCTCGCCCCAATAGCCGACCGGGATCTCCTCTTCCGCAAAGCGCTCGCGATAATCCGGCGGATAGTTGCGGCGGATCTGCTCGCTCATGATGCGGCCGGGCGGAATGCAGTTGATGGTGATGCCGTGCTCGCCGACCTCGCGCGACAAGCCTTTCGCCCAGGCGTGCACGGCGGCCTTCGCGGCGAAAGCGGCGTTGAGGCCTTCCGGCTCGGACTTGCCGGTGATGTTGACGATGCGGCCCCATTTGCGCGCGATCATCTGCGGCAGCAGCGCGTGCGCGATGCGGCGGTAGCTGGTGAAGTTCAGCGCGATCGCCTCATCCCATTTGCTGTCGGGCGCATCGACGGGCAGGGGACGGCTGCCGCCGGCATTGTTGACGAGGATGTCGACATGGCCGAGCTCCTTCAAAGCGAAGGCGGCGATTCTCTCCGCGGCGTCTCCGGCCATGACGTCCTGCTCGAGTGGCGTGATCAGCCCGGAGCCTTCTTCCCTCACCAGTTCGTTGAGCAGGTCGGTGCGTCGCGCCACGCCGACGACGCGCACGCCTTCGGCAGCGAGGCCCTTGGCGATGGCGCGGCCGATGCCGATGCTCGCGCCTGTCACGACAGCGGTTTTCGATGTGAGCCCGAGGTCCATGGTCGCACGCTCTCTTGCCTGGTTCTTGCTTGCTGCTCGTCGCTTCCTGCCCGTCCCGCAGGCCTTGCGAATTGCCTGAGCGGGACCAGCAGTGGTAACCAAGAGCGACGTTGAAGGAAACACGAAAAACAAAAAGGCGCCTGAGCGATGGTCTGGGATCCGCAGCAATATCTGAAATTCTCGGGCCACCGGCTCCGACCCGCCGTCGACCTGTTGATGCGGATTCCGGACTTCGCTCCGCGTGCGATCGCCGATCTCGGGGCTGGCGCCGGCAACGTGACGAAACTGATCGGGGAGCGCTGGCCCGAGGCGACGGTCACCGGCGTCGAGGGCTCGGCAGAGATGGTCGCCGCCGGCCGCAAGGCCGCACCTGACGTGGAATGGTCGCATGAAGACCTCGGCCATTGGCGCCCGGCGAAGCAGTATAACTTGATCTATTCCAATGCCGCACTGCACTGGCTGCCCAATCATGCGGCACTGTTTCCATCGGTGATGGAGAAGGTGAAGCCCGGCGGCATGCTTGCGGTGCAGATGCCGCGCAATTTTCTCGCGCCGTCACACGTGCTGATCGGCGAGACCGCGCTTGATGGTCCCTGGCGCTCCAAGGTCGAGCATCTCGTTACCCCGCCGCCGGTCGAGGCGCCGGCGTTCTATCATGATCTTCTCGCTCCGATGTCCGCCAATATCGACATCTGGGAGACCGAATATCTGCAGGTCCTCGAAGGCGAGAACCCCGTGAAGGAATGGACCAAGGGGACCTGGCTGAGGCGCTATCTGGACATCTTGCAGGGCGACGAGAAGGCCGCGTTTGAAGCGGCTTACGGGAGGCGGGTCGCGAAGGCGTATCCGAAGAATGCCGCGGGGCAGACGCTGTTCCCGTTCCGGCGTCTGTTCATCGTTGCTCAGCGCCGAGGCTGATGACATTGCCGCAATGCGGCATGAATGCTCGCGCCGTTGGAGCGGAGAGGCGGCCGGGTTGCGCATGCAGCAGTCGTCAAGATAGCTTGGCTGCGGAAAATTGGGCTTAGGTCTAGTTGTTCGGGTGGCGGATTGCTGCCACTACTGACGTGCCAAACCGGACTGCAAAACAAAAAAGATCCGGTTCTAGAGGTTGTTGGGAGGTCCTTCATGCGCAAGCTGCTCCTTGCGGTCGCCGCCGCGGCTGTTCTCATGGCGCCCGCGATCGCCAGCGCCCAGAGCCCTATCGTCATCAAGTTCAGCCATGTCGTCGCCAACGACACGCCGAAGGGCAAGGGCGCGCTGAAGTTCAAGGAGCTCGCCGACAAATACACCGACGGCAAGGTCAAGATCGAAGTCTATCCGAACTCCTCGCTCTACAAGGACAAGGAGGAGATCGAGGCGCTTCAGCTCGGCTCGGTGCAGATGCTGGCGCCTTCGACCGCGAAATTCGCGCCGCTCGGCATCAAGGAATTCGAGGCGCTCGATCTGCCCTGGCTGTTCAAGGACGATGCGACCTATTCCAACGCGATGAAGGGCACTGTCGGCAAGTGGCTGTTCCAGAAGCTCGAAGCCAAGGGCATCACCGGGCTCGCCTACTGGGACAACGGCTTCCACATGGTGTCATCGAACCGGCCGCTGACGAAGCCGGAGGATTTCAAGGGGCTGAAGTTCCGGATCTCCGGATCGAAAATCGCCGACCAGTATTTCCGTCTGATGGGTTCGATCCCGCAGATCATGGCGTTCTCCGAGGTCTACCAGGCGCTGCAGACCGGCGTCGTCGACGGCTGCGAGAACACCGCCTCCAACTACCTGACACAGAAGTTCTACGAGGTGCAGAAGGACATCACCGTGTCCTACCACGCGCATCTGCAATATGCCGTGATCGTCAACTCGAAGTTCTGGTCCGGCCTGCCGCCTGACATCCGCGCCCAGCTCGACAAGGCGATGGTCGAGGCGACCGACTACACCAATTTAATCGCCCATCAGGAGAACGAGGACGCGCTGGCCGAGATCAAGAAGACGGGCAAGACCACGCTGCATTACCTGACCGACGCCGACCGCAAGGCGTGGCAGGACGCGATGCAGCCGACTTACAAATGGGCAAAGGGACGTGTCGGGCAGGAAGCGCTCGATCTCGTTGCCAAGGAACTCGACGTCAAGATGAACTGACGCGGTTTTCGCAAGAACAATACCAACGGTCGGGAGTGCAGGCACTTCCGGCCGTTTCGTGTCGATAGGGGGACTTGATTTGCTTCGCATGCTCAACCAGGCGCTCAACCATCTCGAAGAGTGGTTGATCGCGACGCTGATTGCGGCTGCCACCGGCCTGATCTTCATCGCTGTCGTGCACCGCTACGGCGCGGGCGAATCCATCGCGCTCTCCAGGTGGGCGGCCGCGCACGGGATGACCTGGCTGGCGTCGCTGTCGATGGCGGTGTTCACCTTCCTGTCCGAGCTCGACCTGTCCTGGGCGCAGGAGCTCTGCATCTACATGTTCATCTGGATGGCGAAGTTCGGCGCGGCCTATGGCGTGCGCACCGGCATCCATGTCGGCGTCGACCTGCTGGTGAACCGCCTGCCCGAGCATTCGCGCAAGCACGTGATCCTGTTCGCGCTGCTGTGCGGGGCGCTGTTCACCGGCATGATCGCGGCCTTCGGCAGCTCCTTCGTGCGCGAGATGTTCCACACCGGGCAGCAGTCCAACGATCTGGAAGCGCCGATGTGGTTCGTCTATCTCGCGATCCCGCTCGGCTCCGGGCTGATGTGCTTCCGCTTCCTCCAGGTCTCCTGGTTCTACTACTGGACCGGCGATCTGCCGCACCATGACGAGACCCATGTCGAGGGCGTCGAGGCGGACGGCTCGCCCGCGCTGCATCCGCAGCCGGCCGGCGCCGCGACGAAAGCCGCCGCGAGAAAGGTATCGCCGCTCGGCGTCATCCTGATCATGGCGCCGGTGCTGATCTTCGCGATGTGCCTCGCCGAGAAGTTCGGCGTGGTGGTGCTGCCGCACTGGATGCGCGCGGCGACCGTGTTCGCGCTGCTGATCGCGCTGATGCTGACCGGCATCCCGGTCTCGATCGCGCTCGGCCTCACCGTGATGACGTTCCTGTTCACGCTGACCGCGGTGCCGATCGAGGCGGTCTCGATGAAGCTGTTCACGGGCATCGAGGGCTTCGAGATCATGGCGATCCCGTTCTTCATCCTTGCCGGCAACTTCCTCACCCATGGTGGCGTCGCGCGCCGCATGATCAATTTCGCGACCTCGCTGATCGGTCACTGGTATGGCGGCCTCGGGCTCGCCGGCATCGTCGCCTGCGCCATGTTCGCGCTGGTGTGCGGCTCGAGCGTCGCGACGGTGGCCGCGATCGGCGCCATCGTGCTGCCGGAGATGGTGCGGCACGGCTATCCCATGCGCTTCGGCGCCGGCATCATCACGGTGGCGGGCTCGCTCGGCATCCTGATGCTGCCCTCGATCCCGAAGATCGTCTACGCGGTCTCCACCAACACCTCGATCGGCGCGCTGTTCGTCGCCGGGCTCGTGCCCGGCATCATGCTGACGACGATGCTCTGCATCGTCACCTGGTGGATCGCGCGCCGGCGCGATTATCCGCGCCTGGCCAAGGCGAGCTGGGGCGAGACGGTCCGTACCTTCCGCGAGAGCATCTGGGGCTTGATGCTGGTGGTCATCATCATCGGCGGCATCTACAGCGGCCTGTTCACCGCTACCGAGGCGGCCGCGATGGCCGCGGTCTACTCCTTCATCATCGCCGTGTTCGTCTACAAGGCCATCAAGATGGCCGACGTGCCGCGGGTGCTGCTGCGGGCCGCCAACACCAGTGCGATGCTGCTCTACATCGTCACAAACGCGGTGCTGTTCTCCTTCGTGCTGTCCAACGAGAACCTCCCGGCGACGCTGGCGGACTGGATCGCGGCGCAGAACCTCGGCTGGGTCGGCTTCCTGCTGGTGGTCAACATCCTCCTGCTGCTCGCCGGCAACTTCATGGAGCCGAACTCCATCATCCTGATCATGGCGCCGATCCTGGCGCCGGCGGCCAAGAAGCTCGGCATCGATCTCGTGCATTTCGGCATCGTCATGGACGTCAACATGGAAGTCGGCCTCTGCCATCCGCCTGTCGGCCTCAACCTCTATGTCGCGTCCATGATCGCGCGCATGCGCATCACGGATCTGGCGGTTGCGGTGATGCCGTGGCTGATCACCATGCTCGGCTTCCTCGTCATCGTGACCTACTGGCCAGACCTGACATTGTGGCTGCCGCGGGTGCTGGGGATGCACTGAGGCCACGGGCCGCATAGACGGTGCACCCTCTCGCCTTGTGGGACCCCTTGTGGGAGAGGGTGGCTTCGCGAAAGCGAAGCCGGGTAAGTGGTTCTCTCCTCACGACCAGTCTTGCGAGTGGAGACACACCCTTGATCCGGCGCTTCGCGCCACCTGCTCCCACAAGGGGGAAGGAAGAGGGCATCGCGTCCAACTTCGATAGCCTGCCAATAGCAATCAACTGCGAGATGCGGTTAAATGCCCGCGACGGGCCGGGAGGACATCAACATGACAGACAGCAGCAACGAGCCGAAGGACGCAACGCCGTCCGTCATCGCGCAGCATGAGGCCATGCTCAACGCGCTGCCGTTTTCCGACACGCGGGATTTCGATGATGCCGCGCGCGGCTTTCTCGGTACGATCGACAACGCGGAGATCACGAACGCGCAGGGGCGGACGGTCTGGACCCTGAAGCCCTATGGCTTCCTGTCGGATGAAGCGACGCCGCCCACGGTCAATCCCAGCCTGTGGCGGCAGGCGCGGCTCAACATGCATCACGGCTTGTTCGAGGTGGTGCCCGGCGTCTACCAGGTGCGCGGGCTCGACATCGCCAACATGACGCTGATCGAGGGCGACAGCGGTGTCATCGTCGTGGACACGCTGACCTCGATCGAAGGCGCGCGCGCCGCGCTGGATCTTTACTTCAGGCATCGGGGCCTGAAGCCGGTTGCGGCCGTCATCTTCACGCACACCCACACCGATCACTGGGGCGGCGCGCGCGGCGTGCTGGAGGAGGACGCGCTCGCGACCGGCGCGGTGCCGATCATCGCGCCGAACCTGTTCATGGAGCACGCCGTCTCCGAGAACATCATCGCGGGACCCGCGATGCTGCGGCGCGCGCAATACCAGTTCGGCCCGTTCCTCGCCAAGGGGGCGCGGGGGCAGGTCGACAACGGGCTCGGCAAGTCGATGGCGGCAGGCGGCGTTGCGCTGCTGCGCCCGACCGATTTGATCATGGCGACCGGCGACAAGCGCCTGATCGACGGCGTCGAATTCGAATTCCAGATGGCGCCGAACAGCGAGGCCCCGGCGGAGATGCACTTCTTCATCCCGCGCTACAAGCTCTTGAACCTGGCCGAGAACTGCACCCACAATTTCCACAATCTGCTGCCGTTCCGCGGTGCCGACGTGCGCGATGCGCTGGCGTGGTCGAAGTACCTGGGCGAAGCCTTGCGGCTGTGGGACGGCAAGGCGGAGGCGATGTGCGGCCAGCATCACTGGCCGGTGTGGGGACGCGCGCGCATCGGCACGATGATCCGCCAGCAGCGCGACCTCTACAAGTTCGCGCACGACCAGACCATCCGGCTGATGAACCATGGCCTCAACGCCGCCGAGATCGCCGAAACGATCCAGCTGCCGAACAGCCTCGAGGGCGCCTGGCACGGCCGCGGCTATTACGGGCACATCCGGCACAATGTGAAGGCGATCTACCAAAAGTATCTCGGCTGGTACGATGCCAATCCGGTCAATCTCGATCCGCTGCCGCCGGTGGCGTCGGGCAAGAAATACGTGGAGTATATGGGCGGCGCGGACGCCATCCTCGGGCGGGCGCGCGCGGATTTTGACAAGGGTGAATTCCGCTTCGTGGCGCAGGCGCTGGGCCATCTCGTCTTCGCCGAGCCCGACAATGCGGCGGCGCGGAGCCTGCTGGCCGATACGCTGGAGCAGCTCGGCTATGCCGCCGAGAGCTCGACCTGGCGCAACGCCTATCTGTTCGGCGCGCAGGAGCTGCGCCAGGGCATGCCGAAGACGCCGCCGCGCCCCCCGATGCCGCGCGAGACGCTGGCGGCACTGCGCACCTCGCAGCTCTGGGACGTGCTCGGCATCCGCCTCAACGGCCCCAAGGCGGAAGGCAAGCACATCGTGCTGAACTGGAGTTTCTCCGACACCGGCGAGACCTTCGTGCTCAATCTGGAGAACTGCGCGCTGACCTATAGCGAGGGCGTGCAGGCAGAGAACGCGGATGCCAGCTTCACGCTGGCGCGCGCGACGCTGGACGAGGTGATCGCGAAGCTGACGAGCTTTCCGGAGGCGGTGGCGGCCGGCAAGGTCAAGCTGTCGGGCAATCCGTTGAAGCTCGCCGAGCTGATGGGCCTGATGGACGAGTTTCCAAGAATGTTCGAAATTGTGGAGCCGAAGCGGGCGGTGGTGGGGTAGCCATCGCTGCTGCGTCACACTCGTCGTTGCGAGCGCAGCGAAGCAAGCCAGAATCTTTCCGCGGAGATAGTCTGGATTGCTTCGCTGCGCTCGCAATGACGAGTTGGCGGAGATAGTCTGGATTGCTTCGCTGCGCTCGCAATGACGAGTTGATGGAGTAGGGGCGCAACATACTCGGTGTCGTCCCGGCGCAGGCCGGGACGACGACAGAGGATCGTCACTTCCTACTCTGCGCTGCTCACCAGCTTGATCCGCGGCGCCTGTTCCTCGGTCAGGCTGCGATAGGCGGCGAGGTAGTCCAGCGCCATCCGCCGCGCGGTGAAGCGTGTTTCGAACTGTTTGCGGATCGCGGCGCGGTTCAGTTGCGGAAGCCGCTTGACCACGCCAGCGGCGCTGATGACGTCCTCGACCACGAAGCCGGTGAGGCCCTCGTCGATGATTTCCGGCACCGAGCCGCGGTTGAAGGCGATCACCGGCGTTCCGCAGGCCATGGCCTCGATCATCACGAGGCCGAACGGCTCTGGCCAATCGATCGGCAGCAGAAGCGCGAGGGCGCTGCTCAGGAAGTCGGACTTCTCGTGATCACCGATCTCACCGATGAACTCCACCAGCGGATTGTTCTCGATCATCGGCTTGATCAGCTCGTCATAGTAGTCCTGGTCGGCACGATCGACCTTGGCCGCGATCTTCAGCGGGATGCCGCAATGGGTCGCGATCTTGATGGCGCGGTCGACGCCTTTCTCCGGCGCGATGCGGCCGAGCACGGCGAGATATTCCTGCTTCACCGGTTTCGGCGTCAGCAGGTTTTCGGGCAGGCCGTGGTGGATCGTCGTCACCCAGTTCGCCTGCGGCACCGGCCGCCGCTGCGCGTTCGAAATCGAGATCACCGGCATCTTGGAGAAGGTGTTGAAGACCGGTTGATGCTCCGGCAGGTCGAGCCGGCCGTGCAGCGTGGTCAAGAACGGCGTCGGCTGGCGGTAGAACAGCGACCATGGATAGTAATCGAGGTGGAAGTGGAGGAAGTCGAACTCCTCGTCGTCACATTTCTGCCGCACGCGCTCCAGGAGCACCATGTGCAGTGCGTTCGGGTCTCGTACGGAACCGTCGAGGCGAAGCGCCCGCGGCCATAATGCATCGAGCTTTGCGGATGTCTGCGAGTCGCCACTGGCGAACAGCGTCACGTCATGCCCCAGGGCTACCAACTCTTCCGTCAACCAATGCACCACCCGCTCAGTGCCGCCATACAGCTTGGGTGGAACAGCCTCCGTCAACGGAGCTACCTGCGCGATGCGCATCTCACCTTCTCCTCTGCGATCATGGATGTTGAAACCCCCACCTATGCGGCACTGGCAATGCCAGCCAAAGGAACGTTCCCGCAGTTGCGAAGTTCCTTCTTGCGAACGTTACTTATTCGACACCCTCTGGAATGGTCGCGATGCTGCCATCACATCTTCGCAGATCGTCCGCATCCGCATGTCGTGATCAGCGAGCCCGGGAACCGGGACGAAGCGGTCGATGTTCAGTCGATCAGAACCAAAATCCAAAATCTTCTCGACGGGGCGACAGCCATATGGATCAGCTTTCTGGGTACGCGCGCCGGCCATTTGCCTTCGTCTTGCGCTATCTTCGACGTCGCCTCGCATCACATCTGGTGATCCTGACGGCGGTCGTGGCTGCCGTTGCCTGCTCCGTGGGCACTCAGTACGGCGTCAAATTCCTGGTCGACAGTCTGTCGGCCGGAACGTCGCATGGCGGCAGCGTATGGCTGGCATTCGTTCTGCTCATGTCGCTGATCGCCGCCGACAACTTCCTGTGGCGGATCGCGAGCTGGACAGCGAGCTTTACCTTCGTTCGGGTCACCGGTGATCTCAGGCGTGATATCTTTCGCCATCTGACCGGGCATGCGCCGAGCTATTTCTCAGATCGCATGCCCGGCATGCTGACGAGCCGCATCACGGCGACGTCGAACGCGGTGTTCACGGTCGAGAACATGTTCGTCTGGAACGTCTTGCCACCGTGCATTGCCACAATTGCGGCAATCGTGCTGATTGGAACCGTCAGCCCCTACATGGCGCTCGGCCTTGTCGTGGTCGCCGGCGGCATGGTGATCGCGATGTTCCATCTGGCCGCCGCCGGCAAGCCGCTGCACGACGACTTCGCCGACAAGGCGGCGGTCGTCGACGGCGAAATGATCGACGTCATCAGCAACATGCCGCTGGTTCGCGCTTTCTGCGGCATCAGCCATGAGCACGAGCGGTTCGATGCGACCGTCAATCGCGAGCTCACCGCGCGCGGCCGCAGCCTGCGTTATCTCGAGAAGCTTCGGCTGATCCATGCCGGCGTGACCGTTCTGTTGACCGTGGCGCTGATGGCCTGGGCCATCATGCTCTGGGAGCGCGGCACGGCGACCACCGGCGACGTCGTGCTGGTCTGCACGCTCGGCCTTTCCATTCTCAATGCGACGCGAGATTTGGCGGTGGCGCTGGTCGACGTCACCCAGCACGTCGCGCGGCTGACCGAGGCGATTGCGACACTGCTGGTGCCGCACGAATTGCGCGACCATCCCGAGGCCGAACCCCTGGTCAAGAGCGGCGCCGCGATCGCATTCAACAACGTCACCTTCGGCTATCCCGGGGCTGAAAAGATCTTCGAGCGCTTCAGCCTGCGGCTGCAGCCCGGCCAGCGCGTCGGTCTGGTCGGCCATTCCGGCGGCGGCAAGTCGACCCTGTTCACGCTGCTGCAGCGCTTCTACGACGTCGACGAGGGCAGCATCACCATCGACGGTCAGGACATCTCAAAGGTGACCCAGCTGAGCCTGCGCGAGGCGATCTCGGTGGTGCCGCAGGATATTTCCTTGTTTCATCGCTCGATCCGCGAGAATATCCGCTATGGGCGGCCGAACGCGACCGACGACGAGGTGCTGCGCGCGGCGATTGCGGCGCGCTGCGACTTCGTCGAGAGCCTGCCCGAGGGCCTCGACACCATGGTCGGTGACCGCGGCGTCAAGATGTCCGGCGGCCAGCGCCAGCGCATCGCGATCGCGCGGGCCTTCCTAAAGGACGCGCCGATCCTGCTGCTCGACGAGGCCACGGCCGCGCTCGACAGCGAGTCCGAGGAGGCGATCCGCGAGGCGCTGACGCGACTGATGCGCGGCCGCACCGTGATTGCGATCGCGCATCGCCTTGCGACGCTGCGTAATTTCGATCGCGTCGTGGTGCTGAAGGCCGGCAGGATCATCGAGGACGGCGCGCCCGACCGGCTGATGCAGGGCCACGGGCCCTACCGTGAGCTGGTGACGCAGGAGATGAGCCGGCTCGCGAAAGTCGCCGCGTAAGCTCGACAGTCGCGTTCGCGTTGGTTGCGTCTCGAAACAAGCGCAGGGGAGCAGCTCATGGCAGCCGAAGTCGTCACCAAGTTCGTCTCCGTGGCGCGGACCGCGGAGCAGGTCGTGGAGCAGCCCTTCTATATCCCGATGACGGGGCCGTCGGCGCGCCCGCGACGCTCGCTCAAGCACGATGACACCTTCATCGTGCTCGACAGCCATGGCGACATCGGCGCATCGGCCGGCGGGCCGGACGGGCTGTTTCACCACGACACGCGCTATCTCGCGCGGCTGGAGCTCGTGCTCGACGATCTCCAGCCGCTGCTGCTCGGCTCCAACCTGCGCGACGACAATTCGGCGCTGACGGTCGATCTCACCAACCCCGACATCTACCGCGACGGCAGCCTCGTGCTGCAAAAGGACCTGCTGCACATCGTGCGCACGGTCTTCCTGTGGCGCGGCACCGCCTATCAGCGCATCGGCGTGCAGAACCACGGTGACAGGCCGGCCAGCTTCGAGCTGACGCTGCTGTTCGACAACGACTTCGCCGATCTGTTCGAGGTCCGCGGCGAGCGACGGCCGCGCCGCGGGACGGGCACGAGCAAGCTGCTCGGGCCGACCGACGTGCTGTTCGAATATCGCGGTCTCGACGATCGCGAGCGCACCACCGGCCTGCATTTCGATCCGCGTCCGACGCGGCTCTCCGTCAATGCCGCCACCTGGCAGCTCGAGCTGGATCCGCACCAGTCGAAATCGTTGTTCGTGGCAGCGTCCTGCAACCGGCCGGTCGCGGAGAAGCCGGCGCGCTTCTTCAGGGGCCTGCTCGCCCACCGCCGCGAGATGCGGCAGTCGACGATGGGCGCGACCAGCATCGAGACCTCCAACAACATCTTCAACGAGGTGCTGTGCCAGGCCATGGCCGACCTCAACATGCTGATGACGGAGACGCCACAGGGCCGCTATCCCTATGCCGGCATTCCCTGGTACTCGACGACGTTCGGGCGCGACGGACTGATCACCGCGCTGCAGATGCTGTGGATCGATCCGCGGATCGCCAAGGGCGTGCTGAGGCGGCTCGCGCATTTCCAGGCCAGGGCGATCGATCCGCTGGCCGATGCCGCGCCGGGAAAGATCCTGCACGAGATGCGCGGCGGCGAGATGGCGGCGCTGCGCGAGGTGCCGTTCGCGCAATATTACGGCAGCGTCGATTCGACCGCGCTGTTCGTGGTGCTCGCCGGAAGCTATTTCGAGCGCACCGGCGACGTGAAGACCCTGGTCGAGCTGTGGCCCGCGATCGAGGCGGGGCTCGCCTGGATCGACGGTCCCGGCGATCCCGACCAGGACGGCTTCGTCGAATATCAGCGCGCGACGGAGAAGGGGCTGGCGAACCAGGGCTGGAAGGATTCCTACGACGCCATCTTCCATGCCGACGGCCAGCTCGCGGAAGGCAATATCGCGCTCGCGGAGGTCCAGGGCTACGTCTATATGGCGAAGCAGCTGGCTGCGCGCTGCGCGCTGCGCCTCGGCAAGCCGGACCTCGTGCGCAAGTTCGAGGCCGAGGCCACCGCGCTGGCCGAGCGCTTCGAGCAGGCGTTCTGGTGCGAGGAGCTCGGTACCTACGCGCTGGCGCTCGACGGCAAGAAGCGGCCCTGCAAGGTCCGGACCTCCAATGCCGGGCAGGTGCTGTTCAGCGGCATGATCCGGGAGGACCGCGCCCGTTTCGTCGCGGCCGACCTGATGCGGCCGCATTTCTTCTCGGGCTGGGGCATCCGCACCGTCGCCGTCGGCGAGGTGCGTTACAACCCGATGTCCTACCACGACGGATCGATCTGGCCGCACGACAACGCGTTGATCGCGCTCGGGCTCGCGCGCTACGGCCTCAAGCATTCGGTGGCGCATGTCTTCAAGGGGCTGTTCGACGCCGCCACCTATATGGACCTGCGCCGGCTGCCCGAATTGTTCTGCGGCTTCCGGCGCGAGAAGCGGCGCGGGCCGACGCTGTATCCGGTCGCCTGCGCGCCGCAGGCCTGGGCCAGCGCGACGCCGTTCACGCTGCTGGAGGCGGCGCTGGGCCTCGAGTTCGACGTGGCGCGCGGCGAGATTCGTTTGCGCAATCCGCATCTGCCGGCGTTCCTGAACGAAGTCATCCTGCGCGATCTGCGCCTCGGCGATTCCAGCGTGGATCTGCGCGTCAGCCGCCACGGCGACGACGTCGCGCTGGAGGTGTTGCGCACCCGCGGCCAGATCCAGGTCTCGATCGTGCTGGCGCGCTAGCGGCGCGCGGTGAGGAGGGTGTTATGCGTGCGGCCGGATGGTTGGTCCTGAGCGCGATCGTCGCAGGCCTGACGGCCGCGGTATCCCGCGCTGCGGAGGAGTTGCCTGCAGGCGCTCCGACTGCTCCGCCCAGTGAAGCGAATGCGCCGGCGCCGGCCCAGCCGCCGGCTTCCACCGTGCCTGTGACGCCAAAAGACGCCGCGCCCCCGCCGTCGGTGACCATCATCGGCGCGAGCGATGCCCATGGCGTGCTCGGCCGGGACGTGCGCAGCGCCGCCGACGAGGACATGGGCCGCATCGTCGATGTCATCGTCGACCGGGACGGGCACGTGCGCGCGGCGGTGATCGATTTCGGCGGCTTCCTCGGCGTCGGCAGCCGCAAGATCGTGGTGGACTGGAACGCGATGCGGTTCGGCAAGATCGCCAACAAGAAGGACAGCATCACGCTGGAACTGACCAAGGCGCAGGTTGCGGCCGCGCCGGAATACAAGGAAGACACGCCGATGGTCGTGCTCGGCGCGTCCGGCAGCCTTCAACCGCTGCAAGCGATCCAGTGAGGTCCCGGGGAGGGCTGACCGCCTGTGCTGTTGTCCAGGAAGCCGAAGCATGCAGATCGCGATGGCCACGTTGAACCGGACAACGTCGCCGCGCTGCCGCCTGCGGGCATTCCGGCGCCGTCGCGTCAGAGCCTGCGCGGCCTCGACTGGTTCATCTTCTTCCTCGCCGACGTGCAGACCGGGTTCGGTCCCTTCATCGCGGTCTACCTGACGACGCAGAAATGGACGCAGGTCGAGATCGGCCTCGTGCTGTCGATCGGCGGCATCGTCGCCCTGATCGGACAGGTGCCGGGCGGCGCGATCATCGATGCCGCGAAGTCCGAACGGCTGGTCGCAGCGCTCGCGATCGCGACCATCGGCGCCTGCGCGCTCGCCTATGCCGCGATGCCGGTCTTCCCCGTAGTGGTGACGGCCGCCACCCTGCACGCCATGGCGAGCTGCGTGCTCGGGCCGGCGATCGCGGCGATCAGCCTCGGCCTCGTCGGTCCGCTCGCGATCGGCGAGCGGCTCGGCCGCAACGCGCGCTTCGCCTCGCTCGGCAACGGCGTCGCCGCCGCCGTGATGGGCACGGCGGGATATCTCTTGTCGAGCCGCTCGGTGTTCCTCGTCACCTTCCTGCTCGCGATCCCGACCCTGATCGCGCTGTCGCGGATCCGCGAGGAGGAGGTCGACATCAGGCGCTGTCACGGCGAGATGCCGCCGGAAGCCGCCGACCTCGGCGACACCAATGTCTGGCATTTGATCCGGCAACGTCCGCTCATCGTGTTCGCGCTCAGCATGCTGCTGTTGCAGCTCGCGAACGCGGCGATGATGCCGCTGATGGCGAGCGCGGTGACGGCGCGGTCGAGCCAGTGGGCGACCGTGCTGGTCGCAGCCTGCATCATCGTGCCGCAGGCGATCGTGGCGCTGCTGTCGCCGAGCGTCGGGCGCAAGGCGCAAGCCTGGGGCCGCCGGCCGCTGCTGTTGATCGGATTCGGCGCCTTGACGATTCGCGGTCTGCTGTTCGCGACCGTGCGCGATCCCTACCTGCTGGTCGCGGTGCAGGTGTTCGATGGGCTGACCGCGGCGGTGTTCGCAGTGATGATTCCGCTGATCGTCGCCGACGTCGCCTTCGGCAGCGGCCATTTCAACCTGGCGCAGGGCATCGTCGGCACCGCGAGCGGCATCGGCGCGTCGCTGAGCACGGCGCTCGGCGGCTATGTCAGCGACAAGTTCGGCAACGCCACCGCCTTCATCGGGCTGTCCGGCGTCGCTGCGACCGGGCTGCTGCTGATCCTGTTGGTCATGCCGGAGACCCGGCGCGCCGGTATGACCGTGACGAAAGAAATGGCCGGCTGAGGACTTCAGCCGGCCAAAGTAGGCAGGGAGGAAGAGAGTCAGGCGTCGAGATTGTGCAGGCGCTGGCGGTTGCGCAGCACGATCTGGCGGGCGCCGGAGAAGCCGAGAATGCCCTGGGTGTGCAGCTGGGACAGCGCACGCGACACGGTTTCGAGCGTGAGGCCGAGATAGTCGCCGATGTCGCGGCGGCACATCGGCAGCGCCATCATGCCGGCAACCGCGAGACGGCGGTCCATCTCGAGCAGGAAGGTCGCAACGCGCTCCATCGCGGTCTTGCGGCCGAGCAGCAGCATGTGATCTTCGGCGTGACGCAGCTCGGACGCCGTCATGGCCCAGAGCTTGCGGGCGACCTGCACGTCGGTGCCGGCGGCCTTCTCGAGGCTGGCGCGCTTCGCGAGGCGCACATTGGTGTCGATGATGGCTTCGGCAGCGAGGCGGTGGGTAGCGCCGGATTCGAGGCCGAACACGTCGCCGGGAAGATGGAAGGCGCCGATCTGGCGACGACCGTCGGAGAGAAGCTTGTAGCTGCGCACCGCGCCTGAGACGACCTGGTAGACATATTCGGCCGGCTCGTCCTCGCCATAGATCTCCTCGTCCTTGCGGTAGGAGAACTCGGTGGCGACGAGACCGACATGGCCGGTGATCGCGCCGAACTGGTCGGAAACGGGGTGGGCAGGGGCAATCTTGCCACGAACTTGCGTGTTGATCGCGTGGGTCTTGAGTGTCTGGGTCAGCATCTGCGCCATCTCCGTTGTGATGGAACACTGCTACCCGCGTTTGCGCAATCCGGAAATTTCGCGCGTTATCTTAAGGACGTTTACCTACGTAGAAACCCGTAGGTCAATTACCGCGGCGGTCCTGGATGGCTCCCCGGATGCACTTGACCAGGTTTTCATCGAGAAGCGGCTTCAAAACGACGTCCCTGACGCCCGCCGCGGCCGCCCGGGTCGAGATGTTCTCGTCCGGATAGCCGGTGATCAGGATCACGGGCGTGTCGCTGTCGGATTTGCGCAGGCGACCGGCAAGGTCGATCCCGTTGATATCGGGCATCTTGTAGTCGATGACATAGCAGTCCGCGCCCGGCGCGCCGGAGGCGTTAAGCAGCGCCGTCGCGCTCCTGAACGTCCGCACGGCGAAGCCGTCGGTTTCGAGCAGGAAGCGCAGGGAGCCCAGCACGGCGGCATCGTCGTCGACCACGTAGACGGTGGGCTTTGCCGATGACACCATCCGGACATGCTGAGGGTGCGAGCCAATCTCGATCATCTTGACTGGCTAGCACAGGCGGCCACAACCGCCTTGACTTGCCTCAATCCTTGAGCATGCCGGCGCGCATCGCGAGGCGAACCAGCTCCGAGAGAGAGTTGGCCTGCATCTTGGTCATGACGTTGGCCCGGTACACTTCGATCGTGCGCGGGCTGATGTCGTATTCGCGCGCGATCAGCTTGTTGGAAAGACCTGCGATCAGTCCCTCCATCACCTGGCGCTCCCGGGGACTCAAGGATGCGACGCGGGCGGCGATGTCCTGCGCGACGGCCTCGTTCTTGGCGGCCGGCTCGGCCTGGCGGATCGCAGTTTCGATCATGGCGGTGAGACGATCGTCCTCGAACGGTTTCTCCAGGAAGTCGACCGCCCCGAGCTTCATCGCCTCGACCGCGAGCGGCACGTCGCCGTGCCCGGTCATTATCAGGATAGGAAACGGGCTTTGCTGCGCCTTCATGCGCTTCAGAAGCTCGATGCCGTCGAGGCCCGGCATGCGCACGTCGGAGACGACGCAGCCGAAGGCGAGGCCGGGCAGGGCGTCGATGAAGCTCTGCGCGTTGTCGAACAGCGTGACGCCGAAGCCGGAGGAATCCAGCAGAAAGTTCAGCGAGTCCCGCATCGCCTCGTCGTCATCGATGACGTAGACATGTCCCTTGGTCGTCATGCATCAATTCTCGTCGGCTGCCGGGAGGGTGAAGCGGAATGTCGCCCCGCCCGATGCGTTGCTCTCGGCCCACATGCGTCCGCCGTGAGCCTCGATGATCGAGCGGCTGATCGACAGTCCCACGCCCATGCCGGTGTCCTTGGTGGTGAAGAAAGTCTGAAACAGGTTTGGAATGACGTCGTCCTCGAAGCCGGAGCCGGTGTCCGACACCTCGATCTCGATCATGTCGTCGGCAACGGGCGTGTTGGTGACGACCAGCTCGCGCCGCGGCGACGGCGCCATCGCCTCCAGCGCGTTGCGGAACAAATTGACCAGGACCTGCTGGATCTGCACCCGGTCGGCGAGAACGAGGTCGGCTTCCGGATCGAGGCTGAAGCGGAGCTGCACGTTCTGCTCGCGCGCGCCGGCGAGCCCGAGCGCGCCGGCCTCCTCGATCAGCTTGGACAGGCTCTCGACCCGCTTCTCCGATTCGCCGCGGGAGACGAAGTCGCGCAGGCGCCGGATGATCTGGCCGGCGCGCAGCGCCTGCTCGGCGGCACGATCCAGCGCGCTCTCGACCTTCGCCGCGTTCGGGTCGACGCTGCCGGCCAGCAGCCGCCGCGAGCCCTTCATGTAGTTGCTGATCGCCGCCAGCGGCTGGTTGAGCTCGTGCGCGAGGGCGGAGGCCATTTCGCCCATGGCGCTCAACCTGGAGACGTGGATGAGCTCGGATTGCAGCTCCTGGAGCCGCGCCTGAGTCTGCTGGTGCTCGGTGAGGTCGCGGACGAAGCCGGTGAAATAGGGCTCGCCGCCGGACTGCATCTCGCCGATCGACAGGTGCATCGGGAAGGTGGTGCCGTCGCGGCGCCTGCCGGTGACGATGCGGCCGATGCCGATGATGTGGGGATCGTGGGTGGTGCGGTAGCGGGCGATGTAGCTGTCATGCCGGGAGCGGTCGGGCTCCGGCATCAGGATGCTGACGTTCTGGCCGATCCCCTCGTGCTCGGACCAGCCGAACAGGCGCTCGGCGGCGGTGCTGAAAAGCTGGATGATGCCGTGGCCGTCGATGACGATCATGGCGTCGGGGATCGTGTGGAGGATGGAGCGGAGGTGGGTCTCGCGGGTCCGCAGCGCTTCCTCGACCTGCTTCTCCTCGTCGATATCGAGGAAGATGCCGCTGAGATGCCGGGCCGAGCCGGCTTCGTCCCGGATGACGCCGGCGCGGGCGCGAATCCACTGTCCTCCGTTGGCGCCCGCGACCTTGAAGGACACGTCGAAGCCGCCGCCGCGTTCGCTGACGTGCTTGATCGCGCTTTCCACGCGGTCGCGATCCCTGGGCTCGAGACGCGACAGGAAGAGGCCGTAGCTCGCGGGCTGGCCCTGCGCGATGCCAAGCAGCGTCCTGGCGGTGTCCGACCAGTCCAGTTCCCGCGTTGCGAGGTCGAGATCCCAGGTGCCGACGCCGAATCCCTCGATCCGGACTCGGAAATGCTCGCCGCGACCATCGTCTGGCGGATGCGTTACGCGGGTCGGCGACAATCGACGGCTCCCATCTTGATGCGGCGGGCAAGGTGCCGCGAGACTGAGGGCAATTTCACCCATGGGCGGGCCGGAGGCAAGTTCGGATGTCTGATTCCATTGCCGGATTCCCCGCGACCGGGCGGCCGGCGATTTGATCTAGCTCATCCTGCCTTGCACCGGCGAGGCTAGATTTCGCGCCAGTTCATGCCGTGCGGAGAATCCCGATGACATACGCGACCGTGATGGTCAGCCTGGCGCTCGATCGATCCAATGAGGCGTGTCTTCAGGTCGCGGGCGAGCTCGCCGAGCGATTCGAAGCGGCCATCGTCGGGGTTGCCGCGGCGCAGTTTGCGCCGCCGCTCTACTTCACCGACGGCGCCGAGGGCCAACGGCTGATCGAGGAGGGCGAAGCGTCCGTCAAGCGGCGCCTGGCGGGTCTCGAGGCGCAATTCCGCGCCGCGACGAAGAATCGTGGCGGGCACGGGGAGTGGCGCAGCGCCCTGGACTTTCCGGCGCGCTTCGTGCTGGCGCACGCGCGCTGCGCCGACGTCGTCGTCAGCGGCGGGCAGAGCCCGGCAGTCTCCGACGCCTTCGCGCTGGCAAGCCCCACGGATCTGGTGATGCAGCTCGGCCGTCCGCTTCTCGTCGTGCCCGACCGCGTCAACTGGCTCGATCTGCGCAGCGTGCTGGTGGCGTGGAAGGATACGGCGGAGGCGCGGCGGGCGGTGGCGGACGCGCTGCCCATGCTGCGCAAGGCGAGGGACGTCACCGTCGTCGGGATTCCGGAGCAGGGCGACGACCGCTCGAGCGTGATGGCCGGCGTCACTGACGTCGCCGCCTGGCTCGCCCGTCACGGAGCCACCGCGACGGCGCGTGTCTCGGAGGCTGCGCGGAACGAACCCGCCGCCGTGCAATTGGAGAAGGCCGCCGCCGACGTCGGCGCCGGCCTGATCGTGGCGGGTGCCTACGGGCATTCGAGGTTCCGTGAGCTGATCCTGGGCGGCGTCACCCGGCACCTGCTCACGCAATCCACGCGTTGCGTGCTGCTGTCGCACTGACGGCCGGTCGGCCATAGCGAGTTGAGGAGGACGCGCCGTGTACAGATTTCTCGAGCAGACTGCCGGTGGCTACATGACGCGCAAGGTCAAGACGGTGCAGCGCGACCGCAACATGCTCGAGCTCAGCGAGATGTTCGAGCGCGACGATTTCAACTCCTATCCGGTCGAGGACGACGGACAGGTGGTCGGCATCGTCACCAAGTTCGACATCCTGAAGTGCTTCGCCTTCAGCCCAAACCAGATGCTGCCGCGCTACCATGACCTGATGAGCCGCAAGATCGGCGACGTCATGACACCGGAATTCATCTATGTCAGCCCCGATACGCGCCTGACGCGCGTGCTCCAGATCATGGTCGAGCACCGCATCAGGAGCATCATCGTGCTCGACGGCGCGCAGAAGCTGGTCGGAATCATCGCCCGCGAGGACGTCATCAAGGCGCTCAAGGCCACGGCAAGCGACTGACTTCTTCCTTCTCCCCCTGTGGGAGAAGGTGGCATAGGCCGCCTACGTCGGCCGTTCTTGAGAACGCCGAAGCGAAGCTTCGGCTATGGCGCCGGATGAGGGGTCTGTCTCCACGGAGACGTGCCCTCTCCCGCAGGGGGAGAGGGCGCATCAACCGGCCGCCGTCTCCCATGAGCGGAAATCCATTTGTGTTGATTTCAATCAATTCCCCGCGAGGGTGAATGTGGTTTCTGGCTCCGTGTTCTTTCAGAGAGAATCCACATGAGCCAGCCCTCCATCTCCAAATCCATGACCATCGGTGAAAGCGGCCTGGCTGTCGTGTTTGCAGCCACCGCCTTCCTCTGCGTGGTCGCCGCGGCCAAGGCGCTCGACGCGCCGTTCGCCTTCCATGCCGCGCTCAGCGCGGCGGCGAGCGTGGCGGCGGTGTTCTGCATCATCAACCGCTACTTCGAGCGCCCGGCGGCGCTGCCGCCGGCGGAGATCAACGGCCGTCCCAATTACAACATGGGGCCGATCAAGTTCAGCTCCTTCATGGCGATGTTCTGGGGCATCGCCGGCTTCCTCGTCGGTCTCATCATCGCCTCGCAGCTGGCCTGGCCCGCGTTGAACTTCGATCTGCCGTGGATCCAGTTCGGCCGGTTGCGGCCGCTGCACACCTCGGCCGTGATCTTCGCGTTCGGCGGCAACGTGCTGATCGCAACGTCCTTCTACGTCGTGCAGAAGTCCTGCCGCGTTCGCCTCGCCGGCGACCTCGCGCCCTGGTTCGTCGTGATCGGCTACAACTTCTTCATCCTGGTCGCGGGCACCGGCTATCTGCTCGGCGTCACCCAGTCGAAGGAATATGCCGAGCCGGAATGGTACGCGGACCTGTGGCTGACCATCGTCTGGGTGGTCTATCTGCTCGTCTTCCTCGTCACGATCATCAAGCGCAAGGAACCGCACATCTTCGTCGCGAACTGGTTCTATCTCGCCTTCATCGTCACGATCGCGGTGCTGCATCTCGGCAACAATCCGGCGCTTCCCGTCTCGGCGTTCGGCTCGAAGTCCTACGTCGCCTGGGGCGGCATCCAGGATGCGATGTTCCAGTGGTGGTACGGCCATAACGCGGTCGGCTTCTTCCTGACCGCCGGCTTCCTCGCCATCATGTACTACTTCATTCCGAAGCGCGCCGACCGGCCGATCTATTCCTACCGCCTGTCGATCATCCACTTCTGGGCGCTGATCTTCCTCTACATCTGGGCAGGTCCCCACCACCTGCACTACACGGCGCTGCCTGATTGGACGCAGACGCTCGGCATGACCTTCTCCATCATGCTGTGGATGCCGTCCTGGGGCGGCATGATCAACGGCCTGATGACGCTGTCGGGTGCCTGGGACAAGCTGCGCACCGATCCCGTGCTGCGCATGCTGGTGGTCTCCGTCGCCTTCTACGGCATGTCGACCTTTGAAGGCCCGATGATGTCGATCAAGGTGGTCAACTCGCTCAGCCACTACACCGACTGGACCATCGGCCACGTCCACTCCGGCGCGCTCGGCTGGGTCGGCTTCGTCTCCTTCGGCGCGCTGTACTGCCTGGTGCCGTGGGCCTGGAATCGCAAGGGCCTCTACAGCCTGAAGCTCGTCAACTGGCACTTCTGGGTCGCGACCCTCGGCATCGTCCTCTACATCTCGGCGATGTGGGTGTCCGGCATCCTCCAGGGCCTGATGTGGCGCGCCTACACCTCGCTCGGCTTCCTCGAATATTCCTTCATCGAAACCGTCGAGGCGATGCATCCCTTCTACATCATCCGCGCCGCAGGCGGCGGCCTGTTCCTGATCGGCTCGCTGATCATGGCCTACAATCTCTGGATGACCGTTCGCGTCGGCGAGGCGGAGGTCCAGATGCCCGTCGCTCTTCAGCCGGCGGAATGAGGAGCTCAAGCAATGTCGTTCTGGACACGCCACCAAATCTTCGAAAAGAACTCGATCATCCTGATCGTGGGCATCCTCCTGGTGATCTCGATCGGCGGTCTCGTCGAGATCACGCCGCTGTTCTACCTCAAGAGCACGATCGAGAAGGTCGACGGGGTCAGGCCCTACACGCCGCTCGAGCTTGCGGGGCGCAACGTCTACGTCCGCGAGGGCTGCTATCTCTGCCATTCGCAGATGATCCGGCCGCTGCGTGACGAGGTCGAGCGCTACGGCCACTTCTCGCTCGCCGCCGAAAGCATGTTCGACCACCCGTTCCAGTGGGGGTCCAAGCGCACCGGTCCGGACCTTGCGCGCGTCGGCGCCAAATATTCCGACGACTGGCACGTCACCCACCTGATCAACCCGCGCGCGATCGTGCCGCAGTCGGTGATGCCGGGCTATCCGTTCCTCAGCCAGAACGAGGTGGATCCGGACACGATCGCCGACCACATGCGCACGCTGCGGGCCGTCGGCGTGCCCTACACCGACGACCAGATCGCCAACGCGGGCGCCGATATGAAGGCCCAGGCCGATCCGGACAATGCGGGCTCCGACGCCTTCAGCAAGCGATACGCCAAGGCGGTGGTGCGCAACTTCGACGGCAAGACCGGTACGCCGACCGAGATGGACGCGCTGATCGCGTACCTGCAGATGCTCGGCACGCTCGTCGACTTCAAGATCTACAACGAGAAAGCCAATCTTCGCTGAGAAGGCATCAACGATGAAAGCCATCCTGACAGCCCACAATCTTGCGTCCGAACTGGTGACGACGATCTGGACGCCGGTGTTCGTCGCGATCTTTCTCGCGATCATCGCCTACGCATTTTGGCCCCGTAACAAGGCCGCGTTCGACGAAGCGGCACGCCTGCCGTTGCGGGAGGAGTGAAAGACCATGACCGATCATAGCGAAGTCGATACCGTCACCGGCAAGTCCACCACCGGACATGAATGGGACGGCATCAAGGAGCTCAACACGCCGCTGCCGCGCTGGTGGGTGATCAGCTTCTACCTCACCATCCTCTGGTCGATCGGCTACTGGATCGTGTATCCGGCCTGGCCGCTGATCTCGAGCCATACGACCGGGCTGCTCGGCTACTCGACGCGCGCCAGCCTCGCGGTGGAACTCGCCAATCTCGAGGCGTTGCGCGGCGAGAAGATGGCGGCGTTGGCGGCGGCGCCGCTCGCCGACATCGAGAAGGACCCGGCCTTGCTGGCGCTCGCCCGCGCCAAGGGCAGGACCGTGTTCGGCGACAACTGCGCGCCGTGCCACGGCTCCGGCGGTGCCGGCGCCAAGGGCTACCCGAACCTGAACGACGACGACTGGCTGTGGGGCGGCACGCTCGACCAGATCATGCAGACCATCCAGTTCGGCGCGCGTTCGGGGCATGCCAAGACGCATGAGGGACAGATGCTCGCCTTCGGCAAGGACGGCGTGCTGAAGGCCGACGAGATCGTCACGGTCGCCAACTACGTGCGCTCGCTGTCAGGCCTTTCGACCCGCAAGGGCTTTGATGCGGTGAAGGGCGAGAAGATCTTCACCGAGAACTGCGTCGCCTGCCACGGTGACGGCGGCAAGGGCAACCAGGAACTGGGCGCCCCGAACCTGACCGACAAGATCTGGCTCTATGGCTCGGACGAGGCCGCCCTGATCGAGACCATCAGCCAGGGCCGTGCCGGCGTCATGCCGGCTTGGGAAGGGCGGCTCGACCCCGCCACCATCAAGGCTATGGCGGTTTACGTGCATTCGCTGGGTGGCGGAAAGTAGCAGATCCGGAGCGACGGAACGCAGCAATCGCATGTGGCATTTGGCACGGCCTGAGCGCGTGGCGTCGTCCTTCGAGACGACCGCGCCGCAGGGAAGCCGCTTCCCTATGCGCTGGCCTCGGTCCAGACGGGGGCGAACAAAAACGCCCCCGTTTGAGCTGGATCAACTGACGCGGCGGTGTCGGGTCTAGGTTCAATCGCACCTTCGAGAAGCTCCAGGCGATGAACAAGACCGTGAACCCCAAAGACCTCACATCGGAAGACGACTATGGGCCGCTCTACGCGGCCCGGAAGAAGGTCTATCCCCAGAGCGTCCAGGGCACGTTCCGACGGATCAAATGGGGCCTGATGGCGTTCTGCCTCGGCGTCTACTACTTCCTGCCCTTCGTGCGCTGGAACCGCGGCCTCGGCGCGCCCAGCCAGGCGGTGCTGATCGACCTTCCCAACAGTCGCTTCTATTTCTTCTTCATCGAGTTGTGGCCGCAGGAGGTTTACTACTTCACCGGCCTGTTGATCGTGGCTGCCGTCGCGCTGTTCCTGATGAACTCCATCGGCGGCCGCATCTGGTGCGGCTATCTGTGTCCGCAGACGGTCTGGACCGACCTGTTCTATGCCGTCGAGCGCCTGATCGAGGGCGACCGGCGCGAGCGGATGAAGAAGGACGCGTCGGCCGATCCGATGAAGCTCGAGCGCATCTCCGAGATCGTGCTCAAGCATTCGATCTGGCTGCTGATCGCCTGGTGGACCGGCGGCGCCTGGGTGCTCTACTTCAACGACGCGCCGACCCTGGTGAAGCAGCTCGTCACCTTCCAGGCGCCGATGATCGCCTATATCTGGATCGGCATCCTCACCGCGACGACCTATCTGCTCGCCGGCTACATGCGCGAGCAGGTCTGCACCTATATGTGCCCGTGGCCGCGCATCCAGGCGGCGCTCACCGACGAATGGGCGCTCAACGTCACCTATCGCTACGACCGCGGCGAGAAGCGCACCTCGGTGAAGAAGGCGGCCGAGCTGCGCGCGCTCGGTCAGCAGGTCGGCGACTGCGTCGATTGCTACCAGTGCGTTGCGGTCTGCCCGACCGGCATCGACATCCGCAACGGGCCGCAGATGGAATGCATCCAGTGCGGCCTCTGCATCGATGCCTGCGACAACGTGATGGCCAAGATCGGCCGGCCGAAGCGGCTGATCGGCTACGACAACGACATCAACATCCATCGCCGCCAGGAAGGCAAGGCGCCGATCTACCGGATCGTTCGGCCCCGCACGATCGTCTACAGCGCGATCATCGCCGCGGTCGGTGGCATCATGATCTATACGCTGGCGACGCGCAGCCTGCTCGACGTCAACGTGCTGCACGACCGCAATCCGGTGGCGGTCAAGCTCAGCGACGGCTCGATTCGCAACGCCTATACCGTGCGGTTGTTGAACAAGAGCGGTTACGACCGCGTCATCGCGATCGACGCGGACGGCCCGGCCAATCTGACCGTCCATGTCGTCGGCGTGGATTCCGTGACGCCCGACCGGCCGATGGTCGTGGTTCCCCGCGATGCCACCAGCGAGCTGCGCCTGCTCGTGACGGCGCCGGCGGAAAGCAATCCGGAGAAGTCGGTCCCGGTTCGCTTCCACGTCACCGATATCGGCCTCGGCGAAGTCGCCTCCGCCACCGACAATTTCGTCGCGCCGTAGCATGAGGAGACTGCCATGGCATCCAAGCCGCTGACCGGAACCAAGGTGCTCCTGATGCTGGTCGCCTTCTTCGGCCTCGTGATCGGCGTCAACGTGACCATGATGAAGCTCGCGATCGCGACGCTGCCGGGCACGGACGTCGACAGCCCCTATGCCGCGGGCCTCACCTATGACCGCGAGATCTCGGCGGCGCAGGAACAGGCCGCGCGCAAATGGCAGGTCAGCGCCCATATCGAGCGTCGAAACGATGGCGGCGCTGCGATCCAGGTCGAGGCGCGTGATGCGAGCGGACAGCCGATCTCCGGACTGAAGTTCGGCGGACGCCTGGAGCGGCCGACTGACAAGCGCGGCGATCTCAAGGTCGAGCTGGCGGAAGCCGGCATCGGCATCTATCGCGGCAATGCCGCGTCCGTCGCGCCGGGACAGTGGGATCTGGTGATCGAGGGCGAGGCGCGCGGAGCGCGCGTGTTCCTGTCGCGCAACCGCGTGATCCTGAACTGAGGATGCCGCCATGCAGGTCACACGCGATTTCTCTCACTATGTTCGCGACGCCGGCGCGGGCCTCCGGCATATCGACCTCGCGGTCGAGGGCGTTCATTGCGCCGGCTGCATGGCCAAGATCGAGCGCGGCCTTTCTGCCATTCCTGATGTCACGCTGGCGCGCGTGAACCTGACCGATCGCCGTGTCGCACTGGAATGGAAGGCCGGCACCCTCGATCCCGGCCGCTTCATCGACCGGCTGGAGGAGCTCGGCTACAAGGCCTATCCGTTCGAGACAGAGAGCGCGGAAGCCGCCGAGGTCGCCGAATCCGGCTTCCTGCTGCGCTGTCTCGGCGTCGCGGCATTCGCCACCATGAACGTGATGATGCTGTCGATCCCGGTATGGTCCGGCAACGTCTCGGACATGCTGCCGGAGCAGCGCGATTTCTTTCACTGGCTGTCGGCGCTGATCGCGCTGCCGGCCGCGGCGTATGCCGGCCAGCCGTTTTTCCGCTCGGCTTGGCGGGCGCTTTCGGCCAAGACGACCAACATGGACGTGCCGATCTCGATCGGCGTGATCCTGGCGCTCGGCATGTCCGTGGTGGAGACCATCCACCACGCCGAGCACGCCTATTTCGACGCGGCGATCATGCTGCTGACCTTCCTGCTGGTCGGCCGCTTCCTCGACCAGAACATGCGGCGGCGGACCCGCGCGGTCGCAGGCAATCTCGCAGCGCTGAAGGCGGAGACCGCGGCCAAGTTCGTCGGGCCCGACGAGATCTTGCAGGTGCCGGTGGCGGCGATCCATCCCGGCGACATCGTGCTGCTGCGGCCCGGCGAGCGCTGTGCGGTCGATGGCACCGTGATCGAGGGCCGCTCCGAGATCGACCAGAGCCTGATCACCGGCGAGACGCTCTATGTTACCGCGGAGCATGGCACGCCGGTCTATGCGGGATCGATGAACATCTCCGGCACGCTGCGGGTGCGGGTCTCGGCGGCCTCCGAGGCGACGCTGCTCGCCGAGATCACGCGGCTGCTCGACAACGCGCTCCAGGCGCGCTCACGCTACATGCGCCTCGCCGACCGTGCCTCGCGGCTCTACGCCCCGGTGGTGCATGCGACAGCGCTTCTGACCATTCTCGCCTGGGTCATCGCCGGTGCGTCCTGGCATGATGCGATCGTGACCGGCGTCGCCGTGCTGATCATCACCTGTCCCTGCGCGCTGGGTCTCGCGATCCCGACCGTGCAGACGGTGGCCTCGGGCGCGATGTTCAGGGCGGGTGTGCTGCTCAATGCGGGCGATGCCATCGAGCGGCTGGCGGAAGCCGACCATGTCATCTTCGACAAGACCGGCACGCTGACGCTGCCTGATCTCGAAGTGATGAACGCAGCCGATATCCCCGCCGACATCTTCGAGCTCGCCGGACGCCTGGCGCTGTCGAGCCATCATCCCGTCGCCGCCGCGGTGGCGCAGGCCGCGGGCGCCAGGTCACCTGTCATCGGCGCGGTCGAGGATGCCGGGCAGGGGGTGCATGCGACCGTGGATGGCGTCGAGATCCGCCTCGGCCGTCCGTCCTTCTGTGGTGCCGAGGGTCTCGCCGGGCTGACCGACGATCTCGATCCCGAAGCTTCCATCGTTGCGTTCAGCAAGGGCACCGCAAAATTCATCCTTTCGGTGCGCCAGGGCCTGCGTCCGGACGCGCAGGCCGTGATCACGGCGCTGAGGGCGCGCGGCATCGGCATGGAGATCCTCTCCGGCGACCGCGAGCCGGCGGTGACGGCGGCGGCGCACGCGCTGTCCATTCCCGAATGGCGCGCCGGCGTCACGCCGGCCGACAAGATCGCGCGGATCGAGGAGCTGAAACGGCGAGGCATGAAGGTGCTGATGGTCGGCGACGGCATGAACGATGCGCCCTCGCTGGCGGCCGCTCATGTCTCGATGTCGCCGATCTCGGCCGCGCATCTCAGCCAGGCCACCGCCGACCTCGTCTTCCTCGGCCGGCCGCTGGCCCCCGTGGTCGCCGCCATCGACGCCTCGCGCAAGGCGCTGCATCTGATGCGGCAGAACCTCTGGCTCGCGATCGGCTACAACGTGCTCGCCGTGCCGGTCGCGATCAGCGGCGTGGTGACGCCCCTGATTGCGGCGGCCGCCATGAGCGGATCCTCGATCCTGGTGATGCTGAACTCGCTGCGCGCCCGCAGCGCCTCGCGGGAGATGGTGTGATGGAGATCCTGGTCATCCTGGTGCCGCTGGCCTTGATGCTCGGAGGTGCCGGTCTCGTCGCCTTCCTCTGGTCACTGAAAAGCGGCCAGTACGACGATCTCGACGGCGCCGCCTGGCGCGCCATTGCCGACGACGAGCCGCCGCAGGACGCACCGGTCAAGCGCTAAAGCATGATCCGGAACAGTGCGAAGCGGTTTTCCGGAAAGATCATGCGTAAGCAACGATCTAAGGCGCGATGACGATTCATCCAAATCTCATCGCGCTTCAGGGCCTCAGCGCGAGGGCGAGCAGGGCCGCCAGCGCAAGGGCTGCGCCGACGCCGGCGACGCAGGCGTGCCAGCCGAAGCTGTCGAACAACCGGCCGAGCACGGCCGTACCGACCAGGCCGCCGCAGAAGTAACACGCGAGATAAGTGCCGCTGGCGATGCCGCGATTCTCGCTTGCCGCCTGCCCGACGAAGCCTGTCGCAGCGGCCTGCGCGAAGAACGTGCCGACGCCGACCAGGACCATGCCGGCGAGCACTTCGCCGAGATGCGGCGCCATCATCAAGGGCAGGCCGAGCCCGGCGACGGCGAGCGCGCCCCAGATCGTCGGCCGCGTTCCGAGCCGAGCGACGGCCTTGCCGGCCAGAAGCGTCGTGACGACCGAGGGTAGGAAGACGAAATAGACGAGGCCGAGGTCCATCATGCCCAGCGCCAACGGCGGCCGCACGAGCACGAAATTCACGAACGTGAAAGTGCCGATGAAGGCGAACAGGATGCAGAAGCCGATGCCGAAGGCCGCACGGAGCCGCGGATTGCGCCAGTGCGCGATGGCGGCGGCGAGCGGCGAAGTTGGCATCATCGCGGGCATCGGCTGCATGCGTCGGATCGTGAAATAGACCAGCACCGCGCCGGTGAGATTGAGCGCTGCGAACAAATAGAAATTCCAGGCGAGGCCGAGGCCATCGACGACCGCCGCCGAGATCAGCCGGCCGACGAGGTTGCTCGCGACGTTGCCGGTGATGTAGGCGGCAAAGGCGCTGCCGGCGTCCATCGCGCTGCATTGCTCGCCGAGATAAGCGAGGGTGAGCGCGAACGCGGAGGCCATGCACAGGCCCTGCGCGACCCGCAACGCGGTGAAGACGGCAAGGTTGGGCGCGGACGCGAGCAGACTGGTGGGGATCGCCAGCAGCGTCAGGCTGAGCAGGATGCCCGTCCGCCGGTTGATGTGCGGGCTGAAGAAGCCGACGACGAGGCTGGCTATCGCCATGCCGAAGGTGCTGGCGTTGACGGCAAAGCCCATCGCTGCGGGGGTGACGCCGTAGTGTCGCGTCAGCGAGGGCAGGATCGCCTGCGTTGCGAAGAGGTCGACGACGGTCAGGAATGCGGTGAGGCCGATCACGAGCGAGCGCAGCGCAAGGCCCGGCGAGTGCGCCGCGATCGTTATTGCGGCCGGTCTGATCGGCGCGGAAAGATCGGTCATGTCGTTGCGTCTCCTCATGCCGGATGTCATTCCGGGTGCGGCTTCGCGAGCCGGAATGACGTAGGGCTATCGCACTTCTCGTTTTGTCAGCCCCGAGGGTGCGCCTCGTCCTTCGAGACGACCGCTTCCCGGTCTCCTCAGGATGAGGCTGAGCGACATCGGTGCCCTTAGGCTGCTGCCGCGCACACACCGTCCTCATCCTGAGGAGCCCGCCTGAAGCGGGCGTCTCGAAGGATGGCCACAGCGAATTACATGTGATGATCGTTGGGATCCTTGCGGACGTCGCCGACATAGAGAATGACGGTCTCCTCGCCGAGGTTCTTCCACCAATGCGAGGTGCCGTAGACCTCGGGGCGGATGTCGCCGGCCTTGTGCATGATCGGGTCGACGCAGTTGGACGCGTATTCCACGATCTGGCCCTGCTGCACGAAGATCAGGGCGGGGCGGTCGTCATGGCTGTGCCAGGGCACGATGCCGCCGGGGGCGATGGTCAGCTTGCGGAAGCGCAGCTCCCGGCGCTCGATATGGGCGGGCTGCTTGCCGAGGTCGATCGTGCCGAGCGTCACGTCGGTGACGCCGACCGGCTTGAAGTCGACCATCTGCTGTGCGTTCGGCTTGATCTTGTCGGCGGGACATTCGCCCGCCAGGATCGGCGTCGCGAATGTCAGTGCACCGAGAACGGCTGCGCCCGACCAGACCAGGCGCGACAACATGCGTTGCTTGAACATGGGAAGTCTCCTCTGTTGGCCGCAACCTCGCTGGTCGCCGGCTATGGCAGGAGCTTCGTCGAGACCGCGCCGATGTTGAAATGCCGGCTTGCTTTTGATGCGATAGCCCTGCGCTATCTTGATGCGCGGCGGCTATCGAACCGATTGGGCATCGGCATTTCCGCTTCCGGGGGATCTGGCGTCCGATGACAGGGCGCCCGATTGGCGGGCGTTCACGTCAATCCGGAGAAGCATCTCATGACGAAAGTGTCAAAAACCCTGATCTTTTCCGCCGCCTTCGCGGTGATCGCCACATCGGCCTTCTCGGAAGCGGCCTGGGATTTGAAGGCCGGCATGGCCTATGTCTATGGCGGGCCGGGCAAGATGTCGGCGATGGCCATGGCCCCGGCCGAGAAGAACCACGAAGCCATGATGAGGAACGCCAAGAAGGTGCCCGCCAACACCGTCTTCTTCATGGACAACGGCACGCTGTATTCCACGTCGGGGCGGCTTGATCCCACCGGCAATTTTTACGTGAACTGAACCGGTCCACGCGCGACGGCCGCCCTTGCGGGCGGCCCGATCTCACCTACTATTCGCATCAGGAACGCCGGAGCGGAAGATGACGTCTCTCTCACCAGCCGACACCGATCGACTGAGGCTCGCCTTCCAGCGTTGCCGCGACATGGAGGGGACGCTGAACGATCAGCTCCGGGCCTATGCGGATGCGAGCCGTCAGGTGTTTCCGGCCTATGGCGAGGCGGTGGATCGCCTGGTGGCGAGACTGAACGGCAACGGCGGAGGCGAGACCGCCCCGCGTCCGGGCGATGCCATGCCACCATTCATGCTGCCGGATGAAAGTGGAAGTCTGGTCGCGCTGCCCGCGCTCCTGGAGCAAGGTCCCGTCGCGGTGATGTTCTTCCGCGGACACTGGTGCCCTTATTGCCGGCTCAATGTCCGCGCCGTGGTGCAGGCGCAGGAGCGCATCAAGTCGATCGGCGCGCAGGTCGTCGCGATCATGCCGGAGACGCAGGAATACACGCGGCAGGTCAAGGCCGACTCCGGCGCGCCGTTTCCGATCCTGACCGATCTCGACAACGGCTATGCGCTGTCGCTCAATCTCGCGATCTGGCTCGGCAGCGAGATCCAGGGCCTGTTGTCGTATCAGGACATGGCGAAGTTTCACGGCAATGACGGCTGGATGCTGCCGATCCCCGCCGTGTTCGTCGTCGGCCGCGACGGGATCGTCAAGGCGCGCTTCGTCGATCCGGATTTCCGCAAGCGCATGGAAATCGACGATCTGATCGAAGCGCTGGAGCGTGCGAGCCGGGAGAATTGAGCCCGCTTTCTTCCCTTCTCCCCTCGTGGGAGAAGGTGGCGCGAAGCGCCGGATGAGGGGTATCTATCCGCGTGCACTGATGCTCGCGGAGACATACCCTCACCCAAGCGAGTCTGCGTCTGCCAGCGTCGCTGCCCCCTCCCACAAGGGGCGAGGGCACAGCAATGCGCACCTCGCGTGGTGCAAGAGCGCTCATCTGCTATCCCGCGATCTCCCGCCAGTCCGCGCCGCGCAGCATCCGCATCATCGCATTGGCGACGGCCGTTCGCTGCCGGCCGGCGACGCCGTAGAGGCTGACGGTGCGGCGTGCGTCGAGCCCGGCGACTGCCGCGCGTTTGACGCTCTCCGGCACCGGCGAGGTGTGCGGCATCATGGCGATGCCGATATCGGCCTCGACCAGCTCGATCAGATCGCGCTCGCTCGAAATCTCGTGGCCGTGATCGACGTCGATGCCGTGCTCGCGCAGGCTGGCGGAGATACGGCGGGAATGCTCGCAGTAATTCCGGCCGAGCAATTGCTCCGCGCGCAAATCATCCGGCTCGACCGTGTCGTGCCCGGCAAGACGGTGCTTCCTGCTGACGACGAGATCGAAGCCTTCCGTGAACAGCGGCCACACGTCGAGCCGCTCCCAGGTTTCGTCGATCTCGGCGGCGATGCCGAGTTCGGCTTCGCCCTTCTTCAGGATTTCACCGACCTCGCGGCTGGTCCCGCGCAGGAAACGCAGCTCGAGCCGGTTGAACTGCCGCCTGATTTCGTTGAGATGCGGAATGAGCAGGGCCAGGTCGATCGAATGCGTCAGCGCAATGCGCAGCGCGCCGATCTCGCCGCTCCGGAACGAGGAAGCGAGCGAGCGCGCGCCGCTGGCGGCGTCGAAGCATTGCTTCAGCAGCGGATGCATGCGCTGGCCGAGCTCTGTCAGTTGTGCGGCCGGCCGTTCGCGGCGGAACAGGTCGCCGCCGAGCTCGGCCTCGAGCTGCTTGATCGCGCGCGTCAGCGAGGGCTGCGTCACGTTGCATTCCTCGGCGGCGCGGGTAAAATTCAACAGCTGCGCCACCGCGAGGAAATAGCGGACCTGGTGCATTTCCATGGATCGGCTCCCAGCTGGATCGAGCGGAATCTAGCCGATCCGGACAGGGAATGACATCCCGGGCTCGATAGCGCCTGCGTATGGTTATGGAAGCCAGCTGGCATTTCCAAAAGGCCCGACAATCGCCGAGAACGGCAGGATGTAACAATGGCCTTACGCCCGACGAATGATAACCATAGGCTCGACAGGAGCGAGACATGAGCGGGATCCGGGACAATGCGCAGCGCAAGGGTATGGACCTGCCGGGGCAGGTGGTTCTCGTGCTCCAGGGCGGCGGCGCACTCGGGTCCTACCAGGCCGGGGTCTACCAGGCCTTGCAGGAAGCCGGCATCGAGCCGGACTGGATCATCGGCACGTCGATCGGCGCGATCAATGCGAGCCTGATTGCCGGCAACGCAAGGGAGCACCGCCTCGCGCGCTTGCGCGAGTTCTGGAAGCGAATGGAGCAGCAGCCGGTCTGGGACTGGCGCACCGCGTTTCCCGGCTTCAACGAGAAGCTGGCTTATTGGTCGACGGTCACCCACGGCATTCCAGGTTTCTTCCGGCCCAATCCGCTGGCGCATGCCGGCGATTCCTATCCGCTGGGTCCCGATCACGCCGGCTTCTATTCGACAGTGCCGCTGGAGAAGACGCTGAGCGAGCTGGTCGACTTCGATCTGGCCAATCGTTGTACGCCGCGCCTGACGGTCGGTGCGGCTCATGTCGGCACCAGCGAGATGCGCTATTTCGACAGCCGCGACGGCGAGCTGACGGTGAAGCATGTGATGGCTTCAGGTGCACTGCCGCCGGCTTTTCCGGCGGTGCGCATCGACGGCGAGCTCTATTGGGACGGAGGCATCCTGTCGAACACGCCGACGGAGGCGGTGTTCGACGACAATCCACGCAGGGATTCGCTGATCTTCTCCGTGCATCTTTGGAATCCCGTCGGACCGGAGCCGACCACGATGGCGGAGGTGCTGAACCGGCACAAGGACGTGCAATATTCCAGCCGCATCGCCAGCCAGATCGTCCGACAGCAGCAGGCCCATCGTCTGCGCCATGTCATCAACCAGCTCGCGGCGCGGCTGCCCGAGAGCGAGCGCAACGATCCCGCGGTGCGGGAGCTGACGAGCTACGGCTGTCCAACCCGCATGCATGTGGTGCGGCTGCTGGCGCCGCAGCTCGAGCACGAGACCCATACCAAGGATATCGACTTCAGCCCGTCCGGGATCACGCGGCGCTGGCATGCCGGCTACGCTCACACGCGATCGGTGCTGGCGCGCAGGCCTTGGATCGGCGAGTTCGATCCGCTCGCCGGCGTGGTGCTGCATGAGCATACGGACGAGATGCCGATTGCGGCGGAGTGACGGTCCTGTCCGTCATTTGTTTCGGCGATGACGATGTCAAGAGCGTGCGGTCTGGGCTATGATCGCGGCGTCTTCGGCGCGAGACTCGCAAGTGGTCGGTGAGAAAGATCTGGAAGCGGCACTCGACAAGGTCCGCGCGAATGCGGCGGGCCCGGTTGCCGGCGTGTTCGGTCCCGACACGGTGACCTGGCAGATCGACCGGGAGGCCGTGAACTTCCTCGGCGCCGGTCGCGCGCTGCTGCTGCAACTGTCGCATCCCTGGGTCGCCGCCGCCATCGCCGAGCATTCCACAACCTTTGCCGATCCGATCGGCCGCTTCCACCGCACCTTCGACATCGTCTTCGCCATGGTGTTCGGCTCGCTCGACAGGGCGCTGCTGTCGTCGCGGCAATTGCACCGGCGCCACGGCATGATCGTCGGGCAGATGCCCGAGACGGTCGGTCCATTCGCGGCAGGCTCGCGCTACTATGCCAACGACATTCCGTCGCTGCGCTGGGTTCACGCCACGCTGGTCGACACCGCGCTGATCGCGCATGATCTCGTGCTGCCACCGCTCTCGGCGGAGGAGCGCGAGCGTTACTGGGCCGATAGCCGGACGTTCGGTGCTCTGTTCGGACTGAGGGCGGACGAGCTGCCGGCGGATTGGTCCGGCTTCGCCGCTTACACCGCAGCGATGGTACAGTCGGACACGCTGACGGTCAGCGCCGCGGCACGCGAGATCGCGACGCAGATCTTCACGGGCGCGCGCCCGTGGCTGCGTCCGCCACGGTGGTATCGCGCGCTCACGGCGAGGATGCTGCCGGAGCGCTTGCGTGCCGGTTTTGGTTTTGAGCTCGACGAGGGCGACGCCAGATCCGCCGACAATGCACTGCGATGGATCAGGCGCGTCTATCCTAGACTTCCCGAAAGGCTGCGCTATGTCGGTCCCTATCAGGAGGCCCAGGCGCGGCTGCGGGGCGAGTTGCGGCCCGACTGGATGACCCGCTGCCTCAACCGCGCCTGGATCGGCCGGCCGCAGATGGACGTGCGCGGCGGGAGGTCGGCTGGTCCATCATCAGCCCCGTCGTCCTCAGGGTGACGGTGATGGATGCGTGCGCGCTGCTCTCCTCCTCGTGATTGCGAGCGCAGCGAAGTAATCCAGACTGCTGCCGCGGAAAGATTCTGGATTGCTTCGCTGCGCTCGCAATGAAGGAGTGCGCGGAAACGGCTCAGCCTCACACCGACGCCAGCTTCCTATACAGCGCGCTGTAGCTGCCGGCCGAGATGCGCCAGGAGAACGATCGTCCCATGGCGCTGCGGCGCATGGTGTCGAGCTGGTCGTGGGCCATGAAGGCCGCGAAGGCCCGTCGCACGCCGCCGAGGAAGGATTCATGTGACGGTTTCGAGAACAGGAAGCCGGTCTCGCCGTCGCTGATGGTTTCGGCAAGGCCGCCGGTCTGGTGACCGATCGGCAACGAGCCGAAGCGCTGTGCGTACATCTGGCTGAGGCCGCAGGGCTCGAACCGCGATGGCATCAAGGTGAAGTCGCTGCCGGCAAAGATGCGCCGCGCCTGGGCGTCGTTGAAGCCGATCGCGACCCCGATGGCGTCGGGACGGCGGCGGTGGGCGTTGATCAGTGCCTGCTCGAGCGCCGGCTCGCCGGAGCCCGTGACCACGATCTGCCCGCCGGCATCGATGATCTCGTCGGCCGCAGCCAGCACGAGGTCGATGCCCTTCTGGTGCACGAGGCGGGCGACGATGCCGAACATCGGTCCGCGCGATACCGCAAGCCCGAACTGCTTGCGCACGTAATCCGCATTGGCCTTCTTGCCGACCCAGTCGCCGGCGCCGAACTGCTGGGCGAGCTGTGCGCAATAGCGCGGGTCCCAGCTCTCGTCGATGCCGTTGAGGATGCCGGTGAGTTCGGCCGCGTCCGAGCGCAGGCGGAGCAGGCCTTCCAGCCCGCAGCCGAATTCGGCCGTGGTGATCTCCCGCGCATAGGTGCCGCTGACGGTGGTGAGGTGCGAAGCGTAGACGAGGCCCGCCTTGAGGAAGGAGACCTGATCGTAGAACTCGACGCCGTCGATGTGGAAGGAGCTCTCCGGTGCGCCGATCCGTCGCAGCGACTCCTTCGGGAAGAGGCCCTGATAGGCGAGGTTGTGAATGGTCAGGATCGACGGCAGCCTCGCGCCGCGCCAGGCGAGATAGGCCGGCACGAGCGAGGCCTGCCAGTCGTTGGCATGGACCAGGTCCGCTGCCCAATTCTTGTCCAGCTTGCCCATGGCCAGCTCAGCGGCTGCCGAGGCGAAGCGCGCGAAGCGGATGTCGTTGTCGGGCCAGTCGTGGCCGGCCTCATCGCCATAGGGATTGCCGGGCCGATCATAGAGCTGCGAGCACAGCAGCACATAGACCGGCAGGCCGTCCTTGGTCGCGGCACGGCCGAGCGAGCAGGCCGGCAGCTCCGCGAACGCCGGGCAGCGGCCGACGATCTGGATGTGCGTGAGTTGCTCGATGATGTCGCGATAGCCGGGCAGCATGATCCGGATATCGGCGAAGGGGCGCAGCGCCCGGGGCAGGGCAGCGGAAACGGCTCCAAGTCCGCCGACGCGGACGAAGTCGTCCATCTCTGTCGTAACGAACAAGACCCTCAAGAACTGCTGCCTTCATCCGATCCCGTTTGCTGCTATGCAAGAACGGGTCCAGTTGCCCCGGAAATTCTCAAGTCCGCCGCAAGACGCGTCTGTTCGGTAAAGACTTTCCTACTCGGCCGCCGCCCTCTAGGGTCGCCGCACCAACAAGAGAGAACATCCATGGTTCCTGAGGGGGCCCCAGGGAGACGCGGCACGCATGCAGCTACAAGATCAGCGTAAGGGGACGACGACAAAGGCTTTCGCGGGCCTGCGGGTGCTGGATTTTTCGACAACGATCGCCGGTCCGCACTGCGCGCGCATGCTAGCCGACATGGGCGCCGAGGTCATCAAGATCGAGACCTATGGCGGGGAGACGATGCGGACCCGGCCGCCCCTGCGCAAGGGCTGCAGCACCGCGTTCGGCCAGCTCAATGTCGGCAAGAAGAGCCTGGTGCTCGATCTCAAATCCGAGGACGGCAGGGACGCCGTCTACCGGCTGGCCGCGACCGCCGACATCCTGGTCGAGAACTTCCGCCCCGGCGTGATGCACCGGCTACGGCTCGACTATGACAGGCTGCGTGCGGTCAACCCGAGGCTGATCTACTGCTCGATCTCCGGCTATGGCCAGACCGGCCCCTCGGCGGAGCTGCCGGCCTATGCGCCGGTGATCCACGCCGCGTCGGGCTACGACATGGCGCATCTCGCCTATCAGCCGGGCCGTCACAGGCCCGACTATTGCGGTATCTATCACGCCGACGTCGTCACCGGCACCTACGGTTTTGGCGCGATCGCGTCCGCGCTCTATCAACGCACCGTGACCGGGCTCGGCCAGCACATTGACGTCTCCATGCTGGAATCGATGCTGTCCTTGACCCTGACCGAGTTGCAGAGCTCGCAATTCGAGGTGGCGCCGCCGCCGCGCCCGATGTTCGGACCGACCGAGACGGCAAGCGGCTATGTGATGATCACGGTCGCGAGCGAGAAGACATTCCAGGCCCTGATGGGAGTGATCGGCCGCCCCGAATGGGTCTCCGATCCACGCTTCGCCAGCTACGCCCCGCGCCGCGAGAACTGGGCGGCGCTGATGGACGGCGTCGAGGTCTGGTCGCGGCAGCTTTCGACCGATGCATGCCTGCTCGCGCTTGGCGCGGCCGGCGTCCCGGCCTCCGCTTATCGCACCGTGTCGGAGGCGTTGGCCGATCCGCAGCTTGCCCATCGCCAGGCGCTCTCGGAAGTGCGGGACGAGGGCGGCTCGTTCCAGGTGCTCAACCTGCCATTCCGGATGTCGGGGGCCGACACGACGCCGGCCAAGACGGTGTCCGCGCTCGGCGCGCACACTGATGCATTGCGACATGAGATCGGCCTTGCGAGCGGTGCGCTAATTCCGTCAGGCAAAACGGCCGAGACAGGCTGAACGGCTTCGTGCCGCAAGCAATGCGGCCTTGCACGCCGTCGGGTTGCTATTCTCGATCGCCGTAAACTAGACAGGAGCGAATTTGTCTCGTCTCGCCGGTCATGGCATGGTGAGGGCGAGAACGACAAGGATGCCGGGAGGATTCCGATGAAGAGTTTCAAGGTTGCCGATTTCAAGGCGCCGCTGCAGGAGTTCGACGAGGCGACGCCGCAGCCCTCGGGCACGCAGGTGCTGATCAAGGTGAAGGCCGCCGGCGTCTGCCACAGCGACCTCCACATCTGGGAAGGTGGCTACGATCTCGGCCACGGCCGCAAGCCCCTGTCGCTGAAGGATCGCGGCATCAACCTGCCGCTGACGATGGGGCACGAGACCGTCGGCGAAGTGCTGGCCTTCGGCCCCGATGTGAAGCCGACCGACCAGGGCGATCTCAAGCTCGGCGATGTCGGCCTAGTCTATCCTTGGATCGGCTGCGGCAAGTGCGCCACGTGTCTCGGCGGTGACGAGAACATGTGCCTGACGCCGCGCTCGCTCGGCGTTTATTGCGATGGCGGCTACTCCGACCACATGCTGGTGCCGCATCCGCGCTATCTGCTCAACCTCAAGGGGCTCGATCCCGCGACGACCGCGCCCTATGCCTGCTCGGGCGTCACCACCTACAGCGCGCTGAAGAAGGTCGAGCAGCATTTCGACACGCCGATCGTGATGTTCGGCGCCGGCGGCCTCGGCCTGATGGCGCTGTCGCTGCTGAAGGCGATGGGCGGCAAGGGCGCGATCATGGTCGATATCGACGCCAGGAAGCGCGAAGCCGCCGAGAAGGCCGGTGCGCTCTCGACCGTCGATCCCAGGGCGCCGGATGCGCTGGAGCAGCTTGCGAAGAAGGCGGGCGGGCCGATCCGCGCCGTGATCGACCTCGTCGGCAACTCCGCCACGACCCAGCTCGGCTTCGACTGCCTGACCAAGGGCGGCAAGCTCGTCATCGTCGGCCTGTTCGGCGGCGGCGCGACCTGGGCGCTGCCGCTGATTCCGATCAAGGCGGTGACGATCCAGGGCAGCTATGTCGGAAACCTGCGCGAAACGCAGGAACTGCTCGATCTCGTCCGCACCAAGAAAGTGCCGCCGATCCCGGTGACGACGGCCCCGCTCGCCAAGGCCAACGACGCGCTGGTGCAATTGCAGCAGGGCGCGGTGGTCGGCCGCACGGTGCTGACGCCGTAGTCACAAGTCTGTCCACCGTCATTGCGAGCGCAGCGAAGCAATCCAGAAATCCCTCCGCGGAAACAGTCGGGATTGCTTCGTCGCACCAGCGCAAAATCGCTACGCAATTTTGTCGCGGGCTCCTCGCAATGACGAGATTACTCCGACCATCGCGCAGGAACCCCCATGTCCGCAAACAACGCCTTCCACATTGCCGTGCTCGCCGGAGACGGCATTGGTCCCGAAGTCATGGCGCCGGCGCTCGAGGTGCTGCGCAAGGTCGGCGAGAAATCCGGTCTCGGCTTCCGCTTCACCGAGGCGCCGGCCGGCGCGAACAATTATCTGGCCACCGGCAAGTCGATGCCGGACAGCACGATCAAGCTGTGCGACGAGGCCGATGCGATCCTGCTCGGTGCCTGCGGCCTGCCGTCGGTGCGCTATCCTGATAACACCGAGATCGCGCCGCAGATCGAGCTGCGCTTCATCTTCGATCTCTATGCCGGCGTGCGCCCGGCGCGCCTCATCCCCGGCGTGCCGAGCCCGATCGTCGGCGCGGACAGGCGCGGCATCGATCTCGTCGTGATCCGCGAATCCACCGAGGGCCTGTTCGCCTCGATGGGCAAGGGCGTCGTCACTCACGAGGATGCGCGCGAGACCATGGTGATCACGCGAAAGACCTCCGAGCGCCTGTTCGAGTTCTCGTTCCGCCTCGCGGAACGGCGCAAAGCGCGCGGCAAGCCCGGGATGCTCACCTGCGTCGACAAGGCGAACGTGTTCAAGGCGTTCGCGTTCTTCCGTAGCATCTTCGACGAGATCGAGAAGAAGCATCCCGACGTGAAGACCGACCGGCTCTATGTCGATGCCTGCTCGGCGATGCTGGTCAAGCGTCCCTGGGATTTCGACGTGATGGTGATGGAGAACATGTTCGGCGACATCGTTTCCGACATCACGGCGAGCCTGATCGGTGGTCTCGGCATGGCCCCGTCCGCCGACATCGGTGACAAATACGCCGTGTTCCAGCCTTGCCACGGCACGGCGCCCGACATCATGGGGCAGGGCAAAGCCAACCCCACCGGCATGATCCTGTCGGCCGCGATGATGCTGGACTGGCTCGCCGAGAAGCATGGCGTGGAGAGTGCGGCGGAAGCCGGCGAGACCATCGAGCGTGCCGTGGACCGGGTCTATGCCGGCGGCATCAAGCCGATGGAATTTGGCGGCAGCAACGGCACCGCCGACATCACGAAAGCAGTGATCGCCGCACTCTGAAAGGAAGCGGATGAGCAGGCAGGTCCCCGAACGCTATCAACACCTCCGGACGTTTGCTTTCGGCGACAGTCCTGGGCTCGCAGACGAATTGCTCGATCTCGTCGTCAGGGGCATCAAGACCGCAACTTGCAGCACGGAAGACGAGCCGAACACGTCTACGCCCGGCGAGCGCTGGGTCGTGCTCGATGGACGGGGAGGGCCGCGCTGCGTCATCGAAAGCACCGAGATCACATATCGGCGCTTCCATGACGTCGACTGCGCGTTTGCCTATGACGAGGGCGAAGGCGACCGAAGCCTGGCCTATTGGCGCAGCGCTCATCGCGCCTATTTCGGCCGGCTCGGACGATTCAGCGAAGACATGATGCTCATATGCGAGCGCTTTCACCTGATCGAGGTGTTTGGGGCGCGGCCGCCAACGGAACCATAGCTGACTTTAGCTCGGCGATGATCCCTTCCTCGTTTCCAGAAGTACGTGCTGGCTATCCGGACCGAGCGCTGGTTTCGGCTGATCAAACGCCTCCGACGAAAGGGGGCCTTGCGGCCCCCTTCAAGTCACCAGTGGTGCCGCCAGTGGCGGTGGCCCCAGCCCCACGGGCGCGGTCCGTAGAACCGGCGCGGGCCGCCATAGTAGCCGTAGGCGCCGTAATAGTTCGGGCGCCAGAAGCAACGGCCCCAGGGGTTACAGACCCAACGCACCTGGTCGACGTCGGCGGCCGGGCCTTTTGCCATCTGGTCCGCCTGCGGAATGCCGTTCGGCATTGCCGCAAGGGCCGGTCCCGAAGCGACCGCCATACCGCCCATGGCAGCCAGACCAAGAACAGCAAGTTTGAGTTTCATCGCAATCTCCCTCGTTGGTAGCCGGAGAACTTGCGACAGATCAATTGGTTGCTCCCGCAGCGCAGGCGGGAGAGGAATTTAATCTTCCTGAATGCGGGTTCATTCACCGCCCCTGAAACTTCGGCTTGCGCTTCTCCATGAAGGCCTGACGGCCCTCGCGGAAATCCGCCGAATCCATGCATGCGGTGCCGATCGCCTTGATCGCGTCCATGTCGCGCGCGCCCTCGTCCTTCAAGACCTGCGCGATGGTGATCTTGGCCGCCTTGATCGCGAGCGGGGCGTTCTGGGAGATCGTCTCGGCGATCGCCATGGTCTCGCCCCAGAGTTCGCCCTCCGGGAACACGCGCTCGACGAGGCCGATGCGCAGCGCCTCGGCGGAATCGATGCGCATGCCCGTGTACATCAGAAGCCGCGCCCAGGACGGGCCGACCAGCGACACCAAGTGCTTCAACCCGTCATAGCCATAGGCGATGCCGAGCCTCGCCGCAGGAATGCCGAACTGGCTGTCCCGCGAGGCGATGCGGATGTCGGCGAGCATCGCGACCTGCATGCCGCCGCCGAGGCAAAAACCCTGGATGCAGGCGATGGTCGGCTTCGGATAGTCGGCAAGCAGCGCGCGCTGGGCGACGCTGCGCCTGGCGTATTCCTCGGACGCGGCGGCGTTGTGACGGGTTTTCTCGAACTGGCTGATGTCGGCCCCTGAGACGAAGGCCTTGCCGCCGGCACCGCGCAGGATCACGACGCGCACTGCGTCGTCGTCGCGCAAGGCCGTCAGCGCCTCGCCAAATCCCTCCCACATCTCCAGCGACATCGCGTTGCGCTTGTAGGGATTGTTGAAGGTGATCACGCCGACGCCATCGGTGGCGTGCTGCAGGATCTTGCCGTCGGCATATGACTTTTCGTCGGAAATCTCGGGCATCGCGGCGCTCGCGTGTTGTTGGCGAGGCGCAATGTGCGGCCGGGCCGAGGCCGGGGTCAACCGCGGCCAGGCGAGGGGCTTCGCACCCGCCTGTGCGGCAATTGCATGGGCCGAGAAGCGCCTACTGCGTCACATGCATGTGCGCGGTCAGCGGATGGTCGGCCGCCTTACCGAAGAACGCCGCCTCTTCGGCGGTCGCCTCCAGCAGCTGCTCGTCCTGATTATAGACGTCGTTGCGGAACTGGATGGTCTGGTCCTTGGTCATCCACGCCGTGAGATAGATCCAGGCCACCGGCACCTTCTTCGCCATGGCGACCTCCAGGTGCTGGCCGCTGGCGATTTCCGCGTCGATCGCGGCGCGGCTCCATTTCGGCTGATCCTTGAGCAGCCAGGCGGCGAGATCGCGCACATTGTCGACGCGCGAGCAGCCGTGGGAATCGAAGCGGTAGTCGTCGCTGAACAAATTGCGCTGGTTGGTGTCATGCATGTAGACCGAATAGGAATTCGGCATGTCGATCTTGACCGCGCCGAGCGCGTTGAAGGTGCCGTTTTGCTGGCGCACCGTGAAGTTCGGCGTGTGCGTGCCGGACCAGTCGACCGAATGCGGATCGATCGGATTGTCGTGGGCGTCGAGCACCTCCATGTGCATGCGCGACAGATAGGTCGGATCTTTCCGCATATGCGCGGATATCTCGGTCCTGGCGATCGAGGCCGGCACCGTCCAGGTCGGGTTGAGGACAACGCTGGTGATCTGGGCCGTGAGCGTCGGCGAGGGCTTTTCGGTCTTGCCGACGATGACGCGATAGCGCCGCACCACGACGTCGTTCTCGACCGCTTCGGCAAAGGCGGCGGGGATGTTGACCACGACATAGCGCTCGCCGAAGCCGAAATTCAAGTTCTCGAGCCGTTCGAGCGAGGCCTCGAGCTGGCGGATGCGCTTCTGCACGGAGACGTTCATCGCCGCGAGCGTGCGCGGCGTCACCGTGCCGGTGGGCGCGAGGCCGTGACGTGCCTGGAAGCGCTTCACCGCGTCGACGAGATCCTGGTCGAAGGCGCCGGTGGTTTTGTCGGCGGACAGATCGCCGGAGAGGATCAATCGCTCGCGCAGGAGATCGTCGCTGGTGCCCTGGACGCCGAGTGCGAATTTGGCATCCGCAGGGATCGTCGGCCAGCCGCCGCGCACGGCGAGTGCGGAATAGCTGAACGCGGCCTCCTTGATGCGCTGGGCGGAGCCTTCGTCAAAGGTCGGCTCGTGCGTCAACGCGAGCGCCGCGGCCGAGCGGCTTTCCGGCGTCGAGGCGGGCGTCGTTGCGGCTTTCGGCGCAGCTGCGTGGGCCGGATTGGCCGCGGCCGACACTGTCCCGGCCGTCGCCGGCTTGGGGGGGGCCTGTCCGACGGTCTCGGTTTGTGCCAGCGCAGAAGCGCTGGCGAGCACGCCGACGGCGATGATCATCGCATGGCATTTCGACATGTGTTTCATCTTCCCCAAGAGAGCGAGGCCGGGACGGGCGCTCGCATGGGCAATTTTCGGCCGCCGCGCTGCGTACGCCGATTCGCGAAATCGACGGAAAATTAGGGCACCGGTGTTGAGGTCCCATTAAGCGCGGCAGTCGAAAGCTCCGCGCGTCCGCCCGCGGCGTCTCTCGATTGGATCGCGGCAAGGGCGGAATGGGTTCGCGAAAAAGCGATGGGGGAGGGGAAAAGGGCAAGAAAAGGGGCGGCCAGGCCGCCCTGAAATACGAAGGCCGCGCGCGGATGGCGCACGCCGAACCCGGTTCAGAAGATCTGATCCAGCCGATCTCGTCAATCCGGCCGCGCCCCCGCGACGCGGCGGATTGAACGTTGGCCGTCAAGGCCAGACCGTCGATCGGCTCAGCTTTCGTTGGCCGCGATCGATTCCATCAGCGAGACGAGCTGACGCTGTACCGTTTGGTCCTTGATCTTGCTGTAGGCGCGCAGCAGGCGGAGGCTGAAAGCCGAATCGAGGAAGAGCAGGCTTTCGACTTCGCGTGCCTTGTTGTCGCCGTCATAGAAGAACGTCACGGGCACGTCGAGGGCGGAGGCGATCTGCTGCAGGCGGGCCGCACCGACGCGATTGACGCCCTTCTCGTACTTCTGGACCTGCTGGAAGCTCACGCCGAGCTTTTCGCCGAGCTCGGCCTGCGAGATCTTCATCTCGACGCGCCGCAGACGGATCCGCTTGCCAAGCTCGATGTCCGGCTTGCCGGCACTGCGCTGCTTCATTCTTTTCGCCGCTGTTTTCATAGTCGTTTCTCACGTTCTTCGGTTGAAAATCCCCCGAAGAGCTGGGTCAGGGGTTCGCCCATGTACGAGTCCTTGAATTCATGCGGGTGCACGAACTCTTCCTTAAACCACGGGAAGCGAGCCGGATCGAAAGCCTCGATCAGCCAGTCAATCATGTGCCGAACGCGCGGGATGCGGCCGCTACCGGGATGGTAGGACAACCAGATATCCAACGGCCGGTTCAATTCGACCTCCAGTGGAATCAGCTTCCCGCCAAGCGCAATGGCGTAACTCGGGAATACGCCGATTCCGGCGCCATTCGCGACCGCCCAGTAATTGGCGCTTGAGACGTTCGTCTTCATGACCAGAAGATCACGTTCCTGAACGCCCGGGAAGAAGCTCTCAAAAGTCTCCTTGGCCGCGAGTTGGTCGGCGAATTGGAGCACCAGGCGATGCTTGATCAATTCATGGGCCGAGCGCGGCGTGCCGTATTTCTCGAGGTACTTCTCCGAAGCCCAGAACATCAGATGCATGCGGCCGAGCCGCACCAGCTTGACGTCGAGCGCAGAAGGCCGCGACAGGTGGATGGCGACGTCGGCCTCGTGGCGCGAGACGTCGGCCGAGCGCATCGCGCAATGCAAGTCGACCAGGATCTTCGGATAGGTCTGCTGGAATTCGACCAGGCGCGGAGCGAGCCAGAACGTGCCGAGACCCTCGGTGACGGCGACGCGGACCTCGCCGGACAGGACGTTGCCGGTCGAATCGCTGGTGCGCAACACGTCGAATGCGGCTGCTTCCATCCGCTCGACGGCGGAGACGACGAGCGCGCCCTCGTCGGTCAGATGAGTGCCGTGGACGTCGCGGGTGAACAGAGTGGTGCCGGTCTGGCGCTCGAAATCGTCAATGCGGCGCCGGACAGCGTTGATCGACAAGGACAGCCGTTCGGCCGCCGAACGGAAACTTCGGCAGCGGACGACTTCCAGGAAGATGCGCGCCGCATCCCAATCGGAGAGGCCGCTGAGATTTGTTTTTGGGCGTTCCTCTGGAGGAACGCCCCTTTCCGCCAAGGAGTGCATACAAGTCCCTTCAGGCGGCTAAACTGGCAGAATCTGGCGCAAACCACAACCACGGCGGGTTGCGGGGGTGACGAGTTTTGAACGCCATCCTTACTGCCGCGCGGTTGGTATCATGGTGCGGCCAAGGGCTGGGAATCAGGCAGACGATCGCCTGAATTGAGGGGTGTCGCGTGAGTTCCGTTGCGAGCCTTCAGATGGCTGCGGGATTGTCGGCGCTGTCCGCAATGGACATCCTTGTGCTAGCGGCGCTTCCAACTCCGTGCATGGATCAATCCCAACGCAACAGGCGTTCTCTCCTTGGCTCTCTCGACGATGGCCAACGTTGCGGCGGGCCGATGTGCGCCGGAACCGCCGAATCAGCGCAGAAACACATTGAAATCATGTTCAGAGGCGTCGCGCCCTCGTGTTATCCTTGGTCTCCCATGGGGGCCAAAGGGGTCGTCGCAAATACGTCTCGCAGGCCGAATTAACGGAAAGAACGCCCGGTGTCGCATTCAGACGAACAGTTGCAGTCGGTGCTGGAAACGCTCGAGGAGTGCCGCAGGGCGCTCAGCGAGATGAACAGTCGCGAGTCGGCCGAGCTGCTGTCGATTGTCATCCTCGACGTGCGGATGAAACTCAAAGGAATTGACAGCGCCGATCTCAAGGCGCTGTGCGACGAAATGCTGCGGAACGCCGGAAGCGAACCGCCGCCCCGTTCCAAGCAGACGCAGGACCAGCCCCGGCGTCCGCTGCTCCGCGTGGTGAAGTAGCCACGCCGCCTGGTCTCGCTTTTTGGCGAGGTTTGTGTGCGTCCCGATGCCGCATCTGTGATCACGGACGGCATCGGGAGGAGCCCTGGTTTTGTGCGCCCGTGTTGCGCATTTCCCGGCATCGGCTACACCAGAGCCGGCGCTCCGGGCCGCGTGCGTTTCCTGCGCGCCGCACGGGGGCCTGAGATGGCTCCGACTGCATCATGCAAAATGTTTCGATCCCGGCGGCGCTGATTGCCGGCCTCGTCAGCTTCCTCTCCCCTTGCGTCCTGCCACTGGTTCCGCCGTACCTGATCTATCTCACGGGCGCGACGATCGAGCATGTCGAGAGCGAGGAGCCGGCCTCGGCTTCCAAGCGCGCGATCATGATGTCGGCGCTGCTGTTCGTGCTCGGCTTCTCCACAGTGTTCGTGGCGCTCGGCGCCAGCGCCTCGCTGATCGGCGGGCTGATCCGGGCCTGGTCGGCCGAGCTGTCGATCCTCGCCGGCATCGTCATCATCATCATGGGCCTGCACTTCCTCGGGCTGACGCGCATCGGCCTGTTGATGCGCGAGGGCCGGCTGCCGATCCCAAGACCCGTCGGCCTCTGGGGTGCCTACATCATGGGTCTCGCCTTCGCCTTCGGCTGGACGCCCTGCATCGGCCCGATCCTGGCGGCGATCCTCTCGATCGCCGCGGCCGAAGCCACGGTGACGAAGGGCGCGGGCCTGCTCGCGGTCTATTCGGCGGGCCTCGGCATTCCCTTCCTGATCGCCGCGCTGATGATCGAGCAGTTCTCCACGCTGTTCGCGCGCATGAAGGGTCAGCTCGTCAACGTCGAGCGCGCCATGGGCGTGTTGATGGTGATCACGGGCATCGGCTTTCTCACCGGCGCGGTCTCCAATGTGAGCATCTGGCTGCTCGAGACGTTCCCGGCGCTGCAGACGATCGGGTAGGTCGTGTGCCATGGCGGGAGTGCCGCGATCATTCCATGCGTAGCAAAGCCGGCAGGTCGCTCATTCGATGAAAGAGGTCGTCACAGGCCTCCGACAATTCTCGCTCAGCTCCGATATCCCCTCCGGTAAAACCGAGGACTTTCATTCCTGCGGCCTTTGCCGCGCGAACTCCGGACAACGAGTCCTCAACAACGATGCAACGTGAGGGGTGAACGCTCAACGTTTGTGCGGCATGCAGGAACAGGCCGGGGTCCGGCTTCCACGAACCAACCTCATACGCACTGAAGATGCGTCCTTCGAAATGCTCCAGCAGTTTGGTCAATCCGAGGGCATGCGTCAGCTTCGACATGGGGCCGTTGGATGCTACGCAAACCGGAACGTCGATTTCGGCCAATGCCGCATGGATTCCATCGACGGGCTTCAGTTCGGCATCAAACGCCAGCGCGGTTGCTCGCCGAACGTCGTCGATGAAACTGTCCCGGACGCTGCGGCCTAGCCGGTGCTCGATTTCACGCACGCAATCGGCCATCTTGACCCCGCGGAAAGAACGGATGGCGTCTTTGACGCTGATCGATATGCCTTCCTGGGATGCCGTTTGAACCAGCACGGTCAGTGCAATGATCTCGCTATCGACCAGGACGCCGTCCGAATCGAAAATGACAAGTTCGGGATTTGCAGAGGTCATTCCTGCGAGGCTCCAAGCACATCGTTCAACGGAATGTCTCGCTATATCCGGGACGATGGACGGAGGCCATACTGGCCGTCTGGAATTGTCGCAGGCGGGATCGTGAGGGCCCGAGGCGGGTCCTCGCATGTGCCGCGGATGCCGAGCGCATCACTGGTGATTTGAACCAGGGCGCGGACTCACGAAGGTCATGAGCACGCGCCCCGGTTTGGCCTCGGCTGACACGCCGTCAGTAATCCCAGAACACCGGCACCCAGCGGAACGCCTCGCCATCAATCGCCACGCGGCCCACCGACGGGAACGGCAAATGCGTGGCCACCAGCATCTCGCCGGTCTCGGCAATCTCGCGCAGCAGACGGATACGAACGCGCGCTGCCTCCTGGGGGTCGTGCTCGAAGCCGTTGTGCCAGTCGGGCTGTTCGAACCCGACCGCAAACACGGCATCGCCCGCGAAGGTCAGTGCGTCGCCGCCGGACGCCACGCGAACCACGCTGTGTCCGGGGGTGTGACCGCCGGTGCGACGAGCGATGACGCCGGGCGCGATCTCCTGCGTCTCATCGAACGTCCGCAACTGGCTGCCGTACTCCTTCACGAACCGCTTGGCGGTGGCCCGAAGCGCGTCCGGGAATCCCTGCGGCATGTTGGTGTGGGAGAAATCGGGCGCCTCCCAGAACCTGACCTCGGCGGCCGCCACGTGGATGCGCAGGTCCTTGCGCAGCCGCTGCTTCACGCCGTCGACGAGCAGCCCGCCGACGTGGTCCATGTGCAAATGGGTCAGCACCAGATCGGTCACGGCCGAAAGATCGATGCCGGCGGCCTCCAGGCGCCTGATCAACTGCCCGGCCCGCGGCAGCTGCAAGTCCGGGTCGGAGCCCAGGCCCGCGTCGATCAGGATGGTCTTGTCGCCGCTGCGCACCATGACCGCGTTCAACGCCCAGTCGAAAGCGTCCTGCGGCAGGAACATGTCGTGCAGCCAGGCCGCCCGCTCGGCGGGGCTGGCGTTGTGCGCCAGCATCGTGGTCGGCAGCGGCAGCACGCCGTCGCTGACCACCAGCACGTCGATATCGCTGATCTTCAGCGCGTAGCGCGACGGCACCAGCTCTTCGGGACCCGATGCCTGGGGATATGAGGTGTTGTGCAGGTTCATATGTGTGGCTCCTGTCTCATGGACGGCTTCTGGCTGGTCCTGGTTGAACGGGCCACGCAGCCAGGACGCGTGGCCGTCATCGCTTCGCCCGTCTAGAGATCGGTCACACACTCCGGATCGGCTGAGGCTGGCGCGGCGGCGCGCTCGGGCTTCGGCGGGTAGATCCAGATGGTGTTGATCTCCCGCTTCGGCTTCTTGGCGACGTCGCCGACCATCTCGACCTTGCGTTCCCAGCCGCGCGTGAACAGCGCGCCGGCTTCGCCGAGGTCGAGACAGGCCTTCTGGTGGTAGGGCCTGGTCGGAACGCCCAGCAGCTCCGCGGCCGCGTTCAGTCGCATGTGATTCACTCCTGAGTTCGGTTTCGGGACAGAAGTGCGTCGTCGCCGCCGCTCAAAATCGGCGGAGCCTGCTGCGGGCGGCGATGACGCCAAGTGGTGAAACGGTGGACGCTGCGGCCTTACGGGGCAGTGCAGGCTGGCAGCGACGACAGCAGCGCGGGGCTTCCACAGGCGGCCCGGCAGCTTCTCGGGCTTGATGCCCAGCCGCGCAGCGCCACCGGCACGGCAGCTTTCCTCGGCCAATCATCATTGATCAGGATTGACGTTAGCGGAGTGGCGCCCAGTGCCGGTGTCTCCTCGGCGGTCGGTGAGGTGAGACGCACGGTGAGTGAGAACCCGTACAGGAGCGCCGTTGCGATGGCTTTGCGGCGTGGAGCAATTGCAAGGCATTTCCAGTCCATTGTTGTCTCCGTCGGCATGGTCCGTTCCTGCGATATCTAGCGAACCGGATGTTCGACTGCCCCAGCGCGATTGCCGTCCCTGTCGCGGGATTGCTGCTAACGCGTCCGTCTGAGCCAATCGCTCGGCGTTTCGCCCGTCAGCTTCTTTGGCGAGGGATTGCTCATGGGTGCGGTGCTCCCGATCATTGTGCGGCTCCTCCTGATCGTCTCAGGCTGCACATCAGCCGTCCGTATTTGCACGGGTCGGCGCGTGTTCTATGGGCGTGACGGCACAGCGTCTTTCCTGAAGCGGCCATGCTTTGCCCGATCCTGCTCCGGGCGGGTGCGCGTTATCGCAAACGCACGCCGGGCCGCGCCGAGCTGTCGCGGCGTTGAACGCGCGAGAGACGGTTAGATGCCGTCGATGGTCCCTGTTCAGCGTGTCTCGTCCAGCGTGCAAGTCACCGTGCAGACGACGCCGCGCGGCAGGAAGTCGACGGTTGCCTCGCCGCCGAGCTGGTCGCGGGCGCTGCGCTCGATCAGGCGCGAGCCGAAACCGCGCCGCACCGGCGCGGTTACCGGCGGTCCGCCCATCTCGGTCCAGATCAGGCGCAACCGCGGCTTCGGCGTCTCGGCGATGATCTCCCAGTCGAGCGTCACCCGGCCGGTCTCGTTCGACAGCGCGCCGTATTTCGCCGCATTGGTGGCGATCTCGTGCACGATCATCGACAGCACCACGGCGAGTCGCGGCGACAGCGGCACGGCGGGGCCGGCCATGCGGATGCGGTCGGGACTGTTCAGCAGGAACGGCTGAAGCGCACGGGCGATGACGTCCCTCAGCTCCGAGCCCGCCCATTTCTCCTGGCTGAGCAGATTATGCGCCTCCGCCAGCGCGCCGAGCCGACCCTCGAACTTGGCCCGCTCGTCACGGCTTGCGCTGCGGAAGGTCTGCACCGCGATTGCCTGCATCAGGGCCAGCGTGTTCTTGACGCGGTGGTTGAGCTCCTCGATCAGGAGATCGTGCAGCATCTCGCCGCGCGCGATCGCGGTTGCCATCCGGACCGCGAAGGTGAGGCCGATCAGCAGCAGGATGCCGCCGATCAGGCCGGTGATCGCGATGTTGCGCCAGAGCGGGGCGATCAATGAGCTCTCGGGGACGCCCGCCGCCACCGTCCAGCCGGTGAGCCGGGATCGCGTGTAGGCGGAGGCGAGCGCAACGCCGTCGAGCGAGACCGACGACAGCGTTGCCTCGGGCGCGCGAAACATTTCCGCGTATAGCGAAGGCGATGCGCGCTTGCCGAAGGTCTCGCCGGGATTTGGCACGCGGGCGAATACCGTGCCTGAGGTGTCGAGCAGGGACACCGTCCATTGCTGGTCCGGCCGCTGCTTCTCGATCAGCTCCTGGAAGACGCCGATCGGCGGGCTGAAGCTGAGGGCGTAGATCACCTCGCCATTCCGAAGCACTGGCACCTCGACGGTCAATACCTGCCGTCCATTGATCGCGCCCGTGAACAGATCGGAATATTGCGGCGTCCCGGTCGCGAACACCTTCTCGACGATCTCCAGATTGCCATGCAGCGGCAGGCTCGCAGTATTCTCCGAGGTGCTGGAGAACAACAGCCTGCCCTTGCGGTCGGAGATCAGCAACAGGCCGTCCTTGCCGTACTGATTGAGGAAGCCGAGCGCGATGCGACGGAAGTTCGGGAAGTCGTCGTTGCTCAGTGAGTTCGTCAGCGCCAGCACCTGCAAACTGCCGGTCATGCGCTGCACCTCCGAATCCAGCACGAGGCGCATGCTGCGCACGTTCTCCAGCACGCGGCGCGCCGCGTCGCTGCGGTCCTGCTTGTAATGGTAGAAGGCAATGCCGACCGCGAAGACGATCATCGGCAGCGTCGTTCCCGCGACCAGGAGAGCGAGCCGGACCGGCAGGGTGAGCTTTGACAAACGCGCTTGTCCCGCTTCCGGCGCGGCGGCGCCGGCTTATGATTTTGGCGAGAACCATACGGGCAGGACTGGCACGGCGCCATGGTTTTCGCATGCGACGAGCGGTCCAGAAGGATTTTGCAGCGCGCGCCGATCTCCGCGCCTCAGCTCATGCTGATTGCGGTCAGCAACAGACACACGGCGTAGATGGCCGCCAGAATGACCCCGGCGATCCGCGCCTCTCGATGCGGTTTCATGCGATCAATTCCGGCAGGCGACCGCCTTCGCGGCGGCCGCTCGCCCGTCAAGATCAATCGATTTCCTGAACGACCGTCCGTGTGCCCGGATCCACCAGCATCACGCGTTCGCCGGAATAGACGTAGCGATATTTGGTGAGGGACGCGCCCCAATCGGCCGGAACCGCTTCGAGCTCGACGTCGCTCGGCACCTTTGCGCCGACGATGATCTTCTCCTTCGTCGTGACCGGACGCACCCGGTGCTCGGTGACGTAGGATTTGATTCTGGTGCGATATTCCGGCTCGATCTGAACGACCGCGTGACCGGTTCCGGTCGTGGTCACGGTGGATTGCGCGAATGCGCCGGTCGAGATCAGAACGGCCGCCGCGGTTAGCAGGAACAGTCTCTTCATGTTCTCCTCCTCGTTGAATAAGCGCCGCAACAACCTTTCGCCGCGCGCGACGTTCCCCGCGGATAGGAACAAATTACCATTTATTCCCGTTGATGGGCCGACCGGGCCGAGGTCCGGCAACTGGAGGAGGAGACGAGATGAAACTGAAGATTGCGACTGCAGCGCTGATGGTTGCTGCGTTTTCCCTGCCGGCGTTCGCGGCCGACGAGTTCTACGTGGTCCAGGATGTCAAGACCAAGAAGTGCACCATCGTGGACAAGAAGCCGACCGACGCCTCCATGACGGTCGTCAGCCCGTCGGGCACGGTCTACAAGACGCGCACAGAGGCTGAGACCGGCATGAAGAGCGTCAAGATCTGCACATCCAATTAAGGAGCATGTGATGCCAGTGTTCATTCTCTGGGCCGTACCGGCGATCATCGTGATCGGCGGCGGCGTCTATCTGATTGGTCACATGCACTAGCGGAACAGCAATGGGCCCCCCGATGTCGTGGAGCCCCTTGCAGCAAATGTCATAAATTTAAAGATTGCTCTCGGTGATCGCGGCATAGACCATGCTGCGCAGCTCGCGGCGGAGCGGATAGGCGCTCGACGGCAGGACCTGCGTCATGAAGATCGTGATCAGCTCCTCTGCCGGATCGATCCAGAACGAGGTCGTCGCCGCGCCGCCCCAATTGTATTCGCCGGGGCTGCCGGCGATCAGCGTCTCGGCCGGGCGCATGGTCACGGCGAAGCCGAGGCCGAAGCCGATGCCGTTATAGGTCGCTTCCGAGAACAGCGAGCGCGACACCTCCGGCAGCGCACGGCCGCCGGGAATGTGGTTGGTCGTCATCAGCGCCAGCGTCTTCGGTCCGATCAGCCTGACGCCGCCGAGCTCGCCGCCGTTGAGCAGCGCGCGGCAGAAGGTGAGATAGTCGGCAGCCGTCGAGCACAATCCGCCGCCGCCGGAGATGAAGGAGGGCGGTGACAGGAACGAGCTCGTCGTCGGGTCGTCCTGGAGCGTCAGCCCCTCGCGGCGCTGGCCGGCGTGGAAGGTCATGCCGCCGCCCGGGTCGGCCGAATAGCAGGCCGCGAAGCGGTGCGCCTTCGAGGCTGGGACGTGGAAATCGGTGTCGCTCATGCCGAGCGGATCGAGAACGCGTGTCTTGAGGAACTGCTCGAACGGCACCCCTGAGATCTTGCCGATGAGGTAGCCGATCACGTCGGTCGCCACCGAATAGTTCCAGGACTCGCCCGGCGAGAATTCCAGCGGGATTTTCGCCAGCCCCTCGATCATGGTCTGCAGCGTGCCCGACTTCTCGACCTCGCCGAGCTTCTCGGCGCGATAGGCCGCATCGACGTTGGAGCGCTGCTGGAAGCCGTAGGTGAGGCCGGAGGTGTGGCGCAAGAGGTCGACGATCAGCATCGGCCGCGACGGCGGCCGGGTCAGGAACGCCGGCGCGGTGCCGGCGACGAACACGCCGAGATCCTTCCATTCCGGAATGTATTTGGCGACGGGCTCGTCGATCGCGACGAGGCCTTCCTCGACCAGCATCATGAAGGCGACGCTGGTGAGCGGCTTGGTCATGGAATAGATGCGGTAGATGGTGTCGTCCTTCACCGGCACCTTGCGTTCGATATCCGCAAGGCCCTGCACGGAGCTGTGGGCGATCTTGCCGCGGCGATAGACCAGGAGCTGCGTGCCCGGGAAACGGCCGGCATCGATGTATCGCTTCTTCAGATGCGCATCGACGCGGTCGAGCGCGGCCTTGGACATGCCGACGGATTCGGGCGAGGCGGGGGTGGGGGCGAGCATCAGTTCCTCCGGGCAGTTTCTAGGGGACCGTGATAGCCAAATGGCGGGCCCATTCCAAGCCGGTCGCGCTTAACGCGGGGCCGCCGACTGGTGTAGGCTCCAGCCTGGAACACCTCCAGACAGCCCGCTTGGGCCAACGAAAAAACGCGAGGGCAAGCGCACCATGACCCAGTTCAACGAGACCGATCTCACCGAAGCCGTCGTCAAGAGCTTCGAGCAGACGCCTGATACGCGGGCGAAATTCCTGCTCCAGGAATTGGTGAAGTCGCTGCACGATTACGTGAGCAAGACCGGTCTCACCTTCGAGGAATGGGAATACGCCATCGATTTCCTGACCCGGACCGGGCAGAAGTGCACCGACACCCGCCAGGAATTCATCCTGCTGTCCGACGTGCTCGGCGTCTCCATGCTGGTCGACGCCGTCAATCACCGGGATCGCGAGGGCGCTACCCAGACCACAGTGCTCGGGCCGTTCTATGTCGGCGAGCACAAGGTGACCGCGCACGGCACCGACATCTCGCCGAACAATAAGACCGGCGAGCGGATGTTCGTGCAGAGCCGCGTCACCGACCTCAACGGCAAGCCGCTTGCGAACGTCCCCGTCGACGTCTGGCATGCCGACGACGACGGCTTCTATGATTCACAGAAGGCGAATTATGACGAGGTCGGCGCCTCCGCGCGGGCGCGCTTCATCACCGATGATGATGGCCGCTTCTTCTTCCGCACCATTTTGCCGTGCAGCTATCCGATCCCGACCGATGGTCCCGTCGGCGAGATGATCCTGCAGACCAATCGTCATCCGATGCGCCCCGCACATGTGCACTTCCTGGTCAATGCCAAGGGCTACGAGCCGCTCATCACTCACGTCTTCATGGACGGCGACAAATATCTCGATTCCGACGTGGTGTTCGGTGTGAAGAACGACCTCGTCGCCAAGGTCGAGCCGCGCAACGATCCCATGATGCCCGATGGTACCAAGGCGAACGGGCGCTGGCACCTGATGAGCTACGAATTCCACCTCAAGCCTGGCGGCGGCGTGGCGCCGAAGCCGCTGGGGACGAAGGCCGCGGAGCCGGCGTGATCCGGCTATCGTAACCGGGCTGCGAAGCATTGAGCTTCCTGATGCAGCCGCCAGAGGCTGCAACGATGCGGCACGGCGCAGGGCAGGCCGGCTTCGGTCCGGCTTTGGCCCGCCTTGCCGCCTTGTGCTTGGGCGTCTGCACAACGTTTGTGCGGCGCACAAGCATTGAGCAAATCGCAAATTTCGCGTGCGGAGCCGGCCTGCGGCAGTCTGGCGCGTCATATATAAGTGGCTGATTTATATTGATTTTTTGTTGTTGCGTGCTTGGCATGAAGCTTGAATAGTTCCATGCCGACGCCATTGAAGCCGTCCCGCGAGACTTCTCATCCGATTTGCCGACGCCACCCGAACGGGGGTCTCCCCGTCGCGCGTTCGCATGCGCCCTTTTCTGGCGTCACGGACGGACGGGCTGCTCGTGCGCACTGACGCAATCATTCCGCAACGAGGCAAAGGACGACACTACACATGACCAAGCGCATTCGCCGGCCCTCCGAGACTGGCTTCAGCCGCCGTCAATTGTTGAAAGCCGCCGGCTCGACTGCTGCCCTTCTCGCCGCCGCCAAACTCAATTGTCCCGCCGGCGCCTTCGCGCAGGATTCAGGCCCTGAGGTCAAGGGCGCCAAGCTCGGCTTCATCGCGCTCTCCGATGCTGGCCCGCTCTTCGTCGCCAAGGACAAGGGCCTGTTCGCCAAGCACGGCGTGCCTGACGTCGACGTGCAGAAGCAGGCGTCCTGGGGCACCACGCGCGACAACCTCGTGCTCGGCTCCGAAGGCAACGGCATCGACGGCGCGCATATCCTCACCCCGATGCCGTACCTGATCTCGGCCGGCAAGGTGACGCAGAACAACCAGCCGACGCCGATGTACATCCTGGCGCGGCTCAATCTCGACGCGCAGTGCATCTCGGTCGCCAAGGAATATGCCGACCTCAAGCTCGGCACCGATGCGGCGCCGTTCAAGGCGGCGCTGGAGAAGAAGAAGGCCTCCGGCAAGGCCGTGAAGGCCGCGATGACCTTCCCCGGCGGTACCCATGATCTCTGGATCCGCTACTGGCTCGCCGCCGGCGGCATCGATCCGGACAAGGACATCGAGACCATCGTGGTGCCGCCGCCGCAGATGGTGGCCAATATGAAGGTCGGCACCATGGACTGCTTCTGCGTCGGCGAGCCCTGGAATCTGCAGCTCGTCCACCAGGACATCGGCTACACCGCGGTCAATACCGGCGAGATCTGGAGCAAGCATCCGGAGAAATCCTTCGGCATGCGCGCAGCCTTCGTCGACAAATATCCCAAGGCGACCAAGGCGATCCTGATGGCGGTGCTGGAGGCCCAGCAATGGGCCGACAAGGCCGAGAACAAGCAGGAACTCGCCACCATCATGGCCAAGCGGCAGTGGATCAACTGCCCGGTCGAGGACGTCTACGACCGCACTGCCGGCAAGTTCGACTACGGCAACGGCAAGGTGGTCGAGAACTCGCCGCACATCATGAAGTACTGGCGCGACTTCGCCTCCTATCCGTTCCAGAGCCACGATCTCTGGTTCCTCACCGAGGACATCCGCTGGGGCAAGTATGAGGCGAACTTCGACACCAAGGCGCTGATCGCCAAGGTCAACCGCGAGGACATGTGGCGCGATGCAGCCAAGACGCTCGGCGTCGCGGCCTCCGAGATTCCCACCTCCACCTCGCGGGGCAAGGAGACCTTCTTCGACGGCAAGGTGTTCGATCCCGAAAATCCGGCTGCTTATCTGAAGTCGCTCGCGATCAAGCGGGTCGAAGTCTGATGCAGCCTCGCGGTCGCCCATGGGCGGCCGCATCGTCTTTTGCAGCCGGAGAGATATTGCGATGAACATGCCTGCCACCAAGATCGAGGTCGAGACCGCGACGCCGGCGGCCGCCGCCGCGTCTGTCGTCGCGATGACGCCGAAGCGGCCGCCGCGCAGTGAAGCCTACGCACGGATGGCAAGGGAAACCGCTGTGCGCGTCGTCCCGCCGCTGGTCGTGCTCGCGCTGCTGACGCTGGTGTGGGAGCTGGTCTGCCGGCGCGCCGGCTCGGCGCTGCCGCCGCCGTCAAAAGTCATGAAGGACACCAAGGAGCTGATCCTCGATCCGTTCTTCGACCATGGCGGCATCGACAAGGGCCTGTTCTGGCATCTCTCCGCCAGTCTGCAGCGCGTCGCGCTCGGCTATTCGCTCTCGGCGATCGCCGGCATCGCGCTCGGCGTGCTGGTCGGGCAGTCGGTGTGGGCGATGCGCGGGCTCGATCCGCTGTTCCAGGTGCTGCGCACCATTCCGCCGCTGGCCTGGCTGCCGCTCTCGCTCGCCGCGTTCCGCGACGGCCAGCCCTCGGCGATCTTCGTCATCTTCATCACCTCGATCTGGCCGATCATCATCAATACCGCGGTCGGCATCCGCAACATCCCGCAGGACTATCGCAACGTCGCCGCGGTGGTGCAGCTCAATCCGCTCGAGTTCTTCTCCAAGATCATGATCCCGGCGGCCGCGCCCTACATCTTCACCGGCCTGCGCATCGGCATCGGCCTGTCCTGGCTCGCGATCGTCGCCGCGGAAATGCTGATCGGCGGCGTTGGCATCGGCTTCTTCATCTGGGACGCCTGGAACTCCTCGCATATCAGCGAGATCATTCTGGCGCTGTTCTATGTCGGCATCGTCGGCTTCGTGCTGGACCGCCTGATCGCGGGCCTCGGCAAGATCGTCACCCGGGGCACCGCGACAAGCTAAGGGGAAGGGACACATGACCGCCTATCTGAAGCTCGACCACATCGACAAGATCTTTACCCGCGGCGCTGCCACGACCGAGGTGCTGAAGGACATCAACCTGACCATCGAGAAAGGCCAGTATGTCTCGATCATCGGCCATTCCGGCTGCGGCAAGTCGACCCTGCTCAACATCATTGCCGGGCTCACGACCGCCACCACCGGCGGCGTGCTGCTGGAGAACCGCGAGGTCAACTCGCCGGGCCCCGATCGCGCCGTGGTGTTCCAGAACCACAGCCTGCTGCCGTGGCTCACCGTCTACGAAAACGTCAGGCTCGGCGTCGACAAGGTCTTCGCCCGGACCAAGACGAAGGCCGAGCGGGACACCTGGGTGATGCACAATCTCAACCTGGTGCAGATGGCGCATGCCAGGGACAAGCGTCCCTCGGAGATCTCCGGCGGCATGAAGCAGCGCGTCGGCATCGCACGGGCGCTGGCGATGGAGCCGAAGGTGCTGCTGCTGGACGAGCCGTTCGGTGCGCTCGACGCGCTGACCCGCGCGCATCTGCAGGACTCGGTGATGGCGCTGCACCAGAAGCTCGGCAACACCATCCTGATGATCACTCACGACGTCGATGAGGCCGTGCTCTTGTCCGACCGAATCGTGATGATGACGAACGGGCCGAGCGCGCGCATCGGCGAGGTGCTGGAGGTGCCGCTGGCGCGCCCCCGCAAGCGGCTCGAGCTCGCGACCAACACCACGTATCTGAAGTGCCGGCAGCGCGTGCTCGAATTCCTCTACGAGCGTCATCGCTTCGTTGAGGCCGCATAACCAAAGTTAAGACGCGAGACGTCCGCGCCTAATAAATCGACATCAAGCTCAATCCTTGTGCGTCGCATAAGGATTGAGCGAACCGCAAATTCAACGTGCGAAAGATCACTGCAAAAACTTCGGGCAATACGAATAACGTGCTGAAATCCCTGTATTTCCAGCACGCGCGCAACTGGCACGGAAATTGAAGCGTCCTTGCGCGACGCCAACGACGACGTCCCTCAACATCATCAATCAGCATCGTGAACTCGCCACCGGGGTGAAGCCCCGGAGCGCGCCTCCGTGACCGGAGGCAGGGCCTGCAACGACGCAGCGGTGAGCCTGGAAGGGAAAATGTATGACCAAGAATTCGACTCTAAGTCAGACTTGGATTTCTGACTGGCGCCCCGAAGATGAGGCGTTCTGGAATGCGGGCGGCAAGACCATCGCGCGGCGTAACCTGATCTGGTCGATCGTCGCCGAACACATCGGCTTCTCGGTGTGGCTGATCTGGAGCATCGTCGCCACCAAGCTGCCGCAGGCGGGCTTCCACTACACCACGGACCAGCTGTTCCAGCTCGTCGCGGTGCCGGGGCTGATCGGCGCCTTCATGCGCTTTCCCTACACCTTTGCGGTCACGACCTTCGGCGGCCGCAACTGGACCATTTTCAGCGCGGCGATCCTGTTCATCCCGACGCTGTCGCTCGCCTATTTCGTCAGCCATCCCGATACCCCGTTCTGGCTGATGCTGCTGGTCGCCTCGACCGCAGGCCTCGGCGGCGGCAATTTCGCCTCCAGCATGACCAATATCTCGTTCTTCTTCCCCGACCGGATGAAGGGCTGGGCGCTCGGTCTCAATGCGGCCGGCGGCAATATCGGCGTCTCCAGCGTGCAGCTGTTGACCCCGATCCTGATGACTCTCGCCGTGATCAACCTGTTCCAGGCTAGCCCGGTTGACGGCATGTTCCTGCAGAATGCCGGTCTGATGTGGGTGCTGCCGATCGCGATCGCGGTGTTCGGTGCGGTGTTCTTCATGAACAACCTGACCACGGCCAAGTCGTCGATCAGGAACCAGCTCGCGGTGGTCAAGCGCAAGCACACCTGGATCATGGCGTATCTCTATATCGGTACGTTTGGATCCTTCATCGGCTATTCCGCGGCGTTCCCGCTGCTGCTCAAGACGCAGTTTCCGTCGGTGACGATCTCGATCGCCTTCCTCGGGCCTCTGGTCGGTTCGCTGTCGCGCCCGTTCGGCGGCTGGCTCGCCGACAGGATCGGCGGCTCGGTCATCACCTTCTGGAATTTCATCGTGATGGCGGCGGCGACGGTCGGTGCGCTCTACTTCGTCGGGCACAAGGACTTCATCGGCTTCCTGTCGATGTTTCTGATCCTGTTCGTGACGACGGGCATCGGCAACGGCTCGACCTACCGCATGATCCCCTCGATCTTCCGCGAGCAGAACCTGTCCAAGGTGCGCGGCAAGGGCGATGCGGCACGCAGCGCGGCCCTGAAGACGGCGAGCATCGAGAGCGGTGCGGCGGTCGGCTTCATCGGCGCGATCGGTGCCGTCGGCGGCTATCTGATCCCGAGCGGCTTCGGCAAGTCGATCGCCCTGACCGGCGGTCCGCAGCTCGCGCTCGCGGTCTATCTCGCCTTCTACGCCTCCTGCCTCGGCCTGACCTGGTGGTTCTATCTGCGTCGCAGCCCGCAGGGCGAAGGCGCGCCAGGCCTCGCCGAAGCGCGCGTCTGAGCATGATCCGGAAAAGTGTGAAGCGGTTTTCCGACCAGATCATGCTCAAAAAATAAGACTTGGTACGAATCTCGCTTCTCCCCGGACGCGGGGAGAAGACTCTCTGATGACGTTTGACCCATGAACCTTCTCCGCAACGGCGCGGACAAAGGCAGACCGAAACAGACCGGAGAACATCATGACGCCCGAACAGATTACCCTCATCCAGCAGAGCTTCGCCAAGGTCGCTCCGATCTCGGAAGCCGCCGCGGTGCTGTTCTACGATCGCCTGTTCGAGGTGGCGCCGTCCGTGCGCGCGATGTTTCCCGAGGACATGACCGAGCAGCGCAAGAAGCTGATGAGCATGCTCGCCGCCGTGGTCGGCGGCCTGTCGAACCTGGAGTCGATTCTTCCTGCGGCCTCGGCGCTCGCCAAGCGTCACGTCGCCTACGGCGCCAAGGCCGAGCACTACCCCGTGGTCGGTGCGACCTTGCTGTGGACCCTGGAGAAGGGCCTCGGCGAAGCCTGGACGCCCGAACTGGCAAAGTCCTGGACCGACGCCTACCGCGTGCTGTCCGGCTACATGATTTCCGAGGCCTACGGCGCACAAGCGTAGGCCGCCGAATAGGAGATGCCTTGTGAGTGAACCGCTGGTCATCGTCGGTAACGGTATGGCGGCCGCGCGGCTTGTCGATGAACTCGCCAGGACCGCACTCGGCCGTTACGCGGTTGCCGTCATCGGAGATGAGCCTCGGCTCGCTTACAATCGCGTGCTGCTCTCCTCCGTGCTGGCCGGCGAGACCGGTTCGCACGAGATCGAGCTCAGGCCGGCGGACTGGTGGCGTGAACGCGGTATCACGGTGCGCTGCGGCTACCGCGTCACCGAGGTCGACACCGGCCGTCGCGAGCTCAAGATCGCGGGCGAAGAGAGCATGGAATATTCCAGGCTCGTGCTCGCCACGGGATCGACGCCGCTACGGCTGAACGTGCCCGGCGCGGATCTTGCCGGCGTGCACACGTTCCGCGATACGCGCGATGTCGACCTGCTGCTGACGCTCGCCGCGGCGAAGAAGCGGGTCGTCGTGGTCGGCGGCGGGCTGCTCGGCCTGGAAGCGGCCTATGGTCTCGCCAAGGCCGGGGCGTCGGTGACTCTGCTGCATCTGATGGACCGACTGATGGAGCGCCAGCTCGATGCGCCCGCGGCCGACCTGCTCAAGACGCTGGTCGAGCGCAAGGGCATCCGCATCCTGCTCAGCGCCTCGACCGCCCGCATCCATGGCGAAGGCCACGTCGAGGCCGTCGAGCTTGCCGACGGCAGCCGCATCGAGGCAGATGCGGTGATCTTCGCCGCCGGCATCAAGCCGAACGTCGCGCTGGCGAAAGAGGCGGGGATTGCGGTCAATCGTGGCGTCGTGGTCAACGACGTGATGCAGACCTCCTCCTCCGACATTTTCGCGCTCGGCGAATGCGCCGAGCATCGCGGCACCTGCTATGGCCTGGTCGAGCCCGCCTACGAGCAAGCGCGCGTGCTGGCGCGGCATCTTGCCGGCCGTCCCGCCGCCTATCAGGGCAGCGTGGTCTCGACCAACCTCAAGGTCTCCGGCGTCAGCGTGTTCTCGGCCGGCGACTTCATGGGCGGGGAGGGCAGCGAGAGCCTCGTGCTGTCGGACCGCAGGCGCGGCACCTACAAGAAGCTCGTCATCGCCGACGGCCGGCTCACCGGCGCGGTGCTGATCGGCGATACGCTCGATGCGCTCTGGTATCTCGAGCTGATCCGCAATCGCGACAAGGTGGCGGCGATCCGCACCGACATGATGTTCGGCCGCGTGCTCGCGCAGCCTTCGAAAGCAGCTTGAGATGACGGCGATCGACCCAAATCTCCGCACCACCAAAACGACCTGCCCGTATTGCGGCGTCGGCTGCGGCGTGCTGGCAACGCCGGACGGCAAGGGCGGCGCGGCGATCGCGGGCGATCCGGATCATCCCGCCAATTTCGGCCGATTGTGCTCGAAGGGCTCGGCGCTCGGCGAGACCGTCGGGCTGGAGAGCCGGCTGCTCTACCCGATGATCCGCTGCAAGGGCGTTTTGGAGCGCGTCGCCTGGAGCGATGCGCTCGACCACGTCGCCCACCGCATGCACCATATCGTGGCCCGCGACGGCGCCGACGCGGTCGCGTTCTATCTCTCCGGCCAGCTCCTCACCGAGGACTATTACGTCGCCAACAAGCTGATGAAGGGCTTCGTCGGCACGGCGAATGTCGACACCAATTCGCGGCTCTGCATGTCGTCCTCGGTCGCTGGCCATCGCCGCGCCTTCGGCGCCGACACCGTGCCCGGCTGCTACGACGATCTCGACCAGGCCGATCTCCTGGTCTTCGTCGGCTCGAACGCGGCCTGGTGCCATCCCGTGCTGTTCCAGCGCATGCTGAAGAACCGCGGGGAGCGCGGCGCGCGCATAATCGTGATCGATCCGCGCCGCACCGACACAGCGAGCGACGTCGATCTGTTCCTCGGCCTCAAGCCCGGCACCGACGCTGCGCTGTTCTCGGGCCTGTTCGTCCATCTCGCCGATAATGGCGCGCTGGACCAGGACTATATCGCTGCGAATACCAGCGGTTTCGACGAGGCGCTGGCGCGCGCGCGCAACATCGCCGGCAGCGTCACTGCGACCGCTCTCGCCACGGGCCTCTCCGAGCAGGACGTCGGCTCCTTCTTCAAGATGTTCCGTGACACCGAGAAGGTCGTCACGCTCTATTCGCAAGGGGTGAACCAGTCGGCGCAGGGCACCGACAAGGTCAACGCGATCCTGAACTGCCATCTTGCCACGGGGCGCATCGGCAAGCCCGGGGCCTCGCCGTTCTCGCTGACCGGCCAGCCCAACGCGATGGGCGGCCGCGAGGTCGGCGGCCTCGCCAATATGCTCGCCGCGCATATGGGCTTTACGCCGCCCGATATCGACCGCGTCAGGCGGTTCTGGAAGGCGCCGCGCATCGCCACGCATGAGGGCCTGAAGGCGGTGCAGCTGTTCGAGGCGATCAACCGCGGCGAGGTCAAGGCGCTCTGGGTGATGGGCACCAACCCCGCGGTGTCGCTGCCCGATGCGGACTTCGTGCGTGCGGCGCTGAAGAAGCTCGAGCTGTTCGTGGTGTCCGAGAACGTGCTCTCCAACGACACCGTCGAGGCCGGCCCGCATGTGCTGCTGCCGGCGCTCGCCTGGGGCGAGAAGTCGGGCACGGTGACCAATTCCGAGCGGCGCATCTCGCGCCAGCGCTCGTTTCTGCCGGCCCCGGGCGAGGCGCGCCCCGATTGGTGGATCCTGAGCGAGACCGCAAAGCGCCTCGGCTTCGGCGACAGTTTCAATTACAAATCCGCCGCCGATATCTTTCGTGAGCATGCCGCGCTCTCGGCTTTCGAAAACGACGGCAGGCGCGATTTCGACATCGGCGCGCTGAGCTCGCTGTCGGACGAAGCCTTCGACGCGCTGAAGCCGGTGCAATGGCCGGCGCGCGCAGGCGCTGAGCCGGGTGAGCGCTTCTTCGCACAGGGCGGCTTCTTCACCAATGACGGCAAGGGCCGCTTCATTGCGCCGGAGGTGCCGACGCTGCGCGGCGAGACCGGTCCGTCGCGTCCCTTGCGGCTCAACACCGGGCGCATCCGCGACCAGTGGCACACCATGACGCGCACGGGCCTCAGCCAGCGCCTCGGCGCGCATCTGCCCGAGCCGTTCGTCGAGATCCATCCCGATGACGCCGGCAAATACGGCATCGCCCATGACGGCTATGCCCGCATCACCACCGACTACGGCCAGTGCATCCTGAAGGCCGTCGTCAACGATGGGCAGCAGCGCGGGACCCTGTTCGTGCCCATCCACTGGAGCGCGATGAACGCCTCGCACGGCCGCGTCGGTGCGCTGGTGCAGTCCTTCACCGACCCGTTCTCGGGCCAGCCCGAGTCCAAGGCGACACCGGCCGCGATCGCGCCCTATGAATTCGTCTTCCGCGGCTTCGCGCTCTCGCGAAAACAGCTCGAGCTGCCGCAGAACCTGTTGTGGACCCGCGTCACCGTGGCTGGCGGCTTCGGCTATCTGTTCGCCGACAATGCGGACCTCGCGCGCTGGCCAGCCTGGCTCGTGAGCGTCGCCGGCGAGGACGTTGCCGAGTATCGCGACTTCGGTGGCGGCGTCTATCGTGCCGCCTCGTTCGCGGACGATCGCATCGAGACCTGCCTGTTCGTCGGCCCCGCCCACGACGCCGGCGATTGGGAGGTGGTGAAGAGCCTGTTCGTGGCCGACCAGGTCACCGACGACCAGCGGCGCATGCTGCTGTCGGGCAAATCCAGCGAAGGCGTCGCCTCGACCGGCCCGATCGTCTGCGCCTGCTTCGGCGTCGGGCGCGGCACCATCTGCGACACCATCGCCAGCGGCGCGCGCACCGCGGCCGAGATCGGCGCAAAACTCAAGGCCGGCACCAATTGCGGCTCCTGCATCCCCGAGTTGAAGCGCCTGATCGCGACGACGGACATCGCGCCGGCGCAGCAGAAGGTCGCAAGCGCGGGCGGGTAGGGCTGGCTCTCTCCGTCGTCATTGCGAGCGCAGCGAAGCAATCCAGAGTCTTTCAGCGCAGGGATTCTGGATTTGCTTCGCTGCGCTCGCAATGACGGCTTTGCGGAGGCGGGGCACACCCGTCTCCCCATCGTCGTCCTGTCGACGCGTCCTCCATTCTGCCCTATGCTGTCGCGCATCCCGCCAGCCCAACAACGATAACAACAATGATGTATCTGGAAACGCCGCCGCGCCTGATCGAGACCAGGCTGTTCTCCGCGATGCCCGAAAAATTCCGCCGCAAAGGCGAGCGGACCGATTGGGCTGACGCCAATCGCCCGGGCGTGCCGACGGACTCCTTCATCGAAGGTCCGTCAATCGACAGGGACGGCCATCTCTATGTCGTCGACATTCCGTTCGGCCGCATCTTCCGGGTCGCGCCGGAGGGCGAATGGTCGCTGCTGATCGAATATGAGGGCTGGCCGAACGGGCTGAAGATCGCCGCCGACGGCCGCATCCTGGTCGCCGACTACATGCATGGCATCATGGAGCTCGACCCCAAGACGGGGCGCATCAAGTCCATCCTGACCGCGCGCAATTCGGAGTCGTTCCGCGGCTGCAACGACCTGCATCTGGCGTCCAATGGCGACATCTATTTCACCGATCAGGGCCAGACCGGTCTGCATGATCCGAGCGGACGGGTCTATCGTCTCGCATCGAATGGCCGGCTTGATTGCCTGCTCGACACCGGCATCAGCCCGAACGGTCTCGTGCTCGATCCGACCGAGACCGTGTTGTTCGTTGCGATGACGCGCGACAACGCGGTGTGGCGGCTGCCGTTCATGAAGGACGGTAGCGTGTCGAAGGTCGGCCGCTTCTGCTCGCTGTTCGGCACCAGCGGCCCTGACGGCATGACCATGGATGCGAAAGGGCGCTTGTTCGTCGGCCATGCCTCGCTCGGACACGTTTTCGTGTTCGCGCCGAACGGGGAACTGATCGCGCGGATCAAGTCGTGCGCCGGGCCCAACTGCACCAATGTCGCCATCGGTGGCGAAAACCGGGATCGGCTCTACATCACGGAGTCTGCGACCGGCAGCGTTCTGATGGCGGATATCGGTGGACTGTGAGCTCTTCGCCTCTCCCCCGTAAGAACGGGGAGAGGGTGAAGAAACAGCGAGATCGGACCCAACATGAACACACGCCCCTTCGGCAAAACAAACGCCAAGGTCTCCGTCATTGGGCAGGGCACCTGGTACCTCGACCACGGCGACCGCAAGCACGCGATCGCGGCGCTGCAGCGCGGGCTCGATCTCGGCATGACCCACATCGATACCGCCGAGATGTATGGCGATGCCGAACTCGTCATTGCCGATGCGATCGCGCGCCGGCGCGATGAAGTGTTCCTCGTCTCCAAAGTGCTGCCGAGCAACGCCTCGCGCCGTGGCACCATCACGGCGTGCGAGCGCTCGTTGAAGCGGCTGAAGACCGATCGGCTCGACTGCTATCTCCTGCACTGGCGCGGTTCCTATCCGCTCGAAGACACCGTCGCCGCGTTCGAGGACCTGGTGACATCAGGCAAGATCAGATCGTGGGGCGTCTCCAACTTCGATGCTGACGATCTCGACGAGATTCTCGATGTCTCGGGCGAAGGGCGGATCGCCTGCAATCAGGTGCTCTATCATCTGAAGGAACGCGCCATCGAGCATGCGGTGATCCCGTGGTGCGAGCAGCATGGCGTTGCCGTCGTCGCTTATTCGCCGTTCGGCCACGATGATTTCCCGGCGAGCAACAGCAAGGGCGGCGCCGTGCTCGCGCGTATCGCCGAGGCGCGACGCGCGACACCGCGCCAGGTCGCGCTGAGCTTCCTCACTCGTGCGACTACGGTCTTCGCGATCCCGAAGGCTTCGTCCGCGGAACACGCCGGCGAAAATGCGGCAGCGGGTAATCTCGTGCTGACGAAAGAGGAGATTTCGGCGCTCGATGCGGCGTTACCGCGCGGTCCGAAGCCGCGTAGCCTGCCCATGCTGTAGTGCACAAACGCGCATTGTTAATGGAGTATTGACGCGCGCGGCGATCAGCGCATATCGGCATCCTGTTTTCGGAAGTTGTGAAAGCGGCGCATTTGTCGTTTTTTACAGCACACTCGATTCACATTCTTCCCGAGTTCCAGCCGTGACCCCGCCGCCAGCCGCAGCCGCAAGGCTCGACAGTATTTCCGTGCCCATGCCCGAGAAGAAGCATGTTCGCCGCCGCGCACCCGCGCGCGTCGATCATCCCTTCAAGGGCATCGCGCTGATCCTGCTGTCGACGGTATTCCTCGGCTGCTCCGACACCGCCGCGAAATATCTCTCGACCAGCCTGCCGTCGATCGAGATCACCTGGATCCGCTTTCTCACCTTCGCGCTGATCTTCACGCCGGTGATGCTGCGGTCCTCGCCGTATTACGCGATGCGTACCGAGCGTTCCGGATTGCACGTGATGCGCGGCGCGGTGCTGCTCGGCTCCTCGCTGTTCTTCATCACGGGCCTCGGCTTCCTCCCGATCGCGGAGGCGTCCGCCACCGGCTTCGTCGCACCGCTGTTCGTGACGGCGCTCTCGATCGTGTTCCTCGGCGAGAAGGTCGGCATGCGCCGCTGGTTCGCCACCGCGCTCGGCCTCGTCGGCGTGCTGATCATCCTGCGCCCGGGCACCAGCGCGTTCCATCCGGCTGCTTTCTTCCCCGTCGTCTCGGCGGCCTGCTGGGCCGGCACGCTGATCCTGACGCGGATGATGAGCGGCCGCGAGGCCGTCGTCACCACCATGGCCTATTCCTCACTGACCGGTCTTGCGATCCTCACCGCAATCGTGCCATTCGTTTGGGTGACGCCGTCCTGGACCGCAATCGCGCTTGGCATCTTCATCGGGGTCGCCTCGACCGCCGGCCAGTGGATCGTCGTGCTGGCCTATCGCTACGGCGATGCCTCGGTGCTGGCGCCGTTCTCCTACTCTCAGTTGTTGTGGGTCAGCATTCTCGGCTTCTTCATCTTCGGCGAGGTGCCGAGCATCTGGACCATCGTCGGCGCGACCTTCATCGTCGCAAGCGGTCTCTACATCGCCCATCGCGAGCGCGTCCGTCGCGCCCAGCTGCTGGTGCAAGCCGAGCGTTCCCCGAACGCCTGACGCAAGTTCTCGCGCTTCGTGCTATCAACGGCTCCAACAACACGGGAGGAGCCGGATGCGCGCCGCGATTTTCAGGGATGGCGAGATTGTCGTTGGGGAGATGGCCGAGCCGAAGCCCAGTGCCGGTCAGGTTCTGGTCAGGACGCTCGCCTGCGGCATCTGCGGCTCCGACCTGCATGCCCGTCAGCACGCTCCGCGCATGGTGGAGATGGCACGGAAGACCGGTCGCACGCCGATGGATCTGTCGCGCGACGTCGTGTTCGGTCACGAGTTCTGCTGCGAGATCGTCGATTACGGCCCGGGCACCGAACGTCGGCTCAAGCCGGGGACGCATGTCTGCTCGCTGCCCGCGCTGCTGACGCCGGAGGGCATCAAGGGCATCGGTTATTCCAACGAATTCGTCGGCGGCTATGCGGAGCAGATGCTGCTGAGCGAACCGTTGTTGCTCGAAGTCCCCAATGGTCTTCCGCCGGAGCACGCCGCGCTGACCGAGCCGCTCGCGGTCGGCGTCCATGCCGTGGCGAAGGCGAATATTCAGGGCGGCGAGGTGCCGCTGGTGATAGGCTGCGGCCCGGTCGGGCTCGCGGTGATCGCTGCGCTGAGGATCAGGGGTCTGCATCCGATCGTTGCCGCGGACTACTCGCCGGCGCGGCGCGCGCTCGCCGAAAAACTCGGCGCCGACATCGTCGTCGATCCCAGGGTGTCGCAGCCCTACGCGACCTGGGCCGAGCATGCGCAGATGTCGGAGGCCGAGAAGGCGGCACGGCCGCCGTTCCAGGCCATGCTGCCGGCGCTGAAACCGGCGATCATCTTCGAGTGTGTCGGCGTGCCCGGCCTGTTGCAGCAGGTGTTCGAGGGCGCCCCGCGCGATGCGCGCATTGTCGTGGTCGGCGTCTGCATGGAGACCGACGAGAGCGAGCCGATGCTCGGCATCATGAAGGAGCTCAACGTCCAGTACGTGCTCGGCTACACGCCGGAGGAGCTTGCAGCGTCGCTGCGCCTGATTGCGGACGGGCAGGTGGATGCGGCCGCCATGGTGACGGCGGAGGTCGGTATCGACGGCGTCGCCAAGGCGTTCGCGGATTTGGCCAATCCGGAAGTCCACACCAAGATCATCGTGCAGCCGTGGCGGTGATCGCTTCGTTGGGCGGGTTTGCCCTGCGGCCGCGCGAAGCGCAGTCCGCGCGGCGTAACCCACCATTTCTCTTGCCGCGATGGCAGAAGAGGTGGGTTACGCCGATCAGGCGCGCTTCGCGCATCTGCCCGGCTAACCCATCGAGGCAGTCTGGATTGCCTCGTCGCGAAGGGCTCCTCGCAATGACAATCCATCACACCGGCAGCGCGATTGAATACTTCACCTGGCTCAGCGCGAAGCTCGATTCGATCGAGGCGATGCCGTCGAGCCGGGTCAGCTTGGTCTTGAGGAAGGTCTCGTAGGAGGCGAGATCGGCCGCCACCACGCGCAGCAGGTAGTCGCGGTTGCCCGTCATCAGGTAACATTCCAGCACCTCGTCCCATTTCGAGATGGCGCGGGCGAAGCGGTTGAGGTCCTCTTCCTTTTGCCGTGCCAGCTTGATCGAGATGAACACGCTGACGTGCAGGCCGAGCGCCTTCTGGTCGACGGTTGCGACATAGCGCGAGATGACGCCGCATTCCTCCAGCAGCTTGACCCGGCGATGGCAGGGCGAGACCGAGAGCCCGACCTTGTCGGCGAGCTCCTGCATGGTCAGGCGGCTATCGTTCTGGAGGTGGCTGAGGATCTTGCGGTCAATGGGGTCGAGCTCGGGCATTGGAATGAAACCTGTCTTTGGCGGATCAAGTTAGTAAAGTATCCCAATAATTGGAGGTATGGCGCGAAAAATTGAGAAGTTTGGTGCCGGCGGTCGGCGTATCATCGCCAGAACCTGTTTCCGGGAGCGCATTGCCATGCCCGTTGATTCCGCCCGCCTCGACATATTGACCGCCCTCAGCCGCAAGGCGCTGTGGCTGTCGTCCTGGACCATCCACCACGCCAACCATATCCGCGCGAATGCGGACGGACTCAAGGTCGGCGGCCACCAGGCCTCGTCCGCCTCGCTCGCGACCATCATGTCGGCGCTGTATTTCCATGTGCTGCGGCCCGAGGATCGCGTCGCGGTGAAGCCGCATGCGAGCCCGGTGTTCCACGCCATCCAGTATCTGTTCGGCCGGCAGAGCCGCGAGAAGCTGGAGAATTTCCGTGGCTTCAAGGGGGCGCAGTCCTATCCCTCGCGCACCAAGGACGTCGACGACGTCGATTTCTCCACCGGCTCGGTCGGCCTCGGCGTCGCGCAGACGCTGTTCGCCTCGCTGGTGCAGGACTACGTCAAGGCGCATGGCTGGATGAAGGACCGCCGCGAGGGGCGGATGATCGCACTCGTCGGCGACGCCGAGATGGACGAGGGCAACATCTTCGAAGCCCTGGCCGAAGGCTGGAAGCACGGGCTGCGCAACACCTGGTGGGTGGTCGACTACAACCGCCAGTCGCTCGATGCCGTCGTGCGCGAAGGTCTCTGGGAAAAGTTCGAGACCATGTTCCGCAATTTCGGCTGGGACGTCGTCATCGTGAAATACGGCCGCCTGATGCGTGAAGCCTTTGCGGAGCCCGGCGGCGAGGCGCTGAAGCGCTGGATCGACAATTGTCCGAACGCGCTCTATGCGGCGCTGTGCTTCCAGGGCGGCGCGGCCTTCCGCAAGCATCTGCATGACGAGATCGGCGATCAGGGGCCGATCACGAAGCTGATCGACAAGCGCAGCGACGAGGAGCTGCTGGCGCTGATGTCGAATCTCGGCGGCCACGACATGGCGAGCATGCTGGAGGCGTTCGGGTCCATCGACCACGATCGCCCGGTCTGCTTCATCGCCTACACCATCAAGGGCATCGGCCTGCCGTTCCAGGGTCACAAGGACAACCATGCCGGCCTGATGACGGTCGCGCAGATGGAGAAATATCGCGACAGCCAGAACATCCGCCCCGGGCACGAATGGGACAAGTACGAGGGCCTCGCGCAATCCGCCGCCGAGCTCGATGCCTTTCTCGCAAGCGTGCCGTTCAACCAGGACGGTCGCCGTCTCACCGCGCCTGTCATCGAGGTGCCCGCGCAGCTCAGCTTCAAGCCGTCGCCGCAGATGTCGACCCAGCAGGGTTTTGGCCTCGTGCTGAACGAGATCGCGCGCGGCGAGAGCGAACTCGCAAAGCGCATCGTCACGACCTCGCCCGACGTCACCGTCTCGACGAATCTCGGTCCCTGGGTGAACCGGCGCGGCCTGTTCGCCAACGCGGAGAAGGCGGACTTATTCCGCAGCGAGAAAATTCCTTCCACCTATAACTGGGACGCCTCGCCCAAGGGACAGCATCTCGAGCTCGGCATCGCCGAGATGAACCTGTTCATCATGCTCTCGGCGCTCGGCCTGTCGCACCAGATCAACGGCGCGCGGCTGCTGCCGGTCGGCACGCTCTACGATCCCTTCATCGAGCGCGGTCTCGATGCGCTGAACTATGCCTGCTACCAGGATGCGCGCTTCATGGTGGCGGCGACGCCGTCCGGCATCACGCTCGCGCCCGAGGGCGGCGCGCACCAGTCGATCGCAACGCCCCTGATCGGCATGGCGCAGGATGGGCTCGCCTCGTTCGAGCCGGCCTTCGTCGACGAACTCGCCGTGATCATGGGCTGGGGGTTCCAGCACATGCAGCGCGAGCCGGGCGAGGGCGGCTCCGTTTACCTGCGCCTGTCCACACGCAGCATCGAGCAGGCGCAGCGGATCATGACGGGCGAACTGCAGCAGGGCATCACCGACGGCGCCTACTGGCTGCGCAAGCCGGGCCCGAATGCCGAGGTCGTGATCGCCTATACCGGCGCGGTCGCGCCCGAAGCGATCGAAGCCACCGGCTTCATCGGCGAAAGCCGCCGCGATGTCGGCCTGCTCGCGATCACCTCGGCGGATCGCCTGCATGCGGGCTGGACCGCCGCACGGACATTGCGGCGGGACCGCCGCGGCGTGCAGCATCTCAGCCACATCGAGAAGCTGCTGGCGCCGCTGCCGCGCGACTGCGGCATCGTGACCGTGATCGACGGCCATCCATCCGCGCTCGGCTGGCTCGGCAGCGTCCGCGGCCATCGCGTCGAGGCGCTCGGCGTCGAGCAGTTCGGCCAGACCGGCAGCATCGCGGACCTCTATCGCCACTACGGCATCGACGCCAACGCCATCATCGATGCGGCCGAAAGCCTCACCACCGGCGCCCCGGTGCTGCATCGGAAGATGGCGGTGTAGTGGGAAGTAACCTCCTCGTTCGCCCTGGCGAAGGCCGGGGCCCATACCCCGCGGCGGGTGTTGGGACCGCAGCTGGTAGCCACCTTGGCAAACCAACTCCGCCTTGTGGTTGTGGCGCCACCTTGCCTCGTTCCCGCCACCGGCTCATATAACCTCCGTCCGCCGCAACGCTGGCCCCGCATATGGCGGGTTCAATTGCCGGCGCTTTCGTGCAAGGATGCCTGCCGAAACGCCCCCTCCAAGCCCCAAGAAGAGGTTAACGATGGTCAATCGCATGCAATTCTACATCGACGGCGCCTGGGTCGATCCCGCCGTCAAGAAGTCCACCGCCGTGGTCAATCCCGCGACGGAAGAGGCGATGTACGAGGTTGCGCTCGGCTCAAAGGCCGATGTCGACAAGGCCGTTGCCGCCGCCAAGCGCGCCTTTGCAACGTTCTCCCAGAGCAGCCGCGAGGAGCGCGTCGCGCTGCTCACCAAGATCATCGAGGTCTACAAGACCCGCATCAAGGAGATCGGCGCCGCCGTCTCCGACGAGATGGGCGCGCCGCTGCCGATGGCGGAAAAGCTGCAGGCCGGTGCCGGCCTCGGTCATCTCATGACCACGCTCGACGTGCTCAAGAACTATCATTTCGAGGAGCCGGTCGGCACCGCCATGGTGCTGCGCGAGCCGATCGGCGTGGTCGGCATGATCACGCCCTGGAACTGGCCGCTCAACCAGATCGCCTGCAAGGTCGCGCCTGCGCTCGCCGCCGGCTGCACCATGATCCTGAAGCCGTCGGAGTTCACGCCCACCTCGGCGCTCATCTTCGCGGAAATCCTGCATGAAGCCGGCGTGCCGAAGGGCGTGTTCAACCTCGTCAACGGCCTCGGCCCCGAGGTCGGCGCCGCCATGAGCGAGCACCCTGATATCGACATGATCTCCTTCACCGGCTCGACCCGCGCCGGCATCGACGTGGCCAAGCGCGCGGCGCCGACCGTGAAGCGCGTCAGCCAGGAGCTCGGCGGCAAGTCGCCGAACGTCATCCTCGAGGGCGCCGACCTCACCAAGGCGGTGACCGGCGGCGTGATGCACATGTTCAACAACTCCGGCCAGTCCTGCAATGCGCCCTCGCGCATGATCGTGCCGGCCTCGAAGATGAAGGAAGTCGCCGCGATCGCGAAGGCCGTCGCCGACAAGACCAAGGCCGGCGATCCGCGCGCCGAAGGCACCACCATCGGCCCCGTGGTGAACCGCGGCCAGTGGGACAAGATCCAGGGCCTGATCAAGAAGGGCATCGACGAGGGCGCTACCCTCGTCGCCGGCGGCCCGGGCCTGCCCGAAGGCGTCAACAAGGGCTTCTATGTCCGTCCGACCATCTTCGCCGACGTCACCCCTGACATGACGATCGCTCGCGAGGAGATCTTTGGGCCGGTGCTGACCATCATCGGCGCCAAGGACGAAGCGGACGCCGTGCGCATCGCCAACGATACGCCGTATGGTCTCGCCGGTTATGTCACGGGCCCGACGGTCGAGGACGCCAAGCGCGTCGGCCGCCAGATCCGTGCCGGCAACGTCAACCTGCAGGGCGTGCCCAACGACCGCAGCGCGCCGTTCGGCGGCTACAAGCAGTCGGGCAACGGCCGCGAGTGGGGCAAGTTCGGCCTCGAGGATTTTCTCGAGGTGAAGGCGGTCGCCGGCTTCAACGCGGCGTAAGTCTTAGCGGTTGAACGAACGAAGCGCCGGAGCGGGCAACTGCTCCGGCGTTTTTGTCGTCATCGTGCGGAAGCAAAGGAGCGTGAGCGACGTGTCCGCCGTCATTGCGAGCGAAGCGAAGCAATCCAGAGTCTCTTTGCTTCGTCGCAAGAGTTCCTCGCAATGACGGGAGGAGAGACCACCGCCTATCCTCCCACCGCGCCCTGCGTATTCACATACAGCGCGTAGATCGACTGGCTCGCCGCCATGAACAGGCGGTTGCGCTTGACGCCGCCGAAGCAGACATTCGCGCAGCGCTCGGGCAGCGCGATGCGGCCGATCATGACGCCGTCGGGCGCGAACACCACGACGCCGTCAAGCTCGGGATCGCCCATGCCCCAGCCGCACCAGAGATTGCCGTCGATGTCGCAGCGCATGCCGTCGGGCGTGCCGGGGCCGGCATCGATGTGAACGCGCTTGTTCGAGATCGTGGTGCCCTCAGGCGAGACGTCATAGGCGAGGATTTTTCGGTTCGGCACGCCACGTGATTCAACGACGTAGAGGATCTTCTCGTCAGGCGAGAAGCACAGCCCGTTCGGGCCGAGCACGCCCTCGGCGACGATCGTCGCCTTGCCCGTCTGGGGATCGAGCCGGTAGACGTTCGGCTCGATCTCGGGCTCGGCCTTGTAGCCCTCGTAATTGCCGAGCAGGCCGAAGGTCGGATCGGTGAACCAGATCGAGCCGTCCGATTTAACAACGACATCGTTCGGCGAGTTCAACCGCTTGCCGTTGAATTGATCCATCAGCACGGTGATGCTGCCGTCATATTCAGTGCGCACCACGCGCCGCCCGCCATGCTCGCAGGTGATCAGCCGGCCGTGGCGATCCCTGGTGTTGCCGTTGGCGAAGTTGGAGGGCTTGCGGAATACGCTGACGGCGCCGGTCTCCTCCTCCCATTTGATGATGCGCTGGTTCGGAATGTCGCTGCAGAGCAGATAGCGCCCGTCGCCGAACCACACCGGACCCTCGGCCCAGCGCAGGCCAGTCGCCAGCCGCTCCACCGCCGACAGTTTCAGCCAGTATTTTTCGAAACGGGGATCGAGCGCACGGACCGCCGGATCGGGATAATAGCCCGCGGGCCGCCAGCCCGGCCGCTGCTGGGTGTGGGACGATGCCTCATTCATGCCGGTTCTCTCGTTTCGTTCCCTCTGGACAAACCTGCTATCATTAGAGACACGTCACCGCAAATCGGTCACCAACGGCGAGGGACGACATGCCGCGTATCTTGATGACGGGAGCTTCGGGTGGGATCGGCACGAGCCTGCGAAGACTGCTGCCGCCGATCTACCCGGATCTCCTGCTCTCCGACATCAAGCCGCCGGCCGATCTCGGCGCGAACGAGAAATTCAAGGCGGCGGACCTCGCCGATCTCGCGCAATGCGAGGCGATCTGCGAGGGGGTCGATGGTATCATCCATTTCGGCGGCTATTCGGTTGAAGGTACCTGGGAGCAGATCCTCCAGGCCAACATCATCGGCGGCTACAATCTGTTCGAGGCCGCGTACCGCAAGGGCGTCAAGCGCGTGGTGTTCGCCTCGTCGAACCATGCCGTCGGCTTCTATCCGCGTCACCACAAGATCGGCACCGACGTCACGCCGCGCCCGGACGGGCGCTACGGCGTGAGCAAGGTGTTCGGCGAGGCCGTCGGAGCGCTCTACGCCGACAAGCACGGGCTGAAGGTGACTTGCCTGCGCATCGGCAATTTCGGTGACATGCCGCTCGACCAGCGCCGGCTCTCGATCTGGCTCAAGCCGGACGACCTCGTGCAGCTCTGCCGCATCGGGCTAGAGCATCCCGACATCCATTTCGAAATCTTCTACGGCGCTTCCCTCAACGAGCGCGCCTGGTGGGACAACCACCGCGCCTACGAGTTCGGCTATCGTCCAACGGGGCGCGCCGAGGATTTCCGCGAGCACGCGATGGCGGAGCAGGCCAAGCTGAAGCCGGATCCGGTCGGCGATTATTTCCAGGGCGGTACGTTCTGCAGCATGGAGTTCGACGCCGACCCGAGCCGCATCATCGACTGGAATAAGCGGTAGCGTCGACGTTTAAAGGAATGCCCTCCGGCTCAGCTTGCGGAGCCGGGAGAGGGGCATGATCGCTACGACGGTGGAGGTTTGAACCGCCCCTCCGCCTAACGACTGAATTCACACCGTAGAGTTCCGGATTTCCGTTTTCGGAAATAGGCGTTCTATTGTCGGAACACGTGAGCGTTTCTTCTATCCATTGCTACGCGCGGACGTGACTGCCTTTTCATTCTAGCGATTGCGGAAAAGCAAAATGCGCAAGATGGTTCTCTCAGGGGCCGCGGTGTTGACGGTCGCTCTCGTCGCGGCGGTATCCTGGCCTACGCCGCGCCCGGACGTGGAGCGTTTCGGGGACAGTGTCTACGAAACCATCTGGTTCTGGCGCATCCCGGCGTACGCCCACAATTCGGCCTGGAGTGTGCGCTGGATGTGGAACGATCCGCTGCGCGCACAGGCAAGATGCTGCCGCGCCACGCCGCAGCCGATATCCGAACCGGGCTCGCAGGTTCCTCCGGCCGGTCAAGCGATCGCGCGTCTGGCAGCCAAGTAAAGCGGCTTGAATCGCTTTATCACGCCCTGTGCCGGAAGGGCGCACATGGTTCCGGAGATGGCTCGCATTTCTCTCAAATGAGTTCCTTGCTTTAAGCTTAACCAGAAACCTAATCGTCGATTTACAGCTGCAATCTACGGTTTACCTTGTTCTTGAATCGGTCATTCAAGGACGCCAGCAATGCGGCGCTTAGCGCTCAACTCATGTCTCATAATTGTTCTGGCGGCATCGGTTCTCAGCGCGTACGCCGACGAGAGGAAGTCCGATGGCGCCAGCTCGGGCACGCTCGCTCCGCGTACGAAGATCGAATGCTCGCTCAAGCACAAGCCTGGTGAACCGCTCGATCCCCCGTCGACGGCCGCCATCCCCCGGACCGAATCCTTCGTTGCCAGCGAGTATTTCAGGGAGGACATTACGCCGACCGCGCGCGTGAAAATTTCGTGGCTCGGCGCGACCTTCGCGCGCCGGTTCGCCGTCAAGGTCGAAACCACGGACGACACGTCCCTGCAGACGCATGTCTTGAACAATCCCGCAAATGCCGCGCAGATCGTCGATGAGCTGGGCGCTCGCGCCGAGAGCAAGCTTGCCGATGTCTGGTGTCTGTTGAAGCTGCAGGCCAACGGCGAGAGCGGGGCGCTGCAGACCGGCTCCGTTCCAAACCTCTTCTTTGTCCGTGACGGCATGGGCGATCTCGGCGTGGTTGACGCCCTGTGGGGTGGCGCGGGCTGGGAAATCGGGGCCAGTCCCATCAGAAACCCGCGGGCATGGATTTCCGGCACGCGCGTCTTCTCTCACTGAGGCGGAGACGTCCTCAGACTTCGCAAGGGGGGTGGCGGCCGATCCTTCTCGGCCGGCTTGCGGCTCAAGGCTGGCAATTGTCGTGTATCAAGGCATTTCCGCGAGCGCCGGCGCGGATCGTCCGTGACTCGTCGGACAAGCTAGGGGCCCGTGATCGCATTTGCTGTCGCACCTCATTTCGCAACGCGCGCTTCCTGTTTCCTGGTCACATGCCAGAGCACCACGTGGTAATGCGGCACGTCCACGCCAGGGTGACCCGGGTTGAAGTAGAGGCTGACGTGATCAACTGGTGTCGCTGACCCCGCCCCATCCAATGACTTGTGGTCGTCAATGTCCTTGATCGGGACCATGTACACGGTCGCCACCAGACGATCCCTGCGATCGAAGCACAGGAAGGGCCCCAGCGGCAAAGTGTCCGGCTTGACGAAGATGATGCCGAGGCCCGGAAAGAACTTCGGGAAGTTCACGAGATCGCTGACCCGACGATATCCGTTCGTTTCGGCGACCTTCCGTTGGTTTGCCGGTGGACGAACGACTTCGCGCTTCCGGTGCGCCTTGCTGCGTCGGTGAGGGGCTGCCCTGGTTTGCTCGGCCTTCTCGGCCGGTGGCGTGGCGGTCGGTGCAAGCGTCTGCGGCGCTGGCGGCAAGAAGGGAGCAAATTGGGCGGCGGGATGCCTCACATCGCCGATCAAGGCGAGCAACGCAACCAGGGCTGTCCCCACACCATTGCGCATCGACATCTCCCGAGGTTTTCCTGCCGGATTTGCTTGCCAAGCTCACCTGCCCGGGTTGCGTTCTCGCCAGCGCAGGAAATCCCGGAACAATTCTTCCCGGTCTGGCGGATTGGCCGTTGGCTTTCCCTCCAGAAACCGGCCGAACGCCTTGCGAAGCGCGGCTTCGCCGCCGGATTGTTGCTGGAGCCAGCGCTCTGCCGGTGCGAACCGTCGCCATCCGGGGAGCAGCGCGGCCAGGTTCACCTCGTGCCATTTGGGATGATGTGCATCGCCGAGAAATTCAGGAAAGCGCGTGAACAATGTCCGGACGAATAATTCCAGCAACCGAAATCGCTCACTGCCGCCCGGCCAATTGTAGGCGAAAAGCGCGGATTTGATCGCGATCGTGTCGACGCTTGTTTCGGCGGCGATGATATTCGGGTAGTCGTTATGACGGAGCGTCGATGGCAGATAATCTTTTTCCAGCAGCTCCTTGAAGTAGGGGATGGGGAGCAGGTGAATTCGATCGAGTTGCGAGACCTGCGTCAGGAAGCTGATCGGTTTTCCCGAGACCAGCAGAGCGGCGGAGATATCTCCCTTTCTCAGGCCTTCCAGCGCGGCCTCGGGTCCCAAGTTCGACTCGCTGATCTTGACGCCCAGACGGTTCAGCACTTCGCGGCCAAGAACGGCGCTGGCACTGCCGTCCTCCCCGAGATTGACTCTCTTTCCCGTCAGTTCCGTCAGGCTTCCGATCTCCGGCCGCGCCAGAAGATGGAACTCCTCGATATGGAGCGGGGCAATGTAGGTAAGCCTGTCGGAGATATCTCCGAAGGTTCTTGTCTCCCGGAGCCGGTCGGCCAGGACGACGGGCGCGATCGCCACGTCGGCACCTGCGAGGGTGAGCACATCAAGGACGTTGCGGACTCCGCCGTTTCCCACAATGGGCAGGACTCGCAATGCGACCTCGCCATGGGGGCCCGTCTCTTGGCCGCTGGCGAGTGTGGTCGCAATGTCCTGAGCTATTGCGAATTCAGTGCATTGCGGGGTACCGGTCAAGAATCCCACCGTAAACGGGTCCGCCGGCCGTCTCGTTTCTTTCCTGGGGGCGCTTTCTTTTCGCGGAGACGCTTTCCCGGATTCGCTCGGAGAAGCGGAAGATTGCGCTTGTGCGAGTGACTCCCGGGCCTGTCCGCCGAGCCAGGCCGCTGCAATCAATGCGATGAACAAACCGGCCCGCATTGCTCCGCAGACCCTCATTGTTCAAACCGGCGCGGCAGCCAACCCTTCTCGGGCTGACATGCCCGATGAATCCTCACCGTGCGTCCGAAAGACGATGGACGAATCTCGAGGCTTCCAACGCGCTGGGGCAAGCGGCGTTCCGTCTCGGATATATGCGGCTCGTTTCGTGGCAGCTAGCCGGCCGCGTCTTCCCATTGATCTAGATCAACGTCGTTCGGGGGATCGTCTGGCCCATCCAAACGATCACGTATTCGTTCAGACCTTATTGTGCGAATTGACCGGATGGAGCATGGACATGGGCATCCTTTGGACGATCATCATCGGATTTCTCGTCGGACTGGTCGCGAAGTTCATCATGCCCGGCGACAAGTCCGAGCCCAAGGGCTTCATCTTGACCACGGTCCTGGGCATTGTCGGCGCCTTCGTCGCGACATGGCTCGGTCAGGCCGTGGGATGGTACCGGTTCGGAGAGGGCGCCGGCTTCATCGGAAGCGTGGTCGGCGCCATCATCCTCCTGTTTGTGTACGGCCTTGTCATAGGCCGTCAGGGGCGCGCCTGATCGGTCCACATGATCGGCTGAGCATGAAAATCAAGTTGCCCGCTGTCGCACTGCTCGCGATGATCGTGCCAGGGCCGGCGCAAGCCGCAGCTCTCAGCGAGGCCGAAGCGACGTTTCTCGACCAGCTCGTCACCGCATCCGCGGTGCTGGAGCAGCGATGCACGGGCTATCAGGTCGACGGCAGCGGCAGCGTTCAACTCGGCGCCCGGCTTCTGGGCAGCCCCGATGCGGCGATGGCGATGATCGACGCCTATGCTGCGGCCATCAAGGCCTTTGATGGCGAGAGCTACGATCCCGGAAAATACCGCCCCGAGGTGGCCGAGGCAGCCAGAAGAACATTCCGGCAGGTCCGGACGGACTTGATCAGGAACCCGACACGGGCCTGCGCCGATCATGGCGAGACCAGCGTGGCGCGCGGCCTGCTGAGACGGTACTGAACGGACTTGCGCGACATCAGCCGCGGGCCATGTCCTGACTTATCTTTTGCAGTCGCGTGAAGGCGGCCCACGCTTTTGGATAGTCGGCGTCCCTGGAATCGATCGTGAGCAGCGCGCGGCAGGCCTCGTTGATCTCTTCCGGCGAAGGACGCATCGAGCTGCCCGCCGATGACTCCGCCTTCTTCCAGCGGTCCTCGACGTCCTTCGCCAGGGCCAGTGCTTCGGACGGAGTTCGTTTCAGGGTTGATCGCGCCAATGCGTGATCCGGAGGGAATGTGGGCCAGGCGGCCGGAGGCCGATCGGCTTGCCACTCACTCTCCTTCACCCTGGCAGCCCCGCGGGCCGCGGCCGGATTTGACCTCCGTCCATTTGCGGCATCAGGCGAGGTCTTTGCGGCGAGTTCGCGGACCTGCTGCTTTATCGTGCCACCGGACGACGATCCGCCCGCCGAGCCTCCAGGCATCGTCAGGCCGGCGGCAACCGACGTCTGCACGTCGGGCGCGACTTTCTGAACGGTTTTGACGACCGCCGCCACGCCGGGTGACACGCCCGGCCGCTGCTGCGCGACCTTGTCCTCCTCGGTGGGGCAAGGTCGGTATCCCGAGCGCTGATGCGTGATCCGTCCATCGTCATCGATGCGGGCAAAATCAATGGCCACGGTGTAGACGAAAGCGACATCGATGAACTGGCCGGACGTGTCCCTGGCTTTGACGCCGCCGCAAACATACCTCGCCGCGCCGGCCTCGACTGAATGCAATGCGCTGAATTTGGCCGAGGCCGGGTCGATCAGCACATGTTTGACGGCTGCGCGCGCTTTCGAATGTTCCGAGGAGAACGTGCTGAACAGGACGTCCGGGTCGAGGAAAGCGGGTTGGTAGTACCACGCATACTCCGCGGCGAAGAATGCTCCGCCAAAGGCCACTGCGATCAGGAAACCGGGTACATTCATGTGATTGCTCCGGGCAATGGAACCCGGCATGGTTGTTATGTTTTTCAAAAGCCATTTGGGATAGAGTCGTCTAACAACCGGTTAATCGGTTGAGTGATTGAGCGTCATCTACCAGAAGAATATTCGTCTGCTTGGATGAATTCCGCCAACGTTGCCCTGTTGCTGCACCGGCGGGGCGGCAACGCAGGTACGCTCCCTCGCCCCGCTTGCGGGGAGAGGGTTGGGGTGAGGGGAAGTTTCCGCAGCGACGGTGAGAGTTGGACTCGCGGAGAGTCCCGCTCACCCGGAATTTGCTCTCGCAAATTCCGGCCTCTCCCCGCAAGCGGCAGGGCTATCGCATTTGAAGACTTTTCCCGCGGCCATCCTTCGAGACGCCCGCTTCAGGCGGGCTCCCCAGGATGGGGACGGAGTTGCGCGGCAGGGGTTTCAACGGGCACTGACGCCGATTAGGCTCATCCTGAGGAGGCGCATGAGCGCCGTCTCGAAGGGCGCGGCGTGCGCGCAGGCCGCCGCAACGATTCATATGCGATAGCCCTGCCGCAAGCGGGGAGAGGCGAAGGAGTGGCCGCGCCCTAGCTGTCGCCTGCAATCCTCGCCAGATAATCCGACTTGCTGAACTGCATGTGATCGACGCAGAGCTGCGCCAGCGCCCAGCTGTCGCGGCCCTTCAACAGCTCGATCATCAGCTCGTGCTGGCGCCGCGATTGCGCGAGGCCCTCACGGTCGGCGAGGTTTTTTGCGCGCATCGGCAGCGTCAGGTTCATGTAGTCCTGCAGCGAGCGCACCAGGTAGGGATTGCCGCAGGCCGAGAACAGCGCGAGGTGGAAGGCGTCGTTGGCCTCATGGATGCCGCGCAGATCCTGCACGTCAGCCCTGGCGCAATATTGCCGTTGCAGCGCGCTCAGCTCGTCGATCAGGCCTTGCGGGGCAGGCAGGGGGATCATCAGCGCGGCCTGCCGGGTCAGCATCTCCCTGACCTCGTAGATCTGCCGCACCTCCTCGGCCGAGTAGAACCGCACGGTGGCGCCGACATTCTTCTCGCGCCGGACGATGCCACGCCGCTCCGCATCCACCAGCGCCTGCCGCACGAAGTGCCTGGAGGTGCCGTAGCGCGACATCAGCGCGTCCTCGGTAAGGCGCGCGCCGGGCGCGAGGCGGCCGAAGATGATGTCCTCCTCCAGTCGCGCGACGACGTCGTCCGGATCGTCGCGCCGGACCGTCATGGCGTCTGCGGTGCGGATGTCGGACATGCCCTCGGCCTCCCGGCTTCCAGCCGGTCCCGACTGTGGAGCAGGGAAGGTGAGGATTGTCAATAATCTGGCAGTTTGGAAGGGCAGCGATCCAGAAAACTGCTGGGCTTTTGCCTGTCTTATTGACAATCAGGGCGCAGGCTGTACCACAATGGCAACTTCAGGAGTGACGTGATGACGAGTGGCTTGCGCAAGGGTCTGACCAGCTACGGCGATGCCGGCTTCTCGCTGTTCCTGCGCAAGGCGTTCATCAAGGCGATGGGCTATTCCGACGACGCGCTGGAGCGCCCGATCGTCGGCATCACCAATACCTATAGCGACTACAATCCCTGCCACGGCAACGTCCCTGAGATCATCGAAGCCGCCAAGCGCGGCGTGATGCTGTCGGGCGCCATGCCGTTCGTGTTCCCGACCATCTCGATTGCCGAGAGCTTTGCGCATCCGACCTCGATGTATCTGCGCAATCTGATGGCGATGGACACCGAGGAGATGATCCGCGCCCAGCCGATGGATGCGGTGATCGTGATCGGCGGCTGCGACAAGACTCTTCCCGCACAGGTGATGGCTGCGATCAGCGCAGACCTGCCGACCGTGGTCATCCCCGTCGGACCCATGGTGGTCGGCCATCACAAGGGTGAGGTGCTGGGCGCCTGCACCGACTGCCGCAGGCTGTGGGCAAAATATCGCGCCGGCGACATGGACGATGCCGAGATCGAGGCGGTGAATGGGCGTCTCGCGCCGTCCGTCGGCACCTGCATGGTGATGGGCACGGCCTCGACCATGGCCTGCATGATCGAGGCCATGGGACTGTCGCTGCCCATGAGTGCGACGATCCCTGCGCCGCATGCCGAGCGGTTCCGACTTGCGGAGGCCAGCGGCAAGGTTGCCGCCGAGATGGCCAAGACCAATGGTCCGAAGCCGAGCGAGCTCCTGACGCCGGCGTCCTTCAGGAACGCACAAGTCGTGCTCCAGGCCATCGGCGGCTCGACCAACGGCCTGATCCATCTGACCGCGATGGCGCATCGCTCGCCGCATCGGCTCGACCTCGAAGCGTTCGACCGGATCGGCCGCGAGGTGCCGGTGCTGGTCGACCTCAAGCCATCAGGCGAGCACTACATGGAGCATTTCCATCACGCCGGTGGCGTGCCGAAATTGCTGGCGCAGCTCGGCGATCTCATCGATCTCGATGCGAAGACCATCACCGGCCAGACGCTGCGCGACGTCGCGGCAAATGCCGAGGACGTGCCCGGCCAGGACGCCATCCGTCCGCGCGACAATCCGATCAAGAAGGAAGGCGGCCTCGCCATCCTCCACGGCAATCTCGCCCCGCGCGGCGCGGTCATCAAGCAGTCGGCCGCGAGCCCGAAGCTGTTGCAGCATACCGGGCGCGCGGTGGTGTTCGAATCCGTCGAGGACATGACGTTGCGGGTCGACGATCCCGATCTCGACGTCACCGCCGACGACGTGCTGGTGCTGCGCAATGCCGGCCCGAAGGGCGCGCCCGGCATGCCCGAGGCGGGCTATCTGCCGATCCCGAAGAAGCTCGCGCGCGGCGGCACCAAGGACATGGTGCGCATTTCCGACGCGCGCATGAGCGGGACCGCCTTCGGCACCATCGTGCTGCACATCACCCCGGAATCCGCCGTCGGCGGGCCGCTGGCGCTGGTGAGGAACGGCGACATGATCAGCCTCGATGTTGCCAAGCGCAGCATCGAGCTGCTGGTCGGCCCCGCCGAGCTGGAGCGTCGGCGCGCCGCCTTGAAGCCGGCCGCCGCCCCCGAGGAGACGCGGCGAGGCTACGCCTGGCTGTTCAACGAGACCATCATGCAGGCCGATGAGGGCTGCGATTTCGACTTCATGCAGAGGACTGGGAAGACCGAGAAGGGCTGATAGCAAGCGAACGCTCAGACCGCACAAGCGGCGGGCGATAAAACAGGGGGAAACGATGATTGCGCGATCCACGCCAAGATTCCTACATGGGTTGGCGGCTGCGGCCGCCGTGCTGTTCGTCACGGGAGCGGGGGCGCAGGAGGTGAAGCATTATCGCTTCGCCTATGACCAGCCGCGCAACACCGGCTATTCCATCGCGGGTGACCTGTTCGCCGAGAAGCTCAAGGAACTGAGCAAAGGCACCATGATCATCGACCAGTATCCCGGCGCGCAGCTCGGCCAGGAGCCGCAGGTGCTCCAGCTGGTGAAGGCCGGTGACGTCGAGTTCGCCATCATCTCCTCCGCCAACACCGCGACGATCTCGCCGCAGGCCGGCGTGATGTCGCTGCATTTCCTGTTCCGCGACGAGAACCACGTCATCAAGGGCCTCGCCGACCCGCGCGTGTTCGAGGCGCTCAAGACCATGATCGACGAGACCACGCAGGGCCTGCACGTCATCGCGACCGGCTCGCAGGGGGTGCGCCACATGTACTCCAAGAAGGAGATCCATAATGTCGGCGACATCAAGGGCCTGAAGGTCCGCGTGCAGGCGACCGCGACCGAGGACACCATGTTCCCGGCTTACGGCGCCCAGACCGTGCATATGCCGTTCGGCAGCGTCTACACCAGCCTGCAGACCGGCGTGGTCGACGTCGCCGAGAACAGCATCAACGTCTACCTCGTCAACAAGCATTACGAGGTCGCCCCCGTCCTCAACATCACCGAGCACGAAGCCAACAACGCGCTGGTGTTCATCTCCGACAAGCTCTGGCAGAGCCTCTCGGCCGAGCAGAAGGGCTGGGTGCAGACCGCGGCCAACGAGATCAGCTCCAAGGAGCCGGCCAAGGCGTTCGAGCTGGAGCGCACCGCGGCCGACAAGCTGAAGAAGATGGGCGTGAAGATCGTCGACAACGTCGACAAGAAGAGCTTCACGGCGATCGCCGATCCCTATCTCGACAAGCTCGCCAAGGATCTCGGCCCGCACGCCGAGAAGATCAAGAATTTGATCCGGTCGATCAACTAGAGCGCCCGCGGCCATCCTTCGAGACGCCCGCCTTGCGGCGGGCCCTCAGGATGAGGTCGCGTTTCGCGGCGAGATTTTAGAACCTCATGGTGAGGAGCCCGCCAAAGCGGGCGTCTCGAACCATGCAGGCCGAGTACGATCGGCAGCTTCCCAGCTGTCGCATCCCGATAGCTTTGGAACGATGGGGATATTGATGGCCATCGCCGACAAACTGCTCGTTCAACGCCAGCGCCACCTGAAATGGCGCGCGTTCGATTGGCTCGAGCTTGCGTTGATGATCCTTTGCGGCCTGCTCTGCTTCGGCTTCTCGCTGTCGGTGACCGCCGACATCGTGACGCGCACCATCGGCCATCCCTGGCTGTGGCTCCAGGAGGTCACCTCGACGCTGTTCATCTACGCGATCTTCATCGGCACGGCGGCCGCGACCCGGCGCAACGACCACCTCTATCTCACCGCGATCTCCGAGGCGATGCACGGCACGCCACGGCTGATCGTTGAGGTGATCATCCGCCTCGTCGTGCTCGGCGTCGCTTTCTGCCTGATCTGGTACGGCTACCAGAACTATCTGCGCGGTTTCGGCAGCTTCCGTCTGCCGTCGGGAACACCGATCGCGTCGCTCTACGCAATCATCCCGCTCTCGGGCGTGCTGATCTGTCTGTTCACCATCGAGCAGCTCGTCAATGGCCTGCGCAAAGGCTTTGACCATCCCGAGCCGCCTGAGGAGGACGGAGCACCCGTTGTCACCGAGGCGCAGATGAGGGCGCAGCCGTGAGCGCACCTGTCGTCCTGGCGTTGATGTCGATCTGCTTCCTGTCGTTCGGCTATCTCGGCGTGCCCGTGCCGTTCTCGCTGATGGCGGGAGTCTTCATCGGCGCGATCCTGTCCGATGTGTCGCTCGCCGCCATCATCCAGAAGATTTTCGACGGCGTCGATTCCGAGGCGCTGCTGGCCATTCCGTTCTTCCTCCTGGTTGGAGAACTCATGAGCTCGGCCAACGTGGTGGTACGAATAGCCAATCTTTCGGTGTCGCTGGTCGGGCATATCAGGGGCGGGCTGTCGCAGGTCGTGGTCGTCTTCAGCATGTTCTTCTCGGAAATGTCGGGTTCGACCACCGCCGACGTCGCAGTGATGAGCCGCGCGCTCGGTGGCCCGATGAAGCGGGAGGGCTATGAGCCCGCCTTCATCGCCGCGATCATCGCCTCCGCCTCGACCATCGCGGCGCTGGTGCCGCCGAGCATCACGGCCGTGGTGTACGGCGCGGTCGGCAACGTCTCGATCGCCGGCCTGTTCATGGCGGGCGTCGTGCCCGGCCTGATGATCGGCTTCGGCCTGATGATCTACTGCTATTTCTTTGGCCCGTCCGGCCTGCGCAAGCCGCGCGCACCGCTGCGGCAGGTGGTGTTCGCGGCGGGCGACGCGGCCCTGCCGCTGATGATCCCGGTGATCCTGCTGGGGGGCATCCTCACCGGCTGGTTCACGCCGACAGAGGCCGGCGTCGTTGCCGTGGCCTGGATCATCCTGGTCGTGATCCCCGCGCTCAACCGCGGCCACATCAGGAAGATCCCGTACGATTTCTGCCTCGCCGGCCTGATCTTCTCGCTGCCGCTGATCACGATCGGCGCCGCCAATGCCTTCGGCTGGATGCTCGCCTATTTGCGGGGCGCGACCTATATCGCCGAGTGGATCACGTCCATTGCCGGCAACGATCCGCATCTGATCATGCTGCTGATGGTGCTGCTGTTCACCGTGGTCGGCGACTTCATCGAGCCGGTCCCGACCATCATCATCTTCATGCCGCTGGTCAACGCGCTGACGGAGGCCGGCGACATCAACGGTGTCCATATGGGCGTGGTGCTGATCGCAACGCTCGCCTTCGGCCTGATCACGCCGCCCTACGGGCTCGTCCTGCTGATGGCCTCGAAATTCGTCGGCATCAGCTTTGCCAGGGCGCTACGAGCGGCACTGCCGATCTACGTGGTCTTCTTCACCACCATCGCGTTCGCGATCTATTTCCCGAGCGTGGTGCTGTGGCTGCCGCGGCACGTGCTCCCCGAATCGGTCGGCTGCTTCAAGTCGCCGGCGGGGACGGGCTATATCTGTCCGCAATAGCGACCTGCTCGACACGCCATTGCGGCTGCTCGCGCACGTAACGGAACGGCATGCCATGGCTGTTCTTGAAATAGCTGCCGCACAACGCGTTCGCCATGCCCTGCATCACGGCGTCGTGGCAGACGAACAGGAGCTCATCGTCGGGATGACGGTCGAGCCAGGCGGAAACGCAGACGAGCGACCGTTTCGTCATGGCGTCCCAGCTCTCGCCGTCGGCCGGCAGGATCGAGACGAGGCCGGTCGCCGAGCTGACGCCGTGCTTGATCATGAGGTCGCGGACGGGCAGGCCCTCGAAGCTGCCGAAGTCGAATTCGATGATGCCTTCGTCGATCGCGAGCGGCACCGAGATCGCGTCCGCGATGATCTCGGCCGTTCGCGCCGCGCGCACCAGGGGGCTTGCGACGATGCGGCTGATGCCGGCGCCGCGCAGCATCTCCACGGCTTCGTGCGCCTGCCGCAGGCCGTCCTCGTTCAGCGGATTGTCGGTGCGGCCCTGGAATCGCCCCTCGCGATTCCAGTCGGTCGCGCCGTGACGCAGGCCGTAGAACGTGCGTGCGGGCGTCGTCACTTCGACTTGCTCGTGAACTTCTTCACGGCGGTGCGGAACGCCTCCGTGTTCATCGCCATGATGATCTTGTGCTCCTCGGCGTCGAGCTGCTGTTTTACGGGCGTGGTGGCGGCCTGGTAGACCAGCTGCTTGGTGCCGGCGATCGCCGCCGGCGGGTTCTGCGCCAGCCGCTCGGCAAGTTGCCGCGTCGCCGCCTTCAGCTCGGTCGCGGGAACGATCCTGGCGACGAGGCCCCATTCATGGGCCTGCTGCGCGGTGAAATTGTCCTCGGCGAGAAAGACCTGCAGCGCGCGGCGCGAGCCGACCGTGCCGACGATGCCGACCGTGGAGCCGCCGTCCGGCGACACCCCGATCTTGGCATAGGCCGGCGTGAACTTGGCATCGTCAGCGGCGATGCAGAGATCGGTGACGAAGGCGAGGCCCATGCCGGCGCCGGCGGCCGAGCCGTGCACGCTGGACAGCGAGATCTTCGGCATGCGCCTGATGATCTCGATGAAGGCGTGATAGTGCTTGAGCAGCTCGCCGACGACGGGCGTCACCGTGCCTGCTTCGGCCGCTGCGCCAATCGTCTGCAGATCGCCGCCGGCGGAGAAGGCCCGGCCTTCGCCCTCGAGCACCAAGACCCTGATGGAATCGTCGTCTTCGATATAGGCCGCGAGCTGCTCGAGCTTCTGCGCGATCGGAAGGTTGATCGAGTTGAACGCTGTGGGGCGGTTGAGCGTGATGGTTGCAATCGGGCCATCGATCCGCAGCAGGGCGGGATCGTCGGGCTTTGAGACGGGAGCTGGCATCTGGAATATCCCCGGCGTGAGGTTCGTTGCTGCAACTAAATCGCAGAAGGCGAGGGGTGACAATCCCCGGCCGCCGCTCTTGCGCCGGGCGGAACGATAGGCTCAAATGGACCCGCCTTCGCCAAGGGACGGACACGAGCGCCGGCTCCTCGAAGGCCAGCAAACCAAAATCAGCGAGAGAGGAGACGACATGGGTCACGCTCGTGTCTCCGGAAGTGGGCTGCTCCAATGACGGGCGGTCCGGTGATCATCGTCGGTGCCGGCCATGGCGGTTACCAGGTCGCAGCATCCCTGCGCCAGGCGGGTTTCTCCGACCGCGTCTGCCTGATCAATGACGAGGCGCATCTGCCCTATCAGCGGCCGCCGCTGTCCAAGGGCTACATCAAGGGCTCGGCCGGCCCGGAGAGCCTGATGTTCCGCCCCGAAAAATTCTACCAGGACCAGAAGATCGAGCTGATCTCGGGGCGCGCCGTATCGATCGAACGCGCCGGGCACAAGGTGCTTCTCGCGTCCGGCGAGACGCTGCCTTACGGCCACCTCGTGCTGGCCACCGGCGCGCGCAACCGGCTGCTCGATCTGCCCAACGCCAATCTGCCCGACGTGAAATATCTGCGCATCCTCGACGACAGCGAGTCGCTCAGGCACATCATGCCGTCGAAGAAGCGTGCCGTGATCATCGGCGCCGGCTTCATCGGCCTCGAATTCGCCTCCACGGCGCGGATCAAGGGGCTCGAGGTCGACGTGCTCGAGCTCGCCCCGCGCGTGATGGCGCGCGCGGTGACGGCTGAGGTCTCCGAGTATTTCCAGGCGCGCCATCGCGAGGCCGGCATCCGGATCCATCTCGGCGTGCAGGCAACCTCCATCGAAGCGGAAGGCGGCAGGGTCACCGGCGTCTCCTTGAGCGACGGAAGGCATCTGCCGGCCGACCTCGTCGTGGTCGGTGTCGGCGTGCTGCCGAATATCGAGCTCGCGGCGGAGGCGGGGCTCCCTGTCGCAGCCGGCATCGTCGTCGACGAATATCTGTCGACGGCTGATCCTGACATCTCGGCGATCGGCGATTGCGCGCTGTTCGCGAGCCCCCGCTTCGGCGGCTCGCTGCGGCTGGAATCGGTGCAGAACGCCACCGACCATGCCCGCTGCCTCGCGGCGCGGCTGACCGGCGACAAGAAGCCGTACGACAGCCATCCCTGGTTCTGGAGCGACCAGGGCGACGACAAGCTCCAGATCGCCGGCCTCACCACCGGCTACGACCGCGTCGTGCTGCGCGGCGATCCCGCCAAGAAGGCGTTTTCCGCGTTCTGCTATCACGGCGACAGGCTGCTCGGCATCGAATCCATCAACCGTGCCGGCGATCACATGTTCGGACGCCGGCTGCAGGCCATGGACCGTTCGATCACGCCGGAGCAGGCGGCGGACGAGAGCTTCGATTTGAAGAGCGCGCTGGCGTGAGTCTCTTCTCCCTCGCCCCGCTTGCGGACGCCGGGTCGGGGTGAGGGGGACTCTCCACGGGGTCGGTGAAAGTCGAATGCCTGGAGACTCCCCCCTCGGCCGGAATTTGCGTCCGCAAATTCCGGCCTCTCGCCGCACGCGGGGAGAGGCGTCTACATCGCCGCCGCCACCTCGGCGGCCGTCGGCATCGACGGCCCGGCGCCCATGCGCTGCACGCTGATCGAGGCTGCGGCGTTGGCGAAGGTCAGCGCGTCACGCAATTGCGTGCCCTCGGCGAGCTGCGCCGCCAGCGCGCCCACGAAACAGTCGCCGGCGCCGGTGGTGTCGACCACCTTCACAGCGCGGCCGGGCACGGAAATCTCCTCGCGCCCCGCCAGCGCCAGCACGCCGCGCTTGCCGAGCGTGATGCAGATGGTCTGGTCCGCGCGCGCCTGGAGTTGTCGCGCGACACCGATGATGGGCGCGGCCTCGTCGCTCTCGGACAGCTCCACGCCGGCGAGGAAGCCGAGCTCGGTCTCGTTCAAAACGAGGATGTCGACCAGTGCGAGCAGCTCGCTCGACATCTTCTGCGCCGGCGCCGGGTTGAGCACGGTCACGGCGCCCGCCTCGCGCGCGCGACGAAAGAACGCGGCGATCGTCGGCAGCGGGATCTCGAACTGGCTGACCGCGACGTCGCCTTTGAGCAGCGGCACGACGCTGACGTCATCCTTGCCGACCAGCGCATTGCTGCCGGGAATGACGACGATGGTGTTGTCGGCGTCCGCCACCGTGATGATGGCGGTGCCGGTGTGGGCCTCCGCCGTCTGCTGGACATAGCCGAGGTCGATGCCCTGGGCGCCGAGGAATGCCTTCAGCTCGGCCCCGAAGGGATCCTTGCCCAGCCGTCCGATCAGCGTCGTCGGCGCGCCGAGCCGCGATGCCGCCACCGCCTGGTTCGCGCCCTTGCCGCCCGGAAAATAAAGCACCTGCCGCCCGGCGACGGTTTCGCCGACGCGCGGGTGGCGATCGGCCGTCGCCACCACGTCCATGTTGATGCTGCCGGCGACGAAGACGCGCCCCATCTAGACCCTGACCTCGAACTCGTGCCTGACCTTGGCGATGTCGACAAGCGTCGGCAGACCCGCCTCGTTGCCGAGGCGCTGGATCTTGAAGGTCGAGGCGGCGCGGGCGAAATCGAAATGCTCGCGCCAGCTTTTGCCGGGATGGGCGAGGTAGGAATAGACATAGGCGCCGTGGAAGACGTCGCCGGCGCCGTTGGTGTCGATCACGCGCTCGCGCGGGATCGGCATGGCCGGCATGGTCTCGACCGCCCCGGTCTCGTTGTACCAGAGCAGGCCCTTCTCACCCATGGTGACGCCGCCGATCTTGCAGCCGCGGCTCTTCAAATAGTCCAGCATCTTCTCCGGCGTGAGGTCCATCTGCTCGCACAGCCGCTCGGCGACGATGGCGACGTCGATGAACTCGAGCAGCTCATGCGTGTTGGTGCGCAAGCCCCCGCCGTCGAGCGAGGTCAGGATGCCGGCCTCGCGGCACACCTTGGCGTAGTGGATCGCCGCATCGGGCTGGTGCCCGTCGACATGCAGCGCGCGGCAGCCGCCCAGATTGAGCATCGGGAAGGGGTGAATGTGGTGGTCGTCGCGGCAGCGGACGATGGCGCGCTTGCCGTCCTTGGGCATGATGAAGGACAGCGAGGACTGGTTCACCTTGCGCGCATGCAGCGAGATCGCGTATTTCGCGCACATGTCCTGGAACATGCGTCCCAGCCAGTCATTGGCGGCGGTGGCGATCAGATCCGGCACGATGCCGAGCTTGGCGCAGCAGAACGCCGCGGTCACCGCATTGCCGCCGAAGGACACCGCGTAGTCCGAGGCGACGTGCTTCTCGTCGCCGGTCGGCATGTGGTCGGTGATGAAAACGACGTCGATATAGGTCTGTCCGATAAAGAGAGCCTGCATTGGTTGTCCGTGATGCGCTGGGTGGTCCCGACCGGCGGTTTACCTTAGCACCGCTTCGGCGGGAGCCAAAATATTCGCAAAGTCATGGCGATAGAGGCTTGAGGTCGGCCTGGGGGCGGAATACGACCGTGGCTGGGCGAGCTGCCCGGGCAGAGCCAACGACCTCGCCGGCATTTCGGTTCCGGCCCGTTGCGGAGGGGGAACATGATCACCGGCCTCGATCACATCGTCGTTCTGGTCAGGGATATCGGTGCGGCGACGGCGGCCTATCAGACGCTGCTCGCCCGTGCGCCGGCCTGGCGCAACTCGGGCGAGGGCGCCGACCGCGTGCTGTTCACTCTCGAGAACATGACGATCGAGTTGATGGCGCCGAGCGGCTTCAGCGTCACCGCCGACCGCATGCGCGCGCTGCTCGACGACCAGGAGGGTGTGCTCGCCAGCCTGTGCTTTCGTGTCGCTGACATGGCCAGGACGCACCGCCGGTTGGAGCGGGTGGCCTTGAGGCCCGATCCGGTCGCCGAGGTCGAAAGCAGCGATGCCGCGACCGATGCCGTCCTGCACTGGAAGCGCACGCGGGCCGCCACCGAGCTCACGCGCGGCGTGCGCATGTTCTTCCTCGAGCTTGCCGAGGAGCGGCCCAAATCGATCGCGACCGATTTCGCGCCGATCGACGGGCTCGACCATGTCGTGATCACCACCGAGGATTCCGAGCGCGCCGCCGCGCTCTATGGCGCGCGGCTCGGGCTCGATCTCGCGCTCGATCGCTCGCACCAGGATTGGGGCCAGCTGATGTTCTTCCGCTGCGGCGACCTCATCGTCGAGGTGGTGCGCCGCCCCGTCGCCGGGGGCGACGCGGCGCACGACCGGCTCTGGGGGCTGAGCTGGCGCATCGCCGACATCGATGCCACCCGCGCCCGCCTGATTGCTGCCGGGCTCGACGTCAGCGAGGTGCGCAACGGCCGCAAGCCGGGCACGCGGATCATGACGGTCAGGAACGGTACGTGCGGGATACAGACCGTGCTGCTGGAGCGCTCGCCGAAGCCGGTGGAGTGAGGGGGCACCGTTCTCTCCTCGTCATTGCGAGAAGCCCTTGCGACGAGGCAATCCAGACTGTTTCCGCGGTAGCAGTCTGGATTGCTTTGCGGCGCTCGCAATGACGGTCTTGAAGCAGGTGCCTGCCTCTCTCCTATGCGGCGGGCCGCTCGCATGATAAAGGCGAGCTAGGCGGCCACCCAGCGAGCACCCGGTTTGGCACAGGCAAAGCGAACTCTGAAATGGCAGCGCGACCCCGAGGGGATGCGGCTGCGCATTCTCGAAGCCGCCAAGCAGGAGTTTTCCGCCCACGGGCTCGCCGGCGCCCGCGTCGACCGCATCGCGGCCAAGGCCGGCGCCAACAAGCGCATGCTGTACTACCACGTCGGCAACAAGGACGAGCTCTATCTGGCGGTGCTCGAAGGCGCCTATGACAAGATTCGGAGCGAGGAGCGCGGGCTCGATCTCGAGCATCTCGATCCGCCCGAGGCGATCCGCCGCCTGATCGAGTTCACCTGGAATTACTTCCTGCGCAATCCGGAATTCCTGTCGCTGCTGCAGACCGAGAACCTCGCGCGCGCAAAGCACCTGAAGAAATCGACCAAGGTCAAGTCGATGCATTCGCCCTTCGTCGAGATGATCCGAACCGTGGTGCGGCGCGGCGTCGACAGCGGCGACTTCCAGGTCGCGGTCGATCCTGTGCAGCTCTACATATCCATCGCGGCGCTCAGCTTCTTCTATCTCTCCAACTCGGCGACGCTGAGCGTGATCTTCGGCCGCGATCTGCTGGACAAGAAGGCGAAAAACGAGCGGTTGGCGCACATGTCCGGCCTCGTGCTCGCCGCGCTGACCGGGCGCTCGGCCGAGCTGTTCGAGATCGCCAAGGCTCCGACGTCGCGTAGCGCGGTGGTGCAGACGGTGTAGCCCACGGCCCGGATGGAACACAATCCGGGTTACGACGCGCTGATCCCGCATCTTGCTCCGTCATTGCGAGCGTAGCGAAGCAATCCAGAATCTTTCCGCAGCGGCAGTCTGGATTTGCTTCGCTGCGCTCGCAATGACGAGGTGGCGCGCGCCCCCGACGCAGCCTCGCCGCCACAAACGCCCGGGAACCGCCCAAAACGTCACAGGGAATTCTCTGGACAGTATTTATCCAACGGGTTAATTTCTCCACACAACGAAGAAGACTGCCGGGAGTGAAAATTGGCCGAGCCGAAGCCACAGAATGCGATCTCCAAATTGCTGAATGCGGCCTGGGTTCGGCCCTTCTTGTTCCTCGTCTTCATCGTCGTGGCCTGGGATCTCGCGATCCGGCTGTTCAGGATCCCCGCCTACCAGATCCCGTCGCCGGGCGATGTTCTCGCCGTGCTGCGCACCGAATGGCCGGAACTGCTGCGTCAGTCCTGGCTGACCACCTATGCGACCGTCTGCGGCTTCCTGCTGTCGGCGCTGTTCGGCATTCCCGTCGCGATGCTGATCGCGGGCTCGAAGACGGTCGAGAGCTACATCTATCCGCTGCTGGTGTTTTCCCAATCCGTGCCGAAGATCGCGATCGCGCCGCTGTTCGTGGTGTGGTTCGGCTTCGGCATCATTCCCAAAGTCATTTCAGCCTTCCTGCTCGGCTTCTTCCCGGTGGTCGTCTCGGCCGTGCAGGGCTTCAAATCGGTCGACCCCGACATGGTCGATCTCGCCCGCGCCATGCAGGGCAGCCGCCTGCAGGTGTTCCGCGCCGTGAACCTGCCGCATGCGCTGCCGGCGATCTTCTCAGGCCTCAAAGTCTCGGTGACGCTCGCCGTCGTCGGCGCCGTCGTTGGCGAGTTCGTGGGCTCCAATTCCGGCATCGGCTACGTCATGCAGCGCTCGATCGGCACCTTCGACCTGCCGACGATGTTCGCGGCCCTCGTGATCCTGGCGCTGCTGGGCGTGATCCTGTTCTGGATCGTGGACCGGATCGAGAAGCTGGTCATTCCCTGGCATGTCAGCCAGCGCGAAGACGTGACTTTCGCCTCTTGAGCTCAGGCATCGATCGGCCACCAACGGCCGACGCAACAACGAACAGGGAGAGTGACGATGAGGAAGTGGATTGGGGCTGCATCCGTGGTGCTGATGGCGTTTGCCGCCGTGCCGGCGCAGGCTGCCGACAAGGTCGTGCTGATGCTGAACTGGTACGTCTACGGCGAGCACGCGCCGTTCTATTATGGCAAGGCCAAGGGCATCTACGCGGCCGAAGGCATCGACCTCGAGATCCAGGAAGGCCGCGGCTCGGCCGCGACCACCCAGGCGGTGGCCGCCAAGACCGCCGATTTCGGCTATGTCGACGTGCCCACCATGATGCGCGCCGCCATCAAGGGCGCGCCGGTGGTTGCGACCGGGGTGCTGCTGCAGACTTCACCGATGTCCGCGATGGGCTTCGTCGACAAGAACATCAGGAAACCCGAGGACATCAAGGGCAAGACGGTGGCGATCACGCCCGCGGACTCCATGACCCAGATCTGGCCGCTGTTCCTGAAGAAGACCGGCCTGAAGGAGAGCGATTTCCAGACGGTGGCCGGCGACGGTCAGACCAAGCTCAACGCCGTCATCAACGGCCAGGCCGATCTCCTGCTCGGCTACGTCATGGACCAGTCGATGAAGATCAAGGATGCCACCGGCAAAGACGTCTATCCGATCAAGTTTGCCGACTACGGGATCAACATGGTCTCCTCGGGCATCATCGCCAACGCCGACTATGTGAAGGCCAATGCCGATCTCGTCCGCCGCTTCATGTCGGCGACGACCAAGGCGGTCGAGGCCGCCGAGAAGGAGCCCAAGGCGGCGGCGCAATCGATTCTCGATGCCAACCCCAAGGGCGGCAAGATCGACACGCTGACCCAGGGCTTTGAGCTGACGATTCCGCTCTACCGGACCGCGGAGACGAAGGCCAAGCGGCCGTTCCAGGTCACCGACCAGAACATGAGCGAGACGGTCAATCTGCTGGTCGAATATGGCGGGCTCGACGCCAAGGCCAAGGAGAACCCGAAGGCCTTCTACACCAACGACTATCTGCCGAAGAGTGGCTCGTGAAGCTGCCGGCGATCGTGAGCGAAACCGTACAGCCGGCCGCGCATCTGAGACTGGTGCGCGACCGGGCCGGCGGCGCGTCGGGCATCAAGCTGTCCGGCGTGTCGAAGACCTACCGGACGCGCGACGGCGACGTGCCCTCGCTGCGGCCGCTCGACTTCCACATCAATGACGGCGAGTTCTTCGTCGTGGTCGGCCCTTCCGGCTGCGGCAAGTCCACGCTGCTCAAGCTGATCTCGGGCCTGTTGCCGCCGACGTCGGGCGAAATCCTGGTCGAGGGCGAGAAGGTGACGACGCCGCACGGCAATGTCGGCATCGTGTTCCAGAACGCGCTGCTGCTGCCCTGGCGCAATATCCTCAACAACGTGATGCTGCCGATCGACATGAAGCGGCTGCCGCGGCAGGAATATCTCGATCGCGCCAGGTCGCTGTTGAAGCTGGTCGGGCTCGAAGGATTCGAGAAGAAGCTGCCCTGGCAGCTCTCCGGCGGCATGCAGCAGCGTGCCTCGATCTGCCGCGCCTTGGTACACGATCCCAGGATCATGCTGATGGACGAGCCGTTCGGCGCACTCGATGCGTTGACGCGCGAGCGCATGAATGTCGAATTGATGCGGATCCAGCGCGAGACCAAGAAGACGGTGCTGCTGATCACGCACTCGATTCCCGAGGCCGTGTTCCTCGCCGACCGCGTGCTGGTCATGACCGAGCGGCCCGGCGCGGTCGCCGCGATCTACGACGTGCCGCTGCCGCGCCCGCGTTCGCTCGACGTGATGGCCGATCCTGTCTTCACCGAGCTCGTGCAGCGCATCCGCAAGCACTTCTTCTCGCAAGGTGCATTGGATTAGAGTTGATGAGAGTCACCTTGGCAACCGCACGAACGGTGCGCTCCCTTCCCCGCTTGCGGGGGAGGGCTGGAGAGAGAGTAACTCCACTCGCGAGGACCCCCCAGAGGAGAAAACCCTCACCGGGCGCGGGACGATGCTTCGCATCGCCCGGAACGCGCCGACCTCTCCCGCAAGCGGGAGAGGTGCACTGCCTGCGCCGCTGCACCAGCGTTACTAACGATCATTCGGGTGCATCATGCCCCCGCGCCTGAAGCTGCGAGACGTCGCCTTCTTCGAACGAGCCGTGCAGTTCGCGCGGCCGTTCCGCTTTGGCGCGATCACGATCAACGCGACGCCGCAGCTGTTCGTGCGGGTCGAGATCGAGGTCGAGGGCAGGGGGACCGCGATCGGCGCCAGCGCCGAACTGCTGGTGCCGAAATGGTTCGACAAGCGGCCGGAGCTGTCGCCGGCGCAGACGGTCGATGGCCTGCGGCGGTCGCTGGAGATTGCGCGCGGGCTTTATCTGGCGCGGACCGGATTTCTGGCGGCGTTCGATCTGCATGCCTCGTGCATCGGTGCCCAGATCGCGACATGTGGCAAGAAGAACATTCCGGCGCTTGCCGCAGCCTATGGCCCTGCCGAGATCGACAAGGCGATCCTCGATGCGCTGCTGCGCGCCGCCGGGACCAGTTTCTTTGATGGGATGGCCGGCAACATCGCCGGGATCGATGCGCGGCTGTCGCCCGATCTGAAGGACGCGGATCCCCCGGCGTTCCTGGCGGGCCGCAAGCCGCTGTCGCGCGTCGCGATCCGGCATACCGTCGGCCTCGACGACATCGTCGAAGGCAAGGGCGGCGTCGCCGACCCACATGAGAATGCCGGGGCACGTTATTTCAAGCTGAAGCTGGCGGGCGAACCCGCAGCCGATGCGGCGCGGCTGGCACGGATCGGCAAGGAACTCGATGCGCTCGGGCGCGACTACAAGGTGACGCTCGACGCCAACGAGCAGTACGCCGATCTCGCTGCGCTGCAGGCGCTGATGGACCGGATCGCGCGTGATGCCGCATTGCGTCCGATCGCCTCTCGCCTGCTCTACGTCGAACAGCCGATGCCGCGCGATATCACGCGGCAATCGCCGCTGGGGTCGCTGGCGGCGCACGGCTTCATCATCGACGAGGCCGACGATTCCTACGATGCATTCCCCGCAGCGCGTGCGCTCGGCTATCGCGGCATCTCGTCAAAATCCTGCAAGGGCCTCTACAAGTCCATCGTCAACGCGACGCGCGCAGCCAAATGGCGCGCCGACGGCGCGCGGTACTTCGTCGCGGGCGAGGACCTGACCTGCCAGGCCGGCCTTGCCGTGCAGCAGGATCTCGCGCTCGGCGCCTTCATCGGCGTCACGCACGCCGAGCGCAACGGCCACCACTATGTCGACGGCTTCGGCGAGACGCCGGTCGCCGAGGCCCGAGCCTTCGCCGCCGCGCATCCCGACCTCTACGCCGATGCCGGGCAGGGCGTTCGCCTCAACATTCACAACGGCGATCTCCTGACGGGATCGCTCAACACAGTGGGCTTTGCGACGTCGGTCCATCCGGACTGGTCGGCGCTTCGTCCGCTGGAACAGCCAAATTCACTTCAGGAGCAATTGACATGACCACCCAACGTCTCGGTCTCATCATGAACGGCGTCACCGGCCGCATGGGGCTCAACCAGCATCTGATCCGCTCGATCGTCGCGATCCGCGACCAGGGCGGCGTTCGCCTCAAGAACGGCGACCGCGTCATGCCCGATCCGATGCTGGTCGGCCGCAGCGCCGAGAAGGTCGAAGCGCTGGCGAAGCGCTACAACATCACGCGCTGGACCACCGATCTCGATGCCGCGCTCGCCGACAGGAACGACACCATGTTCTTCGACGCCGCGACCACGCAGGCGCGCCCCGGTCTGCTGACCCAGGCCATCAATGCGGGCAAGCACGTCTATTGCGAGAAGCCGATCGCGACCAATTTCGAGGACGCCGTCGAGGTCGTGAAGCTCGCCAATGCCAAAGGCGTCAAGCACGGCACCGTGCAGGACAAGCTGTTCCTGCCGGGGTTGAAGAAGATCGCCTTCCTGCGCGACTCCGGCTTCTTCGGCCGCATCCTGTCGGTGCGCGGCGAATTCGGCTATTGGGTGTTCGAAGGCGGCTGGCAGGAGGCGCAGCGGCCGTCCTGGAACTATCGCGACGAGGACGGCGGCGGCATCATCCTCGACATGGTCTGCCACTGGCGCTACGTGCTCGACAATCTCTTCGGCAATGTCCAGAGCGTGGTCTGCATCGGCAACACCGACATTCCCGAGCGGTTCGACGAGCAAGGCAAGAGGTACAAGGCGACCGCCGATGACTCGGCTTACGCGACGTTCCAACTCGAGGGCGGCATCATCGCCCACATCAACATGTCCTGGGTGACGCGCGTCTACCGCGATGACCTCGTCACCTTCCAGGTCGACGGCACGCTCGGCTCGGCGGTCGCGGGCCTTTCCGACTGCATGATCCAGGCGCGACAGGCGACCCCGAGGCCGGTGTGGAATCCCGACGAGAAGCGGCTGCACGATTTCTACGGCGACTGGCATAAGCTGCCCGACAACGTCACCTACGACAACGGCTTCAAGGAACAGTGGGAGATGTTCATCCGTCACGTCTACGAGGATGCGCCCTACAAGTTCACGCTGCTCGAAGGCGCCAAGGGCGTGCAGCTCGCCGAATGCGCGCTGAAGAGCTGGAAGGAGCGGCGCTGGATCGACGTCGCCCCGATCAAGGTCTGAGGTCGAGAGAGCCCGAATGTCAGTTGAGCCGTCATTGCGAGCGAAGCGAAGCATAGAGTCTTCCGCTGGGGAAGGCTGGATTGCTTCGTCGCTTTGCTCCTCGCAATGACGAGGAGAGGTCTGAAGTCATGAACAAGCCCGTCCAAACCATGTCGTCGTTATCCCTGAAGCTGCCGAAGGCCGATCGCTCGATCGAGACCTACCGGCTCGCGGCCTCGCGCACGTTCCCGGCAAGGCTCGAGGGATCGTTGAACCGCATCGCCTTCTCGGCCGTGCACACCGTGGCCGATCCCTTCGCGGACAACGATCCCTGGCTCTCGGTCGCCGTCGACTGGGACAAGACCATCGCCTTTCGCGAGCACGTCTGGGACCTCGGCCTCGGCGTTGCCGAAGCCATGGACACCGCGCAGCGGGGCATGGGGCTGGACTGGCCGACCTCGCTGGAACTGATCACGCGTTCGGTCAGCGCCGCCAGGCGGCGCAATGCGCTGGTGTTCTCGGGCGCCGGCACGGACCATCTCGCGGTCGAGGACGCCAAAAACCTCGACGACGTGATCCGCGCCTATGAGGAGCAGATCTCGGCCGTCGAGAAGGTCGGCGGCCGTATCATCCTGATGGCTTCGCGCGCCCTCGCCAAACTCGGCCGCAACGCCGACGACTACGCGAAAGTCTATGACCGCGTGCTCTCGCAGGTCCGCGAGCCCGTCATCATCCACTGGCTCGGCGACATGTTCGACCCGGCGCTGACGGGCTATTGGGGCACGAAAGATCTCGACAAGGCGATGGACGCGGCCGTCGCCATCATCAACGGTAACGCCGGCAAGGTCGACGGCGTCAAAGTCTCGCTGCTCGACAAGCAGCGCGAGATCGACATGCGCAGGCGTCTCGACAAGCGCATCAGGATGTACACCGGCGACGACTTCAACTACGCGGAACTGATTGCCGGTGACGAGCAGGGTTTCTCGCACGCGCTGCTCGGCATCTTCGACGCCATAGCGCCGGCAGCGTCCTACGCACTGTCGCGGCTTGCGGTCGGCGACGAGGCCGGCTTCCACGACGTGCTCGGGCCGACGGTGCCGCTGTCGCGTCACATCTTCAAGGCACCGACGAGGTTCTACAAGACCGGCGTCGTCTTCATGGCGTATCTCAACGGCCACCAGGACCATTTCACCATGGTCGGGGGACAGGAGAGCACGCGCTCCACGTTGCATCTGGCCGAGCTGTTCCGTCTCGCCGACAGGGCCGGCCTGCTCGCCGATCCCGAGTTCGCGACGCAGCGGATGAAGACCGTGCTCGCCACCCACGGGATCGAATCCTGATGCGCGATTTCTCGTCCGACCACCGCTGGCTGTCGCTGAACACGGCGACCGTCCGCCAGCAGGGTAACCTCGTCGAGATCATCGATGCCTGCGCGAGGCACGGCATCCGCGCCATCGATCCCTGGCGCGACCAAGTCGCCGCCGTCGGTCTCGACCGCGCTGCACGTGCGGTGCGCGATGCCGCCCTCGATCTCTCCGGCTATTGCCGCGGCGGCATGTTCACCTCCGACGCCACGCGCCGGGCCGAGGTGCGCGACGATAACCGCCGCTGCGTCGATGAAGCCAAGGCGCTGGGCGCGCCGTGCATCGTCCTCGTCGTCGGCGGCCTGCCGCAATATTCGCGGCCCGGCAGTGGGGCCTCAAAGGATATCGCGGCGGCGCGCGGGCAGGTCGAGGAGGCTCTCGCCGACATGCTCGACTACGCCAAACAGGCAAAGCTGCCGCTGGCCATCGAACCCTTGCATCCGGCCTATGCGGCGGACCGTGCCTGCGTGAACACCACAAAACAGGCGCTCGACATCTGCGATCGGCTCGACCCCGGCCGCACCGGCGTGCTCGGCGTCGCGCTCGACGTCTATCACATCTGGTGGGATCCGGAGCTGATGGGCCAGATCGCGCGTGCCGGCAACGATCGCCTGCTCGCCTTCCATGTCTGCGACTGGCTGGTGCCGACCAGGGACATCCTCAACGACCGCGGCATGATGGGTGACGGCGTCATCGACATCAAGTCGGTGCGTCAAGCCGTCGAAGCGCAGGGCTTTGCCGGCTATTCGGAGATCGAGATCTTTTCCAACGAGTGGTGGGGCAAGCCGATCGACGAGGTGCTGCGCACCTGCATCGCGCGCCACCGGACGGTGGTGTAGAGCTACCGCGCGTGCAGCCCGTGGCCGGTCGATGACGCTTGCGAAGCAGCAAGCTGGTGGGAGTACCACCAATGATGAGGTGGACGGCCATCAGCTTTCAGGCAGAATATCATCATTCCGATGCCGCAGCCTCGCCACAGTCTGTGCCAGATCGGATGTGGTAATCAGTGGCATCAACGATCAGCACGCTCGGCGGATGTACCCATGCATGTTGATCTTGAATGGCCCCGACGTGCAACCGTCGGGGCCATTGCTGTGATCGGCGTGACGAGGCTGCCAGCTTTACCGAAGGCACCGGCGTGCTTTGTTGCGGCGAAAGATCGCCAGGGACGATCCTGCAATTCGATGCGCCGGGCCACACTGGTTCGAGGTCGAATTCTGTCGGGCTCGGCTGTTCGGTGAAAAGTCAGACGATTGCGCTATCATCGATCCTCCGTCAAACACCGGGCTATCACTCGTCAATTCGATCTGCGAAGCTGTGCACGACACAAATGCGCTTGCAAACAAGCAAGCGTGAGGGGAGGTTCGCAGTGGATAAAGTGCGACGCTTGCGTGCGATGAGCTCACTGTGCCGTCAGCAGGCCGCGTACAACAGCATGAACAAGTGGCAGCTGCTCGCAGAAGCCGAATACTGGGATCATCTGGCCGAACTTGCGTTGTCCTCTCACTTCCAGCAATGCAACGCCATTGTCTCGAATGAGGTAGAGCAGCCTCAACCGATCACAGACGCGAAGTGCTGAGCGGAAGCCGTGCGCCCAAATTCCGACGCGGCCGATCTGCCCTCAATGTGCAGCGAGCGTTCTGTATGCCCCGATGGCGCGCTTGAGATCGTCATATTCCTGGCAAGGAAGAAGGAGGCAGAGATTTTCCAATGCAGCCAGATGTTGCTCAGCTTTGGTGGGCTCGCCTAGCACCAGATAAGCCTCGCCAAGATGCTCGTGCGCGCTGCGGTGACGCGGATTCAGCATGAGCGCCCGCTGATAGTGTCCAATAGCCGGCCCGAGTTGGCGCAAGCGTCGATAGGAATAACCAAGGTAGTTCTGGATATCGGCATTGAGCGGGTCACGCAGGGCGGCGCGCATGAACGATGCAATGGCCCCGTTCCAGTCCGCAGCGGCGAGCGCCCTCTTGCCCGCCTTGAAATCGGGATCGAGCTCCACCCATTCAGCATCCGCCGCCACCGGTGCCATCGTGGTGCAGATCGGCCAGGCTTCGGGCGTGACTGCGTTCGTGCCTTTGCCGGTGGTCTCGCTGAACAGCTGTATAATCCCCCATTCCGTCCGGGCATTCCCGTAGACGGCGAAACAGGCGAGAAGCCCACCGAGCACCGTCGCCGCAGCGATTGCCGGGATCAGCGTTGTCATCCCTACATTGACGGCGCTCTTTGGCATGGGGCGGACTGCCGAAGCATCATTGTCGTGAAGTGCCCACGGTGTCGTTCCGCAGTTGTGCTTTGGCTTCGCGGATTTCCTGCCGCTCCGTGTCGGCGTTCCTGGCGAGCTCCATCAGCTTGCTGTAATACTCGGTCGACTTCCGACGGTCGCCGGAGCGGTCGGCAGCGCGCGCGGCGCCCCAGAATGCGCGGAAGCGATTGGGAGTTTGCTTGAGTGCGGTCTCATACTCGTTCAGTGCGGCTGTCGACTGTCCCACCTCGAGGAGCAGTTCCGCCAACAGTTCGCGCAACGGAAAGAGGCGGTTCTCCATGGCCACGTGTTTGACACTGCCGTCTTCGCTGTCGGCGGCTGCCCGCATCAACTTGAGGGCCCGCTCGTGGTCGCCTTCCTTCAGTGCGACCCACGCGGAAACCGCAAGCATTTGCTCTTCGGTGCGTTCGGCCCAGTAGGACTGGTCCGCCCCCTGCAGCGTCGTGCGCAACACCTTCATCTCCTCGATCTCTTTATTGGCGCCGGCGATATCGCCGACACGCGCCATGCCGAGGCCGCGCGTGAAGCGGATCAACGAATCCGCCATCGGATATTTGGTCGGCGTCATCGCCAAGGCGGCAGCGCCGGCCCAGTCGGCACGCTCCAAGACATAGCGCGCCGGCATGGCGGCCTTGGCAGTGAAATTGACGAAGTTGATCGGTCGGTCGCCGCGATCGGCGGTGGCCAGCGACCTTTTGATCATCGCGTCGGCTTTGGCGTCTTGCGCGAGCTGCAGATGCGCATACACCGTGAAGTCCGATGCGTGATAGTAGTCGGGCTGAATCTCAAGCGCTGAGGCGTTTGAGGCGATGGATTCCTCCCAGAGCCCGACCATGGAATAGATGTGAGACGGCATGTGCCGCGCATGCGGGACCGCCGGAGCGATGCCGGCGTAGCGACGGGCCGACGCAATGCCCTTTTCGGCAAGCGGAGCAAAATCGTAGGCGTGAATGAGGTAATGCGTCACACCCGGATGTTGAGGGTTGTCTTCGAACAGGCTTTCCAGAAGTGCCGCGGATTTCAGCTGGTTGCTGTACGAGAGGTCGTTCTTCTTCGCTGAAGCTTGTAGCGTGAGCGCGTAGTACGCCTTCGCCTCGTAGTCGTCTGGATAGGTTTGCACCAGGCGCTCCATCGCAGCATTGTAGGCCGTCAGACGGGCATCAACGGGAACCTTGTTGTAGTCGCGGAAATAGGCGCTCAACGCCTCGATCCAGTCCCGCTCGCGCGGAGTCTTCGCTCCGACCGACCGTGCCTTTTCAAGTGCATCCCAGGCCGCTTGTGCCTCGACATTTGATGGCGTGGTCGCAAGCGTGTTGCCAAGGAGGTCCATCGCCACACCCCAATATGCCATGGCGCAGCCGGGATCTTGTTGCAGGATCGCTTCGAATTTCCGGCGCGCGATCAGGAACCAATATGAATGCAGCATGGCGACGCCGCGGTCGAACTCGCCTTGTACGGCGGGATCGCAGGAGGTGGGGAATGTCACCTTACCGAGGTGCTGGTCTTGCTGACCAATTGCGCCGCTCGTGATGGCAGCACCCAGCAGGGTTATCGCAAAAGATATCTTTATCGAGTGAGTCCTCATCTAACTCTCCGCTCCAGAATGCACGCGGTGACGTGCGTGACCCGCCGCGTGCAAAGTTGCGACAAAGACCAAGCCCAGGGAGGCGTATTGCTGAATTGGTTGAACTCGCTCGGAGCTTACTACACGCGCCAGCTCCTTAATAGGACAGGGAAATTTCCGTTATCGGACGCGTGGCTGACTTGTGCTCTTGTGCTCGCACTGTCCACTTCCGAAGGTTAGGCGGAATAGCCTCGTGGAGGTACCGAGGGCAGCCGTTGGGCACCAAGCGGAAGTCGCCACTGCGCACACGCGTAGTCCGGCGTCGCTGCTGTTGATCTAACTCAATTGTTACCCATCCTTTGGCTTCACACCACTACGATCGTCCTCTCCGTCCCGATCCTGCAGAAGGCCTCCTGAAGGTTCGGCGACCAAAGTGAGAGATTGCTCATGATAACAATCCCGGAACTGACGTCCCAGGCGCTCGGTGCGTTCCTGATCTCGGAGACAAGAGGTCGCTTCGGCTCGTCCCACGCCAGCTTGCCGGAATTGCTGCCCTATGCAGCAAAGCTGGCCTTGGAATGTATTGGTAACAGCGATGCACTCTACCACAACGTCGAGCACACCCTGTTGGTCACGCTGGTGGGGCACGACATCCTGATCGGGCGCTCCCTTCTTAGGCCAACGACGGCTAGCGACTATGCTCACTTCATCCTGGCGTGCCTGCTTCACGACATTGGCTACGTTCGGGGAATAGTTCACGGAGACCAGGACGGTGCCTATGTGGTCGATGGTACCGGGCGAACGGTCGAGTTACCGATCGGCTCCTCCGATGCAGCGCTTGCGCCCTATCATGTCGACCGCTCAAAATTATTCGCCGTGGAGCGCCTTGACCCAGTTGACGAAATTGACGCCGCTCGCGTTGCACAAACCATCGAATACACTCGTTTTCCCTATGCAGACGCATCAGCAAACGAACTCAAGGATGATCTTGACGAAGAGGAAGGTTTGTTGCTTCGCGCCGCCGACCTGATCGGTCAGCTCGGCGATCCGAACTACATGAAGAAATCAAATGCGCTGTTCTACGAGTTCCAGGAGATAGGACTCAACAAATCGCTCGGATACACCACGCCCGCGGACGTGGTGTATAAATACCCTCAGTTTTACTGGACGAAGGTCGCACCGCACATCCAAACTGCCATCCGCTATTTGAATGTAACCTCCAGCGGAAGACAATGGATCAGCAGTCTCTATGGCAATGTCCTTCGCGCTGAGCGAGAGGTCGGACTTTCTGGTCCGGAGCTATAGGCGAATACCGTGACTTCAGGTTGATCCCGTTCAATTCTCCGACGACCCGAGGCAGACATTCCGCAAGTCCCGGGAAGCGCGAACCCAGAATTGTAGTCACCGATCCAATCGTTTCGTGCCCTCACCCCGCGCCAAGCGCGATTGGCATGGACGTTGAGGCAGTGGCGGCGCGACGGACGGCATCTACTTCAAATAGCCAACGTAGTAGATGCCGACCACGTTTTGCGAGGCATCCCGGATAGGCTTGTAGCCCGTGACATAGGGCTTGCCGAGGATGTCGACCTCGCCATAGAACGCTTCGCCCTTCCTGATGGACTCGATCGCCTTGCCCTTGGGATCCAAAATGGTTCCGATCGCTCGGGAGCCATCATCTTTCTTCACGTTAGTCGCGACCCGAACATACTCGTCACCGCTTCTGACGAATATTGTGGCCGTGCCCTGCGCTTTCCTCACGACCTCGTCGACCAGGTCGAAACTATTGTTCATCTTTGCCGAACCAAAATAAATGACGGGTACCTCCTTGCCTGCAACGGGTTCAGTACCCTCGACCCTTGGCGGACCAAGCTGGGCCGCGATCGACACCAAGAGGTCCATCGCCGCCTTGATTCTCGGGTCTTGAGGTTCGCTTGGCTGAGCGAAAACTGACGTGGTCCAGGTGAGACACGCGGCGGCAAACATGCGGATTGCGGTTTGCTTGAGTTGCATGAGGTCTCCTCCTTCCCTGGACAGGCAGCGATACCTCTGGATGACTCGGATCTGGGGCTCTTGCGCACAAAGTGCGTCGTCAGTTCGCATTGCGAGCCGCATTGCGACTCATACAAACGTATCCGCTACCGATGTGAACCTTGCGGGAATCTCAACTCCCTTCAGATATCTCCGTTTGTTCAGCGCACGGATCGCAAAGTTCAGGCGATGAGGCAAAAAGTCGCGCCCGAGGTAAAGGCGGTTGGAGATGAGTCAGCGCTTCTAACGCGAAGGGCAGCCGTTGGCCCGACTGCGAAGTTCGGTAGGGCCTCCAAGAAAGGTCCGCTTGCCAGGGTAGACGATCGACAAGAGTCAGATTGCGCATGCGTGGTCGGTCAGCACAGCTGACGATAAGCGCCGTGCGTTGCGGGCCTGACGGCTGACATCCGCCACGCTCCATGCTACGATGCGGCTCGCTTCGGATCATGCGGTCATGCCTTGGTGTTGACCGTTTATCAGCATTGGCTGAGCCGGTTCACCAAGAACCGCATGAACCAACGATCGAAGCGACAATCGCTGCATACTTCGTCGGTTTGAGACGGAGCATCGTTAGGGCTTGTCGCGTTGGCGTTCAGCCGACGCACAACTCGACTCTAGCAAGGAAACATTTCCAACTTGGCGGCAGCTCACCGCAGAGCCTTGAAGCCGCCTTTTGATTCCAGGGAGGGATCCATGAAGTGTATTTACCCGAGCATAGTCGATACACCCGCCGCAGCCTGGAGGTTTGCGAAAACAACGGCATTTGTCACAGCGCTCGTGGCCATCGCCCCGGCGGCTGTTCAGAGTGAACCGATTGAGAAGAAGGGTACAACCCCCTATGTAACGCACTTCATATTTAGGCCGTTGATGACGATTGATACTGCCGAACTTGGCAAGGCCACCACGCTGGAGGCGATCGGAACAACCCAAAACATGAAGGGAGAGAAGATGCTGGACAAGATGTCCGCGCGTTGCGTGGCGCTGAACGTCTCATCCGGTGAGAAGAAATACATTGATGGAGCCTGCGTGCTGGCCGACAGCGACGGTGACAAGATTTTCTCGACCTTCGATACTCGGGACCTCGACAAATCCCAGCCAAAGATGGACTGTGGAACCCATATCATCACCGGCGGTACCGGCAAGTATAAGGGGATCACTGGGAGCGAGCCATTTGCGTGTATTACTATGCCTGCGCTGGCTGGCTCCGGCGACTATTTTGCAATGGACATCCCGCACAACACGTCGTGGGAGATCAAATGATCCTGACCTCGATGTCGCCTTAACGCTGGTTATCGATAGCGGCGTCAATCACTGAAAGACAGCCTGGCCAACAGCCGGGCTCTTTTTTCCGCAGATGCTCATCAGCGTCGAAGCCCCGGTGATCGGAATTCTCGACATGACACGGCCAACTAAACCGATCGTGACGTCAGTCACAGAAATTCGGGTTTGGGTTGGCGTACCCCCTTTTCTACCGTTGAGGAATGGTCCTCACCGAGAGGCTACAGGGGAATGATCATGCGGGAGCTCGACAATGCGCGTGAGATCGAGATCAGCCAGTTGCACCAAGTGAGCGGCGGAGCCAGCCTTTCGTACGGTAAACCCGAGATCGTTTACACGCCGCAGAAGCCGGACGGCACAGCCCAGTTCAGGACTGGTGATCCGGATGAGGGTGGGCAGTTCCACTTTCAGTTGCGATTGGCATAGCGAAAATCTCCCTCTTGCGCTCGCACGATATCGGCCGGACACGGTCAAATTGAACATTGCACACTGAAGTGTAGCAAGGCTTGAGGATGGAATCTTCGGCAATTGCAAAGAGGAGAGTGATCATGACGAAGTCGAACAACGAAATGTGTGAGTTGAGCAACGACGAACTCGAAGGCGCGTGCGGCGGAAACCAGATCTCGATCGTAACCAAGCTCCCGAATTATCAGGGCCCAAAACTCCATGTGCCGGGGTCAATCGCTCAAGGTGATACCCTCGACAACACCCTGACATTCGATCAGCTGCCGTAATCCGGGGCCGTCTCTCCAACGATTGGTGGGACAAGCCGATCGATGAGGTGCTTCGCACCTGTATCGCGCGGCACCGAAGCGTGGTTTAGGATCATGACTCGAGCAACGCCAAAGACGCGGCGCCTGCGTGGCTGCCCCTTGGGATGAGGTCGTCGGCCCATGCCAGACCCCTCATGGCGCACCGCGTGCCGTCTCGAACCACAAGGCGGACGTTCGCCAGTTCCATGGCCGATGCGTTGGAGATGCCGTCGCTGGCCGAGTCAAACCCGAATGGTGCGCCCTCTCGAACGCGGGACCACCAAAGCGCCCGGATGAACGATGGCACCTACGCGACAATCACACGATTGCGACCTTCATGTTTTGCGCGATAGAGCCGCTGATCGGCGACGCTCAGGAATCCGTCAAGCGTGTCTCCATCGCGCCCGAACTCCGATACCCCGACACTGATGGTGACGCCGACCGACGGTTGGGCTCCAACGTCGAATGCAGCGCCTTCGATGGCCGATCGAAGGCGCTCCGCTACAGTGCAAGCCGTGTCGAGCGTTGCCCCCGGCAGCAACACCATGAACTCTTCGCCGCCCACGCGCGCGACGGAGTCGTAAGGGCGGATCGCCTCCAGGCACTTGCGCACGAATACGCGCAGGACCTCATCGCCGACACTGTGACCACGCGAATCATTGATATCCTTGAAATGGTCGAGGTCGAGCGACAGCAGGGATAGTGGAGCACCGGTTCGCTTGGCGCGCGCGATCTCGGCGCCGATATGTTCGATGAAGTGGCGCCGATTTCCGACACCGGTCAGCGGGTCGGTGGCAGCTAGGCGTTCCAACCTTTGATTGCTCAGCTGCACTTGCTGTAGTGCCCTTTGAGTGTCTGCCATCGACGCGGCCAGGCGGGCCGCCATTTCTTCCTGGCTATAGATGGTCGAGAATGATTGCGTCGTTCGGAAAGCCTGGACAACGCCATAGCTGAGCAGGAAGAAGCCGCCAGCAAAGATCGCGTGGGCGAGCCACCACATATGATTCCACGGCCCCGCCAGAATGAATGCAAGCGACGATAGCGCAAACCACGCGACCGAAATGCCGAAAACAAGCATGAGCGGCGAATGAATCCGTCGCATGAGCATGGCCGCGACGTTCAGCGTACTGAACACCAGCGCGCCGCCCTCCATGGACAAGCGTACCGCCGGGTGTCCGGCAAAGGGGGAGTAGGCGATCACGGCGACGGCTATGTCCATCATCAGGAACAGGCCAATCCACATCAGCCATGCGCGCGCATCCGAACGCTTCTCGACCTTGTCTGACGGCTGGTTGTAGCTGAGCAGCCCAACGAGGAGCAGAATCGACATCGCGAGACGCGACGCCGGTCCATAGAGCAGAAACAGCCATATGTTGCGGTGTGCCATCCCGGTGAAGGCGCCGTGCGGCGCATAGATCAGCACGAAGCCGAGAAAACCCAGCGTCAACCAGCGCAATAGAGGTTCGCCTGAAGACCGGTAGCAACGCCATGTCACATAGGTGACGAACAGCCCTTCGAGGGTGGCAACGGCGATCGCGAATTCGTGGAACAGGTGATTTTCGAATTTTAGCGTGTGATCCTGCTGGAAATACAGGTAGGCGATGAACAGGGCGGGCATCAGGGCGAAGGCGATGAGGAGAAGGCTCATATACGCCTGTGTGATCAGCCGGAGCGCGTTGGGCGGCTCAGATACCGCAAGATCGGTGCTCATATGCATAGACCGTCTCCCATGGTGATACCTGCAGTCGTTTCATGGACCGTCGGCGGCTCGCCGGCCGCGAGAGCGCGGTTAAACCGAGACGATTTTCGGGAGTCGCGCAGCCGGTCGAGAAAGATTCAGGACATCGATCGTAACACGCCAAGACCGTAAATTCCAGGGCATGCAACCTCCCCGGGATGATTTGCAGCGATTGCCCGGGGCCACGGCGTCGTGGTTGAGGCGTGCCGGTGGAGCCGCCAGATCACGTCAATCTACCGATCGACATGGCCGGTAGAAGCCGCTTGGGACAGCTGCGATGCTTCTGCCATTGGTTGGCTTGGCAGTCGCGCGCCTTCGAAGTCTTGAAGCGGCACCTTGCGGGCGCAAGTCGTCGCTTTGGCCGCGTTAACGATGTGCGACCGGCCGGGTCGATCGCAAACCACTTTTGCCGGAACGACGATGCGATCTGACGGCGCGTTTACCGTAGCAGCTTTGCGAAGCGTTACTCGAGTTCCAACGATCGGCGCACAGCACAACATCTGGTATTAAGTGGACATCTATGCTACCTGTAAGAACATCACTGGAACAACCACCGGCCTCAGTGAAGGTTCGACTGTGATGAAGTCAACTCCACGATCGGGCGTCCTGCACGCCGATTGGTTCGATTGGCGTAGTTCTGCCACAAGGGATTTCATTGCTCTCTTTGGGGGCGTCGTTCTCGCTTCGATCTTGGCGCATGTCTATGGGCTTGGCCCTCGTCTGTTTCAGCTGGGACTGGGCTATGCGGATTCGGCACCCGACGAAATCGTTTTCATCATATTCGTCGCGTTCTTCCTGAGCCTTGCGCTGACAATCTTTAGTGTTCGCCGCTATCGGGAGCTCGTCTGCGAAACCAAAGCACGGACCATTGCAGAAGGAGAAGCGCGCGATCTGGCGCGACACGATCCCTTGACCGGCCTGCCTAACCGTCGCCTGTTTGATGAAAAACTTGATGCGTGCCTTGGCCTCGCCAGCGACACGCACCAGGTGGCCGTTCTGATGCTTGGCCTTGATGGCTTCAAGAGGATCAAGGACACGCATGGCCACGCAGCGGGGGACAAGGCGCTATGCGAATTTGCCAACAGGGTCGCCGACATCTTGCGCAAGGATGGCGTGCTGGCGAGGATTGGGGGCGAGGAATTCGGGATTGTCCTGCCAGACATCAGCTCCCTCGACGTTCCCACCAATCTGGCGCGCCGTATTGTGGCGTCCGCCGCCGGCACTTTCGCGATCGAGACCGGGGCAGCCGAGCTTGGTGTTGGGATTGGCATCGCCATCGCTCCGATCAACGGCGTCAATATCGACGAATTGGTCCGGCGCGCCGATCGTGCACTTTATCGCGCACAAGGCGAAGGAAGGTCGTGTGTTCGCTTTTTCGAACCAGAGATGGACATGCACGTCGAGCGGCGCATCCAGATCGAGCGAGAGCTTCGCAGCGCCATCATGGCCGATATTATCGAGCCGCACTACCAGCCGCTGGTTTCACTCAAAGGTCAGTGCATCATCGGGTTCGAGGCCCTGGCGCGTTGGGAAAACAGGACGTTGGGGCGTATTCCACCCGACGTGTTCATTCCGATTGCAGAGGAAACGGGCCTCATCAACGCGCTTGGAGATCAGCTTTTTCGCCGCGCCTGTTTCGATGCCAATGCGTGGCCGGAGGCGTCTATGCTTGCCTTCAATATCTCGCCCATTCAATTGCGTGATCCCGCGCTTGGACAGCGCATTTTATCGATCCTTAGGCAAACCGGCGTCAGTCCGCGCCGCCTGGAGATTGAAATTACCGAGAGCGCGTTCGTAGAAAAGACCGGGGTTGCGAAGGCCGTGATTGATGAACTCCGTCAGGCCGGCGTCCGCATCGCGCTCGATGACTTCGGAACAGGTTATGCGACGCTTAGCCAGCTGCTTTCCTTTCGCCTCGACAAGATCAAGATAGACCGCAGCTTCGTGTCGCGTCTCGACGACAGTACCGACAGCCGGGTGATCGTTCGTGCTATCCTCGGCCTCGCAAAAGGATTTGGCTTGACGACCACGGCCGAGGGCGTCGAAGACGCAGGCCAACTGGCCTATCTGGTGGCCAATGGCTGCACAGAAGGACAAGGCTACCTGTTCAGTGATGCCGTCCCGGCCGCGGGTATTCCCGCGTTGCTTGATCGCGAATTCGGCCGCACGGCGTTTGCTGATGATGGCCAAAGAAGTCTGCATGCGTGAGCCGATGTGCGCTTACGCCAACGATTGGTGGGGCAAGCCGATCGACGAGGCGCTGCGCACCTGCATCGCGCGGCAGAGGACCGTGGTGTCGTTGCCTTGAGTGCTGTCTCGTGAAAAGTCAGACGATTGCGCTATCATCCATTTCACCGTCGAATCCCGGACTATGACTCGTCAATTCAATCTGCGAAGCTCTGACAACACAAACGCGCTTACGAACAAGCAGCGCGGAGGGAGGTTCGCGGTGGAGAAAGTGCGACGCTTGCGTGCGATGAGCTCACTGTGCCGTCAACAGGCGGCGTACAACAGCATGAACAAATGGAAGCTGCTCGCAAAAGCAGAATACTGGGATCATCTGGCCGACCTCGAAGTGTCTTCCCATTTCCAACAATGCAACGCCATTGGCTCGAGTGAGATCGCGCATCCTCAAGCGATCGAAACCGCGAATGATGCCGGGCGGTAGACGAGCTCCGCATGAGATCAGAACGCGACGTCGCCTTTACGGGCTCGCGACGACCTGTTGCAGCGTGTTGAAGCGCGCCTTCTGCTCGCTGCTGAGCGTGGCGTAGAACTCGTCCAGCGCAGGCTCGACCAGCTTGGCGACCGTCAGCATCGCCTCGAGCCGGTACTGCATCGCCTCCAGCCGTCCGACCGGGGTCAGCGGGACATCGTTCGGGCAAGCCGCCTGCAGGGCCTCAACGCCCCTGGCTGTTGCATCACCGAGGCGGTCGAGCGCCTCCTTCTGCTTGCCGGCGGGCTGGAGCGCAGCCTCGATCCTTTGAATTGGCAACTGGGTCAGGCCGGATTTCGGATCGCCACAACCCTCGGCGCTGGCTTGCTGCTGCTGCGGCGAGCGCTCGCCGACATTGGGACCGAGCGCGTTGAAGCGGGCCTGCTGCTCGTCACTGAGCGAGTTGTAGAAATTCTCCAGTGCCGGCCGCACGATCTTGACGGCTTCAAGCGTCGCGCTGAGGCGGTTCATCATCGCGCGCAGGCGGCCAGGCGGAGTCAGCGCATAGCTTTCCGCGCAGGAGTCCTTGAACACACCGGCAGCGTTGGCCGCCGCGGTCTTCAGCTCGTCGAGCAGCGCGCGTTGCTCCGGTGTCGGCCGCACGGCCCGCGCGATGTCGGCAAGCGGCCAGGCGGTCACGCCCTTGTCCGGCGTGCCGCACAATTGCCGCAGCGTTTGCGGGCCGACGCTGCCGCGCTGGCGAACGCGGCCGCCGCCGGCTTGCGGATAGTCGTATGGGTTGATGCTGGCATAGGCGGAATAGGGGCTGTCACCGCCCCAGAACACGGTGTCGACGAAATCGTCATACGCGTACGCCCAATAGCCGGGCTCGTAGGCGTAGGACCAGAACGTGTAGTCGAAAATGTCGGAATAGGCGTAAGGCCAGAACACCGGTCCAAGCCAGGCCACGAACACCGCGGGATGGCGGTGTCGCCAGGCCTGCCGGGGGGCCCAGCCGCTCTGGCGCGTGGTGAGCGCCGCCTGGGCTTGTTGCGCAGGGGTCTGTTCGCGGAAGCGCTCGGCGAACCGTCCGCGCTGGGCAGCCTGCGCAGCGGCTGCGGCCGCGGCTGTAGTCGCTGCCGCCCGCCCGGCCGGAGCCTGGAGGCCAAGCCGCTGCTGGCGCGCAAGGTCGCTTTGCTGCGCGCGCTGCTCACGCTGCAGCAGGCGGTTCTGCGCCTGGAGCGTCCGTTGCTGCTCGCGCAGCGCCCGCGCGCCTTCCGGTTTCTGCGACTGCAGCTGCTGCACGCGCTGTTGCAGGCGATCGATCCGGGTCTGACGCTCCGTGGTCTGGCGCGACAGCATCTCGCGCTGCCGCTGCTGCACCATTTCCTGGCGCTGCTGGCGCTGCTGCGCGCGCTGTTCGATCTGATCCCGCCCCGACAGCCGCTCGCTCGCGGCCGGCGTTCCGCCGGGCCGCGAGGGAGCGGCCGAGGGAGCGGCGATGTGCGGCGTCGGCCGGGGTGCCACGGCCGGGCGTTGCGGTGCTGCCGGCGCCCGATGGAATTCAGGCCGCGGCGCCGCCACGTGCGGGGCCGCCCGCGGCGGCGGTGCGGCGATATGTGGCGCCATGGCCGGTCGCTGCGGCATGGCCGGGGGATGGAAGGCCGGTGCGGCGGGACGTGCCATGACTGGCGGCGCCGCCGGACGGGCCATGGCCGGTGGTGCTGCTGGCCGTGCCGAGGGCGCTGCGGCGGCCCCGGGTGGCCCGCCTCGTCCATGTCCCTGGCCTTGCGCGAACGCACTGACGCTCGCCGTCAGCATCCAGAGACCAACTAAAACACTCGTCAGGCAAACGCCCTGCGGAAGCATGATCGTCGCTCCCAGCTCGTAATCGCCCACGACCTTCAACGCTCAGCCGGCGGAATCGTTCGTGGGCGGTTGCGGCCGGCATTGCGATCTTCCGACGCAGGCCGCCTCAGGAGAAATCCTGCGTCAGGGTGCTGGCGAGCCGCTCCAGCGCCCAGTCGACCTGATCGCTGGTGATCACCAGCGGCGGAGCAATGCGGATCGTTTGCTCATGGGTATCCTTGGCGAGGATGCCCTTGCCCTGGAGCGCCTCGCAGTAGCGGCGCGCGCGGCCGGCCTCGGGATGCAACTCGACCGCCAGCATCAGGCCGCGCCCGCGCACCTCGCGGATCGTATTGGCGCGAATGTCTTTCAAGCCTTCCAGAAAGCGGGCGCCTTGCCTCGCCGCGTTCTCGATCATGCCTTCCTCGACCAGCACGCGCATCGCCGCGCGCGCCACCGCGCAGGCAAGCGGGTTGCCGCCGAAGGTCGAACCATGCTGCCCCGGTCGCAAGGTCCCGAGCACGTCGTTGTTCGAGAGCACGGCCGATACCGGATAGAAGCCGCCGGACAAGGCCTTGCCGAGCAGCGTCACGTCCGCCTCTATCCCCTCGTGCTGCTCGGCGAGCAGCTTGCCGGTGCGGCCGAGCCCGGTCTGGATCTCGTCGAGCACCAGCATCACGTTGTTGGCGGTGCAGAGCTGGCGGACCTCTGTGAAATAGCCGGCGGGAGGAATGACGACACCGGCTTCGCCCTGGATCGGCTCGACCAGGAAGGCGACGGTGTTTGGAGTGATCGCCTCCTTGAGCGCCGCGGCGTCGCCAAACGGGATGATCTTGAAGCCCGGCGCGAACGGCCCGAAGTGTCCGTGTGTCTCGGGATCGGTCGAAAAGCCGACGATGCCGAGCGTGCGTCCGTGGAAATTGTTGGCGCAGACGATGATCTCGGCCTGACCGTCCGGCACGCCCTTCACCTCGTAGCCCCATTTGCGGACCGACTTGATCGCGGTTTCGACCGCCTCCGCGCCGCTGTTCATCGGCAGCACCTTGTGGGAACCGGTGAGCGCCGCGATCTCCTCGTAGAACAAGGCGAGCTGGTCGTTGTGGAAGGCGCGCGAGGTGAGCGTCAACCTGTGCGCCTGTTCGACCATCGCCGCCAGGATCTTGGGGTGGCAGTGGCCCTGGCTGACCGCGGAATAGGCCGAGAGGCAATCGAGATAGCGGTTGCCTTCGGTATCCCAGACCCAGACACCTTCTCCGCGCGACAGGACGACCCCGATCGGCGCGTAGTTTTGGGCGCCAAAGCGTGCTTCCGTTGCGATGAAATCAATGACCGACGAGCTCATCTGTCGTCACTCCATTGCTGCGCGCGGATGTGTCAATCGACTGCACCGGCGGCCTTCAGTCTGATTTGGGTATCAGCCCGCCGCCTTGGAAGCCTTACATGCCCCCCGATGCGCGGCGCAGCCCGATTTGCCCGATACGTCAGATGGTTCTGCCGAACCACCAGGTGTCGCTCGTCGACTCGGCCTCTACTGTGCATGGGGTTGTTTTAGACGTTTTTGTTTGGAGGCCTTCACCCGATCGAGCAAGCCACGCTCAAAAACCCGCGGAACCGCACCCGACCGCCCCTTACCGGCTGGCCGCTCACGGCGTAATCCGGAAAGCGCGCCAGGAAGCGCGAGATCGCAATCGCCCCTTCCAGCCGCGCCAGCGCCATGCCGGCGCATTGATGTGCGCCGGTGGCGAAGGCGAGATGCCGGTTCGGCGTCCGCGCGACGTCGAAACGCTCTGGGTCGGGAAACTGCGCGGGGTCGCGGTTGGCGGCCCCGATGCACAGTGTGACCGATGTCCCGGCCTCGAGCACGACGCCCCCGAGCTCGACCTTTTCGGTGGTCATGCGGTTGCCGAGCTGGTTCGAGCTCTCGTAGCGCAGCATCTCCTCCACAGCGGTCTTGATCATGCCAGGGTTGGTGATGAGCCGCTGCTTCTGGTCCGGATGGCGGTCGAGCGCGACCAGGCCGTTGCCGATCAAATTGGTCGTGGTCTCGTGGCCGGCATTGAGCAGGAAGATGCAATTGTGCAGCAGCTCCTTCTCGGTCAGCCGCTCGCCGCTCTCTTCTCCCTGGATCAGCCGCGTCAGCACGTCGCGCTCGGGACTGCCCGGCTTTTCGCGCCGCCGCGCGACCAGCGTTTCAAGATAGGCGAGAAAGTCCGTCACCGCCTTGTTGCCGCGCGCGGCGACGTCGGGTGAGACCACGGGTTCGAGCGCGCCGAGGATCGCCAGCGACCAGTCGCGCAGCGGTCCGCGCTCGTCATGGGGCACGTCGAGCAGATTGCCGATCACCTCAATGGGAATCGAGGCGGCGAAATCCTCGATCAGCTCACACGCGCCCTTGGCGGCGATGGCGTCGAGCAGGCCGTCGACCAGCTTGACGAGATCGCCCTCCATCCCCGCGATCGCGCGCGGCGACAGCGCGCCCATGATCAGGCGGCGCACACGCGTGTGCGAAGGCGGATCGTTGAAGACGAGGCTGGTGGTGTGGTGCTCGTAGAGCGGCGTCTCGCCGTATTTCGGCGCGAACTCGCGCTTCTTGTCCGAGCTGAACGATTTCGTGTTCTTGTAGGTGGTGACGAGGTCGTCATAGCGGGTCAGGAACACGGTGCCGTTCGGCAGGCGCTTGACCGGCTCGTTCTCCCGCAGTGCACGATAAGTCGGATAGGGGTTGTCGTAGAATTCAGGCGTCAGCTTCTCGAGGTCGAAGCTGGCCGCCAGCGTCTTCGCATCTGCGTTCATCCCGTTATACTCGCCGGTTAAAGCCGTTATGCCGTTTTTGTTGTTCTGGTCGGCGCGTGCATGCGTCTACAGTCTTTGCACCTTGCTAGCCGACCGGACAGGAAAATGCACGCACGCGCTGACGCTGCCGACACGGCGCCGAACTGGCCCGACGATATTTTCGCTATCCTGCAACGCTTCGACGTGCGGCAGGTGCCATACGTGCCCGATGCAGGTCATTCGAAACTGATCCAGCGCGTGCTGGACTCCTCCACCATGCGCGGCATTGCGCTGACGACGGAGGAGGAGGGCGTGGCGCTGCTCGCCGGCGCCTGGGCAGGTGGCCAGCGCGGCGTCCTGCTGATGCAGTCGAGCGGCGTCGGCAATTGCATCAACATGCTGTCGCTGATCCCGATCCTGCGCTTCCCGTTCCTCACCCTCGTCACCATGCGCGGCGAGTGGGGCGAGTTCAATCCGTGGCAGGTGCCGATGGGGTCGACCACCCAGGGCGTGTTCGAATTGTCGCGCATTCAGGTGCTGCGCGCCTCGCACGCGGCCGAGGTGCCCGCCGTACTCGAGGCGGCTGCATCGCAAGCCTTCAACGCGCTCACGCCCACCGCCGTCCTGCTGTCGCAGCGCCTGATCGGCGCCAAGGTTTTCACCAAATGAGCAAGGCCAATCTCCTCGACCGCCGTCAGGTGGTCTCCACCCTGCTTGCGAACCGCAAGGACGTGGTTGCGATCGGCGGCCTCGGTGCCTCGACCAACGACATGTGCGCGGCCGGCGACCACGCCCGCAACTTCTATCTCTGGGGCGGCATGGGTGGCGCCGCAATGATCGGGCTGGGTCTGGCACTGGCACAGCCAAAGCTGCCAGTGCTGGTCATTACCGGTGACGGCGAGATGCTGATGGGCCTGGGCAGCCTTGCCACCATCGGTCTGCAGCGGCCGGCCAACCTCTCGATCGTCGTCCTCGACAACGAGGCCTATGGCGAGACCGGCGGCCAGACCAGCCACACCTCCGCCGCCGCCGACCTCGTCGGCGTCGCCAGGGCGTGCGGCATCAAGGACAGCCAGTCGATCTCGACCATTGCCGAGGTGGAGGCCTTCGCCAAAGCGGTCCATGACGTATCGGCGGGCCCGCGATTTGCCAATGTGAAGATCGACAGCGCCAATCTGGATCGAATTCTGCCTGTCCGGGACGGGACCTACATCGTCAACCGGATCCGCGGGGACCTCGGCTTCCACCCGATTTAAGTCGTCGCGGATCGGGTCCCTGCACGCGCTCCGTGCGGACTGGATCAATTTCCACTGATTTTGCACCGCGTACAGGTTGCGATGCAGCATAGTGCTTGACTTTTGCGTGGGTGAGTGCTTACTCACTAATCATGAGCTCATTGCGTATGACGAGCGACCTGAGGCGTCAGTTGATCCTCGGTGCCGCGAAACGCTGCTTTGCCCGCCACGGATACAACGGCACCACGACGAAGAGCGTGGCGGCCGCTGCTGCCATTTCCGAGGCGCTGCTGTTCAAGCATTTCCCGTCCAAGGCGGCGCTGTACGCCGAAATCCTCAGCGACGAGTGCGAGGCGGATCCGGCCTTGATGGAGCTGCTCGAGCGCGAGCCGTCGACGGCGGCCCTGGTCGAGCTGATCCGTGGCATGGTCCAGCACTTCCTCAACATCGCCGACGGTCCCGATCAGGAAGAAGCGCAGCGCCTGCGACTGATGGCCACGAGTCATTTGGATGATGGCGAATTCGCCCGTCTGCTATATGCCAAAATCGAGAAGTTGATCGGGGCGGTCTTCGTCGCCTCGCTCGAGCGTGCGGTTGCCAGCGGTGACGCGCGGCCTTTCAGCGGCGATCCGCTCAACCTGTTCTGGTTTGCGCATCACGCGGTGATGATGGCTGCGCTCACCAGGCTGCCGGCTGCGCCCTGTCTCGCTTACGGCAAGGCGAACGAGCTGGAGCGGCAGCTCTGTGAGTTTCTCCTGAGGGGTATCGGATTTAACGACGCCGCAATTGCTTCGCATTTGGGCCGCGATCAGGCCGCGGATGCGGGCAAGACGGCGATTGCAGAAAGTGCATGACATGAACATCGTAGCCGAACACAAGATTTCGGGCGAACCGATCGACAACAAGGCTCCCAAGCGTCCGGTCCGGCCGGTGCTCTGGTTCATCATCGTCGGCACGCTGCTAGCCGTGCTCGTCGGTGGCCTCGTCTGGTTCAACAATTTCCGCGGCCAGATGATCAAGCAGTTCTTCGCCAACAACAAGCCGCCGCCGACGGCCGTCAGCGCAGCCGAGGCGAAGTCGGAGGTGGTGCCGAACCTGCTCACGGCGGTCGGCAGCCTCGTCGCCGTGCACCAGGTCGACGTCAGCGCCGACGTCAACGGCCGCGTCACCGAGATCAAGTTCGAGCCGGGAACGCGTGTCGAAGCCGGCACGCCGCTGGTGCAGCTGTTCGACGCGCCGGATCAGGGTGATCTCGCCAACTACAAGGCGCAGGCGACCGTCGCGCAGCTCTCGCTGGACCGCGCCAAGCAGCTGGCCTCGCGCCAGTTCGGCCCTCAGGCAACCGTCGATACTGCGCAGGCTGCCTACGACCAGGCACAGGCGGGGATCGCAAAGACCGAGGCGCTCATTTCGCAGAAGCTCGTGCGCGCGCCGTTCTCGGGTGATCTCGGCATGCGCAAGGTGGAGGTCGGCCAGTATCTGACGGCCGGCACCCCGATCGTGTCGTTGACCGACCTGTCGGAACTGTGGGCCAACTTCACCGTCACCGAAAAGGATTCCGGCAGCCTCAAGGTCGGCCAGACCGTTCGGCTGAAGGTCGACGCCTATCCGGGCCGCACCTTCGAGGGCAAGATCACCACGATCGAGCCGCAGATCGCGACCGACACCCGCAACATCCGCGTGCAGGCCACGATCGCCAATCCCGAGAAGATCCTGAAGCCGGGCATGTTCGTGACCACGACGGTGGTGCTGCCGGACAAGCCGGCGGTGATCACCGTCCCGGAAACGGCTGTCGACTACACGCTGTACGGCGACTCGGTATTCGTGATCACCGAGAAGAAGGAAGAGGACGGCAAGACCAGCCTCTCGGCGGTGCGCACCTTCGTGCAGACCGGCAACCGGGTCGAAGGCCGCGTCGAGATCGTCAAGGGCTTGAAGGCGGGCGACAAGGTCGTCGCCGTCGGCCAGCTGAAGCTGCAATCGGGCGCGCCGGTCGCGATTTCGACCGACCCGGCTCCGCAGATCCCCGCGCAGCCGCCGCGCTACTGACAACCTCCTCGCGTGATCCGGCCCGGCCGGATCACGCATCTTGAGACAAAAGAAATCGAGATCGCCCGCGATGGCCTTTACCGATATTTTCATCAAGCGCCCGGTTCTGTCGGTCGTCGTCAGCCTGCTGATCCTGCTGATCGGCCTGCGCGCGGCCATGGTGCTGCCGATCCGGCAATATCCGAAGCTGTCGAACACGGTCATCAACATCACGACCGTCTACCCCGGCGCGTCCGCGGACCTGATCCAGGGCTTCATCACCACGCCGATCGAGCAGGCGGTCGCCTCCGCCGAGGGCGTCGACTACATCACCTCCTCCTCGGTGCTCGGCACCTCGACCATCCAGGTCTACATCAAGCTCAACTTCGATCCGAACCAGGCGCTCACCGAGGTGCTGGCGAAGACGAACTCGGTGAAGTACCTGATCCCGAAGGAATCGAACGATCCGATCGTCACCAAGACCACGGGCCAGACCACGGCCGTGATGTATCTCGGCTTCTCCTCGGAGGAGCTGTCGGGTTCGGCGATCTCCGACTATCTGACGCGCGTGGTGCAGCCGGTGCTGTCGACGGTCGACGGCGTCGCCTCGGCGGACATCCTGGGCGGCCAGACCTTCGCGATGCGGCTCTGGCTTGATCCCGTGAAGATGGCCGGCCGCAACGTGTCGCCGGCCGACGTTGCCGCTGCCATCCAGGCCAACAACTTCCAGTCCGCGGCGGGCCAGACCAAGGGCTACCTCATCGTCTCGAACGTGTCGACGAATACCGGCCTGACCGACGTCAACCAGTTCAAGAAGATGATCGTCAAGGCCAAGGACGGCGGCTTCGTCCGGATGGAGGACATCGCCACCGTCGAGCTTGCGGCCCAGAGCACGGACGCCAGCGTCGCCTTCAACGGCGAGCACGCTATCTTCATCGGCGTGCAGGCAACGCCGCAAGGCAATCCGCTGACCCTGGTCAAGGGCGTGCGCGCGCTGTTCCCCGAACTCGAGCGCAATCTGCCGCCGTCGATGAAGATGAAGGTCGCCTACGACTCGACCAAATTCATCCAGTCCTCGATCGACGAGGTGGAGAAGACGCTGGGCGAAGCGGTGATCATCGTGATCGTGGTGATCTTCCTGTTCCTGGCCTCGCTGCGCTCGGTCATCATTCCCGTCGTCACCATCCCGCTGTCGATGATCGGCGTCTGCACCCTGATGCTGGCGCTCGGCTTCAGCTTCAACCTGCTGACGCTGCTCGCGATGGTGCTCGCGATCGGCCTCGTGGTCGACGACGCCATCGTCGTGGTCGAGAACATCCATCGCCATCTGGAGGAGGGCAAGACGCCGGTCCAGGCGTCGCTGCAGGGCGCGCGCGAGATCGTCGGGCCCGTCATCTCGATGACCATCACCCTCGCGGCGGTGTATGCGCCGATCGGCTTCCTCGGCGGTCTCACCGGTTCACTGTTCCGCGAATTCGCCTTCACACTTGCCGGCTCGGTGATCGTGTCGGGCGTGATCGCGCTGACACTGTCGCCGATGATGTGCTCGGTGCTGCTGAAGAACACCGAAGAGAGCCGCTTCGCCAAGCTGGTCAACCGGGTGTTCGGCGCGATAACGCGCTGGTATGGCCGCAAGCTCGACCGCTCGCTCGACTACAAGGCGATCACCGGCCTGTTCGCGATCACGATCCTCGGCCTCGTCGGCTTCCTCTACATGCACACCTCGAAGGAGCTGGCGCCTGAGGAAGACCAGGGCATCGTGTTCGCGGTGACGAAGGCGCCGAAATACGCCAACATCGACTATGTCGATTTCTACGGCGACAAGCTCGACAAGGAATTCCAGAAATTCCCCGAGACCGATCTGCGCTTCGTGCTGAACGGCATCAACGGCCCGCAGGGCGGCATCGCCGGCATGCTCTTGAAGCCCTGGGACGAGCGCAAGCGTTCGTCGATCCAGCTGAAGCCGCTGGTGCAGGCCGAGCTCTCCAAGATCGAGGGCGTGCAGGCCTTCGCGTTCAACCTGCCGCCGCTGCCGGGCGGACCGGGCGGCCTGCCGATCCAGATGGTGATCAATTCCACGGCCGGTTTCCAGACGGTCTATGAACAGATGGAGAAGCTGAAGGCCGCTGCGCGCAAGAGCGGCATGTTCATCGTCTCCGACAGCGACCTCGCCTACAACCAGCCGAACGTGAAGGTGACGATCGACCGCACCAAGGCGCAGGATCTCGGCATCAACATGCAGAACCTCGGCTCGACGCTCGCGGTGCTGCTCGGCGGGAATTACATCAACCGCTTCAATCTCGAGGGCCGCTCCTACCAGGTGATCCCGCAGGTGCCGCGCGGCAAGCGGCTCTCGCCGGAATCGCTCGGCGGCTACTATGTGACCACCAACACCGGCCAGCAGCTGCCGCTGTCGACCGTGGTGTCGATCGAGACCAGGACCGACCCGAATTCGCTGACCCATTACAACCAGCTCAACTCGGCGACGTTCTCGGCCGTGCCGATGCCCGGTGTGACAGTCGGTGCCGCGGTCGACTTCCTCGAAGGCGAGGCTAAGAAGCTGCCGCAGGGTTTCAGCCACGACTATCTGGCCGACTCCCGGCAGTATGTGCAGGAGGGCAACCAGCTCGCGATCACCTTCGGCTTCGCGCTGATCATCATCTTCCTGGTGCTGGCGGCGCAGTTCGAGAGCCTGCGTGACCCGTTCGTGATCATGATCTCGGTGCCGATGGCGATCGTCGGCGCTCTGATCCCGCTGTTCTTCGGCGTGGCGACCATGAACATCTACACCCAGGTCGGTCTGCTCACCCTGGTCGGTCTGATCACCAAGCACGGCATCCTGATGGTGGAGTTCGCCAATGAGCTCCAGGTCAAGGAGCGGCTCGACCGCCGCTCGGCCATCGAGATGTCGGCCCGCATCCGTTTGCGGCCGATCCTGATGACCACGGCCGCGATGGTGACCGGCCTGATCCCGCTGCTGACCGCGACCGGCGCAGGTGCGGCCAGCCGCTTCTCGATCGGTCTGGTCGTCGTCGCCGGCATGTCGATCGGCACGCTGTTCACGCTGTTCGTGCTGCCCGCGGTCTACGTGGTGCTGGCGACCGACCATCGTGCGGCGGCCGATTCCGAGCGGAACAAGCAGGTCAACGAGCTCGACCTCGGCACCAAGGCGCTGCGTCCGACCTGAGTCGCGGAAGCAAGCCAATCGGAGGGCGGCAACGGCGGGTCCGCTGCCGCCTTTTTCGTTGTTCCCGGCGCCGGTTCTGATGCGACAGCCGAAGCCATAAGGCGGGCCCTTGGCCGCGCGGGCGAGAGACAAGGTCGGGTCTTCTTGCTAGATTCCGCGGAAATGACCCTCTCCCTCCATCCCGACACCCCGCAAGCCACGAGGTCGCCGAGCACGGCCACGGATCGCGTCGTGCCGGGTGAGGGAGCGGGGCGGGGGATCAGGACCCGGCTGTTTGCCAAATACGTCGCACTGTTCGTGGCGGTCGTCGCGGTCGCGCTGCTCGCCAACGGGCTGTTCGAGGTCTTCTTTTACTATCGCGAGCACAAGGCCTCGCTGATCCGGGTTCAGCATGAGCAGGCCGAGGCGGCCTCGGCCAAGATCGGCCAGTTCGTCAAGGAGATCGAGAACCAGCTCGGCTGGACGACGCAATTGCCCTGGTCGGCGGGCTCGATCGAGCAGCGCCGGTTCGACGCGCTGCGGCTCTTGCGCCAGGTGCCGGCGATCACCGAGCTCGCCCAGGTCGATGCGACCGGCAGGGAGCGGCTGCGCGTGTCGCGGCTCGCGATGGACGCGATCGACAGCGGGATCGACTTGTCCGATGACCCCAAGTTCACCCAGGCCGTCGCGCACAAGGTGTTCTACGGGCCGGTCTACTTTCGCAGGGACTCCGAGCCCTACATGACGCTGGCGCAGGCGGGGTCGCGCAAGGACGCTGGCGTCAGCATCGCGGAAGTCAACCTGAAGCTGATCTGGGACGTCGTGTCCCAGATCAAGGTGGGCCAGCACGGGCACGCTTACGTCGTCGGCCCGGAGGGGCGGCTGATTGCGCATCCGGATATCAGCCTCGTTCTGCGCAACACCGACATGTCGAACCTTGCGCAGGTGCGCGCCGCGCTGGCCGGGGGCGGGGGGACTGCTGACGCGCTCTCCGAGGCGCGCAACATCCAGGGCCAGAAGGTGCTGACCGCATGGGCCCCGATCGAGCCGATGCACTGGACCATGTTCGTCGAGCTGCCGGTCGAGGAGGCCTATGCGGCGCTCTATGCCGCGCTGGAACGGCTCGCATTCGTGCTGCTCGCGGCCTCGGTCTTCGCGGTGCTGGCCGGGATCTTCCTGGCGCGTCGCATGGTCGGGCCGATCCAGGCGCTGCGCAGCGGTGCCGAGCGGATCGGCGGGGGCGATTTCGCCCAGCGCATCTCGATCAAGACCGGGGATGAGCTGGAGGGGCTGGCGGACCAATTCAACCACATGGGCGAGCGCTTGCAGCAATCCTATGCCGACCTGGAGAACAAGGTCGAGCAGCGGACCGCCGAATTGAGCGAGTTGCTGCAGCAGCAGACAGCGACCTCTGAGGTGTTGGAGACCATCAGTTCGTCCGCGGGCGAACTCCAGCCGGTCTTCAACAAGATGTTGGCCAATGCAACGCGGGTCTGCGGTGCGAGCTTTGGCGTCATGGATCTCTGGGACGGGGAACGATACAATCTCGTATCGGACTACAATCTGCCCCCAGAATTTGCGGCCAGGCGACGGCATGTCGGAATGCTTGCTCCACATCCCGAGAGCGGCCTTGCTGAAGTTGTCAGAACACATCGGGTCGCCCATGTTCTCGATGTCCGTGAAGCCCCTGCCTATCGTGCTGGAGCCGAGATGGCGGTCTTGATTGCTGACGTCGGCGGCGCCCGCACGACGCTTATGGTCCCGCTGTTGCGGGATAACGAGCTCGTCGGCGTGATAACTATCTTTCGTCGCGAGGTTCGTGCGTTCACAGACAAGCAAATCGCCCTGGTAGAGAATTTTGGCAACCAGGCGGTTATTGCCATTGAGAACGCGCGACTGCTCAAGCAGCTTCGCGAACGCACGAGCGAGCTTTCCCAATCTCTCGACAATTTGCGCGCCGCCCAGGATCGTCTGGTGCAGACCGAGAAGCTCGCCTCGCTCGGCCAGCTCACCGCCGGCATCGCGCACGAGATCAAGAACCCGCTCAACTTCGTCAATAACTTCTCCTCGGTCTCGACCGAGCTGATCGACGAGCTCAACGAAGTCCTGCAATCGGTCTCGCTCGACGACAAGACCAAGGAGGAGATCGACGAGCTGACTGCTATGCTCAAGAGCAATCTCGAGAAGGTGGTGCAGCACGGCAAGCGTGCCGACTCCATCGTCAGGAACATGCTGCTGCATTCGCGCCAGGGGTCTGGCGAACATCGCCCCGTCGACATCAATGCGGTCGTGGAGGAGAGCCTCAATCTCGCCTATCACGGTGCGCGCGCCGAAAGGCCCGCCTTCAACATCACACTCGAACGCGCGTTCGACCCCGCCGCCGGCATGGTGGACATCTATCCGCAGGAGATCACGCGCGTCTTCCTCAACCTGATCTCGAACGGCTTCTACGCCGCTGCCAAGCGCAAGGCGAGCGCGGCGGAAGGTTTTGAGCCCACCCTGCGCGCTGCAACGCGGAACCTCGGTGACAAGGTCGAGATCCGGATCCGCGACAACGGCACCGGAATTCCGCCCGAGGTGCAGGAGAAGCTGTTCAACCCGTTCTTCACGACCAAGCCGGCCGGCGAAGGCACCGGGCTCGGCCTGTCCATGAGCCATGACATCGTCGTCAAGCAGCATGGCGGCACGATCGACGTGAAGACCGATCCCGGTGTATTCACCGAATTCATCATCACGCTGCCGCGGACGATGGCAGCTGGCGACACCCCCGGAGGCAAGACTTGAACGTTTACATTCTGGTCGTCGACGACGAGCCCGACGTCGAGCCGCTGTTCAGGCAGCACTTCCGGCGCGACCTGCGCGCCGGCCGTTTCCAGATGGAGTTTGCGCCCTCTGCAGCCGACGCGCTGAGGCGTGCCGCCGAGGTTCGGGATCCTTCGCTGATCCTGATCCTGTCAGACATCAACATGCCTGGCATGAGTGGGCTCGACATGCTGCCGAAGGTGCGCGCCGACTATCCGCATGTCCCCGTCATCATGATCACGGCCTATGGCGACGCCGAGACGCGCCGGAAAGCGATCGAGCGAGGCGCCCACGGGCTTTTGACCAAGCCGATCGACTTTGCGCTGCTGCGCCAGGAGATCGATACGAGGCTCGAGCAAGCCGCATGACTGCGACCATCCTCTTCGTCGACGACGAGCCGGACCTCGAGGCGCTGATCCTGCAGAAGTTCCGCAGGCAGATCCGCGATGGGCAGTTCGCCCTGATGTTCGCCCGCGACGGCCTCGAGGCGCTTGAGGCGCTGGAGCAGAACCCGCATGTCGACATGGTGGTCTCCGATATCAACATGCCACGGATGGACGGCTTGTCGCTGCTGGCGAAGCTCCAGCAGGTCGAGGAGAAGAAGTCGACCATCATCGTCTCGGCCTACGGCGACATGAGCAATATCCGCACGGCCATGAACCGTGGCGCGTTCGACTTCCTGACCAAGCCGATCGATTTCGCCGACCTGGAAACCACGATCCAGAAGACCATCCGCCATATCGATATGCTGCGCGAGGTGCGCCGCCGGCAGATGGAGGCGGAGCGGGCCCATGCCGCGCTGTCGCGCCATTTCTCGCCGGAGCTTGCCAAGCGTCTGGCGGCCAGCGGCGAGGGTGAGGGGATCGAGGTGCAGTGGCGCGACGTCGCGACCATCTTTACCGACATCACCGGCTTCACGTCACTGGTCGAGACGGCGCCGCCCGAGACGCTGGGCCAGCTCCTCAACGAATATGTCGGAGGCATGACCGAGGTTGTCTTCGCGCATGAGGGGACGGTCGCAAAAATCATCGGCGACGCACTCCAGGTGCTGTTCAACGCGCCCGGCGATCAACCCGATTATGCGACACGTGCGATCGCCTGCGCTCATGATCTCGACGCCTGGGCGCAGGACTTTTGCGCACGGCAGAAGGCCAAGGGCGTAAGCTTCGGCGTCACCCGTATCGGCATTCACGCCGGGCCGGCATTGGTCGGAAACTTCGGCGGCAATCGTTTCTTCGACTACACCGCGTATGGCGATACCATCAACATCGCGGCGCGGCTGGAAGCCGCCAACAAACACCTGGGCACGCGCATCTGCGTCAGCGCCGGCGTCGCGAAGGCGGCCGAGAGTTTTCAAGGACGTCCCGTCGGCGAGCTGATGCTGCGCGGACGCAGCGAGCCGCTACGTGCGTTCGAACCACTGCTGCCCGGGCAATTCGAAGCGCCGCAGACGGCGCTCTACGCCGAGGCTTTCGCCAAGATGGAGGCCGGCGACGCCGCAGCCATGCCGGCCTTCGCCGCGCTGGTCGGCATGCATGCCGGCGATTCCCTGGCCGGATTTCACCTGAAGCGCCTTCTCAACGGCGCCAAGGGCATTCGCATGCAACTGGAATAGGAGTTCGTCAATGACGCGTGAATTCTCCGCCGGCAACTATCGTTTCATCCCCTCCGTGTTCCAGTATTCGGCCGGTGCTGCCGCGGATGAGGGCTACGAGATCGAGCGCGTTCGCTTCGACCGCCTGGTGCCGCTCGCCGAAGGATTTGCGCTGGCCGCAAAATTCATCGAGGCGGCGGGGCGCCCGCTGACGGCATTCTGTGCCTGCGAGCTGCGTTCGCCGGCCGCCTTCAGCGAGGAAGGCTTTCGCGCGTTCAACCTGCATTATGTGAAGACGCTGGCGGAATGGGGCATCTTCGACGGCACCACCAATCCGGTGGCCCGCAGCAATGTCTGTCCGGAGATCGATCCGCCGTCCGAGCCGTCGTTCTACGCGTTCTCCTTCACGCGGCCGGCGAATTCGAAAGCGCCGTCCTTCGTGATTGCCGGTGGCGCGGAGGCACGCGAAGGCAGCGGCACCTACGTCGAACGTACCGTGCGCTACCGCGACCTCAGTCCGGAAGGCCTTCGCGAGAAGGTGCGCTTCACGACGACCTCCCAGATGGAGAACCGGATGGCGGCGTTCGGTTTCGGCTGGAAGGACACCACCGGCGTGCAGGCCTACTCGGTGCACGACTTCCATCACGCGCTGGTCGACGAGCTCGTTCGGCGCGGCGCGCTGCGCTCGGGTCTCACCTGGCATTTTGCGCGCCCGCCGGTGATCGACCTCGAATATGAGATGGATTGCCGGCGCGTGATGCGGGAAGTTGTGATTTGATATCCATCGGCTTGTGATCCTTACCTCTCCCCGTCGGGGAGAGGTGGAGTGACCTCGACACTACCTCAGCGCTGCCGCGGGTCCAGGGCATCGCGCAGGCCGTCGCCGAGCAGGTTCAGTGACAGCACCACCAGGAAGATTGCCAGCCCCGGCCAGATCGCCATCCATGGCGCCTGGGTCAGGAAGCGTTGCGCCGCATTGAGCATGCTGCCCCAGGACGGTGACGGCGGCTGCTGGCCGAGCCCAAGGAACGACAGCGCGGCTTCCGCGATGATGGCTGCGGCGATCGACAGCGTCGCCTGGACCAGCAGCGCGGGCAGAATGTTCGGCAGGATGTGCGAGACCGCGATCCGCCAGGGCGGATTGCCGAGCGCGCGCGCCGCCTCGACATAGTCCTCGGCCTTGACGCTCAACACCTGACCGCGGGTAAGCCGGATAAAAACCGGCGTCGCCGTGATGCCGATTGCGATCATGGCATTGCCGAGGCTCGGACCGAGGAACGCCGCCAGCGCAATGGCCAGGATCAGGAACGGACAGGCGAGCATCGCATCGGTGATCCGGCTGATCAGCGCATCGACGAATCCGCCGCGATAGCCTGCGAGAAGGCCAAGAGGCACGCCGATGCCAAGCGCGATCGCCACCGAAATCAGGCCTGCCAGCAGCGAGGCGCGCGCGCCATAGATGACGCGGCTCAGAATGTCGCGGCCGAGCTCGTCGGTGCCGAACCAGTGCGCGGCTGTAGGCGGCTTGCGCACCAGGCTCCAGCTTGTCGCGAGGGGATCGTAGGGCACCATCAGGGGCGAAAGCAGCGCGAGCAGGATGAAAACGACGAGGACCACGAGGCCCGCGACCGCCGCCTTGCGCTTGAACAGGCGACGCCGTGCCCGGCGCGCCGGACTGTCCAGCTCGCCGGCATCGGTGACGGGGGTGGCCGCGACCACAGCGTCGGTCATGGCCTAGCTCCTCAGCCGCGGATTGACGAGGATATAGGCGACATCGGCGACCAGGTTGAGCGTGATGTAGACTGTGGCGGTCACCAGCACGACGCCCTGCACGACGGCGTAATCGCGGTTGAAGACGGCGTCCACGATCAGCTTGCCGAAGCCGGGAATGGAGAAGATCTGCTCGGTCAGCACCGCACCGGACAACAGCGTGCCGAGTTCGAGCGCGCCGAGCGTGATGATGGGCGTGAGCGCATTGCGCATCGCATGCTTGAGGATCACCGAGCGCTCGGAAAGGCCTTTCGCGCGCGCCGTGCGGACATAATCGCTCTCCAGAACCTGGAGCATGGCGCTGCGGGTATGCCGCATCAGGATCGCGGCGATCGCATTGCCGAGCACGAAAGCCGGCATGATGGTGGCGGCGAGACTCGCGCGCCAGTTCTCGGTCAGCGGCACATAGCCCGAGGCCGGCAGCCAGCCGAGCTCGATCGAGAACAGGAAGATCAGCATGATGCCGAGCCAGAAGTTCGGCGTCGAGATGCCCCACAGCGCGAAGAAATTGGCGCCGTAGTCCCAGGCCGTCCCCTTCTTTACGGCTGCGACGATGCCGGCAGGGATGCCGATCAGGAAGGCGATGATGATCGCCATGGCGCCGAGCTGCAGCGTCACCGGCAGCTTTTGCGCAATCAGCTGGCGCACCGGTACCTTGATGCGCAGCGACTCTCCGAAATCGCCGGACAGCACGCCTTTGGCCCAATAGGCATATTGCATGGGCAGCGGCTGGTCGAGCCGGTATTGATGGCGGATCTGCTCGATGACTGCGGGATCACGCTCTTCGCCCGCCATCACCAGCGCCGGATCGCCCGGCAAGAGTTGCTGGAGCGAGAAGATCAGCACCGACACGAAGAACAGTGTCGGTACGATCTGCACGATGCGGCGGGCGAGGAAGTTCAACATCCTTTTGGCTTCACTTCAGCTTCAACCCGACGACGCGTACCAGCCCGTCAGGCACCTGCTTGTAGCCTTCGAGCTTGGAGGTGTGAGCGATCAGGATGCGGCGATGGTAGACATAGATGATCGGTTCATCCTCCATCACGAGCTTGGTGAGCTTCTCGTAGATCGCCTTGCGCTGCGCCAGCTCGGTCGCGAGCCGGGCGTCGTCGAGCGCCTTGTCGGCCTCCGCGTTGGTCCAGAAACTGTAATTCTGTGGCGCGTCAGTGTGCAGGAAGATGAAGGAGTTGCCGTCGGGATCGATACGGCCGCTCCATTGCAGGTGGAAGGCCTGATATTCGCCGGCCTCGGCCTGCTTCAGCGACGTCGCAAGCTCGGTCACCCTGATCTTCATGTCGAAGCCGGCTTCTGCGGCCATCGACTGGACGACCTGGGCGACGGCCTCGAACTCGGTGCCCCGGGGCACCATGTAGTCGACGCTGATCGGCGGTGTCACGCCGGCCTCCTTCAGCAGCGCCTTCGCCTTGGCGATGTCGCGCGCCCGGACCGGAAAGTTCTGCTGGTAGTAGGGATGGTCCGGGTTGACCCATTGATTGCCCGGCTTGAACTCGCCGTTGAAGGCGACTTGATTGATCGCTTCTCGGTCGATCGACAGATCCAGCGCCTGATGGACCTTCGCCGACTGGCTGAGCGGTCCCTTCGCCTTGTCCTTGCCGATGTTGAGTGTGATGCCCTGATAGCCGAGCTCGATGGCGGTCGCGAGCTTGAGGCGGGAATCGGAGCGCACGTCCTTGATGTCGGTGGCGAGCACACGCTCGATCAGGTCGAGGGCCCCGGATTTCAGATTGGCAAGCCGCACCGTCGCATCGACGATCGGCTGAAACACGATGCGGTCGATGAAGACGTTGTCCTTGTTCCAGTAAGCGGCGAATTTCTCGAAAACCATGCGGTCCTGCTGCACGCGCTCGACGAATTTATAGGGGCCGGCGCAGACGGGGTGCAGGCCGAATTTGTCGCCGGCTGCTTTTGCGGCCTTGGGAGAGACCATCATCCCGGCGCGGTCTGAGAGTTGCGGGATCAGCGGCGAGAACGGAGCCTTCAGGACGAGCTTGATGGTCAGGGGATCAACGACATCGACGTGATCGAGCGATGCGAGTTCCGGTTTCCTGAACGATCCCGGAAAGGTGAGATGTCGCTCCAGGGAGAATTTCGCCGCTTCGGCATCGAGGGCTTCGCCATCATGAAACTTGACGCCCGGCCGCAGCTTGATCGTGACTTCCTTGCCATCCGCCGACGTCTCGTACGACAGCGCGAGCTGCGGCACGATGTTCAGCTTCTCGTCGATGTCGAACAGCTTGTCGCAGAACGATGCGAAGACGATGCGGCCGACATAGGTGCGTGCCATGGTCGGATCGAGGACATCGGGGTCTTCGGCAAGCCCGACGCGCAGCGTGGTCTGGGCCTGCGCGGCAGCCCCGAGCCACATCAGCAATGCGGTCGCCATGGCGGCCGGGCGAAACATTTTCATCGGACAATCCCCGTTGTATCGGCTAGGTCGTTGTTGGCCATGCATCTTGTATACCAACACCGGCCGGGTTCACGCCTTCCGTCTTTCGGCTGAAAGCCGCGACTAATTTTGCCAGGGCCGGCGAGAATCCGGCCGCTGCGGGCAGGATCGCGTCGGCCGCGGGCAGCTCGCTAACGCGATGGCAGGCGGCGGCGTGGCCCGTGCCGTCAGCCACCAGCGCCGGCGCTGAGGTGCGGCAGCGGTCGATCACGAAGGGGCAGCGGGTGTGGAAGCGGCAACCGGCCGGCGGATTGAGTGCGCTCGGGATCTCGTCCTGCAGCACGACCTTCGTCCGCCTGGCATGAGGCTGCGGCAGCGGGATGGCCGACAGCAACGCGCGGCTATAGGGGTGGCGGGGCTCGGCGAACAACTCGTCCGCGTCGGCCTCTTCGACGATGCACCCGAGATTCATCACCGCGACGCGGTCCGCGATGTGCTTGACTACGGCGAGGTCGTGCGACACGAAGATGTAGGCGAGGCCAAGCCGATCCTGCAGCTCGCGCAGCAGATTGAGGATCTGCGAGCGTATCGAGACGTCGAGCGCCGAGACGGGTTCGTCGCAGATGATGAGCTTCGGTTCGACCGCGAGCGCGCGGGCAATGGCGATGCGCTGGCGCTGGCCACCGGAGAACTCGTGCGGATAGCGCCGGGCGAGGCGCGGCTCCAGCCCGACCAGCCGCACGATCTCCGCGACGCGCTCGGGTCGCCGCGCCGCCGGAACGAGATCGTGCAGCGCCAGCGGTTCGGTCAGGATCTGGCCGACCGTCATGCGCGGATTGAGCGAGGCGTAGGGATCCTGGAAAACGATCTGCGCCTCGCGGCGGAAGGCGCGCAAGCCGCTGGCATCGAGCGAGAGCAGGTCGCGGCCGTCGAAGCGCACCGTGCCGGCATCCGGCTCGATCAGCCGCAGCACCAGGCGGCTGACCGTGGACTTGCCGCAACCGGATTCGCCGACCAGCGCCAGCGTCTTGCCGGCCTCCAGCGAGAAGGACACGCCATCGACGGCTTTGACATGGGCCAGCGCCCGGCCGAACAGCGAGCGCTCGGCGACGAAATGCTTGACCAGGCCTTCGACCTCGAGCAGCGCCATCACGCCACCAGCAATTCGAGCGGCGCGCGGATGCAGCGCGAGAGGTGGCCGGCGCTGACTTCGATCAGCGGCGGCGGCGCGTTGGTGCAGGCGTCCAGCACGAAGGGGCAGCGCGCGGCGAAGCGGCAGCCGGCGGGCGGCTGCGCCATGTTCGGGACCATGCCTTCGATCGTTGCGAGCTGCTCGGCGCGGTGGTCGAGCCGCGGGATCGAGCCGAGCAGGCCCACGGTGTAGGGATGCTGCGGCGTGGCGAACAATTCGTCCACCGGCGCGCGCTCGACGATCTCGCCGGCATACATCACCGCGACCTCGTCGCAGACTTCGGCGACGACGCCGAGATCGTGGGTGATCAGGATGATCGCAGCCCCGCTCGCCGCCTTCAGCTCTCGCATCAGCTCCAGGATCTGCGCCTGCAGGGTGACGTCGAGGGCGGTGGTCGGCTCGTCCGCGATCAGGAGCCGCGGGTCGCAGGCGAGCGCCATCGCGATCATCACGCGCTGGCGCATGCCGCCGGAGAGCTTGTGCGGATATTCGTCGATGCGGCGCTCGGGCGAGGGGATGTGGACGCGGCGCAGGAGCTCGATCGCCCGCTCGCGCGCGCTCTTCCGCGAGCCGCCACGGTGACGCAAAATCGTCTCGGTGACCTGGTCGCCGATCGTAAAACTCGGGTTGAGCGACGTCATCGGCTCCTGGAAGATCATCGCCAGCCGGTTGCCGCGCAAATCGCGTAGCGTCTGGTCCGGGGTCTTCAGCAGGTCGAAGCCGTCGAAGCGGATCGCGCCAGTGATCTCCGCGCTCTGCTTTGGCAGCAGGCCCATGATCGCCAGCGACGTCACGCTCTTGCCGCAGCCGGATTCGCCGACGAGGCCGAGCGTCGCACCATTGGCAACGCTGAGATCGACGCTGTCGACGGCGTGGGTGACGCGGCCGTCGTCGCCGTGAAAGCGGATACGGAGATCGCTGATCTCGATGAGGGGGCTGGCGCTCATGATTGCCTTGCGCGCGCTGCTGCGATGCTGGCGTCAATGACGTTGCGATCGGTGTTGCCGGCCGGATTCTGCCGCGTCGGCATGGAGGGGCGGAAGTGCACCCACAGCTCCTGGCTGACGCGCTCGAGCCGTTCGAGCTCGCCGAGCGGATCGGCATGGTCGTCCGCGCGGATGTCGAGCGCCGGCCATTCCTCCTCACCGTGGATCAGCAGCGCGGCGGATTGCTTGCCGCGCTTGTCGCCGCCGGCGGCTTCGCCGGCGCGCATCGCCGCGAGCAGGCGACGCGGGAAGGGCAGGCTGTCATTGGCGATGTAGGTCTTGGCGGTCTCGTCGAGCACGTCGGCGCCGGCGAGCATGTTGCCGGCGATCGAGAAGCCGCTGCCGGCAATGTGGCCGCACCAGTCGACGCAGTCGCGCCCGGTGTGCGCCGCGATCTCGCCGCTGGCATCCATGATGTGGACCTGGCGGCTCTCGCGGCCGTCATCGGTCGCGAGCAGGGTGGCGAGCACGTCGTGGACATTCAAACCTTCGCGCAGCAGCCTGACGCCGTCGATGCCGTAATAGGGATTGACGAAGGCCTGCGTCGCGATCGCGCCGATGCCGGCGGCGATATAGGGCACCCGCGCGCCCACGGCGAAGAAGCGGGTCGCAACCGCAATGCCGAACTGGCCGGTAGCAGGATCGCGCGCGATGATCGACCAGGTCATGTGCTGCCTTCAGCGTCCCGCGGCGTAGCCCTGCATGCCGCGCGGATTGGCGGCGGCGCGGCGGCGTACCCCGACGCGCGAGGCCGCGGTGAGGCGTCCTTCCGACCAGTCGGGGCCGACCTCGACGATATGCCCGCGCTCGCGCAGGTTCTCGATCGTCGCCTTCGGCACGCGGTTCTCGACCACGAGGACGCCGGGCCGCGCGGTGCGCGGCCAGAACGAGATCGGGAAATGCTCGGAATGCCAGGCCGGCGCGTCGATCGCTTCCTGGAGATTGAGATTGCAATGGACGTGGCGCAGGAAGAACTGCGTGATCCACTGGTCCTGCTGGTCGCCGCCGGGCGAGCCCCAGGAGAGGTACGGCTCGCCGTCGCGCAGCGCCATGGTCGGCGACAGCGTCGTGCGCGGGCGCTTGCCCGGGGCGAGCGAGCCCGGCTGATTCTCCTCCAAATCGAACATTTGTGCGCGGCTGCCGAGGCAGAAGCCTAGCTCGGGAATGACAGGCGAGGATTGCAGCCAGCCCCCTGAAGGTGTCGAAGACACCATGTTGCCAGCCTTGTCGATGATGTCGAAATGCACGGTGTCGCCGCGCACCTCGCCGAAGCGCCCTACGGTTGGTTCACCGGCGCCGAACGCGCCAACGGCTTCGCGTTGGCCCTCGGCGCGGCGCAGCTTGACCACGCCGCCGAAGCCCTCGACCGCGCCGGGCCGGAGATCGAGCGAAGCCTTCTCGGTGACCAGCTTGCGGCGCTCATCGTTATAGGCGTCCGACAGCAGCGTCGCGATCGGGATCTCGCTAAATTTGGGATCACCGTAGAATTTTTCGCGGTCGGCGAAGGCGAGCTTGGCGCATTCGATCTGGAGATGGATGAACTCCGGCCCGGTCGGATCGAGCCCGTCGAGCGCAAAGCCCTTCAAGAGTGCGAGCTGCTGCAGCGTCACCGGCCCCTGGCTCCAGACGCCGGCCTTGCAGACGGTGTAGCGCCCGTAATCGTAGGTAAGAGGCGCCTCGACCGTCGGCAGCCAGCGTGCCATGTCATCGGCGGAGAGCACGCCGCGATGTGGCGAGCCGCTGACGTCCATCACCTCCTGGGTGCGGCAGAATTTGTCGATGGCTTCCGCGACGAAGCCTTGCGACCACGCCTTTCGCGCGCGCTCGATTTCGGCATCGCGGCCACCGCCGCCGCTTTCGGCTTCGCTCAGGATCCGCGTGTAGGTCGCAGCCAGCGTCGTGTTGGTAAAGAGCGTGCCGGGTTTCGGCACCTCGCCGTTGGGAAGATAGACCGCGGCCGAGGTCGGCCAGTGCTTGCGGAACAGCTGCTCGACGGTCTTGATCGTCGCGCAGGCGCGCTCGACCAGCGGATAGCCGGCGCGGGCGTAGGAGATCGCGGGCTCCAGCACGTCGCGCACGCGCATCGTGCCGTAGTCGCGCAGCAGCATCATCCAGGATTCGAACGTGCCGGGGACGCAGGCGGCGAGCAGGCCGGTGCCCGGCACCATGTCGAGCCCTTCGCTCTTGTAATGCGCGATGGTGGCGCGTGCCGGCGCCGGGCCTTGGCCGCAGATCACCTCGGTGCGGCCGCGCTTGACGTCGTGCACGATGATCGGGACGTCGCCGCCGGGGCCGTTCAGATGCGGCTCGACCACCTGAAGCGTGAAGGCCGTCGCAACGCCGGCATCAAAGGCGTTGCCGCCCTTCTCCAATATGCCCATGCCGACCGCGGTCGCGATCCAGTGCGTGGTGGCGACGACGCCGAACGTGCCCTCGATCTCGGGCCTCGTCGTGAACGGATCGGGATTGATATTGCTGCCCATGGGACTTCACCACCTTAGTTCCGGCGCGCGCAATTGATCACAGGCGATGCCGCGCCGCCAATGCGCAGGCTGCATGCACGCGCGCATCACGCCGGGACCGGCGCGGTGTTGACTGCGTGGCAGGCGACGCCGTCGATAAGTTCCGGAGTTTTCTTGCGGCAGAGATCGAACGCCAGCGGGCAGCGCGGATTGAAGGCGCAGCCGGCGGGCGGATTGATCGGGTTCGGGATCTCGCCCTTGACCGGGATGCGCTGGCGGCCGCTCATCGCGAGGTCAGGCACGGCCCCAAGCAGCATCTTGGTGTAGGGCATGCGCGGGCGGGAAAACAGCTCGCGTCCCTCCGCGATCTCGACGATGCGGCCGAGATACATCACGCCGACGCGGCTCGCCATGTGGCGCACCACGGCGAGGTTGTGGCTGATGAACATGTAGGTCAGGCCGAACTTGTCCTGGAGGTCGCGCATCAAATTGAGGATCTGGGCCTGCACGGAGACGTCGAGCGCCGAGGTCGGCTCGTCGCAGACGATGAATTCGGCGTCGGATGCGAGCGCGCGCGCAATTGCGATACGTTGGCGCTGGCCGCCGGAGAACTCGTGTGGAAATTTCAGCCGGTCATCCGGATGCAGGCCGACGAGGCTGAGCAGCTCGCCGACGCGGGCCTGGATGTCGCGCTCGCCCTGGATCAGGTCGAAGGCGCGGATCGGCTCGGAGATGATGGCATCGACGCGGAATCGCGGGTTCAGGCTCGCATAGGGGTCCTGGAAGATCATCTGGACGCGGCGGCGCAGCTTGCGCCGTGCCGGCGCCTGCCTGGGGTCGCCCATCGAGACGCCGTCGATCAGCACGTCGCCGGAGCTCGGTGGCAGAAGGCCGACCACCATGCGAGCGACCGTCGTCTTGCCCGAACCGGACTCGCCGACCAGCGCAAAGGTCTCGCCCTTCCGGATGTCGAAGGTGACGCCATCGACGGCCTTGAGGTATTCGAGATGGCCGCCTTCGAGCACGCGGTTGAGCCAGGGTTTTGAGACGTCGAAGACGCGGCGCAGATTTGTCGCCTGGACGAAGGGTGTGCTCATGCCGCGCTCTCCGCCGGCACAGTGTCATAGAGATGGCAGGCGACCGATTGTGCGCCGCGGGGCAGCGGCTCCGGCCGCTCGACACGGCAACGATCGAAGGCGAAAGCGCAGCGAGGGTTGAACGAGCAGCCGCGCGGAATCGCCGACAGGCGCGGCATCGAGCCCGGGATCTGCACCAGGCGCTTGTCCTCGCCGGCAAGCGTCGGGATCGCGCCCATCAGGCCCTTGGCGTAGGGGTGCAACGGGTTCTTCACGACGTCCTGCACCGGTCCGATCTCGGCGACGCGGCCGGCATACATCACCGCGACGCGGTCCGAGGTCTCGGCGATCACGCCCATGTCGTGCGTCACCAGCATCACGGCGGTGCCGTGGTCGCGGCCGAGCCGCTTGATCAGCGAGATGATCTGGGCCTGCACCGAGACGTCGAGCGCGGTGGTCGGCTCGTCCGCGATGATCAGCTCCGGCTCGGCGCAGATTGCGAGCGCGATCACCACGCGCTGGCGCATGCCGCCGGAGAATTCGTGGGGATAGCCGTCGATGCGCTTTTCCGGCGCAGGGATGCCGACCTCCGCGAGCAGGTCGATGGCGCGGCGGCGGGCAGCGGACTCGGAGAGATTAAGGTGGGTCCGGATCGTCTCGACGATCTGGTCGCCGACCTTGTACAGCGGATTGAGCGATGTCAGGGGATCCTGGAAGATCATGCCGATGCGCTTGCCGCGGACGCGGCGCATCCCCTCCGGGGGCAGATTGTCGATCCGCATTCCGGCGAGGCGGATTTCGCCGCCGGCGATGCGGCCGGGGGGATCGATCAGGCCGATCACCGCGAGGCCGGTGACGGACTTGCCGGCGCCGGATTCGCCGACCACCCCGAGCACCTCGCCCTTGGCAATGTCGAAGGACACGTCGTCGATGGCGCGCAGCGTGCCGCGGCGGGAGGCGAACTCGACCTTGAGATTGCGGACGGAGAGAACGGCTTCGGTCATAAACGCTGCATACTCATCGAAGTTTGGGGTTGAGCGCGTCGCGCAGCCAGTCGCCGAGCAGGTTGATCGACAGGATCAACGCCGCGAGTGCGATTCCGGGAAAGGCGACGATCCACCATTCGCCTGCGAACAGATAGCCGTTGCCGATGCGGATCAGCGTGCCAAGCGACGGCATGGTCTCGGGCATGCCCGAGCCGAGGAACGACAGCGTCGCCTCGGTGATGATGGCGAGCGCGAGGTTGATGGTGGCGATCACGAGGATCGGCCCCGTGGTGTTCGGCAGCACATGGCGCAGCATGATCACGGGCGCGGGCAGGCCGATCAGTTGCGCGGCGGCGACATAATCCTTGTTCTTCTCGACCAGGACCGAACCTCGCACCGTGCGCGCATACTGCACCCAAAAGCTCAGGCCGATCGCGAAGACCAGCACCGCCAGCATGCTCATCTCGTCGAGCTTGTTACCGAAGACCGATTTGGCGATGCCGTTGATCAGAAGCGCGATCAGGATCGCCGGAAACGAAAGCTGCACGTCGGCGATCCGCATGATCAATCCATCGACTGCGCCGCCGAAATAGCCGGCCGTCAGCCCAAGCAGAATGCCGATCGCGCCTGACAAGACCACGCCGAGCACGCCGACCAGCAGCGAGATGCGCAGGCCGTAGAGGATCGCGGACAGCACATCGCGGCCCTGCTCGTCGGTACCGAGCAGGAACGGGCTTTGACCGTCGGCGGTCCAGAGCGGCGAGATGCGCGAATTCATCAGCTGGAGCTGCGCGGGGTCGAACGGATTCTGCACTGACAGTACCGAAGCGAAGATCGCGACCAGGAAGAACAGCAACGTCACCCCCGCCGCGATCATCGTGATCCTGGAGCGGCGGAACGAGTAGAACAGGTCGCTGTCGAGCGCGCGCCTGAACCAGCCAGGCGGCGCCGCAGGGCGCTTCTCGGGTGTGTGCGGAACGACGGCTTCGCTCATGTCAGTGTGCCCGGCTGACCGTCGAGCGCAGCCGCGGATCGACGATGGTGTAGAGGATATCAACCACGAGATTGATGGTGACGAAGATCAGGGACACCATCATCAAATAGGCTGCCATGATCGGGATGTCGACGTTCTGAACGGCTTGCACGAACAGCAGCCCCATGCCCGGCCACTGGAACACGGTCTCGGTGATGATCGCGAAAGCAATGACCGAGCCAAATTGCAGGCCGGCCACCGTGATCACGGGAACCAGCGTGTTGCGCAGGGCGTGACCGAAATGGATCGCACGTGTGGTCAGGCCACGGGCGCGGGCGAAACGGATGTAATCAGTCCGCATCACTTCCATCATTTCGGCGCGGACGAGCCGCATGATCAGCGTCATCTGAAACAGGCCAAGCGTGATCGCGGGCATGATCAGCGCCTTCAATCCTGATAGCGTCAGCAGGCCCGTGGTCCACCAGCCGATATGCACGACGTCACCCCGCCCGAACGAGGGTAGCCAGCCGAGCGTCACCGAGAACAGGTAGATCATGAGGACGCCGATCAGGAAGGTCGGCAGCGAGATACCGATCAGCGAGACGGCCTGGAAGACATGCGCGAGCCAGCTGTCGCGTCGCAGCGCGGAATAGACGCCCATAAGGATGCCACTGAGCATCGCGAAGATCGTAGCAACGATGGCCAGCTCGAGTGTCGCCGGCATCCGCTCAATCAGCAGATTGGTGACGGGCAGGCGGAACTGGTAGGACACCCCGAACTTGAATTGTGCGGCGTTGCCGATATAGCGGCCGAACTGCACGAGCACGGGATCGTCGAGGCCGAGCGATTTGCGGATCGCGGCGCGTTCGGCGCCGGAAGTATCCATCCCGACCATCTGGTTCACGGGATCGCCGGCGAAGCGGAACATCGAGAACGCGATGATTCCGACGGCGATCATGACGCCGATGGCTTGGATTGCCCGGCGTAGTGTGAAAGCGAGCATCTGGTCCTTTCACATCTCTACAGCAGCACGCATCATTGCGTTAGCTCGAATAGCAAGTCCCGGAAGCCAAGGCTTCCGGGACTTCACAAGTTGTCGACACTTACTCTTCCTGCTTGGTCGCCCAGTAGAGCCTGACCATGTTGTCCGCACCCTGGGTCAGCTTCACCTTCTTGGACACGCCCCAGGCGAGCGCCTGCTGGTGCAGCGGGACATAGGCCCAGTCCTTCATCGAGATCTCGAAAGCCTGCTTGATCAGCTGATCGCGTTTGGTCGCATCGGATTCCACGAGAATCTTGTCGGCGAGATCGTCGAACTGCTTGTTGCAATAGCCTGCGAGATTGGCCTCACCGCGGTTGGGATCCTTCGGGTCATCCCGGCAGCCCAGGATGTCGTGCAGCACATTCTGGGAATCGAGCGTATCCGGGGTCCAGCCCAGCATGAACAGCGAGGTCTTGTAGCCGCCAGGCTTGAGCACCTTGGCGAAATACTGGGCCTTGGGCTGCGCCAGCAGATCCACCTTGATGTTGATGCGGGCGAGCATCCCGACGATGGCCTGGCAGATCGCGGCGTCATTGACGTAGCGATCGTTCGGGCAGTCCATCGTCACCTCGAAACCATCAGCATAGCCGGCATCGGCCAGAAGCTTCTTGGCGGCGTCGGGATCGAACTTCGGTCGGGTGAAGTCTTTCGAGGGAAAGATCTCTGGTGCGACCATCAATGCGGACGGCGTGGACAATCCGCGCATAACGCGATTCTTGATCAGGTCGATGTCGATCGCCCGGTAGACGGCTTCGCGGACGCGAACGTCCTTGAACGGGTTCTTGCCCTTGACGTTGGAGTACAGCAGCTCATCACGCGCTTGATCCATGCCGACGAAGAGGGTGCGGAGCTCGGGTCCCGTCAGCACCGTGGCGTTGGGGCTTGCTTTGACACGCTCGATGTCCTGGACCGGAACCGGCTCGATCACGTCGACCTCGCCCGACAACAGCGCTGCGACACGCGTGGCCGGGTTCGCAATCGGCGTGAAGACGATCTCCTTCAGATTATGCTCCGGCTTGCGCCACCACTCCGGATTGGGCTTGAAGACGGTCTTCACGCCCGGCTGATGGCTCTCGATGATGAAAGGCCCGGTGCCGTTTTCATGGAGCGAGGCATAGCTCGGGGTCGTAGCGGCGGCCGGCGTCGGTGCCACCGCATCGTTCGCCTCTGCCCATTTCTTGTCCATGATGTACCAGGTCGCCCACAACGCCGTCAGGATGGGATTGGGCGAAGTCAGGATGAAATCGACGGTGTAATCGTCGATCTTGACGACCTTGGCATCGGCCGGGACGCGGCTGAGGAAGTTTGAACCTTTTGCTCGCACGCGCTCGGCCGAGAACACCACGTCATCAGCGGTGAAGGGGTCACCGTTGTGAAATTTCACGCCTTTGCGCAGGTGAAAGCGCCAGCGCGTCGGCTCTGGCGTCTCCCAGCTTTCGGCGAGCGCCGGGATGATCTTCAGGTCCTTGCCGCGGGCGACAAGGCCCTCATAGACGTGGCCGAGATGCGCACTGGTGGTCGACTCGTTCAGCGTGTAGGGATCGAGCGACTTGAGCTCACCCTGGTTGGCGTAGCGCAGCGTCTGGCTCGACGCCGGCGACACCGCCAACGCAAGCGCACCGGCGAGCGTCGCCGCATATAGACTTCGTCCGACTGACATTCTTGACCCTCTTCACACGCCCCGACCGTCATTTTTGATTGTTCGGCGGGGCTGATCGATCCATGTTGCCCAGAGTTCACGACCCGTGCAAGCGCCATTCCAGCAAGGAACGCGCCAAGTTGCACCGCTGTGCAGCAATGCTGCCCGGCAATCTAGGGGAGGCTGGTGCGAACGACATTCGACTTTCGACCTGTGAAGTCGCCGGACGAAGGGAGATTGGCCCTGCCGTTCCACGGCATTTCAGCCCGTCCGCTACGGTCGCGGCCGGGCGATTTGATTGACCATACCCGTCGATTGCGGAAGCAGGTCCTAGCGGCTTCCCCTCAGGTCGCTTGCGTTGCACGCCGTGTCGCGGTGATACTGCCGGCAGGCTGCTCGAATCTCATCGGAGGGGACATGAAGGTTAACATCGAAATCGACTGCACGCCCCTCGAGGCCCGCCAGTTCTTCGGATTGCCCGATGTGGCGCCGATGCAGACGGCGGTGATGGACAAGCTGCAGCAGCAGGTCCTCAGCAATATCGAGAAGGTCTCCCCGGAATCGCTGATCCAGAGCTGGTTCACCTTCGATCCCAAGATCGCCGAGCGGTTTCAGGACATGTTCGTCACCATGGCTGGTCTCGGCAGCCCGCGCAGCAGCGACAAGAAGAAATAGTGCAGTCCGGGCGGGACGGCGAGGAGGATCCAGGCCGGCTTCGTCCGCCGGCTCTCGGCCTGCTGCTGGCCGAAGGCCGCGGACTGTTCGAGCTCAATGCGAGCCTGTTGCTCTCGCCGCTCCTGATGCGGGCGCCGAGGGGCGACGGCCATCCGGTGCTGGCATTGCCGGGCTTCCTCGCCAGCGACCTTTCGATGGTGCCGCTGCGGCGGTATCTCAACGAGCTCGGCTATGAGGCGCAGGCCTTGCGGATGGGGCGCAATCTCGGCGGGCTGGAGCGGATGCGGGATTCGCTGCGCGCCCGTCTCGCCGAAATCCATGCCGCGAGCGGGCGCAAGGTCAGTCTGGTCGGATGGAGCCTCGGCGGCGTCTATGCCCGCGATCTCGCGCTCCGGGCGCCCGACATGGTTCGATACGTCGTCACGCTCGGCAGTCCTTTTGCCAACGATGTGCGCGCGACCAATGCCACGCGGCTTTACGAGGCGCTGTCCGGCGAGCGGGTCGAGGACCTGGCGGAAGCGCGCCAAGCGATCGCCGGCGACCTGCCGGTGCCGGCGACGTCGATCTATTCGCGTGCCGACGGTATCGTGAACTGGCGGACATGCCTGCTCCGCCCCTCCGACCGTGCCGAGAACATCGAGGTGCACCTGGCGAGCCATATCGGGCTCGGTGTGAACCCCGCGGTGCTGTGGGCCGTGGCGGACCGCCTGGCGCAACCGGAGGGAGAGTTCTGGCCATTTGACCGCGTGGGGCCCTTTGCCATTGCATATGCCCCGCCGGAGCGGGCAGTATCGGCCTGACGAGAAGTGCCGCCAAGGCGCCCGTCGAATACTCGGGAGGGAACCATGGCTGACGGTAAGAAGCTGTCGTCGCTTGACGCGTCGTTTCTCTATCTGGAAACGCCGGAAATGCCGATGCATGTCGGGAGCATGGCGATCTTCCGCCTGCCCGACGATTACAAGGGCGACTTCTTCGAAGACTTCAAGGCGATGATCGTCTCGCGCCTGCACATCGCGCCGATCCTGAAGGCACGGCTGGAGAAGGCGCCGCTCGACATCGACCATCCCTCCTGGGTCGAGGACGACCAGTTCGACATCGATCGTCACATCTTCCGCGCCAGCCTGCCGCAGCCGCGCGACCGCGCCACGCTGGAGCGCATCGTCGGCTGGATGCATGCCAAGCTCTTGAACCGCGCCCGCCCGCTCTGGGAGTTCTACGTGTTCGAGGGCATGAAGGACAACGAGGTCGGGCTCTATTCCAAGATGCACCATGCCGCGATCGACGGCGGCGCTGGCGCGGCGCTGACCAACATGATCTACGACATCTCTCCGATCCCGCGGAAAGTCGAGCCGCCGACGGGAGGAACCAGGCCCGGCCAGGAGCCGCGCGACATCGCCGCGAACCTGCTAGATTCCTATCAGCAGCTGTTCAGCCAGCCGCTCGATGCTTCGCAGGCGGCGAAGAACCTGCAGCTGCCGCGCACCGGCAAGAGCGACATCGGCTCGATCCTGTTCGACAATGCGATGTACCAGATCGAGAGCGCGGTCCGTTTCGCCGGCAACATCCCGACCGTGCTCAAGAGCGTGTCAGACGTGCTCGGCAAGATCGCCGATCCGAAGTCGCGCGAGAGCCTTGCCAGCATGGTGTCGCCGCCGACCATGCTGAACAAGACGATCTCGTCGGAGCGGAGCTTTGCCGGCGTGTCGATCCCGCTGTCGCGGGCGAAGACGCTGGCCAAGCAGGCCGGCGGTAAGCTCAACGACGTCGTGCTCGCGCTCGCCTCCGGCGTGGTCCGGCGTTATCTCCTGCAATATGGCACCTTGCCGGCGAAATCCCTGACTGCTGCGGTGCCGATCTCGCTCCGCGAGGAGGGCAACACCGAGGCCAACAACCAGGTGTTCGGCATGATCTGCTCGATCGCGACCAACATCGAGGATCCCAAGGCGCGGCTCGAGGCGATCATCGCGCAATCGACCAAGTCCAAGGAAATGTCGCATCCGCTGCGCGCGCTGATGCCCCAGGTCTCCAACATCTCGATGTTGGGCGCGCCGATCATGGTGCAGATCCTGGCGCTGCTCTACAGCCGCTCGAATCTCTCCGACGTGCTGCCGCCGGCCGCGAACATCACGGTCTCCAACGTGCCCGGGCCGCGGCAGACGCTCTACGCCGCCGGTGCCGAGCTCTTGCACATCTTTCCGGTGTCGATCTCGACGCATGGGCAGGCGCTCAACATCACCGTGCAGAGCTATCGCGACCAGCTCGACTTCGGCTTCATCGTCGGCGCCAACATCATTCCGCACGTGCAGGTGATGTGCGACATGCTCCCGGAGGAGTTTGCCGTGCTGGAGGCGGCCTACATGCCGCCGTCGGCGGACATCAAGGGCGCTGCTGAGTAGGAATAGTGCGATGATTGAAATGCCTCCGCTCAAGTTCGCGACGACGAACGGAATCCGCATGGGCTATTACGAGGCTGGCCCGGCCGACGACAAGCCGCCGGTCGTGCTGTGCCACGGCTGGCCCGAGCTCGCCTTCTCCTGGCGCCACCAGATCAAGGCGCTGAGCGAAGCCGGCATCCGCGTGATCGCACCGGACCAGCGCGGCTATGGCGCGACCGACGGGCCCGAGCCGGTCGAGGACTACGACATGGAGCATCTGACCGGTGACCTCGTCGGGCTGCTCGATCACCTCAGCATCGACAAGGCGATCTTCGTCGGCCACGATTGGGGCGGCTTCGTCGTCTGGCAGATGCCGCTGCGCCATCCTTCGCGCGTCGCCGGCGTCGTCGGGGTCAACACCCCACATTGGGACCGCGCGCCGGTCGACCCGATCGCGCTGTTCCGCCAGCGCTTCGGCGACCACATGTACATCGTCCAGTTCCAGGATCCCGCGCGCGAGCCGGACAGGATTTTCGGCAGCCGCGTCGAAGAGACCTTCGATGCCTTCATGCGCAAGCCGGCCGCGCGCCCTCCGGGCGCGCCCGAGGAGCAGCCGATTGCCGGCATCGGTGCTTCGCCACGCATCAACCTGGCGTTCCCGCAGATGATCGCGAATTACGACGCCAGACATGATCCGCGCACGCCGATCCTGTCGGCGGAGGAGAAGAAGGTGTTCGTCGACACGTTTACGAAGACCGGCTTCACCGGCGGCATCAACTGGTATCGCAATTTCACGCGCAATTGGGAACGCTCGAAGGGGCTCGACCATCACATCCACGTTCCGTCACTCATGATCATGGCCGAGAACGACGCCGTGCTGCCGCCGTCGGCGGCCGACGGCATGGAGAAGCTGATCGCCGACCTCGAGAAGTATCTCGTGAAGGACAGCGGCCATTGGACGCAGCAGGAGAAGCCGGAAGAGGTCAGCGCCAAGCTGATCGAATGGCGTAGACGGCGGTTTGGCTAGCTCGTCATTGCGAACTCGTCATTGCGAGGAGCGAAGCGACGAAGCGATTCAGACTGTCGCCGCGGATATATTTCCGGATTGCTTCGCTTCGCTCGCAATGACGACATTGAGGCAGGGGGGCTACATTTCGATGTCATCGAAGAACCGTCTGGACCCGATCCCGCAGCCGCCGACAAAGCCGGTGGTCGGCAACATGCTGTCGCTGGATTCGGCGGCGCCCGTGCAGCATTTGACCCGGCTGGCCAAGGAGCTCGGCCCGATCTTCTGGCTCGACATGATGGGCTCGCCGATCGTCGTCGTCTCCGGCCATGATCTCGTCGACGAGCTCTCCGACGAGAAGCGTTTCGACAAGACGGTGCGCGGCGCGCTGCGGCGCGTGCGTGCAGTCGGTGGCGACGGCCTGTTCACCGCGGATACCAGGGAGCCGAACTGGAGCAAGGCGCACAACATCCTGCTGCAGCCGTTCGGCAACCGCGCCATGCAGTCCTATCATCCGAGCATGGTCGACATCGCCGAGCAGCTCGTCCAGAAATGGGAGCGGCTCAACGCCGACGACGAGATCGACGTCGTCCATGACATGACGGCGCTCACGCTGGACACGATCGGCCTGTGCGGCTTCGACTACCGCTTCAATTCGTTCTACCGGCGCGATTACCACCCTTTCGTCGAGTCGCTGGTGCGTTCGCTCGAAACCATCATGATGACGCGCGGCCTGCCGTTCGAGCAGCTCTGGATGCAGAAACGCCGCAAGACGCTCACTGAGGACGTCGCCTTCATGAACAGGATGGTCGACGAGATCATCGCCGAGCGCCGCAAGAGCGCGGAGGGGATCGACGACAAGAAGGACATGCTCGCGGCGATGATGACCGGCGTCGACCGCTCGACCGGCGAGCAGCTCGACGACGTCAACATCCGCTACCAGATCAACACCTTCCTGATCGCGGGCCACGAGACCACCAGTGGCCTGCTGTCCTACACGCTCTACGCGCTGCTCAAGCATCCGGACATCCTCAAGAAGGCCTATGACGAGGTCGACCGCGTCTTCGGTCCCGACCTCAATGCGAAGCCGACCTACCAGCAGGTGACGCAGCTCACCTACATCACGCAGATCCTGAAAGAGGCGCTGCGGCTGTGGCCGCCGGCGCCGGCCTATGGCATCTCGCCGCTCGCGGACGAGACCATCGGCGGCGGCAGGTACAAGCTCAGGAAGGGCACGTTCGTCACCATCCTGGTGACAGCGCTGCATCGCGATCCCTCGGTGTGGGGACCCAATCCCGATGCCTTCGATCCCGAGAATTTCACCCGCGAGGCGGAAGCGAAACGGCCTATCAATGCCTGGAAGCCGTTCGGCAACGGTCAGCGCGCCTGCATAGGCCGCGGCTTTGCCATGCACGAGGCGGCGCTTGCGCTCGGCATGATCCTGCAGCGCTTCAAGCTGATCGACCACCAGCGCTACCAGATGCACCTGAAGGAAACCCTGACGATCAAGCCGGAAGGCTTCAAGATCAAGGTGCGTCCGCGCGCCGATCGCGAGCGCGGCGCCTATGGCGGGCCTGTCGCGGCTCTTTCGGCGCCGAAGGCGCAGCGCCTGTCCACCACGCGACCTGGCCACAACACGCCGATGCTGGTGCTCTACGGCTCCAATCTCGGTACCGCCGAGGAGCTCGCGACGCGCATGGCGGACCTCGCCGAGATCAACGGCTTTGCCGTGCATCTCGGCCCGCTCGACGAGTATGTCGGCAAGCTGCCGCAGGAGGGCGGCGTGCTGATCATCTGCGCGTCCTACAACGGCGCGCCGCCCGACAATGCCACGCAGTTCGTCAAATGGCTCGGCGAGGATCTGCCGAAGGATGCTTTCGCCGGCGTGCGCTACGCGGTGTTCGGCTGCGGCAACAGCGACTGGGCGGCGACCTATCAATCGGTGCCGCGCTTCATCGACGAGCAATTGTCGAAGCACGGCGCCCGCGCGGTCTATCCGCGCGGCGAGGGCGATGCGCGCAGCGATCTCGATGGCCAGTTCCAGAAATGGTTCCCGGCGGCCGCGCAAGTCGCGACCAAGGAGTTCGGCATCGACTGGAATTTTACCCGCACGGCGGAGGACGATCCCCTTTACGCGATCGAGCCTGTCGCGGTGACCGCCGTCAACACCATCGTCGCCCAGGGTGGTGCGGTGGCGATGAAGGTGCTGGTCAATGACGAGCTCCAGAACAAGAGCGGTCCCAACCCGTCGGAGCGTTCGACGCGTCACATCGAGGTGCAGCTACCGTCCAACGTGACCTACCGTGTCGGCGATCACTTAAGCGTCGTCCCGCGCAACGATCCTACGCTGGTGGACTCGGTCGCCCGCCGTTTCGGCTTCCTGCCGGCCGACCAGATCAGGCTTCAGGTCGCCGAGGGCCGCCGTGCGCAATTGCCGGTCGGCGAGGCGGTGTCGGTCGGCCGCCTGCTCAGCGAGTTCGTCGAGCTGCAGCAGGTCGCGACCCGCAAGCAGATGCAGATCATGGCCGATCACACCCGCTGCCCGATGACCAAGCCGAAGCTGCTGGGCTTCGTCGGCGAGGAGCCTGAGACGCTCGAGCGCTACCGTAGCGAGATCCTGGCGAGACGCAAATCGGTGTTCGACCTGCTGCTGGAATATCCCGCCTGCGAACTGCCGTTCCACGCTTATCTGGAAATGCTCTCTCTGCTGGCACCGCGATATTACTCGATCTCGTCCTCGCCGTCGGTCGACCCGGCACGATGCAGCGTCACGGTCGGCGTGGTCGAGGGTCCGGCCGCCTCCGGCCGCGGCATCTACAAAGGCATCTGCTCGAACTATCTCGCCAATCGCCGCGCGGGCGATACGATCTACGCCACCGTGCGCGAGACCAAGGCCGGCTTCCGCTTGCCGGACGATCCGTCCGTGCCGATCATCATGATCGGCCCGGGCACGGGACTTGCGCCATTCCGCGGCTTCCTCCAGGAGCGCGCGGCGCGCAAGGCGAAGGGGGCCACGCTCGGCCCGGCCATGCTGTTCTTCGGCTGCCGCCATCCCGATCAGGATTTTCTCTACGCGGACGAGCTGAAAGCGCTGGCGTCGGCTGGCATCACCGAGCTGTTCACTGCATTCTCGCGTGCGGATGGACCAAAGACCTATGTGCAGAATGTACTCGCCGCACAACAGGACAGGGTCTGGCCGCTGATCGAGCGGGGCGCGATCATCTATGTCTGCGGCGATGGCGGGAAAATGGAGCCAGACGTGAAGGCCGCGCTGGTTGCGATCCATCGTGAGAAAAGCGGCAGCGAGGCCGCCGCCAGCGCCCGCTGGATCGAGGAGATGGGCGCGAAGAACCGTTATGTGCTCGACGTCTGGGCGGATGGGTGATTGTTCGTCCGATCGTGCTACAGCTTGCGCATGATTCCCTGGGAAAAGATCGACACCGCCGAAATCCCCGGCTCCGACGAAGAGCTCCGCCTGATGCGGCGCGGCAAGGAGTTTTCCATCAAGCTCGGCAGCAACGAGCTGATGAACAGCCGTCTGTCGGGCTCGGAGGCCGCGCTGGCAACGCTCGCGGCAAAGCAGATCGAGAAGGTCGCAAAGCCGGTCGTCCTCATCGGCGGCCTCGGCATGGGCTTTACGTTGCGTGCGGCGCTCGCCGTGCTCGGGGATAAGGCGAAGATCGTGGTCTCCGAGCTCGTCCCGTCGGTCGTCGCCTGGGCGCGGGGCCCGATGGCAGAGGTCTTCGGCGGCAGCCTCGATGATGCCAGGGTCAGCATCCGGGAGATCGATGTTGGCGAAATCATCCGCGCGCACCGGTCAGCGTTCGACGCCATTCTGCTCGACGTCGACAACGGGCCGGAAGGACTGACACGCAAGGGCAACGATGCGCTCTACAATGCGAGCGGGTTGACGGCGGCCATGGCTGCGCTGCGGCCGGGCGGCGTGCTCGGTGTGTGGTCGTCAGGACCGAACCCGACATTCACCAGGCGCCTTCGCACCGCCGGATTCGATGTGAACGAAGTCAACGTCCGCGCGACCGGCAGAGGCGGCGGCGCGCGCCACGTGATCTGGATCGCGAAGAAAGCTTAGGCCACCGTTTTAAGCCGCCCGCGCGGCTGCGCCATGCGCGTGCTTGTCGATGGCGCCGATGATCTCCGGCCAGAAACGCATCGGCAGCGCGTGGCCCATGCCCGGGATCATCAGCAGCTTCGCGTTCGGAATTGACGCCGCGGTGTCCTTGCCGCCGTCAGGATGGACCAGCGGATCGACGGTGCCGTGGATGACGAGCGTCGGAGTCCTCACGGCGTGCAGCCGCTCCTTGCGGCTGCCGGAGGCAAGCACGGCGCGAAGCTGGCGGCCGACGCCGGCCGGATTGAGCCCGCGCGCGAACACGCGCTCGGCGCGGCCGGGATCGAGCGCTTCCTCTTCCGGAAACGACCCGGCGCGCAGCACCTTCCAGGTCTGGCCGAAGCGGACCATGAACTCCTCCTTGCTGCGTGGCGGCGGCGCCATCAGCATCGCCGCGGCCTCGCGGGTCGGCGGCGGTATGCGCGGATTCCCCGTGGTCGACATGATCGAGGTCAGCGAGCGCACGCGCTGCGGAAACGACAGCGTCACCTCCTGCGCGATCATGCCGCCCATGGAGGCCCCGACCAGATGCGCCGACTTGATGCCGAGCGCATCCATCAGGCCGACCGTGTCCTTGGCCATGTCGATCAGCTTGTAGGTTGCGGCCACGGGAATCCGGAGGAAGCGCAGCTTCAGCAGCTCGAGCGGCGTCAGCCGCTTGCCGCCCGTCAGATGGCTGGACTTGCCGATGTCGCGATTGTCGAAGCGGATCACGCGGAAGCCGCGCGCGGCGAGCTGCTCGCAGAACGCATCGTCCCAATGGATCATCTGGGCGCCCAGACCCATGATCAGCAGCAGCGGCTCGGCATTGTCGTTCCCGAAGATCTCGTAACAGATGTCGATGCCGTTGGCGCGGACGGTCTGGGGCGGCTGATGGGCGGTCACGGGTCCCTCCTGCTGATCGCTGCTGTATCGCACGGTTTGCCGCCGCAAAGAAGCGCCTGCGCGACGACGGGGCCGCCGCTTGCCGGTTGACCGGCCCCGCGCAACGGTGTGGTATGGCGAAAAAGAAGAGCATCGCAGCTCTCGATACCAGGAGGACGCCGATGACCGACAAGACCAACGACCCGGTCGCCATGTGGCAGAAGATGATGGGTGAGATGGAGAAGGGGTTCAACTCCTTCGCCAACCAGGCCATGTCCTCGCCGGAGTTTTCTCAAGCCCTGAACCGCGCGGGCGGCGTTGCTGCAGGTGCTCAGAAACAGGTCGGCGAGCTTATGGAGAAATATCTCGTTGCGATGAATCTGCCGAGCCGCGAGCAGGTGACGGGGCTTGCGGAGCGGCTGCAGTCGATCGAGGCCCAGGTCAGCGAGATGAAGTCGATGCTGAGCCAGATCGCGGCAAGTTCCGGAATCTCGCAAAGCTTCGATGCTGCGCCGCGGCCGCCGCGCACCAAGCGTCCGCCCGACGAAAACGGAGGACAGACATGAACGCGCAGGCGGGACTTGATTTCGCGTCCATCCCGGAGCGCATCCAGTCCGAGGTGCAGCGCGCGATCCAGCGCAGCATCAAGGGCGTCGAATATTTCTCGACCTCTGGCCCTTCGCTCGGCTCGACGCCCAAGGACGTGCTGCATTCGCGCGGCACCATGAGTCTCTATCACTACCGGCCGATGTCCGACGAGATCTACCGCGTGCCGGTGCTGATCGTGATGGCGACCACCAACCGCGGCTACATCCTCGACCTCGTGCCCGGCCAGAGCTTCATCGAGTTCTTGCTGAAGCGTGGCTACGACGTCTACATGCTGGACTGGAGCGCGCCGCGGCCGGAGGAGAAGAGCCTGCGGATGGAGGACTATGTCCTCGACTTCATCCCGGATTGCATCCGCCGCGTGCAGCAGGATTCGGGCGAGAAGGATGTCTCCGTCATCGGCTATTGCTTCGGCGGCGTGCTGTCGCTGCTCTACGGCTCGATCCACAAGGACGGGCCGATGAAGAACTTGATCTGCTTCACCACGCCGATCGATTTTCGCGAGATGAAGCTGTTCTCGAATTTCTCCGACCGCCGCTATTTCGACGTCGACCACCTCGTCGACAGCGTCGGCAACGTGCCGCCGGAGATGATCCTGTCCTCGTTCGAGATGCTGCGGCCGGCCTCACGCACGGTGAGCCAGATCCAGCTCTGGGAGAACATCTGGAACGACGAGTTCGTGAAGTCGTATCGGATGTTCGACCGCTGGGCGACCGACACGCTGCCGCTGGCCGGCGAATATTTCCGCACCATCACCAAGGACCTGATGTGGGACAACAAGCTGTTCAACGACCACATGTCAGTCGGTGGCCGCGAGGCGAAGCTCGAGAACATCAAGGTGCCGATCCTGCATGCCGTCGCAGAGCACGACCACATCGTGCCCTATGACGCCGCCAAGCACCTGATCGCCAAGATCGGCTCGGCGGACAAGGAAGAAGTGATGCTGAAGGGCGGTCACGTCTCGCTGGTCGCCGGCGCCAACGCCGTGAAGCGGCTGTGGCCGAAACTGGATTCCTGGCTGGGGAAGAGATCGACATGAGCGAGCAGCGTTTCTATCCGCGCCACGTCAAGACCGACGCCGGCGATATCGAGATCCGTTTGATGTCGCCAGCGGACGAGGCCGCGGTGCTGGCGTTCGGCAAGGGCCTGCCGACCCACGACCTGCTGTTCCTGCCGCGCAACATCAGCGAGCCCAAGGTGCTGTCGGCCTGGGTCAAGGAGATCGAGAGGGGGGCGATCACGAGCCTGCTCGCGGTCAGGGACGGCAAGGTCGTCGGCTGCGGCACGCTGGTCCGCGATCCGCACTCCTGGTCGCCCCATGTCGGCGAGATCCGGATGGTCATTTCGCCCGAGGTCCGCGGCCAGGGCGTGGGCAAGGCGCTCTCGCAGGAGACCTTTGCCCTCGCGCTTGGGGCGGGCCTGGAAAAGCTCTCGGTTCAGATGACCGTTGATCAGCAGGCGGCGATCGCCCTGTTCGAAAGCCTCGGCTTCAAGGCGGAGGCGCTGCTGCGGGACCATGTCCGGGACGTCGACGGAAAGACCCATGACATGGTCGTGCTCGGCCACAACATCGCGCAGGTCCAGGCCCAGATGGAGGCCTATGGGCTACCAGGCGCCGTCCAGGATTAAGAGCGCGTCCGCATTAGGTCCGGAACGGGCTGATCGCGGGGCTGGTTGGCTAGAGAGGCACCACGATGCCTTCCGCTGAGGCTGTTCACGATTTCGTGATATCGCAGTGCAATGAGAATATTGCGTTGCACAATTAGCGGTGCCATATAAGCCGTGCCCCGGGCCATGCGGACGGGGTGAGCCCATAGCTCAGACCAATGAGGATGGAGAGAACCCCATGACCACTGAAACCAACACCGCTTTCGAGGGCTTCAAGGACGCTTTCAAGAACATCCAGAACCTGGAAGTTCCCGAGGCCGCCCGCGAATTCGTCAAGAAGTCTGCCAACACCGCCAAGGACCGTGCGGCCGAGGTGTTCGCTGGCTCCGAGCGCGTGACCGCCGCCGTCGAGAACGCGGTGACCGAGTCCGTCACTGAAGCCGGCAAGATCAGCCGCAACATCCAGCAGGCGATCTACGAGGACGCCGAGGCGTTCTTCTCGGGCATCGACAAGCTCGCGTCCGCCAAGTCGGTCAGCGAAGCCGTCGAGATCCAGTCGAGCCTGCTCCGCGCCCGGGGCGAAGCTTTCGTCTCGCGCGCCAAGGCGACCGCCGACTATCTCGGCAAGCTCGCCGCCAACGGCGCGAAGTCCGCTCAGGACAACTTCGCCAAGGTCTACAACAAGACCGCCTGATCCGGCGCCCTGAGTAGAAACTGAATTTGAGGCCCGCTTCGGCGGGCCTTTGTTTTTTGTTTTGCGCCGCCGTCATTGCGACGAGCGCGCGACAAAATTGCGGAGCAATTTTTTTGCTGCCGACGAAGCAACCAGAGTCTTTTGACGGAGGCAGTCTGGATTGCTTCGCTTCGCTCGCAATGACGAGTACTGTGACGCAGCCATGAACGCACCCGCGACCTTCTCCTTCGACACCCCCGGCGACGCCGAACGTGCGGCCGAGCTGCGCCGCGTGAAGGCGCTGGCGACGCTGGTGCTGGCCTCGACGCTTCTGCTCTTCATCGTCGCGAAATGGCTGCTTCCCGTGCATCCCGTGTTCGGCTTCATCGCGGCCTTCGCGGAAGCCGCGACCATCGGTGGCCTCGCCGACTGGTATGCGGTCGTCGCGCTGTTCAAACGTCCGCTCGGCCTGCCGATCCCGCACACCGCGATCATCCAGAGCAACCAGGCCCGCATCGCCGACAAGCTCGGCGAATTCATCCAGGTGCATTTCCTCGAGGCCGGTCCCGTCGAGGCCAAGCTGAAGGAGATCGATTTCGGCTCCTTCGTCGCCGACTGGCTGCGCGACCGCAAGCGCAGCGATGACCTGGCGCGCTTCGCGCTGCGTCTGTTGCCGGAGGCCGTCTCCGCGACGGAAAGCTCCGGCCTGATGACCTTCATCATCCGCCGCATGTCCTCGCAGCTCGAGGCGATCGACCTCGCCCCGCTCGCGGCCGGTACGCTGCGCGGCTTCGTTGCGGAGGGGCGGCATCAGATCCTGTTCGACGATCTCCTGCGCGTGATGCACGAGACGCTGAACCAGAAAGAGACGATGGCGATGATCCGCGAGAAGGTGCGCGCAGAGTTGCCGACGCTGCTCAATCTCTATCGCGCCGACATGTTTCTGGTGAACAAGATCGTGGCCTCGGCCACGGCTTTCTTCAACGAGGTCCGCAGCGATCCCAGGCATCCGTTCCGCGGCGAGTTCGACCGCATGGTGCTGAGCTTCGTCGACCGGCTCGGCACCGACCAGGTCTATATCGACCGCATCGACGGCTTGAAGCGCGATCTGCTGGCGCGGCCGGAGCTTGCCGATCTCGCCCGCACCGTCTGGGCCAACACGCGCGCCTTCATCGAGCGCAGCGCGAGCGGCGAGACGCAGGTCCTGCAGCATCATCTCGCCGCCATGTTCGTCTCGGCAGGCGAGGCGCTTGCCGGCGATGCCGAGCTGCGGGGCGAGATCAACAAGGGCCTGGTGACGGTGCTGCGCAGCTTCGTCGCCGACCAGAAGAGCGGCGTCTCGACCTTCATCTCCGACCAGGTCAAGGCGTGGAATATGTCGCAGCTGATTTCGCTGATCGAAATCAACATCGGGCGTGACCTGCAATACATCCGTTTCAACGGGTCGTTGATCGGCGGGCTCGCCGGGCTCGCGCTCTACTCCGTAGAATTCCTGCTTCGATGGCTGTGACTTTTGCGTCACGCCGGTAGCATTAACGCGCGAGCCTATTGCCGGCCTTCGTCCCTACCGCTTGAATATGCGGAACCGGCCGCCTAGCTGATTCATGTTGCGCTGCGGAACGTTTGCGAAGCCGGCGTATTGGAATTCATGCCCATTTGCCGGCATCGCGGCCGGGGCCTTCTCAGGGGAAATGTTCATGACCACTACTGCCCAGACGCTGCGTCCGCCGTCCCGTACCCTGATGTTTCTGGAAGGGCGCGCGATCCACGAGTTCGGCGCATTCCTCGGCGCACTGCCGCTGCTGAGCCTCGCGCCGCGCGGGGACGGGCATCCGGTGCTGGTGCTGCCCGGCCTCGTCGCTTCCGATGCCTCCACGCGCGCGCTGCGCTCGTTCCTGACCAGCAAGGGCTATGCGGTGAGCGGCTGGCGTCAGGGCCGCAATTACGGCCTGCGCCCGGGCGTACAGCATGCGATGGTCGATCTGGTCGAGGAGCTCAGCGACACCCACGGCCGCAAGATCAGCCTGGTCGGCTGGAGCCTCGGCGGCGTCTATGCGCGCCAGCTCGCCAAGATGATGCCCGAGCGCGTGCGCCAGGTCATCACCCTCGGCAGCCCCTTCGCCGGTAATCCTCGTTCGACCAATGCTTGGCGTGTCTATGAATGGGCGAGCGGCCGCAAGGCCGACGAGGTCGATCCGCGCTTTGGCGGCGAGCTCGCCGTCCCGCCGCCGGTGCCGACCACCGCCATCTTCAGCCGTACCGACGGCGTCTGTGCCTGGCAGGGCTGTATGGAGAAGTCGGGCGCGCAGGCTGAGAGCATCGAGATCGAGAGCAGCCATTGCGGCATGGGCCATCATCCGGCGGCGGTGTACGCGGTCGCCGATCGGCTTGCCCAGAAGGAAGGCCAATGGCGGCCCTTCGACCGTAGCGGCTGGCGCAGCCTGGTTTATCCCGATCCGCACAGGTGATGTTCTTTCTTCACCTCTCCCCGCCTGCGGGGAGAGGTCGGATCGCACTTCCGATCCGGGTGAGGGGGACAGGTCTCACGTTCATCTCATTCGCGGGAGAAGCCCCTCCCCAACCCTCTCGGCGCGAGCGAAGCTCGTCGCGGCGCCCGTAAGAACGGGGAAAGGGAGAGTAGGACACCGTCGCTCCCGTCCATTGTCGCAGCCGCACCAAACGCGCTATGCCTCGCGCATGGCGCATCCGCTCTCCCGCATCATCGACCAGCTCAAGCGCGAACCTTCGCGCACAGGCTCCATCGTCATCACCGTGTTTGGCGACGCCATCGTGCCGCGCGGCGGCTCGGTGTGGCTCGGCACGCTGTTGGAGTTCTTCGAAAGCCTCGATATCGACAGTGGCGTCGTGCGCACCGCGATGTCGCGCCTTGCGGCCGACGGCTGGCTGACGCGCGAAAAGGTTGGCCGCAACAGTTTCTATCGCTTGGCCGGCAAGGGCCGGCAGACGTTCGAAGCTGCCACGCGCCACATCTACGATCCGCCGCCATCCGACTGGACCGGCCGCTTCGAACTGCTCCTGATCGGCAATGGCGAGGACCGCGACGTCTCGCGCGAGGCGCTGCGCAATGCCGGCTTCGGCAGTCCGCTACCGGGCGTCTGGGTTGCACCATCAGGCGTGCCGGTGCCGGAGGAGGCCGCGGGTGCGATCCGCCTCGAAGTCTCCGCGGAGGACGACAGTGGCCGCCGCCTGCTCAGCGCGAGCTGGCCGCTGGACCGCACCGCGGATGCCTATCTGAAATTCATGAAGACGTTCGAGCCGCTGCGCGCCGCGATCGGGCGCGGCACCGATCTGTCCGAGGCCGAGGCCTTCACCGCGCGCATCCTGCTGATCCATTATTACCGCCGCGTCGTGCTGCGCGATCCGCTGCTGCCCGAAAGCCTGCTGCCGGCGGATTGGCCGGGCAGGGCGGCGCGCGCGCTTTGCGGCGAGATCTATCGCGCGCTGCTTGCGCCGTCCGAGCAATGGCTTGACGGCCATGGAACCAATGAAAAAGGGCCGTTGCCCGCAGCCCGAAAACTCCTGGAACGACGGTTCGGCGCCTGATCATTATGTTACAGAAATATCTTGCATGGCGTAATTTTTGTTATATATTGCCTCCCAATAAAACGGGAGGACGCGCATGTACACCCAGGCGCTGAACACGGCGGCCGAGACCGACGATCGCGGTCTCGAGGACGCAGGCCGAGCTGCGCAATTCCAGGCCCGCATCGATGCCGAGGAGCGCATCGAGCCGAACGACTGGATGCCGACGGCCTATCGCAAGACGCTCACCCGCCAGATCTCCCAGCACGCCCATTCCGAAATCGTCGGCATGCTGCCCGAGGGCAACTGGATCACGCGCGCCCCGACCTTGCGCCGCAAGGCCGCGCTGCTCGCCAAGGTGCAGGACGAGTGCGGCCACGGGCTCTATCTCTATGCCGCCGCCGAGACACTCGGCTCCTCGCGCGAGGAACTGGTCGACGCGATGCTCGCAGGCAAGGCCAAGTATTCCTCGATCTTCAACTATCCGACGCTGACCTGGGCCGACATCGGCACGATCGGCTGGCTGGTCGATGGCGCCGCGATCATGAATCAGATCCCCCTGTGCCGCTGCTCCTACGGGCCCTACGCCCGCGCGATGATCCGCGTCTGCAAGGAGGAGTCCTTCCACCAACGCCAGGGATACGAGATCATGCTGACGCTGTGCCGCGGCTCGGACGAACAGAAGGCGATGGCGCAGGATGCGCTGAACCGCTGGTGGTGGCCGGTGCTGATGATGTTCGGTCCGCCCGACGCCACCAGCCAGCATAGCGACACCTCGACCAAGTGGAAGATCAAGCGCTTCTCCAATGACGAGCTGCGCCAGAAGTTCGTCGATGCCACCGTGCCGCAGGCGCAATATCTCGGTCTCACCATTCCCGATCCCGGCATGATGCGGGATGCCGACGGACACTGGCGCTATAGCGAGATCGACTGGGCGGAATTCAAGCAAGTGCTCGCCGGCAATGGCCCCTGCAATCGCGACCGCATCGCGGCCCGTCGCAAGGCACACGAGGACGGCGCCTGGGTGCGCGAGGCCGCCGCCGCTTATGCGGCGAAGCGTCAGCACCGCCGGACCGCGCAAGCCGCCGAATAGGGAGATCGATATGGCCACGCCGAACACGCCGCTGTGGGAAGTCTTCATTCGCAGCCGCAACGGGCTCGCGCACAAGCATGTGGGATCGCTGCATGCGAGCGACGCGACGATGGCGCTGCAGGCTGCCCGCGACATCTACACCCGCCGTGGCGAGGGCCTGTCGATCTGGGTCGTGCCGTCTACCGCGATCACAGCGAGCGATCCCGCCGAAAAGGGCATGATGTTCGAGCCGGCCGAATCGAAGATCTACCGGCACCCGACGTTCTACGAAGTGCCGGAAGAAGTGGGGCACATGTGATGCCGACTGCCAACATCCAGGTCTCCGAAACGCCGCTGGTCCTCTACGCGCTGCGTCGCGCCGACGATGCGCTGATCCTCGGTCACAGGCTGTCGGAATGGTGCGGGCATGCGCCGATGCTGGAGGAGGACATGGCTCTTTCCAACATCGCGCTCGACCTCATCGGCCAGGCGCGCGAGCTCTACACCTATGCCGCCACGGCCGAAGGCAAGGAGAACGACGAGGACAAGCTCGCTTACTTGCGCGACGTGCGCCAGTACCGCAACCTGTTGCTGGTCGAGCAGCCCAATGGCGACTTCGCGCAGACCGTGGTGCGGCAATTCTTCTATTCCGCTTTCGCTGACCTCTATTGGCGCGCGATGATGACATCGCGCGATGCGACGCTGGCGGCGATTGCCGCCAAGTCGGAGAAGGAGAGCGCCTATCACCTGCGTCACGCCGCGGAATGGATCATCCGGCTCGGCGACGGCACCGCCGAGAGCCACCGACGGGCGCAGGCCGCGATCGATCATCTCTGGGCCTTTACCGGCGAGATGTTTGCCGTCGATGACGGCGAGCGCGCGCTGATCCATGCGGGCATTGTCGTCGATCCCGGGAGCTTGCGCGGTCGCTGGCTGACGACGCTCTCGGACGTCGCCCGCGAGGCAACGCTCGCGCTGCCGCAGAACGACTGGATGCAGCAGGGCGGCCGCTCCGGCCGCCACAGCGAGCATCTCGGCCATCTCCTGTCGGAGCTGCAGTCGATGCAGCGGACTTTTCCGGGGCTGACATGGTGACGGCGGTCGATGACAACGCGGCGCTGCGCCGGCGCGCCTGGGATGCCGCCGCGAGCGTGGTCGATCCGGAAATCCCGGTGTTGAGCATTGCCGATCTCGGTGTGCTGCGTGATGTCGTTCTCGACGGCGATCATGTCGAAGTCGCGATCACGCCGACCTACTCGGGCTGCCCGGCCATGAACATGATCGCGCTCGAAATCGAGGTCGCGCTGGAGCGCGCCGGTTTCCATCATCCGAAAGTGCGCACCGTGCTGTCGCCGGCCTGGACCACCGACTGGATGAGCGAGGAGGGCCGCGAGAAGCTGCGCGCCTACGGCATCGCCCCGCCGCAAGGCTCGAGCTCGCGCCGCGCCCTGTTCGGCGAACAGGCGGTCGCGTGCCCGCAATGCGGCTCGGACAAGACCGAGCTGCTGTCCGAATTCGGCTCGACCTCCTGCAAGGCGCTGTGGCGCTGCAAGGCCTGCCGCGAACCTTTTGACTATTTCAAGTGCCATTGAGAGACGCACGATGCCAACGCCATCGTCATTGCGAGCGCAGCGAAGCAATCCAGACCGTCTCCGCAGCGACAGTCTGGATTGCTTCGTCGCAGGGGCTCCTCGCAATGACGGCGGTGAGACCAATGTAGGACGCCTGTAATGTCAGCAGCCGCACCGCGCTTCCATCGCCTCGTCGTCAGCGATCTCCGCCGCGAGGCCTCCGACGCCGTCTCGATGACGTTTGCCATTCCCGGCGAACTCGCCGACGACTACGCCTTCACGCCCGGCCAGTACCTGACGCTCCGCACCATGCTGGACGGCGAAGAGGTGCGCCGCTCCTACTCCATCTGTTCCGGTCCCGACGATGGCGAGATCCGCATCGCCGTGAAGAAGGTCGATGGCGGCGCGTTTTCGAACTGGGCGGCCGAAGATCTCAAATGCGGCGACGAGCTCGATGTGATGACGCCGACCGGGCGCTTTGGTGTGGTCCCGCCCGCCAACGCCGGCCGCATTCATGTCGGCTTCGCCGCAGGCTCCGGCATCACGCCGATCTTGTCGATCGTGAAGGGTGTGCTCGCGCGCGAGCCGGAGAGCCGCTTCTTCCTGTTCTACGGCAACCGCACCACCGACAACATCATGTTCCTCGAAGCGCTCGAGGAGCTGAAGGACCGCTTCATCGATCGCCTCTCGATCTTCCACGTCATCTCCGGCGAGCACCAGGACATCCCGATCCTGCATGGCCGGCTCGATGGCGAGAAGGTGAGGGTGCTGCTCCGCTCGCTGGTGCCGGCGGGAAGCGTCGATCACGTCTTCATCTGCGGTCCATCAGGCATGAGCGAGGAGATCGAGGCGACCTGCCGCGATCTCGACATCGCGGACGAGCGCATTCACGTCGAGCGTTTCGTCTCGGAGTTCGGCGGCAAGCCGCGGCCGAAGAAGGCCGTTGCGCCCGACGCGCCGCCAAAGGCGATCGCTTCGCTGATCATTGACGGCAAGCGCCGCGACGTGCCGGTCGCCGAGGACGAGGCCATCCTCGATGCCGCACTGCGGGCGGGGGTCGATCTGCCCTTCGCCTGCAAGGGCGGCATGTGCTCGACCTGCCGCGCCAAGCTGGTCGCGGGCGAGGCGCCGATGGACATCAACTATTCGCTGGAACCCTGGGAGCTGAGGGCCGGCTTCGTCCTGACCTGCCAGGCCAAGCCGTCCACGGAGCGGGTCGTCGTCGATTACGACCATGTTTGACAGTGTTGTCCAACCAGCAGAACATTGCGTGCAAACAGCCGGGAGAAGCGCGTGAACGTCAAAGCCGCCCTGTCGCCTGAGGATATCGCCCGGGCCTGCGCCGACGCGATGTGGGCCGAGGACGATGCCTCCAAAGGTCTCGGCATGGAGATCGTCGAGATCGGCCCGGGCTTTGCGACGCTCGCGATGACGGTGCGGCCGGACATGGTCAACGGCCAGCGCATCGCCCATGGCGGCTTCATCTTCACCCTCGCCGATTCCGCCTTCGCCTTTGCCTGCAACTCGCACAATGAACGCGTGGTGGCGGCGCAGGGGCAGATCACCTTCATCAAGCCAGGCAGGCTCGGCGACCTCCTCGTAGCGAAGGCGCGGGAGATCACCCGTGGTGGCCGCTCAGGCATCTACGACGTGCGTGTCACGGCGGGCGACGCCGTCATCGCCGAATTCCGCGGGCACTCGCGCGTCATTCCCGGCACGTGGCTGCCGGCGCAAGATCAATAAGACCAAAAAAGAAAAGATCAAACCAATGTGGGGAAACGAAGATGGCTCTGACGAGGCGCAAGGAAGGTGCCAGCAGCTATAGTGCCGAGATGGATGCGCATGAGCGCGCATCGCGCGACGAGATCATGGCGCTGCAGACGCAGCGGCTGGCCTGGTCGCTGAAGCACGCCTACGACAACGTCGCGCATTACCGCAAGGCGTTCGACAAAGCCGGCGTTCATCCGTCCGACTTTCGCGAGCTCTCCGATCTCGCAAAATTTCCCTTCACGGTGAAGACGGACCTGCGCGACAACTATCCCTTCAACATGTTCGCCGTGCCGCGCGAGAAGCTGGTGCGGGTGCATGCCTCCTCCGGCACGACCGGCAAGCCGATCGTGGTCGGCTACACGCAACGCGACATCGACACCTGGTCCGAGGTGATGGCGCGCTCGATCCGCGCCGCCGGCGGCCGCACCGGCATGATCATCCACAATGCCTACGGCTACGGGCTCTTCACCGGCGGGTTAGGGGTGCACTACGGTGCCGAAAGACTCGGCTGTACGGTGGTGCCGATCTCCGGCGGCATGACCGAGCGGCAGGTCCAGCTGATCAACGATTTCCGGCCCGACATCATCACGGTGACGCCGAGCTACATGCTCGCGATTCTCGACGAATTCAAGCGCCAGAAGCTGGATCCGCGCCAGTGCTCGCTCAAGGTCGGCATTTTCGGCGCCGAGCCCTGGACCAATGCGATGCGCGGCGAGATCGAGGACGCCTTCGACATGGACGCGACCGACATCTATGGCCTCTCCGAGGTGATCGGACCCGGTGTCGCGCAGGAGTGCATCGAGGGCAAGGACGGCCTGCACATCTGGGAGGATCATTTCTACCCCGAAGTGATCGATCCGCAGACGGGTGCGGTGCTGCCGGACGGTGAGAAGGGCGAGCTGGTCTTCACCTCGCTCACCAAGGAAGCCTTTCCGGTGATCCGCTATCGCACCCGCGACCTGACGCGGCTGCTGCCGGGCACGGCGCGGCCGGGCATGCGGCGCATGGAGAAGGTCACTGGACGCTCGGACGACATGATCATCCTTCGCGGCGTCAACCTGTTCCCGACCCAGATCGAGGAGGTGCTGCTCGCGACCGATTGGTGCGGCGGGCACTTCATTCTGGAACTCACTCGCGAGGGCCGGATGGACGAGCTGACCATCATCGCCGAGGCGCGGCCCGAGAGCTGGGATGGCCGTGGGCTCGTCGATCATGCGGACCGGATCGCGACCCACATCAAGAACACGATCGGTGTCAGTTCGAAGGTTCAGGTGGTTGCGCCGGCCACGCTGGAGCGCTCGCTCGGCAAGGCCAAGCGGCTCTACGACAAGCGGCCAAAGGATTAGCTCTCACCCCCTCATGGTGAGGAGCGCCGAAGGCGCGTCTCGAACCATGAAGGGCCAGGATGTTGCAGTGGGAGCCTTCATCCTTCGAGACGCCGCTTCCGCGGCTCCTCAGGATGAGGGGAGGTTGACTTGGCCGGCCCCAAAGGCGACAAGGCCCGCGAGAAATCGCGGGTCTTTTCATGTCGCCAGCCGATGCCAAAACCGTCGAAGCGCGCTGTGTGCGCCTCAACGCTAAGGCTGAAAACGCCGCGGCGCTTGCACCTGGCGTCGAGCGCCAGACGCTCACGCGCGGTCCGAACGATCTCCTGATCGAGGTGAAGGCGGCCGCCGTCAATCCCTCCGACGTCAAGGCCGCGACCGGCCTGATGCCCTATGCCGTGTTCCCCCGGACCCCCGGCCGCGACTACGCCGGCGTGGTGATCGACGGGCCCGCGGGCACAATAGGGCGCGAAGTGTTCGGCTCCTCGGGCGATCTCGGCATACGCCGCGACGGCACCCACGCAACCCATCTCGTCGTCGAAGCCGATGCGGTCGTGGAGAAGCCCAACACGGTCTCCTGGGAGGAGGCTGCCGGTATCGGCGTGCCCTTCGTCACCGCGATGGAAGGCTTTCGCCGCGCCGGCGTGCCGGAGAGCGGCCAGACCGTGCTGGTGTTCGGCGTCAATGGCAAGGTTGGCCAGGCCGCGGTGCAGATCGCGACCTGGCAGGGCGCGCGCGTCATCGGCGTGGTGCGCAAAGCGGAAGCTTATGAAGGCCACGCCAATGCTCCCATTGAGGTGATCGACGCGTCCGACGTCGACGTCGCGACGCGCGTGCGCGAATTGACCGGCGGCAAGGGCGCCGACATCGTTTTCAACACTGTCGGCGATCCCTATTTCCAGGCTGCGCACAAGTCGCTCGCCTTGCGCGGCCGCCAGATCCTGATCGCCGCGATCGACCGCATCGTGCAGTTCAACATCCTCGAATTCTACCGGGGCCAGCACACCTATGTCGGCATCGATACGCTCGGCCTGTCCTCCGCCGCGACGGGCGCGGTGCTGCGCGACCTCGGGCCGGGCTTTGCGAGCGGGCATCTCGAGCCGTTTCCGATCAAGGCGAATGCCGTCTATCCGCTCGAGCGCGCCAAGCAGGCGTACGTCGCCGTCGCTGGCTCCTCGCGCGACAGGGTGATCCTGAAACCATGAAGCTCGTCATTGCGAGCGCAGCGAACCAATCCAGAGTCTTTCCGCGGAGGCAGACCGGATTTGCTTCGCTGCGCTCGCAATGACGGAGAATGGCGAGAGGTCTGAGAACAACCGATGGAATCCACCCAGCTCGTCATTCTCGCGGGTCTCGCCATCGGCCTCGTCTACGGCGCCGTGGGGCTGCTCAGCGGCTTCTGCCTGATGAGCAGCATGCGCGGCTTTCTGGCGGAGGGCGACGGGCGGCTGGTGCGCACCTATGCGCTGGCAATCGCGGTCGCGATCGCCGCGAGCCAGTTGCTTGCCGGCATTGGCATGGTCGATCTCGGCAAGTCGATCTACCTGCAGCCGTCGTTTTCGCCGGCGGTGCTGTTCCTCGGCGGCCTGCTGTTCGGCTACGGCATGGTGCTGTCGAACGGCTGCGGCTCGCGCGCGCTGGTGCTGCTCGGGCGCGGCAATCTTCGCTCGTTCGTCGTCGTGATCGTGCTGGCGATTGCTGCGCAGATGACGCTCAAGGGCCTGATCGCACCGGCGCGCATTGCGCTGGTCCAGGCCTCGCAAACCACCCTCAGCGGAAATTCGCTGCCGTCCGTCCTGGCGACACTCGGTCTGACGGACGTGCTTTCGCGCGCGCTTGCCGCTGCGGCGATTGTCGTCGCGCTCGTCCTGTTCGCTTTCGCCCATCCGGCGTTCCGCCGCTCGCCCGGCCAGATCGCAGCGGGCATCATCGTGGGCCTCCTCGTCGCCGGCGGCTGGTACGTCACCGGCTGTCTCGGTGCCGACGACTTCAACCCGGTCCCGGTGACCTCACTTACGTTCATCGCGCCGATCGCGGACGCGCTGCAATACGCCATGCTCTCGACCGGCCTGACGCTGAATTTCGGCATTGCGACCGTTGCCGGTGTCTTCGCCGGCAGTCTGGTGACGGCGCTTGCGACGGGCCGCTTCAAGCTCGAAGGTTATTCATCGCCACGCCACATGCTGCGCTCGGGCATCGGGGCTGCGCTGATGGGGATCGGCGGCGTGATGGCGTTCGGCTGCTCGATCGGGCAGGGGCTCACCGGCGTGTCGACGCTCGCGCTTGGTTCGTTCGTTGCGCTCGCCGGTATCCTGCTCGGCACGGCGGCGGGTCTGCGCGGTGCGTTGCGGGTTCAGCCGCTCGCAGTGGCCTGACCGCGCAGCAACCGGTCGCCGAGCGTCGCAAGACCGATGCCGGTGACGATCAGCCCGGCCGCGACGGCGAGGCTCATGTCGATCGGCTCGCCGAGCAGGATCGCCGCGCTGGCGATGCCGATGAGCGGGGTTCCGGTGGTGCCGAGCGAGGTCGTCAGGGCCGAGATGCTCTTGTTCACCATCGACATCGCCCAATAGGCCAGCGCTGTCCCGATCAGGCCGGAGTACAGGAACAGCAGCGCGAGGCTCCACGACCATTCTGCCTGCGGCAGGCCGTCCGTGACCACCGCCAATCCTGTCAGCACGACCGTGGCGACGAGCACCTGCCAGATCAGGAGCTGGAGCGGGGAGCCGATCCAGCGGTGCGCGCGGATGTAGATGATGTTGGCGGCCCAGGAGATCGCGGCGAGGATGACCATTCCGGCGCCGAGCACGACGTTCGCATTGGTCCAGTCGATGGACGCAGGGTTCAGGATCACGAAAAGGCCGATCAGCCCGAGCAAGGCGCCGCCGAGCTTTGGTGAGGTCAGCGTATCCTTCCCCAGCAGGGGCGCGGCGATCGCGACCCAGAGCGGCGTGGTGTAGCCGAGCACGATCGCCTTGCTCGCGGGCAGGAAGCGCACACCAGCCGCGACCAGGACCGAGAATATCGTCATGTGCAGCAGCGCCACGCTCAGGACCACGGGAATGTCGCGCCGCTCCGGGATCACCAGGTTCTTGCTGAGTCCGAGGATCACGAACAATCCGGCCAGCGCGATCCAGCTCCGGATCGCTGACGTCCACAATGGCGGAAGGAACTGGACGATCTGCTTCGTCACCGACCAGTTCACACCCCAGGCCAGCACGACGATGAGGAACAGGCCGACGGCCGCGCGGGGGGACAGGGAGTTCATCGCGGAGGTCCTTGAAGCAGTTCGGTGCGGCGGATAGCATCCCGCCTGGCACCTGAAAAAGTGCCAGATCGGAAAAGAACAAGGTGCCAGTTTCCGAGGCCATGCTCGCGGGCCTGATCGAACTGAAGCGGGCCGACGAGGAGGGGCTGGCGGCGCAGCTGACAGCGCAGCTCCGACGGCTGATTGCGAGCGGTCGCCTCGGCAGAGGCCGTGCGCTGCCGTCGAGCCGCCGGCTCGCGAGCGATCTCGGCGTGTCCCGCAACACTGTTACTTATGCCTTCGAGCAACTTGCCGCAGAGGGATATCTCGAAGCGTCGCACGGGCGGCGCCCTGTGGTGACGATCGACGGCGGCGACCGCATCGAAGGGGCGGGCGCAGTCACATCGAGCCCACGCTCCGCCATGCCGCGGCTCTCGCCCTGGGCCTCAAAGCTCCGGCAGACCGACTGGCCGATGTCCTATCAGGCACCGCTAAAGCCCTTGCGTCCGGGGCATGGCGATGCGAGGGAGTTTCCGAACGAAATCTGGGGACGCTGCCTGCGCCGCAGCGCCATAGGGGCAGCCAGGCGCGAGCTCGGACCGGTCAACCGGCCGCGCCTGCGCGAGGCGCTGGCGCATTACCTCGCGACCAGCCGAGGCGTTCGCGCCGCGGCGGAGCAGATCCTGATCCTGCCGAGCGCGCAGGCCGCGCTCATGTTGATCGCGGCTGTCGTCCTCACGCCCGGCGACGAGGTCTGGGTCGAGGATCCCGGCTATCCCGGTGCCGCGGCCGCCTACCGCGCGTCAGGCGCGCGCGTGAGCGGCATCAGGCTGGACGAGCAGGGAATGCAGGGGATGCCGGAGCCCGCAGCGCCAAAACTGATCTTCATGACGCCATCGCACCAGCATCCGACTGGGCGGCTGATGTCGCTGGCCCGCCGCACCGAGTTTCTCAGGGCAAGCATGCCCGGCAGGACCTGGATCGTGGAAGACGACTACGATGGCGAGTTCCACTACGACAGCCGGCCGGTGCCGGCGTTGCAGGGCCTCGATTCCCACGGCCGCGTGCTCTATGTCGGCACCTTCTCGAAGGCGATGACGTCGGATATCCGGCTCGGCTATCTCGTCGCGCCGCCGGCATTGGTCAGTATTTTGGAGATCGCACAGCGCCATATCGGGCTGATCGCGTCCAGCCATATCCAGGAGGCGCTGGCCGAGTTCATCGCGGATGGCCATTTCCTCGCGCATCTGCGCCGGATGCGCCGGCTCTATCACGCGCGCCGCGATCATCTCGTGGAGGGGCTGGAGCGCCATCTCGGCGAAGTGCTCTCGGTCGAGGTACCCTCCGGCGGCATCCAGCTCGTGGCGCGCCTCAAGCGCGGTCGTGCCGATCAGGCGGCGGTCAAACGGCTGGTCGAGGCGGGCGTTGTCACGCGAGCCCTGTCCAGCCTGGCGGTCGGCAAGCCGCGCGATCACGGCCTGCTGCTCGGCTTTGCCGCGTGGCGCGAGAGCGAGATCAGCGCGGCGGTGCGGACGATGGCATCGTGTTTCTAGGCCGCCTCTTCAGTCCACCGCGTTGGTCACGATGCGGATCTCCGATGTCAGTGTCCGGTGCACCGGGCACTTGTCGGCGATCTCCATCAGCTTCTTGCGCTGCTCGGCATCGAGTGCGCCGTCGATCGCGATGTCGCGCTCGATCTGGTCGAGCATGCCCTCGCGGGTTTCGCACTCCGCGCAGTCCTTGGCGTAGATCTTCGAGTGCTTCAGCGTGACCGTGACGCGGTCGAGCGGCAGCGACTTGCGGTCGGCATAGAGGCGCATGGTCATCGAGGTGCAGGCCCCGAGGCCAGCAAGCAGGAAGTCATAGGGGCCGGGGCCGGCATCCTCGCCGCCGGCCGCCTTCGGCTCGTCCGCCACCAGATGATGCGGGCCGACGGTGACAAGCTGGTTGAATTTGCTCTTGCGGGTCTCCTGCACCAGGACCTTCCGCGGTTCCTCGGGGAGATCCATCGCTCTTGCGGGTTTTGCGGTGTCGATGTAGCGGCTCGCCCAGGCCGCCATCACGTCGGCCGCGTAGAGCGCATCGGCTGGCCTGGTCAGGAGATGATCGGCGTGGTCGAGCGAGACGAAGCTCTTGGGGTGCTTGGCCGCAACGAAAATCTTGGTCGCGTTGTCGATGCCGACGGTGTCGTCGACAGGCGAGTGCATCACCAGCAGCGCCCTGTGCAGGCCCGCGATATCCTTCATCAGCTGGTGCTCGACGATGTCGTCGAGGAATTCGCGCCTGATCCGGAACGGACGCCCTGCGAGCGAGACTTCGACCTCGCCCTGCGTGCGGAGGTTGTCGATGTGCTCCTTGAACAGGCCGGTGACGTGGGCGGGATCAGAGGGCGCCGCGATGGTGGCCACCGCTCTTGCCTCGGCAATCATTCCGGCAGCGGCAAGGACAGCGGCGCCGCCGAGGCTGTGGCCGATCAGGAGCGACGGCGCCTTGCGCACGCTCCGCAGATGATCGGCCGCGTGCACGAGATCGGCTACGTTGGAGGAAAAGGTCGAATTGGCGAAATCACCCTCGCTGGAGCCGAGCCCGGTGAAATCGAAGCGCAGCACCGCGATGCCCCTGGCCGCGAGGGCGACCGAGATGCGCTTGGCCGCAAGCGTATCCTTGCCGCAGGTGAAACAGTGCGCGAACAGCGCGTAGGCGGCGGGCTCGCCGTCGGGCAGCTCGAGCGCGGCCGCAAGCTGATGGCCGCCTTCGCCGGTGAACTGAAAGCGTTCCGTGGGCATGGGTTTCCCCCGTTCTGTTCGAAGTCTAGTCGCCCGAATAGCGCTGCTCGGCCCAAGGATCGCCGCGGTTATGATAACCGCGGACTTCCCAGAAGCCCGGCGCGTCCTCGGTCAGGAATTCGATGGCCTGGAGCCATTTGGCGCTCTTCCAAAAATAAAGATGCGGCACCACCAGCCGCACCGGGCCGCCATGCTCCTCCGTCAGCGGCTGACCGGACCAGCGATGCGCGAGCAGGGCATCTTCGGCGGCGAAGTCTTCCAGCGCGAGGTTGGTCGTGTAGCCGTCGTAGGAATGCAGCACCACGAAGCGGGCATCCTCGCGCGGCCGGCAGAGGGCGAGCAGCTCGCGCGTGGCGAGGCCTTCCCATTCATTGTCGTAGCGGGACCAGGTCGTCACGCAGTGGATGTCGGAGGTGAACTGGACCTGCTTCTGCGCCGTGAACTCGGCGAAGGACCAGAACACGGGAGCGTCGACCGCGCCGTAGACGTCCAGCCGCCAGCGCTCGCGTGATACCGGCGGCATGACCCCGAGATCGAGCACCGGCCAGTCCTTGGTGAGGTGCTGGCCAGGCGGCAGGCGCTGGTCTTCCGGCCGCGTCACCTTGCCGGTGAGGAAGCGGCCTTCGCGCGCCCATTTCTCCTTGGTGCGCGTCAGCTTGCTGTCGGGCGGCTCGTCGTCGGTCATGGGCTACTCGTGGCGATGCATTGCGGAAGCGTGCTTGGTGTCGCGCATGGTGGAATAGATGATCAGGGACAGGCAGATGATGCCGGCAAGATAGTAATAGAACCAGTCCTCGTGCCCGATGCTCTTGAAGTAGAGCGCGATCGCCGGCGCTGTGCCGCCGAAGATCGAGACCGTGATCGCATAGGGCAGGCCGACGCCGAGCGCGCGGACATTGGTCGGGAATAGCTCGGCCTTCACCACGGCGTTGATCGAGGTATAGCCGGCGACGAACAGCCAGGCGCAGCAGATCAGGATGAACACCATGAAGGGCGATTTGGTCTCCTTCAGCGCCGTCAACAGCGGAACGGTTGCGAGCGTGCCGGCGACACCGAAGAAGATCAGCAGCGGCTTGCGCCCGATCCTGTCCGAGATCGCCCCGTAGATCGGCTGCAGGATGGTGGCGAAGATCAGCGTGCCGAAGATCACGAGCGTGGTCTGGTCCTCGGTCAGCCCGACCGAGAGTTTTACGAAGGTCTGCATGTAGGTGGTGAAGGTGTAGAACGCCGCGGTGCCGCCGGCGGTGAGGCCGACCACCAGCAGCAGCTCGCGTGGATAGCGCAGCAAATTGGTGATCGAGCCGGTCGGCTTCACCACCTTCTTGGCTTCCTCGAACGCCTCTGTCTCGTGCAGGCCGCGCCGCATCACCGCGGCAAAGATCGCGAGCGCCGCACCGATCGCGAATGGGATGCGCCAGCCCCAGGCCTTCAGCTCCTCCGGCGTCAGGAACACCTTCTGCAGGAGCAGCAGCACAATGATCGCGGTGAGCTGGCCCCCGATCAACGTGACGTACTGGAAGCTGGAATAGAAGCCGCGATGCCGGGGATCGGCAACTTCACTCAAGTAAGTGGCGCTGGCTCCGTATTCGCCGCCAAGGCTTAAGCCCTCGATCACGCGCGCGACCGCCAGGATGGCCGGGGCGGCAAGACCGATCGAGGCATAGGTCGGCGTCACCGCGATGATCAGTGAACCGAAGCACATGAAGACGACGGACAGCGTCAGCGAGATCCGGCGCCCGAAATGGTCGGCGAGATAGCCGAAGAACCAGCCGCCCAGCGGACGCATCAGGAAGGTCGCCGCGAACACCACGGCGACGTTCAGTTGCTGGACGACGGGATCGTTGCCGGGGAAGAAGGCGGGGGCGAAGTACAGCGCGAACGCGGTGTAGGCGTAGAAATCATACCATTCGACGAGATTGCCGATCGAGCCGATGAAGATCGCCTTGATGCGGCGTTCGGCGTCGGCAATGTCGAAGTGCTCGGAGGCCGGCTTGATTGCTTGGTCTGTCATCGCCAGCCTCCCGGGACATTTGCTTGTCTGCAGGCTACATCGCCTTTCCCAGCAGAAATGGCAACTGCCGGGGGCCTCTGACCGTGCCTTGCGACCAGGTCACGGTGCCTGCCGGATCGAGGCGGAAATCGGGAATCCGCTTCAGCCACTCCTCCAGCGCAACCTGCATCTCCATTCGCGCAAGATTGGAACCGACGCAGCGGTGGATGCCGAGGCCGAAGGCGGCGTGGCGGTTCTCCCGGCGGTCGATCACGACTTTGTCAGCGTCGGGAAACATTTTGGGATCGCGGTTGGCGGCCGGGAAGGACAGCAGCACCATGTTGCCCGCCTTGACCGGGCAGCCCGAGATCGTGGTTTCCTTGACCACCTCGCGGGCCATGGTCACCGGCGAATAGGCGCGCAGTAGCTCCTCCACGGCGGTGGGGATCAGGGCGGGCTCTGCGATCAAGCGCTCGCGGTCGGCCGGTGTCCGGGCGAGGTGCCAGAGCGAGGAGCCGATCGCGCTCCAGGTGGTGTCGATGCCGGCGATCAGCAGCAGGCGCAACGATCCCAGCACGTGGGCCTCCTCCAGCGGCTGGCCTTCCTTGTCCTTGGCGTTCATCAGATAGGAGATGAGATCGTCGGTTGGCCTGGATCTGCGCTCCTCGACATGCGTCCTGAAGTAGTCACTCATCTCGTGCACAGCCTGGAGCAGCATATTTTCGTCCTTGATGCCGAGCTCGAGGATCATGTGGATCCAGTTGATGAAGAGTTCGCTGTCGCTCTCTGGAATGCCGAGCATGTGCGCGATGGCCTGGACCGGGATGTATTTGCTGTAGCGCGCGGCGGCGTCGACCTTGCCGTCGGCGATGAACCCGTCGATCAGCTCGTTGCAGATCGCGCGCATCCGTGGTTCCAGCTTCTTCATCGCATCCGGCGTGAACGGCGGCAGCAGGAGCTGCTTGGCCGGCTTGTGCACGGGCGGATCGGAGGTGATCGGAGGGGCGGCGTTCCTGGCAATCTCCGGCCGCACGTCGCGGACGATGATGCGGCGCGAGGAGAAATGCTCGGTGTCGTTGGCAATCTCGCGCACCGCCTCGTAGGTCGTCGGCATGTAGCAGCCGAGGAATCGCTCGGTGTGCACGACCGGGCTTGCGGCGCGGAGCTCATCCCAGATCGGAAACGGATCGTCCGTCCATTGCGGGTCGGTATGGTCGAAATCATTGACCCAGTCGGTGACGGGGGGATGGGCGACAGGCTGGCTGACGTCGGACATCTCGAAAGATCCCTTGGGGTTCGTGTTCGCTGAATGCAGGTGCAACCGGATGCCGCCCTATTCCTCGATCACATCGATTGCGATTTCCGGGCAGTTGGATTTGGCAAGCCACGCCTTGTCTTCGAGGCCGGGCGGGACCGTGCCGTCGCCGGCTTCGCGGGCATTGCCGTATTCGTCGAGCTCGAACAGCTCCGGCGCCAGCGCCTTGCAGCGGGCGTGGCCCTGGCATTTGTCGGGATCGACGTGAACCTTCAGTCGCTCTGCCATCGCGGCGTCCTCGGTCGTTTGCGCGAGCGCGAAGGCGGCCCGCGTTCCTCATGTCAATTTTATCGGCGGCACTAGCTGCTCGCCTTAAGTTATACGCTATTACATTCGCGGCAGGCTTCCCCTGTCAAGCGCAAACTTATAGGTTTGGCGCAGGATGCGTTCCCAACTCGTTCGTAAACCGGAGAAGACCTACCACCATGGCGACCTCCGCGACGCCCTGATAAAGGCCGCGTTGCGCGAGGCGGAACTGGGCGGTGCGGAAGCGATCAGCATCAAGGCATTGGCGAAACAGCTCGGCGTCTCGCAGCCGGCGCCGTATCGGCACTTTGCCGACCGTGAGGCCTTGCTTGCGGCGGTGACGGCGGAGGCGTTCCGGCAGCTCAGTGCGATCCTGCGCGAGGCGATGGCAAAGCCGTCGAAGCAATCAAAGCTGTCGCGGCTGGCGAAGGCAATGCTCGATTTCGGCCTGCGCCGCAACGGCATCTACCGCCTGATGTTCGCATCCCGCACCCTCTCCCGCGCGGCCAAGGGCAGCGAGTTGCACGCGGCGACGCGCGAGACGTTTGGGCTCGTGATCGAGGCCCTGGAGGCGCCGGCGGTCGGCTATTTGCGCGAACGGCAGGCACTCAAGATCTGGGCGGCGCTGCATGGCGTGGTGATGCTGGCCGAGCAGGGCCTGTTCACCGGCGAAGCCGCGCATGCCACGCGCGAGGAGCTGGTCGAGGATTTTGTCAATGAGACGAAGACGGCACTGACCGCTGCGATCAAGGACGCGCGGCGGCAAAAAAAGGCCGGCGCTTAAGCCTTCGCCTGCAGCAGTTTGATCAGCTTGTCGACAGCGCTATCGGGCGTGGTCACGACGGGGCGACCGGTGGCTTCCGCGACCAGCGGCGCCGTCGCCGCGATGCTGAACTGCGCCAGGGCGACGACGTCGCAATCGCGTAAGTCGCGCGCGGCTTCCGCGATCAGCCGGTCGTGGGTGGCGCGATCGCCGCGGTCGAGCGCGGCCAGCGCGCCTTCGGCGAGTTTCGGCACGACCTGGACCGAGGCGGGGAATTCCGGCGGCATCGAGACCAGCGTCGGCCGGAAGGTCGAGAGCAGGCCGATCCGCTTGCCCATCGTCACCGCGCGCTCGATCATGGCTTCGTTCGGCTTCAGGACCGGCATCGGCGCATGCGCGCGCGCCACCGCCTCGATGCAAGGACCGAACGCAGAGCAGGTGAACAGGATCCCATTGGCTCCCGTTGCCGCAGCGTAGTCGCCGAGCGCGAGGAAACGCTCGGTCATGGCATCGGTGAGCTGGCCGTCGCGCGCGAGATCCGCAGACAGGCTGTCGTCGAGCAGGTTCATCAGCCGCACCTCGGGCCACGCCGTCGCGAATGCCGCCTCGATCGGGGCGATGGAGTGCTTGAGGGCGTGGATGAGGGCGATGCGCATGTGTTCGATGCTTCTTCTCCCACTCCCCGTTCTTACGGGGAGGGTCGGGGTGAGGGGCTCTATCCGCACAAAAGGTGAGAATTGGACTCGCGGAGAGTACCTCTCACCCGACCGCTGCGGGGTCGACCTCTCCCCGCGAGCGGCCCGCGAGCGGGGAGAGGTGAAGCACCGTCTACTTGAACGGCACCGCGTACATCAAGCCGCCCTTGTTCCAGAGGCCGTTGAGCCCACGGTCGAGCTTGAGCGGGCTCGCCTTGCCGACGTTGCGCTCGTAGATCTCGCCGTAATTGCCGGTGGCCTTGATCGCCGTGACCAGCCATTTGTTGTCGAGCCCGAGCCGCGAGCCGAGGTCGCCGGTGGCGCCCAAGAGGCGCTGGATCGCCGGCGTCTGCGACTTCGTCATCTCCTCGACATTGGCTTGCGTGACGCCAAGCTCCTCGGCCTCGATCAGGCCGTAATGAAGCCAGGTGATGATGTCGCTCCAGACCTCGTCGCCGTTGCGGGTGAAGGGCCCGAGCGGCTCCTTGCTGATGGTTTGCGGCAGCACGACGTAGTCGGCCGGGTTCGGCGCCGCGGTCGTAACCGCGCCGGCGAGCGCGGAGGCGTCCTGGGTCATGGCATCGCAGCGGCCGCCGAAGAAGGTCTGGTACATGGTGTCGACGCGGTCGAACACCAGCGGCTTCCAGTCGATGCCGTTGGCGCGGCCGTAATCGCCGAGCGTGACCTCGTGCGTGGTGCCCTGCGCGACGCAGACGGTGGCGCCCTTGAGGTCCTTCAGCTCCTTCACGCCGAGGTCTTTCTTCACGACGAAGCCCTGGCCGTCGTAGAAGTTGATCGGGCCCTGCCGCAGGCCCAGCGTCACGCCGCGCAAGTATGTCTGCGTCGAGTTGCGGTAGAGCACGTCGATCTCGCCCGATTGCAGCGCGGTGAAGCGGTTCTGCGCCGTCAGCGAGACGTAGCGCACCTTGCTGGGATCGCCGAGCACGCCGGCTGCGAGTGCGCGACAATAGTCGACGTCGAGGCCTTTGTAGTTGCCCTGCGAGTCCGGCGCGGAAAAGCCGGCAAAGCCGGCGCTGACGCCGCACACCAGCATGCCGCGGCTCTTCACCGTGTCGAGCGTCGCCGCGTGTGCAACAACCGTCGATGCTGCGAGCACGCCCGCTGCGATAACCACGTTCCTCATACTACTCTCCCCTCAATGATTGACACTACGCAACACGTTGTCGACGGCCGTGCCGAGCTTGTCGACGATCTGGTCGATCTCATCCGCCGAGGCGATATAGGGTGGTGCCAGCAGCACGTGATCGCCGCGGATGCCATCCACGGTGCCGCCGCCAGGATAACACCCGAGCCCGTTGGCGAAGGCTTCGGCCTTGATCTTCTGATGCAGCTTGAGCGCGGGATCGAACGAAGCGCGGCTCGCACGATCGGCGACCAGCTCGATCGCCCAGAACAGCCCGCGGCCCCTGATGTCGCCGACATGGCGGTGGTTGCCGAAGCGCTCAGTCAGGCGCTGCTCGAGCTGCCGGCCGCGTTCCTTGACGCGGTCGAGCAGGCCGTCCTCGCGGATCACATCCTGCACTGCGAGTGCGGCGGCGCAGGCTAGCGGGTGGGCGAGGTAAGTATGGCCGTGCTGGAATGCGCCCGAGCCGGAGCGGATGATGTCGATGATCTTGCCGCTCGCGAGCATCGCGCCGATCGGCTGGTAGCCGCCGCCGAGCCCCTTTGCGATCGCCTGGATGTCCGGCGCGACGCCTTCCTGTTCCCAGGCGTGCGTCGTGCCGGTGCGGCCCATGCCGCTCATGACCTCGTCGAGGATCAGCAGCGCGCCATGGCGGTCGCAGATCTCGCGTATCGCTTTGAAGTAACCGTCCGGTGCGGTCACCGCGCCGGCCGTGGCGCCGACGACGGGCTCGGCGAGGAACGCCGCAACGGTATCAGGACCAAGCCGCTGGAACTCGGCTTCGAGGTCCGCGGCCAGCCGCGCCACGAACTGCGCGTCGGATTCATGCTCGTGCTTCTCGTGATAGGCGAAGGCCGGCGTCACATGGCTGAACGCGGCCGAGAGCAGCGGCGCGTAGGGCGCACGGCGCCAGGCATTGCCGCCGGCGGCGAGCGCGCCGAGCGTATTGCCGTGGTAGCTCTGCCGCCGGGCGATGAAATGCTGCCGTTGCGGCTCGCCGCACTCGATGAAATATTGCCGCGCCAGCTTGATGCTGGCCTCGATCGCTTCCGACCCGCCGCTGACGAAATAGGCGTAGGCGAGGCCACCCGGCTCGTGCCCGACCAGCCTCTCGGCCAGCGCCTCGGCCGGGCCGGAGGAGAAGAAGGCGGTGTGGGCATAGGCGAGCGTCGAGGCCTGTTTCGCCATCGCCGCGATCACGCGCGGATGCTGGTGGCCGAGGCAGGAGACTGCGGCCCCGCCGGAGGCGTCGATCACGCGGCGGCCGTCCTCCGCAAACAGATAGACGCCTTCGCCGCCGATCGCCGTGGGGGGCTTTTCGCGCAGCGAGCGATGCAGCACGCGGCTGGTGCAAGTGGTCATGGGTCAACCTTTCTCCGAGACGTAGGTGGAGGTCGCGGCAAGCCGTGCCTCGGTATTTTCCAGACGTTTCTTGGCGGCGACGCCGCCGAGCGAGAATGTCACCGCCGCGAGCGATTGCGCGATCGCGATGGCGCCCGTCAGGCTCGGGAAGAAGCCGGGCGAGGAGGCCGCCTCGAACAGCAGCACGTGGTCGGCGCCCTCGGCCATCGGCGCCGCGAGGCTGTCGGCGATCGCGATCAGCGTTGCGCCGCTGCGATGAGCGGCCTGCGCGACACGAACGCTCGCATGCGTGTAAGGCAGGAAGCCGATGACGATGACGGCTCCGCCGGGACGGAACGCGCCGAGATCGAGATCGTCGGGACCGGATGCACCGACGAGCTGCACCTGCTCGGGGCGGAACAGGCGCAGCTCGTAATTCAAGAGCTCCGCCACGCTGCGGCAGCTGCGATAGCCTGCGATCCATATCCGCTTCGCATCGTGCAGCGCGCGGGCGGCTTCTGCAATGGGATGTGCCGGAATGCGTGGAAGGCCGGCGGCCTCGGCTTCGAGCTTGTGGATGACGAGCGCGACATCGGCTTTGGGGCCGTGGCGGCTCTTCGCCCGGCCAGAGAAGGGCGAGGTCTGCGACGGCCGCCGCGCCTCGGTCAACGCCGCGCGCAGCTCGTCCCAGCCTGAATAGCCGATGGCCTTGGCGAGCCGGGTGAACGCCGCGGGATCGGCGCCGGCTTTGGCCGCGAGATCGCGCATCGAACGGGTGGTGGCATCGTAATCATTGGCCGCCACGAAACGGCCGACCTCCTGCAACCGCAGGGGGAGCGATGGCAATGCGATGCGCAGTTCGCTCAGGGGCGAGGATTTCGTGGGCTCGGCCATGAAACATTTGTTGCATGAAACGAGGTTTGGTGCAACAGTTGACGTGCGTCGCCGGAAATCGCTGCACTTGAGAAGGAATTTTGCGCTGTGACCGCCGATGATCCCAGACCGCCCCCGCCGCGCCGCTTCTTCGCGCTCGGGCGCAACGAATTGAAGGGCCTGTTCTGGCAGGTGCTGGTGGTCGGGATGGCGGTCGGGGTGATCGCCTTCCTCTGGTCCAACACCGTCGCCAACCTGTCGGCCCGCCGTATCACCACGGGCTTCGCCTTCCTCGGCCGCGAGGCAGGCATGCCCATTGCCGACAGCCTGCTCGCCTACAATCCGAGGGATACCTACCTCTGGGCCTTCGTCGTCGGGATCGCCAACACGCTGCGGGTCGCGGTGATCGGCATCGTGCTCGCGACCGTCCTCGGCGCACTGATCGGCATCTCCAGGCTGTCGGCCAATTGGCTGCTGTCGCGGCTCGCCGCGGTCTATGTCGAAACCCTCCGCGACATCCCGCTGCTGCTGCAACTGCTGTTCTGGTACGTGCTGATGCAGGCGTTGCCGGCCGCGCGCGCGGCGTGGCGGCCCGTCGAGGGCGTGTTCCTCTCCAATCGCGGCCTGATCCTGCCGGCGATCCCGATCGGCTCGCCTCAGCTCTGGGTGCTCGGCACGGCGGTGCTGGGCTTGATCGTGTTCTATGTCATCCGGCGACGGCTGATCGCCAAGCAGATGCGCGACGGCAGGCCCCGGCCGGGCTGGCCCTTTGCGCTCGGCCTCATTGTCGCGCTGCCGGCGGTCGTCTCGCTGGTGCTCGGCGTGCCCTGGACGATCGAATGGCCGCAATTGCGCGGCTTCAACTTCGTCGGCGGGATGACGCTCGCACCGGAATATTTCGCGCTGCTGATCGCGCTCGTGACCTACACCTCGGCCTTCATCGCCGAGATCGTGCGCAGCGGCATCCAGTCCGTGCCGCGCGGCCAGTGGGACGCCGCCAACGCGCTCGGCCTGCGCCGCAGCTTCATGCTGCGGCAGATTATCCTGCCGCAAGCGCTGCGCGTGATCGTGCCGCCGATGACGAGCCAGTATCTCAACCTGACCAAGAACTCCTCGCTCGCGGTCGCGATCGGTTATCAGGACGTGGTCTCGGTTGCCAACACCACGCTGAACCAGACCGGGCAGGCGATCGAGGCCATCGCGCTGATCATGGCAGTGTTCCTGACCATCAGCCTTTCCATCAGTTTCTTCATGAACTGGTACAACGCGCGCATCGCGCTGGTTGAGCGTTGAGCATGACCGCGATCACCGACACCCCCGATACCCCCCGCGCCGCTCGCCGGCCGCAGATGGGCAATCCGGTGCTGCGTTGGCTGCGCAAGAATCTGTTCTCGTCGATCCCGAATGGGATTATCACGGTCGTGCTGCTGGCGATCCTCGCCAAGGCCATTTTCAGCATCGTGCAATGGGGCATCGCCAAGGCGGTGTGGCTGACGCCCGCGAACGATTCCAGCGCCTGCCGCGCCGTGCGTGGCGTCGGTGCCTGCTGGGCGATCATCCCGGAAAAGTACCGCTTCATCCTGTTCGGCACCTATCCTTTCGACCAGCAGTGGCGGCCGGCGCTGTCGGTCGTGCTATTCATCGCGCTCTATTACCTCTCCACCCGCCGCGCCCTATGGCGGCGTGAGCTGGTCTATCTCTGGATCGGCGCGCTGGCGATGATCAGCGTGCTGATGTGGGGCGGCGTGTTCGGGCTGTCCTTCGTCTCCCAGGACCGCTGGGGCGGACTGCCGGTGACGCTGATCCTAGCGACGTTCGGTCTCGCCTTCGGCTTTCCGCTCGGTATCCTGGTCGCGCTCGGCCGCCGCTCGAAACTGCCGGCGATCCGATCGCTCAGCGTGCTCTATGTCGAGCTGATCCGCGGCGTGCCGCTGGTCAGCCTGCTGTTCATGGCAAGCGTGATGTTTCCGCTGTTCATGCCCGCCGGATTCAACATCGACAAGCTCTTGCGCGCCCAGATCGCGATCATCCTGTTCGCCGGTGCCTATCTTGCCGAAGTCATCCGTGGCGGTCTCCAGGCGGTACCGCGCGGACAGTATGAAGCGGCGGATGCGCTGGGATTGTCCTACTGGCGTAAGCACCGGCTGATCGTGTTGCCGCAGGCGATCCGCCACGTCATCCCGCCGCTGGTCAACACCTTCATCGCCTTCTTCAAGGACACCAGCCTCGTGCTGATCATCGGCATCTTCGATCTGCTGACGACGGCCAAGACCGCGATCATCGATCCGGCCTGGCAGCAATTTTCGGTCGAGGTCTACATCTTCGTCGCCGCGATCTACTTCATGTTCTGCTTTGCGATGTCGCGCTACAGCCGCGGTCTCGAGGCGACGAGCGGAAGGTGAGGGGCTCGTACCCTGGACAAGAAGCAACTCCTTGGCGCTGCGTCGTGTCCGGGGGGGCGCGATGGAAGTTACTTCTTCCCCTTCGGATCGATCGGCGTCGTCCCGCGCAGGCCCAAAATATCCTCCAGCACCTTGGCGCCGGCAATCACCTGCGCGTCGGCGCGCGGGGTGCCAACGACCTGCACGCCGACCGGCAGGCCCGACGCCGTGAAGCCGCAGGGCAGCGACAGCGACGGGCAGCAGGCGAGCGTGATGGCGTAGACGATGCCGAGCCATTCGATGTAGTTCTCGAACTTCTTGCCCGCGCACTCCGCGACGTAGCGGTTTTCGATCGGGAAGGGCGGCACGATCGTCGTCGGTGTCAGCAGCAGATCATAGGTCTTGAAGAACTCGACCGCACGGGCGGTCATGTCGACGCGCTGCGCCTCGGCGCGCGCGAGCTGCTCGACCGTGAGCTTGAGGCCTTCCTCGATATTCCAGATCACCTCGGGCTTGAGCAGGTCGCGCTTGGTGCGGAGCAGATTGGCCTTGGTGATCGCGAAATCGAAGGCGCGCAGCACGTGGAAGCATTCATGCGCCTCGCGCCAGTCCGGATGCGCCTCCTCGACGATGGCGCCGGCTTCCGCAAAACGTTCGGCGGCCTTGCGCGTGATCGCCTTCACTTCGGGATCGACGGGGGTGATGCCGAGATCGGGCGAATAGGCGATGCGCTTCGGCCTCTTGCCCCCCTGGGCCGCCGACAGGAACGAGGTTGCCGGGGCTGGCAGCGACAGCGGATCGTCCGCATAGTCGCCGCTCATGGCATCCAGCAGCAGCGCGAGATCCTCGACGTTGCGCGCCATCGGGCCGACCACGCCGAGATTGCGGTCGATGCCCGATTTGGGGGTATGCGCGACACGGCCGATGCTCGGCCGCATGCCGACGACGCCGCAGAACGCCGCGGGGCTGCGCAAGCTGCCGCCCATGTCGGAGCCCTGCGCGAGCCAGGCCATGCCGGTCGCAAGCGCCACGGCCGCGCCGCCCGACGAGCCCGCTGCCGATTTCGTTGTATCCCAGGGATTGAGCGTCGCGCCGAAGACCTCGTTGAAGGTGTTGGCGCCGGCGCCGAACTCCGGCGTGTTCGATTTGGCGTAGACCACCGCGCCGTTGGCTTCGAGATTTTCGACCATGAGGTCGGACTTCGCGGGGATGTTGTCCCTGAAGATTGGTGAGCCCTGCGTGTTCAGCACGCCCGCGACGTCGGTCAGGTCCTTGATCGGCACTGGCAGGCCCGCGAGCAGCCCACGCGCACCGGCCGGCTTCTGCATCATGGCTTTGGCATTGGTCCGCGCGCGATCGAAGCACAGGATCGGCAGCGCGTTCACCTCGCCGTCGACATCACCGATGCGCTTCTCCAGCACTTCCAGCAGCTCGAGTGGCGAGACGTCGCCGGAGCGCAGCTTGTCGACGACGGTGCAGGCGGATTCGCGGATCAGGTCTTGAGACAACTATTTTACTCCTGTGCTTGTTCATTCGCCGTTGCGAGCGCAGCGAAGCAATCCAGAATCTTACCACGGAGACAGTCTGGGATTGCTTCGCTGCGCTCGCAATGACGAGGATAGAGTCAGCTCCACCCGGCGCTGATGCCGCCGTCGACCGTGTAGATCACGCCTGAGGTGTAGCCGGCGCGATCCGACGCCAGGAATGCCATGAGATCGCCGATCTCGCGCGCATGCGCGGGGCGGCCGAGCGGCAGGCTCTTCTGGAATTCCTTGTAGCGTCTCTCGTCGCCGAACTGGTGCTTTGCCCGTGTCTTGAGCAGGGTGACGTGGCGGTCGGTGCCGACCGGGCCGGGATTGATGCCGACCACGCGGATGTTGTCGGCGAGGCTCTTGCCGCCGAGCGCGCGGGTGAAAGCCATCAGCGCGGCGTTCCCGGCGCTGCCGCAGATGTAGTTGGCGTCGAACTTCTCGCCGGCCGCGCCGATGTCGTTGACAATGACCCCGCCGCCCTTCGCCTTCATTTGGGCGTAGATGTGCCGCGTCAGGTTGATATAGCCGAACACCTTCAATTCCCAGGCGTGCCGCCAGGCCGCCTCGTCGATCTTGTCGATCGAGCCGCCGGGAATGTCGCCGGCGTTGTTGACGAGCACGTCGATGTGGGCGGCTTCCTTGGCGAGCCGCGCCACGTCCTCTTCCTTGCGCAGGTCGACAATGCTCGTCGTGGCGTCGATCTGGTGCGCGGCCCGCAGGCGATCCGCCAACGCCTTGAGCTGGTCGCCGCTGCGGGCTGCCAGCAGGAGATGCGCGCCTTCCTCGGCAAAAGCCTCGGCGGCGGCGGCGCCGATGCCCTTGGACGCGCCGGTGATCAGGACGCGCTTGCCGCGCAGGTGCAGATCCATGGGGAGTGACTCGCGAGGATGGGAACAGGATGAAATCAGTAGGCGCCTCGCTGCACCATGGTCAACATTGCAGTGCAGCGTTGCACTGCCGCCGACTTTGGTCCATTGCAGTGCGGTCAAAAAGACGGCGGCTGCCGGACCAACCAAGGACGTTTTCGATGAGCAAGAAACAATACCGGATCGCGGTCATTCCCGGCGACGGCATCGGCAAGGAAGTGATGCCGGAAGGCCTGCGCGTCCTGGAGGCGGCCGCGAAAAAGCATGGCGTCTCCGTGCAGTTCGACCATTTCGACTTCTCGTCCTACGACTATTACGAGAAGCACGGCCAGATGATGCCCGATGACTGGAAGGAGAAGATCGGCAAGCACGATGCGATCTATTTCGGCGCGGTCGGCTGGCCGGCGAAGATTCCGGATCACGTCTCGCTGTGGGGCTCGCTGATCAAGTTCCGCCGCGAGTTCGATCAGTACGTGAACCTGCGACCGGTGCGGCTGATGCCCGGCGTGCCGTCGCCGCTGACGGGTCGCAAGCCCGGCGACATCGATTTCTGGGTGGTGCGCGAGAACACCGAAGGCGAATATTCCTCCGTAGGTGGCCGCATGTTCCCCGATACGGACCGCGAATTCGTCACCCAGCAGACGGTGATGACCCGCACCGGCGTCGATCGCATTCTCAAGTTCGCCTTCGAGCTCGCCCAGTCGCGGCCGAAGAAGCACCTGACCTCGGCGACCAAGTCCAACGGCATCTCCATCACCATGCCCTATTGGGACGAGCGCGTGGAGGCGATGGCCAAGAAGTTTCCGGGCGTGAAGTGGGACAAGTACCACATCGACATTCTCACGGCGAACTTCGTGCTGCATCCGGACTGGTTCGACGTCGTGGTCGGCTCGAACCTGTTCGGTGACATCCTCTCCGATCTCGGCCCCGCCTGCACCGGCACGATCGGCATCGCGCCGTCAGGCAACATCAACCCCGAGCGCGATTTCCCCTCGGTGTTCGAGCCGGTGCACGGCTCGGCGCCCGACATCGCAGGTCAGGGCATCGCCAATCCGATCGGCATGATCTGGTCGGGCGCGATGATGTTCGAGCATCTCGGCGAGAAGGAAGCCGGCAAATCGATCGTCGAGGCGATCGAGCGCACGCTCGCCGAGCGCACGCTCCGCACCAAGGACCTCGGCGGCAACGCCGACACCACCGCGTGCGGCAAGGCGGTTGCGGATATGGTGGATTGAGGCGCGCTGCTAACCAAGGGGTCGTCCGAGCCCGGTGCGCAATTGCGCACCAGGCCGGAACGACATCGTTGCTGTCGTCGACTAACCCACGAGCTTCTCGATCGCCGCCTGAACCAGCCCGAACTTCTTCCCGGCCTCCAGAATCTCCTGCCAGGTGGTCGGATCGACCGGAATGCCCTCGGCGAGGCGCTTCTTCTTGGTCTCGCGCTCGGGATCGCCGGCGATCTTGACCTTGTCGACGCCGGGGCCGGGCGGTGAGCCGGTGTGCCAGGCCACAAAACTCTCGACTTCGCGTGCGAGATTTTCGGCGGTGCCGAGCTTGCCCGGGTCGATGACGATCGAGAGCATGCCGTTGAGGACGTTGTACTTGCCGTCGGACGGGCCCTTGACGACCTGCCCGCCGGAGAGCGCGCCGCCGAGGATTTCGCACACGAGCGCGAGCCCCGAGCCCTTGTGCTCGCCGAACGGCAGGATCGCGCCGTACGGCGGGATCACGGTGTAGCGCGGATTAACTGTGGGCTTGCCTTCATTGTCGATGATGGTGCCGGGCTCCAGCTCGACGCCCGTGTTGTGGGCGACGCGGGTCTTGCCCTGCGCGATCCTGCTGGTGGCGAAGTCGAGCACGATCGGGTCCTTGCTCCTGCGCGGGATGCCGACGCAGAACGGGTTGGTGCCGTGGCGCGCATCGCTGCCGCCCCAGGGCGCCACGATCGGACGCGAGATCACGTTGACGAAGTGGATCGAGACCAGCCCATGGTCGATGCACTGCTCGGCCCAGTGTCCGATGCGGCCGATGTGGTGCGAGTTGGAGAGGCCGACGAGACACACGCCGTTGCGCTTGGCGCGCTCGGCCGCCAGCTCCATCGCTTCATGGCCGATCACCTGGCCATAGCCGGTGAGGCCGTCGAGGGTGAGCAGTGGACCGGTGTCGAGCACGATCTTGACGTGCTGGTTCACGGCGAGGCCGCCATTGGTGACGCTCTGGACATAGCGCGGGATCATGCCGACGCCGTGCGAGTCATGCCCCCTGAGATTGGCCTCGACGAGATTGGTGGAGACGAGCTCGGCCTCGCGGTCCGAGGAGCCGCCGGCCTTGACGATGGCGCGGACGGCCTTGGTGAGCGCTTCGGCCTTGATGGTGCGATAGTCAGCCATTTGTCGTTGCTCTTATCCCTTCACGATCCGGCGGCAGTGGACCCATGCCGCTTCAATCAGGTTCTCGCTGGCCTCAGGCGTCCGGAACGCCGAATGCGCAGACAGCGTCACGTTCGGAATCCTCGTCAGCGGATGATCCGCCGGCAGCGGCTCGACATTGAAGACATCGAGGCCGGCATGGCGGATATGGCCGGACTTCAGTGCATCGATCATCGCGGCTTCGTCGACGATCGCGGCGCGGGCGGTGTTGACGAGGATGACGCCGGGTTTCATCGCAAGGATCTTCTCGCGGTTGATCATGCCGCGCGTCTCGTCGTTGAGCAGCAGATGCAGCGACATGACGTCGCTCTTCGCCAGCACCGTATCGAGATCGGTGAATTCGACGCCGGGATAGCTCTTCGGCGAGCGGTTCCAGGCGATCACCTTCATGCCGGAGCCGGAAGCGATGCGCGCGACCTCCGCGGCGATGCCGCCGAAGCCGATCAGACCGAGTGTCTTGCCGGTGAGCTGCATGCCGTCCTCGCGCAGCCAGGTTCCGGCGCGCATCTCGCGGTCCATCATCGCGATGACGCGCGCCGAGGCCCACATCAGCGCGATCGCGGATTCTGCCACAGCGGTGTCGCCATAGCCTTTGATCAGGTGCACGGAGATGCCGAGCTCGGCGAGCTCCTCCGGGTTCATGTAGCTGCGCGCGCCGGTGCCGAGGAACACGACGTGCTTGAGGCCGGTGCACTTCTTCGCCACCTCGGTCGGCAGCGCCGTGTGGTCGACGATCGCGATCTCGGCGCCGTCAAGGATCTCAGGATATTGCTCGGGCTTGATATCGGGATCCCTGTGGATCCGCACCTTGGGATCACCGGGCCTCGTCAGCCGCTCCATGACCAGGGCGAGGGCTTCGTTGGCGTCGACGAAAACTCCGCGCATGGTTCTCTCCGGTCAGGACGCGACGCCGGCGATCGCCAGCACGGTATGCATCAGAACGTTGGTGCCCGCGGCGCAGTCGGATTGCGTGGCGTCCTCCAGCTCGTTGTGGCTGATGCCGTCCTTGCAGGGCACGAACACCATTGCCGCCGGCATCACGGTGTTGAGATTGCACGCATCGTGGCCAGCGCCGGAGGTGATGCGACGGGAGGAATAGCCGAGCGTCTTGGCCGCGTTCTCGACCGCCGCAATCAGCCTCGGATCGAAATGCGTCGGCGCCTTGCGCCACACCAGATCGATCTTGACCTCGACCTTGCGGCGCGCGGCGATCTCGGCGATCGTGGCACGCAGATCGCGATCGAGCGCATCCATGATGGCGCTGTCGGCGCTACGGCAGTCCATGGTGAAGGCAATCTCGCCGGGAATGACGTTGCGCGAGGGGTTTGCGATCACGGCCTCGCCGATGGTGCCGACTGCGTTCGGCCCATGCTTGTTCGCGATCGCCTCCATTGCCAGCACGATCTCCGACAATGTCGCCAGCGCATCGCGCCGCAGCGGCATCGGGGTCGAACCCGCATGGCTCTCGAAGCCGGATATCTTGCCGTCGAACCAGAGCACGCCCTGGCCGGAATCGACCACGCCGATGGTCTTGCCCTCGGCCTCCAAAATCGGACCCTGTTCGATATGCAGCTCGACGAAGCAGCCGAGCTTCTGGAAGCCGACCGGCTTGTTGCCGCGATAGCCGATGCTGTCGAGCGCCTCGCCGACGGTCGTGCCATCGATGTCCTTGCGCGACAGGATGTCATCGGTGGTGAAATCGCCGACATAGGCGGCGGAGGCCATCATCGCAGGTGCGAAGCGCGAGCCTTCCTCGTTGGTCCAGTTGACGACGCAGATCGGCGCCTCGGTCTCGATGCCGGCGTCGTTCAGCGTGCGGATCACTTCCAGCGCGCCAAGCGTTCCCAAAATGCCATCATACTTGCCGCCGGTCGGCTGGGTGTCGAGATGCGAGCCGATGCCGACGGGCAGCTTCGACATGTCGCGGCCCTTGCGCAGGCCGAACATCGAGCCGAGTGCATCGACATGCACCTCGAGACCGGCATCCTCGCAGGCCTTGCGGAACCAGTCGCGCACCTGCTTGTCTTCGCCGCTCAGCGTCAGCCGCCGCACGCCGCCCTTGGCCGTCGCGCCGAACTGCGCGGTCTCGTGAATGGAGCCCCAGAGGCGGGCGGAATCGATTTGCAGGTTCGTGGCGGCTCGGCTCATGCGGTCGTTCTCTCTTTTGTCCGGCGCCTTTTCAATGGCCCGCCAGCGCGGGCGCGTCAACCGCGAGGCTGCTCTGCGCGATCTGCCGTGCAAGCTCGGCGACGCGCTCCACGGCAACGACGTCGGGAGAGGCGAGCCAGCTTGCGGTGAAGGTCAGCGGTGCGATCGCGAGATCGGTGTCGAGCAGCTGCAGGCGGCCGTCGGCGAGCTCGTTCTCGACGATGGCATCGGGGATCACGGCGATGCCGAGCCCCTCGACCGCCATGTGGATCACGGTCGCCAGCGAAGCGGACGCGTGCAGGCGGATCGGCGGCAGCTCCGGCCGGTCGAACACCTCCCGCACGACCTCGTAAGGCTTGGTCTTGCGCGGGAAGGTGATGATCGGAAACCGCGCGAGCTCCGCCGGCGTGACTGGGCCCTTGCCGAGCCCGAGCGAGGGGCTTGCGAGAAATCCGATCGGGTAGTCGGCGAGCACGCGGTTGTGCACGCCGGAGGCCGACAGCGGCCCCACCACGAAGGCGAGCTCGATCTCCTGCGCGAGCAGGCGCGCGGTAAGGTTCGGCGTGATGTCGACCTCGATCTCCAGCGACAGATTCGGATAGATCTCGTTCACGCTCTTCACGAGGCGCGGCAGCCAGGTGTGCACGATGGTTTCGGCGACGCCGAGCCGCATCACGCCGCGCATTGCGGAACGATCGCCGATCTCTGCCATCATCTCCGCGCGCAGGCCGATCAGTTTCTCCGCGTAGACCATCATCTGCCGGCCGCTCGGGGTCGGCGAGGCCACGCGATGGTCGCGGTTCAGGAGCTTCACGCCCATCTCGCGCTCGAGCTGGGCGATACGCTGGGAGATCGCCGGCTGGGTGGTGTTGAGCCGTGCGGCGGCGCCTCGAAAGCTGCCGAGCTTCACAACCCAGAGGAACGTCTCGAGCGACCTGAAGTCCAGCATTGGAAGGATTTTCCCAATCGATAAATTAGATTTATCGATATTGATTAGAAAGGAAGATTAGACTTTATAGCACGCTTGGTGTTGGCTTGTCTTTGTCGAGTTTATAGGCAGGTCGATCTCATGACTGTTTTGGTGGCAGCGCAGCAAACTGAAACACCCGACACCCTTCCGAGCCGCCAGGCGCGGCTCGCGTATCGCGCCGGCGAGGTGGGGTCGACCGCAGGGGTCGCCCCCGGCTTCGTCCAGGGCAATCTGGCGATCCTGCCGGCCGAATATGCCGGCGCCTTTCACCGCTTCTGCCAGCTCAATCCGAAACCGTGCCCGATCATCGGCATGTCCGACGTCGGCAGCCCGTATATCCCCGCGCTGGGCGCCGATCTCGACATCCGCACCGACGTTCCCCGCTACCGCGTCTGGCGCGACGGCGAAGTCGTCGCCGAGCCGACCGACGTCAAGAGCTACTGGCGCGACGATCTCGTGACTTTCGTGCTGGGCTGCTCGTTCTCGTTCGAAGAGGCGCTGCTCGACGAGGGCATGCCGATCCGCCACATCGAGCAGAACGTGCGCGTGCCGATGTACCGCACCAACATCGCCTGCGGCGAGGCTGGTCCGTTCGCCGGCCCCATGGTGGTGTCGATGCGCCCGTTCAAGCCGGCCGATGCGATCCGCGCGGTGCAGATCACCTCGCGCTATCCCGCAGTGCATGGTGCGCCCGTGCATCTCGGCCATCCGCACCTGATCGGCATCAAGGACATCGCCAAGCCCGACTACGGCGATCCCGTACCTGTCGCCGACGACGAGATTCCGGTATTCTGGGCCTGCGGCGTGACGCCGCAATCGGTGATCAACGCCGCGAAGCTGCCGTTCGCGATCACGCATTCGCCCGGCCTGATGCTGGTGACGGATCTGAAGAACAGGACCATGGCCGTGATTTAATGGGCAGCGTTTGCTGCTTCTTCAGGCTTTACGCTATCTGCCAATCGCTTCATTCGATACGCGCAAAATTCGGATAACAGGGGACTTTGCCAATGACGATCACTCGCCGCGACGTTTTGCTCGGAGCTACCGCCGCCGCAGCGCTGCTGCCGCTGGCTGCGCGTGCGCAAACTTCTGAAGTGGTGATCGGCGCAACCTATCCGCTGTCGGGCTCCGGCGCCCAGGTGGGCGTCGATGCGCAGCGTGCGTTCGAGACCGCGATCGACATCATCAACAACGATCAGGACTTCGAGCTTCCGCTGGCAAAGGGCGTGGGCTTGCCGGGGCTTGGCGGTGCCAAGATCCGTATTGTCTACGCCGACACCCAGGGCGATCCGCAGAAGGGACGCGCCGAAGCCGAGCGACTGATCACGCAGGAGAAGGTCTGCGCCATCCTCGGTTCCTATCAAAGCGCGGTCGCGGTGACGATCAGCCAGATTTGCGAACGCTACCAGATTCCGTTCATGTCGGCGGACAACTCCTCGCCGAGCCTGCATCGTCGCGGTCTGAAGTATTATTTCCGCGCCTCGCCGCATGACGAGATGTTTTCGGCCGGGATGTTCGACTTCCTCGATGCGATGAGGAAGAAGGGCGCCAAGGCCCAGACCCTGGCGCTGTTCCACGAAGACACCATCTTCGGCACCGATTCCGCCAACGCCCAGACCAGGCTCGCGACCGAGCGCGGCTACAAGATCGTCGCCGACATCAAGTACCGCGCCAACTCGCCGTCGCTGTCGGCCGAGGTGCAGCAGCTCAAGGCGGCCAATGCCGACGTGCTGATGCCGTCGAGCTACACCACGGACGGCATCCTGCTGGTCAAGACCATGGCCGAGCTCGGTTACAAGCCGAACGCGATCGTGGCCCAGGCGGCCGGCTTCTCCGAGAAAGCGCTCTACGACGCCGTCGGCGACAAACTCGAGGGCGCGATCACCCGCGGCAGCTTCTCGCTCGATCTCGCCGCCAAGCGGCCGATGGTCGGCAAGATCAACGACCTGTTCAAGGCGAAGTCGGGCAAGGACCTCAACGACAACACGTCGCGACAGTTCATGGCCATGATCATCATGGCGGACGCCATCAACCGCGCCAAATCGACCGACGGCGAGAAGATCCGTGATGCGCTGGCCGCGACGGAAATGCCCGGGGAGCAGACCATCATGCCCTGGAAGCGCGTCAAGTTCGACGAGTCGGGCCAGAACAACGATGCCGATCCGGTCCTGCTGCAGTATGTCGGTGGCAAGTTCGTCACCATCTTCCCGGCGCAGGCGGCGGTGGCCGACGCAATCTGGCCGATGAAGTAAGCGATCAGGTTGCGGGCGGGGGACGAAGCGACGTGACAGCTGAAACGATTATCCAGAGTCTTGCGAGCGGCCTGCTGATGGGGCTGCTTTACGGACTGATCGCCGTCGGCTTGGCGTTGATCTTTGGCCTGATGGACGTCGTCAACTTCGCCCATGGCGAATTCCTGATGCTGGCCATGTACGTGACGTTCTTCCTGTTCACGTTCTTCGCGATCGATCCACTGCTGTCGGCGCCGCTGGCTGCCGCCGCCCTGTTTGTCCTGGGGGCGGCGGTCTATCTCGTGATCGTGCGGTTTGCGATGCGTGCCAAGGCCAATGTCGGCATGGTGCAGATTTTCGCGACCTTCGGCCTCGCGATCGTGATGCGGGGCCTCGCGCAACTGTTCTTCACGGCCGACTACCGCAGCGTTCCCAACTCATGGCTCGGCGGCAAGACGGTATCGGTGGCCGGGATCTACCTGCCGCAGCCGCAGCTGTTCGGCGCGCTGGTCGCGATCGCGGCGTTCGGCGGGCTCTATCTCTTCATCAACCGCACCGATTTCGGCCGCGCGCTGGAAGCGACGCGCGAGGATCCCGGTGCGGTGGCCCTCGTCGGCATCGACAAGAACCGCGTGTTCGCGCTCGGCTGGGGTCTCGGCGGTGCGCTGGTCGGGCTTGCAGGCGCCATCATGGCGACCTTCTTCTACATCTATCCCGACGTCGGCGCGTCCTTTGCGCTGATCGCCTATGTCACGGTGGCGCTCGGCGGGTTCGGTAGCGTGTTCGGCGCCTTTGCCGGCGGTATCGTCGTCGGCCTTGTCGAAGCCACCACTGCGCTGATCCTGCCGCCATCGTTGAAATCGGTCGGCATCTACGCGGTCTATCTTCTCGTCGTGTTCATCCGGCCGCGTGGCCTGTTCGGGTCGATGTGATGGACAAGCAATTCGTCGAGCGGCGCCGCCGCGACCTCATCACCGCCGCCGGTCTTGCCGCCGTCGCCGCGATCGTGCCGCTCTTCGTCAAGGACGTGTACGTCCAGAACATCATGGTGCTGACGCTGATGTACGCGGCGTTGTCGCAGAGCTGGAACATCCTGTCCGGCTATTGCGGGCAGATATCGCTCGGACACGCGCTGTATTTCGGGCTCGGTGCCTACACCACCGCGCTGCTGTTCACCAAGTTCGGCGTGCTGCCCTGGTTCGGCATGATCGCCGGCGGGCTGATCTCGGCCGCAATCGCAATGGCGCTGGGCTATCCCTGCTTCCGGCTCGGCGGCCACTACTTTGCGATCGCCACCATCGTGATCGCCGAGATCGGATTGCTGCTGATCCAGAACTGGGATTGGGCAGGCGCGGCCCTTGGCATCGACATTCCCGTGCGCGGCGACAGCTGGCTGAAATTCCAGTTCACGCGCTCGAAGCTGCCATACTTCTACTTCGCGCTGGCGCTCGCCTGCGTCGCCTGGTTCGTCACCTGGTGGCTGGAAGATTCGAAATGGGGTTATTGGTGGCGCGCGGTGAAGGACAATCCGCAGGCGGCCGAGAGCCTCGGCGTCGTCGTATTCAACTCGAAGATGGGCGCGGCGGCGGTCTCCGCCTTCCTGGTCGCGGTCGGCGGCAGCTTCTATGCGCAGTTCGTTTCCTACATCGATCCCGGAAGCGTCATGGGCTTCCAGTTCTCGCTCTTGATGGCGTTGCCGGCAGTGCTCGGCGGCATCGGCACGCTGTGGGGGCCGATGCTCGGCGCCGTCATCCTGATCCCGATCACCGAGCTGACGCGGTCCTACATCGGCGGCTCCGGCCGCGGCGTCGACCTCATCGTCTACGGCGCGCTGATCGTCCTGATCGCACTCGCGCGGCCGGAAGGGCTGGTTGGCCTGTTCTCGCGCCGGCGCAAGGAGGCCACGCGATGACGACGCTCCTGGAAACGCGCGGCGTCTGGCAGCGCTTCGGCGGCCTGATAGCCAACAGCGACGTCTCGATCTCGGTTGGCCGCGGCGAGATCGTCGGCCTGATCGGCCCGAACGGCGCCGGCAAGTCGACGCTGTTCAATTTGATCGCCGGCGTGTTGCCGCCAACCCAGGGCTCGATCATCTTCGATGGCGAGGACGTCACCAATCTGCCGGCGGCCGCGCGCTGCCAGCGCGGGATCGGTCGCACCTTCCAGGTCGTGAAGAGCTTCGAGACCATGACGGTCATCGACAACGTCATCGTTGGCGCGCTCGTGCGCAACACCGTGATGCGCGAGGCCCGCCGCAAGGCGCATGAGGTGCTGGAATTCACCGGCCTTGCCGCGCGCGCCGACGTGCTCGCGAGCGACCTCGTGCCGGCGGAGAAGCGCCGCCTCGAAGTCGCGCGTGCGGTCGCGACCGAGCCGAAGCTGTTGCTGCTCGACGAGGTTCTCACCGGCCTGACGCCCACCGAGGCGCAGACCGGCGTCGCGCTGGTGCGCAAGGTCCGCGAGACCGGCGTCACCGTGCTGATGGTCGAACACGTCATGGAGATCGTGATGCCGCTGGTCGACCGTGCCATCGTGCTCGACCTCGGCAAGGTGCTGGCCGAGGGCAAGCCTTCCGACGTCGTCCGCGATCCCAAGGTGATCAGCGCGTATCTGGGAGATCGTCATGCTGTCGGTGCGTGAAGTCACCACCGCCTATCAGGGCCTGGTTGCGATCTCCGCGGTCTCGATCGAGGTACAGAAGGGCGAGATCGTCTGCGTGGCCGGCGCCAATGGCGCGGGCAAGTCGACGCTGCTGAAATCCATTGCCGGCGCCGAGCGTCCGCGCTCGGGCACGGTGACGTTCGACGGCAAGCGCCTCGACGGCATGGCGCAGCATCTCATCACCGCAACAGGCATCGCCTATGTGCCGGAGAACCGCCGCCTGTTTCCGCGCCTGTCGGTGCGCGACAATCTTCGCCTCGGCAGCTATCTCTACCGCGGTGATGCGAACCGCGAGGGGCCGCTCGATCTCGTCTTCAACCTGTTTCCGCGTCTCCAGGAGCGTTTGGACCAGCGCGCCGAGACGCTCTCCGGCGGCGAGCAGCAGATGCTCGCCATTGGCCGCGCGCTGATGACCCGCCCGCGGCTGTTGATGCTGGACGAGCCCTCGCAAGGCATCATGCCGAAGCTGGTGGATGAAATCTTCCAGGCAGTGAAGCGCATCCGCGACGCCGGCATGACCGTGCTGATCGTCGAGCAGCGCATGGCCGAGTGCTTGGAGATCGCCGACCGCGCCTACATCCTGCAGACCGGCCGCGTGCTGATGCAGGGCCCGTCCGCGGAGATCAAGGGCAATCCGGACGTCAGGAAGGCGTATCTGGGATTGTAGCCGCTCGCTAGGATCCCTATCCCGATTGCTTCTTGTTCCGGTTCTTGCTTGCGCCGCGCAGCGTTGACGCGGGCGCGGAAGCTTGCCCGAAGCCATTCATCTGGATGCAAGAGAGCAGGTCGACATAGCTTTCGATGCCACCGGCGGAGGCCTCGGCGGAGCATTGGGTGCGAATCGTCTCCGGCGTCGTCGTCCAGATGGACCCGAGTTGTTGCTGTGCGGTTTGCTCGTCGTTCATGCAGGCCTCGTAGGACTGCGGCTCGGTCAGCGACTTGTCGATCTCCTGAGTTGCCTTGCAGTTGGCCTCGACCTTGAGATCGGGGACGCCGCCGCGCGCGGACGTCTGGGCGTTTGCGGAAAGGGACAAGACAACAAAGCAGGCTACAGAGAGGAGGGCGCAGGATACTTTGAAATCCATGACAATTCTCCTGGCGATCGATGAAACAACTCCTTCAGTCAATTACAGGGGATCATGTGCTTGCGATCCCGCTGATGCAAATCAATTCCGGCAGTGCCAGAAGGTGTCGTAGCCCGGATGAGCAAAGCGATATCCGGGACCGCTGGTCCCGCATGTCGCGCCGCTCATGCGGGCTACTCCGTCGCCACATCCTCAGTCATTGCGAGCGCAGCGAAGCAATCCAGAGTCTTTCAGCGGCGGGATTCTGGATTGCTTCGCTGCGCTCGCAATGACGAGGATGGGGCCGGGCCTAATGCTCGTGCCCATGCTCCGGCAACGTCACCCCGAACACCTTCACCAGATCCTTCACCTGCTCCGGAGACAGATACCGCGGGTTCATCCCGCGGAGCAGCAGGTACAGCTTCGCCGTCTCCTCCAACTCTTCCGTCGCGAACACCGCGGCCTCCAGCGTGTCGCCGGCGACGACCGGGCCGTGATTGGCGAGCAGCACCGATGAATACTTTCCCGCTAGGCCTTTGATCGCATCCGCCACCGCCGGATCGCCCGGGCGGTAATAGGGCACGAGCGCGGTGGCGCCGCACTTCATCAGATAATAGGCCGTCATCGGCGGCAGCGCGGCGCGCGGGTCGATCTCGGGCAGCATCGAGAGCGCAACCGAATGGGTCGAGTGCAGGTGCACGATGGCACGTGCGCTGCCGCGCGTGTCGTAGAGCGCGGTGTGCAGCGGGACTTCCTTGGTCGGCGCATCGCCCGAGATCAGCCGGCCGGTTTCGTCCAGCCGCGACAGCTTTGCGGGATCGAGGAAGCCGAGCGAGGCGTTGGTCGGCGTCACCAGCCAGCCGCCGCCCTCCAGCCTGACGCTGATATTGCCGGAGGATCCCGGCGTCAAGCCGCGCTCGAACAGGGACCGTCCGAAGCGGCAGATATCCTCACGCAGCCGGATCTCGTTGCTGGGTTCAGTTCTCATGGCCGTCATGCCTGCTTGTCTCACGCTTTGGCAGCGCGGCCAAGCCGTGTTATTTGGTTGCCAAGCTGCCGCAAAGGGCGGCTACTTGGGAAACGTTCGTAAGGATCGGTTGCATATGTCCGCCTCCACCTCACCAAATCGGCGTATCGCCGTCGTCGGGCTCGGCTCGATGGGATTCGGCATGGCGACCTCGCTGAAGCGCGCCGGCCATGCCGTCACCGGCTGCGACGTCTCGGCTGACGCGGTGGCGCGGTTCGCGAAGGACGGCGGCGCAGGCGCCAAAACGCCGGCGGAGGCGGCCAGGGATGCCGACATCGTCGTCAGCGTCGTCGTCAATGCCGCCCAGACCGAGGCGATCCTGTTCGGCAAGGATGGCGCGGCCGAGACCATGCCGAATGACAGTGTCTTCATATCCTCCGCCACCATGGATCCGGACGTGGCGCGGCGCCTCGCAAAACAGCTCGAGGCGACCGGCCGGCACTACCTGGATGCACCGATTTCCGGTGGCGCGCAGCGCGCCGCGCAGGGCGAGCTGACGATCCTCGCCTCCGGCAGTCCGGCGGCCTTTGCAAAGGCACGGCCGGCGCTCGATGCCATGGCGGCAAAGCTCTACGAGCTTGGCGATGCCGCTGGCCAAGGCGCCGCCTTCAAGATGATCAACCAATTGCTGGCCGGCGTGCACATCGCCGCCGCGAGCGAAGCAATGGCGTTCGCGGCCAAGCAGGGCCTCGACATCCGCAAGGTCTATGAGGTGATCACGGCTTCCGCCGGCAATTCCTGGATGTTCGAGAATCGCATGCCGCACGTGCTTGACGGCGACTACACGCCGCGCAGCGCCGTCGAGATCTTCGTCAAGGACCTCGGCATCATCCAGGATATGGCGCGCAGCGCCCGATTCCCGGTGCCGGTTTCGGCCGCCGCGCTCCAGATGTTCCTGATGACGGCTGCCGCCGGCATGGGCCGCGATGACGACGCCTCGGTCGCGCGCATGTATGCGCAGGTCACCGGCGTGAAGCTGCCGGGCGACAAGTAAGCAAGAGGATCTGCAATGCCCCGTTTCGCCGCCAACCTCTCGATGATGTTCACCGAGGTGCCGTTCCTCGACCGCTTCGATGCCGCCGCCCAGGCGGGATTCACCGCCGTCGAGTTTCTCTTTCCCTACGAGCATCCGGTGGCGGCCGTCGGCGAGCGTCTCAAGCGCAACGGCCTGACCCAGGCGCTGTTCAATCTGCCGCCGGGCGACTGGAATGCCGGCGAGAAGGGCTTTGCGGCGCTGCCGGCGCGCTTCAATGATCTCAAGGCGAGCCTGGAAACCGCGCTGCCTTACGCCAAGGCGACCGGCGTCAAGCGGCTGCATTTGATGGCCGGCATTGCCAATCGCGGCGAGCGCGTCGCGATCGAGGCCTTTTACAAGTCGGTGGCGTGGGCCGCCGAATTCTTCGCACCGCACGGCATCGACATCGTGCTCGAGCCGATCAATGCCCGCAACGTGCCCGGGTACTTCCTCAACGATTTCGGCTTCGCCCGCGACCTGATCCAGGAGCTTCGGCTGCCGAACCTGAAGCTCCAGTTCGACATCTATCACTGCCAGATCATCCACGGCGACGTCACCATGCGCCTGCGCGAGATGATGCCGATCATCGGACACATCCAGATCGCCAGCATCCCCTCGCGCAACGAGCCCGACGGCGAGGAGCTGAACTATCCGTTCCTGTTCGAAGAACTCGATCGGCTCGGCTATGCCGGCTTCGTCGGCTGCGAATACAATCCACGCGGCAAGACCACCGATGGCCTTGCCTGGTTCAAGCCCTATGCGGGAGTGAAGCCGTGACTCTTGCGCTTGGCTGCATCGCCGACGACTACACCGGCGCCTCTGATCTCGCCAACACGCTGACGCGCGCGGGCCTGCGCACGGTGCAGACCATCGGCGTGCCCTCGGACGATCTGGCGCTGCCCGAGGTCGACGCCGTCGTGGTGTCCTTGAAGAGCCGATCGATCGAGGCGGGCCTTGCCGTATCGCGCTCGCGCGCAGCGGACAAATGGCTGCGCGGCCGCGGCGCGAGCCATGTGCTGTTCAAGATTTGCTCGACCTTCGATTCCACCGACGCCGGCAATATCGGCCCCGTCATGGATGCGCTCCGTTCAGATTGCGGCGAGAGCGCAGTGCTGGTGACCCCGGCGTTTCCGGAGACCGGCCGCACCGTCTACCAGGGCAATCTGTTCGTCGGCCCCGTGCCGCTGAATGAGAGCCCGTTGAAGGATCATCCGCTCAACCCGATGCACGATTCCAACCTGGTGCGCGTGCTGGCGCGCCAGAGCAGGACGCAAGTAGGCCTCGTCGATCTCGCCACCGTCACGCGCGGCGCGGATGCCGTGCGGGCAAGGCTGACCGAGCTCGCGGGCAAGGGCATCGGTGCTGCGATCATCGATGCCGTGTTCGACCGCGACCTCGAGACCATCGGTCTCGTCGCGGCCGAACATCGGCTTTCGGTCGGCGCCTCCGGCATAGGCCTCGGACTGGCGCGGGCGCTGGTTTCGACGGGCAAGGTCAAGTCGGCTGCGGGGAGCGGAGAGAGCGGCGCCGCCGTCGGCGGACCGGCAGCATGTCTTGCCGGAAGCTGCTCGCAGGCCACACTTCAGCAGATCGCGAATGCCGAGCGTGTCATGCCGGTGTTGCATCTCGATCCGGACCGTATTCTTACGGGAACAGGCGAAGCGCAGCGTGCGCTGGACTGGGCGAGGCCGCGACTGGCTGAAGGTCCGGTGCTGATCGCATCGAGCTCGACACCCGATCAGGTCGCCGCGCTGCAGGCGCGTCACGGCCGCGACGCGGCCGGGCATGCCATCGAGCAGACGATGGCCGACATCGCTGAAGGCCTCGTAAAATCGGGTGTGCGACGCCTCGTGGTAGCCGGTGGCGAGACTTCCGGCGCCGTGGTCGACCGGTTGAAGATTCCCGGATTTCTCGTAGGAGTGGAGATCGCGGCGGGCGTTCCGGTGCTGCGCGCGGTCGGTGCTGGAGGCGAGATGTTGCTCGCTCTGAAGTCCGGAAATTTCGGCGGTGCGGAGTTTTTCTCGGACGCGCTTAGGCTCATGCGCTGAGAGCAGAGCCTTCTTAGGCGCTCGTTCATTTCTTTCGGCTTCCGTGCTTGTGCGGAGTCGCGGTTCTCAACTGCTCGGTCGTTTTGTTGTTGGATGTCGTCGCCGCAACTTTTGGTTGATACATAGTTCCGGACGCGCCGCCGCGCCAACACAAAGAGACCCGATTATGCTCTCCACCATTTCCATCCGCGCCAAGATCATCAGTGTCGTGGCATTCCTGCTGGTCGCGATGGCCGGCATGGGCCTGCTCGCCGTCATGAAGATGCGGACGATCAACGCCAGCACGGTCGATATCACCACAAACTGGATGCCCAGCGTCCGCGTGATCGGCGACCTCCGTGCGGGCGTCATTACCTACCGCAACGTGATCCGCGAGCACATGCTGTCGGAGACACTGGAGGAAAAGCTTGCGGCCGAGAAGACCCTGGCGACAGTGATCGAGGCGAACACAAAGTTCCGCAAGTCTTATGAGGGTATGATCACCTCGCCCGAAGAGCGAGCTCTGTACAGCGAGTGGTCTAATAAGTGGGAAGAGTACAGGAAGGGCACTCAGGAAGTCATGGCGCTGTCGCGCCGGGACGCCAACAAGATCGCGCATGACGCGCACGAGCTGAACACCAAGACAGTCAACAAGATCGGGCTTGAGGCCGATGCCATCCTGACCAAGGACATCGAGCTCAACACGAAGGGCGGCGATCAGGCTGCTGCAGATGCCGCCGACACGTTTTATTACGCGTTCCTGCTGGTTGCGATCATTCTCGGCGCCGCCGTCATCGTCGGCTTCGGCGTCGGCTTCTACCTCGTCCATGACGTCTCCAGCGGCATCAGTTCAATCATCGAGCCGATGCAGGCACTGGGCAGGGGCGACCTCTCCGCCGAGGTCCCGCACCGCGGCGAGAAGACGGAGATCGGCGCCATGGCTGACGTGCTCCAGGTCTTCAAGGAAGCGCTGATCGCCAAGAAGGCCGCCGACGAGGCCGCCGCGGCCGACGCCGAAGCCAAGATCGAGCGCGGCCGCCGTGTCGACAACATCACCCGCGAATTCGAGACCATGATCGGCGAGATCGTCCAGACGGTGTCGTCGGCCTCGACCCAGTTAGAGGCGTCCGCCTCGACGCTGACCTCGACTGCCGACCGCTCCCAGCGGCTGGCGACCACGGTTGCCGGCGCCTCGGAAGAAGCTTCGACCAACGTGCAGTCGGTGGCCTCGGCCACCGAGGAGATGGCCTCCTCCGTTGGCGAGATCAGCCGACAGGTGCAGGAATCGGCGCGGATGGCGGGCGATGCCGTCGGCCAGGCCCGCGCCACCACCGAGCGCGTCAGCGAGCTCTCCAAGGCGGCGTCCCGCATCGGCGACGTCGTCGAGCTCATCAACACCATTGCCGGCCAGACCAACCTCCTGGCGCTGAACGCGACCATCGAGGCGGCGCGCGCGGGCGAAGCCGGCCGCGGCTTCGCCGTCGTCGCCTCCGAGGTGAAGGCGCTCGCCGAGCAGACCGCGAAGGCGACCGGCGAGATCGGCCAGCAGATCTCCGGGATCCAGGCCGCGACCAACGATTCGGTCGGCGCGATCAAGGAGATCTCCTCGACCATCGAGCGCCTGTCCGAAATCTCCTCGGCGATCGCAGCGGCTGTGGAAGAGCAGGGCGCGGCGACGCAGGAGATCGCCCGCAATGTGCAGCAGGCAGCGCACGGCACTCAGCAGGTTTCCTCCAGCATCACCGACGTGCAGCGGGGTGCGACCGAGACCGGCACGGCCTCCTCGCAAGTGCTGTCGGCGGCGCAGATGCTGTCCAACGACTCGAGCCGGCTCAAGATTGAGGTCAGCAAGTTTCTGACCAACGTCCGCGCCGCGTAGTTCGTCGGGCGACCTGTTGATCGAACGACGAGCGGGGCCAAAGGCGCCGCTCGTTTTGTTTCACCTGTAGCACCAGCCAGTCGGCATGTGCCTGAACTGGGTCGGCCCCGCATCGTCCGGCCGCATAGCTGCGATGTCGATTTCGCAGTGCGGTAGCAGGGAAGTGAATGCAGGATAGTGCCTGGTCATTAGCGTTTCATGCAGTGCTCAGGTAAAGGGAAAACAGGATTCCCGTGGGGGCGGATTCCGTATCCCTGCCTGACCTGGATTTGCCTGGCGCATGATTGCTCTGGTCCGTATTGCCCTGAGCCGGCCCTATACGTTTGTCGTGCTGGCGCTCCTGCTCCTGATCATCGGACCGCTCGCCGCATTGCGGACGCCGACCGACATCTTCCCGGACATCCGCATCCCCGTGATCGGCGTGGTCTGGCAGTATACCGGCCTGCCGCCGGACCAGATGTCCGGCCGCATCACCACGCCGTTCCAGCGCGCGCTGACGACGACCGTCAACGACATCGAGCACATCACGGCCAATTCCTATAACGGCTTCGGCATCATCAAGATCTTCTTCCAGCCGAACGTCGACATCCGCACCGCCAACGCGCAGGTCACGGCGATCTCGCAGACGCTGCTGAAGCAGATGCCGCCGGGCGCGACGCCGCCCCTGATCCTGAACTACTCCGCCTCGACCGTGCCGATCATCCAGGTGGCGCTGTCGGGCGACGGCCTCACTGAGCAGAACCTCGCCGACATCGGCATCAACCAGCTGCGCACGCCGCTGGTCACCGTGCCCGGCGCGGCGATCCCGTATCCGTTCGGCGGCAAGCAGCGCCAGGTCCAGATCGATCTCGATCCGACCGCGCTTCAGGCCCGCGGGCTATCCGGCCAGGACGTCGCCAACGCGCTGGCCGCCCAGAACCTGATCACGCCGGTCGGCACCCAGAAGATCGGCCAGTTCGAATACAACATCCAGCTCAACAACTCGCCGCTGAAGATCGACGAGCTGGGCAACCTCCCGATCAAGACCGTCAACGGCGCCATGGTCTATGTGCGCGACGTCGCCACCGTGCGCGACGGCAATCCGCCGCAGACCAACATCGTCCATGTCGACGGCAACCGCTCGGTGCTGATGATGGTGCTGAAGGCGGGCGCGACCTCGACGCTCGACATCATCGCCGGCATCAAGCAGAAGGTGATCGAGGTCAAGGACCAGCTCCCGGATGCCCTGAAGATCGGCTTCATCGGCGATCAGTCGGTATTCGTCCGCGGCGCCATTCAAGGCGTCGCCTTCGAGGGCGTGATCGCGGCGCTGCTGACCAGCATCATGATCCTCTTGTTCCTCGGCAGCTGGCGCTCGACCATCATCATCGCGGTGTCGATCCCGCTCTCCGTTCTCGGCGCCATCATCATGCTGGCCGCGATCGGCGAGACGCTGAACATCATGACGCTCGGCGGCCTTGCGCTCGCGGTCGGCATCCTTGTCGACGACGCCACCGTCACCATCGAGAACATCAACTACCATCTGGAGCAGGGCAAGCCGGTCGAGCAATCGATCCTCGACGGCGCCAACCAGATCGTGACGCCGGCCTTCGTCTCGCTGCTCTGTATTTGCATCGTGTTCGTGCCGATGTTCTTCCTCACCGGGGTCGCACGCTTCCTGTTCGTGCCGATGGCGGAGGCCGTGATGTTCGCGATGATCTGGTCGTTCATCCTGTCGCGCACGCTGGTGCCGACGATGGCGAACTACCTCCTTAAAGTGCACGTCCATCACGAGGGTGCCCCACCGAAGTCGCGCAATCCATTCGTCTGGTTCCAGCGCGGCTTCGAGGCGCGGTTCGAGCGCATCCGGGGCGGCTACCGCGGCCTGCTCGGCCTCGCTTTGGCGCATCGCGCCATGTTCGTGATCGGCTTCATCTGCGTTGTCGGCGCGTCCTTCGCGCTGGTGCCGTTCCTCGGGCGCAACTTCTTCCCCGCGGTCGATGCCGGCAACATCCTGATGCATGTCCGCACGCAAGTCGGCACCCGCGTCGAGGAGACTGCCAACCAGCTCGCCGACGTGCAGAAAGCAGTCCGCAAGCTGATCCCGGGCGAGATCGAGACCATGACCGACAACATCGGCATGCCGATCTCCGGCATCAACATGACCTACAACAACACCGGCGTGATCGGTCCGCAGGACGGCGACATCCAGATCAAGCTGAAGGAAGGCCACAAGCCGACCGAGGAGCATGTGAAGGTGCTGCGTGAGCAATTGCCGCGGCTGTTCCCAGGCGTCAGCTTCGCCTTCCTGCCGGCCGACATCGTCAGCCAGATCCTGAATTTCGGTGCGCCCGCGCCGATCGACCTGCAGATCCGCGGCGCCAATCTCAGCGCCAACTTCGCCTACGCCAACCACCTGCTGGCGAAGGTCCGGCGGATTCCGGGCGTGGCCGATGCGCGCATCCAGCAATCGCCGAGCAACCCGACCTTCAACATCGATGTCGACCGCACCCGCGCCCAATATGTCGGTCTGACCGAGCGCGACGTCACCAACAGCCTCGTCGTCAACCTCGCCGGCTCCTCGCAGGTCGCACCGACCTACTACCTGAACCCCGACAACGGCGTGTCCTACTCGATCGTCATGCAGACGCCGCAATACCAGATCGACTCGCTCAGCGCGCTGCAGACGCTGCCGATCACGGCCGCGGGCAATGCGCAGTCGCCGATTCTCGGTGGCATCGCCGATATCAAGCGTTCGACCTCCAGCGCGGTGGTCTCGCAATACGACATCCAGTCGATGGTGCAGATCTTTGCAACGACCTCGGGTCGCGATCTCGGCGCGGTCGCCGCCGAGATCCGAAAATTGATCGCCGACACCGCGAAAGAGGTGCCGAAGGGCTCGTCCGTGGTGTTGCTCGGCCAGGTGCAGACCATGAACAGCGCCTTCACTGGTCTCTTGTTCGGCTTGCTCGGGGCCGTCGTGCTGATCTACTTCCTGATCGTCGTGAACTTCCAGTCCTGGTCCGATCCGTTCGTGATCATCACGGCGCTGCCGGCCGCGCTCGCCGGCATCGTCTGGATGCTGTTCGCGACGGAGACAACGCTGTCGGTCCCGGCGCTCACCGGCGCGATCATGTGCATGGGCGTTGCCACGGCCAACAGCGTGCTCGTGATCTCCTTCGCGCGCGAGCGCTACGAGGAGCTGGGCGATCCCATCGCAGCGGCGCTTGAGGCCGGCTTCGTCCGGTTCCGCCCCGTCCTGATGACTGCGCTCGCCATGATCATCGGCATGGCGCCGATGGCGCTGGGTCTGGGCGAGGGCGGCGAGCAGAATGCGCCGCTCGGCCGCGCCGTGATCGGCGGCCTGATCTTTGCGACCTTCGCCACACTGATGTTCGTTCCCGTGGTATTCAGCATGGTCCACAAGAAACAAGGCGCCAAAGCCGCCGCCTCAACGGAGACCCCGCATGTCGCCCACTGAACCCCGCTCGGCGGTGTCGCACCGGAAACTGGGCATTTTCGGCGTGGTTGCGCTGATTGCGGCGGGCCTTGTCGTCGGCACCGGCATCCGCGCCCGCGAGGAGCAGGGCTCCAAGCTGAAGGAATGGACCGATGATCAGGCGGTTCCCAGCGTCGCTGTGACCCAGCCGAGTGCCAAGGCCCTCAACGCCACCATCGATCTGCCGGGACGGCTGGAGGCCTATTATCGTGCGCCGATCTTCGCCCGCGTGAGCGGCTACCTCAAAAGCTGGAGCGCCGACATCGGCGCCCGCGTCAGGGCCGGGCAGGTGATCGCCGAGATCGAGGCGCCGGACCTTGACCAGCAGCTGCTTCAGGCCCGCGCCGACCTCGCCAGCCAGCAGGCCAGCGCCAGGCTGTCGGAAGCAACGCTGAACCGGCGCAAGACGCTGGTCGCCTCCAACTTCGTCTCCGCGCAGGAGATCGACGAACGCACCGCCGATCTCTCCAACAAGAACGCCGCCGTGAATTCGGGCAAGGCCAATGTCGAGCGGCTGGAAGCGCTCGCCGGCTACAAGAAGATCACCGCGCCGTTCGACGGCGTGGTGACGGCGCGCGATACCGATGTCGGCGCGCTGATCAACGCCGGCGGCGGCTCGGGCCCGGCGATGTTCGTGGTCTCCGACATCACCAAGCTGCGCGTCTACGTCAACGTGCCCCAGAACTACGTGCCGGCGATCAGGATCGGCGCCAAGGCCACCATCACGCTGCCGGAGTACCCGAACCGGACTTTTCAGGCGACGGTGGAGGCTTCCTCGCAGGCCGTCGACGTCGCCTCGGGCACTACGCGCATGCAGCTCGGGCTCGACAATTCCAGCGGCGAGCTGATGCCCGGCGGCTATGCCAGCGTGAAGCTGAACCTGCAGCGCGATTCCGCCCCGCTCAGCATTCCCGCCAGCGCGCTGATCTTCAACGGCAGCGGCCTGCGCGTTGCGACGGTTGGGGCGGACGACAAGGTGCTGTTCAAGACCGTGACCATCTCCCGCGATCTCGGTCGCGAGATCGAGCTCGCCTCGGGCATCGGGCCGGACGATCGCGTCATCACAGCGCCGCCGGATGGTCTTGCGGACGGCGATCAGGTCCGCGTCGTCGGCGCCGGCGCCAATGGCAAGCCGACGACAGCGTCGGAGAAGCAGCCGCCGAAGAGCTAGCTCTCTTCACCTCGCCCCGCTTGCGGGGAGAGGTCGGATCGTATCGTGGATGCGATCCGCGTGAGGGGGACTCTCCGCGAGTCCAATTCTCATCGTCCTCGTCGCAAGCGGGGAGAGGGATACTACCCCACCCGCCACTCCGGCACGCCATCGGCGGCCATCGTGACCTCGCCGAGTGAGCCCACCGGCGTGCGATTCATGTCCAGCAAATGCCCCAGCGTCGCGCTGTCGCTCGCCGGAATCCGCGCCAACGTGCGCCGATCATCCGCAGTGCGCAGCATCACCACGCCATGCTCGACACCGCCCCCACGGCCGTAGAGCACCGTGAAGCTCTCGACCTTGCCCTCGCCTGACGCCTCCGTCACGAACTCCGGCACCGCGCGCCTGTTGCGGTCGGCCTCGCCTTGCACACTCGTCTCCTGCGCCATCGCCTCGCGCGGCGGCGCCTTCGAGACCACCAGCGCATGATGCTTGGTGACGAAACCGCCCTGGCCGTAGAGCATGCCGAGTTTTGCGCCATCGCGCACGCGCCGCACCATGGCGCAGGCCGCGTGCGTCATGTAGGTGTTGAGCGGCGCGCCGAAGAAGGTGAGACCACCGGTCACGGTCGGCTGCACGTCGGCCGAAAGGCCCAGCGTCCGCCGCGCCATCTTGGGGACGCAAGGGAAGCAGCTGTAGAGCTCGATCGCGTCGAATTTTTTGCCTCCGGCAAGATCCATCACCGCCTTCAGCACCGCGTTCTGCGGATGGCTCTCGTAGAACTGGTCGCGCAGCAGATAGTCGCGTGGCTCCTCGGCCGAGGCGCCGCCGAGCGGATAGACCAGCTTGTGTTCCGCGATGCCTGCCGCGCGCGACTTGGCAAGGCTTGTGAGCAGCACGGCGCCGCCCATGTTGACGCTTGGGTTGGCGACCATCAGCTTGTTGTAGGGCCAGGCGATCAGCCGGTTGTCCGCCGTCGGCGTCGTGATCTCCTCGGGCGCATAGCGTCGCTTCAGCCAGGCGTTGGGATTCTGCGCGGCGGCTTCCGAATAGCGCGACCACAACGTGCCTGACTCCGCCATCGCCTCGCGCGGCGTCTGGCCCCAATGCGCGGAGGAGGCGGCTTCATAGAACGGATAGACCGTGACGGGCCGGAACACGCCGAGCTTCACCGCCAGCGGCTTCTGGAACGCCGCGCCGCGCTTGGGCTCCTCGACGTCATGCGCGAACGGCGTCCATGGCAATTGCGCCCCGGCACGCTCCGCCTTGGTCGCGGTCGACTGCGCCTCCGCGCCGCACACTGCGGCGACGGTGCATTCGCCGCGCGCGATGCGCTTGGCCGCCTCGTGGATGTAGCGGATCGGGCTCTCGCCGCCGACCGGGCCGTAATAGCAATGCGCCGGCGTGACGCCGAGGCGCTGCGCCAGCTGCTTCTCCGGATCGCGATAGCGCCAGCTCAGGAAGTTGACGACGTCGAGCGACTGCAACTCGCCGAGCAGCTGCGCACCGGCATCCGCCTCTGCGCGCCGCAGCGCCCGCTCGAGCAGGTCGAGCGGCTCGAGGCCCTCGGTGAGCTCCTTGGGGCGGTCGACGATCTCGCCGATGCCGACGATGACGGGGATGCGGTCTTCGGGAATGTTGGTCATTTCATCTTGCTTCAATTCACGATGTCAGCTGTTTCGTCATTGCGAGCGCAGCGAAGCAATCCCGAATCTTTCCGTGGCGGCAGCCTGGATTGCTTCGCCTCGCTCGCAATGACGGTGTGGATGCTACTCCGCCACCAGCGCATTCATGTGCTCGACGGCTTCGGCGAAATCTTCCTTGAACTCCTGCACCACCGCGCCCGCCGACTTCACGCTGTCGATCAGGCCGACGCCTTGGCCGACAAAATAGCTGACGAGGTCGCGCGCCCTGGCATTCCCGCTTGCGGCTGCGCGGTCGATTGCGTTGAAGGCGTCGCGGCTGACGATGCTTTGCAGCGGCATCGGCAGCGCGCCGGGGCTCTCCGGCGCACGGTCCCAGGCATCGGTCCAGACCGAGCGGAGCTGCCGCGCCGGCTTGCCGGTGCGCCCCTTCGAGCGCACCGCGTCGCGCGAGGACGCCGCGATCATCTTCTCGCGGAAGATTGCCGTGGTCTCGGCCTCGACGGTCGCGAGCCAAACCGAACCGGTCCAGGCACCGGCGGCGCCCATTGCCATGCAGGCCGCCATCTGCCGTCCCGTCATGATGCCGCCTGCCGCCAGCACCGGCACGTCGCGGATGCGCTTGATCGCCTTGATCACCTCCGGCACCAGCACCATGGTCGAGACCTCGCCGCAATGGCCGCCGGCTTCGGTGCCCTGCACCACGAGGATGTCGACCCCCGCCGCGACCTGGCGCAGCGCGTGCTCCTTGGCGCCGACGAGCGCTGCGACCGGCACGCCATGTTTCTTGCCCATCTCGATCATCGCCTTCGGCGGCACGCCCAGCGCATTTGCGATCAGACGGATCGGATGATTGAAAGACACCTGGAGCAATTGAAGCGCGGTCTTCCCGTCGAATGGCTGTGGCTGATTGTCCGCCACTTCGGTGGCGGTCAGCTCGATATCGTATTTCTTCAGAAGATGGCGCGTGTAGTCGCGGTGCGCCTGCGGCACGCGCGCTTCCAGGCTCTTCCAGGTGACGTCCTTCTCGCCCGCCGTCGAAATATTCTCGGGGATCAGAACGTCGATGCCGTAGGGCTTGCCGTCGATGTGGTCGTCGATCCATTTCAGCTCGCGTTCGAGCGTGTCGGGTGTGTGCACGGTGGCACCTAACACGCCGAAGCCGCCGGCGCGGCTGACGGCGGCGACGACGTCGCGGCAATGGCTGAAGGCGAGCAGCGGGAACTCGATGCCCAGCATGTCGCAGATCGGCGATTTCATGGTTCTCTCCCGGCGGCAGGCTACGCATTCTCGTTGCTTTCGCTGGCAAAGCAAAGTGACGCTAGCCGATCGATGACATGCCGGATTCGGCGAGGCATCTTGTGTGTAGACGTCGCGCGCTATCCGCGGGCCGTAGGCCGCAGCGTCCCAAGTGATGCCGTCATTCCGGGGCTCGCGCGAGCGAGAACCCGGAAGCCATTTCTCAGCGCATTCTCGGCGGGATGGATTCCGGGCTGGCCCTGCGGGTGCCCCGGAATGACGGCGGGGAGGGGCTGCCATGACAAAACGCGGAGTTGTCCCGTCCGGCACTGCATTTCGGCGCCCTTGTCATCGGCCAATTGCGGGCTAATTAATGCAGACGCATCTTTTTTGCCGGAGCCCCCATGACCGACGCCCCCGCCTACGTGCCGCCCAAAGTCTGGACCTGGAACAAGGAGAATGGCGGGCAGTTCGCCAGCATCAACCGCCCGATCGCCGGCCCCACCCACGACAAGGAGCTGCCGGTCGGCAAGCATCCGCTCCAGCTCTATTCGCTGGCGACGCCGAACGGGGTGAAGGTCACGGTGATGCTGGAGGAGCTTCTGTCGCTCGGCCACAAGGGGGCCGAATACGATGCCTGGCTGATCAGGATCGGCAATGGCGATCAGTTCGGCAGCGGCTTTGTCGACATCAACCCGAATTCGAAGATCCCCGCGCTGATGGATCGCTCCGGGCCGGAGCCGATCCGGGTGTTCGAGTCGGGCTCGATCCTGTTCTACCTCGCCGAGAAGTTCGACGCTTTTCTGCCCAAGGACATCAAGACCCGTACCGAGGCCATGTCCTGGCTGTTCTGGCAGATGGGCAGCGCGCCCTATCTCGGTGGTGGCTTCGGCCATTTCTACGCCTATGCGCCGTTCAAGATCGAATATGCCATCGACCGCTTCGCGATGGAGACCAAGCGCCAGCTCGACGTGCTCGACCGCCGCCTTGCCGACAACGAGTACCTCGCGGGCAAGGAGTACACCATCGCCGATATCGCGGTGTGGCCCTGGTACGGCGCGCTCGCCAAGGGGCTGGTCTACGGCGCCGGCGAATTCTTGTCGGTGCAGGACTACAAGCACGTGCAACGCTGGACCGACCAGATCGCAAAGCGCCCGGCCGTGAAGCGCGGCCGCATGGTCAACCGCGTCTCCGGCGATCCCGCCAGCCAGCTGCACGAGCGCCACGACGCCAGCGATTTCGAGACGAAGACCCAGGACAAGCTCGCGCCCGCCACGTAGGGCGGTTGCTTCTTCACCTCGCCCCGCTTGCGGGAAGAGGTCGAATTCGATCGCAGATCGAATTCGGGTGAGGGGAGTCTCCGCGAGTTCGACTGTCACATCTTTGCGGAAGCTCCCCTCGCCCTGACCCTCTCCCCGCAAGCGGGAGAGGGGAAAGAGAGAGCGGAGCTTTACGCCATGCTGAGCTCGTGCCGTCCCACCACCATCCAGTGCACCTCGTCCGGGCCGTCGGCAAACCGCAGGTGCCGCACGTCCTGGTACATTTCGGCGAGTGGTGTCCAATGCGAGATGCCGGTGGCGCCGTGCATCTGGATGGCCTGGTCAATGATCTTGCAGGCGCGCTCGGGCACCATGGCCTTGACCATGGAAACCCAGACGCGGGCCTCCTTGTTGCCGAGCACGTCCATCGCCTTGGCGGCCTTCAGCACCATCAGCCGCATCGCCTCGATCTCGCAGCGCGCCTGCGCGATGATCTGCATGTTGCCGCCGAGATGGGCGATCTTCTTGCCGAAGGCTTCGCGGGTGAGGCCACGCTGCACCATGAGGTCGAGCGCCTTCTCGGCCTTGCCGATGGTGCGCATGCAGTGATGGATACGGCCCGGGCCGAGGCGCAGCTGCGAGATCTCGAAGCCGCGGCCCTCGCCGAGCAGCATGTTCTCCTTCGGCACGCGCACATTGTTGAAGCGCATGTGCATGTGGCCGCGCGGCGCGTGGTCCTGGCCGAACACGTACATGGGGCCGAGCACCTCGACGCCGGGCGTGTCGCGCGGTACCAGGATCTGCGACTGCTGCTTGCTCGGCGCCGCGTCCGGGTTGGTCTTCACCATCACGATGAGGATCTTGCAGCGGGGATCGCCGAGGCCGGAGATGTAGTACTTCTCACCGTTGATGACCCATTCGTCGCCGACGAGCTTGGCGGTGGTCGAGATGTTCTTGGCGTCGGAGGAAGCGACGTTCGGCTCGGTCATGACATAGGCCGAGCGGATCTCGCCGTTGAGCAGCGGCTTCAGCCATTTCTCCTTCTGCTCCTGGGTGCCGACGCGCTCCAGCACCTCCATGTTGCCGGTATCCGGCGCCGAGCAGTTCATGGTCTCCGAGGCGAGCGGGCTCTTGCCGAGCTCGGCGGCGATATAGGCGTAGTCGAGATTCTTCAGGCCCTGGCCGGTCTCGTCATCGGGGAGGAAGAAGTTCCAGAGGCCTTCCTGCTTGGCCTTGTTCTTGGCCTTCTCCAGCAGCTCGAGCTGCTTCGGCGTGAAGCTCCAGCGATCCTCCTTGCCTTCGCCGGCCTTGGCGAACTCGATCGACATCGGCTCGACGGTGTCGCGGATGAACTTCTTGACGTGATCGTAAAGCGGCCGGACCTGGTCCGACATCCTGAGGTCGTTGAGCTCATCGCCCGGATTGAGCGTGTAGTTGGTGGTGCGGGGAATGTAGGTGTGTTTTGTCATTGGTCCTCCCGGGAGCGCTGAGATCATGTTGGCCGGGAGAATAGTCGCAGCGATGCCAAAGTGCGAGCGCGTATTTTCTCACGCGAGGCCATGCCACGCGATGGAATATCGCGACGACGTTTGAAATGTTGTTTGAATGGGGCGGCGCGCAAGTGGGCTGGAGCGCCGTCCGATCCCGGGACTCCGTCATTGCGGGCGCAGAGAAGCAATCCGGAATCTTACCGCGGCGGCAGTCCGGATTGCTTCGTCGCAAGAGCTCCTCGCAATGACGAGGACAGTCCGGTCGGCCTCAAGCCGGCATCCGGTGCATCGCGCAGATCTTGTTGCCGTCCAGGTCGCGCAAGTAAGCGAGATAGAGCTTGTTGCCCGCGCCCTCGCGGATGCCGGGCGGATTTTCGATCGGCGTTCCGCCGGCCGCGACGCCGGCGGCGTGCCATCTGTCGACCTGCTCGGGCGAGTTGGCGGCAAAGCCGATGGTGCCGCCGTTCGCGCAGGTCGCCGGCTCGCCGTTGATCGGCTTCGTCACGGAGAACACGCCGGTCTTGGTGAAGTAGAAGATGCGGTGACCGTCGATCTTGGCGGGGCGCACCTCGAGCGTGCTCAGTAGGCTGTCGTAGAACGCCTTGGCCTTGTCGAGATCGTTGGTGCCGATCATCACGTGCGAGAACATTTGCCCATTCCCCTCAGTGTTTGTAGCCCGAATGGAGCGTAGCGAGATCCGGGTCTTGTTTGCTTCTTGGAAATCCCGGATTGCGCTTCGCTCCATCCGGGCTACGAGACTCAGAACGCCGTATAGCCGCCGTCGATCACGAACGTGTCCGCGGTGTGATAGGATGACGCCTTGCTCATCAGGTACACCGCAATGCCGCCGAAATCAGAAGGCTCTCCGAAGCGGCGCTGCGGAATGCGCGGCATCACGTTGGCGACGAATTTTTCGTTCGCCATGATGCCCGCGGTCATGTCGCTCTTGATCCAGCCGGGCAGGATCGCGTTCGCGGTGACGCCGTGGCGCGCGAGCTCGACGCCGAGCGCGCGGACCACCGCGTTGATCGCGGCCTTGGTCGCCGCATAGTGCTCGTTGCGCGCGGTGCCGAAGATCGAGGCGAGGCTCGAGGTCGCGACCAGCCGGCCGAAGGGATCGCCGGCACTGGCGCGGTCGACCATATGGCGGGCGGAGGCCTGGAATGAATGAAATACGCCGTCGAGATTGGTCGCAAACATCGAGCTCCATTCCTCTTCGGTGCGCTCGATGAAGGCGCGGCGGCCGCCGCCGCCGATGCCGGCGTTAGCGAAGCAACCGTCGACCCTGCCGAAGCTGTCGAGCGTCGCCTTCATCGCGGCATTCACGGAAGCTGGATCGGTGACGTCGCAAACGCGGGTATCCACCTTGCCTGACAGCCCCGCCATGCTCGCGGCAGCAGCCTTGTTCTTGTCAGCATTGCGGCCCCAGATCGAGACGTTGCAGCCCTGGCCGGCAAGCGCCTGCGCGATGCCGAGCCCGATGCCGCCATTGCCGCCGGTGATCACGGCGACGCGGCCCGAGAGGTCGAAAATGTTCATGGCGCGTTTCCTGTTCTTGGCATAAAGCGCGTCAGCAGCTGCGCACAAGATTGCTTGCTATGCTCCGATCACCATGGACAAGACCGCGCCAAAAATCAAATATGAGCCCCGGCAAAAAGTAATTCCGGTCTGCGAAACTGACGCAGGCCGCAACTGATGAGGAAACCATGCAGTTCAAACACGTCACGCTCGATTTCGATGGCTCGGTCGCGATCCTCAGGCTCGACCATCAGGAGGTGATGAACGCGGTCTCCATCGACATGCTCGGCGGCCTTGCCGAGGCGCTCGATACGATCGAGGAGAAGAAGGATGAGGTGCGCTGCGTCGTGCTGACCGGCGCGGGCCGCGCCTTCTGCACCGGCGCCAATCTCCAGGGCCGCAACAACCAGTCGAAGAAGACCAAGGCGGGCCTGACGCTGGAGACCGGCTTTCATCCCTTCCTGCGCCGCATCCGCAATCTGCACTGCCCCATCGTCACCGCGGTCAACGGGCCGGCGGCTGGCGCCGGCATGAGCTTCGCGCTGCTCGGCGACATGATCCTGTGCGCGCGGTCCTCTTACTTTCTGCAAGCCTTCCGCCGCATCGGCCTCGTGCCGGATTGCGGCTCGACCTGGCTGCTGCCGCGCCTCGTCGGCCGCGCGCGTTCGATCGAATTGTCGCTGATGGGCGAGCGGCTGCCGGCCGAGAAGGCGCTGGAATGGGGCCTCGTCAACCGTGTCTATGACGATGGCGTGCTGATGGAGGAGGCGATGAAGCTCGCGCGCGAGCTTGCCAGCGGCCCGACCGTGGCGCTGTCGCTGATCCGCAAGCTCTACTGGGACAGCCCGGAGAATTCCTTCGAGGACCAGCTCAATCTCGAATTCCAGTGCCAGCTCCGCGCCGGCGACACCCAGGATTTTCGCGAGGGTGTCGGCGCGTTCCTGGAGAAGCGTGCCGCGCAGTTCAAGGGCAAATGATCGAGACGGAGCTTTCGCGCAGCGTCCGGCGCTGGTACCCGGGCGCGACCGGCGTCACCGGTGCGGCAAAATTGTCCGGCGGCGCCAGCCAGGAGACCTGGCGCTTCGACATCGTGCATCCCAATGGGCCGATCGGCGCGATCCTGCGCCGCTCACCGAAGGGCTATGGCGCCGCTCCAACGCGTGCGGCGGGACTTGCCGCCGAAGCGCAGCTGATGCAGCTCGCGTTCGAGGCGGGCGTGCCGTCGCCGCGCGTGATGCATGTGCTGACGGCCGAGGATGATCTCGGCACCGGCTTCATCATGCAGCGGGTCGAGGGCGAGACCATCGCCCGCAAGATTCTTCGCGATGAAGAGTATGCGGCCGCGCGGCCGCTGCTTGCGGGACAGATCGGCGGCATTCTCGCGGGCCTGCACAGGCTGCCGCAGGACAAATTGCCCGCGCTGCGCAGCCGCGGCTCCACCCAGGAGATCTCCGAGTTCGAGCGCGACTATCGCAGCCTGAACTGGCCGAAGCCGGTATTCGAGCTGGCGCTGCGCTGGCTGCGCGACCACGATCCCGGCCCCTCCGTCGAGACCACGCTGGTGCACGGCGATTTCCGCAATGGCAATCTCATCATCGGCCCCGACGGTGTCCGCGCCGTGCTGGATTGGGAGCTCGCCCATCTCGGCGATCCCATGGAAGATCTCGGCTGGGTCTGCGTGAACTCCTGGCGTTTCGGCGAGATCGACAAGCCCGTCGGCGGTTTTGGCTCACGCGAGGAGCTGTTCGCCGGCTATGAAGCGGCAGGCCGAAAGGTCGACCCCGCGCGCGTAAAATTCTGGGAAGTGATGGGCACGCTGCGCTGGGGCATCATGTGCGGCGGCATGATGCAGCGTTTTCGCGAGGGGCCCGACCATTCCATGGAGCGCGCCATGATCGGCCGCCGCGCCTCCGAGACCGAGATCGATCTGTTGCGGCTGCTGGCGCCGCGCGGGAGCTGACGCATGCAGGATGAGCCAACGCCGATCGAGCTGACCAAGTCAGTCGCCGATTTCCTCCGCAACGACATAGCGCCGCTGATCTCCGGCCACCCGGCCTTCAAGCTGCGTGTCGCCATCAACATCCTCGATCTCGTCACGCGGCAACTGACGCAGGAGGAGGGAAGTGATGCCGTGGAAGTCGAACGCCTGCGCGCGCTGCTCGGCATCGATGGTTCGGTGAGCGAGCTCAACCGCGTACTCGCCGAGCGCATCGCGAGCGGCGAGGTCGATTTGGCGACCCCGGGTCTCGCCGAGCATCTGTGGGCGACCACGATGGACAAGCTCGCGGTGGATCAGCCGAATTACGCGTCCTACAAGCGGGAGCTGGAGCGGGGCGGGTAGGCAACGCTCATCCACCGTCATTGCGAGCGTAGCGAAGCAATCCAGAATCGATCCGCGGAGGCAGTCTGGATTGCTTCGTCGCAAGCGCTCCTCGCAAATGACCAGCGGAGAGACTTGTTACCTCCCCACCCATTTCGGCGGCCGCTTCTCCGAGAAGGCTTTCGGGCCCTCGATGTAGTCCTGCGAGGCCGCCATCGCCTGCACGGCCGGATAGTCGCGCTGCTCCGCGATCGCTTGCTCCAGTGATACGCCAAGCCCCCGTTGGATGGCCTGCTTGGATGCGCGGATCGACATTGGCGAGTTCTTGCTGATCATCTCCGCCCAACGCAGCGCGGCGTTGAGCGCCTCGCCCTGCGGCACCACCTCGTTGACGAAGCCGAGCTCAAGACCTTCCTTGGCGCTGACGTGGCGCGCGGTGAGGATCATGCCCATGGCGCGCTTCAGCCCGATCTGCCGCGGCAGCCGATGCAGGCCGCCGGCGAGCGCGGCGAGGCCAACACGCGGTTCCGGCAGGGCGAAGGTCGCGTTCTCCGCGGCGATGATCAGGTCGCAGGCGAGCGCGATCTCGAAACCGCCGCCCATGGCGACGCCGTTCACGGCAGCGATGATCGGCTTGTCGCAGTCGAAGCGCGAAGTCAGGCCGGCAAAGCCGCCCTTGTCCCAGCCGCGCTTGCCGCCGGCGGCCTGCCACTTCAGGTCATTGCCGGCGCAGAATGCCTTGTCGCCGGCGCCGGTGACGACCGCGATCCACTGCTCGGGATCGGCCGAGAACTCGTCGAACACTTTCTGAAGCTCGAAATGCGCGTCGGTGTGCAGCGCATTGTAGACCTCGGGCCGCGACAGCGTGACGATCGTGATCGGCCCCTTGCGTTCCACCTTGGAAAATCTCAGCTCCATCGCGCGCTCCCGCATTTTCTCGTGAAGGAATATTGGCGCCATACTACCGCGCGTTCGCGCCAGAGCACCATCGAATTGCGCTGGTACGCTTTGCGCACCTCACACGTCTCGGCTTGCTTGACTTGGCGAGGCTCTTCTCACCTTAATCGAGCGAAGCACAAATCTGCGTAGCGCCTTAACGCAAAACGACAAAATCAATCCGGGAGAGAGCCGTGGATTTCTCATTGCCTGCCGACCTCGTCGCCTATCTCGGAGAGCTCGATCGTTTCATCGAACGCGAGATCAAGCCGCTGGAGGAGGCCGACGACAACATCCGCTTCTTCGACCATCGCCGCGAATGGGCGCGCACCGATTTCGAGAATGGCGGCCTGCCGCGTCATGAATGGGAAGCGCTGCTGCGCAAGGCCAAGGATCTCGCCGACGCCGCCGGCCATCTGCGCTTTCCGGTGCCGAAGCAATATGGCGGCAAGGACGGCTCCAATCTGTGGATGGCCGTGATCCGCGAGCACTTTGCCGCAAAAGGCCTCGGCCTCCACAACGATCTCCAGAACGAGCATTCCATCGTCGGCAATTTCCCCGTCGTCACCATGCTCGACCGCTACGGCCGCGACGACCAGAAGGCGATGATCGACGGCTCGATCAGGGGCAAGTACCGCATCACGTTTGGATTGACGGAGCCGCATCACGGCTCGGACGCCACCCACATGGAGACGCGCGCGGTGCCCGCGACGCGCGACAACGTCAAGGGCTGGATCATCAACGGCGAGAAGATGTGGACCACCGGCATGCACGTCGCAACGCACTGCGCGCTGTTCGCGCGCACCAGCGGCAATGACGGCGATGCCCGCGGCATCACCTGCTTCCTGGTGCCGGCAAAGAGCCACGGCGTGAAGGTCGAAGAATACATGTGGACCTTCAACATGCCGACGGACCATCCCCGCGTCAGCTTCACCGACGTGTTCGTGCCCGAGGATGCGCAGTTCGGCGAGGTCGGCCGCGGCCTCTCCTTGGCGCAGTGCTTCGTGCACCAGAACCGCATCCGCCAGGCGGCGAGCTCGCTCGGCGCGGCGGTCCACTGCATCAACGAGAGCGTGAAGTACGCGCGGGAGCGAAAGCCATTCGGCAGGGCGCTGGCCGAGAACCAGGCGATCCAGTTCCCGCTGGTCGAGCTCGCGACCCAGGCCGAGATGCTGCGATTGTTGATCCGCAAGACCGCATGGGAGATGGACCAGCTCACCGAGGAGCAGATCGAGCGCACGCTCTCCGACCGCGTCTCAATGTGCAATTACTGGGCAAACCGCCTCTGCTGCGAAGCCGCCGACCGCGCCATGCAGGTTCACGGCGGCATGGGCTACTCGCGCCACAAGCCGTTCGAGCACATCTACCGCCACCACCGTCGCTATCGCATTACAGAGGGCAGCGAGGAGATTCAGATGCGCAAGGTGGCGGGGTTCCTGTTCGGCTATATGGGGCCGGGGAAGCATTGATGGCCGTGCGAATGCGACGAAGCGTCTTGCTGCGGCGGCAGTCTGGATTGCTTCGTCGCATCAGCGCAAAATTGCTATGCAATTTTGCCGCGAGCTCCTCGCAATGACGGGGAGAGAGGATGCGCACTGTCTCCACACCGTCATTGCGAGCGAAGCGAAGCAATCCAGAAATGTCACCGTTGAGGGACTATGGATTGTTGCGTCGTTCTGCCGTCAATTCACCCGTCGATCCTTCCCCGCCCAATACGGCTCGCGCAACTGTCGCCGCAAAATCTTGCCGCTTGGATTCCGCGGCAACGCCGGCAGGAACTCCACGCTCTTCGGCGTCTTGTAGCCGGCGATGCGCGTCCGGGTGAAGTTGATGATGTCGGTGGCGGTCGCCTGCTTGCCGGGCTTCATCACCACCACGGCCTTCACCGCTTCGCCCCATTTGTCGTCGGGCACGCCGATCACGGCGGCCTCGGCGACGTCTGGATGATCGCACAGCGCGCTCTCGACCTCGGCCGGGTAGATGTTCTCGCCGCCGGAGATGATCATGTCCTTGATGCGGTCGTGGATGTAGAGGTAGCCGTCCTCGTCCATGTAGCCGGCATCGCCGGTGCGCAGCCAGCCGTCACCGCGCAGGGTCGCGGCGGTCGCCTCCGGCAAATTCCAGTAGCCCGCCATGTTGGAGCCCGAGCGCGTTGCGATCTCGCCGACCTGCCGCGGCGGCAGCGGTTTGCCGTCGGCATCCAGGATGGCGATCTCGACACCCGGCAGCGCCTTTCCGGCCGAGCGCATCCGCTCCAGCCCCTCGACGTGATCTTCCGGCGGCAGCGCGACGATGGTGCCTGTCGTCTCGGTCATGCCGTACATCTGCACGAAGCCGCACTTGAAGACCTCGATGCACTCCTTCAGCAGCGCGGCGGGAATAGGCGAGGCGCCATACAGCATGTATTTCAGCCGCGAGAAATCCACCGTTTTGGCGCGCGGCTGCCGCACCACGAACTGCATCGCCGCCGGCACCATGAACAGTTTGGTGATGCCCGACTGCTCGAAGAAATCCAGCACCTTGGTCGGATCGAACTCGCGCGCGATCACGCCGCGGGCGCCGTGATAGAGCCCCATCACGCCCCAGCCCGAGCCGCCGATGTGGAAGATCGGCATCGCAACCAGCGAGACGTCGTCGGTCGACCACCGGTTCCACTCCGGCTTGTCCTCGGCATTGCCCGTCTGCACGAGGTTCAGGAAGTTCGCGTGCGACAGCATCGCGCCCTTCGGCTTGCCCGTCGTGCCCGACGTGTAGAGCTGGATCGCGATGTCCTTGGTGTCGATGGGCACCCTGGGATCATCTCCACTCTGCGCATCGCGCCAGGCCGCAAAGTCCTGCCACTCCGGCGCGCCGCCCTCGGTAGTGATGATCGTGCGCACGCCCGGAATCTGGTCCCTGATCTGGCGCACCTGTGTGACGAACTCCGGCCCGACGAACAGCACCGGCGCCTTGCAATCCGAAACGATGAAGGCGACCTCGGGCCCCGCGAGCCGCCAGTTCACCGGCGCCATCACCACGCCGGCCTTCATCGCGCCCATCAGCAGCTCGAAATAGAGATCGCTGTTCTTGCCGAGATAGGCGATGCGATCGCCCTTGTTCACGCCCATGGCGATCAGCGCGTTCGCGACCTTGTTGGTCTTGACGTCGAATTCGGCAAAGCTGGTGGCGCGGCCCTCGAACTCATAGGCGATGGCGCTGCCGCGGCTCTTCGCGCGCTCGCGCACCATGTCGGCGAGATTCGCCAATGGCTGTGTGGACATGTCTCTCCCGTGGCGTTTCGTTTTGGGGAGTGTGGCGTCATCCGCGGGTGAAGACAAGATGGTCCCCCGCTGTCATCCCGGACAAGGGCGCCTCAAGCGCGCGCAGATCGGGGACCCATAACCACACGGAGAGGTTTTGCGAAGACTCGGAGTTACCAGTCTCGCTACGACTTCTCCCTGTGCTTATGGGTCCCCGGCTCGCGCTACGCGCGCCCCGGGACGACAGCGGGGGCCTCACCCCCGCTTCGCCCGGTCCTTCTCGTTCTGCGCCATGATGCTCTCGCGCGCGGTCTTCCAGTCTTCGTCGCTCCAGTCGCGGAGCTGGTAGAAATTGCCGCCCATCGCGAGCGCCTGGCCGCCGTCCATGGCGATGGTCTCGCCGTTGATCCAGTCGCAGCCGCCGGAGATCAGGAACACCGCGAGGTTCTGCAACTCCTCCATGGTGCCGACGCGGCCCATCGGGTTCATCGCCCTGGTGCGCGCGCCGGCCTCGTCGCCAGGCTTGATACGCTTGCTCATGCCCTCGGTCGGGATCTCGCCCGGCGCGATGGTGTTGAGGCGGATGCCGTAGCGGCCCCATTCGGTCGCGAGCGACATCGTCATGGCGTGGATCGCCGATTTGCTCATCGCCGACGGCACGACATAGGGCGAGCCGTTGCGGACCCACGTCACTGTGATGGAGACGACGTTGCCGGGCTGCTTCAGGGCGATCCAGCGCTTGCCGATCGCGTGCGTGACGTAGAACGTGCCGTGCATGACGATATTGGCGACCGCGTCGAAGCCGCGCGGTGACAAATCCTCGCTCCGCGAGATGAAATTGCCGGCGGCATTGTTGATGAGGTCGGTGAGGGGTGCTTCGCGAAAAATGTTCTCGATCATCTCGTCGACCGCGAGCGCGTTGCGGATGTCGACGCCGTGGCTGGCGACACGGCCGCCATATTGGTCCATCAGCTCGGTCGCGGTCTCGTCGCACACGATCTTGCGCCGGCCGCAGATGTGCACCTCGGCCCCGAGTTGCAGGAAGCGCGCCGCCATCGACTTGCCGAGCCCGGTGCCGCCGCCGGTCACGAGAATGCGCCGTCCGGCCAGAAGATTTTCCTTGAACATCGTCGTTTCTCCCGTACGGATTGTCAGTTAATTGGTCGATTGACTAAATCCGGCCGTCAGCTTTCTGTAAAGCGGCACCTAACAAGAACAGGGGAGAATTCATCCATGGAAGAGCGCGTCTCGATCTCGATCTCGGAAGGTGTCGCCGACGTGCGCCTGGTGCGCGCGGACAAGATGAACGCGCTCGATCAGGCCATGTTCGAGGCCCTTGTTGCCGCAACCGACCGGCTTTCGAAGGACAAGAGCGTGCGCGTCGTCGTTCTTTCCGGCGAGGGCCGCGCCTTCTGCGCCGGTCTCGACATGGGACGTTTTGCCGCCATGAAGGAGAAAGGCGGCAACGGAATTCCGGGTGGCGAAAATCGCGATCTCACCAAGCGCACCCATGGCCAGGCGAACTTTCCGCAACAGGCGGTATGGGGATGGCGTCAGCTTCCGGTTCCCGTGATCGCGGCCGTGCATGGCGTCGCGTTCGGCGGCGGCTTCCAGCTCTCGCTCGGGGCGGACATGCGGTTCCTCAGCCCCGATGCCCGGATGTCGGTGATGGAGATCAAATGGGGCCTCGTCCCTGACATGGCGGGCACGCCGATCCTGGCCCAGCTGGTCCGCGACGACATCCTGCGCGAACTCACATACACGGGGCGCATCTTTTCCGCACAGGAGGCGATGACTTACGGTCTCGCGACGCGCATCTGCGATGATCCACGCGCGGCCGCCCTCGAAGTCGCGCGCGAGATCGCGGGCAAGAGCCCCGATGCGATCCGCGCGGCCAAGCGTCTGCTCAACAACCTCGCGGTCGATCCCGGCCGCGCACTGCTTGCCGAATCCGTCGAGCAGCAGAAGCTGATCGGCAGTGCGAACCAGACCGAGGCGGTGCGCGCCAACCTCGAGAAGCGCGCGCCGAAGTTTGCGGACTAGCACAGACCTCATCCCGAGGAGCCGCGAAGCGGCGTCTCGAGGGATGGGCCACGGGCTCCCATGGTTCGAGACGGCGCTGCGCGCCTCCTCACCATGAGGGTCGAGTTCCAACAACAAAGAAAACAACAATGAACCAAACGTCCCCATTTCTCGGCATCATCTCCGGCGAGCGCCGCCGCTCCCATGCCGAGGTTGCCAATCGCGCCGACCGCATCGCAAGCGGCCTCGCCAGGATCGGGGTCCGCCAGGGCGATTGCGTCTGCATGCTGATGCGCAACGACATCGCCTTCCTCGAGGCTGCTTACGCCGCAATGCGGCTCGGCGCTTACGGCGTGCCGATCAACTGGCACTTCAAGCCGGAGGAGATCAACTACATCCTTGGCGACACCGGCACGTCCGTGCTGATCGGGCATGCCGACATGCTGCACGTCCTGCGCGACGCGATCCCGAAAGGCGTCACCGTCCTCAGTGTGCCGACGCCGCCGGAGATCCTGTCCAACTACAAGATCGACCCGGATCAGTTGAAGACGCCGGACTTCGCGATCGATTTCGAAGCCTGGCTCGCGCAATTCCAGCCCTATGACGGTCCAATCGTGCCGCAGCCCATGAACATGATCTACACCTCGGGCACGACGGGCCATCCCAAGGGGGTGCGGCGCAACGCACCGACGCCGGAGCAGCAGGCCGCCGGCGAGCGCATGCGCGCGATGATCTATGGCCTCAAGCCCGGCGCCCGCGCGTTGCTGCCGGGCCCGCTCTATCATTCCGCGCCCAACTCGTTCGGCATCCGCGCCGGCAAGCTCGGCGGCGCCTTGGTGCTGATGCCGCGCTTCGAGGCCGAAGAATTTCTGGACCTGATCGAGCGGTTCAAGGTCGACACCATCTTCATGGTGCCGACCATGTTCATCCGCCTGATGAAGCTGCCGGAAGAGGTGCGCAGGAAGTACGACGTCTCTTCGCTGCGCCATGTCATCCACGCCGCCGCGCCGTGTCCGGCCGACGTCAAGCGCGCCATGATCGAATGGTGGGGGCCGGTGATCTACGAATTCTACGGCTCGACCGAATCCAGCGCCGTCACCTTCGCGACCTCCGAGGATGCCCTGAAGAAGCCCGGCACTGTCGGCAAGACATCACCCGGCGCCGAGCTGCGCTTCATCGGCGAGGACGGAAGCGTGCTGGGCGTCGGCGAGATCGGCGAGATCTATTCTCGCATGGCGGGGCTCGCCGACTTCACCTACCACAACAAGCCGGAGAAGCGCGCCGAGATCGACCGCGACGGCTTCATCACCTCCGGCGATGTCGGCTATATCGACGAGGACGGCTACGTCTTCATCTGCGACCGCAAGCGCGACATGGTGATCTCGGGCGGCGTCAACATCTATCCGGCCGAGATCGAATCCGTGCTGCACGCCGTGCCCGGCGTGCATGATTGCGCCGTGTTCGGCATTCCCGATGCCGAGTTCGGCGAGGCGCTGATGGCGGTCGTCGAGCCGCAAGCCGGCGTTACGCTCCACGCTGGCGAGGTCCGCGCGCGGTTGAAGACCTCGCTTGCCGACTACAAGGTGCCGAAACACATCGAGATCCGCACCGCGCTGCCGCGCGAAGATTCCGGAAAGATCTTCAAACGCCGGCTCCGAGATCCCTATTGGGAGCAGGCGGGACGGAAGATCTGAGAATGAACCCGTCGGGTGGCAAATCGGAGGCCCGGGGGCACGAGTGGAGTAGCAATCATCGGGCGGCTCGGCTAGGTTGCGGTTATCGCTTCCTGCAGCTTGTGATCTTCCATGCCATCTTACCGTGCCAGTCCCGGCTTCTTCGAAGTTCCCCATGCCGCCGTCTTCGCGCTGATGACGGTCACGGTCCTCGCATCAGGCTTCTGCTTCATACAGGCAGGCGGCGCGGCGGCGCCGGCGGAGCTGCTGTATCGCTACGGCGGCATGTATGCGACCGCGATCGCGCGACACGAGTACTGGCGCCTCGTTGCATATGGCTTCCTGCATGTCAATTTCGTCCACCTTACCATGAACATGTTGTGTCTCGTGCTGTGGGGCGGACATCTCGAGCGGCGGGTCGGAGCGGCCTATTTCCTCATCATCTATCTCTGCGCCATGGTGTTCGGCGCCGTCATCGGTAATGGCATCCATTCCACGCCCTATTTGACGGTCGGCGCGTCCGGTGCCACGTCGGGCATTCTGGGCGCGCTGCTGTGCCTGTGGATCCTCGGCAAGCTCGATGTCAGGTTCGACTTCTTCGCGATCAATATCGGATTGAACATCGCGTTTGCGCTCGGCAATTCGCGGATCGACTGGGGCGTCCATCTCGGTGGTTTTGCGGCCGGGCTGATCGCCTGCGCAGTGCTGGACCTGATCGAGAAGGCGAACGTCTGGCTGCTTCGTTGCAAGTTTCCCGAAACCGTGAAGGTCAATCTCACCCTGCTTGGCTGTGTCGCTGCGCTTTGGGCCTGGAGCGGTCAGGCTCAGGCGATCGCAGCGGCGGGTTCTGGACGGGGCCCGGCCATCGTTGTCGTGATCGCATGTTGTGCCGTCGTGAAGACGATTGATCTCGCACTCTCCATCAAGAAGGGCCTCGCGATCGTCGTAACGGCCCTGGCCGGAGCGAACGCTGCCGCCGTGATGCTGTCCGGCTGGGCTCTGGCATCGTCCTGCAGCCCGCCCTGGCCGACCGGGTCCGTTCCGCTCGACAGTTTCCTCGTCACGTTCTGTCCCAATCCTGTTCTCATTTCGGGGTTAGGCGCGATTGGGGCCGCCGCGTTGACGCTTTGGCTCTGCTCGAAAGAGATCTCGCGCGGGATGGAGGATGTCGGATTTGTCAGCGCCTCGCTGCGTGCCGAACGCAGCCGGCGTCATGGACTATGACCGCAGCGGTCGTGCTATAAGAGGGCTCATCGACCGCGGATCATCCCATGACCCCCGTTTCCATCCTGCTCAACATCCTCTGGATTCTCATTGGCGGCGCCTGGATGGCGTTCGGCTGGCTCGTGGCCGCCGTCATCATGGCCATCACCATCATCGGCCTGCCCTGGGCGCGGGCGGCCTTCAATATCGCCGTCTACACGCTGCTGCCGTTCGGCTCGCGGGCGGTCAACCGTTACGAGGTCACCGGTGTCGAGGATATCGGCACCGGGCCGCTCGGGGTGATCGGCAACATTATCTGGTTCGTGCTCGCCGGCTGGTGGCTGGCGCTCGGCCACCTCGTGACCGCGCTGGTCCTGGCCGTCACCATGATCGGCATTCCCTTCGCCTGGGCCCATCTGAAGCTCGCGGGCATCGCGCTGTGGCCGATCGGAAAGGTGATCGTGCCGGCCTGATATCCCGGAGTGTGCGCCGCCCCCAACTTCACCTTGCGCTGCGGCAAAAAACTTGCACACTCGGAAGGCCGGGGAGCCATAGGGAGCTCTAGAAGGGGAGCGAGCCGATGTCCCTCCAGACCGTAACATCCGACGCCACCGAGCATCGCCCGAACCGCCCCGAGGACGCGCAGGCGCTGGAAGCGGATGCCCGGCTGCGCGACGACATCCGCCTGCTCGGGCGCATCCTGGGCGACACGGTGCGCGACCAGGAGGGAGCCGATGTGTTCGACCTGGTCGAGCGCATCCGGCAGACCTCGATCCGGTTCCACCGCGACGAGGACCGGCTCGCCCGCCGCGAGCTCGAGCAGATCCTCGACAGCATGTCGACCTCCGAGACGGTGCGGATCGTCCGCGCCTTCAGCTATTTCTCCCACCTGGCCAACATCGCCGAGGACCAGAACAACATTCGCCAGATGCGCGCCCGCAGCGCCGCCAAAACCGGCGGCTCCGGCGTGCTGGCGGAGACGCTGGCGCACGCCAAGGCGGCGGGCATCGGCGCCGACCAGCTCCGCAGCTTCTTCAAGACCGCCCTCGTCAGCCCGGTCCTGACCGCGCACCCGACCGAGGTGCGCCGCAAGAGCACCATGGACCGCGAGATGGAGGTGGCAAGCCTGCTCGATCGCCGCGAGCGCGTCGCGCTCACCGCGGACGAGGCGGCCGCCAGCGACGAGCAGCTTCGCCGCGAGGTGCTGACGCTGTGGCAGACCAACCTGTTGCGCCGGACCAAGCTCACCGTGCTCGACGAGGTCGCCAATGGCCTGTCGTTCTACGATTATACCTTCCTGCGCGAGGTGCCGCGGCTGGTGAACGTGCTGGAGGACCGGCTGGAGGAGGGCGGCGAGGCTGCGACGAGCGAGCTCGCCTCGTTCCTGCGCATGGGCAGCTGGATCGGCGGCGACCGCGACGGCAATCCCTTCGTCACTGCCGACGTCATGCGCGGCACGCTGCGGCTGCAGTCGAGCCGGGTCATGCAGTTCTATCTGAACGAGCTGCACGTGCTCGGCTCCGAGCTGTCGATCGCAGCACATCTCGCCGATGTCTCCGAGGAGCTGCGCACCCTGGCGGAGCGCTCGCCGGACACCTCGCCGCACCGGAGCGGCGAGCCCTATCGCCTCGCGGTGTCGGGCATCTACGCGCGCCTGACAGCGACGGCCGAAAAGCTCGAGGTCGAGATCACGCGCCGGCCGGTCGGCAAGGGTGCGCCTTACGAGAGCGTCAGGGAGTTGCAGGCCGATCTCGACGTGCTGCACCGTTCGCTGATCTCCAACAACGCCCGCGTCATCGCCCGCGGCCGGCTCCGGCTGCTGCGCCGCGCAGTGGACTGCTTCGGCTTCCATCTGGCGCGGCTCGACATCCGCCAGAACTCGGCGGTGCACGAGCGCACCATTGCCGAGCTGATCGACGCAGCCAATCCCGGCATGTCCTATCTCGCGCTCGGCGAAGAGGCGCGCATCTCGCTGCTGACGAACGAGCTGCGCTCGACACGCTCGCTGGTCTCGCCATTCGTCAAATACAGTGACGAGACCATGGGCGAGCTCAACGTGTTCCATGCTGCAGCCGAAGCGCATGCGAAGTTCGGCTCGGACGCGATTCCCCAATGCATCATCTCGATGTGCAAGGGCATGTCCGACATGCTCGAGGTCGCGGTGCTCCTGAAGGAGGTCGGCCTCGTCCATCCCTCCGGGCGCAGCGCCATCAACATCGTGCCGCTGTTCGAGACCATCGAGGATCTGCAGGCCTCATCCGGCATCATGGACCGCATGCTGTCGCTGCACGATTACCGTCGCCTCGTCGACAGTCGGGGCAGCGTGCAGGAGGTGATGCTCGGCTATTCCGACTCGAACAAGGACGGCGGTTTCGTTACCTCGGGCTGGGAGCTCTACAAGGCCGAGATCGGCCTCGTCGAGGTGTTCGAGCGCCACCACGTCCGGTTGCGCCTGTTCCACGGCCGCGGCGGCTCGGTCGGCCGCGGCGGCGGGCCGAGCTATGATGCCATCATCGCGCAGCCCGGCGGCGCGGTGAACGGCCAGATCCGCATCACCGAGCAGGGCGAGATCATCTCATCGAAATATTCCAACGCCGAAGTCGGCCGCAACAATCTGGAGATCCTGGCAGCCGCGACGCTCGAAGCAAGCTTATTGCATCCGCGCCAGAGCGCGCCTCGCCGCGAGTATCTGGTCGCGATGGACGAGCTTTCGAATCTCGCCTTCAAGGCCTATCGCGGCCTCGTCTACGAGACCGAAGGCTTCGTCGATTACTTCTGGGCGTCCACTGTCATCAACGAGATCGCGACGTTGAACATCGGCAGCCGCCCGGCCTCGCGCAAGAAGACCCGCGCGATCGAGGATCTGCGCGCGATTCCCTGGGTGTTCTCCTGGGCGCAATGCCGCCTGATGCTGCCGGGCTGGTACGGCTTTGGCAGCGCGGTCGAGCAGTGGATCGCGGAGCATCCGCAACAGGGCATGCCGTTCCTGAAAGAGCTCTACAAGGAATGGCCGTTCTTCCGCATGCTGCTGTCGAACATGGACATGGTGCTGGCAAAAAGCTCGATCGCGATCGCCTCGCGCTATGCCGAGCTCGTGCCGGATGAGGCCTTGCGCGAAAAGATCTTCGGCCGCATCCGCCGGGAATGGCATTCCTGCATCGAGACGCTGCTCGACATCATGGGCCAGGACCGGCTGCTGCAGGGCAACCCGCTGCTGGAGCGCTCCGTGCGCCACCGCTTCCCTTACCTCGATCCGCTCAACCACGTGCAGGTCCAGCTGTTGAAAGAGCATCGCGCGCAGAATCCCGACGAGCAGGTGCTGCGCGGGATTCAGCTGACGATCAACGGGATCTCGGCGGGGCTGAGGAATACGGGGTAGGGATAGCGAACAGACGGGCGCGCCGCCCGCTCTTCGCTACCCCACCCGCTATTCGGTCAAGGCTTCATCGCGCCCTGCACACTGGTGTAGACGGCATAGAGCGATGTCGAGCCGCAAATATACAGCCTGTTTCGCTGCTGGCCGCCGAAGCACAGGTTTGCCACGGTCTCCGGAATATGGATCTTGCCGAGCAACTCGCCCGATGCCGTGTAGCAGCGCACGCCGTCTTCGTTCGGATCACCCCAGCCGACCGAACACCAGACCCGGCCTTCGGTGTCGCAGCGGACGCCGTCGGTGATGCTCGGTTTGGGCATCTCGGCGAAGACCTTGCTGTTCGATACCTTCCCCCCAGCCACATCGAGGTCGAACACGCGGATATGGGATGGGTTGTCCGGCCCATCGGTGAAGCCGGTGTCGCAGATGTAGAGCTTCTTCTCGTCGGGTGAGATGGCGAGCCCGTTGGGCTCCACAAAATCGTCGACCACGACCTTGACCTCTCCGGACTTGGGGTCGACCCGATAGACATTCTTTTTCTCCTGCTCGGGTTCGGCTTTGATACCCTCATAGAAGCCGCCGATGCCGTAGGCAGGATCGGTAAACCAGATCGCGCCATCGGCCGTGACCACCGCATCGTTGGGCGAATTCAGTCGCTTGCCGTTGAATTTGTCCGCAATGATGGTGATCGAGCCGTCGAGTTCGGTCCGCGTCACGCGCCGGCCGCTATGCTCGCATGTGATCAGGCGTCCTTCGCGATCGATGGTGTTGCCGTTCGAGTTCATCGAGGGCTGGCGGTAGACGCTGAGGTGACCGTCATCCTCCGAGAAGCGCATGATGCGGTTGTTCGGAATATCGCTGAACAACAGGTATCGCCCGGCTGCGAAGTACACCGGGCCCTCAGCCCAGCGAAAGCCGGTGGCGACGCGCTCGACGGCCATGGTGCCGGCGAAGGCTGGAAAACCGGGGGGCCCGAATGTCGGCGGTCCCTTCTTGGCGGATTCCAGGTGGGAGTCGGGGTAGCGGCTCCCCGGCAGTGGACCCAGGGGCAATGGCGCCGTTGATCTCGTCGGCGCGCCCGTCTGGCCCAAGGGCGCCACGGAGGCTGCCAGGGCGGCATTCACGGAAACGCCCGTCGCCGCAACGGCGGCCGCCGCGCCCTTCAACAGGGTGCGGCGCGCAAGAAAGGGCTCGCTGGGTTCGACAGAAATGGTCAGTGGTTTCGTCATAGTCGCCTCCCATATTTTTGTTTGGGAGGAAACCATCCGCCGGCAATCGGGCGTAAAGCGGGCGATCCCCGGCCGGGCAACCGGAGATCGCAATGCAGCAAAGCTGGGACCGGCTAGACGGGGTCCCAGGTGAAGATGTCGGCCGAGCGGTCTAGCTTGTAGAACGAGCCCTTTAGCGCCGGCATGCCGTGTTCCGCGATCGATTGCGGGGTCCAGCCTTCGCTCCGCTGCACCGAGCGGATCGGCCGGTTCTGGCTGAACAGGAAGATCTCGTTCATGCGCACGCCGAAGATCTGCCCCGTGACGTCCTTGGCGGAATCGCCGAGCAGATAGCCGCAGAGCGGTGCGATCTTCTCCGGTCCCATCTGCTTGATCTTCTCGACGCGCGCCTTCTCGGCATCGGTCTCGGTCGGGATGGTGCCGATCATGCGGGTCCAGGCGAACGGCGAGACGCAGTTGGAGCGGACGTTGAAGCGGCCCATGTCGAGCGCGATCGACTTCGACAGCCCGACGATGCCGAGCTTGGCGGCGGCGTAGTTGGCCTGGCCAAAGTTGCCGATCAGGCCCGAGGTCGAGGTGAAGTGGACGAACGAGCCCGACTCCTGCTCGCGGAAGATCCGCGCTGCGGCGTGGCTGACGTAGAACGAGCCCATCAGGTGCACCTTGATGACGGCCTCGAACGCTTCCACGCTCATCTTGTGGAAGATCATGTCGCGCAGAATGCCGGCATTGTTGACGACGCCGTCGAGCCGGCCGAAATGATCGGTCGCGGTCTTCACGATCTTGCTGGCGGGGATCGCTTCGGCGACCGACTCGAAATTGGCGACCGCGGTGCCGCCGCGCTTCCTGATCTCCTCGACCACTTCTTCGGCCGGAGCAGCGTTCGAGCCGGCGCCGTCGGCGGCCCCGCCGGGATCGTTGACGACGACCTTGGCGCCTTCGCCGGCGCACAAGAGAGCGATCTCGCGCCCGATGCCGCGGCCTGCGCCGGTGACGATGATGACCTTGTCTTGCAGTGATTTGCTCATGTGGGTTCTCCGCCAGCCGTTCCAAATTCCACCGTCATTCCGGGGCGCGCCTCTTGGCGCGAGCCCGAAATCCATAACCACCATCGGGAGTATGGATTCCGGGCCTGCGCCTTCGGCGCATCCCGGAATGACGGGCTGTTACCTCTCGTTCGTAAACACGATCGTGCCTGACGCCGCGAACATGCCGCCGACGCCGTGGCACACTGAAATCTTCGCATTCGGGACCTGCGCCGGTGCGATGCCGCGCATCTGGCGCACGCTCTCCTGAAGCGCGTACATGCCGTACATGCCGGAATGCATGTAGCTCAATCCGCCGCCATTGGTGTTGAGCGGCAGCTTGGCCCCGGGGCGCGTATTGCCGTCCGCGATGAATTGGCCGGTCTCTTCATACGGCATGAAGCCGAGATCGCCGAGCCCGAACAGCGGCAGATGAGCAAACGCATCGTAGATCATGAGATGATCGACGTCCTTGTGGGCGATGCCGGCCTCCTTGAAGGCGAGGGGGCCGGCAACCTTGAAGGCGCGCGAGGAGTTGAACGTCTCCATCTGGCTGACCATCGGCGTCTCCACGCTTTCGCCGGTGCCCATGATGTAGACCGGTTTGCGAGGAAAATCCCTGGCGCGGTCGGCCGAGGTCAGGATCAGCGCGCCGCCGCCGTCGGTGACGAGGCAGCATTGCAGAAGGCGGAACGGATAGGCGATCATGCGCGAGTTGAGCACGTCGGCGACCGTGATCGGGTCCTTCATCATCGCGCGCGGATTCTTCGCGGCCCATTCCCGCTGCACCACCGCAACCGAAGCCAGCTGCTCGTGGGTGATGCCGTAGGTCTTCATGAAGCGCAGCACCGGGATGGGGAACATGCTGGGCGGGCCGTAGACGCCATAGGGCGCCTCGAACTGGCCTTGCAGGCTGTCGGCAGGGATCGAGCGCGGCAGCTTGCCGATCATCGACTTGCCACTCTCGGCGTGGGTGATCAGGACGGTCTTGCACAGGCCGGCCTCGATCGCAGCCGCCGCGTGGCGGACGTGCAGCATGAACGAGCAGCCGCCGACCGAGGTGCCGTCCACCCAGGTCGGCTTGATGCCGAGATAGTGGCAGACCTGCTGCGGCGTTTCGACCGCGGTGGCAAAGCCGTCGATGTCGGACAGCTTCAGCCCGGCATCGGCAATGGCATTGAGCGCCGCATCCGCGTGGAGCTGGAGCTGCGAGGCGTTGGGGATGACACCGAGCTCGGTGGTCTCGGCCGCGCCGACGACGGCAACCTGGTTCCTGCGCATGCTCTACCCCTTCACCGGACGAAACACGGGGAGGGTGAACTTGTCGTCGAGCTCCTGGAAAGCGACCTCGAGCTTCATGTCGAGCTCGAGCGCCTCCGGGGTTTGCGGGCAGTCGATGATGTTGCTCATCATCCGCGGGCCCTCGGCGAGCTCGACCACCGCGATCGCGTAGGGCGGCGTGAAGCCGGGCGCGGCGGGGCGGTGGTTGATCACGTAACTGTAGAGGAAACCCCTGCCGCTCGCCTTGAAGATGCTGACCTTGCGCGAGGCGCAGGATGGGCAGAACGGGCGAGGCGGGAAGTAGACATGCGCGCAGGCGTCGCAGCGTTGCAGGCGCAGCTCGCCGGCCTTGGTGCCGTCCCAGAAATGCTGGGTTTCCGGCGTCGGTTTCGGTCGCGCGCGCTGCGGTTCGGCCATCTCGGAACGCCCTCCCAGGACTTCTTTCGACGATGGGCAGGCGCTACGCCTGCCTGTTTCGATTGATGCGACAATCGACCATCGTGCGTCAACGGTCCAGCAATGCGCATGCATGCCATCATGCGCACAATGCTTGTGTCGAACTGAGCCAGCGCTATAGATTGCGCGCGCCAATATTCCGTGAGACAGACATGCCCGATTTTCCGACACTGGCCAAGCTCGCCGACGACCTCGAAAGCGGCCGCACCACCTCCCGCAAGCTGGTCGAGGCGTGCATCGCCAGGATCGCCGATCCCGCCGGCGAGGGGCAGCGCACCTTCATCCATGTCGACAAGGATGCCGCGCTGGCGACCGCCGACGCCATGGATGCCCTGCGCAAGGTCAAGGCGGCGCCCTCGCGCTACGCCGGCATTCCCATCTCGATCAAGGATCTGTTCGACGTCAAGGGGCAGACGACGCGCGCCGGCTCCCGTGCGCTCGATGATTCCGATCCGGCCGAGCACGATGCGGTGGCGGTCGCCCGGCTGCGCAATGCCGGCTTCGTGCTGATCGGGCGCACCAACATGACCGAGTTTGCCTATTCCGGGATCGGCATCAATCCGCATTACGGCACGCCGAAGGGTGCCTGGAACCGGGCCGATGGTCGGGGCCATGTGCCCGGCGGCTCCTCCTCGGGCGCCGCGGTCTCCGTGCTCGACGGCATGGCGCATGGCGCGCTCGGCACCGACACCGGTGGCTCCTGCCGGATTCCGGCAGCCTTCAACGGCATCGTCGGCTACAAGCCGACGCAGTGCCGCGTTCCGCTCGATGGCTCCGTGCCGCTGTCCTTCTCGCTCGACAGCATCGGGCCACTGGCGCGATCGGTCAGCTGCTGTGCCATACTCGACGCCGTGCTCGCGGGCGAGCCGATCGTCGCGCTGAAGCCGCGTCCCCTGAAGGGCATGCGGCTCGCGGTGCCGACCACGATCGCGCTCGACGATCTCGACGCGGCGGTCTCCGAGACTTTCGAGCGCGCGCTGAAGACGTTGGCCGACCACGGCGCAGCCATCGAGCGGATCGAGATGGCCGAATTCCACGACATCGGCCCGATGAACGCCAAGGGCGGCTTCGCTGCCTCCGAGAGCTATGCCTGGCACCGCTATCTCATCACGGCCAAGGGCGACGTCTACGATCCCCGCGTCTTCGTCCGCATCATGCGCGGCGAGGCGCAGAGCGCGGCCGACTACATCGATCTGCTCAACGAGCGCCGCTCGCTGATCGCCCGCGTCAACGCCCGCATCGCGCCCTATGACGCCCTGGTGCTGCCGACCACCGCCAATACGCCGCCGAAGATCGCGGACCTTGCCGACGACAAGGCGTTCACCACCCAGAACCTGCGCGCGCTGCGCAACTGCACCCTCATCAACATGATCGACGGCTGCGCCATCTCGCTGCCCTGCCATCGCGAGGGTGACGTCCCGGTCGGCCTGATGCTGGCGGGCGCCGGCGGCTCGGACCGCCGCATCTTTGAACTTGCTGCCGGCATGGAGGCCGTCATTCGTGTTTGATCTCACTTTCATCGTCGACGCCCAGGACACCACCACGCCGCTGACCTTGGCGATCGACCAGATGGTCATTGCCGGCTGGACCGGCCGCGACCCGGTCGCGCGCGACAAGCACATCGCCGAGCTGCAGGAGATGGGCATCGCCCCCCCTGCCTCGACGCCGATCTACTACCGTGCATCGGCGCGGCGGCTGACCCAGGAAGACAGCATCGAATGCACCGGTGGCGATTCCAGTGGCGAGGTCGAGTTCGTGCTGATCGGCTGGCAGGGCCGCATCTTCGTCGGCTGCGGCTCCGACCACACCGATCGCAAGGTCGAGGCCTATAACGTCACGGTCTCCAAGCAGATGTGTGACAAGCCGATCGCGTCGACGCTGTGGGAGCTCGAGGACGTCATCGGCCACTGGGACAAGATGATCCTGCGCTCTTATGCCACCATCAAGGGCGAGCGCGTGCTCTACCAGGAGGGCACGCTGGATGCGATGCTGCCGGTCACTGATCTGATCGCGCGCGGCTTCGAAGGCGGCAAGTTCCCCGATGGCTGCGCCATGTTCGGCGGGACGTTTGCGGCCAAGGGCGGCATTCGCCCGGCCGACCGCTTCGACTTCGAGCTCGAGGACCCCGTGCTGAAGCGGACGATCAGGCACGGGTATGACGTGACGACGCTGCCGGTGAGGGGCTGAGGCGCCTCCCCCGATATTGAGAGCGCAACTCTCTCCTCCCTCATTGCGAGGAGCCCTTGCGACGATCCAGACTGGTTCCGCGGAGGGATTCTGGATTGCTTCGCGGAGCTCGCAATGACGGGGAGATAATCATCGGAAATCGGGTGGCGGGGTGAACGTCCGGCTGCGAGGGTGATTGCTATGACAATGACCGCACGAAAATCAGCCCACCCCTCCCACTTCGCCGCCCACGTCGACGCACTCGACTGGCCGCAGATCACCGCCGAGCTCGACTCCCAGGGCAGCGCCGTCCTGAAGAACCTGCTGACGCCCGACCAATGCCGCGCGATCGCCGCCCTCTATCCCGACGACACCCACTTCCGCAGCCGCATCGTCATGGGCCGCCACGGCTTTGGCCGCGGCGAGTACAAGTACTTCTCCTATCCGCTGCCCGATCCGATCGCACAGCTCCGCCCGGCGCTCTATGCGCATCTTCAAGTCGTCGCCAATCGCTGGAACGAAGCGATGGGGATCGTCATCCGCTATCCCACAGCGCACGCGGCATTCCTCAAGCGTTGCCATGAGGCCGGCCAGGCGCGGCCGACGCCGCTGCTGTTGCAATACGAGGCCGGCGACTACAATTGCCTGCATCAGGACCTCTATGGCGAGCACGTGTTCCCGCTCCAGGTCGCGATCCTCTTGTCCGAGCCCGGGCGCGATTTCACCGGCGGCGAGTTCGTGCTGACCGAGCAGCGCCCGCGCATGCAGTCCCGCGCCGAGGTGGTTCCGCTGATGCAGGGCGATGCGGTCGCCTTCGCCGTGCATCACCGCCCGATGCAGGGGACGCGCGGCGCCTACCGCGTTAATCTCCGCCATGGCGTCAGCCGGATCAGGTCCGGCAAGCGCCACACGCTTGGCGTGATCTTCCATGATGCGAAATGAGTGAGTCATTGACGGCTGATTTGTTCGACAGTGTTGCCGAGGCGCAGCCCTCGCGCGAGGAGATCGCGGACGGCGCCGTGCTGCTGCGCGGCTTCATCAAGCCGATCGAAAGCGAGCTGATCGAAGCCGTGCGTGCGATCGTGGCGCAATCGCCGTTCCGGCGCATGACCACGCCCGGCGGCTATCAGATGTCGGTCGCGATGACCAATTGCGGCGAGCGCGGCTGGATCACCGATCACACCGGCTATCGCTATGATCCCATCGATCCGCGAACCGGCGCGCCATGGCCGGCGATGCCGCCGGTGTTTTGCGATCTCGCTCGCCGCGCGGCAGAGCAGGGCGGTTTTGAAGGCTTTTCGCCCGATGCCTGCCTCGTCAATCGCTACGAGCCCGGCACCCGACTGTCGCTGCATCAGGACAAGGACGAGCTGGATTATTCGGCCCCGATCGTCTCGGCCTCGCTCGGCCTGCCCGCGACCTTCCTGTTCGGCGGCCTCGCGCGCGCCGACAAGCCGCGCCGCTTTCGCCTCGTCCATGGCGACGTCGTGGTCTGGGGCGGCCCGTCCAGGCTCGCCTATCACGGCGTTGCGCCGCTCGCCGAGGGTGAGCATGCGCTGCTGGGACGGAAACGGATCAATCTGACGTTTCGCAGGACGCGGTGATCTTCCTTCTCCCCTTGTGGGAGAAGGTGGATCGCCCTTCGGGAAGGCACCTTCTCCCGCAAGGGGAGAAGGGACGAGTCCCGGAAAGACGATGCTTCGTTTACGGCTTCGGCGGATGAATGAACGCCCACGGACTCACCTCGGAGTCGCGCGTCACCTCGACCGAGATCAGATACGGCCCGCCGTGGCTAAGCGCCTTCTCCATCGCCGCCTTGAACTGGTCCGGCGCGGTGACGCGCGCAGCTGCCACGCCAAAGGACTCCGCGAGCTTGACGAAATCCGGATTGACGAGGTCGGACGCCACCACGCGGCCATCGAAGCGTTCGCGCTGGTCGCGGCGGACGTTGCCATAGGCGTTGTTGTTGAACACCAGCGTCACCACGCCGATGTTGAACTGGACGGCGGTGGCGAGCTCCTGCACGCCGAACATGAAGCCGCCGTCGCCGGTGATGGCGACCACAGGCTTGTCGGGGTTCGCCACCTTGGCGCCTAGCGCGGTCGGGAAACCCGATCCGAGCGTGCCCTGGTAGCCTGACGTGATGAAGGTGCGCGGCCGGTAGATCGGAAAGCCGTACCAGGAGGCGAAGCCGACCTGGGACAGCTCATCGGTCACGATAGCGTTCGCCGGCAGCAGCTCCCGCAGGATGTCGAGATACGCCATTTGCGGCTGGACGCGCTGGATCTCTTGTTGCGCGGCCGCGGTCGCTTCGCGGATCGCGCCGCGCCGGCCGGCGGTCTTGCTGTAGCCGGCCTTGCGCACGGCGGCAGCGAGATCGGCGGTTGCGATTTTGGCATCGGCAACGATGGCCGTATCCGAGATGAACCGCCGCATCTCGACCGGATCGATGTCGATGCGGATGCTCTTCAGGCCGGCGGGCCGATACGGCCAGCGCGACATCGTCGGCAGCTCCAGCCGCGTGCCGATGCCGATCATGAGATCGGTGTTGGGCCACAGCTTGTAAGCGGCGGCCGTGGTGAGGCCGAGCTCATGCGCGTTGGAGACGATGCCGCGGCCGCTGCGGAAGGCGACCACCGGCGCATCGATCATCTCGGCGAGCTCGAGGATCTCCTCGCCTGCCTCGATGGCGCCGCTGCCGACGAAGATCATCGGCGCCTTGCTCGCCTTGATCAGCGCGGCCGCCTGCTTGATCAGGTCGGGATCGGGAAGCGGCGCAGGCAGCGGCTCCAGCACCTGCGCTGTGGCGGTATCCGCGCGCTGGGTGAAGATGTCCCAGGGCATCTCGATCGAGGCGGGGCCGCGCCGCCCCGAGGTCATCTCCTGGAAGGCTCGCGCCACCGTGGTCGGTGCATTGCCGGGCGTTTCGATCCGGTCGGCCCATTTCACGTAGGTGCGCAAGGTGGCGAGCTGGTCCGGCATCTCGTGCAGATGGCCGCGCCCCTTCCCGAGGAATTGCGTCGGCACCTGACCGGTCACGCACAGCACGGGCTCGTTGCAGCCATAGGCGGTGAGCAGCGCCGCGCTGGCGTTGAGCACGCCGGGGCCGGGCACCACGCTGAACACGCCGGGCCGGCCGCTGGCGCGCGCATAGCCGAAGGCCATGTAGCCGCAGGCCTGCTCGTGCCGCGCGCCGATCACCTTGAGCTGGGCCTGATGGAAGGCGTCGAACAGCCCGTAGATCTGCGCGCCGGGCAGGCCGAACACGGTGTCCACGCCATGGGCGACAAGCCCGCTTACGATCGCTTCGCCGCCGGTGAGGGTGGTCATTGCATCATTCCAATCTTGTTCAAGCTTCGTCGACGACGCCGTTGCGCAAGGAGCCGATGCCTTCGGCCGCGACCTCGATGACGTCGCCCGGTTTGAGGTAGCGCGGCGGTTCGAACCGCGCGCCGGCCCCGGTCGGCGTTCCCGTGACGATGACGTCGCCGGGGACGAGCGTTGCGAAGGTCGAGATATAGCTGATGAGATAGCGGAACGGAAACATCAGCCGGCTGGTACGGTCGTCCTGCCTGAGCTCGCCATTGACATGCGTGGTGAGGCGGATGTCCGCGATCTGTGCTTCCCTGGTGTAAGGCACCAGCCACGGGCCGAGACTGCCGCTGGAATCAAAGTTCTTGCCTTGCGTGACGTTGAATTTCGCGTGGCGCAGCCAGTCGCGCACCGAGCCTTCGTTGCAGAGCGTCAGTGCCGCAATGTGATCGAGCGCGGCGCTCTCGGCGATGTGCCGGCCTTGCTTGCCGATCACCAGCACGATTTCGCCCTCATAGTCGAGCTGGTGCGAGGCGCGCGGGCGCACCAGCGGCGTTTCATGGCCGACGAAGGAGCGTGGGCTCCGCATGAACATGCTCGGATATTTCGGCGCCTCCTGGCCGTCCTTGTACTCGGCGTTGCGGTCGGGATAGTTGACGCCGATGCAGATGATCTTTTCCGGCGCGGGGACGGGCGGCAGCCAGGTGATCTCGTTGAGCGCGTGAACCGGCGTGCGGCCAGCGGCTTCTTCGGCGAGGCTCACGAGCTTCCCGGCCGCGATCACCTCGCGGAGCGTCGGATAATCCTTGGCATAGCGCGCGGAGAGATCGACGATGCCGCCCTCGAGGACGGCGCCATAGCGCGTTTCACCCTTGACGGAATAGGTGGCGAGGCGAGGGAGTTTCATCAGTCAGCCACCAGCACGTCGGCCACGAATTTCGGCTCGCGCACGGCCTGGCCGGTGAACGGCGAGCCCTGCTCGAACCATGACCGCGGCGCCGGTGCGCCCCACAGCGTCTGGCGGCGCGGGTCGCGCAGCGACCAGCGCAGCGGCTCGTGGTCGTGATCGCCGGTGAAATAATCGCTGGTGTAGAGCTCGAGGCGGTGGCCGTCAGGATCGCGCACGTAGAGGAAGAACGCGTTCGAGATGCCGTGGCGTCCCGGGCCGCGCTCGATGTTCTTCACAAAACCTTGCGAGGCCATGACGTCGCAGAGATGGATGATGTTCATCGCCGTCGGCGTCCAGTAGGCGAAATGGTGCAGGCGAGGGCCCTTGCCGTTGGTCATCGCGAAATCGTGGACGTTGCCCTTGCGATGCATCCAGGCCGCGGCGATGCGGCCGTTGGGCCCGTCCTCCTCGGCATATTCGGTGAGGCGGAAGCCGAGCCGTGCGTAGAAATCGACGGTGTCCTGCACCTCGGCGGCGAAGACGTTGAAATGGTCGAGCCGCTGCGGGTGGCAGCCGCGGTAGAGGTCGTAGCGGCGGAGCAGATGCGGCCGCCGCTCCATCGACGCATAGAGCTCGATCTGGAAGCCGAAGGGATCGGTGAACTGAAGGGTGCGGCCCTGGAAGGGCTGGTCGGCGAAGGCGTAAGGGAGGCCGTTCTCCGAGAGGAAGGCGGCGGCCTTGTCGAGATCCTTCTCGTTGCCGACCTTGAAGCCGAGCCGGGCGCAGGCCGGTGCGGCTGCTTTCCGCAGCACCAGCGAGTGATGCTGGTGCTCCTCCGCCGCGCGCAGGTACACGACGCTGTCGTGGGCGTCCTCGACATGCAGGCCGACGGTGGTCTCGTAGAACTCGCGGCTCAGCTTCAGATCGGTGACGTCGAGCACGACGTGGCTGGAACGGATGATGTTGAACGGCGGCTCGAAGACGTGTTGCGGTACGGGCATTGGCTTTCCCCTCGGTCCTGTCATTCCGGGGTGGCTCGAAGAGCCGAGCCCGGAATCTATCGCGCAGCAAAGTTGGTGGATGAACGGATTCCGGGCTCGTGCTGCGCACGCCCCGGAATGACCATTTCCTAAGTTCCCAGCTTCTGAATCTTGTGCGTGCCCCGCGCCAGCGAGACGTGCTTGGTTTCCATGTAGAAGTCGAACGAGTAGTCGCCGCCGTCGCGGCCGATGCCGGAGGCCTTCATGCCGCCGAACGGCGTCGGCAGATGGCGGACATTTTCCGAATTCACCCAGATCATGCCGGCCTCCAGCGCATCGGCGACGCGCAGCGCGCGGCCGACGTCGTTGGTCCAGACATAGCCGGTGAGGCCATAGCGGATGTCGTTGGCGATCTCGATCGCGTCGTTCTCGTCCTTGAACGGCAGCACGGTGAGGAAGGGGCCGAACACCTCCTCCTGCGCCACGCGCATCTTGCCGTGCGCGCCGGTCACCAGCGTCGGCTCGACATAGTGTCCGCCGCCGGGACCGTCATGGGCCTTGCCGCCGACCGCAATCACGGCGCCGTCCTGCCGGGCGACGTCGAAATAGGAGCAGACTTTTGCCAGGTGCCGCTCGTGGATTAGCGGGCCGATCTCGGTGGCGGGATCGAGGGGATGGCCGACCTTCAGCGTCTTCACCCGCGCGGTCAGCTTCTCCACGAATTTCTCCGCGATGCTCTGCTGGACCAGCAGGCGGCTCGACGAGGTGCAGCGCTCGCCGTTGAGCGAGTAGATCATGAACACGACGGCATCGAGCGCGCGGTCGAGATCGGCATCGTCGAACACGATCACGGGGTTCTTGCCGCCGAGCTCGAAATGCACGCGCTTCAGGGTCGGCGCACCCTGAACCATGATCGCCGAGCCCGTCGCGCTCTCGCCGACGAAGCCGATCGCCTTGATGGCGGGATGCTCGGTCAGCGCCTTTCCGGCCTCTTCGCCAAAGCCGTGCACGGTGTTGAGCACGCCGTCGGGCACGCCCGCTTCCTTGACCAGCCTTGCCAGAATGGACGCCGTCACCGGCGACCATTCGGCCGGCTTGTGCACGACCGTGCAGCCGGCCGCGAGGGCAGGGGCGATCTTCCAGGTCGAGAGCATGAACGGCGTGTTCCAAGGCGTGATCACGCCGACCGGGCCGATCGGCACGCGTGTCGAGATGTTCCAGTGCTCGTCGCTCGGCGTGTTGAGGCCGTCGCGCGCCTCGGCGCATTTGTCGGCGAAGAAGCGGAAGTTCTCGGCGGCGCGGATCGCGGCCTTGGCCATGAAGCGATAGGCTTGTCCCGTGTCGATGCATTCGAGCACGGCGATGTCGTCGGCGTTGTCCTCGATCGCGTCAGCCACACGATGCAGCAGCTTGCGCCGCATCGCCGGGCCCATGTCGCGCCAGGATTTGAAGGCGAGCGCCGCGGCCGTTGCCGCCGCGTCGATATCCTCGGCATTGCCGCGGGCGACGCTGGCGAGCACCGCGCCATCGACCGGCGACCTGGTCTCGAAGGTCTCGCCGGAGATCGAGGCGACGGTCTTGCCGTCGATCATGTGGCCGATGCCGTCGGCACGCATAGTCTTCAGCAGCGGCGCGACGCGGTCGCGGTTGGCCTGGAATACGTCGGCTTTCGGAGTGGGCTTATCCATGGGCGGCCTCCACTTTCAGGGCGTCGTGGATGTTGTTGCGCTTCCAGCTCGTGTCCTTGTCGTTGATCTGCATGTCGAACGACAGAGCGAACTTGCTGGCGGCGAAGACGGGATCGAGATGTCTTGAAAGCGCCTGGAAGACGTGCTCGCCGGCCTTCTGGCGCGTAGCAAGGTCGCGGCCCTCGCCGATGCGCAAGACCATGTCGAGAAAGCCGTAGTCCTGCCGCGCATCTGCAATCGCGTAATGCTCGCACCTCACGGCGCGGACGCGGATGCCGCCGAGCGGGAAGATGCCGGTCTCCACGGCCGCCTTGCGCACGACCTCGCACACAGTGCCGATGTCGAGGCGGCCATCGAGATTGGCCGAATATTCGATCGTGAAATGCGGCATCGCGGTTTCACTCCCTGTCTTCTTGTCGTCTTAAGCGAAGTAGCAGCTCACCGAGCCATAGGCGCCATAGTCAGCCTGGATTGTGTCGCCCTTGCGGGTCTCGATTGGACGGATGAAGGAGCCGGCGAGCACGACCTGGCCCGGCTCCAGCGCCAGCCCAAGCGGCGCGATCTTGTTGGCAAGCCACGCCACGGCGGTCGCGGGATGATTGAGCACGCCGGCTGCAAGGCCGGTCTCTTCGAGCTGGCCGTTCTTGAAGCAGAGCGCACCGATCCAGCGCAGATCGGCGTCCAGCGGACGGATCGGCCGGCCGCCAAGCACGATGCCGGCATTCGCCGCATTGTCGGCGATGGTGTCGAAAATCTTGCGCGTCGCCTTGGTTTTGGGATCGACGCGCTCGATCCGCGTATCCAAAATCTCCAGCGCCGGCACCACGAAGTCGGTGGCATTGAGCACGTCGAACATGGTGCAGTCGGGGCCGGCGAGCCGCTTGCTCATGACGAAGGCGAGCTCGGCCTCGACGCGCGTCGCAATGAAGCGCCCGGTCGGAACGAGGCCGCCATCGGCGAAGAACATGTCGTCGAGCAGAACGCCGGAGTCCGGCTCGTCGATACTGAGCGCGCTCTGCATCGCCTTGGAGGTCAGCCCGATCTTGTGGCCCTTGACGATGCGCCCCTCCGCGATCTTGACGTCGACCCAGGCCTTCTGAATCGCGTAGGCATCGGCGATGCTGATCTCTGGGAAATCCTGCGAGAGCTGGCGGATCTGCGTGCGGGTCTTCTCCGCCTGGTGCAGACGCCTCGCGCAAGCCTGGATATCGTCGTTGGAAAGCGCCATCCGTGATCTTACAAATCGTGGTGCCCGGAGATGCTTAACATGTTAAGTGAATGCGTCAAACAGAATCTGGGTTTGCTGCACTGCAAACGTTATGCGGCTTGAAAGGGCGCCATGAGCAAGAGACCGGCCGATCCTGCGAACGGAAGCGCGCCTGCTGCGCGGCAAGTGCCGATGCGCGACTTCTCGCGCTCGCTGCCGATGTCGCTGCTCAGGGCGCGCGAGGCAGTGATGCGGCAGTTCCGTCCCTCGCTGCGCGAGCACGGCCTGACCGAGCAACAATGGCGCATCCTGCGCGCGCTCGCCGCCATCGAGGCCGCCGAGGTCACGGAACTCGCGCGCACTGCGTTTCTGCTCGGACCGAGCCTGTCGCGTATCCTGCGCGATCTCGAGGCGCGCAATCTGATCGAGCGCAAGACGGCGAAGGCGGACCAGCGCCGTAGCATGGTCTCGATCTCGAAGGAGGGCGTGAAGCTGATGGCCGCCGTGGCGCCGACGTCGGAGGCGATCTACGCGGAAATCACCAGCCGGTTCGGCGCCCGCAAACTCGCCGAATTGCAGGAGATGCTCGGCGAGCTCGAACAGAGTCTTGCGGAGCTCGGCGCCGCCAACGAGGCAAGTGCCGAGGAGTGACAGCAGATATGCGCTCCGGCGAGGCAACTGTCATGGACATGGCCGCATTTTTTCGCTCAAAGTGCCGCCCAGGCCGATCGCTCGAAAGTCGGCGCCGGGACGGATGACGCCCCCCCTGCCGGATGACATCTTGCGTCATTGCGAACGTAGCGCGGGGATCGACTTCGCGGTAATAACGGCATCGCCTTGTCGCGGCGCTCGTCATGGTGACGACGGTCAAACAACAAAGAAGGAAGGCAACGTGGCGAACAAAGTCAAAGAGATCTGGAAGTCGGGCAAGGCCGTGGTCAATGCGTGGCTGGCAATTCCCTCCGGCTTCTCGGCCGAGATGGTCGCGCAATGCGGCTTCGACAGCGTCACGGTCGACATGCAGCACGGCGTGCAGGACTATCTCTCGATGGTGCAGTGCTTTCAGGCCATGGACAAGCACCCCGTGACCCCGATGGTCCGCGTGCCCTGGAACGAGCCCGGCATCATCGGCAAGGTGCTCGACGGCGGCGCCTATGGCGTGATCTGCCCGATGGTCAACACGCCGCAGGAAGCCAGCAACCTCGTCTCCTATGCGAAATATCCGCCGAAGGGCGTGCGCTCCAACGGCCCGATCCGCGCCGGCATGTACGGCACCGCCGGCTCCTATCAGAAGACGGCCAACGACGAGATCGTGCTGCTGCCGATGATGGAGACGAAGACCGCGGTCGAGAACATGGAAGCGATCCTCGACGTCGAAGGCATCGACGGCGTCTATATCGGGCCGTCCGATCTCGGCTTCTCCTACGGACTCGAGCCCAAGCTCGACCGTAGCGAGCCCGAGATCCTCGCCATTTACGAGAAGATCATCAAGGAATGCGGCAAGCGCGGCCTCAATCCCGGCATTCATTGCAGCGGCGCCGAGGGCGCCGCACGTGCCATCAACATGGGCTTCAAGCTGGTGACGCTCTCGAACGAGGTCGGCTTGATGACGACCTATGCCAAGATGCAGGTCAACGCGACCCGCAAGGATTCGGCCGGCAAGGCCTGAGCTCTCTCCTTTCCCTCTCCCTGCTCTTGCTGGGAGAGGGAAAGGGTGAGGGGCCTCTCTCAACACGAATCGAACTCGCATGTGGATCGCACCCGACGATGCTTCGCATCGCCAGCCATCCGCCCTCTCCCCGCAAGAACGGGCAGAGGTGAAGTAAGAGACCCAAGGAGATACCCATGACCATCAGCCCCGTCATCCGCCTGCATCCCGATGATGGCGTGGTGATCGCGCGCGCGAGCCTGCCGCCGGGAACGGTGGTGGCCAACGGCGTGACCACGGTCGATCGCATTCCTTCCGGCCACAAGGTGGCGATCAAGCCGATCGCCGTCGGCGAGCCCGTGATCCGCTACGGCCAGATCATCGGCTTTGCGACCATTCCGATCGCGCCGGGCCAGCACGTGCACGTGCAGAACTGCGGCATGGGCGACTTCGCCAAGGACTACGCCTATTGCGCCGACGTCAAGCCGACGCCGAATTTCGATCTGCCGGCGACCTTCGAAGGCATCCGCCGCCCGGACGGCCGCGTCGCCACGCGCAACTATATCGGCATCCTCACCTCGGTGAATTGCAGCGCGCATGTCGCAAGCCTCGTCGCCGACGTCTTCAAGAAGAATCCCTTTACCGGCGACAATCCGCTGGCCGATTTCCCCAACGTCGACGGCGTGGTCGCGCTGACCCACAAGACCGGCTGTGGCATGACGCAGAACGAGCCGCTGGCATTGCTCCGCCGCACCCTCGGCGGCTATGCGCGGCACGTCAATTTCTCCCACGTCATCGTGCTCGGCCTCGGCTGCGAGGTGAACCAGATCGGCGGGCTGATGGAAGAGCAGAAGCTCGCGGGACGCCTGCGCGCGATGGACATCCAGGAGGTCGGCGGCACCCGCAAGACGGTGGAAGCAGGCATCGCCTTCGTGCGCGAGGCGCTCACTGACGCCAACAAGGTCAAGCGCGAGACGGTGCCGGCGAGCGAGCTCACCGTAGCGCTGCAATGCGGCGGCTCGGACGGCTATTCCGGCGTGTCGGCCAATCCGGCACTTGGAGCCGCCAGCGATCTCGTCGTCCGCCACGGCGGCACCGTGATCCTGTCGGAGACGCCGGAGACCTATGGCGCCGAGCATCTCTTGACGCGTCGCGCCGTCAGCCGCGAGGTCGGTGAGAAGCTGGTCGACCTCATGCGCTGGTGGGACGAGTACACGAGGCGCGAAGGCGCCGAGATGAACGCCAATCCGAGCCCCGGCAACAAGGCCGGCGGCCTCACCACCATCCTGGAAAAGTCGCTCGGCGCGATGGCCAAGGCCGGCACCACCAATCTCGTCGAGGTGCTGCGCTACGCCGAGCCGGTGAGCAAGCGCGGCTTCGTCTTCATGGACACGCCCGGCTACGATCCCGTCGCCGCAACCGGGCAGGTCGCCGGCGGCGCCAACCTCGTCTGCTTCACCACCGGCCGCGGCAGCGTGTTCGGCTGCAAGCCCGCGCCCTCGATCAAGCTCGCCACCAACACGCCCATGTACAAGCGCATGGAAGAGGACATGGACGTCAATTGCGGCACCATCCTCGAAGGCGAAGAGAGCGTCGAGCAATGCGGCCAGCGCATCTTCGAACTCATCCTCAAGACCGCCTCGGGCCAGCCGACCAAGAGCGAAAGCTTCGACTTCGGCGGCGCCGAGTTCGCACCCTGGGTGCTGGGCGCGACGATGTGACGGTGCTGATGCACCTCGCTGCCGAAATGACAGACGCGGACACCTACGTAGTCATACGTAGGTGTCATATGATCGCAGGAGTTCCTGCGGTCACTCGGGATTAAGATTTCGCGCCGTAATCGTGAGGCGATGCGGGCGACTCCTTCGAGGGCGCTGCCCTTCGACAGGATTCGTCAATGATGACGCGTGCGATACGGCCGAGTGGCGTGGAAAATCTCCTCGGTGAGGAGGAGCTGATCGTGTCCAAGACCGATCTCAAGGGCCGCATCACCTACGCCAACGACGTCTTCATGCGCATGGCGAAATACTCTTACGCCGAGCTGATGGGCGCGCCCCACAGCCTGATCCGCCATCCCGACATGCCGCGCGCGGTGTTCAAGCTGCTCTGGGATACGCTGCAGTCCAAGCAGGAGATATTCGCCTACGTCGTCAATCTGGCGAAGGACGGCAGCCATTACTGGGTGTTCGCCCACGTCACGCCGACCTTCGACGAGCGCGGCAACATCGTCGGCTATCACTCCAACCGCCGCAAGCCCGATCCGGCGCAGGTCGACCGCATCAAGCCGATCTACAAGACGCTGTGTGCGGAAGAGGCGCGACATGCCAATGCCAAGGACGGCATGCATGCCAGCTTCGAGGCCATGGTCGGACTGCTCGAGCAACAGGGTGTCGCTTACGATGAATTTGTGCTCTCTCTCTAAGGCGCAGGGAGCGACCGCGCTCGCGTGTGTTCTTGCCGTCGTTGCGTTCGGACTTTCGCTGCTCGGTGTGACCGGTATAGCCAATGCCGTCTTGCTCGGCACGACGGTCGTGCTGCTCGGCTATGCGGTCTGGTGCCAGCATCGCATGGCCGCGGCCGTCGATGAGGTCGCCGATGTCTGCCGCAAGGCCGCGCATGGCGATCTCGAGGCGCGCATTCTCAGCGAGCTGCAGGCCGGGCGGATCGGGTCCATCCAGAAATCCGTCAACGATATGCTCGACATCACCGATGCCTTCCAGCGCGAAGCCTCGGCATCGATGGACTATGCCAGCCGCGGCAAGCATTTCCGCAAGATCCTTGCACGCGGATTGCCGGGCTCGTTCCGCCGTTCAGCCAACGTCATCAATTCCGGCACCGACAGCCTCGGCCGCAGAGTCGTCGAGATCGCCGGCCTCGCAAAGCAGTTCGGCACGCATCTCGACGGCGTCGCCGGGACGCTGATGGGCGCCGCGACCGATCTCGAATCCGACGCCCACCAGATGGCAGCGGCAGCCGACAAGACCAGCCGGCAGACCTCCGGCGTGCTCAGCGCGTCCGACCAGGCTTCGCGCAACGTTGCCACCGTCGCCAGCGCGGCGGAGCAGTTGGCATCCTCGATCGCCGAGATCGGCCGCCAGGTGGCCGGCTCGACCACGAGCACGGGGCGGGCGGTGAACGAAGCCAATCGCGCCGGCAGCGAGATCCGTAACCTGGCAGACGCGGCGATGCGGATCGGCGACGTCGTCAAGCTGATCAGCGAGATCGCCTCGCAGACCAACCTGCTCGCGCTCAACGCCACCATCGAGGCGGCGCGCGCGGGCGAGGCCGGCCGCGGCTTTGCGGTGGTGGCCTCCGAAGTCAAGAGCCTCGCCAACCAGACCGCGAGGGCCACTGAGGAGATCAGCGCCAAGGTCGGCGAGATGCAGCAATCGACCACCAATTCGGTCGCGGCCGTGGAGGCCATCGCGCAGACCATCACCGAGATCAACGGCATCACCGCCTCGATCGCGACTTCGATCGAGCAGCAAGGCCTTGCCACCCGCGAGATCGCGCGCAACGTCCAGGAAGCCTCGGCCGGCACCTCCGAGGTGTCCTCCAACGTCACAGGCATCAGCGAAGCCGCCGCCGACACCGGCCGCGTCGCCACCCGCGTCAACAGCGCCTCCGAGCGCGTCCACGGCGAAGTCGAGACGCTAAGGCGCGAAGTGACGCAGTTCTTGCAGCGGCTGACCTCGGCGGCGTAGGGATTTTTGCCAAGAGTACGCTGCGAACCCTCTCCCCTTGTGGGAGAGGGTGGCTTGGCGAAGCGAAGCCGGGTGAGAGGTCTCGATCCTTTCGAATAGTCTTGCGGCCGGAGAGAACCCCTCATCCGGCGCTTCGCGCCACCTTCTCCCACAAGGGGAGAAGGGAAGAGCAGCCTCGCCGGCGCGGCCGGATGACAACCCACCAGCACCCGGCCCGCACCTTGCATAGGCACCCTCTGCCCGTTGTTAGTGCTTGATCGCATTGACGTCAGGTGTTCTGCTCAAAAAAGCTGCTGGAGCACCGCACCCCGTGTCGATCTACGTCGCATTACACCACGTCACGCACTACAAATACGACCGCCCGATCGATCTGGGACCGCAGACCATCCGCCTGCGGCCGGCGCCGCACACGCGTACGCCGATCCTGAGCTATTCGCTCAAGGTCACCCCGGCCAACCACTTCGTGAACTGGCAGCAGGACCCGCAAGGCAACTGGCTCGCGCGCTACGTCTTTCCGGAGAAGACCACCGAGCTGAAATTCGAGGTCGACTTCACGGCGCAGATGACCGTGGTCAACCCGTTCGACTTCTTCGTCGAGCCCTATGCCGACAGCTTTCCGTTCGACTATCCGAAGGACCTGAAGACCGAGCTCGCGCCGTATCTCGAAACCCTCAAGCCCGAGCCCGAATTCGCGAGATACCTCGCCTCGATCCCGCGCGAAGCGCCGAACACCGTCAACTTCCTGGTCGAGCTCAATCGCGAACTGCAGAAGAAGATCCGCTACATCATCCGCATGGAGCCGGGCGTGCAGACGCCGGAGGAGACGCTGACCTCCTGCGCCGGTTCATGCCGCGACTCCGCCTGGCTGCTGATCCAGACGCTGCGTCATCTCGGGCTCGCCGCGCGCTTCGTCTCCGGCTACCTGATCCAGATCCGTCCCGACATCGATCCGATCGAGGGGCCGCCGGAAGTCGAGAACGACTTCACCGATCTGCATGCCTGGGCCGAGGTCTATCTGCCCGGCGCGGGCTGGATCGGGTTCGACGCCACCTCCGGCATGCTCGCCGGCGAGGGGCACATCCCGGTCGCCGCCACGCCGCATTATCGCTCGGCCGCGCCGATCTCCGGCGGCGCCGGGTTTGCCGAGGTCGAGTTCGCCTTCGACATGAGCGTGAAGCGCATCCGCGAGGCGCCGCGCATCACAAAACCGTTCTCCGATGAATCCTGGGCCCGGCTCAACGATCTCGGCGAGCAGGTCGACGGCGATCTCGCCGCGCAGGACGTGCGGCTCACCATGGGCGGCGAGCCGACCTTCGTCTCGGTCGACGATCTCGAAGCGGGCGAGTGGAATACGGAAGCCGTCGGCCCCACCAAGCGCACGCTCGCCGACGACCTGATCCGCCGCCTGCGCGCGCGCTTTGCACCCGGCGGCCTGGTGCATTACGGCCAGGGCAAATGGTATCCGGGCGAGAGCCTGCCGCGCTGGGCCTTCGGACTCTACTGGCGCAAGGACGGCGTGCCGATCTGGAAGAACGCCGATCTCATCGCCAAGATCGCCAACCCGCGGCGGCCCGAGGTCAGGGACGCCGAGGCCTTCATGGAGGGCACCGCCGCGCGGCTTGGGCTCGATCTCGGCTACATCATGCCGGCCTATGAGGATCCAGTCTATTGGCTGCAGAAGGAAGCCGACCTTCCGATCAATGTCGATCCGACGGACTCGAAGCTGTCTGACCCCGAAGCGCGCGCGCGGATGGCGCGGGTGTTCGACCAGGGCCTGACCACGCCGCGCGGCTTCGTGCTGCCGATCCAGCGCTGGAATGCGCCGCCGCGCTGGCGCAGCGAGCGCTGGCCGCTCCGGCGCAATCATCTGTTCCTGACGCCGGGCGATTCACCGCTCGGCCTGCGCCTGCCGATGGGCTCGCTCGGCCACGTCCCGCCGAACCAGTATCCCTACATCGTCGAGCAGGATCCAATGGAGCCGCGCGGCAAGCTGCCGGTGTTCACCCGCATGGCGCGTCCGCCGTCGCCGCCGCGCACGTCCCCTGAATATCTCAACACGGCGATTCCCGTCCGCACCGCGATGGCGGTGGAAATCCGCGACGGCGTGATCTGCGCCTTCATGCCGCCTGTCGAGCGCATCGAGGATTATCTCGAGCTGATCTCGGCGCTGGAAGACACCGCGGAGGAGATGCAGCTCTCCGTTCATGTCGAAGGCTATCCGCCGCCGTTCGATCCGCGCATCGAGGTCATCAAGGTCACGCCCGATCCTGGTGTCATCGAGATCAACATCCAGCCGGCCAAGAGCTGGCGCGATGCGGTCGAAATCACCTCCGGCCTCTACGAGGACGCCGCCAAGGTGCGCCTCGGCGCCAACCGCTTCCTGGTCGACGGCCGCCACACCGGCACCGGCGGCGGCAACCACGTCGTGGTCGGCGGCTCGAGCCCGCAGGACTCGCCGTTCCTGCGCCGGCCGGATCTATTGAAGAGTCTGGTCCTGTACTGGCAGCGCCATCCGTCGCTGTCGTACTTCTTCTCCGGCCTCTTCATCGGCCCGACCAGCCAGGCGCCGCGCATCGACGAAGCGCGTCACGACAGCATCTACGAGCTCGAGATCGCGCTCTCGCACGTGCCGCCGCCCGGCTATCAGACGCCGCTGTGGCTGGTGGACCGGCTGTTCCGGCATCTGCTCGTCGACATCACCGGCAACACCCACCGCGCCGAGATCTGCATCGACAAGCTCTATTCGCCGGAAGGGCCTACGGGGCGGCTCGGACTGGTCGAATTCCGCGCGCTAGAGATGCCGCCGGATCCGCGCATGTCGTTGGCGCAGCAGCTCCTGATCCGCGCACTGATCGCCAAATTCTGGCGCGAGCCGCAACAGGGCAAGTTCGTGCGCTGGGGCACCGCGCTGCACGACCGCTTCATGCTGCCGCATTTCATCTGGGAAGATTTTCAGGACGTGCTCTCCGAGCTCAAGCAGTTCGGCTATCCGTTCGAGCCGGAATGGTATCTGGCCCAGCTCGAATTCCGCTTCCCCGCCTTCGGCCGCGTCCATCATGGCGGGGTGACGCTGGAATTGCGCCAGGCGCTGGAGCCCTGGCACGTGCTCGGCGAGGAGGGCTCGGCCGGCGGCACCGTGCGCTATGTGGACTCCTCGGTCGAGCGGCTCCAGGTCAAGGCGGAAGGCTTCGTCGAGGGCCGCCATGTCGTCACCTGCAACGGCCGTCGCCTGCCGATGACCTCGACCGGCCGCTCGGCCGAGGCCGTGGCCGGCGTCCGCTTCAAGGCCTGGCAGCCGGCCTCCGGCCTGCACCCGACCATTCCTGTCCATGCGCCGCTGACCTTTGATCTCATCGACACCTGGAACGGCCGCTCGCTCGGCGGCTGCGTCTACCACGTCGCCCATCCCGGCGGACGCAACTACGACACCAAGCCGGTCAACACCTACGAGGCCGAGGCGCGGCGGCTGGCGCGCTTCCAGGACCACGGTCACACCCCGGGGCCGATGCAGCCGCCGCCCGAGGAACGCACAAATGAATTTCCGCTGACCCTCGACTTGCGGACCCCGCTCCTGCAATGAGTATGAGGGTGGGAAAGGGAAAGGCCCATGGGCGAGGGCGCAGCGGAAGACAACGACCAGGCGGGCAGGGCGAAGGCCCAGCAGCGGATCGCGCAATGGGTCCGCGACTATAGCCGCCTGCCCGGCATCCCCGACGAGTTCCTGGGGCCCGACGGGGCGCCCCGCGCGGTCTGGAGCCGCTTCTTCGACGCCTTCGGCGCGCTGGCGCCCGACGAGGTCGAGCGGCGCTTCGGCATGGCCGACCGTCACCTGCGCGAGGCCGGCGTCACCTACCGCGCCCCCGGTGACAGCGCCGACCGGCCCTGGTCGCTGAGCCACCTGCCGCTGCTGATCGACGAGGCCGACTGGCAGCAGCTCTGCGCCGGCATCACCCAGCGTGCGGAGCTGCTCGAGCTCGTGCTGCGCGACATCTATGGCGAGGGCCGTCTGGTCGCCGAAGGCGCGCTGCCGGCCGCCGCGATCGCCGGCAGCCCCGAATATCTCCGCCCCGTCTGCGGCGTGCCGCCGCCCGGCGGGCGCTGTCTCTCGATCTATGCCGCCGACGTCGGCCGCGGCCCCGACGGCCGCTGGTGGGTGCTCGGCGACCGCACGCAGGCGCCCTCGGGTGCGGGCTACGCGCTGGAAAATCGCCTGGTGCTCTCGCGCGCCTTTTCCGATCTCTACAAGTCGATGAACGTGCCGCGCGTCGCGCCGTTCTTCGAGGCGTTCCGCGACAGTCTGCGCGCACGCGCCGATCGCGACGAGCCGCGCATCGGCGTGCTCACCCCCGGCAGCTTCAGCGAGACCTATTTCGAGCACGCCACGCTGGCGCGCTATCTCGGTTTCCTGCTGGTCGAGGGCGACGATCTCGCCGTCAGCGACAACCGCATCCACATCCGCACCGTCGCCGGCCTGAAGCGCCTCGACGTGCTGCTCCGCCGCGTCGATTCCAACTCGCTCGATCCGCTCGAGCTCGATGCCTCGTCTCGGTTAGGGGTGCCCGGCCTGATCGACGTGCTGCGCAAGGACGGCGTCGTCGTCGCCAACATGCCGGGCTCGGGCGTGCTGGAGGCGCGCGCGCTGCTCGGCTTCCTGCCGGCGCTGAGCCGCCGCCTGCTCGGCGAAGAGCTGAAGATGCCGCACATCGCGACCTGGTGGTGCGGCCAGCGCAGCGCGCGTGATGAAGTTTTGTCGCGGCTCGACGAGGTCGCGATCGAGGGCGCCTACCGGCGCGGCGTTCCCGGCTTCGACTCGAGCGGCCCGGTGCTCGCGAGCGAGCTCGATGCTGCCGGGCACCAGCGCCTGATCGACGCCATCGCCGCGCGCGGCATGGACTATGTCGGCCAGGAAGTGGTGCGGCTCTCGACCATGCCGGTGTGGGAGCAGGGCCAGCTCACGCCGCGCCCCTTCGTGCTGCGCGTGTTCGCAGCCGCCACGGCCGACGGCTGGGCCATCATGCCCGGCGGCTTCTGCCGGATCGCCGAGCAGCCCGATGCGCGCGCGGTGTCGATGGGCGACGGCGCCCGCGCCGCCGACGTCTGGGTCGTCTCCGACAAGCAGGTCTCGACCGCGACGCTCTTGCCCGCGACCGACAAGGTCCGCATCCGCCGCATCGCCGGCGTGCTGCCGAGCCGGGCCGCCGACAATCTGTTCTGGCTCGGCCGCTATCTCGAGCGCGCCGAGGCGACGCTGCGCCTGGTGCGCGCGCTGGGCTCGCCGAGCGGACCCAACAAGGGTACCGCGGCCTCGCTGCAATCGTCCGAACGCATCCAGCGCATGCTGGTTGCCTGGGGCGCGATCTCGCAGACCTCGCGCGCGGCGCCCGGGCGCATCGTCGCCGAGGCGCTGCAGAGCGCGGAGCGCTTCGGCTCGGCGCTGTCGCTGGTGCGCGCGGCCCTGCGCACCGCGACGTCGTTGCGCGAGCGGCTGTCGCCGGACGCCTGGCAGGTCATCACCGAGATGGCCGAGCGTCTCGCCCATGAGGTCGAGGACGACGACAGCGTGCTCAGCGCCGCCGAGCTGACCCTGCAGGAGCTGGCGAGCTTCGCGGGCCTTGCGCAGGAGAACATGAACCGCGCCGCCGGCTGGCGCTTCCTCGACATCGGACGCCGCACCGAACGCGCCATCAACACCACGCGCTTTGCACGTCAATTTGCCTATGACGAGGCCGGCGACGAGGATCTCGACATCCTGCTGACGCTGGTGGATTCCCAGATCACCTACCGCTCGCGCTATCTGCTGGCGCCGATCCTGGCCCCGGTGCGCGACCTCGCCGTGCTCGACTGCTACAATCCGCGTTCGGTGGCGTTCCAGGTGGCGACTCTGAACGAGCACATCGCGGCGCTGCCGAGCCTGAAGGAGCACGGCCTGATCGAGCAGCCGCAGCGGCTTGCCGTGGCGGTGCAGGCGATGCTGGCGACGGCCGAGGCCGAGAAGCTCGACGTGAAGACGCTGTTCGCGCTGGAGCAGGATCTGCTCAGCCTCGCCGAGGCGATCGGGCTGCACTATTTCCCGCACGGACCCAATGCCAGCCGGCCGGAAAAGCTGACGGGGCTGGCGTGATCTACGACATCCGTCACGTCACGACCTACGAATACGAAAGTCCGGTCAGCTTCGCCCGCTGCACGCTGCGGCTGGAGCCCAGAAGCGGCGGCGGCCAGGAGCTGATCTCGCATCAGGTGGAGATCCGTCCGCGCCCGTCCGAGCGCAATGTCCGGCGCGACTTCTTCGGCACGCTGACCGAGAGCGTCGTCATCGAGGCCGCGCATCGCAATCTGCGCATCGACTCGCGCTCGCGCGTCTCCGTCACGCGCCGGCCGCCGGCGCGCGATGCGGTCAGTCCGCCCTGGGAGAGCATCCGCGACGTCGCCTTCGAAGCGACCAGCCTCGGGCCGTCTTCGCCGGTAGGCTACGTCTTTGCCAGTCCGCTGGTGCCGGTGCTGCGCCCGGTCAGCGCCTATGCGGCGGAAAGCTTTCCAGCCGGCGAGGGCATCCTCAAAGGCGCGGTCGATCTCATGCATCGCATTCGCAACCAGTTTCGCTACGACCCCAAGGCGACGGTGATCTCGACCCCGCTCAACGAGGTCTTCGACAAACGTCACGGCGTCTGCCAGGATTTTGCCCATGTGATGATCGCGGGGCTGCGCGGGCTCGGTCTGCCAGCCGCCTATGTCAGCGGGTACTTGCGGACCATTCCGCCGCCGGGCCAGCCGCGCCTGCAGGGCGCGGACGCCACCCACGCCTGGGTGTCGCTGTGGTGCGGGGAGGAGCTCGGCTGGGTCGATTTCGATCCCACCAACGATCTCCTGGTCGGGAACGACCATATCGTGCTCGCGGTGGCCCGCGACTTCTCCGACGTCTCGCCGGTCGACGGCATCATCCTCGGCTCACCCAAGCAGAAGCTCGGCGTCGCCGTCGACGTGCTGCTGGTGGAGTGACGGCGCGCTCCGCCGTCACCGCCGCGAAGACGATGAAGACGCATGCGCCAGGCTGCCGCGCATCGCGCGAGCCTTGCGCTGACCTCCGATAAAGCGAAATTTGATTTCCGCGCCTCGGCCGGAGCCTTCCGACTGGTCGGCCCGGCTGCATCGCGCCGTGACCGCAACCACGATCTCGCAGGGCACAAGAGCAGCTTAATTTACGTATTTGGGGTGCGGGATTTGGTCCCTCGGCCCAACTTGGGCTATGCTGATCCTCGCGCCGAGGACAACTATGGGACGTCGGGAGCTGGCGTGGGACACCACCGACAAGCGGGGCTGCATCCATGATGACGTTACCGAGACTGGCGGCGGAATCCCTGGAGAAGTTGCTGGGCTCGTTCATGCGGCGCAGGTACGGCGAAGAGTCGGCGAACGTCATCGAGAGCGCCACGCGCACCACCATGGAATGCATCGGCAACAGCGATGCGCTCTACCACAACATCGAGCATACGATGCTGGTGACTTTGGCCGGCCATTCCATTCTCAGCGGGCGGTACCTTCACACTCACCTGGAGGCGGACGACTACGTTCATGTCCTGATCGCCTGCCTTGCGCACGACATCGGCTATGTCCGCGGCCTGTTTCCGGAGGATGACGAAGATGGCTTCATCATCGACGACGCCGGGACCAAGGTGTCGCTGCCGCGCGGCGCTTCGGATGCCAGTCTGATGATGTATCACGTCGATCGCTCGCAACTGTTTGTGCGGCGGCGGCTGCCGCCGATCCGCGGCCTCGACTCTGAGCGCATCGTCCGCGCCATCGAGGGGACGCGCTTCCCGGCCCGTGAGGGGCAGGAATATGACGACGAAGCCTCGATCCTGCGCGCTGCCGATTTCATCGGCCAGCTCGGTGATCCCAACTATCTGCGCAAAGCGAACGCGCTCTATTACGAGTTCGAGGAAGTGGGCATGAACCGGCAGCTCGGCTACGACTCGCCCGCCGACATCGTGAACCGTTATCCGCAATTCTACTGGAACAGCGTCGCACCGCACATCCAGACCGAGATCGGCTATCTCAACAAGACCGAGATCGGCCGGCAGTGGATCGCCAATCTCTACAGCAACGTGTTCCGCGCCGAACGCGACATCACGCTGTCCGGGCCGCAGAAGTAAGGCCGTTGTAGCCCGCATGGAGCGAAGCGGAATGCGGGAACGCCTGTATCCGCGAATCCCGGATTGCGCTGCGCTCCATCCCGGCTACGACCGCGCAACTCCGTGAGAAAGCCATGCAACGAAAAACCATCACCACGGATGTCCTCGACATCGCCTATCTTGAATACGGCGCACCTGATGGCTGGCCCTGCATCGTGGGCCACGGCTTTCCCTATGACGTGAACGCCTATGCCGAGGCCGCGCCGTTGCTCGCACACGCCGGCGCGCGGGTGCTGGTGCCCTGGCTGCGCGGCTACGGTCCGACGCGGTTTCGCTTTCCTGCAACGCTGCGCTCCGGCGAGCAGGCCGCGCTGGGCGCCGACCTGCTCGCCTTCATGGACGCGCTTCACATCGAACGCGCGATCGTCGGCGGCTACGATTGGGGCGGACGCGCGGCCTGCGTGGTTTCCGCATTGTATCCCGAGCGCGTCGTCGGGCTCGTCTCCGGCAATTCCTACAACATCCAGAACATCGCCCGGTCCCTGGAGCCGGCCTCGCCGCCGGAGGAGGCGGCGCTCTGGTATCAATATCTCTTCCACAACGAGCGCGGCCGCCGCGCGCTGGAGCGCAACCGGCGCGGCTTCGCCCGCCAGCTCTGGTCGATGTGGTCGCCGACATGGGACTTCGACGACGCGACGTTCGAGACCAGCGCGGTGTCCTTCGACAACCCCGACTTCGTCGATGTCGTGATCCACTCCTATCGCCACCGCTACGCGTTGGTCGAAGGCGATCCCGCCTATGCCGGGATCGAGGCCAGGCTCGCCGCGCAACCCGCGATCCGGGTCCCGACCATCGCAATCGACGGCGACAGCGACGGCGTCAATCCCGGCACCGCGCACCATGCGCGCAAGTTCGAGGGCTTCTTCGAGCACCGCGTGTTCACCGGCGCCGGCCATAATCTGCCGCAGGAGCGGCCGGCCGAATGGGCGAAGGCCGTGCTCGACGTGCGCGCAGCCGGGTCCTGATTTTCGCGACCGCGGGAACTTTTCACTCATCCCGCCGTCCAATTCCTGAGTTGCGCGTCAAGCTGTCAGGAGGTGAGCATGAGCGAGGACAAGAAGCCGAGCGGGCCGGATCTGACCACGGGCGTATCGCTCACTGCGTTCAAGGACGGCAAGCTGCTCGGCCATGTCGGGGACGAAGACGTCCTGCTGGTGCAGGCCGGCGGCGAGATTTTTGCGATCGAGCCCGCCTGCAGTCATTATCACGGTCCGCTCGCCGAGGGCCTCGTGGTCGGCGACACCATCCGTTGCCCCTGGCATCACGCCTGCTTCTCCCTGCGCACAGGCGAGGCCACGCGTCCGCCCGCATTGAATGCGCTGGCGGTGTGGGAGGTGACGCAGGACGGGGGCAGGATTCGGGTTCAGCGCAAGCGTGAGGCGCCGAAGCCCTCGGCCGTGCATCGCAGCGCGCCGACACCCGAAAAATTCGTCATCGTCGGCGGTGGCGCGGCCGGCTTTGCCGCAGCCGAGACGCTCCGGCGCGAAGGCTTTGCCGGCGCCATCACCATGCTGAGCAATGACGGCGCGATGCCGGTCGACCGCCCGAATCTCTCCAAGGATTATCTCGCCGGCAACGCGCCGGAGGATTGGCTGCCATTGTGGAACGAGGACGACTATCGGAGCGCCGGCATCGATCTCAGGCTCAACACCAGGGTTACGGGGATCGATCCAAGAGCACGCAGCCTGACCCTCGGCAATGGCGACAGGCTGCCGTTCGACCGCTTGCTGCTCGCGACCGGCGCCGAGCCCATCAAGCTGCAGATCCCGGGTGCGGAGCAGCCGCACGTCCACACCTTGCGCTCCGTCGCCGACAGCCGCGCCATCATCAAGGCCGCCGGCAGCGCCCGGCGCGCGCTGGTGATCGGCGCCAGCTTCATCGGCCTGGAAGTTGCGGCGTCCTTGCGGGCGCGCAAGCTCGATGTGCATGTGGTCGCGCCCGAGCGGCGACCGATGCAGAAGGTGCTCGGGTCCGAGATGGGCGACTTCATTCGCGCGCTGCATGAAGAGAACGGCGTCAACTTTCACCTCGAGGACATCGTGGAGAGGCTCGAGGGCGCCCGCGCCACGCTGAAGAGCGGCGCCGTCATCGAGGCGGACCTCGTGGTGGTCGGCATCGGCGTCAGGCCGCGCCTTGCGCTGGCCGAGCAGGCGGGCCTTGCCGCCGATCGCGGCGTCAGCGTGACTGAATATCTCGAAACCAGCGTTGCCGGCATCTTCGCCGCCGGCGACATCGCGCGCTGGCCCGATCCGCATTCTCGGCACACTATCCGCGTCGAGCATTGGGTGGTGGCGGAGCGCCAGGGCCAGACCGCGGCACGCAACATGCTCGGCAGGCGCGAGCGCTTCGATGCCGTGCCGTTCTTCTGGTCCCAGCATTACGACGTCCCGATCAATTATGTCGGTCACGCCGAGAGCTTCGACGAGGTCGCCATCGACGGCAGCATTTCCGGCAAGGATTGCCTGCTGAAGTACCTCAAGGGCGGCCACGTGCTTGCCGTCGCTTCAATTTATCGCGATCTCGACAATCTCAAGGCCGAGCTCGAGATGGAGCGCTCGCGCGGCTGACGCACCGCATTCGAAGTTGATTTGCGTCAATGTTGCTGCCGCTGTGGACTGCTTTGGTGGCTGTCGCCCCGGCACGGCATGTGCTATTCTGGCGCGTGCTCCCGGGCTTCGCAAGCAGGAGTGGCCGCCATGACCAGTGCTTCCGATACGTCTCATCATCCCAGCCTCGGCTCCGGCATCGCGGCGCTGCATGCCAAATGGGGCTGGATCGTCGCGCTCGGCGTCGTCTACCTCATCGCGGGCTTCATTGCGCTCGGCAGCATGGTGATGGCTACGGTGGCGAGCGTCATCGTGGTCGGCGCCATGATGATCGTCGCCGGCGTGACCGAGATCATCGGTGCGTTCCAGATGAAGAGCTGGGGCAAGTTCTTGATCTGGGCCTTGCTCGGCGTGCTCTACGTGATCGCTGGCTTCCTGACCTTCGAGAATCCGCTGTTCGCAGCCGTCCTGCTGACGCTGTTTCTCGGTGTCTCGCTGATCGCCTCGGGCGCCGTCAGGCTGTTTCTCGCCTTCAGCATGAAGCGCGAGAGCCCGTGGGTGTGGGTGGCGCTGTCGGCCGTCATCACGCTGCTGCTTGGCCTCTTGATCGTGGCACGCTGGCCGGTGAACAGCGTCTATATCCTCGGCCTGTTCCTCGGCATCGACCTGATCATGGCCGGCGCCGGCTGGATCAGCGTCGGCCTCAGCCTGAAGCGGCGCGGCTGAAACCTCCGGCCAGGTGCGCGGTGCCGAAGCGCGATCAGATTTGGATGGATGGTCATCGCGCTTCGGGTTGACGTTTGCGCATGAGTTTTCCGCTCAGCCGCTTCGTACCTTTCCGGATCATGCTTGGGCTGATCAATCCAGTGGCATCTCGTCGAGCGGCCAGATCGGGCGGCGAACCTTGCGATAGGTGAGGGTCGTGTAGTCATTCGTGGCAAGGCCGCCGCTGTCGGCCAGGATCACTTCCTTGGCGATCGGCTCGAAAGCGGCGCGGAAGTGGTGGGCGGACTTGACCGCGACGACCCGAAACTGCGCCGGCTCCGCTCCGAGAATTCGGAACATTTCCTGATCATAGGTTTGCAGCGTGTTTGTCGACAGCGCGATCGAGATGCCGTTCACCTCGAGCAGGGCGGAGCGGCCGAGTGTCATGGGCTGACCGGCATTCATCGGTCCCTCGCAGACGAAGGCACCGTCCGACAGCGCGGCGACGCGTCCGGCCAGCGTGAGTGGTGGCCCGTAGCTTGCGGGATCGCGCTTGGCGCCGACAACGACGTCGAGGTCGGCCCCGAGACCTGCAGCATGACAGCGGGCGGCGGCTTCGGGATCGCCGAGCACACCGAGGAGCACGCCCTTGACGTTGGCCTTCAGCAGCGCCTCCAACAGGCGGACGCCGTCGCCATAGGCGCCTGAACCCGGGTTGTCGCTGTAATCGGAAATCACAAAGGGACGGGCATCGGCGACATCGGCTGCCGCCACCGCGGCAAGCCTGGTCGCGGCCGCCAAATCATATACCGCAACAGTGACCTCGGCGCGGCGACGGTAGATCTCGTCATAGAGCGCGGCCGCAGCCTGCCGCGCCGCCGTCTCGGCGGCGTTATGCGAGGCATCGTAGGTCACCTGCACGCTGGGGCCGACCTCGGCAATGTCCGAGCGGCTGAAACCCGCGCAGAGGTCGACCGACAACAGGCCGGGCGTTCGCGCCTCCATGTCTGCAGCGCGGGTCAGGAGATCGCTCATCACGCCGCCCTGGGTTCGCCCGTGATTGCATCCGTCGAGCAGCGGTCCTTGCAGGTGGACGACCTTCGGACGGATGTTGCCGTCCATCGCCGATTGCAGCAGATCGGCCGCGCGAAGTGCCGTCTCGTATTGGTCGATATGGGGATAGGTCCGGTAGGGCAGCATGATGTTGGCCAGGCGGCCCATGCGCTTGGTGACGTTGGCATGCAGGTCGAGCGTCACCGCGATCGGGATCGTCTCGCCGAGCCGCTTGCGCAATCCTTCCAGCAGCGCGCCCTCGGCATCCTCGTCGGTCTCGGTCACCATCGCGCCGTGCAATGCGAGGATGACGCCGTCGAGCGGGCCCGTCTCGCAGGCCTCGTAGACCAGACGTTGCAGCTCGGCCCAGCACTCGGCCGTCACCTTGCCGGAGGGCGTCGCCGAGGCTGCGATCGGCTGCACCAGGGTCCAGCCGTAGCGTTTGGCCGCATCCAGATGCCCGGCGATCTCCATCTTGGTGGCGCCGAGCGCGGGGGCGATCTCGGCTCCCAGCAGAAACAGCCGCTTGCGAAAATCATCGAGCGTGGTCGGAACGATCGAGAACGTGTTGGTCTCGTGGGCGATCTGCGCGGAGAGCACACGTCGCGTCTGGCTCATAGGGGCACCTTCTTGTTCATGGAAGCCGCGGGCCTGATCTCGCGTCCTCACAAGGCGCTTCGCTAGCATCGAATCGGGCTTCCCCACCAGCAACTCGACGCAAGACCATCTGGCGGAACTCCGCTGATCTGGCGCCCTGACAAGAGCAGCCCGCCGCGCGGCTGCTTCGCTGGCGGCGATGATCATCGGGGAGACACCATGAGAGCCGCTTTGGCCCTGGCCGCAGCTTTGGCTGCCGCCTGCCTGTCCACGCCTGCGCCTGCACAAAAATCCTATGGTCCCGGCGTCAGCGACACCGAGATCAAGATCGGCAACACCATGCCCTATAGCGGCCCGGCTTCGCCGCTCAGCATCACCGGCCGGGTGATTGCGGCCTATTTCGACGAGGTCAACGAGAAGGGCGGCGTCAATGGCCGCAAGCTCAATCTGATCTCGCTGGATGACGCGTTCTCGCCGCCCAAGACCATGGAAGCGGCGCGGCGCCTCGTCGAAGGCGAGGGCGTCGCCTTCATCTTCGCCACCATGGGCACCGCGCCGAGCTCGGCGATCGCCAAATATCTCAACAGCAACAAGGTGCCGCAGATCTTCCTGATCAGCTCGGCGTCGAAGTGGAACGATCCCGCCAACATGCCCTGGTCGATGGCGCTGCCCTGGGCGCCCAACTACACCAGCGAGGCCGCGATCGACGTCGCCTATGCCCGCGCCAAGAACCCGAATGCGCGGTTCGCCGTGCTCTACCAGAACGACGACGCCGGCAAGGAATATCTGCGCGGCGTCAGGGAAGCGCTGGGGGCCGATGCCGACAAGGCGATCGCGATGGCCTCGAGCTTCGAGGTCGCCGATCCTACGGTCGATTCCCAGGTGCTGACGCTCGCCAACACCAAGGCCGACGTCTTCATGATCTATTCGGTGACGCCGCGTGCCTGCGCGCAGGCGATCCGCAAGGCCCACGAGGTCGGCTGGCAGCCGACGCGCTTCCTCGCCTCGGGCTGCGCCAACAAGGCGACCGTGATGGTGCCGGCCGGGCTTGAGGCCGGCAAGGGCGTGCTGTCGCTCGGCGCGCTCAAACCTTTCGTCGAGGCGCCGAAGGACGACCAGGCGATGACGACCTATATCGACTTCATGAAGAAGCGCCTGCCCAACGCCGACATCAACAACGTCGCCGGCCTCTACGGCTACACCGTCGCCGAGGCCCTGGTGGTACTGCTGAAGCAGTGCAAGGACAATCTGACGCGCGAGAACATCATGGCACAGGCGGCGAACCTCAAGAACGTGCCGCTGTCGCTCCTGATGCCCGGCATCACGCTGAACACCACCCCGCAGGATTTCCGCCCGATCAAGGACGGCTACATGCTCCAGTTCGACGGCAACGATTGGATCGTTGCCAGCGAGCTCCTGCGCGGGACGTGAGGCGCGAAACAGCGGCCGCGGCGACGGTGCACCCTCTCCCCTTGCGGGAGAGGGTGAATGCGCGAAGCGCAGCCGGGTGAGGGGTCTCTCTCCTCACGACGGGTTGTGCGAGCAGAGAGAACCCCTCATCCGGCGCTTCGCGCCACCTTCTCCCGCAAGGGGAGAAGGGAAGAAGCGCCCTCATCGAGCGCAGAATTCTTGGCGAACAGGAGGACCCCATGGACTTTCAACACTCCGCCCGTTCGCTGGAGCTGCAGGAGCGCGTTCGCCAGGCCGCCGACAAGATGGACCGCAAAGGCAACAGGCCGCGCGCGATCTGATCGTGGCGGCCAACATCGTGGTCCCCAGCACGGCCGCCCGCGTCATCACCGCGCCATCCAGATCCACGCCGCCGCCGGCGTCTCGCAGGACACGTTCCTCGCCCGCGCTTACGTCTGCGCCCGCTTCATCCGCATCGGTGACGGCCGGACAGGTGCATCTGGCGGCCCTGGGCAAGGAACTGACCAGGCGCGACGGAGTGATGGCGGGCTGAAAGCGGTAGCTGACTGCCGCTCGCTCATTGCCTCGGCGGTGCGCACCGCTGCCGTATTTTTCATCGCGACGGCCGTTCCGAGTGTTTCAGCGACTTGCCACTTTTTGGAGGGCTTGCCGCGCCGGGTCCATTCGGCGACACTGCTCGTATTTCAAGTAGTTGTTTTAACGGGGGCCTTGGATGCCCGAAACATTGGAAAGCCTGTTGTGGTGTGCCGCGCTGGCGACGTGGCTGATGCTTCTCTTCAGGATCTTGGGTGAGCGCTTGAAGCCGCTCTCGAAACGCTTCAGCCATCTGATCGAGGTCGCTTTCGGGCCAAGGGCGAAGTGATGCGGTAACGGCCTTCCTTCAAGGCCACGTCGCGTTGCCCTTCGTAGTATCTTGCGCATTCGCAGCTCTGCGAGTGGCGAAGACGCTTGCGCCACGATTTGGAGCAAAGTTCTGCAGGTCACCGGCTGCACACCGCGGAAGAAGCTGAAACGAACGGCGCTGCTAGCCGGTCAGTCTCCGATCGAGCGAGAGCCGGCCCGCTCCGGTGACGAAGATCAACAGGGCGCCCCCCATGATCGTGATGTTCTTCAGGAAATGATTGTACTGCCCGATCTGCTGCGCGCCGGCCGGATATTCCCAGTAGCGATGTCCGACTGCAGTCGCCGAGAGTACGAACAGGAACATCACGATTGCGCAGTAGCGCGTGCCGATGCCGAGGACCAGACAAGCCGACATCACGATTTCCAGCGCGACGGTGAAGGTCGTGAACAGCACGGGCGCCGGTACGTTCAGCGACCGGAAATAGCCGACCGAGCCGCTGAAGTTGGTAAGCGCGCCGTACGCGCTGCCGATGAAGACCCAGGCCAGCAGGATGCGGCCGACCAGGATCAGCAGGTCGGCATTGCCGCTTGCGAACTTGTCGATCGCAGATGTGGACCAGGAAGAGCGCGATAGCATGGTGGCTGCCTTATCGCTGAGGACGGCACCTGAATGACGATGATGGTATCACGATCGGCGAAGCGCATGAAGGGCGCCTGGCGGCGCATGATGCGCTGCAAGCAGGCGCCGCAAATGCCGCAAGTCAATTCAAGAGTAGCGCCCAATCGCCATGCTGACACTATGCCAGTGTTTTGCCCGACGGGTCAAACGAATTTCGTAAAATCAGCAGTTTCTCGCGCCGGCGGCCAAGCATTTATAAAGCCGACCCCGGCTACTGTGCATGGGGTTGTTTTCCGAACTTTTGGGTGAGCGCGGGCCGCCGACGGCTTCGCGCGCCGCTATCCCGCCCTGGCGATGCGGCCCTCCGTCGCCCCCGCGCGCAGGTTCTGGAAGAACGTCTCCACCTCCCGCGACAGCGTCGCCGCCGTCTCGGTCAGGCTGCTCGCGGCCGTCAGCACGGAGGCTGCGGCCGTGTCGGTCTCGCCGATGGCGTCGCGCAGCGAGCTGATGTTGGCGACGAGCGTCGCGTTGCCTTGCGCGGCGCTTTGCGCGTTGGACGAGATCTCGCGCGTCGCCTGGTCCTGCTGGCCGACGGCACCGGCAATGGCTGACGTGACCTCGTTGATCTCGCACACCGCGCCGCCGATCTCGCGCACGGCGTCGACCGCGTTGCGGGTGGAGGCCTGGATCATCGCGACGTTCTCGCTGATGTCGGCGGTCGCCTTCGCGGTCTGTCCCGCCAGCGCCTTCACCTCATGCGCGACGACGGCAAAGCCGCGGCCGGCATCGCCGGCACGCGCGGCCTCGATCCTGGCGTTGAGGGCGAGCAGATTGGTCTGCTCGGCGATCGCCTGAATGAGATTGAGCACGCCGTCGATGCGCTGCGTGGCGGCCGCAAGGCTCTCGATCTCCGCGATCGATTTCTCGGTGCGCTGGCCGGTCTGCTCGACAGCGCCAGCGCTCTGGCGCACCTGGCGGCCGATCTCCTCGACCGAAGCCGACAGCTCCTCGGCCGCGCCCGCGACCGCCGTGACGTTGTGCGAGGCCTGCTCCGTGGCCTTCGCCGCGGTGCCGGCGCGGCTGGATGCATCCGCGGTGACGCGGGTGATGGTCTGCGCGGTCTCGCGCATCACGGAGGCGTTGTCGCTGAGGCCGCGCATGATCGCGCCGATCGCCTCGCGAAACGCCTCGACGGATTGCTCGATATGGCGGGCGCGCGCCTCGCGCGCGGCGGAATCCTGCGAGACCTGCGAGGCCAGGTTGCGATTCCGCGCCATCGCGTGCTGGAACACCTGGATCGCGCGGGCGAGCGCGCCGATCTCGTCGGCGCGGCCGGAGTGCGGCACCACGACGTTCTCGGCGCCGTCGGCGACCTGCTCGATGGTGGCGGTGATCGCGGCGAGGGGCCGGGCGATCGAGCGGGCGATGATGACGATGCCGATCACGACCAGGGCCAGCGCCAGGCCGCCGAGGCAGGTCAGGACGAAGGAGAGGGTGCGGTTGGTCTCGGTCTCGTGCGCGACCTGCCTGGCGCGCTCGGCATAGACCTTGGACAGCGCCTCGAGATCCTTGTTCAGCGCCGAGCGCACCGCGCGGTTGGCGTCGTTGTCGCCCCATTCGCGGCCGGCGGCCGCGTTGATCTCGACGCCGCGGCGCACCAGCTCCTTGCGGAACTCGACGAACTGCTCGATGCGCTTCTTGAAGGTCGCGAACTGCTCGGCATCGTCGGCCTTGACGATTGTCTCCCAGCGCTTCACGACATCGAGGATCTGGGTGTTGAACTTGAGCAGGCCTTCGCCGTATTTCTTCACCACGGCCGGCTCGGTCGACATGTAGACGCCGCGCGATTCCATCACCACCGCATAGACCAGCGAGTTGACGCGCTCGACGTTCAGCGCGGCCGCGTTCGCGGTCTCGATCGCGCTGGTCAGGTCGGCGCTGCGGCGGCTGTTGTAGTCGGACAGCATCGCGATCGCCGCCGTCAGCAGCGCGAACAGCGCGAAGACCGCATAAAGCTTGGTGGCCAGCGTAAAGCGGCCCGCCAGGGTGGCGGCATTCCCAGATCGGTCGGATGTCATGGTGTTCAGGAGCCCGGAATGGCCTGAAGCGGCCGGTGAGCGACGGTCGTGCGGAATTGATGCAAAACTATGCGAAATGAAGATGGACGCGGCGTTAACGCGCTGCTTGGCTCCCTTCGTGCTTTGTCGAAAGGAAGGCAAGCTATTTCAGCGTCTTGAACCGAAGGTATAGTTCCAGGATAGTGCTGGGCCGGCCGTTGGCCGACGAGCCCCGGAGAGGCCCTTGGTCTACCGCCACACCATCGACGCCACGACCTACACATTCCCTGATCTGCGCGACCTGCTCGCCAAGGCGACCCCGCCGCGCTCCGGCGACCGGCTGGCCGGAATTGCCGCTGCCAGTTCCGAGCAGATGATCGCGGCGCGGATGGCGCTCGCGGACGTGCCGCTCGTCGAGTTCCTGCAGGAAGCCGTCATTCCCTACGAGACCGACGAGGTCACCCGTCTCGTCATCGACAGCCACGATGCCAGGGCCTTTGCGCCGGTGGCATCGCTGACCGTCGGCGCCTTCCGTGACTGGTTGCTGTCGGACGCTGCAACGTCGGAGGTGTTGAACGGGCTGGCGCCCGGCATCACGCCCGAAATGGCGGCCGCGGTGTCAAAACTGATGCGCAACCAGGACCTGATCCTGGCGGCGCGGAAATGCGAGGTCACCACCGCCTTCCGCAACACCATCGGCCTGAAGGGTCGCATGAGCACGCGGCTGCAGCCCAACCATCCGTTCGACGATGCCAGGGGCATCACCGCCTCGATCCTCGACGGCATCCTGCTGGGGGCCGGCGATGCCTGCATCGGCATCAATCCGGCCAGCGACGACCCCGCCGTCATCGCGCAATTGCTGCGGCTGCTCGACGAGATCATCGCGCGGCTGAAGATCCCGACGCAAGCTTGCGTGCTCACCCATGTCACCACGACGCTGTCGCTGATCGGGCAGGGCGTGCCGGTCGATCTCGTCTTCCAGTCGGTTGCCGGCACCGAGGCCGCCAACCGCAGTTTTGGCATCGACCTCGCGCTGCTGAGGGAGGGGCAGGAGGCAGGCCTGTCACAGAAGCGCGGCACGGTCGGGCAGAACGTGATGTATTTCGAGACCGGCCAAGGCTCCGCGCTGTCGGCGGGCGCCAATCACGGCGTCGACCAGCAGACCTGCGAGGCCCGCGCCTATGCGGTCGCGCGCGCCTTTGCGCCGCTCCTCGTCAACAGCGTGGTCGGCTTCATCGGCCCGGAATATCTCTATGACGGCAAGGAAATCATCCGCGCCGGGCTGGAGGATCACTTTTGCGGCAAGCTGCTCGGCCTGCCGCTCGGGATCGACATCTGCTACACCAACCATGCCGAGGCGGACCAGGACGACATGGACAATCTGCTGACGCTGCTAGCCGCTGCCGGCGTCACCTTCATCATGGGCGTGCCCGGCGCCGACGACGTCATGCTGAACTACCAGTCGACGTCTTTTCACGACGCGCTCTATGTCCGCGACGTCTTCGGCTTGCGCCGCGCGCCGGAATTCGATGAATGGTTGGTGCAGTCGGGGATCGCGGGCGCCGATTTCCGCCTGGCCGGCGATGCAGGCCTGCTACCCGATTTCGCCTCGCGGCTGATCGCGTGAGGTGGACCGGGAGTCGCCCGAGAAACCATTGGTCCCCCGTGGAATTATGCTCATGCCACAATATTGAGAAATTCCGGCGACAGCATTACGCTATGTGCCTGGCTGGCAATTTCCGCAACCAGGTCGAGTGTGGCGGGGGAGCTTAGATGCGAGCTGAAAGCAACGGTACGTCCCGGCGGATTCTCTGTGTGTTTCCGCGCTACACGTCCTCGTTCGGTACCTTCGAGCATTCCTACCCACTGACCGATGGCGTCCGCGCCTTCATGCCGCCGCAGGGCCTGCTGCTGATCTCCGCCTATCTTCCGAAGGACTGGCAGGTCAAATTCGTCGACGAGAACCTCCGCCGCACGACCAAGGAAGAGTTCGAATGGGCAGAGGCCGTATTCGTCAGCGGCATGCACATCCAGCGCCAGCAGATGAACGACATCTGCCGCCGCGCCCACGAGTTCGATCTGCCGGTCGCGCTCGGCGGTCCCTCCGTCAGCGCCTGCCCGGACTATTATCCGTCGTTCGACTATCTCCATGTCGGCGAGCTCGGCGACGCCACCAACCAGCTGATCGAGATTCTGTCGCGCGACACCTCGCGTCCTGACGAACAGGTGGTCCTCACTACCAAGGACCGGGTGCCGATGACGGAATTCCCGATCCCGGCTTACGAACTCGCCGACGTGAAGAAATACTTCCTCGGCAGCATCCAGTATTCCAGCGGCTGTCCCTATCAGTGCGAGTTCTGCGATATCCCCGGCCTCTACGGCCGCAATCCGCGCATCAAGACGCCGGAGCAGATCATCGCCGAGCTCGACCGCCTGCGCGAATGCGGAATGACCGACACGGTCTATTTCGTCGACGACAATTTCATCGGCAACCGCAAGGCGGCCATGGATCTGCTGCCGCATCTGATCGAATGGCAGAAGAAGACCGGCTACGTGGTGCGGCTCGCCTGCGAGGCGACGCTCAACATCGCCAAGCGCCCCGAGATCCTCGAGAAGATGCGCGAGGCCTATTTCATCACCATCTTCTGCGGCATCGAGACGCCCGACCCCGATGCCCTCAAGGCGATGCACAAGGACCACAACATGATGGTCCCGATCCTGGAGGGCGTGCACACCATCAACTCCTACGGCATGGAGGTCGTCTCGGGGATCATCATGGGGCTCGACACCGACAAGCCGAACACTTCGGAGGCGCTGCTCGCCTTCGTCGAGGAGTCCCGGATTCCGCTGCTCACCATCAACCTGCTTCAGGCGCTGCCGAAGACGCCGCTATGGGACCGTCTGGAGCGCGAGGGGCGCCTGATCGAGGACGACGGGCGCGATTCAAACGTCGACTTCCTGTTACCGTATGACGACGTCGTCGCATCGTGGAAGCACGCCATGGCGGTCGCTTACGAGCCCGAGAAGGTCTACGCGCGCTTCCAGTATCAATGCGACCACGTCTATGTGCACCGCCTCAAGGTGCCGGTGCCGGAGGAGATGAAGACCTGGCCCAATATCAGGCGGGCTCTCGTCATGCTGCGCAACATCTTCTGGAAGGTCGGCGTACTCGGCGACTACAAGCGCGTGTTCTGGAACTTCGCGCTCGGACGCCTGAAGCGCGGCGACCTCGAAGGCCTGATCGGCTGCACTCTGATTGCGCACCATCTCATCACCTTTGCGCGCGCGGCCTCCAGCGGCAAGCAGAACGCCTCGAACTACTCGATCCGGCTGCGCGAGGCCGCCGTTCCCGCAGAATGAGCGACAAATCTGTTCCGGCCCGTCCGACCATCGATCTCAGGTCGTTCACGCCCGCGCGCGTTGCGCTCGGGCGCAGCGGTGCGAGCGTGCCGACAAAGCCGCTGCTCGATTTCACGCTTGATCATGCCCGCGCCCGTGACGCCGTGCATGCCGTCTTCGAAGCGCCGCGTCTGCTCGCCGATCTCGGCGCACTCGGTCTCGCGGTCAGCGCGGTGAGGAGCCAGGCCGTCGACCGCGGGGACTATCTGCGGCGGCCGGATCTCGGACGACAGCTCGATCCAGCGGCCGCCGAAGCTCTCGCGCGAAGCGCTGCCGGGCCATGCCCGCTCGCGCTCGTGATTGGCGATGGCCTCTCGGCGGCGGCGGTCCACGCCCATGCGGTGGCGCTGGTGGCGCGCCTGCTGCCGCTGCTCGCGGAAGGCGATGCTGTCGCGCTCGGCCATGTCGTCGTCGCCTCGGGCGCGCGCGTCGCACTCGGCGACGAGATCGGCGCGATTCTCGGCGCGCGCATGGTCGTCATGCTGATCGGCGAGCGGCCCGGACTGTCCGCGCCGGACAGTCTCGGCGCCTATCTCACCTTCGCCCCGAAGCCGGGCCGCACCGATGCCGAGCGCAATTGCGTGTCCAACATCCACAAGGCCGGGTTGAGTCATGGCGAGGCCGCCTTCAAGATCGCCTGGCTCGTCCGCGAGGGCCTGGCCAGGGAGGTGACCGGCGTGGCGCTGAAGGACGAGAGCGCGGACCGGGCGCCGCGTCGAATCGGCACGGCATTGCCGGAATGACGGGCATTCCGGCAAAATCGCCGCATCTTGATCGATTCGGCCACCCTCCGCGCGCTTGCGAACAGGCCTTTTGACCTGCTAAACCGCTGCCGGCGATTTTCCGCGCATTTTCAACGGGCAAGCCTCCCATTGGTATGGCGTTTTCAAGCCGTTCGCGGGGCGCAATAAGCTCACAAGACCGAGCCGATTTAGGAACTGGACAAGGCATGCTCGAAAAGCACAGCGAGAGTGAGGTTCATGTCGACAAGGTCGAGCAGAGACCGGCGTCCTCCATCGCCTTCGGGCTGGAGCGGCTCGGGCTGATCGCCATCCGCGCCCCGATCGTCTCCTGCATCGTCCTGCTGGCCCTGATCGTCGGCGCCGTATTCGGCATCCAGCGGATCAAGATCGACGATTCGCTGTCGCAGCTGTTCCGTTCCGACACACGCGAATTCAAGCAGTATGAAGAGGTGACCAAGAAGTTCCCGGCCGAGGAGTTCGACGTCCTGGTCGTGGTCGAAGGCAAGAATCTGCTGGCGCGGAACAACCTCGAGAAGCTGCGTGACTTCATCACCGATATGCAGCTGGTCGAGGGCACGCGTGGCCTCGTCTCGCTGTTCTCGGCGCGCCAGGCACCGGCCCCGGGCAAGCTGCCGGCGGCGCTGTTCCCGCCCGAGCTGCCCGAGGGCGCGGCCTATGACAAGTTCATCGAGACGGTGAAGAACAACGAGATCATCCGCGGCAAACTGCTGTCGGAGGATGGCACGCTGGCGCTGATCGTGCTCTCGCTCGATCCGGAGGTGGTCGCCTCCAGCAAGCTGACCAAGACCGTCGGCGACATCCGTACGCTGATGAAGGAAGACCTCAGCGACACCGGGCTCAACGTGCAGCTCTCCGGCGTGCCGGTGATGCAGCTCGAGATCCGCAACGCGGTCGAGCGCGACGGACTCACCTACAATATCCTCGGCATTCTTGCCGGCTGTGTCATCGCCATCATCTTCTTCCGCAAGATCTCATTCATGATCGCGGCGGCGTTCCCGCCGATGATCGCGATCCTGCTGGCGCTCGGCGCGCTCGGCTGGGCCAATTTCAATCTCAACATGTTCCTGAACGTGATGACGCCGCTCATCATGGTGATCAGCTTCTCGGACTCGATGCAGCTGACTTTCGCCGCGCGCGACCGGCTGATCGCCGGCCAGGACAAGTTCACCGCGTTCAAGAACGCGGTGCTGGTGGTGGGGCCGGCCTGCGTGCTGACGCATGGCACCGCCGGCATTTCCTTCATCGCGCTCCAATTCTCCAATTCCGACCTGATCCGCAAGTTCGGCGAGGCGGGCCTTGCCGCCACCATCATCGCGCTGGTCGCGGTGCTGTCGCTGGTGCCGGTTTTCGGCGTGCTGTTCGTGCGCAACGAGAAGATCTTTGCGGTCAAGTTCCAGGGCGCGGACGCCGGCGTCCAGGCGCTGCGCAATTTCTGCTACTGGATCGCGGTGCGCATGGTCGGCCGGCCCGGCCTGTTCAGCTTGATCGCGGTGCTGTTCGTCGGCGGCCTCGGCGTCATCTATGCCAATCTGGAGCCGCGCTACCGGCTCGCCGACCAGGTGCCGGACAAGCGCCAGGCGGTCGCCGCCAGCGACCGGCTCGATGCCAAGCTCACCGGCGCCAACCCGGTCAACGTGCTGATCGCGTTCCCCAAGGATGAATCGCTCTATTCCCCGGAGACGCTGCAGACCATCGCGGATGTGCATGCGACGGTGGAAAAGGCAGCCGGCGTCGGCAATGTCTGGTCGCTCGAGACCCTGCGCCGCTGGCTCGCGGAAAAGGCCGGCAGCGCCGACGTGGCGACGCTGAAGGAATATGTCAGCGTCATCCCCGAGCATCTGGTGCGGCGTTTCATCGACGCCGAGCAGGATGCCGTCGTGGTCGCGGGCCGCGTGCCGGACAAGGATTCCAGTCAGCTCCTGCCGATCGTCGACAAGCTCGATACAGAGCTCGACACCGTCCGCAAGAAGCATCCCGGCTACGAGATCGCGGTGACCGGTCTTGCCGCGATTGCCGCGCGCAACTCGGCCAGCATGATCGAGAAGCTGAACCGCGGCCTGACCGTGGAATTCGCGCTGGTCGCGATCTTCATCGGCCTCGCCTTCCGCTCCTGGGTCGTGATGCTCGCCTGCATTCTGCCGGGCATCTTCCCCGTGGTGATGTCCGGCACGGTGCTGTGGGCGATGGGGGAGGGGCTGCAATTCGCCAGCGTCGTCGCGCTGACCGTCTCGTTCGGCCTCGGCCTCAGCGCGACCATCCACTTCCTCAACCGCTTGAGGCTCGAGAGCAAGCCGGGCGTCGGCTCGGCACTCGCAGTGGAGCGGGCGACCGTGCTGGTTGGACCTGCGCTGATCCTGACCACGGTGGTGCTCGCCTGCGGCCTCGTCGTCACGGTGTTTTCCGACCTGCCGTCACTGCGGCTGTTCGGCTGGCTCAGCGCCTTCTCGATGGTCATGGCGCTCGTCGCGGACCTCTTCATCCTCAGGCCGACGGCGATGTGGTTGATCAACCTGCACGGCAAGTTGCAGGGCACGGACAAGCCGGCGATCTGAGCGTGGGGCGGCGAGGCCGCCCCGCAATCACGTCTCGATCCGGACGCTCCCGTCCGGATTAAACTTGAAGTCGTCCTCGGGGTGGTCCTGCTGCCCGCGGCAGCGTGAGCTTGCGATCGCGCAGCGTCGCGTCGATGCCGTGCTCGGCCATGGCGTTGGCGATCTCCTCCTTCAGCATCGCCGCGGACCATTCGTTGCCGCGCGATTTCGATCGATCTCGAAGTTGAAATCCGCAATCGTTCTGGCCACCGCTTCCGGCGGGTGCAGCGTCATCCTGGCGCGGCTTTAGCAGAAGGCTGCATGTCCCTCTCCCGCTGGATCGACGGTTGATCATTGGGCCATGCGCTGCTCGCGGCGAAGAGCCCAGTGGCTTTGAGCAGCTTTCTGCGGAGATGGTTCATGTCAGCAAAAAGCCCCCGGCTCTTGAGAACCGGGGGCGTGTTCCTCATCGGCCCAGAAGGGCGATCAGCCCTTCGTCATCGTGATGTTGACGCCGCGGATCTCGCCCTTGGAGGAGATCTGCACCGTCTGCTTGGTGCCGTTGGTGCGCAGCGACAGATTGGCGGCAAAGCCGTTGGCCTCGACGAACACGTCGATCTGGCCGCCGCCGGCGGTGCCCTGCAGATTGCCGAAGATGTTGCGGCTCGCCTCGCTCCAATTGCCGGAGATGCGGTCGCCCTGGCTGGTCACGTCGCTGGTGAGGTCGAACTTGTAGCTGTCGGAGGCGCAGTGCAGGGCCTGCTTGAGGTTGAGGCCGCTGCCGGCGACCTTGTAGTCGGCGTTGCAGCGGATGCGTTCGGTGGACCCGTCGGACAGCGAGACCGTGCCGGTGCCGGTCCACGCGCCGTCGAAGCCGGTAAACGGTCCGGACTGTGCGTGGCTCGCCGAAACCGAGAAGAGCAGCGCAGCGCCAACGCCGGCCGCGGTGATTGCCAGTCCAGATCGCCCACAGAATTTCATCACAAATATCCCGTTTTGGAACGACGTCCGCTGAGGTCCAGGACGTCTCGCCACATCGAAGGTTTAGTGCTTCGAGCCTGTGTCAGGTTCAACGCGCAGGCACCAGAGATAGTGGTTCATGCGGCGCCGGCGAGGGCCTGGACCATGCGATTTGCTGTGTTTCGGTGCGTTTCTGGCCTTAAGGGCAGGGCGGAGAGATGCAGCTCTGCAACAGCTGTGCAGTAAAATGCGGACCTTCTGAATTATGATGTAGTATCAAACTCTTACATCTGCCAATGAAGGCGCAGGGAAGACCTGATTTGGTGGGGCGGCGCCAATTTGGCCGCATTTGCCAGTGCTTGTGCCTTCTCCGAGGCCGCTACCCCGCGGCGACTTGCCATCAGAACAATCCGTTCCGGTCGTCCGCCCAGTGCTGTCCGGGATCGGTGCGATTCTGCCGTCAGAATGAAGGAATACAATGCGTAAGCTTCTCGTCGCTCTCACCATGCTGTCGGCATCCCTCTCGACGGCCGCATTCGCCCAGCAAGGAGGGCGCGGCACGGACGCCGAGCAGAAGGCCTGCACGCGCGATGTGCAGAAGTTCTGCCGCCCGGTCATCGATCAGGGCGATTTCACCATCCTGGCCTGCCTGAAGGAGAACAGGGCCAAGATCTCCCAGGCCTGCGACCAGGTCCTGAAGAACCACAACCAGTAAGCTCGGCCACCGGCCCACCCGAGGCGGCCCCGGGCCGCCTTTTCGGGCCGGGTCCGCACGGGGCAGCCATCGAGAGCAGGATTGGTTTTGCGGCCGTATTCCCCTATATGGGGGCCGCGGCGGCATCGCCGGCATGAGCCCGCGCGAGCCAAAAAGCCCTTCCTGTCCAAACGATTGTTAACCAGCCCTCGATGACCTCTGCGAGCGAATTGCGATCCGGCAAGGGTGACCGCGACGAGAATTTTCCCGTCGCGTCCTGGATCATTCATCCGCGTCATCGCGCCCTGATCCTGGCCTATTACAATTTCGTCCGCACCGCCGACGACATCGCCGATCACGCGACGCTGCCGCCCGACCAGAAGCTTGCCTATCTCGACCTGCTCGAGGCGGAACTGCTCGGCAACGGCGACACCCAGGCCGAGGCCGTCACGCTGCGCCGGGCGCTGGCCGAGCGTGGCATGCCGCCGCGCCACGCGCTCGACGTGCTGATCGCCTTCCGCATGGACGTGACCAAGCTGCGCTACGAGACCTGGGACGAGGTCATCCATTATTGCCGCTATTCGGCGATGCCGGTCGGCCGCTTCATGCTCGACGTCCATGGCGAGAGCACCTCGACCTGGGCCGCATCGGATGCGCTCTGCGCGGGCCTCCAAATCAACAATCACCTGCAGGACTGCGGCAAGGATTTCCGCGAGCTCAACCGCGTCTATCTCCCGCGCGATGCGCTGGCCGCGAGCGGCGCCTCGGTCGAGCAGCTTGGGCTCGCGCAATCGCCGCCGGCGATGCTCGCCTGCCTGCAGTCGCTCGCCGCGCGCAACGAGGCGCTGCTCGACGAGGCCAGGTCGCTCAGCGCCGAGATCCGCGATTTCCGCCTCGGCGTCGACGTCGCGGTGATCCAGGCCTATGCCGACCGCATCGTGCGCCTCTTGAAGGTGCGCGATCCCCTGCGCGAGCGCGTGCACCTGAACAAGTTCGAGCTTCTCACATTCAGCCTCACCGGCATGATCGGCGAAGTCGGCCGCCGCGCCATCGGACGCAAGGCCATCTCCAGACCGGGGACTGCACATGACGCTTGAGGCGACCTCGCCCGGCGCCAGTTATGGCTCGACCGCATCCGGCAGCTCGTTCTATGCCGCGATGCGCATCCTGCCGCACGACCAGCGCGAAGCGATGTTCCAGATCTACAGCTTCTGCCGACAGGTCGACGACATCGCCGATTCCGACGGTCCGCGCGAGGAGCGGCTCGCTGCGCTCCAGCAATGGCGCAACGACATCGACGCGCTATATCAGGGCAATCCGCCGCCGCGGCTGAAGGACTACGTCGCCTCGGTGAAGACCTTCGGGCTCAAGCGCGAGGATTTCCTGGCCATCGTCGACGGCATGGAGATGGACGTGCCGCAGGACATCCGCGCGCCCGACATGGCGACGCTGGACCTCTATTGCGACCGCGTCGCCAGCGCCGTGGGGCGGTTGTCGGTGCGGGTGTTCGGCATGCCGGAGGAAGACGGCATCCTGCTCGCCCATCATCTCGGCCGCGCGCTTCAGCTCACCAACATCCTGCGCGACATCGACGAGGACGCCGGCCTTGGCCGGCTCTATCTGCCGCGCGAGGCGCTGCTGCATGCCGGCATCACCTCCAATGATCCGAACCGCGTGATCGCCGAGCGTGCCTTGCCGAAGGTCTGCCTGCCGCTGACGCAGCGTGCCAAGGCGCATTTCGAGAAGTCGGACGAGATCATGAACCGCAACAAGCGCCGCGCCGTGCGCGCGCCGCGGATCATGTCGAAATACTATCATTCCATTCTGGACCTCCTGATCGCGCGCGGTTTCGACGCGCCGCGCGAGCCCGTGCGCGTGTCGAAGATCGCACGCATTCTGATCCTGCTCCGTTACGCTTTCATCTGATGCAAAACACAGCTCACATCATCGGTGCCGGAATTTCCGGCCTCTCCGCCGCCGTGCGGCTCGCGAATGCCGGCTTCAAGGTCGCCGTGCACGAGGCGACGCACCAGGCCGGCGGCCGCTGCCGGTCCTATTTCGACGGCGCCACCAATCTCACCATCGACAACGGCAACCACCTGCTGCTGTCGGGCAACAGCCACGCGCGGGCCTATGCGCGCGCGATCGGCACCGAGGCCGGCCTCGTCGGGCCGGATCGCGCACGATTTCCGTTCGTCGACATCAAGACCGGTCAGCGCTGGCAGATCGATCTAGGCGATGGCCGCTGGCCGACCTGGGTGCTCGACGAAGGCCGCCGCGTGCCCGACACCGGCCTCACCGATTATCTCAGGCTGGCGCCGCTGGTCTGGGCGTCGGAAGAGACGCTGGTCGGCAAGTCGATTCCGACCGAGGGCATCCTCTATCAGCGCCTGGTGCAGCCGCTGCTGCTGGCGGCACTCAACGTCGATCCGCCCGAGGGGTCGGCCGGGCTCGCCGGCGCGATCGTGCGCGAGACGCTGCTCGCGGGCGGGAAGGCCTGCCGTCCCCTGATCGCGCGCGACGGTCTCAGCGCCGTGTTGATCGAGCCGGCGGTGAAGTTCTTGTCTGAGCGTGGCCACACCGTTCAGCTCGGCCATGAGCTGCGTTCGTTCGTCAGCGCAGACGGCAAGGTGACCGCGCTGGACTTCGGCGGCGAGGATGTGATCCAGCTCGGTGCAGGTGACGTCATCGTGATGGCGGTGCCGCCGCGCGCGGCAGCTAACCTGTTGCCCGGTCTGAAGACGCCGACCGAATTCCGCGCCATCGTGAACGCGCATTTCCGCTTTGAGCCGCCGCCAGGCTCGGCACCGATCCTCGGTGTGATCGGCGGCGTCGTGGAATGGCTGTTCGCGTTTCCGAACCGGCTCTCGGTAACCATCAGCAACGGCGACCGTCTCGTCGATGTGCCGCGCGAGGAACTTGCGCAGGCGATCTGGAACGATGTCTGCAAGGCGGGCGGTGTCGCCGGCGAGCTGCCTCCTTGGCAGATCGTGCGTGAGCGCCGTGCCACATTCGCGGCAACGCCCGCCCAGAATGCCCTGCGTCCGGGGCCGGTCACCGCGCTGAAAAACCTGTTCCTCGCCGGCGACTGGACTGCTACGGGATTGCCGGCAACCATCGAGGGATCGGTCCGGTCGGGTGACCGGGCCGCCGATCTGGTTCTGGCCGCAAAAGGATCCTGACAAGCGGCCCTGACGGGCAAATGTCCCGGTCAACTTTCAATCGACTATCGGAGCAATCGAGCGACATGGATTCCGTGAACGCGACCAGCCGCGAAGCTTTGGAATCGAGCATTGCGTCGGCGACGCAAGGCGTTCTCGGCTTCCAGCAATCGGACGGCCACTGGGTGTTCGAACTCGAGGCCGACTGCACGATTCCGGCCGAGTACATCCTGCTGCGGCACTATCTCGCCGAGCCGGTCGACAGCGTGCTCGAGGCCAAGATCGCGAACTATCTCCGCCGCGTGCAGGGCGCCCATGGCGGCTGGCCGCTGGTGCATGACGGCGAGTTCGACATGAGCGCCAGCGTGAAGGCTTACTTCGCGCTGAAGATGATCGGCGACTCCGTCGACGCCCCCCACATGGTGCGGGCGCGCGAGGCGATCCACGCCCGCGGCGGCGCGATCAACAGCAACGTCTTCACCCGCTTCCTGCTGGCGACGTTCGGCGTCGTGAGCTGGCGCGCGGTGCCGGTGCTGCCGATCGAGATCGTGCTGCTGCCGTTCTGGTCGCCGTTCCATCTCAACAAGATCTCCTACTGGGCGCGCACCACCATGGTGCCGTTGATGGTGATCGCCGCGCTGAAGCCGCGCGCGAAGAATCCGAAGGGCGTCGGCATCGACGAATTGTTCCTGCAGGATCCGCGTTCGATCGGCATGACCTCAAAGGCGCCACATCAGAGCATGGCCTGGTTCCTGCTGTTCCGTTCGCTCGATGCGATCCTGCGCGTGATCGAGCCGCTGTTTCCGAAGCGCCTGCGCAAGCGCGCGATCGACGCCGCGCTCACCTTCATCGAGGAGCGGCTGAACGGTGAAGACGGCATGGGCGCGATCTATCCGCCCATGGCCAACATCGTCATGATGTACGACGCGCTCGGCAAGGACGAGAATTATCCGCCGCGCGCGACGACGCGCCGGGGCATCGACAAGCTGCTGGTGATCGGCGAGGACGAGGCCTATTGCCAGCCCTGCGTCTCCCCGGTGTGGGACACGACGCTGGCCGCGCATGCGCTGCTGGAAGCCGGCGGCGACAAGGCGGTGCCTGCGGCCAAGCAGGGCCTCGACTGGCTGATCCCGCGGCAGGAACTCGAGGTGAAGGGCGACTGGGCGGTGAAGCGGCCCGACGTGCGTCCGGGCGGCTGGGCCTTCCAGTACAACAACGCGCATTACCCCGATCTCGACGACACCGCCGTCGTGGTGATGTCGATGGACCGGATGCGCCGGGAGCACGGTGCCACCGGCTATGATGCCGCGATCGCCCGGGGCCGGGAGTGGATCGAGGGCATGCAGAGCGACGACGGCGGCTGGGCCGCCTTCGACGTCAACAACCTCGAATACTACCTCAACAACATCCCGTTCTCGGACCACGGCGCGCTGCTCGATCCGCCGACCGAGGACGTCACTGCGCGCTGCATCTCGATGCTGGCCCAGCTCGGCGAGACCCGGAAGACCAGCAAGCATCTCGCCGCCGGCGTCGCCTATTTGCGCAAGACCCAGCACCCCGAGGGGTCCTGGTACGGCCGCTGGGGCATGAACTTCATCTATGGAACCTGGTCGGTGCTCTGCGCCCTCAACATGGCCGGCGTCGACCACAAGGACCCTATGATCCGAAAGGCCGCCGCCTGGCTGGCCTCGATCCAGAACGACGACGGCGGCTGGGGGGAGGACGCGGTCAGCTACCGGCTGGATTACAAGGGCTGGGAGGCCGCCCCCTCGACCGCCTCGCAAACGGCATGGGCCTTGCTTGCTCTGATGGCGGCTGGCGAGGTTGATCACCCGGCCGTGGCCCGCGGGGTGGAGTACCTGATTGCAACACAAAACAAAAAAGGACTGTGGGACGAGCAGCGCTACACCGCCACAGGCTTCCCCCGCGTGTTCTATTTACGGTATCATGGTTACCCGAAGTTCTTTCCGTTGTGGGCGTTGGCGCGGTACCGGAACTTGCGGAACACCAACAGCAGGGTGGTAGGGGTCGGAATGTGACTTTGGGGACGGGGGACTATGTTACCGCGGGTAATGCTATCGACCCGCGGCCGATACTGATCGTGACCGGACTGGTGCAGGAGGCCCGCATTGCGGCCGGGCCTGGAATGGCGGTCATCTGTTCATCCAGCAGCCCGGCCCAGTTGCGGGCGCTGCTGACGGTGGTGGACCCTGAGACGATTCGCGGCGTGATCTCGTTCGGCGTGGCCGGCGGGCTTGACCCGACGCTGCGCTCCGGCGACGTCGTGCTGGCGACCGAGGTGCTCGCCGGCGACACCCGGTGGGCCGCCGGCCTGACGCTCGGCGACGATCTGATCGAGCGCCTGACCTCGGACCGCCGCCGCGTGGTGCGCGGCAGCCTCGCCGGCGCCGAGGAAGTGGTTACGAAGCGGTCCTGCAAGGCGGCGCTGCATTCGGAGACGGGCGCTGCCGCCGTCGACATGGAAAGCCACATCGCGGCCGCGTATGCGGCCGCGGCCGGGCTGCCGTTCGCCGCGGTCCGCGTCATCAGCGATCCCGCCCATCGCGCGCTGCCGGCGCTCGCCCGCGCCGCCATCAAGCCGAACGGCCAGATCGACCTCGGAGCCGTGCTGCGCGGCATTGTGCGCAATCCGGCGACCCTGCATGCGCTGGTCTCGACCGGCATCGACTTCAACCGCGCCCTGCGCTCCCTGCGCGGCTGCCGCGACTACCTGATCGGGACCGAGCTCGTCGACAGCGAGGCTTTGGTCTCCAAGGCGGCCTGACCTCTTGATGCGATAAAACAAAAGGCCCGGTCGCCATTGGTGACCGGGTCTTTTGCGTTTTGGTGCATGCTCGCTCGGTCGCCTCCATGCGGTTTCGGTCCGCGACCCAGAGCGTCTGTCGCATCATGCCCTCGACGATGGCCGCCGATTCGCTTGGACGACTTGAGCAGCCATGGCCACACCGGTTGCTCGAGCCGCTCCTCATAGGCGCGGCGCATCATGCGCGACGCGGCTTCGTCACGGCGAATGTGGCCGCTCTGTCGGAACGTCATCGCCTTGGAGCGACTTGGCACGTCCAATGTGACGCGGTTGCCAGCCGCCGGTGGGCGCCGGAAAGCATCAAAAAGATTCCCGAACCAGCTGCCCGACCGCCTCCGGTCTCCTCAGCTTGCGCCGAGCAAGCAAAAGGCCCGGTCGACCGGGCCCTTTGTGTATCGATGTTCGTAGCCGCCCTACGCGGCCGTCGAGGCCTTCTGCGCGGCCTTCGCCTGCGCGGCGGCGGCCTCGTCCTTGCGGATCTCGGAGAGCTTCTTCTGGACCTGCTCCGAGAAGATGTACTGCGCCGGGCGCTGCTTGGAGAGGTCGATCTCCGGCGCCATGGGGCCAGAGGTCTTGATGCCGCGTAGCGACACCCACATCGCCTTCAGCGGGTTGTTGAGCGCTGCGGTCGCCGCGGTCGGCTCGTAGCCGCAATGGGCCATACAGTCGGCGCACTTCTCGTAACGGCCGGTGCCGTAGGAATCCCAGTCGGTGGTCTCCATCAGCTCCTTGAAGGTTTTTGCGTAGCCTTCACCGAGCAGGTAGCAGGGCTTTTGCCAGCCGAAAATGTTGCGCGCGGGCATGCCCCAGGGCGTGCACTCGTATTCCTGGTTGCCGGCAAGGAAGTCCAGGAACAGGCCGGAATGCATGAAGTTCCACTTCTTGCCCTTGCCCATGGCGAAGACGTCGCGGAACAGCTTCTTGGTCTTGGTGCGGTTCAGGAAGTGCTCCTGGTCCGGCGCGCGCTCGTAGGCGTAGCCCGGCGACATCGAGACGCCGACACCGAGCTCGACGGTGAGGTCCAGGAACTTCGCGATCTCCTCGGCCGGGTGGCCGTCGAAGATGGTGGCATTGACGTTGACGGTGAAGCCGCGCGCTTTGGCCGCCTTGATCGCGGAGACGGCGCGGTCGAACACGCCCTTCTGCGACACCGCCTTGTCGTGGTGATCGCGCAGGCCATCGAGATGCACCGAGAAGAACAGGTACGGCGAGGGCTCGAAGAGATCGAGCTTCTTCTCGAGCAGCAGGGCGTTGGTGCAGAGCGAAACGAACTTCTTGCGCGCCACGAGGCCGCGCACGATCTCGCCGATCTCCTTGTGGATCAGCGGCTCGCCGCCGGGAATCGCGACCATCGGCGCGCCGCACTCGTCGGCGGCGTCCCAGCACTCCTGCGCGGTCATGCGGCGGTTGAGGATCGCGTCGGGATAGTCGATCTTGCCGCAGCCGACGCAGGCGAGGTTGCAGCGGAACAGCGGCTCCAGCATCAGCACGAGCGGATAGCGCTTGCGGCCAAGCAGTTTCTGCTTGAGCAAATAGCCGCCGATACGCATTTCCTTGAAGAAGGGGATTGCCATTACACGTTTCTTTCTGGGCTTTTCAATTCGGGTGGGGTCAGCTCGCAGCCAGTTGGGCTGGAAGCCGGAATTCGATGTTTTCCTCGCGACCGGGGAGCACCTGGACCTTGACCGGTCCGATCCGCCGCATCGCTTCGATCACGTCATCCACGAGTACCTCGGGCGCCGAAGCGCCGGCCGTGACGCCGACAGTCCTAGCATCTTTCAACCACTCCGGATTGAGCTCGCTGCCGTCGGCAATCAAATAACTCGCGACGCCGGCTTCGGTGCCGATTTCGCGGAGCCGGTTCGAGTTCGAGCTGTTGGCAGCGCCCACCACCAAGATCACGTCGACCAGCTTGCTCAAGTTCCTTACCGCAGATTGGCGGTTCTGTGTCGCATAGCAGATATCCCGGATATCCGGGCCTTGAATATCTGTAAAGCGGGCCTGGAGCGCCGCAATGATGTCCCTTGTGTCGTCGACCGACAAAGTGGTCTGGGTGATGTAGGCCACTGGGCTATCCGTCGGCAGCGTCAGGGCGTTAACCTCTTCAACGCTCTGAACAAGTAGCACCGGCCCGGGGACCTGGCCCATGGTGCCCTCGACCTCGGGGTGGCCGGCATGGCCGATCAGGATCAGGGTGCGGCCCTTGGAGATGTACCGCTTCCCCTGATTGTGAACTTTCGTGACCAGCGGGCAGGTGGCATTGAGCACCGGAAGGTTGCGCGCGGCGGCCTCTTCCTCGACGCTGCGGGCGACGCCATGGGCGCTGAAGACCGTGACGGATTTCGGCGGAACCTCGGACAGCTCCTCGACGAAAATGGCCCCTTTGTTCTTCAGGCTCTCGACCACGTATTTGTTATGCACGATCTCGTGGCGCACGTAGACGGGCGGGCCGTATTTCTCCAGGGCCCGTTCCACGATCTCGATTGCACGCACCACACCCGCACAGAAGCCGCGCGGCTGCGCCAGATAAACTTCCATAGGACGCCCATCACGCAAGTTGTACCAATCCGCTTCCTTGTCCCAGCGGCACCCGATCCACCAATGGGTTGCAATAAACGCACCATTAGCTCGCGCCCGCGGTAACCGCCCACCCCAACCAGGCCCGGCGCATGGAGGCACAGCACTTTGTGTCAAAAAATCGGCAGAAAGGAAAGCGCGGATGAAACTATGGTTCCGGGCGGGTGAAGATCGCGGTACTATAGTATAGCGATTTCCGCCAGCAAAATGGGCACATTTGTGCTCACCCCTTCGTCACGTTCCCGCCTCAACTGCACGGCTATACCGACCGCCCCGCATGATTTTGCCACGGTCCTCCGCCGTTTACCCCGAACCTTCTTGCGGCGAGAACCACTCAAAACAGCAATAGGTTTCGCCCGGGAACTCCGATAAACAGCGGGCGTTTCCGGCAAGCTGTTTAAACGCAGAAAGAAAAGAAGTGCTGCAAAGCGTAGTCGTTGCCATCGTCAGGGCCTGTACCCGGCTTGCCTCCCTCGTCGTCGTTCTCGGGCTCCTGCTGGCGGTGGCCGCGGGCTATTACGCTGCGCGCCATTTCGCCATCAACACCGACATCAATTCGCTGATTGCCAAAAATCTCGACTGGCGGCAGCGCGACCAGCAATTCGACCGCGCCTTCGACCGCGATGCGACGATTCTGGCGGTCGTCGAGGCGAGGACGCCGGAGATGGCGACCGCCGCGGCGGATGCGCTCTACGCGAAGCTGAAAGACGACAAGACCAATTTCGTGTCGATGCAGCAGCTCGGCACCGGCGAGTTCTTCGAGCGGAATGGCCTGTTGTTCCTGCCGACCGAAGAGGTTGCGAAGGCGACCAGTCAATTCGAATCCGCAGCGCCCCTGATCGAGATCATGGCGGGCGATCCCTCGATCCGCGGCCTGACCGGTGCGCTCGAGACAGGGCTTGCCGGCGTCAAGCGGGGGCAGGTGAAGCTCGACGGCACCGCGCGGCCGTTCAACCAGATCGCTCAGACCGTCGAGACCGTGCTCAACAAGGGCAACGCGAGCTTCTCCTGGCGCGAGCTCGTCAGCGACGAGCCGCTGTCGGATTCTGACAAGCGCGCCTTCATCGAGTTCAAGCCGATCCTCGACTACAACGCGCTGGAGCCCGGCAAGGACGCCACCGACGCAATCCGCAAGGCGGCAGCCGATCTGGATTTCCCGACCAAGTACCAGGCGCGGGTGCGCCTGACCGGTCCCGTCCCGATCGCGAACGAGGAATACGCGACCGTTCAGGAAGGCGCCGTGGTCAACGGCGTCGGCACCATCCTCGTCGTGCTGCTCATCCTTTGGCTGGCGCTGCATTCGGCGAAGATCATCTTCGCCGTGTTCGTCAATCTCTTCGTCGGCCTCGCGATCACGACGGCGGCCGGCCTGATGATGGTCGGATCATTCAATCTGCTGTCGATCGCATTCGCGGTGCTGTTCGTCGGCCTCGGCGTCGATTTTGGCATCCAGTACAGCGTCCGCTATCGCTCGGAGCGCTACAAGCACAACGATCTCTCCGGTGCGCTGGTGCTGGCTGCGAAACGCTCGGCGGTGCCGTTGTCGCTCGCCGCGATGGCGACCGCGGCTGGCTTCCTTTGCTTCATGCCGACGGACTACCAGGGCATCGCGGAACTCGGCCAGATCGCCGGCGTCGGCATGCTGGTGGCCTTCCTCTCCTCGATCACCATTCTGCCGGCCCTGCTGAAGCTTCTGAACCCGCCCGGTGAGATGGAGCCGGTCGGCTATGCCTTCCTGGCGCCGCTCGACCGCTTCCTGGAGAGGCATCGTTTCCTGGTCGTCGGGGGCACGCTGCTGCTCGCGCTCGCCGGCCTGCCGCTGCTCTACTTCATGAAGTTCGACTTCAACCCGATGAACCTGCGCAATCCGCACGCCGAGTCGATCGCGACCTTCCTCGACCTGCGCAAGGATCCCAACACCGGCGCCAACGCCATCAACGTGATGACCACGTCGGAGGAGCAGGCAAGGCAGGTCCAGGCGAAGCTGGAGCAGGTGCCGGAGGTGCTCCGGGTGATGTCGCTCGACAGCTTCGTGCCGCAGGACCAGCAGCCGAAGCTGAAGTTGATCGCGCAGGGCGCCAAGGTGCTGAACCCCGCGCTCAATCCTGATCAGATCGATGCGGCCCCGACGGACCAGGAGAACGTGGAATCGCTGAAATCCTCGGCCGATAATCTGCGTCGGACCGCCGGGGACGCCAAGGGCCCGGGCGCCGTCGCCTCGCGCCGGCTCGCGGATGCGCTCGAGAAGCTCGCCAATGGCGACGAGGCCACGCGCAACAAGGCGCAGGACGTCTTCGTCACGCCGATGAAGATCGTGTTCGACCAGCTCAGGAACGCGATGCAGGTAGGGCCCGTCACCCTGAGCTCACTGCCGCCCGACCTCGTCAGCGCCTGGAAGAGCAAGGACGGCATCATCCGCGTCGAGGCGCTGCCCAAGGGCGATCCCAACGACAACGACACCCTGCGCAGATTTGCGGCGGCGGTGCTCAAGGCCGAGCCGACCGCGATCGGCGGGCCGGTCTCGATCCTGAAATCCGGCGACACCGTGGTGAAGGCGTTCATCCACGCCGGCATCTACGCGCTGCTCGTGATCGGCCTGCTGCTATGGATCACGTTGCGGCGGTTCGTGGACGTGCTGATGACGCTGGTGCCGCTTCTGGTTGCCGGCGCCGTGACGCTCGAAATCTGCGTGTTGATCGGCCTGCCGCTCAACTTCGCAAACATCGTCGCGTTCCCGCTGCTGCTCGGCGTCGGCGTCGCGTTCAAGATCTATTATGTCGTGGCCTGGCGCTCCGGCAGAACAAACCTGCTTCAGACCAGCCTGACGCGCGCGATCTTCTTCAGTGCGCTGACGACGGCGACCGCGTTCGGGAGCCTGTGGCTGTCGAGCCATCCCGGCACGTCCAGCATGGGCAAGCTGCTGGCGCTCTCGCTGGTGACGACGCTCGCCGCCGTGCTGCTGTTCCAGCCGGCCCTAATGGGCAAGCCCCGCAATCTCAGGGAGTAGGCAGATGTCGCCGACGGGATCGGCGGCGCCCTTCTGAGCGGGCTTGGCAGCGGCGGTCTTCGCAGCCGGCGCAGACGCTGTAGCGCCCGTCGTGGCTTGGGGGGGCTGGGCTGGTTGTTGCGCTGCCTGTTGGGCTCCCTGTTGTGTTCCCTGGGCTTTCGGCGCCCCACCGGACTTCGGCGCGCCCTTGGCCATGGCATTGGCAGGGCTCACGGGGATCGGCGGTCCGACCCGGGTCCAGGTCTCGCCGCCACAGAGGAAGCCCATCACGCAGCCCTTGATCTCGAGCTGGTCGGTGCCGACAGGTGTGATCGTCGCGCTGTAGGTCTGGCCGTCTTGCGCGTTATAGACCTGTCCCTCCCACTGATCGGCGCCGGGCTTCTTCTTCATGTCGAGCAGGGTGGGCATGCCCAGGGTCGGCCTGTTCTTTTTCGAGACATCAGGGTTGTTCTCGTCGCGACCGCCGGGCTTCTTTTCCCAGGAAACGGCGCCCCACATGCTGCCATTGCACTGGGCGACACGGATGTTGGCGACGCCGTCGGCGACCCGCCAGTCGCCGGTGGGATCGGCCGCGAGGGCTGGCGTCAGGCAGGCGTAACCGCCAGCCAGTATAATTCCGGTGTAAAGGGCCAAACGCATGAGTGTTCCTTGGCAGTGCAACATGATCTAAAAGCTGTGCTTGCGAAGATGGTCCGAAAAAGGGCAAAAGGCCGCACAGACCGTTTGCAGTAACGGTCCGTTTTCCAGTTGACGAGACGGCCCTCAATCGAAGTATGTAGCGGATGCCCAGTCCAAATCCAGACATGTCTCAGCTGTTCGCGGACCGGCAGGCCCAGCGCAGCGCCTTGCATAATCGGTATCTGAACGAGCAGTTCGTCCGGGTGCTCAAGACCATCGGCTACGATGTCGGCTTCCAGAAGGGGCAGGGGCAGTACCTCTACGACCGCGAGGGCGCGCGCTATCTCGACCTGCTGTCCGGCTTTGGCGTGTTTGCTATCGGACGCAATCATCCGGTCATGCGCGAGGCGCTCAAGAGCGTGCTCGATGCCGACCTGCCCAACCTCGTCCAGTTCGACGTCTCGACGCTCGCCGGCGTGCTGGCCGAGCGCCTCCTGAAATATGTTCCCTATCTCGACAAGGCGTTCTTTGCCAATTCCGGCGCCGAATGCGTCGAGGCCGCGATCAAGTTCGCGCGCGGCGCGACGGGGCGTCCCGGCATCGTCTATTGCGCCCATGGCTATCACGGCCTGACCTATGGCGCGCTGTCGCTGACCGGTGATTCGAACTTCCGCACCGGTTTCGAACCGCTGCTGCCAGGCTGCACCCCGGTTCCGTTCAACGATCTGGCCGCGCTCGAAAAGGCGCTGGCCTCGCGCGAGGTCGCCGCGTTCATCGTCGAGCCGATCCAGGGCAAGGGCGTCAACATGCCCACGGACGAGTTCCTGCCCGGCGCGGCCGCGCTCTGCAAGAAATACGGCACGCTGTTCGTTGCCGACGAGATCCAGACCGGCATGGGCCGCACCGGCCGCTTCCTCGCGGTCGAGCACTGGAACGTCGAGCCCGACATGGTGCTGCTGTCGAAGTCACTGTCGGGCGGCCACGTGCCGGTCGGCGCGGTGCTGACCCGCAAGGCGATCTTCGACAAGATCTTCAATCAGATGGACCGCGCGGTCGTGCACGGCTCCACCTTCTCCAAGAACGACCTCGCCATGGCCGCGGGCATTGCCACGCTGGACGTGATGGAATCGGAGAAGCTCATCGATGCGGCCGCCAAGCGCGGCGCCGAGCTGCGTCTGGCGCTGACGCGCATGGTGCCCGGCTACGAGCTGTTGAAGGAAGTTCGCGGCAAGGGCCTGATGATCGGCATCGAGTTCGGCCCGCCGAAATCGCTGCGCCTGCGGGCCTCATGGAACGTGCTGGAGACCGCCAACAAGGGCCTGTTCTGCCAGCTCATCACCGTGCCGCTGTTCAAGGATCACAAGATCCTGACGCAGGTCGCCGGCCACGGCAGCCACACCATCAAGCTGCTGCCGCCGCTCACCATCACCGAGGAAGACTGCAGCTGGATCGAGAAGGCGTTCGATGACGTCATCGCGGGCAGCCACAAGGTCCCCGGTGCGATCTGGTCGCTGGGCAAGACGCTGGTGGACAACGCGGTGCGGCGCTCGGCTTAAGTTCGCCGATCTGTCTCAGCAATCGTCATTGCGAGCGAAGCGAAGCAATCCAGTATCCCGCTCGCGGAGACGGTCTGGATTGCTTCGCTTGGCTCGCAATGACGACGTGTTCAAGGCTACCCCTCCACATTCGCCTTCATCGCCGCCTCGAACTTGTCGACGAATTCGGCGAGCTCGTCGGCGCCGAGATCGCTGACGGCCCAGAAGTTCAGGCCGCGGCCGCCCCAGCGGCGGCAGTTGAAGCCCTGCATGGTCTGGGTCTTCGGCGCCCGGTGCTCCGTGCTGGCGGTTTGCGACACGAACAGGTTGATCACGTGTTGCCGGCGCCGGTAGACCACGGCGCCGATGGCGCGGGCGTCGATATAGTCGAGCCGGCCCCCGACCAGCGTAAACCCTTGCGCGGTGAGGTCGATCACCGGCGGGGCGACGTCGAGCTTGCCGTTGAACCAGGGCTTGACGGTGTGCTGGTCGGTCGAGACCACGTCGGTGAGGTGGCCGGCCTGGAGCGAGCGCAGATGCGCGGAGACGACCTCCGACAGGATACGCTGCTGGTCGTCCTGGCGCAGCACCACGGCGACGACGGCGGAGGCGGCGAGCGCGGAGACGGCCGAGCCCATCGCAAAGCCGCGCAGCACGGAGCGGCGGCTCGGTTGCTGGCGCTGCGGCTGCGGCAGCGACGCTTCGATGCGGGTACGCAGGCTCGCCGGCGCGGTGTAGCGCAGATCGGTGGCCGCGAGCACGCGCTGCATGTCGCGCTGCGCGGCGAGCTCGGCAGCACAGGCCGGGCAGCCCGCGATATGCGCTTCGACCTCGCGCGCATGGCTGGCGTCGAGCTCGCTGTCGAGCAGCGCGTGAAGCAGGATCCTTGCTTCGTCGCAGGTCATTTCGCTTGCTCCTCTTCCGCCGTCCAGGCCGCGCGCAGCATGGCGCGGGCGCGGGCGAGGCGGGACATCACGGTGCCGACGGGAACGCCGACGGCCTCGGCGATCTCGCGATAGGACAGATTGTTGATCTCACGCAGCACGAATGTTTCCTTGAACGGCTCGGCGAGTGCGTCGATCAGCTTGCGGATCGCGCCGGCATCGCGGCTGCGCAGCACTTCGGTCTCGGGGCTCGCCTCGGTCTCCTGCCAGAGCGGCGTCTGTTCGTCGGCGCCGGGCGTGTCCTCGATCGCGCTGGGCCGGTGCGCGCGCCGTGCATATTCGGCGTTGCAGACGTTGCGCAGGATGGCGAACAGCCAGGGCTTCATCGCCGGGCCGCGATAGCTGTCGAAATGCTTCAGCGCGCGCAGATAGCACTCCTGCACCGCATCCTCGGCGTCGGACGCATCGCGCAGCAGGTAGCGTGCGAGCGTGTAGACGTCGTCGAGATAGGGCAGCGCCGCCTCGCGGAAGCGCTGTGCCTTCTGCACATCGTCGGTGGCGGGCATCGCTCCTCGCTTTGCCTCTGCTTCTTCTCTTGCCGTGACCCCAGGCACACGAGCCCGGCCGGCGTGGGACCACCGGCCGGGCAAGACGTTGATGCCTTGGTTGAAGACGTTACTCAACCTTGATCATCCCCGTCATGTGCGGGTGCAGCGAACAAAAATATTTGTAGTCGCCGGCGTTGGTGAAGGTGAAGGAGAACTTGTCGTCGGTGTCCAGGGTCTTGGACCTGAACTTGCCGGCGGACACGATGGTGTGCGGGATGTCGTCCCGGTTGGTCCAGGTCACCGTGGTCCCGACCTTGATCTTGAGCTCGGCCGGCTGGAACACGAAATTGTCGATATGCACCTCCGTGTCGTCGGCACGGGCTTTTGTCGCGGGCAGCAGGATGGCCGCGACCAGAGCGAGACCGAGGTCGACACCGAAGTCGCGGCGATTGAGAGTCTTCATTGTCAGCTTCCGTTCAGCGTTAACCCTGCAGCGGCGTGTCGATGATCGCGAGCCGCTGCTCGTTCTGCTTGAAGTTGATGCTGGCTACCCCCAGCATGGAGCGCAGCCTTGCGTCCTCGACCTTCATCGGGCCGGGTGAGGGGGCAGCTCCCGGCGCCGGCTGCGGGAAGGCGGTCGAGCGCGCAGTGTGGAACGTGACGTTGCCTTCGACCTTCTGCATGACCTGGTGGATGTGGCCATTCAGTACGGTGACCGAGCCAAAACCCTTGACGTATTCGAGCGCGCGGCCGCCGTCCTCGGTGCCCCAGCCCCATTCGGGATAGACGGTCCAGAGCGGGATGTGGGCGAACAGCACGATCGGCGTCGATTTCGACTTGCCGCGCAGATCGTCCTCGAGCCAGGCGAGTTGTTCGGCGCCGAGATTGCCGAGACCGCCGGCCTTGAGGTCGACGACGTTGACGAGGCCGACGAAGTGCACGCCGCCGGCGTCGAACGAATACCAGCCGTGCCCCTTGGTGCCGCGGCCGTAACGCTCGCGATAGAGTTTCACCTCCTCGTCGATGAAGTCATGCTCGCCGGGGACGTAGTGCACGTCGAGCTTGGTCTGCGAGATGATGCGCTCGGCATTGTCGAACTCGGCGGCCTTCGACAGATGCGTGATGTCGCCGGTGTGGATCATGAACGCTGGCTTGGCCGGCATCGCGTTGATCTTGTTCACGGCCTCCTCCAGCGTGCCGAGCGCGTTCGGATTGGCCGGCTTGTCGAAGCCGACATGGCTGTCGCTGATCTGGAGGAAGCTCATGCCGGGCGCGGCCGGGGTCGCGGCCTCGGCGGAATCGATGATGCCGAGCGAGCGCGGCACGCCGCCCGTGACGGTCCAGAGCACCCCGGTGCCGGCCCAGGTCATGCATTCCAGCACCTTGCGGCGGCTGACGCCGTCATCCCCGTGATCTTGTCCGCTCATCGCGCCTCTCCAGGTCGCCCGGAATTGGGCTTCGGGGAGGTGATTGCGGAAGCGGGGGAGTTATTCCCGAATGCGATGACGATTTCGTGAGCGAGTTGTAACCCGGAGGGAGCGAAGCGTAATCGGGTCAGTGTTGTGGCGACGACCCGGAATGCGCTTCGCTCCATCCGGGCGGCGTAGGATTACTTCGCATCCTCGAGGATCATCGTTGCGCCTTTCTCGGCAATCATCGCTGTCGGTGTGTTGGTGTTGCCCGAGGTGATGGTCGGCATGATCGAGGCATCGACGATGCGCAAATTGCCAAGGCCGTAGAAGCGCAGGCGTTCATCGACCACGGCCATCGGGTCGTTCGCGGTACCCATCTTGGCTGTGCCGACGGGATGGAAGATCGTCGTACCGATATCGCCGGCGGCCTTCGCGAGCGAGGCGTCGTCGTCGCCGACGGAGGGGCCGGGCAGATATTCGCTGGGGCGATATTTTGCCAGCGCCTTCTGCTGCATCAGGCGCCGCGTGGTGCGGATGGCGTCGGCGGCGACCTGGCGGTCGTCGTCGGTCGACAGGTAGTTTGGCGCGATGATCGGCTTCTCGTCAGGCGTTGCCGCGCGCAGCCGCACGGTGCCGCGGGAGGTCGGCTGCAGATTGCAGGCGCTGACCGTGATGGCGGGGAAGCGGTGCAGGGGATCGCCGAACTTGTCGAGCGACAGCGGCTGCACGTGGAACTGGATGTTGGCACGGGCGCGCGTCGCATCGGAGCGCGTGAAGATGCCGAGTTGTGACGGTGCCATCGTCAGGGGCCCGCGGCGGCGGAAGGCGTAGTCCAGCCCCATCAGTCCGCGGCGGAACAGATTGTAATAGGTCTCGTTCAAAGTGCGTACGCGCTCGACCTTGTAGATCGCCCGCTGCTGCAGATGATCCTGCAGGTTGCGGCCGACGCCGGGCTTGTCCATGACGATGTCGATGCCCAATGGCGATAGCCAGTCGGCAGGGCCGATGCCGGAGCGGTGCAGCACCTGCACCGAGCCGATGGAGCCTGCCGAGAGAACCACCTCGCGCTTCGCACGCGCCTCGATGATCTCGCCGTTCTGGATGAAGCGCACGCCGACGGCGCGGCCCTGCTCGATGATCAGGCGGTCGACCAGCACGTGCTTCTCGAGCCGCAGGTTCGGGCGCTTCAGCGCGGGCTTGAGGAAGCCGCGCGCCGAGGACCAGCGCCGTCCGCGCTTCTGGTTGACGTGGAAATAGCTGATGCCTTCGTTGTCGCCGGTGTTGAAGTCCGGGATGCGCTTGATGCCCATCTCCTCGGCGGCGTCCCCGACGGCGTCGAGAACGGCCCATGACAGCCGCGGTGCCTCGATGCGCCAGCCGCCGCCGACACCGTGATGCTCGCTCGCGCCGAGGAAGTGGTCTTCGAGCCGCTTGAACAGCGGCAGCACGTCGTCATAGCCCCAGCCGGTCATGCCGAGCTGACGCCAGTGATCGTAGTCGGCGGCCTGGCCGCGCATCGAGATCATTGCGTTGATTGCCGAGCAGCCGCCGATTACCTTGCCGCGGGGATAGGCCAGCGCGCGGCCGTTCAGGCCCGGCTCGGCCTCGGTCTTGAACATCCAGTCCGAGCGCGGATTGCCGATCGCGAAGAGATAGCCGACCGGAATGTGGAACCAGATCCAGTTGTCGTCGCCGCCGGCTTCGAGAACGAGCACCCGGTTGCGCGAGTCTGCCGACAGCCGGTTGGCGATGATGCAGCCGGCCGTGCCGGCTCCGACGACAATGTAGTCGAATTCATCCTCGAGCCGTCTCGGCATTCTGTTTCCACCCGTCGCTTAACTTTCCGTCCTAATAGGCAGACCTGCCGGACCGGACAAGCCCGGCCATGTCCGTTCGTCAGGGCCAGACCCCGTTCCCAGGGAGTTGGGTGGACTGACGGTTGCATGGTAGACAGTCCTGTATTCCCAACAAAGCTTGAGACCCGCCATGCCCATCGTGAACCGTGTCGCCGACCTCCAACCCGATATTCAGGCCTGGCGCCGGGACATCCATGAGCATCCGGAGCTGCTTTACGACGTCCACCGCACCGCAGCATTCGTGGCGGACCGGCTGCGCGAGTTCGGCTGCGACGAGGTCGTGACCGGCCTCGGCCAGACCGGCGTGGTCGGCGTGATCAAGGGCAGCAAGCCCGCCGGCGAGGGTCTCAAGGTGATCGGATTGCGTGCCGACATGGATGCGCTGCCGGTCGAGGAGCAGACCAACCTGCCTTACGCCTCCAAGAATCCGGGCAAGATGCACGCCTGCGGTCATGACGGCCACACCGCGATGCTGCTCGGGGCGGCCCGCTATCTCGCCGAGACCCGCAACTTCGCAGGCGACGCGATCGTGATCTTCCAGCCGGCCGAGGAGGGCGGTGCCGGCGGCGCAGCCATGGTCAAGGACGGCCTGATGGAGCGCTTCGGCATCGAGCAGGTCTACGGCATGCACAACGGCCCGGGCATCCCGATCGGCTCGTTCGCGATCCGGCAGGGACCGATCATGGCGGCGACCGACGAGGTCGATATCATGATCGAGGGCGTCGGCGGCCATGCCGCGCGTCCGCACAAATGCATCGATTCCGTGCTGGTCGGCGCGCAGGTGATCACGGCGCTGCAGTCGATCGTCGCGCGCAGCGTCGATCCGCTGGAATCGGCCGTGATCTCGATCTGCGAATTCCACGCCGGCAACGCCCGCAACGTCATTCCGCAGACCGCGACCTTGCGCGGCACCATCCGCACGCTGTCGCCGGAGGTGCGCAAGCTGGTCGAGAAGCGCGTGCACGAGGTGGTGGCGGGCGTGGCGCAGATCACCGGCGCCAAGATCGATCTGCACTACAAGCGCAACTATCCCGTCGTGAACAACCACGCCGCGGAGACCGAGGTGGCGCGGCGTATCGCCAGGCAGGTCGCGGGCGAAGCCAATGTGCACGAGATGCCGCCGCTGATGGGCGGCGAGGATTTCGCCTACATGCTGGAAGCGCGCCCCGGCGCCTTCATCTTCTGCGGCAACGGCGACAGCGCCGGCCTGCATCACCCCGCCTACAATTTCAACGACGAGGCGATCGTCTACGGCACGTCCTATTGGGTGAAGCTGGTCGAGGAATCGCTCGCGGCGTCGTAGCTTTTCGTCACCTTGCCCCGCTTGCGGGAGAGGTCGGCGCGAAGCGCCGGGTGAGGGGACTCTCCGCGAGTCCATCTGTCACCATTTTCGCGCATGGAGCCCCTCACCCTAACCCTCTCCCCGTAAGAACGGGGAGAGAGAGAGGCTCTCAGAACATCCGCGAGAAGATCACGTAGAGCGTGGCCGACAGCATGATCGCGCAGGGCAGCGTCAGCACCCAGGCCATCAGCAGATTGCGGATGGTGGACCACTGCAGCCCCGAACCGTTCGCGGCCATGGTGCCGGCTACGCCGGACGACAGCACATGCGTGGTCGATACCGGCAGGCCGAACACGTCGGCGGCGCCGATGGTGGCGGCGGCCACGAGCTCGGCGGAGGCGCCCTGCGCGTAGGTGAGATGGCTCTTGCCGATCTTCTCACCGACGGTGATGACGATGCGCTTCCAGCCGATCATGGTGCCGAGGCCGAGCGCGATGGCGACGGCGATCTTTACCCAGTTCGGGATGAACTTCGTGGCAGCATCGAGCGAGCCCTTGTAGGCGTTGAGGGTCGCGATCTCCTCCTTGTTGAGATCGTTCTCCTTGTCCTTCATCAGGAAGCGGATTGCCTCCGACGTCAGGTACATGTCGTTGCGGGTGTTGCCGACGGCTTCCGCGGGCACCTTGTTCAGCGTGCCGTATTTGGCAACCTGGTCGCCGACATCCTTCACCAGCACGGCGAGCGCGGGATAGGTGCCTTCGCTGATGTGGTGCGAGGTGATGTACTGCGTCACTGCCGGGCGGGGATCGCCGATGATGCTGTGGCCGGCACCCTTGGCCGAGATCACCCTGGCGGCTGCCTCCGAAGTCTTCTGGAACTGGGTGACCTGGGATTCCGGCAGCGCGCGGTTGAGCGCGTAGGCGGTCGGCACGGTGCCGATCAGGATCAGCATGATCAGGCCCATGCCCTTCTGACCATCGTTGGAGCCGTGCGCGAAGCTGACGCCGGTGCAAGTGAGGATCAAGAGGCCGCGGATCCAGAGCGGCGGAGCCTTGTTGCCTTCGGGCGCGGCATAGAGGGCCGGGTTGCGCACGGCGAACTTGAGCACGAGCAGCAGCACGGCGGCGCAGAGGAAGCCGACCAGCGGCGACAGCAGCAGCGCGTAGCCGATCTCGGTGGCCTTGCTCCAGTCCACGCCCGAGGTGCCGTCGCGGCCGCGCATGACGGCATTGGCGATGCCGACGCCGATGATCGAGCCGATCAACGTGTGCGAGGAGGAGGCGGGCAGGCCGAAGAACCAGGTGCCGAGATTCCACAGGATCGCCGCGATCAGCAGCGCGAACACCATGGCGAAGCCGGCGCTGGAGCCGACCTGCAGGATCAGCTCGACCGGCAGCAGCGAGACGATGCCGAAGGCGACGGCGCCCGAGGAGAGCAGCACGCCGAGGAAGTTGAAGAAGCCGGACCACATCACGGCGACTTCAGCCGGCAGCGAATGGGTGTAGATCACGGTCGCCACCGCATTGGCGGTGTCGTGGAAGCCATTGACGAACTCGAAGCCGAGCGCGATCAGCAGCGCGACGAACAAGAGGATGTAGGGCAGGAAGGTCGTCACGCGCGTGCCGGTCGCGTTGACGTCGACATAGATGCTGTAGGCGACGAACAGCAGGCCCGCGGCGAGGATGCCGAAGAACAGGATCATGGTCAGCGGGTTGAAGCCCTTGTCGAGATTGGGCCGGGAGGCCGGCTGGATCGGCGCGGGATCGGCTACCGCGCGGTCAAATGCTACATCGGTCATGTCAGGACGCCCCTTAACTTTCAAGTAAGGGTATTGTCCGCGACGGATACGAAGGCTGGATGACAAGCGCTGGTTGAAAAGCGCTTTCCCGCCGGTATTCAGGCGGCGCGCGCGGATTTCCTCTGCAGGCCGGCGGCGATCTTCAGGTCTTCGACAAAGCGCTGATATTCCAGCACCTTGGCCTCGGGATCGGGCAACCGCAGCAGATAGGACGGGTGCACCGTCACCAGCGCCTTGCGGCCGTCGGGAAGGTCGATCAACCGGCCGCGGTTCTTGCCGATGGGCGTGATCTTCCCGAACACGCTCTGCGCGGCGGTTGCGCCCATCGCCACGATGAGATCGGGCTGGATTGCCGAAACTTCCCGCTCATACCATTGCCGGCACGCCCGGATCTCCGGCGTATTCGGCTTCTGGTGCAGGCGGATCTTTCCGCGCGGCACGAATTTGAAGTGCTTCACGGCGTTGGTGACATAGACCTTCTTGCGGTCGACTCCGGCCTCCTCCAGCGCGCGGTCGAGCATCTGGCCGGCCGGACCGACGAAGGGATGGCCGGCGAGGTCTTCCTTGTCGCCGGGCTGCTCGCCCACCAGCATGATGTTGGCGTTTCTCGGGCCTTCGCCGAACACGGTCTGGGTCGCGTCCTTGTAGAGATGGCAGGCGCGGCAATGGGCGGCTTCCTCGCGGAGAGCTTCGAGATCGTCGGCTGAGGTCTTGCGTTTCATCGGAGCCTCCGGCCGCTTCTGAGGCTTGTGCGGGTCGGTTGCGGCATTGGCGAGCATGGCGCCGGTCATGCGCTCGGCGTCCTCGATCAAAGGCTTAATGATCGAAGCCTCAGGCAGGTTCCTCCAGTATTTCTTCGGCATCTCGGCCTGCATCGCCTTCACCTTGAGCCGGGCCGGATTGAAGATGCTGGCGTAATAGCGCCGCCAGGTTTCCTCCAGCCGGTCTTCGCCGGGTGCCTCGCTCTTGCTGACGCCTGACGTGAACGAGAGCGCATGGCCGTCCCAATGCGCGCACAGATCCGGTGTCAGGATCGACCAGGGCATGTCGGCAAAGCGCTTGGCGAAGAACGGGGCTGCGAGCTCGACGATGTGATGTTCCGGCTCGAACCAGGCGACGTAATGCGCCGCGCGTTCCCGGCCGATCTCGCGGAAGCGCACGAAGGCATGCATCTTGTGCTCGTCGCGATGGACGGCTCTTGCCATCGCCGTGACCTGGGCGACGTCACGATCGGTCGCGACCTCGATGAGGTCGTGGTTGTCCTTCAGCCGGAACAGCAGGCGATAGAGGATGGCAAAGCGTTGGGGATCGCGGTGCAGGATCGCTGCCTTGGCGAGCTCGACGAATTTTGCCGATACGTTGAAGCTGCCCTCGTTCACCTCGAGGATCGGAGACGGCCCCGGCGGTGCAAACAACTCCGCTTCGCCGCCTTTCACCGTCCAGGTGACATCGCTGGGCTGCACCTGGTGAAGCACGAGGCTACGCGCGGCTTTGCGCCAGCCGTCGAAATCCGTTTCGGTGTCGAAAGTGATGTATTGCATCAGAAGCCAAATCCCAGTTGCGTTGCTTTCGGCTTGAACCGTTCGATCAGCCCGGCAGCGTCGAGCCGATGCGGTGAGGGATGGTGATCGCTGAGGACGATGAACGGCAGCGCCTTGTTGCGGGGCACGTGCAGCCGCGCGAGATCGGCGAGGCGGATCGTGGTGGTGCGCCGCGTTGCGATGATGCGTTCGACCGCCTTGGTGCCGAAGCCGGGCACGCGCAGCAACTCCTCGCGGCTGGCGCGGTTGACGTCGAGCGGGAAGCGGTCGCGGTGGCGCAGCGCCCAGGCGAGCTTGGGATCGATGTCGAGCGGCAGCATCGCGCTGTCGTCGACGATCTCGCCGACCTCAAAACCGTAGAACCGCATCAGCCAGTCGGCCTGGTAGAGCCGGTGTTCGCGCAGCAGCGGTGGCTGGACCAGAGGCAAGGCACGGCTCGCGTCGGGGATCGGGCTGAAGGCGGAGTAGTAAACGCGCCGCAGTTTGTATGAGCCGTAGAGATTGGCGCTGGTGTGGAGAATGGTGTGATCGGAGGCGCGATCGGCGCCGACGATCATCTGCGTGCTTTGGCCTGCCGGCGCGAAGCGCTGCGGTTTTGCTTTCGTCTTCGCGCTGCGATTTTCCTCGGCTTCGTCGAGTTTCAGCCGCAGCCGGCCCATGGTGCGGCGGATCGCACGGACGTCCTTCTCGGGCGCGAATTGCTTAAGGCTCGTTTCCTGCGGCATCTCGATGTTGATCGAGAGACGATCGGCATATTTGCCGGCTTCCGCGATCAGGGCGTCGTCGGCCTCGGGAATGGTCTTGAGGTGGATATAGCCGCGGAAGTGATGCTCCTCGCGCAGCTTGCGCGCGACGCTCACGACCTGCTCCATGGTGTAATCAGGGCTGCGGATGATGCCGGAGGAGAGGAACAGGCCCTCGATGTAATTGCGCCGGTAGAAGTCGAGCGTCAGCTTGACCAACTCCTCGATGGTGAAGCGGGCGCGCGGCACATTGGAGGAGGCGCGGTTGACGCAATAGAGGCAATCGTAATTGCAGGCGTTGGTCAGCAGCACCTTGAGCAGCGAGATGCAGCGTCCGTCCGGCGCGTAGGAATGGCAGATGCCCATGCCCGGCGCGGTCGAGCCCATGCCCTTGCCGTCGCTGGAATCCCGCTTCTCGGTGCCGCTGGAGGCGCAGGACGCGTCGTACTTGGCGGCATCCGCCAGAATCTCAAGCTTGCGTTGTACGTCCATCCCGGAATCCCTTTGATTCAGCTCATGAATCCCTGGCGCGCCAATTCGATTTGACTCTTCGGCCGCCGTTAGCTTTATATTAGAACATATCATGAACAAATGAGCCAGCCGTTGGTTCTTCTTTTGAAGACGACGGCACCAATTCCTGAGGAGCGGCGAGCATGAGCGGCGCACGAACAAGCGCGCTTGCGATCTTGCGCAGCCAGATCGAGCGCATCGAGACGGCGGAAGTCGTGCATCAGCACGAGCGTGTCGCGCTCGGCCACGGCGAAATCGATCGCGCGCTGAAGGGCGGGCTCGCGCGTGCGGCGATCCACGAGGTGTTTTGCGAGGGGCGCCAGGGCGCGGCCGCGACGGGTTTTGTCATGGGACTTGCGGGGCGTGTCTCAGCGCGCCGGCCGCTGCTGTGGGTGCGGCAGGATTTTTCGGAAATCGAAACAGGCGCGCTGTCGATGAGCGGGCTTGCCGAGCTCGGCCTCGACCCGCGCCGCGTGGTGATGGTGCGCGCCGCCGATGTCGAGAGCGCGCTGCGCACTTCGGCCGATGCGCTCGCTTGCGATGCGCTCGGTGCCGTCGTCCTAGAGCTCTGGGGCGAGATCAGGCAGTTCGATCTCGTGGCGAGCCGCAAGCTGACGCTGGCCGCACAAGGCTCTGGCGTCACCGGCCTCCTGCTGCGGATGGCGGCGCAGCCGTTGCCTTCGACTGCGGAGACACGATGGATGCTGCGCGCGGCGCATTCGCCGCCGGGCTCAGCTTCAATGCCTGCGGTGCCTTGGAGCGCCTGGGGCGCGCCGCGCTTCGATGCCGCGCTCTTGCGCAATCGTCATGGCCCCTGCGGCCGGTGGATCATGGAATGGAATTGTGATGAGTGCCAGTTCAGTGAACCGTCGACGTATTCTCAGCCTGTGGCTGCCGCGCCTGCCCATCGACCGGATCCAGCGGTTCCTTGGCAGCGCCGGACTGCATAAGGCCGATCATGAGCCGAGCATTGTCGTCATCAAGGACAACAACGCGCTGGTGATCCATGCGCTGGACGATGCGGCGTCGCGTTTGGGCCTGCACATCGGCCAGCCGCTCGCGAATGCACGAGCGATGTGCCCGGACCTGAGAGTGTTCGACGCCGATGTCGTGGCCGATGCCAAGACGCTCAGCGACATCGCCGACTGGTGCGACCGCTTCACGCCGCTGGTGGCGCTCGATCCGCCGCATGGCCTGTTCCTGGATATCACCGGTTGTGCGCACCTGTTCGGCGGCGAGGCTGCGCTGTTGCAGACGCTGGTCCGGGCGCTCGGTCGACAGGGTTTTGCCGTCAGCGCGGCGATTGCCGGTACCTCGATTTGCGCGCGTACGCTGACACGGCAGGCATCTGGCACCATCGTGGCCGATGGCGAGGAGGCGGCGGCGATCGACCGGTTTCCGGTCTCCACGCTCGGTGCGGGCGAGGCCATCACCACCGGCCTGCGCCGTGCCGGCCTGAAGACGATCGGCGATGTCGCCTCGCGCAGCGCCCCCGAGATCACGGCGCGGTTCGGTGCGCGGTTCTCGACCCTGCTTGCGCACGCGCTGGGGCAGGGCGATGCGCCGATCAATCCGCGCAAGCCGCTGCCCGACTACATCGTCGAGAAGCGCTTTGCCGAGCCGATCGCGACCGACACGATGATTGCGATGACGCTGTCGCGGCTGGCCGACACTTTGATTGCCTCCATGGAGAAGCAGGGCAAGGGCGCGCGGCGGCTGGAGGCCGCCTTCTTCCGCACCGACGGCGTGGTGCGCGCGATCATGGTCGAGACCGGGCGTCCTGTGACGCGCAGCGCGGTGGTCGACCGCCTGTTCCGGGAGCATCTCGATGCGCTCGCCGATCCCTTGGATCCCGGCTTCGGCTTCGACATGGTGCGGCTGTCGGCGAGCCGCACCGAGATCGTGGTGCAGGAGCAGCGCGACCTCGACGCCCATGTCCACGACAATGACGAGCTCGCCGCTTTGATCGACCGCATCGCCGCGCGCATTGGAGGCAAGCGCGTCGTCGTGCACCTGCCTGAGGATACCCATATCCCCGAAAACGCGGTGCTGGCCGCGCCCGCGCAGCATCATCTCGCCGCCGCCATGCAGGCCGAATGGCCTGTTCGCACCGAGAGCGAGCCGCCGCTACGCCCCTTGCGGCTGTTCGACAAGCCGGAGCCGATCAAGGTGCCGTTCGCGACCGTGCCCGATGGCCCGCCACACCAATTCACCTGGCGTCGCGCGCTGCACGCGGTGGTGCGGGTGGAAGGGCCCGAGCGCATCGCCATGGAATGGTGGCGGCAGGACGGCAAGCAGCTGACGCGGGACTATTTCCGCATCGAGGATGCCGAGGGCCTGCGCTTCTGGATCTTCCGTGATGGTCTCTACGAAGGAGAGGTGTTCGACGGCGACGGCAAGCCCGCGTCTCCCGGCTGGTATGTGCACGGTCTCTTCGCATGAATACATCAGCCTATGCCGAGATCGGCATCACCACCAACTTCTCCTTCCTGCGCGGCGGCTCCGATCCGCGCGCTTATGTGCATCAAGCGAGCCTCCTCGGCATTCCCGCGATCGGCATCGCCGATCACAACACGCTCGCCGGCGTGGTGCGGGCCTACAAGGAGCTCGACAATGACAAGGTGCTGCACAAGCCGAAACTGCTGATCGGCGCCCGCATCGTCTTCATCGACGGCACGCCGGACATTCTGGTCTATCCGCGCGATCGCGCGGCCTATGGCCGGCTGTGTCAGCTTCTCACCCGGGGCAAGCGCGGCGACGACATCACGCGGATCGAGAAGGGCGAGTGTCGTCTCACCTTCGCCGATCTCCTGGAGTTTTCTGAAGGTCAACTCCTGATCCTGACGCTGCCGCATCGCTTCGAGCCAGTACAGGCCCTGGATGTCCTTGCCCAGCTCAAAGGCAGCCGCGCCGAGGGCGTGTGGCTGGCGGCCAGCCTGATCTATCGCGGCGACGACCGGCGGCGCCTGGCGCGGCTCGACGATCTCGCCGCAAAGGCGAAGGTGCCGCTACTCGCAACCAACGAGGTGCTCTATCACGATCCCGGCCGCCGTCCGCTTCAGGACGTGCTCACCTGCATCCGGGAGAAGACTACGATCGAGGCGGTCGGGCGGAAGCTCGAGGCCAATGCCGAACGCTTTTTGAAGACGCCCCGCGAGATGGCGCGGCTGTTCCGCGATTTCCCCGAGGCGATCGCGGAGACCATGCGCTTTGCGAACAGGATCGACTTTTCGCTCGACCAGCTCAAATACCAGTACCCGGACGAGCCGGTTCCGCCGGGCAAGACCGCGCAGGGGCATCTGGAGGACCTGACCTGGGCGGGCGTCGATAAATATTTTGGCGGTATCGAAAACATCGACGACAAGCTGCGCGCCACTCTCAAGAAAGAGCTCGCGCTGATCGCCGAGCTGAAATACGCGCATTATTTCCTCACCGTGCACGACATCGTCCACTACGCCCGCAGCCAGAACATCCTGTGCCAGGGGCGGGGATCGGCGGCGAATTCGGCCGTGTGCTACGTGCTCGGCATCACCTCGGTCGACCCGACCAAGGTCGACCTCTTGTTCGAGCGCTTCATCTCCAAGGAGCGGCTGGAGCCGCCCGACATCGACGTCGATTTCGAACATTCGCGGCGCGAGGAGGTGATGCAATATGTCTATCGCCGCTACGGCCGCCACCGTGCCGCGATCATCGCCACCGTCATCCACTACCGCCCGCGCAGTGCCATCCGCGACGTTGGCAAGGCGCTAGGCCTGACCGAGGACGTCACTGCTGCGCTCGCCGATACCGTCTGGGGCAGCTGGGGCAAGGGCCTCAACGACATGCAGGTGCGGCAGGCCGGGCTCGATCCGCAAAATCCCATGATCAACCTCGCGGTCGAGCTTGCGACCGAGTTGATCGAGTTCCCGCGCCATCTCTCCCAGCATGTCGGCGGGTATGTGCTGACGCAGGACCGGCTCGACACTTATGTGCCGATCGGCAACGCCGCGATGGACGACCGCACCTTCATCGAATGGGACAAGGACGACGTCGACGCACTCAGCATGATGAAGGTCGACGTGCTCGCACTGGGCATGCTGACCTGCATCCGCAAGTGCTTTGATCTGATCGATCAGCACAAGGGCAAGCGCTGGGTTCTGGCGACTGTCCCGCAGGATGATCCCAAAGTTTACGACATGCTGTGCGCCGGGGAGTCGCTTGGCGTATTCCAGGTCGAGAGCCGTGCCCAGATGAATATGCTGCCGCGCCTCAAGCCGCGGACCTTCTACGATCTCGTCATCGAAGTCGCGATCGTGCGGCCGGGTCCGATCCAGGGCGATATGGTGCATCCTTACTTGCGGCGGCGAAACGGGCTCGAGAAGGTGAGCTATCCCTCGCCCTCGCCGGAGCACGGTCCCGCGGACGAGCTCTACAAGGTGCTGCACAAGACGAAGGGCGTTCCCCTGTTCCAGGAACAGGCGATGCGCATCGCGATCGAAGCGGCAAAATTCACCTCCGAGGAAGCCAACGGCCTGCGCCGCTCGATGGCGACCTTCCGCAATGTCGGCACCATCGGCCAATACGAGGAGAAACTGATCGGCAACATGGTCGCGCGCGGCTACGACCCCAGCTTCGCCAAAAGCTGCTTTGACCAGATCAAGGGCTTTGGTTCCTACGGCTTTCCGGAGAGCCATGCCGCGAGCTTCGCGCAACTGGTCTACATTTCCTCATGGCTGAAGCATTACCATCCCGACGCCTTCTGCTGCGGCCTGCTGAACTCGCAGCCGATGGGCTTTTATGCCCCGGCGCAGATCGTCGGCGATGCCCGCAAGAACGGTGTCGAGGTCCGTGACATCGACGTGTCCTTCAGCTTTGCGCAGAACACGCTGGAGAACACTGACGGAAAATATTGCGCCGTGCGTCTCGGCTTCCGCCAGATCGACGGCTTCCATTGGCTGGATGAAGATGAGGAGAGGCTGAAACGCTTCCAGCTGTCATTCGGGGGCGCGCAAAGCGCGAACCCGGAATCTATCGAGCCGCATACGCCTGGAGAAATGTATTCCGGGCTCCTCGCTGACCCGACGCGCCGGAATGACAAGAAAGAAGACTGGGCCGACCGCATCATCGCGGCCCGCAACCGCCGCCCCTTCACCTCGCTGGAGGATTTCGCCCGCGACACCGGCCTGCCCAAGCGCGCGCTGATCCTGCTGGCCGATGCCGACGCGTTCCGCTCGCTCGGGCTCGACCGCCGCGAGGCGCTGTGGCAGGTGCGGCGGTTGCCCGACGACGTGCCACTGCCGCTGTTCGAGGCGGCGACCGCGCGCGAGCAGCCGGACGAAGGCGCAAAGCCGCTGCCGGCGATGCCGCGCTCGGAGCAGGTGGTCGCGGATTACCAGACCATCCGGCTGTCGCTGAAGGGGCATCCGATGGAATTCCTGCGCGAGATGTTTACGCGTGAGCGTGTCGTCGCCTGCAAGGAGATCAGCCACGAGAACGAGCGGCGGCGCGTCCGCTGCGCCGGCGTGGTCCTGGTGCGGCAGCGGCCGGGCAGCGCCAGCGGTGTCGTGTTCATGACGCTGGAGGACGAAACCGGCATCGCCAATGTCGTCGTCTGGCCCAAGATCATGGAGCAGTACCGCAAAGAAGTGATGGGCGCGCGTCTCATCGAGGTTCAGGGCTACATCCAGAGCAGCCCCGAAAAGGTGACGCATCTCATCGCCCAGCGCCTGATCGACCGCTCGCACGATCTGGTCGGCCTCGCCAACGATGCGCTAAGCGGCAAGCATCCGGTGCCGGCAGGCGCAACCGTGGTCGAGCCGCTCAACGAAGACCCCCGCGCGCTTGCGGACATGCCCGCGCAAAAAATCCGCCACCCACGCAACGTCCGCATCCTGCCGCCGTCGCGGGATTTTCGTTGAGCGTCGTAAGGCGGGCTGCCCACCACGCCGTCATTGCGAGCGCAGCGAAGCAATCCAGAGTCTTTCCGCGGAGGCAGTCTGGATTGCTTCGCTGCGTACGCAATGACGAGTTTGCCGAACGATCGCGCGCCACACTCTCCGTCGTCATACCCCGCGAAAGCGGGTATCCAGTACGCCGCGGCTTCTCGACTCAATCACAGCCGCCTCTGGAATACGGGATCGCCCGGTCAAAGCCGGGCGATGTCAGCACACCGCCTAAAAATTCACCCGGTTCGAGATCGCGCCATCCACCACGAGATTGGATCCCGTGGTGAACCCCGACACCGGGCTCGCCAGAAACACCGCGGCGCTCGCGATTTCCTGCGGCGTCGCCATGCGGCCGGTCGGATTGCGCTTCATCGCGTCCTGGTAACGCTCGGGCATGTTCTGCTCGATCATCTCCCAGACGCCGCCCTTGAAATAGACGGTGCCGGGCGAGACCACGTTGACCCGGATCTTCTTCTTCGCGTATTGCCGCGCCAGTCCCTTGGCCATGTGGATCAGCGCGGCCTTGATCGGGCCGTAGGAGCTGGCCGTGTCCGCCTGCGCCGCGGAGACCGACGAGATGATCACGAAGGCCGCATCGCCGCTGCTGGCGCCGCTGGCTTCGAGGAACGGCTGCGCGGCGTCGAAGGCGTGCACGGCACCGAGCACGTCGAGCCGGAAGTTCTGCTCCCAGGACGCCGGATCGCCTCCTTGTGCCATTGCGCCGGCGTTGGAGAACAGCATGTCGATGCCGCCGAGCTCTTTTGCAGCACCCTCGATCCAGCTTTTCAGTGCCGCGCCGTCGGTCACATCGACCGGGCTGCCGGTGGCGCGGATTCCGCTCGCCTTCAACTCCGCGACGGTTGCCGCGACCTGGTCCGCGTTGCGCGCGCAGACCGCGACATTGCTGCCTTCACCTGCCAGCGTCGCCGCAATCGCCCGCCCGATGCCGCGCGTGCCGCCAAGCACGACGGCGTTCTTGCCATTGAGACCGAGATCCATTGTTGGCTCCTTTTTGTTGGTCGCAGGGACTGTAGCTGTTTCGACAGACGCCCAGAAGCCTCCACGTCGTCATTGCGAGGAGCTCTTGCCACGAAGCAATCCAGACTGACGCCGCGGAACGATTCTGGATTGCTGCGCGCGCAATGACGTCGAGAGAGGTCGGGCCGCCTCACTCCGGCGCAGCCCCCACCGGCGGGCCGCCGGGCGGGCGGTGGAGGAAGGTCAGCGATGCATAGGCGCCGACCCAGGAGCCGATCGCGGCGAAGGCGACATAGAAGGCGTTTTCGGTATAGCTGATCACGGCGTAGGAGGAGAGCAGGTACCAGATCGCGCTCCACGTCGCCGCCGGGACGCGCTTGCGCGCGACCACGGCGGAGGTGAACATCACATAGACCGCGTCGGTGGCCGCCGTTGCGACGAACACGGCGCCCGCGGTGAGGGGATCGATGGCGGCCATTGCATTTCCTTATGTGCTAATGAGATGGTCGTGAAAATTAAGGGAGCGAAGCGGCCATGCAAAGCCCCGCCGATATTCTCAAGGACATCTGGACCACCGCGGGCGGCGAGGCGGCCGCGCTCGATCGCGTGCGGCTGACCGGCACAGAGCCGCAGATCCCGTCCTCGTTTCGCGTCGCTGTCGCCGGCCAGGCCACGATCGCCGCCGTTGGTCTCGCCGCCGCGGAGATCTGGCGGCTGCGCAGCGGGCAGATGCAGGACGTCACCGTCGACATGCGCCACGCCGTGGCCGAATGCCGCTCCGAGCGCTATTTGCGCCTCGACGACAAGCCGCCGCCACCGGCCTGGGACGCGATCGCCGGCGTCTACAGGACGGGCGATGGCCGCTTCGTCCGCTGCCACACCAATTTCCCGCATCACCGCGACGCCGTCTGCAAGGTGCTCGGTTGCGAAGCGGAGCGCGAGAAGGTGCAGGCTGCGTTGATGCAGTGGAAGGGCGAGGATTTTGAAACCGCGGCCTATGCTGCGGGCGGCGTCGTTGCCTTGATGCGCTCGTACGACGAATGGTCGGCGCTACCGCAGGCGCGTGCGCTCGCCGAATTGCCGCTGCTCTCGATCGAGAAGGTCGGTGAGGCCCCGCCGAAACCATGGCCCAAAGGCGATCGTCCGCTTGCCGGCATTCGCGTGCTCGATCTCTCCCGCGTCATCGCAGGCCCTGTCGCGGGCCGCACGCTCGCCGCTCATGGTGCCGATGTGCTCTTGGTATCCGGGCCCGAGCTGCCCGCCATTCCCTGGCTCACCATCGACACCGGCCGCGGCAAGCTCACCACCTTCATCGAGCTGAAGAGCGAAGCGGGCAGGGCGCAATTGCGCGCGCTGCTCAAGGACGCCGACATCTTCTCGCAGGGCTATCGCCCGCGCGCGCTCGCCGCCCTCGGCTTTGCGCCTGAAGAGGTTGCCACGATCAGTCCCGGCATCGTCTATGTCACGCTGTCGGCCTATGGCCATGCCGGCCCCTGGGCCGAGCGGCGCGGCTTCGACTCGCTGGTGCAGACCACGACCGGCTTCAACCATGCCGAGGGAGAGGCAGCGGGCATCGAGGCTCCCAAGGAATTGCCGGCACAGATGCTCGATCACGCTACTGGCTATCTGATGGCGTTCGGCGCGATGATGGCCAGGGCGCGCCAGACGCGCGAAGGCGGCAGCTGGCACGTCCGCGTGTCGCTGGCGCAGACCGGCCGCTGGCTGTGGAATCTCGGCCGGCTCGACGGCGGACTGAACACCCCGGATATTACGGGGGAGGCCGTACATGCGGCGTTCATCGAGAGCATGCCATCTGGCTTCGGTACGTTGAAGGCGGTGCAGCATTCGGCCCTGCTGTCGAAGACGCCGGCGCAATGGAGCCGTCCGGCGATGCCACTCGGCAGTCATCCGGCACGGTGGCCGGTTCGAACCTGACGTGGGGCTGACGCGTCGCAAAATTTTAACGCAAACGGAAAGGAGCGAAGCGTTTTTTAGGTTGTTTGAAATCCCAATTCGGCACTATTAGCGCGACCGATAAGGCAGGCGTCTGCCGAGACCGTCGCAGATACGACCGGGCCCCATGGTACTCGAAAATACCAAGCGATTGCAGGTGCTTACAAAACAGCGGGTGATCACATCCGTAGTTTTACTAGCTCTTGCCGGCGGCGGGGCCTACGGCTTTCTCCATGTAGGCGCCAAGGAGAAGAGCCACTCCGAGATTTCCAGCCAGTCGCGCAGGAATGCGCAGACTTTCACGCCGACGCCGTCCGAATGGGCGACGCTGACGATCGAGCCGGTCAAGGCCAAGACCTTCCGGGCCGAATATGTCACCGAGGGCAAGGTCGCGGTCGACGAGGATCGCTCGACGCCGGTGTTCTCGCCTTATGCGGGCAGGGTCACCAAGCTGCTCGCAAAGCCCGGCGAGACCCTGACGCAAGGTCAACCGCTGTTCACAATCGAGGCCGCCGACACCGTGCAGGCCCAGAACGATTTCATCGCCGCGATGACCGCGCAGAACAAGGCGAAGTCGGCGATCGATCTCGCCGACATCCAGTTCAAGCGCGCGAAGGATCTCTATGAGGGCCACGCCATTCCGCTGAAGGACTATCAGCAAGCGGAGGCGAACCAGGTCCAGGCGCAGAACGACATGCGCTCCTCGGTGACGGCGCTGGAGGCCGCACGCAGCAAGCTGCGCATCCTCGGCTTCACCGACGAGGCCATCAAGGCGTTCCAGGACAAGGGCACGATCAACCGGGAGATCACGATCTACTCGCCGATCTCAGGCACGGTCGTGCAGCGCAAGATCGGCCCGGGTCAGTACGTCAATTCCGGCGCCAGCGATCCGGTGTTCGTGATCGGCGATCTCTCGACGGTCTGGCTCACCGCCTTCGTGCGCGAGAGCGATGCGGCCGCGGTGTGCATCGGCCAGGACATCAGCGTCAACGTGATGGCGCTGCCGGGCCGCCCGCTCACCGCCAAGATCAACTACGTGGCCGCGGCGATCGATCCGACCACCCGTCGCCTTCTGGTCCGCGCCACCATCGACAACAAGGACGGCCTGCTCAAGCCGGAGATGTTCGCAAACGTCACGATCTATTCGGCCGGTGACCGTGCCGCGCCGGCGGTGCCCAAGCAGGCCCTGATCTACGAAGCCGACAAGGTCCGTCTCTGGGTCGCGCGCGAGGACAAGTCGGTCGAGCTGCGCGAGATCAAGATCGGCCTCATCAACGGCAACCTCGTCGAAGTCACCAGCAACCTGAAACCCGGCGAGCAGATCGTCGTCAAGGGCAGCCTGTTCATCGACCGCGCGGCGTCCGGCAGCTGATCGACGACTCAAGAAACTGAAGACCTGAATGGATCGCCTCGTCGCCCTTGCCGTCAACCGGCGCTTCCTGATGGTCGGCATGTTCGTGGCCGTGCTGATCGGCGGCCTGATCGCGTTCAACCAGCTCAACATCGAGGCTTATCCCGACCCGACCCCGCCGATGGTCGACATCGTGACGCAGAGCCCGGGCCTGTCGGCCGAGGAAATCGAGCGCTACATCACGATCCCGATCGAGACCCAGGTTGCGGGCCTGAAGAACCTCACCACCATCCGCACCATCTCGCTCTACGGCCTCTCCGACATCAAGCTGCAGTTCTCCTTCGCCTACACCTATGACGAGGCGCTGCAGCAGGTCCTGAACCGCCTGGCGCAGCTTGCGCCGCTGCCGGGCAACGTGCAGCCGCAGATCTCGCCGCTCAGCCCGATCGGCGAAATCTTCCGCTACCGCCTGGTCGGCCCGCCGAACTACAGCGTGCTCGATCTCAAGACCATCCAGGACTGGATCCTGCAGCGCCGCTTCCGCGCCGTGCCCGGCGTGATCGACGTCACCGGATGGGGCGGCAAGAGCAAGACCTACGAGCTTCAGGTCGATTTCAACAAGCTGGTCGCCAACGGCCTGACGCTGCCGCAACTGCTCCAGGCGGTCGGCAATTCCAACGTCAATGTCGGCGGCAACACCGTCAATATCGGCCAGCAATCCGCGGTGGTGCGCGGCGTCGGCCTGATCCGCTCGATCGACGATCTCGCCAACACCATGGTCTCGCAGACCAACGGCAACCCGGTGCTGGTCAAGGACGTCGCCACGGTCACCGTGGGGCAACGGCCCCGTCTCGGCATCGCCGGCATCGACGATTCCGACGACATCGTGCAGGGCATCGTGCTGATGCGCCGCGGCGAGCAGAGCTCGCCGACCATCAAGCGCGTGCACCAGCTCGTTCAGACCATCAACAACTCCAGCATCCTGCCGCCCGGCGTACGCATCGAGCGCATCTACGACCGCGGCGACCTGATCGAGCTCACCACTCACACCGTGCTGCACAACATGGTGGTCGGCATCCTGCTGATCGTGCTGTTGCAATGGATCTTCCTCGGCGACCTCCGCAGCGCGCTGATCGTCGGCGCCACGATTCCGTTCGCGCTGTTCTTCGCGGTGATCATCCTGGTGCTGCGCGGGGAATCGGCGAACCTGTTGTCTGTCGGCGCGATCGATTTCGGCCTGATCGTCGACGCCACGGTCATCATGGTCGAGGCGATCTTCCGCCGCCTGACGCAGACGACGCCGGTGTCGGAACACGAGCATATGTCGAACGAGACGCTGTTCGGCATGAAGAGCCACGCCATCCTCAGCGCCGCCGCCGACGTCTCGCGCTCGATCTTCTTTGCCGCCGCGATCATCATCGCGGCCTTCCTGCCGCTGTTCACGCTCTCCGGCGTCGAGGGCAACATCTTCGGGCCGATGGCGCGCACCTATGCCTACGCGCTGGCCGGCGGCCTCCTTGCCACCTTCACCGTCACCCCGGCGCTCTCCGCCATCATCCTGCCCGCGCATGTCGAGGAGACCGAGACCCGCGTGATGCTGATCCTGCAGCGGCTCTACATGCCGGTGCTGAACTGGGCCGTGGCCAACCGCAGCATCGTGCTCGGCGGCGCGGTCGGCCTCGTGGTGATGACGGTGGCGCTGGGCCGGCTGCTCGGCCTCGAATTCCTGCCCAAGCTGGAAGAGGGCAATCTCTGGATCCGCGCCACGCTGCCGCCGACCATCTCGCTCCAGGAAGGCAACAGCTACGTCAACGAGATGCGCAAGGTGATCCGGGCCCGGCCCGAGGTCGAATCCGTGGTGTCGCAGCACGGCCGTCCGGACGACGGCACCGACGCCGCCGGCTTCTTCAATGCCGAATTCTTCGCTCCGCTCAAGCCCGTCAGCCAATGGCCCGGCACGCGCGACAAGGAGGAGCTGACCGCGGAACTGCTCAAGCAGCTCGACGACCGCTTCCCCGGCGTCGAGTTCAACTTCTCGCAATATCTGCAGGACAACGTCTCCGAAGCCGTCTCCGGTGTGAAGGGCGAGAACTCGATCAAGCTGTTCGGCAGCGACCTGCAGGCGCTCACCGACACCGCCAACAAGATCAAGCAGGTGCTGTCGACCGTGCAGGGCGTCACCGACCTTGCGGTGTTCACCTCGCTCGGCCAGCCGACCGTCCAGATCGACATCGACCGCGCCAAGGCGGCGCGCTACGGACTCGCTCCCGGCGACATCAACGCCACCATCAAGGTCGCGATCGGCGGTGACACCGCCGGCGATCTCTACGAGCCCGGAAGCGACCGCCACTTCCCGATCATCGTTCGCCTTGCGCCGGAATTCCGCAGGAGCGCCGAGGCGATCCAGAATCTGCGCATCGGCGCGCCCGGGCCGAACGGGACCGTCACGCAGATCCCGCTCAGCGAGGTCGCCACCATCAGCCTCGTCTCGGGCGCGGCCTACATCTATCGCGAGCAGCAGGAACGCTATCTGCCGATCAAGTTCTCGGTGCGCGAGCGCGACCTCGGCAGCGCGATCCGCGAGGCGCAGCAGAAGATCGCCGACCAGGTGCAGCTGCCGCCGGGCTCGCACATGGAATGGGTCGGCGAGTTCGGCAATCTCCAGGACGCGATCCGGCGGCTGTCCATCGTGGTGCCGATCTCGCTGGCGCTGATCGGTGTGCTGCTCTGGTTCAATTTCGGCTCGATGACCGACACGCTGCTCGCGATGAGCGTGATCCCGATGGCGATCTTCGGCGGCGTGCTGGGGCTATTGATCTCCGGCACTGCGTTCAGCGTGTCCGCGGCGATCGGCTTCATCGCGCTGTTCGGCATCGCCGTGATGGACGGCATCATCATCCTGTCGCAGTTCAACCAGCTGATCGAAGAGGGCATGGACCGCATGAGCGCGGTGATCCGCACCGGCGAGCTGCAGCTCCGGCCCGTGCTGATGACCTGCGTCGTCGCGGGCGTTGGCCTGTTGCCGGCAGCGCTGTCCGAAGGCATCGGCTCGCAGGTGCAGAAGCCGCTCGCGGTCGTCGTCGTCACCGGCATGATGCTGGCGCCGGTCGTGATCCTGGTGACGCTGCCAGTGCTGATCTCCTTCTTCTCCCGCCGCGCGCGCTAACGCCCGGCGCGGACGTCAAAATCCGTAGAGCCGCGCCGGATTGTCGACAAGGATCTTCTTGCGCACATCCGCGTCCGGCGCCCATACCGGCAGCTGGTTGAGCAGGCGTCCGTCGTCGATCTGGTAGAGCGGGGCGATGTCGGTGGCTTTGCGTCCTTCGACCCGGCTCGAATCCGGATGCGGCCAGTCGGTGCCCCAGACGATGCGATCCGGATTCGCCGCGATCAGGGCCCGCGCGAACGGCACCATGTCCTGATAATCCGGCGCGAGCTTCGAGGAGCGATAGGCGCCGGAGATCTTCACATAGGCCTTGCCGGACTTCACCAGCGCGACGAGATCGGAGAAGCCCGGCTGCTCCAGGCCGAGCGAGGCCTCCAGGCCGCCGAAATGGTCGAACACGACCGGCACCGGCGCCGTCTCGACCAGGTCCTTGATCGCGGAGATCATGGCCAGCGTGGTGTAGAGCTGCACGTGCCAGCCGCGCGCCTTCATGCGCTCGACGGCGGCGGTGAAGCGTGACCTTCCGACAGTGGGGTCGTTGACGCCGCCGGTTGCGAGATTGAGGCGCATGCCGCGGAAACCGTCCGCCTGCATCGCATCGAGCTGTGCCTCGGTCGTCTTGTCGTCGATCACGGCGACGCCGCGCGCATTGGCACCGCGCGCCTTCATGCCGAACAAGGTCGACGAATTGTCGGTGCCGTAGACGCTGGGGGTGACGATCACCACGCGTTCCATATGCAGCGCCTTGTGCAGTGCAGCCATTTCTTCAGGGCTTGCCGGCTCCGGCGTGTAGACGCGCCCGGCGAAGAACGGAAACTTCTCGACATCACCATGAATGTGAGTGTGGCAGTCGCAGGCATGCGCGGGGACGTCGAAATTGACCGGCGTCGTAGGCTGCGCCGCGCGGGCGTGGGCTCTGTTGGTCATGGCTACTCCGGCGGCAAGGGAGGCAAGCAGGACGCTGCGTCGGTTGAGCACGGTTTCTCTTCCTGTTGTTGTTATTTGGCACTGGTGCCGGGACACTATCACATCAGCCGGGGCAGCCCCTGCGCCTCGTTGCATAGCTGCTCGACAAGCTCCGCAAGCGCGCGTGAGCCGTCAACGCGCACGACCGGGCAGGGCAGCTCCGAGAGCCATGCTTCATCTTTTGCGAGACTACGGCCCTCGCGATCGCCGGCTTCGTAGCGCGAGGCCCATTCCACGAACGACTCCGTCTCCTCATGACGCCAGCCGCCCTGTGCGACAGCATCGGCTCCGAAATGCGCGGCCTCGCGATCACGCAGGCGCTGCAACCGAAGCTCGCGCGGCGTCGTCACAAAGACGACGAGATCGAACAACGGGACGAGTTCGTTGCCCCAGCCGGTGACGGTTCCGCTCAGCACCCAATCGAGACGCGGCAGAAACATCTCGCGCATCAGGCGCAGGCGGTCGGCGACGGGGCGGGTCGTCTGGTAGGGCGGCACGGTTGGCAGCCAGAAATAATCGTCGGTGTCTTGATGCGACAGCGCAAGCCGGCCCGCCAGCGCGCGTCCGAGCGTCGTCACCCCGGAGCCCGAAGCTCCCATCAGATGGATGCGGCGGGACCCAGGAGATTCTGAGGCTACTGCCCCGACGGCGTGCGCAGGCCGTGCCAGGCGTCGCGGACCTGCTGGTAGTGCACTTCGGGCAGATAGTCCGGTGTGTTCAGGTTCAAGGTCTTGACGTCGAGATGGCCAACGGCGCTGAGCAGCGTGTAGGAGGCGATCACGCGGTCGCGCATCGCACCGATCAGGCGGGCCTTGGCCTGGATCAGGTCGGCCTGCGAGTTCAGCACGTCCACCGTGGTGCGCTGGCCGCCGGCCGCCTCGCGCTGCACGCCCTGCAGCGCGACGGTTGCCGCCTTCACCTCGGATTCCGAGGCCGAGACCGCGATCTTGGCGCCTTCATTGGCGACCCAGGCGCTGACCGCCGCCGTGCGCGCCTGGTTCCGCACCTGATCGAGCACCAGCCGGCTCTGTGCAGTGACCTCCTTGGCCTGCCGGGTTTGCGCGGCGGCCTGGCCGCCGTCATAGATCGGCACGGTGACATTGGCGACGATCGAGGCCTGGTCCTCGGCGAAGGTTCCGAGCGTCGGGTCGTTGTTGCGGCTCTTGCTGGCGCTGCCCTGGACGCTGGCGCTCGGCAGCAGCGCGCCCTCGGCGACGCGGATGTTGGTCGAGGCGACGTCGACGTCGAAACCTGCCGCCATCACCGCCGGGTGCTGACGGATCGCCAGCGAGAGCGCATCCTCGCGGCTCTTCGGCAGATAGCGATCGACCACCTCGGCGGGCTTGAGCTGCGACGGTGCGTTGCCGATCACCTGCGTGTAAGTCGCCTGGCTCACCGCAAGCGCGACCTCGGCGGCGTTGAGATCGGAAAGGCCACGGTTGAGGCGGGCTTCGGCCTGGGCGCTGTCGGTCGGCGTCACGTCGCCGGCATTGAGGCGGCGCTGGGTGACCGCGAGGGTCTCCCGGAGGAAGGCCACGTTGGAGCGCTGCGCCTCGACAAGCGACTGGTTCGCCAGCACGTTGGTATAGGCGGTGACCGCGTCGAGCAGCACGCCCTGGCCGACATTGCGCAGCGCCTCGCGGCCCGACTGCACCTGGAGCTCGGCGGCCCGCACGTTGTTGGCGGTGCGGAAGCCGTTGAACAGGGTCTGCGTCACGGTGACGCCGATGATCCACGGCTTCAGATCAGCGGTCTGGATGGTGTTGTTGGGCAAAAGGTTGCGCACCGATTGCAGGCCGGCGCTGAGGCTCGCCACGAGCTGCGGACGGTAGCCGGCGAGCGCCTGCGGCACGCTCTCGTCGGTGGCGCGCTGGCGCGCGCGCTCGGCATTGAGTTGTGGGTTGGTCTGGTAGGCTTTTGCGAGCGCCTCGGGCAAGGCTTCGGCCCATGCAGCCGAGGGCAGGGCGCACGAGAACGCCAGCGTGGTCCATATCGCAAGCACAGGACCCACGCCCGATCGACGTCGCGCCATCACGCGACCAGCTCTGGCGGTACGCCCACTCATGTAATCCCGCTAAACCCCGGCTGTCCGCCCCCGCGACGGTGGCCTCTTAACTGTTTAACCAGCCGAGGTCCCGCAGGCAAACTGCCGCGGGGAAAACCCCCATCTATTCCGTGCTTGTTGCAGGTGCGTCACAGCATTTTGCGAAAAGACGCCGGAGCCTTACACCAGCCTGACGCTTCCGCGCGTTACCGGTTCTTGTTCACCGGCTGGCGCTTCTCGATGAACGCCGCCATGCCTTCGGAGCGGTCTTCGAGTGCGAAGGTCGCGTGGAACAGGTTGCGCTCGACGCTCATGCCCTCGGCAAGCGTCGTCTCGAAGGCACGGTTCACCGCCTCCTTGGCCATCGCGGCTGCCGGGCGCGACATCGAGGCGATCTTCTCGGCGGCGGCCATGACCTCGTCCATCAGCTTGTCGGCAGGCACGATGCGGCTGACCAGGCCCGAGCGCTCGGCCTCGGCCGCATCCATCATCCGCCCGGTGAGGCAGAGGTCCATCGCCTTGGACTTGCCGATGGCGCGGGTCAGGCGCTGGGTGCCGCCGATGCCGGGAATGGTGCCGAGGGTGATTTCGGGCTGGCCGAACTTGGCGGTGTCGGCGGCGATGATGAAGTCGCACATCATGGCCAGTTCACAGCCGCCGCCGAGCGCGTAACCCGCGACCGCGGCGATGGTCGGTTTGCGGCAGCGCGCGACGCGGTCGCCGCCGATCGCGGCGAAGTCTTCGGAGAACATGTCGATGAAGCCCTTCGGCTGCATCTCCTTGATGTCGGCGCCGGCGGCAAAGGCCTTCTCGCTGCCGGTCACGACGATGCAGCCGATGGCATCATCGGCCTCGAGATCGTCGACCGCCGCCGCGATCTCGCGGAAGACGCCGAAGGAGAGCGCGTTGAGCATCTTCGGCCGGTTCAGCTTGATGATGCCGACCGCGCCTTTGCTTTCGACGATGATGTGTTCGAACGTGCTCATGCTCCACCCACGCTTTTGATTGGGTGGGCAATGTGCCTGCTGGCGCGATGGGCTTCAAGAGCCCAAGGAAGCCTTCGGAACAAAGCGGCCCGGAACACGCTGCAAGTCGCGCGTTCCAGGCCTGGAAACTTAGGCGGGGCAACTCAGGCCAGGAAATTCAGGCCATGAACATGCGCGCGGCGGACGCCAAGGTCAGCAGCGTGCCGACGGCGATGAAGATCTTGCCGATCATGGAGCTCTGGTCCCAGGCCGAGCTCTGATGGCTGCTGGCCATCACCGGCGCGGGACGCGGCTGCGCCTCGCTTGCGGCAGGCACCGCCTTCTGGGCGGGTGGGCTGTCCTGTTGCGCGGCGCCGTCGAGATCGTTCGGCTGGTCGGGGGCGACGATCTGGCTCTCGGCATTCGGGGCCGCGGTATTGTCGGCCGCCGCCTGAACGTTGTCGTTGGCGCGGCCGGTCATGGCGGAGGCCGCAGCCGCGGGCGTATCGGCAGCGGCAAGCTGCGCATTGGCGTTGGCGACCCCGGGCGGCATCTGGCTCGAGGCGGTCGGGCCGCCGGCGGCCTTGTCGCCGGACGAGTTCTGCGCCGTCTTGTTGCTGGTGCGGCGAGAAGACTGGTGCCGGTGCTTGCCCGGTTTGATTGCATCGGCCTCTTTGCCCGCGCTGTCCGATTGGCTGCTCGTGGTCGAGGCTGGCGCCGCCTGTGCAGCGCCTCCGAACAGCAGGAAAAACCCGGCAAGAAGAATCAGGGCAGCGCGCCCGCTGGCTTTCATCATGTTGACGATCTCCCCAATTCGCCCATCCCCGGACCGAACAGAGACGCCGCGAGGTGACGACAGCGGGGCAGAAAAGGGGAATCTTCGGGCCACACTGGGCAAAAGCGGGGCAGGTCCTCCGGTGCCGCCAGCCGCCGGGTGCGGACGGGAACGATCGGTGTTATGAGCCGTCGCGGGTTTTTGCGGTCGCATCGGCGCATCGGCTCTCAGCATCGATCACGAGTTCGTGATCGCGCGGGACCGGCGTAACAAATTGAAAGAGCGGCCGAATTGCATGGTGAGGGGCGCGCGTGCGCGGACGTGAGGACGAATGGACCGGCCTGATGCGGTCGGCCATGGCAGGCGATGATGCGGCGTATCATCGCCTGTTGAAGGCGGTCACGCCGGTGCTGCGCGTTGCCGCGAGGCGCGGCCTGGCGCGGGCCGGGCAGCCTCCCGACCAGGCCGAGGATATCGTGCAGGAGATTTTGTTGGCGGTGCACCTGAAACGGCACACCTGGGACAGCGAAGCGCCCTTCGCGCCCTGGCTGTTCGCGATCGCCCGCAACAAGCTGATCGATGCGCTCAGGCGCCGCGGCAGGCGCGTCTTCGTCAACATCGACGATTTCGCCGAGACGCTGCCGGGCGAGGCGCCGCACGAGACGGCTTCGGCCGGAGAGGTTGCGGCGCAACTCGGCACGCTGCCGCAGCGCCAGCGCGACGTGCTGCAGTCGATCGCGGTCGAGGCCGCCTCGATCAAGGACACGGCGGCGAAGTTTTCGATGAGCGAAGGTGCGGTGCGGGTCGCACTGCACCGCGGACTTGCCGCACTGACGGCCAAACTGCGGGACCACTAGGCATGGATACCGATCAACTCATTCGCTCGCTCGCGGCCGACAACGCCCACCGCGCGCCCCGCGTCGGCGCCGTGCTGACCATGGCGCTGCTGGTGGCCGCGCCGCTGTCGATCCTGATCTTCGCGACCTTCCTCGGCGTGCGCGCCGACGTGATGAGCGCGATGGGCAATCCGTTCTTCGACATGAAGTTCGCGGTGACGCTGTCGCTCGCGATTCCCGCGATCATCGTCAGCCTGCATCTGTCGCGGCCGGAAGCCCTGCTGCGCGGCTGGGGCTGGCTGCTGCTGCTCCCCGTCGGCCTGCTTGCAGTTGCGATCGGCAGCGAGGCGATGATGGCGCCTGCGATGCCGATGACGATGCGCCTGATGGGCAAGAACTCCAGGACTTGCCTGATGGCGATCCCCGCTATGTCGCTGCCGCTGCTTGCGGGGGCGCTGATTGGCCTTCGCCACGGCGCGCCGTCGCGGCCTGCGCTTGCCGGTGCGCTCGCAGGCCTCGTGTCGGCCGGACTTGCCGCGACGCTCTATGCCTCGCACTGCACCGACGATTCACCGCTGTTCGTCGCGACCTGGTACACGATCGCGACCGCGGTGGTGACCGTGATCGGCGCGGCGGTGGGATCGAGGGTTTTGCGGTACTAAATCCGGCGGCTTCAAGCCGCCGGCGTCGCGTTCTGCATGCGATGGAAGCGCAGCACCTGCTGCGCGGTCGAGCTGCGGAGCGCCTCGTAGCTGTCGCGTAGCGCCAGCATGTCGGCCGTCGTGCCGCCTGAGAGCTTCTCGCGCATGGCGATGATCGCGCGCACGCTCGACCATTGCATGCCCGCGACCTTGGCGAGGATCATCACGCCCTCGGTGCGGCTTTCGATCATCATGGTCTCGGCGGTCTCGACCGCAACGCCAGCGAGCGCGGCGAGCCCCGCATTGGTCTCGTCGAACTTGCCCTGCTCGGCGAAGGTGGTGACCTGGAATTCGTTGAGGCGGCCGTCCTCGTGCAGCGACTTCACCAGCGCGCGCGCCATCTCGGTCTGCCGGGTCATGGCGGCGGCGCGGACCCGCTGGGCCGCCTGCTGCACCACGCTCGATACCTCGTCAGCGAGCCCGGGATGCGCCGCCTCCAGCTTCCTGCGCACGCTCAGGGACGCCTTCGCGACCAGCTTCAGGTAGTGATGGCGCGGCAGGCTGGGCCGCAGGCCGATGCAGGTCGCGAGGCCGTCGTCGCGTTCGGCGCGCGTGACGAGGTCGGTGAGACTTTGCTCGGAGAACTGCGCGCCCGGATTGCTGACGGTCGATTGCACCACGTCCTCGTTGCCGCGCGTCACCAGCACGTCGGTCAGCGCTTCCGACAGAACCCGCCGCAGCGAGATCGCCTTCAGATGGGCCTGGCCCCGCGTGCGCGCGATCTCGATCAGGGTGGCCTCGTCCAGCCGTTCCGATTTCGTCAGCACGGGTCCTGCGACCTCGATGACCTCGTCGAGCGCCAGCGTGCGGATGATCTTCGGCGGCGCGGCCGCGATCGGTGCGAGGCGATCGGCGAGCAGCGCCCTGGCCGACGTCTCGATCTGCTGGATCAGGCACTCGAACACGTCGTCGAACACGCGGATGTGGTCGTCGGAATAGTCCACCGCGTTGCCCACGAAGAGATCGGTGACACGGCGCAGCGTCTCGACCCGGCGCGCAACGGTGCCGTGCGAGAGCGCGGCCTGCAATTCTTCAAGCAAATTCTCGGATGATTTTTCGGGTCTGGATCTCATTGCCCTGTCCTGGAGCGTTAGGTCCGGCGGAGCCTCTGGCCCCCCGGGAGAAAAAATGGATTGGTCAGTTCGTTACGATGCGGTTGCGCCCTTGCGCCCTGGCGGAATAGAGCGCGCTGTCGGCGCGCGCGAGAAACGTGTCGGCAGTATCATTGTCGCGAAGCGTCACGACGCCCGCTGAAATCGTCACGTGCATGCCCGCAGAGAATTCGTTCCAGTCGAGTTCGGCGACGACGCGGCGAAAGCGCTCGAGTGTGCGCGAGGCGGCGTCGCCTTCGGTGTCCGGCAGCAGTAGCAGGAACTCCTCGCCGCCGTAGCGGCAGAAGCTGTCGGCCACCGCCTCGGGCGTCAGGACGAGAGCCGCGATCTCAGCGGCATTCCTCTCGGGAAGCGACGTCGCGGCCGTGTTCATGGTCCCGCCAATGGTGGATGTCAGCCCAAAAATCTACGTGGCAAGCCTTTAGGTTTGGTATCCTTTGAAACGGAATCCGAAGCCTGCAGCGGAACAGGATGGCATTGGCCGGAGGGGGAATTTGCCCGCGGTTAGGCATCGTCTGCGATGCGGTCGAGCCAAAGCGGGAGTTCGTGAGACATACGTCGTGCAGGACTGCTATGGAACCGGACTTGATCGGCCCGCCTGTGCGGGCAGGCATCCGCAGGAAAGTGTTTCAGTATTATGTTACCGATCTGCACTGAGGAGGTCGCCCGGCGAGGGTGGGGCAAGAAAAGCGCATGTATGTGGGGCAGATCACACCGGTCCCCGTACGATCGTGGCAGGTTGAACAATTTTGCACCGCCCGTCGAACCCTCTGCCGCATCGACCCGACCAACCTTGCGAGACGAGCTTTGAGCGTGACACAGGCGGCTTCGGACGAGGTCCTGATCGCCAGGATCGCTCAAGGCGACCGGCTCGCCATGCAGGTGCTGTACGGGCGGCACCATGTCAGGGTCTACAGGTTCGGGCTGAGGCTCGTGCGGGACGAGCAGGCGGCGGAAGACCTCATCAGCGAGGTGTTTCTCGACGTTTGGCGTCAAGCCGGCAAGTTCGAAGGCCGATCCGCCGTATCCACCTGGCTGCTGGCAATCACCCGATTCAAGGCCCTCTCGGCGCTCCGGCGCAGGAAGGATTTTGAGCTGGACGAAGATGCCGCGAACGCGATCGAGGACCAGTCCGACGATCCGGAAACGGTGGTGCAGAAGAAGGATACCAGTGCGGCGTTGCGGGAGTGCCTCACGGGCCTCTCGCCGGAACATCGGGAGATCGTCGATCTCGTCTACTACCACGAGAAGTCCGTGGAAGAAGTCGCCGAAATTGTCGGGATACCGGAGAACACTGTTAAGACGCGCTTGTTCTATGCGCGCAGGAAACTGGCCGAACTGCTGAAAGCAGCCGGTGTTGAGCGAGGCTGGCCATGATGGCTTTGAGCAAGACGATGCTGCAGCAAGAGCCCAGTGAAATTGAACTGCTGCTGCCGTGGCACGCCGCCGGCACGCTGAACGCGCGCGATGCCCGCCGCGTCGAGGACGCGCTGGCGCGCGATCCGGAGCTCGCCAGGCAATATGCCGCGATCCGCGGCGAGTACGAAGAGACAATCCATCTGAACGAGAGCCTGGGCGCTCCGTCGGCGCGCGCGATGCAGAAGCTGTTCACCGCGATCGATGCCGAGCCGGCGCGTGCCGTCGGTTCGCTGCCGCTGTCGGCGCGCATCGCGACCTTCTTCGCGAGCCTGTCGCCGCGAACGCTGGCCTGGTCGGCGGGTCTCGGCGCCATCGCGCTGCTGCTGCAGGCCGGCATCATCGGCGCGGTGCTGATGAAGACCCAGACCGCGACCTTCCAGACCGCCTCGCTTTCGACCGGCGCGCCGATCACGCGCGAACTCGGTGCGTCCGCAGCACCGGCTCGCGCGCTGGTGCGCTTCACGCCCGAGGCGCGTGTTGCCGACATCACCGCATTGCTCGACAGCTACCAGGCGTCGATCATCGGTGATGCCAAGGGCGGCATGTTCCGCCTGCAGTTCGACAAGGCAATGAGCCAGGACGCGCTCGCCGCGCTGCTCGCCAGGATGCAGCGCGAGAAGTTCGTCAACCTCGCCGTTGCGGCGCCGTAGGGCGCCTCTGAATCTATGACGCGCAAGTCCGAGAGTAAGTTGCGAACCGCGGCCTACGCCTCGTCGGTCGGGGCCGCGCTGCTGCTCGCCGCCTGCCTCGGCGTCGAGGTCGCGCAGGCGCAGGCGATCATGCGCACGCCGACGATCAGCGTTCCCTCGCGCACGCCGACCATCACTCCCACCGTCACTGCGCGGGCGGTGAGCGTTGGTCCCGGCCCACGCACGATCACCACGACGACGGTCGCACGGATCCCGTCGGCTCGGATCGGGCCGATGCCGGTGCTGCCCTACGTGCGCTATTCGCCCAACCTGTATTCGAGCTGCACGGCGCCCTATCGCGATGCTGACGGCGAATGCCTGGCGCAGCCGAACGCAGGCGGCGAGGGCGGTGGAAAATCGGGCAAGAAGACTGCCGGCAAGGGGCGCGGGAACAACACGCGGGTTGTGGTGAACCAGCGCATCTTCCCGGGCGAATTCGTCGCCGAGATCGACGGCGGCCTCTCGGTAACGGCGGCCGACGCGCTCGCGCGCCGCCATGGCCTCGCGCGCCTCGCATCCGAGAATTTTCCGCTGATCGGGGCGACGTTCGGCCTGTTCCGCATCACCGACGGCCGGCCCACCGAGACGGTGCGGCGCGAATTCGCCGCCGACGGCAGTGTGCGCTCGGTCCAGCCGAACTTCCGCTACGCGCTGCAGGACCAGAAATCCGCCGTGCCGGTCGAGGGCGACCCTGCGCAATACGCGCTGGCAAAGCTTCGCCTTCCACAGGCGCACACGCTGGCGCATGGCGCCAATGTGAGGGTTGCGGTGATCGACTCCGGGATCGATGCCAAGCATCCCGAGCTCGCCAATTCCATCTCCGATAATTTCGACGCGCTCGGCAGCGCCGATGGCCCGCACGTTCACGGTACCGGCATCGCCGGCGCCATCGTGGCGCATGCCAAGCTGATGGGCGGCGCGCCCGAGGCGCGCATCATCGCCATCCGCGCCTTCGGCGGCACCACGGGCGGCGCCGAGAGCTCGTCCTATATCATCCTGCGCTCGCTGAACTATGCCGCCGAGCACGGCGCGCAGATCATCAATATGAGCTTTGCAGGTCCCAAAGACGCCGTGATCGAGCGCGCCATCGCGGCGACGGCCGCGCGCGGCCTCGTGCTGATCGCGGCGGCCGGCAATGCCGGCGCGAAATCGCCGCCGCTTTATCCCGCCGCCAATCCCAACGTGATCGCGGTCAGCGCGACCGACCAGCAGGACAAGCTGTTTTCCGCGTCCAACCGCGGCAATTACATCGCGCTGGCGGCGCCCGGCGTCGACATCTTCCTGCCGGCGCCGGACGGCAAATACCAGATGACCTCGGGAACCTCGTTCTCGGCGGCCTATGTTTCCGGCGTCGCGGCGCTGCTGCTCGAGCGCAACTACACACTCAAGCCGGAAGCGCTGCGCATGACGCTGGCGAAGACCGCGCGCGATCTCGGCTCACCCGGGCGTGATGATCTGTTCGGCGATGGCGAGCCCGATGCGTATGCCGCGGTGATGGCTATTCCCGCCGACAGTACGACGCCGGTCGCGGCTGCGCCCGGTACAACAAAACGTGAAGACGCCGACAAGCGTCGCGAGGAGCCGGGGATCCGCGCGATCGAGCAGCCCTCGCTGTCGAGCGCAGGCGATAAAGCCGCGATTTCTCAGGCGGATAGGGCCGCGACGCGATAGTCGCTGCGACAGATTGCGCGCACGCCAAAAGTCAAAAAATCAAACGGCGCATTTGAACGTTCAGCCGGGTAGCACGACCAAATTATGTGGGAGCGGTCATCCCTCCCCATCAGTCATATCAGGCGCGAGCGCCCATCCACCCCAAGCGCCCATATGGCTCGACCCGTCCGGTTGTCCCCCCGGACGGGTCTTTTCTTTTTTGGCATCCGAACCCTCCAAGCGATATTTGGGATCAGCTTCAGGTTGAGCGATCGCGGCGGCGCCGAGCGCCAGCGTTCATCAAGTGCAGCGCGCGTCCGTCATGCTTGTGCAAAGCTTGACTGGAAATCACAGCAATTGTCCGCGCGACTACGGTGTTTCACGACCCACCGTGTGTCGTTGCTGGACAAGTCAAAACTTTTCCACAAAATATTCATGTCGCGTCTAAATTGATTCGTGTGCGTTGCGTCCCCCGCGTCCGTCTCTTCTCCCAACGGGCTGGTTCATGACACATCGCCAAGAGTCTGGTTACGCGCCCTTCCGCGCGGAGGGTTGCAGCCGCGAAGTCGCGGCACGCTGGTGCGCTCTCGCCGAGCAGCGGCTGGAGCATCTGTCCGAAATGTTCGAGACCGGACGCTGGCGCCGCTATCACTCCGAGCTCGGCTTTCTCGAAAACATCCAGGAAGCCAAGCGCGCCGTCCAGACCTGGCGCGCCATCGCCACGGGCGGGGACGTCGCAGCGGCAGCGGCGAGCGTCACCTCCGCATTCGGCTGGTCGCCGGCGACGATGCCGCGCGTGTTTCCGCGCGAGCAGCAGGTGCAGACCGTGCAGCCCAAGACCTTGCAGCCCAAGACCTTGCAGCCAAAGGCCGTCCACATCGCCCCCGAGACCGCCCTGCCGATCAATCTCGATCCCAAGCCGGATGTTCGAGCCAAAGTCCCCGAAGCCCCGCTGGTGCCGCTGGCTGCGCCCGTGGCGATAGCCTCGTTCACCGCGCCCGCCGAGATGTCGCCGCCGCTCAGGGCTCCCACTGCGCGGGCCCCGTCAACCGCACCCGCCGTGATGCCGGCGGTCGCGACGCCTGCTGCGATGGCGCCCTTCACAGCGCCCGCTGTGAAGCCGTCGGTTGCTACGCCTGCGCCGGCCGCCGAAATCGTCGCGGCTCCCGAGCGCGTCGCCGAATTCACCCTCAGCCTCGACGGCATCGAAGCGAAGTACCCGCTGCTCAGGAATGCGTTCTAAGGGACGTGCGAAGAGATCAGCGGCGTCCTAATTTGGCGGGTCATCCTGAGGTGCGAGTTTCGCGGTGCAGAGCACCGCGGACCGAGCCTCGAAGGAACGGCCCGGCTGCCAGCCGCGCACCTACCGCCGCACCGCATTCCCGCCCACCATGACCTGCGCAAACCGCTGGGCGTCGTCCGCCGACAGGTCCGCGGTCACCGCGCGGGCATGGTCGAGGCCGACCACGGCGCCGCGCGGGGTTTCCGAGATCATGTTGTTGTTGACGAGCGCGGTGCCGGCGCCGGGCACCACGGAGACGCCGATGCCGGCGAGTGCCTTGCGGATCACGTTGCCCGTGATCGCGACGTCGCGCAGATATTTGCCCCAGCCGGCGACGATGCCGTAGGACGGCGCGTTCTCGATCACGTTGCCGGTCACCGATGTGTCAGCCTCGATGTAGATGCCGACGCCGGCGCCGTCGTCGGGCGCGGTGCCTATGGGGCGCTTCGGGATCAGGTTGCGGATGACGTTGCCCTGGACCACCGCTATGCGGCCGCCCTCGTTGAAATTGCAGACGGAGATGCCGACGGCGGCGCCGTCCACAATGTTGTTGGCGATCACGGCGGCCTCGAACGCGAACTCGGAATAGAGCGCGACCTCGCGCACGTCGCTGACGCTGTTGCCTGTGATGTGGATGTTCGAAGCCGAATTGCCGCGCACCGCGGAATAATCGCAGTTCTTGATGCGGTTGCCGCGCACGATCACGTTGCCGGCGCGGAAGGCGTTGATGGCGTTGCCGTACTGGCCGGAGCCACCGGGCCCGGCCTTGATGTTTTCGATGCGGTTGTCGGTCACCAGCGTGCCGTCGTCGCCGGTCGCCGTGCGCAGGATCTCGATGCCGTTGTCATTGGTGCCGAGAATCGTGTTGTGGGAGACGTTGAGGCCCCTGGCGTCGAAAGAGACGACTGCGGTCACCGCTATATTCGTGAAGATATTGCCGGAGATGTCGCCGGCGACCTGCTCCAGCCAGATGCCGCTGCCGCCCGCGTTCGCGATCTCGCAATCGCTGATACGCACATCCCGCCCGCCGAGGACGTGAATCGATCCGCGCCGGGCCGGCAGCGGAATGCCGGCGCCGTCGAAGGTGATGCCCGTGAGGCCGATGGCATCCGAGCCGTCGCTCTGGATCGCCGAGGCGCCGCCGGTGAAGATGAATTTGGTCGCGCCGCGTACGCCGATCAGTTGCGCGCCGTTCGGCAGCCGCAGCAATCCGCTGCGGTAGATGCCGGGTGGCAGGGCGAGCGGAGTTTGCGCCCGCGCTGCCTCGTCGATCGCGCGCTGGAGCGGGCGGGTCTGGTCCTCGCTGCTACCTGGCCGCACGCCATATTGGGTGGCATCGCGGCCGAGCAGCGACGTCAGCGGCGCCGCACGCGCGACGTCGGCTGACATGGCCAGCGCGCCCGCAATGCCCGCGGTCGAGGCTCCGATGAGGTGGCGGCGATTGAGGTCCATGATGCGTCCTCCGGCGGACGCGGGGGTCCGCGCCGACTAGGTAGCGCAGGGCGACGAGGCCCGTGGGGATTGTTCGCGGTAGGGTTAAATGTTTACGCAAAGACGGTGCCTTAGGGTTGGGCCGCGGCCGCGCGAAGCGCAGTCCGCTGGTGTAACCCACCATGTCACCGCGAGTACGGAACCGTTGATGGAGAAGAGGTGGATTACACTTCGCTAATCCATCCTTATGAAGCGCGCCGTTTCCTTGCCAACGCCACCATCTCCATCAGCATCGCTTCCCCCGCATCCACAAGCTCCTCCAGCGTGATGCGCGGCGCGCCCTTGCGCCGCACCGCGCCGCTGCGCGCGAGCAGGGGAATATGGATGAACGCGGCGAGCCTCGGTCCGCCGGCCCTGACGTTCTCGATCGCGCGCCAGCTCAGATAGTTGCAGAGATAGGCGCCGGCATCGCGCGAGGCGCGCGCATCGATGCCGGTGCGGCGCGCGGCGCGCAGCAGCCGTGCCGTGTGCGGGCCGAACATCATCGCGTCGGCATGGCCGGCGATGCCGCGCTTGGTGGAGCGGGTGTTGGCGGCATCGGGCCAGAGCATGGTGATCGCATTGCGTGCCCGGGTCTCGATGCGCAGATACGGCGTGCGCGCGGCCAGGCCGAACATCAGGAGCGCGTCCGGCTTTTCCTTCGCGAGCACCTCAGCCAATTGCCGGTCGACCGCGGCATAAGTGACCGGGAAGATGTGGCTTGCGATCGCCACATCGTCGAGCGCCGGACGGCGCAATTGCGCCAGCCGTGCCACCAGCGGCCGGGTCGGATTATAGGGCGCGCCGGGGAACGCTCCGAAGCCGGTGAGGAGAATGCGGAGCCTGTCGCTCATTGCAGCAACTCCAGGATCTGCTCGGCGGCGAGCGCCGGCGTGAGATGGCCATCGGCGACTTCTGTCTCGATCTTGCGGACCTTGGTCCGCACCGAGGCCTCGCTGCGCAGCCGCGCCAGCATGCGCTGCTCCAGCATCGACCACATCCATTTCACCTGCTGCTCGCGCCGCCGCGCGGCGAAATCGCCGGAGGCATTCATCGCCTTGCGGTGATCCAGAACCTTCTGCCAGATCTTTGCGATGCCTGCACCGGTCAGGGCCGAATAGGTCTCGACCGGCGGATGCCAATGCTCGGACCGCGGCGCCAGAATGTGCAGCGCGCCGCGATAATCCGCGGCGGTGATCTTGGCGCGCTTGAGGTTGTCGCCGTCGGCCTTGTTGATCGCGATCATGTCGGCGAGCTCGACCAGGCCCTTCTTGATGCCTTGCAACTCGTCGCCGCCGCCGGGCAGCATCAGCGCGAGGAAGAAATCGGTCATGTCGCAGACTGCGGTCTCGGACTGGCCGATGCCGACGGTCTCGACCAGCACGACACCGAAGCCGGCGGCCTCGCAAAGCAGCATCGCCTCGCGCGTCTTGGCCGCGACGCCGCCGAGCGTGCCCGAGGACGGCGAGGGGCGGATGAAGGCATCGTCGGAGGCCGCGAGGCGCGCCATCCGCGTCTTGTCGCCGAGAATGGAGCCGCCGCTGCGCGCCGAGGACGGATCGACCGCGAGCACGGCGACCTTGTGTCCCTGCTCGATCAGATAGGTCCCGAGCGCGTCGATGGTGGTGGATTTGCCGACTCCGGGCGAGCCGGTGATGCCGACGCGAAAAGCCTTGCCGGTGTCGGGCAGGAGCTTCTGCACCAGCTCGCGCGCCAGGGCCTGATGGTCGCCGCGACGGCTCTCCACCAGCGTGATGGCGCGGGCGAGGGCCGCGCGACTACCGGCGCGGAGGTCGCGGGCGAGGGTCTTGATGTCGAGCGAGGTCTTCCTCTCAGTCATGCCCTGCTTTACAACGCCGCGGGGAGGCAGGCGAGGGCCGCCCGCCGATATCACCGGGTCGTTGCCGCGGCCGTCTGCATCGGTTTCACCTTACGCCAGATCCACACCATCACCGGCCAGAGCAGGGCGCCGATCGCCATGGCAGCGAGGATGGCGGCGACCGGGCGCTCGAAGAACGGCAGGATGCTGCCGTCGGACTTGATCAGGGAGGTGACGAAGGCCTGCTCGACCATGGTGCCCATGACGATGCCGAGCACCATCGCGGCCACGGGATAGCCGTTGGCCTCCATGACGTAGCCGATCACGCCGAAGGCGGCGACGGTGACGACGCCGAACATGTTGTTGCCGATCGCGAACGAGCCGACCGCGCAGCACAGCATGATGATCGGCATCACGGTCGAGCGTGGCGCCAGCAGGATATAGGCGGCGACGCGGATCATCGCGATGCCGAGCGGGATCATCAGGATGTTCGCGATGATGAACATCAGGTAGATCGCGTACATGCTCGACGCCTTCTCGGTGAACAGCGTCGGGCCGGGATTGAGGCCCTTCATGTAGAGCACGCCGATGGCGATCGCGGCGATGGTGTCGCCGGGGATGCCGAACAGCAGCGAGGGCACCCAGCCGGAGGCGATGCTGGCATTGTTGCTGGCGCCGGCCTCGACCAGGCCCTCGACATGGCCGGTGCCGAACTTTTCCTTCTCCTTGGAGAAGCGCTTCGACATCGCGTAGGACACCCATGCGGCCATGTCGGCGCCGGCGCCGGGCAGCACGCCGATGATGATGCCGACGATGTTCCCGCGCGTCATCTGCCAGTGGTATTTCCGGGTCAGCTTCCACTGGCCGGCCATGATGCTTCCGAATTTTCGGCGCGGCAGCGGCGGCGGCTCCGGCGTCAGCATCGCGCGCATCACCTGCGCCACCGCGAACACGCCGACGAGGGCCGGGATCGGCTCGATGCCGCCGAACAGATCGGTAATGCCGAAGGTGAAGCGCGGCACGCCGCCGGGATTCTCGATGCCGATGCAGGAGACCAGGAGGCCGATGAACATGCCGGCGATCGCCTTCACTGGCGAGGAACGCGCCACCAGGGTGGCGCACATCAGGCCGAGCAGCGCCAGCCAGAAATATTCGAAGGTCGAGAACGACAGCGCGATCTCGGCGAGCGGCGGCGCCAGGATCATCAGCGACAGCACGCCGGCGATGCCGCCGACCGCGGAGAACCAGACGCCCGCGCCCAATGCGAGCTCCGCCTGGCCCTTGCGCGTCATGGCATAGGCTTCGTCGGCATAGGCCGCGGAGGCGGGCGTGCCGGGAATGCGCAGCAGCGCGCCGGGGATGTCACCGGAGAAGATCGCCATCGACGACGCCGCGACGATGGTCGCGATCGCCGCGATCGGCGACAGGTAGAAGGTGACTGGGACGAGCAGGGCGGTCGCCATCGTCGCCGACAGGCCCGGCAGCGAGCCGATGACGAGGCCGTACACGGAGGCCGCGAACATCGAGATGATGACCTCCCAGGTGGAGATCAGCGCAAGAGCGTCAAGCAGCGTTTTCAGCATGGGGTTACCAGGGCGTCGGCAACAGGCCGGCGGGCAGCGGCACCCGCAGGAGCTTGCCGAAGATGAGGTGAATGGCGAACGGCGACAGCGCGGCGAGCGGCAGCGCCAGCTTCCACTTCGCGCCGAGCGCGGTCGAGGTGACGTAGACCATGATCGCCGCGGTGATGATGAAGCCGAGCCGGTCGGCGGCGAGGACGTAGAACAGCAGCAGCGCCGGGGGCAGCAGCGCGCGCAGGCCGTAGAGCTTGCTTTGCGGCGGCGGGCCGGCCGCCTGGCCGTCCTCGAGCGGGACCAGCTCTTCCTCCTCCTCGAAGGAATGCCCGATGCCGAACACGATCGCGAGGCCGCACAGTGCGAGGCCCGTGCCGATCACCAGCGGAAACACGTTGGGGCCGACCGGCTGCCCCGGCACTGGCGGCAGGATGTAGCCGCCATAGGCGGCAGCCGCGCCGAGCACGACGAGAAACGATCCCGTGACGGAGTCGGGAAGACGCATGGGAGGGGTCCTGTGAGCGCCCCGCTTGCGGGGAGAGGGTCGGGGTGAGGGGGAGTCTCTGCGGGGACGGTGAGAGTTGGACTCGCGGAGACTCCCCCTCACCCGAATTCGAGCAAGCTCGACTTCGACCTCTCCCCGCAGGCGGGGAGAGGTGAACAATCACGCCTTGCTCAATCCCGCCGCCTTCATCGCCTCGCCCATCTGGGCATCGCCCTTGTCCATGAAGCCGGCGAAATGGGCGGCGTCGCCCCACACGGTGCCGAAGCCGCGATTGCTCATGAAGTCCTTGAACTCGGCGGAGTCGTAGACCTTCTTCAGCGCTGCAGTGAGCTTGGTTGCGATCTCCGGCGGCAGGTTCTTGGGCGCGCCGATGCCGCGCCAGGCACCGGTGGCGTAGTCGATGCCCATCGCCTCCTTCAGCGTCGGCACGTCCTTGAAGATCGGATTGCGCGCCGGCGCCATGATGGCGAGGCTCCTGGCCTTGCCGGCCTCGATGATGGCGCGCGCTTCCGGCACCGAGCAGGTGGTGAGGTCGAGGCCGCCGGCGGCGAGATCCTGCATCGCCGGTGCCGCGCCGTTCGAGGGCACCCAGGCGACCTGGTTGGCGGGCAGGCCCATCGCCTGCATCCAGCCGACCAGCGCCAGATGCCAGATGCCGCCCTGGCCGGTGCCGGAGGCCTTGAACTTGCCGGGAGGCGCCGCCTTGATCGCCTCGGAGAGCTCCTTGACCGTCTTGTAGGGCGAGGAGGAGGAGACCTGGATGCCGGGCGGATCCTCGTTCATCAGCGCCAGTGGCGTGTAGCTCTTCGGCGTCAGATCGGTGAGGCCTTGCCAATGCATCATCGAGATCTCGACCGTGAGCATGCCGATGGTGTAGCCATCGGGCTGCGCGGTCGCGATCGCGCTGTGGCCGACCACGCCGGAGCCGCCGGTGCGGTTGACGACGTTGAAGGGCTGGCCGAGGTCCTTTTCCAGCAGCGCTGCGACGATGCGCGCCGTCGCATCGGTGCCGCCGCCCGCGCCCCAGGGCACGATGACGGTGACCGGCCGGGCCGGATAGGCTTGCGCGCGTGCGGGCTTGAGGCCGAATGCGGCGGAAACCGCCGCGGCGGCGGTTGAAGCCGCAAAGGTGCGGCGCGAAATCTTGGACATGGATGCCTCCCAGCGGCGCCCGTCACACCGGGCGCTCTTGTCAATGGCGGCATTCTAGTCGGCTTTGCGGCGCGGCTGCAAGGTAGCGCTACCACAGTGCTGTGAGCAACGCGGCGCAGGCAGCAGCTTCAGTCGCGTTCTTGTCGAGCCACCTTTTGCCCTCCGTGAGGCAGTCGGCAGCGAGCGCCGCATCCGCCTTGATCGCCTCATCGAGGAAGATGCGTGCCTCGATGCTCCTGGTCTTGACGACGGCGTCGGGCTTGGGGTCGGCGGCGAGGGCGGAAAACACGCAAGTTGCGCTCAGCGCCAAGGCGACGCTCAAACCGGTCATGAACCTCAAGGATAGTGCTCCTGCGTGAGCGTCAGAATATTTCGACAATGTCGTCCGCGCTGTGCGCCGCAAAGCGGGGCGCCATCGAGCTGCGAACGGTTGCCTGCGTCTGCAGGCCGGTCGCATCCTCGATGATGTGCTCGACATCGATCAGGTTGAGTAGCGAGAAGCTGGTGTCCGGTTCAACCTCGACCAGAATGTCGATATCGCTGTCGGCGCTGTAGTCTTCGTCGGCCCGCGCGCCGAGGATGGCGAGCTTCGACACGCCCTTGCCCTTGATGGCATCCGCGTTCTTGCGGATCGCCGCGATGATTTCGTCACGTGTCATGGACAGATCTGGCCGGTTGCGCGGCCAGCCTATCATCTACTCCGCCGCCTCGCTATGGCCGAGCCGGGCATTCAGCTTGCGGATCAGCTCCTCGGCCGCATCCGCGATCACGGTGCCCGGCGGGAAGATCGCCTCGGCGCCGGCCGCGTGGAGGGCATCGTAATCCTGCGGCGGCACCACGCCGCCGACGATGATCATGATGTCGTCGCGGCCCTGCTTCTTCAGCGCGGCCTTCAGCTCGGGCACCGCGGTGAGGTGGGCGGCGGCGAGCGAAGAGACGCCGAGGATGTGCACGTCGTTCTCGACCGCCTGGCGCGCGGCCTCATCGGCGGTCGCGAACAGCGGTCCGATGTCGACGTCGAAGCCGATATCGGCAAACGCCGAGGCGATCACCTTCTGGCCGCGGTCGTGGCCGTCCTGGCCGATCTTGGCGACCAGGATGCGCGGGCGGCGGCCTTCCGCCTCCTCGAAGGCGTCGATCAGCGCCTGAACCTTCTCGACCTGGTTGCCCATGCTGGACGCCTCCCGCTTGTAGACGCCGGTGATGGATTTGATCTCGGCGCGGTGCCGGCCGAACACCTTCTCCATCGCGTCCGAGATTTCGCCGACGGTCGCCTTGGCGCGCGCTGCGTCGATCGCGAGCGCGAGCAAATTGCCGTTGCCTTCGCCGGCCGAACGCGTCAGCGCGGCGAGCGCGGCATCGACATCCTTCTGGTTGCGCTCGGACTTCAGCCGCGTCAGCTTGTCGATCTGGAGCCGGCGAACGTTGGTGTTGTCGACCTTCAGGATCTCGATCGGGACCTCGTCGGTCGGCTTGTACTTGTTGACGCCGATCACCGCCTGCTTGCCGGCATCGATACGGGCCTGGGTCTTGGCCGAGGCCTCCTCGATGCGCAGTTTTGGCACGCCGGCCTCGATCGCCTTCGCCATGCCGCCGAGCTCCTCGACCTCCTGGATGTGGCCCCAGGCCTTGACCGCGAGATCGCGCGTGAGCCGCTCGACGTAGTACGAGCCGCCCCAGGGATCGATGATGCGGGTGGTGCCACTCTCCTGCTGCAGGAACAGCTGGGTGTTGCGGGCGATGCGCGCCGAGAAATCGGTCGGCAAGGCCAGCGCCTCGTCGAGCGCGTTGGTGTGCAGCGACTGGGTGTGGCCTTGCGTCGCCGCCATCGCCTCCACCGTCGTGCGCATCACGTTGTTGAAGACGTCCTGCGCGGTCAGCGACCAGCCCGAGGTCTGGCTGTGCGTGCGCAGCGACAGCGAGCGCGGGTCTTTCGGATTGAACGGTTTCAGCAGCTTCGCCCAGAGCAGGCGCGCCGCGCGCAGCTTGGCGACTTCCATGAAGAAGTTCATGCCGATCGCCCAGAAGAACGACAGCCGCGGCGCGAAGCGGTCGACGTCTAAGCCGGCGGCAAGGCCGGCACGCAGATATTCGACGCCGTCCGCGAGCGTATAGGCGAGCTCGAGATCCTGCGTCGCGCCGGCCTCCTGCATGTGATAGCCGGAGATCGAGATCGAATTGTACTTCGGCATCTTTTGCGAGGTGTAGGCGAAGATGTCCGAGATGATCCGCATCGAGGGCGCCGGCGGATAGATGTAGGTGTTGCGCACCATGAACTCTTTCAGAATGTCGTTCTGAATGGTGCCCGAGAGCTTTTCCGGCGGCACGCCCTGTTCCTCGGCGGCCGCGACGTAGAGCGCGAGGATCGGCAGCACCGCCCCGTTCATGGTCATGGACACGCTCATCTGGTCGAGCGGAATGCCTGCGAACAGCGTGCGCATGTCGTAGATGGAATCGATGGCGACGCCGGCCATGCCGACATCGCCGCCGACGCGCGGATGGTCAGAGTCATAGCCGCGATGGGTGGCGAGATCGAAGGCGACCGACAGGCCTTTCTGCCCGGCCGCGAGGTTGCGGCGGTAGAACGCGTTGGAATCCTCCGCCGTGGAGAAGCCCGCATATTGCCTGATGGTCCAGGGCTGGTTGACATACATGGTCGGGTAGGGGCCGCGCAGATAAGGCGCGATGCCCGGATAGGTCTCGAGGAAATCGAGCCCGGCGAGATCCGCCTCGCCATAGGCTGATTTCACCAGAATGCCCTCGGGCGTCAGCCACGGCTCGGCGCTGCCGGCAGGCGCTTCGGTTGCGATGCGCTCGAAGGCAACATCGGCAAAATTGGGAATGCGGCTCATGGTTTCAACCATATCAAAGGCGCTCAATCATGGTCCGGATGTTGATGGCTGACGATGGTCGCCATCTTCTCCGGCCCGTAATTCTGCTGCGTGGTCTGGCTCGGCAGATTGGCGATGCCGACGACCCAGCCGAGGCGGGATTCGGTGCCGTATTGCCGTGTCGGCACCACGTGGTCCGGACGGTCGAACGCGCCGGTCATGATCTCGATGCGCGGCCCATCGATGCGGCGGAAGCTCAGGGGCGTGCCGCAGGCGGCGCAGAAATCGCGCATCGCGATCGAGGAGGATTGGAACGCCGATGGCGTGCCCTTGGTCCAGGCAAAGTCCGTCTTCTCGATGTCGGCGAAGGAGGCGAACGGTGCGCCGGTCGCCTTTTGGCACATCCGGCAATGACAGATGCTGACTTTGCCAGGCGGTGCTGAGACCGCAAAGCGCACCGCCCCGCATTGGCAGCCGCCGGTGAGAACGGGTTTGCTGGTCTCGGTCATGCCATTTCCATCCGTCGATAGGCGTCTTGCAACGTGGCAAGCGCATCGCCTCCGGCGAACACAAAACCCGTGACGCCGGCGGCCCGCAGCGCCGCCTCGGCATCGGTCGGGCGGCCTGCCAGATAGATATGTCGCCCGCCGGCCGATTGCAGGGCCTTTGCCGCAGCTTCGGCGTGTTCCGCGTAGACCTTGTCGCTGGAACAAAGGCAGGCAAGAGCGGCGCCGGAGGCCCTGAAGGCGGCGGCGAGCTTGGCCGGATCGGTAAGACCCTCGCTCTCGACGGCCTGGATGCCGCCGGCCTCGAAGAAGCTTTTCGCGAAGGACGCGCGCGCCGTGAAATCGGCGGGCGTGCCGAGATTGGCCAGGAAGACCTTTGGCCGCGCTCCGTGCGCCTTGAGTGCCGCATCGGATTTGTCGCGCAGCGCCTCGAACGGCTCTGCCAGACGGATCGGCGGCAGCGCATCGAACTTGTATTTCCGTTCCCCGTAAGGCGCGAGCGTAACAGGCGTTGCCTTCAGCACCGCCGTCTCGCTCTCCTGCAGGTTCGGAAACTCGCTGGCGCCGGTCAGAACGTCGCGGCGCTTGGCGATGTTGGCCTCGCGGGCTTTGCGCGCGGTCGCGACCTTGCTCTGGAACAGACCCTGCTGGAGTGCGGCAAAGGCACCGCCGGCTTTCTCGCTCTCCTGGAACAGCGCCCAGGCCGGTTCGCAAAGCTGGGCGGTCAGTGTCTCGATGCCGCCGGCGCCTGCTGCGGGATCGCTGACCTTGGCGAGGTTGCTTTCCTCCAGCAGCAGAAGTTGCGTGTTGCGCGCCACCCGTCGCGCGAACGGATCAGGCAGGCCGAGCGCCAGCGTGTGCGGCAGCACGGTGATGGCACTGGCGCCGGCGAGCCCCGCCGCGAACGTCGCCATGGTCGCGCGCAGCATGTTCACGTAGGGGTCGCGCCGCGTCAGCATGCGCCAGGCCGTATCGGCGGCAATGAACAGCGGTTTCGGCGTCAGCCCGCACGCGGTCTCGATGCGAGCCCACAACAGCCGCAGCGCGCGGAATTTGGCCATGGTCAGGAACTGGTCGGCATCGGCAGAGAGCCGCGCATAGATCATACCCTGTGCCTGCTCGAGCGGAATGCCGGCACCTTCGATCGCGCGCAGATAGGCGACGCCGCAGGCGAGCACGAAAGCCAGCTCCTGCGCTTCCGATCCACCGGCATCGTGGATCACGCGTCCGTCGGCCGAGGCAAACGGCCCCTTGAAGCCGAGCGCGGCGAGACCCTTGATGGCGCCGGTGACGGCCGGAACGATCTCGTCCCAAGTGTAAGGGCTGTGGCCCCACACGGCGCCGGCCGCAAGCGGATCGAGCCCGAAGCGGATGTTGCAGGCCGCGGGATCGAGGCCGTTGCTCTTGACATATTCCGCGACATGGATCGCGGCCATCCGTGATTGCGGACCGATCTCGAGCTCGACGCCGATGCCGGCATCGAGATGAACGTCCTTCAGGACTTTCGCGACTGCCTCGGCCGAAGGTTCCAGGCCGAAACCGCGCGCGCCGTTGGCGCCGGCGAACACCAGCGCGAGCCCGGTCGCGCCGTTCTCCAGGTCCTGCAAGGCCTGCGCATTCGCGAGCGCAGCGTCGGGATGGTCGATCCGCTGCACGATCTGCCACGGTGCGGCCGCCGGCCGGCCCGCCACGGGCGCGACGCCCTTGGCGCGCGGATAGAGCGGCTCGATCTTGATTCCGTCATAGGTCTTGCCGACCAGCTTCTCGAACGGCGCCCCCTTCAGCACGCCGTCGACCAGCTTGCGCCAGTCCTCGACGGTAGCCTTGGGAAAATCCGCCGCCAGCGGCAGGTCGTCAGTCACGGAGGTCATACGGCCAAGGGCTCCCGAAAATCTTCTTATTCGCAGGCGAAATTGCCACGGCGGACCGTCCCTGCAAACGGTTGTTTTTGGTTAACCGGTATCCGGAAGCCGCTCAATGCCTTGCGTCGAGACGCCGGCAAGCCCGTCACGCACACGAATGCCCGAGATCACGCGGTCCGGCGCGATTTCGGCCAGCGGCACCAGCACGAAGGCGCGCTCGAACAGGCGCGGATGCGGCAGCGTCAGGTCGGGCTTCTGCAAGGACAGATCGTCATAGGCGATCATGTCGAGATCGAGCGTGCGCGGGCCCCAGCGCCGCTCCTTGTCCCGCGTGCGGCCGAATTTCTGCTCGACCTTCTGCAGTACGAACAGCAGCGCATGCGGATCGAGGCTGGTCTCGATCTCGACGCAGGCGTTGATGAAGGGGGCCTGGTCCTCGTCGCCCCAGGGCGGCGTTGCGTAGTCCGAGGAGCGCCCGATCAGTGCGGCCTGCGCCATGCCGCAGATGTGCGAGATCGCCTTTTTGAACGTCGCGCGGACATCGCCGACATTGCCGCCGAGTGCGATCAGCACGTTTCCCATGTCACGGATGCCGCGAGCGCGTCAGCATGATGCCGACGTCGTCGAAGATCGCGGCGATCGGCGCGTGCGGCTTGTGCACGGTGATCTTGACCGCGCGGATGCGCGGGAAGTGCGACAGGATGGCATCGGCGACCGCGCCGGCCGCGCCTTCCAGCAGCTTGTAATTGGTGTTCTTGAAGGCCGCCGTCGTGGTCGCCACGACTTCGGCGTAGGACACGGTGTCGGCGAGCCGGTCGGTGCGCGCAGGTTCCGACAAGTCGGTGTAGAGCTCGAGGTCGATGACGAAGCGCTGGCCGACTTCGGTTTCGTGATCCATCACGCCATGGCGCGCATGGATCGACAGGCCGGTCACGAAGATCGTATCGGTCATTGCTTGCTCTCGATTGCGTGTGCGACCCGCAGGGCCTGCAAGGTCTCGGCGACGTCGTGGGTCCGGATGATCCTGGCGCCGCGCTGCGCGGCGATCAGGTGCGCGGCGATCGAGCCGGCGAGCCGCTCCGATGGCTCCGACGGCGACACCGAGGCGATGAAGCGTTTTCGCGAGGCGCCAACGAGGATCGGCAGGCCGAACCTGTCGAGCTCGCGTAAGCGCGCCAGCGCGATCATGCTCTGCTCGGCTGTCTTGCCGAAGCCGATGCCGGGATCGAGCACGATTTTTTCGCGCGCGATGCCGGCTTTTGCGGCGATATCCAGCGAGCGCAGGAAGAATGCTTTCATGTCTGCGACGATGTCGATGGCGGGGTCGACGCTGTCGCGGTTGTGCATGACGATGACGGGGACGCCCCTTGCGGCGATCAGCTGCGCCATGTCGGCGTCGCGTTGCAGGCCCCACACGTCGTTGGCGATCACCGCGCCCTGGTCCAGCGCGAATTTCACCACCTCCGCCTTCATGCTGTCGATCGACACGGGCACGCCGAGCGCGACGACGGCTGGCAGCACCGGTTTCAGCCGGGCCAGCTCGTCCTCGGCGGTGACCGCCTTGGCGCCGGTGTAGGGCCGGGTGGACTCGGCGCCGATGTCGATGATGTCGACGCCGGCCTCGATCATCGCCCGCGCCCGCACCAGCGCCTGCTCGGGCGCGATGAACTTGCCGCCGTCGGAGAAGGAATCCGGGGTGACGTTGAGCACGCCCATCACCGCCGGGATCGGTCGGCCCACGAGCGTCCGCAGCGCATCAGGCCCGGCCGAGCCGGCCGGCGGGACGGATGGGGAGGGCGAGGCATTCATGCGCGTGGCATTGCGCTGTCGTGGGGGGGGGAGTCAAGCCGGGATTGGGGACGATTCGCGGCCATTCCGATGCGCACAGACGGCCGAGAGGAAGCGATGTTCTTGCCTACACTCCGTTATTGCGAGCGAGCGAAACAATCCAGACCGTCACCGCGGAAAGATTCTGGATTGCTTGTGCGCCAGGCAAGCTGGCGTGGTCCAACCGGTGGAAGTCCGGTCCGGGTAAGCGGTAGCGAGCGCCCGGTAGTGAGTGTTGCGTGGCCGTCGGCAACGGCGGCTGCGAAGCGTACACAACGATGCTGTGGGGTGGGCTATTGAGCCGCGAAAGACAGAAACTCGCAGAGGCCGAGCCGGTAAGCAACGTCGAAGGCAACATGTGCGGCGCCGTTATGCGAGGCGCTGACGCTCTGCCGTGGTCGAAGACCCCATCACGCAGCAAAGGACCGCGTCGGAACCTGGGAGGTCCCGCATCTGACCGATGGCAACATGCCCCCAAGGTCCGCATCGGGAAGGCGAGGAGCCAAAGCCGATGACGAACGGATGCGGGAAGTCGGACGCGGCCGTAGTAGCGTCGAAGCCTGCGAACGAAGCGGAGCGATCCGCGGAGGAGTTGGTGGAGCGAAGGGCCGCGACCAAGGGGAATGCGGACCAGCAAAGCACGCCCCGGACGCCGAGCCGGACAAGCGTGACACAGGCGTTGGAACGCATACGGCGAACTGCAAGGGAAAGGAAGAAGGAGAGGTTCACTGCGCTGCTTCACCACATCACGCCTGAACTGCTCGAGGCGGAGTTCTTCGCGCTGAAGAAGCATGCCGCGCCGGGTGTGGACGGAATGATGTGGCGGGACTACGAGCAAGACCTCAAGGCCAATCTTGAGGACCTGCATGCTCGTGTTCACCGGGGAGCGTACCGGCCGCAGCCGTCGCGGCGGGTCCATATCCCGAAGCAGGATGGGCGGCAGCGACCGCTGGCGATTGCGTCCCTCGAGGACAAGATCGTTCAGCGGGCAACCGCTACGGTGCTCAACGCGATCTACGAGGAGGACTTCCTCGGGTTCTCGTATGGGTTCCGGCCCGGGCGCAGCGCGCACGATGCGATGGATGCGCTGCTGGTCGGAATCGAGAGCCGGCGGGTGAACTTCATTGTTGACGCCGATATCCGCTCGTTCTTCGACATGGTGGACCAGGAATGGCTCATCCGCTTCGTCGAACATCGGACCGGCGACCAGCGTATCATCCGTCTGATCCGCAAATGGCTCAAGGCGGGTGTTCTCGAAGAAGGAACGGTCAGGGTCAGCGAACAGGGGACGGCACAAGGGGCGGTGATCTCGCCGCTGCTTGCCAACATCTACCTGCACTATGCCCTCGATCTGTGGGCCGAACGCTTCAGACGGCGCGAGGCCGCGGGTGACATGATCATCGTGCGCTACGCTGACGACTTCATCGTCGGCTTCGAGCATGAGAATGAGGCCCGGCACTTCCTCGAAGAATTGCGCAAACGGCTGCAGGAGTTCGCGCTGTCACTGCACCCTGAGAAAACCCGGCTGATCGAGTTCGGACGTCATGCGGAGGACAACCGCAGGCGGCGCGGGCTCGGCAAGCCGGAGACCTTCAACTTCCTCGGCTTCACCTTCATCTGCAGCCGATCCAAGCAAGGCAAGTTCCAGATCAGGCGCAAGTCTCGCAAAGACCGCATGCGGGCGAAACTGCAAGCCGTGAAGCAGGGAATGCGACGGCGTATGCACCAGTCGGTGCTCGAACAGGGCAAATGGCTGCGGCAGGTCGTTACCGGGTACTTCAACTACCACGCGGTACCGACCAACAGCCGAGCGCTCAGCGCCTTCCGCTACTTCGTCACCGAACAATGGAGGCGGATGCTTCGGCGCCGCAGCCAGATTGACGGGACCACGTGGCAGCGGGTCGCGCGGCTTGCCTCCGACTTGCTCCCCAAGCCACAAATCCTCCATCCTTGGCCCCGAACACGCTTCACCGCTACTCACCCGAGGTGGGAGCCGTATGCGGGAAAGCCGCACGTACGGATCTGTGCGGGGGGCGCCCAGCAATGAGCGTCCCTACCGCGACCGCTGCGCTCGCAAGGACGACCTCGGATCAGTGGTACCCCATTTCTCCAGCTTGGTCCGCAGCCTAATACGTGATCTTCGGCGGCAGCTTCTTCGCCTTGGCGATGATGTCGCCGACCGACTTCTCCGACGGCAGGATGCGGACCAGCTTCTTCTTCTCGTTGGCCTCGCGCATGCTTTGCGCCAGCCTGGCCGGATTTCGGAAGGCAAGCTCGCGCACGGTGGTGACGCCGGCGGCGCGGACCAGGCCGACCTTGGCCCGGCCCATGCCGGGGATGCGCATGTAGTCGGAGACGTTGGCCCATTCCAGCAGCAGTTGCTCGCTGATGCCGGTCTTGGCGGAGAGCGCTTTGCGGCCCTTCACGGTCGAGGCGGCCTCGAGCAGCGCGTCGGTGGTGCGGATGCCCTGCGCCTTCAGCTTGTTGGCGGCAAAAGCGGGCAGGCCCTCAATCTCTGAGATCGGATATGTCATGATGCTCGATATGAAAAGCGTTGCTCAGGCGAACTGGCTGAGGCCCGGCGTCCCCGCGATCATCTTGCCCATCTGATCCGCTCCGATTTTATCTCGGCCGTAGCGGAAAGTTCGCGGGCAATGGACTGAATCTCGGACATGCCAAGGCCCAGCCCCATCCAGCCGTGTGCCGACGGCCATCAGGCCGTCGCCCATCAGCCGCGACAGTCCGCCGCCGCTTCTGGACGCCTCGATCGCCGCTTCCGCGCCGGGAATCTCGTTGATCAGGGCTTCGACGTTTTCGGAGGGGCCTTCGTTGCGCAGAAAGCCCAGGATAATGCCGACGGTCTTTTCGGCGACAGCACTATCTATGCTGGCGTTCGCCGCCAGCCGTCCGATCAGCTCGTCCATATGGCCTGCCCCTCAGCCGGTTCACATGCCGGAGTATTGTTTTCGAAAATGATCTTGAGCCGGTGCGATGTGAAATACAAGTGATGAACGCGGCCGACCTCCCGAACGCGCGAAAAGTGTTGCAGCGATGCAAGAGCGGAGATGGAATCAGCAAGAAATTACCGCGGTGCGTACGCCTCGTTCCAACTTTCGGCTGATGTCGCCCGCTTGTTTCCGACAATGTCGCATGGTTAGGCCGCGTTGAACGGTTTTAATCGGCGCGCGACATGCGTTAAACTACGGAACTGGCGCATTTTGGTTTCAATACGCGAAACACGGCAGAGATCAGAGAGAATAATGACGGCACAGGACAGCAAGCTCGGCGACACTGACGACCAGATCTTCGTCGGGAAAGGAGACGAGCAGGCATGGCTGACGCTGGCGCTCGCCAATCGCCATGGCCTCGTCACCGGTGCAACCGGAACCGGAAAGACGGTGTCGCTGCAAGTCATGGCGGAAGGATTTGCGCGCGCCGGTGTCCCGGTCTTCGCCGCCGACATCAAGGGCGACCTCTCCGGCATCTCCGAGCTCGGGGTGCCTAAGGACTTCATCGTCAAGCGCGCCGCCGAGATGGGGCTGGAATTCCAGCCCGATCAGTTCTCGACGGTGTTCTGGGACGTGTTCGGCGAGCAGGGCCACCCGGTGCGGGCGACAGTCACCGAGATGGGGCCGCTGCTGCTCGCGCGCATGCTCGACCTCAACGATGTGCAGGAAGGCGTTCTCAACGTCGCCTTCCGCGTGGCCGACGATAACGGGCTCACCCTCATCGACATGAAGGATCTGCGCGCGCTGCTCGACGCCATCGTGCCGGAGCCCGGCAACAAGGGGGCGGATGCCGAGGAAAGCCCGCTGGCCGACATCAAGAAGGAGGCGCAGGGCTTCGGCAACGTGACCAAGGCCACCGTCGGCACCATCCAGCGCCAGCTCCTGGTGCTGGAGAACCAGGGCGGCGCCAAGTTCTTCGGCGAGCCGGCGCTGGCGCTGAAGGATTTCATGAAGACCGATCGTGACGGCCGCGGCATGGTCAACATCCTGGTCGCGGACAAGCTGCTGCAGAGCCCGCGGATTTACGCGACATTCCTGCTGTGGATGCTGTCCGAGCTGTTCGAGGAGTTGCCCGAGGCCGGCGACCTCCCGAAGCCCAAGCTGGTGTTCTTCTTCGACGAGGCGCATCTGTTGTTCAACGACGCGCCCAAGGCGCTGATGGACAAGATCGAGCAGGTGGTGCGGCTGATCCGTTCCAAGGGTGTGGGCGTCTACTTCGTGACGCAGAACCCGATCGACGTGCCGGACCGCGTGCTCGGTCAGCTCGGCAACCGCGTGCAGCATGCGCTGCGCGCCTTCACCCCGCGTGACCAGAAGGCGGTTGCGGCCGCGGCCCAGACCTTCCGCCCCAACCCGAAGCTCGACACCGCCAAGGTGATCACGGAGCTCGGCAAGGGCGAGGCGCTGGTGTCCTTCCTCGAAGGCAACGGCACGCCGACCATGGTCGAGCGTGTAATGATCCGGCCGCCATCGGCCCGGATCGGGCCGATCACGCCGGAAGAGCGCAAGGCGATCATGGATGCAAGCCCGCTGAAGGGCAAATATGACACCGCCGTCGATGCGGAATCCGCCTATGAGATGCTTCAGAAGCGCATTGCCGGCACCGCGGCCACGGCCGACGGTCCGGCCGGTGAAAGTGGCGGCGGCATCCTCGGCCAGATCGGTTCGATGGTCGGCACTATTTTCGGCACCAACGTCAAGCGCGGCCGCCTCTCGACCGGCCAGGTCATTGCACGCGACGTGACGCGATCGGTCACCAACCAGGTGATCGGCGGGCTGGCCGCCAATGTCGGCAAGTCGATCGGCGGCCAGCTCGGCGGCTCGATCGGCCGCACCCTGGTCCGCGGTGCGCTCGGCGGGTTGCTGCGGAGATAGGCAGCAAGCCCGATTGGAAGCCATTCGTAGTCGAGCGCGGTCGCCTCACAGCGAGCACAATTTCAGGTGAGGGGACTCTCCAAGTCTTCCGCGGTCTGCTACGTCCTGTGCCTTGCCGGACCGGACCATATTGTGACCTTGACCGACCCACTCCCCAAGCCTGATGCGCCGAGACGCCTGTCGCTGCGTGCGCCGCTGGACCTGCTCTTCCTGCTCTGCTGCGTCATCCTGACCGCCGACGTTCTCGTTCCGGAGATCTTCGGCCACGGCAAGACCAAGGATTACGGGCTGTGGTACTGGGCCGGGCAGCAGGTTCTGAACGGCCGGCCGCTCTATCCCGCCGACATCCACTCGTATTTCGAATTCATCTATCCGCCGCTTCCCGCGATCCTGCTCGCGATCCCGAGCTGGTTCGGCAAGATCCCGCTCTACATCGTGCTGTCGATCCTGAACGTGCTGGCGTGGTGGTACACCGGGACACTGTCCAATGCGATGACCGGCTCGGGCCGCACGGCGGGCCCCTGGCTCGAGGCGCTGCCGGCATTCGTTACCGTGACCTTCGTGTTCGACATGTTCGACCTCGGCCAGCCGAACCTTCTGCTGCTGGCGATGATGCTCTACGGTTTCTGGAGCCTGCAGCATCAGCGATCGTGGCTCGCAGGCTTCATGTTCGCGCTCGCCACCGCCATCAAGGTGTTTCCGATCGCGGTGCTGCCCTATCTGATGTGGCGGAGGAGGTGGGCCACCGTCGCAGCGACGGTCGCCTTCACCGGCATCCTTCTCTATGTCGTGCCGGCGCCGATCCGCGGCTTCGAGCGCAACGCGGCTGAACTCAAGACCTGGTATCAAGGCATGGTCGGCTCGAGCTCGGAAAAAGGCTTTGGCCAGCGCGACGAGCAGAACTGGTCATGGGTCAATCAGTCCCTCATCGCCGTCACGCACCGCCTGGTCCGCCCGATCAACTATAATCAGGAGGATCCGAACAAGCCGCCACGCACGATGAACCTCATCGACGTCGATTACAAAACGGCGAACTGGATCGTGCTGGCGCTGGCAGTGTTGCTCGGGCTCGGCTTCGTCGCGGTGATGCCACGGCAATCGCGGCGGACGGCGCGCTCGGATGCCGAGGAGCTCGGCATCCTGTTCTGCCTGATGACGGTGGCATCGCCGCTCGCGCGGCAATACTACTTCATGTGGCTGTTCTTCCCGATGACGGTGCTGATGCATCGTGCCGCCTTCGACGAGCGCGCGAATGTGCGGCTGGGAACCTGGCTCGCGCTCGGCGCGGCCGGCATTCTCATGCTGCTGGCGCTGCCGTGGTTTCCCAACGCCCTCCAGGCCTGGGGCAACAACCTCGCCGCCACGGCCGTTCTTGCCGGGAGCCTTGCATGGCACATCCGGCATCCGCCGGTTGCGGCTGGCTCCGAGCCCGCGACGGCGCTAAAAGCCAAGACATCTAACGGGACATCCTAAGAAGACATCTTGAGATCAAAATCGGGAATCCGACCATGGCCAATGCGCAGCTTCAATCCGTGCTCGACCACATCGACAATGATTTCGACAACAGCCTGGAGCGTCTGTTCTCGCTGTTGCGGATCAAGTCCATCTCCGCCGATCCGGCCTTTGCCGCCGATTGCAAGGCGGCGGCCGAGCATCTCGCCAAGGACATCGCAAGCCTTGGTGCGGCGACCGAAGTGCGCCCCACCGCCGGCCATCCCGCCATCGTCGGTAAGACCCAGGCAGGCGGGCGGCCGCATGTGATCTTCTATGGCCATTACGACGTGCAGCCGGTCGATCCGCTCGATCTCTGGCACCGTCCGCCGTTCGAGCCCGTGGTCACCGACCACGCCGACGGCCGCAAGATCATCGTCGCGCGCGGCGCCGAGGACGACAAGGGCCAGGTGATGACCTTCGTCGAGGCCTGCCGCGCCTGGAAGAAGGTGACGGGCTCGCTGCCGATCGACGTCACCTTCCTGATCGAAGGCGAGGAGGAGGTCGGATCGAAGAATTTCGTGCCGTTCATCGAGGCCAACAAGGACGAGTTCAAGGCGGACTACGTGCTGGTCTGCGACACCGGCATGTGGGACCGCAACACGCCGGCGATCACGACCTCGCTGCGCGGCCTGCTCTATGAGGAGCTGAAGATCACCGCCGCCAATCGCGATCTGCATTCCGGCGTGTTCGGTGGCAGCGCGATGAACCCGATCCGCGTGCTCACCAAGATTCTCGGCGGCCTGTTCGACGACGACAATCGCATCACCATTCCCGGCTTCTATGACGGGGTGAAGGATCTGCCGCCCGACATCCTGGAGCAGTGGAAGAAGCTCAACCTGACGCCGGAGACGTTCCTGAAGCCGATCGGCCTGTCGATCCCGGCCGGCGAGAAGGGCCGGCTCCTGATCGAGCAGGCCTCCTCGCGTCCGACCTGTGACGTCAACGGCATCTGGGGCGGCTATATCGGCGAGGGCTCCAAGACCGTGATCCCCTCGCACGCTTCCGCCAAGGTCTCGTTCCGCCTTGTCGAAGGGCAGGATCCCGCAAGGATTCGCAAGGCCTTCCGCGACTACGTGACAGCGCGCCTTCCCGGCGACTGCAAGGTGGAGTTCGGCGACCACTCCGCCGCGCCGGCGGTGGCGCTCGACTGGAACATGAAGCCGCTCGCCGCGGCCCGCAAGGCGCTGGCGGAGGAATGGGGCAAGGAGACCGTGCTGATGGGCTCCGGCGCCTCGATCCCGATCGTCGCCGACTTCAAGCGCACGCTCGGGCTCGATTCGCTGCTGGTCGGCTTCGGCCTCGACGACGACAATATCCACTCGCCGAACGAGAAGTACGACCTCCGCAGCTTCCAGAAAGGCATCCGCTCCTGGGCCCGCATTCTCGCGGCGCTCGCGGAGGTCAAATAACGCACGGCGCCGCGGGCCGGGCGCAGCGTGTCCACCATCCATCCTGGATCGCGAGAGAGGACGTGTGCATGCTACGCTTTGCCCACTCTACGAAGACTCCATCCTCGTCGTTGCGAGCGCAGCGAAGCAATCCAGAATCCCTCCGCGGGTGCAGTCTGGATTGCTTCGTCGCTTTGGCTCCTCGCAATGACGAACGGGCCAAATAAAAACGCCGCCCGGAATTGGGCGGCGTTTCATTCCAAACGTGCAGAGGTAGTTGAGAACTATCCTACACGAAAATCGCCGAATCTCAAGAGCGGTAGCCGGGATTGACGCGGTCGAGCTTGCGCAGCAGCGGCGGCCACACGAGGTTGGTCGCGCGCAACTCGGCGCGGTCGCGGTTCGACAACAGCTCGGTGTTCTTCTCGATCGCGATCTCCTCGACCGGATAGACCGGCGTGCCCAGCGCCCGCGTGCGCACCTGCATCGAGCAGGCGCGCTCGAGGTGGTACATGCGCTCGAAAGCGGAGGCGACCGAGCGGCCGACGGTCAGCGTGCCGTGGTTGCGCAGGAGCATGTGGTTGTGGTTGCCGAGGTCCTTCTGCAGCCGCGGCCGCTCCTCGTGATCGAGCGCGATGCCTTCATAGTCGTGATAGGCGAGGTCGTGGGTGACGAGCTGGGCGGTCTGGTTCAGCGGCAGCAGGCCCTCCGCGCTGCTCGACACCGCGGTGCCGTCGAGGGTGTGAAGATGCAGCACGCAGATCGCGTCCTCGCGCACCTCGTGGATCGCCGAATGGATGGTGAAGCCGGCCGGGTTGATGCTGTACTCGCTCTCGGAGAGCTGGTTGCCGTGCAAATCGACCTTGACGAGGCTCGAGGCCGTGATCTCCTCGAACATCAGCCCGTAGGGATTGATCAGAAAGTGATGGTCGGGACCGGGGACGCGCGCGGAGATGTGGGTGTCGACCAGATCGTCCCAGCCGTACAGCGCGACGAGGCGATAGCAGGCGGCGAGGTTGACCCGTTGCTGCCACTCGGCCTCCGTCATGTTGGATGGCACTTCCCTCAGGCGGGCTTCTGCTGGTGACATGGCAATTCTCTCCGAACCTCGTTGTTGCGGAGCGAGAGCCTAGACTTGAGCCGGGTTGGCGGCAAGGCGGTCAAATCGCAGCAGCCAAGCGCAGCCCGCATGGAGTGCGCCTGCAGGTTCCGGATTCCAGAACCGCTGATTGCAGGGCGACGCGAGGTTTCGTCTCCGCCACCGTCCGATCGGACAATGATCTTACGGCGCCGGGATCGAGAGCAGGCTGGAAATGCTGCGGCCGCGGATGTCGTAGACGCGGGCGAACACCACGTCGTCGCGCTTGATCTCGACCATGACGGGCGCGGTGAGGCCCTTGCAGTAGAACTCGCCGAGCGTCATGGCGAAATCGGCCGCATTGGAATCCCAGCCGATGGTGAAGTCGGGCCCGAGCGCGACCTGCGCCGGGCGTTGCGGACCGCACACCGCGACCTTCCACTTGCGATTGACGGGCGGCACTTCCTGGCGCTCGACCAGCTGCTCGCGCAGTTCGTCCGAGGCCTGCTTCAGCGCGAGGCCCCAATAGTCCAGCATGAAGCGGTCGTCGGCGGCGCGCACGGTGCCGGCGATGTGGTTGAAGTGGGTGTACTGGTAGGGGTGCAGCCGGATCATCTCGGCGAGCGAGAGCGCGAGGCCAAAACAGAAAGTCGCGAGCACGACCGGCTGCCAGGTGCGGTGGTTGACGCGCAGGCGCTCCATGCTCCAGGCGAAGGCGACGCCGCCCAGCACCGCCATCGGCGGGATCACGAAGACGAAATGGCGGATGCCGTTGTAGAGCGCCGGCCGCTTCACCATCGCGATCGCGAGCGGCAGGGTCGCAGCGAGCGTCAGCATCAGCAGGATGGTCTTGCGGCGGGCCGCAACGTCGTCGCGCGGCAGCAGCGCGAAGGTGCTGACCACGGCGCCGCCCATCAGCACCAGCATCACCTCCGGCAGCTGCAGCGCGAACAGCGTCGGCAGATAGGACCAGGGCATGTCGGGCACGGACACGATCGCGCCGTCGAACATCTCCTTCCACGGCTTCTCGAAGAAGTGCGAGAAGTAGGTCAGCGCCTCGAACGGATTGCCGGGCTCCATGATCGACCACGGCCAGATCAGGCCCATCACCAGGTAGCCGACCACGAGGCCGGGCAGCAGCACGTAGACCACGTGGGCGAAGCGCCGGACCGACTCGCGCGGGCCCTCGTTGCGCAGTTCCTCGAGGAACAGCGGGATGAAGCCGATCATGGCGTAGACCAGCGAAAGGCCGCCGAGGATGCGCGTGCCGAGCGCGAGGCCCGCCCCCAAGCCGACGATGAGGATCGTGCGCGGCGAAGGTTGCGGATATTCCTCGGCGAGCCGGACCAGCCCCAGCATCAGGATGATCATGGCCACCGCGAAGGGCGCATCCTTCGGGTTCATGAACATGTGGCCGTAGAAGATCGGGCACAGCGCGAGCAGCAACAGCGCGGCAAGACCCGCAAGGGGCCCGCCGACGCGGCGGCCGAGCCGCCAGGTCACGGCGAGTCCGGTCACGCCGACGATGGCGCCGACCAGACGGCGCGTCTCGAACAGCTCGAGCGGGAGCACCTTGTGCAGCAATGCCGCGACCATGTCGAAGCCGCCGCCATACATATAGAGATTGGCAAAGGAGAGCGCCGCGGTGTCCTTGAAGCCGGAACCGTACATGCGCAGCAGCAGGTCGGCATATTCAGCGTGGGTGTAATCGTCCCAGCCGAGCCCGTAGTCGCGGAAGGTCAGGCCTGCAATCACGGCGACCGCGGCCAGCACCAGCATGGCGAGATCGTCGCAAGTCCGTTCGACCGAGCGCCGCAGAGGCGTGTCGATCGCCGAAGTCGTGATGGATGTCATGGCTATTGGTGACCCGGAATCCCCTCTTGGCCCAGCTGGTGCGCGCGGGCCACTTCCCCGGACTCCGTATAGCGCAGTTCCATGACCAAGTAATTGGGCATTATGGCTAAATTCCTGATGCGGCGCAGCAAATCCTTGCAACCGGGGCATCCCATCAGTAGCGAGCCGTAGCTGAAGGGAATGTGAATAAGTCCCTGATTTCCTTCTCTTTAGGAACGCGGACCACAATTCACGGTTGGCGTGCAACGCCGTATGACGCTATCGTGGCGCAACGGGTGTCGCGTGTGGATGCGCGGCCGGGGGTGAGTTCGATGAGCTTGGCATTGTTGATCGTGGGGATTGTCGCTGTGGTGGCGGGCCTCCTTGCGATCCTGTTCGGCTTCACCGTCAGGGAATTCAGCCTCGGCAGCACTCTCATAATCTCCGGCACGATCGGCGTCTGCTCCGGGATGTTACTGGCCGGCCTGCACTTGGTGCTGCTGGAGCTGAAGGGCATCGCTCGCCGGCTCGCCGGTGCACCGTCCGAGGTTCGGGTCAGGCCCGTGCTGCCGGGCCTCGCGGTGCCGGGCGCGCCTGTGCCCGAGCCGCTGCCTGGTCCCGCCATGCGAGCCGAGCCGACATCTCCGCCCTCGCCGGCAACGGCGCCGCCATGGCTGGGCGAAGCACCGGTGCGCGAGCGTCCGCGCGTCGAGACGCCGCCGGAGCCGGTCGCCCCGACGCCTCCTTCGGCACCGGAACCGCCGCGCCGTCGCAACCTGCTGTTCGCCTCGAGCTCACGCAAGGAGCGCGAGCGCACGCAGGCCAAGGCCGCCGAGGGCACGCTGCCGGCTGCTGAGCCCGCAACACCTGCCGCGCCTGACACCCCTCCTGCGAGTTTCGACGATGCGTGGCCGACGCCGGATCGCATGCGTCCGCCGGAACCGCTGGCCGCCGCACGCCGTCCGTTCCCGCCACCGCGCCCGCCCTCGTCCTTCACCGAGGCTCCCCCGCCGCCGGCTTCAGCCGAGCCGGAGCCGGCGGCCGAGCAGCCGCCGGTGACGGTGCTCAAATCCGGCATCGTCGACGGCATGGCCTATTCGCTCTACTCCGACGGTTCGATCGAGGCGCAGATGCCGGAAGGCATGATGCGCTTTGCCTCGATCGACGAGTTGCGCACGCATCTCGACCAGCGGTCCTGAGACCTGGGAACGCAAGTCCGGGTACGCAAGTCTGGGCTTTGCAAGTAAAGCGCGACCGTTCTTGTCACGTCGTCAGTCGTCAGCTCATATTCGCCAGTTGTCGTATTTTCGCCGAACGTATTGTTGACACGGAATACTTTGGCGTCGTCAATCCCGCGCGGCGCAACAGGGAAGGGGCAAGCCCATGTCGGATGCCGGGGCCAAGAATTTCATCGAGCTGACGGCGAGCATCGTGTCGGCCTATCTCGGCAACAATCCGACGCCGGCTGCCGAGATTCCGAACTTGATCAGCCAGGTGCATGGCGCCCTGGTGCGGGTCTCGACGGGCCGCACCGAGGCGGCGCCGCTCGAGCCGGCAAAGCCTGCCGTCTCGCTGAAGAAGTCGATCGCGCCCGACTATCTCGTCTGCCTGGAAGACGGCAAGCGCTTCAAGTCGCTGAAGCGCCATCTGCGCACCCAGTACAACATGACGCCAGAGCAGTATCGCGAGAAATGGGGCCTGCCGGCCGACTATCCCATGGTCGCGCCGAATTACGCGGTTGCGCGCTCGCAGCTGGCCAAGCAGATGGGACTGGGACAGCAACAGCGGAAGAAGGGGAAGTAGTTCAGCCGATATTCCGTGGGGTCGGGCAAAGGGGCTCTTGCGCCGTGCCCACGAATTCTCACCAGGTCACACGCAAAGGGGGGCAGGCGCCGCTTTCCCCATCCCACGGAAGTTTGCTGTGTGGTTCGCTACGTGCGCTGCTCACTCGAGGGGGCATCTTTACGACGCTTCCGCGAGCGCCTCTTTCGCATCCGTTTTGATGCGCTCGACCATCGAGCGCAGGCCGTTGGACCGCTGCGGCGTCAGATGATCGCGGAAGCCGAACTCGTTGAACACGGCGATCGCGTCGGTATCGAGGATTTCTTGCGGCGTGCGGCCGGAATAGAGCGCGAGCACGATCGCGACGAGCCCGCGCACGATATGGGCGTCGCTGTCGCCGCGATATCTGAGGATCGGCACGCCGTTGCTGCGGTCGACCAGCTTCTGCAACCAGACCTGGCTGACGCAGCCCTGCACCTTGTTCTCGGCGGAGTGCTCGGCCTCGGGCAGCGGTTCCAGGGTGCGGCCGAGCTCGATGACGTACCGGTATCGGTCGTCCCACTCGTCCAGAATCTCGAAATTGTCCCTGATTTCGTCGATCGTCGTCATATCGGCCCACAGTTCCCGTTAGGGCCAATATAGGGACGCGACGCCGTGAAATCGATAGGGTTTGGCTCCTAATTCGCTGCCTGAGGACCGCGCCATTCCAGCGCGAGGTCGTCCTGGGTCAGGGTGTCGCGCGGCGCCTCGTTCGCGGCGGCGTCGCCTTCGCCGGCCATTGCGATCGAGCCGGTATGGTCGGGTGCCTTCTTGTTGTCGTTCTTGTTGTTCTCGTTCTTGTCGTTGGTGATCTGCTCTTTCTTGTCGTTGATCATCTGATAGATCTTCTTCGCGCCGTCCTGGGCGCGCTGGCCGATGATGGTCGCGGCCTGGCCTCCGACCTCGCAGGCCGCCGGCTGGCGCTTGCAGAATTGCGTCATGTCGGAGACGGCCGCGGTCGCAGCCTGCACCGCATCGGCCGCGCCGATCTGCGGCAGCTTCTCCGATTCGGGCGTCTTGTCCCTGGGCAGGAGCACCAGCACCAGCCCGAGCCAGAATGTGATGCGGAGCAGAAAGCGCATCTTGAGGAACCTGTACGTTAGACCGCCGCGGCGATGTCCGCAGAGCGCGTCGGACCTGGCAACCCTCGATAAATCGCAAGTGATTGCCTTGAGCTTAATTCGCGGAAAATCGCCGCAAAAATCTTCGCGAGGCCCCGGTCTCGTAAATTTTCCATTGATGCTGTGGCCGTGGCCCTCGGGGATCCGCGCATCCACCATTTCGAAACCATGCGGAGGACGCTGAAACCCTGTGTTCACCATCCCCACGGAAGACGTCGTCAAATCGTCTAAAAAGCCGCGCGACGACACGGGTGTCCGGCCGCGCGCGTTGCCGCCTTAGCACTCGTTTAAGGTCGCTCTGACAGGTTGGCTCAACGACAAGGAGGCGTTCCGGCGCGTCTTCTCAAGACGATTGAGCCGAAGCGCGAGACCCGTGACAGTTTTGAGTATCATCCGCGATTGTCTCGATGCGCTGCTGCATCCCTCCGCGCGTTACGATGCGCTGACGCGAGCGCGCCATCGTGCCTTCATGGCGCCGCGGCTGCTCGGCAGCCTGGCAGCCTTTGCCGCATTCCCTGTTTATCTCGCCATGCGTGGCGCGCCGAGCGCGCTCGAGGTCGCGGCCTTTGCCTGGCTGATCGCGCCCATCATGCTGTCCTGGTTCCTGTCGCGAACCGGCCGCTACGAGGGCGCGCATGTGCTGTCGTCGCTGGCGCTCTCCGGCCTGATCATGGCGGTCGCGGTCACCACGGGCGGCATCGCGTCATTCGCCGCGGTCTGGCTGGTGGTTGTTCCCCTCGAAGCTGCGCTCTCGGCCTCGCGGCGCGTCGCAGCCTTTGCGTCGCTGCTCGCGCTGTCCTGCGCCGGAGTGCTGATCATCGTCAGCCAGCTCGGCTGGCTGCCGGTGGAGGAGCCGAGCGCTGCGCAGCGCGGCGTGCTGATGGCCTTCGGTATCGCCTCGGCTACTCTCTATGCTGCGGGCCTTGCCTTCGGCGCGGAATCGCTGGCGCGCACCAGCGTCGTCCTGTTGTCGCGCGAGGAGGAGCGCTATCGCCTGCTCGCGCGCAACATGAGCGACGTCATCTCCCGGCATCAGCGCAACGGGGCTGTGCAGTTCATCTCGCCGGCAGCCGAGGCCATGCTCGGCATACCTGTCGCGCAACTGCACGGCCACGGCCTGTTCGACCGCGTCCATGTCGCCGACCGTCCGGCCTATCTGACCGCGTTGTCCGATGCCGCGCGCGGCGACGTGCGCAGCGTCGAGTTCCGGTTGCGGCGCGAGCCTGCCGGCTCGGAGCGCGGCCAGGTTGATTTCATCTGGGTCGAGATGCGCTGCCGGCCGCTCGACCAGAATGGCGGCCGCGATCCCGCGCGCGAGGTCGAGGTCGTCGCCGTGATGCGCGACGTCACCGACCGCAAGCATTCCGAGCAGGCGCTCGATCAGGCCCGCAGCGCGGCGGAAGCCGCCGATGCCGCCAAGACGCGCTTCCTCGCCACCATGAGCCACGAGCTGCGCACGCCGCTCAATGCGATCATCGGCTTCTCCGAGATGATCGCGCAGGAGCAGACGCTGATGCTGGGTGCGGCCCAGCGCAAGGAATATGCCCAGCTCATCAACGATTCCGGCCAGCATCTGCTCTCGGTCGTCAACGGCATCCTCGACATGTCCAAGATGGAATCGGGAAATTTCGAGATCGCGTCGGAGCCGTTCGCGCCGCGCGCCGCGCTGCTGCATTGCTGCAACCTGCTGGCATTGAAGGCGCGGGAGAACGGCATCGACCTTATCACCGACGCGCCGCAGGACCTGCCGGTCATGACCGCCGATCCCAGGGCCTTCAAGCAGATCGTGCTCAACCTCGTCGCCAACGCCATCAAGTTCACCGAGCGCGGCGGGCAAGTGTCCGTATCAGCCGCGGTGACCGGATCGCAGCTCACGCTACGCATCAGCGACACCGGCGTCGGCATCGCGCCCGACGATCTCAAGCGCATCGGCGCGCCGTTCTTCCAGGCCGGCAAGACCTATCAGCGCCGTCACGAAGGCACCGGCCTCGGTCTTTCCATCGTCAAGAGTCTGGTGGCATTGCATCTCGGCGAATTGACGGTACAAAGCAGGTTGGGTGAGGGCACCGCCGTCACCGTCAAGCTGCCGCTCGACTATACGCCGCCGCAAACCAAACCGGCCGAGAGCAAGGTCACGACCTTGACGCCGGTGCCGCGCCAGGAGCTTCACAAAGAAATTCGCGAGCTTCACGAAGAACTCAACGATCAACGTCACGACCAACCCGCTCCGGTGAAAAAAAGTGCCTAGGAAGTCTGCGAAGGACGAAGCTGCTCCGCGTCGCCGCGGCGGCAAGGCTGCGGTCATCGATGTCGAGACCGAGCGCAACCTCGTGATGCGCGTGCTGCTGCACAGCCCTAAGGACACGATGGCCGGCCTCGTTGCCGTCGCCGCCATCGGTGCGATCGTCGCCAATGCGCTGTTCCTGCAGACCGGCCGGCATCCGGCGCCGATGTTCGGCACCGTGATCAATCTTCCCGCGCCGTCCCCGGTGCCGCTGTCGAATCCAATGCCGCGTCCGCGCCCCGTCGGCGCCGATACCTCGCCGCTCGAGCCGAGGGCGACCGAGTTTCGCGTCGAGCCCAAGCCGGCCGAGCGCGTCGCCGAGAAGCCGGCGGAGAAACCGGTCGAAGCGACCGCATCGACGCCGCGCGCGGGCAATGATCCCATGACCAGTCTGGTCAAGGCGACGACCTCGACGCCGCCGTCCGCGATCCGTCCGCCGGCACCGATTCCGGTGCAGCAGAGCCCGGCCGCGCGGCGCATCGCCGGCGTGCAGCGCGCCCTGTCCGAATACGGCTACGGCAATCTGAAGATCACGGGCACGCTGGGCGGCGAAACCCAGTCCGCGATCCAGAAATTCGAGCGGGAGCACAAGATGCCGGTCACCGGCCAGGTCTCCGACCGCCTGCTGCGCGAGCTCGCCGCCGCAATCGGCCATCCCGTCGAATAGTCGTCACGGCAGCGCGCAAGGCTGGTGCTGTTGGCGGCACTGGCCTATCGTCCTTTCCATGCGTTTGAAATCCAACATATGGGTCGCGGCGTATTTGCGCCGGTGTCAGACCGAGGGCGTGTTCGGGGCGGTGCGCCGCCGCGGCGCCGAGGAGGCGGGCGCGGTGTTCGTGAAGGTGTCGCTGCTCGACGGCAACGCGATGCTCTACGTGCCGGCGCCGCAGACATCTTATGACGACGGCCGCCCGGTTGACCGCTTCTTCGTGCCGGTCGCGCCGCAGCCGCTGCCGGAGCACGCGATCGAGGAGCGCCTGACCAAGGAGCTCCGCTTCGATCCGGATGCATGGATCGTCGAGACCGAGGACCGCGCGGGGCGGCATTTCCTGGAATTGGCGAAGACGTAACGCCAACGGTCATTGCGAGCGCAGCGGCTTGTCCGCCGAAGCTTGCGCGAAGGCGGAAGCAATCCAGAATCTTTCCGGGGAGGGGCTCTGGATTGCTTCGCTGCGCTCGCAATGACGAGCTTGGGCACGTTGCGTGCCCAATACCCAGCGTCGGCCGCCCCGAGGCAGGTGCGGGCAAATCAGCCCTCCGACGATCCGCCGGTACCCGTCCGCATCGCAGGCGCGGAGCCCGGCTGCACGCCCGGCCGCGTCTGGCTGGCGCCGGCGCGGGCGCGATGGCGTTCGCCGTCATGCAGCGAGGACTGGTGCTTGGCTCGCGTGACGGCGAGCGTCGAGCCGCGCCAGGCCGCCAGCATCACCAGCGCCGAGCGGTCGTCGAGGCGATCGTAGAGCCGCGACAGCCGGTACACCTCGTTCACGGAATTTCCGATCTCCGGCTTGAAGAACAAGAGGATGCGCTGGAAGTTCGGGCTCGGCATGTCGAGCGCGCGCGCGGCGACCGCAAGCGCTTCGCCGCCGGCATCGTCGACGATCTGTGCCGCGACGCGCGAGGGCAGGATCAGGCTGTCGCCGAGCTCGAGCGTGAAACTATCGACGTCGCCTGCGATCGCCGCCATCTCCAGGATCTGGATCGCGCGCTTGGCGCGCACGGTCGGAATCCGCGGTGCTGCCTTCAGCGGCGTCTGCGCCAGATTGTGCAGGATCAGCGCGCGCTCGGAGGCGGTCGCGCGGAAGAACATGTCGTGGATCTCGGCGGCGTCCTTCGGCTGCATCGCCATGTTCGCGGCCATGCGCTGCTCGGCCTCGGTCGGCGTGCTGGCCTGGGACGGGGCCGGCGCGGTCGCGGGGATTTCGCGCGCCAGCGGCACCCTGCGGCCTTCCTGGGCCGCGACCAGCCCGAGCTTCTGCAGCACCGGGACGGGCGTCTGCGGATAGATGGCGAGCTTCGCCTTGATGGCCGCGCGCGTCGCATCGTCGACCTGGTCGATCAGCCGCGTCGCAAGCTCGATGAACTGACGCTGTTCGTCATCGCTATGGACGCGGGTCTGGACATAGAGGTCGGTCAGCACGCGCAGCAGCGTCGGCCGAACATCGACGCCTTCGCGACGGGAGAGGCTCATCAGCCCGTCGAATCCGGGAAACAGCGACTTGGTCATGGAGGCGTACGCAACTCGGAGAAGATACTTGGGGCGAGCCTAGCGCAGGTTCCTTTAAAGCCTCGTTAATAATAACGAGTCCTAACCAATTGATCTCAAATGCATCCGGTCCTGGTCGGTCCCAGCTCTCGGGACCGTCTGTTTACTGCACGTTCTTTTCGCGGTAGGTCTTGCGTGCCAGCATCACCCGCCGGTGCGCTTCGACCTGGTCGCGATCGTAGATTTCCGTCGTCTCTTCCTTGGCGTGGCCTGCCAGCTTCCGGCGGTCATCCTTAGACGCTCCAGCCTTGCCGCCCTCGGTGATGCCGCCCGCTCGCAGGTCCCGATTCCACATACCCTTCGGAAGCCCCGCTGCCTTGAAGTCCGCCGCCCAGGCATTGCGCCAGCTTTGCCTGATATAGGGCAGGCCGGTGGCGGTATTGATCACAAGCGGCCCGACGCGCTTCTCCGTTGGGATCTGGTCCAATTCGTCGCAGACCATCGGGCAGACCGACAGATCGAAAGAAACCGTGACCTCGGTCGTCTGCTCGGTCTTGGTCGGTTTGACCTTCGCCATGATCAGGTTGTTGTCGATCGCCGCCCAGGTCGGCCCGACCCACTTCTTACCGTAAGCAAGCACGGCGGACGGCCGCGCGTCGTCTAGCTCGACCCATTGGCCGATCACATCCCACTGCCTCAGCGTTGTCTCGAACTGGATGGCATAACAGAGGGCCGCAAGCGGCCTGCCAGCGGCGTGCGCTGCCTTCCTGATGGCAAGCACCTGGCCGGCAGTAGGCGCCCAGGTACGGCTGGGAAGGGCCTCAAACTCCATCGCCCTAAGGATGGTCTGAAAGTCGGCACAACCCTTCGTTCGGCAAACGACCCCGAACGCGATCGCTGCCTTGAGCACGGCAAGCGCCATGCGAGCAGCGCCGAGCCCGGAGGATTCCTTCCACTGCTTGAACCATCGATTGACGTCCCTTCCGTCGCATTCATCGATGCGGCGGGGACCGATGTGGGCGGTCATCTTCCGAAGATAGGTACCGTAACTTATCGCCGTGTGTGGCTTCACCTTCCGGAAAGTGCTCTCGGAGTCGGTTTCGTAGATCTCCAACAGCGACTTGAATGTGCCGTCGAACCGCGTAGCCGGCCCGCGATCGCCTGACATCCAGCGCAGCATCTCCGCCTGGAGCCGCTGCGCGCGGGCGATCAGCTGCTCCGGGTTCTCAGCAAGGTTCGCGAGGTTCGCACTCTTGACAGGATAGCCCGCCTTGACTGCGGCGGCATCTGCAAACCAATAGGGTATGTCGCCGTCCTTTCGGACGCGCCATTTCAGGCCCGGACTTTGCGGGCGCTTCTGCCTGGTGTCCATGTTCCCTCTAAGCCGTCGGGTTTTGTGGGTGCCAAAGTGGACAAGCCGTTGTCCGCGTCGAGGAAGGCCTTAACCGCCGGCACATAACGCCCGCCCCAAAGCGGGTTGATCTTCGGCATTCCGTCCCGCTCGAGCAAGGTAGCGAGTTTCGGAAATTCGCCCTTTCTTTCAGGTCCCAACACAGCCTCACCGATCCGTTCGTCTGTCTCGAACAGGTGCAGATCGGCAAGGGTAAGGGGGCGGCGGGACATGGATCAGGCCGTCTCCGCCTGCGCGTCGTCGGCGTGCTGGTGCCGGTCATCACCAGGCAGGTCGCCAACGTAGATGCGGACGGTGCCGTCAGCAGTAATCTCAATATTGCGGACCGGAAGACCGGAAGACCGAACGGATCGGATTGCGCGCGTGATCTCGCTCGGTCGGACGCGCCAAGTTCCTTGGCTCATTCGTCAGACTCTTTCTTCTCATATTGAATGACGGATCCGCAGCGATGAATCTACGCGAATTTATGCCGGTTTCAAGGTTTTGGGCGTGGGGAAAAGCGGCAAAGCGCAATCGCGCTCCTCCCCAAGGAAACAAAGGCCCGCCAGATGGCGGGCATTGCTGTTTGCAATGTTGGTGCGGATCAGGCGCGCCCGGCGGTGTCGTCATTAAGAAGGAACCCCAGAACGGCGACATCTCGATCCAGCTCCGCTTTCGCCTCCGGCGTCTCCATGCGCTGCGCGTTCATCAACACCCTCATCAATCTAGCGATGACGGCGAAGGAGCGATGACGGCGAAGCTTGATCCAAGCGGCACGTCCAGAGCCCACAGCTGGCGCTCGGGTCCCGGGTCCTGCACATTAGCCAGGCTCTCGGCAAGTTCATCGACATAGACGCCGATATCGCTTTCCTATCACCGGGTGCGCGATCGCCAGCGGGTTGATCCACGCGGGGTCGTGCGCTTGCTCTCGCGTAAGGTCGCACAAGTTTTGTTTGAGGGGGAACCCCTCTTTTTTATGGCGGTAAATTCGGGGATAGAAGCCAGACCTTCGCCCGCATCCTGGTCAACAGGAGGTCCACGGACGCCGTCGACACGCCGGCCCGCTGCAGCATCCGGATCTCGCGCTCCTGGGGCACGTATCTGCCCGCGATGCGGGCGATCCAGTCTATCCTCCGGTCGGCTTGAGAGCTTGTCTCGCCGCTAAGGCTAGAAACGGAGGAAGCCGTTCGACGACAAGGACGCACATACCCGCTGGAACGACTGCTCGTGGCCCGTCTTGGACCTCTGGAGATGCCTGCTTTCGCGCTGCTTTCAGCGCGTTAAGCGCCATGAGGAGGCGCCGAGCCTAACGCTTCCTTTTTCGTAGTCTCACCCCAGCTCCTCCCCCGTTCTCCGGGATGAACTCGACGCCGGCCTTCACGAGGGCGCCGACCAAGGCCGCGGCCGTATCTGGCCTCCCCCGAACAGGTCCATCAGTCGATTCAAGACGAGCAATTGTCGGCTCGGATATTCCCGAGGCTTGAGCCAAATCCCCCTGCGACCACGCCAGTAGTACGCGTGCGGCCTTCAGCTGACGAACGGAAATCATTTCTGCCTCATTGATAGAATTTCTATTGATTTTCATCTTCAGCCGAGTTAATATTTTTTCTATCAAATAATCAATCCGTGAGCAACCCAATGCACCTTGCCGGGGAACGGGGGAGCTATGCCCGCTCCGCTCCTGACGACCTTCGCGGTCAACAACCTCAAGGAGACAACATGGCTGAAAGAAAAAAACGGCCCATGCCCCATCCAGACGATTTTATGATCGTAACCGTTTCACTTGAGTTTCGAGCGAAACCCAACCCCAAATCGAGCGACCCACCACCTTTCGATACGACTGCTGCCATTGAATACGCCCTGTCAGCTGCGGAAGCGGCTGAGTATCTGGAAAAAGTCGTTAGCGCGATCCGCGATCGCCGCCTTTACGGCTTTATGGCACAGCATGCCGCCGAAGCCCACGTCGGAGCCGGCGAGTGGATTAAAGAAACAGCCGAGGAGACCAATGCCGAAGCAGGGGCCCCGCAGGAAAGAGAAGAATAAGGAACATGTATGAACAGATGCACTCGACTCACCATGGGGCGATTAAACCGTCGCCCCCGTCGTTATCTCGCTCGTCTTGCGATTCACCTATCGATGAAGCACGGAATTTAGTGCATCGCTGCGCCGAGCCAAGGCCTGTCGGCGACAGCGTCAAGGCGGCGATCCTACGCGCTTCAAGACGGCTGGGATTGTCCTTCAATCGAGCAAAGGATATTTGGTATGGCAACGCAAGACGGATCGACCCTGCAGAAATGGACCGATTACGGGAGGTCGCAGAGCAGACGGAGGTAGCTAACGCTGTCGCGTGCATCGACCTTGTCAGGAGAAAGATGCTGGCAACGGGCTCTGTGCCTTCTCGTGAAGTTGCCGCCGCCTTGGCCGCAGTTCTGTACGCTCTTTGCGCCGAGGCAAACGGAAGCGGGCCCGGAGAGTAGTCGCCCCCCTTTCACTGATCCCGATCATGTTGCCAAGTGCGCCCGACACACTTTGCGACGGCGATCGCACCAGCACGGTCGAAGCATGAACGACCTCTTTTTTTATTGGCGGTAGATAAAGTGCTACGAGCCCATCATCACTCGCGAAGGCGGAAAATCCGAATACAGTTCCGCTGCGCACTATCCTAAAGCCGGGTGATCCGCCAATCGAGCCGCTGAAGGAAACAGAAACCGGGGCTCCGGAGCCATGTCTATTTTGCCTACAGGTCCAACATGTCAACCGCCGGGCTGCGCGAGCGCATGCCGAGCTGCAAGCCGCTCGGGCATTGCTACCTTGCCGGGTCATGCGCTTCGCTTCCATAGGCGCAGCACGGACAAGTCCGGGAAGTGCAACGCATTTGCCTGCGGCAATAACGATAGAGTGATTGGAGTTCTGTTTAGCTTCGATCCTGCCGAGCGCGCCAGACTAGATGAGGCCGAAGGCGTGGGCCGCGGCTACGCAGAGCCATCTCTTCGAGCGACCAAACGAGGCTGGCGCGGACCAAACGCCAGGAATTCGGCGCGTAATCTCCTTTCTTCGCGATCACGAAGTCAACGAGGTCGGCTGGCGTGATCTGAACCTCGGCTTTGTCCTGTCCGGTCCTGATCGCGATCCGACGCTTGACAGCTCGGACGAACTGATTGTAGCGGCGCCCGTAACCGATCTTCGAGGTCTCGGACAGGGTGATGGGCGTGTAGCTCGCCTGGTTAGGGGATTCGAATCAGTGCGAGCGGCGGCGGACTACTTCGGGTTCGTTCAGTCGACTTTGATTGCACATGAGACAGGCTCGAATCTCGTTAGTATGCGAAATGCGCTTGTTTACGCGGCCGCATATGGCGTGTCGCCGGAGTGGTTATTGAGTGGCCGCGCTCATTCTGGGCTTGGTCCGCTTGTCGACGAATCTTTGGCGTCTTCGCAAGATTGGGAAAGCCTCGATATCCGTGAACTGCGGAGACTCGCAGACGACGATGGTGAACAGGATACGGTCGGGCTGCGGCGGCTTCTTCGCGAGCGACAATGGGCGGGGCTGAGGTATCGAGGGCGACAACATTCCCGAGGTGAGCGCCCGGCATCTTGCTACAGAATCGAATTATCAGCCTTCCGAGGCCCAACGTATCTGGCAGCTGCCAAAGGGCCTTGCAAGTAGTCTGATCGGTTCCGAGGTTGGTGCGCTTGTCGTCATTCCCTTAGATTACAGTCACCGAGGTTTTGAAGCAGGAGACCGCCTTTTCGTAGATCTAAGCAAGCGTGACCCCCACTCTGGTGGGAAGTTCGCGTATATCGTGAACGGAAGGCTCCGCGTCGTAGATGAAACGTTCGACGCGGCTCCCTTGGATCCTGCTCAATTGCTGGGGCAAATTGTGGGGGCCTTTACACAGCAGCTCACGAAGCGTGATTATCGATGACGCTCTTACCGAATCATTTCAGACGATTCGGCTGCTTCCGAGCCTACGCTGTCCAGGCTCTTTGCAAGGCGAGTTCCATGCCGCGGGGCAGGATGAAATATCTGCAACTGGTGCCAAGGTCGGATCTACAATCCTCTGAAGAACGAGGCTGCCTACGGCTCCAATATCCAGCACCTAGATGACTTTCGTGCAGCCCGGAAGTGAGAGAACTCTCTCGCTCGCTGGTCAAGTGATCGCGCCGAGCGATGACATTGGTGGAGATCAGGCCTACCTCCGTCAAAAGCGGCGTCTTCCCGCCCTGTGGCCTGATGCAGCACCTCTGAAGATGGTCCCTACGCCTTGATTCGGGCAGCTGTGACAAATCAGACTTCGAAGCCAAAATCGCCGAACTGGGCCTGAAGCGGGTCAACGCTTACATCCGGGAGGCCCATGGGAAGAAGGTGTCGAAGGGGGCCGAGGACAAGCGAAAATACCGAGCCCGGCGGAAGGCTGAGGGGTTCTAGTCACGTGAATCTAAAGTTCGCACATAAAGTCTTCTGGGCTTTGTGGCAGAAGTCTTTGACAGATCCAAGCTCTGGTCTGCGGACTTGGTCTGTGAATAAGCGCGAAAGTTCGACCTCGGCTGACAACATTGACCCCACGTCCGATGTACTTATGGCGATCGGGTCAAAGGCTTCGCCATTGCTCGCCGGGGTCAACCTTCCGCCCTCATTGGGGGTCATACCGTTCGCCGAATAACAGACTGTAATCGCCGTTGCGACCCCGACGCGGCGCAGCAACGCAACTGATTTATGGGCTCGACCTGTTATTTTTTGGGTGCCGCCGGACTGCCCGTGGCCGATCCGGTGGTCGTCGTTGCCGGCGAAGTGCTTTGGCTCGATGCGGTCGTATTGTGCCGGCCGGAATAATAGACCGCTGCCGCAACGACCAAGATCACGCAGACGGCCAAGGCTGCCCAGCCTCCCCAGTTGCTCCGTCGGTTTATGTTGGTCACGGGCCGGTTGTCGTTTGGATAAGTCATGTCCAGTTCTCCTCGGAGCAAGAAGCCGCGGAGCAAGCAAGCGTTCCTATCAGCAGGGCCGCAATTTGACGGGGCGAGCGAGATCTCCTTTGGACGTCGCAGGAACGATCGGTCCTCCAGCACGCTTCTTTCTTCTGTGGCCCTAAGGGCCCAAGAACAATCCAGGAGAAGTCTGATGAGAACACTCTTCGCTGCAGGCGCTGTTCACTTGCCTTGCGATCCCAGCGTCTGCTCAAACCGCGGCGCCGGCCAATAGCTCACAGTTCGATGCGGCTTCGGCCGCCAACGACCAGAAGAGCCCGAGCGACACCGATCGGAGCAATGGCAGTATGCAGAACAAAGCGGCGATCGAGAGCATCAGGAAGGATCTGCAAAGTGCAGGTTTTAGTGATGTTAAGGTCGTGGCCGAGTCCTTCGTGGTGCAGGCGAAATCGAAGGATGGAAATCCGGTGGTCATGACCATCGGTCCGCATGGTATGTCCGTCTTCGAAGCATGACGACAGGCAGTTCAAACACGGGGACCGTGGGATCGGGCGCGAATGGCGCGACGCCTGGCAATTCGGGTTCTGGGACATCGACTTCCAACAATTCCGGCACGCAGAAGTAACCCGCTTCCGGCGAGGCCGAGGCGGCGCCCGTTCTGAACGTCCGCGAGGAACGATCATGGTGCCCTGAGATTAAGATGCCGGCAAAGGAGGCGTCAGGGTGCCCGTTCGTTTCCTGCGTTTCGCTATCGTCTGGTTGCTGGCCTTGGCAACCCTCTGGGTGTTGCAGCCCTATGTGTCGGCGTTGTGGTTTTCCGCTTCAGCTCCGCGTGCTGTCACACCTCGGGCCGACCTCGCTGCAAGCGAGCAGACGACGGTCCGCCTGTTTAAAGCCGTGTCCCCGTCCGTCGTACATGTGTTCGCGCGTGGCACGCCCAGCGCATCGGTGCTCTCCGACGAACAGGAAAGCGTAGTCCAGTCTGGTTCGGGCGTTATATGGGACGTTGCCGGACACGTGATCACGAACAATCACGTCATCAATGGCACCGCACAGATCGGAGTTCGTCTGACCTCCGGCGAATTCGTCGCAGCGCATGTGGTGGGTGCGGCGCCAAATTACGATCTCGCCGTTCTTCAACTGGAGCGGCCTAGTTCGCCCCTGCATCCCATCGCAGTTGGCCGTTCGGCCGATCTGCAGGTCGGTCAGAGCACGTTCGCGATCGGGAACCCGTATGGTCTCGACCAGACTTTGACCTCCGGGATCGTGAGTGCGCTCGGTCGCAGACTGCCGTCGGTCACTGCGCGCGAGGTCAAGGGGATGATACAGACCGACGCACCCATAAATCCGGGAAATTCCGGCGGTGCGCTGCTCGACAGTGCGGGTCGGCTGATCGGAGTGAACAGTGCGATTCTCTCCGGCTCAGGTGCCTCGGCTGGAATTGGGTTCGCCATCCCCGTTGACGTCGTGAACCAGGTTGCAGCCGAGTTGATTCGCAACGGACATGTCCCGCTGGCGGGGATCGGTATCGTGGCGGCAAAGCAGGAGGAAACCACAAGCCTCGGAATTGACGGAGTGATCATCCTCCGAACACTACCCGGCTCTCCGGCCGCTCAGGCCGGAATTGAAGGTGTGAGCGAGGACGGACTGGTCAGGGACGTCATCACCGAAGCGAACGGCAAGCCGGTCCACAGCATGGAGGAATTGACCTCAATGCTTGACGATGAGGGGATTGGCGAACAGATCGAGTTGACCGTCGACCGCGCAGGTCAAACCCGCAGGGTCAAGTTATCCATTGCCGACATCTCTCAGCTCGCCCGGCGATGAGATGCTTAAGCTATTCGGCCGCCTCGCGCAGGCGGCACCTCAGTATGAGGCTTGATCTGGCGTGGCTGCCCCATAAGTACGGGCTGAAACAGCACCGCCGCGCCCATGGTGCACGCGAGCGCCAGCGCCATCAATTTGCCCATGCTCGACATGCCGGGGTAGTTGGAAGCCCACATGCTGCCGAACGCAGCCGCATTCGTCAGGGCGCTGAACACCACGGCTCGCGTCAACGTCGACTGCAGCAGGCCGGTTTTGCCGGCGCGCCAAGCCATGATGTAGTAGATTTTGAAAGCCACTCCCACGCCGAGTAGCAGCGGAAGTGCGACGATGTCGGCAAAATTGAGCTGCGGACCAAGCAGCACCGAAAGCTCCAGGGTGAGCGCGCCGGCCACAAGCAGCGGGATGAGCGTCAGCAGGACGTCCGTAACGCGACGCAAGGCAATCGCGAGCAGGATGGCGATTGCGACGAGCGCCATGATACCTGCCTCCACGAAAGCCCTCGTCACCGTCCGGGCCGACTCGTAGTAGCTGATTGCCGCTCCCGCGGCGGTTGGTTCGGCTGCGAGCACCGCCTCGGCAAATCTTCGCAGGACGTTGACGTCGTTGGCATCCCCTTTGGCGAGAGCCTGGACGCGGGCGCGCCCGTCCGGCAACTGCCAGTCGCGGACCAGCCCGGCAGGCAGGCTTTCCAGCGTGATTGGTTGCGATGAGAGGCTCTTGCGCAGGCGCTCCAGATCGAAACTCAACGACGGGATTAAGGCGGATTTCGCCTTCTGACGAACGTCTGGCGAGGCACTTGCCAGCTGGTTCAGCTGCGAGGCAACGGTGCGTGCATCGTTCGCGACATCGCCGTCCGCGCCGGCCGTTGCCTTCGAGAGCGCCCTGGCGGTGTTGCGCAGCGCCTCGATGATCTCATCGTCCGTCGGTGCAGATTTCTTGCCGGGCGGGCTAAGTACGGGCCCAATCGAGCGGTCGGCCAAGCGAAGCGAAGCCAGCTTCTGCTCCTGATCTGAGGGAACGAGGCTCGTGAGGCTCACCACGCGGCCGACCTCCGGCAGGGACGAGAGCCGCTTCGCAATCGCCTCAGCCTGCTGTTGCGATGGCGCCAGCACCTCTGCATCATTGCCGTTGGTCTCCGGCTCCGATTGCAATTTTCGATACGTCGCGACCGACGGAGAACTCGGATTCTGAAGATCGACTGGGTTGAAATCAAATGGGAGATGAAACAGCAGCGGCGTTCCAGCCAGGACGACAAGCATGGTGCCGGCAATGACGACGAAGCGGTGGCGTTGTAGAAAGATATCGACGGGCGCGAGCCATTTGAACCCCACCGGTTCAGGCTCGCCAGCCGGATTCATGGCGCTGAGCATAGCAGGCACCAAGGTGATGCTGCACACAAACGCGATCAACATGCCACATCCGGCGATCAGGCCAAGCTCGGATAGCCCTCGATAGTCGGTCGGCAGGAAAGCGAAAAAACCGATCGCCGTGGCTGCTGCCGCGAGCGCCAGCGGCGCTCCGGCCTTGTGGGCGGCGCACCGCAGCGCATGGCGAAGGTTGTCGACCTCGTGCCGCTCGGTCCGATAGCGTACGCTGAACTGAATGCCGAAGTCGACGCCAAGCCCAACGAAAAGCACGAAGAACGCAATCGAGATCAGGTTGAATGAGCCGACCATGAGGAGGCCGAGGGCGGCGGTTGCGGCGAGCCCGACCGCCAAGCTGAAGAACACCGCGGCAATGAGCCTGAAGGAACGGAGCGCAAGCCAAAGGATGACCAATACGCCAAACAGAGCTGTAAGGGTGTCGCGCACCGCGCTTGAGCGGATCACCGAGAACTGGTCATCATTCATCGGAACCTCGCCCGTGAGGCTTATCTCGGCCCCAAAGCGTTCCTTCAATCCGAGATCCGAGGCCGCCTTCCGGATTCCGTCAGTCGCGGAACGCCCGGGTTGAAGCGCATTGAAATCGAGCTTCGCAGCGACCTCGACGAAATGTCGTGGTTGGTGATCAGCAAACGCGTGGCCTTGCAGCAGCTGTTTCCACGAGAAGAAGGCTGGCTTGCCGGCAATGATGTCGTCAAGAAGCTTCCTCGTGAGCGCAAGCGGCCAGCCGAGTTGATCGATATTCAGCCGACCAGCTGCGACGGCTTGAGCGGCTGACCCGAGCAGGCTCGCTGCGCCGCGCACGGTTGGATCGGTCGCGAGCGCCTGCAGGAACGGCCTTGCACGAGCCAGTCCGCTCGCTGTCCGTTGCGCATCTGCAGTCGAGTCGAGCAACAGGCCATTGCGCTCGAAGAACTCGCCGCTGTCGGGCTGCGAGACGCGGTAAAACAACTCCGGATTTTTCTGCAGCCTTTGTGCAAGCTCGTCGGTGGCGACTTCAGCGCTTTCGGGCGTAGAGGCTGTCACGACGACCGATATGCCCCTTTGCGGAAAGGCCTTCGAAAGCTTCAGCTGGCGCTGATGCCATGGGAGGCTTTGCGACACCAGGGTTTGGACGTCGGTGTTTATGGAGAACCGCGCCATCGCGTAAAGGGTGCATGCAATTAACAGCAGCGCGCCTAAAATGACGGTGGTTCGCCAGCGACGGACGCAAAGATCGACAATGTTGACGATCGCTCGAGTCATTGCCTCGTGGTATTCTGCTAGTGAGCGGGGCGCCTGCGGAGTCAGCGACGAGTCGGGGTCTCCGGCAAATCAGGTGCCCAACGTCTGAAAGTTCTGTCGGTTGCAATATGTGAGCCGAGGAACTCGGGCTCCAGCACAGACCGACTTGCTGGCGCGAGCGCCGGCCCTTGAGCGCCCAATCCTGAATTCCCGGGCGTTCGACAATTGACGGAAACGGGTGGCGTGCTGCTTCTTCAGCATCAGGAAAACGCATAGATCAGATTAGAGCGCGTCGCGCAGGGCTTGTCCCATTTCGCTCCGATTGGGTTATCTAGCTTTGAGCATCTGGTTCGAGTCGACGACAATCGCGAATACGATATTGACAGAGGTTTGCTTCCCAAAACGCCTTGCGTCCGAAGAGACGAATGATCGCTAGGCCGAATAAGAAGATCAAAGGCGCGAATAGCAACCTGCCACGAAAGATGATTCTTGCATGGTCACCAATCCATTCTCCGAGCATCTTGAGCATCTCCTTGAGCATGTCAGAACGAAGGACGTGCCGGGTTTCTGGGAGAGGCATCGCTCAGTTGCGAGCACTGGCACCCAATCAGACCGCGCGCTTGCGCGGCTGAAGCAGGTGGCACATCACAGGGATTTAGCCGGTACGGTGCCGCACCATATTTGTCTCATGAGCAGCGACTTCAGGCCCTTTCTCCGGACCTTGCTAGGTGCACAATGACTATCTGGCTGAGTGCGTGCGCCGCTTCATCAACAAGAGGGTTTGACCGTAGCGGATCTCACGACTGGAGCGTTTCGTCATTCAAGGGAGAATGCAAATGCCTGGAGATCGGACTAGGAGAGGCTTCGAACGACGGGAAATCCTAAAGATCGGTGGGGCACTTGGACTGCTTTCCCTTACAGCTTCAACCGGAGCAAGAGCCGCAGGAACATCGAAAAAGCAATATGGTCCAGGAGCCTCCGATTCTGAGATTAAGATCGGCAACATCATGCCCTATAGTGGCCCGGTGTCCGCTTACGCAGCGATCGGCAAGATCGAAGATGCCTACTTCAAGATGATCAACGATCAGGGTGGGGTGAATGGCAGAAGGATCTCTTTCATTTCTTATGACGATGGGTACAGTCCGCCAAAGACCTTTGAGCAGGCACGAAAACTGGTCGAAGACGACAACGTTCTACTGCTATTCAACTCTTTAGGAACGCCGACCAACAGCGCAATTCACAGCTACATGAACCAAAAGAAAGTGCCGCAATTGTTCGTCGCAACCGGCGCAACCAAATGGAATGATCCAAAACACTTTCCATGGACGATGGGTTGGCAGCCTAGTTACCAAGCCGAGGGCCGGATCTACGCCAAGTACGTTCTGAAGGAGAAACCGACCGGAAAGATTGCAATCCTTTATCAGGACGATGACTATGGCAAGGACTACGTCAAGGGCCTAAAGGACGGCCTGGGCTCGAAGGCCGGTGCAATGGTCGTCGGAGAGCAGGCCTATCAAACAACGGAGCCGGTCGTTGATTCAGAGATCGTCCGGCTGCAAGCTACCGGAGCAGACGTCTTCTTCAATGTTGCGACGCCGAAATTCGCAGCGCAAGCCATCGTGAAAGTGTCCGACATCGGGTGGAAGCCGCTCCATATTCTCAACAATGTCTCGGCATCCGTTGGGAGCGTGCTTAAACCCGCCGGCTTCGACCACGCACAGGGCATCGTTTCCGCCAATTACGCGAAAGACCCGAGCGATGCTCAGTGGAAGAGTGCACCAGACATGGTCGCCTGGAACGAGTTTATGGACAAACACATGCCAGGAAGCGACAAGACCGACGCAAACTTCATCTACGGATACGCTGTAGTGCGCACGATGATACAGGTCCTGCAACAATGCGGCGATGACCTTACGCGTGAAAATGTCATGACGCAGGCAGCCCATCTGACGAACTATGAGCCGGGGCTCTTGCTTCCCGGTATCGCGATCAACACTTCGCCAACCGATTTTGCGCCCATAGAACAGCTTCAGTTGATGAAGTTCGAGGGCCAAACCTGGAAACTCTTCGGTGACGTCATGAGCGGCCAATTGGAAGGTTGATCCGACCAGAGCTGACCGGGTCTTTGCTTGACCAGCCTTCAGAGCGCGATGGGCCCACGAAGTCGACGCTCTGATCCTTGCCACGAATTAATCCGCAGATAGGCCGTACGGCGGAAACGTCCCGAATGGAAGTGCATTGGTTCTGGAGAGTGCTAGAACTCTCTCAAGCCAAAAGGAAAGTGTCTCATGAACAAGTTCGCAATAGCTCTTCTCGCTAGTGCTGCGATGACAGTGCCCGCTTTCGCCGCCACGAACTCACCGCCTCAGAAGCCAGCGCCGGCTCAGCAGAATGCGACGGTCAGTCAGCAGAACCAGAAAGCGCCGCAGACCAACAACTCTCAGCAGGACAGGGCGGGCCCACAGCAGGCGATGAACAACGGACCGATCGCTCCGCGCAGCCTATCCAAAGCTCAGATCAAGAACGTACAGATGGCGCTCAACAAGGACGGGTTTGATGCCGGCTCAGTCGACGGACATTGGGGCCACAAAACCCGGGAGGCCATTCGGCACATGCAGGAGATGAACCATCTGCAAGCCAACGGCCAGCTTGATCAGCAGACGTTGAAGGACCTCGGGGTGAATAGCACGCAAGTAGCGCGACACGACACAAATCAGACGACCTCTCGTTAGCGGCCCCTTCGCTAGGCGGCTCCGTGCCGCCTAGCGCCGCGTTGCAGGCAGTCTCTGCGCGTCTATGCGGGGGCTTGCGCACGTTGCTCCGGCCGGAGTGCCGACGATCGGCGCCTTTTCCATAATGTCTGCGCGCGAAGTTAATTGTCGGTTCGGACTTCAGAAACGGAGACTTCAACCCTCAATCTAGTCGACGAGGGGAAAAAGGCTTCTCGTGCTTGCCGGCCTGAAAGCCCCCGTCATCAACAAAGTGGTAGCCACCAACAGAAGCAATCCGACCACGATGGTCGCCGCAGGTTCATATTGGTGACGGATCGGGTGGAGCTTCGGGGTGAGCGCCAGAACGAAGATCAGCAACACGCCCGGACCGACCGTCCGCGGGACCAGCGCCCAACCATTGGCGCCAACTTCCCAGAACGCCCATGCGAGGGTGAGCAGAAAGAGCAGAAGATAAAGCAATGCGCCTTCGACGCGCCGGCGGGCCAACAGAAGCGTCTTGGTTACGACCGGTATAGTTGCTCACCGAGTGGGTCATGCGCTCAGGGTCGTACGAGGACGTCAGCGAAGGTCAATGCGAACATCGCGATCAGAAAGACAAGCCCGGAAATTGCCGCAAGGCGAATCAAAGCCTTCGCTGAGGCAAGTTCCATAAAGAGCAGGACGACCAATGTCGATTTTGCCATGGCAATGACGATGCCGCTTGCTGTCGTGATGCGGCCCATGGGGATGTAAGCCGCGATGAGGCTGAGCAGCAGAAGTACGAGTAGGGCGGCCCAGATCAGCAGGTTTCTCCCCCATAGGCGGCGGACGTCACCTGATGCGCCTCGCCTGCTCATGACGCGCGTCCCGGCAAGTAGATGAGCGGGTAGAGGAAAATCCATACGATGTCGACCAGGTGCCAATACAAGGCCGTGACCTCGATCTCGGGATTGTCTTTCGCGGGGAGTTCGCGGCGGTAGAGCACCCCAACCAAACGGCTGACCAGCCCAATGCCGATAAAAAGATGGATCGCGTGCACACCCGTGACCAGCCAATAGAATCCGTAAAACAGTTGTGCGCCCGGCTGAGGCAATGCAAACCCGGCTCCCGGTACGAGGTGCTTGTCAATGTCCTCCTTGTATTCGAAGCCCTTGATGACGATGAACGCGAGACCGAGCATCGCCGTGAGCATGAGGCAGGCGAGGACAAGCCGTCGCAATCGCGCAGACTCCTCGGCCGCCTGCGCGGCGACCGCCATCGTCAGGCTGCTGGTCAACAGCACGGCGGTATTGATCGTACCGTACCAGACATTGGTTTCGCGGCCTGCGGCCGCGAACGCGGCCGGGTGCTCGATTCGGCACACGGTGTAAGTCAGCAACAAGGCGCCAAAGAACAGCGTCTCGCTGGCCAGGAACACCCAGATGCCGAACTTGCCAGCTTCGCGCTGGCGGCCGAAGTCGAACCAGGGTTCTCTCAGCAGCGCACTTTCATCGCTCATCGCGTTTCTCTCGCATTCTGCAGTTCCGGTGGATCCGTCCCGGCGGACATGCCTTCGGCGTGGTAGTCATAGGGCGCGCGGTCGACGCGAGGCTGCCGGTCGAAATTCTTCGGCGGCGGCGGCGAACTCGTGGTCCATTCGAGGCCGGTGGCGCCCCACGGGTTCCTGGCGGCCTTTCCGCCGTAGAAGAGCGACCAGGTCAAATAGCCGAGCGGTAGCAAATAGGCGAGGGCGAGCACCGCCGCGCCGGCCGACGACATCACGTTGTAGATCTGAAACTCCGCCGGATAGGTGTGATAGCGCCTGGGCATGCCGAGATAGCCGGCGAAGAATTGCGGCAGGAATGTCATATTGAACCCGGCATACATGAGAATGGCGGCGAACTTCGCCCAACTCTCCGGATAGAGCCGGCCCGTCACCTTCGGCCACCAGAAGTGCAGGCCGGCGAAGAAGGCGGAGACCGAGCCGCCGACCATGATGTAGTGGAAATGCGCGACCACGAAATAGGTGTCGGTGACGTGGACGTCGACCGGGATCGAGGCGAGGAAAAGTCCCGAGAGCCCGCCGGTCGTAAACAGCCCGACGAAGCCGAGCGCATAGAGCATCGGGGATTCGAAGCTGATCTGGCCGCGATAGAGCGAGGCCGTCCAGTTGAAGACCTTGATGGCGGAGGGCACGGCGATGATGAAGGAGAGGAAGGAGAACACCAGGTTCGCCAAGGCCGACTGCCCGGATACGAACATGTGGTGCCCCCAGACGAAGAAGCCGACGCCGGCGATCGCAAGCATGGCGTAGACCATGAAGTCGTATCCGAAGATCCGCCGTCTTGCGAAACAGGGAATGATCTCCGACACAACGCCCATGGCTGGCAAGACCATGATGTAAACGGCTGGGTGCGAGTAGAACCAGAACAGGTGCTCGAACAGGATCGGATCGCCGCCGCGTGCGGGATCGAAGATCGGCAGGCCCAGCACGCGTTCGGCGATCACGAGCAAAAGCGAGATCGCGAGAACAGGCGTTGCGAGCACCATGATCAGCGAGGTCGCGTAGATGGCCCATACGAACAGCGGAAGCCGGAACCAGGTCATGCCTGGAGCGCGGAGCATGTGGGTGGTCGCGATGAAATTCACTCCCGTCGCGATGCTGGCGAAGCCGACCACGAACACGCCCGCCGCGGCCGCGAAGACGTGGGTGTTGGAGAACATCGACGAGTAAGGCGTGTAGAAGGTCCAGCCGGTGTCGACGCCGCCGGCGACGAGGGCATAGACGGTGAATGCGCCGGCTGCGATGGTCAAATACCAACTGAAAAGATTAAGGCGCGGAAAGGCGACGTCGGGGGCTCCGATCATTAGCGGCAGCAGGAAGTTGCCGAGCGTGTTGGGGATTGACGGCACCAGGAAGAACCAGACCATGATGATGCCGTGGAACGAGAACAGCTTGTTGTAGCTGTCTGAAGTCATCAGCCAGCCGTTCGGCTGAAACAGTTCGAGACGCACGGCCGTGATCGCAGCGCCGCCCAGGAAGAAGAAGACCGTGATCGTCACCGCGTAGAGGATCGCGATGCGCTTGTGGTCAGTGGTGGCAAGCCAGGACCGGAGCGTGGAACCGTGGCGGAGATAATCCGGGCGCGGCGGCAGCGGCAGCTCTCCGGCGAGCAGGGCATCAGTCATTTTGCTGCTCCTCTCCGAGCGAGCGGATATAGGCGGTCAGGCTCTGGATCTCGCCGTCATCGAGCAGCCCCTTGAAGCTCGGCATGATCGGCTCGAAGCCGGCCACGATGTCGCGCTTCGGCTGCAGGATCGAATCGCGGATATAGTTGTCGTCGGCGGAAACGGTGCGACCATCGGCCAGTTGCACTGCGCGGCCATAGAGGCCCGCCAGGCGCGGCGCGTGAACGTTGGATGAGGTCGCGTGACAACCCGCGCATCCCTGCGACACGAACAGCCTGGCGCCCTCGTGCGCGAGGTCGTCGCCTTCGGGTTGCTGGGTCAACCACCGGGCATAGTCATGCTGGCGCATGACCACGATCTCGCCTCGCATCATCGAATGGTTGGTGCCGCAATATTCGGCGCACAGAAGCGGGAACGTGCCGATCTTGCTCGCCTGGAACCAGATATCGGTGTCGCGACCAGGCAGCACGTCCTTCTTGACCCGGAACGCCGGCACGAAGAAGGAATGGATCACGTCCTGCGAACTCATCATGAGATGGACCGGCCGATCCAGCGGCACATGCAGGGCGTTGATCTCGCGGGCGCCGCCCGGATGCTGCGTCTTCCACATCCACTGCTTCGCGACCACGTGAATCTCCAATGCATTCGAGGGCGCAGCAAGGCTGCTGAGATCAGCGGAGGAGGCCCACCAGAACAGGAAGGCGAAGGTGAGGAGGGTTGCGAGCGTCCAGCCGATCTCGAACTCGCGGCTGAGAATTTCGGGCATCGGACCGCGCTTGGCCTTTGATCCGCGCCGGTAGCGCACGGCGAACAGCAGAATCAGCCCGAACACGAGCACGACAGTTGCGCCGGACAGCGCCAGCAGGAGATAGAAGATGTGATCGACCGTGACGGCGTGGGTGCTGGCCTCCGGCAGGCTGAACAGCGAGTTCATGCCGAAGCTCCGCGTCGTTTGCCGCGCACCAGCGACAGGCCGATCAGCCCCGCCATGGTGGCGACCGTTGTGGCGCCGAGAAGCCGCAGGATCGCGGCGATCCTACTGGTGTAGATGCCGTGCACCGCATCGAAGCCGTAGCACAGCAAAGCGATCCGGCCGGGGAGCCCGCCGATGCGGCCGTTGCCGGCCTCGAGCAGCGCGAGGCGCAGATCGCCCGGCTGCAGCGCCAGGCTGGAGAGCGCCCGAACGACCCGGCCGTCCGGTGCCAGCGTGACGAACGCCGCCGGATGCGCGAGGGCGTCCCGGCTGCCGTCAAACGCGGTATGATAACCGATGCTGTTGAGCAGCGTGCGGACCGTGTCTGGCGTTCCGGTCAGGACCGCTGTCCCGGCCTGGCCGATCTGTCCCTCCGTGAAGCGGCGCGCGTGTTCGCGGCTGTCGCGCGGATCGATCCCGACGATGACGAGGCTGTAGTCGCGTCCCGCGGCAAGGCCGGTCTGCTGCAAGGCAGAGCTGGCGATCGTCAGCGCCGGCCCGCAGATCTGCCGGCAGGTGAAGTCGGCCGGGATCAGCAGCGTCGGGCGGCCGTCGATCGCATCGCGAACCGAAACGGCATGGCCGTCAAGATTGGTGAATGGCAAGGCGAGCGGGACATGCGCATCGGCTGGCGGATCGAAGGCGACGCGCCCGATCTCCTGCTCGGTCAGTCCGGCGCTCGCGAGCGCCGGCCATAGCACCAGCGCGAGAAGGAGGAGAGCCCGCCTCATGGCTTGCCTCCGCTCAAAGTGGGCGGCTGATCGGGATGGACCTCGATCACGTCATAGGCATGCGCCCCGCGGCCCGCGACGAGCTGCATCGCCTCCTCGATCGGGATGCGCGCCTGGCCATGGTCGCGATCCACCCAGGCATAGCCGGAAAGCCGGGCCTGCTGCTCGGCCTCGAACCGCGCCAGGTCGGCCTGCGGGGACGTCTGCAGCGCCGGCGCCGGAAACCGCCGTTCGACGCGCGGAAAGAAGGCGCTTGGCACCTGCGCGTTGAGAAATAGCAGGAGTCCTGCGATCGCCGCCGCCACGAACAGCAGGAAGCCGCAGACCACGGCCAGGACGACGCGGTTGTCGACATCGGCCGGTTGCGGCAGCGCGCGATGTCCCATCTCCTCAGCCGGCATGGCGCCCCCCTGTGGATGTGACGCCTCGAATGAACAGCACGGAACAAGCGGTCAGGATGACGAGCGAACCAAGGCCGGCCAGGGCAACGGCGGGCTGCCGGGCGAACGCAGGCAGGATCAGCCAGGCGAAGTGCAGGCCGGTCCCGAGCAGCAGGAGAACACCAACTGCACGCAGGCCGGCCCGGCTGGCGCGCACGCCCGCGAACAGAAGCATCGTGAACGGCAGAACCGCGCCAATGAGGAAGGTCGCGATCAGAACTGAAGCCCATGCGTCGGTGCCGCGCTTGAGGAACCACGCGGCCTTGTGGGGCAGATCGCCATACCAGGCCACGACGAAAGTCATGTAGGCGAGATAGACGACGCCCAGCAGCGTCGCCATCAGCAGCTTGCCAATGTCACTCCTCGCCCGGCCTCCCACATTCCCGATTCCGACAACGCCCAGCACGGCGAGAGCCGCAAGCAATTGCTGGATCGCGATCATCGACGCGAAAGCGGTGGACACGTAATGAGGTTCGATCGACAGAAACCAGTCCACCGCGACCATGCTGATGGTGAGCCCGAAAAAGGCGAGGCCGAGCCCGGCCAGCAGCCGCCCGCCGAGACCGGATGCAAAGATCACCGCCAGAACCGACCATCCCGCCAGGGTGACCACCGCCCGGAGGACGAATGAGGTCTGGCTCAGATACCAGACCGCGACGTCCGGCTTGATCTCGCCGGGATTCGCGGCCCACGAATAGATCGACGGCAGAGCGCCGAGGACGGGGACGAACGCAATGGCGACGAGGGGCATCATGGCGGCGAGCGGACGCAGGGCCGGCGCAGCGGCGATGCCCCAGACCCCGCCGGTCAGCCGGTGGATGAGCAGCAGAGTCATGCTTCCGACCGGGACGCAGCTCCAGATGGCGAAAGCCAGCAACCAGCCCTGCAGCAGAGGCGCATAAACACCGAGCCGCCCCAGAACGAGCACCAAGGCGGCCGCGAGTGTCAGGAGCGCAAGCCCAGCCGCCGTATGTCGGTTGCCCGCTCCGGAGAGGGCCTGCCGATGCAGCGCCGCGGTCATGGCAGCTTGCTCCTCAGCTGCGGGACATCGGCCACATCGGTCTGCTGCGACTGCTGAAGCGCGCGAATATAGGCGATGATGGCCCAGCGGTCGTGCGGCTCGACGCGGGCCGCATAGGAATACATCGCGCCGTACCCGTCGGTGATCACGTCCAAGAAGTGCCGGGCGTCGGCCTCCCGGAGCCGGCTCGAGTGAAACGAGGGCGGGGCGGGAAAGCCGCGCTGCACGATCATGCCGTCGCCGTAGCCGGAAAGCCCGTGACAGGGCGAGCAGTAGATGCCGAAACGTTCGCGGCCGCGCGCCAGCAGCGCCATGTCAACGGCGGGCGGCGCCGTGGTCTGCCGCGCCCGATCGAGCTCGCCCTGCGCGACCGCGCCCTTCGGCGGGACCTGGGCTTCGGTCCCGTCCCTGAACAGCGCCGCCTTGGTGAACGTGCCGTAGCGGTTCTGCTGCGTCATCGAGTGATCGCCGCAGCCGCAAAGCGCAGCCGCGAGCAACATCACACAGAGCAGCCGGCGGATCGTCATGGTGTGCGCAGCTCCGTCACCAGGACGGCGCCGGCTTCGGTGAGCACCGTCCGCAAGTCGTTGGGATCAGCCTCGGACGCGGCAACGAGGACGTAGCGATCCTGCGTTGCGCGCTCGAAGCCCGGAATCTCGAACAGCGCATCGTGCAGCCGCGGCAGTCGGCACGATCGGAGAAAGGCGATCACGCCGGCAAGGGCGGCGGCGAAGACGCCGACCTCGAACGGCACGAGCAGGAAGACCTGCCAGGAATTGAGCGGCCGCCCACCGCTGTCGATCGGATAATCGATCACAGCGCTGTACCATTGCAGGCCGAACGCGAAAGCCGCGGTCGCGAGCCCGCCGATCAGCATCGCAAGTCGGATCCGCGAGTGCGCGACGCCGAGCTGTTCGGCCAGCCCGTCGATCGGGTAGGGGGTGAAGGCGTCCAATGCGGCATGACCCGTGCTCTTCACGCGCTGCAGCGCCGCTTGCAGCGTTTCGGCGTCAGCGAACTGCGCCATCAGGGTCGCGGTCATCCGGCGGCCTCCTCATGAGCAAGTTCGCGCATGTCGAACATCGAGACACTCGGGATCAGCCGCATGAAGAGCAGGAACAGGAAGGCAAAGAGGCCGAGTGGCGCGATCAGGAAGCTCCAGTCCCAGAACGTGAAATGGAAGCTGCGCCACAGCGAAGGCATGTAGCCGTGCGACAGCGTGTTCCAGACAATCAGGATGCGCTCGAGGCACATTCCGATGTTGATTGCGATGGCGACAAGAATGAGTATCGGCAGCGACCGTCGTGCGAACGGCCACCAGAGCAGCTGCGGCACCAGGCAGTTGCAGGCCAGCAGCGCCCAGTACAGCGGCGCGTAGGTGCCGGTGAAATCGAACCGCACCACGGCGCGGTCGGCATGCTCGCCGCCATACCAGCCCATGAACCACTCGGTCGCATAGGAATAGAACATGACGATGGAGGCCATCAGCAGGATGCGGGCCATCGCGTCGAAATGCCGAGGCGTGATGATGGCCTGGAGGCCGAGCCCCCATCGGATCGCGGCTGCGAGCACGACGACCATCGCGAAGCCCGAATACATCGCGCCGACGACGAAATAGGGCGGGAAGATGCTCTCCTGCCAGCCGGGCATGAGGCTGGCCGCGAAGTCGAGGCCGACGATCGAATGAACCGAACAGACCAGCGGCACGCCGAGCGCCGCCATCGTCGTGTGGAGCGTCTCGAGGCGCGACCACTCGCGCGCCGAGCCGCGCCAGCCCAGCGCGAACGCGCCGTAGACAAGCTGGGCTCCCGGCCGCGGCGCGCGGTCGCGCATGGTGGCGAGGTCGGGGATGAGGCTGACGTACCAGAACAGGATGGAGAACAGCAGATAGCTGACGATGGCCCAGAAGTCCCAGACCAGCGCACTGCGCCATTGCGGCCACAGGGCCATCGTGTTCGGATAGGGGGCGAGCCAGTAGGCATAGATCGGTCGGCCGAGATGAAGGATCGGCATCAGCCCGGCGATCGCGACCGCGAACAGCGTCATTGCCTCTGCGAAGCGGTTAATGGAAGCGCGCCATTTCTGCCGGGTCAGCAGCAGCATCGCCGAAATCAGCGTGCCGGCGTTGCCGATACCGATCCACCAGACATAGTTGGCGATGGCGACGCCCCACACGATGGTGGAGTTGATGCCCCATATGCCTATGCCGCGATAGAACAGCCAGACGATTGCGATGACCAGCCAGAGCACGAACGGAACGGTGGCGAGGAGCGCGAGCCACCATCGTTTGCCGAACCCGGTGAATAGCGGGTCGGCGACGGCTTGGGTAATCGCGACGTCGTCGGCACGCTCCGCCGAAATCCAGCGATGCGCGGGCGGCTGACGCGGCGCAAGGACGTCGCTCATGTCCGCTCCTCCGGGGAGGGGGCGGGGTTGCGCAGATCGGCCAGATAAGTGGTCCGAGGCCGCGTACCGAGGTGGCCGAGCAGGGCATAGTGGCGCGGGTCTGCCTTGCCGTGATTGATCGCCGCCGCGGGTTGGTTCAAATCCCCGAAGCTGATGGCGCGCGTCGGACAAGCATTCTGGCACGCGGTGCGCACTTCGTCCGGGCCCAGCGGGCGATTGTCGCGCTCCGCACTGCGCCGCGCCGCGCTGATCCGCTGGACGCAATACGTGCACTTCTCCATGACGCCGCGGGCGCGAACGCTCACCTCCGGATTCTTCTGCCCGCGATAGGAGTCCGCGCCGAGATTGGCGTACTCCTCGCCGTCGGCATAGCCGAAGAAGTTGAAGCGCCGGACCTTGTAAGGGCAGTTCGCCTCGCAGAAGCGGGTCCCGATGCAGCGATTGTAGACTTGTCCGTTGAGGCCTTCGTGATCGTGGACGGAGGCCGCGACCGGGCAGACCGGCTCGCACGGCGCATGCTCGCAATGCATGCAGGGCACCGGTTGAAAGCCGAGGGGTAATCCGGTCGCCGCGCCGTGATCGTAGACATCAATCCGCATCCAGTGCATGTCGCGCCCCATCGCGATCTGCTCGGGCCCCACGACGGGAACATTGTTTTCGGACTGGCAAGACACCACGCAGGCGTTGCATCCGATGCAAACCGACGTATCGATCACCATCGCCCAGGCGTGGCCATCGCTTGATCGGACGGTGCGCGGCATCAGGCTCGGCGTGTCGTCTGAGGCCGCCGCGGCCGGCGTATGGCCGAGCTGGTACAGCGGATAGAGTTCGCGGACATCGTCAGGCGTTCGCACCACGTTCTGCGTGGTGAGGATCGGCTCCCGGCGTCTGGTTGGCTTGACCGAGACGCCCGCGATGCGCCAGCGATGCTCGGCGCTTCGCAGCGCATAGGCGTTGGCGCCGACGCCGTCACCGATCGCGCCCGCCTTGTGCCGACCTGCGCCGAGCGTGAGCATGCCGACCCCGATGGCGGATCCGGGTTCAGTCAGAACGGGCACCTCGAGCCTACGGTCGCCGGCACCGATCGTGACGATATCGCCGGAGGCAACCCCGAGCTTGGCCGCGTCTTCGGGATGCAGCGCGAGCGCATTGCCCCAGACCTGCTTGGTCAGCGGTTTCGGGCATTCCTGCAGCCACGCATTGTTGGCGAATGAGCCGTCCCACAGGCTGGGATCGGGGCGCAAGACAAGGGTGATGTCGCCGGCGGGAGCGTCCTGCGCTTCGGCGCTTGGCATCGCTGGCAGCGGGGGTGCAGCCGGCGCGATGGCTGCGGCGCTGGTGTCGGCAATGAGGCCGTCGTGCAGCGCGCGCTGCCACCACGTCTCGAAATCGCCGGAAGCCGTGCCTTGCCAAGTCTGCCGTACCAGATCATACGCGCTCGCATCCTGCTCCCCGGTGAGCCAGGCCAGCAGCTCGTGGACGCCGTAGCTGCCGTAGAGCGGCCTGATCAAGGGCTGGACGATGCTCGCGGTGCCGTCGCTGGCGCGCAGGTCCGACCAGGCCTCAAGCGGATGGTGCTGCGGCACGTGCCAGGTTGCGAGGGCCGCGGTCTCGTCGACATACTCCCCCATATGCAGCCGGAACGGCGCTCGCTGTACCCGCGCCGCGAACTGCAGATCTGCGGGCGCGTCGTAGACCGGGTTCGCGCCGATGATGATGAGCTGGCGCACACGCCCCGCCACGAGATCGCCCGCGAGCTGTTCGAGCGTGGCGGCCTGCTTGCCGGACGGCGTGCGGTCGATCGGCTCGATGAGACGAACCGGCGCATTGATCTGCGCGTTGATCCAATGGGCCAGCGCATGCACCTCCGCCGACATGGTCGGTCCCACCATGACGACCGCTTCGCCTCTGTGTGCGCTGAGGTCCGCCGAAATCTTGCGGAGCAGCTCGCGTTGGCGATCGGGAAGTTCGCTCGCACCTCGAGCTGCACCAAGCTGTCCCGCGAGGCTCATCGCGAAACGCTCGATCGCGTCTGGGGTCAGTGCAAGCCGCTCGTCGGCCTTAGCACCTGTCAGCGTGAAAGCGCTTTCGAGGCAATAGAGACGCGAAAAGCTGTTGGCCTCGCTTCGGCCCATGGCGAAGCCGCGGCCGTGACGTATCTGGTCCGGCCCGTGTCCGATAGGATCGGCATCGAGCGCGACAATCACGCGCGCCTTGGCGAGATCGGCCACTGCATCAAGGGGCCGCCCGTAAGCAAGTTGGCTGCCTCCGCGCGCGTTATCGTCGTCGGTCGGCTCGTAAGCGTGCCACGCCGCGGCGGGGAACGTCTGCAGCAGGGCGTCGATCTGGCGGAGAACGGTCGGCGACGTGGTGCGGCTGGTCAACAGGCGAAGGCCGTCGCCCTGGCGGTTCCGGGCGTCGGCGAGCTGGTTCACCAGTGCCCCTTGCAGCGCTTCGCGCGAGGCGATTGCGCCGTCGCGCAGAATGGTGCGCGAACGGTCCGGATCGTAGAGGGACAGCACGGCGGCCTCGGCGAAAACGTCGGTGGCGCCGAGACTGCCGGGATGACGCGGATTGCCTTCCACCTTGATCGGACGGCCGTCGATCGCCGTCACGATGACGCCGCGCCCGATTCCGGCAAGCCCGAGCGTGGTGGCAAATTTCAGCGGTTCGCCGGGAACGATGCGCTCCGGCATTTTGACATAGGGCAGGATGTGCTCGTCCGGCTTGCTGCAGGCCGCCAGGCTACTCGCCATGCCGGTCGCGAGCAGGCTGAGCGCTTGGCGTCGGTTGAGCTTGCTGCGCCGAGCTGGTTCTGGCCGCGTCGGCAATTCCTTCAGCGGTGGCATATGGTGCAGTCCGTCAAATGGCCGGTGTTGATGTGATAGGCTGCAACAAGCTTAGACCCGACCTCGGCCTGGTCCTTGGGCGGCTGCCATTTCGGATCGAAAATCGCCTCGCCAGGGCGCAAGTTTGGGGCGGGGTTGCGATGGCAGTCGAGGCACCATTGCATCGTCAGGGGTGCCGCCTGGCGCATCAGCCGCATCTGCCCGACATCGCCATGGCACGTGGTGCATCCGACCCCCTTTGCGACGTGGACCGAATGATCAAAATATACGTAGTCCGGAAGCCTGTTGACGCGCGTCCAGGCCAACGGCTTGTTTCTGGCAAGGCTCTCCCGCACCGGCGCCAGCATCTTCGCATTGGTCCAGATTTGCGAATGGCATGTCATGCAGGTCTCTGTCGGAGGGATTCCCGCAAAGCGCGCCTTCTCAACCGACGTGTGGCAATACCGGCAATCGAGACCGAGACCTGAAACATGGTGCTCGTGACTGAACGGCACCGGCTGGTTCCAGGTGATGTTCTGGTTGGTAACGTAGGAGGATCTCATCACCTGATAGGACAGCCCAACTGCCAGCACCGGCGCCGCTCCGATCGCCGCCATCACCAAGGTCGCAATTGTATTCGCCCCGGGACGAAAGAGTTGCATTCACCGGCCCCCAAGCCGCGCCGCCTTCAGGCCCGAATTCGGACAGGCACTGATTTCGCGGCAGGCGTCTTCGATTTGATGTCGTGGTGCGACAGCGGGATCAACGGATTCATCTCGGGGTAATAGGCGCCGACGCAGCCGTCCGGCAGTTTGAAGGGGGTCACCTTGAGAGGACCGACTTCGCGTGTGATGCCGTCCTCGGCGTCGCTCACGAGGGTCACCATTTGCCCTTCCTGAAGTCCGGCGCGGGCCATCTCCTCCGGATTGATCAGCAATACGTCCCTTGTCCCTTCAATTCCGCGCAACCGATCACTGTAGCCGTAGATGGTGGTGTTGAACTGGTCATTGCTGCGCATCGTGAGGAGCCTGAAGCGTCCAGGCGCATCCGAGAAGCCGGTCGAGGTAAGGGTCTCCGGCGCAGTGAACTCGGCTTTCCCGCTCTCGGTCTTCCAGATTCGTTCGCGGGCCGAATTGCCGCGATAGAACCCGCCGGGAGTGAACATCCGCGCGTTGAAGTCGTGGAATGCGTCGGGGTAGGTCTCGGCGATCTCGTTGCGGATCAGATCGTAGTTGCCGACCCATTCATCCCACTTCAAGTTCGGATTGGGCGGTAGGGTCGCCTTGGCGAGACCCGCGACGATCGCAACCTCGGATTTGAGGTGTTCGCTGGCCGGCTTACGCAGCCCGATCGAGCCCTGGATACAGCTGAACGTGTCCTCCATGGTGACGGCTTGCTGTCCGCTTGCCTGAATATCTTCTTCGGTGCGGCCGAGGCACGGCAGCAGATAGGCGGCCTTGCCGTGGATGAGGTGGCTCCGGTTCAGCTTGGTAGCGATCTGAACGGTCAACTCCAATCCGCGCCAGGCCTCTTCCATCTTTGCTCTCTCGGGAATGGCCCGCACGAAATTGCCGCCAAGCCCGAAGAATGCCTTGACCTTGCCCGCGAGAACGCCCTCGCATGTTTCAACCGTATTCATGCCCTTGTCGCGCGGCGGCTCGAACCCGAATTGCTTGGCGTATTTGTCGAGCGGCACCAGTTCGGGTTTTTCCGAGATGCCGACGGTGCGTTGACCCTGCACGTTCGAATGCCCGCGCACCGGCGAAATTCCGGTGCCGTCCCTGCCAATGTTTCCTTTCAGGAGCAGCATGTTGACGAGCATGGCGACGTTCTGGAAGCCGTGCACGTGCTGGGTGAGCCCCATGCCATAGATGCCGATCACGCGGTCAGCCTCGACATAAACCTGCGCCGCGCCCTCGATGGTCGCTCGGCTGAGACCGGAGGCGGCTTCGATCTCCTCCCAGGAGGTCGCCCGAACTTTGGCCTCGAAGTCTTCGAACCCATTCGTGTGCTGCTTGATGAAGGGAGCATCGATGACACGCTTGCCTTGCTGCTTGGCCGCTTCGTCCGCGGCAAAGACATGCTTGCAGATGCCGACGATGACGGCGATATCGCCGCCGACCTTGACCTGGTGGTACTGGCTGCTGATCTGCGTGGACTTTCCGGTCAGCATCTCCGCCGGGTTCTGAGGATTTACAAAGAATTCGAGCCCCTTTTCGCGTACGGGATTGAAGGTGATGATCTGGACGCCGCGTTTGGCGGCGTCCTGCAGGGGATGCAGGAAGCGGGGGCTGTTGGAGCCAGTGTTCTGCCCGAAGAAGAACATTGCATCGCAGTTGCTGAGGTCGTCGAAGACGACCGTTCCGACGCCCGCGCCGATCAGCTTCTTGAGCGCCACAGATGTCGTTTCGTGGCACATGTTCGAACTGTCCGGCAGGTTGTTATTGCCATACACCCGCGCGAACAGGGCGTAGAGGTAGGACGTCTCCAGGCTGGCGCGCCCGGACGAATAGAAAACGACTGACTTCGGATCGAACGTCTTCAATTGCGCGCCGATGGCTTGGAAGGCCTCGTCCCAGGAGCAGGGCACGTATTTGTCGGTCGCACTGTCGTAGCGCAACGGATGCGTCAGGCGGCCCTGCTGCTCGAGATCATAGTCGCTCCAGGAGAGCAGCTCGGTCAGCGTGTGCTCGTTGAAGAACTCCGGCGTGCAACGGCGTGAGGTCAATTCCCACAGCGTCGCCTTGGCGCCGTTCTCGCAGAATTCGAACGTGTGGTAATCCGCCGGCTTGGCCCATGAGCAAGAAACGCACATGAAGCCTTTCGGCTTGTTTTGCCGGCGAAGCGTATTCAGCGCCGCCGGCGAATCCCACTCCTTGCCGAAGATCCGCGCAATTCCTTGAAGGGAGCCCCATCCGCCAGCCGGACCGTCGTATCGAACCGTATCGGGAGTTTCGTCGCCAACTTTGCTCGGTTGCACCATGATGTCGTTCTCTTCCGGAACCAGACGGATTGTTGCGTCGCCAACGTATGTTGGCGACAAGGGTTCCTGGACGGGATCTTCCGCGCCTTTGTGGTGAGACGGCGGCTCGCGCTAGAAATAGATAGTGGCATCAAAGCGTTACATTCTGAGTATCAGGGTGTTCGAGTGGCGCGAAGCGAAACTTTGCTCGCTGCCGTACAAAGAACCGGGTGCTGGCATTGGTTCAGCGCCGCGCCAGCCAACGAGCGGGGAACGCGGACGACCCGGCAGGTGTTGCCAGACGCAAATCCCGGAGCGGCCATGGAAGATCGCTGCACACTCGACAAGCCGGAGCTGGTCTGGCGTGGGCGTGAACCAGTGCCGTCGTCGCGCAGGGTCGCAGAGGAGCGGCCGATAGCGCTGACTTATAACGGCTCGACCTACGCGGTGATGATGGCCTCGCCCGCCGATCTCGAAGACTTCGGGATCGGCTTTAGCCTGAGCGAGGGCATCGTGGCCGATCCCGGTGCCATCCGCAGCATCGACGTCATCGAGCTTGAGCTTGGTTGCGAAGTGCGGATCTGGCTAGACGAGGCATATGCTGATCGCGTTGCCAAGAGGCGGAGGGCGATGGCCGGGCCGGTCGGCTGCGGCCTGTGCGGGATCGAGAGTCTTGAGGCGGCGTGTGCGCAGCCGCCGCGTATAACTGGCCGAGCCGAATTTCACCCCTTCCAAATTCTGAACGCGATGCGCTCGTTACGTTCGCTTCAGCCGCATCATCAGGCGACGGGGGCAATGCACGCTGCGGCCTTCTGGGATGGCGGTGACATCCGGCTGGTCAGAGAAGATGTCGGACGCCACAACGCGCTCGACAAACTCGCCGGTGCCATCGCCAGAGCCGGTCTGGAGACGGGGCAAGGCGCTGTCCTCATGACCAGTCGGGTCTCCGTCGAATTGGTGCAGAAGGTTGCACGGACTGGCACGCCGCTGCTCGTTGCCGTGTCGGCACCGACTTCATTGGCGATCGAAACCGCCGAGCGGGCCGGCGTCACGCTGGTCGCGGTCGCACGCGACGATGGATACGAGATCTTCAGCCACGCCCGCCGATTGATGTTCGCACAGGAAGAGCGAGCTTCGGCCCCGGCCGAGCCGGCCGCTTTCGAATCCCTGTCATTCTAATTCGATCACTGGTGAAGCGTGGCGGCTTCGTTCGGTCTCGTACCAACATTTGTGCGGCCCTGACTGCGCCGGAAGGAACGTCTGGAGCCGGCCTGCGCTGTAGCGATACTCCATCCCAACAGCAAAGGAGACAGCCAATGAAGACCAAGGTTTTGACCGCTTTGTTGCTCACAGCAACGCTTTCCAGTCCTGCGCTCGCCCAAAGCGGCACCAGCTCCGCAAACAACTCGCAGTCGACGACAACCTCGCAAAGCCCGTCCAACTCCGGGCAAACCGCGGCCGCGCAGCAAATCAGGGACGATCTGCAGAAGGCGGGCTTCACCGACATCAAAGTCGTGGCCGAATCATTCGTGGTCCAAGCCAAGACCAAGGATGGCAATCCGATGGTGATGACGATCGGGCCCCACGGGATGTCGGTCTTTGAAGCGATGAACACGAGCACGAGTGGGTCTGGCGGCACGACAAGCTCGCAAGGAACGACCGGATCCAGTTCTTCGAACAACCACCCGGCATCGAAATAGGCCCTCGCGGTTTCGCGGACATCGCGCTCCCTCTGAGCTGGGGGCGCGATGTTCGCTTAAATTGGGGAGCTCAAAAGAAGGTTAGCAGACGTACGCGAGCGTACGAACGTTGCGCCGGCAGGGCCGAAACGTCCGACCATCTTCAAACGTTGCCAAGCATCCTCCGCGCCAGAACGATCGAGAAAATCCAATGAATGTCAGCGAATTTGTTTGGCAACGGCTGTCCGAATGGGGCTTGAGCCGGGTCTATGGCTACCCCGGGGACGGCGTCGGCGGGCTGGATGTCGCGCTCGAACGCGCGAAAGACAAGATCGAATACGTGCAGGTCAGGCACGAAGAGATGGCGGCCTTCATGGCCTCGGCTCATGCCAAGTTCACCGGCCAGGTCGGTCTCTGCTATGCGACCTCGGGCCCGGGGGCGATTCACCTCCTCAACGGGCTTTACGACGCCAAGATGGACCACGTCCCGGTGGTCGCTCTCGTGGGCCAGCAGGCGAGGAGCGCAATCGGGGCGAGCTACCAGCAGGAAGTCGATCTGCAGGTGCTGTTTCAGGACGTCGCCGAATATGTCGGCCAGGCCAGCGTGCCCGAGCAGGTACGCCATCTGATCGATCGCGCCGTACGAATTGCTCACAACAAACGCGCCGTGACTTGCGTCATTCTTCCGAACGACGTGCAGGAACTGGATTACCAGGATCCGCCTTTGGCGCACGGTGCGACCCACACCGGGATTGGATATGCCGAGCCTGCAAAGCGTCCGGACGACCATTTGGTGCGTGCGGCCGCCGATATCCTGAACAATGGTACTAAAGTCGCGATGCTGGTCGGCGCTGGCGCTCTGGACGCCACCGATGAGGTCATCGCGGTGGCTGAGCGACTTCAGGCCGGGGTCGCCAAAGCGCTGCTTGGAAAGGCGGTCGTTCCGGACGAGCTGCCGTTTGTAACCGGCTCCATCGGACTGCTCGGCACAAAGCCCAGCTGGGACCTCATGAAGAATTGCGACACCTTCCTGATGGTCGGTTCGGCGTTCCCCTACAGCGAATTTCTGCCGAAGCCCGGTTCGGCACGCGGCGTTCAGATCGATATCGACGGGGCCCGGTTGAGCCTGCGTTATCCGATGGAGGTCAACATCGTCGGTGACAGCTCGGCAGCCTTGCAGGCGCTGCTGCCGCATCTGCAGCAAAAGGAAAAATCATCCTGGCGGCGTGAGATCGAGGAAGGCGTGCAGGACTGGTGGCAGACGCTGGAAAAGCGCGCGATGGATTCGGCGGAGCCCCTCAATCCGCAACGCGTGTTCTGGGAGCTGTCCCCCCGTCTGCCTGAGAATGCAATCATCACGGCGGATTCGGGATCGGTGGCCAACTGGTACGCCCGCGACCTGAAAATGCGCCGGGGCATGAAGGCTTCGCTTTCCGGAGGTCTGGCGTCTCTGGGAGCCGGCACTCCCTACGCGATGGCTGGCAAGATGGCCTACCCGGATAGGACGGTGATCGCGTGCATGGGGGACGGCGCCATGCAAATGAACGGGCTCAATGTCCTGATCACCATCTCGAAATATTGGCAGACCTGGTCAAATCCGCGGCTGATCGTCCTCGTCCTCAACAACCGCGATCTCAATCAGGTCACGTGGGAGGAGCGGATCCAGCTCGGCGCCGGAAAGACCCTATCGACCCAGAGCATTCCCGACTTTCCGTATCACCGCTATGCCGAATTGCTCGGCCTCAAGGGCATCTTTGTCGACAATCCGGATCGTGTGGGTGCCGCCTGGGATGAAGCGCTTGCGGCGGATCGTCCCGTCGTGCTCGAGGCGTACACGGATCCAAACGTGCCGCCCCTGCCGCCTCACATTACGCTGAAGGATGCCAAGAACTTCGTCAGCATGATTCCTTCCGAGCCCGAGCTTGGGAGCGTTCTCAAGAACAGCGCCAAGGAATTGCTGACGAGCGTACTGCCCGGGAAAGAATGATGGTCAAGGTCGCAATTGAGGCGTTGAGTGCGCGCGCCTTCGAGGTCCCGACCGATCGCCCCGAAGCAGATGGAACCATGAGTTGGAAGTCCACGACGCTGGTGCTGGTCGAGATCGCCGCCGGCGGCAAGTCCGGACTCGGTTACACGTATTCGGATCGAAGCATTGTCGCGCTGATCGCCGGCAAGCTCGCCTCGGTCGTGCGTGGCCGCGATGCCCTGGCGCCCGAGGCCGCCTGGAGGGCGATGCAGCGGGCGGTCCGTAACATGGGCCGCGAAGGACTTGCTGCGAATGCGATTTCCGCCGTGGACTGCGCTCTTTGCGACCTCAAGGCGCGGCTGTTGGACCTGCCGCTGGTTCAGTTGCTCGGAAGCTACCGCACGTCAGTTCCGATCTACGGAAGCGGAGGCTTCACCACCTACTCAGATGGCGAGCTGGGCGACCAGCTAAGCAAATGGGTTGCCGATGACGGCTGCGTGAACGTCAAGATGAAAGTGGGCTCCGAACCGGCTCTCGATCCGCATCGTGTGCAGGTCGCAAGCCGCGCGATCGGCGATCGCGCCACGCTGTTCGTGGACGCGAACGGCGCCTACTCGGCGAAGCAGGCGCTGCAGCTTGCCGATGTCTTCGCCGGCGAAGGCGTCACATGGTTTGAAGAGCCGGTGTCCTCGGACGATCTCGAGGGGCTGCGCATGGTTCGCGACCATGCGCCGGCGGGGATGGACGTTGCCGCGGGCGAGTATGCGTATACGACCGACTATGTCCGCACGATGCTCGGATCGGGTGCGGTCGACGTTCAGCAGGCGGACATCACGCGCTGCGGCGGCGTGACCGGATTCCTGCAGATCGCCTCGCTTTGCGAGGCGCACCACATCGATTTGTCGGGCCATTGCGCACCGGCTCTGCATCTTCACCCCGCCTGCGCCGCGCCGCGGCTGCGGCATCTGGAATGGTTTCACGACCACGTTCGCATCGAACGGATGTTGTTCGACGGGGCGCCGGTGCCGCGCAATGGCGCAATTCATCCCGATCTGTCGCGGCCGGGCAATGGCTTGATTTTCAGGGACACGGATGCCGCACGTTATGCAGTCTAAGAAGGCGAAATCGGAAGCGGCATGCCGCGCTTTCGAAGGTGAAGTCGGCGATTCAACATATGGTCGGGCGGCCCGTCGCTCGGCGGCGCGCCCGCTCGCGCGACAACGCGAGGCCGAGACGGTTGTGGCGGCGCGCCGGTTGAACCGGGCGGCCGGCATGCTGGCAGGCTCGGTTCTTGCCGACAGCGCCCTTGAGCACTACCGCGGCTCGTTCAAGAACAAGGCGATGTTCACCCCGCTTATCGTTGCCGGGCTGACACTGGCGATGAGCATCCACGGCACGGCGGACAAGCGCCCCGATGCGCATCGAGCACGCGACGGGTCATATCTGTTGGCGGCTGCCACCGGCGCGCTCGGGACGGGCTTTCACATCTACAATGTGACGAAGAAGGTTGGCGGGCTGAGCTGGCAGAACGTCTTTTACGGTGCTCCTCTCGGAGCGCCCATGGCGATCCTGCTTTCGGGATTGCTGGGCTTTTGCTCGGAAAGGGTGCGTGACAATGGAGGTCGGCGCCCTCATCGGGTGTTCAATCTTCCGGCTGGTGAGACGATCGCGGCCGTGACTGCACTGGGACTGCTTGGCACGACGGGGGAGGCGGGGCTGCTGCATTTTCGCGGAGCCTTTCACAACCCCTTCATGGCGCTTCCCGTGACGCTTCCGCCAATCGGGGCCGGTTTGCTTGCGCGTGCTGCGTTGAAGGGTGGCGCGCGGTCCCGCGGCCTCGCGCGATGGTGGATGCGCTTGCTGACCGCCATGGGTTTTGCCGGCGTCGGTTTCCACGCCTATGGGGTCTCACGCAACATGGGAGGCTGGCGCAACTGGAGCCAGAACATCCTCGCGGGACCGCCTTTGCCTGCTCCACCAAGCTTCACAGGCCTCGCGCTGGCAGGGCTCGCCGCGCTCGAACTGATGAGAGAGGCGCGAGATGCTTGATCGGAAGAGGCAGCTGGGAGTCGCGGACCCTTACCCCGGCTACGACGTCCTCGCGAAATGGCAGGGACCGTCCTGGAACGCCAAGACTCGGGAAGTGATCGCGGCTCGCCTGAAGGCAGCGGACAAGCCGGAATTCTTCACGATGGACGAGTTTGACATCCTCACCGCAATCGCCGAGTGCATTGTGCCGCAAGCAGCGTCTAGGTTGCCTATTCCCGTCGCTGCGCTGCTTGATAGCAAGCTGCGGACCGGCGCTACGGACGGTTATCGGCCAGCAGGCCTGCCGCGCGAGGATGACGCGTGGCGGAGGGGGATCAAAGCCCTCGATGCGGAGGCGCGAGCTCGCCACGGCTGTGGCTTTGCGGCAATTGCAGTGTCCGATCGAGACGACCTGCTCAGAAGCTGCGAGGCAGGCGAACTGCGCTCGCCCGCGTGGGAGGGCATGCCGCCACAGACGTTCTTCAAGCACCGGCTGCTGCGGGACATCGTTCTTGCCTACTACTCGCATCCGGCCGCATGGAGCGAGGTCGGGTGGGGCGGACCGGCCAGCCCGCGCGGCTACGTCCGACTTGATTTCAACGACCGCGATCCCTGGGAGGCGGCCGAAGCCAAGCCGGGTCGGGAGGCCGACGCTCTGAGGATCAATCGCAATGTCCGATGATCCACGGCTCGGTCCGCGCGCGATCAACGGCCGCGCGCCGGACGTCTTCCGGCCGGGCGGCTGGGTCAGCATGAGACAATACGTCGACAGCGAGGCCGTCGATTTCGTGATCGTCGGGACCGGTGCCGGTGGTGGGACCCTGGCCTGCAAGCTGGCCGAATACGGGTTCTCGGTGGTTGCGTTGGATGCGGGGCCGTACTTCCGGCCGTTGGAAGACTTTGCCTCGGACGAGTCCGAGCAGACCAAGCTGTACTGGACCGATGACCGGATCGTCGATGGCGACAATCCGCTCCAGCTCGGAAGTAACAACAGTGGCAAGTCCGTCGGGGGCTCGACGGTGCATTTTGCAATGGTGTCGCTTCGGTTCCGGCCGGAATGGTTCAAGGCCAGGACCAAACTCGGCTATGGCGCGGACTGGCCGATCGACTGGCGCGAGATGTGGGCTTACTACACGGAAGTTGAGCAGGCGCTCAAGATATCCGGACCTGTCAATTACCCCTGGGGGCCGCCGCGTCCGCGCTATCCCTATCGCGCGCATCCGCTCAATGCTGCGGCCCGCGCACTCGCGCGCGGCTGTGAGGCGCTCGGCATCGCCTGGACGGAGACGCCGCTCGCAACGCTTTCGGCGCCGCGTGGTCTCGCGCACCCCTGCGTCTATCGCGGCTTCTGCACGACGGGTTGCTCCACCAATGCCAAGCAAAGTGCCCTGGTGACTTGGATTCCGCGCGCGCTGTCCGCCGGCGCCGAAATCCGGGACCTCGCCATGGTGGGCCGCATCGAGACCGACGCGAATGGGCTCGCTGTCGGCGTTCACTATCATCGCGACAACAAGTGGCGCTTTCAAAAGGCGCGGAACGTCGTCGTGGCTGGCTATGCGATCGAAACGCCGAGGCTCCTGCTCAACTCGGCAACCGACAAGTTTCGTGACGGGCTGGCGAACAGCTCCGGGCTCGTCGGCAAGAACCTCATGGCGCAGGCCAACCAGGCCGTGTGGGGCGAGATGGACGAGGAGGTTCGCTCATACAAGGGGCCGCCGTCCCTCGCCATCACGGAGCACTGGAATTACGAGGACCAAGGGAAGGACTTCTTCGGCGGTTACGCCTACATGAGCCAGGGCCCTCTGCCCCAGCTGTGGGCCAAAACGCAAGCGACGGCGCACGGTCTGTGGGGAGAGCGCCTTGTCGAGGAGATGAAGCGCTACAACCATGTGGTGGGCCTGAAGATCGTCGGGGAAATGCTGCCCCAGGAAAGCAACCGGGTCACTCTGGCCGACGAGCTCGATCAGTACGGGCTTCGAATTCCGCGCGTGACGTACTCGTGGTGCGATAACGACAAGCGCCTCATCGACCATTCGATCGCTTTCATGAAGCGGGCTTTGAGCGCGGTCGGTACCAAGAACATTTGGGTCCAGGAGGATGACACCTGCCACCTCAACGGAACGGCGCGGATGGGCGATCGACCGGACAACAGCGTCGTCAACGCAGATTGCCGCAGCTGGGATATTCCCAATCTGTGGATTTGCGACGGCTCCGTCTTTCCGACGGTGGGAGGCGCGAATCCGTCCCTCACCATTCAGGCGATTGCTTGCCGCACCGCGGACCGGATCCGGGCCCTGTCTCGACTGGGAGAGATCAGATTGAACTAGGAGACGATCGATGAAGCACAAGCTTCTCAATGACGGCGCGCAGCGGACCTTTGCAGTCGTCCTCGACGGCGGCGACGAAGCGATCGAAAGCCTGACATCGTTTGCAGCTCAGCAACGGATCTCTGGAGCTCAGGTCACCGGCATCGGAGCCTTCAGCCAACTCGTTCTGAAGTACTTCGACTGGGAGAAGAAGTCCTACCTCGAAAACCGCGTGGACGAACAGGTCGAGGTCGCATCGCTCGTCGGCGACATCGCGGTTTCGCCGTCGGGCGAGCCTTCCGTGCACGTTCATCTCGTCGTCGGTCGGCGTGACGGCACGGCTCTCGCCGGCCACTTGGGATCCGGCCGGGTACGTCCTACCCTCGAGGTGATCTTGACCGAAAACCCCACGCACCTTCAGAAAGCGTGCGACCCGGTCAGCGGCCTGGCGCTGATCAAACTGGAGCGATGACCATGCAGCATATCGGCCAAACGGTGTGGGCCATCCCGGAGGGCTACATCCCAAGCGGCAGCGTCAGCGATGCCCACGACCTCGTCTCTCACGAAGCGGCCTGCTTCCTGAACGCAGGCGACCACGACGCGGATGTTCGGATCACGCTCTACTTCGAGGACAGAGAGCCGGTCGGCCCGTACCACGTGAAGGTGCCGGCGCAACGCACCCTGCATCTCCGCTTCAACGACTTGAGCGATCCGGCGCCGGTGCCGCGCGACACCAGCTATGCTTCGCTGATCGAGGCAAGTGCTCCGGTTATCGTCCAGCATACCAGGCTGGATTCGCGCCAGCCCGCGATGGCTTTGCTCTCCACCATTGCCTACCCCGCCGTGCCGCAGTGAAGAGGTGTGCCAATGCAAAATCAAGTGAGCGCGCCGGAGCTACCGGCCCGGTCGCGCCCGGTTGTCGTGATCACCGGAGCGTCGGCCGGGGTTGGCCGCGCCATCGCCCATCGTTTCGGCCGTGCGGGGTATTCCATCGGCTTGATCGCCCGTGATGCGGACGCCCTCGAGGAGGTGCGGCGGGAGGTCGAGGAGACGGGCAGACGGGCCGTCGTGATGCCTCTTGACGTTGCGGATGCCGGCGCGGTCTTCGCGGCCGCGGATCGCATCGCATCGACCCTTGGTCCGATCGACATCTGGATCAACGATGCCATGGTGACGGTCTTCTCGCCGGTTTGGCGCATGACGCCCGATGAATTTCGCCGCGTCACCGAGGTGACCTATCTTGGCTTCGTGCACGGAACCATGGCGGCCCTGCGCCATATGCGCCCGGCGAACAGGGGCACGATCATCCAGATCGGGTCGGCGCTGGCCTACCGCGGCATACCCTTGCAGTCGGCCTATTGCGGAGCCAAGCACGCGATCCGCGGCTTCACGGATTCCCTGCGAAGCGAGCTTAGGCACGAGCAGAGTCGGATCAAGCTGACGATGCTTCAGCTCCCGGCGGTCAATACGCCGCAATTTGATTGGGCAAGGGCCCATATGCCACGGTCGCCCAGACCGGTTGCGCCCGTGGTCGAACCCGAAGTCATTGCGAATGCCGTCTATGAAGCGGTTCGACGGCCCGCGAGGGAGTACTGGATCGGCTTCAGCACTCTCAAGGTCATCTTCGGAAACATGATTGCGCCGGGACTGCTAGATCGCTATCTCGCCCAAACTTGCATCAGCGGGCAACAGACGAAGCGACCAATTGATGAGATGCGGCCGGACAACCTTGAGCAACCCGTGCGTGGCCTTCATCGCACCAGAGGCAGCTTCGATTCCGAGGCAGTCGACAGCGCCTTTGCGGCTCCAGCGAGCATGCTGCGGCTTGCGCCCATAGCGGCACTTTTGGGGACTGTAGCACTGGCGCTGGCGGCAGGACGCGCGACCCGCAGTACGAGGAGCAGACAAGTGCGTCGAGAGCGCCATTCGCAACTTGGATGAGTGCTTTCTCATGTCGATAAAGGCAATCGAAGATTATGGCTTGATCGGAGACGGGCGGACCGCTGCTCTGGTTCATCGCAATGGTTCGATCGATTGGCTGTGCTGGCCACGCTTCGATTCGGATGCCTGCTTTGCTGCCCTGCTCGGCACGAACGCGAACGGCCGCTGGAAGCTCGCACCCGTCGAGACCTGCACTTCATCGTGCCGCCGCTACCGCAATGACACGCTCGTGCTCGAGACACAATTCGAGGTGGCCACGGGCCATGTCCGGCTGACCGACTTCATGCCGATCGCAAATGGCGCTCCGACTGTGCTCCGGATCGTTCGGGGCCTTGCCGGGAAGGTCAGGTTGCGCAGCGAACTCGACCTTCGATTCGACTATGGATCCTTGAGACCAGCACTGGAGATCGATCGCGATCGAGCCGTCGCTGACGTTGGACCGGATCTCGTTGTCTTACATGCGCCAGAGCAGCTTTCACTGCTGGGCTCGTGCATCGTCACGGAAGCAGAAGTGAGCCAGGGCGATGAGGTTGCATTCTGCCTTCGGTACGGCAGCGCAACGGCGAGGCCACCGCCGCCTATCGCAGCGGGCGCGGCGCTGCGGGAGACGGAGGATTATTGGCGCAATTGGATCGCGAAGTTCGCTATCGAAACGCGATGGCCCGAGGCCGTAAAGCGCTCTCTCCTGACGCTGAAGGCGATGATCTTTCGCTCGACGGGCGGCATCATTGCCGCTCCGACAACCTCATTACCAGAGGCGCCGGCCGAGGACCTGAACTGGGACTACCGGTATTGCTGGCTGCGGGATGCAGCGTTTACCACGACGGCTCTGCTCGACGCCGGGTTTCACCAGGAAGCTAAGGCATTTCGGGACTGGCTTCTCCGGGCCGCCGGGGACGAACCCGACAAGATCAGGATCATGTACCGGGTCGACGGCTCGCGCAGGTTGGAAGAGTGGACCGCATCATGGCTGTCCGGGTTCGGAGGGGCAAAGCCGGTGCGAATTGGCAACGCCGCAGCCGCGCAACGGCAGCTCGACGTCTTCGGCGAACTCCTGGATTCCGTAGCCGCCGCGGCAAGGGCCGGCATCCTTCCGAGTGAACGCGAAGCTCATCTGATTACGTCCGTGATCAGCCATGTCGAACGGATCTGGCAAGAGCCAGACCATGGGCTTTGGGAATCGCGCGGAGATCCGCGCCACTACACTTATTCCAAGGTCTCGGCATGGGCCGCAGTGGATCGATTCATACGGCGCGAAGATCTCCATCGCGCCGCCGACGGTAACTTCCTTCATCGGATGATCAGTCTGCGGAACCGGATGCATCGCGAGATATGCGAGAAGGCGTTTGATCCGGGACGTGGTACGTTTGTGGACTATTACGGCTCCGACAGGGTCGATCCAAGTCTGCTGAAGCTTCCTCTGCTGGGATTCTTGCCTGTGACGGACGCGCGCATCGAAAAGACCATTGCGGCGGTCGAGCGCGATCTCGTCCGCCAGGGGTATGTCCATCGCGAGCTGTCGGGCGAAATTCGGCAGGGTGCGTTCCTTGCATGCACTGGTTGGCTCGCGGAATGTCAGCTGATGCAGGGAAAGCGGGCCGAAGCGGAGCGAACTTTCGCGCATCTCTTGGGAGCGCAAAACGATCTGGGGCTGTTGGCTGAGGAGTTCAGCGTTCAAGACCGGCGTCTTGCCGGTAATTTTCCGCAGGCTTTGAGCCATCTTGCCTTGGTTCGCGCGGCTCTGCGATTCGAGAACAAATCCTCTGATAGGGGCGAGGGACACGGAAACTAGTCGTAGAGTAGTGATGGAACCTTGGGCACCCGACTGCGTACTTTCCTAGTTCCCGGAAACGGTTCCTACTGTTGTGCGATGCGGGGAGCAGAGGAAAATGCAGGAAGGTCCAATAACGGGCCTGGTTCCGGAGCCAATCCAACCTGAAGGCAAACTTGGCAGGCCGACTCGAAACAGGCTGCTGCGATGCATCCCGGAGACAGAGTTGGCGGTGCTCCGGTCGATCGGGACACAGGTCGATATAAAGCCGCGTCAGGTGCTGCACCATTGGCGCTTGCCGATGGACTACGTCTATTTTCTCGATGACGGGCTCATATCGGTCTCCGCCAAGGTCGAGGCGGGTCGCTTCGTCGAGGCCTGGCTGGTCGGCTCCGAGGGAATGATCGGAGCCCCTTGCGTTTTGGCACCGGAAGATCCGATGCCCCCGCACCGTCGTGTTGTTCAGGTCGGCGGAACGGCTTTGCGAGTTCCGACAACGGCGTTTGTTGCGGCGCTCGACGACCTCGTCGCTCTTCGCGGAATTATTCTTCGTTACATTAATCTTGTGCTATTTCAGACTTCTCAAGTGGGAGCTTGCAACTCGTTGCATTCGGTTCGGCAGCGGCTGGGCCGCTGGCTCCTCGTCGCGGCAAACGCAATGGACTCGAACGAGCTGCCCATCACGCATGCCGTTTTAGCTCAGCTGCTCGGGATTCGCCGTGCGAGCGTTAGCGAGTGTCTCGAGACATTCGAAAAGGCGGGCGTAATCCGTAATACGCGCGCCGCGATAACGTTGGCTGATCGGGCCCAACTAGAGCATTCGGCGTGTTCGTGCTCTGCGTTGATACAGCGCGAGTACGATCGGCAGATCGGACGTTGTTTGTAGTCCTGCGTCGCGGGCTGATTGCATCCTGAAGCATCGGGACCGTAATTCATTCGATTGAACGAAGGCGCTCGCAGGGGCGTTCTTCTTCCCGAAAGGGAGAAGCGTCATGATCCCCATTTGGGTTCGCGACCTTGCACTGGCCTGTCTGGCCTTGGGATTTGTCTGCGCAATCATCATCGCGCTCGACCTGATCCGGCATCCTCAGCGTATGTGGATCATGAAAGTGGTCTGGCCAGTCAATGGTCTGTTCGGTACCGTACTGACCTTATGGCTGTACTACCGGTTCGGGCGCCTGGCGGCTCGCGATTTGGCCGCGCGGAATAAGGAGTCTAACAGCAAGAAGACACCGTTTCCGGTCATGGTCGCAAAAGGTGCCATGCATTGCGGGGCGGGATGCGCGCTGGGGGACATTATCGCTGAAAGTGTTGCGCTTGCCTTTCCAGTGATTGCGATCTGGGCTGGATGGAAAAGCCTCTTCTCGGAGAAGATGTTTGCGATCTGGGTGGTGGACTACCTGTTCGCATTCGTGATTGGCGTGGCATTTCAGTACTTCACGATCAGACCCATGCGCGACTTGTCACCGGGCGCGGGCTTCGTTCAGGCCGTAAAGGCTGACATGCTATCGCTCACCGCCTGGCAAGTTGGGATGTACGGCTTCATGGCCATCGCGCAGTTCGCAATCTTCAGGCATGTCTTCGGAGTGAGGCTCGAGCCGTCAATGCCGGAATTTTGGTTCGCGATGCAAATCGCCATGATCGCGGGTTTTTTCACGAGCTATCCAGTCAATTGGTGGTTGATACAGGCCGGCGTCAAAGAACGAATGTAGGCCTACGGTGCGTTCCTTGGCGATAAGCGAATGCCGTATCGATCGCGAGCCAGGTGTCATCTAATGATCTCTTTCAGGCGCACCGCATGTGACTCTCCGTTGCTCACTCAATCCGCGGAAGCCTTTAGAACCCAGCACCTTCGTGGACGTCGTTACAGCGTCACGATCAAGGTCTGGTGCCGCAGCCGCGGATCAAAATAATAAGCAGCAGATATAAGATCTAGCGGCCGCTGCACTGTGAATGAATGCGTCAGACATGTTGTTCCTGCCTCCGGCAGAGTTCGTATCTTGGCCCGGCGTGCGTCCGCTGGTGTCGAGCGCCGGGCACCTTGCCGTGAGCTTGAGGTTACCAATGATGATGCGCGCGGACCACGCCGTGATGATGACGCCTATAGTATCTTGGGGCCCAGCCGCAGCTATAGCGCCAAGGCGCGGTCCCCCAGGCGTACTGGTGCGGTCTCCAGCCATATCCGCTCCAGACTATGTCGCGCTGAAAACCGGCCCAGATTCGCGAGTGTACGAGACCGTACTGACTATGTTGCGGTCCGCGCAGTTTGGAGGTTTGTTCAACTAGGCGGCTTGCTTACGCTCGCGCTCCAAGAAGTCCTCGACATAGATCATGCGGACAGCAACGAGCAGGACGGCGATCAATGGAGTGGCGACGATTAGTCCGATCAACCCGAACAGCGTCCCCAGAACCGTCTGCGAAAGTATCGTGAGCGCCGGCGGCAAGGAGATCGTCCTCTTTTGTATCCAAGGAGCGATGACGTTTCCTTCCAACAACTGGATCGACAAAAACAAGAGTGCGACCCAGGCGGCAAGCGCAGGAGACTGAGCCAGAGCCACGAGGATGGCGGGCACGGCGCCCGCGAGCGCTCCGATGTAGGGCACGAAGTTCAGCAGGCCAGCCAGCAGAGCCAGTGAAAGCGCCAAAGGTGAGCCGATCAGAAAAAGCCCCAGGCCGAGGAGAAACCCCACGATCACCATGTCGATGAACTGTCCGAGAAACCAGAGTCTGAGGGTAGAAGCAAGTTCTCCGGCAACTTCCCGGCCGCGAGGTCGCCAAGTCGTTGGAAACAGACGCAGCGCTCCTTCCAGATACAATTGCGGTGATGCGGCCAGGAATATTGCTGTCGCCCCCACAACGATCAGGGTGCCACCGATGCCGAGAACCGAGCCAATGACGCCCGGGACGTAGCCCGTCAGGCCGGCGCGGAGAGACTTTCCGGCGATCTGCAGCTGTTGAGCGAAAACCGAGCCCCACGAGCTATTTGCCAATTCGGTCCAGATTCTTTCCAGCTGGGTTCTCAGTTGCTGACTGATTTCATCGGCTTGATTGAAGATAGCGCTACCGCGCCACCATAGCAGCGCACCTAACACGAGGCAGGTCAGGACGATGACGCAAACTAGCGAGATGGAAGGACCTGAGCGCAATACGCGCTGCACCGCATTGCTTGCACCGCGCAAAACGCAGGCAATGACCACGGCGCTGAACGTGAGTAACAAAATGTCGCGAAGCAACCAGACCGACGCGGCGAGAAAGAGACCGATCGCGCTTACCCGGAGGGTACGCTCTATATGTCGAACATGAGCTGTCAACTTGTCTTCCAATTGCTCTCCTTCACCGTGAAGGGTCCTGACTCAAAAACGGCATCTTCCTTGGTCTTGGACGCGGCTAGTCGGATGATTCAGGAGAACCGCCGCCGCGGCTGAATGGTTCGGCAAAGGACCCGTACGTCGCAAGGTTCGATCTTATTACTCCGCCGCTCCCTCACTTGTTCTTGCCGCCGGCGCAAAATGTGGCCCTAAGTCCAGGGAGCGTCAGGCCACATGGAGGATGGAGCGACGCGTTAGATGGCTGATGAGATCTGGAGCAGGGGGCATGAGAAGAGTTCTGATCTCCGGAGCTGGAATTGCCGGGCCCACACTTGCCTATTGGGTGAGGGCCGCGGGATTCGAGCCGATACTCGTCGAGCGGGCGCCTCTTCTGCGTAGCGGCGGCTATGTCATCGACTTCTGGGGACTGGGCTATACCATCGCCGAGCAGATGGGATTGCTCTCGGAGATCAATCGCGACGGCTACCACGTGCAAGAATTCAGAATCGTAGACCAGGCCGGCCAGCGACTGACCGGCTTTGGGACCGGCGTCTTCGCCGAGTTGACCAGCGGGCGATACGTTACCCTTCAGCGTAGTCACCTCTCGCGGCTGCTGTACGAGCGGATCAACGGGCGCATTGAAGCCGTTTTCGGCGACGAGGTCGTGCTCGTTGAAGAAAAAGTCGATTGCGTCGAGGTCTCACTGAAGCATGGCGGCAAACGAAGATTCGATCTTCTCGTCGGCGCGGACGGACTGCATTCGGCTGTCCGCAAGCTGGTTTTTGGGCAGCAGGTGCAGTTTGAGCGGTATCTGGGCTATGCCGTAGCGGCATTTGAAGCCCGTGGCTATCGACCACGCGACGAAGACGTCTATTTGATCTATGGCCAGCCGGGCCGGATGGTTGGCCGCTTTACCCTGCGAGACGATCGTACTCTGTTTCTCCTGGTGTTCGCCCACGGCGCAGTGTTGCCGGAGACCCCTGGAGCGCAGAAGAGGCTCTTGCGCGCAATCTATAGCGGGCACGGCTGGGAATGCGAGCAGATGCTTGATGAACTGGACCGCACGGAAGAATTCTATTTCGACGCGGTCAGTCAGATCAGGATGCCGAATTGGTCGAGAGGGCGGGTGGCTCTTGTCGGTGACGCCGCCTTCTGCGTCTCGCTCCTGGCAGGCCAGGGCTCGGCGCTGGCCATGACCTCCGCCTATGTGCTGGCCGGCGAACTTGCGGCCGGCGGCGACGATCATAGGGAGGCGTTTGCCCGATACGAGGCTCGGCTGGCGCATTACATACGACGAAAGCAGCAGGGAGCCCAACGCTTTGCCGGAGCGCTGGCACCGCGGACACGCTCCGGAATGATCTTCCGCAACCTCGTGGCCAGGAGTTTTTCAGTACCTGGCTTGGCGAGGCTCGCAATCGGCAGAGACATCGCCGACGAACTCGAGCTTCCTGATTACCATTGGCCGGGCGTGGGGCGCGAGCCCTGTAAGCGCGCCTGACGACCGCTAAGTGGACGCGCCGCAAGGAACCGTCTTTCGGAGCCCGCAGTTGATGTTCTGTCGTGCGCCAGAGTGACGAGATGCCTTCAGTTCTGACTTACGGGACAAGAAAGTCCCTGATCGGGAAACAGGTTAAGCTTGCAGAGGAGCGGAAGGTCAGCCTTCTGGTGCTTTGCGCTCTTGCCCTTGCAATTGGCGTGATGACTGGACTTGGCGCCGTTGCTTTTCGCGCCTTGATCGGCCTCGTGCACAACTTGTTCTACAAGGGCGCTCTGAGCTTCGCTTATGATGCGAACGTCACGGAGGGACCCAGTCCTTTCGGCCCCTTCATTCTATTTGCTCCCGTGATCGGCGGCCTCATCGTCGTCTTTCTCGTCAAACGCTTCGCTCCGGAGGCCAAAGGCCACGGCGTGCCGGAAGTGATGGATGCCATATTCTACAAGCGCGGGAAAATTCGCGGATCAGTCGCCTTGGTCAAGGCTCTGGCCTCAGCGGTTTCAATTGGAAGTGGCGCCGCCGTGGGACGGGAGGGTCCTATCATTCAGATAGGATCAGCCCTCGGTTCGGCCTTTGCCCAATTCATCGGGCTGTCGACTCGGCAAAGGATTACTCTTCTCTCCGCCGGCGCCGGCGCGGGCATTGCCGCAACCTTCAACACACCGCTCGGCGGCGTGTTGTTTGCTCTGGAAATTCTACTGCCTGAAGTATCGAACCGGACGTTCCTTCCGGTCGTCGTGGCGACGGGAGCCGCGACCACAATTGGGCGCATCCTGATCGGTCCGGATCCAGCCTTTGCGGTGCCGGATATTCAGTTCAGCATGGTCGCGTCATTCAACGGGCAGGAAGCGATGGCATTCGTCCTGCTCGGTGTGCTGTCTGGCGCTGCAGCCTGGGCGTTCATCCGTCTGCTGGTGTTCATGGAAGACGGTTTTCCAAAGCTGTCCAGCAACGAGTACGTTCAGAACTTGATCGGCATGACGTCGATCGGCCTGTTGATGGTGCTTCTCGCCGATCTCTTTGGTCACTCCTACATCGACGGAGTGGGCTACTCGGTCATCCAGGAGATACTGGACCACAAAATGACGGCGGCGGGTTTGCTGGCCCTGCTGTTCGCCCTGAAGCTGATTGCCACCACGGTGTGTCTGGGCTGCGGCGCGTCGGGCGGGATCTTTTCGCCCTCGCTTTACCTTGGCGCAACCCTGGGGGCCGCTTTCGCCGCCGCCAGTAGTTCTATCCTGCCTCATTCAGGCCTCACGCCATCTTCCGCAGCTATTGTGGGGATGGCGGCCATCGTCGGGGCGGGAACTGGCGGCGTCATGACTGCAATCGTCATGGTTTTCGAGATGACACGGGACTACGCCATCATTGTTCCGGTGATCGTCGCGGTGGCTTTGGCAGCAGGCATAAGGCGCGCACTGATCAACGAAACGATCTACACGGTCAAGCTGCGCCATCGCGGACGCCGCATTCCCAAGGAACGGCACATCAATCTCTATCTGGTGAAGCAAGCCCGGGACATCATGGAAAGGCGCTTCTTGATCGCCAAGGTGGGAACGACGCTTAAGCAGGCCATGGCGGCAGAAGACATCGATGATGCGCTTCCGATCGTTGTCGAACGCGAAGGCCGAATTGTCGGCCTGATCCCGCCGCGCTCCGGTTTATGGGCGGAGTCGCAATCCAATCCGACCCTCGTCGTCGAGCATTTCGTCGAACGTCGAATGGTCATTTGCCGCGATCAGGACCTTTTGAGCGTGGTCTTCGCCAGGCTGAAACGCCATCAGGCCGGCGCAGCGATCGTTGTCCACTTCGCCTCACGGCCGCGCGTGAGCGATATTGTCGGGGTCCTCACGAAGCGGGTGATCGCGGATGCCGTCATCGACAGCTATGAGGACTGAGCCAAGCGAAATGAGGCGCTTCTCCGTCGGTTCATAATTGAGACGAGATCTATCGTTCTACCGTCTTCTTCGCCACCCAACCCAGGGTCGAGCCTTGAACGATGATGCTGAACAGGACGATTGCATAGGTCGAAGCAAGCATGGCGGCCTTGGCCGGGCTATCCGGTACCGACAGGGCCAATGCAACAGAGATACCGCCTCGAACGCCGGCCCAAGTGAGAAACGGTGCATTGCGCAGGGACAGCAGCTTCGTCCATCCAAACAAAAACGGCTGGACTGAAACAGCGACAAACCGGCCGAAAAGAACGATGGGAACCGTGACTGCCGCGAGACCGAGGCTGCGAAGGTCAAAGCGCAATATCAGGGTTTCCAGCCCGATAAGCAGAAAAAGGACCGAGTTGAGGATCTCGTCGATGAGGGTCCAGAGCGCAAACAGATATCCTTGTGTCCGCTCGCTCATCGCATATCGTGGTCCGCGGTCTCCGATAAGAAGGCCGGCGGCGACCATGGATAGAGGTCCGCTGACCTGCAGATGCACCGCAAGTGCATAAGTGCCGGTAACCAGCGCAAGAGAGATCAGGACCTCGATTGCGTAATCGTCGATGAGCCGCATCGCGCGATATGCCAGATAGCCGGTCAACGAGCCGAGCACGAGTCCGCCTCCAGCTTCTCGGATCAACAACTCCACAACATCTCCAGCGGTCACCTGAGCGCCACCACTCGTGGTGGCAAAGCGGAGCATGATCGTGAACAGAACAATCCCCACCCCGTCGTTGAATAATGCTTCGCCCTCGGTCTCGATCTGCAGCTCCTTTGGTATGTTGGTGTTGCGGAGGGTGCTGAGGACAGCCACAGGATCCGTCGGGCTGATCAATGCGCCAAACACGAACCCCCACGCGAGCGAAACGGGTAGGTTCATGAGGCCGCAGACGATCCAAAACATCAGGCCGACGAGTGCCGTCGAGATCGAAGTGCCGAAGACAGCCAGAAGAAGCACCGGAAATGCGCGGGTCCTGAGTGTCGCGAGATCTACGTTCAGCGCGCCAGCGAACAGCAGAAATGCAAGCATTCCGTTGACAACGACTTCTGCAAAGTCGATCTGCCGAAGCCAATCGGTGAGTTGGTGGAGGAGCCGAGCAGCAGGGTAAGCCGCATCAACGGCGATCAAAAGCAATGAGGCGAGGATACTCATTACGAGCAATCCAACAGTGCGGGATAGCGGCAGGTATTTGTGATTGAGCCAGCTGAACACGGCCGAGAGGGTAAGCAGAACGGCGGCAATATCCATCAGCGAGAGCATGGGCATTCCGTTTTAGCGAACGATGCAATCGAGGAGCGGACTTGCCGCATCATGCGCATACGACGGCAATCAAACAGGATAGTCATATTGCCAAGTGTAGTCGATCTTGGCCGCCGAGCTGCAAAAAAGTCGAGCCCGTAGCCGTTTCATAATCTCTGTCGTCTCTAAGGGTCTGAGCGGTTACGCGAAGCTTCCATTTCCGGAACATGGTACGATGGCGCACCAATACTCCTCGGCAAGATATCATCTTACAAAGCCGACGGGCCTGTTTGCGGAGTAGTGGTCGACGGGCGTTTGGACAACCGCGACGCCGACTCCTGCTGCTCATTACCGTGGATGCAGGAACACGCCGCTCTAGCGTCCTGAGAATGTCAATGATGGAAACCACTCCAAAGAAAAAGCGTCGCCGAACAAAGCAAGTCAGATCGCTTTCTGAGCGTCTCCTAGCGGTTGCAGAATTGGCAAGGTCAAAGGCTGACAAAATGCCGCGCGGGCCGGAACGCAATGTCTTGCTGCGCAAGGCTCGCGAGGCTGAGATCACTTCACAGCTTGAGGCGTGGATCAGCTCACCTGGCCTTCGGCCGCCTTCCTGAAGATGTCTAGTGCCGCCTATGACCGACCGTGGGACAGTGATGTTCGGAACGTTTTGCCCCGTAGCAGGGTGTGGACAGGAGTGTACCGCAACACTCCGCGTCTCCTTAATTTCTCGACGCGCTTGAATAGTCCGAGCTTTTCCACGGAGGTCGCCTGCGACGGCCTTGATGTTGATGTTGAGCTGACTGGCAATCTCCTTGTTGCTGAAGCCTTGTGCGATCATGAATTCGAACTACTCGGGTTTCGAAACGACTTCAGCAGGCGGCTCAAGGCCGGGCTGGCGGCGCGGCGAAGCTCCTCAAGGTTCTTCTGCGACAGGGCCCGAAGCTTCTGCTCACCTGTTTTAGTCAGCTTGAGGTGCACCCGTCGAGCATCCTCCGGGTCCGCAACGCGGCTAACAAGTCGAAGTTTGGCGAGCCGATCGATCAACTCGACAGCTGAGTGATGTCGGATCAGGAGAAACCGTGCGACGTCCCCGACCGTCGCCGGCCCTGCAGGAACAAACCCCTTGATTCCGAGCAGTGCCTGATGCTGCCTCGGGGTCAATCCCTGCTGCGCAGCGGCCGCTTCGCTGAACGCGAGAAAACTCCTGATCTGAAATCGGAACTGCGCCAGGGCCGCGTAGTCCGAGTCGCGCATGGTCCGGCCAGTCGTCCGCCGAGGGAGCGTCTCCTTGACCCGCTGCGCCTTCTTCCCTCGAACCATCCCGTAGAGTTCCGATCTCGCCGCCCATGAGACAACGTTAGTCGAAAGTAGCAGAGGGCGGTCCCTTCGACCATTGGTCGGGGAGGCGATACACAACAAACGGCGGTCTATTCGATGCTGGACAGCAGGATTTTGACCAAGACGATCTGAAAGGCGATCGGAATCCGGACACTCTTCCGCCGGATCGATCGCTGGAGCGCTCCGACGACCTCGGCGCTGGTCAGGGCTCCGGCGCAGGCGTTGGCGATCAGCTCGCTCCACATCTGCGACAACGACCCGCCGGCCGGGATCCCCCGCTTGATTGTTACCCCGTGGCCCTCGGCCCAGTCGACGATCTCCCGCAGAGTATGCGGACCGCAATTGCGGGTGGTTGCAAGGCGGTCGGCCGTCAGCGCGAGCAGCAATTCGCATGACGGTGACCAATCCCCCTTCGGTGGCTGTTCGCCGATGACCTCGACGGCGAGTTCCTTGAGCACATTCTGGGCGCGCACGCTCAATCGCTTCGTCGACGTCGGCGAGGGTTCTCGTTCGCGCGCGGGCCGTTCACGCGGCTCGTGGGAGGCTTTGCCGGACCGCGTCGGCACATGCTGGTCGCCTGCGGCACCGGCAGACAACGAAGCGTCCCGCTGCTCCGGCCGCCGCGACCAGGACCGTTGCTTGACCGCGCTTGCCGTCGTTGTCTGCCGCATCATCTCGCTCTCGACCGCCAAGCTCCTACTCACAAAGACTAATATATATCGTGACACGATATGTTTTCACACGATAATTTCTTTCGTTCGACCAAAGGCCAAATTGACAGACGGCGTTCCCAGGCAATGGTTATGTCCAAGAGCTACACGCGGACGTGACGAGCCTGGCGCGGGCGGTCCCCTCAGGGTGGGTTCCCACCGGACAACGCGTGTCTTGCCAGGAAGCAAGAACGACATTCGGAGGAAATGATCATGACTGACGATATCATCCGTCGCGGTCTCTCGCGCCGTAGCCTGCTCCACAGCACGGCCGGTCTCATTGGCGGCTCGATGCTGCCGGCGATGCCGGCCTTTGCCGAGGATAAACCGATCGGCACATTTCCCGCCGGTGTCTCGGGTTCCACCGCCTTTATAGGAATTTCGGTGCCGCGCACCGGCACCTATGCCGTGCAGGGTGAGGACGAACTCAAGGGCTATCAGCTCGCGATCGAGCACATCAATGAAGGACACGAGCTGATTAAGAAGATCTCGCCCAAGACGAGCAAGGGCGTGCTCGGCAAGGAACTGAAGTTCGGCGTCGCGGATTCCGCGGCCAAGCCGAACGAGGCTGTTCAGGCTCAGCAGCGCTTCATCAGCGAAAACAAGGCGATCATGATCACCGGTGGCACTTCGAGCGCCGTCGCGGTCGCGCTCAACAAGCTCGCCCAGCGCGAGCATGTGATCTTCGTCTGCGGTATCTCCGGCTCGAACGACACCACCGGCAAGGATTGCGTTCGCTACGGCTTCCGCCAAAATTTCTTCGGCCAGACCGCAGCTGCCGCGATCGGACCGGTGATGGTGAAGGAGTTCGGCAAGGGTAAGAAGGCTGCGTACCTGACGCCCGACTACACCTATGGCCACACCGTGACGAAGTCGATGCAGGATTTCTTGGCGGGCGCCGGCTGGACCACTGCGACCAACCAGGTTGCGCCACTCGGCGCGCCCGACTACTCGTCCTATCTGCTCAATGTCGCCAATTCCGGCGCCGACGTGCTGATCAATGTCAATTGGGGCCACGACGCGGTGCTGTCGACCCAGCAGGCCAAGCAATTCGGCGTGCTCGACAAGATGAAGCTGGTTGTGCCCTACCAGGTGCCCTTCATCGCACGCGAGACCGGCGGCCTGATGCAGGGGGTTTATGCCGCGACCGATTATTGGTGGACGATCGAGGACAAGTTCCCGCTCGCCAAGATGTTCAACGAAGCCTTCGAGAAGAAATACGGCTACAAGCCCGAATGGGGCGCCGAGAACGCCTATGTCAGCTTCGCGCACTGGGCCCGCATGTGCGAGGAAGCCGGCAGCTTCGATCCGCCGGATGTAATCAAGGCCTATGAGAAGGGCGAGACCATCCCCTCGCTGGTCGGCGAAGTGCACTACCGCCCCGAAGATCATCAGTGCGTCCGCCCCGTGATCATCGTCAAGGGCAAGCAGCAGAAGGACATGAAGAACAAGGAAGACTGGTACGACGTCGTCGAGATCGTCCCGGGTGAAGGCCTGATGCAGAAGCCAGACGCCTTCGGCTGCCATCTCGGAGACTACACCTGATCCCGAACTAACCCCTGCGACGCCGTAGGCCGACCTCCGGACCTGCGGCATCGCCTTTTTTGACGCGACGCCGCGTCACAACAGCGATCGTCGCATGATCAGTTGGCCCAATCTGATTTCTCAGCTTTTCAACGGGCTCGCGCTCGGCGCCCTGCTCGCGCTGATCAGCTCCGGCTTGACCATCATTTACGGCACGCTCGGCGTGCTCAACCTCGCGCATGGCGCGATGTTCATGATCGGCGGCTATGCCGGCTTCGTCGCCTATCAATACACGGAATCGTTCATCCTCGCCGTCATCGCCGGCTCGCTTTTCGTGATGCTGCTCGGCGTCGCGATGGAGCGCGTCATTATCAGGCACTTCTATCATCGCCCGCATGAGGATCAGCTGCTGGTGACGTTCGGGCTCGGCATCTGTTTCGTCGAGCTCGTGCGCCTGATCTTTTCGAGCCAGTCGCAGATCGTGCCTCCGCCGGCGTTGTTCCAGGGCATCACCAATCTCGGCTTCATGTTCTATCCGACTTATCGCCTCGCCGTGGTCGGCATCGTCGCGATCGCGCTCGGCGCATTGTTCATCATTCTCTACCGCACCCGGCTCGGCATGATCGTGCGCGCCGGCATCGAAGATTCGGTGATGGTCGATTCGCTCGGTATCAATGTATACCGCGTCTTCATGATCGTGTTCGGCATCGGCGCGATGGCGGCGGGCTTTGCCGGCATCGTCAATGCGCCGGTGGTGTCGCTGACCCCTGGCATCGGTGACGACATCCTGGTCCAGACCTTCGTGGTGGTGGTGATCGGCGGAGTCGGCTCGTTCCCTGGCGCGATTCTCGGTGGCCTGATCGCCGGCGAGATCATCAGCGTCACCTCCATGTTCAACCCCGGCTATGCCTATGTGATGCTGTTTGCGGCGATGACGCTCGTGCTCGTGGTGCGACCGCATGGCCTGCTCGGCGTGCAGGGCCGCGAATAAGTGATCCGCTGATGCTCAAGCAACGCCCGCTCCTGATCGAGACACTGACGGCCGTCGGCCTGATCGTGGCTCCCTTCGTGCTGCCGCATCTCGGCTTCGCGCCGAACACAGTGAACCGGATCCTGGTCTGGAGCCTGTTCGGCCTCGGCTTCGACATCCTGTTCGGCTTCACCGGCCTGCTGTCGTTCGGCCAGTCCGCCTTCTACGGCACCGGTGGCTTCGTCGCCGCCTATCTGCTGACCCGCGCCGGCTTTAGCAACGTGCTGGGCGCGCTGGTCATCGGCATGATCGCGGCGGCGGCGACCGGCTATCTAATTGGCCTGATCGCGCTGCGACGCACCGGTATCTACTTCGCCATGATCACGGTGGCCATCGCGGAAGTGTTCTACTTCATCGAGTTCAATCCGCTCTCGGATTTCACCGGCGGCGAGAACGGCCTGCCGGGCGTGCCGATGCCGAGCTTCAATCTCGGCTTCACTACCGTCCATTTCACCGATGGCTGGTCTCTCTATCAATTCATCGCACTGTGCTATTTCATCGGCGTCATCATCGCGCTTCGTATAGTGCGCTCGCCGGTCGGCGCAATCCTCAGCGCCATCAGGGACAATCCGCTACGCGCCACCGCCGTCGGCCATAATATCCACGGCTATAAGCTGACAGCCTTCGTGATCGCAGCCGCCTATGCGGGCTTCGCCGGCGGCCTGCTCGGCGTGCTCCAGGCTTTTATGCCGCCCGACGCTTTCACCTTCGACACATCAGGTCAGTTGGTGATGCAGACAGCGATTGGCGGCCGCGGCACGCTGTTCGGCCCGCTGGTCGGTGCAACGGTCTGGCTGTTCCTGCAGGACTTCCTCCAGTCGGCACTGGGCCTCGGCGCGGCCTGGAAGCTCGTGCTCGGCGTCGTGTTCGTGCTGCTGGTCTGCTTCCTGCGCGGCGGCATCATCGGCGGCGTAGTCGATCTCTACGGCCTCGTCTCGGGCAAGCGAGCCCGGAAGGCCTCGGAGACGGAGGCGGCTGACGTCGAGGCGCCACTGCAAGCTCCGCCCGCGCCGATGCGGGCCAAGGAGGTCGAACATCCCGTCTATTCCGGCCCTATTTTGAAGGCGACCGCTCTCACCAAGCGCTATGGCGGCCTCGTCGCCAACAGCGACATCGATTTCAGCGTGAATCAAGGCGAGCTGCGCGGCATCATTGGTCCCAACGGAGCGGGCAAGTCGACCTTCTTCAAGATGCTGACCTGCGAAATCGCGCCGACGTCGGGGCAAATCGTGTTCGAAGGGCGCGACATCACGGGATTGAAGGTCACCGACGTCTGCCAGCTCGGGCTGACCAAGAGCTACCAGGTCAACCAGCTCTTCACCGGGCTGACCGTGCGGCAGAATCTGACGATCGCAGCCCTCGCCGAGCTGCGCGGAAAATTTCGGCTCGACCTGTTTCGGACGCTCGCCGGCGTCAAGGGCCTGACGGAGCAGGTGGAGCACACGCTCGCGCTGGTCAATTTGACCCGCCGCGCCGACACGCCCGTATCCGAGCTCGCCTATGGCGAGAAGCGCAGGCTGGAGATCGGGCTTGCGCTCGCGACGTCCCCGCGCCTCCTGCTGCTCGACGAGCCGCTCGCCGGCATGAGCCCGCGCGAGCGGGTCGACACCGTCAAGCTGCTCAAATCGATCGGGCGCGGCCGAACCATGATCATCATCGACCACGACATGGATTCGCTGTTCGAGCTGGTCGAGCGCGTGACCGTGCTGCAGGAGGGCCGCGCGCTGGTCTCCGGCACGCCCGAGGAAATCAAGGCAAACACCACGGTGCAGGAAGCCTATCTCGGCGGCGTGCACGGAGAGATCGCCGCATGAGCCTGATCGAGGTCGATGGCCTGAACAGCTATTACGGGGACTCGCACATCCTGTTCGACGTCGCCATGCATGTCGAACGTCACGAGGTCGTGGCCTTGCTCGGCCGCAACGGCGCCGGCAAGAGCACGACACTGAAGAGCCTGATGGGCGTGGTGACCCCGCGCAGCGGCAGCGTGAAATTCGACGGCATCGATATCTCAGGCCGCCGGAGCCACAAGATCGCGCAAGCCGGCATGCAGCTGGTGCACGAGGAGCGTCGCATCTTCGGTAGCCTGTCCGTGGAGGAGAACATCCTTCTTGCCGGCATCACCGCGCCAAAACGCTGGCCGCTCGGGCGCATCTATGAGATGTTCCCGCGGCTAAAGGAGCGGCGCAGCAACCGCGGCACGGAGCTTTCCGGCGGCGAGCAGCAGATGCTGGCGATCGCTCGCGCCCTGGTGCGCGATCCCAAGATCGTGCTGCTGGACGAGCCGTTCGAGGGCCTCGCGCCCGTCATCGTCCACGACCTCGTCAAGGCCTGCCGCGAGCTCGCGGCTGCCGGCCAGACCATCGTCCTGGTCGAGCAGAACCTGGCGGCGACGCTGGCGCTGGCGAGCAGGATCTACATCATCAACAACGGCCACATCGTGCACGAGGGCCCGGCGCAGGAGCTCAAGGCCCATCCTGAGCTGCTCCAGCGCTACTTGGGCGTCTAGTTGCTCCCATCGGCGATGACTGAACCAGACGCTATCTAGAGCTGAAGCAACGTCGGACCAAATGTCCAAAAATAAAGGAATCTTCAAATGAGGTACATCGCGACAAGGACCATCACCTGGTTGCTCACTGCGTCCATGGCAGCGACGACAGCAGCACACGCTGCAGAAAACAAGGTCGTGATCGGCGATATCGACGACATGTCGGGACTCTATGCGGACGTGATCGGCCCCGGTGGCGTCGAGGCTGCGAAGATGGCAATTGATGATTTCGGCGGCAGCGTGCTCGGCAACAAGATCGAGTTCATGGTATCCGATCACCAGAACAAGCCCGACGTAGGTGCCCAAAAATTCCGTGAATGGGCGGATCGCGACGGCGTTACGATGATTCTTGGCGGATCAAACACGGGAGTCAGCCTGGCGATGAACAATGTCGCTATGGAAAAGAAGATTCCTTTCATTGCCATCGGCGCGGCCGGCGCGTCGCTGACCGGCAAGGACTGCACACCCTATACCGTGCATTACGTCTACGACACGACGGCGCTCGGCAACGGTACCGCTAAGACCATGGTGAAACAGGGCGGCAAGACCTGGTTCTTCCTCACGGCCGACTACGCCTTCGGCAGCCAGTTGCAGGACTCCGCCTCGAAAGTAGTCGAGGCCAATGGCGGCAAGGTGATCGGCGCCGTGCGCGTTCCGCTCTCCACGTCGGATTTTTCGAGCTACCTGCTCCAGGCGCAAAATGCCGGTGCACAGGTGCTTGGACTCGCCAATGCCGGCAACGATTTCACCAATTCGATCAAGGCTGCCGACGAGTTTGGCATCGCCAAGACGATGAAGCCGGCCGCATTGCTCGCCTTCATCAGCGACATTCACAGCCTCGGCCTCAAGACTGCGCAGGGCCTCTATCTCACTACTGCCTGGTATTGGGATCTCAACGACAAGACCCGCACCTTCGCCAAGCGCTATTATGAAAAGACTAAGCGCGAGCCGACAATGAATCAGGCGGGTTATTATTCGGCGACTGTGACCTACCTCAACGCCGTCAAGGCCGCCGGCTCGACGAATTCAGAGAAGGTGATGGCCGAGCTCAAGAAGATGAAGATTGATGACGTGTTCACCGGCAACGGCAAGATCCGCGCCGATGGCCTGATGGAGCATGAGATGTATATCATGCAAGTAAAGAAGCCCGAGGAGTCCAAACAGCCCTGGGATTATTACAAGCTGGTGCAGACTATGTCGGGCGAAGAGGCATTTGGGAAGTTGTCCGAATCGGCGTGCCCCCTGGTTACGCACTGATGGTCGCGGCTGAAAATATGCTTGCTCAAACATTAGCACCCACAATGCGCCAAATCGATAAGCGAACTGCCTTATGGACCCGATCATCGAAGATCCTTCAGCACAATCACTTCGTCACGAACTGCTTTATCCTTGGCTGCCAGCAATATCTCCAGGGCAGCCTTGATCACTCGGGCCAGGCTATAGCCTTGCGGACAGCCTCACCGTGAGCAGCGCGGCTATTACTAATGCGCCGGTTACGCCGAACACACAGGCCGTCCACCCGAATGAGTCGAACAGTCGGCCTAGAACGGCGGTGCCCACCATGCCTCCAAGGAAATAGCAGGCGAGATAGGTGCCGCTCGCGATCCCCCGGTTTTTAGCCGCAGCTTGACCGACGAAACCGGTCGCAGCGGCCTGCGCAAAGAAGGTCCCGACGCCGACCAGGACCATTCCAGTCAGAACCTGAGGCAGATGAGACGTCAGCAGCAGGGGAAGGCCTACGGCGGCGACGCCGAGGCCGATCCAGACAGTCAAACGACTGCCGAGCCAAACGGCGACCTTCCCGGCGAGTAGTGTCGTCAGAATCGACGGCAGAAAGACGAAATAGACAAAACCGAGGTCCATCATGCCGAGGGACAGCGGCGGTCGCACCAGAACGAAATTCACGAACGTGAAGGTGCCGATAAAGGCGAACAGAATGCAGAAACCGATGCCGAACGCAGCGCGCAGCCGTGGCGTCCGCCAATGCTCGAGCAAGGCGTGAACGGGTGAGGCGTTCGTGGTAACCGACTGCATCGGTCGCACGCGGTGTATGGAGAAGTAGACCAACGCGGCGCCGGCGAGGTTTAGGGCAGCGAAGAAATAGAAGTTCCATGCAAGGCCAAGATTGTCGGCAAGCGCGGCGGAGATCAATCGGCCAATCAAATTGCTGGCCACGTTACCCGTGATGTAGGCGGCGAATGCTCCGCCGGCATCCATCGCGCTGCACTGCTCACCGAGGTAGGCAAGCGTCAGGGTGAAGGCGGAAGCCATAAAAAGACCCTGCGCGACGCGCAGCATGGTGAAGACTGTGATGTCAGGCGCTATCGCAAGCAGACTTGTCGGTATCGCCAGCAGGGAGAGGCTGAGAAGGATGCCGAGTCGTCGATCGATATGCGGACTCAAGAAGCCTACGACGAGGCTTGAGATTGCCATTCCAAACGTGCTGGCGTTGACCGCAAATCCCATCGCGGCGGGGGTCACACCATAGTGCCGCGTAAGAGACGGGAGAATCGCCTGGGTTGCGAACAGGTCGACGACGGTCAGGAATGCGGTCAGCCCGATCACGAGTGATCGGAGCGCAACGCCCGGCGAATGCTCGTGCATCTCGGCCGCAACCGGCTCCATGCTCGTGGACAGATCGGTCATTGCGTGACGTCTCCTCATTTCGAAAGAGGATGTGACGCCCGGCGTGCTGGGGAGCACGGGGGATCCCGGGTCGTCACATCCGGTAACGAGGCTGGGGCTGGTAGCGCTCGTTACATGTTGTGGTCGGCCGGATCCTTGCGGACGTCGCCGACATACAGGATGACCGTTTCCTTCCCGAGGTTCTTCCACCAGTGTGAGGTCCCGAACACTTCGGGGCGGAGGTCGCCGGCCTTGTGCACGATCGGGTCGATGCAATTGGAAGCGTATTCGACGATTTCGCCCTGCTGCACAAAGATCAGTGCCGGCCGGTCGTCGTGGCTGTGCCAGGGGACAATGCCGCCAGGCTCAATGGTCAGCTTGCGGAAACGCAGCTCACGACCCTCGATGTGCGCCGGCTGTTTGCCGAGGTCGATTGAGCCGAGCGTGACGTCGGTCACGCCAACGGGCTTGTAGTCGACCATCGGCTGAGCATCCGGCTTGATCTTGCCGGCCGGACATTCGCCCGCGAACACCGGCTGCGTCGTGAGTGTGAGCGCGCCGACGAGGGCAGCACCGGTCCAGATCGCATGCGATAGCTTGAAGTTCTTGAACATCGGGAGGTCTCCTGTGTTGGCCGTAACCTCGGTGGTTGCCGGCTATGGGTAGAGCTTGGCTGAGGTTGACAGCACCTTGAAATGCCGTCTGTCTCTCGAAACGATAGCGCGTCGCTATGCGTGCCCGAGCATGTGCTTGATGTCGGCCGAAAAGGTCGGGTAGGCGTAGACGTTGTTGCGCAGTTGTGCCGCGGTGATGGCGAACTTGATCGCGAGACCAAAGACGTTGATGAGCTCCTGACCGGAATGCCCAACGAAGTGCGCGCCGAGGATCAGATCGGTGGCACGGTCGACGATTATTTTCGACCAGGCGACGGTCTCGGCATATGATTGCGACGAGAACCAGTCGCGCATGTCGTTGACGTGAACATCGATGGCCGAACCGGTCTGCCGCGCCGCGTTTTCGGTGAGACCGACAGCAGCCAGCGATGGCACGGTGTAGACTGAGGTCGCGACGGCGTCGTACTCGGGCGTGTGAAGCGGCCCATCGACGATGTTGCGGCCCACTATCTCACCTTCGTAGGTCGCGAGCGGGGAAAGTTGCGGCGAGACGGGAGCGGCGTCGCCGCAGACGTGGACCTGAGGGTTCGAAACCGAACGCAAATAGGGATCAATGAGGATCCGGCCGTCTACTTGCTCGACCCGGCCTTTCGCCAAGTCGAGCGCTTCGACGTTGGCTATCCGACCGGCGCCGTTCACGACGCGATCCGCTTCCAGCGCCCTTTCGATTCCCTTGTGCGTGAAGACCACCCGGAACAGGCGGCCGGCCTGCTCGATCCGCTCGACCTTGACGTCTGTTCTGACGTTGATCCCGATGCGCTCGCTTTCGGCCTGCAGTTGCGCGACGGCATCGGGGTCCATGGCGGGAAGGAGCTGCGGCAGGGCCTCCAGAACCGCGACCGCGGTGCCAGCCCGGGCGTAGACATGCCCGAATTCCAGCGAGATTACGCCGCCGCCGATGAATATCACCGAGCTCGGCAGCTCACGTTCGCTCAGCAACTCGTCCGAGGTGATCATGTGCTCGGCACCAGGAATCGGCAACGGCCGCACCTTGGACCCCGTGGCCACTACGATGTGCTTGGCCTGGAGCAGGCGGTTGCCGACCCCGATGGTGTCGGGGGCAACGAAGACACCCTTATCTCTGATGACCTCGACTTCTCGGCGCGCCATTACGCGGGCGAGATTGGACGGAATGTCCTTGATCATCGCCTTCTCTCGATCGATCAGCGCCCCCCAATTGAGCTGGGGCTTACCCACTGCAATGTGATGAACGGTCGCGCGATCAATATCGTGCAGGGCCTGGCCCGCAGCGACCAAGATCTTCTTCGGCGTGCAGCCGCGGTTCGGACAGGTGCCTCCTAGTTCACGCGGCTCGATCATCGCCACCGAGAGGCCGGCGCGCCGGACCGGACCGGTCACGCCGATGCCGGCGTTTCCGCCGCCCAGGATCACCACATCGAATCTCTCGCTCGTCATGGAACGTCCTCCGCTGCCTCATCAGTAGCTTAGGCATCCGGACGGCTCGCCTTCGAGCCGCGACGGAGCGACCGGCGGCTACTTCGTTGTGATCGTCGAGGTAATCGACTTCACGACCATAGTGGCCATTTTGAACTGCGCCTCGCGATTGTGGATGTTGTGCCGCCTGGCGATCCAGTCGAAGTCGGTCCACACGGCCCAGACGTCGCCATTCTCATCCTGCGTGAGGAGCAGGCGAACAGGCCAATCGAGGCCGGCATTGGGATTGGCGGTAATGAACTGGGTACCAAGCGGAGGATTGCCGAAGATCAGCAATGTCGAAGGCCGAAGCTTGATGCCGGCATCCGCGGCAAGTTTCGACTGATCGACCTCAAGGAAGAATTTGATGCCCTTCGTGGAAATGTCCGCCTTTATGCGGCTGATCGCTTCGGGCATCGACACCGCGCTCTTCACTCGGACGATGCCGTCGTCGCTGTCGGCCCGCGCGAGCGAAGTCGCAGCGGCAAGGACGAGGCAGCATAGCAGAAGGGAGGTGACGACATTCGCAACACGCAGGATGATCTGACGTTTCATGGGTTTTCCTCCATGGATGGGAAACTTTGGGCCACACGAGGATGGACGGGCCCCTCAAAGAGGTGAAATGCCGTCTGGCTCTGGAGCTGATAGCTCGGCGCTATCGCGGCGCGCGATAGGCGGCGGCTATCGAACCGATTGGGGATCGGCATTTCCGTTTGACAGGGATCGGGCATTCGATGGACGGGCGCCCCTTGCGAGGCGAACGAAGTGCCCAATAATAGACCTCACTCTTGCCGGAGCGGAAAATGACATCCCTTTCCCCAGCCGACGCAGAACGGCTCAAGCTCGCCTTCCAGCGCTGCCGTGACATGGAGGGGACGCTGAATGAGCAGCTTCGGGCTTACGCGAAAGCTGGCCGGGAGATCTTTCCCGCCTATGGCGAGGCGGTCGACCGTCTCGTCGCGCGACTAGCCGAGAATGGTGGCGGAGAGAACGCGCCTCGCCCGGGCGAGGTGATGCCGGCCTTCGTGTTGCCCGACGAGAAAGGACGCCTAGTTGCGCTGGATTCGCTGATCGCGCGCGGCCCCGTAGCGGTCATGTTCTTTCGAGGTCATTGGTGCCCTTATTGCCGGCTGAACGTCCGAGCGGTCATCCAGGCGCAGGATCGTATCGAGGCTATGGGCGCGCAGATCGTTGCCATCATGCCGGAGACGCAGGAATATACCGAGCAATTCAAGGCCGACTCCGCGGCGCCCTTCCCAGTATTAACCGATCTCGACAACGGTTATGCGCTCTCCCTCAATCTGGCGATCTGGCTGGGTACGGAGATCCAGGGACTGCTGTCCTATCAGGATATGGCGCGGTTTCACGGCAATGACGGCTGGATGCTGCCGATCCCGGCAGTTTTCGTCGTCGGACGAGATGGCGTCGTGAAGGCTCGCTTCGTAGATCCCGATTTCCGCAAGCGAATGGAAATCGACGACCTGCTCAAGGCCTTGGAGAGCGCGAGCCGCGAGCATTGATCTTCGACTAGATGCGGTAATGGGCCCGGCTCCGGAGCAAGGGGTCATGATGGTGGCTGTCCCCCGATAGATGATGAAACGGGGTCACGACTTGAGTCGGCCCCAAGCATCTGGAGACGGAGGACAGCCGTGGAGAATTATGCCGGAATCGACGTGTCATTGGAACTGTCGAGCGTGTGTGTTGTGGACGCCCAGGGTAAGATCCTGAAGGAAGCGAAGGTCGCAAGCGAACCCGACGCCTTAGTTGACTTTTTTGAGACGCTCGGCTTTGCAGTGAAGCGGATCGGGCTGGAGGCTGGGCCGCTGTCGCAATGGCTGCATGCAGGCCTGAAAGGTGCAGGATTTGAAACAGTTCTGCTGGAAACGCGGCACGTGAAGGCCGCATTATCTGCAATGACGGTCAAGACGGATCGCAAGGATGCCCGCGGGATCGCCCAGTTGATCCGGATGGGATGGTTTCGGCAGGTACACGCAAAGTCGGTTGATGCGCAAGAGATCCGGGCACTCCTGATCGCACGCAAACAGCTTCTCGGGCGGCTGATCGATGTAGAATTAAGTATCCGAGGGATTTTGCGCGACTTCGGTCTGAAGGTTGGCCCGGTGACGCGAAGGAATTTTGAAGCGCGGATTCGAGAGTTGGTTGCAGGCCAGGCGACATTGGAGCGCATTGCTGGTGCGATGCTTTCGGCACGATCGGCCCTGAAGGCAGAATACGGAAGACTACACAAGGCTGTGCTGGCAATTGTGCGTGATGATGCAGTCTGCCGCCGGCTTATGACAGTACCAGGCGTTGGCCCCCTGGTGGCCATCACCTACAAATCGGCGCTTGATGATCCTCATCGCATTGTAAAGTCAAAGGCAGCAGGCGCGCTGTTCGGGCTCACGCCAAAGAAATATCAATCGGGAGAAAAGGACGTCACGGGCGGAATCACGCTGGCCGGCGATGAGACGGTGCGGACGGCCTTGTATGAAGCCGCCAACGTTCTGTTATCGCGCATCACGCGGTTCTCAAAACTCAAACGCTGGGGGATGGACGTCGCCAAGCGGAGGGGCTCGAAGCGCGCAAAGGTCGCCTTGGCACGCAAGCTCGCAGTGATCCTGCATCGGATCTGGGTCGATGGCACGACTTACCGATGGGCCGAAGCGGGCTCAATCGCAGCATAGAAGACGTGGAGGAGATCGAGAACGCAACCGGGATGAACTGAAGCCCGGTGCCCGAAGTCCCGTCGCCGGGACGGTGGATGCGGTGAAGCCGTTACACGCAAAGTGGCCGTCGTCCGACGAACCACGCGCATCTAGATAGGCCCACCGCTCCCTCTGACAGCATGATGTGGCGGCCAGGCGTCGACCACGAACAGAAGCATGAGCTCGGCGGCGTGGCGTTCACTCGGGAGGCTTGACATCATCGGGCCCACTACTCCGGCGCAATGACGAACAGCTCCCAACCGCTTCTCGGAGCTAAGGGACGTTGCCGCGGCGACGCCTGTGTGGCGCATTATTTGACTTTTCTAGGACCCCATTGAGTCCCTGCACCGAGCCAGCATTATGATCGAGCTTTACTACTACTACCCCAGCTATATCAGCCTTCTTCCCCATATCCTGCTCCACGAAATTGGCATCGAGCATCGGCTGGTCTTCGTCGATCGATATGCAAGCATCCACAAGCGCGAAGCGTATTTGAAGCTCAATCCAAATGGCTAATTCCGGTTCTCAAAGAACGTGATTTGATCCTCTACGAGGCCGCCGCGATCTCGCTATATCTTGCAGACAAACATCCGGGATCAAGATTGGCACCTGAGGTCGGAACGGATGGCAGAGCCCATTTCTATAAGTCGCTCATGTGGTTGGCCACGAGCCTGCACCCCGCATTGTCAAATTACCTACACCCGAGCAAGTGGACGGCTGACGAAGCTGCGCAGATCAAGCTGCGTTCTGGCGCTGAGGCGCGTGTTGTAGAGTTGTTCGACATCATTGATGCTGAGTTGGCTATTGATGCGAGACCTTGGCTGCTCGGGGAGGACTATTCGATACTGGATGCCTATGCCTTTGTTCTCTGCAGGTGGTCTCGAGGCATGGCGCGGCCGGGTGCGAGCTGGCCTCACTTTGGACGCTACGCCAACAGGATTGCCGAACGCCCTGCGGTTTTGCGGGCGCTTAGGGCGGAACATCTGTCAGAGCCGTGGATCTAGCTGGGCCGTTGTCAAACTTTGGCCCGTTGTGGATCGAAACCAGTAGAACTCATCCCGAACAGATGATTCCGCTTCGCCGCCAGCAGCCGAAATTGCCTCAATGAGCACACGTCCTACTCGCGTGACTGCGGGAAAAGAAGCTGGGCCAGCTACCCCGCGATCTCTCGCCAATCGGCCCCTCTTAGCATCCGCATGACGGCGGAGGCTACCGCGGTGCGCTGGCGTCCCGCGACGCCATAGAGATTGACCGTGCGGCGGGCGTCCAATCCCACCACGCCCGCGCGCTTGAGATTGGTCGGGAGAGGAGACGTGTGCGGGACCAAGGCGACACCAATATCCGCTTCGACCAGCTCGATCAAATCGCGCTCACTGGAGATTTCGTGGCTGTGGTTGACGTTGATGCCGTGCTCGCGCAGTGAGGCCGCAATGCGTTTGGAATGCTCGCAATAACTTCGGCTCAAGAGCTGCTCCGTACGCAGATCATCGAACTCGATCTCAGCGCGCTCGGCGAACCGATGGTCCTTGCTGACGACGAGTTCGAATCTCTCCGTGAACAGTGGCCAGGTGTCGAGCCGGTCCCAGGCTTCATCGATCTCGGACGCAATCCCGAGCTCCGCTTCACCTTTCTTGAGGAGTTCGCCGACTTCCCGACCGGTGCCGCGCAGGAAACAGAATTCGAGGCGATTGAACTGACGCATGATCTGGCTCAGGTGGGGAATGAGCAGTGCAAGATCGATGGAATGCGTTAACGCGATGCGCAGCGCCCCGATTTCACCGCTCTTGAACGAAGACGCCAACGAACGAGCGCCCGCCGCCGCCTCGTAGCATTGCTTGAGCAGTGGATGCATGCGCTGCCCGAGCTCCGTCAGTTGCGCTGCGGGCCGCTCGCGGCGGAACAGGTCGCCGCCCAGCTCGGCTTCGAGCTGCTTGATCGCCCGGGTGAGCGATGGCTGCGTCACATTGCATTCCTCCGCTGCGCGCGTGAAATTGAGCTGCTGCGCCACCGCGAGAAAATATCTGACCTGGTGCATTTCCATGGATCGGCTCCCCAGCGAGATCGGTGGGAACTCTAGCCGACCGAGGGCAGAAATGACATCCCGACCCCGATAGCGAGCGTGCATGGTTTCGGAAGCTAAAGGGCATTTCCGGAGACTGGGAAAACCTCTCAAAGTTCGCAAAGGCCAGGTCCGGCCACCAGACCCGCCATCGCTCGAAGAGAGGCTCGGATTATGAACATTCCCATCAAGTTGCAGGATCAAACCGCCGCGCGGACGCTGGTCGGCAAGGTAGCGCTGGTTACCGGCTCGACCAGCGGCATTGGGCTCGGGATTGCGCGAGCTTTAGCGGCTGCCGGTGCCGACGTGGTGCTCAACGGTCTTGGAGCTCCGGAGGAGATTGGACGGACGCGCGAGCAGATCGTTGCGGATTTCGGGGTAGGGGCGAGCTATTCGCCCGCCGACATGAGCAAGCCGAAATCGATCGCTGAAATGATTGCGGCGACGGTGGCCCAGTCCGGCCGGCTGGATATCCTCGTCAACAACGCTGGCATCCAGCATGTCGCGCCGCTGGAGCAGTTTCCGGTCGAAAAGTGGGATCAAATCCTCGCTATCAACCTGTCTTCCGCCTTTCATACGACCCGCCTTGCGCTGCCCGCAATGCGGATGAATGGGTTCGGCAGAGTCATCAACATTGCGTCTGCCCACGCGCTGGTCGCATCCCCCTTCAAGGCGGCCTATGTCGCCGCCAAACATGGGATCGTCGGCCTGACCAAGGCGACGGCTCTCGAGACCGCGGAAGAGGGCATCACCTGCAACGCGATCTGCCCAGGCTATGTCTATACGCCCCTCGTGGAGGCGCAAATCGACGGTCAAGCCAAGGCTCACGGCATTTCACGGGATCAAGTCATTCGCGATGTACTTCTCGCCCAGCAGCCCAACAAGCGCTTCGCCACGGTGGAGGAGATCGGCTCGTTGGCGGTCTTTCTATCGACCGATGCGGCGGCTTCGATCACGGGCATTGCCCTCCCGGTCGATGGCGGTTGGACTGCTCACTGAGATGAGCAACCGTAACAAACTCCGCGGCTCTGCGAAGAATGACGAGAGCAAGCGTTCAGGCGAGCGAAAGATGAATGCGATGCAGGGAAATGCGGTCGAGGCCGCCAAGGTCCGGGATTTGCCCGGCCAAGTCGTGCTTGTGCTGCAGGGCGGGGGAGCGCTCGGCTCGTATCAGGCCGGGGTCTACCAGGCGATCCACGAGGCGGGCATCGAGCCTGATTGGATCATCGGGACCTCGATTGGGGCGATCAACGCCAGCCTGATCGCGGGCAATGAGCCTCAGAACAGATTGGCGAGGCTCAAGGCCTTCTGGAAGCGCATGGAGCAGAATCCGATCTGGAATCTGCGCACGGCCTTTCCAGATTTCGATGACAAGCTTTCGTACTGGGCGACGGTTACCAACGGAATTCCGGGCTTTTTTCGGCCCAATCCACTGGCTCACGCCGGGGATTCTTATCCGCTCGGCGCCGATCACGCGGGGTTCTATTCGACGACTCCACTTGAGAAGACACTGAGCGAGCTTGTGGACTTCGACCTGGTGAATCGCTGCAAGCCGCGGCTGACCGTTGGCGCGGCTCACGTTCGGACCAGTCAGATGCGCTACTTCGATACCCGCGACGGCGAGCTGACGGTGAAGCACATCATGGCGTCGGGCGCGCTGCCGCCGGCGTTCCCCGCGATACGGATTGACGGCGAACTGTATTGGGACGGAGGCATTCTCTCGAACACGCCCACGGAAGCGGTCTTTGACGATAACCCGCGCAACGATTCGCTGATCTTTGCAGTTCATCTGTGGAATCCAATGGGTCACGAGCCCACGACCATGGCAGAGGTCTTCAACCGGCATAAGGACGTGCAGTATTCGAGCCGAATTGCAAGTCAGATCGCACGGCAACAGCAGGCGCATCGGTTGCGCCACATTATCAATGAGCTCGCCGCTCGCCTGCCTGAGAGCGAGCGTGCCGATCCTGCCGTCCGCGAGCTGACCGGTTATGGGTGCCGGACCCGCATGCATGTCGTTCGTCTTCTTGCGCCTCAGCTCGATCGCGAGACCCATACCAAGGATATCGATTTCAGCCCGAAAGGAATCATGCGACGGTGGGATGCGGGCTACGCCCATACCAAGGCTGTGCTTGAGAGTGCACCATGGAAAGGTGAGTTCGATCCCCTCGCGGGTGTAGTCCTCCATGAGCAACAGGAAATGATGCCGATGGCGGCAGAATAGGCACGCAGGGCTTCCCTTTGAGCATCCACACGCATTGAAATGGTGATACGCACGAGTAGCATAGCGGCCGCTTGATCGATTTTGAGGGCTCTATGTTCGCAATTCCGCGCCGCTACAGTCACTTCGTCTTCGGCGTCATCCAGTCGGGATTGACCTCCCTGATTGCCGCCGGCATCGCCAGCTTTCCCGCGATGGCAACCGGGCAATTCTTGTCGAATTGGCTGGCCTCTTGGCTCGTCTCCTGGGCCGTCATGTCACCCATTGTGCTGCTTGCCGCACCGACAATTCGGTCGCTGTCAATGTTGCTTACGCGAGAGGAGTCCTTGGATTAATAAGAGGCGATACGTCCAGCTGAACTAGATGACATGCAGCGTCTGCGGACCGAAGGCGACCGGATGGGGATTCGCCTTGTGCGTATTTCGGAGGGACCCGATCCGGCGCATGGCTGAAGCCCGTAGCAGAGTAACGGATACACCGCGTCAGACGTTCGGCCGCCCGGTCGTGTGGGCTGATCGTTGACCCAGCCACTGCCGGACCCGCTTGCGCGTTCGGCCAAGCAACTAGGCGCGGCGACGCGGGTGGCTCGGTAGCCATTCGAATCTCAGCTAGGAGGTTTCTCCCAATGGCGCCACATCGGTTTACTGCGACGTGCTGCAGTGCGTTATGTTTGGATCGGGGACCGAATGACCCGTGCACCTTCGAATGTGCTACTTTTGCTATTATTGACACCGTCAGGAGCTGTCGATGACGTCGATTGACGAACGGCTTCTCGAAAGCAAAATGATCCAGATCGAGCAGGCCAGGGCCTGGAGCCCTCGGGTCATTTCGAAGTTCGAAACCCTGATCCGCAGCGGCGACGAGGTCAGTATCTTCCGCGCCAATCCTTTGGCATTCGCTCGAGATCGCGGCGTGGCCGAACCGGAAGCCATCGATTTGTTTCTCCACGCTGCCCGCGCCGGACTGGTCGACCTGCATTGGGACATTCTGTGCCCCCATTCCGGCCTGGTCCTAGAAAGCTTCGGCAAACTGCGCGCACTCCGGAGCCATTTCGTCTGCGGGCTATGCGATATCGACGGTGAGACGGATCTCGATGACTTTATCCAGGCTTCTTTCTCAGTCTCGCCGCAGGTACGTCGTCTCGCATTGCACGACGTTGACAGCCTCTCAATCCAAGACCTGCATTGGAAGCTGAAGTTTGCCGACAGCGGGCGGCTGCCGGGCGGGGCCAGGTTTGTCGATGTTCTGCGCACGCTTGTATGCGGCATGACATATCTGCCGCCAGGCGTGACCACGCCCCTGCAGGCCGACATCAAGCCCGGCGCGCTCTCGGGCGTCAACGTTCAGACGCAGGCTGGCTTCACGCTTCCCGTGGCGGACTCCTCAGGCCCCGCGCCCCGCACGCCGGGAATCCTTCGCATCACTTATGATGGGCAGCGATTTACATCCGCAATGTCGACCGTGCCGTCGGGGCCGACCGTCTTTGAGATCAGCAATACTGGCGCAAAGCGCGGCTCAGTGCTCCTGATTAATTGGCCGCCCGAGATCGTAGCGATGCCGGAGAAGCCGACACTCGAGTTCGATCCCTACGTGTCCGGCGGCATGCTGCTGACGCGGCAGACTTTCCGCAAGCTGTTCCGCTCCGAGCGTGTCGACGAGCAGGAAGGCCTCGGCGTCCGCCAGGTGACCCTCCTCTTCACCGATTTGAAGGGGTCGACCGCCCTTTACGAGCATCTGGGAGATCTCAATGCCTATGCGTTGGTCAGAGAACATTTTGCGCTGCTGGACGCAGTCGCTCAACAGAATGCCGGTGCAATTGTGAAGACCATTGGTGATGCCGTCATGGCAGCGTTCTCCCGGCCCGTTGACGCGGTCGCAGCGGCGCTCGAAATGCTCCGGCGGATCGGCCAATTCAACTTCGAGCGGGATCAGCCTGCCATTATCCTCAAGATGGGCGCTCACTGCGGGCCCTCCATCGCGGTGACCCTCAATGAAAATCTCGACTACTTCGGCCAAACTGTGAATATAGCCGCACGGGTGCAGTCATTTGCGGACGCCGGGGAAATCTGTCTCACTGAAGCGCTCTACACGGCTCCCGGCGTTCGCGAATTGTTGACAGGCCGGAATGTCCAAGAGTTCGACGCGCCGTTGCGTGGTGTTGAGGGCAACGCACGAGTTTATCGCATCACTAGCTACCCATAAACCCCGCGGCGCGAGGCGACCAAAGCGATGTCTGCTTTGCCCCTATAGCGACCGACTTCGGGCGGCAGCGCAATATGTCGCGATGGGCCAGAAGCGGCGCCATCCCATCGACGAGCTATCTAACGCGAGAAGCACGAGTGGGACCGGTGCAAGCAGTCGCCCGCGTCCGAATGACTAAGCCCTCGCGACAGGGAAACGTTCAAGCCTTTTCTCGATCTCATGAGAAAGGGTAGTATTGCGGAGGCGTCGAGCCGCGTTCGGTGGACCTCCAATACGCCGCGTCGCTCCGATATGATGCAGCCGATTTCCCGAAGTTTACGCATCGTTAGAGTAACGGTCGTTCGCCGCACCCCGATAAGTTGTGCGAGCGCCTCTTGCGTCAATCGAATCTCCCCGTTCGCGACACGATCATGAATCTCGAGCAACCATCGAGCCATACGGCACTCCGCCGAGTGCACAGCGTTGCAGGCAGCCACATTCTGAAGCTGCAGCAATTGAGTGCGGAGATGGAGGCGCAGAACACGCTTAATGGCGCCGCTTTGCTCAAAAGCTTGTTGCAATCGTAAAACAGGAACCTGGAGCGCAGCACCGGCCACATAGGCAGTTGCTGTGACGGGCGAGTGCGAGGGATAAGAACAGAGAGAGCCCCGACCGCGCCTTCCGAGCCCATGAGAGTTGACGCCACGATGTGTCCGTCCGACATCTCAACCAGGAACGCTAAGATCCCGCTAATAGGAAAATAGACCTGTTTGAGCTCATCACCGGTTCGCACCAACACAGCGTGAGACTCGAACGATATCTTCTGAAGTGAGGCTCAAGCAGGTTGAGATCCGCTGGGGGCAAAGCCGCTAAAAGTCCATTCCCGAGGCTAATCTGGAGCGCCATCGCGGAAGTCCCTAGAGCAGGCAGAAGCACCCAGAGCCTCAAACCAGTATTCGAGGGCATGTTCCAAACTTTCTCGACAACCCCACGGCGCGCCACCGCTTCCGCCCTGCAGCGGTGCCCTTTGTTTTTGGTCCTCTCCCGAATTGGCCAACTCGGACGAGCCTTGGAACTAGCGCACTCTAGGTCTGCTTAGAATGATCCGCAGCCGAGCACCGCCGAGATCAGCTTAGGGTCTAAACCTCACGGTCGGCGGGTAGCGCGGAAAAGCCCGCAATGGGAGCGACATTGGCTCTAATGTGAAAGAGGCAGCGCTATCTCAATTTCTTGGCGACTGTTCGAGGCTCTCGTTCCGTCAATAGGCAACTTAGCGCTCCCCAGTTCCCTTTGTAGCGCCCGCGCAAGCTGTAACGGGCGGCTTCCAACCCCGCCGTCAAAAACAATTCTGTCGCGTCGAGAACTACCGCATGGGGCTCGCGTTGGTCGAGCACATCAATGGAGGACATATACATGCAAGGCCACGTCGTAGCAGTCTACAAATCACGCGGAGAAGCCGAACAAGCATACAGCGAAATAGTCAGCGCTGGAGTTCCTGCTGAACGCGTGAGGCTGAACAGCAAGGACCGCGCGCACACGACCGCGGATGGAGGGAGTATCTGGGATTGGCTGTTCGGGAGCGGGATGCCGGAAGACGATCGACGCAGCTATGACGAGCGGATGGCCGGTGGAGGCGCGGTGCTATCGGTGCTGGTGGACTCGCCTTCGGTTGCAAGGCTCGATGAGATCGAGATCATCTTGGACAAGTACCACCCGCTCGAAATGAACGATGCGGATGCCCGAGCTGCGGCTGCCCCAGGCGGCTCCGGGACGATGAGTCGCTCAAATGCTGGTGCCATCGGAGCCGCAGCGCCGACGAGCTCAAGAGCAGCGCAGGGCGAGCAGGTGATACCTTTGCCGGAAGAGGAACTGAAGGTTGGCAAGCGCGCCACGGAGCGCGTCCAGCGGATTCGAACTTACGTCGTCGAGGAGCCTGTTCAGAAGGACGTTCGGCTCCGCGACGAGCGCACCGTCGTCGAAAGGCGGCCTGCCACCGGCAGCCCGCAAGCCATGCCAGGCGAGCGCGAGGTTGAAGTTCGCGAAGTCCACGAGGAACCGATCGCGCAGAAGACGGTCAAGGCTGGCGAGGAACTCGTCGTCCGTAAGGAAGCGACGGAGCGCACCGAGCGTGTCAGTGACACAGTGAAGAAGACCAAGGCGGACGTGAATACCCAAAAGCGGTGAGTGTTTCGCGAGGGTGCCGCTGCCTACTTCGGGCAGTGAGGTCCTGTTGCTCGCTCCCCAAGGAGGCGGCACCAGCGGACACGCGTTGTGAACGAAAGAGGCCGCCAGCCTGAGCCACCAAAGAAAATGGCGGCCTTATCTTTGAATTGTAAACGGCCCCAACTGGGGGCCGCCAACCCGCTGATGGGGTTTTCCTCCAGCAGTGGGGGGCCGCCTTTCGGCTGGGGGCATTATGAAGATGCGCTGCTAGGCTGATAGTTCCTCGGGCCAACTGAGGCGCCCTCCTAGAAATCCTTCAACCGGCAAGCGTGATTGGGGCGCAGTCGTAATTTTGCAATCCGCTCTCGCGTCAAAAAGCGCTTGGACAACTTTGCCGTTGCGCCCGCTGGCACTTGCTTCCGCACCACTTCAACGGCCTCCCATCTGCGAGTGGCAGCTGCCCAGTACTCCAGCTTTCCCTTGTGGGTCACGGCAACGATATGAACGCCGCCCGTGGTCGCGGGCTTCCTGCTCATTCCAATAGTATACGCGCGCCGGAGGGCAGGGGCGACCAGCGCACCCCAAAATGGTAAACAAACGAATTAGGACACCCCAAATTCAACTTAGGACAGTGGGTTAAATACGGACAGTACCCCCGCGCCCGCAATACGAGCGGCAGTCGTCTGCACCACAGCAATTCGCAACCCCGCATGTCTCTTGTGGGTCATCTTCGACGCATTTGGCAGAGATTTAGGGCTGGTTGATGTCCGCTCCGCAAGCGCCGTACCAAGAGCGCGCAAGGAGCGTTGCGTTTGGCCGGACTGCCGTGATCCAAATTTCCGAACTTGGGGGCTCGAATCATGCGCTACGAACTCGCCGACCATGAATGGACCGCCATCAAGCCGTTGCTGCGATGCGGCCCTTGGGGCCAGCCTCACAGAGTTGCCTAAATTTAATCCCGTAACCTGCTCACGATCGCTCGATCTGGGCGTTTCCCGTAGCCATGTTCAGTCAAAATTGATTGAGACGAAACCATGAAGAGGGTTTTTGCCGTTGTGGCTTTGCTGTGCATCCTCGCGGCAGGCCAGTACATGATCGTCGCCAAATTCGCGATCCGCCACGAGACGCTGTCCTTGTTTGACGCCTCACGGCAGCGGCCGATCTCAGTCGACATCGCCGTCCGGCGCGACTACGAGACCAAGGCAAATCTCGGTCTCTGGAAGCTTCCGATCGCCATCATCAGCAACGGCAACACGGTCAAAGCCACCGAGTACTCCTTCCTCGCCAACGTGCTTGCCGCGCGGGGCTATCTCGTCGCCAGCATCCAGCAGGACCTGCCGAGCGATCCGCCCCTTATGACCCATGTCGGCCAGCAATATGTCGGCCGCCGCGAGGTCTATATGCGCTGCGAAGCCAACATTCTCTTCGTGCTGAACACCTTGAAGGGCCGGCAGCAGAATGCCGACTACGACCACATCACGCTGGTCGGCCACTCCAATGGCGGCGACGTCTCCATGTACGTTGCCCGGCAGCATCCCGAGCTCGTGTCGAAGGTCATCACGCTCGACAATCTCAGGGTGCCCTTCGTCCGGAGCGACCACATGAAGATCCTGTCGTTCCGCTCGAAAGATCCGCATTTTCTGACCGACCCGGGAGTACTGCCGACTCCGGAAGAGGCCAAGGCGCGCGGCATCGACATCGTCAATACCGGGGCGCGGCACACCGATATGAGCGATCGCGGGCCCGACTCGGTCAAGGAGCATATCCAGGCGACGCTTGACCACTTCCTGCGCGACAGCGCCATCAGCGCGCTCGCGCCGGCCGATACGACAAGCCCGATGATAATGAACCCCGCTGACTACTAGATGCGGTAATGGGCCCGGCTCCGGAGCAAGGGGTCATGATGGTGGCTGTCCCCCGATAGATGATGAAACGGGGTCACGACTTGAGTCGGCCCCAAGCATCTGGAGACGGAGGACAGCCGTGGAGAATTATGCCGGAATCGACGTGTCATTGGAACTGTCGAGCGTGTGTGTTGTGGACGCCCAGGGTAAGATCCTGAAGGAAGCGAAGGTCGCAAGCGAACCCGACGCCTTAGTTGACTTTTTTGAGACGCTCGGCTTTGCAGTGAAGCGGATCGGGCTGGAGGCTGGGCCGCTGTCGCAATGGCTGCATGCAGGCCTGAAAGGTGCAGGATTTGAAACAGTTCTGCTGGAAACGCGGCACGTGAAGGCCGCATTATCTGCAATGACGGTCAAGACGGATCGCAAGGATGCCCGCGGGATCGCCCAGTTGATCCGGATGGGATGGTTTCGGCAGGTACACGCAAAGTCGGTTGATGCGCAAGAGATCCGGGCACTCCTGATCGCACGCAAACAGCTTCTCGGGCGGCTGATCGATGTAGAATTAAGTATCCGAGGGATTTTGCGCGACTTCGGTCTGAAGGTTGGCCCGGTGACGCGAAGGAATTTTGAAGCGCGGATTCGAGAGTTGGTTGCAGGCCAGGCGACATTGGAGCGCATTGCTGGTGCGATGCTTTCGGCACGATCGGCCCTGAAGGCAGAATACGGAAGACTACACAAGGCTGTGCTGGCAATTGTGCGTGATGATGCAGTCTGCCGCCGGCTTATGACAGTACCAGGCGTTGGCCCCCTGGTGGCCATCACCTACAAATCGGCGCTTGATGATCCTCATCGCATTGTAAAGTCAAAGGCAGCAGGCGCGCTGTTCGGGCTCACGCCAAAGAAATATCAATCGGGAGAAAAGGACGTCACGGGCGGAATCACGCTGGCCGGCGATGAGACGGTGCGGACGGCCTTGAACCGCGTGATGCGCGATAACAGAACGTTGGCGGCTTCAGCCGCGAGTGGCGTTGGCGTGCCGACCATCTATCTGGGTCGATGGCACGACTTACCGATGGGCCGAAGCGGGCTCAATCGCTAGCTCTGCCGATTGCGAATCCATGCCCCGCGGAACGAGCACGGGTCCGTAAGGATTCGCTCTGGTAGGAGCCAACGCGATGCTGATGACCACGCAAAGATGGAGTGCAATACGAACACTGAGAGGCTGGGCAACTAGCGTGCTTCAGGAGGCGGGCGCTATCCACGAATGAGAGGAGCATGGCTGGGCGAAGGACCGGGCCGACCCGCACGCCCGCGGGGTGCTCTCGAATTGGCCAGGCACGAACCTTCTCCCGGAGTATCTCCAGACGCAGCTGTCGCAGAATTGCGCGAAGTGCTGGAGTCAGTTGGCGACACCTGCCCTGAGTGCTCGCCAGGCGACTAGGAAAGCCGCCCGTTTTTAAGGTGATCTCGAGTATCCATTATCTTTGCAGGCTCTACCGCATGTCCGCACGACCAAGCGCTCCGAAAGGGCGCGCATGTCGCCTTCGGGGCAAAATGCGAAGAACTCAGGTTGAGCGGACCCTCGACCGACATGACCAGTACGTGGGCTGGCCTCGCCTATTCGATAAACCTCGTCCGCGGTAAACAGCAAGATCGTCCGGATCACCGCGCGCCTCGAACAGATTCGACTGGTTTCCGCTGAGTACAGCCCGGATTCCGAAGCCCATACAGACCATCGACGTCGTTAATGCGGGTGCGCCGCTTCCCAATCCTTTGCAGCCTTCACCGACTCTTCGAAGGCGCCTCCGCTTTCCAGCAGCGCACGCTTGAGCGTAGGTTCGAGCGGATCCTCGACACCACTCTCGTCGAGAGGCATGCGGTCCTCGCGCACCGCCGCCATGAGCCTGGTGATTTCGCCTGCCGCATGGGCTGGCGTGTGCATCAGCACCAACCGGCGCATTTTCCAGGGATTGTTCGGCATGTGACAGTTATTGCACTGCGCGTCGCGCATCCGCAGCGCCAGCGTCCTGTATCTGGAGTCAAGTTCTGGCAGATAAGGATTGTCTTGCCGGAACAAGCCGTCAAAGAGCGTCACGCGCGGCTGAATATGTCCCTCCTTGTCGATCCACGTCCAGTTGCCGTCAAATTTAGGCTGTATTGGTTGGGTGGAGACAAGAGGGCTGTCTTTGCCCCGCTCAGTGAATTGGCCGATAACGATCTTCGCTGTCTTTGGATTGACCCAGAGCAGGACCGAATTGGTGGCTTGGTAAACGCCCCACTTCGCCTCTTCATGCCAGAACGGATACGGAAAATCTCCTGGCGGCAACAGGTTACGGAACCCCGCTCCGAGCCGGATCAGATACAATCGTTCTCGCTCGACATACTCGGTGCTATACTCGCCGCTGTACATAAAGAGCGAGAGATAGAGTCCCGCGATCACGTCGGGCGCAAACTGCGTCAAATTGGTCTCCTTGAGTGATGCCGCAGCGTCCTGATTCCGACGACCCCACAGAAGCCTCGGCGCAAGGTTGCGCCTTAGCATCGAGTCACCGAACAGACTGCTTCGACATCGGTCGAAGGCGACCTGGTCGGAGGGTGAAGCAGGCGGACAGACTTGCTGTAACTCAATTGCGACTTCGGAAGCCATTCGCTCGATTTGGTCAGCAAGATTGGGGAGATCGTCCTCGACCTCTGCGGCGTCTATGTCAAGCGAGCCAGCGAGCAGCAACGCGCCGCCGATTACCACCAACCTTGCGACGGCACCGAACATCGTTCTATCGCGCCGGCTTCACATAATTTGCGACGAGATGGTCGGCAATTTTGCTACCCATTTCCGCTCCGACCTCCAGCGAGTTGCGGAAATGAATGCCGCCCCAGATGCGTACCTCCTTGTGCTCTTCGGCCATCTCCGCAAAGCTGGCGAAGCGGCGTGACAGGCGCGCGTCCGAAATATCGGTCACCACAAAGCCTTCCGGCGCGCTGCCGAAAACAGCTTCCAGAACGCCGCGTGCCGCACCCGCGTTGATCCCTGCCTGCGACGGGTATTCCGGGTGCATCGGCGTCGTATTCAGAGGCTGCCAGCCTGCATCGCGTTCGGTCGCGTCGTTGCCGTCCTGGTCGCCATTGCGGATCGCGGTGATCGGCCGCCAGAAGTTGTATTGGAATTTGGCGTCCCAATCGACGACGAAGCAGTTTGCCAGCGCCATCGACATCAGCGCAAACACCCGGGCGCTTTCGGCTAAAGAAAGGCCTCGACGATCAGAAACCTGCGAAGCCGCCTGGAACCATGCGGGTCCAAGGTTGGCCTGTGTCCAGAAACGCACGGCGTCGGACTGCGCATCAGTACGCTTGGTACTTTTCACTCCGCCCATTTCTTTGGTTTCGTTGTAATCGCGCGCGTAGAGCGCACTGCTAAGAGCCGGTGGTGGACCCGGGCGAAACTGACTCGCGCTCTCCATGCCCCACGGCTTGGCCGTGGCATATTGTGGGAAGAGCGGCGGCGTGGTCGGCACCCACACGCCAGGCGTCGTGAGCGGGCGGTAGGTGTCGGGCGCATTCGTTGCATCGCTCTGCCGTTCGGTGAAAATCGCGGCGGCAGCCTTTTCGCCTAGAGCAATACCTGCAGCCCGTGCGGGGTTGTCCGGAATGGTTCGCATCGTCTCGGCGAAGGCTGCATCGATCTGCGCTTTCTGTCCCGGATATTGACGCATCAGAATTTCCCGCGCCGCCGCTGCTGCGGCTGCCTCCGCGGAGGCGTTCGGATCAATCGTCAGCTCGGCCGTCGAGTAGCGGGAATACCGATTTTGCACCGAGTTGATCGCGTCGGACATGGACACATTGACCAGTGCCATGCTGCGCGTCCACGGATTGCCTGCCACATTGACCGCCTTCATGACGTTGATGGCCGTGACGTTCCAGTCCGTGACGACGTCGGCGCGGACCGACGTATTGCCTGAAATCAGTGCGAAGACGACGATTACAGCTTTCAGCACTTTCATCGATGCCTCCCCTTCTGGAAAGAACTCTTCAGACGATGGCCGATCGGTGTGAATCCTACGCGCAGAGACATCCAACACTTCCGCGACATGACGTCGCTCTCTCGCGCGGAACTGAGGGAGGTGCAGCAGTTGAAACACACCTGGATATTTAAAATCGGTGAGAGGTTCAAAATGGAAAAATGATTGCGCGACAAATGAGAGTTAAAACAGACAGTTCCGGGCGCGGAACCAAAAGTACCACAAAACGGGCCTCCATGACTGCTCTGTCGAAGGACCGCGATGGGTCCAAAACGCGAAGAACTCGGGTTGAGCAAATCTGGTCCGCTCTGCCGGCCATGAGCTGACCTCCGTCAGGCGCGTCGCAACTTCGCCGATGGGCCCGTAGCGACCCACCGCCCGAAATGGATTTATTCAATCATCTCGTCAGCGAGCGCCATCAGGCTTGCTGGGATTTCGAGACCGAGCGCTTTCGCCGTCCTCGCGTTGATACTTAGTACCAGTTTTGTGGGCGCCTGCACCGGCATTTCGGCCGGCCTCTCACCGTTGAGGATGCGATTGACGTAGTTCGCAGCCTGTCGAAACATTTCATCTGCATACGCCTCATGCGGGCCGTAAGACATGAGACCACCAGCGAGGACAAAGTCGCGCCAGGGATAGATGGTCGGGATATGCTGCTGAGCTATGAGCTGAACGATTTGATTTCGGCGTGCGTAAGTGAGGGCGTCTGGGAGAAACACCAAACCGCTCTTCCCTGACGTGTTTCCTAGACCGACAATGGTGCGCTCAATGTCCGCGCTGTTTGTCTGCGGCGTGACGATTGTCTTGACGGCCAGGGATGGTGCAGCGTTTTCGATGGCCCGCAAGAACGACCCAGAGTTATTACCCGGCTCAGGATTAAAGATGACGCCCGCGTCTTGAATTGATGGCGCGCGAGTTGCTTCAAAAAGGACAGCCACTTGCTGCCTAGCGACGGTTCAAACGGCGTAAGGCCAGTGACACTGCGGCCGGGGCGCGCCAAACTATCTACATATCCCACTCCAACAGGATCGCTGACATTGATGAATACGACTGGAATACTCGTAGCCTCATGATGCAACGCTGCCATTGCTGTATTCGAAATTGCTACAATGACAGCCGGCCGCATCCCAATCAGCTCTCGCGCGCTGGCCCGCGTTGGATCGGTATCGCCACCCGAAAAACAATATTGGATTTCCATCTTGGTGCCGGACGCCGAGCCACGCTTGTCCTGCAACAACTTCGGGAACGCGGACATAAACAACTTAGGAAAAAGACCTTCGGCCTTATCGGCGAACAACACCCCGATCAGAGGACCTTGCGCTGGCTGGCCCGCCCGAATGGATAGCGGCCAAGCGGCCGTTCGATGGCCATCGTTGTGATGAAATCGCGCCGCCTCATGTCGTCGGCTCAATGCTCCAGGTGGGTGGGAGCATATTGAACTAAGGCGAACATTAAAGAGAGTTTGACCGTGGACGCTATCTCAAACCAAGCGTTCCGATGACCGCTCAGGGTCTTGGCCGCGTGAAAACGTTTCAATGCGGGGCGGCGCTTTGAACAGCCCCATGGGGCCCGGATTGGCGCCGAAATGGCATAATGAGGCCCCGGAAGGCGGCCCAATGGCTTTCCCGAGCCGCTTTGATCGATGATGAGGTTGGTGGCACGCGCGCGACAGCGATCCTGGCTCAGGCCTGAATCGCCGCGATCAGCGCACCAGCACCCATGATGTTCATCACGCGCGTGAGATTGTAGGCGAGCACGTGCAGCGCCATCTCAGTGGCGACCTTCGGCAAGCGCTTTGTCAGGAAGTGCGTCGCGCCCATGCGCATCTTCAGTGTGCCGAACGGGTGCTCGACCGTCTCGCGGCGGCGACGCATCGCCCGAGGATCAGCGTCGAGCCGCTTCTGGACATCCTCCATGACGTGCTCATGCTCCCAACGAGAGATGACGCGGTTTTTGGCCGTGGTGCAGCGCGCCTTCAGTAGGCAACTGCCACAGGCTTTCGTGACGTAGCGCCGAATGGTGCGTTCGCCATCCACTGTTGTAAGCCAATATGCCAGCAACTCGCCAGCCGGGCAGCGATACACATCCTGCTTGGCCAGATATGCGAAGTCGTGCTTTCCAAACTTGCCCTTCGCCTCCATGCCGGTCGTGTTTGGCTTCGGTAGAGTCACTAGGATATCAGCGTCGGCGCAAGCCTTGATCTCCTCGCCTGCGTAATAGCCGCGATCGGCCACCGCCTCGAGTTTGTCCACGCCGAGCACGGCCTTGGCCTGTTTGCCCATATTTGCCAGTTGAGCGCGATCCGAGCCGCTATTCGTTACTTCGTGCGCGATGATGAGATGATGCTCGGTATCTACGGCAACCTGCACATTGTAGCCAACGACGCCCGAGCCACGGCCACTCGTTGCCATGGACCGACTGTCGGGATCGGTCAGCGAGATCTGTTGATCTGGTGATGCCAGCATCGCCTCTTCGTAGGCTTCGAGCTTGTGCATCTCGCTCTTGAGCTTGGTGAGCTTTTCCTTTAGATGCGCTGTCTTCGCAGCGAGAGTCTCAGATGGCTCCTGCAGATCTGCCGTGTCGAGCTGTGCGAGATAACGCGAGACGCTCTCCTCCAGTTGCTGGCGACGGCGCTCGACCTTGCCCTTTGTGAAGTTCTTGTCACGCGTGTTGACCGCCTTGAACTTCGAACCGTCGATGGCGACGCTCGCCTGCGTCAGCAATCCCATGCGCCGGCAAAGCTCAACGAACTTCGCGCACACCTTCCTGATACCGAGGCCGTTGTCGCGACGAAAGTCGGCGATCGTCTTGTCGTCCGGCGAAAGCCGTTGTAACAGCCAGATCACCTCGAGATTGCGTCTTGCCTCGCGCTCCAGCCGGCGGCTCGACTGGATGCGGTTGAGATAGCCGTAGATGTACAGCTTGAGCAGCACCGCTGGATGATAGCCGGGTCGCCCTGTCGGCAACGGTTCGATGTCCTCAAAACCCATCTCGTCAAGATCAAGTGCTTCGACAAACGCATCGACAACACGAACAGGATTGCTCTCAGCGACCCAATCATCGAGGCATTCCGGCAACAACGTCGATTGATTGCGATCCGCGCCTTCAATGAACCGTCGCATCGACCGTCTCCGAAAAACCCACAGACGATCTCTATCTGACTCGTTGTTTTCACGCAGCCAGGGTCATTTGCGACGCATTTGGCAGAGATTGAGGACTGGTTGATGTTCGCTCCTGTCCGTAAGCGCCGTACCAAGAGCGGGCCAGGAGCGTTGCCTTTGGCCAGACTGCCGTGATTCAAACTCCGAACTGGGGCTCGAATCGTGCGCTACGAACTCGCCGACCATGAGCGCCATCAAGCCGATGCTGCCGAACAAGCCGCCTGGCGCTCCTCGGGCAAAGGACAGACGGGTCCTGAACGGCATCTTCTGGGTCCGATCATAGTCAGTCCGCTCGAGCCGCGCAGTCTCAGCGAAGTATTCCGCAGTTTTTGGCGGGCGAGGAGCGTTAATCAAACGGAACGGCTTGCGCGATATTTTTTCCGGCGGGCTCCTGCCGGGCAACCGGCGGCGGCGAATCTGCGGGCGGCCGTTTCACAATCGCTCGACGATCCTTCACATAAGCGATGGGGACGCCTAGCCTTTCCACACGGCCAACGATCTCTCCGTCGAGGTCGCGATCGCAGTTCATCTGCGTGGGAGCGATGAAGAACTCCGACTCGTCCCATTCCGACCGGAAGTCCCAGCGCAACTCCGGAAGCGTGACCGAATGATCAAAGGCCGGACGTTCTCCGCAAACGGCGACGGAATAGACCGCCGGTTTGGTTCGATCGACGGGGACCTTGTCCCTGACGAACGCCTCGAGCTTACTGATCGCCTCTGGCATGCTGTTGAACCAGTAGTCCAGATCGTAGCGGCGGAAAGCTCCCGGAAGGCCTCCGACCAAGGCGTTGTAGGACAGGTTCTCGTAGGGGTGAAGCCTTACCAGCGTGATCCCCTCCGACAGAAAGGACGCGCATACCACCGCAAGCGCCACTGAGGCCAGCCGGCGCCCAGGTAAAGCGAGCGCATCGAGGAGATGGCTGAGGCCCACGCCGGCGAGCATCGCGAGCGGAGGAAGCACGAATAGGAAATGGCGCATGCCACTGAACGCAGGGCCATGAATGAGCGCCTGGCAGGCCAACGGCAGCAGGACCATAATCGATAGCAGTGCAACTTCCCGACGCCGCACTACGCCCTGCTTAACGGGGTTCCAAACGAGGGAAGTCATCGCCAGCGCAGCACCCGCCTGAGTGATCAGCGGTATGCGAATGAGGAGATAACCGGGAACATAGACGCGCGGCACGTTGGCCATCTCGTAGACGCGCCCGACAAACATCGTGCGGATCGCATACTGAAATTCCGAGAAGGCAAACAGGCCACGGATCGGATTGAGGGGCGACAGCGCAGCCCAAGGCCAGGCCAGCATCATCAACGGATAGGCGACTACCGCGGCGGGGGACATCTTCAACAGGGATCTGCCCGCAAAGGACAGGCGCGCCCTGCCGCTTTCCGCCCGGGGCAGATAGATCAGAATTGCAAGCCCGAGATAGACAAACAGCAGCAAGCCATAGCTCCGCAGCCCGAGCGCTACGCCGGCAAAACAGCCGAAGACAACAACATCGAAGGTGCGAGGCGACGGCAATTGGCGAGCCAAGCGGAGTAGGAACAGTGTCGCCCCGGCCATGGCGGCGGCAAACGGGATGTCCTTTGTGTGATTGAACATGGCGCCATACCACGCTCCACAGAGTGTAAGCGCGGCGGTGGCAATTAGGCCGGCGCGCGGTCCGGCGATTGAACGCGCCGTGGCGCCACTGACGGCAATGCCAGCGACACCTGTCATGGCGCAGAGGATATGGCGCACTTCGTAGACGTCGAGGGCGACGACGTGGCCGAGCCAGATTGCGACGACGTCGAACAGGCCTCCGTAGAGATACAGGTTTTCGAAGGTGAACACATCGCGCACCCGGAATCCGCTTTGATAATACGCGATGATCAGTTCCCCGTAGTGGTGCTGCACGCCCTCATCATTCGAGATGGCGTAATCCTTGACCGTAAAGCACGCGACAAACACGACCGTGGCAAGAAATGCCAAGGTCAGACAATCAAAGATCTTCGAAGGGGCGCTGGGCCATCGCTTGCTCGCGACAGGAGGCTCCCGTGCGTCCGCAGCGGAAATCAGATCGTCCGCAACTCGCAACAGTACATTTTCGCATGTCATGCGTGACCCGTTCGATTAAAAAAGGCGAGCCGCAAAATCTTGTTAGGAAGGCGTTCTCTGGGCGCGCTGCGTGGCGGTCCTTCCGTCACGACGAATCTGCTAAAGTTTGTGTCCCTTGTCTCTTAGTGACTGGGTGATCCGCTCTTTCATCTCGTCCGCAGCTTCGCGCGAGATGTCATCGCTGAGTTTTTGGTTGATCTCCGAGAGTTCGTGCGATTTTTCAATATATTTCTGGCCGGCCGCGCTACGATAGAACGCGTCGATGGCACGAAGTTCGTCCGCCGAGAAGATCTTCGCGTAGAGCGGCGCGGCACCCTCGATCATCGAGTTAGTGTATTTCGATTGGTTGGCTTCCAAGATCGCCGGCATTGCGGCGTCGAAGTCACGCTCGATCTCCGGCCGGTCCTGAGACAAGGTCGGCCGGAGCCTGAGCAAGATACCTGGAAGGAGAGACTTGTATTTATCGGCGATCTTCAAGGTCACGGCCAGGCTTCTTGCTGCGTCTATTGCGGCCGGCGATGAGGTCTCGGCTCTTGCAACTCCTATTGCGAGCAACGCTATGCCAATGGCAATCATCAGGCTCTTGTACATGCTGGACTCCTCGCCTTTTCTCAGGCCGCGCTTGGCTGTGTTTGCATCCCAGCCAATGGGGCGGGTTGAGTGACCAGGTTTTGTTCCTCCTTGATCCCCGCGTCGACGAAGAGGTTCGGCACCCTTTGTGCTCGATCCAAAACCCACGCGGCTGCCGTCATGATGGCCATTCCGCCGATGCTGAGCAGAATTTGCTCGATGACTTGGTGTTTCCATTGAACAAGCATCCAATGTACGCCAAAGGACAGGAATACGCCGAGGCAGAACAGCGGCAGCGAATGCTGACCGCACAGCACGAGAGGGCGGAGCCACTTCGACTTAAGCCCGGCCCAATCTCGGTTGAGATAGCGTGAGACGATTACGGCAAGCGCGAGGAAATGCGTGAACCGCAGCATATCGAGATCGGTCTTGTCGATCGGATAGATCAGCTTGATCATCCACTTCGGGATCAGCGACTCCAGGAACGCGCTGTGCCAGCTCATCACGATCACCAGGGCAAAGAGGATCCAGGCGATCGCGACTGCGAACACGATGCGCGAGCGGAGGAATTTGCTGATCTGGGCGACAGCACCGCAGCCGCACCAGGCACCAAAGAAGAACATCAACTGCCAGGCAAACGGGTTGAAATACCAGGTTGCCCCCTTCGGATAGGACGGCAAGTTCCAATCGAAATAGCGCGCCAGCAGGTACAGCACGATCGAACCGGCCAGGGTCAGGTTCGGGCGGCGCACGAGGCACCACACCACAAAGGGAGCAACCACAACCAGGGAAATGTAAAGCGGCAGAACGTCGAGATCGACGGGTTTGTATTGCAGCGTGAGCGCCTTGCCGATCAATTCGTCAGGATGGGCAAGAAAGTTAGCGACATTGAACTCGTCCTTATACATCGGATTGTCCCACTTCCGCGCGGCGCGGGCGATCTGCGCCGTGAAGGCGAGGAACAGCAGGATGTGGGCGACATACATTTGCCAGGCCCGCAGCCACAGGCGCTTCAAGGCGGCAAGGAACTGGCCCGAGGCGACGATGGGAACGTAGATGAACCCAAGAAGGTAGCCGGAAATGAAAACGAAGAACTCGGCCGCGTCGCTGAAGCCGTAATTGCGCAGCGTAAGCCAAGCCACGACGTCATCCGGAATGTGATCGAGAAAGATCATCCAGAGACCAAGTCCGCGCAAAAGGTCGAGCCTCAAATCTCGCTCGACGACAAACCGATCTGTGCTCTCTTTTCCCATGGCCGTCGGTCCATTAATTAGGGTGAATATCACTAAGCACTTTGCGTGATTAGCTCTGACGTATTCGTTTTGGCGCGCTCGCGCCCGGACATTGCCCATTTGTACCAACTGAACACCAAGGCGACGCTGTACAGCATCAAGATGCCGGCGGCGCCGACCAAGACGTGCAGCACGACACCGGCATCAATCTCCATCAGCAGCGCATACCCTGCGAATGACAGGGCAACTCCAAGTGCAAAGATCTGCAGTGAATACTGCCCGCAAAGGATTAGAGGCCGCGCCCAGGCGGATCGCAGCTCCGCCCAGCCGGCAGGTACGAAGCGGAGCACGACGACCGCCAGCGCGAGGAAATGCGCAAAGCGCAGGACGTCAAAATCGGTCTTGTTGATGGGATAGATCAGCCGCGCCAACCAGCTCGGGATCAGCGCCTCCAGGGGCGGAAAATACCAGGTCATGGTGACGAAGAACGCGGCGCACAGATAAGCGACGGCGAGCCAGAAGACTGCTCGAGACTCGAGGAGCGGGGATAATCGTTTTCGACCTCCAAGCGCACACCAGGCGCCGAAGACGAACAGCAACTGCCATGCGTAGGGATTGAACGACCAGAAGCCGTCCGGATAGGTCGACAGATGCAGATCGTACCGGAGCGTCAGTATGTAAAGTGCGACCGAGCAAGCCAGCGGCAAATCCCTGTGCAAACGTGCGACCAGCAAGACCAAGGGCAGAAACGCCATCAGCACCACATAGAGCGGCAGGACATCCATGTTCAGCGGACGAAAACGCAGGAAGAGCGCCTGGATGATTTCAGACCCAGGTTGCCTGAAGAATTCTCCCACCTCCATCTCCTGGATGTAGAACGCCGGCTTCTCGGAGACGCTCGTAACAAAGGCGATTTCCGCCATCAGGACCAGGAAGAGCAGAAGATGGGCGGTATAGATTTGCCAGACCCGCCGCAGCACACGTGCTGTCCCGATGACGAAGCCGGCCTCGAAGGTCGCGCGACCATAGACCAGAGCTGCGGTGAAACCGGAGATGAAAATGAACACTTCGGCGGCATCGCTGAACCCGTAATTGCGAATCGTCGCCCACGTGAGGAGGTCGGGTGAAACGTGATCGATATAGATCAGCCAGAGCGCGAGGCCGCGGAAAAGGTCGAGCCGCAGTTCTCGCTGGCCTTTTGCGAGCACGAACATCGGTGTCGGGACAGACGGCGACACAGGGCTCGCAGCGAGATGGCCGCTAGGTTTCGGGTATCCTCTCGCGAACCAGGCAGCGAGCCAGACCAATCGGCGGTATTGGGGGCGGCCTTTCGTCCCGACCTTGGCTCGCGCGCTATGACTACCGAAAATCGGCAAATGCTTCATTGCTTGCCCCCTGGTCCGACCAGAAGCTTAGCTTGAGCTGTGGAACAAGAAAATCGAAAAAACGAAACCTCCATTGGCTCGGCACTACTCGTCTGACGTTTGGACGAGCCGACCGGCCAAATGGTCGATAGAGAATCGCCCCGGGCCCCAGCACATAATGCTCAGCGCCATAGCCGCCCACGTGAGGTGAATTGGCCAGCCGTCCGGCACCGTAAGCTCGACGATCACGGTCATGAACAACAAGCCAAGACCAGCGAAACGGGTGCCTAGACCCAGGATCAGCAGGACAGGAAAGCAGACCTCGCCCAACCCGGAGAGGAAGGCCATCACAGTCGGGACCGGGAAATGGTATGGCCCGCCTGGGAGATGGAGCATGAATTCGTCGCTGAATAATGCGACGGCGGTATCGCTCAGTTTGAGGAAGCCATTCCATTTAAGGATGCCTGAGCGCCAAAACGGCACGGCTAGTGCCACGCGAAGAACTAGCTGCACCAGAGATGGCGCCGCAATCGCACGGACCAGATCATTGGCCTTGTCTGCGAGAGCGCCGAGCGAGGGCAGGGGCCCTGCTGCCGCGATGCGTTGTTCCGTGATCATCTTGCGTCTCCAGACGTCAGCGAGGTGAAGGCGCCAGCCTCGAAGAGACCGGCGATGTTGATGGCGAGGTCGAAGGCGGGCGAATCCTCGAGCGCCGCAGCAGCGGCCTCGGCGAGCATGCATCCCGACATCAGGCAGGTCAGGAAGACCGCGCCGCCGGGCGGGAGCTGCTGCACGATGACGTCGAGTTCCGGCCGCGTGATCAGCGCGTCCTCGGGCGTCGATGCATCGACGCGGTCAGCGGAGCGGCCAGTGCGGTTGGCAGCAAAAATCGTCACCGCAGCGAATGCCGATCGAACCACGCGCGTCGCCGGATGCACGGTGAAGACAAGGCTGGCCAGACGATCCGGTGCGACCCCCGCAAGCTCATTTGCCGACAAGGGCGCCGCGTCAGCGGCGTGATAGGCGTCGAGCCAGGCCCGCTCGATCCGCGCGACGTCAGCGAGCCACGGCAGCGACCGGGCGTGCTCATAGCGGGCGATGAAGGCGGGAAAATCGCGGCCATAGTCGAACAGCAGTGGCGAGGTCGGCGGCGTCTCGCGGACATGGAAGCGCGCCATGGCGCGGAAGAAATCCGCTCCTGTGAGGCGCTGCACCGCCGGATAGATCGCCCCGAGCGCGTCGATCAGGCTGACGGTGACGTTGTTGCGATAGACGTTGTAGCGCTTCACCGCCGACTTGCCGCGCGGGCCGGTGACGACGGCGGGCACGTCGCTGTCGGGATCGAGCAGCGCCGGCGCGAACGCGGCCGCATAGGAAGCGTGCGTTTCAGGCTGCATGGCGCTCACACACGGTGTGAGCGCGATCGAGGATCGCTTGCGCGGCTGCGGCTTCCGCCTTCAGCACCGGCCAGTCCGGGATGTTGCTGTCCCATTCGATCAGCGTCGGTGTGGGGCCGCAGCGCGCGACGACCATCTCGAACAGCTTCCACACGGCATCCGTGACCGGACCGTCATGGCTGTCGATCAGCAGCAGCTCGCCCTCGTCGTCGCTCTGATCGGTGTGCCCTGCCAGATGGATCTCGCCAACGCGCGACAGCGGGAAGTCGGCGAGGTATTGCAGCGCCGAGAACCCGTGATTGGTTGCGGAGACGAAGACGTTGTTGACGTCAAGCAGCAGGCCGCAGCCGGTGCGCTCGGTAACAATGCGCATGAAATCGGTCTCGCTCATGGTGGAAGAGCGGAACGCCACATAGGTCGAGGGATTTTCCAGCAGCAACGGACGCCGGATCGCCTCCTGCACCTCGTCGATGTGGTCGCAGACGCGATCGAGCGTCGCTTCGCTGTAGGGCAGCGGCAAGAGATCGTTGAAGAAGCTGGTCTCGTGCGTCGACCAGGCGAGATGTTCGGACACCAATGCGGGCTGGTACCGCGCGACGAGGGCCCGGAAGCGCGCCAGATGGGCTCGGTCGAGCGGCGCGGGACCGCCGATCGACATGCAGACGCCATGCAGCGACAGCGTGTGATCGCGACGCAGCTGTTCCAGCATGCGATGCGGCGGTCCGCCCGCGCCCATGTAGTTCTCGGCATGGACCTCGAAGAAGCCGCGTTGCGGGCCCTCGTCGAGGATGGCGGCAAGATGCTCGCGCTTGAAGCTCGTCCCGGCGACGCCGCCGGGGGCATAGGAAAAGCGGAGGGGAATGGCCGCAGACGTCCGGGGCCTGATCGCTGCGTCCATATCGCTCCTCCGCATTGTGTCGTGACGATCGTCGGCTTCAGATCGGCTTCAGCGAACCGTGCTTGCCGCCGGGCAGCTCGATGTTGGCGCAGGTGCCGCCCTGGACGAACTTCCATGCGTTGCCCTGGAAGTCGACGGTCGAGGTGCCCTGGCAGGTCGTTCCCGGGCCGGCGGCGCAGTCGTTCTGGCCTTTCAGCGCGACGCCAAAGCACTTCTCTTTCTTGGCGGCGACGGCCGCATCGGCTTCAGCCTTGGTCAGGGGGCCGGCGACGGCCAGCGTCGCGAGCGCGGTGGAGACGGCGCCGGCAAGGACCAGCGAGCTGATGGTAGTTTTGGCAGACATTTAGATTTCTCCTCTGGAGTTCGGCGATGGGCCCGCCGTCTCGTTCGTTCCCGCCGCGGACGCCGTTACCGGAGGAGCCGCTCACGAGTTGGTGAGACCGTTGGGTGACGCGCACGACGCTGTGCGCTTGGGCTGATTAGCGGCGCGCCGGCGCGATAACGCCAATGCTTTGTCCGTATGGACTCGTTAGCCGGCAGGCATTGGCCTGAGGGCTCGACATTTGCGAGACGTAACGAACGGCTGAGGTCCTGCGTACAAAGATACCAGGCAGCCTCGTCAACCCGTCGGACCCCGTCATGATCGCCAGCTCCGGACGCATTGCATCAGGCCAAGCGGTCAGGCGGCTGACGGTCAGCATCCGTCTTGCCGTCTCGGCGCTGGTCCTGACCGCGATCCTCCTGACGGCCGCCCTGTCCAGCCTTCTGTGGTGGCGCACGGCTGAGGCGACCAGCCGGCAATTGGCTGCGACCATCAACGAGCAGATCGTGGCCGCCGTTCGCAAGGAGGTCGCGGCCATCGTCGACGAAGCGCGCGCGGCACACACCGCGATCCGCACGCTGTTCCTGCAAAACGTGCTCGACACCCGCGAGGCCGACAAGCGTGAATTCGTCTTCCTGTCACAGCTACAATCGCAGGCCACGATCTCCTGGGTCGCCTTCGGCTGGCCTGACGGGGCGTTCTTCGCCGCCCACAAGCTCGGTGACGGCCGGCTGGAGATGATGGAGATCTCGCTCACCGATCATGCCGGGCAGCGGCGGATCGACGAATATGACGTGGTGCCCGGCGACATCGAATTCGCCAACCGCCGCTTCGAGCCGACCGATTTTCGCGTCGCCGATCGCACCTGGTTCAAGACCGGCATCAAGGCCGAGGACCCCAGCTGGTTCAAGGTGACCGACCATCCCATCGGAGAGCGCCCGTCGATCGCCCTCGCTGGTCCGATCGACGTCTATCAGGAGCGGCAGGGCGTCCTCGCCATCATCATCGAATATACGCGCCTCGCGCGCTTCCTCGCCCAGCTCGAGGTCGGGCACACCGGGACGGCCTTCATTTTCGACGGCAGCGGCGAGCTCGTGGCCGCGCCCGACAAGGACGCCGACGAGCTGCATCCGGCGCGCGGCGGGCAGGCATTGCTGCCGCTGGCGCAGAAGGCGTTAGCCAACGCGGGGACCGACAAGGATACGTGGCGCAGCCGCCTCACTCCCGACGGCGCCGCCTTTGAGGTCGCGCTCACGCCGCTGCCGTTTCCCGGCTGGCGGCTCGCAACCGTCATTCCCGAAGCCGAGTTTCTCGGTCCCGTCGAGACCACGTTGCGGCGCCTGATCCTGGGCCTCGCCGTCGGCGCGGTGCTTGCGGCGCTAGCCTCGGCCTTTCTGGCGCGTACGGTGATCGCAGCACCGCTGTCCCGCGTCGTCGGCGAGATCCGCCATGTCGAGACCTTTGCGCTGGAGCTGGTGCGCCGGCACCCCTCGCGCCTGAAGGAGATCGCGAGCCTGTCGGGCGCGATTGCGGAAATGGCCGCCGGGCTCTCGGCCTTTCGCAAATTCATCCCGGCCGACCTCGTTCGCGCGCTGCTGCGCCAGGGCGTCGAGGCGAAAGCGGGCGGTGCCGTTCAGGAGTTGAGCGTGATGTTCATCGACATCGCGGGCTTCACCAGCCTGTCCGAACGTATGGGCGATCGCGTCGTGCCCTTGTTGTCGCGGTATCTTGATTTGGCCTCGGAAGCCATCGTCGCTCAGGGCGGGACGATCGACAAGTTCATCGGCGATGCCGTCATGGCGTTCTGGGGTGCGCCGCAGCCGCAGCCCGACCATGCGGCGCGGTGTTGTCGGGCTGCGCTGGCCTGCCGCCGGGCGATCGAGGACTCCAGACTCGTCGACGACCAGGGTCAGCCGCTCCAGATCCGGATCGGCATCAATTCTGGTCGCATGCTGGTCGGCAATATCGGCTCGGAGTTGCGTTTGAACTACACGGTGATCGGCGATGCCGTGAACGTGGCGAGCCGCCTTGAGAGCGCCAACAAGACCTACGGAACGCGCGTGCTGATTGGCGAGGAGACCGAGCGGCTGGCGCGCGGCGCGATCGTCACCCGCGAGGTCGACAGCATCGCTGTCTACGGCCGCGAAGAAGGGATCGCGGTCCACGAATTGGTCGGGCTGGTCGGCGAGGCCGACGCGGAACGTCAGGCCGCTTCCTGGATCGCGTGCTATGAGCAGGGACTCAACCGGTATCGCAGGCGCGATTTCCCCGGCGCCGCGATCGACTTCGCGGAGGTGCGGCGAGAGCGACCCCGGGATCGGCCTGCCGAGGTAATGCTGGAGCGGTGCAGGCAGTTGCAACAAGAGGATCCGCCGAGGGAATGGCAGCCTATCGCCGTGCTGAAGTCAAAGTAGCGCCCGGCGGTGGATGGCGGCGGCTTCATGCCGACGGTTAACTGGCGGATTTTTAAAGCGCCGCCTTCAAATATGTCGATGGCGCCCCAGAACACTGTGACCTTGGTGGCGTCGCCGCTCTTAGGGTCCTTACCGAAGATGTCGGTCTCGCCGTCGGCAACAACCAGATCGTTGTCAATGACGGACATGTTGCCGAGTCTGATCTCAATATGATCGGTGCCGTTCTTGAAGTGGGGAAGGCATCATGGTTGAAGAGAAAGGCCTGCGTGAGCCGCCTCCCCGGCATTGAGCTGACGGCAAGTTCGCCATCCAGTCCCCGACTTGGTCTGCCTTCCTGACGTTACCGTCGCATCGCCGCAACAGGGTAGAAGTTTCGTTCCGAAACGGCTTTTAGAGTCTCAACACGCAAGCAGAACTCTGGAATCATCCAACTAACCGGGGCTGGAAGTCATACTTAGACAATCAATTTCCCGGATGGGCCGCAGGATAGGGGCAGGGCCTGCGGCCTTTTTCCATGGGGTCGATGTCGCTAACGAGGCCGGAGCAAAGAGGTGAAGCGGATCATGCGCATACTGCCTTTTGGCATCGCCGCCTTTGTTGCGGCGATGATCTTCAATTCTTCTGGCGCGAATGCAGTCTACTGGCGCGGCATCACCGCCCCGACGAACATCGATGTTCACGGGTGGCCAATCATCAAGGAGCCTCCGCACCCCTGCCAATGGATACATGTAAATGGATATTGGGTCCGCCAGTGCCTGGAGCTGAGGGGCCGGTGGTGAGATCAATACCTACTACTTCCGGGCATAGAGCTGGCGCAGCTATCAAGGGACAAGCCCGTCGGCAAGAGTCTTCAGAGCGGCAACGGGATCTGAATCCCCACGCGGTGGCCGAGCTGGCCTCGATGAGATGGCCGTCCTCTGTTAGGAACCAGGGCCTCTTCGGTCAGTTCAACTATCCATCTTGCGCGCCTTCATTTCGCAAGTGGAAATGCCATGTCGTGTAAAGCAGTCGTCTCGCTTTACGTCCGCTTGAGGCACCAGCGGGCCCTTGAAGACATGAGAGATCTTAGGCGCGAATTGCTTCAATCCATATCCGGGCCCGCAGCCAAGTACGTTCTGGATGATCTCCGATCGATCGAAGATGGGCTGGAACAGCTCCGCCGAACTCGGCAAGAGGACAGCGGGGCCTATCGTTTGTCCGAGGTACGCCGGTTGCCCAACAGTTAGTTCCGATGCAGGTTTTTGGTCTGGGCTAGCGCGCCGGGGCTGGCAGAGAGGCGTTTCATTTCGGAAGTGAGCCCGGCAGCGTGAGGGGCCGCTGTCCAGCAGCAGCAGGTGTCTACGGGGGCTCGATCGGCGGACCCCCAGCAAGGCCCGAGCCGGGCGCTCCCTCCACCGGCTTGGGCCTTCTTTTTGCGCTGGAAAGGCTGTGCCGTTTCGACGGCCAGACTTTCGGGGCAGGCTTGCTAAGCAGCTCTTTGGCCCTGGCGATCAGTTCAGCTGATCGCTGAATCATCTTCTGCTCGCGCTCAGTCTTGGCGCGCATCCGCTCCAGCTTGATTTCGATCTGCTCGGCAAGCCATTCCAAGTCGCCTGTTGCCATGAGTATGAGCGCCTCCCGGTCAAGCCGGGGACTTAACTCATGTTAAGGTTCCTTGGTTCCGACCTAGTCGTCCCAGATCAGTTCCCCGCACTCGCACTTGAATATGTGGACGTAGCTGGCAGTTCGTATGTTCCAAAGCCGCTCGAAGAGCTTGACTGGCTTCTGACACTTGGGACACCGGATCAGGGTATTGGTGTGATGCTCTGGCATGGCGGTGATCCTGAAAAAAGCTAGACGCTGAACCACCGCAGCCGTTCCAAATTAAGCCAGGGACATTCAAAATTTCGAATTAGGACGCGATGATCCCAAAGATGGCTTCGGGCCATCTCATCCGATGGCGCGATCTGTCTCCTTTGGAAACGGCTCTTGCGTTATGCGGCCAAGGAAAGTGTCGGGTATCGGCTGTTGGAGCAGCTCATACGACTGTTGCAGGATCTCGTGGGTCTGCTGGATCGTTTGGCGCAAATACTGTTCATTTGAAATGCGAGACCACGTGCGCTGATCCATCAAGCGGTCCCGTCGCTATGCAGGCGGGAGCGCTCTCGGTCTCTCAGCCACCGACGCCTACGGACAGAGTCTCGGCCGGTGATGCGGTTAAAACTACCTCGGGGTGGTTTTGTTCAAAAGTGAACTTAGGACACTAACCAGAACAAATTAGAACACTGAGGGTCAAACACGCACGTATCTGATCCGGGACACGAACATTCCGCAAACGAGAAGAAGGGCCGCCCGCCAGCGTGAGCCGGTGGGCGGCCTTCTCGGTAGATGCTGGTTGACGGATTACCGCGTGATCTCTCCTCGACCCTATCGAGGCTCAGTGGAAGTCGCCATCGAAGAGCGCAGGGTCGCACCATCAAGATAGACGATCCGGCGAAGCCACACCCGCCGATGACGCTCGAGATAGCAGACAGCTGCTCGTCTCGCCGCGCGTTCGTGGGCAGAGGGGCCGACTCCCTGACCCACTTTGCGCTGGCCTGGGGGCAGCCGCCGTTGGTCTGGGAGCCAACACCTCCATGAGCTGCGAGAATTAATCCGGATGCCTTCTAGCTAGGCGTGCGGAGGAACACTTAGACCATAGGTCCATTAATCGACATGAACGACAAACGGCCATTGGCGTCATGGGCATCGAGCGCATCTACACCACCAGATACTTCCGAGACCGCGCGGAGGAGTTCCGGGCGAAGGCTGGCAATTGCGAGCACGACGAGACGAAGAAAACGCTTCGCAGGGTGGCGGCGAGTTACGACGAACTGGCCCGGCGAGCGGAGATGGTCCGCACCGCTCAAGAAGCCGCAGAGTAAGGGCCGATCTAGGCCCAACGCGCAGGAACGCTCGTTCCAGGCGCGGGTAGTCCGGGCCGCCGAGCGCAGAGCCCGGCGACAGCTTCTGGCATCTTTATCCGGGCGCGGCTCATTCGGTGAGTAGCACCATGGCTAATGCCGTCGATGTGACCAAACGGAAGCTCCCCAAAGCTTGAAGCCGCAGCTCGCCAAGTTCACTTTAAATAGCTCGGCACGCGTTGCGAGGATGCCTCTCGCTTTCGCCAGCTCACACCTTCGAGGAGGGTGTCATGATCAGGGTACTCATCATTTCAGCCGCCATGATCGCCGCCGTGCCTTGCTATGCACAAGACGTGAGAGTGTTCAACGGTCCGCTCGAACACGTTTATGGCCCGGGCGGACGGCTCCTCGACTCGCCAGAGCTTCGCGCAAAAAATGAGCAGATATGGCGCCAATCAAATTCGGAGCAGTGGCGCGACGCGCAAGCTCAGTGGAACGGAGCCGATCCGTCTGGACAAAGCGGCTCCACTGTTGGGGCCGGTCGGAGGCAAACGCCTAGGAGCTGGTGGGCAGAGGTGCCCCAGCAGCCGCCGTTAAGCGCGTGGGGCGCCACGTGTGATGCTTGGACGAATTGTTGAAGTCAGACGTCGGGCCAGCGGAGCCGAAGGGCCTCTAGGTGACCAGGGCGCGAGGGGAACGGAAAGATTTAGAGGCTCCAGCTTGCGCGCGGCGGCCTCAACTTGGGTTCGCCTTCCTGACCTTTAACGTGGCGCCGCCGCAACAATAGCGGTTTTCCTTTCTGGAACAGGATTTCTCGACTCAAACCGCGCAGCAAATTCTGGAATCAATCCGATCAACCGGGCTGGAAGTGCCCATTCCATAAACAGTCAATTTTCCCGGACAGTCAATTTTCCTGGATAGTCCGCAGGACCGCTCCCCGTCCTGCGGCCATTTCCGCCTTAGAGTCACCTCGCGAAGAACATCGAGGCGGTCCAGGTGCCCACGAAGAACAATTCCGAGCGTTCCAGCTGCTTGGGAAAGAACCCAAGCCCACCTCCATCTTGCCAGTGTGCCTGCACCATATGATCCATTATGCCTGACGCTGAACTCCGGCAAATCAGGGTAGGATGGAGAATCTGTTCAGCCCTCCTCGACGGGGAATCGGGATGGCGGATTTCGCGGGTGAGCGCAAAAAGAAGCATGGAGCATCGGGCGCCGCCGTGGCAACCCGGGCAATCCGGTAATCCCAAAGGTCGGGCGCTAGGTTCGCGCAACAGGATGTCAGAATCCTTCCTCGAAGACCTGCGCGCGACGTGGGAGAAGCACGGTGCTCATGCTGGGTTAAATGATCGCTCAAACACTGGGCAGATCGAATGACGCGCGGGCGGGATAGGGTGGACGCGTCATCCTGGAGCGCGTGCAGGAGGCGAGGTCCGCGTCGGCTCAAAGGCGGGCATCGATGGTGCAGAGGCGAATATCCGCCTTCAGATGGGCAGGAGCACGATTTCCGAATAAAGCCTGTCGAGCTCGCTGGCGACGGTCAGTGGGGAGCGGAAGCACGTGCTCATCGGAAGTACCACGCCTCGTGGCCGGACGGGAAAGAGCCGCGCCTCCGCGACGAGTGCTGCCGTGCGCTGCCGGCGCAGGATCGCCAGCTTGACGCGCTCGAGATGACGCACCAGCAGAGCCGGTGCACTACAATGCAGAATATCCGAATAGGGGATTGGCCGCGGCAGAAACCGTCCTAACCCTCCCAGCCGGCTCGCTGCAAGACGATGTTCGCGGCGTTTCACCACGAGATAGGCATGATCGGGCCCGTCGATGATGACGAGTTGCAGGCAATCGTAGGGCGCGTGATCGTCGAAGATTTGCTTTTGGTGGCTGGTCAGTTTCTCGCGGACCAGCGCCGGATCGAAGCTGATCAGCGGCCGGGTCGAGGCGAACAAGGTCTCGGCCTGCAGCAATGGCGGCATGGCGATGCGCTGCGAGTCCAGCGGTTTGAATCCCTGCGTCATGAGGGCAGCCCAGGATGACGGCTGTGGGGTGAAGCACGTATATGTGGCGTTCGCGTCATCCAGGATCGAGGCGAGCAGTGCCATGCCCCAGCCGCGGTACTGCGCGTTTACAACCCAGGAGGACAAATTACGGACGAGGACTACCGCGTCGTTCACCTGCCGCGGGGCCGCAATGGCCCCGATGAACCCGACCAGGGCGTTGCCGTCGAAAAGCATGAAGCCGCGCCCGTGATCCGACCAGCCATGATTGAACAGGCGGCGCCATGTCGTCGCCTCGATGCGCGAGGCGCAAAACGTTTCCTCGAGAAAGTGGCAGACCGGCTCCACGTCCTCCGGGCCCACGGCACGGACATGCAGGCCCGATCGACCAAGCTGCCGGTCCGTCAGAGCCTCCGCGCCGGAGAGGACCGCGGACAGCCCTTCGATCGACGGCGCGCCCGAAAAGGCCGAAAGCGGCACCGGATGACCCGCATAGCTCTCGATCTCGAGGAGCAGGCTCACCACCGCCAGCGAGTCGGCGCCGGAGTCCAGAAGATTGTCGGACCAGCCGATGGGAGCGATGTCCAGCACGCGCTCGCAGATTGCCTGCAGGTCTTTCGGCAGCCGCTCGGCGTCGGGGATCATCCGACTGACGGCGGCCGGCTCCGGCGACGCGCTGACGGTTCGAGGCCCCCGGAGAACCGGATGGTTGCGAATGGCATCAAGGCACTCCGCGTTCTGCAGGGCATCGCGATTCCGTACAGGGCGGCCATTCACCGCATCCCGCGCTGCGAGTTCGGAACGCTTGCCGTTAAAAGTGACGGGAAGCGCCTCGACCTGCGCGATACGCGCCGGCACGAAGGCCGGCGAGCCGCAGCGTGCAAGCTTCGCGCGGATGTGCCCGGCCAGCGCCCTGTCGAGCACCACGTCTTTACGCAGTACGAGCAACAGAACCATGCGCGTGCCGCCTGGCTCGTCTTCGGCTTGTTGCTCGACCGCCATCGCCTCGACGATCTGCTCGACGTCATCGAGGATGCGGTAGATCTCCGCGGTTCCGATGCGGATGCCGCGCACATTGAGGACGCCGTCTGAACGACCGTGCAAGCGCCAGCCCCCCTGAGGCATAGCCTCGATCAGATCGCCATGTGTCCAAAAGCCGGGGTTCTGAGCAAAGTAGGCGGCGTGGAAGCGCGTGCCGTCGGCATCGCCGTGAAAGCCGAGTGGGCGCGAGGGGAAAGGATTGGCGCAGACCAGCTCGCCTATGCTTGCCTGCGGATCGTCAGGGGGCGGCAGCGAGCGGACATCGAGGCCGAGGCTGCGGCACTGTACCTCGCCGCGATGGACCGGCAGATCCGGATTGCCGAGGACGAAGCAGCCGATGATGTCGGTGCCACCCGAGATCGACTGCAGCGGGATTGACGTCTTCACTTTGCTGCTGACCCAGTCGTACTGGCGCGGATACAGGATGGAGCCGGTCGAGAGCATGGCGCGCAGGGCAGAAAGGTCGAACACTTGGCCGGGGCAGAACCCCTTCTGCTCGCAAAAGTGCAGATAGGCAGGATTGGTGCCGAAAACGGTCACGTGCTCCTCGGCAACGATCCGCCAGAACGTGTCTGCCGCCGCGAGCGGTCCGTCATAAAGGACAATCTCGGCGCCCGAAGCCAACGCGGACAGCTGCCACTTCCACATCATCCAACCACAGGATGTCTGGAAGAACAGCTTATCGCCAGGCCTGAGATCACAGTGCAGCCGGTGCTCCTTCAGATGCTCCAGCAAGGTGCCGCCGGCGCCGTGCTGGATGCATTTCGGCGGGCCCGTGGTGCCCGAAGAGAACATCGTGAACAACGGATGGTTGAATGGATGACGGTGCCAGCCCGGCTCATCATTGCCGCCATCTTCATCACAGAGCAGGTCGGTAAGCCTGTGCAGCGGTGTCTCCTCGTCGAGGTCGAGCGAGCCATCATCCAGCGCAATGATCGCCGCGAGGCTCGGCAGGCCGGCCGCCGCTTCGCGGACGCGATCGGCGACGGGGACTCCCGCATCCCATGGCTCCGCGCGAAGGCACCCGAAGAGCACCACGGGCTCGAGAGGGGCGAAGCGTGCCAGGATGGCGGGCACGCCCATGTCTGGCGCGCAGCTGGCGAAAGTCGCGCCAATGGCGGCGGTCGCCAGACAGGCAATGACCGCCTCGGCATTGTTCCGTGCGATGGCCACGACGTGGTCGCCAGGGCGCACCCCGAGCCGCTGCAACGACTTCGCCAGTCGAGCAACCGTGAGGCGCAACGCGCCACGCGTGAACCGGTCGCGGCTGCCGTTAGCGTGGCAGGCGGTCAGCGCCGGCTGGTCGGCAGTGCCGGTGAGGAGACACTCAACGTAGTTGAGACGGAGATCCGGGAAGAAGCGCGCGGTCTCGCAGGCATAACCGACGCAGACGGGCTCGGCTGCACCTTCCCGCGGCAAGTCCGACCACTCGAGGAAGAGGCGCCAGAAGCTGTGGTAGTCCTCGACCGAGAAGCGGTCCATCGCAGCGTGATCGCGCAGCTGTCGCCCCGTGCGGGCCTCGCACCATTGGCGGAAGGCAGTGAGCTGAGACTGTGCGACGCCATGCGCATCGGGACGGAACACTACTTCCTCCAACCCCGCTTTACGTAAGGCACGTGACAACCAAGCCGTAAGGGGACACCGCTATCCTTCTGCCTGCAATAAACTATGTGAATCGCAGTGGGAAAAAGAGGCAACCCGAGGTACTTCGCTGACCTCTTCACGGGCTCCGATGGACACTTGAGTATGCCGAGAAATGATGCATGCGAGGCTTTGATGCGCGAACTTATTGAAGCTGCATATTGCGAAACGGTTAATCTCAAACCTTCCCCAATCGAGCCGTCATGGATCATTGAAGGCCATCCGGAAGCTCGTTCGCACCTTGTGTCGAAGAGCGCGTGCAAGACCGCCTAGACCATGATCTGGTCCTGCACCGAGGGCAAGTTCAACTGGCATTACGATTTCGACGAGACCGTCGTGATCCTCGAAGGGTCGATCATGCTTGAGGTCGGTGGTGCACCGCCGGCGCGCTATGGTGTCGGAGACCATGAGGTCAGGAGGGCAGCTGCCGGAGCGGGGATGAATACACCGGCGGACGAGGTCGAGCGCTGGGCGCGTTGGGCTCTTGCCGAAGCCGATCGCATCGATCCGGTCAAGAGCGGCCGGTTTCTTAAGGAGCGTGACCAGCTTTTCCTCCGTGGGTTCGGACGATGGTTTTCAGCGGACGGAGAGTGACAGCGACGCATAGTCGTGGGGCAAAATGTGGGGCTCCGCGAGTCACGATAGAATCTTCGTAAAATCAGATTCTTAGAGAGGCCCCGCGGCGGACACCCATTCCCGCCAAAGCATCATAAAAATCAAAAGACTTATGACTGCCATGGATAAGCAAAGCACAATGGAACGTACATTGGTCTAATGGAACCGGCGAGCGCAAATTCGCAGCGCACTTCCATATCTCGCCTTACTTGTTGGACTGGCTCTACTCTTGAAGGGTTGGACTACAGTCTACTTGCTGAACAAGGAAGTTGAGAGGCTGCGTTTCCAAAACGAAAGCCTTGTACGTGGCGCCAAGCTCCACTGTTCTGGTCGCTTAGTATGCCCGCCGGTGTCGCGCGTGTGAACCGCAAGTGAATGTTTCGTTCAATGGCCGTTCTGCGTGAGCGTCCTATAAGCATTGTCGCAGGAACTCGCTTCCGTGCCCTTCGTTACAGATCGACCGAGAGGGAGAAAAACGGTGCTTATTGAAGCTGCAATTCTGTCGTTAGCTGCGCTTGGGCCGTTGCCGGCCGCCCCTGCGCAGGAAGCCCAAGTTCAACAGGTGCAATTCCGAGGAAGAGACGGCGCGTGTCCGGATGGCTACGACTTCAACTATTCGAACGGTCGCTGCTTTCCGAACGACTATCACGCCCCGGGCGCCTACGCTCGACAACGTTACGTCCAGCCTCGCTACGGCTACCGCGACGACTATTACCGAGATCGCCGGGATCGGTACGCGCCAAGATATTATGAACGCGACTAGGTGAAGGCCCGCCAGCGTGAACCGGCGGGCCCATTGTCTAAAATCTGGCAGTAGTTCGCCCAAACAGTCGGCACCTTCTTCGAGCGCAGCCAACGGCTCTCCGCCATCGGTGAGAATAGCCTGTGCGGCCTGGAATGCCGCACAAGTGGCAGCGGCCCCGCCAACGCTGTTACACATGACGAGGCCGCCCGCGCTCCGGGTCGGCTGAATCAGCTATACCTACGTATAAAAGCGGCCCCAGCTCGCGGGGCTATCGGGGACTTGTATGGAGCTGGGGCCGGTACCCTTGGGGCGAAGGGCATCCGGAAAACTTGGCAACGGCCCAAGTCCTAATTTCAAATCGCCGGTGCCCTAATTAGGACAGCACCCCCCTTAGCACCGTCGGCCTGCTGCTCGGCATTGACCTGTGGAGCTGTTTTAACGCGTGGACGAGGCCCGCAACGAGAATAAGCAGCGAAATAATGATCGCCGCAAAGAAAGGGCTTGGTTTCAGCATCGGCCCCCGCCGCTAGATTTCCTCCAATGCTACTCCGTCGAGTTCTAGGGCTGCAATACACGCGAGGAAGAAGGTGGCCGGGAAGGTTCCCCTAGGCAGCTTATTGGCAATCGAGGCCCCGGTTTCTTTCAGCCCATGTGTTTTGAGCCGTGTCGCCAACTGCTTGAGGCGCCGCGCTCCTCCAGACCGGGTTCCCGTTGTACCGGTTGGCCGATACGGTTACGCTACAATCTTAAATAGAGTCCGACCGTATCGGCGGCGATATGATTCGCGATACGGACGGGTGAAAAGTCCTGCAATATGAACCGTATCACGCGATGCGATGCGGCCATACGGTTCACCCCTTCGGGGACCGGCGCAAGCCGTATCGTATCGGGGGCCCCTCTTAGAGGGCCCCCCGGCGATACGGTTGTGCCCCGCGATACGCCTGGCCGACCTATTTCGGGGGGATCTTGTCGAGGCCCTTCTGGCCGGCGGGGGTCAGGGCGAAGCCATCGCGGCCCTTGGTAATCAGCTGGGCCCTGATGAGGGCGCCAACCTTGCGCTGCGCCATGGACTTGTTCGGCATGCCATCCCGGGTCTTCCAACCGAGCAAGGTTGCCAGCTCCGTCAATGACGCCGCGGGCTTCTCGGCGATCGCCTGCAGGAGTTGGTCTTCTTGCGACCGTCCGGTGGCGGCCATCTCCTGCCGGCCTTCCTCGCTCAGCGGCTCGGCGAGCACGGTCGGGATCAGCCGGCCCTTGCTGTCTTTCAGGTGATGGTGGGCGACGGTCAATAGCCGGAACATCAGCGGCGCAAAGTCGGGGCCGCGATACTTGCCCTGCCAATGCATCTCGACAGCGGAGTCATCCTTGCGAGCGATCAGGTTGCCGTCCACCTCGGCGAGGAAGGCACCGCCGCCACGGGGTTGCAGGTTGTCGTCACCCACGTTCTTCGGAGGGTGACAGGCGACCACGACACAGGGGCCGCCGGGCATCGTGCAGAGGGCGCGCAGACGGCGAGCATGTGCCGCGGCCTGGGCGTTGCTGTTCTCGTCCTCGCCCTCGAAATAGGCCGCCGATGTGTCGACTACGATCATCGCGAAGTCGCCGTGCCATACCATCTCCTCCCTGATGCGGCCCATCATCTCGGAAATCTTGAAGGTGCCGGCGATGAAATAGACATCGATCGCCGATGGATCGAAGCCCATCTCGACGGCCATGATGATCCAGCGCATGCGGATGTCGTCGGGGTTCTCGCCGGCAAAGTAGAGCACCTTGCCACGCTCTACATCACGGTTGCCGAGCGGCCTGCCGAGCGCGACATGCGCGGCGAGCCGCAGCATGATCGCGGTCTTGCCGGTGCCGGTCTTAGCGGTGAAGCTGTAGCAAAAGCGGCGTTGCAGGATGCCGTCTAGCAGGTAGTCGGGAGGGATGAAGCCCTGCACGAAGTCCGCGCTGGAGCCGATCAGCGGCTTGGAGTGCGCCTCATTGAGGTTGATAGCGTGTTTATTGTGCTGCTGCTCGGCGGCATCGTCAGCCGGCCCGACACCGCACCGACGAAGCAGGTCGCAGTAGTCTTCGAGCTCGATTTCTTCAGCGTCGACATCGTCAAAGTATTGACCTGATGCGGCCGGATTCTTAGATATGTGGTTCACGGTGCTTTCTCCACTGTGAGCCTTGGTGCCCGAGCGACGGGGTGGTAGCCGTCTCTCACACAACTTCCCGGAAGGGCCTCCGCTTTGACGAGCGGGGGCTTTTCGGTTATTCAGGTGGGGGTTGAGTGCACTTTGGCAGATCCGTTCAGAGGATGCGGCGTCGTCACGACGCGGCGGTTTCGATCATGTAGTTACGATTCGGCGTTGCGCCAACTTTTCACCTCTCTCCTTTGCGGACGACGGTGACGTAGGTCGACGCGGTCTCGATCACGTACGGCGACCAGATCGACGCCTCGACGGCCGCGCGCATGCGGCGCGCGTCGATGCGCTGATTGGTCTTGGTCTCGACGGTCACCGCGTGCTCGTCACCTTCGAGCGCATGCTCGCCGGCAATGAAGCCGGCGCGCAACTTCGCCTCCTCGGCTTCCAACACCTTGATCTGCCCGCGGAGATCAGCGAGGCGATCGGCGGGCTTCCTGTTCGTGGCTGGTGCGTCGGTCATGTGCTGCTCCTTCGGGGGACCGGACGCAAATGAAATCAAAGCCTTCACGGTAAAGCCTCGTTAAGGAAAACGAGGCGTGAAGCCGACGCTTAAATTGAGGCCTTCTCGTGCCGCGTCGGGACGGCGCCGCCGGTCCGTGCGGTTACGGTCCAAAGCGCATGTTTACACCCCGTTAACCATGAGCTGATCTTAATGATCGCGATGTTGCAGGGGCGTATTTTGATCGCGCGGCAATTGAGAGAGCTGACATGGGGACCATCATCGAATTTCCGGCCGGTCGCCGGGCAGGCTCGTCGGGGGACGTCACACCGCGCGCGGACACGGGGATGATTCTGATTCTCCCGGTGATCCGTATCGAGCGCGAGAGCGACGAAACCAGCGGCGATCGCGGGCCGGAGCAGGGCACAGCGCCGGGGCGCCGTCGTCGCCGCCGCTAGGACCGGCTTCTTTGCAATGCCGGACCCCATCCGCCATATCCGGCCTTTCGTATCGGCCGTCCTGCTCGCGCTGCTCGGCGCGACGTTGGGCGCTTGCAGCGGCGGCGATTTCGGCCGCACCCGCGCCGACATGCGCAGCGACGACATGCATCGCTGGCTGGGCGCCGAGGCTACCGGCAGCGTCGGCCTGAGGCCTTCGCAATTCCAGCTCACCGACGAGGAGCGCCAGCTTCGCGACCTCGCCTATCCCATGATCGAGCCGCCGCTGTCGCGCCCGGCCTGGAAGAGCGTATTCGGCGACTACAAGCCGCTGCCCTCGCCGTGGCGGCAGAAGATCGTGTTCGACCGCACCATGTACGGCCGCACCCTGATCGACGAGCCGCACCGCTCGCACTCCTCGCGCTATGCGCAGCTGATCGAGGACGTCCGCAACGACATCACCCGTTTCGAGCCGTTCTTCGCCAGCGCGATCCGGGTCATCGATCTCGACAGGAAGCGCGATGCCAGCATGGCGCGCGTCTCCGCGCTTTCGCCGTGGGAGAGGGACGATGCGGTCGCGCGCATGCAGGAGAACTCGCTGATCGTGCAGTGGGTGCAACAGTGCCTGGAGCAGCGCGTCTCCTCCTATCGCTGGGCCCTGGAGCGCCTGGTGATCCAGGCGCCCGACGGCATGGCCGCCGATGCCGACCGCCTGATCGGCGAGCTCGCCGCGCAGACCGCCAATCCGCCGGTCATGAGCCAGCCGCCTTACGGCCGCGCCGTCGTGGTGAAGGGCTGAGCGGTTTGCGAGCGACCGGTTTCCTGTGACGCAGAGACGGGCGGCGCGTCAGCGCTGCCCGTCGTGCACGCCGAGGCTTCGCAGCATGCGCTGCTTCACCGTCCGCGCGATCGCGGCCGGAGCCTCATCGGGGATCGCAAAGCAGGAGCTCGCGTTGATCTCGCACAGCACGTAGCTATCGGCGCCGGCCGCATCTTTCGGCCCGTACAGGAAGTCCGCATCCCAGATCACGGGCAATGACGGCTCGTCGATACCGAGCGTCGCCATCATCTGCGGCGTCCACTCGTCCTCCATCGCTCGCCGCAGCGCCTGGAATTGCGGTGCGTCAGGACCGTGCATGATGCGCGGCCCAGGCTGAGCTTCGGGGGAATCCGGCCCCTCCGGCGGCGGCGGGATCAGGGCCTTGATCTTCTGGTGTCCAAAGCCTGCAACCCTGGCGCCACTCATGTAGCAACGAATCATGCCGTCGGGCAGGCGCGGCTGAAACGCCTGGTCGATGATGCAGCCGCCCCAGCCGAAATAGGGCTCGCACCGCGCGAAGAGAGCATCGAGCGGCATGTCCTCGGGCGTGCTGCCGCGCTGCGCATGCAGCACGCGAACCATGCCGTCGCTGTCGGGCAGCGCTTCCACCTTCCAGACGCCCTGGCCGCCATTGCCGCGGTTCTGCTTCAGCACGCGCGGCCCCTTCGCGCGAAGGCGCGCGGGAAACTGGCTGCGGAAGCCTGCGGCGGTGTCATAGCGATGCGTGTCCGCGCCCCAGCCGAGATGACGCGTCCGGTAGAGCACCTCCTTGACGCCCATTTTCAGGATAGCGTCGGGATGCGCGCTCACCCATGGCCCATGCGCGGCGACGTCGCGCAGCAGGGCGTCGAGCCCGGCGCGCGTCTTGCCCTGGTGGATCGGATCGACCCAGACCAGCACGCCGTCGGCTCCGAGCAATTGATCGCGGACGGCGCCCGCGAAGCTCTCGTCGTAGATCACCGGGTAGGCTTCGATGCCGACGGCGGCGAGGGCTTCGAAGACGCGGACGAAGCGGCTGTTCTGCGCCGTGGCCTCGCGGCGCACGGCAGCGTCGCCGCGTGAGAGGATGGCTACGGTGTGGCGGGGAGAGGAGTGACGTTCGGTGTCCATGCGCAAGCTCCACGTATTGCGTGCTGCGCAGAGCTTGGACCGGGGTCTCAAGGGGAGTCTGCATTGTCCCCGTGAGGACCAGCTTACGTGAGATGGTCTTCAGGGTTCAAGAGTGTTGGCGTGGTTCCAACGAATCGTAAAATTCTTTGTGAGGACCCTTGGGGAGCGGTGAGTTGACAGCCCGCCCACCCCGGCTTCTACTCGGCCGCCCGGGGACATGCGATCTCCCCGTGAGGCGACATGCCCAAGAATCTCGTCCTGATTTTTCGCCAAGGACGCCACATGTCATCTGACACCCCGATATTATCCGACACATCATTTCGGCTCATTGTTCCGGCGCGGCGCGCCGGCCTTGCCGATGCGCGTCACCTTGCGAAACGGACTTCACCTGGGGCGGGGACACGACCAGGAGAACGACCATGCGCACACGGACAATCCTTCGGGCTTTCCTCATTCTGGCGCTGGCGGGCGGCGCATCGGCCGCACGCGCGCTGACCCAGGACGAGCTCGTCGCCAGGATCAAGGCGGCTGGCTACACCGAGGTCAGCGACATCAAGTCGACCGCAGAGGGAACGACCGCCAGGGCGATCAAGGACGGCAAGCCGGTGCAGCTCGTTGTCGACAGCAGCGGCCAAATCAAGGAGCGAAACTAAGGCAGCTCCGGAATCCGAATTCAAGCTCAAGGGAGCGAAACAATGCGCAAGACAATCTCGGCGCTCATGGCCATCGGCGCCTGCTTCATCACGACCGCCCGCGCGCAGGATGTCGACTGGCAAAAGGTCGATGATGCGCTCGGCCGCAAGCCGGCGGTGACCGGCGACGTGCATCGCTACGGCTTTCCGCGCACCGACCTCACGGTGACGCTCGATGGCGTCACGATCAAGCCGGCGCTGGCGCTCGGGGGCTGGGTTGCGTTCAAGCCCGCCCATGGCGGCGTCATGGCGATGGGCGATCTGGTGCTGCTCGAGTCCGAGATCAACCCGGTCATGCTGAAGATGATCGCGAGCGGGCTGGAGATCACGGCCGTGCACAATCATCTGCTCGGCGCGAGCCCGGCGACGTTCTACATGCACGTCGCCGGTCACGGCGATCCGCTCAAGGTCGCAACCGCCCTCAAGGAGGCGCTCGCCGAAAGCAAGACGCCGCTTTCCGTGCCGGCTCCTGCGGCCCCGCCGCCGGCCGTCGATCTCGACACCGCGCAGCTCGACCAGATCATCGGCGTCAAGGGACAGGCCAATGGCGGCGTCTACCAGTTCAACGTGCCCCGCCGCGAACCCGTCACCGAGCAGGGCATGCAGCTGAGCCCGGTCGGGCCGCTGGGCGTTGCAACCGCCATCAACTTCCAGCCCACCGGCGGCGGCAAGGCGGCCATCACCGGCGACTTCGTGCTGACCGGCGACGAGGTGAACCCCGTCATCAAGGCGTTGCGGTCGCACGGCATCGCCGTGACGGCGCTGCACAGCCACATGCTGGATGAGCAGCCGCGCCTGTTCTTCATGCATTTCTGGGCCAACGACGACGCGATCAAGCTCGCCAATGGCTTGCGGGCCGCGCTCGACAAGACCGCGAGCACGAAGACCTGAAGCGGTGCCCGATCTGAATCGGTCTCCGATCGGGCCGTCTGAGTGAAATGCGTTCGTGGCGTTCGAGCCTACCTGGCCTCGACCACTTCACCATCCTCTTTCACGAACCGCCCGACCGGATTGTCCAGCAGATCGATGACGGCCTCCGAGGGCCGGCACAGCCGCGTGCCCTTCGCCGTCACCACGATCGGACGGTTGATGAGAATCGGATGCGCCATCATGAAGTCGAGCAATTCGTCGTCCGTCCATTTGGGATCGGCGAGGCCGAGCTCCTTGTAGGGCGTTCCCTTTTCGCGAAGCAGCGCCCGGACCGGAATTCCCATCGCCGCGATCAGCTCCTTGAGCCTGTCGCGCGACGGCGGCGTCTTCAGATACTCGATGACGACTGGCTCGGTGCCGCTCTGCCGGATCATCGCAAGCGTGTTGCGCGAAGTGCCGCAGCCGGGGTTGTGATAGATCGTGACACTCATGATCGGGTCTCCGCAACAGGGACTGGGCCGCGCGTCGTGGCGTGCCCGAGCAGCCAGTTCATCAATACCATGCCGGCGACAGCCCCGCAGAGTTCCGCGAGGATGAACCCGGGAAGGTCGACGGGCCGAATGCCGGAAAAGGTATTCGTGAGCGAACGTGCGATCGCCACGGCCGGATTGGCAAACGACGTCGAGGCGGTGAACCAGTACGCGGCCGTGATGTAGAGGCCGATCAGCCAGGGAACGGCCGCGCGCTGGAAGCGGATGCCGGCGAGAATGGTGGCGACCAACCCGAAAGCGGCGACGGCTTCGGCAAACCATTGTGGCCCGCCGGTCCTGACCTTGGTCGACGGATCGAGCACGGGCAGGCCGAACATCAGATGCGCCGCGATCGTCCCGGCGATGCCGCCGGCGATCTGCGCGACGATGTAGAGCGCGGCTTCATTCACCCGCAGCTCGCGCCTGCCGGTGAAGACCAGCGTGACCGCCGGATTGAAATGCGCGCCGGAGATCGGGCCTAGCACCGTGATCAGGACCACCAGAATGGCTCCGGTCGGCAGGGTATTGCAGAGCAGGGCAAGCGCGACGTCCCTGGTCAGCGTCGCCGCCATGATGCCGGAGCCGACGACAGTGGCAACGAGGATGCCGGTGCCGAGCGCTTCGGCTGCGAGGCGCCGCGAAAGATCGAATGTCTCCATTAGCGTGATCGCTCCTTTCGTTTTGGCGCGCAGCGGGACTGCAGGGTTTTGGCGACCGGCTCGCAAACCTCCGGCCGCCCGCCACAGCAATCGCGCAGCAGGAAAACGGCCACGTCGCGGAATTCGCCGAGGTTGGCGCGGTAGACGATCGAGCGGCTGTGCCGCTCGGAGGAGACGAGGCGTGCGCGGCTCAAGATCGATAGATGCGCGGAGAGCGTGTTTTGAGGCACTTCCAGCAAGCGAGCGAGGTCGCCGGCCGCAAGGCCGTCGGGCTCGTGCCTGACCAGCATCCGGAAGGCCTCCAGACGGGTCGATTGGGACAGGGCGGCAAGCGCGAGGACGGCCTCTTCGGTTTCCATATATCTAGAGTTATGGAAATATTAGAGCCCGGTCAATCCGAATCCGAAGCATCCCCAGGCCGTATTTCGAATATTCTAGAAATACGGTTGACGGCGCGGACGATCGGGCGCATCGTTGCGCCATGAAGATTGCCGACGCAGCAGCACGTTTGGAAGCCCTGGGTAATCAGACCCGGCTTCAGATCTATCGCGCATTAGTCAGGGCTGGACACGCGGGCATGCCCGTCGGTCGCTTGCAGGAAAAGCTGAAGATTCCAGCCTCGACGCTGTCGCACCACATCAAGACTCTGGTCTCGGTGGGGCTCGTCAGTCAGATCAGGGAATCGACAACGCTCGTCTGTCACGCGAACTTCGAGGCCATGCAGGGTCTGGTCGATTTCCTGGCGGCGGAGTGCTGCGCTGACGAGGTCGGGTGCAGGAATACGCAGACGGCCGCGTGATGTTTTTTGGCCTATGTTGTTCGATGATTCTAGAAATATGGGAGGAGAACGAATGAACGCCAGGATGGTCGCCATCATCGGGGCAGGACCTGTCGGCTTGGCTGCAGCAGCCCATATGCTCGAACGCGGCATGTCGCCCGTTGTGCTGGAGGCCGGCCCCGAGGCTGGGCACGCCATCCGCCAGTGGCAGCATGTCCAGCTGTTCTCGCCGTGGGAGTACAACGTCGACAAGGCTGCCGCGCGCATGCTGGCGCCGACGGGATGGAATTCGCCGGACCCACAGTCCTATCCGACCGGCGGCGAGCTGCTTGACGGGTACCTGACGCCGCTCGCCACGCGAACGCCGCTGCGCGAGGCGATCCGGACCTCCAGCCGCGTCACGGCCATCAGCCGCGCCGGCTTCGACAAGGCGAAGACCAGGGGCAGGGAGCAGGCGCCGTTCGAAATCCGTTACCAGAACGGCAAGGGGCCCGAGGTGCTGCATGCGAATGCCGTGATCGACACATCAGGCACATGGCTCTCTCCCAATCCGGCCGGCCGCAACGGCTTGCCTGCGATCGGCGAGCCGGAGTGCAGCGCTCGTATCGCTTACGGCATGCCGGATGTGCAGGGTGCGCGCCGCGCCCGATATGCCGGCAAGACCGTTGCTGTCCTGGGCGCGGGCCATTCCGCGATCGGTACGCTCATCGATCTCGTGCATCTCGCCGACGATGAGCCGGGCACGCAACCCGTCTGGCTGTTGCGCGGCGCCGATCCTGCGAAGGCATTCGGTGGCGGCCGGAACGACAAGCTCGCTGCACGCGGCGAGCTGGGCGCCGCTTTCGCCGCGCTTGTCGCCTCCGGCAACATAAAGGTCGAGACCGAATTCGGCGTCACGCACCTCTCGGAATCCGACGGTCGCCTCGAGATCGCGGCTGGCTCGTGTTGCGGTGCGCGCAACGTGATCGCAGACGAATTGATCGTATCGACCGGCTTTCGTCCCGACTTCTCCTTCTTGTCCGAGCTGCGCCTGCGGCTCGATCCCGCCATCGAGGCGCCCGCCGCGCTCGCGCCGCTGATCGACCCCAACGAGCATAGCTGCGGGACGGTGCGCCCGCATGGCGCGCGGGAGCTCGCGCATGACGAGCCGGGCTTCTATCTCGCCGGCATGAAATCCTACGGTCGTGCGCCAACTTTCCTGATGATGACGGGCTATGAGCAGGTCCGCTCGATTGCAGCCGATCTTGCCGGCGACAAGGCGGCGGCGGCGAGAGTCGAGCTCGTGCTGCCCGAGACCGGCGTCTGCACGCGCGGCGGCCTCGAGACCGCTGCCGCGTCGGAATGCTGCGGCGGGCCGGCAAAGCAGGACTTGTCGGCCTGCTGCGCTGCCGACGAAACGGCGAAGACGTCGGGCGCTTCCGGGTGTGGCGGTTCATGAGGCGCTCCTGCCGGCGATCGCGCTGTCTTGCTCGCGATGGAGGGCTCCATTCCTAAGCTGAGCGGTCGGTCCCTGATTGCGGTGATGTGCATCGGCCAGGTCGGCAATCTGCTGCCGCATGTCACGCTGTCCGCAAACCTGGCGCAGCACCTGATGCCGGCGTGGGGGCTCTCCGCCGCCGAAGGCGGCTTGATGGCGAGCGGCTATGCCTTCGGTTACATGCTCGCAGTGCCCGTGCTCACGACCTTGACCGACCGCATCGATGCGCGCCTCGTCCTGCTCTGGGGCTCGATCATCAGCGGCCTCGCGACCGCAGCGTTCGGTCTCTTCGCGCAAGGGTTTTGGTCGGGGACCGCGATCTGGTCGCTCGCGGGACTTGGCTTTGCCGGCGCCTACATGCCGGGCCTGAAGGCGCTGACGGATCGGCTTCCCGCCGGCGACACGTCGCGGGCGGTCACGCTGTACACGTCGAGCTTCTCGGTCGGCGTCGGCCTCTCGTTTCTCGTCGCGCAATTGATCGCCGACGGCTGGGGATGGCGGTCCGCTTTCCTTGTCACCGGCTGCGGCCCGATCGCCATGGTGGTCGCGTGCCTCCTGATCGACCGGCGGCAACCCGCGCCGAAGGCCGGGCGGCTGCTGAACTTCGCGCCCGTCTTCGCCAACCGCGAAGCACTCGGATACATCCTGGGCTATGGCGCCCATTGCTTCGAGCTCTACGGCATCCGCACCTGGCTGGTCGGGTTCTGGACATTCGTCGTCGCGCATCAAGGCGCGCCATCGTGGCTGAGCCCCGTGGTGCTGAGCTTCTGCTTCGCGGTGATCTCGATGCCCGCCAGCATCCTCGGCAACGAGGCCGCGCTGAAATTCGGCCGCCATCGTGCGATCACGCTTGTGATGATCGCGTCGGCCTGCGTGGCGCTGGTGATCGGGCTCAATGCGACGGCGCCGGCATGGCTGCTCGCACTGTTGCTGTTCATCTATGGACTGACCGTGCCCGCCGATTCCGGCGCATTGACCGCCGGCATGTCGGCCGCGGCGGCATCCGAGCATCGCGGCGCGACGCTCGCGCTGCACTCGACGGTGGGCTTCGGCCTGTCCGCACTTGGAGCATGGGGAACCGGCGCCGCACTCGACATTGCCGGCGGTCCGCAGAGCGCGAGCGGCTGGCTGCTGGCGTTCGTCGTTCTTGCCGGCGGAATCGCACTGGGGCCGGTGGCGCTGCTATGGGCGCGCATGACGCAGGCAAAGTAACGATCGTGAGAGCACGTGCTCCCAAACAAAACACCCGCGACGGACTGCTCCGCGCGGGTGTGACGAACTCTCGATGATCCCAATATGCCCCTGTTTTGCCCGACGAGTCAAACCTGCTCGCAGGTCGCCGATAGGGCGACATGCACGGTGTTCGCGGATCGGTGAACGTTAAACGTCCGGCGTGTGCCCGGGGCAGCCCGAGCATGTGTTGAGACTGCAGTTTGCAGAACTACTGTCGTGCCGCGCCGCTGGCTCCGGGGATCTGTCCCCCGAATTTTGAGGGGCCGGTGCCACTGACGCTCGTCGGCCCGCCGGCCGTCCCGTTCGGGTCGGTCCTGGCCGCGGTCCGGCCGGGGCCGTGCATCATGTTCATTGAATTGAACCACCCGTGATGGTGATGGCGTTTGGCGCCGTGGGCCGAGGCATAGCCGGTCGAGCAGGCGAGTAAGATCGCTAAAGCAAGCGTTGCTGTTTTCATCTGGGTTTCCTCTCCAATTGAGGAAACTGCATGGGCAAGCAACTTGTTCCAAGGCTACGCCGATCGTCACACTGGAAGCGTCTCTTAAGCGTTTCTCAAGCGTCGGTCACGTCGACGGGACGTTCCGCACCCCCTGTCCACATGGTCAAGCTGACGGCGGGCCGAAGCATCACGCCCTACAAACGGGTGCACCCGATCGAAAGGAGGTCGTCTCGTGATTTCAATGCCCCGCTACCGTGCATGGGGTTGTTTTCGCAGTTTTGTTTGGCATCGCCGAAACCGCCGCTCAGCGCCGTCCGCGCGGCGCCTCGGCCTTGGCCTGCGGTTCGGTCTGCGGGCCGCAGGTCGCCGCCTGGAGCGTCGCCTGCGCCTGCGGCATCAGGCCGGGCTCGGGGGCGAGCGCCTTCATCACGATCAGGCCGGTGGTGCTGGGCGAGTCGATGATCAGGCGGTCTGCCGCGGTGACCTCTTCGTCCTCCGGCAGCTCCTCGTGCTGCGCTTCGGTCATCAGGTCGAGCTCGATCACCTTCTTGCCGGCCGAGCGGTCGTTGATGGCGTAATAGGCGATCTCGTTGCGGGTGTAGAACGACACCGAGGTGTAGGCCTGGCTTACCGGCACGGTCAGCTTGATCGGGCCGCCCGAGAGGTCGTAGCGGCAGATCGCCAGCGCAAAGGCCGGGTCCATGAACGGCATCGGCGAGGTCTGCGGATCGGCGAGGGGAAGCTGCGTCACGCCGTTGAGCTTGGTCATCGGCGTCAGCCGCGAATAGGCATCCTGCGTCGCGATCCGCGGCAGCGCCAGCACGCTGACGAGATGGACCACGAGGCCCAGCACCACGCCGGCAACGATGGTGAAGGCGAGGCGGATCATGAGCAGCCCACCGTCGAGATGGTGGGCATCGGCGCATCGCGCTGGGTGCGCGTGGCAACCCCGACCGGGGTGTCGTAGAGGCGCAGCATCAGGGCGTAGCGCTCGATGCCGCCGGTCGGCAGCCAGTTGCCGGCGCGCGAGCGCGAGGCGATGCGGATCTCGAACGAGCCGTCGGACGAGCGCACGATCTCCTGGCTGGTGAAGCCGTAGCGCTGCAGCGAATTGGCGACGAGGTGGCCCTTGCGGTCGTACAGCGTCAGCGTCCAGAACCGCGCCGGCGGCGTCACGCCGGACACGATCACGTCGCAGCGGCCGTCGAGCGCCTTCTTCTTGTCATCAGTGGTCGCGGTGAAGGCGACGCCGTCGCCGGTGCCGATCGGCAGCTCGCCGTTGCGCACGATGGTGGCGCGCGAATAGGGATCGACGTCGGCGGTGCCGGTGCGCGGCCGCGCCGTCCAGGCGCCGATGGTGAGCGCGCCGATCTCGGTGCCGCGCGTCGTCGTCATCCAGGTGGCGCCGACGCCCACCACGGTCGCGAGCAGAAGGGCCGTCAATGTGATCAGGATCAGCCGCACGGGTTTCGATCAGTTCTTGCGCGGGGCGGATGTATTCGCATTCTCTTCCGCATAATTCTGCGGGAAGGCGAGTGCACTCGATGCCGAGGACGGCTTGGCCGGATTGCTGTCGTCAGCCGTCGATTTGTTCACGGTCCTGGCGGCGTCATCGAGCAGCTTCTCGACGCGCACCAGGATGTCGGCGCCGCGCTTGGTCAGCACGGGCGGCGGACCGGGCTTGGTCTCCAGCACCTTCGGCGCCGCGCTGGCCTGCGCGTTCGCGTCCTTCGGCTGCGGCGGCAGCTTCTGGCCCATGCCGATGCCGGGGATCTCCCGGACCTCGACACCCTGATGCGCGGCGACCATGATGTCGTGCCAGGTCTGCGCCGGCAGCGAGCCGCCGGTCATGCGGTTGGTCGGCGAGTAGTCGTCGTTGCCGTACCAGACCGCGCAGGTGAAATTGCCGGTGTAGCCGACGAACCAGGCGTCGCGATACGCGTTGGTCGTGCCGGTCTTGCCCGCCGTCGGAATGCCATCGAGGGCTGCGCGACGCGCGGTGCCTTCGCTGACGACGTGGCTCATCATGCCCGCCATGTCGGCGGCGGTGTTCGGCGGAATCGCCTGCTTCGGCTTCGGGCCGTCGCGGTCCCAGCGCCAGACCAGATCGCCGCCGCCGGTGCGTACCTCCAGCACCGAATGCGGCGTCACCGCCTTGCCGCGGTTCGGGAACGTCGCATAGGCGACGGCATGCTCGAGCACGGTGACTTCGTCCGAGCCGATCGGCAGCGAGGGCGTGTCGGGCAGCGGCGCCTTGAGGCCGAAGCGGCGCGCGACCTCGACGATCTTGGCGCGGCCGATCTTGGCCGGGTTCGGCGCCTTCGGCTGTTCCTTCTGGCCGATCGCGATGGACAGCTTCACCGGCACGACGTTGATCGAGCGCGTGATCGCCTGCGTCAGCGTCACCGAGCCGGAATAGGAATGGCCATAGTTCTGCGGGCACCAATTGCCGATGCAGACCGGGCCGTCGACCACGACCGAGTTCGGCGTGAAGCCGTTGAGCAGGGCCGTGGTGTAGACATAGGGCTTGAACGAGGAGCCGGGCTGGCGATAGGCGTCGGTGGCGCGGTTGAACTGGCTGGCGCCATAGTCGCGGCCGCCGACCATGGCGCGGATGCCGCCGTCGAGATCGGCGACGACGGTCGCGGCCTGCGTTGCGTGATAGTCGCGGCCGAACTGGCGGAGCTGGTTCTCGATCGCGTCCTCCGCCGCCTTCTGCACGTTGGTGTCGATGGCGAGGCGCACCACGAACACGCGCTCGACGTATGATTTCGGGAAGGTGTCGACCAGCTTGCGCATCTCGTCGAAGGCGTAGTCGAGATAGTAGTTCGGCGATGCCTCGTCGCGGCGGTCGACGGCGAAGGCCGGGTTGCGGCGGGCGCCGAACACCTGGCCCTCGGTCATGAAGCCGGCATCGACGAGGTTGTCGAGCACGACGTTGGCGCGGGCACGTGCTGCGGGCAGGTTGATGTGCGGCGCGTATTTGGTCGGCGCCTTGAACAGGCCGGCGAGCATCGCCGCCTCCGACAGCGTGACGTCGCGCGCGGACTTGTTGAAATAGAAATGCGCCGCGCCGTCGACGCCGAAAGTGCCGCCGCCCATATAGGCGCGGTCGAGATACAGTTTGAGGATCTCGTTCTTGGTCAGGCGCCATTCCAGCCAGATCGCGAGGAAGGCCTCGTTGACCTTGCGCTCGATGGTGCGCTCGTTGCTCAGGAACAGGTTTTTCGCGAGCTGCTGGGTGATCGAGGAGCCGCCCTGCCGCACGCCGCCGGCTTGCGCGTTGGTGACGAGCGCGCGCGCGGTGCCGGCGATGTCGATGCCGAAATGCTCGTAGAAGCGGCGGTCTTCGGTCGCCAGCGTCGCCTTGATCAGGACATCCGGAAAGTCTTCCAACGGAATGGAGTCGTTGTGCTTGATGCCGCGGCTGCCGATCGGATTGCCGTAGCGGTCGAGGAAGCTCACCGCGAGATCGGACTTCTTCAGCCAGTCCTCATCCGCAGTCTCGCGGAAGGCGGGGATGGCGAGCGTGAGCATCACGACGAGGCCGCCAAGCCCCAGGGTGGCCGCCTCCGACAGCGGCTCGATGAATACCCAGCGCTTCCACCGCCCGACATAGAAGCGGTCCATGAAGGTCGAGTAACGCTCGTAGAGCTCGCGGATGCCCTTGGCCGAGGAGAACAGGGAGGAATCGATGCGGGCATCGAGGTCCAGGAAGAAATTCCCGACCTTGTGCTTCCATTGCGGTGGTATGATCTGGCGCACCTAGAACCCTTGAGGCTTGGTTCGAAAGCGTTCAAGCACCCGGCCGGGGGCGGCATCGAGACGTCTTGAGGGAATGTTGCGGCAAACCCAAGGCGCCCGGTTCGCGTCCTCTGGGGACTCTGTGTTCCTTCTAGCCGAGCAGGGCCCATAAACCAATGGTCAGGCTCGCGATTTTGAACAGGCCTAATTGAACCCCGGTTCATTACGGGCGTTCCGGGGACGTTGCTTGCAGCGTCACGGCCGCGCGGCCTAGATGGGTTAGCCGTAGCTCTTTCGAATCTTGTTGAGGCGCATGACCGCAGCTCCCAAACGACCTTCCGGACAGGAAGGATTCTTCTGGAAAACCAAGACGTTGGAAGAGATGTCTGGGGAGGAGTGGGAGAGCCTGTGCGACGGCTGCGGCCGCTGCTGCCTGAACAAGCTCGAGGACGAGGACACCGGCCAGATCTATTTCACCCATATCGGCTGCAAGCTGCTCGATGGGTCGACCTGCGCCTGCAAGGATTACCCGAATCGCTCCGATAAGGTTCCGGACTGCGTCCGCCTGACCCCGGCCAATGTCCGCACCCTGAACTGGCTGCCGCCAAGCTGCGGCTACAAGCTCGTCGCGGAGGGACGCGACCTCTATTGGTGGCATCCGCTGGTCTCGGGCGATCCCAACACTGTTCATGAAGCCGGCGTCTCCGTGCGCGGCCGGGTCGAGGGCAGCGAGGAGGAGGTCCCGGACGAGGAACTCGAGGACCACATCGTGCAATGGCCCGCCGTGCTGCCGAAACGGGCACGTCTGAAGCGACGCCCGAAGGACTGATCCGTCGTTTGGCTCTTTCGGCCATCACGTCTTCGGGATGACCCGGGGGTGGGATGCACCCATGCGCCGCGGTGCCTGCCCGAGAAGAACTTTGCTGTCTACATTGGCTTCATAGAACGAATCCTTCGCGGCGTTGCGCCGCTCCCATGCGTCCGATCGAGATGAACAAGTTCGACCGGCAGAGCAGTTCTGCCGACATCCAGGCATTGCCCGACGACATCGCCGAGGAGCTCTCCCGACTTCCGAGCGAGGTGATCAGCGTCGATGACGCGCCGTCCATCGCGCCGCCGGCCCCGCTGAGTTCCGACGAGGTCCGCACCATCGTCATCAGCCTGATGCTGACGATGTTCCTGGCCGCCCTCGATCAGACCATCGTGGCGACCGCACTGCCGACCATCGGGCGCCAGTTCCAGGACGTTTCCAACCTGTCCTGGGTGATCACGGCCTACCTGCTCGCCTCGACCGCGGTCGCGCCGGTGTTCGGCACGCTGAGTGACATCTATGGCCGCAAGGCCATGATCATCACGTCGCTCAGTTTGTTCGTGACTGGCTCGATCCTTTGCGCGATCGCACCGAACATGCCGATGCTGATCCTCGCGCGCGGCCTCCAGGGTCTCGGCGGCGGCGGCATCATGCCGGTCGTGCAGACGGTGATCTCCGACGTCGTGAGCCCACGCGAACGCGGCCAGTACCAGGCCTATTTCTCCAGCGTCTGGATGGTCGGCGGCATCCTCGGCCCTGTGATCGGCGGCGTGTTCGCCGAGCATCTGCACTGGTCGATGATCTTCTGGATCAACCTTCCGCTCACGGCCGCAGCGCTGGCGCTGCTGCTGCCGAAGATGAAGAAGATCCCGGTCTTCCACCGCAAGCGCAAAGTCGACTGGCTCGGCGGCGTGCTGCTGATGGCCTCCGCAGTCGTGTTCATGCTGGTGCTGACCTGGGGCGGCACGCGCTATCCCTGGCTGTCGCCGACCGTGCTCGCGATGGTGGGCGGTGCCGTCGCGCTCGCCGTCACCTTCGTCTGGCATGCACGCCGTGCGGACGAGCCGTTCCTGCCCCTGCCTCTGCTCGGCGGATCGGTCGTACCATTCGGCCTGACCGCCGGCGGCTGTGCGCTCGGCGCGATCACCGGCCTCACCGTGCAGCTCCCGCTCTATTACGAGTCGGTCTACCATCTCAGCGCCAGCGAGGCGGGGCTTGCGCTGATTCCGCTCGCGGCGGTCTCGACCTGCGGTGCGGCGATCGCCGGCCGCACCATGGCGCGCGCCAAGCACTACAAGCGCGTCGCCATCGTCGGCACGTCCTGGGCGGCGCTCTGCGGCCTCGGTCTCACGTTCACCACCTTGCCGCTGTGGGGGCTGCTGCTGCTGATGGCGGCGTTTGCGCTGGGCCTCGGCACGACCTTCCCGGTCTGCGTGGTCTCGATCCAGAATTCGGTCTCGCGGCCGCAAGTCGGCACCATAACCGGCGCGCTGAACTTCTTCCGCTCGCTGATGTCCTCGTTCACGGTCGCGGCCTTCGCGGCGATCCTGCTGATCGCGCTCGGCGCCGACATTCCGCTCGCCGGCGAACATCATGTCGCGGGCAGCATCCCTGCGATCCCCACCGAGGACATGCGGCACGCATTCCGCTACGTCTTCGGCGCCGCCACCGCGCTGATGACGGGCGCCGCGCTCTGCCTGATCATGATGGAGGAGCGGCCGCTCGCCGGCCCCTCCGTTACGCCGCAGGTGGAGATGGCGGAGTAAAATTAGCCGCCGCGATCGGCGTAAGCATCTTCGCCGGCGGGGCTACCGGCCTCCTGCCGTGCCCTCGTCGCAAGATGGCTCTTCAGCCGCGCCAGCGCGTCGGCAGACCAATCACTGATATCGGTGACCGCGACCCAGGCGTCGACGTAATGTTCGGGCGCGTAGACATGGCCAAAGCCCATCGGGGTATGGGTCGCGACCGCCATGTCGAGTGCGAGCTGCAGCATCGTCACGACCGGATACCATCGCAGCTCCGGTGAGACATCCGGCCCGCGCGGTGCGCTCATCCAGGCCGGGGGCTGAAAGGCATCGCGGTAGGCGAAGAACGTGATCGCGTCGCTGGCATATTGCAGGTAGACGACGCGCATCGGGCCCCAGGGCGTATCCGGCGGTACCGTCGGCCCGTTCTGGTTCATGAAGCGCACGAAGCGGCTGTCGCGGAATTCCGGCAGCCACGCCGGCGAGCCCGGATTGCGGTTCGCGGTGACCGAGCGCCAGATGCGGCTCTCGAAGGGAGGTCCGCTCCATAGTGCGCCGGCGATGGGATCGCCGATCGTCTCGAACAGCTCCGCGGATTGCTCCGAGTTCATGGCGCCGAGGCTGAGGCCGTGCAGGTACAGCTTCGGCCGCTTGTCCTTCGGCAAGCTCGTCCAGTAGCCGTAGATTTCCGCGAACAGGGCGCGCGCCGCCTCCGCGCCGTACTCGGGCTGAAACAGCAGCGACAGCGGGCTGTTGAGGTAGGAGTACTGCATCGCGACGCTCGAGACATCGCCGTGGTGCAGATATTCGACCGTATCCATCGCGGACGGATCGATCCAGCCGGTCCCGGTCGGCGTGATCACGATCAGGATCTTGCGTTCAAAGCCGTGCTGGCGCTTGAGCTCCTCGAGCGCGAGCTTCGCGCGCGCCTGCGCCGTGCCTCCACCGGCGAGGCCCACATAGACGCGCACGGGGTCATGTGCGGCCCGGCCCGTGACGGCGCCTATGTCCGCGGCGGTCGGACCCGAGGCAATGAAGCGGCGGCCGGTGCGCCCCAGCTCCGTCCACTTCAGCAGCGACGCCGGACTTCCCGTGCGATCCGGCGCGGTCGGCTGCGGCCGTTCGGGCTCGTGTAGGGCGTCGAGCTCACGGAAAGACGAATCGAGTGCGCGAAATGCCGTGCTGATCAGGACGTTGCTGGCAATGGACCAGAACAGCAGGCCTGCAGCCACGATGCCTATGACGTTCGCGATCTTGCGGGGAATGATGCGCTTCGCGTGCCAAATGAGGAATCGCGACACAAGCGCGAATAGCCGCCCCAGCAGCAGCAATGCGGCGAACGTGACGAGGGCGATGGCGCAGACCTTGAAGGGATGCGCGGTCTCGACCGGCGCCATCTTCATCACGGCGCGGACCGAGTTCTGCCATTCGGCGGCGCGCCAGAGATAGATGAGGACGACGAGCAGGCAGCCGGCCGCGACCAGCGCATTGGCCTGCGAGCGCAGGCGCGCCGATGGCTCTGGCAGCTCAAGATAGTGCCACAGCCAGCGCCAAAGATTGCCGGCAAGGTAGCCGATCGCGAAGCAGGCGCCGGCGAGGGCACCTTGGGTGAGATAACTCCGCGGCACCAGCGTCGGTGTCAGCGCGGCCGCGAAGAACAGGGCGCCCAGCATGAGGCCGACGCCGGACAGCGAGACCAGTTGTCGCCGAATGAGCCGGGTCAGATACATGAAAGCACCTTAAGAACGAAGCTAAAGTTTGTCCTTGTTCGGGAAGCCGCTCTTTCGCGGCAGCAGAATCGTGAATTCGGTGAACTCGCCCGGCTTGGTCGCGACGTCGATCGTGCCGCCGTGCTGCTTGACCACGATGTCATGGCTCATCGACAGCCCGAGGCCGGTGCCTTCGCCGGCCGGCTTGGTGGTGAAGAACGGATTGAACATCTTCTCCTTCACCTCGTCCGCAATGCCGGTGCCGTTGTCGCGGATCCGGATCTCGATGCGGTCGCCGCGATCGCGCGTCGTAGCGGTCACGATCGGCTCGTAGCCCGCGCCGCCGTCCTCCGCCTTGCGCCTGGTCACCGCGTAAAATCCGTTCGAGATCAGGTTCAGCAGCACCCGCGTGATCTCCTGCGGAAAGACTTCGGCTTGGCCGGCCGCGGAATCGAACTCGTGCTTCAGCGTCACGTCGAACTGCGGTGTCTCGGCGCGCGCGCCGTGATAGGCGAGGTTGAGGCTCTCCTCGACCAGCGTGTTGATGTCGCTCAAGCGATGCTCGCCGCCGCCCTCACGCGAATGCAGCAGCATGTTCTTGACGATGGAATCGGCGCGCCTGCCGTGCTGCACGACCTTCTCCAGATTGTCCTTCAGAAGTCCCGTCAGCTCCTCGACCTCGCTGCGGACGTCGCTCGCGAGCGGGAGACGCGCCAGCACCTCGTTCAATTCGCTCGTCAGCTCGGCGGAGAGCGCGGCAAAATTGTTGACGAAGTTGAGCGGGTTCTTGATCTCATGCGCGATGCCGGCGGTGAGCTGGCCGAGGGAGGCCAGCTTCTCGGTCTGGATCAGCCGGTCCTGCGCGGCCCTGAGATCATCGAGCGATCTGGCGAGCTCACGCGTGCGGTCCTGCACCTCGTTGAACAGGCGCGTGTTCTCGACGGCGATCACGGCCTGGTCGGCGAAGGTCTTGAGCAGATTGATCGCCTTGTCCGGGAACTGACCGGCTTCCCGTCGCGTCACCGCGATGGTGCCGATCGCGACGCCGTCGCGCAGCATCGGCACCACGAGAATGCTGCGATAGCCACGGGTCCGCGCCAGCTCCTTCATGGCGTCGGTGAGATCGGGCTCGTTCTGCATGTCGCTGCGGAAGGCATATTCTCCGCGCATCGCCACCCGGCTGTGAATGCCCGACGAGGATAGCGGCGCCGGGAAGGAGCTGAGCAGGTCCGCGTTGCCGGCTTCATTGTCGGTGGTGAAGGCCGCCAGGTGCAGCATGCCGTCGATGACGCGGGTGACGGTGGAGGAATGCCCGACGATCAGCGCCTTGGCGCTGTCGGAGATCGCCTGGAACACCGGGGTGACATCGGCCGGCGAAGCCGCGATCACCTTCAGGATATCAGCGGTCGCGGTCTGACGCTCCAGCGCTTCCCTGGTCGTGTTGAACAGGCTGACATTGCTGAGCGCGATCACCGCCTGGTCCGCGAAGGTTTGGAGCAGGCGCACATGGTGCTCGCCGAAGGCGCCGGTCGTCCGGCGCGTGGCGATGATGACGCCGATCGCCGCGCCCTCGCTCATCAAGGGGACGAACAGCATGCTGCGAAAGCCGCGGGCGCGCGCGATCTCGCGCGCGGCCGGCTCGAGCTCGGTGTCGGGCAGTTGTGCCGCGGCTCCATTGGCCACGAGCTGGTAGGCCGGGAACTGCGCGAACGGCACTGGGAACGAGGCCTGGAGCACGCGGTCGCCGGCCGGATCGGTCGGCGTGAAGGCCGCAAGATGCGCGGCGCCGTCGATGTAGCGCAGCACCGCGGTGGAGAATCCGCCGATCAGCCGGTTGGCATTGGCGGCGATGGCCTCGAACACCGGTTGTACGTCGGACGGCGAGGCCGCCATCACCTTCAGGATCTCGGCCGTCGCGGCCTGCCGCTCGAGGGCTTCCCGCCTTTCATCGGCGAGGCGCGCGTTCTCCGCCGCGCTCGATGTCAGCTGCTGCTCGAGCTCGTCGATCCTGCGCCTCAGCGCGTCGGCCATATCCTCGGTAAGCGCGGTCATTGTTCGTCCGGTGCGGCCGGGAGCAAGCCCCTCAGCCTGCGCCTTTAGCGCCAAACGCCCGGCCGGCCAAGACTGAAGTCAAAAAGACTGAAGTCAACAAGACCGGCGTCAACAAGACTCAAGTCAAGTGCCCGGCCGCGAGACTTCGGTCTCCTTGCTGGTGATGAACTCCAGCAGAACCGGCACGCCTTCGCGGGTCTTCCGAATGCCGCGCCTGATCGCGGGCACGATGTCCTCCGGCTTCGTCACCCGCTCGCCATAGCCGCCGAAGGCGCGTGCCATCGCGGCATAGTCGCCAGAGATATCGGTCGAGCGATATTTTTCAGTCGAAACCGGCATCACCTTCAGCTCGATCGCCATCGAGAAATTGTTGAGCAGGATCGACATGATCGGGATGCGCTCGCGCACGGCGGTCTCGAAATCCATGCCAGTAAAACCAATGGCCGCATCGCCCCAGACATTGATGCAGAGCTTGTCGGGTTTTGCCAGCTTGGCGCCCATCGCGAGCCCGAGGCCGTAGCCGAGCTGCGTCGTCTTGCCCCAGCCGAGATAGGTGAGGGGCTCGACCGCCTTCCAGAACGGCGAGAGCTGGTCGCGCGGGCTGCCGGCATCATGCGTGATGATGGTGTTCTTGATGTCGACGGTGTGCTGCAGGTCCCACAGCACGCGATAGGGGCTCAAGGGTGCGTCATTGCTGGTGAGCTTCGGCATCCACTTCGCCAGCCACTCCTCGTGCGAAGCCGCGATCTCGGCCGCGACGGCTGAGGCGTCGCGATCGGCGGTGACTGTCTTGCCGATCTCCTCCAGCAGCGCGTCGAGCACGAGGCCGGCATCGCCCACGAGGCCGATGCTGGCTTCGACATCCTTGTTGAGATGGTTCGGATCGAGCGTCGAATGGATGATGGTCTTGCCCTTGGGCATCGCGATGCCGAAATTGGTCTCGGTAAGCGAGCAGCCGATGCCGAAGATGACGTCGGCCTCGGCGAGGAATTTCGGGACGGCGCGCGGCACCGCGAGGCCGCCGGAGCCGAGCGAGAGCGGATGGGTTTCCGGGAACGACGATTTGCCCCCGAGGCTGGTGGTGACAGGGATCGCGAGCCGCTCGGCGAGGCGTTTCAGCTGCGGCCAGGCCTGCGCGTAATGAACGCCCTGCCCGGCGTAGATGACGGGCCTCTTTGCATTGACGAGCAGGCTGGCGGCTTCCTTCACATGAACAGGGTCCGCGCCGCAGCGCGTGCGCAGCACCGGCGTGTAGTTCAGTGGCTCCGGCACCTCCTCATTCCACATGTCGGAGGGGATCTCGACGATCACGGGCCCGCCGCGGCCGTTCTTCAGCTTGGTGAAAGCGCGGCGGAAGATGTTGGCGACCTCCGCGGCCAGGATGATCGGCTCGGACGATTTCGCAAATGGCTTCATCGCCTCGCTGGAATTGAAGTTCGGCTCGATATGCGCCAGCCTGCGCTGGTAACCCATCGGTAGCACCAGCACGGGGACGGATTCGCCGAAGCACTGGGCGACGCCGCCCATCGCATTCTCCGCGCCCGGCCCGTGCTGCATGCAGAACGCGCCGATGCTCCGCCCCGAGGTCACGCGCGAGATCGCATCCGCCATGTGGATGCCGACGCGCTCCTGCCGCACCATGACGGGGCGGATCTCGGCCCTGGCCGCGTGCTCGATCAGGTGATTGACCGGATAGCCGCAGAGGATCTCGATCCCCTCGCGCCGCATGATTTCCGCAATGGCGGTGCCGAGCTTCATGGCGTCTCTCTCCCTGGCAAGGCCGGTGATCCGGTCGGTTGAAGAGAGAGGATCAGGAATTCCGGGAAGCGTAAAGCGCGCGCGGTGAGCGCGGCGGTAGGCCAGCTATGCACCGCGAGCGTGCATCGGCTCCGGCTGGCGAGAGCGGCCGCACGCACTGCAGCAGGCGCCTGGCAGCAACGAGATCCGGCGTTTCGAAGCCCTCGGTGAATTCGTCATAAATCGGGGCGAGCAGTCGGATGGCCTTGGCCCTGCGGCCGGTCGCGATCCAGTGTGCTGCGAGATCGATGGCGATCCGCAACTGGAATGTCGTCGCACCGATGGCGCGGGCTTCGGCGAGCGCCTGCTGCAACCGCTTTTCGGCGCGCAGCGGCTCGCCGGCGCGGAGCAGGATCGCTGCATCGACCCGCTGGAGCTCCGAGCGGCACCAGCGCTCGCCCTGGCGTTCCTGATGGTCGATCGCCCGCGCGATCGCTTCGCGCGCCTCCGCGATCCGTTCCTGTCGCAGATAGGCGCGGGCGAGGACCGCGAGATAGCTGCCGATCCGCATCAGAAAGCGACATTCGATCAGCTCGTCGATTGCGGCCCGAATATCCTGAACCGCGCGCGGATCGCCACGCAGGTCGCGAAGGCAGGCGGAGAAATAGCGCTCGACCGGAACCCAGCGCGAGATGCGCTCGCGTTCAAGGTTGCGACGCAGCCGCATCGTGTAACTCTCGAGCGCGTCGAGATTGCCGGTTTCGAGCGCGACAGGAAGTGCGGCGAGCCCCAGTGCGTTCGACTGCGACACCCAATGGCCGCCGCGGTCCGCGGCGTCGACGGCGTCGCGGGCGAGCCTTGCCGCATAGTCGGCTTGCCCTTCCATCCACGCCACGAACGGAAGGTTGAAGCGGACGGTGATGAACCGGTAGACCTCATTCGCATCCTTGTGCGAACGGCCCTCGGCCAGCGAATAGGTCGCCGCGAGACGATCCAGAACCGGGCGGCTCTTGCTCAACTCGCCGGCAAAGGCGCGCGCCCAGGCCAGTGCCCGATCGGCTTCGGACGTCGCCGTCAGGTCGCGGCCGCGGTCGGCGAGCGCGGTGGCCTCCTCGAGATAGGTTATGGCGCGCGGGACCTGACCGATCTGCAGCAGGTAAAAGGCAAAACCCACCAGTGCTCGCTGCTGATACTCGATACTGCCGGCGCGCCTTGAAAAGGCGATCGCATCGAGCCAGGCAACCTCGTTCTCGTTCGACATCTTGCGGGCGTAGAACAGGCTCCATCCAAGGGCGCAGGCGAGCTTTGCCTTCGACAGATCGTCGCACGCGACGGTCTTGGCCAAGGCGAGCGCATCTTCCAATCGCGCCTGTGCTTCCGACAGGATGGAGGTTTCCGACCACAAGGTGATCGCCGCAACCGCGAGCCTGATGCCGACGACAGCATCTCCTTGTTCGCCGAACGCCCATGATAGCGCAGCGCGCAGATCGGCGATGCGGCCGAGATAGCGCTCCGTCCAATCGGCCGGCTCGCGCCAGTTCCACTCTTCCTCGGACTGCTCGAACAGCTCAAGCACGCGCTGCGCATGGCGGCGAAGCGCCTGGCCGCAGGCGGGATCGGCCTGGCGGCGCTCGGCTGCATAGCGGCGAGTGCTGTCGAGCAGCCGATAGCGAAGGTGCGCTCCGCGGGCCTGCGCGCTGAGGAGCGATTTGGCGACGAGGCTGCCGAGGCCGGTGACGACCTCGATCGGCGTGAGCCCTGACGCTTCTGCGACGAAAACCGCATCCTCGGCGTCAAAGGCGTCGCTGAATACCGACAGCAGGCCGAACAGTCTGGCTTCCTTCTGCGACAGCAGCCGAAAGCTCCAGTCGATCGTCGCCATCAGCGTCTCGTGGCGCGGCGGCGCACTCTCGGCACCGGGGGCGCGAAAGCCCAGCTTCTGGTCGAGCAGCGTCACCAATTCGCGAGGACTGAACCTGCCGATCTGGGCTGCCGCCAGCTCGATGGCCAGCGGAAGGCCGTCAAGCGAGTGGCAGATCGAGGCGACCGCCTCGGAATCGTCATCGATGAACTGGTAGTCCGACCATTCGGCGGCGCGGCGGACGAACAGCTGCACCGCTGGAAACCTCACGGCCTGATCGATCGACAGGTCGAGGCCAGACTTCGGCGAGGCAAGCGAGCCAAGCCGTACGACGTGCTCGGTGGCGGTGCCGAGCGCTTCGCGGCTCGTCGCCAGCAGCCTGGACGGCGATGTGTCCGTCAGCAACTTGCCGGCGAAGATCGTGGCGGCGGGCAGCACATGCTCGCAATTATCGAGGATGAGCAGCATCTGCCGCGGCCTCAGATAGTCGAGCACTGCAGCCAGACCGTTGTCCGTATTGCCTCTGATGCCGAGTGCCGTCACCAGCGCTGAGCCGAACAGCGTCGGATCGGAGATCGTCGCGAGATCGACGAAGCAGACGCCGTCGCGGCACCGCGGCGCGAGCGCCTGGGCGACGGCCACGGCAACCGTCGTCTTGCCGATGCCTCCCGCGCCGGCCAGGGTCACGTGCCTGTTGTCGGCCAGCAGATCGGCGATATCGACGATGTCCGCCTCGCGACCGACGATGCCGCGCAACAAGGGTGGCCTGGACAAGGGGACCGGTTCGGCTAGCGCCGGATCGTCCTCGATCTCGCCGATGCTGGCCTGGACATCCGCGATGAACTTGTAGCCGCGGCGCGCCACTGTCGCGACGTAGACGGGCTCGATCTGGGTATCTCCCAGCGAACGCCGCAAGCTCCACATGTTGACCTTGAGATTGCTGTCGTGGACGAATGTGCCTGGCCAGGCCGCCGCCATGAGCTCATTCTTGCTGACCAACTCGCCGCGGCGCTGCACCAGCAGCTGCAACAGCTCGAATGCGCGCCCGCCCAACTTGACGGGGCGCCCGTCGAGAAGCAGGAGTTGGCGGCTGGGAACCAGTCGAAACGGGCCGAAGCAGAATGTGAGTTCCTGCCGGCGTGTGCCCCGTTGTCGTGTCTGCGTGGCAGCCCGCATTGACCATTGCCAATCGATCGAAAAGATCGCTTGCAATTATCATGCGCTGCAAACTTATTGAAGTGAGCCGTTCTGAATTCGCACGATTGCCGCCGGCATTTGCCGGCCGAAGGGCTGCGACAAAACCGCTCGCGCGCAGGCCGGCTATTTCTTGGGCACGCCAAGAACCGCCATGTGCATGACCTCGATGCCGCCATCGGCCTGGGCCGCTCAAGCAGTGGCGGGAAGTGGAGCTGCGGGGTTGACGAGCCCCTCCGAACGGAGCTCGCGCCAGAAGTCGGCGGGGATGGGTTCCTCGAGCGCGGTGCGATCCTCGGCGATCCGGCCTGGGCGACTCGCACCGGGAATGACGGCCGCCACCACCGGATTGGCAAGCGCGAACTGCAAGCCGGCCGCCTTCATGCTGATGCCGTAGCGGCCGGCGATCGCCTTGATGCGCGCCACCTTGCTCAGGATTTCCGGCGGCGCCGGCGCATACTCGAAGTTCGGGCCGCCGACGAGCGCGCCCGAACTGTAGGGGCCGCCGACGACGATCGCGAGCTCGTGTTCCGCCACCATCGGCATCACCCGTTGAAGCGCTCTCGCGTGGTCGAGCAGCGTGTAGCGGCCCGCGAGCAGGAAGCCGTCGGGGCGCGGCTGTTCGAGCGCGAGCAGCAGCTCGATCGGCTCGACCCGGTTGACGCCGAGGCCCCACGCCTTGATCACGCCTTCGTCGCGCAGCCGATCGAGCGCCTTGAACGCGCCCTTGCGTGCGCTTTCGAACACCGAAAGCCACTCGTCGCCGTAAAAATCCTGCGCGACGTCATGCACAAACGCGATGTCGATGTGAGAGATGCCAAGCCGCTTCAGGCTGTCCTCGATCGAGCGCAGTGTCGCGTCCCGGGAATAGTCGTTCACGATCCTGTTCGGACGTCCGTATTGGAAGACGCCGCCCTTCTCGCCGAGGTCGCGGGCGCTGGCATCCTCGATCTCGTCCAGGATCAATCTTCCGACCTTGGTGCTGACGACATAGTCGCCCCTTGGCCGGCCGGCGAGCGCGGCCCCCATGCGGATCTCGGCGAGGCCAGCGCCGTAGAACGGCGCGGTGTCGAAATAGCGGATGCCGTCCTCCCAGGCTGCATTGACCGTCGCGAGTGCTTCCTGCTCCGGGATGTCGCGAAACATGTTGCCGAGCGGCGCCGCGCCGAAGCCCAATCTTCCGGGCAGAATATCCTTGAGGGCCATGTTGCGAATCCTTAGTTTGCGACAGGCAAGTCCGTCCGTGCGCGGCGCCGCCGGTCTCACTCGGTCGCGGACGTATCCGCGCTTCTGATGAAGGCCGCGACCTCGCGCGGATGCGACAGCATCACCGCGTGGCTGCTTTTCATCTCCGTCACCTTCGCGCCCGATCGCTTGGCCATGGTGCGCTGTAGGGTCGGAGGGATCATGTGATCTTCGCTCGTCACCATGTAATGGGTCGGCTTCGTCTTCCAGGCCACTCGATCGACCTTGGTCTGCACCGCCTGCAATCCCCAGGGCAGCTGTGCCGCATTCATGAACCTGGTCGTGGCCGCATCGACATCGGCCGCGAACGAGGTCGGGAATTTGTCGCGGTCGACGAGGAGATAGTTGCCCTCAGTGACCACCGGAGCCTTGTGCTCGCTGGGTGGCACGGGTGCTTCCCCCAGCGAGCTGACCGACTCGCCGGCATCGGGGGCATATGCCGCGAGATAGACGAGGCTGCGAACCTTCGGATTATCGCCGGCTTCGGTGATGATCATTCCACCATAGGAATGCCCGACGAGAATGACCGGATGCCGCGCCTTGGCGATCACGCGTTCGGTCTCCGCGACATCGTCTCGCAGCGTGATCGTCGGCTGCTGCACGACGAGTACCTCATAGCCCGCGTTCGAGAGGATGTCGTAGGTATCCTTCCAGCCCGATCCGTCGACGAAGGCGCCATGGACAAGGACGATGGAAACGGCCCTCTCGGCCGCGACCGCGGCGGAGGCCGTTGCTATCGACATTGCGGCAAGCGCAGAGATAAGCAGCTTCATACCAGACTCCATTCTCGATACGGCGGCATTGCCGTTGATGCGCGCTTCACTAGCGTTCGCGAGCACTGCGGTATTTCCATTTCCTGCGCGATGACGGACGCATCTTGCTCATCCGCCGCGGGACCGGCTTTTCCAAGCCGAGCACGCTGCGCTCCAAGCCTTTGCATTGCCTGCCTTTTACCTCTTTTAACCGCGCCGCCTCTGGACTTCGCGATCGCCGCTTGTGAGAAATTCGAAGATCGGCGTGGCAGCGGCCGGGGCTGCAACTCGCCACCGGATGGAATGATCGCTCGCTCGCGATACGGGGCCGGGATTCGCCGCAACTGAAGCGGAAGGTCATGATGACGCTCGTGACGCATGGCGATCTGAAATACAAAAACAGCGAGAAGCTCGCGGCGGCCAGCGACTGGCCGGGGCTGAGCATCGAGCATCGCAGGTTCGAGGCGGGGCGGCAGGCAACGCCCGTTCCTATCTGCACCGAAATCGTCATGGTGCTGTCAGGCGGCGGCATGGTGTGCCGGGTCGGCAACGGCGAAGTCCAGAAGAGCTTTGCCCGGCCGGGCATGAGCTACCTCGTTCCCGTGGGGACGCAGGAGAGCCATCTCGAACTGTCCGACCGGATGGAGTGTCTTCACCTCTATCTTCCGCCGGCGCTGCTGGACCACAGCGCGCTTGCCGACTTCGATATCGATCCGGCGAAAGCCGAGATCGCCTACGCCCACGGCCTGGCCGACCTGGTGCTCTTCCATATCTGCTCGCCGCTGCGCGATCTGCTCCATCGTCCGCGCCAGCCGACCGACGCGCTGTTCGTGGAGGGAATCCAGGTTGCGCTCGCGGCGCATATTCTGGGAAATTATACCATCGACCGCTGGCGCGCGCCGGACAGGTCGCCGTCGCTCGATCCGCGGCGTGTGCAGCGCGTGCTGGACTATATCGAGGCCTCTCTTGGCAGCGACATCAGGCTCGAGGATTTGGCGGCCCAGGCCTGCCTCAGCCCCTATCATTTCTCACGGCTGTTTCGCGAGGCGACCGGATTGTCGCCGCACCGTTACGTGACCGATCGCCGCGTCCAGGCTGCGCGGCACGAACTCGCGCGCGACCGCTTGTCACTGGTCGAAATCGCCCTTGAGTTCGGGTTCGGCTCGCAAGCGAATTTCACGCGCGTGTTCCGCAAGGCCGCAAGTCTCACGCCGGGGCAGTATCGCGAATTGTGCTGCGGCCAGGCCGACGTGAAAACGGATCGCGCCGATCCGGCGTTGCGCAGGGATTGCGCATGATCCCGCAGGAATCGGAAATACGGCTCGGCCTCCATCAGGCAGTGCTGTTGTGCCGACCAGATCCGCAATAGGATGTACCGACCTGATCGAGTTCACGGTGAACGGGATCAAACGCCGGGTCGACGTCGTTCCCGAGGTGCCGCTCGTCGACATGGCGATGTGGGGTGCGGCCGGGCAACCCTGTCCGAATTGATGTGTACTCCGCGTCGCGCCAACTGGCCGCCTGAATGAACAGCGTTATCGGAAGGAGAAAACCTTGACCCAACATGTCCTCTTCATCGTCACCAACGCAGCCGTGCTCGGTCCGCGCAATCGCAAGACCGGTTTCTTTTTCGCCGAGGTCGCCCATCCTTTCGAGGTGCTCGACAAGGCTGGAGTCGCGGTGGAGTTCGCGTCCCCGGCCGGGGGATGGACGCCTTACGATGCGTACGACGAGAAAGATCCCGCCCAGAGGGATTTTCTTGCGAGTAAGGCCTTTCGTCGCCTAAATCACAGTCGCAAATTGTCCGAGGTGGACGCCGCCGACTACGATGCCATCCTGGTGCCCGGCGGTCTTGGGCCCATGGTGGACATTCAGCGCAATGCAACGGTCCAGAATGCCATCGTGCGCGCCTGGAGCACCGGCAAGCTCGTCGCCGCTGTTTGTCACGGGCCGTGCGCGCTGCTTGGCGTCAACCTTGGTGATGGCACCCCTTTCGTGCGCGGCAAGAAGCTCACGTCCTTCTCGAAGAAGGAAGAGTACGACTACGCCCGCGATGATGTGCCTTACGAGCTCGAGGACGCGCTGAGGGCAGAGGGTGCCGAGTACTCGTCGACAGCCAACTGGCAGCCTCACGTCGTCGTCGATGGCCGGCTCATCACGGGGCAGAACCCCGCTTCGGCCGGACCGCTCGGAAAAGAGTTGCTGTCCGCCCTCAAGCGACAGGACCGCTGATACGAACCTCTGAAATGTCGGAGCGGACGCAATTCGCGAGGGCGGGCTCGGCTTCTCCATCGGGACTACGGGCTTGCCAGCGGCGACAGCCGTCCGGAGCTGCTGACAACGTCCTATTTGCAGTTCTGGCAGATCATCAGCTTTCGCTTCAACGCCCGATCTTCCTGATCGAGGTCATTTGCATCAGGGTTGGACCTTGTGTCCTTTGCGGCGCGTGACCTCGCAGGCCGCGTCACCCGGCTCGGGCTGGCATTGTCATCGACGGTGCCGACGCTGAAGCCGTCGTAGTCGGCGGCCGGGTTCGGCTGAGGCATGCCGATCACGGCCGGTGAAGTCTCTCTGCCTGACGCCGCCGGCGCAGTTCTATCAGTCGTCGCTCGGGCGGGCCCGCCTTTGGGCTTGGAATGCCGGTCGCCCGGGAGTGGTAGAGATGCGTCGGGCGGAGCAAGCGAAACCGGCGGGCTTACCGAAGTCTGGCCTCGCACGCTGTCGTGCGACCATCCGCCGGCGAACATGAGGCTGAGAGCCAGGAGCGTCACGCGTCTCATCAAAATCCTTCGAAGGGCTCTGGTTCGTCTGTTGGCAGCATGGCTCGCCGAACCACAACGTGCAGAGTATCAGGACTCCCGTAGCCGTCAAAGCGCGTAGCCCGGATTGCGCCGAAAAGGTTCGCCGCCGGCATTGCGCCGTTGCTCTCGTCGATGGTGATGATGCCGTTGCCGTCCTGGCCGAAGGCCTGAATCAACTTGGTGTTGGCGACCGTCGCGGGGCCGCCCTTGATCGAGGCTGCGCAGCCGTTGACGACGATCGTTCCGGCTGCGTTGCGGCCGAGTGGTGCTGCAGCTTGCTCCGTCATTGCGAGCGCAGCGAAGCAATCCAGACTGTCGTCGCAGGGGGACTCTGGTTGCTTCGCTGCGCTCGCAATGACGAGTTATGGAGGCGCCGTGCTTGCGACGCTATCGCACAAATCGGAGCGACGGGTGTGCCGCCTACTTCGTGGCTGCGTCGATCGAATTGAACTTGTTGTTCAGCAGCGCGCTGCCGGTGTTGTTCACGACAGCGACGATCGCGAGCGCGATACCGGCGGCGATCAGGCAGTACTCGATAGCGGTCGCTGCACTTTCATCGGCGAGAAAGGACCTGAGCAAGGCCATCGTCAACTCCTGTTCATCCGTCGAGTTTAGGCTGGTGCCATTTTCGGAATGGTAAATTGCTTCATTAAGTTTTTTCGCGGTGCGCGCACGCCAAACCGCAAGGTCGGATGGTCCCAACCTCCAGCTTTATGCGCTGCCATTCCTTGATTTAAGGTTTCGTCGCCCGAAGGTGCGTTCGGCCGTGTCGCCGCTGGCTCAGGATTTGATCGCGGCTCCGGTCGCGGCCTTGCCGAGCGTCGCAGGGCGGCTGCGAGGCGACCGACAGGTTGCCCATGACGCGGGGTTGCAACCGCGCCGAGCTGTCGGCAAGGCGCTTGTCCTCGGTCGTGTCGTTCACGAGGCCGATATAATTCTTTCGGGCGTCCGGCCGCTGCATCGCGCGCAAACCTTGGGTTCCATCGACGACGCGACCATGTCCTACGCAAAGCGAATCGACGGTTAATTTTCTCTTCCGCAGGACTACGTGGCGCCTTGCGGGTGCTGGAGGCGGCTTAACGGATTGTTGAGGCTATTTGCGGCGTGCGTCCGCGTTCAGCGCCCGCAACATCGCGATGCGCGCGAACATCATCCAGCCGCCACCCGATTCGGCCGCGTTAAGCAGAGTCTCGATCGCGGTCTGCCAGTGGCTCGCGTGCTGGGCATCCTCGGGCAACTGCATGATGTGATCGGCCGCTTCCTGGAGCGTCCGCAGCCTGCGCCCATCGGAGAGCGGAATCGGATCGTCGAACGGCGCCGACCAGGGCATGTCAGGCCGGCCGACCGGAGGGGAGGGACATCACGGCGCGATCGAAAGGTCTGGTGCGCTAGCTGGCCTTCTTCGCCCGCGCCGGCGCGCGCACCGGCTTGTCGGCGGCCTTCTTCGCAGGCTCCTTCGCCGCCTTCGCCGCGGCGTCCTTGCCGCCCTTGCCCGATATCGGCAGCAGCATCTCGCGCTGGCCCTCGACGCGCTTCTTCGGCTTCTTGCCCTTGGCGGCCTCCTTGGCGACCTTCGCCGCAGGCGCCGCCTCCTTCTCGCTCGCGAGGCTCTTCTTCAGCGCGTCCATCAGGTTGATGACGTTGCCGCCCGTCTTCGGCGCGGCCTTCGCGGTAATGGGCACCCCGCTGCGCTTCTTGTTGATGAGATCGATCAGCGCGGTCTCGTAGTGATCCTCGAACAGCTCGGGTTCGAACGCGCCGGACTTCTTCTCGACGATGTGCTTGGCAAGGTCGAGCATGTCCTTGGTCAGCTTCACGTCCTGGATGTCGTCGAAATATTCCTTCTCGCTGCGCACCTCGTAGGGGTAGCGCAGCAGCGTGCCCATCAGACCGCTCTCGAGCGGCTCCAGCGCGATGATGTGCTCGCGGTTGGTCAGCACCACGCGACCGATCGCGACCTTGTCCATGCTGCGGATGGTCTCGCGGATCACGGCATAGGCGTCATGGCCGACCTTGCCGTCCGGCACGAGGTAGTAGGGGCGGATCAGATAGCGGTTGTCGATGTCGGCCTTGGGCACGAACTCGTCGATTTCGATCGTGTGCGTGGAGTCGAGCGCAATCTCGTCGAGTTCGTCCTTGGTCACCTCGATATAGGTGTCGGTGTCGACCTTGTAGCCCTTGACGATGTCCTCTGACGTGACCTCGTCACCGGTCTCGGCGTCGACCTTGAGGTACTTGATCCGGTGACCGGTCTTGCGATTGATCTGGTTGAAGGAAACCTTCTCGGTATCCGAAGTGGCCGGATAGAGCGCGACCGGGCAGGTCACGAGCGACAAACGCAGAAAACCCTTCCAATTGGCGCGGGGGGCCATGGGCTACTCCAAACGCAACAGGGGACGGACTTATGAGAATACCATCGAGGAACACCGAATCATACACGGCTCGGCGTGCAATCTTGCAACGGCGTTAACCGCCGGGCGGGGCTTGCGTTACCTGTGCGGCGCGCAGAGCGGCCCGGCGTCCGGAACATCGCGGATGATCACGCGTTGCCCCGGACCTGTCCGGCCGCGAGGAAGTTCGTAGCCATCGGAGGCGACAGCCACAGATCGAGGTCACCCATGGCAACCACGCGAGAGCAGCGTCGAATCGTCGAAACTCCGACCGAGGCGCGCCAGGGCGAACCTGGACCGTCCGTGGCGGCGTTGCTCGCCATCTCGACCGGCCTGGCGATCCTGATCCTCGCCGTCATCTGGTTCGTGTTCTTCCGGACCTGACGGCCGGACCGGGACGCTCCGGCCCTTCCTAATCGCCGCGCAACGCGGCACATTGCGCCCGCCAGGCAGCCGGCTCGTCCGGCTGACCGGCGGGCGCAGTCGCGTTGGCGGACAACAGCTCGTATATGACCAAAAAGTAACGTCGGCGGTTCCCCGCGTTCATATTCAGTTCACGCCGGAATTGCTCATCTGGAGCGGTGTTCATGCGGTCTATTTCTGGAGAGAAGCGTGCGCCTGCTCGTTGTTGAGGACGACCCCGATCTCAATCGCCAGCTCACCAAGGCGCTGACGGACGCCGGCTATGTCGTCGACCGCGCCTTCGACGGGGAGGAGGGGCACTATCTGGGCGACAACGAGCCCTACGATGCCGTCGTCCTCGACATCGGCCTGCCGAAGAAGGACGGCATCTCGGTGCTGGAGGCCTGGCGCCGCAACGGCCGCACCATGCCGGTCCTGATCCTCACTGCACGCGACCGCTGGAGCGACAAGGTGCAGGGCTTCGACGCCGGCGCCGACGATTATGTCCCAAAGCCGTTCCATCTGGAGGAGGTGCTGGCCCGCATCCGCGCGCTGCTGCGCCGCTCCACCGGCCACGCCCAGAGCGAGCTGAGCTGCGGCCCTGTTACCCTCGACACCAGGACCGGCCGGGTCAGTGTTTCGGGCAATCCGGTCAAGATGACCTCGCACGAATATCGCCTTCTGGCCTACCTGATGCACCATTCCGGACGCGTCGTTTCGCGCACCGAGCTGGTCGAGCACCTCTACGACCAGGACTTCGACCGCGACTCCAACACCATCGAGGTGTTCGTCGGCCGCATCCGCAAGAAGCTCGACGTCGACATCATCCAGACCGTCCGCGGCCTCGGCTATCTCCTGACCCCGCCGCCGGCGCCGGGCGCCTGAAGCGGGCTTGACGGGAGGCCGAACAGGGCCCTTGGTCCGGTCATGACCTCCGACGCCCTGATATCCTGCGCCCGCCGGGACCCTGCCGATGGCTACTAGCTCACTTGCCAATCGGCTGTTCCTGTCGGCGACCGCCTGGCTCGTGGTGATCCTGGCCATCACCGGCGTGGTGCTGTCGTCGGTCTACAAGAACGCGACCGAGCGCGCCTTCGACCGCCGGCTCAATCTCTATCTGCGCACGCTCATCGCCGAAGTCGCGACCCCCGACGAGCCGCCGGACCGCCAGTTTCAGTCGCTCGGCGAGCCGCTGTTCGAGCTGCCGCTGTCGGGTTGGTACTGGCAGATCACACGCACCGACACCGAGAAGCCGGAGGTGCGCTCCTCGCGCTCGCTGTGGGACAAGAAGCTGCCGAAGCTGGAGGAGCAGGGCGCCGAGCTCACCTCCGCGGGCATCCGGCTCGGCTATGTCGACGGGCCCGAAGGGCAGAATTTGCGGATGGTGGAGCGGCCGGTCGATCTCGGCGCCGACGGCAAATATCTGGTCAGCGTCGCCGGCGACGACACCGAGATCTTCGACGAGACGCGAAGCTTCGACTACTATCTCGGCGGCACCTTCACCGCGCTCGGCATCGTGCTGCTCCTGACCACGGTGTTCCAGGTCCGCTTCGGCCTCGCGCCGCTCAAGCGCATCTCGGAATCGATCGCCGACATCCGCTCCGGGCGGGCCGAGCGGCTCGAGGGTGAATTCCCGGTCGAGATTGCGCCGCTGGCACGCGAGACCAATGCGCTGATCGAAGCCAATCGCGAGATCGTCGAGCGCGCCCGCACCCATGTCGGCAATCTCGCCCACGCGATCAAGACGCCGCTGTCGGTCATCGTCAACGAGGCCGGCGCCCATGCCGCGGAGCCGTTCGCGGCCAAGGTGATGGAGCAGGCGGACGTGATGCGCGACCAGGTCGCCCATCATCTGGAGCGCGCGCGCATCGCGGCGCGCGTCTCGGTGGTCGCGACCGTGACGGAGGTTGCGCCTGCGATCGAGGCGCTGCGGCGGACCATGGAGAAGATCCACCGCGACCGCGGCATCATCGTCGAAGCCGAGTCCGATCCCTCGGCCAAGTTCCGCGGCGAGCGGCAGGATCTGGAGGAGATGGTCGGCAATCTCGTCGACAATGCCTGCAAATGGGCGGCATCGCGCGTTTTCATCGAGGTCTTGGTGGAAGCACCGCAGCAGGCGGGCGCAGGTCCGCGGCTGCGGATCCTCGTCGACGACGACGGCCGGGGCCTGTCGGAGACCGAGCGCGTCCAGGTCTCCCGGCGCGGCCAGCGGCTCGACGAATCCAAGCCCGGCTCGGGGCTCGGGCTATCCATCGTAACCGACCTTGCCGCCCTCTATGGCGGCAATCTCTCGCTTAGTGGCGCGCCGATCGGAGGCTTGCGGGCCGAGCTGGTGCTTCCGGGAATATAATCCTCTGTTCCCAAGGGGTTACTCGATCTGCCGGGCGCCGATCCGGAGCAAAACGGTGGCATTCAGGCCAACGTCCTCAACGGCTTCTTAAGGCGCAGCCACCTATGATCGCGCCCGGACGCATCCCATGTCCGACATTTTACCGTGCATTACCCGGCGCATGAGCCAGACATCGATCGAGCGGCTGAGGGAATATCTCGCGCAGCTCCCGCCGCAGTCGCAGGCGCTGCTGATGCGGGAGTTCGAGCGCGCGCTCGAACGCGGCCAGGACACGGCCGTGGCCACCCTCGTGCTCGAGCAGCTGCGCAAGATCGTCCGCAAGAGCGAAGCCGAGGAGGTCCCGCCGCCGCGCACCGACGATCTGTCGCGACTGCTGTTCCAGTCGCTGGAACCGTTCCTGGTCGAGGCGGGCGCTCCGATCCGGGTCGGACAGATCCGGCGTTCCTCGCTCCAGCCGATCTGGCAATGGCTTGGCCGGGACGGCGCCCCGGACAAGGTGAACGAGTTCAAGGCGGCGCTAGCGCGCATGCCGTCGGACAGTGCGGGGCAGGTCGAGGCTCTCGCCCAGAAGCTGCAGGCGGTCGCCGCGGACGCGATCTTCGCGCTCACGGGGCCGGGCGGTGGCGACAAGTCGCGCGCGCTCGCCCGGGTCGGCCCGCCCAACGTGATCGAGGACCTCTATTCGATCGGAGCGGTGCTTGGGGTCCGCGAGGCCATCGCGACGCTGAACGACAAGCTGCCGCGCACCTTGCGCGCCTTCGGCGATTCCCAGATCGCCTCGGTGACCGCGGCGCTCAACATTCCCATTCTCCAGACGCCGCAGATGCTGCCCTTCGCGCTGTCGATCGTCGTGCAGCGCATGACCGCGCCGTGGCAGGTCATCCGCCTCGCCATCAAGATCGCCGCCTCCGACGACGAGATCCGTGTCGCGGCAACCCCCTATGGCGTCGCCGTCACGATCGCCCTGCACGATCTGTCCTGCGTGGCCGCGATCCTGCGCGCGGATATCAAGCGCGGCCATTTCGACAATGTCGCCGACAACCTCAAGGCGCTGCACGACGGCGTGCGGGGCCTGCGCACCGAGCTCGACCTGCGCAACGATTCCGTCTGGGGCAAGCAGCTGACTTCGATCCGGGCCGACATCTCCAATGCGCTGCAATCGGAGATCGACAGCGTTCCCGGCCGCGTGCGCCGCATCCTGCGCCAGCGGCCCGAGAAGGACATTCCGCCGGGGGCGCGGATCGACAGCACCGAGGTGGAGGAAACCGCGGCGCTGATCGATTTCGTCGCGACCTGCCGCAACTATGCGAGCGAGCTCGCGATCAACGAAGTGACGCTGCGCACCTATTCCGACCTGCAGCAATATGTCGAACGCTCGACCGAGCAGCTGGTGCAGTCGCTGCGCGCGGCCGATCACAAGGTCCGCGTTTATCGCCAGCAGCAGGTGCAGGCTGCGATTCGCTTCTGCCAGGTGCTGTTCGGCGATGACTATGCGTCGCTGATGAGTCGCGCAGCGGAGAACGCTGCAACCGGCGAGCGCAAATCGTCGCGCGCAAGCTGATTCAATCGCATGGTTTCGTAATCACAATTTGTAGTTGACGCTGCCCGGGGCGAGCCCTACGGTCGATGCGCAAGCTTTGGAATTTCTACCTGTGGGCGCATGAAACCCATTATCAGCTCCATCGAGATCGAGAATCGCGTCATCGTTGCCAAGTATCAAAGACTGATGGTCGGTGCGAAAGTCGTGCTGGTCGAGAAGGCAAGCGGCCGGCAACTGCCTGAGACAGCCATCAGGGTTGCTTCTCGGGTTCCGGTCGGGGCGGTGCGCATCAAGTTGCCGGATGCGATTCCGCCGGGAACGTACTTCGTGAAGGCCTTCAACGGTCACGGCGAGGCTGCCGCTCGTAGTGCCGATTTCGAGATCGGCTAAGCCGTTGGGACATCGACCGTTTCAGGACAGTGCGCGGTCGCGTCGAATTGACAATTGTCAATTGCCGCATCGTCTGGCCGTGGTGTAAAGCCACCTATGGGCGCGGGTGGCGCGCTGCCGGAAGCTTGCCAGATGACGTTATGGTTCGTGTTCGCGCTGATGACGGTCGCGGCGATTTTCGCCGTGCTCTGGCCGCTCGGCCGCAGCGGACGCGCGCAGGATCAGGGCAGCCAAGATCAGGGCAGTGAGGTCGCGGTCTACAAGGACCAGCTGGCTGAGATCGAGCGCGATCTTGCCGCGGGCCTGATCGCGGCACCCGAAGCCGAGGCGGCGCGTGTCGAGATCAGTCGCAGGCTGCTCGCCGCGGCCGGAACCGAGTCACCGCCTGAACTCAAGTCGGATCTCGCACCGAGCCTCAAATGGCGCCGCGCGGCCGCGGTGCTGGCGCTCGTCGGCCTGCCGCTCGTCGCGATCGGCGTCTACATGCCGCTCGGCTCGCCCCGGCTTCATGACTTTCCGCTGGCGCAGCGGGAGCGCGGGGCCGGGTCCGGCATGGCACGATCGCTCGAGAATCTCGTCGTGCAGGTCGAGCAACATCTGGAAAAGAACCCGACCGACGGACGCGGCTGGAACGTGCTCGCGCCGGTGCTGCAGCGGCTCGGCCGCTTCGACGACGCGGTGCGGGCCTATCGCAACTCGCTCACCTACAATGGCGAGAGCGCAGAGCGCCGCTCCGATCTTGGCGAAGCGATCTCCGCCGCCGCCGGCGGCGTGGTGACTGCCGAGGCCAAGTCCGAGTTCGAGCGTGCGCATGCGCTCGACGCCGATGATCCCAAGGCGAACTACTTCCTCGGGCTCGCGGCCGAGCAGGACGGCCGCAAGGACGATGCCGCCAATATCTGGCGCGCGTTGCTGGCCAAGGCCCCGGCGGATGCGCCGTGGCGGCCCCTGGTGCAATCGTCGCTGGCGCGGGTCGGGGGCGGCGGCACGGTGCCGGCGCTGTCGGACGAGACCATCGCGGCGTCCAAGGACATGGCCGAAGGCGATCGCAACGCGATGGTGCGCGGCATGGTCGAGCGTCTTGCGACGCGCTTGAAGCAGAACGGCGACGACGTCGAGGGCTGGCTGCGCCTGGTGCGCGCTTATCTTGTGATGGGTGATCGCGACAAGGCGATGGGCGCGTCGACCGACGCCCGCCAGGCGGTCGCCAACGATGCCGAGCGGCTCCGCCAGCTCAACGAAGGCCTCAGGACTCTCGGGCTCGACGGATGATGATTTCGGGACGCGACGAGCCGAGAACGGATACGCCATGACGCGCAAGCAGCGACGTATGACCATCATCGGCGGCTCGCTCGCCGTGCTCGCGCTCGCAGCCGCGCTGGTGCTCAACGCGTTGCGCGATTCCATCGTGTTCTTCTCGACCCCGACCATGGTGGCCGAGAAGCACGTCGCGCCTGGCAAGCGGTTTCGTCTCGGCGGCCTGGTGCAGCCCGGCTCGCTCCAGCGCGGCGACAATCTGGCAGTGACCTTCGAGGTCGCCGACGGCAACGCCAAGCTTCCCGTCGCCTACAAGGGCATCCTGCCCGACCTGTTCCGCGAAGGGCAGGGCGTCGTCGCCGAAGGCGCGCTCGATGCCAGTGGCGTGTTCAAGGCCGATACGGTCCTCGCCAAGCACGACGAGACCTACATGCCCAAGGACGTCGCCGATGCCCTGAAGCAGCAGGGACACTGGAAGGACGATTACGGCGCCAAGCCTTCTGGTGGTGAAAAGCCCGCGGCGACGACCGCGCAGGGCAATCCGCAGGGAGCGGTACGTTGATCGCTGAATCCGGACATTACGCGCTGGTGCTGGCGCTCGGGCTGGCGCTGATCCAGTCCATCGTACCGCTGATCGGCGCGCGCCTTCGCGATGCCGCGCTGATGAACGTGGCGCGTTCCACCGCGCTGGCGCAGCTCTTGTTCGTCGGCGCGTCGTTCGTGGCGCTGGTGATGCTGCATGTCAACTCGGACTTCTCCGTCGCCAATGTCTACGAGAATTCCCAGTCCATGAAGCCGCTGCTCTACAAGATCACCGGCGTGTGGGGAAACCATGAAGGCTCGATGCTGCTGTGGGTGTCGATCCTCGCGCTGTTCGGTGGGCTCGTGGCCGCCTTCGGCAATAACCTGCCGCTGTCGCTGCGCGCGCATGTGCTCGCCGTGCAGGCCTGGATCGCCAGCGCCTTCTATCTCTTCATCCTGGTGACCTCGAACCCGTTCCTTCGCATCGCCAATCCGCCGATCGAGGGCCGCGATCTCAATCCGGTGCTTCAGGATATCGGCCTCGCCGTGCATCCCCCGATGCTCTATCTCGGCTATGTCGGCTTCTCGATCTCGTTCTCCTTCGCCATCGCGGCGCTGGTGGAGGGGCGGATCGACGCGGCCTGGGCGCGCTGGGTGCGGCCGTGGACGCTGGTCGCGTGGATCTTCCTGACGCTCGGCATCGCCATGGGCTCCTACTGGGCCTATTACGAGCTCGGCTGGGGTGGCTGGTGGTTCTGGGATCCGGTCGAGAACGCCTCGCTGATGCCGTGGCTCGCCGGCACCGCCCTGCTGCATTCGGCGCTGGTGATGGAGAAGCGCAACGCGCTGAAGGTCTGGACCATCCTGCTGTCGATCCTGACCTTCTCGCTGTCGCTGCTCGGCACCTTCCTGGTCCGGTCCGGCGTCATCACCTCCGTGCATGCCTTTGCCACCGATCCCACGCGCGGCGTCTTCATCCTGCTGATCCTGTGCCTGTTCATCGGCGGCAGCCTGTCGCTGTTCGCGGGCCGCGCCACGTCGCTGAAGCAGGGCGGCCTGTTCGCGCCGATCTCGCGCGAGGGCGCGCTGGTGCTGAACAATCTATTGCTCACGGTCGCCTGCGCGGTGGTGCTGTTCGGCACGCTCTATCCGCTGGCGATGGAGATGCTCGCCGACTTCAAGATGTCGGTCGGCGCACCCTTCTACAACCTCACCTTCGCCCCGCTGTTTGCCCTGCTGCTGCTCGCCGTGCCGTTCGGTCCGATGCTGGCGTGGAAGCGCGGCGATCTGCTCGGCGTGACGCAGCGCCTGCTCGCGGCCGGTATCGCTGGCCTCGTCGGCGTCGCCATTGCCTGGGGCTGGGCGAGCGGCGGCGCTACGCTCGCGCCGCTCGCGATCGGACTTGGCGTCTTCGTCATTGCCGGCGCCGTCACCGATCTCGCCGAACGGACCGGCCTGCTGCGGTTGCCGTTTGCAACGGTATTGCACCGGGCGCGCGGCCTGCCGCGTTCGGCCTGGGGCACGGCGTTCGCGCATGCCGGCCTCGGCGTCGCGCTGATCGGCATCGTCTGCGAGACCACCTGGAACAGCGAATATATCGCGACCATGAAGCAGAACGAGGTTGCCCATATCGCGGGCTACGACGTGAAGCTCAACGGACTGTTTCAGCGCCAGGGCCCGAATTACCGCGAGATGATCGCCGAGTTCAACGTCAGCCGCGACGGCGAGGCGCTGAGCGTCATGACCCCGTCCAAGCGCAGTTTTACGACGCGCGGCTCCTCGACCACCGAGGCTGCGCTGCTGACGCGCGGCGCAAGCCAGCTCTATATCTCGCTGGGCGATGCCACCGCCGAGGGCGCCATTGCCGTGCGCATCTATCACAAGCCGCTGGTGCTGCTGATCTGGTGGGGGCCGGTGCTGATGGCGTTCGGCGGCGTGCTGTCGTTGTCCGACCGGCGTCTGCGGGTCGGCGCGCCGAAGCCGGCGCGGGCCAAGCAACGCCTGCAACCGGCGGAGTGATTTTGATGCGCCGGATGATGGCCGCGTTCGTCGCGCTGATGCTGCTGGCCTTGCCTGCGGCGTACGCCGTGCAGCCCGACGAGATCATGTCGGATCCGGTGAAGGAGGGCCGCGCGCGCGAATTGTCGCGCGAGCTGCGCTGCATGGTCTGTCAGAACCAGTCGATCGATGATTCCGATGCGCCGCTGGCGCGCGACCTGCGCCTCCTGGTGCGCGAACGCATCGCAGCGGGCGACAGCAATTCGCAGGTGCTCGATTTCCTGGTCGCGCGCTATGGCGAGTTCGTGCTGCTCAAGCCCCGCTTCGAGCGCCAGACGGTCCTGTTGTGGCTGCTCGCGCCGCTGCTGCTGATCGGCGGCGGCACGGCGCTCTGGCTGCAAATCCGCCGTCGCGCGCGGAGCGGTGCAGACGTACCAGCTCCGCCGCTCACTGCGGAGGAAGAGGCCCGGCTCGCCGCCTTGATGTCGGATGACGCGAAGTCGCCCTGACCTTACGTAGTAACCGGCAGGTTTTCGGCGCAGGTTGAAGCGCGAAGTGGACGAATCGGGGCTAGTAAGGCCAGCCAGAAGGCTCGTTCGGTGCCGCTCCCCTAACCCGACTAAGTTCCTGTGGAACCAGCATTTTCGGCCTGCGCTAAACTGCCGCATCCATAGCGTGCCATCATTACAAAAGTTTAACCTCGCCGCCAGCGCACGGTAAGGCGGAAGCCCCCATCTTCAGGTTCGCAAGGTGCCGACATCCGGCACCAAAAGGAATTCAAGGCCCTGGAGATTTCTGCATGACCGAACGTATCGACCTCTCGAACCTCCCGTCCTACCGGCAGCCGCGCCGGTCGGTCTTTTCTGCACGCAAGCTCGCGCTGATGGCCTCGGTCGTCGCCGGCCTCGGCGCCGCCGTCTACGGCTTCAGCCCGTCGGTGTCGCCGGCCGACCTGTTCTCGAGCCCGGCGCATGCGCAGGTCAACAACGAGGTCCGCAAGGTCGAGCGTCCGATCGGTTTCGCCGACATCGTCGAGCGCGTGAAGCCCTCGGTGATCTCGGTGAAGGTCAACATCAAGGAGAAGACCGCGAGCAACGACGATGGCGACGACGCTCAATCGCCGTTCCAGCCGGGCTCGCCGATGGAGCGCTTCTTCCGCCGCTTCGGCGGTCCGGACGGCATTCCCGGGCTGAAGGGTGGCGGCCGTGGCCGCGTCGTGCAGGGCCAGGGCTCCGGCTTCTTCATCTCGGCTGACGGCTATGCCGTGACCAACAACCACGTGGTCGACGGCGCCGACAAGGTCGAGGTCACCACCGACGACGGCAAGACCTACACCGCCAAGGTGATCGGCACCGACCAGCGCACCGACCTCGCCCTGATCAAGGTCGAGGGCGGCTCGAACTTCCCGTTCGCCAAGCTCGCCGACGCCAAGCCGCGGATCGGCGACTGGGTGCTCGCAGTCGGCAACCCCTTCGGTCTCGGCGGCACCGTGACCGCCGGCATCGTCTCGGCCAGCGGCCGCGACATCGGCAACGGTCCCTATGACGATTTCATCCAGATCGACGCGCCCGTGAACAAGGGCAATTCCGGCGGTCCGGCCTTCGACACCAACGGCGAGGTGATGGGCGTCAACACCGCGATCTACTCGCCCTCCGGCGGCAGCGTCGGCATCGCGTTCTCGATCCCGGCCAACACCGTCAAGAGCGTGGTGGCCCAGCTCAAGGACAAGGGCTCGGTCAGCCGCGGCTGGATCGGTGTGCAGATCCAGCCCGTCACGTCCGACATCGCCGACAGCCTCGGCATGAAGAAGGCCGAAGGCGCGCTGGTGGCCGAGCCGCAGGCGAACGGTCCGGCGGCGAAGGCCGGCATCGAATCCGGCGACGTGATCACCGCCGTCAACGGTGAGCCCGTCAAGGACGCCCGCGAGCTGGCCCGCACCATCGGCGGCATGGCGCCCGGCGCGACCGTGAAGCTCAACGTGCTGCACAAGGGCCAGGACAAGGTCGTGAACCTCACCCTCGGCCAGCTGCCGAACACGGTCGAGGCCAAGGCCGACGTCGATCAGGACAGCGGCAAGGGTGCCAGCAAGGGCACTGACGTGCCGAAGCTCGGCATGACCGTTGCGCCCGCGAACTCCGTGGCCGGCGCCGGCAAGGAAGGCGTCGTGGTTACCGAAGTCGATCCGAAGAGCGCCGCGGCCGAACGCGGCTTCAAGGAAGGCGACGTGATTCTCGAAGTCGGCGGCAAGAGCGTGGCCACCGCCGGCGAAGTCCGCGACGCCATCAACGCGGCGCGGACCGACAACAAGAACAGCGTCCTGATGCGCGTGAAGAGCGGCGGCCAGTCGCGCTTCGTCGCGATCCCCATCGCCAAGGGGTAAGCCTCAGGAGCCTACGAGATGAAGGGTGTCGCCGGCATCAGTCGCCCCGCCGTCGGCGCCCTTCGGGGGAGCAGCGTAATTTTCGCTTCCCCGCCTACCTTCCGGTGGAATTACGCCCCCCTCCGTCGGAAGGCATAGGGCGGTGAGGTCCCCCCAGCTTCACCGCCCGCCTTTTTCTCGCTTCGACACTCTCCCGCTCGGCTTGCATGCGATTGCCGCTCGCGCCATGTTTAGAGAAGGTTGACCTCCTTGACCGCCGCCGAACGCACGATGCGCCTCCTCATCATTGAAGACGATCGCGAATCCGCCGACTACCTCGTGAAGGCGTTTCGGGAGGTCGGACACATTGCCGACCACGCCGCCGACGGCGACGAAGGCCTCGCCATGGCCGAGAACGGCGACTACGACGTTCTGGTGGTCGACCGCATGCTGCCCAAGCGCGACGGCCTGTCGCTGATCGGCGCGTTGCGCGACAAGGGCAATACGACGCCGGTGCTGATTCTCTCCGCGCTCGGGCAGGTCGACGACCGCATCAAGGGCCTGCGCGCCGGCGGCGACGATTATCTGCCGAAGCCCTATTCCTTCGCTGAGTTGCTCGCCCGGGTCGAGGTGCTGTCGCGCCGCCGCGGCGGACCTGCCGAGGACACGCTCTATCGCGTCGGCGATCTCGAGCTCGACCGGCTCTCCCACCGCGTCGCCCGCGGCAAGGACGAGCTGACGCTGCAGCCGCGCGAGTTCCGCCTGCTCGAATACCTCATGAAGCATGCCGGCCAGGTGGTGACGCGCACCATGCTCCTGGAGAACGTCTGGGACTATCATTTCGATCCGCAGACCAACGTGATCGACGTGCACATTTCGCGCCTGCGCTCGAAGATCGACAAGGGCTTCGAGCGGCCCCTGCTGCACACGATCCGCGGCGCCGGGTACATGATCCGTGACGGCATTCGGTAGAGACGCGGGTTAATTCCGGCCAATGGTGTCGCTGTCGATCCGCTGGATAGCCGGGGGATTCCACACGCCGGTCAGCGCCTCCGACTTCGGCGCATAGAGGCGCATGGTGAGATTGAACGGACCTTTGGGTGCGGGCAGCCAGTTGGCTTCACGATCGCTGCCGGGATTTTCATTCTGGAAATAGAGAGTCAGCGAGCCGTCGGCATCGCGCTTGAACGGCATCCAGCTGCTCACAGCAAAGCGGTTGAGCGGATTGGCGACCTGGAAGCCTTCGTTGTCGTACAGGGTGATCGACCAGAATGCATCGACCGGTGGAAGTCCGTCTTTGGCAAAGCGGACGATGTATTTGTTTGCGCCGTCGAGCGGCTTGCCGCTTTCATCGCCAATGCTGCCCGGGTAGATCGCATCCTCGGGCAGATTGGCGCCGAGTCCGACCTGGGCGACAATCGCGCGCTTCAGATAATAGGTCCCGTAAACGCCCATCGTATCTGTATTCATGGACCAGTTGTTGACGACGCGCGCCAAGGTCGGGACTTTCCACGCCATCAGCTTTCGCGCTTGCGCCGGCGCATCGTCGATGGCCTGCCGTACCGTCGCGTCAACCTTTGTGACGTCGAAGCTCTTGCCCTGGTCGAAACCAATCCGCTTCATGCGCGCGAGGATCGGCTCATCGGTGATGTGTGGCGGGTTGACCTTGAGCAACTCCGCGGCATAAGCGAAGAACTTATCCCCCGCCATCGTATCGACTTGCGTCTTTGGCGGCGTTTTGACGTCGACGCTGGGATCGATGGTTTGTGTAACGGCGACCGGGGGCTTGCCCCATCCTGACAGCGGCGTGATCCTGTAGCCCTTCTGCACCTCGTGAACCGCGGCATAGTCGGCGGGTCCATCGGTCTTGGTGCGACCGATGACCCAGACATGAGGCGTCGGCGCATCGATGCGCGTGAAGCCCGCCGGCACGTCTGCATTCCAGCCCGGCGGCACGACCAGGAAATTGGCCGCTTTGGTGCCTGTCGTGCGCATTCCCGGCGATGCAAACACATCGGACCACATGTCGAGCATCGGCAGCAGGTAGTAGCGGCCACCGGTATCAGGAACCGAAACGATCATGGGCTCCTGTGTCAGGTCCAGCCAGGCGCTCGAATACAACGTGTCGAAATTGGGCCGCACCACCGCCCGCATGTCCGCGGTCGGGTAGGCCTGGATATTGTCGAACGTGTTGGGCGGACCGCCTATTCCGCCGGTTCTGGGATCGGAATTGATGAGCTGCTTGCGTGTCACGTCCATCGTCACGAGCGGATAGAAGTAGACATATGCCTCCGCGGCGATGGTCTGTGCCTCGTCGGGAGAAATTGATTGAGCCGCGCTCGGCACCGATGTCGGGACCATGAAGACCAGACCCGACAGGACCGCAGCCAGCGATGACAAATACTTCGTCATGATCTTCCTTCCGGTTATCCCTGCAGTGGCGAGCAATGATCCAGGGGGCGGGGAATGGACAGTGGAGGAGCCAGCCAAGAAGCGAAGCGCCGCGGTCTGCTTGATCTACATCAATGGACGCCCGCGAAGGGTCGAAAACGGAAGATCGAGCAATCCGCCGTCCCAAGGTCCGCTCCAGCTCCGGAAGCAGACCGAGGCGCCCGCGAGATTGCACAGAATTAAGTAGAGAGGGGGCCCTTCTGCCTTTATCATGACTGGACCGTGCGGTTCGCGATAGCTCGATAAGGCATTGTGGCCGCTTGCCAAAAGGACCACCCCCTGAGAGGACGGCAAGGAAAATGGTTTTGAATTTACCGTTCTGCCAGTGCCGTAAATGATCCGTGACGGCATTCGGTAAACTCGTCCGCACCACGGCGTTCCGGCTCACGCTGGTCTATCTGCTGCTGTTCGCGATGTTCGCGGCCTCGCTGCTGGCCTATTTCGCCTGGAATACGCGGCGGCTGATCACCGAGGAGATCACGCAGACGGTCAACGCCGAGACCTCGGAGATCAGCGAGATCTACGGCCGCCGGGGGCTGCGCGGCCTCGTGCTGGCGATCGAGTATCGGGCGCTGCGGCCGGGTGCCAACCTCTATCTCGTGACCACGCCGACAGGGCAGGCGATCGCCGGCAATGTCGGCTCGCTCGCGCCCGGCGTGATGGCGACGCGCGGCTGGTCTGAGACCGCCTACCGCCGGATCGAGGATGCCGATGACCGCGATCATCGGGCGCTGGTGCGAGTCACCGAACTGGAGAACGGCTTTCGCCTCCTGATCGGCCGCGACCTTGCCGAGCGACGGCGGCTGTTCGGCATCGTCGCCAAGGCCGCGCAATGGTCGGTGCTGATCGTCGTCGTGCTCGGCCTCGGCGGAGGCGTCTTCGTCGCGCGCCGCGTGCTCCGACGTATCGACGCCATGACGGGAACGGCGCAGCGCATCATGACCGGCGATCTCAGCGAACGCCTGCCGGTCGGGCGCAGCGGCGACGAACTCGACCGTCTCGCCGAGAACCTCAACGCCATGCTGGAGCGGATCGAGGCGCTGATGGCGGGGCTCAAGGAAGTCTCCGACAACATCGCCCACGATCTCAAGACGCCGCTGACGCGCCTGCGCAACCGCGCCGAGGAGGCGTTGGCGAGGTCGGGCTGCGAAGCCGACTACCGTGCGGCGCTGGAGCGGACCATCGAGGAATCCGACGGCCTGATCCGCACCTTCAACGCATTGCTGATGATCGCACGTGCCGAGTCCGGGCAGGCGCGCGGCAACATGGATGATTTCGACGCGGCCGAGGTCGCGGCTGGCATCCACGAGCTCTATGAGCCGCTCGCCGAGGACGACGGCATGACCTTGAAGGTCAAGGCCGATCCGACGCCGGTCCGCGCCAACCGCGAATTGATCAGCCAGGCGCTCGCCAACCTGGTCGAGAATGCGATCAAATACGGCAAGCCGGTCGCGCAGGCCGGCGGAACCGTGGTCAGCATGGACAGCCGGCAGATCATGATCGAGGCGAAGCGCGAGGCTGACCAGGTGCTGCTCAGCGTCACCGATCGTGGCCCCGGCATTCCCGAAGCCGACCGCAAACATGCCGTCGAACGATTCGTCCGGCTGGAGGCGAGCCGCACGCTGCCGGGCTCCGGCCTCGGCCTCAGCCTCGCCGCGGCTGTTGCCACGCTGCATGGAGGCGAATTGCGGCTGGGCGATGCCCATCCTGGCCTCGTCGCCACGCTGGTGCTGCCGGCGCGCACGGGCGCGGGCGACAGGGTTGCTCCGCCAATACCGGATGTGCCACAGAAGGTGGCATGAACCACTCCGCGCCGGGAAACGCGGACAAGCATGGTGTGAGCCTCGCCGCACGCTTCGCGGAGGCTCCCCATATTGTCGCTTCCACAACCGACGAACGCCCTCTTGAAAACTGGCTGGCCGACCTCGAGCCGGCACAATCGGCCCGTCTTGAAGCGTTGCTGGTTCATCCATTCGCCCGGAACATCCTGGCCGGCATCGCGGAATTCTCGCCCTATCTGTTCGACCTGGTGCGCGCCGATGCGCCGCGCCTCATCCGGCTGCTCGAATGCGATCCGGAGGCGCATCTCGCCGCACTGATCGCCGAGGCAAGGGGCGCGGTGTTCGCGGCACCCGACGAGGCCGAGGTGATGCGACTGCTTCGCCGCATGAAGGCGGAGGCGGCGCTGCTGACCGCGCTGTGCGACATCGGCGGGGTCTGGCCGGTGATGCAGGTGACGGCGGCGCTCACCGACGTCGCGATTTCCTCGGTGCAGGCGGCGCTGCATTATCAGCTGCGGCAGGAAGCCGCACGGGGAAAGATCGTGCCGCCCAATCCGGAGGCACCGGAAGAAGGCTGCGGCCTGATCGTGCTCGCGATGGGCAAGATGGGGGCGGGCGAGCTGAACTATTCCAGCGACATCGATCTCATCGTGTTCTTCGATCCCGATGCGACGACGCTCGCACCCGACATCGAGCCGCAGCCTTTCTTCGTCCGCGTGACGCAGGGTATGGCGCGCATCCTGCAGCAGCGCACCTACGACGGTTATGTCTTCCGCGTCGATTTGCGCCTGCGCCCCGATCCGTCCTCGACGCAGGTGGCGATCTCGCGCGACGCCGCGCTGCATTATTACGAGCGGGAAGGGCGGACCTGGGAGCGCGCCGCGATGATCAAGGCGCGCGCCTGTGCCGGCGACGTCAGGGCGGGCGAGGCGCTGCTCGCCGAGATCGCGCCGTTCGTCTGGCGCAAGCATCTCGATTTCGCCGCGCTTGCCGACGTCCACGACATGAAGCGGCAAATGCAGACCTATCGCGGCCAGAGCGAGGTCGCGGTCGAGGGCCACAACGTCAAGGTCGGCCGCGGCGGCATCCGCGAGATCGAGTTCTTCGCGCAGACCCAGCAACTGATCGCCGGCGGCCGTCATCCGGAATTGCGGGTTCGGCCGACGCTCAGGGCGCTCGACGTGCTCGCCACCAGCAACTGGATCACGATCGAAGCGCGCGACGAGTTGACCACCGCCTACGAATTCCTGCGACGGGTCGAGCACCGCCTCCAGATGGTCGCGGACGAGCAGACCCATGCGCTGCCCGACGACAAGGAGGCGGTCGAGCGCTTTGCCCGCTTCTTCGGCTATCCGGATCGCGAAGCCTTTGCGCGTGACCTGCTGCAACAGCTCGAGATCGTCCAGGGTCACTACGAAAAACTATTCGAGGGTGATGACCCGACCGGCACCGCCAGGCTGCCGGCGCTGGACTACAGGGCAGGTCCCGATGATGCGCGCCTGCTCCAGCACCTGGCGACGCTCGGCTTCAAGAAGCCCGCCGCCGTGGCGCAGACCGTGCGCGACTGGATCACCGGCGACTATCGCGTGTTCCGCAATAAGGCAACGCGCAGCGCCTTCATCGAGTTCGTGCCGGCCCTGATCGACGGACTCGCGCATGCCGAGGAACCGGACCGCGCCGTCGTGGCGTTCGATCAGTTCCTCGGGGCGCTCCATCGTGGCGGCCGGCTGATCACGCTGCTCGGCCAGAACCGCGATCTCGTCGCGCTGGTGGCGCTGGTACTGGGCGCAGCGCCCCGGCTCGGGGAAATGCTGGCGCGCCAGCCGCAACTCATGGACGGGCTGATCGATCCCCGCTTCTTCGGCGCGATGCCGGACAGGCAGGAACTGTCGGGACGGCTCGCTGCCACCGTGCAGGATGCCGGCTCTTACGAGGAGTTCCTCGATCGCCTGCGCCTGTTCGGGCAGGAAAGCCTGTTCCTGATCGGCACGCGCATCCTCTCCGGCACCGTCTCGGCGCAGCAGGCGAGCACGGCTTTTGCCGATGTCGCGGAGGGAATCGTTCACACCGTGCATGGCCTCGTTGCCGACCGCTTTGCCGCCCAGCACGGCCGGATCGAGGGTCAGGAGACCGCGATCATCGCGATGGGGCGGCTCGGTAGCCGCGAGATGACGGCGTCCTCCGATCTCGACCTGATCCTGCTCTACGATTTCGACGCCGAGAACCCGGACTCCGATGGGCCGAAGTCGCTGCAGGGCGCGCATTATTTCGCCCGCTTCACCCAGCGCCTGATCAGCGCCTTCACGACGCGCACCAATTACGGCGTGCTCTACGAGATCGACATGCGGCTCCGTCCGTCGGGGCGCGCCGGCCCGGTGGCCTCGAGCCTTGCCTCCTTCGCGGACTACCAGGCCAACGAGGCATGGACCTGGGAGCACATGGCGCTGACGCGCGCACGCGTGGTTTCGGCTTCGCCTGCATTCCGGGAACGGATCGAGCGCGTCATTTGCGATGTCCTGACCCGCCGCCGCGACCCTGCGATCATCGCCAACGACGTCGCCGACATGCGTGGCGCGATCGGCCAGGAGAAGGGCGAGACCGACTATTGGGATCTCAAATATGCCGCCGGCGGCATGATCGACATCGACTTCATCGCGCAATATCTCCAGCTCGTGCATGCCTACGACAAGCCCGGGATCCTCGACGTCAGCACGATGCAGGTGCTGGACAATGCCTGCAGGCTCGGCGTGCTCGGCCAATCGGAGACCGAGATCCTGCGCGCGGCGGTGCGGCTCTATCACGACTTGACACAGATCCTGCGCCTCTGCGTCAGCGACCGCTTCAAGCCGGACACCGCGGGCACTGATCTGTTGCGCGTCATGGCGCGCGCCGGCGATGCGCCGGACTTCTCTTCGCTTGAGGCGCGGGTGAAGGAAACGCAGGGCGAGGTGCGGCGCGTGTTCAGGGCGCTGCTGGAAGGGCCGTCGTCTGCTTCAGCGCGGTGAGGGCCTCGCGCACGTCAGGCTGCAGGCCCGCCGCCGGCACCGAAATGGGCGAAGATCGCGCGCTTCATCCGGGGATCCCGCCGATACGAAAGGGTAATGAAGATTGAACGGGCTGCCGGTTTTTGCGTGTTGGTGCAGGCCCGGCATGCTAGCTTGCATGCCAACACAGAATCCGAGGGGACGACCGGTTGATCGACAAGCTTGAACTTCTGCTGGCGCTGGCGAAGGAGCGGCATTTTGGACGCGCGGCAGAGGCCTGCGGGGTCACACAGCCGACCATGTCGACCGGGCTGAAGCAGCTCGAGGAGATCCTCGGCGTGATGCTGGTCCAGCGCGGCTCCCGCTTCCAGGGCTTTACGCCCGAAGGCGAGCGGGCGCTGGACTGGGCGCGCCGGATCGTGGGCGATGCCCGCGCCATGCGTGAGGAGATCAACGGGCTGAAGCACCAGCTCTCCGGCGAGATCCGCATCGCCGCGATCCCCACCGTGCTCGGCATGGTCGCTTCGCTGACGACCCCGTTCCGCGCCCGGCATCCCGAGGTGCGTTTCAGCATCCGCTCGACGACCTCGTCGGAGGTGCTCGGGCTGCTCGAAAATCTCGAGGTTGATGCGGGGCTGACCTATATCGAGAACGAGCCGATCGGGAAAGTACGCACCATTCCGCTCTACAATGAAAGCTATCGCCTGCTGACTGCGCCGGACGGAATGTTCGGTGACCGCGAGACGGTGACCTGGAAGGAAGTGGGGCAGGTGCCGCTGTGCCTCTTGACGCCCGACATGCAGAACCGCCGCATCATCGACCGCGCGCTGCGTTCGGTCGGCGCGGAGGCGACGCCGACACTGACCTCGAACTCGCTCCTGGTGCTGTTCACGCATGTGAAGACGGGACGCTGGGCCAGCGTGATGCCGGCCAAGCTCGCCGAGACGCTCGGCCTGTCCGATACGGTGCGGTCGATCCCGATCGTCGACCCCGAGGTCAATTACAGCATCGGCATGGTGATCCCGCAGCGTGATCCGATGACTCCGCTGATCGCGGCGCTGGTCAATGTCGCCAGGGAAGTCGCGCCGTCGCTGCAGATCTAGGGGCAGGGCGGGAAGGCGTGAGCAAGCGCCTCGTCCTTCGAGACGCCCGCGTCACGGGCTCCTCGGGATGAGGCTCCGTTGAATCGGTGTTCGTTGAAACGGCTGCCGTGTATTCCGGCCTCATCCTGAGGGCCCGCCGGAGGCGGGCGTCACGAAGGATGGCCGCAGGCGAGCTTCCCGTCGTGCGGCTAGAGCGTTTCACATTTTGATTGAAGCATAACCGGCGCTGGCGAAGTAGTTGGCGCATTCGCGAGGCTGGATGTCTTGGACGAGGTGACCGATATGGCGCCAAGTCTCCTCGATTGAGCGCTTCTGAGCTTGCCGCATCCAGTGTTTGATCTTGGAGAAGGCCTGTTCGATTGGGTTGAGGTCGGGCGAGTATGGCGGCAGGTACCAGAGTCTGGCGCCAGCAGCCTTGATCATTTGCCTGACGGCTTTCGACTTATGGCTTCCGAGATTGTCGAGAATGACGATGTCGCCTTCACGCAGGGTTGGCAGGAGAATGTGCTTTACGTAACCACGGAAGCATTCACCGTTGATCGGGCCATCGAAGACGCAGGGTGCCGTGAGTTGGTCATGGCGGAGCGCGCCGAGGAATGTGAGGGTACGCCAGTGACCGTGCGGAGCGAAGCCGCGCAGGCGCGCCCCTTTGGGTCCCCAGCCTCGCAAAGGGGCCATGTTGGTCTTGATCCAGGTCTCATCGATGAAGACGAGCCGGCCCGGATCGAGCCCGGCCTGCCAGGCTCGCCAACGCAAGCGCCTACGAGAGACGTCGGCGCGAGCCTGTTCGAGGGCGAACAGTGTTTTTTTTGAACCGCAGCCCTTCCCGGCGCAGGAACAGCCAGACCGCATTGTGTGAGACCTTGACCCCACGGGCTGCCAGTTCCGCCTTCAGACCATGCAGCGTCAGGTGCGGCGTCTGAGTGATCCGCTCGACGATGAAGGCGCGGTGCGGATCAAGCACAGGCTTGCGGTGACCACCCATCTTGCCAGGCGCTACCGAGCCGGTCGTTCGATAACGCTGTGACCACTTCACAACTGACGAGACAGCAACGCCAAACCGTTCCGCCACAGATCGGCAGCTCTCACCTTTGGCAACAGCGGATACCGCACGCTTACGCAAATCGTTGGAAATTGGTCGGACCATCGGATGCTGGCCTCCAGCCCAGCCAGCATCTTGAATCATATTCGTCCCAGACCCGGAATCCCTTCCGATTCAATAAATCCGTGAACCGCTCTAGGCCGCCGCCGATATCCCGGGCGCAGTCTTGACGGCGTCGCGCGGCAGCGTCACGCGGACGACGGTGCCGACATCGATCTTCGAGCGCAGCCGCATCGAGCCGCCGTGGAGCTGGGCCAGCGAGCGGGCGATGGCGAGGCCCAGGCCCGAGCCGTGATAGGTCTTGGTGAGCTGGCTCTCGACCTGCTCGAACGGGCGGCCGAGCCGCGCCAGCGAGTGCGGCGCGATGCCGATGCCGGTGTCGGCGATCATCAGCACGATCCTGTCGTCGAGCTGCCGGCTGCGCACCACGATCCGCCCGCCGTCGGGTGTGAACTTCACCGCGTTGGAGAGCAGGTTGACGATGATCTGCTTGGTGGCGCGGCGGTCGGCGACGACCGAGATCGATGTCTCGATGTCGGCATCGAGCGTCAGTTGCTTGTCCTGCGCGCGCCCGGAGACGACGCGCAGGGATTCGGCGAGCGTCCGGGCGAGGTCGAGCTCTTCCATGTCGAGCTTCATGCGGCCGGCCTCGATCTTGGACATGTCGAGGATGTCGTTGATGACTTCGAGCAGATAGTGGCCGCTGGTCAGGATGTCCTGGCAATATTCCTGGTACTTCTCGCTGCCGAGTTCGCCGAACATGCCGCTTCCCATGATCTCGGAGAAGCCGATGATGGCGTTGAGTGGCGTGCGCAGCTCGTGGCTCATATTGGCGAGGAATTTCGACTTGGTCTGGTTGGCTTCCTCGGCGCGGGTCTTCTCGCGCTGATACTTTTCGGCGAGGTCGGCGAGCTCGTTGGTCTGGCGCTCGAGGGCGGCCTGCGAGCGCTTGAGGTCGATGACGGTGGCGCGCAGACGCAGATCGTTGTCGACCAGCTTCTGCTCGTGCTCCTTGATGCGGGTGATGTCGGTGCCGACCGAGACGTAGCCGCCGTCCTTGGTGCGGCGCTCGCTGATGTGGAGCCAGCTGCCGTCGTCGAGCTGCGCCTCGAAGGTGCGCGCGCCCGGGCCTTTGGCAGCGGTCTCATTGTGACGGGTGCGCACCTCCGGCATGCGGCCGACCTCGAGCACTGTCTCGTAGGAGGTGCCGGGGATGACGGCGCTGTCGGGCAGCTTGTGCAGCCGCTGGAAGTGCGAGTTGCAGAGCACGAGGCGGTCGCTCGCGTCCCACAGCACGAAGGCTTCCGGAATGGTCTCGATCGCGTCGCGCAGCCTCAGGTCCGCTTCGACGGTCCGCTCGGCAAGGCTCTTCTGCTCGGTGATGTCGACGGCGATGCCGATCAGGTGCACGCTGGAGTCGATCGCGCCGCGCGTCTTCTCGCAGCGGACGCGGAGCCAGATCCAGTGGCCGTCGACGTGCTGCATGCGGAAGGTCTGGTCGATGTGGTCGATCTTCTCGGAGATGAGCTGGTCGGCGATCTCGAACAGGTCGATGTCGTCCGATTTCACCAGCGCGTTGACCTCGCCGAAGGTGAGGAGCTCGTGGCGGCCGTCGAGCCCGAGCATCGAGAACATCGACTGCGACCAGAAGATCCGGCCGCGCGACAGGTCCCAGTCCCACAATCCGCAGCGGCCGCGGTTGAGCGCAGTATCGATCCGGCCGCGCACGGCGTCGTTGATGAGATCGCCCTCGCGGGCGCGGGTGGACTGCCAGTGGAAGGCGAAGCCGAGGATCAGGACGACGAAGCCGGTGGTCGCCGACAGCGTCACCGAGAGCGCGGCATCCGAGCCCCAGATCGGCTCGTTGCGCTCCTGGATCACGGTGACGAAGCCGGGCAGCGACTTGATCTGCCGCGCGGTCGCCATGGCTGCGTTGCCGCTCGGCAGCGTCATGTCGGAGATGTTGCCGTCGCGCGGTGGTGATGCGAGCAGCTGCGCCGTGGTGATGGCATCGAGCAGGCGGTCGTTGCCGGAAGGATCGCTGTCGATGGGAATGCGGGCGAGGAGGCGGCGGTCGATCCCGGCCGATGTGACGATGACGTGGCGACCGGCGGCCGAGCCCCAGGACGGGATCAGATCGGGCAGCAGCGTCGGCAGACGCTCGATGTTCTTCTGCCGCTCGATCCGCAACGAAGTGAGGCCGTCGATGCGCTCTGCGAGCAGATCGGACAGCGCGGAGATGTCATGCCGGATCACCAGCCGCTTCTGTCGCGTCTGGTCGACGACCTGCACGAACGCGCCGAGGCAGATCGTGATCAGGAACGCGATGATGAGGGTCGGCACGGCACGGCGCAGCGCCGGCTCCGCAACCAGGAGCCGATGATAGGCAGGTTTCGCGATCGATTGCGCCAATCCCTTGATCGAATCGGATTGGACGCACGCGTTCGCGGCGTCTGCGCGCGACATGCCTTCGGCCCCCTGAAAACCAGCCTGCAACTTGAGTTCGGAGGCAGCCCCACGTCGCTTCCGAATCAGACCGATTTGAATCCAGTTTTGCCGGGCTGTCGAGAGTCAACGAATCGTTAACGCGGAATTATTCTTATCCAATGCGCAGTTTGCGCATCGCGCGTCCGCAAACTCACCGGCGCGAGGAGTCCGAAACGGGAACGTGTGACTCCGCGCACGCTTGCGTCACGCGCGTGGCGGCTCGGCGTGACTGATGACGCGCTTCACGCTCGGGAATGCGCGGCGCAACGCGCGCTCGATCGCATCGACATGCTCGTGCACCTTGATGACGCTCATCGACGGCGCAGCGCGGCAGTGAAAGTTGACGATCTCGCCGGCATCGGTATTGCGGACGCGCACATTATGGATGTCGTGGATCTCGCCTTCGCCGGCGAATTCGGCCAGCGCCGCGGCGATGGTCTGCACCCTCTCGGGCACGGCGTCGACGCCGAACGGCAGTTCCGGTTCCAGTGGCTCGATATGGACGTCGACCTCGACATCCTCGCCGAACTCCTCCTGGATGTTGCGCTCCAGCGTGTTGGCAATGTCATGCGCGGCGTCGAGCCGCATTCCGGCGTCCACCTCGAGATCGATGCTGACGATCAGCTTGGCGCCGAGATCGTGCACCGTCACGTGGTGGATGGCGAGGCTCGAATTGCGCGCGATCACCATGATGCGGTCGCGGACGGTCTCGTTGTTGCGCGCGACCGGGACCGGGGTGAAGGTGAGGTCGGCATCGCCGAACGCCTTGTCGAGAGCGGCCTGCGCTTTGCGCTTGATCTCCTCGATGCGGTCGATCGGGTAGGTCCGCGGCACTTTCGCGATGGTATCGATGAAGGTGGTCGCCCCGACCATGCGCACGCGCAGGCGCTCGACGTCGATCACGCCGGGCACACTGCGGATCACGGCCGTGGCCTTCTCGTGGGCACCCTCCGGCGCACGGTCGACCAGCGTCTGCACGGTCGAGCCGGCCATGCGCAGACCGAGCAGCGCGATCATCACGGCAACCGCGGCGGCGGCCGCGGCGTCGCCCCACCAGAAGCCGAGGGCGGCGAGAAGCAGGCCGACGATCACGGCGCAGGAGCCCATCACGTCGGAGGCGAAGTGCAGCGCATCGGCGGCGAGCGCCTGGCTTCGGGTCTCGCGAGCGGCGCGGTGCAGGGCGCGGGCGCGCCAGAGATTGACGGCAATGTCGACCACCAGCACCACGAACGGCACGGCCGAGATGGTCGGCGGCGGCGTTCCCTCGCGCAGCCGGCTATAGGCTTCGACCAGGATGCCGCCGGCGAGCACGTAGAGCAGGGCGGTGACGCCCAGCGCCGAGATGCTTTCCAGCTTGCCGTGGCCGTAATGATGCTCCTCGTCCGCCGGCTTGTCGGACACCCGCACCACCGCCCAGGTGATAATGGTGGCGACCAGGTCGATCGTGGAATGCAGGGCCTCGGAGATCAGCGCCAGCGAGCCGATCGCGATGCCGACCACGAACTTGGCCGCCGCCATGCCGCCGCTGGCGAAGATCGAGATCGCCGCGACCGAGGTTTTGTTGTGCTGTGCGCTCATGGCGAGGATTTAGCAGCCCGCCGGTGAACATCAAGCCGTGATCCACAGCTCTAGTCGCGAGTGAGTTGCAGGAGCGAAGGCATTGCGACTGCTTCTGAATTGGATGCCCGCTGACGCCGCGAATTCGGTCTCGTAGGCTGGGCAAAGCGCGGCGTGCCCTCCTTAGGTCAGTGATGATGGAAGAATGTGGGCACGGCGCTGCGCGCTTTGCCCACCTGCGGGACCGTCGCTTTGTCGAGCCTGCCCCTTAAAGCGTCACCACGATCTTCCCCAAATGCTTGTTCGCCTCCATGTGCTCGAACGCCCTGTCGATGTCGTCGAACGCAAACACCTTGTCGATGGGCAGCTGCAGCTTGCGCGACTCGACCGCGCCCCAGATGTCCTTGCGGACCTCGTCGAAGATCTCGCGGACCTCCTCGATGGTGCGGGTGCGGAAGGTGACGCCGATATAGCTGATGCGGCGGGCGGCATGCAGGTCGAAGTTGAAATCGGCATGGGTGCCGCCGAGCCGGCCGACATTGACGATGCGGCCCAGGACCTTGGTCGCGGCGAGGTTCTGGTTGGCGACCTTGCCAGAGACCTGATCGACGATGAGGTCGACGCCTTCGCCGTTCGTCGCTTTCAGCACCTCGTCCACCCATTTGGGGGCGGACGAGTCGACCGCGAGGTCGGCGCCGTATTCCCGGAGCCGGCCGCGCCGGTAGGCGTCGGTCGACGAGCCGATCACGAGTCTGGCGCCCTTGAGCTTTGCGATCTGCATCGCCATCAGGCCGACGCCGGAGCTGGCGCCCTGGATCAGCACGGCTTGCCCGGGCTGCAGCCCGCCGACAGTGACCACCGCGTTGTGCATGGTCGCGAGCGCGACGGGGAGGGTGGCGGCCTCCTCGAAATTCATGTTCGAGGGCGCGCGGAACAGCCGGCCGTGATCGGCGAGCGTGTATTCGGCGAACGCCGCGCCGCCCGATCCCATGACGCGGTCGCCGACCGCTAAGCCCTTCGCATCCGGCCCGAGCTCGGCAACCTCACCGGCCCATTCCATCCCGAGCACGGTGCCGACGCCGCCGGCGGCGCCATGGGCGTGCCCCTTGCGCATGCCGGTGTCGGCGCGGTTCAGCCCGCAGGCGCGGACCTTTACCAGCACCTGCGTGCCTTTCGGCTTTGGTTGAACGACGTCGGAAATGCGAGCGCCGTCAGGGCCGTAGACGTAAGCCTTCATGAATTACCTCGGACTCGATTGAGTTTTTAGATGAAGCGGGGTGCCCTTCTTCGCCTCTCCCCGCAAGCGGGGCGAGGGAGCATACCTTCGGCGCGGCCAGCGCCGTGTTCAATCACATCGGCGATCACTCAGCAGCTTGCGCCTTAGGGCCTGCAATCATCCCTTCCAGCCGGCTGCGGATGATCGCCTCGGCCTCGCGCACGATGCGGGAGATCAGCTCGGCGCAGCTCGGAATGTCCTGGATCAGGCCCTGGACCTGGCCGGCCGACCAGATGCCTTCGTCGGAGTTGCCGGTGGCATAGACCATCTTGCCGCGGGCGCCCGCAACGAGCTCGCGGATGTCCTCGAACTTGGCGCCCTCCTTCTCCATCGCGACGACCTTGGTCGAGACCGCGTTCCTGGCGACGCGCGAGGTGTTGCGCATGGTGCGGAAAATCAGCTCGGTCTCGCGCTCGTCATTGGCGACGATCTTCTCCTTGATGGACTGGTGGATCGGGCTCTCCTTGGTGGCCATGAAGCGGGTGCCCATGTTGATCCCTTCCGCGCCGAGCGCCAGCGCCGCGACGAGGCCGCGCGCATCGGCGAAGCCGCCGGAGGCGATCATCGGGATCTTGACCTTGTTGGCGGCGGCCGGGATCAGGATCAGGCCGGGGGTGTCGTCCTCGCCGGGATGCCCGGCGCATTCAAAACCGTCGATCGAGATGGCGTCGACGCCCATGCGCTCGGCCGAGAGGGCGTGGCGGACGCTGGTGCATTTATGCACGACCTTGACGCCGTTCTTCTTGAACTCGTCGACGTGCTCCTGCGGCTTGTTGCCGGCGGTCTCGACCACTTTGATCCCGGCCTCGATGATGGCGGCACGGTACTCCGCGTAGGGAGGCGGCTTGATCGCGGGCAGGATGGTGAGGTTGACGCCGAAGGGCTTGTCGGTGAGGTCGCGGCAGCGCGCGATCTCCTTGGTGAGGTTCTCCGGCGTCGGCTGCGTCAGCGCGGTGATGAAGCCGAGCGCGCCGGCATTGGCAACGGCCGCGACCAGCTCGGCCCGTCCGACCCATTGCATGCCGCCCTGGACGATCGGGTGCTCGACGCCGACGAGCCTGGTGAACCGTGTCTGCAACATGATCTGTTTCCCCCGCGCCCGTGTGGCGCTCTGTTATCGGTTGATGGCAGGGAGGATGCCGCCGGGGTGAGGAAAAGTCTATTGCCGGGGTGTGCGGTGGAGGCGTGGTGGTATGCGGGGGATGTCCGAGATTCCGCGACGCGGATAATTGGGGCGCGGCGTTTGCTACAGTCACCGCTGTCGTCCTGGCTTTCTTGAGGACCACGTTGGAAATGGATGCCCCGCTGCTTCAACCTCGTCATTGCGAGCGCAGCGAAGCAATCCAGAGTCCCTCCGCGGCTGGATTCTGGATTGCTTCGCTGCGCTCGCAATGACGGCAGAGCTACTCCGCCGACAGCCGCACCATTTGCCGGCCGCCGTTCATTTCCTTGAGGCGGTTGACGAAGTTTTCCGGGCGCTGCCAGCGGTTCGGCACTTCCAGGCCCATGAATTCGGCGATATCGCCGATGAAGCCGGTGCAGTTGGCGGTCTCCGCGTTCCACGCCGGCGAGTTCGCCTGCAATTCCTTGATGTAGGCGAACACGCGCTTGGCGTCGGCTTCGTTCAGGTAGACCCGATAGCTCGCGGTCAGATATTCCGGATCGAGATCGCCGTAGCTTGCGCCGGTCTCCGACGGCACGAAGGTGATGTGACCGAGCACGTAAGCGAGCGTGTCGCCGGCCGGCGTCAGGCCCGCGACCTCGACCGCCTTCTCGCTGGTTTTGCCGTACCAGACGAAGGCATGGCCCCAGCTCGCCGCCGTCCGCGCGCGGAAGTCGACATAGTAGGGGCCTTTCTCCGGGCGCGCGACCGGGCGCCGCGTCGCTTGCGGCTGGGGTTGCGATGCGGTCTCGGCCGGTGCAACCGCGTTGGCATCGGCAAGGCGCTTGCTGGCTTCGTGGGCCGAGGCCGTCGGCGTCGTGCATGCGATCATCGCCGCGAGGGCGAGCCCCGCGAGGATGCAGGATCCCGATTGATCAGCTTTGTTCGTCACGTTGAGCCCCTCGACTGTCCGCCGCTTGCGCTAAAGTCTGCGCGTCAGTAGCGCGCCGCGACCGGGCCGGGTGCCTTGCCGATCGGGGCCTTGCCGACCGGGCTCTTGCCAATCGGCATCTTGCCGATCGGGGCCTGCTCCGCCGGATAGACCGGCACGGGCTGCCGGCGCGGCAGATCCGCGGCATTGGCGGCCGTCACCAGAGCAAGCGTGGCACCGAGAACAAATGCAATCTTCTTCACAGTCATACCCCTAGAAGGTTTGGTCCAAACACGGCCATGCCGTGCCCCCAGACACGCCTCACAGAAGGGCGGCCGTTTGCGTCCAAGTTGCGGCACTTGCGGGACATGTTGGCGGCATTGATCGGACGCGCGCAGATGTGATGTGTCTGGATGTTTCGGTCCGGCGGGCGGTGTCGCAGCCCGGATGAGCGCAGCGATATCCGGGTGCTTTGCGGATCGTTCGTTCCGGATCTCGCTCCGTTCAGCCGGGCTACGGCGTCGCGCTCGCTATCGCTTGCCGAGGAAGTTCGAGCGCATCTTGTCGGCAAACCAGACCACGAAGATCGCGGCGAACGAGAGAGCAAAGTATATAGCCGTCCACAAGAGTGCATTGCTTGCGTTCGTCATGGCGTCCTCCCTGCATCAGAATTGCTGGGAAGGATAAGGCAGCGGCGACGGCGCGATTTGCGCAGGATCAATTTTGCCGCGCTGCGGTGAACATGGCCGGCGAGCCTTTATTCACGCTACGCCACTGCGGCTGCCGCTACAGGCGAAACTCGTTGGTGAGCTCGCCGATACCGTCGATCGCGACGGTGACCGTGTTCACCGGCTCCTTCATCACGCCGACGCCGACCGAGGTGCCGACGGCGATGAGGTCGCCGGGCAGCAGGGTCATGTCGTGAGAGATCCTGCTCACCAGCTCCTGCGCGGTGAAGATCATGTCCGAGATCGGATAGTTCTGCCGCTCGGCGCCGTTGAGGATGGTGCGCACGTTGAGTTTTGCGGGATCGAGGCCGGTCGCGATGACGGGACCGAACGGACCGTAATCGTCGATACCCTTGGCACGCGCCCATTGCGGGAAGGTGGGGTTGCTGGTCAGGATGTCGTTGGCGGTGATGTCGTTGACGCAGGTGTAGCCGAAGATGAAGCCGTCGGCTTGCGCAGGCGGCACCCGCGCGCAGGTCTTGCCGATGACGATGCCGAGCTCGCCCTCATAGGTGGTCTTGCCGTCGTAATAGGAAGGACGGCGGATCACGGCGCCCGGTGCTGCGATGCTGGTGGTGGCCTTCAGCAGATACAGCGGCTCCGGCGGCTCGGGCTGGTTGAGTTTCGCGGCGAGGGCGTGGAAATTATTCCAGAGCGCGACGATCTTGCTGGGGACGCAGGGAGCGAGCAGCTCGACCTCCGACAGCGCCAGCGTCCTGCCGGTCGCGGCATTGCGGCCGAACAACTCGCCCTCATGCACGCTGATGCCCGAGGACGTCAGCGTGCCGAAGCCGGTCGTGCCGGCATGGCGGAAGCGCAGCCAGTGCTTGACCTCGCCCGCCATCACGCCACCGCCAGTGCGCGCGGATCGGTTGTCGAGACGCGGTCATAGAGGCCGGCGATGCGGGCGCGCTGGCTCACCATCGCCAGCACCGAGTCGAGCGCGGGCGTCGGAATGCCGGTGAGGCGGCCCATCTCCTGCACCACCGTGACGAGCGGGTCGATTTCCATCGGGCGGCCGCGCTCGAGATCCTGCAGCATCGAAGTCTTGTGCGCGCCGACCTTGCGCGCGCCTTCGATGCGGCGCTCGACGTCGACGCGGAATTTGACGCCGAACGTCTCGGCGATGGCTTGCGTCTCCACCATGATTGCGCGCGACAGCGCGCGCGTGGCGGGATCGGTGCAGATCACGTCGAGCGTGGCATGGGTCAGCGCGCTGATCGGGTTGAAGCAGACATTGCCCCACAGCTTGAGCCAGATCTCGTCGCGGATTCGGTCGAGCACCGGCGCCTTCAGGCCGGCGGCGACGAAGAGATCGGCGAGGCGCTGCACGTCGGACGTGATCTCGCCCGAGGGCTCGCCGAGCGGGAAATTGTTGCCGTAGACGTGGCGGATCACGCCGGGCGCCTCGATCTCGGTGGCGGGATAGACGATGCAGCCGATGGCGCGCTCGGCGCCGATCTCGCGCCATTGCCGGCCGCCGGGGTCGATGCTCTCCAGCGTCGAGTTCTCGTATGGGCCGCCGTGCTTGTAGAAATACCAATAGGGGATGCCATTGACGGCGGTGACGATGCGGGTGTGGGGCCCGAGCAGCGGCTGCATCGTCTCGATCACGCCGGTGATCGAATGCGCCTTCAGCGTGATGATGATGTAGTCCTGCACGCCGAGCTCGGCGGGATCGTCGGTGCAGCGCGGATGCACGGTGTGCGTCTCCTCGCCGGCGAGCAGCGTCAGGCCGCGCTCGCGCATCGCGGCGAGATGCGCGCCGCGTGCGACCAGGCTGACGTCGGCGCCCGCGCGCGCGAGCTGAACCCCGAGATATCCGCCGATCGCGCCGGCGCCGTAGATGCAGATCTTCATGAAATCCTCGCGGGACCAAGATTGGCAAGTGGTTCGGTCGATCGTGACACAGGTTCGCTGCACCTCTCCCGCTTGCGGGAGAAGTCGACGCGCAAAGCGCGGCGGGTGAGGGCTTTGTCCTCCTGGGGAGCCTCTCCAGCGGAGAAACCCTCCCCAACCCTGTCCCGCAAGCGGGAGGAGGGCAGCCCTTCCGTGGCTGGAAGTCTAGGCTGCCGCTTGCGGCGTACCGTTGATGGCCTCGTCAACGGCAGCGGCGATGTCGCGCATGCTGATGACGGAGACGAGGCTGTAGTCGTCGATGACCGGCAGGTGACGGATGTGATGCCGGTTCATCAGATGACGCACATGCTCGATCGTATCGGTGGAGGTGCAGGAGACGAGCTGCTGCACCGATACGAGCTGCGAGACCTTGACGTTGATGGCATTGGCGCCGTGCTCGGCGACGGCGCGCACGACGTCGCGCTCGGTGAACATGCCGACCGCGGTGTTGCCCTCGGAGCGGACCACGTCCTTGACTACCAGCGCGCTGATATTGTTGGCGCGCATCAGCTTGGCGGCGATACCCACCGTTTCGTTCATTCGCACCGTAACGACGCGCGGCGTCTTCTTGCGCAGAATGTCTCCGACCAGCATTGCGACCTCCCTGGGTGAATGACAGGAGGAAGTGTGGTATACATAATGCCAATCGTCAAGCGCTCGATTTGGCCCATCCGAAAAATCTTGCGGCAGCAATACTGACATTTGGCGTCAGCCCAAACGAAAAGGGGCGCATCGCTGCGCCCCTTTTTAAAGCCTTCTCGTGTGTGGCGGTTTACGCGGTCTTGGCGTTGCAGGCTTCGGTGCTGGCGCTCTCGGCTTCCTTGCCGAGAATGAAGGAGCGGCGCAGCGGCTTGATCACGAACAGCGCCATCAGCGCGGCCGTTGCGTTCAGCGCCACCGCCACCACGAACACGGCCTTCCAGCCATACGCTGCCGAGATCACGCTTGCGAGCGGAACGAGCAGCGAGGCGGTGCCCTTTGCGGTGTAGAGCATGCCGTTGTTGGTCGTTGCGAACTTGGAGCCGAAGGTGTCGCCGCAGGTCGCGGGGAACAGCGAGTAGATTTCGCCGAACACGCCGAAATACACCGCGGTCGCGAGCACGAAGACAACAGGATTCTGGCCATAGGCCGACAGCGTCAGGAGCATCACCGCGGCGGTGCCGAAGGCGATGAACATGGTGGGCTCGCGGCCGATGGTGTCGGAGACCCAGCCGAAGAAGGGACGTCCGAAGCCGTCGAAGATGCGGTCGAGCGATATCGCGAAGGTCAGCGCCGCCATCTGGAAGCCGGCGAGCGTCACCGGCGTGTCGGCGATCTTGTAGTCGTGCGCGATCGGGCCGATCTGCGCTGCGGTCATCAGGCCACCGGAGGCGACCATGACGAAGACGAGGTACATCACCCAGAAAATCGGGCTGCGCAGCACTTGCGGCGGGGTGAAGTCGATCCTGGTCTGCGGCAAATTCAGTTGCTTCTTGCGCGGCGGAATCGAAATCCGCGGCGGCTGGATGAAGAAGGCGAGCACGAACACGATCAGGCCCTGGCCGATGCCGAAGGTGAGGAACGCCTGCTGGTAGCCGCTCGATGCGATCATGGTCGCGATCGGCACGATGGTGAGCGCAGCGCCCGCGCCGAAGCCCGCGGCTGTCGCGCCGGCGGCAAGGCCGCGGCGGTCGGGAAACCATTTCAGCGCGTTGCCGACGCAGGTGCCGTACACGGCGCCGGCGCCCATGCCGCCGACGACTGCGGCCACGTAGAGCAGGGTTAGCGAGTTGGCGTAGGAGTTGAGCACCCAGGACAGCGCGATCATCACGCCGCCGAACATGATGACGATGCGCGGGCCGTATTTGTCGACGAACCAGGCCTCGACCGGCACCAGCCAGGTCTCGGTGACCACGAAGATGGTGAAGGCGAGCTGGATCGCGGCGCGTCCCCAATGGTGCGCGGCATCGATCGGATCGACGAACAGCGTCCACCCATATTGCAGGTTGGCGATCATCGCCATGCAGACGATGCCCATGACGAGCTGAAGCCAACGGAAACCGGTGCGAAGAGGGGCGGCCGTGACGGCGCCGTCCGTGCTGGAAATCATCAAGAACCTCCCAACGCGCCTGATTGATTGCGACCTTGGATTGCAAGATGACCAGGTGTCGCAAATGTTGTGGCTTATCGTCGCAAGCGCGGCGGGCAGCTTGGTATACCATATTCCAGAATGCAAGTCTTAACTTGGTTCCTCCATCAAGAAATTACGAGTTCCCTTCGGATTTTACGGGGTGCGGAAAGCCTGCCAAAAACGAAAAGGCCCGGCCGCGAGGCCGGGCGTTGTTGCATGGAGTTGCTGTGCGAACCGCGTCAGAGGGTCGATTTCGCGACCACGACCTTGCGCCAGGGTTTCAGCACCGCGATCGCCAGCAGCGAAGCCAGGATGTTGGCGCCGGCCGCGATCATGAACACGCTGTCCCAGGTGCCCGACGACTGCTGCATCAGGTTTGCGACCGGGACGAGCAGCGCGGCGGTGCCCTTCGCGGTGTAGAGCAGGCCGGCATTGGTGGTCGCGAACTTGGCGCCGAACGTGTCGGTGCAGGTCGAGGGGAACAGCGAGTAGATCTCGCCCCAGGCGAAGAACACGAAGCCCGAGAGCAGCACGAACCAGACCGGATCGTGGCCCCAGAGGTAGAGCATCCAGATGCCGAGGCCTTCCATGCCGAAGGCGATGAACATCGTGTTCTCGCGGCCGATCATGTCGGAGATCCAGCCGAAGAACGGACGCGTCAGGCCGTTGAGCACGCGGTCGATGGTCGCGGCAAAGGTCACCGCGGTCATCGTCACCGCCATCAGCGTCACCGGCACGCTGTCGACCTTCCAGTCGACCGCGATCGGCTTCAGGTTCGCGGTGACCATCAGTCCACCCGCGCCGACGATCACGAACATGAAGTACATCAGCCAGAAGATCGGCTGGCGCAGCACTTCGGTCGGCTGATAGTTGCGCCGGGTCTGGATGATATTGGCATTCGCCACCACGCTCGGCACCTGGCCCGCTTTCGGTGCGAGCAGGAAGAAGGCGAGGATGCAGATGATGATGCCTTGTCCAAGGCCGAAATAGAGGAAGGTGGTCTGGAATCCACTGTCCTTGATCATGGCCTGGATCGGCGCGACGGTGAGCGCGGAGCCTGCGCCGAAGCCTGCCGCCGTGATGCCTGCAGCAAGACCGCGCTTGTCCGGAAACCACTTCAGCGCGTTGCCGACGCAGGTGCCGTAGACGCCACCGGCACCGATGCCCGCGATGATCATGCCGAGATAGTAGCCGTTGAGCGAGGTGGCCTGTGCGTTGATCGCCCAGCCCATGGCGCAGAGCAGGCCGCCGACGAGAACCACGATGCGCGGACCGTATTTGTCGACGAACCATCCTTCGACCGGCACGAGCCATGTCTCGAACAGCACGAACAGCGTGAACGCCCACTGGATCGAGGCGCGATCCCAGCCGAACTTCTTCTGGATGTCAGGGACGAAGAACGTCCAGCCGTACTGATAGTTCGCGATCATCACCATGGCCGCTACACCGATCGCCAGTTGCGCCCAGCGATACGTGTCGCTAACGCGCGCGGCTGTAGGGGCCGTTGCCTGCACCATGTCCGTCATAAAGCCTCCCGTGGCGCCTCTCATTTTCTGCGAGCGCTGGAGGGACATTCTTGTATGCATTATGCCAAGCTTCAAGCGCCGGTCCGGCCACCGTGCGCAAATGCCGCAGGACCCTTGTCCGGGGGCGGCTGTGACTCAGGACAGCACAAGTAGAAATGGCCCCGTCCTGCGGGGCCATTCTTCAAAAGTCGAATGTTGACGGGACTGAAGCCCGCGCGCTGCCTTCGGCAGCGCAAAAGCACGGGCTTAGAGGCCGAAGCGCGGCAGGTCGCCGTTGTGATTCGAGATCTCCGCGCTCGCCATCAGGAAGCGGTCGACCGCAGCCAGGAAGCGGGCGAACAGCGAGGAGGAGGGGGCGAGAGCGACGGTAGCGGTCTTGGACATCGGAATTCCCTTTCTTGAGACGGTCAGTGATGCTGTCTCACTTCGAGAGGCAAACTATGTATACCAGATGCCAAAGTCCATGGATGCTATCGCATAGCAGCATGCGCTCCACCGCATTGCAGCATAATGCCCCGCTGAAGCGGCCGTTCCGGACCTAAAATTGCAGGTATGGACCGTCGAAGCAGGGATTCAGGCGTCGGGAGCAGGAAAACCTTGTGTCGCCCGTCGCGGACAGGGGCCGGATGCGCCTCGAATTCCGACCGCGGTGCAGCAAGCGGCTCTTGGCAGGGTGGGTCAAAGCCGTTAGTGCTCTGCCCCCTTTTCCAGTCAACTGTCAGAGTGGTTCATGTCGAGCGCCTCGCCCGCCGTGTCGATCGGCATCGATTTTGGGACCAGCAATACGGTCGTCGCGCTTGCCGCGGACGACCGCCGGGTCGAGGCCATCCGCTTCGATCACGGCGGACAGCGCCACAGCACCTATGTGTCGGCGCTCTGCTTCTGGGAGGACCGGCCGGGCGCCGGCGCGCAGGCCGAAGGCGGGCCTTGGGCGATCGAGACGTTCCTCGAGGGGCGCCACGTCTACCGTTTCCTGCAATCGTTCAAGACTTTTGCGGCAAGCAGCAGCTTCAACACCACGCAAGTGTTCCGGCAGCGCTTCAAGTTCGAGGATATTCTGGCGGCGTTCCTGCGCACGCTGGCGCGCCATGGCGGCGAGAAGTTCGGCTTCGAGACCTCCAACATCACGGTCGGCCGCCCGGTGCGCTTCGCCGGCGGCAATCCCGACGAGGCGCTGGCGATGCAGCGCTACCGGGCCGCGTTCGAGCGCTTGGGTGCCGGCCACGCGCGCTACGTCTATGAGCCCGTGGGGGCGGCGTTCTCCTTTGCCCGCAGGCTCGAGCGCGATGCCACCGTGCTGGTTGCGGATTTCGGCGGCGGCACCAGCGACTTCTCGGTGATGCGGTTTTCCCGCGCGGGCGGCACGCTGCGCGCCGAGCCGCTCGGACACGCCGGTATCGGCATCGCCGGCGACACGTTCGACTATCGCATCGTCGACCACGTCGTCTCGCCGCGGCTCGGCAAGGGCTCGAGCTTCCGCTCGTTCGACAAGGTGCTGCCGGTCCCGAGCGGCCACTACACCAACCTCGCGCGCTGGCATCAGCTCGCGATGATGAAGAGCAACGGCGATCTGCGCGAGCTGCGCGAGCTCCAGCGCACCGCGCTGAAGCCGGAGCTGCTCGAGCATTTCATTACCATCGTCGATCTCGACCTCGGCTTCTCGCTCTACCGCGCAGTGTCCGACGCCAAGGTCGCGCTGTCGGCGCAGGACCAGACCGACTTCCGTTTCAAGGGCGGCGGCGTCGACATCGGCGCAACCATCAGCCGCAAGAATTTTGAATCCTGGATCGCCGACGATATCGCCCGCCTGGGTGCGACCGTCGACAAGGTGCTGGCCGAAGCCGGCATCGCCGCGCGGGACGTGGAGAAGGTGTTTTTGACCGGCGGGACCTCCTTCGTGCCCGCCGTCCGCAAGCTGTTCGCCGATCGGTTCGGCAACGAGCGGCTGATGTCGGGCGACCAGTTCGAGTCGATCGCCTACGGCCTCGCGCTGATCGGACAAAGTCCGGACCCGGACCGCTGGACCGCAAGCGGCGGGCTTGCGTCGAAGGCAGGCACGTAGCCCGGTAGCAAGCCGTCATTGCGAGCGGAGCGAAGCAATCCAGGATCGTTCCGCGGAGGGACTCTGGATTGCTTCGCTGCGCTCGCAATGACGATGTGGGTCGATCGGCGCATGCAATCGAAGAGTGCCGTAGAGTGGGCAAAGGCGCGGAGCGCCCCCACCATCTTTCCGAGCTTGAGAGAGATGGGTGGGCACGCTGCGCTTTGCCGACGAATACTCATGTTACGGCTACTGGTTGATCTCGGGCTCCACCAGCCGCGCCAGATTCCGCAGCGACTCCTGCCAGCCGAGGTAACAGGCCTCCGGCGGGATGACGTCGGGGATGCCGGCCTGCGTGATGTCGATCTCGGTGCCGACCGAGACCTTCTTAAGGATCACCGTGACCTGGATTTCACCCGGCAGATTGGGATCGTCGAACCTGTCGGTGTAGCGCAGGCGTTCGCCGGGGACGAGCTCGAGATACTCGCCGCCAAAGGAGTGGCTGTTGCCCGTCGTAAAATTCCGGAACGACATCTTGAACGTGCCGCCGACCCTGGGCTCGAAATGATGCACCGTGCAGGTGAAGCCGTTCGGCGGCAGCCATTTCGCCATCGCATCCGCCTCCAGGAAGGCGCGATAGACTTTCTCCGGACTGGTGGCGAGAACGCGGTGCAGGCGAACAGTACTGGGCATGGTTGTTATCCTCACGAATTGATGGGCCCGAGTTTGGCGTCTATGGCCCATTCATGTCACGAGGACGACCGGGATCGCGCCGATCCGACAGGGCATCTCGTTTTTTTACTTATTGTTGGGAGCATCAGGCTGCTCCATGCGCCTCGTCGGCGTCGCCCTTGCCGTCGTTCATGACGTCACTTCGTGATGACATGCCTGGTATCCAGAAGCTGATGCCGCTTTCGTCGGCCAAGGTCTCGGCACCGATGCCAAGGCCGCAAATGCAAGACGGCAGCCGCTTTCGTCAATCGCATGGTGCCCCCTCCCGGAGCACGAGCTTCGCTCAGTGGGAGCGCCTGATATGTTGCGGATCATATGACCCAGCCGGGCGGGCAGTCAGGTGTAGCAAGAGAACAACACTACCGCGCCATGATACCTGCCCACGGAGATAAGGCCCCCGGGAGCTTACGGAAAAGCGCCGCTGTCTCCAGCATCTCCGCTTCCGATCCGGCATCCTGATCTGTTGATCCATATCAAGCCCATTTCCGGGGTCCGGTACAATGATGGCGCCTCATTTGAAGGGAGTGATTGCCAATGAGCCCTGCGCGATCCTTTCATCTTGTCGCATTTTCACTGACCCTTGCGCTCTCGCCAGCATTCGCACAGCAAGCCCAACAAGCCGCACCACCTCCGGGCTCGCCCGCCGCAACCATCACCATTCCCGGTGATCAGCTGCCGCCACCGCCGCAGAAATTCGGTGGCAAGATCGAGCGCGACGCGCGCAATTCGACACCTTTCTGGCCCGCGCGCGTGGTGCCGCCCAAGGGCGCACCGAACGTGCTGCTCATCATCACCGATGATGCCGGCTACGGCGTCCCCAGCACCTTCGGAGGCGTTATCCCGACGCCGGCGCTCGACCGTATCGCGCAAAGCGGATTGCGCTACACCAACTTCCATTCGACCGCATTGTGCTCGCCGACGCGCGCAGCACTCATCACCGGGCGTAACCATCACTCGGTGGGCTACGGCGTGATCGCCGAACAGGCCACCGGCTTCCCCGGCTACGACAGCATCATCACCAAGGACAAGGCGACGATCGGCCGGATCCTTTCCGATAACGGCTATCACACCGCGTGGTTCGGCAAGAACCACAATACGCCGGAATACCAGGCGAGCCAGGCAGGTCCGTTCGACCAGTGGCCGACCGGCATGGGCTTTGAATATTTCTACGGCTTCATGGGCGGCGACACCAACCAATGGCAGCCCGGCAATCTCGTCCGCAATACCACGCCGATCTATCCCTATGAAGGAAAGCCCGGCTGGAATCTGGTGACGGCGATGGCGGACGACGCCATCGACTATGTCAATCGCATGAACGCGCTCTCGCCGGATACGCCGTTCTTCGTGAAATTCGCGCCCGGCGCAACCCATGCCCCGCATCACCCGACGCCGGAGTGGGTCAAGAAGATCGGCGACATGCACCTGTTCGACCAGGGTTGGAACAAGCTGCGCGACACGATCTTCGAGAACCAGAAGCGGCTCGGCGTCATTCCGGGGAATGCGAAGATGACCCCATGGCCGAAGGACCTGATCAAGGATTGGGATCAGCTTTCGGCCGATGAGAAGAAGCTGTTCATCCGTCAAGCTGACGTATTCGCCGCCTATGTCGCATACGCGGACAATGAAATCGGCCGCGTGATCCAGTCCATCCAGGATATGGGCAAGCTCGACAACACGCTCATCATCTATATCGAGGGCGACAACGGGACGAGCGCTGAGGGGCAACCCAACGGCACGCCGAACGAAGTGGCGATGTTCAACCAGATCAACCCGTCGGTCGAGGACCAGCTCAAGTATTTCTACGACGTCTGGGGAACCGACCGCACCTATAATCACATGTCGATCGGCTGGGCCTGGGCGTTCGACACCCCATTCTCCTGGACCAAGCAGATCGTCTCCCACTTCGGCGGGACGCGCCAGGGCATGGCGATCTCCTGGCCGGAAGTGATCAAGGACAAGGGGGGCATCCGCACCCAGTTCCATCACGTCATCGACGTCGTGCCGACCATTCTCGAGGCCGCGCAGATCAAGCAGCCGGAAATCGTTGACGGCATCAAGCAAAGCCCGATCGAGGGCGTCAGCATGATGTATACGTTCGATGCGAAGAGCGCGAATGCGCCTTCGACGCACACGACTCAGTATTTCGAGATGTTTGCTGATCGCGCCATCTATAACGACGGCTGGATCGCCAGCACCAAGGTCTTGCGTCCGCCGTGGGTGACGGTCGCGAAGCTGCCAAGCCCGCTCGATTATCCGTGGGAGCTCTATGACCTGCGTAACGACTGGACGCAGGCCGAGGACGTTGCCGCCAAGAATCCGGACAAGCTGAAAGAACTCCAGGCGCTGTTCTGGAAGGAGGCGGAAAAATACCAGGTGCTGCCGCTCGATTCATCCGTCGCGACCCGGATCATCACTCCGCGTCCGAGTCTCAGCGCCGGCCGCACGAGTTTTGCCTGGACGCGACCGATGACCGGAACACCGAATGGTGACGCGCCGAGCTTGCTCAACTCCTCCTACAGCTTCAAGGTCGACGTCGACATTCCCGATGGCGGCGCCGAAGGTGTGCTGGTGACGCAAGGCGGACGTTTCGGCGGCTATGGCCTCTATGTCCTGAAGAGCAAGCCCGTTTTCACCTGGAACCTCGTCGACCTCAAGCGCGTGCGTTGGGAGGGGCCGGAGCTCACGCCGGGCAAGCACCTCATCGAGTTTGACTTCAAGTACGATGGTCTTGGAGCGGGCACCATGGTGTTCGGCAACTACACCGGGATCGGACAAGGCGGTACCGGGACGCTCAAGGTCGACGGCAACGTGGTGGCCACCGAGAAGATGGAGCATACGCTTCCTTTCATCTTGCAGTGGGACGAGGCGTTCGACATCGGGTCCGATACCGGCACGCCGGTCGACGACAACGACTATCAGGCGCCGTTCGCCTTCACCGGCAAAATCAACAAGCTCACGCTTGACATCGAGCGGCCCAAGTTGAGCCCGGATGATGTCAAGCGGCTGCAGGAGGCCGCCCGTGCCGCCGGTGATGGGCCATCTGCCGACGACGGACAGACTGCTTCGTCCGGGACACAAGTGGGCACCGTTGGCGTGAGCCTTGTCGAGAAGATCCAGCTCGGAATGGACAAGCGCGAAGGCTGTCGCAAGCAGGCCGAGGCGAAGGGTCTCGGTATGGTGGACCGGGTCAAGTTCGTTCAGGAATGTGTCCGCCGATAGCTCGGCGCGAGACCGCCGGGAAGCCAATCGGCCTCCCGCGGGCCCGAATGCAGGCGATGCGGGATCGGAGAAGCTCATGAAAAGCAGTCGTTGGATCTTCCTTTCAGCGTTTGTACTGATCGACGTCTTGCTCGTCGGCCGCGCAGCGGCGCAGGCCGTGACGGAGACGCTTCAGGGCCTGCTTGCCGCACAGATCCGTTCGCAGGGTTTTACTTGCGACAAGCCGCTGGGTGCGACCAAGGATGCCCGGCGCTCGAGGGCCGATCATGGGGTCTGGGTGCTCAGATGCAGCAACGCGAGCTATCGGGTGAGCCGCGTGCCAGACATGGCCGCCAAGGTCGAGCCGTTGCGGTGACGAAGCGCGCCAGCACGGAACGGCGGTAACATGCAAAGCGTGACCGATCTGATCCCAATCACACCTTCGATCGACGAACTTGGCCGCATCATCGCCAATGTCGCAGCTCCCGCCTTTCTGCTCGGCGCGGTTGCTGCTTTCATCTCGGTCGTGATCTCGCGGATCAACCGGGTGATCGACCGCTCGCAGTTCATTCACGGCATTCCCGCAAGCGACGCTACAAAGGCGTTTCTGAAAGCCGACCTGCCGCGGCTCCGGAAAAGGGCGAGGCTGCTGAACCGGTCGCTGTTCTGCTCCGTCATCGCAGCGATCCTCACGGCCCTCATCATCTTCGTCGCATTCGTCAGCGCGCTCCTGCAAGTCGCACACGAATACGGCGCGGCGATCCTGTTCATGGCGGCCATGCTGATGTTCAGCCTCGCCCTTATCGATCTGGCGCGCGAAACCAGAATTGCCCTTCACGACAATGACCTTCACTTGTAGGCGGAACGGCGGGGGCGGTAAGCGGACGTGGCACGAGGCTCGCGAAAGAACCGCAAGAGCGACAAGGTCCGCAAGGCGATAACGCCCGAACCGGTGCAGTCCCCGCCGCAGCCGCTGCATGTCCCTCGCCGCGCCACGAGGCGCTGGATCATCACCGCGAGCGCAGTGGTTGCCGCGATCGTCGTTGCTGCCGCGATCGTCGTCGGACTGCAATGGTTCGAACCATCGAAGACTCCCGTTCAGACGTCAGCGCCTGCCGAATTGGCTTTCGTCGGCAGTGAATCCTGTGCCGGCTGTCACGATGCGGAAGCAAGCCTCTGGCGGACCTCCCAGCACCGCCGCGCCATGGATCACGCGACGGCGCAGTCCGTGCGCGGCGATTTCAACGACGCGACCTTTGACCACGCCGGTACGCGCTCGCGCTTCTTCCGCAAGGACAACAAGTTCCTGGTCGAGACCGATGGGCCTGACGGCAAGCTCGCGACCTTCGAGGTGAAATACACCTTTGGCATCGACCCGCTGCAGCAATATCTGGTTGAATTTCCGGATGGGCGCGTCCAGGCTCTGTCCATCGCCTGGGACACGCGGCCGAAAGAGCAGGGCGGTCAGCGCTGGTTTCATCTCTACCCGGACAGCGCCATCACCAGCAGCGATTCCCTGCACTGGACGAAGCTGAGCCAGAACTGGAATTTCATGTGTGCGGAGTGCCATTCGACGAACGTGCACAAGGGCTATGACGCCGAGAAGAATCGCTTCGCCACTACCTTCTCCGAGATCAGCGTCGGCTGCGAGGCGTGCCACGGGGCGGGCTCGCGACATGTCGCCTGGGCGCACACCAAGCCGGCGGCACGCGAGGCCGATAACGGCCTGCTGGTCCGCTTCGACGAGCGCACCGGGATCACCTGGTCCGCCTCCGCGGGCACGTTGGCGCCGGCACGCAGCGCGCCGGCGCCGGCCCTGCGCAAGGAGGTCGAGACCTGCGGGCGCTGCCACGCGCGCCGCGGGCAGCTTTCCGAAGACTGGATACCGGGCCGACCGCTCTCTGATACACACCACGTATCGCTGCTCGACCGCCAACGCTTTCATGCCGACGGCCAGATGCGCGACGACGAGGAGACCTACAATTACGCGCCGTTCAAGCAGAGCAGGATGTACGCCAAGGGCGTGACCTGCAGCGACTGCCACGACCCGCACAGCGCAACGTTGAAGGCGCCCGGAGACGGCGTTTGTTCGCAGTGCCATGCGCCCGCCAAATATGAAACCGTGGCGCATCGGCACCACGCCGGTGTCTCGTCGCCGCTGGGCTGTCCGGCCTGCCACATGCCGGAACGTCGTTACATGGTCGTCGACCGCCGCCACGACCACGGCTTGCGCGTTCCGCGTCCCGATCTCTCGGTGCAGACGGGCGTACCGAATGCGTGCAACGATTGCCATCGCGACAGGCCAGCGGCCTGGGCGGCGGATCAGATCGAGGGCTGGTTCGGGCCGGAGCGGCGCGGTCATCAGACCTATGCAGCTGCGTTCCATGCCGCCTGGAGCGAGGCTGCCGACGCGCAAGCGCAACTCGCTGCCATCGCGGAGTCGACTGACGTTCCCGGCCTCGTCCGCGCCAGCGCGCTGGCGGAGCTTCCGGCACCGATTCTCAATCTGATCACGCAAGGGCTGTCCGATTCCGATCCGCTCGTGAGGCTCGGCGCGCTCGATCGACTCGAAGGAGCGCCCGCCGATCAGCTCTGGCCACTCGCCTCGCCGCAGTTGGACGATCCCGTGCGTGGTGTGCGCATTCGCGCCGCCGAGCTTCTGGCCGCCGTGCCTCCGGCGCGCCAGCCAGCCGCCGATCGCGACAAGTTCACGCGGGCCGCTGCCGAATTCGTCGCTGCGCACAAGTTGAATGCGGATCGGCCGGATTCGCGAACGGCGCTTGGCAACTTCTTCGTACGCCAGGCCAATTCCGGCGCGGCGGAAGTCGAATACCGCGCCGCCCTGAGGCTCGACCCCTCGTTTGCGGCGGCCGCCGTCAACCTGTCCGACCTGTACCGGCAGCTCGGACGCGACAGTGACGGGGAGAAGATCCTGCGTGACTCACTCTCCACGTCGGCGCGGGACGCGTCTCTCCATCATGCGCTCGGGTTGACACTCGTGCGCCAGAAGCGAAGCGAGGAGGCTCTCGACGAACTGCGCCAGGCCGCCTCTCTCGACCCCGGCCAGATGCGGTACGCCTACGTCTATGCTATAGGCCTGAATGGAACGGGCCGGCGCGACGATGCACTCTCGGTGCTGAACCAAAGCCTGCGCAGACATCCGAATGATCTGGAGCTGCTTTCAGCCGCTTTGAACTTCAGCAGGGAGAAGGGAGACATCGCCGCAGCGCTTGGTTACGCCGAGCGACTGGCGCTGTTCCGGCCTGACGATCCAGGGTTGGCGAAGCTCATCAGAGAGCTCAAGCGATAGCTGCGGTGACGAGCGAGGTCTCGCCGCGGCCGTGGCTCGCCACGGCCCCCACCCGGCGTTTGAGCGTGCGTGCCGGACCCCCCGGCTGCGACTGCGATTAAATCCGCTGAGAGCCTTGCTAATGTCGATAGCGAGGTATACGGTCACTTCTGTTCGTTCAGCCGCTGTGCTTGTTGAATGCGCCTGCGGGCTCCTTTTCCAGAGACATCGACGAATTGAATCGATCTGCGTGAGCGTCACGCGGAATGCGCGCCTTTGCGCTTTGGAGAAGAAGAATGACGACAGGTACTGTGAAGTGGTTCAACGGCCAGAAGGGCTTTGGGTTTATTCAACCCGACGACGGCGGGAATGACGTGTTCGTTCACGTCAGCGCGGTCGAGCGGGCTGGTCTCGCGGGTCTCGCCGAGGGCCAGAAGGTCAACTTCGAGGCCAAGACCGACAAGATGCGGGGCAAGGTCAGCGCTGAGAATCTCTCGCTGGCCTGATCTCCCAAGCGCCGTTTCACGGATGTACTGAAACGGCCACGCGACCCGCTCGATCGTAAGGATTGAGCGGGTTTTGCCCGTAGCCGAGCAGGGTGAGAGATGAGCGCCAGGAAATCGGCCGAACCGTCACCCGAATCCGTAGCGCGGGCCGAGCGTCAACGCCTGGCCGCCCAAGAGGGTGCGCAGGCGGTCGCGGATGTCGAAAGGCGCGCTGTCGATATCCGCAAGAACATGGCGCGGCTTCGCGAGCTTCGTGAGGCCAAGGAAGCGGCTGAGCAAGCAGCCGAGGCAAGTCTTCGCGCATCGTTACCGGCGCCCTCACCGAAGAAGCGCACGAGGAAGTCGCCGCGATAGCCGAATTCAACGGAGCCGCCGAGAAGCTGAAGAGGGCCGTTCACATGCGAATGAGTGCGGGTCGTGCCTAGGGTCAAGCCGGATGACGGCGGTACAATCACCTTCTTTCTCGCGCTCGGCGCGGGCCGACAGCTATGCCGTCTTGCAACAACGTTTCAGACGCAGAGGCAGGCCTTCAGTTATCTCCAGAAGTATCGAACGGAGTTCGAGCGTATCGCGCGGGCGCGCCTCGCGTCAGGTGAGCTCGAGGACGGGGTCGTGGTCCTCTCGATGCTCTAGGTAGGCCGAAGTCCGGGGCCGATCTCAACCTCAACCGGTCGGCCGGCCGGTCCCGAACAGAAATGCTGCCCGAAAGATCGGGCCATCGTCATCGCGAACCTCGATGGCCAGACCGCGGCCGCTCGCGGATGGCGCAAGGTCCTTGGCGGTATCGGCAAGAGACAGCGCAGCTTCGATCTCGCCGACTCTCTGGTTCGTCAGACTCAGTCCCTCTTCGTCCACAGCGAGTGCTTTGCCGTCCCTGATGTCGAAGTAATAATGCGGCACCGGCACTGCCTTATCTGGGACGATGTCCCTGCTTGGCCTCTCGCGCCAGTCGTTCTGCTTTCAGGCGCTCGCGATTTTCATGAAGAGACTGTTGCGCCTTCGCATAGTCGGTCATCGGCTTCTTCGTTTCGACCGGCTTGAACGCTCTGTTGGCCTCCCGCAGAGCCCGGGACGCGGGATGATCTCTCATCGTCTTGACCTCGATTTGGGTGCACAGCGCGCGGAAACGGCGTGTTCCTCGGCTCGCGGGCTGGCCGCGGTCGACTTGTCGTCGGACTGGCCCGCCTGCGCTCCCACGAGCGCGCCCGCGCAGAGATAACGGGGCGGAACCCCCGCCTGTTCCTCTTGGGGCGGAGTTAATTTGCGATCGATCGGTCCCGAGGATCTCACCTCTGGCGACACGAAAGAAGCTGGAGACCGGACGCCGTAGGGCAGGTGCCGTCCGGGACATTCACTCTTTTCGACGACGGCATAATAACCCTGTTTTGCCCGACGGGTCAAAGTTATTTCGTTGAATCAGAAATTCCTCTGGTGCCAATGCGCTGGCTACTGTGCATGGGGTTGTTTTTCCACTTTTGGTTTGAGCCCTGCGACGGCACGCGTGCGCAAGCAAAAGGGCCGTCCGTTCGGGCGGCCCTTTCGTGTTGGTTCAAATCAGTCCGCTTACTCGGCGGCCTGCTTTTGCGGCGGATCGAGCGCGCCGGACTTGTGGATGTCGGCGACCTGGTGGTCCGAGAAGCCGAGCACCGAGCGCAGGATCTCGTCGGTGTGCTCGCCGAGCAGGGGAGAGCGGGTGACCTCGCTCGGGCTCTCCGACAGCTTGATCGGGTTGCCGACCGAGATGTACTTGCCGCGGGTGGGGTGGTCGACCTCGACCACGGTACCGGTGGCGCGCAGCGACTGGTCCTCGGCGATCTCCTTCATCGACAGGATCGGCCCGCAGGGGATGTCGTCCTTGTTGAGGATCTCCATCGCCTCGAATTTGGTCTTGGTCATCGTCCACTGCTCGATGCGGGCGAAGATCTCGTTGAGCCGCGGCAGGCGGGCCGCCGGCTTGGCGTAGTTCGGATCGGTCTTCCACGTGGGCTCGCCGATCACGTCGCAGATCTTCTCCCAGACCGGGGCCTGGGTGATGAAGTAGATGTACGCGTTCGGATCGGTCTCCCAGCCCTTGCACTTCAGGATGCGGCCGGGCTGGCCGCCGCCGGAATCGTTGCCGGCACGCGGCACGGCATCGCCGAACGGGACGCCCTCGCCGAACTGGCTGTATTCCTTGAGCGGGCCATGGGCGAGGCGCTGCTGGTCGCGCAGCTTCACGCGGCAGAGGTTGAGCACGCCGTCCTGCATGGCGGCGGTGACGCGCTGGCCTTTGCCCGAATGCGTGCGCTGATAGAGCGCGGTGACGATGCCGAGCGCGAGGTGCAGGCCGGTGCCGCTGTCGCCGATCTGCGCGCCGGTCACGAGCGGCAGGCCGTCGCGGAACCCGGTGGTGGAGGCGGAGCCGCCGGTGCACTGCGCGACGTTCTCATAGACCTTGCAGTCTTCGTAGGGACCGGGACCAAAGCCCTTGATCGAGGCGACGATCATCTTCGGGTTGATCGCCTGGATCTTCTCCCAGGGGAAGCCCATGCGGTCGAGCACGCCGGGGCCGAAATTCTCGACCAGCACGTCGCACTTCTTGATCAGCTCGGTTAGGACTTCCTTGCCCTTGGGGTTCTTGGTGTCGAGCGTGATCGAGCGCTTGTTGTGGTTGAGCATGGTGAAATACAGGCTGTCCACGTTCGGGATGTCCTGCAGCTGGCCGCGGGTGATGTCACCCACGCCCGGGCGTTCCACCTTGATCACGTCGGCGCCGAACCAGGCCAGCAGCTGCGTGCAGGTCGGTCCGGACTGGACGTGGGTGAAGTCGAGAATGCGAACGCCCTCGAGCGCTTTGGTCATTATGTTGCTCCGTACTCTGTCTGCCCCTGCACCCGGCAGGGAATAAAGGGTTGAGGGGTGGACTTACTTCTTCTTCTGCAGAACGCTCTGCGGATTGAGGTTGCCGATGCGGCCGCTCTCCGAGCCCGCGGCCGGATCGATCACCGCGTTGATGAGCGTCGGCTTGCCGGACTTCATCGCCTCGTTCACGGCGCGCTTGAGCTCGTCGGGCGAGGTCGCGTTCACGCCGACGCCGCCGAAGGCTTCCATCATCTTGTCGTAACGCGCGCCCTTGACGAACACGGTGGTCGCCGGATCGGAGTTGGCGCCGTTGACGTCGGTGCCGCGATAGATGCCGTCATTGTTGAAGATGACGACGCAGATCGGCAGGTTGTAACGGCAGATGGTCTCGACCTCCATGCCGGAGAAGCCGAACGCCGAGTCGCCTTCCACCGCGAGCACGGGATGGCCGGTCTCGAGCGCGGCTGCGATCGCCTGGCCCATGCCGATGCCCATCACGCCCCAGGTGCCGACGTCGAGACGCTTGCGCGGCTTGTACATGTCGATGACGCCGCGGGCGAGGTCGAGCGTGTTGGCGCCTTCGTTGACGAGGATCGCCTCTGGGTACTCCTTGATGACGTTCTTCAAGACGCCGAGCGCGCCGTGATAATCCATCGGCGACTTGTTGTTCATGAGCTTCGGCGCCATCTTGGCGACGTTCTCTTCGCGCTTGGTCGAGACGGCCTTGGCCCATTCGGCCGGCGGCGCGGTCCAGCCGGTGCCCATCGCCTGGTTGAAGGCGGAGACCACCGAGCCGATGTCGCCGACGACGGGCGCGACGATCTCGACGTTGGAGTCCATTTCCTTCGGCTCGATGTCGACCTGGATGAACTTCTTCGGCGTCTCGCCCCAGCTCTTGCCCTTGCCGTGCGAGAGCAGCCAGTTCAGCCGCGCGCCGATCAGCATGACGACGTCGGAATCCTTCAGCACGGTCGACCGGGCCGCGCCGGCGCACTGCGGATGGGTGTCGGGCAGCAGGCCCTTGGCCATGCTCATGGGCAGGAACGGCACGCCGCTCCTCTCGACGAAAGCCTTGATCTCCTCATCAGCCTGCGCGTAGGCCGCGCCCTTGCCGAGGATGATGAGCGGACGTTTTGCGCTCTTGAGCACGTCGAGCGCGCGCTTGACCGAAGCGGGCGAGGGGATCTGCGCGGGAGCCGCGTCGATTACCTTGACCAGCGACTTCTGGCCGGCCTCGGCGTTCATGACCTGGCCAAACAGTTTTGCCGGCAGGTCGAGATAGACGCCGCCCGGACGGCCGGAGACGGCAGCGCGGATGGCGCGGGCAAAGCCGATGCCGATGTCCTGGGCGTGCAGCACGCGATAGGCCGCCTTGCACAGCGGCTTTGCGATCGCGAGCTGGTCCATTTCCTCGTAGTCGCCCTGCTGCAGGTCGACGATCTCGCGCTCGGAGGAACCCGAGACCAGGATCATCGGATAGCAGTTGGTGGTGGCGTGCGCGAGCGCGGTGAGGCCGTTGAGGAAGCCGGGCGCCGACACCGTGAGGCAGACGCCGGGCTTCTTGGTGAGATAGCCGGCGATGCCTGCGGCATAGCCGGCGTTCTGCTCGTGGCGGAAGGAGATCACGCGAATGCCGGCGGCCTGCGCCATGCGGCCCAAATCCGTGATCGGGATGCCCGGCACATTATAGATGGTGTTGATGCCGTTCAGCTTGAGCGCGTCGATGACGAGATGGAAGCCATCCGTCAGTTCCTGCTCGGTGCCCGGTGCCTCGGACTTGGTCGCGGTATTCAGCATGGGCCTTGTCTCCCTGGTCTCAAGTAACGGGGCGAATTTCTCGCCCTTCTGGTGAACGTTGCTAGGTAAAGAGTTATGTGAACAGTTCCTGGCCGTGCGCTTCGACGTAAGCGGCAAGGCCGAGGGTGTGATCGCGGGCGCGCTTCTCGGCGAGCTCGGTGTCGCGCGCCTCGAGCGCTTCGATCATGGCGAGATGCTCGGGCAGCGAGGTCGCGGTGCGGTCCTTGCGTCCGATCGTCAGTTGCCGGTAGCCGCGCACGTGCAGCAGCAGGTCGTTGGTGAGATCGACCAGCACCGGCGACTCCGACAGCGAGATCAGCGCCTGGTGGAAGGCGATGTTGGCCCTGGAATATTCCTCCACGTGATCCTCGGGCAGGCGGTCCTTGCCGAAATCCTTGAAGAAGTCGCGCAGCGCCGTGATGTCCTTCTTGCGCGCGGTGGTGGTGATGAGGCGCGCGGCCATGCTCTCCAGCGCCGCCCAGGCGCGGATCATGTCGACGATCTCGCTCTTGGTCCTGCGCACCACCATGATGCCGCGGCGCGGCACGGTCTTCACGAAGCCGTCCTGCTCGAGCATCGCGATGGCTTCGCGGATCGGCGTGCGGCTCACGCCGAGACGTTCGGACAGGGCCCGCTCGTCGAGCATCACCGGCTCGGGCGTCGAGTAGATGTCCATCTTGAGGATGGCTTCCTTCAAGGCGTCATACGCCTTGTTCTTGAAGCTGCTCTCCGGGGCAATACGAACGATTGCGATGTCTGCCTCGGCCATGTTCGGCAACGCCTTGGTTGGTTTCCGTAGTGACACGACGAATCTCCTCCAGTGGGAGTCGTCTTTTACAGGAATATTAGCGGGAAAGTTTTTGGCATACCACATGCCAGAATGTCAAGCTGCCTATTTTTTGCGGCGTTCTAAGGTGCGCCGCGACTTGACAAGTTGGCTTCTGGCATACCAAATGCCATCGCCAGCCATTTTTGATCCATGCCGGCGGAGTATCCGTTCCGCGGCATGGAACAAAGCGCGGCGAATGGCAAGCATCATGGGCGGCCGCAACACGCGCGCTTTGCAAAGAACGAACTCAGGTCAAGGGAGAAGCCACATGTCCAATTCCAAAGATGCCGTCCTCAAGGTGCTTGACCAGGTCAAGGCGGACAACCGCACCAGCCTGACGGCGCCGGAAGGCAAGCTGGTTTGCGACGCCTACGGCATTCCGGTGCCGAAGGAGGGAGTGGCCAAGTCGGCGGGCGAGGCTGGCAAGATGGCTTCCTCCATGGGCTTCCCCGTCGTGATGAAGATCGTCTCGCCGGACATTCTCCACAAGACCGAAGCCGGCGGCGTCATCGTCGGCCTCAAGACGACTGAAGAGGCCGAGAAGGCCTACGAGACCATTCTCGGTAACGCCAAGAAGTACAAGGCCGATGCCAAGATCGAGGGCGTCCAGGTGCAGCAGATGCTGGCCGGCGGCACCGAGGTCATCGTCGGCTCGATCACCGACGGCTCGTTCGGTAAGCTGGTGGCCTTCGGCCTTGGCGGCGTGCTCGTCGAAGTCCTGAAGGACATCACCTTCCGCCTCGCGCCCGCGACCAAGGAAGACGCGCTCTCGATGCTCGACAGCATCCAGGCGCATGAGATCCTGAAGGGTGTTCGCGGCGGCGAGCCGGTGAATCGCACGGCGCTCGCCGACGTCATCGTCAAGGTCTCGCAGCTCGTCACCGATTTCCCCGAGATCGTCGAGCTCGACCTCAACCCTGTGTTCGCGACCCCGAAGGGCGCGACCGCCGCCGACGTCCGCATCGTCGTCGATTTCGCCTACAAGCCGAAGCCGAAGCCGCGCCCGACCGAAGAGATCGTCGCGGCGATGAACCGCATCATGCAGCCCAAGGCGGTCGCCGTGGTCGGCGCCTCCGCGGAGGACGGCAAGATCGGCAACTCCGTGATGAAGAACCTCATCAACGGCGGTTACAAGGGCGACATCTATCCGATCCATCCCAAGGCTGCCGAGATCCTCGGCTACAAGGCCTACAAGAGCGTCAAGGACGTGCCTGGCGTGATCGACGTCGCGGTGTTCGCGATTCCCGCCAAGTTCGTGGCGGCGGCGCTGACCGAGTGCGGCGAGAAGAAAATCCCGGGCGCAGTCCTGATTCCGTCCGGCTTCGCTGAAGCCGGCGCGCCGGAGCTGCAGGCCGAGATCGTCGAGGTCGGCAAGAAATACGACATCCGGCTGATGGGACCGAACATCTACGGCTTCTATTACACGCCCGCCAATCTCTGTGCGACCTTCTGCACCGCCTATGACGTCAAGGGCCACGCGGCGCTGTCGTCGCAGTCGGGCGGCATCGGCATGGCCATCATCGGCTTCTCGCGCTCGGCCAAGATGGGCGTCTCCGCCATCGTCGGCCTCGGCAACAAGTCCGACATCGACGAGGACGATCTGCTCGCCTTCTTCGAGCAGGATCCGAACACCAATCTGATCGCGCAGCACTGCGAAGACCTCAAGGACGGCCGCGCCTTCGCGGAAGCCGCCAAGCGCGTCTCCAAGAAGAAGCCGGTCGTCGTGCTCAAGGCCGGCCGCACCTCGGCCGGTGCGAAGGCGGCGTCCTCGCACACCGGCGCGCTCGCCGGCAACGACCGCATCTATGAAGACGTGTTCAAGCAGTCCGGCGTGATCCGCGCCCGCAGCCTGCGCCAGCTGCTCGAATTCGCCCGCGGCGTGCCGGTGCTGCCCACGCCGAAGGGCGAGAACGTGCTGATCATCACCGGCGCCGGCGGCTCGGGCGTGCTGCTGTCGGATTCCTGCGTCGACAACGGCCTGTCGCTGATGTCGATGCCGCCGGATCTCGACGCGGCGTTCCGCAAGTTCATTCCGCCGTTCGGTGCGGCCGGAAATCCTGTGGATATCACCGGCGGCGAGCCGCCGATCACCTACGTCAACACCGTGAAGCTCGGCCTGTCGGATGAGCGCATCCACGCGCTGATCCTCGGCTACTGGCACACCATCGTCACTCCGCCGATGGTGTTCGCCCGCAACATGGTCGAGGTGAAGAAGGAGATGGAGGCCAAGGGTTTTGTGAAGCCCATGGTCGCCTCGCTCGCCGGCGACGTCGAGGTCGAGGAAGCCGCCGAATATCTCTACCAGCACGGCATCCCGGCCTACGCCTACTCGACCGAGCTTCCCGTCGAGGTCCTCGGCGCCAAGTACAAGTGGGCGCGCGGGGCAGGGCTGCTCTGAGCCGTTGATGTTCGCCTCTCCCCGCTTGCGGGGAGAGGCCGGAATTTGCGTCGCAAATTCCGGGTGAGGGGGAGCTTCCGCAAGGCTAACCGCTACCGTCCTTGCGGAGCCTTCCCCTCACCCTGACCTTCTCCCCGCGAGCGGAGAGAGGGGAAAAGAACGAATACAGGTCGCGATGAACAAGAACGTGATCCGGCGCAAACCGCACGAAGCCCGGTCGTCATCGGAGGCCGAGCACGAAGCGCGCGACGGCGGCGTGCAGTCGGTCGACCGCGCGCTATCGATCCTCGAAACGCTGGCCGAGGACGACGAAGGCTATCGCCTCAGCGATCTTGCCGTGCGCACCGGCCTGTCCGCCTCGACCGTGCACCGCCTGCTGGCGACGCTTGAAAGCCGCCGCTTCGTGCAGTTCGATCGCGCCGAATCCAAGTGGCATGTCAGCGCTCGCAGCTTCACCGTAGGTGCGAGCTTTGCCCGGCGGCGCAATTTCTCGGCGCAGGCCGTTCCCTACTTGCGCAAGCTGCGCGATCTCACCCGCGAAACCGCCAATCTCGCCGTCGTCGACGACGAGTTCATCATCGTGCTGACCCGCATGGAGAGCCGCGAGATCATGCGCTCGCTGACCCAGATGGGCGGACGCGTCCCCATGGTGACATCAGGCGTCGGCAAGGCGGTGCTCGCGACCTATTCGGACGAGGACGTCGGAGCCGTCATCCGCCATCACGGCATGCCGCGGCTGACCGAAAAGTCGATCGTGCGACCGAGCGACCTGTTCAGGGAGCTCGAAAAGATCCGCAAGCAGGGCTTTGCGATCGACGACGAGGAGGCCTGTATGGGCCTGCGCTGTATTGCCGCAGTTGTCTATAACGACTGCGCCGAGCCGCTGGCGGCGATCTCCGTCTCGGGCATGACCAGCCGCCTGACCGACGACAGGCTGCCGGAAATCGGGCAAATCGTGCGTGATGTCGCCGGTGAGCTGACCGTCGCACTGGGCGGTGTGATGCCGGCCTCCAGCTAACCTGGAACCCAGGCCTCTCGCTGGACAGCATCGGCCGTTTTGGCTGATATGCGGCCAAACGACACAATGCGGCAAACAATCAACACGTTCGCACGAGCCTGGAGAATGCCCCCATGTTTCGATTTCCTGCGCGCCTTGTCGGCGCAGCCGTCGCGCTGATGCTCGCGGCGGCGACGCCTGCCTTTGCCCAGCAGCTCGAGCTCAAGCTGATGGCGCCGGCAGCCCCGGGCGGGGGCTGGGACCAGACCGCGCGCTCGATGCAGCAGGCGCTGGTTGCTTCCGGCGTCGCGCGCAGCGTGCAGGTTACCAACGTTCCGGGCGCCGGCGGCAGCGTGGGCATCGCGCAGTTCGTCAACGGCGCCAAGGGCGACGGCAACCAGATGATGGTCAACGGCTTCGTCATGGTCGGCGCGCTCGCCATGAACAAGTCGCCGGTGACGCTGGAGCAGGTAACGCCGATCGCGCGCCTCACCGAGGAAATCCAGGTGATCGTGGTGCCCGCGAATTCGCCGATCAAGCACGCGCAGGATCTCGCCGCCGCGGTGAAGGCCGATATCGCCAAGGTGACCTTCGCCGGCGGCTCGGCCGGGGGCGTCGATCATGTGATGGCCGCGCTGTTCGCCGGCGCTGTCGGCGCCGACGCCAAGAAGGTCAACTACATCCCGTTCTCCGGTGGCGGCGAGTCGCTCGCGGCGATCCTCGGCGGCAAGGTCACCGCGGGCATTTCGGGCCTCAGCGAATATGAAGGGCAGATCAAGTCCGGCAAGCTGCGCGCGATCGGCGTGACCTCGGAGAAGCGCATCGCAGGCAGCGATATCCCGACCTTCAAGGAGCAGGGCATCGATCTCGTGATCGCCAATTGGCGCTCGGTGGTCGCGCCTCCCGGCATCACGCCGGAGCAGCGCAAGATCCTGAGCGATGCCGTCGAGAAGATGGTGAAGTCGGACGCCTGGAAGGAGATTCTCAAGCAGAAGGGCTGGGAGGACGCCTATCTCGGCGGCGACGCCTTCGCCGACTTCCTGAAGAAGGAGACCGTGCGTGTCACCGACGTGCTGAAATCGGTCGGCCTCGTCAAATCATGACCTCAGGCGATCCTGCCCAGCCGCCGCGGCGCGTCGATCGCGCCGGCATCGTCATCGCCGCGCTGCTCGCCGCGCTTGCAGCGGTGCTGGTCTGGGACGCGCGCGGCCTGCAATCCGCCGCGATGTACGGCATGGGGCCGGAGGCGATGCCGGTCGTCGTCGCCAGCGGCATTGCGCTGCTCGCGATCGGCAATTTCATCGATGCGCTGCGCGGCAATCTGCCGGCGCGCGAGAGCGCCGATCCCGTGCCTGTTGTCCTGATCCTCGTCGGCCTAGCGCTGCTGATCGCCATCGTTGGCTTTGGCGGCGGCTTCATCCTCGCGACATCTGCGTTGTTCGTCACGACGTCGGCGGCGTTCGGCCGCCGCGCCGTCCTCGTCGACAGCATCATTGCCCTCGTGATGTCGACCGTCATCTATCTCGCCTTTGACCGGCTGTTGACGCTGAGCCTTCCGGCCGGCCCCCTGGAGCGACTGCTGTGATGGACACCTTTGCCGCGCTGGCGCACGGCATGGCCGTTGCCGTCCAGCCGATGAACCTGCTCTATGCGCTGATCGGCGTGTTCCTCGGCACGGCTGTGGGCGTGTTGCCCGGCATCGGCCCCGCGCTGACGGTCGCGCTGCTGCTGCCGGTGACCTACAAGCTCGACCCCGGCGGCTCGCTGATCATGTTCGCCGGCATCTATTACGGCGGCATGTATGGCGGCTCGACCACCGCGATCCTGATCAATACGCCCGGCGAGAGCGCCTCGATGGCAACTGCGCTCGAAGGCAACAAGATGGCCAAGGCCGGCCGCGGCGGGCCGGCGCTGGCGACCTCCGCGATCGGCTCCTTCGTCGCCGGCACCATCGCCACGATCGGCCTTGCGTTCCTCGCGCCATGGCTGGTCGATGTCGCCGTGCGCTTCGGCCCCGAGGATTATTTCGCGCTGATGTGCGTCGCCTTCGTCACGGTGTCGGCGACCTTCGGCGATTCCCCGATCCGCGGCTTGACCAGCCTGTTCATCGGCCTGACGCTGGGTCTCGTCGGTATCGACAAGTTGACCGGCCAGGCCCGGCTTGCGTTCGGTGTGCCTGAATTGCTCGACGGCGTCGAGGTGACGACGCTGGCGGTCGGCCTGTTCGCGGTGGGCGAGGCGCTCTACGTCGCCTCGCGCCGTCACCACACCGAGGAGAAGCTCGAGCCGGTGCGCGGCTCGCTGTGGATGACGAGGGAAGACTGGAAGCGGTCGTGGAAGCCGTGGCTGCGCGGCACCCTGTTTGGCTTCCCGATCGGCGCACTGCCCGCGGGCGGTGCTGAGATCCCGACATTCCTGTCCTATTCGACCGAGAAGCGGCTGACGAAGCATCCCGAGGAATTCGGCAAGGGCGCGATCGAAGGCGTGGCCGGACCCGAAGCCGCCAACAATGCGTCTGCCGCCGGCACGCTGGTGCCGCTCCTGACGCTGGGACTGCCGACCTCGGCAACGGCCGCGATGATGCTGGCTGGCTTCCAGCAATACGGGCTCAACCCGGGCCCGCTGCTGTTCGCCGAACGGCCCGATCTGGTCTGGGGCCTGATCGCGAGCCTGTTCATCGCCAATATGATGCTGCTGGTGCTCAACCTGCCGCTGGTCGGCCTCTGGGTGCGGCTGCTCGCGATCCCGCAGCCCTGGCTCTATGCCGGCATCCTCGTGTTCGCGACCATGGGCACCATCGCGGCAAAGCCGTCGGTGGTCGAATTGTCGATGCTGGCCGGCTTCGGCGTGCTCGGCTTCCTGATGCGCCGGTTCGATTTTCCGATCGCACCCGTCGTGGTCGGCCTGATCCTCGGCCCGATCGCCGAGAGCCAGCTCCGCCGCGCGCTCGCCATCAGCCTAGGCGACCCCATGACGCTGCTGCAGAGCCCGATCTCGGCGACGCTGCTCGGCGTCGCTCTGATCGCGCTGCTCGCACCCTTCGTGCTGAAGGGGCTCGGCCGGTTCAAGGCGAACGAGGATTAGCGGAACTCATCAAACGGCACCTTTGCCCAATGCGTAAGCAGAGGTGCCGTTTTATTTGAGTTGCCCCTGCCGCTGTCGGGGGCAACCATCGCTGGGCTGTCCAATCTCCGCGAGAGCCCCCGATGACCAAACTCACCCGTTTTTCCGTCGCGCCGCTGCACAGCATGACGAGGCGCCTCGCCGACGTCGCCTCGGCGCGCGTCGCGCCCGATCTCGTCATCACGGGGGCGCGGGTGCTCTCGACCTATTCGGAACGTATCCATTCGAAGCGTGAGGTCTGGATCACCGGCGGCCGCATCGCGGCAGTGAAGGCGGCCGGCACGGCAAAGAAGGCGTGGAGTGACGTCATGACTTACGACGCCGCAGGCGGCATCATCGCTCCAGGCCTCGTCGATCCGCACATTCACATCGAATCCTCGATGGTGACGGCCTGCGCCTATGCCGAGGCCGCGCTGCTCAACGGCACCACGACGATCTTCTGCGACAGCCACGAGATCGGCAACGTCATGGACGTCGCCGGGGTCGAGGCGATGCTGGAGGACGCGCGCGCGGCGCCGCTCTCGATCTTCCTGACGGTGCCGAGCACGGTACCGGCCACTTCGGCGGAACTGGAGACGGCCGGCGGCGATCTCACGCCGGACAAGATCGCCGGCCTGTTCGACCGCTGGCCGGAAGCGGTCGCGCTTGGCGAGAAGATGGATTTCGTGCCTGTCACGATGGGCGACGAGCGCAGCCACGCCATCCTCGCCGCCGCGCTGAAGCGCGGGCGGCCGGTGTCCGGCCATGTCTACGGCCGTGAATTCGTCGCGGCCTATGCGGCATCCGGCGTTACCGACACCCATGAGGCGATCGACCGCGACATCGCCGACGATCTGCTCGATGCCGGCGTCTGGATCTTCCTTCGTGGCGGCCCGCCGACGACGCCCTGGCATTCGCTGCCCCAGGCGATCCGGACGATCACCGAGCTCGGCGCCTCGCACAAGCGCACGGCGGTGTGCACCGACGACCGTGATGCCGACGATCTGCTGCTGTTCGGCCTCGATTGGGTGGTGCGCGAAGCCGTGAAGGCGGGGATGTCGCCGGAGCAGGCCTGGTCGATGGGCTCGCTGCACGGCGCGACGCGCTTCGGCATGGAGGGCGACATTGGCGGTCTCGGCGGCGGCCGCCGCGCCGATCTCGTGCTGATGGACGATCAGCTCAAGCCGCAATGCACCTGGTATGGCGGCGAGCTCGTGGTTGAGCAGGGCAAGATTACGGATAGCCTCGATCAGGCGCTGTCGCAGCGCTACCAATATCCCAAGGCGGCCTATGCCACCGTCAAGCTGCCGGAGAAGATCAAGCTGACGCCGGAACTCCCGGCGAAGGCCTGCACCGTCAACGCCATCAAGACCGCATTGCCCGGCATCACCTTGATCCACGAGAAGGTCGCGATCGAGCCGGCAAAGAATTGGCCGTCGCTGTTCGCGCGCTACGGCCTCTGCTTCGTCACGGTGGTCGAGCGCCACGGCAAATCGGCCGGCAATGTCGCCTACGGCCTGCTGAAGGACTTCGGCCTGAAGCGCGGTGCGGTCGCCTCCAGCGTCGGCCACGACAGCCACAACATCATCGTCGCCGGCACCAACGAAGCTGACATGCAGGTCGCGATCGCCGCGATCAGGGAAGAGCAGGGCGGCGTCTGCGTCGTCGCCGACAGCAAGGTGAGTGCGCTGGTTCCGCTGCCGATCGCGGGACTCCTGTCCGACAAACGCGTGACCGAGGTGGCTGAAGAGGTCAAGGTCCTGAAGAAGGAATGGGCTGAAGCGGGGTGCACCATCCCCTACATGGGCTTCAATTTGATTCCCCTATCGGTCATTCCGGAAATCCGCATTACCGACAAGGGCCTCGTGCTGGTCCCGCAAATGGAGCTTGCGCCGCTGTTCGAGTGAAGCGGCTTTCACGCGTTTCACGATCTAACTGATTGAGACCACCAACGATTTTTCCACGGCTGCCGCATCGTGGAAAATAAAATCGATCTCGTTGAGATCGCATCCCGCGCATCTGATGATCTCGCTCGCTGACTTAAACCCAAGCGAGGTCCGATATGGCGAAGATGCGAGCTGTCGATGCGGCCGTGCGTATCCTGGAGAAAGAGGGCATCTCGACCGCCTTCGGTGTTCCCGGCGCCGCGATCAATCCGCTGTACTCGGCGCTGAAGAAGCGCGGGTCGATCCGCCACATCCTGGCGCGCCATGTCGAGGGCGCATCGCACATGGCGGAGGGCTACACAAGGGCGAAGGCCGGCAATATCGGCGTCTGCATTGGCACCTCGGGGCCGGCCGGCACCGACATGATCACCGGGCTTTATTCGGCGATCGCCGATTCCATTCCGATCCTCTGCATCACCGGTCAGGCGCCGCGGGCGCGGCTCTACAAGGAGGATTTCCAGGCCGTCGACATCGAATCGATCGCCAAGCCCGTGACCAAATGGTCGGTGACGGTGCGCGAGCCGGCGCTGGTGCCGCGCGTGTTCAGCCAGGCATTTCACATCATGCGCTCGGGAAGGCCGGGACCGGTGCTGATCGACATGCCGCTCGACGTGCAACTCGCCGAGATCGAGTTCGACGACGAGACCTATGAGCCGCTGCAGGTCTACAAGCCCGCGGCGACCCGCAAGCAGGTCGAGAAGGCGCTGGAGATGCTCAATGCCGCCGAGCGGCCGCTGATCGTCGCCGGCGGCGGCATCATCAACGCCGATGCCTCGGACCTTTTGGTCGAGTTCGCCGAGATCGCCAACGTTCCTGTCGTGCCGACGCTGATGGGATGGGGCGCGATCCCCGACGATCACGTGCTGATGGCCGGCATGGTCGGCCTTCAGACCAGCCATCGCTACGGCAATGCGACGCTGCTCGAATCCGATTTCGTGCTCGGCATCGGCAATCGCTGGGCCAATCGCCATACCGGCTCGGTCGAGACCTACATCAAGGGCCGCAAATTCGTTCACGTCGATATCGAGCCGACCCAGATCGGGCGCGTGTTCAACCCCGATCTCGGCATCGTCTCGGACGCGAAGGCGGCGCTCGAGCTCTTCGTCACCGTCGCCAGGGAATGGCGGCGGTCAGGCAGGCTTCGCGAGCGCCAGGCCTGGCCCGCTGCCTGCCGCGATCGCAAGAAGACCATGCTGCGCAAGAGCCATTTCGACGACGTTCCGATCAAGCCGCAGCGCGTCTATGAGGAGATGAACAAGGCGTTCGGCCGCGACACCACCTATGTCACGGTGATCGGCCTGTCGCAGATCGCCGGCGCGCAATTCCTCGGCGTCTACAAGCCGCGCAACTGGATCAACGCGGGGCAGGCGGGCCCGCTCGGCTGGACGCTGCCCGCCGCGCTCGGCGTGCGCGCGGCGTGCCCTGAGCGGGAGATCGTGGCGCTGTCGGGCGACTACGACTTCCAGTTCCTGATCGAGGAGCTCGCGGTCGGCGCGCAGTTCAAACTGCCCTACATCCACGTCGTCGTGAACAATTCCTATCTCGGCCTGATCCGCCAGGCCCAGCGCGGCTTCGACATGGACTATCATGTCCAGCTCTCCTTCGAGAACATCAACGCGCCCGAGATCGGCGTCTACGGCGTCGACCATGTCACGGTGGCCGAAGGCCTCGGCTGCAAGGCGGTCCGCGTCACCGACCCCAAGGACACGCAGGCCGCATTCGCCACCGCGCGCGAATTGATGGCGAAGCACCGCGTGCCTGTCGTTGTCGAGTTCATCCTCGAACGCGTCACCAACATCGCGATGGGCACGGAGATCGACAACGTCGTCGAGTTCGAGGAGGTGCTGGATCTGCCGCTCGAAGAAGTCGAAACCACGCGCGTGCTGCAGCCGGCGGAATAGGGGAGAGCATCATGCCGAAATTCGCCGCCAACCTCACCATGCTCTTCAACGAGATGCCGTTTCTCGACCGCTTCGCCGCGGCGAAGGCGGCAGGCTTTGCCGGGGTCGAGTATCTCTTTCCCTATGATTTCGACAAGGCGCAGCTGCGCGAGCAGCTGGAGGCCCATGGCCTCACGCAGGTGCTGCACAATCTGCCGGCCGGAAACTGGGCCGGAGGCGAGCGCGGCATCGCGATCCTGCCCGACCGAACCGCCGAATTCCGTGACGGCGTCTTCCGTGCCATCGACTATGCCAAGGCGCTCGATTGCGACCAGCTCAACTGCCTCGTCGGCATCGCGCCGGATGGCGCCGATCCGCGCGCGCTTCAGGAGACGCTGGTCGGCAACCTGCGCTTCGCCGCGTCGACGCTGGCGCGGGAGAACATCAAGCTGCTGGTCGAGCCGATCAACACGCTCGACATTCCCAGCTTCTATCTCAACGGCACCGAGCAGGCAGTGCAGCTGATCTCCGAGGTGCGCTCGAACAATCTGTTCGTTCAGTACGACGTCTATCACATGCAGATCATGGAGGGCGATCTCGCCCGCACCGTGCAGGCATACCTGCCCGAGATCGCCCACATCCAGCTCGCCGACAATCCCGGCCGCCACGAGCCCGGCACCGGCGAGATCAACTATCCGTTCCTGTTTCGCCATCTCGACGCGATCGGCTATCGCGGCTGGATCGGTTGCGAATACAAGCCGCGCACGACGACGCTGGAAGGCCTCTCCTGGCACGCGGCACAGACATTCGAGACGTGAGAGCGCAGCCACGGTGCCGGTGCGCTCCCTCTCCCGCTTGCGGGAGAGGGCTGGGGAGAGGGTGTCTCCGCGGTGGGGCTTTCCGAGATGCGCCGAGAAATTCCCCGGTCGGATAGAACCCTCACCCGGCGCTGCGTGCCGATCTCTCCCGCAAGCGGGAGACGTGCAGCGAGTACGCGGATAGATTCCGCTTATGCAACTGAGAGAGAGCTAAACCATGATCGACATCGGCTTCATCGGACTTGGCACCATGGGACGGCCGATGGCCGGCCACCTCCTGGCCGCAGGCCATCGGGTGTTCCTGCATGACGTCGCGCCTGTTGCGGCTGAGCTGATCTCTTCGGGCGGCCTCGCCTGCAAGTCGGCGAAGGAGGTCGCGGAGGAGGCAGACGCCGTCATCATCATGGTGCCGGATACGCCGCATGTGGAAGCAGTGCTGTTCGGCAAGGACGGCGTCGCGAGCGGCATCTCCAAGGGCAAGATCGTCGTCGACATGAGCTCGATCTCGCCGCTGGCCACGAAGGAGTTTGCGAAGAAGATCGAGGCGCTGGGTGCGGACTATCTCGATGCGCCGGTGTCCGGCGGGGAGGTCGGGGCGAAAGCCGCCAGCCTCACCATCATGGTCGGCGGTCCCGAGCGGGCCTTCGGCACCATGAAGCCGATCTTCGACAAGATGGGCAAGAACGTCACCCATGTCGGCGCCAATGGCGACGGCCAGACCACGAAGGTCGCCAACCAGATCATCGTTGCCCTGACCATCGAGGCTGTGAGCGAAGCGCTGCTGTTTGCATCGAAAGCCGGTGCGAATCCCGCGCTGGTGCGCAAGGCGCTGATGGGCGGCTTTGCCTCGTCGCGAATCCTCGAGGTGCATGGCGAGCGCATGGTGAAGCGCAATTTCGATCCGGGCTTCCGCATCGAGCTGCACCAGAAGGATCTCAACCTCGCGCTCGAAGGCGCGCGTGCGCTCGGCCTGTCGTTGCCGAGCACGGCGGTGGCGCAGCAATTGTTCTCGTCCTGCACCGCGCATGGCTGCAAGGGCTGGGATCACTCGGCCCTGGTGCGGGCGCTGGAACTGATGGCGGGCCACGAGATCGCCGCAGCCTGAACTGTTACGCGGTAACACTCTCCGGATGTGTGATGCATCTTTGGTCGCAGGGGAACCGGAACAATGCCGGGTGTCCGCGGGTTGAAGCTGCACAACAATCACTGGAGACATCAGGACATGAAAACCCGTCTTGCGATTACGTTGGCCGCCGCGTCGCTGCTGGCGTCGAGTGCGGCCTTTGCCCAGTCGACCACCGAACAGGGCGCCAGGGACGGCGCGCGCGCGGGTGGCGACATCGGCGGCCCGATCGGCGCGATGGTCGGCGGCACCGTCGGTGCGGCCGTCGGCGCGGGCCTCGAAATTCCGAATGCGGTGCTCGGAGGAATCCCGCGCGATGACTCCGTCGTGGTCCACGAGCGCGTCGTGGTCGGTGAGCCGCTGCCTCCGACCGTGGTGCTTCGGCCGGTGCCGAACTACACCGAATATCGCTATGCGGTCGTGAACGATCGCCGCGTGATCGTCGAGCCGCGTACGCGCCGGGTCGTCAAGATCATCGACTGATCGGCGCAGTAAAGGCTTCGAAGAGCCGGGCCCTGCGGAGCATCGCTCCGCGGGGCCTCAGCCTGTCAGGGCCGAGTTTTCCCGAAATCGGGTCATGACCCAGTCGGCGACGGCGGCGAGCGCAAACCCGATGCAGGCGGTGCCGGCATCGACCAGAAAATCCTCCAGTCGCGCATGGCGCCCCGGGGCCCAGAATTGCATCAGCTCGAGCAGGCCGATCAGGACCACCGATGCGGCCGCGACTGCCAGGCGCCGCTGCCGATAGGCGAGGCCGAAGGCCAGCCCGACGAGAATGAAGGCCAGCGCATGCTCGCCGTCCTGGCCGAGGTCGGAATGGGGCCGCAGGCCCGGGGGCCCGAGTGTTGCGAGGGTCACGGCGGCAGCAAGCAGCCAGGCAAAGGCGCGAACAAAAATGGACATCCGCGCCGCTTAGCACGGAATAGTCGGGGACTGGCGCGGGATTCGGATCAGATCGCCGTGTAGTTAATGACGGAATGTTAAAGCGGCTCGCGGACGCCGAGGCCGTGCATGAAGCGTTCCCGGATCTGCACGGGATCGCGCCTTGGGGTGCCGACGCCCGGCTTGTCGTCGATGCGAACCGCGATCAGACTCGGCTCTGAGGCCGACATCGCCTCCTCGACCAGGCGCTCGAAATCCTCCTCGTCCGCGGCCCAGCCGCTGTTGGCGAGCCCTGAGCCGGTCGCGATCGCGACGATGTCGGCGACGCCGGCTGCCGGCGTCGGCTGCGCGCCGGTGATCTGGTAGATGCCGTTGTCCATCACGATCATGATCAGGTTCTTCGGCTTCAACATCGCGATCGTCGAGAGCGCGCCGAGCTGCATCAGGAGCGAGCCGTCGCCTTCGAGCGCAAACACGCGGCGCTCGGGCTGCGCCAGCGCTACGCCGAGCGCGATCGGGAAGGCGAGGCCCATGCTGCCCAGCATGTAGAAGTTCTGGGAGCGGTGGCCGGCGGCCCAGAGGTCGAAATTGGTGTTGCCGATGCCGCCGATCACGGCTTCCTCGTGCTTGAGCTTCGCGATCAGGCGCGAGGTGACGTCGAAGCGGTTCATCACCTTGGTGTTGCGATTATCCATGGCCCGCCTCACTTGTCGAAAACCTTGCCGCCCGTGAGCAGCGGGTTGAGGATCAGCGCCACCGGCGCCTGCGTGGTTACGGCCTGCTTTATCGAGCGGTCGGCGATGAATTCGAGCTCGTCGAGCCGGGTGATGGTGTGGTGCTCCAGCGCGAGCGAATCCAGCACCGGGCGCATGGTACGGCAGACAAGCGACTGGCCGTAGTTGAATTCGCCGAGCGTGCCGCGCTCGGAGACGAACATGATCAGCGGGATCTGGTAGGGCACAGCGAGCGAGGCCAGCACGTTGGCGAGCGTGGCAAAGCCCGAGGTCTGCATCAGCACCGCGCCGCGCCGTCCGCCCATCCAGGCGCCGGAGACGATGCCGACGGCCTCTTCCTCGCGGGCGGTGGCGAAGGTGGTGAAGAAGGGATCGGCGTGCAAGCTCTTGATCAGCGGCGTCAGCACGCGGTCGGGCACGTAAGGGATCAGGCTGATCTCGTTCCGCTTCAGGGCTTGCAGGACGATGCCATGCCAGCTTCTGTCGCCGGTCCCCTGTGCCTGTTGTTCCGCAATCGCCATTGCGTTCTCCCTGCGGCCGCGCATGCTTATTGGTTCTGGTCGTCGCGGCAGTCTGCCGAACTTGACGCAGGCGGCCGGATTGTCAACATGTCCGGGCCGGCACCGTGATCTGCGCCGGACGGGCTGCCGTGGCCGGCACCGCCATGGCATAAGCGGCTATAACCAGAAAGCGGAGGGGCACGGACGCGCGCGCATCGCGCTGACCTTGCGGATCTCCCACGAGAGAGTCGGAAGGGTCCTGATGTCCGCCAACAGCAAGCGCGTCTTCTACGTCAAATACCTGGCCAATCCGATCTATGTCGACATCCTGAAGGCGCGGCCCGACGTCCGGCTCGACCGGATCGAGAATGAAAGCCCCGAGGACTTTTACGCACCGATCCTGAGTGCGGCCCATGTCTACCAGATCGGCGCCGCCCGCGATGAGCTCGCCCCGCATTTCCATGTCGATGCCGCCTTCCTGAAGCGCACGCCAAACCTCCTGCTCGTGTCCAGCAACGGCGCGGGCTTCGACCCCGTCGATGTCGAGGCCTGCACGGCCGCGGGCGTCGTCGTCGTCAACCAGTCCGGCGGCAATGCCCATTCCGTCGCCGAGCACGCGCTGGCGATGATGCTGACGCTGTCCAAGCGGATCATCCAGTCCGATCGCCGCCTGCGCCGCGAGCGGGACGTCAACCGCAACGAGCTCGTCGGCAACGAGGTCCAGCGCAAGACCGTCGGCATCATCGGCCTCGGCAATGTCGGCCGTCGCATCGCCGCCCTGTGCAAGGGCCTGCTCGGCATGAAGGTGCTGGCCTATGATCCCTATCTCACCGCCGAGGTGATGGCCGAACGGGGCGGCGAGAAGGTCGAGCTCGACGAGCTCTTGCGCCGCGCCGATTTCGTCTCGATCTCCTGTCCGCTCGACAAGAAGAGCCGCAACATGATCAGCACGCGCGAATTCGCGCTGATGCAGCCGCACGCGTACTTCATCACGACGGCGCGCGGCTTCATCCACGATGAGGACGCGCTGCTGCAGGCGCTGCGCGACAAGCGCATCGCCGGCGCCGGCCTCGACGTCTGGTCCAAGGAGCCTCCGCCGCCGGAGCATCCGCTGCTCCAGTTCGACAACGTGCTGGCGAGCCCGCACACCGCCGGCGTCACCATCGAGGCGCGTCAGAACATGGGCCGCATCGCCGCCGAGCAGGTGCTGGAGACGCTCGACGGCAAGCGCCCGCCGCGTATCATCAATCCCGAGGTCTGGCCGGTCTATGCCGAGCGCTTCAACCGGGCGTTTGGCGTGATGCCGGGGTAGGGCGCGCGAAGTCCGTGCCGATCGTTGGTTACGCGGACGAAAACAGAAAGCGGCGGATTTTACTGATGGGGTGAATGAACGCGTATGATTTGTCCCGTACATCAGCGTTCATGAGCATACTTTCGATTGCGACATCCGGACTTTCTGCGGCGAGCCTGCGCGTGAGCGTGGCCGCGAGCAACATTGCCAACATCAGTGCGACGGGCCCGCTGCCAGCATCCGGCGGATCGAGCACATCGGCCGGTGCGGGCATCGCTCCGACGTTTCCCTATGTGCCGCTGCGGGTCGATCAGGTCTCTCAATCGAGCGGCTCGACGCCGGGCGGTACGGCTGCGACCGTGTCGACGGTGTCGCCGAGCTATACCGCGCAATCGGACCCAGGCTCTCCCTTCGCAAACCAGGACGGCCTGGTCGCGGCGCCGAACGTCGATCTCGCCAGCGAATTCGTTCAGCTGGCGACCGCAAAGTACAGCTTCATTGCCAACGCGAAGGTCATTCAAGCCGACGCCGAGACCGAAGACCACTCCTCGATATCAAAGCGTGATGGCTGATGCCGGCCTCTCTTGCCGGCATCCGGTCCGTCCGCCTCCACCGGCATAACGCCGGGGTAGGGCCGTCCTACCCCAGCTTTGCGCCGAACTGCTCGAACACGGCCTCGCAGGTCATGGGGTCGAGATGGCCGCCGCCGGCGTTCTTGAAGAACGTGATGTCGGCCAGTGACGTTCGCCCCTGCACCCGGCCGCCGTCGCGGTCATAGAGATCGCGAAGAACATCGGCCTCACTGATCGCGCCGCTCGCGATCGGCTGCGGGATGTCGCCGACGCGAGGAAAGGCAGATTCCCGCCGGTCCACGAAGACGCTCGACATCTTTGCGGCCTCGTCATCAGCCTAGCGCGTTTGCGGCGTGCAGCCACCGAAATCCCAATGGGCGACCGGCACTTGCCCATAAACCCGGGCGGCGGTTCCGCAACGAGTCTTCGGCCGGGACTCGCCAGGCCTTGATCCGCGTCAAAATCTTCTTCCCCCGTCCGTCCTAAATGGGATTAGAGTGCCGCCGGGGCAGCAGGGAGGTCCCATGTCAACTTTTGTGGTCAAGTTCATGAAGGACGTGCTCGGCCAGTACGGCCGCGAGATCGAGGTGTGCCAGGGCACGCTCGAGATCGATGCCGCCGACGAGGACGAGGCCAGGGAACGGGCGAAGGCAAAGTTCTGCAAGGACCAGGCGTTGCATCATTGGTCGCTGCATGCCGATCGCATCCACGTCAGACCGGCTGATTTTCCCTCGTAGGGCTAACGCCCGGGCGCCGCGACCGGCGGGGGCGCCGTCGTCCCCGCGCCGAGCAAGCGTTGCACCATGACGGTGTCGGACTAGCGGCCGTGGCGAGAGGCGACGCGGCTGAGCAGGCCTGCGCGCGCGAAGCCGAACTTCTCGTGCAGCGCCAGCGACGGGGCATTGTCGGCGTCGGCTCAATCGAGCAGCTTGTCCAGCGTAATCGGGAAGCGCCGGATGCGCTTGCCGGTGGCGTGATAGACCGCGTTCGCAATCGCTGCAGGCACGCCGACGATGCCGATTTCGCCAAGACCCTTGACACCTAGCCTGTTGATCCGGTCGTCGGCCTCATCGACGAAAATGACGTCGATGTCGTGAACGTCCGCATTCACGGGAATGTGGTACTCGGCAATGTTCGCGTTCATGATCCGGCCGAAGCGGTGATCCATCAACGTTTCCTCGTGCAGCGCCATCCCGATCCCCCAGACCACGCCGCCCACGACCTGGCTGCGGCCAGTCTTGGGGTTCAGGATGCGTCCGGCCGCGACCGCGCTCACCACCCGCGTGACGCGAATGACGCCGAGTTGCTCGTCTACTTTCACTTCGACGAAGACGGCCGAATGGGTGTTGCGCGCGTACGACTTGTCTTCCGCGAACTGGTTGAGCTTCTCCTTTTCGATCCGCTCGAGCTTGCTGTGGCGCATGATATCGGCAATCGAGACGGCGCGGCTCCTATCGCCCGCCTTGGCGACGGTTCCGTCAACGAGAATGATGTCTGGCGCATCGACGCCGCCGAGCGGCGAGGCGGGCATCGCCTTGACGTGACGGACGAGCTCCTGGCGAATCTCCTCGGCTGCTCCTAACACGGCGTGCGCGCTCGAGGCGGCCATCCACGAGCCGCCTTCCACCGGCGCCTGCGGCAGGCTCGAGTCGGCGAGCCGGACGCTGATGTTCTCGATCGGCAGCCCGAGGGCATCGGCCGCGACCTGCGCCACGATGGTGTACGTGCCGGTGCCGATATCGGACGCGGCGCAGGAGACCTCGGCATGGCCGTTGGCTGTGAGCACGATGCGGACGGCGACCGGCATCTGAAGCGCCTCCCACACCCCGGTCGCCATGCCCCAGCCGACCAGTTCCGTGCCGTCGCGCATGGAGCGCGGCCCGGGGTCGCGTCGGCTCCAGCCGAAGGCTTCTGCGCCCCTGGCATAGCATGCGCGTAATTGCTTGCTGGTGTATGGCAGGTCTTCGCTCTGGTCGCGATCCGAGTAACACCTCAGCCGCAACTCGATCGGGTCGAGCTTGAGCGCGACGGCCAGCTCGTCCATGGCGCATTCGAGCGCGCAGACGCCCGATGCTGCACCCGGCGCGCGCATGTCGCAGGGAGTGGCGACGTCGAGGTGGACGAGCATGTGGGAGAGGCGGCTGTTGGGGCTCTTGTAGAGCTGTTCCCCCCAGCCGGCATCGTTGCGGGCGAAATTCTCAAACCGCGAGGTGACGGCTATGGCTTCGTGCATGACGGCTTCGAGCGTGCCGTCGCGGTTTGCGCCGAGCGCAACGTGCTCGATCGTCATCGGCCGGTAGCCCAAGCCGTACATCTGGTGCCGCGTCAGCACGACACGGACAGATCGTTTCAGTGCAAGCGCGCCAAGCGTTGCCAGCACGACCTGGTGCTGCGGCCGCAGGCCCGAGCCGAAGGCGCCGCCGACATAGGGCGAGATCACGCGGATTTCGTCCGGCTTCCTGTCGAAAACGCTGCAGAGAAACTTCTGAACGTTCTGGACGCCTTGAGTCTTGTCATAGACGGTAAGCTTGCCGTTGCCGTCCCAGACGGCCGTTGTCGCATATAGCTCCATCGGGTTGTGATGCTCGCTCGGAATGACATAGTCGGCCTCGTGATGGACGGCCGCTCGCGTCAGCGCCGCCGAGGCGTCACCGCGCGGCTTGTGCGGCTGATCGACCTTGGCAGCCCTGGTGCGTTCGGACTCGAGATCGGTCGCAAACGCCTCCTCCTCGTATTCAACTCGAATGCGGGTTGCGGCGAACTTGGCGGTTTCCCAGTCCTCGGCTACGACCAGCGCGATCGGCTGGCCGTCGAACTTGACGCTGTTGTCATAGAGCGGTCGGAACGGCGAGCCCTGCTCCGGAGCCACCTCGTCCTTCCAGGCTTCGTCCTGCTCGGCGAGGGGCGGGCGATGCGCGTGGGTGAGCACGTCGACCACGCCCTTCACCTTCAGGGCCTTGCTGGTGTCGAGGCGGGCGATGCGCCCGCGCGGAATGGTGGCCGCGACGACGAAGCCATGGAGGAGGCGGTCTGCCGCGAATTCGCCGGCGTATTTGGCGGCTCCGGTGACCTTGGCCCGGCCGTCGACGCGCGACGTTGGCGTTCCGACATAGGCGTTCATCGGCCCCTCATGCGATCTTCTTGTGAGCTTGCGATTGCGGTGTGGCGTTTGCGGCCTGAATCAGCGTACGCACGACGGCTCGCCGCGCGAGCTCGATCTTGAAGCCGTTCTGCGAACGAGCGGTTGCTCCCTGCAGCAACAGGTCGGCGGCGCGACCAAAATGATCCGGCGTTGCCGCCTGGCCGCGCAACGCCGCCTCCGCATCGAGGTTCCGCCAAGGCTTGTGGGCCACGCCGCCCAGCGCCAGGCGCGCTTCTCCGATCGCACTGCCCTCGAGTTCGAGCGCGGCCGCGACCGAGACCAATGCAAAGGCGTAGGACAGCCGGTCCCGGACCTTCAAATAGCTGTAGTTCCGGGCGAAACCGTGCGGCGGCAGCTCGATTGCGGTGATGATCTCGCCGCTGCCGAGATTTGTATCGACATGAGGTTTGTCGTCCGGCAGTCGATGGAAATCGGTCAGCGCGATGGTACGCTGACCGGTAATGCCTGCGGTGTGTACCAGCGCGCCCAGTGCGGCCAGCGCTACGCTCATGTCGGATGGGTTCGTCGCGATGCAGGAACTGCTGGTGCCGAGGATGGCATGGTTACGGTTGAGGCCATCGACGGCCGAGCAGCCGGTGCCTGGGCTTCGCTTGTTGCAGGGCGTTGCAGTGTCATAGAAGTACGCGCAGCGCGTTCGTTGCATCAGGTTGCCGCCGACCGAAGCCATGTTGCGCAGTTGTGCGGAGGCGCCGGCCAGGATTGCGCTGGCCAGCAGGGGATAGCGCTGCTCGATCAGCGGATGGTAGGCGAGGTCTGAATTTGGTACCAAGGCGCCGATGCGCAGGCCCCCGTCCGCGGTCTCCTCGATGTCGCGGAGCGGCAAGCGGGAGATGTCGACCAGTCGGGAGGGTCGTTCGACATTCTCCTTCATCAAGTCGATCAGATTGGTGCCGCCGGCAATCAGCTTCGCGCTCGGATCTGCAGCGAGCAGGCGAATGGCATCGGTGACGTCGCTCGCGCGGGAATACTGGAAGTTGTTCATGACCGACCCATTGCCTGCTCGATCGCAGCCACGATGTTGGGATAGGCACCGCAGCGGCAAAGATTCCCGCTCATCAGTTCCCGAATCTCGTCGGCGTCGCGGGCGCGGCCCTCGGCCAGAAGACCGGCCGCCGAGCAGATCTGTCCCGGCGTGCAATAGCCGCACTGGAATGCGTCGTGATCGACAAAGGCCTGCTGCAGGGGATGCAGCGCGCCGTTCTTGGCCAGGCCTTCGATCGTCGTGATCTCGGCGCCGTCCTTCATGATCGCGAGCGTTAGGCAGGAATTGACGCGCCGCCCATCGACCAGCACGGTGCAGGCGCCGCATTGACCGTGATCGCAGCCTTTCTTGGTGCCGGTCAACTCCAAGCGGTCACGCAGGGCATCCAGCAGCGTGGTCCACGGCGCGATCTCGAGTGTGCGCCTCGCGCCGTTGACGACAAGATTGATCGGAATGCGTTCGGGGATCTGATCCGTGGTGTCCGCCATGTTCTGTTCCCTGCGGATGGGCCGAGCGGGGCAAGGATACTGACGCGAAGATGCGTTGCCGCGCTGGCCGATAGCGCCCAACGGATGATGCGATGCTTGGTTCCTGGCCGGTTCTCCCGGTCGCCCGGACGAGATCAGTGCTTCCCTTCGCCGAACACCACCGTCGGCACGGCGCGATTGACGACCTCGCGCAATGCAAAACTCGATTGCACCCGCGCGACGCGCGGCAGGCGCGACAGTTCGGTGCGGTGAATGCGCTCGAAATCCTGGATGTCGCGGGCGAGCACGATCAGGATGTAGTCGTCGGTGCCCGACATCAGGAAGCAGCGCACGACGGAGGGGCATTTTCCCACCTCCGCCTCGAACGCCTTCAGCGCCTCGTCGCTCTGGCTCTCCAGCGCGATGCGGACCAGCACCGTCGTCGTGAGGCCGAACCGCGTCAGGTCGAGCGCGGCCTGGTAGGCCTGGATGTAGCCATCGTCCTCCAGCGCCTTCTGCCGCCGCGCCAGCGCCGTGCTCGACAGCCCGACCTTGTTGGCGAGCTCGGTGTGGCTGGCCCGCGCGTTTGTCGTGAGTTCCGCGAGGATGGCGAGGTCTTTCCGGTCCAGGGCCAAAGTTTCGTTTCCGGCGTAAAAGGATGTTTACGCGCCGGAAACCGGCGCGCGGATCGCCAAACTAGCGGATATTTGCATGAAACCAAACCGGCCCTCTCGCTACGATCAACAGCGGAATCAGTTGGCGAAGGAGCGGAAGATGCACGTCGGTGTTCCCAGGGAGATCAAGGTGCAGGAATATCGCGTCGGGCTCACGCCGGGCGCGGTTCGCGAGTATGTCGCCGCCGGGCATCAGGTGACGGTCGAGACCGGCGCCGGAAGCGGCATCGGCGCGTCCGACGAGGTCTATCGGCGGGCAGGGGCTGCGATCGCCGACAGCGCCCGCGATATCTTCGCCAAATCCGACATGATCGTGAAGGTGAAGGAGCCGCAACGAAGCGAATGGGCCCAGCTCCGCGACGGCCAGATTCTTTTTACTTACCTCCATCTTGCGCCGGATCCCGAACAGGCCAAGGGCCTGCTCGCGTCCGGCTGCACGGCGATCGCCTATGAAACCGTCACCGACGCGGCCGGCAACCTCCCCCTGCTCGCGCCGATGAGCGAAGTCGCCGGCCGCCTCGCCATCGAGGCTGCCGGCGCCGCGCTCAGGCGGTCGGCCGGCGGCCGTGGTCTGCTGCTTGGCGGCGTTCCCGGTGTGCAGCCGGCGCGCGTCGTCGTTCTGGGCGGCGGCGTGGTCGGAACGCAGGCCGCGCGCATGGCCGCGGGCCTTGGCGCCGAAGTCACCGTGATCGATCGCTCCATACCCCGGCTTCGGCAGCTCGATGATCTCTTCATGGGACGCGTCCGAACGCGCTTTTCGACGATCGAGTCGGTCGAGGAGGAGGTGTTCGCCGCCGACGTCGTGATCGGCGCGGTGCTGGTGCCGGGCGCCAGTGCGCCAAAGCTCGTCACGCGCGCGATGCTCAATTCGATGCGGCCGGGCGCGGTGCTGGTCGACGTCGCGATCGACCAGGGCGGCTGCTTCGAGACCTCGCACCCGACCACGCATACCGATCCGACCTACGAGGTCGACGGCGTCGTGCATTATTGCGTCGCCAATATGCCGGGCGCGGTGCCGGTGACCTCGAGCCAGGCGCTGAACAACGCAACCCTGCCGTTCGGGCTGATGCTCGCGAGCAAGGGCTTTGCCGCGGTGCTGGAAAATCCCCATTTGCGCAACGGGCTCAACGTGCATCGCGGGCGGATCACGAACAAGGCGGTGGCGGAAAGCCTCGGGCTGGAGTTTGCGCCGGTGGAGAGCGGGCTGGCGGCCTGAGTAGCCGCAACCTCCGTCATTGCGAGCGCAGCGAAGCAATCCAGTGTCTTTCCGAGGAGGGATTCTGGATTGCTTCGCTGCGCTCGCACTGACGATGTGCGGCGAGCGCGACCCAAACTTCGGCCAGAGTCAGTGCTACGTCACCCCTTTGTCAGCCTGTATTGGCGCAGATCCGGATCATGCGTCATACGCCAGTAATCCACGAACCGCCAAGGCATGGCCGAGAACACGCGGCCGCTCGAATTGCGGTAGTAGGTCGTCATGCCCGGATGGGTCCAGATCATGGCCTCGTGCTCGGCGTCGACCTTGCGGACGTAGTCGTCGAGCACGTCCTTCCGGACGTCGATCGCGGCCACGTTCTGCTCGATCATGCTGGTAAGACAGGCCGAGATGTAGCGGCTCTGGCATTCCGACTGGAAGATGACGCTGCCGCCGTGGGCGGGACCGGAGTTCGGCCCGAGCATGCAGAAGAAGTTCGGGAAATCAGGCACGGTGAGGCCGAGGAAAGCGGTCGGATTGTCGTTGCCCCAGGCCTCGCGCAAATTCTTGCCATCGCGGCCGGTGATATTGAGGCGCGCCGCCATCTCCGTCACCTTGAAGCCGGTGGCGACCACGATGATGTCGGCGGGGCGGTGCTTGCCGTCGTTCGTGACGATGCCGCCTTCGTCGAAACGGTCGATCGGATCAGTGACGAGCTCGACGTTCGGCCGCGTCAATGTCTTGAACCAGTTGTTGTCCAGCAGGATGCGCTTGCCGTAGGGCGGATAGGTCGGCACGCATTTCTCAATCAGGTCCGGCCGGTCCTTCAGCTCGGTGAGGATGAAGTCGGTCAGCTCCTGCCGGTGCCGGTCATTGCCCTTGTTGACGGCGCGCTCGGGGTGCGGCCAGGCCGGGTCCTTGCGCAGGAACGGCAGCAGGCCGTCGCCGTAGCGCCAGAACATGTTGAAGCGGTACCATTGCACATAGAACGGCAGGTGCGCGAGCAGCCAGCGCGCGCCCTCCGTAATCGGATCGGAATAGCCCTTCACCGGCCGGGCCCATTGCGCGCTGCGCTGATAGACCCTGACCGAGGCGACGCGGCCGGCGATCGACGGCACCAACTGCATCGAGGTCGCGCCTGTCCCGATCACGGCGACATGCTTGCCGTCGATGTCGATATCGCCGGACCAGAGCGCCGAATGCAGGATCGTTCCCTTGAAATTCTCCTCTCCTGTGAAGTGGGCGCGGGAGGGATCGTTGAGCTGGCCGATGGCCGAGACCAGCGCGGTGGATTCGAAAATTTCTTCGCCGTCCCTGGTCTTCAGCGTGGAAATCCAGCGCTTCTTGCCCTCATCCCAGCGCGACGAGGTCAGCTCGGTGTTGACGCGCAGATGTTGCCGGATGCCGTATTCGTCCGCGACCTTCTGGAGATAACCGAGCAGCTCCTCGCGCTGGCAGAAATAGCGCGTCCACGCATTGCGCGAGCCGAACGAGTAGGAATAGGAGTGGTTCGGCGTATCGACGCCGCAGCCGGGATAGCGGTTGATCCACCAGGTGCCGCCGAGCTCGGCGTTCTTCTCGACGATGGTGTAGGGGATGCCGAGATGGCCGAGCGCCACGCCAAGCGCGATGGCGCAGACGCCGGCGCCGACGATGAGCACATGCTGCCTGGCGAGCTTGTCGCCGGAAGGGCGCGTCGTCCAGCGCACCTCGCGCGGCACAAAGCCCATCTCCTCACGCATCAGGGGCGCATATTCCGGCGCGACGTTCTCGCCGAGGCAGGCGCGCATCATCCTCAGCAGCAGGCCGTCGCCGGGGTCGGTGATGACGGGTTTTGGCGTGCCGCCGGCGAACAGCTTGAGCACGGCGGCGCGGATCTCGTCCTGGATCTCCCGGCGCACGCCGGCATCGGGATCGGGAATGAGGCGGATGTCACGCTTGGGCAGGTACGGCGGCGCGAGCCATTTCTCGTCGCCGGTCATGTGCACCAGCACCATCAGCAGGCAGCGGATGTCGCCCTCGGCAATCGCGGAAGTGAGGTCGAGCGGCTTGTGCGGAGATGCGATGTTCATGGCGTGTCCTGATCTCCAGAGGCAATGAAGAGGCCGCGCGTCATCAGCTTGCGATAGGCGGAGATGACGTGATCGGGGACGGCGGTGACGCCGCCTTCCGAGTAAGAATAACGCCGGCTGAGATAGCCGCGCGCGCCCATCAGCATGTGAACGATCGCCTCGAATTCTTCATCGCTGTAATCCTCGATCGCCCCGGCAAGGCGGGCGCGGCGCAGGATGCGGACATAGGCGACCGAGATGTTGTCGAGATGCTTCTGGTAGCCGTGAGGTGCAAAGAACTCGGCCTCGTTGAGGATGCGCAAAAATTCCGGGACCTCGCGGATGAAGTCGAAGAAGGCGGAGAAGCGTTCGATCTCCTGCCGCGCCGCATGCGCATTGCCGGTGCGGGCGCGGATGAACGCGACCATGTCGAGGCCGATCTTGGGCAGCAGCTGGTCGAGGAGCTCCTGCCGGTTCTCGAAATGATTGTAGAAGGTGCCCTGCGCGACGCCGGCCTGTTCGGTGATGCGGGCGACGGAGGCTTCGGCATAGCCATATTTGCCGACGATTTTCGTCGCAGCGTCGAAGATCTTCTGCTTGGTCCAGGCGTTGCGCTCGATGCGGTTGAGCTTTGTCACCTTGGCATTCGCTTGCGTCATTCCGACGTCTCCAACTCGGCGCGCAGCACGCGCTTGAGGATCTTTCCACTCGGGTTGCGCGGCAGGCTGTCGCGGATGATCAGCTGTTTCGGCACCTTGAAGCTCGCCAGCCGCGCCCGGCAGTGTTCGGTGAGGGCGGGGAGCTCGAGGCTGGCGCCTTCGGTCAGCACGACGATGGCCACGGGACATTCGCCCCAGCGCGCATCGCGGAGGCCGATCACGGCGACCTCGCGCACCTCGGGCAGATCGTAGATGACGCGCTCGACCTCGGAGGAGGCGATGTTCTCGCCGCCGGAGATGATCATGTCCTTCTTGCGGTCGGTCAGGTACAGAAAGCCGTCGTCGTCGAGATAGCCGACGTCGCCGCTGCGGAACCAGTCGCCGAAGAAGGCGGACGTGGTCTTTTCCGGATCCTTCCAATAGCCGCGCGTGATCTTGGGACCACGCAGGCAGATCTCGCCATTGACGTTCGGCGGCAGCGCCTTGCCGTCCTCGTCGCGGATTTCGATCTCGACATGGGCGATGGCGCGGCCCGTCGAGCCGATCTTCTCGATCTCGCGGCCGGCCTCCATGAAAGTGTCGCCGCCGACGGTTTCGGTGAGGCCATAGGCGTCGATGTAGCGCGCGTTGCGGAAGAGCTCCGAGAAAGCGCGGATGCGAACCTCCGGCGTCTTCTCGCCGCCGCCGATCGCCCATCTCAGGCTGGAGACGTCGTAGCGATCGCGGGTCGGGCAGGTGAGCATCGCCGTGGTCATCACCGGCGCAAACCAGGCGGCGTTGAGTCTGTCCTCCGCGATTGCGGCAAGCGCGGTCTCGGGCTCGAAATTGCGCTCGATGCGGATGAAGCCGCCATGCCAGAGCACGGCGATGCCGGGCAGGTCGAGTGCGCCGACATGATAGAGCGGGCCGACGACGAGAAGTCGCGTCTCGGCACGGAGGCCGAGCGCGATGGTCTGGGCGGCCGACTTCCAGTAGAAATTATCGTAAGACAGCATCACGCCCTTGGGGCGGTCGGTCGTGCCCGACGTGTACATCAGCCGCATCAGGTCGGATGGCTGACGGACATGCATGGAGGCGGGTGGCGCATCGCCCACCAGATGCGTGACGCTCTGCTGCGCGGCCTCATTGAGCACGACGATCGTCGCGCCCGCGGCGTTCGCCGCCAATTCCTCATCGACGATCAACAGCCGCGTGCCGGCATTGCCGGCGATGTAACCGACCTCGTCGCGCGAAAGACGAAAATTGATCGGCAGGAACACCGCGCCGAGATGGCTGGTGGCGAAGACGATCTCCAGGAACGCCGCACTGTTCTTCATCAGTACAGCCACGACATCGCCGGCGCCGATGCCCTGTGCGGCGAGCCAGCCGGCGACCTTGCGGACGCGTGCATCAAGGGCCGCGTAGGAAATCTCCTCGCAGCGATATTTCAGCGCAGACCGCGCCGGTGTGCGCCGGGCATGGAAGGCGATGAAGCTCGACAGGTTGATCATTCTGGCTGGTTTCGAGCCGATTGCCGGCCTCGTTTCCTCTTCTATGAATTCTGACTCATAATTCATGTTTGGCTTGACGTCACCCCCTCCCTCTGAAATCCTTGGGAATACGGAGACGAAACGATCTCCGGCAAGGGACCAGGAAAACGCCGACCCGAAAGAGGGAGGGGAAAATGACGAGAACCCGCACGCCGGGCATCAGCCGTCGTTCAACGCTGGCGCTGATGGGCGCCGGTGCGATGACATTTGCCGCGCCCTGGGTGGCCCGCGCCCAGGCCAAGACCATCAAGATCGGCATGCCGACGATCCTGTCGGGGCGCGTCGCGCAGCTCGGCACGTCCTCGCGCAATGCGGTGATGCTCGAGGTCGAGAAGGTCAACGCCGGCGGCGGTCTCGCCGGCCGGCAGATCGAGATGGTGATCCGCGATTCCAAGGGCCAGCCGCAGGAAGCGGCCCGCGTCGCGCGCGAGCTCGTCAACACCGATGGCTGCGAATTGCTGATCGACGCCGAAGCCTCCTCCGGCGCCTTCGCGGTGCATGAGGTCGCGCGCGACCTCGGCGTGTTCTGCATCCACACCAATTCGGAAACCTCGTCCCTGACTGCGGATCCCAAGCAGCACATCCCCAATGCCTTCCGCACCGCGCGACAAGGCGTGCACGATTCCATCGTCGGCGGCAGCTATGCCGCGGCGATCGCCAAGGCGAAGGGCCTGAGGAAGTGGGCGACCTGCTCGCCGGATTATGCCTACGGCCGCGACACCACGGCGGAGTTCACGCTGTACCTGAAGCGCTTCGCGCCCGAGGTCGAGATCATCAGCGAGTCCTGGCCCAAGCTGTTTCAGCCCGACTATACCGAGGTGGTCACCAAGATCCTGCAGGCCAAGCCGCAGGCGCTGTATTCCTGCCTGTGGGGCGGCGATCTCACCTCCTACATCGACCAGGCCAACATCTACGCGATGTTCGGCCAGATGGAGGTGTTCGCGGTCAACATGGCCGACTACACCGCGCTCACCGTGGTGAAGAACCTGCCCAAGGGCATCCACTCCGGCAACCGCTACATCAAGACGTTCCCGGCCACGCCGGAGAATGCCGCCTGGGGCGATGCCTACAAGGCCAAGTACAACGAATATCCGACCAACTGGTCGTGGGAGAACGCCACCGCCATCATGCTGATGGCGGAAGCTGCGAAGAAGGCGAATTCTGCCGACGGCAAGAAGATCGCGGAGGCGATGAAGAGCCTCACCATCAAATGCCCGTTCGGCGCCGACGGCACCGTGACCATGCGCGGCGACGACCACACGCTGGTCGGTTACGCCATCGGCTGGGGCACCACGATCCCGCAGGAACCCTACGTGCCCGAGGTCAAGGCCGGTGACTGGAAGACCATCTTCGAGCTCGAGGCCGAGTGGAAGAAGAGCAAGGGCTACACCTGATCTGAAGCGCGGCGGAGGCGGGCGACCGTCTCAGCCTGTTGTTTTCCGCGCCACATCGGGCGCGCAGCAATGAAAGTGCTCCCGTGGATCTCGATGCGCTTGCCGGCTGCCTCTCCAGCTCCGCCTGCCTGGTGACGCAAACCACCAGCGGCCTCATCATCGGCATGCTGCTGTTCCTGGTCGCGGTGGGGCTGACGCTGATCTTCGGCGTGCTCAAGGTGGTCAATTTCAGCCACGGCGCCTTCTACATGTTCGGCGCCTATTTCGCGATGACGGCCTACCAGCTCACCGGCAGTTTTGCGCTGGCGATGCTGGCCGGTGCGGCCGGCACGGCGATCCTCGGCCTGATCTTCGAGCGCGTCTTCATGAGCCGCGTCTACGGTGCCGACGTCCTGATGCAGCTGCTCGTCTGCTACGCTTTCGTGCTGATCTTCGACGATGTCGTGCGCATCATCTGGGGGCCGGAGTTCAAGGCGATGGGCATGCCGTCCGCGTTCCAGGTGATGCCGCTGTTCATCGCCGGCGGCGTGGTGCCGCCTTATTACCTGCTGCTGATCGGCGTCGCGCTCCTCGCGGCCATCGTGCTCGGCATCGGGCTTTCGCGCAGCCGCATCGGCAAGGTGATCCGCGCCGCCGCGCATAATCCCGGCATGGTCTCGGCGCTCGGCATCAACACCGGCCTGATCTATGGCGGCGTGTTCGCGCTCGGCGGCATGCTGGCAGGCCTCGCCGGTGCGCTGGCCGCGCCGGTGCGCTCGCTGACGCCAGGCATGGGATTTTCCGTGCTGATCGAGTCCTTCATCGTCACCGTGATCGGCGGCATGGGGTCCATCCTGGGCGCGCTGATCGGTGCGCTGCTGCTCGGCCTCATCCGCTCGTTCGGCTCGCTCGGCTTTCCCTTGTTCACGGAAGGCCTGATGTACCTCTTCATGGTGATCGTGCTGGTCTCCAAACCCACCGGCCTGTTCGGCAAGGAGGCGGCATGACCGAGCTCGAGGCCGGACGCGCCCAAACGCTGGTGCCGGCGCGCAGCGGCGCGGCGCTGCGACGCTATCGCGACGTGCTGATCGCGCTCATCGCCTTCGCTGTGCTGGCGAGCCTGCCGCTGTTCACGGGCAGCAAGGCGCTGCTCGATTTCGTCATCCGCTGTTCGGCCTACGGCCTGTTTGCGACCTCGCTTAATCTGCTGGTCGGCTACACCGGCCTGACCTCGTTCGGCCACGGCATGTTCTTCGGCCTTGGCGCCTACAGCTTCGGCCTGATCATGCAGAAGCTCGGCGTGCCGATTCCCGTGGCCTTCGTCGCGACGCTGGCGATCACGGCGGCCGTCGCGGCCATCATCGGCGCAATCTGCGTGCGGCTGAAGGAAATCTATTTCGCCTTCGTCACGCTCGCCTTCCAGATGCTGATCCACTCGACCATCCTGTCCTGGGCCTCCTTCACCGGCGGCGACCAGGGCCTGCGCGGCGGCATTCCCAGGCCCGCGTTCCTCGGCATCGATCTCTCCAACCACGTCCATCTCTATGTCGCGAGCTGTGCGCTGCTCATCCTCGGCCTGCTGGCGATGCGCCAGATCGCGCAATCGCCGTTCGGCTACACGTTGCGCATGATCCGTGACAATGCCGCGCGCGCGAGCTTCCTCGGCATCGAGGTCTGGCGCGCCAAACTCACCGTCTTCGTGCTGGCGGCGCTGTTCGCCTCGATGGGCGGCATGGTGATGGCGCTGTTCGTGTCCGGCGCCTATCCGGAGTTCGCTTATTGGACCATCTCGGGCGAGGGCATCTTCATCAACATGCTCGGCGGCGTCTCGACCTTCCTCGGCCCGATGGTCGGCACCGTGCTGCTGCTGCTGCTCAACGACACCGTGACGCGGTTCACCGAGTACCACGGCATCGTGCTCGGCATCGTCATCCTGTTCTTCGCGCTGGGCTTGCGCAAAGGCCTTTTGGATTTCGTCGCCGAATGGTACGCGCACCGACGCGAGCGGGGCGAGGGGCGCTAGCGATGCTCGAGATCCGCAACCTCGCAAAATCCTTCGGCGGCGTGAAGGCGACCAACGACGTCACGCTCGACTTCGCCGACGGCTCGCTCACGGCGGTGATCGGCCCGAACGGCGCGGGCAAGAGCACGTTCTTCAACCTGATCACCGGCGCCTTGAGGCCGGATTCCGGCCAGGTGCTGCTCGATGGCGTCGATCTCGCCGGCCGCTCGCCGCCGGAGATCGTGCGTCATGGCATCGGACGCGCCTTCCAGGTCGCCAGCATCTTCAGATCGCTGACGGTGCAGGAGACCATGCTGGCCGCGGTCAGCGCGGACCAGCGCACCTCCGCGGTGCTGCACAAGCGCTTTCCGCTGCCGGAGACGCGGGACCGCGCCGAGCATGTGATGGAGCTGCTGGGATTGGCGAGCAAGCGCCATCGCACCGCGGCGACCCTCTCGCATGGCGATCAGAAGCTGCTCGACATTGCGCTGGCGCTGGTGCTGGAACCGAAGGTGCTGCTGCTGGACGAGCCGACCGCCGGCATGGGTCCGGAGGAACGCTGGCGCATGATCGACAAGGTGCGCGAGCTCTGGGAAAGCCAGAAGATCACCGTCGTCTTCATCGAGCACGACATGGACATCGTGTTCAAGATCGCGCCCAAGATCGTCGTGCTCTGCTACGGCCGCATCCTCGCGACCGGCACGCCGGACGAGATCCGCAACAACTCCGCGGTCATCGAGGCCTATCTCGGCACCGAGCATGCGGGAGCCGCCGCATGAGCACGCCCGTGATCGAAGTCGCCGATCTCGACGTCTACTACGGCACGAGCCAGATCCTGTTCGGCGTCGGCCTCTCGGTGCGGCAGGGCGAGACCATGGCGCTGCTCGGCCGCAATGGCGCCGGCAAGTCGACGACCATGAAGGCGATCATGGGCCTCGCGCCGCCGCGACGCGGCACGGTCAGCCTGCGGGGCGCGGTGATCTCGGGCCAGAAGCCGCATACGATCGCGCGCGCCGGTCTCGGCTTCGTGCCGGAGGATCGCCAGATCTTTCCGGAGCACACGGTGGAGGACAATCTCGTCATTGGCCGCAAGAAGGGGCCGGAGGGCCAGGACGAATGGCCGATCAAGCGCATCTATGAGGTCTTCCCGCTGCTGGAGCCGCTGCGCCATCGTATCGCCGGACGCCTGTCGGGCGGCGAGCAGCAGATGCTGGCGATCGCGCGCACGCTGATGGGCAATCCGGCGCTTCTGCTGCTGGACGAGCCGAGCGAGGGACTGGCGCCGATCATCGTGCAGCGGATCGGTGAGCTGTTGCGGCAGCTCCGCCAGCTCGGGTCGACCGTGCTGATCGCCGAGCAGAACATGCATTTCTGCCTGGGCCTCGCCAGCCACGCCACCGTCATCGACAAGGGCCAGATCGTCTATGTGGCAGCGATCGACGAGCTGAAGGCCAATGACGCGATCCGGCGGCGTTATCTGGCGCTGTAGCCACGGGGCACCGATGTCCAAATAGGCCGGAAGAAGAAAACTGTTGCCCAGGAGCGGCGCGGAGGAAGGAGTTTCCCCTCCGGAGGCAAAAAACGCCAATCGCTTCCATTGCTGTTTCGGGCCGAAACGACGACATTTCTGCGAGAAATTGATGGATTGGCAGCTATGGAACGCACCGCATTTGAGCCCTTCGGCGAGCAGCTGGTGTCCGCAACGGACGCCCAGCCGAAATCGCGCGCCTCGAAGCTCCTGCTGCGGGCTGGGACCACGCTGTTCTGGTCGCTGGTTGCCGGCATTGTGCTGGCGCGTGCGGCTTTCTTCGAGCCTGGCATCTATGACGGCTTCAGCCGGGTTGCCTCGTTGGCGAAAAGCCTGATCTTCTGACTCGCTTCCGGGCCGAGGAGAGAACTTCTCTCGGCACTGATATGTCGAAAACATATTTCCCAATCCGCCATCGCTGCGTATAAATCCTTCTCCTCCGGGAGAAATTTGTGTCGCAGAATCAAGCCTCCAATCCGGCCGAGTCCAAGCCGGCCACCGCCGTCGGCCGCATCGCGGCGCTGATTCCGGGCATCCTTCTCTGCATTCTCGTTGCCGGCGTTTCGGCCCTGCTTGAGCGGGCGGAACTGGGCGTGTTCGAGCACCCCTATGTCGAGGCGCTGGTGATGGCGATCCTGCTCGGCATGGCGCTGCGCAGCTTCTGGAAGCCGGCCGCGCGATGGCAGGCCGGCATCGCCTTCAGCGCCAAGCAGCTGCTCGAGGTCGCGGTCATGCTGTTGGGCGCCTCCATCAGCTTTGCTGCCATCGCGGCGTCCGGCATCGCGCTGCTCGCATCAATCGCCGCGGTCGTCGTCACAGCGCTCAGCGTTTCCTTCGGCCTCAGCCGGCTGCTCGGCCTGTCGACGCGGCTGTCGATCCTGATCGCGTGCGGCAACTCGATCTGCGGCAATTCGGCGATTGCGGCGGTGGCGCCGATCATCGGCGCCAATAACGACGAGATCGCATCCTCGATCTCCTTCACCGCGATCCTCGGCGTGATGATGGTGCTCGGCCTGCCGCTGCTGATCCCGCTGCTGCAGCTGTCCGCCACGCAATACGGAATTCTCGCGGGCCTCACCGTCTACGCGGTGCCACAGGTGCTTGCGGCGACGGTGCCGGCCGGCCTCGTCTCGACGCAGATCGGCACGCTAGTGAAGCTGATGCGCGTCTTGATGCTGGGGCCGGTCGTCGTCGGCCTCTCGCTGGTCGCCTCGCGCTGGCAGAGCGAAGCCAAGAAGACCAGCGTCGGCTTCTTCCGCCTGGTCCCCTGGTTCATCCTCGGTTTCCTTGCGCTGGCGACGCTGCGCTCGCTCGAGATCGTGCCGGCCACGGTGGTAGGGCCGGTGACGAGGATCACGAGTTTCCTCACGGTGGTGTCGATGGCCGCGCTGGGTCTCGGCGTCGACGTCCGCGTGCTCGCCAATGTCGGCGGCCGCGTGACGGCAGCCGTGACACTGTCGCTGATGCTGCTGCTGGGGATCAGCATCGCGCTGGTGCACTGGTTCAAGTAGGGGCGCTCTCTGGACTTCCCCCGCCAGACGTTTATTGGTCGTCGCCAATGTGATCGGCCGCGGCCGATCCTTAGAAACAGCGAGGACGCCGGCCATGACGACATTGACTGTAGAAGACCTTCTCCCCGAGGACGGCACGCGGGGAACACTGGTCGGCCGGGTCTGGCTGCCGCAGGTGAATGGCCCGGCGGTGGTCGCCGTGCGCGGCGATGGCGTGTTCGACGTCACCGCGAAATTTCCGACAGTCAGCGCGCTGTGCGAGGAGGACAATCCGGCCAAGGCGCTCGCCGTGGTCAAGGGTGAGCGCATCGGCGATCTCGACGCCATCGTCGCCAACACGGCCCCGGACGGGCGCGATCCCAAGAAGCCGTGGCTGCTTGCGCCGGTCGATCTCCAGACGCTGAAAGCGGCCGGCGTTACCTTCGCGATCTCGATGCTGGAACGCGTCATCGAAGAGCGGGCCAAGGGCAATCCGGCGTCGGCGGAGGCGATCCGCAAAGAGGTGACGCGGCTGATCGGCGACGACCTGTCGAAGCTCAAGCCGGGCTCGGACCAGGCGATGCACCTGAAGCAGGTGCTGATCGACCAGAACGCCTGGAGCCAGTATCTCGAGGTCGGCATCGGCCCCGATGCGGAGGTCTTCACCAAGGCGCCGACCATGTCCTCGGTCGGCACCGGCATGGATGCCGGGCTGCATCCGAAATCGACCTGGAACAATCCCGAGCCCGAGCTCGTGCTGTTCGTCTCGAGTCGCGGCAAGATCGTCGGCGGCGCGCTCGGCAACGACGTCAATTTGCGCGATTTCGAGGGCCGGTCGGCACTGCTGCTGTCGAAGGCCAAGGACAACAACGCCTCTTGCTCCATCGGCCCGCTGCTACGCCTGTTCGACGACAGCTTCACGCTCGACGACGCCCGCAAGCTCGACATCAGCTTGAATGTCATGGGCACGGACGGCTTCGTTCTCGACGGCCATTCCTCGATCAGTAAGATCAGCCGTGATCCGACCGATCTCGTCGCGCAGACCATCGGCAAGATCCATCAATATCCCGATGGCTTCGTTCTCTTCCTCGGCACGATGTTCGCACCCGTGAAGGATCGCGACGCGCCGGGCCAGGGGTTCACCCACAAGCGCGACGACATCGTCACGATCGCCGCGCCCCAGCTCGGCAAGCTCGTCAACCGCATGCGCACGAGCGACGAGTGCGAGCCGTGGACCTTTGGCATCGGCGCGCTGATGAAGAACCTGGCGCAGCGGAAGCTGATCTAGTTTCTTCGCCTCTCCCCGCGTGCGGGGAGAGGCCGACACGCGACGCGTGGCGGGTGAGGGGGACTCACCACGAGTCGATCTGCTCGAGGGACGCAGAGCTCCACCCACACCGTCATTGCGAGCGCAGCGAAGCAGCCCAGAGTCCCTCCGCGGAAAGATTCTGGATTGCTTCGCTGCGCTCGCAATGACGAGGAGGAGAGGTCGCGGGCTCGTCTCTCGCTGTTTTCGCGGAGACACTTCTCTTCCCGTAAGAACGGGGCGTGGGAGCGGCGTTGCCGCTGCCTCGCAATTTCTCCTTCATCTCCCCGTTGCATCGCCGGGACAAAATCGCGCTTAGCGTGTCGTAAAATTGCGCGCCGCAGCCCACATGCAATTTCTCGAAATAGTCAAATAATATGACTAGTCGAAGTCCGTCTTCCGTGAAATAGTGTCTCCAGCCGCCCTAGAAGGCTGGCCTGTGGGTGCGATGCTACCAATCGGCGCCCGGATAACATCTTGGGAGATACGCCTGATGACCCCTAAAGCCCTCTTTGCGGCCAGCGCCATCGCGGCCTCGCTGCTCGCGCTGCCGGCCAGTGCCGGCCAGCTCACCATGGGCTTCTCGCAGATCGGATCGGAATCCGGTTGGCAGGCGGCGGAGACGTCGGTCTCCAAGCAGGAGGCCGCCAGGCGCCAGGTCGATCTCAAGATCGCCGACGCCCAGCAGAAGCAGGAGAACCAGATCAAGGCGATCCGCTCTTTCATCGCGCAGAACGTCGATGCGATCTTCCTTGCGCCCGTCGTCTCGACGGGGTGGGATTCGGTGCAGACAATGCCTTTCGCGGCATCGTCGCGACCGGCATGACCTTCGTCAGCATCTCCGGCGGCATTGATCTCTCGGTCGGCTCGGTGATCGGCTTCACCACCGTGTTCGTCGCGCTGGCGATCGAGCGCTGGGGCGTGCCCCCGCTGGTCGCCTTCGTCGCCATTCTCGCGCTGTCGGCCGCCTATGGCGCGGCGCCGCTGGCGCGACGGCCGGTGGCCAGGAGGGCGGGAGCAGCCACATGACTTCGCGCATCGTCGTCATCCCGACACGGCGGGCCCACTCCAACCACGCGGAGGTCGCTCGTTCGATCGGCGTCGACATCATCGCCGGCCGCTATGCGGAAGGCACGCGCCTGCCCGGCGATGCCGAGATGATCGCGATGTTCGGCGTGTCGCGGCCGGTGCTGCGCGAGAGCGTGAAGACGCTGGTCGCCAAGGGCCTGCTCACCACCAAGGCGCGGGTCGGCACCGTCGTGCGCGAGCGCGGCGCCTGGAACATGTTCGACGCCGACGTGCTGGCCTGGCACCTCGACGCCGGCATCGACAAGCGCTTCCTCAACGACCTCGCCGAGATCCGCCTCGCGGTCGAGCCACGCGCGGCCATGCTCGCGGCCGCGCAGCGGTCCGAGGAAGACATCGCCGCGCTCCGCCGCAGCATGGACCGCATGCGGCGCGAAGCCTCCGACTCGGTCGGTTTCGCCGATGCCGATCTCGCGCTTCACGTCGGCGTGGCGCGTGCCTCCGGCAATCTGTTCATGCGCTCGATCGGGCACGTCATCGAGGCGGCCTTGCGCGCCTCGTTCCTGCTCAGCGCTCCGGTCGAGACCGAGGACCGCGAGACCGTGCTGCTCTGGCACCAGAAGATCGTCGATGCCATCGCGGCCGGCGATGCGGACGCCGCATCCGAGGCCATGGTCTATGTCATTCGCAACGGCATGCGCCGCCACGACGGCACTGTGATCGAGACCGCCCCGGCCGAGCCGCTGCCGTCAGCGGATACTGGAGAACAAGCGTGACAGACCTACGCATCGCCATCGTCGGCTTCGGCAAGATCGCGCGCGACCAGCATTTGGGTGCGATCGCGGCGACACCGGGCGCGACGCTCGCAGCCGTTGCCAGCCGCAACGCTTCGCTGCCGGACCTGCCGCATTTCGCCACCATCGAGGACCTGTTGGAAAGAGGTCCGCCGATCGACGCGGTCTCGCTCTGCACCCCGCCGCAGGTGCGCCGCGCCCAGGCCGCCGCGGCGCTCGCCGCCGGCAAGCACGTCATGCTGGAAAAGCCGCCGGGCACCGGTGTGGCCGAGCTCGATCCGCTGATCGCGATGGCGACTGATGCGAAGCGAACGCTGTTTGCGACCTGGCATTCGCGCTACGCGCCGGCGGTCGAGCCGGCGCGCGAATGGCTGGCGAGCCGCCGGATCAAATCCGCGCACATCAACTGGAAGGAGGATGTCCGTGTCTGGCATCCCGGCCAGGCCTGGATCTGGGAACCAGGCGGGCTCGGCGTGTTCGATCCCGGCATCAACGCGCTGTCGATCCTGACCCGGATCCTGCCGCAGCCGGTGTTCGTCACCGCGGCCGAGCTTGCCTTCCCGGCCAATTGCCAGGCGCCGATCGCCGCGAACCTGAACCTGACTGATATCAACGGCCTGCCCATCACCGCCGAGTTCGACTTCCGGCAGACCGGCCCGCAGAGCTGGGATATCCTCGTGGAAACAGACCGGGGCCGGATGACATTGTCTGATGGCGGCCGGCGGATGGCCGTCGACGGCAAGGCCATTGCGGATGCGCCCGATCGGGAATATCGCGAGTTGTACCAGCGCTTCGTCAGGCTGGCGGCGTCAGGCGCAAGCGATGTCGATCTGGTGCCGTTGCGTCTCGTCGCCGACTCTTTCCTGCTCGGCAAGCGCACGATCGTCGAACCCTTTGTGGACTGACCATGGCCGGCTCGAGGAAAATAGAAAAGGACGTCTTCGGAACGCTGCCCGACGGCCGCAAGGTCGAGCGCGTCGTGCTGCGCGGGGAGGGCGGCTTCGAGGCTCGCATCATCACCCATGGCGCGGTGATCCAGGCGCTGATCGCGCCGGACGCCAAAGGCCGTCACGACGACGTCGTGCTCGGCCATGATCGCTTCGCCGGCTATCTCGCCGAACGTAAATTTCTCGGCGCCACCGTCGGCCGCTACGCCAACCGTATCGCCAGAGGACAATTCCCGCTCGATGGCGAGACGGTGCAGCTTGCCGTCAACAATGGGCCAAACGCCCTGCACGGCGGCCTCGACGGCTTCGATCGCAAGCTTTGGGACATTGCCGCAATCGACGAGGGCGCCGAGCCCGCGGTGACGCTCACCTATTCGAGCCCGCATGGCGAGGAGAATTATCCCGGCAAGCTCGACGTCCGCCTGATCTATCGCATCACGGGCCCGACCGAGCTGTCGCTGACGATGGAAGCGCGGACCGACCGGCCGACCATCGTCAACCTGACCAACCACAGTTTCTTCAACCTGGAAGGCGCCGCGTCCGGCACGCCGATCCTTGACCACAAACTCACGATCGCCGCCGGACATTTCCTCGCTATCGATCCCACCGCCATTCCGCTGCCGGAGCCGCCGCGCGCGGTGGCGGGAACGCCGTTCGACTTCCGCGAACCACGGTCGGTGGGCGAGCGCATCCGCGAAAGCGATCCACAATTGCGAAACGGCAGGGGCTACGACCACACCTATTGTCTCGGCCGCGATGGCATGCTTGCGTTCGCGGCGCGGCTGGAGGCACCGCGCTCCGGGCGTATCATGGAGTTGCTCACCAATCAGCCCGGGCTCCAGGTATATTCCGGCAACTATCTCGACGGCACGATCTCGGGCAAGGGCGGCAAGCTGATCCGGCAATCTGACGCCATGTGTCTCGAGCCCCACATCTGGCCGGATGCGCCGAACCGGCCGGACTTTCCGAGTCCGCGCCTCGATCCGGGCCAGGTCTACCGGCACCACACCGTCTATCGCTTTGGGGTGAGGGCATCATGACGGAGCAGGTGCCGACCTCGGTTCTTTCCGCTGAGCAGTGTCATCTCGGCGAAGGGCCGACCTATGATGTGACCACCGACACGGCCTGGTGGTTCGACATCCGCGAGGGCAAGCTGTTCGAGGCGCATCTCGGCAGCGGCGCGATCCGCAGCCACGCGCTCGGCCGGATGGCGAGCGCGCTCGCGCGCATCGATGCCGGGCGGCAGTTGATCGTCGCCGAGGACGGGCTCTACATCCGCAAGCTCGCCGACGGTGCGATGACGCTGTTCTGTCCGCTCGAGGCGGACAACCCGGCGACGCGCTCCAATGATTGCCGCGTCCATCAGTCCGGCACGTTCTGGATCGGCACCATGGGCAAGAAGGCCGAGCCGAAGGCGGGGGCGATCTACGCGCTCCATCGCGGCAAGATCTCGACGCTGTTTCCCGGCATCAGCATCCCCAATTCGATCTGCTTCTCGCCGGATGGCGCCACGGGCTATTTCACCGACACGCCGCGCGCGGTGCTCTATGCCGTGCCGCTCAATCCCGCGACCGGCTTGCCGCGCGGCGAGCCCGAGGTGCTGCTGCGCCACTCTGGCATCGGCGGCCTCGACGGCTCGGTCTGCGACGCCGACGGGCAGATCTGGAATGCCTGCTGGGGCGCGAGCCGCGTCGACGTCTACTCGCCGCAAGGCGAGCGCCTGCGCTCGCTCAGCGTGCCGGCAAAGCAGGCGAGTTGCCCCGCCTTCGTCGGCCCCGACCTGTCGCGCCTGCTCGTCACATCCGCGTGGCAGGACATGGATGTGGCGGCACGCGCCGCCGATCCGCAGGCCGGCTGCACCTTTCTGCTCGAACCATCCGCGCGCGGTCGCGCGGAGCCCGACGTCAAGCTCGCATAGGAGGCTGGAAGCCGCACACGACCGACGTTCTCGACGACACGAAAAACAGTCCGACACCCAAAGGGAGTGAAACATGCTGAAACTGAAGACGACCCTTCTCGCGCTGGCTGTCGCAAGCGCCGCCGCGCTGATCGCCGGATCGCCTGCCTCCGCCCAGGACAAGGCGACCGTCGGCATCGCCATGCCGACCAAATCCTCGGCGCGCTGGATCGACGACGGCAACAACATGGTCAAGGTGCTGAAGGAGCGCGGCTATAACACCGACCTGCAATATGCCGAGGACGACATTCCGAACCAGCTCTCGCAGGTCGAGAACATGGTGACCAAGGGCGCCAAGGCGCTGGTGATCGCCGCGATCGACGGCACCACGTTGTCCGACGTGCTCAAGCAGGCCAAGGCAAAAGGCATCACCGTGATCGCCTACGACCGCCTGATCCGCGGCACGCCGAACGTCGACTATTATGCGACCTTCGACAATTTCCAGGTCGGTGTGCTCCAGGCCGAGTCGATCGTGCAGGAGCTTGGCCTGAAGGACGGCAAGGGTCCCTTCAATATCGAGCTGTTTGGCGGCTCGCCCGACGACAACAACGCCTACTTCTTCTACAACGGCGCGATGAGCGTGCTGAAGCCTTATATCGACAGCGGCAAGCTCGTCGTCGTGTCCGGCCAGATGGGCATGGACAAGGTCGCGACCCTGCGCTGGGACGGCGCCACCGCCCAGGCCCGCATGGACAATCTGCTCAGCGCCTACTACGGCAACAAGAAGGTCAACGCCGTGCTGTCGCCCTATGACGGTCTCTCGATCGGCATCATCTCCTCGCTGAAGGGCGTCGGGTACGGCAGCGCCGACCAGCCGATGCCGATCATCTCCGGTCAGGATGCCGAGGTGCCCTCGATCAAGGCGATGCTGCGGGGCGACCAGTACTCGACCATTTTCAAGGACACCCGCGACCTCGCCAAGGTGACCGCCGACATGGTCGACGCCGCGCTCGCCGGCAAGCAGGTGACGGTCAACGACACCAAGACCTACGAGAACGGCGTCAAGACCGTGCCGTCCTATCTGCTCAAGCCGGTGGTCGTCTACAAGGACAATTGGGAGAAGGTGCTGGTCGACAGCGGGTACTACAAGAAGTCGCAGTTCCAGTAAGCTTCTTTCTTCTCCCTCTCCCCGTTCTTACGGGGAGAGGGTCGGGGTGAGGGGCTCTCTTCACGCGGACAGTGGTTGCTATGCACTCCGTCATTGCGAGCGCAGCGAAGCAATCCAGTCTGCCGCCGCGGAAATAGTCTGGATTGCTTCGCTGCGCTCGCAATGACGATCTGGATGCAGCGATATCGCGCAATCTCTCCCCGCAGGCGGGGAGAGGCGAAGTAAAGCAAGGGACACCCAAGCCAATGACCGCCATGCTGGAGATGCGGAACGTCAGCAAGAGCTTTGCCGGTGTGCAGGCGCTGCGCGACGTCAATTTCTCGGTTCGCGCCGGGCAGATCCACGCCCTCGTCGGCGAGAACGGCGCCGGCAAGTCCACCCTGATGAAGGTGCTCAGCGGGGTCTATCCGCATGGCACCTACGAGGGCACCATCGTCTTCGAGGGCGAGGAGCGCCGCTTCCGCGACATCAACGATTCCGAGGCGCTCGGCATCATCATCATTCATCAGGAGCTGGCGCTGATCCCGCTGATGTCGATCGCCGAAAACATCTTCCTGTCGCATCCGCCGTCGAAGCTCGGCGTCATCGATCGCGACGAGGTGTACCGGCGCACGCGCGAGCTGCTGGCGCAGGTCGGCCTGAGGGAATCGCCGGATACCCTGATCACCGATCTCGGCGTCGGCAAGCAGCAGCTCGTCGAGATCGCCAAGGCGCTCTCCAAGCGGGTGCGGATGCTGATCCTGGACGAGCCGACTGCGAGCCTCAACGAGGCCGACAGCGCCGCGCTGCTCGAACGACTGATGGCGTTCCGCGAGCAGGGCATCGGCTCGATCCTGATCTCGCACAAGCTCAACGAGGTTGCCAAGGTCGCCGACCACATCACCGTGCTGCGCGACGGCCGCACGGTCGACAGCATCGACTGCCATGCCGAGCCGATCCAGGAAGACCGCATCATCCGCAGCATGGTCAACCGCGACATGGCGCACCGTTTCCCCGAGCGCAGCGTGAGGATCGGCGAGCCCGTGCTCGACGTCGCGAACTGGTCGGTCTATCATCCGATCCACCCCGAGCGGCAGGTGATCAAGAACGTCAATTTCGGCGTCAGGCGCGGCGAGGTCGTCGGCATTGCCGGCCTGATGGGAGCGGGGCGCACCGAATTCGCCATGAGCCTGTTCGGCCGCTCCTGGGGCACCAATATCAGCGGCAGCATCAAGCTCGAAGGCCGCGAGATCGCGCTGCCGAGCGTCGCCGCCGCGATCGATGCCGGGCTTGCCTATGTCACCGAGGATCGCAAGCAGCTCGGCCTGATCCTCGCCGACGACGTCCGCAAGAACATCACGCTCGCGAGCCTCGACCAGGTCGCGCCCGGGCGGGTGATCGACGACATCGCCGAGCTGAAGGTCGCCAGCGACTACCGCAACCGCATGCGCATCCGCTGCTCCGACGTCTACCAGGAGACCGGCCAGCTCTCCGGCGGCAACCAGCAGAAGGTGGTTCTGTCGAAATGGCTGATGACCGACCCCAAGGTCCTGATCCTGGACGAGCCGACGAGGGGCATCGACGTCGGTGCCAAATACGAGATTTACTGTATCATCAACGAGCTCGCGGAGGCTGGCCGCGGCGTCGTGGTGATCTCCTCGGAGATGCCCGAGCTGCTTGGCATCTGCGACCGCATCTGCGTCATGAACGACGGCGCCTTCGTCGGCGAGTTCAAGGGCGCGGAAGCAACGCAGGAAAAGATCATGCGCGCCATCATGCGCAACGAACGAAGCAACAGCGTGCCTGAGGCCGCGGAAATGGGAGGATCGCAGCCATGACCGACAAGACGGTGTCGCTGCCCGAGGAGCGCCGGCACGGCAGCTTCATCAAGAACAATTTGCGCAATTACGGCATGCTGATCTCGCTGATCGCGATCATGCTGTTCTTCCAGGTCGTGACCGGCGGCACGCTGCTGCAGCCGCTCAACCTCACCAACCTGGTGCTGCAGAACAGCTACATCGTCATCATGGCGCTGGGCATGCTGCTGGTGATCGTCACCGGCCATATCGACCTTTCGGTCGGCTCGGTCGCGGGCTTCATCGGCGCGGTGGCCGCGCTTCTCATGGTGACCTACAAGGTCGACTACACGCTCGCCTTCGTCGCCTGTCTCGCGCTCGGTGCCGCCATCGGCGCCGCGCAGGGCTATTGGGTGGCCTATTTCAAGATCCCGTCCTTCATCGTCACGCTGGCGGGCATGCTGGTGTTCAAGGGTCTTGCGCTCGCGGTGCTGCAGGGCCAGTCGCTCGGCCCGTTTCCGCCGACGTTTCAGAAGCTGTCGTCCGGCTTCATTCCGGAACTGCTGCCCGAGGCCGGCACGCTGCATCCGACATCCATGCTGATCGGCGCCGTGCTCGCGCTCGGCCTCGTCTATGCCGGCGCCAAGGGGAGGTCGCGCGAGCAGTCGCACGGCATCGAGGTCGAGCCCTACGCGTTCTTCCTCGGCAAGAGCATTCTGCTGGCCTGCGCGGTGCTCTATTTCACCTATCTGATCGCCTCGCATCGCGGCCTGCCCAACGTGCTGGTGATCATGACCGCGCTGATCGCGCTCTATGGCTTCGTCACCCGCCGCACCGTGATCGGCCGGCAGATCTACGCGGTCGGCGGCAACGCCAAGGCGGCGAGCCTGTCGGGCATCAAGACGGAGCGGCTGACCTTCCTCACCTTCGTCAACATGGGCGTGCTGGCCGCGCTTGCCGGACTCGTCTTCGCCGCGCGGCTGAACACCGCAACCCCGAAGGCGGGACTCGGCTTCGAGCTCGACGTCATCGCCGCCTGCTTCATCGGGGGCGCATCGGCCTACGGCGGCGTCGGGCGCGTCGGCGGCGCCGTGGTCGGCGCCATGATCATGGGCGTGATGAACAACGGCATGTCCATCCTCGGCATCGGCATCGACTATCAGCAGGTCATCAAGGGCCTGGTGCTGCTGGGGGCGGTGTGCATCGACGTGTATAACCAGCGGCGGTAGCGGCACCGGCGGTGCCGTAGGGGGCGACGCGCAACGCGCCGCGCCCACCCGGGAGTCGCGGCAGCTTGTCCTTCAACCCCGAAGCAGACTGAGCTATTGCCCAGGTGTTGGGTATATGATCGAATGCCCGGATGGACCAGCGCCGGCCAGAGCCTGATCTGATCATCTTCGACTGCGACGGCGTGCTCGTCGACAGCGAGCTCCTGAGCTGCCGCTGCCTGTCCGAGGTGCTCGCCGAATTCGGTCTCGTGCTCAGCGAGGAACAGGCGCTCGAGCTGTTTCTCGGACGCAGCACCAAGGCGATCGAGCAGTACTACCGCGATCTCGGTCGGGTCGTGCCGGACAGCTTCCTGCCCCGATTGAAGTCCCGCGTGCTGGAGACGTTTGCCGCCTCGCTCGAGCCGATCCCGGGGGTGGAGGCGGTGATCTCGGGGCTCGCCGTACCGTTCTGCGTGGCGTCATCCAGCGACATCGATCGCGTCTCGCTCTCTCTCGACGTTACCGGCCTTCGGGCGCATTTCGGCGATCGGCTCTACACCGCGCAGATGGTCAGGCACGGCAAGCCGGCGCCGGATCTCTTTATCCACGCCGCCGAAAAGATGCGTGTCGATCCGTCGCGCACGCTGGTGATCGAGGACAGCGTCAGCGGCGTGCAGGCCGCCAAGGCGGCAGGCATGACAGTCTGGGGATTTGTCGGCGGCGGCCATTATCGCAGCCGCGACGGCCGGACTATATTGTCCGCCGCCGGAGCCGATCGGGTCTTCGCCCGCATGAGCGATTTCTGGGAGGTGTGAGCTCGCATGGCCGCCGAGAACGACAAGTCGAGACTCGACGACGCCGCGCGTGCCGGCTGGCTCTACTTCATTGCCGGTCACACCCAGGACGAGATCGCAAAGATGCTCCAGGTCTCGCGCGCCTCGGCGCAGCGGCTGGTCTCGCTGTGCCTCGCTGAGCGGCTCATCACCTTCCGGCTCGAACATCCCATCGCCGCCTGCATGGAGCTGGCCGCGCGCCTGAAGGACCGGTTCGACCTCGTCCACTGCGAGGTGGTGCCGGCCGATCCTGCTGCGCCGCAGGCGACTGCGGGCATTGCCGAGCGCTGCGCCAATCTGCTCGACTCCACGCTGCGCTCGGAGACGCCCGTCATCGTTGCGCTCGGCACGGGGAGGGCGGTGCGTGCCGCGGTCGAGCGCGTCACGCCGATCGAGCGGCCCAACCACCAGATCGTCTCGCTGGTCGGCAACATCTCCGCCGACGGCTCGGCGAGCTTCTACGACACCGTCGGCCGGCTCGCCGATCGCACCGGCGCGCGGCACTATCCAATGCCGCTGCCCTTCCTGATGTCGTCGGAGGACGAGCGCAACAGGATGGTGCGCATCGAGCCGATCGCCAAGGTCAAGGCGGTCGCCGCCAGGGCCGACTTGCGCCTCGTCGGCATCGGCCAGATGGACCAGAAGGCGCAGGTGCACATCGACGGTTTCGTCACCCGCGACGAGTTGTTCGAGATGATGCGCCTGGGAGCCATCGGCGAGATCACCGGCTGGGCCTATGACGCGAAGGGCCGCCTGCTCAAGGCCGGCACCAACAAGCGCCTCACGAGCATCCCGCCGGAAGTGCCGGCAAAGACTACGACCATCGGCGCTGCGGTTGGCGCAGCCAAGGTGGCGGCGATCTCTGCGGCGCTGAGCGGCGGCCTGATCAACGGCCTGATCACGGACGAGACGACGGCAAGGGCGATCCTGGAGCGGTAGAGACGGAGCAGCGCAGCAGCGGGACTCCGCTCCCTCTCCCGCCTGCGGGAGAGGGCCGGGGAGAGGGTCTCTCCGCTGGCAAGACTCCCCAAGAGGAAAAAGCCTTCACCCGGATCGCATCTGTCGATGCGATCCGACCTCTCCCGCAAGCGGGAGAGGTGGAGCAAGCCGCGGGGCTCGTTCCGAACAACTGCCATCGCGTCCGCACCCGCGCGACCTTCCATTCTTCCCGCACCGCAGCACTCATAAGTTGCTGGAATGCCAGCGCGCCTGCTTGACAAGCAAGGTTCCTACGGTGAACATACGCCCAACGCGTGGGCATATGCTCAAAAGCGCGAATCAAGGGAGGTCACCGTGAAACATGTCCTGGGCGCCGTTTGCGGCGCGTCCGTTCTGCTGCTGGCCGTCCCCGCGATGGCCGAAACGACCCTGACGATCGCCACCGTCAACAATGGCGACATGATCCGCATGCAGGGGCTGACGGGTGAATTCACCAAGAAATATCCTGACATCGCCGTGAAATGGGTGACGCTGGAGGAGAATGTGCTGCGCCAGCGCGTCACCACCGACATCGCCACCAAGGGCGGCCAGTTCGACGTCCTCACTATCGGCACCTATGAGGTGCCGATCTGGGCCAAGAAGGGCTGGCTGGTGCCGCTTGCCAATCTCGGCGCCGACTACGACGTCGCCGACCTCTTGCCGAAGATCAAGGACGCCGTCTCCGTCGACGGAAAGCTCTACGCCGCGCCGTTCTACGGTGAGAGCTCGATGGTGATGTATCGCACCGACCTGTTCGAGAAAGCCGGCCTGAAGATGCCGGAGAAGCCCACCTGGGACTTCGTGATCGACGCCGCCAAGAAGCTGACCGACAAGAACGCCGGCACTTACGGCATTTGCCTGCGCGGCAAGGCCGGCTGGGGCGAGAACATGGCCTTTCTCTCGGCGATGGCCAATTCCTACGGCGCGCGCTGGTTCGACGAGAAGTGGGAGCCGCAGTTCAACACGCCGGAATGGAAGACGACGCTCACCACCTATGTGAACCTGATGAAGGAAGCCGGCCCGCCCGGGGCGAGCTCCAACGGCTTCAACGAGAACCTGGCGCTGTTCAACGCCGGCAAATGCGCGATGTGGATCGACGCCACGGTCGCGGCGTCCTTCGTCACCAACCCGAAGGACTCCAAGGTCGCCGACAAGGTCGGCTTCGCGCTCGCGCCCAACACCGGCCTCGGCAAGAACGCAAACTGGCTGTGGGCCTGGAATCTCGCAATCCCGGCCGGTTCCAAGAAGACGGAAGCGGCCGAGAAATTCATCGCCTGGGCGACGAGCAAGGACTACACCAAGCTGGTGGCGTCGAAGGAAGGCTGGGCCAACGTGCCGCCGGGCACGCGCACCTCGCTCTACCAGAACGATGAGTACCTGAAGGTCGCGCCGTTCGCCAAGCTGACGCTGGCGTCGATCGACGCCGCCGATCCCAACAAGCCGACGGTGAAGCCGGTGCCTTACGTCGGTGTGCAATACGCCGCAATCCCCGAATTCCAGGGCATCGGCACCCAGGTGGGCCAGCAATTCTCGGCGGCGCTGGCGGGATCGACCAGCGTCGAGGCGGCGCTCTCGGCCGCCCAATCCACAACCGAGCGCGAGATGAAGCGCGCCGGCTACATCAAGTGAACCCGAGCTCTCCCTCCTGAGCTCAAACTTGCGGCCATCCACCCATTCCCGGATGGATGGCCGCCTTCTTCTTCCCGGCAGAGGAGAAGCCAGTGGCAACCCGGCAGACGCAATTCCTTGCACGGTCGCTCCTGACCCCGGCCGTCGGGCTGCTGTTCATCTGGATGATCGTCCCGCTGGCGCTGACGATCTACTTTTCGACGCTGCATTACAGCCTGCTCGATCCCGGCTCGGAAGAATTCATCGGGCTGGAAAACTTCCGCTACTTCCTCACCGATCCCGCCTTTCTCGCCTCGCTCCAGAACACGCTGGTGCTGGTCGGCTCGGTGCTGGCGCTGACCATCCTGCTCGGCATTCCCCTGGCGCTGCTGCTCGACCAGCCCGTGATCGGTCGCAATGTCGTGCGACTGATGGTGATCGCCCCGTTCTTCGTCATGCCGACGGTGAGCGCGCTGGTCTGGAAGAACCTCTTGATGCACCCGGTGTCCGGCCTGTTCGCCTGGCTCGCCAAGCTGGTCGGGCTGACGCCGGTGGACTGGTTCAACGATGTGCCGCTGCTTTCGGTGATCCTGATCGTCGCCTGGCAGTGGCTGCCGTTCGCGACGCTGATCCTGCTGACCGCCCTGCAATCGCTCGACGAGGAGCAGAAGGAGGCCGCCGAGATGGACGGCGCCAGCGCGATCTCGACCTTCATATACATCACGCTGCCGCATCTGGCGCGCCCGATCACCGTGGTGATCCTGATCGAGACCATCTTCCTGCTCACCGTGTTCGCCGAGATCTTCGTCACCACCGGCGGCGGGCCGGGCCTGCAGACCACCAACATCGCCTTCCTGATCTATGCGCAGGCGCTGATCCAGTTCGACGTCGGCAGTGCCTCCGCGGGCGGTCTCGTCGCGGTGGTGATTGCCAACATCGTCGCCTTCTTCCTCGTCCGCATCGTTGGCCGCAACCTGGAGGCTTGAAGCATGGCGCGGATGGCGACGAGACAGCGGGTCGTGATCTCGACGATCGGGGCGTGGTTGTTCGGCTTCCTGATCTTCTTCCCGATCCTTTGGATGGTGCTGGCGAGCTTCAAGACCGAGCTGGAAGCATTTGCCATCCCGCCGTCCTTCCTGTTCTTCCAATGGACCACCGAGAACTATGCCACGGTGCAGGAGCGCAGCGACTATTTCCACCACGCAATGAACTCGATCATCATCGCCGGCGGCTCGACGCTGATCGCGCTGCTGATTGCGATCCCGGCGGCCTGGTCGATGGCGTTCTCGCCGACCAAGCGCACCAAGGACATCCTGCTCTGGATGCTCTCGACCAAGATGATGCCACCGGTCGGCGTCCTGGTGCCGATCTACCTGATCTACAAGACGTTCGGCTTGCTCGATTCCCGCGTGGGCCTCGTCTTCATCCTGTGCCTCGGGAACTTGCCGATCGTGATCTGGATGCTCTTCACCTATTTCAAGGAGATCCCGCGCGACATCCTGGAGGCCGCGCGCATGGACGGCGCCACCATCGGCCGCGAGCTCGTCTATGTGCTGACGCCGATGGCGATCCCGGGGCTCGCCTCGACTCTGCTGCTCAATTTGATCCTCGCCTGGAACGAGGCGTTCTGGACGCTGAACCTGACCACCTCGAACGCCGCGCCGCTGACCACGTTCATCGCGTCCTATTCGAGCCCGGAAGGGCTGTTCTGGGCCAAACTGTCGGCGGCGTCCACGCTGGCGATCGCGCCCATTCTCGTCCTCGGTTGGTTCAGCCAGAAGCAGCTCGTGCGCGGGCTCACCTTTGGCGCGGTGAAATGAGAGGGGCTGCCATGGGTCAGATCACACTTCAGGGCGTGCAGAAATCCTTCGGCCCCGTGCACATCATCAAGGGCGCCGACCTCGACATCGCCGACGGCTCCTTCGTGGTGTTCGTCGGTCCCTCCGGCTGTGGCAAGACCACGCTATTGCGCCTGATCGCGGGGCTGGAGGACGTCAGCGGCGGCAAGATCCTGATCGACGGCAAGAACGTCGTCGATACGCCCCCGGCCAAGCGTGGGCTGTCCATGGTGTTCCAGTCCTACGCGCTCTATCCGCATATGAGCGTGCGCGGCAATATCGGCTTCGGCCTGAAGATGGCCGGCCTGCCGAAGGATGAGATCAACCGCAAGGTCGAGGCCGCCGCCGCGACGCTGAACCTCACGCCCTATCTCGATCGCAAGCCGCGCGAGCTCTCCGGCGGCCAGCGCCAGCGCGTCGCGATCGGCCGCGCCATCGTCCGCGAGCCCAAGGCGTTCCTGTTCGACGAGCCGCTGTCCAACCTCGACGCCGCCCTGCGCGTGCAGATGCGCATCGAGGTGACGCGGCTGCAGAAGCAGCTCGGCACCACCGCGATCTACGTCACCCACGATCAGGTCGAGGCCATGACCATGGCCGACAAGATCGTCGTGCTCAATGGCGGCAAGATCGAGCAATACGGCTCGCCGCTGGAGCTCTATGAGCGGCCCGCCAATCTGTTCGTTGCCGGCTTCATCGGCTCGCCCAAGATGAATTTCGTCACCGGTGAGTCCGCCTTGCGACACGGAGCCGCTACGATCGGCGTGCGTCCCGAGCATCTGAAGATCGAGCGCGACGGCGCCGGCGGCTGGCAGGGCACGATTTCGGTCGCCGAGCATCTCGGCAGCGACACCTTCCTGTATGTCGATGCGGGTCCGCTCGGCATGCTGACCGCGCGCTACATCGGCGAATTGAGCCTTCACGCCGGCGACCGTGTTTCGCTGGTGCCGGACCCCCAGCGCATTCACCGCTTCGATGAGGGCGGCAACGCCCTTCGAGGCTAACAAGAAACGGCAAGACAACGGCAAGAAACGGAAAGACCACCATGTACCTGGAAAAATTCAGATTGAACGGCAAGACCGCGTTCATCACCGGGGGCGGGCAGGGCATCGGCCTTGGCTGCGCGGAGGCGCTGGCCGAAGCCGGCGCCCGGGTCATCATCGGCGACCGCGACAGCAAGGTCGCCGACAGCGCCGAAGCCAGCCTGAAGGCAAAGGGTTTTGACGTCGAGACCGCGATCATGGATGTCACCGATACCAAACGCGTGGCGGAGGTCGCGAATGCCCTGGTCGCCCGCCACGGCAAGGTCGACATCCTCGTCAACAATGCCGGCATTGCCCGCAGCGAGACGCCGGCCGAGACCGTCACCGACGAGCACTGGCTCAACGTCATCGACGTCAATCTCAACGGCACCTTCTGGTGCTGTCGCGAGTTCGGCAAGCACATGCTGAACGCCAAGAGCGGCGCCATCGTCAATGTCGGCTCGATGTCGGGCTTCATCGTCAACAAGCCGCAGGAGCAGTGCTTCTACAACGCCTCCAAGGCCGCCGTGCACCATTTGACCAAGTCGCTGGCTGCCGAATGGGGCGCGCGCGGCATCCGCGTCAATGCGGTGGCTCCGACCTATATCGAGACGCCGCTCAACGCCTTCGTGAAGAGCAATCCGAAGATGTACGACGCCTGGATCGGCGGAACCCCGATGGCGCGGATGGGGCAGGTCGAGGAGATCGCCTCCGTCGTGCTGTTCCTCTCCTCCGAGGCCGCGAGCCTGATGACCGGCAGCATCGTGCTGGTGGATGGCGGCTACACTTGCTGGTAGGCTTGTCGTCAAAACTGACGGAAAGCGACCGGGAGCGACAATGCCGCGAGCGTATATCGGCGTCGACGTGGGGACCACGAGCACGCGGGCAGGGGTGTTTGACGAGGCCGGCACCTTGCTCGCGACCGCCCGGCATCCGATCAGGATCTGGCACGAGGCCGGCGACATCGTCGAGCAGTCCTCGGAGGACATCTGGCAGGCCTGCGTCAAATCGGTGCGGGCGGCGATGGCGGAAGCCGCGATTGCGCCCGGCGGCGTCGGCGGCGTCGGTTTTGACGCCACCTGTTCCCTTGTGGTGCTTGATTCACAGGGCCAGCCGCTCACCGTCAGCGCCTCCGGCGAGGCGCAGCGCAACGTCATCGTCTGGATGGACCATCGCGCCACGTGCGAGGCGCGGCTGATCAACGAGACCGGGGATCCCGTGCTGCGCTATGTCGGCGGCTCGATCTCGCCGGAGATGGAGATGCCGAAGCTGCTCTGGCTGAAGCGGCATCTGCGTGCAAGCTTTGACGCCGCAGGTCACTTCTTCGATCTGGCCGACTATCTGACCTGGCGCGCGACCGGTTCGCTGCAGCGCTCGACCTGCACCGTCACCTGCAAGTGGAACTATCTCGCGCATGAGGGCGGCGGCTGGAGCGCGCCGTTCTTCGAGCGCATCGGCCTGTCCGACTTCGTCAACGAAAAATACGCCCGCATCGGCACGAAGATCGTTGCGCCCGGCACGCGCCTCGGCGCAGGTCTGACGCCCGCAGCCGCAGCCGAGCTCGGCCTTACGCCGGGCACCCCGGTCGGCGCCTCCCTGATCGACGCCCATGCCGGCGGCATCGGGGCCATCGGCGGCCGCGACGGCTCGGGCGGTGAGAGCGATGTCAGCGACCGTCTCGCCTACATCATGGGAACGTCGGCCTGCATCATGGCGACGACCAAGGAGCCGTGCTTCGTGCCGGGCGTGTGGGGGCCTTATTATTCCGGCATGGTGCCGGAGTTCTGGCTCAATGAAGGCGGCCAGTCGGCCGCGGGCGCGGCGATCGACCACCTGCTCAAGTCGCACCCCGGCCACGGTGATGCGAACGCGGCAGCGCGCAGCGAGGGTCTCGACCTCATCGAGTTGCTCGAGCGCCGCGTGATCGCGCGCGCCGGCGATGCCAGCCGCGCCGCGCGGCTTGCGCGTGACGTCCATGTGCTGCCCGAATTCATCGGCAACCGCTCACCCTATGCCGACCCCGATACGCGCGCGGTGATCGCCGGTCTCGATCTCGACACCGACATCGCCTCGATGGAGCGGCTGTTCGTCGCGGGCCTCTGCGGTCTCGCCTATGGTCTCGCCGAGGTGATCGAGGCCTTTGCCGCGCGTGGCGTCCGTTCCAGCCTAATGATCATGGGCGGCGGCGCCAGCCGCAGCCCGCTGGTGCGGCAGATCATGGCCGACACCACCGGCCTCACCGTCGCACTGCCGCAAACAAAGGAGCCGGTGCTGCTGGGCGCCGCGATGCTCGGTGCCGTGGCCGGCGGCGCCTATTCCTCGATCGGCGAGACCATGGCCAAGATGTCGGCGCTGGGACGCAAGAGCGAGCCGACCGCGTCCGACATGGCCGCATTTCACACGCGCAAGCGCGAGGTCTACAAGCTGCTGCGCGAGGTCGATCGCGGCAGCCGTGCCGCGATGGCCGACGTCGCCAGAGGTTGAAAGAGATGTTGTTATCCTGCGGCGATGCGCTGATCGATTTCGTGCCGACCGGAAACACGGAAGGACGCGAGGCGGTGATGCCCGCGGTCGGCGGCTCCTGCCTCAACGTTGCGATCGGCATGGCGCGTCTGGGCGCGCCGACCGGCTTCGTCGGCGGCATCTCGACCGACCTGTTCGGGCGGATGATCGCGGACCACGCAACGGCCTCGCATGTCGCGCTCGATCTCGCCACCCGCAGCGATCACCAGACCACGCTCGCTTTCGTCCGCATCGTCGCGGGCGAGTCGCATTATGCCTTCTATGACGCCGAGACCGCGACGCGGAACTGGACGTACCGGCGCGGATCCATTGCCTTCGATACGGTCGAGGCCGTCCATGTCGGCTCGACCACGCTCGTCAATGACCAGGGCGCGGCCGAAACCAAGGCGCTAGTCGCGGACGCGCGCGCATCCTCCACAATCTCCTTCGATCCGAACTGCCGCCCCAACCTCGTCAAGGACAAGCCGGCCTATCTCGCGCGCATGGCCGAGTTTGCGAACCAAGCCGATCTCATCAAGATGTCGGACGTCGATTTCGCCTACCTCTTCGGCGACGAGCCCCATCAGCCGCGCGCGAGCGCATTGCTCGGGCAGGGCACGCGCCTCGTCGTCATCACCCGCGGCAACAACGGTGCGATCGCCTGGCACGCAGCCGCGGGGCAGATCGAAGTGCAAGCACCAAAGGTCGAGGTCGCCGACACCATCGGCGCGGGCGACAGCTTTCAGGCCGCCCTGCTGTTCGCCCTGCACAAGCAGGGCCGCCTCGCCCGCGAGCGGCTCAGGGACATCAGCACTGAGGAGCTCCGCCGCGCGCTGTCCTTTGCCGCCAATTGTGCCGGCCTGACCTGCACCCGCCCGGGCGCCGATCCGCCGTGGAGCCACGAGATCACCTGGAGCTGGTAGTTCGGGTCAGGTCTCGCGATGTCCTGACGGACCATGGCCATGCACCGGCCCAATGGACAGGTGAGGTGCGCGCTGGCAAGGTCCGCGCATCCTGGTGCGAGCCTTCCGTATGAGCAACGACCTCTGTTTCCTATCCGCAACCGAGCTGCGCGATCTCGTCGCGACAAAGCAAATTTCCCCTGTCGAGATCGTCAGCGCCGTGCTCGCCCGCGCCGAGGCGTTACAGGGCGAGCTGAACTGCTTCATCACGATCTGTGGCGACGAGGCGCTGGCGGCCGCGCGCGCGGCCGAGCGCAAGGTGATGGCGGGCAAACAGCTCGGCCTGCTCCACGGCATCCCCGTCACCGTCAAGGACATCGTCAACACCCGCGGCGTCAAGACCACCTTCGGCGCCATTCCCTACAGGGACAACGTGCCGACCGAGGATGCCGTCGCGGTGGCGCGGCTGCGAGCTGAGGGCGCAATCCTGATCGGCAAGACCACGACGCCGGAATTCGGCAGCAAGTGCCTGACGGATTCGCCGCTGTTCGGCCGCACCCGCAATGCATGGGACGCCTTCCGCTCCTCCGGCGGCTCCAGCGGCGGCGCCGCGGTGGCGGTGGCGAGCGGCATCGGGCCGCTGGCGATCGCGACCGACGGCGGCGGCTCGACGCGCATTCCCGCCGCCTGCAACGGCGTGGTCGGCCTGAAGCAGAGCAACGGCGTGATCCCGCACAGCCAGGCGCTGGATGTGTTCGGCAACCAGACCTATGTCACGCCGACCACCCGCACCGTCGCCGACACCGCGCTGATGATGCAGGCGATGGCGGGCGAGGATTCTTGCGATCCCTGGTCGATCGGCTTGCCCGTGCCTGACTTCGTCGGCACCGCCGTCCCGCGCGGCGATTTGCGCGGCCAGAGGATCTTGTACTGTCTCACGCCGCCGGGCCGGCCGGTCTCCGCCGAGGTCGCCGCCAATTTCAGGGCGAGTCTCGACCGGCTGGCCGGGCTAGGGGCCGAGCTCGAGGAATTCTCCGGCGAAGGCTTTGACATCGAGCCGATCTGGCGCGCCATCAACCACACCGTCTGGCGCACGCGCTTTGCAAAGCTCGCGGCCGAGCACGGCGACGAGCTGAGCGAGGCGTTCCTCAAGCAGCTCGCGCTCGCCACCGAGGTCAGCGGCGTCGACTATCAGGAGGCGATGTTCGCGCGCACCGCGCTGTTCCGCCGGGTGCAATCCTTGCTTGCGGATGGACACTTTCTGGCGATGCCGACGCTCACGCGCACCGCGTTGCCGATCAAGCAGGACCTGTTCGGCAGCATCGAGATCGACGGGGCGCATTACGACAGCGTCCGCCCGAACTGGTTCCCCTGGACCATGCCGTTCAACATGACGGGCCATCCCGCCGTCAGCCTGCCCGCAGGCTTTGCCCGCGACGGCCTGCCGATCGGGCTTCAGCTGGTCGGCCGCTTCCGGCATGACGCCGACCTGTTGCGCGTTGGCGCGCTGTTCGAGGCCTCCGGTGACCTGCTCTCCCGCTGGCCGGAATGAGGTCGTGCGTACCCAGCAAAGCCCTTGCATCGGTCGTCCGGACATGTTGATCGTGCCGCGGATGAGCCCTGAAACCGAGCGCACATGAGCGTCTTTGTCCTTCGACGTCTGTTGACCCTGCTGGCGACGCTGGTCGGCGCATCGCTGATCATTTTCCTGGTGCTGGACGCGCTGCCCGGCAATGCCGCGCAGATGCTGATGGGCGCCGACGCCTCGCCGGACGCGGTGCGCGCGCTCGCCGTCAAGCTCGGGCTCGACCAGCCGCTGCCCGTTCGCTACCTGCAATGGATCAAGGGCCTCCTCATTGCCGATCTCGGCAATTCCTACGTCTATGGCACGCCGGTCGCCGGCCTGATCGCGGAGCGGCTGGTGCTGACCATTCCGCTCGCGATCATGTCGATGGCGATCACGGTGACGCTGGCGCTCTCGGCCGGCGTCTACACCGCCGCCAACCACAACAAGCTCGGCGACGTCGGCGTGATGGCGCTGACGCAGGTGGGCATCGCGCTGCCGAATTTCTGGTTCGCGATCCTGCTGGTGCTCTTGTTCGCGGTGCGGCTGCAATGGCTTTCGGCGGGCGGCTTCGCCGGCTGGGAGGACGGCGTCTGGCCAGGCGTCAAGTCGCTGCTCCTCCCGGCAGTCTCTCTGGCGGTGGTCCAGGCTGCGATCCTCGCCCGCGTCACGCGGTCGGCCGTGCTCGAAGTGCTGCGCGAAGACTTCGTCCGCACCGCCCGCGCGAAAGGGCTCGGCAGGCGCGAGGTGCTGTGGAGCCACGTGCTGCGCAACGCCATGATCCCCGTGATGACGGTGATGGGGCTGCAATTCGCCAATCTGCTCGCCGGCACCATCGTGATCGAGAACGTGTTCTATTTGCCGGGCCTCGGCCGGCTGATCTTCCAGTCGATCGCCAACCGCGACCTGATCGTGGTGCGCAATTGCGTGATGCTGCTCGCGACCATGGTCGTCATCGTCAATTTCGTGGTCGACGTGCTCTACGCCCTGATCGATCCCCGCATCAAGGTGCACGACCTGTGAGCGCGCCCGTGACCACTTCCATTGACGCACCCGTCGCGAGGCGACGTCTGCCGGCCAGGACCTTCTGGGGCCGCGCGCTGCGCCATCGCAGTTTTGTCCTCGGCGGCACGCTGAGCCTGCTCGTTCTCGTCTCGGCGCTGCTGTCGCTGGTGTGGACGCCGTGGTCGCCCTACGAGATCGACATCGCCTCGAAGCTCCGGCCGCCCTCGGCCGCGCACTGGCTCGGCACCGATTCCTTCGGGCGCGACATCGTCTCGCTGCTGCTCGCCGGGGCGCGCTCCACGATAGCAGTCGGCATCATCGCGGTCAGCATCGGTCTCACCTTCGGCGTCTGCCTCGGCCTGATCGCCTCGGCCAAGCGCGGCTGGACCGAAGAGATCATCATGCGCTTCTCCGACTTCACCTTCGCCTTTCCGGCCGTGCTCTCGGCGATCATGCTGGCCGCGGTCGTCGGCCCCGGCATGGTGACCTCGATCGTCGCCATCGGCATTTTCCAGATCCCGACCTTGACCCGGCTGACGCGCGGCTCGGCCAACGCGATCTGGGCCCGCGAATTCGTGCTGGCCGCGCGCGCTTCGGGGAAGGGCAAATTCCGCATCACCATCGAGCACGTGCTGCCGAATATCCTGTCGATCCTGATCGTGCAGGTGACCATCCAGTTCGCGCTCGCCATTCTCGCGGAGGCCGCGCTGTCCTATCTCGGTCTCGGCACCCAGCCGCCGCAGCCGTCCTGGGGGCGGATGCTGAACGATGCGCAGACGCTGCTGTTCCAGTCGCCGATGCTCGCGGTCTATCCGGGCGCGGCGATCGCGATCGCCGTGCTCGGCCTCAATCTCCTCGGCGACGGACTGCGCGACCTGCTGGATCCCCGCCTGGCGCGGGAGCGATGACGATGGCCGAGCGCTCCGCCATGCCGCTGATCGAGGTCGACAATCTCGGCGTCCGCCTCAATACCAGCCGCGGCCCCGCGCAGGCCGTGCGCGGCGTCAGCTTCTCTCTCAAGCGCGGCGAGACGCTCGGGCTCGTCGGCGAGTCCGGCTGCGGCAAGTCGGTCACCGCGATGTCCCTGATGGGCCTGTTGCCCGACAGCGCACGCGTCACCGGCAGCATCAAGCTCGACGGCAACGAGCTCGCCGGCTTACCGGATGCGGATTACTGCCGCCTGCGCGGCAACCGCATCAGCATGATCTTCCAGGAGCCGATGACCGCGCTCAACCCGATGCACACGATCGGCAACCAGGTCGCCGAGCCGCTGCGGCGTCACAGGAAATATTCGGCGGCGCAGGCGCGTAAAGAAGTGATCGCCTTGCTCGACCGCGTCGGGCTGCCCGACCCGGCGCGGCGCGTCGATGCCTATCCGCACCAGTTCTCCGGCGGCCAGCGCCAGCGCATCACCATCGCCATGGCGCTCGCCTGCGAGCCCGACCTATTGATCGCGGACGAGCCGACCACCGCGCTCGACGTCACCATCCAGGGCCAGATCCTCGACCTCATCGCCGATCTCGTCGAGGAGCGCGGCATGTCGATGATCCTGATCTCGCACGATCTCGGCGTCATCGCCGAGAACGTGCAGCGCATGATGGTGATGTATGGCGGCACCGTGGTCGAGAGCGGCCCGACCGACGAGGTGTTCCGCCGCATGGGCCATCCCTACACGCAAGGCCTGTTCCGCGCCCGGCCGAAGCTCGGCGCGCGCAAGGGGACGCGGCTGAAGACGATCTCGGGCACGGTGCCAGAGCTAGCGGACCTTCCGGCCGGCTGCACCTTCTCCGAGCGGTGTCCGCTGGTGATCGATGCGTGCCGCGCCGCGCTGCCGCCGATGGTGGAGGTCGGTCCCGGGCACGGGGTGCGCTGCATCCGCACGGACGTCTCCATGGCTGCGAATGTCGGAGCGCTGTCCGCATGAGCACCGCGCCTCTTCTCGATGTCAGGGATCTCGAGCAGCGCTACACGCTGCCGCGCGAGAGCCTGTTTCGTCAGCCCGGACAGGTGCGTGCGCTCAACGGCGTCAGCGTGCAGGTGCAGGCCGGCAGGAGCCTCGGCATCGTCGGCGAATCCGGCTCGGGCAAATCCACCTTTGCGCGGGTGGTGATGGCGCTGGAGCGGCCGACGGCAGGGCAGGTCGTCCTGCTCGGCCGCGATCTCAACCGTATCCCGCCCGACGAGCTGCGCCGCGCCCGGCGCGATTTCCAGATGGTGTTCCAGGACCCGTACGGCTCGCTCGATCCGCGCCAGACCATCTCGCGCATCGTGGCCGAGCCGCTGACCGTGCTTGAGGGCGCCGACCGCACCACCTTTCGCGACCGCGTCGCCGCGGTGCTGAAGCAAGTCGGCTTGCGCGAAGCCGACATGGACAAATATCCGCACGAGTTCTCCGGCGGCCAGCGCCAGCGTATCGCCATCGCGCGGGCGCTGATCACCCAGCCGAAGCTGATCGTCGCCGACGAGCCGGTCTCCGCCCTCGACGTCTCCGTGCAGGCCCAGGTGCTCAATCTGATGCAGGACCTCCAGGAGCAGTTCGGCCTCAGCTACATCCTGATCAGCCACGACCTCGCCGTCGTCGACTATCTCTGCGACGAGGTCGCGGTGATGTATCTCGGCCGCATCGTCGAGCAGGGGCGCCCCGAAGATCTGTTCGAGCAATGTGCCCATCCCTATACGCGGGCGCTGCTGGACGCCGTGCCGCGGGCGCGCGCCGGGGGCGGTCGGCGCCGGCGCGGCGCCCAGGCGATCGCTTCGCAATCGGCGGCTGCCAGCGGGTGTCCTTATGTCGCGCGCTGTGCACTCGCCGACCAGCATTGCCGCGAGGCCCTGCCTGAGCTACGCAAGTTGGGCGAGGGCCACCTTGCCGCCTGCCACAAGGCGCAGGCCGTGATGGCGTTGCCGCCAGCCGCCATGGAAGGCTAATGTCCGGAGCAGGATTGGCGTAGGCTTACGAAAACAGCAGGCCGGGGAGTTACGAGATGTTCAGGAAACTATCCATCGTCGCATTTGCCGCCGCGTTCGCCGCGGCGCCGCTGCCGGTGCTGGCGCAGAGCAAGAAGGACAGCGTCGTCATGGCAATGACGCTGGAGCCGCCGGGGCTCGATCCGACCAACGCGGCGGCGGCCGCAATCGCCGAGGTCACGCTCTACAACATCTACGAGACGCTCACCAAGATCAGCGAGGACGGCTCGGTCTCGCCGCTGCTGGCGGAGAGCTGGACCGCCTCGCCCGACCTGAAGACCTACACCTTCAAGCTGCGCAAGGGCGTCAAATTCCACAATGGTGAGCCGTTCGATTCCGCGGCGGTGAAGTTCTCGTTCGAGCGCAACGCGGCGGCGACCAGCACCAACAAGGACAAGAGCCTGTTCCAGGCGTTCGAGAAGGTCGAGACGCCCGATGCCGACACCGTCGTGATCACGGTGAAGTATTCCGAACCCAACCTGCCGTTCCTCCTCGGGCAGGCAAGCGGCTCGATCGTCGAGCCGAAGAGCGCGGCGACCAATGTCACGCAGCCGGTCGGGACCGGGCCTTACCAGCTGGGGGCCTGGGCCAAGGGCTCCTCGATCACGCTGAACAAATGGGCGGACTACCGTAACGCCGCGGCGATCAAGCTGTCGAAGGTGACGATCCGTTTCATCTCCGATCCGGCCGCCCAGGCCGCGGCGCTGCTCTCGAATGACGTGGACGCATTTCCGCGGATCGCGACCCGCGTTGTTGCTCAATTCAAGTCTGATCCGCGCTTCACGGTGCTGATCGGCGGTTCGAAGGCCAAGACCATCGTGGCGATCAACCACCGCAAGAAGCCGCTCGATGACGTCCGTGTTCGCCGCGCCATCCTCGCTGCGATCGACCGCAAGGCCTTGATCGACGGCGCGGTCGAGGGTTACGGCACGCCGATCGGCAGCTTCTACACGCCGGGATCGCTAGGTTACGTCGACACTACCGGCATCAATCCCTACGATCCTGAAAAAGCCAAGAAGCTGCTCACTGAAGCCGGCGTCACCACGCCGCTCGAGCTGTCGCTGAAGCTGCCGCCGCCGCCCTATGCGCGGCAGGGCGGCGAGATCGTCGCGGCCCAGCTCGCCAAGGTCGGCATCGTCGCCAAGATCGAGAATGTCGAATGGGCGCAATGGCTGTCGCAGGTGTTCGCGCCGAACAGCCCGCATAATTTCGATCTCACCATCGTCAGCCATGTCGAGCCGTTCGACCTCGTCAAGATCACCGAGCCGGACTACTATCTCGGCTACAACAACGAGGCGTTCAACACGCTCTACAAGCAGATCGTCTCGACGCCGGACGAGGCCGCCCGCGCCAAGCTGCTCGGCGACGCCCAGCGCATGCTGGCCACCGACGCCGTCTCCGCCTACCTGTTTCAGCCGCAATGGCCGACCGTCACCAACAAGAAGCTGAAGGGCGTCTGGAAGGAAGTCCCGCAGTTCGAGAACGATTTCTCGACCTGGTATTGGGAGTAGGGGCGGCGACAGCGCGGTGCCCAGTGTCCTTTCCCATCGGGGGGAAGGCTATCGCGTATGACTCGTTGCGGCGGCCTGCGCGCACGCCTCGTCCTTCGAGACGGCGCTTACGCGCCTCCTCAGGATGAGGCTAATCAGCGTCAGTGCCCGTTGAGACTGCTGCCGCGCGCTCCGCCCTGATCCTGAGGGCCCGCCAGCGCCAGGCGTCTCGAAGGATGTGTCGTGGACGAGCTATCCGCAACTCTACTTTTCATATGCGATAGCCCCGCGCGCCTGTATCCCAATTCCCACACCTGCGAGCAAAAAAGATCCGTTTGTCGCTTTTCGAACAGACGGAAAAGGCCCGTTTCGTTCCAATTCCCCAACGATCGACAACAGTCATCGGTGGGGGAAGTGAAATGGAACGTTCCCTGTTAGTCGACATGCCGCGCGACAAATACGTCGAGCGTTGCAAGCAACGGGCCCTCGATCATCTGGACCGAGGCGATCTCAAGAACGCGGTCGCCTCGCTTGTCGGCAATATGAACGCGCGTCCCGATTGCGAACTGCCGTGCTATCTGGCAGCCCTTGGCGCTTTGCTGCTGACGGCGAACGATGCGTCCGGCTGGAAAACGCTGATTGAAGGATTGAGGTGATGATCCGATAGTGGCGGGCGTAGGGAGGTGTGGGGATGGCTCACTACCGGGCTTACCTTGTGGATCAGCACCATCACGTCATAAGCGTGGCGAAATTGCAGTGTGCCGACGAGCAGGAAGCACGTGAACGTGCTGCGCAACTGGTTGATGTCAACGACGTCGAGCTATGGCAACTCGATCGCCGTATTGCGGTGTTCGAGGCCCCGGCACGCCGAACCTCGCAGGCGGCGAAAAGGGAGAAGCCGCAGCGCCCCAAGGACAAATGAAGCAGCGTTTCAGGCCCAAATCCCGCGAGGTGAATTCGCAAAGACAACCCCTGGTCTGACGACGCCGCGCCGTCCGCGAATTTTTCCGGCCAGTTGCTTCCGGTTCCTGTCGGGAGCTTGCGTGCTCGATCATCGCTGCGCGCTGGGTTGATCTAGATCAAGCACCAGACAACGAAACGTCAAATGCATGCGCTGGTGCCGTCGCCGTTGGCGCGGGCATCACGCGCGTAAGCCAGCGGATCGATGGCGCCTCACCGTCAGGAGGAAGCTCATGGTTCCGCCTCCTCTCAGCTTTCTCGCCGCCGATTGTTCCCGATAAGAGGCGAACGCTTGGGCCGGCGCCTCGAGCTGTTGTCCCGCGGCTCAGGATCGGCACGAGCGATACATCGCCTGCAGCGGGTTTCCGCGGAGGAATATGGTTCGTGGCGTCAAGCCGCCGCGATGGGCGATCCAGCGTCGCACCGGCGCGGGATACATGAGATACATCATACGCGTCGCGCCGGCGTTCGTGACAGCCCGTCCGCGAGGACCAACATCCCATGCGGCGTGGAACGCCAGTTCGGCCCGCGACGTGACGCAGATCCTTTCGGAAGGCAGGGTCGCCAGGACGATCGTGCAAGCCGACGCGCAGAATCCATCGATGACGACACGCTGGCCTGAAGCGCGCAGCCGCTCATACTTGTCTATGTACTTCCCGATCGATCCGCCTCGATCGTGCGTGATCCGCACGGCGGCATCGCTCGACCGCGATCCGGCGATCACGAGTGCTGCGATGACAAGCCCCGCCCAACGTCTCATCCCGGGCCCCTGCGCGTTGCCTGATCGATCCTCCTGAATCAGGTTTTGGTTGGCTTGATCCAGATCAACCAACGCGAAAATGCGCCGACATCGGCCCGAGGTGGCCGAGCTGGAATGGCGCGCCGTGGCCTCATGGTTGGCGCGTCGAACAGAGCTCGCGCCTCCGGCGGCGATTGACGCCACTTCTGGTCGCTCCGGCAACCTCCACGCCCGGGAGGCGATTTGTCAGAGAGATTGTCCCAATTGGCTCGCGGCCTCGACTTGGTGCCGTCGAACCCGAATCTAGATTAAATTCGGGTGGGTTGATTTGTCAGCTTTGCGGTCTCGCGGGGAGTAAGCAATGAAGGAAATGCAGACCCAGCTAGAGCTGCTCCGCGCGCAAATCGCCGAATGCGAGCGGCTTCAGAAGACTGCCAAGAACCAGGTCAAGCGCGACACATTCACGAGATTGCTGGCTCGCTACCGGGCGATCGCCCTGGAGTTGGAGCGAGCAATCGCGGGAATGCCGCCGGCTCGCGGTACTTTCCCGGGCCGCAAAGCCAAAGAACCCGTCCGCAAAGACGAGGGGTGACGCCTCCCAGCTGGCGGCCTCTTCCGTGCCTCGTCCAATGCCGCCTGTCAGTGGTGCAGGCGCCTCCGGAATCGTGCGTTCGTCGGGGTAGATCTGAAGGGTTGGCGGAGGTGGAACGACGTGATTGACGCGGAACGCGGACACCGTTTGCTGCGGTCGTTCGCCCGCGTGGCAATAAGGAACTGAAGGATGGCTCAGCCCGTTTATTGCATTCAGCCAAGCGGAGGTCGCCGTGCGGACCGTTCTGATAACGACGATTTGCTGGGCCTTGTCGTGCGGATTTGCGACAGCGCAAGTCGAGCCGAAGCAAGACTTGAACACGCCAACCGGGCGCTCGGCGCCGGAAGAAAAAGGTCAACTCCAGCCGCAAGGTTGGACCGGACCTCTTGAAACAAGATCAGGTGGTGCGCAGCCGGAAAGCCCGCAAGGTCAAAGCCCACCGGGGATGCAGGCAGCGCCGGACGGATCAACAAAAACAGTCGTTGAGCCCCCGAAGTGAGCCACTCTTTGGTCGGCACGAACGGGTTCGCTCAGGGCGAGCCGGCTCGTAAGGACCGGCGCGGGTGCCCGATGCATCACGCGTTACGTTCTCCCACAAAAGGGGAGAAAGAAGGGCAGAGGTTTCGGAATAATAGCAATATACCGCCGTTTTGCCCGACGAGTCAAACCTCCTCTTGGGCTGCCCGTGCAAGCCGTTGATCTCGCTGTCCCCGGCTACTGTGCATGGGGTTGTTTTTCCATTTTGATGTTCAACTACGCCGCCTCGGGCAGATGCGGATCGGCGATCGCCCCTGCGACGCGCCCCCGTTTGGATGCGGGCTGTGTTTTGATCGAGCGGATCGCCGGTCAGTCGTCGCAGTTTCGCGGCCATCGCCGCGAGCTCACGGCGGACATTGGCGCGTTCGGCGGCGGTGGTCGCCTGGACGGAATAGGAGACCGCGATGCCGATCATCTCGCCGGTCTCGCCGCTCTTGAGCGCAAAGCCTTGCGAGCCGACGCCCTCGATGGATTCATCGGCCGCCTCCGACACGCCGGTGCGGCGGATCTCGTCGAGGCGGGCGATCACCTGCTTGAAATTCTGCGGCGAGTTCCGCGGCAGCTTTGGATAGGTCGCGGGCACGCGTGCGCGGATGTCGTCGTCGGAGAGACGCGCCAGCATGGAAGTGGGCAAGCGGAAATTACCGGCAGAGTGGTGCCCGATTGCGCAGGCGCGAGGGAAGGTCGCTCGTGGGGATCGCGATCCGGCGCACCGCGACCAACGGTGCGCCGTTCGCAGAATGTCAGGCTGCTTCGGCGGCGACCCTGCCGATCCAGTCGCGAGCGAGCGTCACGTCGGCCTGCGACAATTGATGGCCGGCCGGCAGGACCTTGTGCGTCACGCTGGCGCCGGCTTGCGACAGCAGCGCGGCGAGCTGCGCCGAGTTGCTCGCTGGCACGATCGGATCAGCCTGCCCGGACAGGAGGAGGACAGGTTTAACATCGAGCTGCGCTTTGGGCGGATTCGACAGCGGTACCATTGCGCGCAGCAGGACCGCGCCTGCAAGCGCGTCCGGCTTCAGCAGCAACAGCGCGGCTGCGATGTTGGCGCCGTTGGAGAAGCCGACCGCGACAGGCGCGGCGATGCCGTAGCGTTGCCGCGCGTCCGCGACGAAGTCGCCGAGCTCGAGCGCGCGCCGGCGCACGTCCTCCTCGTCGAACACGCCTTCCGCGAGGCGGCGGAAGAAGCGCGGCATGCCGTGCTCGAGCACGCGGCCCCGCGGCGAGAGCAGGGCGGAGCCGGGCGAGATCATCTTGCCGAGTCCGAGCAGGTCGTTCTCGTCACCGCCTGTGCCGTGCAGCAGCAGGAGCGGGGGTGAGCCCGCGCTGGTCGCGGGCTCGAAGCGATGGATGAATGAAGTCTCGGTCATGACACGCTTTCTTCCAGGCTCGGCAGCACGTCCTCGATTTGCTTGCGATGCTGCTCGAGGAAGCTTGGCAGCTTCAGGTCACGTCCCAGCGTCGCGACCGGCTCGTCCACGGCGAAGCCAGGGATGTCGGTCGCGATCTCGAACAGCACGCCGCCGGGCTCACGGAAATAGATCGACCGGAAGTAGTTGCGGTCCCTCTGCTCGGTCGGGTGCAGTCCGTGATTGCTCACGAGCTTCTGCGCCATCTTGCCCTGCTCGGTATCGTCAGCCGCGCGGAAGGCGATGTGATGCACCGAGCCGCCGCCCTGGTGCCCGCGCAGAAAGCCCTTGGCCTCATAGATGTCGACGACGCTGCCTTCGACATCGCCGGAGGCCTTGAAGCGGATCACAGAACCTTCGCGTCCGGTCTCCTTGAAGCCGAACACGTCGGTGAGAACCGCCGCCGTCTTCGCGGCACTGTCGAGCAGCAGCGTCACGCCGTGGAAACCGCGGATCGCGTGCTCGGCCGGCACGTCGCCATTGCTCCAGCCGGGCTCGTTCTCGGCGCCGGGGACGCCGACGAGGGCGAGCGCCATGCCGTCAGGATCGGTGAAGGGCAGGACGGATTCGCCAAATCGCTTCTCCAGTGCCTGGTACGCGATGCCCTTCTCGGTGAAGCGCTGCGTCCAGTATCCGAGCGAACGCTGCGGCACGCGGAAGGCGGTCTGATGGGTCTCGCCGACGCCGCGGCGTCCGGCGGGAACGCCGGCCCAGGGGAAGAAGGTGAGGATGGTGCCGGGGCGGCCGGTCTCGTCGCCATAATAGAAGTGATACGTGCCGGGATCGTCGAAGTTGACCGTCTTCTTGACGAAGCGCAGGCCGAGATCCCGGGTGTAAAAGCCGAAATTGCGGATGGGGTCGCCGGCGATCGCGGTCACGTGGTGCAGTCCAGACATTGTCGTCCTCCAAAGCTCGGGGAGCGGTCTTGCTCTGGCCGGAAATATTGTTCCGCTTTGGATTGGAGACAATCCATGCAATTATGACGGCTATGTCTACGATTTGGAAACAATCGCCGGGGCCCGGTCTTGGATAAGGTCGCCAGCCTCCGGGCCTTCGTCAAAGTGGTCGAAAGCGGCAGTTTTGCCGAGGCGGGCCGGCAGCTGCGGCTATCGCGCTCGGCGATCAGCAAATACATCGCCGACCTCGAGGAGAGCCTCGGCGTCCAGCTCCTGAACCGGACCACCCGCCATGCCAGCCCGACCGAGAGCGGCCAGCGCTATTTCGAGCGTGCGGTGGTGATCCTCTCGGAGATCGAGGCCGCCGATCAGGTGGTGACGCAGGCCCAATCAGCGCCGCGAGGGCTGCTCCGCGTCAATGCGCCGATGTCGTTCGGCACCATGCGGCTCGGGCCGGTGCTTGCCGATTTCATGACGCGCTATGGCGAGCTTCAGCTCCAGATCGTGCTCAGCGACGATCTGCTCGATCCTGTCCAGGACGGCTTTGACGTGACGTTGCGGATCGCGGAGCTGGAATCCTCCAGCCTGATCGCGCGCAGGATCGTGCCCGTGCCGCGGATGATCTGCGCCTCACCGGATTATCTCGCGCGTCGCGGCACGCCAAGACATCCGCAGGATCTGCGCGAGCATGCTTCGCTGACCTACGGCTTCCTGCTCACGGGCAATCAGTGGAAGCTCACAGGCCGCGACGGCGATCACTGGATCCAGCCGGCGTGGTCGCTCTGCGTCAACAATGCCGAAGTGCTGCGCGACGTCGCGATCAAGGGCAGGGGGCTGGCCCTGCTGCCCGAGTTCATCGCGGCGGACGCTTTAAGGAAAGGCGAGCTGCGGACGGTGCTGGACAATTATTCGGCGCCGCCGCTCGCGCTTTATGCGGTGTATCCGCCGACACGGCATTTGTCCGTGAAGGTGCGCCTGTTTATCGATTTTCTGGTCGAGCGTTTTGGTCGGGAGGATGGAGCCGTGGCCACGCGCTGACTTGAAAGCGGCGGCTTGAACCGCCTTGTCATCAGTTGCAGACCGAGGACCGAGTCATTGGGCCTCGGCGATCTTCGGTCCGGATGACGGCTTCAGCGCGTTCGTTGCGGAGGGCCGGTTCGACGGCGATGCCGGATCCGGCGATCGGGAAGCGGCGTCGGGCGCTCCCTGGGATGGTCGAGGGGCAGCGGTCGCCGGAAGCACGATCACTTTCGCTCCGACTTTCACCCGCTCATAAAGGTCCACGACATCCTCATTGGTCAGCCGGATACAACCGGACGAAACCCGCTTCCCGATCGTATCGGGCTTGTTGGTGCCGTGAATTCTATATTCGGTCTCGCCCAGATACATCGCCCGTGCGCCGAGCGGATTGCCGGGGCCGCCTGCCATAAACCGCGGCAGATAGGGCTGACGCGAGACCATCTCCGCAGGCGGATGCCAATCCGGCCATTCTGCCTTACGGGCCACAGTCTGCTCACCGGACCATGTGAAACCCTCGCGGCCAACACCGATGCCGTAGCGCAGTGCTTGCGTGTCGTTCAGAACGAAATAAAGGAATGTGTTCTTGGTATCGATGATCACGGTGCCCGGTGTCTGGCGGCTGGCGTAGTCAACCACCTGCCGAACCAATGCTCCGGGAACGTCAGCGTCGGCTCTTGGCGGCTCGACCAGAGGCGCCGGGGCTGGAATCGGGGCCGGCGCCGGCGCGGATGCATGAACTGGAGGTGCCACGTAGACCGGGGTTGACGACGCCTGGGCTTCGGATGCGGACGGCTTCCGTGCCGGCTGCACGCTCGTCGGGCGCGCCAGCAAACCGTACCCCAATGCGGCGACGGCCACGACGCCAACCGCAACTCTCGCGGCCATTGGCAGTGCGAGCGTCTCCGCCTTTCCACGTTTGGCCCGCTTACTCATGTCTTTCCCCCGGTCACCATGCATGGAAGAGGTACCCAGCAAAACTTTAAGAAACTTCGAAGCGATGTCGCTCAGGCTGGAACCGTCAGCGATGGTTAACGCCGATCTCCGCGCGCCGCCTGGCCGGCGCAAGGAGATCGTCCAGCGCGCTGATCGAGGCCTTCCGAAGTGCGGCGAGCTCGCGCGCGACGCTTTGCCACTCCGGCGGGATCATCGAGGGCGCCGCCAGCTCGACCTCGCGGCAGCGTTCGAACAGGCGGACGAGGCCGAGCGCACTGGCGGCGCTGCCGAGCTGGTGCGTGGAGCGCGCGAGCTGCTTGCGATCGCCGGCAGCGGCGGCGCTGTTGATGTCCTCGATCAGCCTGTCGCTGGTCTCCTGCAGCAGATGATGGAGCCTTGCGATCTGTGCCGCGCCCAGCAGCGCTTTCTGGTCGTCGAGGAACTGCCGGTCGATCAATGCGCCCGCGGCGAGTTGCGCGGCGGCCGGCTCGTCCTGAGTGTCTTCGATCGCCTCACGCAGCGCATTGATCAGGATCGGCTTGCTGATGACCTTGGCGATGCCGGCCCCGGCGAGTCGTTCGCGGGCGAGGGTGGAGACGTCGGCGGTCACGCCGATGATGCGTGGCACCTTCGGCAAGCCGAGCTTGCCGATCTTCAAGGCCGCCTCGACACCGTTCACGTCAGGCATGTGCAGGTCCATCAGGATGATATCGAACGCCTGCTCGCGGGCGAGTGCGACCGCGGAGGCGCCATTCCCGGCAAGGGTAGGGCGATGGCCGAGCCGGTTCAGAATGGCTTCGCCGACCTCGCGATTGACAGCATCGTCGTCGACCAGCAGCACGCTGAGCTGCCGTGATGGAGTCGGAAGCGCGCCTTGCGCGATGCCGCTCGCGGCGCGGCCGAGCGGCACGTCAAGCGTGAAGGTGCTGCCGGCGCCCGGCGTGCTCTCCACCGTCAACTCGCCCCGCATCAGGCGCGTGAGGCGGCGCGCGATCGCAAGTCCGAGACCGGTGCCGCCGAACCGCCGTGCAATGCTGTCGTCGGCCTGGACGAAGTCCTCGAAAATCCGCTCATGCATGTCGGGCGCGATGCCGATGCCGGTATCGCGAACGGTGATGTGCAGCAGGACGTGATCATCGAGCTGTTCGGCGGCCGCCGTCAAAACGATCCCACCGCGCGGGGTGAACTTGATTGCGTTGCCGATCAGGTTGAGCAGGATGCGGTTGAGTCTGACGGGATCGGCGTGCACGGAGATGTTGACCGTCGCGTCGCTGGCGAGATCGAAGGTCAGTCCCTTGTCGAAGGCCTGCGGGCGCATCAGGTCGGCGGCGGCCTCAATCAGCTGGTCGAGGCGGAAGTCGCGCGTCTCCAGCGTCTCGGTGCTGGCCTCGAGGCGCGCATATTCCAGGATCGCATCGACCAGTGCGATCAGTGTTTCGCCCGATGCGGCGGCGGTGGCGAGGTGGCGCCGCTGCACTTCGCCAAGGCTGCCGTCGTCGAGCAGTTGCAGCACGCCCATCACGCCGTTCAGCGGCGTGCGCAGCTCGTGGCTGACGACGGCAAGGAAGCGCGATTTGGTCTCGTTGGCCTGCACGGCAATGCTGCGCGCGCGCTCGGCAGCATCGTGCTCGGCCAGGGCCTGATCACGCGCCCTCTCCAACTCGGAGGTCCGCTCGATCACCTTGCCCTCGAGCGTGGCATAGGAATCGCGCAAGTGAGCCGCCATCCGGTTGAACTGCTCACCGAGCGCCTCCAGCTCGTCGCCGGTCCTGATCGCGAGCCGCAGGCCGAGATCGCCGCTTCCGATCCGCCGCGCGCCCTGCGTCAGCATCTGGATCGGCACCGTCATGCGCCTGCTGAGCCAGAGGGACACCAGCACCGCAATGGCAAGCAGGGCGACCAGAAGAAACGTGGAACGTCCGATCGACGCATAGATCGGGGCATAGGCCTCGCTGAGCGGAAGCTCGACGAACACCAGCCAGCCGAGCGAGGGCACCGTCGCGTAAGTCGAGAGAACGCGTTGGCCCGACGGATCCTCCTTGACCAAGCCGCTGGAGGGCGGGCCCACACCGTCGAGCGCGGCGCGCACGTCAGCGTGTCCCGAGAGATCGCTGCGGCGCAGTGCCGGCCACAGATCCGGATGCGCGATCAAGACCCCGGTGCGGTCGACCACATAGGCCTTGCCGGTGTTGCCGACCCTGATTCCGGCGACGAGGTCCCAGATGAAGCGCAGATTGACTTCGGCGACGACCACATTGGGCTGGCGGCCGGTCCCGCGTGTGGCGAGCGTCATGAACGGCTCGGTGTCGCCGAAGAAGTACACGGGCCCGTAATAGGCGCGACTTTCATTGGCGCCGCGGAAGGCCGGCGAGGTGGAGAGGTCGGCCTTGCTGCCGACCCTGTCCGCGACGCGGCGCGAGACCCGCACCTGCTCGCGGCCCTGCGCATCGAGCTCGGCAATTTCCGCGATCGCGGGCGAGAGGCGCAGCAGGCGGATGGCGTTCAGGCGATCGTCTTCGTTGGTCGACAGCTCCGGAGGCAGGCGCGAGAGCCATCTGATCTGGTTCTCGATCTGACCGATGAACTGGCCGATCTGGATGGCGGCGCTTGCGGCCTGCTCGCGCTGGGTCGCCGCGAGGAGTTGCTTCTGCTCGCGATAGGAGAACCAGACGTCGAAACCGGTGTTGATGGCGAGCGAGGCAAAGGCGAGCGCGACGATCGAGTAGAGATATTTCCGGAACAGCCGGCCGCGAGGCGTGGGCAAATGTCCCTGGCCGACCTGCTCGTTCACTCGCGGATCTCGTCGGCGCGCGCGAGCAGCGTGAATGGTATCGTCAATCCCAGCGTGAGGGCGACCGTGCGATTGATCAGGAGCTCGTATTTGCGCGGCGATTGCACTGGCAGGTCCCCAGCCTTGGTGCCGCGCAGGATCAGGTCGACATAGTCGGCCGAGCGCACCTCCAGCGTCGGACCGTAGCTCAACAGTCCGCCCGCATCCATGAAGTAGTGAAACGGATAGATCATCGGGACGCGGTACTTCGCCGTTGCCGCGACGATCGCCTGGCGGTTGACCACCAGGAAGCTGTCGACGAGCGAGATCATCGCGGCCTTTGGCGGCTCGGCAAAGCGGCTTATCGCCGCATCGATCTCCGCTGCCTGACCGACGGGGGCGAGGACCACGTCAATCCCTGTTGTCGCGGCTTCCTGCTCGAGGGAGTCGAGAAAGAAGCGCCCGGCGCGAGCCGTGCTCGCCGGATTGAACAGGACCCCGGCACGCGTCATGTCCGGCACGGCCTCCTTGATGAGCTGAAGCCATTTGCCGCCCATCTCGGCGGTGCTGCTGGTGAAGCCCGTGACGTTGCCGCCGGGATGGGCGAGGCTCTCGACGAAGCCGTTGCCGACGGGATCGTTGGAGGTCGCGAAAACGATCGGCATGGTCTTTGTGGCCGCCAGCACTGCCGCGGTTGCCCCGGTCGAGCCGGTCAGGATGACATCCGGCCCGAGATCGATGAGCTCCCGCACGGCGGTCTTCAACCTGTCCGGTCCGCCGAAGCTCGACCGGATCTCGAAACGGAAATTGACCCCTTCGACCCAGCCTCGTTGCCTGAGGCCCGCGATGAGCCCGCCAAGCCGCGTGGTCGCAGCTTCAGTCATGCTTCTTTTGGTCAGCTCGTCGTCGAGCGGCAATGCCGTCAGCGTTGCGACGATCCGCATGCGATCCCGCCTTGCGCCGAGCCCGAGCCATCCCGCAGCAGTTGCGCCCGCCAGGCGAAGGAGATCGCGGCGGCCGACCGCCGGCACGCGGGCAGGAGCGGGCCGCTCAGTCATGAAATGTTTCGCAGAAGTTGTCCCTGACGCTGTGCATATCCCGAAAGGCTAGCGACCACAATTGATGAAAAAGCGCTTGTGAATGCTCATTCGCAGCCATGCGCAGCCCGATACCGTATTCCCGCGCGCCGAAAGAGTCGCTGGTTGGATAACGGCCGACCACCAGCGCGGTCATCGCTCCAATTCGGCGTCCGGCGAGTGCCTCTCCACTGTCATTGCGAGGCGCCCTTGCGACGAAGCAATCCAGAATCCCTCTGTGGAAAGACTCTGGAATGCTTCGCTTCCGCCTTCGCTCTTCGAGCTTCGGCGGACAAGCCGCTCGCAATGACGGAGGAGAGTGCGGTCTTAACGCCGCAGCGTAAATTCGTCCGCGCCGCGCCGGTGTTCCCACTTCGCCTGCTCCAGCTCGGGCTGGTCGCATTCGACTTCGGGATAGCCGATGCAGAGATAGGCGATGAACTTCCAGGCCTCAGGCACGTCGAGAATGGCGTGAATGCGATCCGGGTTCAGGATCGACACCCAGCCAAGGCCGATGGCTTCCGCGCGCGCGGCGAGCCACATTGCGGTGATCGCCGCGACCACGGAATATTCCGTCGTCTCCGGCATCGTGGCGCGGCCGAGGCCGTGGCCGATGTCGCTGGCCTTGTCCGCGAACACGGCGAGGTGGCCCGGCGCCTGTTCGAGACCCGACAGTTTCAGCGTAGCATAGCGTGCAGCGCGTTCTCCGGAATAGCAATTGAGTGCATCCGCGTTGCATGCCTTGAAATCGTCGATGATGTCGCGGCGCCGTGCGGGATCGTCGACGATGACGAAGCGCCAGGGCTGGCTCAGGCCGACCGAGGGCGAAAGGCAAGCGGTCTCGATCAGGTGATCGATGGCGCCCTCGGGCAGCGGATCGCCGCGAAAGCGGCGCACGTCGCGTCGCCACACGAACAACTCGCGCAGGTGCCGGCGGAAGGTGTCGTCGAACTCGACCATGAGATCAGCGTCCCGTCTGCAAGGCCGCGGCGACCAGCAGGATCAGGATCTCGCCAATCTGCTCGAATGCGCCGAGAATGTCGCCGGTCTGCCCGCCGATCTGGCGGATGGCGAGCCGCGCCAGCAGCAGCCCGGCGAGAGAGAGCAGGATCAGGCCGACCAGTGCCTTGCCCGGCCCCAACGCCAGGGCGAGCACGAGCGTTCCAATCGCGAAGGCAATGGCGACGCTGCGGCCCGGCGGTGATCCGGCGCTGGCGGAGAGGCCATCAGGTCGCGCCGGCGGCACCAGCGACATGAAAGCCGGGACGCCCGCGCGCGCCGCAGCATGCGCAGCGCACAGCGCCAGCGTGACGGCGAAGGGACCGGAGATCGCCGCGAGCGCGCTCCAGCGCAGGCTGAACGACAGGATGAGCGCGCAAATACCGTAAGTCCCGATCCGGCTGTCGCGCATGATCTCCAGCTTGCGCTCGCGCGTGCGGCCGCCACCGAGCCCGTCGGCGGTGTCAGCGAGGCCGTCCTCGTGCAGCGCGCCGGTGATGAGCGCGGTCGTGGCGAGCGCAAGCAGGGCGGCAAGGTTCGGTGTCAGCCCGAGGCGGATGGCGATCTCGTAGACCATAGCGCCGGCAAGGCCCACCATCAGTCCGGCCACGGGGAGCGCCCAGGTCGCGCGCGCGACGGTGCCGTCAGCGGCAGGCTTCGACGATGCCACGGGGAGGATCGTCACGAACGACGCCGCCATCCTGAGATCGGCAACGAGGTCTTTAAAAAGTTCGGCGCGCGGGATCATTTCAATTTCATCGGCAGGCCGGCGACGATGAACTCGACCTCGTCGGCGACGCCAGCGATGATCTGGTTCATGATCCCGGCGGCGTCGCGGAAGCTGCGCGCCAGCGCATTGTCGGGCACGATGCCGAGGCCGACTTCGTTGGTCACGAAGACAACGGGGCTGCTCAGGCGGGGCAGGGCGCCGGCAAGCTCTCTCACGTCGCGCTCCCAGTCGCGCGTCGCATGCATCAGGTTGGAAAGCCACAGTGTCAGGCAGTCCACGAGCCTTGCGCCGCCGCCATCGGTTGCGAGCAGAGCGGGCACGAGATCCAGCGGCACCTCGCGCTCGATCCAGTCGGTTCCGCGCCGCGCGCGGTGCCTGGTGATGCGCGCTTGCATTTCGCCATCGAGCGCCTCAGCCGTCGCGACATAGACGGGCTGTCCCGGAAAGGCGCGCGCACGCGCTTCCGCCCGCGTGCTCTTGCCCGATCGCGCTCCGCCGGTGATCAGAATGACGGCCATGAAAGTCTCCTGCCGGCAGCACTAATCACCAAACGAGGCCAAAGACAAAGCCGAAATCGGGCCGCCAGGGGCTTGCGCTCGCCCCTCGCTTTGCGCAACAGGGGCAGGACAGGAGGTCTATGTGGGTTTGGCGGGCGCGATGGTGGTGGCGATGGCGGTGGATGCCCTTTTGGGCTGGCCGTCGTGGCTGTTCGCGCGGATCGGCCATCCCGTGACCTGGCTAGGTAGCCTGATTGGCGCGATCGATACCGGCTGGAATCGCGCCTCCGATCCGCCGGCACTTCGACGCGCTGCGGGTGTCGTGGGAGCGCTTTTGGCGATTGCGCTCTCCATCGCACTTGGCTGGATGCTGCAGTTCTTGCTTGCTTCGGGCTGGATCCAGGTCGTGCTGGTGGGTGTGCTCGCCTGGCCACTGGTCGCGCTGCGCTCGCTGCATGATCACGTTGCCGCCGTCGCGAGGCCCTTGCAGGCCGGCGACATCGCCGCTGCACGCGAGGCCGTGTCGCGCATCGTCGGCCGCGATCCCGCGGCGCTCGACGAAGCCGGCATCGCGCGCGCCGCGATCGAGAGCCTCGCCGAGAATGCCTCCGACGGTATCGTGGCGCCGGTGTTTTGGGGCGCGCTGTTTGGACTGCCCGGCATTCTCGGCTACAAGGCCATCAACACGCTGGACTCCATGATCGGCCATCGCAGCGAACGGCACGAGGCCTTCGGTTGGGCCGCGGCGCGTATCGACGACGTCGCCAACTTCATTCCGGCACGGCTGACCGGGTTTCTGTTCGTGCTGCTGGCACCAAGACCGTCCGAAGCATTGTCGTGCATGACGCGCGATGCGCGTCGCCATCGCTCGCCCAATGCCGGCTGGCCGGAAGCAGCGATGGCAGGCGCGCTTGGCGTCCGGCTCAGCGGCCCCCGCATCTATCATGGCAGCGTCACGAAGGAGCCCTGGCTCAACGAAGGCGCGCGCGATCCGAATCCCGCCGACATCGGCGGGGGGCTCGCGGTCTACCGCCGCGCCATGCTGCTGCTCGCCGGCGTCCTTGCGATCCTGGCCTTCGCGTGAAACAACGGGGCATGCGCGAGCACGGTGGAAATCTGGATCTGGCCCAGCAGCGGTTTGGCGGCCGCGCGGAGGCCTGGATCGACCTGTCGACCGGGATCAACCGGGTGCCCTATCCCGTCGGCGAGGTGAGCGCGCGGGCGTGGACTGCGCTGCCGTCGCGGGCTGAGATCGAGGCGTTGAATCAGGCGGCGCGGCACGCTTACCGCACGAGTGCACCGCTCGTTGCGATAGGCGGCGCGCAAGCCGCCATTCAATTGCTGCCGCAACTCGCGTCACCTGGCCGCGCGCGCATCCTCGCGCCGACCTACAATGAATATGCCGGGGTGCTCTCGGCAGCCGGCTGGGATGTGCAGGAGGTCAGCGAACTTGGCGCGCTGGTCAGCGCGGATCTCGCCATCGTCGTCAATCCCAACAATCCCGATGGCCGAAACTATGCGGCAAGGGATTTGCTGGCACTGCTGCCGCGCGTTGGCCGTCTCGTCATCGACGAGAGTTTTGCCGATGCCGTTCCGCATGTGTCGCTCGCGTCGGACGCAGATCGGCCGGGACTGCTGATCTTGCGCTCCTTCGGCAAATTCTATGGTCTTGCCGGCCTCCGGCTTGGATTCGCGATCGGGAATGCCGCCGATGTCGCCAGGCTCGCGGCAGCATCGGGCCCGTGGCCGGTCTCGGGAGCGGCGATCGAAATCGGCTGCCGCGCATTGCGTGACGATCCCTGGGCCGAGACCACCTCGGCGCGGCTCGTGCGCGACAGCATAAGGCTCGACGCGATGGTGCAGTCGCAAGGCTGGGCGCTGATTGGCGGCACGCCGCTGTTTCGCCTTTACGAGACGTCTGACGCGCTGGCCGCGCAGGACAAGCTGGCGCGGGCTTACATCTGGTCGCGCGTGTTCGCGCAGAAGCCGACATGGTTGCGGCTCGGGCTTGCCGGTAGCGAATCGGAATGGACGCGCCTTGGCGAGGTTCTAGCGCGCTAGCCCGAGCAGGCCTTCGACGTCGAGATGCTTTTCGACGTGGTCGGCAAGGGCATCGAGCGCGCTCTCGACCCTGACGTGGTAGGGCTCTTCGCCCGCGGGGATGTCGAGCCTCGCCAGATACGCCTTGCGGAAAGCATCGGACGTGAAGAGACCGTGCAGATAGCTGCCCTGCACGCGGCCATCCCTGGAGATCGCGCCTTCCGGCTCGCCATTCAGCTTCGCGAAGGGCCGCACGCGATCGGGCCCGTCGGTGCGGCCGATGTGGATTTCGTAGGCCTCGATCGGCTGATCGGTCGCCGCGTGCACCGCGGAGACGCGCGTCAGCGTCTTCTGCGAGCTCATCGCCGTCGCGACGTCGAGAAGCCCGAGGCCTGGGGTGTCTCCTGCGGGGCCTTCGATGCCTTCAGGGTCGGCGACGCCGCGCCCGAGCATCTGATAGCCGCCGCAGAGGCCAAGCACATGGCCGCCCCGGCGGTGATGCGCGAGCAGATCGATGTCCCAGCCCTGCGCGCGCAGGAAGGCGAGATCGCCGCGGGTGGATTTTGAGCCAGGGATGATGACGAGACGGACATCGCCGGGGATCGCGTCCCCCGGGCGCACCATCACGAGATCGACACCGGGCTCGAGCTTGAGCGGGTCGAGATCGTCGAAATTGGCGATCCGCGACAGCGCGAGGCAGGCGATCTTGCATTGGCCCGGCTTGCGCGCATCGCTCAGGCCCAGCGCGTCCTCGGCCGGAAGCTCGCCGGCACGCGCGAACCAGGGCAGCACGCCGAGGCCGCGCCAGGCGGTCTTCTGCGCGATCAGCTTGTAGCCGTCGTCGAACAGTGTGGGATCGCCGCGGAACTTGTTGATGACAAAACCCTGGATCATCGCGGCATCGTCGGGGTCGATCACCGTCCTGATGCCGACGAGCTGGGCGATGACGCCGCCACGGTCGATGTCGCCGACCAGCACGACGGGCACGTCGGCCTTGCGCGCAAAGCCCATATTGGCGATGTCGGCTTTGCGCAGGTTGACCTCGGCGGGGCTGCCGGCGCCTTCGACCAGCACGAGGTCGGCCCGCGCTTTCAGCCGCTCAAAGCTCTCCAGCACGGCGCCCATCAGCGAGGGCTTCATCGCCGCATATTCCCGCGCACGTGCAGTCGCAATGCGCGTGCCGTGGACAACGACCTGCGCACCGACATCCGTCTCGGGTTTGAGCAGCACCGGGTTCATGTCGGTGTGTGGCTCGACGCCGGCCGCGAGGGCCTGCAGCGCCTGGGCGCGACCGATTTCGCCGCCATCTACGGTGACGGCCGCGTTGTTCGACATGTTCTGCGGCTTGAACGGGAGCACACGCAGGCCGCGCCGCGCGAAGGCGCGCGCAAGGCCGGCGACGATGAGCGACTTGCCCACGTCCGAGCCGGCTCCCTGGATCATCAATGCGCGCGCCATCGAATTCAGAACTCGACGCCGGCCTGCGCCTTGATGCCGGAGCGGAACGGATGTTTCACCAGCGTCATCTCGGTGACGAGGTCGGCGATCTCGATCAGCTCGTCCTTGGCGTTGCGCCCGGTGAGCACGACATGCGTCATCGGAGGCTTCTGCGTCGTCAGGAATTCCACGACCTCCGCGATGTCGAGATAGTCGTAGCGCAGCGCGATGTTGATCTCGTCGAGCACCACCATGCGCAGGTTCGGATCGAGGATCAGCTCCTTGGCCTTGTCCCAGCCGGCGCGCGCGGCGGCAATGTCGCGGGCGCGATCCTGCGTCTCCCAGGTGAAACCTTCGCCCATGGCGTGGAACTGGCAGAGCTCGCCGAAATGGCCGGTGAGCAGGCGCCGCTCGCCGGTATCCCAGGCGCCCTTGATGAACTGCACGACCGCGCAGGGAAAGCCATGGGCGACGCAGCGGACGATCATGCCGAAGGCGGAGGAGGACTTGCCCTTGCCCGCGCCGGTGTGGACGATGATGAGGCCCTTTTCGCCGCTCTTGGTCGCCATGATCTTGTCGCGGGCGGCCTTCTTCTTCGCCATCTTCTGGGCGTGCCGGGCGTCGGTTTCATCGGCCGTCTGGGTATCCGGTTCAGGCGTCATCGGATCGGGTCCTTCGGCTTGACAAGAGGCGGCCGGGGGCAAATGGTGGCCCGGCGTTGGTTCCTGTCCTATGACAGGCGAAGAGGGAATGCGATAGGGTCCGAATCGGCAAGATTTGGGTCCAAAATGCAGCCGCCCCCGCGACCGTGATCGGAGAGATGCCCAAAGCCACTGATTCCCGCGGGGATCGGGAAGGCGGGGATCGAAGGGCCAAAACCCTGCTCCGCAAGCCGGGAGACCTGCCAGCGCGGACGAGTTTTGGACCGGCGGACGGGGTGTTCCGCGACGGGGAAGCGGGCCTTCAGGAGTATGGTCCGCGCGCCTCATCGCCTCCCGCTGATTATCCTGGAAGAGGCGATGACCGTCACACTTCACGTCTGCATCACCTGCCGCGCCGGCCAAACGCTTGGTGAGGGCGAGACCACGCCCGGCAAGCGCCTGCATGGTGCGATCCTCGAGGCGGGCGTGCCCGAGGGCGTCAATGTGGTTCCCGTCGAATGCCTGTCGGCCTGCAGCCAGGGCTGCTCTGTCGCGCTCAGCGCGCCCGGCCGTTGGTCCTATGTCTATGGCCGCCTGTCCGATGCGAACGCGCAGGACGTCGTCGCTGGCGCTGCGGCCTATGCGGCCGCGCCAGATGGCCTCGTGCCTTGGCGCAGCCGTCCCGAGATCTTCCGCAAGCAGTCGCTTGCCCGCATTCCCCCCATTGCCGTCGTGCCGGAGGCCGCCGAATGAACTCGCTCGCAAAAGTCCCTGTCACGGTGGTCACCGGTTTCCTCGGCTCCGGCAAGACGACGCTGATCCAGCATCTGCTCAGCAATGCGGGCGGCAAGAAGCTCGCGGTGCTCGTCAACGAGTTCGGCAGCGCGGGAGTCGACGGTGAAATATTGAAGTCCTGCGCAGATGCCAATTGTCCGGAAGAGAACATCGTCGAGCTCGCCAATGGCTGCATCTGCTGCACCGTTGCCGACGATTTCATTCCGACCATGGAGCAACTGCTGGCGCGGCCGGTGCGGCCTGATCACATCCTGATCGAGACCTCGGGTCTGGCGCTGCCCAAGCCGCTGCTGAAGGCGTTCGACTGGCCGGAGATCCGCTCGCGGATCACGGTCGACGGCGTCATCGCGCTCGCCGATGCCGAGGCGGTGGCCGCGGGCCGCTTCGCGCCGGATCCGGATGCGGTAGAGGCGCAGCGCGCAGCAGACGAGAATCTCGATCACGAGACGCCGCTGTCGGAAGTGTTCGAGGACCAGATCGCCTGCGCCGACATCGTGCTGCTGACCAAGGCCGATCTCGCCGGTAGTGCCGGCATCGAAGCCGCCAAGGCGGCGATCACCGCCGAGATGCCGCGCCGCGTGCCGATGCTGCCCGTCACCGACGGCGCGATCGATGCCCGCGTCATCCTCGGTCTCGGCGCGGCTGCCGAGAACGATCTCGCCGCGCGTCCGTCGCATCACGATGGCGAGGAGGAGCACGAGCACGATGATTTCGCCTCGGTCGTGATCGATCTTCCGGAGGTTTCGGATGTCGATGCGCTGGTCGCTTCCGTCCAGCGTCTCGCGCGCGAGCAGAACGTGCTGCGCGCCAAGGGCTACATCGCCGTCGCCGGCAAGCCAATGCGCCTGCTGCTGCAGGCGGTCGGCGAGCGCGTGCGCCACCAGTTCGACCGACCCTGGGGCGCGGGTCTCAGGCAGTCAAAGCTCGTCGTGATCGGCGAGCATGGCGATATCGACGAGACCGCGATCAGGTCAGGACTAGGTATCTGATGCACGTCGTCTTCCGCGAGAGCCGCGGTCTCGAGGAGACCGCGACGCCAAGAGACATCGGCCAGGATCCGGCCGATCTCGTGGTGCTCTCGTATTCGGATTCCGACCTTGCCGCGTTTGCGGCCGGCTGGCGGCGTGGCCGTGACAGCCTGCCGTCGCTGCGGCTCGCCAATCTCGCCGAACTCCGTCATCCGCTCTCGGTCGATACCTATATCGAGCGCACGCTGTCGCAGGCCCGCGGCATCCTGGTGCGCCTGATCGGCGGCGAATCCTATTGGCCGTATGGCCTCGCGGCGCTCCAGCAACTGGCCAAAGATCGCGGCATCGTTCTGGCCGTGCTGCCCGCCGACGGCCGCGACGACTCCCGGCTCGATGTGTACTCGACCTTGCCGGTGTCGACGCTGCGGCGGCTCAAGGTGCTCTGCGACAACGGCGGGCCCGTCGCGGCGCAAGCGGCGATTGCACAGCTCGCGCTCGCCTCGGGGCTTTATGCGGGTCCGGTCGTCGGCGAGATGACCGTTCCTGAGATGGGCTTTTACGATCCCTCGCGCGGCGTCATCCCGGCGCCGGTCGCGGAGGAAGGAAAGCCGCACGCGCTGGTGACGTTCTATCGCTCCTATCTCACCGCAGCGGACACCGGACCCGTCGATGCCCTGATCGCGGCGTTGCGCGAAAAGGGCTTTGACGCGCATGGCGTGTTCGTCACCTCGCTGAAGGCCGCGGGCGTTGCCGATTGGCTGCGCGCGTATCTCGCGCAAAATCCGGCGGCTGCCATCGTCAATGCGACGGCGTTTTCTGCGGTTGGCGAGGATGGCACGACGCCGTTCGAGGCCGCAATCTGTCCGGTATTCCAGGTCGCGCTCTCGACGGCGCGGCGTGAGGACTGGGCGGAATCGCTCCGTGGCCTCTCGCCCGGCGATCTCGCGATGCATGTGGTGCTGCCGGAGGTCGACGGCCGCGTGTTCACCGGCGTGGTGAGCTTCAAATCAGCGGCGGAGCGCGATCCCGATCTGCAATTTTCGCATCTGGCCCACAGGGCCGATGAGGAGCGCGTGACGGCCGTTGCCGCGCGCGTCGCGGCCTCGCGGCGGCTGGCGGTGACACCGGCCGTCGAGAAGCGCATTGCGATCGTGCTCTCGAACTATCCGGGCCGTCCCCACCAGATCGCGCATGCGGTCGGTCTCGATGCGCTGGCGTCGGTCGAAGCCATGGTATTCGATCTCGCGGAAGCCGGATTCGACGTCGCGCCGGTCCATGCGCTCGGCGAGACGCTGCTCGAGCAGCAATTGACCTGGAGCCTCGCCGACTATCGCGACGCGGTCGCGCGCCTGCCGCAATCGCTGCAGGATGATCTCGCGCGAGCCTGGGGCGCGCCGGAAAGTGATCCGAGCTGCCGCGACGGCGCGTTTCACTTCGCTGGCATCGTGTGCGGAAAGTCGATCATCGCGGTTCAGCCGGAGCGCGGCGATACAACCACGCGCGATGCCGACTATCACGATCTCGCCCGCACGCCGCGCCATGCCTATGTCGCGTTCTATCTCTGGCTCCACGGACAGGGGATTGATGCCGTCGTGCACATGGGCGCGCATGGCACGCTGGAATGGCTGCCCGGAAAATCCGTTGCGCTGTCGTCGGGCTGCTGGCCGGAAGCCCTGATCGGCGATCTCCCCGTCATCTATCCCTTCATCGTCAACGACCCCGGCGAGGCCGCACAGGCCAAGCGGCGCATCGGCGCGGTGACGATCGGCCATCTGCCGCCGCCGCTCGCAGCATCCGCAGTGCCGGAAGGCCTGCGCCGGCTCGAACGGCTCCTCGACGAATATTCGACCGCCGACGGCCTCGATCCCGCACGCCGCCAGCGCCTGATCGCGGCAATCCGTGACGAGGCGCGCGGAGCAGGACTGGAGAACGATCTCGGCATAGATGCATCGGCCGCACCGGCCGAAGCCATCCCGCGCATCGACCGCTTCGTCTGCGATCTCAAGGAAAGCCAGTTCGGCGACGGCCTGCACGTGTTCGGCCGCGGCGCCTGCGGCGGGGCGGAGCGGGATGCGCTGCGTGCTGCGGTTGCAGGGCATCGCGTTGCGCCGGGGCCGTCGGGCTCGCCCTATCGCGGCCGTCAGGACGTCTTGCCCACCGGGCGCAATCTCTTTGCCGTCGACCCGCGCGCGGTGCCGACGCCGTCGGCGCATGCGCAGGGGACAAGACTTGCCGAGGAGCTGCTGCGGCGCCATCTGCAGGATCACGGCGACTGGCCGAAGGGCCTCGTCGTCGATCTCTGGGGCTCGGCGACGATGCGCACAGCGGGCGAGGAATTTGCCATGGCGCTGCATCTGGCCGGTCTTGCGCCGCGCTGGGATCACGCCTCCGGCCGCGTCACGGGTTACGACATCATCGCGCCGGCCGAGCTCGGCCGCCCCCGCATCGACGTCACCCTGCGCGTGTCGGGCCTGTTCCGCGATGTCTTCGCAGGCCTTGCGCAATTGTTCGAAGCCGCCGCCGAGGCGCTCGCGGGGCGCGAGGACGAGGGCGATGAGAATCCGTATCGCCACCGCACCTCCCGCGTCTTCGCACCGCGCCCCGGCCAATATGGCGTCGGCCTGTCGGCGATCCCGGATGCCTTCACGTCCGAGACGCGCGAGGCCGCCGGCGAAGCCTGGCTGTCGGCATCGTGCTGGGCATTCTCCGCCGACGGCGAGATCAGGCCCGATCGTGCCGGTATCGAACAACGGCTCGCATCGGCCGATGCTTTCGTCCACGTCCAGGACTTGCCGGAAACCGATCTCCTGCTGGCCGCCGATTACGCCGCGCATGAAGCGGGGATCGCGGCCGCCGCAGCGCAGCTCGGCGGGACCGCGCCATCGCTCTATCATCTCGACGCAACGCGCCCCGACCAGCCGCATGCGCGCACACTGACCGAGGAGATTTCGCGCGTGGTCCGTGCGCGCGCGGCCAATCCGGCCTGGATCGCCGGCATGATGCGCCACGGCTTTCGTGGCGCCGCCGAGATCACCGCGACGCTGGAGCACATGGCCGCCTTCGCGCATCTGGCGGGCGCCGTGCCACCGCATCTGTTCGATCTCTACTACGACGCAACGCTCGGCAACGAGGACGTCAGCGCGTTCATGGCCCGCGAAAATCCGGCGGGGCTCGCGGCGATGGAGACCTGCTTCGCGCGCCTGCACGAGGCCTCACTCTGGCGGACCCGCCGCAATTCGATCGCGGCGGCGCTCAAGGAGGCCTCATGAGCGCGGCCATGGTCAAGGGCTGGTGCCCGGGGGCGCTGCGGCCGATGCAATCGGGCGACGGGCTCGTCGTCCGCGTGCGCCCGTTCGGCGGGCGGCTGGATACCGCGCAAATCTCCGGACTTGCCCATCTGGCCGAACGCCACGGCAACGGCCTGATCGACGTCACCAGCCGCGCCAATCTCCAGATCAGGGGCGTCAGCGAAAGCAGCCACCGGCTGCTGGTCGAGGGCCTCGCGCAACTTGCGCTGCTCGATCCGGACCCCGACGCCGAATCCCGGCGCAACATCCTGGTGACACCGTTCTGGCGCGCGGGCGACGAGACCCAGGCGCTTGTCGCCGAGCTCGAAGAGGCGCTCGAGGCGTGCTCGCTGGGGCTCCCGACCAAATTCGGCTTCGCCGTCGATGACGGTACCTCGCGCGTGCTCGCCGGCGATTCCGCTGACGTGCGGATCGAGCGCGATCGCACCGGCGGGCTGCTGGTGCGGGCCGATGGCGCCAAGCACGGCCGTTCTGTCGCACGCGGCGAGGCCGTAGCCGCTGCGCTCGCGCTCGCAAGCTGGTTCGTGACATCGGGCGGTGCCAGGGGTGGGCGAGGCCGCATGGCCGCGCATCTCGCAGCTGGTGCGGTATTGCCCGAGGCTTTGCGAGGCGAGGCTGAACCCGCACCGGTCGTGGCCGCGGCGCGTCCCGGCCTCTATCCGTATGGCGCGTTGGTCGGGGTCGCCTTCGGACAGATGCCGCATGCGACGCTCAACCAGTTCGCCGGTTGCGGACACGCGCTGCGCATGACGCCCTGGCGGATGGTCTTGAGCGAAGGCAAGCGGACCATGCCGTCCGCCGCCGGCCTCATCACCGAGGCCCGTGACCCGGCGCTGCGAGTCATTGCGTGCAGCGGTGCGCCGAGCTGCCGCGAGGCCCACGCCGATACCCGCGCGCTGGCAGCCGCGCTTGCGCCGAACATTGGCTCTGCCGCACGGCTTCATGTCTCCGGCTGCGCCAAGGGCTGCGCGCATTCCGGTGACGCTGCGATCACGCTGGTCGCGACCGGCGCGGGCTTCGATCTCGTGCGTGGCGGGTCGACGCGCGACGAGCCCGTCCTGCGTGGATTGAACCACGAGGACATCGTCGGCAATCCCTCCATCCTGATCGGAGGGCATTGATGCCGCACGTTTACGAGACCGATGGCGCGGCGATCTACCGGCAGTCCTTTGCGACCATCCGCGCGGAGGCCGATCTTGCCCGCTTCACACCCGATGAGGAGCAGGTCGTCGTGCGGATGATACATGCCGCCGGCATGGTAGGCCTCGAAGCGCATATTCGCTTTACGCCAGGCATGGCGACCGCCGCGCGCGCCGCCCTGCAGAAGGGCGCGCCGATCCTGTGCGATGCGCGCATGGTCTCGGAAGGAATCACGCGCGCGAGATTGCGGGCGGACAATGCCGTGATCTGCACGCTCGGCGATGAACGCGTCCCCGCACTCGCCCAGTCCATGCGCAACACCCGTTCGGCGGCGGCGCTGGAGCTGTGGCGGCCGCATCTCGACGGCGCGATCGTCGCGATCGGCAATGCGCCGACCGCGCTGTTCCATCTTCTCAACATGCTCGAGGATCGCGACTGCCCGCGGCCGGCGGCGATCATCGGCTGTCCGGTCGGCTTCGTCGGTGCCGCCGAGTCCAAGGCCGCGCTGATGGCCGATCCACCCGTACCGGCGCTGACGGTCGAGGGCCGCCTCGGCGGTTCCGCGATCAGCGTTGCCGCCGTCAACGCGCTGGCGAGCCGGAGCGAATAGCGATGGGACGCATCATCTGCTGCGGTCTCGGCCCTGGTGATCCCGATCTGATGAGCGTGCGCGCCGATCGCACCGTGCGCGCCGCGCAGCACGTCGCCTATTTCCGCAAGAAGGGGCGGCCCGGACAGGCGCGCCGCATTGTCGAGGGTATGCTCGCACGCAACGTCACCGAATACCCGATGGAATATCCGGTCACGACCGAGATCGCTTTCGACAGCCCGGACTATATCCAGCTGCTCGCCGGCTTTTACGATGAATGGGCGGAGCGCTTGGCGCGGCTTTCGCGTGCGGTCGATGTCGTCGTGCTCTGCGAGGGCGATCCCTATTTCTACGGCTCCTTCATGCATCTCCACCTGCGCTTGCAGGGGCGTGTCGAGATCGAGGTGATTGCCGGCATTCCGGGCATGGTCGGCTGCTGGAACGGCGTCGGCCAGCCGATCGCGCTCGGTGACGACGTGACGACGGTGCTGATGGGAACGCTTCCCGAAGACGAACTCGAACGCCGCATGCGCGATACCGATGCGCTGGTCGTCATGAAGACCGGCCGCAATCTCGCGAAAGTGCGCCGCGCGCTTGCGTCCGCTGGCCGGCTGAATGACGCCTGGCTGGTCGAGCGCGGCACCATGCCGGGTGAGCGGGTGGCAAGGCTTGCCGAGATCGATGCGGCCGACTGTCCCTATTTCGCGATCGTGCTGGTACACGGCAAGGGCCGCCATCTGGACGCGGCCGAATGACGGGCACGCTGACCATCGCGGGTCTCGGCCCTGGCAGCGATGCGCTGGTGACGCCCGAGGTCTCGGCCGCGCTCGCCTCCGCGACGGACATCTTAGGCTATGCACCTTACGTCTCGCGCGTGCCGCAGCGACCGGGGCTTAACCTGCATCCCTCGGACAATCGCGAAGAGCTGCAACGCGCCAGCGAAGCGTTGCGCCTGGCCGCGGAAGGCGCGCAGGTCGTCGTCGTCTCCTCAGGCGACCCCGGCGTCTTCGCGATGGCGTCCGCCGTGTTCGAAGCGCTCGAACAGGCGCCGCAATATCAGGGGCTGCCGATCTGCGTGATGCCCGGCATCACCGCGATGCTCGCGGCAGCCGCGCGCGCCGGTGCGCCGCTCGGGCACGACTTCTGCGCGATCAACCTCTCCGACAATCTCAAGCCCTGGGCGGTGATCGAGAAACGACTGCAGCTCGCGGCGGAAGCCGATTTTGCGATTGCGATGTACAACCCCCGTTCGGCAAGCCGGCCGGAGGGCTTTGGCCGCGCGCTCGCGGTGTTGAAAGAGTCCGGTTGCGGCGAGCGCCTCGTGATCTTCGCGCGCGCGGTCAGCGCCGCCGACGAGACAATCGAGATCGTCTCGCTGAACGAGGCGCGCCCCGAGATGGCCGACATGCGGACGCTGGTGATCGTCGGCAATTCGCAGACGCGCCGCGTCGGCCGCTGGGTCTATGCGCCGAGGCGGGTGCGATGACCGAGCCACTGCATCACGTCGGCGACGCTCTCGACCCGAGGACGCTCGGGCAGGTTTGGTCGCGAGATCATGACCACGGGAAGGCCAATCACACGCGCTGCGTCGATCTTGGCGCGCGCGCCGTCGCCGCCGGAATTGCGGGCGACGATCCAGGCGATCCCGCGCGTGCGCATCATCTCGATCTCGGCGTCGAGCGTGAACGGCCCGCGCGACACGATCACGTCTGCCGCGAAGGGCAGCGACGTTTCGTGCGGATCGACGAACCGCAGCGTGTAGACGTGCTGCGGTCTGGTCGCGAATGGAGCGATATGCTGGCGGCCAATGGCAAGAAAGACGCGCGCGGGCGTCTCGGGCAGCGCGGCGACCGCGGCGCCGACATCGCGCACCTCGATCCAGTTGTCGCCGGTCGCCCGCGTCCAGGGCGTCCGCTCCAGCGCAATCAGCGGGGTGCCGGTTTCGGCGCACGCTGCAACGGCATTGCGGCTCATCTCGGCAGCGAAGGGATGCGTTGCGTCGATCACATGCGTGATGCCTTCACTGCGGATGTAGTCGGCGAGCCCGCTCACACCGCCAAAACCGCCGATGCGGGTCGGCAGTGGCTGGTCGGCGGGCGCGCGGGTGCGGCCGCCGTACGAATACACGGCGTCAATATCTGCACGCGCGATCTCCGCAGCGAGCAGGCTCGCATCGGCCGTTCCGCCCAGAATGAGGGCGCGCGTCATGGCTAATTCCTTGGCTGATCCCTGGCTGACCATCGTCGGTATCGGCGAAGATGGCCTTGCCGGGCTGTCGGACGCAAGTCGAAAGGCGCTTGCGAGGGCTGAAACCGTGTTCGGTGGTGAGCGCCATCTCGCGCTGGCGGACGTGGGTGGCCGCGGCCGTTCGTGGCCGGTGCCGTTCGATGCGGATGTCGTGCTGAGCTGCCGCGGCAGGCCGACGGTGGTGCTGGCCTCCGGCGATCCGTTCTGGCATGGCGCCGGCACGAGCCTTGCCGAGAAGCTGCAGGCCCGCGAGTGGATCGCGCACTCCGCGCCATCGACGTTCTCGCTCGCCGCGGCGCGCCTGGGCTGGCGTCTCGAATCCACGGTCTGCCTCGGGCTTCACGCCGCGCCGTTCGAGCGCCTCGTGCCGCACCTTGCGCGAGGCGCGCGCATCATCTGCCTCGTGCGCGATGGGAAAGCGGCAGGTGATTTCGCAAAATGGTTGAGCGAGCGCGGATGGGGGGCCTCGGCCTTCTGGATACTCGCTGCGCTAGGCGGGCCGCGCGAAAGCATCAGGGAATATCGCGCGGACAGTTTTGCCGGTGATCTTGCTGAAAACCTGGTTACAGTAGCCATCGAGGCGAAGGGCACACAAGGCATGCCCCGCAGCACGGGACTGTCAGACGATCTCTTCGTCCATGACGGCCAGATCACCAAGCGTCCGGTGCGCGCGCTGGCACTCTCGGCGCTGGCGCCGCGTCGCGGCGAGCGGCTGTGGGACATCGGCGCCGGCTCGGGCTCTATTTCGGTTGAATGGGCGCTATGCGGTGGAACGGCGATCGCAGTCGAGGGTCGAGAGGATCGCGCCGCGAATATCCGCAAGAATGCGGCTGCGTTCGGGCTGACGCACCGGATCACCGTCGTTACGGAGACCGCGCCCGAAGCGCTCGCGGCGCTTGACGTGCCGGACGCCGTCTTCATCGGTGGCGGACTCGATAACGCGATGTTCGGCGCCATCTGGTCGCGGCTCGTGTCGGGGGCGCGGCTGGTCGCACATTCCGTGACGCTGGAGACGGAGGCGCTGCTCAGCGAATTGCATCAGCGCCATGGCGGCGAACTGATGCGGGCCGAGATCGCACATGCCGCGCCGCTTGGCCGCTATCGCTCCTGGGAAGCGGCGCGCCCGGTCGTGCAGTGGAGTGTCGTCCGATGAAGGTCGCCGGGCTCGGATTCAGAAAGGATGTCACACTGACTTCGCTCCGCGAGGCGCTGCTGGCCGCCGGCGGCCCCGAAGGGCTTACGGCGATGGCAACTGTCAGCGACAAGGCCGACGCAGAGGCGCTGAAGCAGCTCGCACGTGAGTGCGGTGTGCCGATCAGGGCCGTTCCGGCCGAGACGCTGGCAGGCATCGACACGCTCACGCAATCGAAGCTCATCGCAGAGAAGTTCGGGACGGGATCGGTTGCCGAAGCAGCGGCGCTCGCGGCTGCCGGCCCGCGCGCGCGACTGATTGCAACGCGCGTGGTCTCGCAGGATCGCACGGCCACCGCCGCAATCGCGCAAGGAGACGGTCCATGACCGTGCATTTCATCGGTGCCGGGCCGGGCGCTGCCGATCTTCTCACCTTGCGCGGCCGCGACCTGATTGCGGCCTGTCCGGTCTGTCTCTATGCCGGCTCGCTGGTGCCCGAAGGCGTCCTGGCGCATTGCCCGCCCGGTGCGCGCATCGTAAATACCGCGCCGCTGTCGCTCGATGAGATCATCACCGAGATCGCAGCCGCGCACGCCGAAGGGAAGGATGTCGCGCGCCTGCATTCCGGCGATCTCTCGATCTGGTCGGCGATGGGCGAGCAACTCCGCCGCCTGCGCGCGCTCGGCATTCCCTTCACTGTGACGCCTGGAGTGCCGTCCTTTTCTGCCGCTGCGGCGGCGCTGGAAGCCGAGCTGACGCTGCCCGGTCTTGCCCAGACCGTAGTACTGACGCGCACACCTGGCCGCGCCAGCGCGATGCCCGAGGGCGAGAAGCTTGCCGCCTTCGCTGCGACCGGTGCAGTGCTTGCGATTCATCTCTCGATCCATCTGCTCGATCACGTCGTCGCCGAGCTCACGCCGTATTACGGCGCGGATTGCCCGGTCGCGATCGTGTGGCGCGCGAGCTGGCCGGAGCAGCGCATCGTCCGTGCGACGTTGGCGACACTCGATTCTGCCGTGGGTGGCGAGATGGAGCGCTCCGCGCTGATCTTTGTCGGCAGGACGCTGGGTGCGGCGGATTTCGACGACAGCCGCCTCTATGCCGCCGATTACGATCGCCGCTATCGGCCTGTCGGTGCCGAACCGCGCTTTCCGGAGGTCTCCTGATGCCGGCTGCGCTCGTCATCTCGGCTCCGGCCTCCGGCGTCGGCAAGACCACGCTGACGCTGGCGCTCGCGCGCGCCTGGCGCAATCGTGGCCTCGAGGTGCAGTGCTTCAAGAGCGGGCCGGACTATATCGATCCCGCTTTCCACGCTGCCGCCACGGGCCGCGCCTCCGTCAACGTCGATAGCTGGGCGATGGACCGCGCGACCATCGACCATCTCGTCAGCCGCGGCACGGATGCCGACATTGTTCTCGCCGAAGGCTCGATGGGCCTGTTCGATGGCGTTGCAGCGCGCGGTGTTTCCGGCACCGGTGCTTCGGCCGACATCGCGGAGATGCTGGGCTGGCCGGTGGTCCTTGTGATCGATCCCTCCGGGCAGGCGCAGACGGCGGCGGCGATCGCTGCCGGCTTGCGCGACTATCGGCCCGGCGTGCGACTTGCCGGTGTGGTGCTCAATCGCGTCGCCAGCCCGCGCCACGAAGACCTGGTGCGGCGCGCGCTTGCGGACATCGGCATCGCCGTGTTCGGCGCGCTGCCGCGTCACGCCGAGGTCAGCCTGCCGAAACGACATCTCGGCCTCGTGCAGGCGGAGGAGCAGGCCGACATCGGCAAGCTGATCGACGAGGCCGCGCGCTTCGTCGCCGCGCATGTCGATCTTGATGCGGTGCTGCGCTTCGCTGCCCGCTGGTCGCCGCGACCTACGGCGAATGGGTGGAACGTGACGCCGCCCGGGCAACGCATCGCGCTCGCCCGTGATGCGGCGTTCTCCTTCGTCTATCCGCATATGCTGGAGGCCTGGCGCGCGGCGGGCGCCGAGATCTCGACATTCTCGCCGCTCGCTGATGAGGTGCCCGACGCGAGCGCCGACGTCTGCTGGCTACCGGGCGGCTATCCCGAGCTTCACGCAGGAAAGATCGCAGCCAATGCGCGGTTTCGCAGCAGCCTGCGCGCCTTCGTCGAGACGCGGCCGGTGCACGGGGAGTGCGGAGGCTATATGGTGCTGGGCGCAGGCCTCAAAGATGCCGACGGGGTCCGTCATGAGATGACGGGTCTGCTTGGCCTGGAGACCAGCTTTGCCAAGCGCCGCATGCATCTGGGCTATCGTCTCGCCACACTTGCAACGCCGATGCCGGGACATCGGGCGGGCGCGCGCCTGCGCGGCCACGAGTTCCACTATTCGACCATCCTTGCCCAGCCCGATACGCCGCTGGCGGTCGTGCATGATGCAACGGGCGCGGTCATCGCCGAGACCGGCTCGCAGCGCGGCCGCGCCACCGGCACGTTCTTCCATCTGATCGCGGAGGACCGGTGAGCGGTTTTGTCTCCTTCGTCTCCGCCGGCCCCGGTGATCCCGAGCTCCTCACCGTGAAGGGCGCCGCGCGGCTGCGCGAGGCCGATGTCGTGCTCTATGACGATCTTGCCTCCGGCGCGATCCTCGATCTCGCCCGGCCTGGTACCAATCTCGTCGCGGTGGGAAAGCGGGCCGGGCGGCCCTCCACGAAGCAGCACCATGTCAACCGCCTCCTGGTCGACTATGCGGCAACCGGCGCGCGCGTGGTGCGGTTGAAGTCCGGCGATGCCGGCATTTTCGGCCGGCTCGAAGAGGAGATCGAGACGCTGCGCGAAGCCGGCATCGGCTATGAGATCGTTCCCGGGGTCACCTCGGCCTGTGTCGCCGCGGCGCAGGCGGGAATCCCGCTGACCCGGCGGCACACCTCGCGCCGCGTGCAGTTCGTCACCGGGGCCGATGTCACTGGCGAGCTGCCGCCAAACCTGAACTGGGCGGCGCTGGCCGACCCTGAGGCGACCACCGTCGTCTATATGGGCCGGCGCACGTTTCCGGCGCTTGCCGCAAAATTGATCGCCCACGGCCTCGCCGCTGATACCCCGGCGCTGTTCGCCGAATCCCTCGGGCGACCCGAGGAACGGCTGGTCCGCACCACGATTGCCGAGCTTGCCGAGCAGCTTGCACGAGGCGGGGCGGCTTCGACGGCCGCGGTCATCCTGTTCGGTGCGCTGGCAGGGGAATATCCGTCATGAGGGCCACTGCCGCCGTTCGCCCCTTGACGCCTGCGATGCGAAAGAGGCACACAAGAGGGGCATGGTGCTCGACGCGGCGCAAAGCGCCGGAGCATAATCGGGAATGGGGATGGGCGGACCCAGTTGCGGCGCCCAAAACCCCAGCCGCCCCCGCGACTGTAAGCGGTGAGGGGCTCCGATCAGCCACTGGACCGCAAGGTTCGGGAAGGCCGGAGAACCCCAGTGAACCGCGAGCCAGGAGACCGGCCGTGCATGTTTTGAGGCCAAGGCCGTCGGGTGTGACGGCAGGAAGGAACTGAGCCATGCATATCGAACCGGGCGTCGTGACGGGCGCCAAGCTCGTGTTGAGTTACGCAACCGGCATCGCCGCAGGCGGCGTTGCCCTGAAGCTCGCCGCTGAGACCGTACGCGAGCAGGGGATCACGTCATTCGCGGCGCGGACGCTCGCCACCACGGGCCTCGTCTTCACCTTCTTCGAGATCCTGCCGCACTTCCCCGTCGGCGTCTCCGAGGTGCACTTCATCCTCGGTTCGACCCTGTTCCTGCTGTTCGGCGCCGCGCCCGCAGCCTTCGGCCTCGCATTGGGCCTGCTGCTTCAAGGCGTGCTCTTCGAGCCGGCCGACCTGCCGCAATACGGCATGAACGTCACCACGCTGCTGGTGCCGCTGTTCGCGATCCAGGCGATTGCCGCGCGGCTCGTTTCCCGCAACACCGCCTATGTCGACCTCAGGTATCGCCAGGCGCTGGCGCTCTCGACCACCTACCAAGCCGGCGTGATCGCCTGGGTGGCGTTCTGGGCGCTCTATGGCTCCGGCTTTGCCATGAGCAACCTCGCCAACATCGCGGCCTTCGCGGCCTCCTACGCGCTCGTCATCGTGATCGAGCCGCTGGCCGATCTCGCCGTGCTGGCGCTGGCGAAGTCGCTGCGCGGTGTTACGGCGCCGGGCCTCGTCACCCCGCGCCTGCACAACGCGGCTTAAGAGACAAGGGGCGGCCGTCATGGCCCCCCTGTACGCCCGATGCTCACGCTCTCCCTGATAGGCATCGGTTGCGGCGATCCCGAGCAGCTCACGCGCGCCGCGATCTGCGCCATCAACGCGGCCGATCTGGTCCTGATCCCGCGCAAGGGAAGCGCGAAATCCGATCTCGCCGATCTCAGGCGGACGATCTGCACTGACGTGCTTACCAGCAACACGACGCGCATTGCCGAGTTCGACCTGCCGGTGCGCGACGCGACGGAGGCCGATTACCGCAAGGGCGTGGACGATTGGCATGATGCGGTCGCCGCCGCATGGTCGCAGACAATCGCGAACCATCTGGGCGGCGACGGCAAGGTCGCACTGCTGATCTGGGGCGATCCTTCGCTCTACGATTCCTCGCTGCGGATTGCGCGCCGGCTCGATCCCTTGCCTGCACTCCAAGTCGTGCCCGGCATCACCTCGATCCAGGCGCTGTGCGCGGCGCACGCGCTGCCGCTCAACGACATCGGCGAACCGTTTCTGGTCACGACAGGCCGTCGCTTGCGAGAGGGCGGCTGGCCGCAGGGCGTCGACACGGTGGTGGTGATGCTCGACGGCGGCACGGCATTCCAGTCGCTCGATCCGGAAGGGCTCCATATCTGGTGGGGCGCTTATCTCGGCATGCCCGACCAGATCATCATGTCCGGCGCGCTCACTGACGCGGGCCCGCGCATCGTCGCGCTCCGGCAGGAGGCGCGCGAGCGCCACGGCTGGATCATGGACAGCTACATTCTCAAGCGCAGGCCGTAAGCGAGGCAGCATGCTCCCCGGCTGGGTCACCCAGAAATGTCCCGATGCCTCCGCGACCCATCGCGATGCGGCGATCGCACGTCAGGCGCAACTGACAAAACCGACCGGCGCGCTCGGCCGGCTCGAGCAGCTTGCGATCGAGCTTGCCGGCCTCCAAGCGACCGAGCAACCGCGTGCCGCGTGCGTACCCATCATCATCTTCGCCGGCGATCACGGCATCGTCGCGCAGGGGGTGTCGGCCTATCCGCAGGCGGTCACCATCGCGATGATGGCGAATTTTGCCTCAGGCGGCGCAGCGATCTCGGTGCTGGCGCGCGAGCTCGGCTCAAACCTGGAAGTCGTTGACGCCGGCACGCTGACGGAGGGGGCGATCCCTGGCATCGTCACCGACAAGCCGCGCAGTGGCACCCGTGATTTCAGTGTCGAGGCTGCGCTCACGCCAGCAGAGCTGGTCTTCGCCTTCGAAGCCGGCCAGCGCGCGGTCGCGCGTGCCGAGGCCAGCCAGCCTGATCTCCTGCTCTTCGGCGAGATGGGCATCGGCAACACCACGACATCAGCGGCGATCGCCGCGAGCCTGCTCGGCGTCAGCGCCGAGGAGATCGCGGGCAGCGGCACCGGCGTCGATGCGGCGGGCCGTGCGCACAAGGCGCGCGTGATCGATGCCGCGATTGCGCGTCATGGCGTTGCGGGCGCCTCGGCCGAAAAGATCCTGTGTGCTGTCGGCGGACTCGAGATCGCGGCGATCGCGGGCGCCATCATTGCGGCCGCGCAGCGCCGCATCCCTGTGCTGATCGACGGCTTCATCGTATCGGTCGCGGCGCTGGCGGCCGTGCGGCTCAACCCGTCGTGTCAGCCATTCCTGCTGCCTTCGCATCAATCGGCGGAGCAGGGACATCGGCTGGTGCTGCGCGCGCTGAACGTGCAGCCGCTGATCAGCCTCGATCTCAGGCTCGGCGAGGGATCGGGCGCCGCCATCGCGCTGCCGCTGGTGAGGTCGGCCTGCGCGCTCCACAATGGCATGGCGACCTTTGCGGAGGCCAATGTGCCTGACAGGCCTAGCTGACCCGCTGATTGACCGAGACCACCCGCCAGCCGCTCGCGAGCCGGTCGATCCGGGTCAGCGACAGCGGGTCGATGACGAAGCGTAACGCCGCCTCCGGTAGGAGATCGAGCGCGGTGCACAGCGCGGCGCGGATCGTGCCGGAATGCACGACGAGCGTTGCTGATCCGGCTCCGATCCGCGACAGGCCCAGCCGGACACGCGCGACCTGATCCTCAAAGCTCTCGCCGCCCGGTGGTCTCAGGTGCGCCGGATCGCTCCAGAATTGTACGTAGGCATCGCCGCCGCCCGCTGCGAGCTCGTCATGTCGCCGGCCGGTCCAGTCACCGAAATCCTGCTCGCCGAATTCGTCCACCAGAATAGGTTCGAGCCCCAGCGCCCGCGCCGTCTCGATCGTGCGCCGCGCAGGGCTCGCATAGCTCGCAGCATCCTGCGGCAGGCGCAACCGCAGCGCCTCCAGCTGCGCGCGGTCGGCCAGGTCCGCCGGTGCATTGGCGGCATGGATCGTCCCTTTAACGCCGTCGACGGGCGCATGTCGGATCAGCCAGAGGAAGGTTGCGCCTTCCATGCAAATCTCCGCGGAAGTTGGTGGCTGTGGCACTATCGCCGCAGCTTGCACATTGACTCCGTCCTGATCGTAATCCTAGATGCTCGCGACGGTTTCCCCGCAAGGGGATGAAAAGGGAATGCGGTGCGGGGACGTTGTCCCCAATGCCGTGGCTGCCCCCGCAACTGTGAGTGGATAATCCTTCGTCAGAAGCCACTGGGTCCTCGGTCCCGGGAAGGCGACGAAGCGGTCGTGACCCGCGAGCCAGGAGACCTGCCGTCAGCCGTGGTCACACGCGAAGATGTCGGTCGGGGAGTACAGACATTCGGCTTCATCAGAGGGCTGACAGGCCCGGGGTGAGACCTCGTTCGCTGTGACGTGCCACTGACGTCATACCGAGGTCTGACCCGTGTCTTCCATTCGTATCGTACGACGGCGCAGCGTCCTGCTCGCCTCCGCCGCGCTCACATCCGTTGCCGTTCTCGATGTGCCTGCTGCGCTCGCGCAACAGGCAAGCGAACCGCTGCCGCCCGTCGAGGTGTCGCCCGCCCAATCCCGCAAGCCGGCCAAGCCGGCTGCCCGGGAGCCTCAGAGCACGCGCCGCGCGGCGCCGCGCAGACCTGCCGCATCCGCAGCACCAAAGCCCGTTGTGCCGGCTGGGGGGGCGCAGACGCCGCTCAACACCAATGCGGTCGCCGAAAGCGCCTCACGCCTTGGGCTGACCGTGCGCGAAATACCCGCGACCGTCGAGGTCATCTCGGCCGAGACCATGCGCGAGCAAGGCTATCGCACCGTGTCCGAGGTGGCGCAGGGCGCGGTCGGCGTGACCTCCGGCGATGCGCCGGCGGAGCCGGCGGGCTTCTCGATGCGCGGCTTCACCAACAGCCAGATCAATACGCTTTACAACGGCATCAAGATCGGCCCGCAGAACATGACCTCGCGGATCATGGACACGGCCAATCTGGAGGCCGTGGAATTCCTGAAAGGCCCGGCTTCGCTGATCTCGGGCGAGGGCGCCGCCGGCGGCGCGATCAACCTCGTCACCAAGCAGCCGCACACCGGAGCCGTCCGCAACGAGGCGGACTTCTCGTACGACTCCCTGAACTCGTTCCGCGCCCATTACGGCTCCGGCGGCAGCACCAACGTTCAAGGCCTCGATTACCGCTTCGACATCAGCCGGTCCTCGCTCAACGGTTTTGTCGACGACACCTATACCAGGACGTTCGATGTCTCCGGCCAGCTCAACTACCGCGTCTCCGACAGTCTGAAGGTTTGGGGCGCGATCGAATATCGCGAGGACCGCGGAAAGGCCTATTGGGGCGCGCCGCTGGTGCCGGTCGCCTTCAGCGGCCCACATGCGACGGCGGGGATAGTCTCGGGCAATTACGTCTCGAACTACAATAAAGCCAATCTCGGTGCGGTCACCATCGACGACCGCACCTTCAACACCAATTACAACGTCCTCGACAACCGCAACGTGGCGCAGGAAGTCTGGTTGCGCGGCGGTTTTGAACTGAAGCTCGCGCCGGACCTGACCTTGAAGAGCCAGGCCTATGGTTATGGCGCGGAGCGCAGCTGGTTCAACAACGAGGTCGAGGCATTCAACTCCGGTACGAACCTGGTCGATCGCGAACGCTTCTATGTCGCGCACAGCCAGCGGCTGGTCGGCAACATCACCGACCTGATCTGGGATACTGACATCGCCGGCTTCGACAACCGGCTGGTCACGACGCTGTCGTCGAGCTACCTCGATTTCGTTCGGCCGGGTGCCGCGAATTTCCCGGGCGACTCCGTGTCGCTGGTCAATCCAGACCGAGGCTTCTACGGCACGCTCACGACCAAGCAGCAGACCGCGCGCATCGACAACGAGGCGCTGTCGTTCGAGGACCGGCTGAAGCTGACGCGGACTTTCGCGCTGGTCGGCGGCCTGCGCGTCGAGCATATCGGCCTCGACCGCAACTCGACCGACGTCAACGGGCTGGTGAACGCGGGCTTCCCGTTCACCAACGACTGGGCGCCGGTCACGGGACGCATCGGCTACACCTGGGAGGCCGTGCCTGGCCTGACCTTCTTCAGCCAGTACGCGACCGGCGCCGACGTGTCCGCCAACAACATCTTCCTGCTGTCACCGACCCAGCCTCTGGACCTGACGACGTCGCGCATCTACGAGACCGGCGTCAAGCATCTGTTCTGGGACAACCGGGCGGAGTGGTCGTTCTCGGCCTATGATATCCAGCGCAAGAACGTCTATGCGGCGGCCGGCGGGCAAACGCTCAACATCGCCGGACGGCAGGAGTCCAAGGGCGTCGAGCTTGCTGCCTCGGTACGGCCAATCGAGCCGCTGCGGCTGTGGGGCAACATCGCCTATGTCGATGCCCGCTATGCCGACTACAATTTCGCCGGCGGGTCGTTCTCGGGCAACACGCCGCCGAACGTGCCGCGCATCGTCGCCGATGCCGGTGCGTCGTACCGGTTCTTCACGCCGTGGCCGGTGGAGCTCGGCATCGTCGGCCGGCACGTCGGCGACCGCTACAACACCGATGCCAACACGGTGACGATGAACGCCTACACGGTGGGCGACGTCTATGCCTTCGTCGATATCCCGAAGACGGTCTTCAATGGCGTCGACCAGGCCCGCCTGACCTTCCGGGTGCGCAACTTCACCGACAAGCGCTACGCGATCTGGGGCGATCCGTTCTATCCCGACCAGATCCTCTTGGGCGCCCCGCGCACCTACGAGCTCTCGGCCGCGCTCAAATGGTAGGCGCTGAACGCATGGGCGCGATCGTCCTCCTGCATCGCTGGCTCGGAATCGCGTTCTGCCTGCTGTTCGCGATGTGGTTCGCGAGCGGGATCGTGATGCACTTCGTTCCGTTTCCGTCGCTGACGGAAGCCGAACGGATGGCCGGGCTTTCGCTGGTCGACCGCGGCGAGGTGCGCATCAGCGTTGCCGATGCGGTCGCCGCGAGCGGAATCACGGACGCTACGCGCCTACGGCTGATTCAACGCAGCGACGGGCCGGTCTACATCGTGTCGGGACCCTCGCACCTGCGCGCGCTTCGTGCGACCGATGCGCAGGATGGCTCGGTGCGGTCACCCGAGGTCGCGCTCGCCATCGTATTGGCTCACGCGCGTCAACGTGGGCTCGATGCAACGCGAGCAACTGTCGTTGCATACGCGGACCACGACCAATGGAGCGTCCCGAACGGCTTTGACCGGCACCGGCCCTTGCTTCGCGTCGACCTCGGCGATGCGGCCGGCACGGAGGTCTACGTCTCGTCGCGCACCGGCGAGGTCGTGCTGGATACGACGCGACGCGAGCGTGGCTGGAATCTCGCCGGCAGCGTCTTGCACTGGATCTATCCGACGGTCCTCAGGAGCAATTGGGCGCTGTGGGACGGCGTGGTCTGGACGCTGTCGCTGCTGGCGCTGATCGCAGCCCTGCTGGGTGCGGTGCTCGGGATCCTGCGCGTGAAGACGCGGGGACGCCGGCTCGCCTCGCCATATCGCGGCTGGCACGCCCTGCATCACGTCATCGGTCTCGTGGCGACGGTTTTCGTGCTGACCTGGATCTTCAGCGGATGGCTTTCCATGGATCACGGCCGGCTGTTCTCGCGCGGGCAGCTGACGTCGGCCGAAGCCGGCGTGATCGATGCTTCGCCGGACTGGACGGCGGCTCCATCGCCGGATCGCAAGCCGCTATCGCTCCCTGCCCGTGAAGTGGAATGGTTTGCGTTTGACGGCACCGTCCACCGACGTGAGCGGATTGATCTCGATAAGCAGGTCGTGGTGCGGCCGGACGGTCGAGAGTCGGAAGGCCTCGGTGCGCAAGCGATCGCGAGCATGATGACGAAGCTTGCGACGGGCTGCGCCGCGCCCTCTGTCCTCGCGGGTAATGACGATTATCCCGCACAGTCCATCGTCCCCGGTGCTTCCGTCTACCGCTCCCGCTGCGGCGATGCCTGGTTCGACATCGACGCGGCCGACGGCCGTGTGCTGCAAAGGCTGGATGCGTCGCGACGGGCCTATCGCTGGGCCTACGGCGCGCTCCACACGCTCGATTTTCCAATCCTCATCGCGCACCCGCGCCTGCGCGATGTCCTGATCGTCGGCCTGTGTGCGCTCGGACTGGTGTTCTCGATCACCGGAATTGTCATCGGCTGGCGGCGGTTGCGTTTCTCGTTCGCCGGCTAGATTGAAGCCCGAGAAACAAGAAGTGCGAAAACAACCCCATGCACAGTAGCCGGTGATAATGGAATCAACGACTTACGCAGACATCGCCGGAATTTGACCCGTCGGGCAAAACAGGGGTATATTGCGATTATTCCGAAACCGTCGCATTGCCCAAAGCTACGCCCGCAACTGCGCCTCGATCTGCCGCGCGGCGCGCAGCAGCGTGCGGTCCTGGCCGCGCCGGGCGATGATCTGGAGGCCGAACGGAAGCCCGTTTGCGTCGGCCCCGCACGGAAGCGAGATCGCCGGCAGACGAGCATGATTGACGAACGGTGTGAACACGGCATGCGCGCGCGGGCTCGCGGCGCGGCCGCCGATCGTCTCGGGTCCCGCGTGCGTGAACGGCCAGGCGACGCAGGGGACGGTCGGCGCCAGCAGCAGATCGACCTCGGTGAAGAAGGCCGCGAAGGCATTGGCGATCGCGGCGCTCGCGATCAGCGCGCCCGCAACGTCGCTGCCCGACCACGACAGCCCTCGTTCGATCTGCCTCGCGATGTCAGGATCGAAGATCGCCGGATCTTTGCGGAAGGTATCGCCATAGAGCGCGGCGAGGCCGGCATGCTGGAGCGGCATGATGGCCTCTTCCCTCGCACCGGCCGGCCAGACGGGATCGCGCTGCGTGATGCCGAGGCCCGCGGCGGAGAGACGTGCGATGGCGGAAACGAGCCCGTTGGCGACGACATCATCGACGGCGGCGTCGAGCCCGAGCCGCGGCGAGAAGGCGATACGGAGGCCGACGATGTCCTCGGCCGCTTGCGCGATGCCGGCCGCATCCGGGTCGCGCGGATCGATGCCGGCCATGGTCTCGAACGCCAATGCGATATCGGCGACATCGGCGGCGATCGGTGCGATGACGGAGAGGCCGAAGAACGGTTCGGCGAAGCCGGGCCCGTAGGGGATCGCGCCATAGGACGGCTTGAAGCCGGCCACGCCGACATGGGCCGGCGGCCTGCGGCTGGAGCCGCCCGCATCGGTGCCGATCGCGAGCGGCACGAGACCGGCGGCGACGGCCGCGGCCGGGCCGCCTGATGAGCCGCCTGGCGTCAACGCGGGATCGAGCGGATGCCGCGTCGGCCCGAACAGCTGCGAGGTGGTGACGCCCTTGCTGGCGAACTCGGACGTCGCGCCGATGCCGACGATGACGGCACCGGCGTTGCGCAGGCGCTCGACCGCGACGGCATCGCGCGGCGCGATGAAATCGGCAAACAGGCGCGAGCCCTGCGTCACACGCCAGCCGCCGACCCAGATGTTGTCCTTGATGATGACGGGCACTCCGGCGAGCGGCATGGTCTCGCCGACACGCAGGCGAACATCGACCGCGGCGGCATCGGCGAGCGTGCGTCCGGGGTCGACAGCGACGACTGCGTTCAAGGCCTTCGCGGCTTCGATACGGGCGAGGGCGGCCCTGGCGGTCTCGACAGCGGTCGTCCGCCCCGCGATGACGTCGGCAGCAATCTCGCGCGCGCTATTTGTCGGCTTTGTCATGGCCTCCCCAGATCAGAGCCACTGTGCCGCAGAGAGCCAGGCAGGCCAAGGCGAAGAACGCCGCGCCAAGCCCGGCCACGCCGTCAAGGATCGACACCACGACCGGCGCCGCCAGCAGCCCGGCATAGGATGCGGTCAGCACCGCGCCGGTGGTCTCGCCGATCCGGTCCTGTGGCGCCAGGCGCGCGATCTCGGCGATGAAAACGCCGTTCCAGCCCGATGCCGTCAGGCCGAACAATGCGGCCACGACGAATTGCCCGTTGCGGCCGAGGGAGGCGCCATCGAGGCCCAGCAGCGCGGCGCAGAAGGCCATGCCGAGGCCGATGACGATGAGCACGGCGCGCGAGGCATCGAGGCGCATGGCGACATAGCCCCAGCCGAGCCGGCCGACCAGGCCGCCGGCTTGAGCGCAGGCGAGCGCCATGCCGGCCTCGATATGGCTGAGGCCGAGCTCGCGCGTGCCGAGCGTGACGAATACCGTGTTGAGCGAGACCTGCATCGCGCTGAACGGCATCGAGGCCAGCGCCAGCATCGCGATGCGCCGGTTCGCCGTCATCAGTGCCAGCCGCGCACGGAGATCGAGCTTTGGGGGCGGGGCGAGCTTGCCGGCGTAGGCCGGCCGCAACCATTCGAACAGCGCGATCGCGAGCAGCGCGCAGAGGCCCACGGCCGCATAGCACCAGGCCGGCCCGAACGCGATGGCGATCGCGGGCAGGGCCAGCGAGCCGCAGACCGCGCCGATCTGGTTGCCGGTCTGGCGTACCGAGAACACGAAGGCGCGCCGCTCGGCGGTGACGAGCCGCGCCAGCAGCGCCGCGCTCGCCGGCGTCTCCGGGCCCATGGCAAGGCCGAGGCAGAGGCCCGCCGCAAGCAGGGCGGCGCTCGATCCGAGCGAGGCCAGCGCCATGCCGACGACGATGGTCGCCGCGCACAGGCTCGCGATCCGCAGCGAGCCGACGCGCGCAATGAAGCCGCCGCCCCAGAACGAGGCGGGAATGCCGACCGCGAACACCGCGCAGGAGAACATCGAGAGCTGCCAGACCTCGATATGGGCGCGGGGCGCGACCACGCCGGGCGCGAACAAGGCGAGCGCGACGAGGGCCTGAAGCGTGGTCATCGCCCCCAAAGCAGGCAACAAGGCCGGCAGCAATGCGGGCGCTGGCCGAACGGTGGTGTTTCCGTCTACCATGGCGCTGCGCTCATGGGAGGAACATTGTGGCAGGCGGCATTTCCATTCACGCGGTCGATGTGGCGAGCGGACGGCCCGCGCAGGGCCTTCGCGTCGAGATCTGGCGGATCGATCCGGATTCCCAGCGTATCGCCGACGGGCGGCTCGGCGCCAATGGCGTGCTCGATCATTCCGTCGCGCAAGGCGCGGGCGTGACGGCAGGCGAGTATGAGGTGCTGTTTCATCTCGGGGAGTTCTTTGGCGAGCGCGACGGCTTCCTGACCGTGACGCCGTTCCGCTTCCGCATCAAGAACGTTGACGAGCATTTTCATCTGCCGCTGAAATTCACGCGCTGGGGCTATTCGCTGTTCCGCGGCGCCTGAAGCGTGATGGTCTCAAGTCGAACGGAGTTTGGCTGCTGGGCGGTGTCTCTCCGTTCCCTCCCCCCCTTGTGGAGGAAGGGCAGGCAGGGGGGTGCCACACGGGGACTCTTTTGGTTGCTCACCCACACGCGATGCACCAATCGGCACCTTTTGCTGAGCCACCCCTCTCCCTAACCCTCCCCCACAAGGGGGAGGGAACGCACCTTCATTGCGGAGCTGGGCGAGGCTCATCCTCTCGCCTTAGAGCGTTTCACATTTTGATTGAAGCATAACCGGCGCTGGCGAAGTAGTTGGCGCATTCGCGAGGCTGGATGTCTTGGACGAGGTGACCGATATGGCGCCAAGTCTCCTCGATTGAGCGCTTCTGAGCTTGCCGCATCCAGTGTTTGATCTTGGAGAAGGCCTGTTCGATTGGGTTGAGGTCGGGCGAGTATGGCGGCAGGTACCAGAGTCTGGCGCCAGCAGCCTTGATCATTTGCCTGACGGCTTTCGACTTATGGCTTCCGAGATTGTCGAGAATGACGATGTCGCCTTCACGCAGGGTTGGCAGGAGAATGTGCTTTACGTAACCACGGAAGCATTCACCGTTGATCGGGCCATCGAAGACGCAGGGTGCCGTGAGTTGGTCATGGCGGAGCGCGCCGAGGAATGTGAGGGTACGCCAGTGACCGTGCGGAGCGAAGCCGCGCAGGCGCGCCCCTTTGGGTCCCCAGCCTCGCAAAGGGGCCATGTTGGTCTTGATCCAGGTCTCATCGATGAAGACGAGCCGGCCCGGATCGAGCCCGGCCTGCCAGGCTCGCCAACGCAAGCGCCTACGAGAGACGTCGGCGCGAGCCTGTTCGAGGGCGAACAGTGTTTTTTTTGAACCGCAGCCCTTCCCGGCGCAGGAACAGCCAGACCGCATTGTGTGAGACCTTGACCCCACGGGCTGCCAGTTCCGCCTTCAGACCATGCAGCGTCAGGTGCGGCGTCTGAGTGATCCGCTCGACGATGAAGGCGCGGTGCGGATCAAGCACAGGCTTGCGGTGACCACCCATCTTGCCAGGCGCTACCGAGCCGGTCGTTCGATAACGCTGTGACCACTTCACAACTGACGAGACAGCAACGCCAAACCGTTCCGCCACAGATCGGCAGCTCTCACCTTTGGCAACAGCGGATACCGCACGCTTACGCAAATCGTTGGAAATTGGTCGGACCATCGGATGCTGGCCTCCAGCCCAGCCAGCATCTTGAATCATATTCGTCCCAGACCCGGAATCCCCTCCGATTCAATAAATCCGTGAACCGCTCTAGTTGGTCAGCCGTCGCGACAGGCCGGTGACGCGCTCCATGACCGCGACCAGCGCGACGGTGGCAATGATCAGTACGCCCGACAGCGCCGCGATGGTGACATCCAGCTTGCCTTCGAGATCCTGCCACATTCGGATCGGCAGCATGTCGGTCGCGGCATCGCGCAGGAACAGCGAGACCGGCACGTTGTCGAAGGAGGACATGAAGGCGATGAAGGCGCCCGCGATGATCCCGGGCCGGATCAGCGGCAGCACGATGCGGCGGAACGTGTAGAGGCGGCTCGCGCCCAGCACCGCCGAGCTTTCGAGCAGGGTCGGCTCGAGCTGGGCGAGCGCTGCGACCGTGTTGCGCACGACATAGGGCACGCAGACCACGGTGTGGCCGATCACCAGCGTCAGCGGCGACACCGGCAGGCCGACCAGCGAGAACAGCATCAGGGCGGCGAGGCCGAAGGCGAGCGCGGGCAGCACCAGCGGCGACATGAAGAGGGAATCGAGCAGCCGCGCCGACAAGGCCTGCGACCTGGAGATCGCGAGCGCGGCGGCGACGCCGAGGGCGACGGATAGGCCGGTCGCCCACAGCGCCACGATCAGGCTGTTCTTGGCGGCAAAGTGCAGCTGCCACGCATTCCACAGCTCGGCGTACCAGCGCAGCGAATAGCCGGGCGGCGGGAAGCGCAGCGAGAAGCCGCTGGTGAAGGAGACAATGAGCACCACGAGCGAGGGCGCGATGATGATGGCCAGAGCAAGCACCGCGATGATGGTCATCACGAGCTCGAAGCTCAGGGCTTCCAGGGTGCGCCTGCGGCCGCTCATCATGCGCCTCCATAGCCGCGCGACAGGCGGCCGAGCGTGGTGAAGACCGAGACGACCGCGAGCACGGCGAGCAGGAAGATGATCGAGATCGCGGCCGCGAACGGCCAGTTCTGCAGCGTCGAGGCCTGCTGGTAGAGATACATCGGCATGAACAGCATCTGCCCGCCGCCGATCAGCGACTGGGTGATGAAGGCAGTGATCGCCGCGGCATAGGTCAGGGTGCAGCCGGCGATGACGCCGGGCAGCGACAGCGGCAGCACGATCCGGAAGAAGGTACGCCAGCTTCCGGCGCCAAGCGAGCAGGAGGCATCGTCGAGGTTGGGATCGATGCGGCCGAGCGCGGTGATCAGCGGCAGCGTCATCAAGGGCATCTGCACCTGCGCCAGCGCGATCACGACGCCGAACTGGGTGTAGAGCAGTTTCAGCGGCGTATCGATGATGCCGAGGGATTGCAGTGTGGCATTGATGATGCCCTGGCGTCCGAGGATGACGATCCAGGCGAAGGTGCGGACCACGACGCTGGTCAAAAGCGGCAGCAGCACGATCAGGATGATGATGGTCTGGAGCTTCGGCCCGACCCGCTGGTACAGCCAGGCGATGGGAAAGCCGAGCACGAGGCAGACGGCGGTCACCTCGGCGCCCAGCAGCAGGGTCGAGCCGAGCACGCCCAGGCTGAACGGATCGGTGAGGAAGTGCAGGTACTGGCCGAGCCCCCAATGGAGCCCGGCCGTGTCGTTGTGCAGCGAGAGCCAGAACAGTTGCAGCAGGGGCGCGACGAAGAAGACCAGGAAGAACAGCGCCAGCGGCGCTGCCAATCCCATTCCGTAGGACGTGACGTCCCGTGATGCCGGTGCTGCGCCCATAGCTTAGATCTTGATCTCGCGGTTGAAGCGCTCGATCCAGGCCGAGCGCTGCTCGTTGATCTTCTTCCAGTCCTGGAACACGAATTTCTGCTTCAGCTCGGCGGTGTCCTTGGCCAGCACGCGCGCGATCTCGCCGCCCATCGTCACCTTGGAATTGGTCGGCACGATCAGATAGGGCGGGTTCATCAGGGTGGTCTGCACCTCCGGCGTCAGCGCCGCTTCGATCAGCTTGAAGGCGAGCTCGCGGTTCGGCGAGTTCTTGACGATGTGGATCGTGGTCTTGAACGCGATGGCGCCTTCCTTCGGTGCCACGAACTCGACCGGCACGCCGCGCGCTTTCAGGATCTGGATGGCGTTGAAATTGCCCGGCGAGATGTCGATCTGGCCCTGCTGGAACAGGGTCGCGAGCGCGCCGGGATTGGCGGCGACGGCGGCGAGATTGGGCTTCAGCTCCTCCAGCGCCTTGAAGCCGGGATCGACATTGGCCTCGGAGCCGCCGCGCATCTTGGCGATCTCGACCAGCCAGCCGGTGCCGAGCGTCGAGTTGAGATTGGTGATGCCGACGCGGCCCTTGAACTCCGGTTTCCAGAGATCGGCCCAGGAGGTCGGCGGCGTCTTGACGGCTTCCGGATTGTAGGTGAGGCCGACGACCTGGAAGAACGGGGCAGGACCCATCGGCTCCTGCGCTTCAGTGATCAGATCCTTGTAGTACGTGCTCTTCTCGACCGGATAGGGCTCGACCAGGTCCTGGCCGATGGCGACGAGGGCGGGGCCGGGATCGTGCAGCATGACGTCGATCGGCGGATTGGCCTTGGCGGCATTGACCTTCGCGATCTGGTCGACCGAGAGCATGGGATCGAGCACCATCGCGGCGTCCGCGTTGGCTTTGCGGAACGCCGGCACCAGCACGGCCTTGTGCGCTTCCTCCCAGCTTCCGGTGAAGGTGGCAAACACCAGCGGGCGGGCCTGGGCAAAGCTCAGGCCTGGAAATGCCTTCATGGCCCCGAGTGTGAGCGCCGTGGTCAGCAGGCTTCTGCGGTTCATGATCATGTCGAACTCCCCTCTGGACAAGAATTGGATCTAAAGCGTTGCGGGAAAGGCGTTGGCGAGCGACGGGCCAAGCGGAGCAAGGCGCACCGCGGCGCCGTTCTCCAGCGCACGCGTCTCGCCGATGCGCGCCTGCGCAACCTTGACGCCGGAGCCGTCGGCGGTGGTGACCTCGTGCACGACGGTTGCGCCCAGCGGCAGCGACATGCCGACGACGCCGGCAAAGCCGGTCTCGTCGCCGACGAATTGCAGATGCTCGGGGCGGATGCAGACCGTGACGCGGCCGCCTTCGCTGAGCGTACCGCCCGCCGGCCTTGCGATGATCTCCGCGCCGGCATCGAGCCGCACCTTCGCCGCCGTACGATCCGCCGAGACCACGACACCGGGCATGCGGTTGGTGGAGCCGACGAAGGTGTTGACGAACAGCGTCTGCGGCCGATCGTAGACGTCGGACGGCGAGCCGAACTGCTCGAGCTTGCCATGGCTCAGCACGGCGACGCGATCGGCCATCGAGAGGGCTTCTTCCTGGTCGTGCGTCACGATCAGCGTGGTGATGCCGGAGACGCGCTGCAGCCGCTTGACCTCGATCTGCATGTCCAGCCGCAAATTCTTGTCGAGCGCGGCGAAGGGCTCGTCGAGCAGCAGGATCGACGGCTTGATCGCGAGCGCGCGGGCGAGCGCAACGCGCTGTTGCTGGCCGCCGGAGAGCTGCCGCGGCAGCCGCTCGGCCATGGTCGGGAGCTGCACGAGCTCCAGCAGGCGCTGCGCCTCGCGCTGGCGCATCGCCTTGTCGATGCCGCGGGCGGCGAGGCCGTAGGCGACGTTCTCGCTGATGCTGAGATGTGGAAACAGCGCGTAGTTCTGGAACACGATGCCGACCGCGCGCCTGTACGGCGGCAGCGTATCGACGATGTCGTCGCCGATGATGATCCGCCCCTGCGTCTGCGCGATGAAGCCGGCGATGATGCGCAAGAGAGTCGTCTTGCCGCAGCCGGACGGGCCGAGCAGGGCGATGATCTCGCCGCCCTTGATGTCGAGATTGATGTTCTCGACCGCAAGCGCGCCGCTCGGATAGCGGTGGGTGACCGCGTCGACGACGAGCGATCGGCCGCTTGGCGCATCAACCATGGTGTTGCCTCCCGTTGCCCCAGAGGAGAAAGCAAGTCTCGTGCCCGTGCCGGTCGCTTTTCGGCCGGCGTTTTGGCATGGTGGCCCGATGACATCGGATCGATCGATATGCGAGCTCACCGCCACGGGGCTTGCGCGCGGCGTTGCAAGCGGCAAAGTGTCCTCCCGTGAGGCCGTCGACGCGCATCTTGCGCGGATTGCGAGCCTCGACGCCCGATTGGCGGCCTTCGTGACGGTCGATGCGGACGGCGCCCGCCGGGCCGCGCAGATCTGCGATTCGGCGCCTGCGCCCATCGGCCCGCTGCATGGCGTGCCGATCGCCATCAAGGACCTCACCGACACCGCGGGGCTTACGACGACCTACGGCTCGGTGCTGTTCCGTGATCACGTCCCGGCCGAGGACGATCTCGTCGTGGCGCGGCTGCGGCGCGCCGGCGCGATCATTCTCGGCAAGACCAACACGCCGGAGTTTGGCTTTGGCGCGGTCTGCACCAACAGATTGCGCGGGCCGACGCGCAATCCGTTCGATCCCGCGCTGACCTCCGGCGGATCGTCCGGCGGCTCCGCCGTCGCGGTCGCGGCGGGGATGGTGCCGCTGGCCCACGGCACCGATTTCGGCGGCTCGGTGCGCACGCCCGCCAGCTTCTGCGACGTCGCCTCGATCCGGCCGACGCCCGGCCGCATCCCGTCGCCGCGACGGCCGCTCGGCTGGGACATGCTCGCGACGCACGGTTTCCTCGCGCGTGGCGTCGACGATCTCGAGCTTGCTCTGGCCGTCTGCGCCGGGAGCGATGCGGATGATCCCATTTCGCTCGGCGGCGCCAGTGATGATCGACCCATCGTCGATCGTCCCCGGATTGCCTTCACGCCCGATTTCGGCGTTGCGACGGTTGCACGCGAGGTCCGTGCGCGCTTCGCTGCGGCATGGGAGGCGCTCGCGCGTGTTGCCGATGTGGTGCCGTCCTCGCCCGATTGCGGCGGGGCGATCGAAACCTTCCGCACCTTGCGCGCCGCACACATCGCGAACAGCTATGGCGAGCTGCTGAGGACTCGGCGTGCAGAGCTCACGCCGACGGTGATCTGGAACATCGAGGCCGGCGCCAACCTGTCCGCGCAGGACTATCTCAACGCCGAACGGCGTCGCACTGCGATCTTCCGCAGCTTTCGCGCGCTGTTCACCGGCGCCGATTTCCTGGTCGCGCCGGCCGCATCCGTGTTTCCCTGGCCGAACGAGGTCGCCGACGTCACTGCGATCGATGGCGCGGCGCTGGACACGCCGATCGATTATCTCGCGGTCACTTTCATCGTGTCGCTGGTCGGTTTCCCGGTGCTGACTTTGCCAGTACCCGGAGGGGAGAATGAGCTGCCCTTCGGCATCCAGATCATCGCGCCACCGGGCCGCGAATCCCGTTTGTTTGCCCTCGGCCGTATCCTCCAGAACGAACTGGATTTTTCGCATCGGCCGCCGAAGCTCCCCTAGCTGTCGCGATGCTCGAGCCGGGCGGCAAGCGCGCCGGCAAGACCGATGGTCGGCTTGGCGGCGGGGCGGCGGAACGTGCCTGCCGTTGCCTTGCGCAGGCGCAGCGCGACAAGCGCTTCGGCCTGCTTCACCGCGGCAACGACCTGATCGACCACGGGGACGGGGATGCGGTCCGCGACGCGCTCGGCAAGGCCCGAGAGCGGAGCGCCCGCAAAGATCAGCACATCGGCCTCGTCCTCGACGATGGCGCGCCGGGCGAGCTCGACCAGCACGTCTTCCTTCTCGGTGCCGACCTCGGAGATCGCCTGAAAGGGCGTATCGAGCATGCGGATGCCGGCGCAGCGCTCCCACAGCCCGTGGGCGCGGACGCATTCTTCGTACCAGGGGCCGAGCGCCTGGGCGAAGGTGACGATGGCAAAGCGGCGTCCGGCCATGCACGCCGTCAGCATCGCCGCTTCCGCCATGCCGATCACGGGAATGTCGAAGGTCTCGCGCGCGGCGAACAGGCCGGGATCGCCGAAGGCCCCTATGATGGCGGCATCCACCTTCATGTGCTGCTCGGCCAGCATCTCAAGCGCGATCGCGCCGCCGATCTGCGCCTCGGTGCGCGTTGCGATATAGGGCACGCCGCGGGTCGCGGTGCAGGGGATCAGCTCGGTTCCTGATGCGGCCGCGCGCTGCCCAACATCCAGCATCAGCTGCGTGACCTCGATGCTGGTGTTCGGGTTGAGCAGCAGCAGCTTCATGGTCACGCCGCCGTCTGCTTCGGCTGCGATGTCGCGAGCACTTCGAGCAGCGCCGTGCCGGTGCGCCCAACGTGGGCGCCGAGCAGGCGGCCGGCCGCTTCGCCGTCGCGTGCTTCCAATGCCGCCAGGATATCGGCGTGCTCGTCGACCGAGTTGCTCCAGCGCCTGTCGGCACCGAGCGCGAGATAACGCGCGCGCTCGGCGCGGGAGATCAGCGTCTCGTGCGCCTCGCGCAGCGGCGTGTTGCGGGCCATGCGGACGATGGCGTTGTGGATCTCGCCGTTGATGGCGAAATAGTCGTCGAGCTTGCCGTTGCGGTGATGACCCTCCATGCGAGTCTGCAGCGTGCGGAGGCGGGCGAGGTCCCGCTCGGTAGCGCGCACCGCGGCGAGCTCGGCGGCGAGCCGCTCGATGCCGGCGAGGGCCTCGAACAATTCCGCGATGCCGTCGACCGCGATATCGGCAATGCGCGGGCTGCGGTTTGGGCGGAGCTCGATCAGCCCTTCCGCCGCCAGCACCTTCATCGCCTCGCGCAACGGGGTGCGCGATACGCCGAGCTCCTTCGACAATTTTGTCTCCTGGGTCTGCGAGCCGGGCGGCAGCTCGCCGCGAATGATCATCGTCCGCATCCGCGCGGCGGCGCGCTCATGCAGACCCATCCGCTTGAGTTTGGGCGACCTTCGTCCCTTCGTCGCTTCCGGTTTTGGCTGCACGCGTGCCTCATTTCTCACGTTGATCCTAGGCGTTTTCGGCTCTTTTGCTTGCCCAAAATATCGACGTATATCGCTGAAAACAATGGCATAGCGCGTAAATTGTATGCAGCATGCAAAAACCCGATTGCGCTGCGGCCGAGGGCGGCGGATGATCCGGCGACGCGGCGAGATCCCGCGCCTTCGAAACGGAGTGAGCGATGCGGACGGGTTTGCGACTGGGCCTCGTGGTGATGGCGGCGATGTTCGGCGGAAGCGATCTCGCCTCTGCGCAGACCGCGAAGATCAAGCTCGGCTACGCCAAATGTGCGCACTGCCTGCCGATGTCGCTGATCCCGAGCATGGCCAAGGGCGTCGAGGTCGAGGCCACCGGCTTCAACTCGGGCAATGACGTGCTCACGGCCCTGGTATCGAAGAGCATCGACGTCGCGCAGGTGACCTATCTGCACTACATCACCGCGCTCGACAAAGGTTTCGACGTCGTCGCCGTCTCTGGCCAGATCAACGGTGGCTCGGAATGTCTCTCCTCGGCGAAGCTGAATCTTCCCCCTGACGACTGGGCCACGTTCAAGACCACCGTTGCGAAGGCCAAGAGCGACGGTCAGCCGCTCAAGGTCGCGGCGTCCCGCGGCAATGCGCAGGACATCCACATGCGCGGCGCGTTCCTCAAGCAGGGTGTCGATCCCAACAAGGACGTCCAGTTCATCAACATCCCCAATCCGTCCGATCATCTCGCAGCGCTCCAGCGCGGCGAGGTCGACATGATCTGCTCGGTCGAGCCGTTCGCCTCGCAGATCCGGCTCGCCGGTGCGGGCAAGCATTTCGTGCTGCCGTATGAGCAGGCTGCCGGAAATCTCACCAACCTCATCGTCACCCGTTCCGACGTGATCGCGAGCCAGCGCGCCGGCGTCCAGGGTGTCGTCAGCGCAGTGGTCGAGCTCGACAACAGGCTGATCGCCGACAAGGCGCCATGGATCGACGTCATCAACAAGCTCACCGGCCTCGACAAGAATGTGGCGACGGAAGCGCTGAAGAATGCCTCGCCCGATCCCGCGATCCATCGCTCCCGGACGCTGGCGATCGCCGCGATGATGCGCGACCTCAAATACATCTCGAAGGACGTCTCCGCGGAAGCGGAGAAGAACATGGACTATTCGTTCCTGGAGCAGGCCACCGGAAAGGCCAAGAATGACCTCGGTTACTGACGTCTCGCCCGCAAGGCCGGCGTTTCGGCTGACGCGGGCGTTCCAGGGGCTCGAACGCCTCGTCGTGCCTGCGCTGCTGATCGCGGGCTGGGAAGCCTTTGCCCGCAGCGGCATGCTGCCGCCGGCGCTGCTGCCGGCGCCGAGCGCGGTGCTGCATGCGCTCGGCGACTGGGTGTTCGGCTTCGACGAGACCACGCAAACCTATTCCGGCCACTGGCTGCGCGATGCGCTCGCCAGCGCCTTGCGCGTGTTCGGCGGCTTTGCGCTGGCAAGTTTGTTCGGCATCCTCGCCGGCGTCGCGATCGGCTGGTCGCGCCTGTTCGAGAAGACGCTGGAGCCGACGCTGCAGATGTTGCGCCCGATCCCGCCGGTGTCCTGGATTCCGCTCGCGATCATCTGGTTCGGCATCGCCGACAAGCCGGCGATCTTCCTGGTCTTCCTCGGCGCCTTCTTCCCCGTCCTGATGAACAGCATCCACGGCGTCAAGACCGTGGACCACAATCTCGTGCGCGCCGGCGCGATGATGGGCGCCAACGGCCGGCAGATGCTGACCGACATCGTGCTGCCGGCGGCGCTGCCCTCGATCTTTGCCGGTTTGCGCATCGCGGTCGGCTCGGCCTGGATGCTGACGGTCACCGCCGAGATGGTCGCGGTGAAGAGCGGCCTCGGCTACGTCTTGTGGGATTCCTATTACTTCCTGCGCTACGACATCGTGCTCGCGGCGATGATCTCCATCGGGCTGCTCGGCTATCTCTCCGACCTCGGCCTGAAAGCGATCATGGCGCGCACGCTGCGCTGGCAGCGGACGACCACCGTGCAGGGCAGGGCGGGCTGATGGCGGCAATCGAGCTTCGCAACATCGTCAAGGTGTTTTCCGACAAGCGGCGCGGCCGCGACCTGCTGACCTTGGACAACATCAATCTCGACATCGAGGCCAACGACTTCGTCTGCCTGCTCGGCCCGTCCGGCTGCGGCAAGTCGACCCTCCTGAACATCATCGCCGGCTTCGAGCAGGCGACGAGCGGCCGCACGCTGGTCGACGGCAAGCAGGTGGAGCGGCCGGGCTCCGACCGCGGCGTGGTGTTCCAGCAGCCGACCCTGATGCCGTGGCTGACGGCGATCGACAACATCGCCTTCCACCTCAAGCTCAAGGGCATCGCCAAGGCGGAGCGGCAACATCGCGCCATGGAGTTCATCGATCTCGTGGGCCTGCGTGGCTTCGAGCACCATCATCCCTCCGAGATGTCCGGCGGCATGAACCAGCGCGTCGGCATCGCCCGTGCGCTGCTGATGAACCCCAGCGTCATCCTGATGGACGAGCCGTTCGCGGCGCTGGACGCCCAGACCAAGCTCGAAATGCAGGAGGAACTGGTCGCGATCTGGCAGAAGCGCCGCTCCACCATCGTGTTCGTCACCCATAGCGTCGACGAGGCGCTGGTGCTCGGCAACAGGATCGTGGTGATGACGAGGCGCCCCGGCCGGATCCGCGAGGCCGTCAATTTCGACCTGCCGCGGCCGCGCGACATCACCAGCCCGGAATTTAACGACGCCAAGCGCCACATCATGGCTCTGATCCGCGAGGAGTCGACGCGGCTTGCGCAGGCGTCGTAAGGTATCGCCATGCGCAAGCGTCTCGGCATGATCACGCCGTCCTCCAACTCGGTGCTCGAGCCCGTCACCAGCACCATGCTGGCGGGCGTCTCCGGCGTCACCTCGCATTTCTCGCGCTTCCGCGTCACCGAGATCGCACTCGATGCCGCCGCGCTGAGCCAGTTCGACGCCTCCGTGATGCTTCCCGCCGCGGATCTGCTGGCCGATGCCAAGGTCGACGCGATCGCCTGGAACGGCACCTCCGCAAGCTGGCTCGGCGTCAGTCGCGACCGGAGCCTGTGCGAGGCGATCACGGAACGCACGGGTGTGCCCGCGACGACATCGACGCTTGCCTGCATCGATGCTGCCCGCGCTGTCGGCGCCAAACGTGTCGGCCTCGTCTCGCCCTACACCGACGACGTGCAGCGGCGGATCGGCGACGTCTGGGCCGCTGAGGGGATCGCCCCGCATGCCGAGCGGCATCTTGGCCTGCGCGACAATTTCTCCTTTGCCGAGGTCGAGCCCTCGACGATTGCGGACATGATCCGCGCCGTGGCCGCGGAGGGGGCGGATGCGATCGTGATCCTCTGCACCAATCTCGATGGCGCCGCCTTGGCGGCCCCGCTGGAGCGGGAGCTTGACATCGCCGTGCTCGATTCGGTCGCGGTCACGCTGTGGCGGACACTCGAACTCGCTGGCGGCGACATCTCGGCCCTTGCGCAGTGGGGCCGGATCTTTCAGACATCAGCGGTCATCAAGTGACGGAGACATCAGTGACCCAGCTCGATCTCGCCATTCGCGGCGGCACCATCGTGACGGCCAGCGACGAGTTTCGCGCCGATATCGGCATTCGCGACGGCCGCATCGTCAGCATCGCCGAGCGCATCGAGGGCGCGGCGCGCGAGATCGACGCGACGGGGCTGCTGGCGCTGCCGGGCGGCATCGACAGCCATGTCCACATCTCGCAACCCTCCGGTCCCGACGTGGTCATGGCCGACGACTTCGCCTCGGCGACGCGCGCGGCGGCGGCCGGCGGCAACACCATGGTGCTGCCCTTCGCGCTGCAGGAGAAGGGCACGTCGCTGCGGACCTGCGTCGAGAACTATCGCAAGCTCGCCGAAGGCGAATGCTATATCGATACGGCCTTCCACCTCATCATCTCCGACCCGACCGCGGTCGTGCTCGGGCAGGAGCTGCCGGCGCTGGTCAAGGACGGCTACACCTCGTTCAAGGTGTTCATGACCTATGACGACCTCGTGCTCAGCGACAAGCAACTGCTCGAGGTGTTCGAGGTCGCGCGCCGCGAGGAGGCGCTGGTGATGGTCCATTGCGAGGGCTACGACGCCATCCGCTTCCTCACCAGCAAGCTGGAACGCGAAGGCCACATCGCGCCTTATTATCACGGGGTGTCGCGGCCGCAGGCGGTGGAGCGCGAGGCGACGCATCGCGCCATCAGCCATGCCGAGGTGATCGGCGTTCCCATCATGATCGTGCATGTCTCGGGTCGCGAGGCGATGGAGCAGGTGCGCTGGGCCCAGCAGCGCGGCCTGCCTGTTCATGCGGAGACCTGTCCGCAATACATCACGCTGACGGCCGACGACATGAAGGGCCTCAACATGGACATCACCGGCGCAAAATATGTCTGCTCGCCGCCGCCGCGCGATGTCGAGAGCCAGCAGGCGATCTGGGAGGGCATCACCTCAGGCGTGTTCCAGACCTTCTCGTCCGACCACTGCCCGTTTCGCTACGACGATCCCAAGGGCAAGCTGACGCCGAACGCCCGTACCTCGTTCCGCTGGGTGCCGAACGGCATTCCCGGCGTCGAGACCCGGCTGCCGATCCTGTTCTCCGAAGGTGTTTCGAAGGGCCGCATCACCTTGCAAAAATTCGTCGAGCTGACCGCGACCAACCACGCCCGTATCTACGGCCTCTATCCGCGCAAGGGCTCGATCGGTGTCGGCTTCGATGCGGACATTGCGCTGTGGGACCCGAAGCTGAAGAAGAAGATTCAACAGGCCGATCTGCACCATGGGGCGGACTATACGCCGTGGGAAGGTTTTGACGTCACCGGCTGGCCCGTCACCACGATCGCGCGAGGCCGCGTCGTGTACGAACAGGGCAGGATCGTCGGCGACAAGGGCGCGGGCGAGGTGCTGAGCCGCGGCAAGTCGAGCCTGGTGTGATCGGTCAGATCGCAGCAACATTCTTGTGACGCGGCCTTGCGGGACCTGCGATGGTTCGGAGACTTGCGGGCCTTGGCCGGACTCGTTCAAGGCTTGGCCGACGTCGGAAGCGGCATGGTCTCGATCAACCACCACGGCCTCGCGCTGCCGGAAGTGCCGTTCGGGGGGCATCAAGGATTCCGGCTACGGCTCGGAAGGCGGCCTGGAGGCAATCGAAGGGTACCTGAACACGAAGTTCGTGACCCAGGCGAGCGCGTAAGACAAGCAGCCTAGTGGGTTAGCCTGGTGGATGCGCGAAGCGCGTGCGCCGGGCGCAACCCACCATTTCTCTTCGCGCCGACAGCAAGAGGTGGGTTACGCTTGTGCTATAACCCAGCGTCCGACACTTGTGTCCGTGCCGTTGCCCACACTGCGTCATTGCGAGCGTAGCGAAGCAATCCCGACTGTCCGCCGCGGAAAGATGCTGGATGGCTTCGCTGCGCTCGCAATGACGAGATCGGAGCGCCGGTGGAGCCTGCTCAGTTCGTCGGTCCATCCCCGCGAATGGCGAACGTCGTGGCCTTCAGCTTGGTCATGCCGAACTTGTCGAACAACTTGTCATAGGTGCCGTCGGCCCGGATCGCGGTGAGAGCATCGGCGACGGCTTGGGCGAGCAGCTTGTCGCGGAAAGCGAAGGTGATGTCGGTGCCGGCGATGTCGCGGACCCAGATCTTTGCGATGCCCTTCTGCTCCAGCGAGTTGGCGGTCTCGTTGATGTTGAGCGCGGCCTCGAGCTGGCCGGCGCGCAGCGCCGCGGAGGTGGCGGTGACGGTGGTGAAGGTGCGCAGCTCGATCGGCTTGAGGCCCTTGGCCTCCATCGCGGTGCTGAACTCACGTGCCTTGCGCTCCGTGTAGGTCGCCGATTCCACGCCCACCACGCGGCCGGCGAGATCCTCGAACTTTTCGAGCTTCAGGCTGGAGGAGGGATCGGTGTAGATGCTGATCGCCTGCTGCGCATAAGGCACGAGGTAGAGCATCTTCGAGCGCTCCTCGGTCCAGAACAGGCCGGTGTTGATGGCGTCGAACCGTCCCGAGCGCAGCGCCGGAATCATCGGCGGAAAGTCCATGCGCAAAAACACCGCCTCGACGCAGATGCGCTTGGCGATCTCGCGGGCGAGCTCGACATTGAGGCCCTGCAACTCGCCCTTGTCGTCGACGAATTGCTGCGGCGGCAGCGTCGGGTTGATCGACATCTGCCATTTCGGCGCCTCGATCAGGCTCGAGGCCGGAACCTTCGGCGTGCAGGTCTGGGCACCAGCGGCCTGCGTCAGGCCGACCAGCAGGGCGAGGGCCGAGAAGGTTTTTGGAAATCGCATCTGAATACTCCGATCAAGTCGTGGGTGGCAGAGGAGCCGTTCTCCGGTACGCGTCTTCTTCATTGTCTCGTCACGTGGCCGCCGCAGCGTCGGCTTTCCGGGTCAGGATCAGCGAGATGTGGCGGGCGGCCGTCACGATCTCGTCGCGCTGGTTGAGCAGGTCGAGCGTCTCCACGACGATGCCGCGTCCGGGATTCCTGGTCGGACGCTTCTCGACGAAGCGGAAGCGGACGCGCAAGCTGTCTCCGGCGACGATGGGTCCTTTGAACTTGACGTCCTCCCAGCCGAGCGAGGCGACAGAGGTCTCCTCGTACAGCTTCAATTCCGACTTCAGCCCCTCCATCAGCGACAGGCCGAACAGGCCGTGGCCGATCACGGCGGGAAAGCCGCGCGAGCGCGCATAGGCGCCGTCGACGTGGAGCGGGTGGTGATCGCGGGTGACGTCGGCGAAGGCCGCAATGTCGGCCTCGGTCACGGTGTGCGCGGCAGTCTCGAACTCGGCACCGAGCGCGATGTCCTCGTAACGGAGATTGATCGGGGCGCTCGTGTCCATGCTGATCCCTCAGGCGACCTTGCGCGGCCGCGCCGGCAGCGCCTTGAAGCTTTGCGCGATGCCCATCGGCCCGGAGCGGAAGATGCGCGGGTCCATGTCCTTCAGTTGCGGGCTGATGCGTGGTCGAAAGCCCGTATGGGCGAGGATGTCCTCCTCCAGCCGCACGCCCGGCGCGATCTCGGTCAGGGTCACGTGGCCGTTCTCCAGCTCGAACACTGCGCGCTCGGTGACGTAGCTGACGTGCTGGCCGCGTTGCGCGGCGAGCGAGGCGCTGAAGCTGATCTGGCCGACCTCAGGCACGAATTTGCGGAAGGCACCGTCGCGCCGGATCGCGAGACGGCCATTCTCGACGCCGATGTCGAACTTGCCGCCGGTCATGGTGCCGCTGAAGATCAGCCGCTTGGCGTTCTGGGTGATGTCGATGAACCCGCCGGAGCCATCGCGGCGCTCGCCGAAGCGGGTGACGTTGACGTTGCCGGCTTCATCCACCTGCGCGAAGGAGAGGAAGGCGCAGGAGAGGCCGCCGCCGTCGTAGAAGTCGAACTGATAGGCCTGGTCGAGAATGACACGCGGGTTGATCGCGGTGCCGAACTCGCGGGCGTGGCCGGGCACGCCGCCGACCACGCCGGATTCCACGGTCAGCGTGATCAGGTCGGAGATGCCTTCCTCGGCCGCGACATTGGGGATCATCGCGGAGATGCCGACGCCGAGATTGACGACGTCGCGCGGGCGCAATTCGAACGCGGCGCGGCGGGCGATCACCCGGCGCTCGGTCAGCGGATCAGGCGTGATCATCGCCACCGGCACCCGCGTCTCGCCGGAGCGCGCGGGATCGTAGGCGGTGCCGTAGGTCTGCATCTGCTCGGGCTCGAGCACGACATGGTCGATCAGGAAGCCCGGGATCTTCACCATCTGCGGATGGATCGAGCCGCGCTTGACGATGCGCTTGACCTGGCAGATCACGGTGCCGCCGGCATTGTGCACGGCCTGCGCGATCGAGAGATCCTCGCGCGTCGTGCCCTCGTGCTCCATGCTGATATAGCCGTCTTCATCAGCGGAGGTGCCCCGAATGATGGCGGCATCGGGCGGAGCGGGGACGCGGTAGAGCAGCCAGGACTGGCCGTGCAATTCGAGCAGCTCCACCAGCGGCGCGGTGGTGCGCTTGTTCATGCGGCCGCCGTCCTGGCGCGGGTCCATGTAGGTGTTGAGGCCGACATGGGTGAGCACGCCGGGATGCTTTGCCGCCATCGCGCGGCAGAGCTGGCTCATCACGCCTTGCGGGAAGTTATAGGCGTCGATGAGCTCGTCGCGGACGAGCCGCATGAACGGCACCTGCAGGCCGAAATTGCCGCCGATCACGCGCGCGATCAGGCCTTCATGGGCGAGATGGCAGAGGCCCTTCTCGGTCACGGCGCCGACGCCGGTGATGTTGATCAGCGTCAGATCGTGCGGGCCCTGGCCGCCGAGGAAGCGCTGCTCCAGTGCGTCGAGGATGGCTTCGGCAGCGCCGGTGCCGCCATTGCCGCCGACGATCAGCGTGTCCGCGTCGCGGATCAGGCCTGCGGCCTCTTTCGCCGTGATGATGCTCAGCATGCCCTCACGCCGCCTCCCTCTCGACCTGGCGGGCGATGATCAGCCGCTGGATCTGGTTGGTGCCCTCGTAGATCTGGGCAAGGCGAACGTCGCGGAAAATCCGCTCGATGCGGTATTCGCGCGAATAGCCGTTGCCGCCGTGGATCTGCAGCGCGTTGGAGACGTGCTTCATCGCCATGTCGGTGGTGAACAGCTTGGCCTGCGCCGCCTCCTTCGCGATCGGCTCGCCGGCATCGTGCAGGCGCGCGGCGTGATGGATCAAGAGGCGCGCAGCGGCGATGTCGGTCGACATGTCCGCGAGCATGAACTGCACCGCCTGGTAGCCGATGATGGCCTGGCCGAACTGCTTGCGGTCCCTGGCATAGGCGGTCGCGTCCTCGAACGCGGCCTGCGCCATGCCGAGTGCCATCGAGGCCATCATCAGCCGGCTGAAGTTGAAGTTGCTCATGGCCATCTTGAAAGCCTGGTTCTCCGGCCCCATCACGCTGTCGGCGGGCAGGCGCACGTCGGAGAAGGTGATCTGGCAGTCGTCGAGGCCGTGCATGCCGAGCAGCTCCTCGTTCTTCCCGCGGGCGATGCCGGGCAGGGCGCCGTCGACGAGCAGGCAGGAGATGGCGCGATGGCCCGCGTCTGCGCCGGTGCGCGCGAACACCATGATGCGGTCGGCCACGCCGCCGAGCGTCACCCAGGCCTTGGTGCCGTTGAGCCGCCAGCCATTGCCTTCGCGCACCGCGTTGGTGCGGATGCTGGCAACATCGGAGCCGTGATCGGGCTCGGAGACGGCGGTGGCGGGAATGATGTCGCCGCTCAGGATTTTTGGGATCAGCGCCTTGTGTGCCTCGGTGCCGTGATGGTCGAAGAACAGCACCGCTTCGACGGGGATCGCGAAGGCATTGGCAACCGCGCCTGAGCAGCGCGCCAGCTCCTCCATCGCGATGCAGGCTGCGACCGCATCGAGCCCGGCGCCACCCGCGCCTTCGCGCAGGCAGATGCCGAACAGGCCGAGATCGGCCATGCCCTTGTAAAGGATGCGGTCGAAACGGTCCTCGCGATCGATCGCGGCGGCGCGCGGCAGGATCTCTGCTTCCGCGAAGCGGCGGGAAGTCTCGCGCAGGGCTTTCTGGTCTTGGCTATAGAAGCGATCCATGGTGTGCTCCCGTCAGTCGCTGGCGAGCTTGGAATCGTGGGACACTTCGCTGCGGTCGCGATCGCAGAAGTAGACCGCGACGTCGTCGCCCGGCACGCCATAGGCGCTGCATACGGCGCGGGTCAGTGCGATGGCGGCGGCGCGGCGCTCGGCCTCGCGGCGGCGGAAGGCGTGGACCTTGAGCAGGATGCGCTGGCCGGTAGCCGGAGCGCCGAACGTGCCGGCGTGGGCGTAGTCATCGGCCGCAATGTTCAGGAAATAGAGCGTGACCGTATCAGCGGTCACGCCGAACGCCGACATCAGGCCGTCGGTCACGGACCGCGCCAGCGCGGCCTTGCGCTGGGATGAAGCTTGCGGGGCGAGCACTTCGACATAGGGCATCGATCAGACCTTCGCGGACTTGGCCGCAGACGATTTGGATGAAGACGATTTGGACTTGCCGGATTTCGCAGGCGGCAGCGCGTCGAACTGGCGGCAGGAGTCGCGCTTGATCAGCTTGGCGCCGACGCGATATTCGCGCACGCCGTCAGCGCCATTGCCCTTGCTATTTCCCCTGGCGTCCATGCGATGCAGCAGCCGGTCGACGGCGAGATCGGCAAGATCGCGTGCGCCGTTGTCGACGATGCTGATCGCCGGGCGATGCCATTCGAACCACGGCATGTCCTCGTAGCAGAGCAGCGAGAGATCATCGGGAATCGCGATGTTCCGCTCCGCCGTCACGCGCAGCACGCCCAGCGTTGCCTCGTGATTGGCGACGAAGATCGCGCTCGGTGGCCGGGGGAGGTCGAGCAGCTTGCGCGCGCAGGTCGCGCCGGTCTCGGGCTCGAAATGGCCGGCGTGGATCAATGTGTCGTCCCTGGCGATCCCCGCCTCGCGCAGCGCGCGGACATAGCCGGACAAGCGTTCGCGGCCGGACGTGGTGTCCTGGCGGCCGACGATCAGCCCGATGCGCTTGTGCCCGAGCTCGATCAGGTGACGCGTGCCCAGATAAGCGCCTTGCGGATCGTCGGCGAGCACGGTCTCGAGATCGGTCGCGTCGTCGCGTCGCACCAGGCAGACGATGGGTACGTCCTTGGCGAGCGCCTTGAGCTGCGCGCCGTTCTTGCCGGTCGGCACCACGATCAGTCCGTCGATGCGGTGATCGACCAGCGTGGTGAGTGTGTCGCTCTCCTGCTGCGGATCGTCGCCGCCGATGCACAGAAGCATCTGATAACCCAGCGCCTTCAGGCGCGCCTGCACCACTTCGGCCATCACCTGGAACGAGGCGTTGGTGAGATTGTGGACGAGCAGCGCCACCAGCCGCGACTGTCCGGTCTTGAGGCCGCGCGCGATCGGGTTCGGCCGATAGCCGAGCTCGCGCGCGATGCGCGCAAGGCGCTGCTGCGTGCGCTCGCTGGTCGGGCCGGTTCCCGTCAGCGCCCGGGAAGCGGTGCTGACTGAAACACGGGCCGCCTGTGCCACATCTTTGAGCGTGACGCTCATCAAACCTGCCGATACACTGGAAACGATTGCAGAAACGCTATGGGCGAATTCCACGCGGATCAAGCTCAAAAAATGGATGGTGTTGCCCAATGCAGAGCCAGCGATGGAAACGATTGCACACGCTGTGCGGATATTCCGAAGGCCGCATCCATCGCCTGAAGTCACCCGAGCACCCGGCGATGCCCTGATGAAGACGTTCCGCGGCACCTATACCGTCATGATCACCCCGTTCACGGCCGGGGGCGAGGTCGATGTCGCGGCCTTGCGCGCCTTCGTCGACTGGCAGATCGCGGAGGGCATCCACGGGCTTATCCCGCTTGGCTCGACCGGCGAGTTTCTGTCCATGGACGATGACGAGAAGGCGCTGGTTGCCGAGGTCGTCGTTCGTCAGGCGGCGGGCCGCGTCCCCGTGCTGATCGGCACCGGTGCGGAGGATACGCGCGAGGTGGTGCGCCTCAGCCGCCGTGCCGAAAAACTGGGCGCTGACGGCGTGATGATCATCCCGCCGTTCTATTCGACGCCGACCGACGACGAGCTCGTGCATCACTACAAGACGGTGGCCGACGCGATCGCGCTGCCGATCATGGTCTACAACAATCCGGCAACCGCCAATGTCGATCTCAAGCCGCCGCTCGTGGCGCGGATCGCCGAGATCGACAACTGCCTCTATATCAAGGAGTCGACGCTGGAGGTGACGCGCGTGCGCGACATCATCCGCCTCTGCGGCGACAGGATGACGGTGTTCGGCGGCATCCTCGGATTCGAATCCTTTGTCGAGGGCGCGCAGGGCTGGGTGGCCGTGGCCTCCAACGTGGTCCCGGCGGAAATGGCCCGCATCTTCAGCCTCGTCGCCGACCACGGCGCGATCAAGGAAGCGCGCGAGCTCTACCTGAAATATCTGCCGGTGATCGAATTCGTCGGCGGCCAGGCCTACGTCGCCGGCAGCAAGGCCTTGCTCAGCCACATGGGTTTTGCAGCAGGCCACCCGCGCCCGCCGCGGCTGCCATTGCCGGCTGCACAGGATGCGGCCGCACGTGCCCTGGTCAAGACGTTCGATCTCGCCTGGCGCGGCGCGCCGGGTGCGGCTGCTTGAATCGAGGTGAACGGATGAACCTGCTCGACGGCGTCAAGATCCTCAGCTTCAATCACTATCTCGCGGGCCCGTTGGCCGCGCAGACGCTCGCCGATCTCGGCGCCGACGTCATCGCGGTCGAGCCGATCGAGGGGGCGTTCCAGCGCAACTGGGCGGTCGCCAACCACTTCGTCGCAGGCGACAGCGTCAATCATCTGGCCACGGGCCGCAACAAGCGCAGCCTCTCCGTCGATCTCAAGCATCCCGACGGCATTGCCGCGGTGAAGAAGCTGGTTGCGACCTCAGATGTCGTGATGGAGAACTTTCGGCCGGGCACCATGGCCAAGCTCGGCCTCGGCTACGACACCCTCAAGGAGATCAACCCCGGCCTGATCTATGCGGTGGCGACCGGCTTCGGATCGGACGGGCCGTACAAGGATCGTCCCGGCCAGGATCTCCTGCTCCAGGCGATGTCGGGTCTTGCGATGCGGACCGGGCGTGCCGATGGCGAGCCGACGGCGGTCGGCGCTGTCATCGTCGATCAGCATGCCGCCTCGCTCTATGCGATGAGCATCCTCGCGGCGCTGTTTGCCCGAACGAAGACGGGCAAGGGGCAGCTCGTCGAAGTGAACCTCTACCAGGCTGCGCTCGATCTCCAGGTCGAGCCGCTGACCGCCTGGCTCAATGGCGCGCCGTCGCCGACGTCGCGCGGTCCGGCCGGCATCGCGGCATGGTTCAGCCCCGGTCCCTACGGCATTCACGCCACGGCCGACGGCCATCTCGCGATTTCCATGGCATCGCCCAAGGCGCTTGCCGTCGCGCTCGAGAGCGAAGCGCTCAAGCAGTTCGGCGACACCGACAGTTTTTCCAAGCGCGAGGAGATCACGCGGATCGTTGCTGTCAGGCTGAAGCAGAAGCCGACGGCGGAATGGCTGCCCTCGCTTGAGGCCGCGCGAGTCTGGCATGCGCCGGTGCAGGATTATCGCGACCTCGAAACCGATCCCCAGCTCAAGCACCTCTGCGTGTTCAAGAGCGCCGAGAGTGCAGGGGGCGCGCCGATCCGGATGGTCGCGCATCCCGCGCGCTATGACGGCCGGACGCCGGAGGTGCGGCTGGTGCCGCAGCGGCTGGGCGCGCAGACGCGCGAGGTGCTCGGCGAGATCGGCTATGGCGCCGCGGAGATCGACGCGATGGTCGCGGGCAAGGCCGTCGGGGTGGCGCGATGATCGACTTTTCGCTCCCCGAGGAGACGCGCCTGCTGGTCGACACCGTACGCCGCTTCGTCGAGACGGAGGTGCAGCCGCTCGAAGACGTCGTGGAGCAGACGGCCAGGGTGCCGGCCGACGTGCTGGCCGTGACCAAAGCCAAAGCGCAGAAGCTCGGCCTGTACGCCATGAACATGCCGGCGGATGTCGGCGGCGGTGGTCTAACCTGCGTCGAGCATTGCCTGGTCGAGGAAGAATTCGGCAAGACCTCCGATGCGCTGATCCGCCGCGTGTTCGGCCAGGTCTATCCGATGCTGATGGCCTGCAAGGGCGACCAGGTCGGGCGCTATTTGCTGCCGACGGTCAAGGGTGACAAGATCTGCGCCATGGCGATTACCGAGCCGGGCGCCGGTTCCGACGCGGCATCGATCAGCACGACCGCGCATCTCGATGGCGACCAGTGGGTCCTCAACGGCACCAAGCACTTCATCAGCGACGGCGACATCGCCGACTACGTGATCCTGATGGCGCTGACCGACAAGGAGAAGCGGGCGCGCGGGGGCATCACCCTGTTCCTGGTCGACCGCGGCACACCCGGCTTCAAGGTCGCGCGCACCCAGCCGATGATGGGCCATCGCGGCTACGGCCATGCCGAGCTGACCTTCGAGGACTGCCGCATTCCGAAAGCGGCCGTGCTCGGCGAGGTCGGCGGCGGCTTCAAGCTGATCATGCAGAGCGTGCTCCAGATCCGGCTCGCCCATATCGGCGCCCGCGCCGTCGGCATGGCGCAGCGTGCGCTGGAGATGATGCGCAGGCATGCCGGCGAACGGCGCCAGTTCGGCCAGCTCATCGGCGACTTCCAGATGGTGCAGAAGCTGATCGCCGATTCCGCCACCGAGATTTTCGGCGTGAAGATGATGGTGATGAACGCGGCCTGGGACATCGATCAGGGCAAGGATGCGCGCGACAAGGTCTCGATGATCAAGGTTGCGGCGTCCGAGATGCAGGGCCGCGTCGTCGACCGCGCCATCCAGGTGTTCGGCGGCATGGGGTTCAGCAAGGACCTGCCGCTGGAGCGGATGTATCGCGACGCCCGCGTCACCCGCATCTACGACGGCACCTCCGAAATCCATCGCATGCTGGTTGCGCGCAGCACCATCAAGAACGGTTTGCAGCTCTAGGGAAGCGATCGATGTCTCACGCACCTCTCAAGCCCGGCGCCGCCTTCGCCTTCCGCAAGACCATGACGGTGGCCGAGCAGGCGATGTTCACCGGCATCAGCGGCAATCTCGGCGGTCTCTATGTCGACGCCGTCCGCGCGAAGAAAGCCGGCGCGTCGAACATGGTGGCCTTCGAACTCGCGGTCGGTGGTCTCGCGACGACGTGCCTCAGCCAACTCGGCGGTCCGACGCGGCGGATCGGCAGCATCGCGCTGAATTTTGCCGCGCCCGTGATCGTCGGCGAGTCCGTCGAAGCCAGGGCCGAGATCGTCTCCCTTGACGGCGACGACGCGGTCTGCCGGGTCACCTGCACGCTGTCCCCCTCAGGCGCCACCGTGGTCGACGGCACCGCGACGCTGGTACCCTTTGCCAAGGGCTGAGCCATGTACGAGCCGAAATCCTTCGACGATCTCAAGGTCAACGACAGGGTCAGCCTGAGCAAGACCATCACCGAGGCGGATGGCGCGCTCTATATCGCGGCGACCGGCGATTTCGGCCCCGTCCATGTCGACGAGGTCTATGCCGGTGCAACGCGCTTCGGCCGCAGGCTGGCGCCGGGGATCATGGTCGCGGGCCTCTGCACCAGCATCCTCACCTCTGAGCTGGTCGGCACCATCGGCGTCTCGGTGGAGGACCGCTTCTGGTTCACCGGTCCCGTGTTCTATGGCGACACGCTCACTTTCGACGTCTGGATCGCTGAGCAGCACGAGGAGGCGCGAACCATCATCTGGGAGGCGAGCGCGCGCAACGAGGGCGGCCTCGAAGTGCTGAAGGCGCGGGCGAGCCTGAAATTCCCACGTCGGAAACCGTCATGAGCAGGACGATGACGAGACCGGATTTGCGCGGTGTCACGGTCGCGACCGTGCTGCCCTTCAGGGATGACGGCTCGATCGACTGGGACGGCTACGCCCGCCTGCTAGACTATTGCGCCTGTCCGGACGGGATCGCAGCCGTGTTCGTCAATGGTCATGCCGGCGAGGGCGGGTCACTCACGGACGACGAACGTCAGGCCGTGATCGAACGGACGCGCAAGCAGATCGGCGGCAAGCCGCTGCTCTCAGGCATCATCGCACATTCCACCGCGGAAGCGATCCATCAGGCCCAGCTCGCGGAAGCTGCCGGAGCCGATTGCGCTGTGCTGTTCCCGCCCGCGCCGCTCGGCGGCGGCGCCTCGGCGACCTCGCGCGCGCCGGTGGCTTTCGTGCAGGCAGTCAGCTCCGCGATCGGAATTCCGGTGTCGATCTTCCAGTATCCGCTGGCGTCCGGCTGCGGCTATTCGCCGGAGACGCTGGCCAAGATCGCAGCGCTCGACAGCGTCATCGCCGTCAAGGAAGGCAGCGATACCATGCTGGCCTACGACGAGAACCGGCGGGCGGTGAAGCAGGCCGACGCTTCCGTCGCGATCCTCCCGTCGAACTTCAACTGGTTCCTGCCGCAGCTTGCCGCCGGCGGTGACGGCATTCTCTCCGGCCTCGTCAGCCTCGCGCCGCATCTGTTCGCGGAGCTGTGGCAGGCCTCCCTCGCCGACGACCTCAAGGCAATGCGTGCCGTCAACGAGCGGCTCTATCCGATCGTTCGCGCCATCTACGGGCCTGCGCCGATCATGGACATGCACACGCGCATGAAGGTCGGGCTGAAGGCGCTCGGCCTGATCCGCAACGCCGATCCGCGGCCGCCGCTGCTGCCGGTTCTGCCTGCGCTGTGCGAGACCATTGCAACGACAGTAGACGCGGCGCGCGCGGCCGGCGACATCCGCGTGCGATGAGGGGCGAGAAGATGCCGGACGAAGCCTTCATCCATATCGTGCGGGTCGACATCGAGCCCGAGCACGAGGCTGCGTTCAACGCCTGGTACGAGCAGACCCATTTCCCCGATCTGCTCGCCTGTCCGGGCTGGCTCTCGGCCCAGCGCTTCGTCTCCATCGGTGACGGACCGAAATACGCCGCGATGTACGAAGTCGCGGGCCGCTGGGCGTTCGAGACGCCGGAGTTCCTGAAGGTGAAAGGCTTCGGTCCGTTCGAATCCCTGGTGAAGAATTTCATGCGGATCCAGCTCAGGCCGATGTCGGGACCGGCCTGAGTGGATCAAGGACGATGCTGTCTGCCACGTCGCGAAATCCGGCCGGCCGCATCCAAGAAACGTTGAGGGAGAATCCCGGACGAGGGACTGCATCGGTCATTGGCGTCTTACTGGAGGTATTCATGGTCTCGACACTGCTTAGCTTGGGTGTTGCTGCGGCACTCGTTCTTGCATCCGCGAACGCGCATGCCGCGTGTACGCCCGCGATCACCGACGATAATCTGATCGCGCCTGGCAAATTGCAGCTCTCCATCAACCCGACCAATCCGCCGCAGCAATTCGTCGACAAGGACGGTCAGCTGCAGGGCCTCAATGTCGAGCTCGCCGCCGAGCTCGGCAAGAGATTGTGTCTTCCGGTCGAACTCGTCCGGATGGATTTTCCGGCCATGATCCCCGCGATGAGCGCGGGCCGCATCGACGGCATCGACACCGGCATGTTCTGGACCGAGGAACGCTCCAAGCTGATGTACATGGTGCCTTACGCCATTCAGGCCATTTCGGTCGTGGTTGCGCCCGACAGCGGCACAAAAATTGCTACCGAGAATGACCTGATCGGAAAAACATCCGCCGTCGAGGTCTCGACCTACCAGATGAACTGGCTCAAGAAGCTCAGCGATGCCAGCGTTGCGAAGGGCGGCACCGCCGTCGAGATGCGAACGTTCCCGACCGCCACCAACGTCGTCAGCGCGCTTCTCGCCGGACAGGTAGACAACGCGCTCCTGGTCGACAGCGTCGCGCGCGATCTCGCCGGCCGCGGCCGCGTCAAGGAAGTGCTGAGCGGCCTCGGCACCGCGCGCACCACGCTCGGCTTCCGCAACAAGACGGTGGTCGATGCCGTCGTCAAGGCGCTCAATGCGATGCGCGCCGACGGCAGCTACCAGGCGCTGTTCGACAAGTTCGGCCTGACCAGCATGCCGGCCGACCAGCCGCTTGCCATCGCCGGCCCCGGTCCGGCCTGATACCAACGGAGACGAGCCGATGAGCCATTTCAGTCCGACGGCCGCCGTCAGCTACTTCTTCAACTACTTCCTGATGAAGGGAGTGCTCGTCACCATCGGCTTGACGGTGGCGGCAGTCGTCGGCGGATTGATCCTCGGGATGGGCATCGCGCTATTGCGCATGTCGTCGAATCCGGTGCTCGCGGGTGTCGCGCGCTTCTACATCTGGTTCTTCCGCGGCACGCCGCTGCTGATCCAGCTCGTCGTGATCTACAGCGGCCTGCCGCAGCTCGGCATCAAGTTCAGCGTGATCGCCTGCGCGCTTGTCGGGCTGATCCTCAATGAGGCCGCTTATCTCGCCGAGATCGTGCGCAGCGGCTTCATGGCGGTGTCGGCGGGTCAGCGCGAAGCCGCCTGGGCGCTCAGCCTGTCACCCTGGGTCACGTTCCGCCGCGTGACCCTGCCGCAGGCGTTCCGGCTGATGATCCCGCCGCTCGGCAACTCCATCAATTCGCTGCTGAAGGCGACCTCGCTTGCGTCCGTGATCTCGGTCGAAGAGCTGATGCGCCGCAGCGACATGCTGATGCAGGAGCATTTCCAGATCCTCGAAGTCTATGCGGCTGCAACGGCGTATTACCTGATCCTCACCTCGGTCTGGGACGCGGTGCAGCGCCGGCTCGAGAAGCATTTCGGCCGATCGAGCGTTGCGAAATCCAGGAAGATTGCGGCGAGGGCGCCGATCGCGCAGGCGAGCGCGGAGGCCCGGGCATGAGCGAGACGCCGATGAATATGGAGGGCGCGACGATGCAGCCGCAGTTGCGCGAGGTTCCCGCGGTTCGCATGGAAGCAGTCTACAAGCACTATGGCGATTTCACCGCGCTCGACCAGATCGACCTCAAGGTTGCCAAGGGCGAGAAGATCGTGGTCTGCGGTCCCTCCGGCTCGGGCAAGTCGACGCTGATCCGCTGCATCAACCACATCGAGAAGCACGACGAGGGCCTGATCTACGTGAACGGCGTCGAGCTCGACCATCAGCGCAAGAGCATCGATGCCGTCAGGCGCGACACCGGCATGGTGTTCCAGAGCTTCAATCTGTTTCCGCACATGACGGTGCTGGAGAACTGCACGCTGGCGCCGATGACGGCGAACGGCATGAGCGAGATGGAGGCCAAGGACCTCGCCATGCATTTCCTGACAAAAGTCCGGATTCCGGATCAGGCCGGGAAATTCCCCGGGCAGCTGTCCGGCGGCCAGCAGCAGCGCGTCGCCATCGCGCGGGCGCTGTGCATGCGGCCCAAGATCATGCTGTTCGACGAGCCGACCTCGGCGCTCGACCCCGAAATGGTCAAGGAGGTGCTGGAAACCATGAAGAAGCTCGCGGAAGAGGGCATGACCATGCTGTGCGTGACCCATGAGATGGGCTTTGCCCGTGAGGTCGCCGACCGAATCGTGTTCATGAACGAGGGCAAGGTGGTCGAGCAGGCCGCGCCGGAGGAGTTCTTCAAGCATCCGAAGTCGGAGCGGGCGCGAACGTTCCTCGACCAGATCATTCACTAGCTGGCGATGTCGGCGGCGATGCGGACATTCAGCGACCGCCTGCGTGGCATTCACGCCGCCACGATCGTGCCGATGACGGCCGATTTCGCGGTGGATGAGGCGCAGCTCGCGGCGCATATCGCTTCGGTCGCGTCCACGCCCGGCATCAAGGGGCTGTTGGTCAACGGTCACGCCGGTGAGAATTTTGTGCTGTCGCTGGCCGAGAAGCGGCGGGTGGTGGAACTGGCGCGCCGGCACGCCCCGAAGGACTGCCTGATCGTCTCCGGGGTCAACCATGAATCGAGCCTGGAAGCCGCGCGCGAGGCTGCCGCATCGGAGCAGGCCGGCGCGGACGGGCTGCTGGTGTTTCCGCCCAACAGCTGGGCGCTCGGCCATGCCGATGAGTGCGTGATCGAGCATCACGGCCGCATTCGCGATGCCACGACGGTGCCGCTGATGCTCTACGCTGCGCCCGTCGGCGCCGGAGCCATGGCTTATGCGCCACCGCAGCTTGAACTGCTCCTGGCCGATCCTCGCTTCGTTGCGATCAAGGAGGGCAGCTGGGAGGTTGCGACGTACGAACAGAATCTCAGGTTGATCCGCAAGGTGCGGCCGGACTTCGTCGTGCTCGGCTCCGGCGACGAACATCTGCTGACCAGCTATCTCATCGGCTCGGCCGGCAGCCAGGTCAGCCTTGCCTGCGTCGCGCCGGAGCTTGTCGTCAGCCTCTGGACTGCGGCGGAAGCCGGCGATTGGGAGCGGGCGCGCGCCGCGCACGAAAAGCTCTATCCGCTGGCGGTCGCGATCTACCGCGATGCGCCGGGAGGACGCGCGACCGTGCGTCTGAAAGCCTGCCTGAAGCTGCTCGGGCGTCTGTCATGCGACGCGGCGCGACCGCCGCAGCCGGCGGCGACGCCAGCAGAGCTTCACGGGCTCGAACTGGCCTTGCGAACCGCCGGCTATGGGTAACGCTTCGGCTTCAGCCAGCGCTTACTGTTCGTACAATAAAGCGAGGCTGAGCCGACCGCGGTGCATAGCTCATAGGCACGGAGGTCTCCGGCAGCGCCGGTCGATCGCCTGCAAATTAGACAGAGGATGTCGAGTTGCTCCCATTGCAGTGCAGCAGATGCTACGATTTGCGCGGAGAAATCCGTGGTGCGCTGCACTTTTCCCGCGTGGAGCCGTCCGCGCTTGCGTGCTCTCCGCGCAAGCAGAGCTGCACCAAATCGTGCACCTGGTGGCGCGGCGCGCGGCGTCGCTCGTGCGTAAGTCCTGTGGTTTGCGACAACGCTGGGCCTATCCCGCGCCCATCACTCTGTCGCACGCTCCCGGTCGGTGGCATCACAGGGGATGCATGATGAGCGATCTCGGTTTGGTATTGGTCTGCGATGGACGGCAAGGACTCGGCGTCCGGCTCGGACGTCACGCGTAGCTGACCCCTGCACATGAGCTCTTCCGAACATCACTGGGAGGTCGGCACCGATATCGGTGGTACCTTCACCGATATCATCGCGATCCGGCGCGACTCCGCCGAGGCGCGGATCGCCAAGGTGCCGTCGCGCCCCGACGCGCCCGCGCAGGCGATGCTGGAGGCCATCGAGGCGGTGGGCTTGCGCAAGAGCGAGGTCAAGCGCTTCGTCCACGGCACCACGCGCGTCACCAACGCCATTGTCGAGGGGCGGTTGCCGAAAGTGGCGCTGGTCGCGACCGAGGGCTTTGCCGATGTGCTGGAGATCGCGCGCTATCGCCGCCGCGATCTCTACCGGCTCGACATTCCGCCGAAATCGCCGCCGCTGGTGCCGCCCGAACGATGCTTTGGGCTCGCCGAGCGCATCGATCACGAAGGCGGGGTGCTGAAGGCGCTGGACGAAGCGGAGATCGAGCGTCTGGTGGCTTGGCTGAAAGAGACCGGCGTGCAAAGCGTGGCCGTGGCCTTGCTTCACGCCTATGCCAATCCTGTGCATGAAAAGATGCTGGGCGAGCGTCTCAGGGGTGTCGTCGCCCACGTCTCGCTCTCCCACGAGGTCGATCCCGAGGCGCGCGAATACGAGCGGACCTCGGCCACGGTGTTCAATGCGGCGGCGATGCCGATCGCCGTGGAGTATCTCAGCGAGCTCGAACAGCGGCTGCCGATCGGGCCCGGCCTGCAGGTGTTTCATTCCGCCGGCGCCATGATCCCGATTTCCGCCGTGAAGCGGCGGCCGCTGGTGATGGCGATGTCGGGGCCGGCAGCCGGCGTCTCGGCATCGGTGAGCATCGCGCGCCAGCTCGGCGCCTCGCGCATGCTGACCTTCGACATGGGCGGCACCACGACGGACGTCTGCCTGATCGTGGACGGCCAGGCCGAGATGGCGGACGGCCGCATGCTCGGCGACAAGCCGCTGCGCCAGCCGATGCTGGCGGTTCATTCCATCGGCGCCGGCGGCGGCTCGATCGTCCGCAACGGTCCCGGCGGCCTCACAGTCGGGCCCGAGAGTGCCGGCTCCGAGCCGGGGCCGGCCTGCTACGGCCGCGGCGGCACGGAGCCGACCATCACCGATGCCAACGCCGTGCTCGGCTATCTCAATCCCGAAACGAAGCTTGGCGACCGTATCGGGATCGACGTCGAATCCGCCAAGCGCGTCATTGAGCCGATCGCGCAGGCGCTGAGCCTCAGCCTGACCGAAACGGCGCTCGGCATCATCAAGGTCGCCAACGCGACCATGGCCCGCGCGCTCCGCCGCGTCACGGTCGAACGCGGCATCGACGGGCGCGACTGCACGCTGCTCGCTTTCGGCGGCGGCGGCCCGATGCATGCCGCGGGTCTCGCCGATCTCTACGGGATTGCGCAGGTGGTGGTCCCGAGCGCGTCGAGTGCGTTCTCCGCGCTGGGCTGCCTCACGGCCGATTTCAGTTTCCTCCAGCAGCAGACGCTGCGCGCCGCCCTCGACGGCATCGATCTCGCGCGCGTGTCGGAGCGGATCACCGCGCTGATTGACGATGCCTCCGCGCCGCTGATCGCCAATGGCGTTGCGGCGGCGGAGATCCAGGTCGAGCTGGTAGCCTTGATGCGCTACGCCGCGCAGAACGATGCCATCCCGGTATCCTTCACGCTGCCGCTCGACGTCGCACAGTTGAAGAAGGACTTCCTGGCGCGGCACCATGAGCTGTTCGGCTATGCGACCGGCGAGCCATGCGTCATCGAGTCCGTGCGGGTGCAGGCCCGCCGCCCGTCGACGACCGTCGTCAGCCGGCCGGCGACGGCGGCGAGGGCGGCCTCGTCCGGCAAGCGGACCTGCGCGTTCGATGGTTTCCACGAGATCGCGACAGCGATCGTCGACCGCGCCTCGCTGGTGGAGACCGTCAGCGGCCCGGCCATCATCGAAGACGCGTGGTCGACGGTGGTGGTGCCGCCGGGCTGGCAGGCGAAGCCAGACGAGGCCGGCAATCTGTTCCTGACACGGAGGGCGGCATGAAGCTCGATCCGTTCGTCGTCGAAGTCATCAGGCATGGGCTCTCCGCCGCGGCCGAAGAGATGAGCCTGGTGATGACGCGCTCGGCGCGCTCGCCGCTGCTGCGCGAAGCGGGCGATCTCTCGTCCGCGATCACCGACGGCCATGGCGGGCTGGTCGGGCAGGGCCGCGACATTCCGATCCATCTCGGTGCGATGGCTTACACCATCCCTGAATTGCTGAAGGTGATGCCGCGCGAAAACCTGAACGACGGCGACGTTGTGATCTACAATGTCGGTGCGCTCGGCGGCAACCATCTCAACGACGTCAAGGTCGTGCGGCCAGTCTTCGTCGAGGGTGAGATCGTCGCGTTCGCGATCAGCCTCGCGCACTGGCCCGACATCGGTGGCACCTGGCCCGGCAGCTATTTCGCAAAAGCCGTCGACACCTTCCAGGAGGCGATGCGAATTCCGCCGGTGCTGATCGCAACCTCGGCCGGCGTCAACACCCCGATCGTGCAGCTGCTCAAGGCCAACGTCCGCGACCCCGAGTCCTGCGAGGGCGATCTCCTGGCGCAGATCGCGGCGACCAAGGCCGGTGAGAAGCGCATCGTCGAGCTCTGCCGCGAGCACGGCAAGGCAGTCTTCATGGCGACGCAGTCGCGCCTGCACGATCTCTCGGAGATCGAGATGCGGGAAGCGCTTCGCGCGCTGCCTGATGGCGTCTACGAGGGCGAAGACCATCTCGACGACGGCAGCGCGAACAACGCGCCGGCGCGGATCCACGTCAAGATCACGATTCGCGGCGACGAGGCGACGTTCGATCTGTCCGGAAGCTGCGACCGCGTCTCGAATTTCTGCAACACGACGCCGTTCATGGCGCGCTCGGCGGTCGCCTACGCCGCACGCATCATGAGCGGGCGCGACATGAACCAGAACGCCGGCGCGCTCCGGCCTCTGACCATCATCACGCGCCCGGGCTCGATCCTGGAGCCGGGCTGGAACGCTTCCGTTGCCGCCGGCAACCACGAGACGTCGATGCGCATCGTCGATGCGATCTTTCGCGCGATGCAGGACACGATTCCGGAGCGCCTGTCCGCGGGCGGCGCGACCACCGCGGGCGTGCTGTTCTTCGCCGAGCCGCGGCCGAACGGGTCCTGGAAGATGCTGTACGAGGTCCATGGCGGCGGCGAAGGCGCGCGGCACGATCGCGCCGGCACCTCGGCGACGCGGGTGCATCTGTCCAACACCTCGAACACGCCGGTCGAGGTGATCGAGGCGAATTACGCGATCCGGCTCGAGCAGCAGGCCATTCGCCGGAATTCCGGCGGCGCGGGCGCGCATCGCGGCGGTGACGGCTCGGTCCGCACCTACCGCATCCTCGCGCCCTCGATGCATCTCACCACCTGCATCGAGCGTATGGTGATGGCGCCCTGGGGCATGCAGGGCGGCGAGTCCGGCAAGGCCTGCCGCATCTCGCTGGTCAGGCAAGGCGCGAACGTCGCGATCGACGGCAAGTCGAACCTGGTGTTGCAGCAAGGCGATCTCGTCACGATCGAGATGTGCGGCGGCGGCGGTTACGGCCCCGCGGCGGCGAAGTGAGGGGATCCGCGATGAGCAGATTGTTGCGAACCGGTTTGAATGCGGGCGATAGCGCGCCGATGGCCGTGGTCGGCGGCGAGGGCGTCTACTTTCACCTGTCCGATGGCCGCAAGCTGATCGACGGCAGCAACACCGGCGGCGGTCTCGGCCATCGTCACCCCGCGATGGTCGAGGCGATCCGCCGTGCAGCCGACACGCCCGTCGTCAACGAGGGGTGGACCTGGGTCGGCCGCGAACAGGCCGCCGACGATCTGATGGCGACGGCCTTCAAGGGCGAAGAGGACTGGGTCGGCGCGGTGCGCTTCTGCATCAGCGGCAGCGAAGCCAACGACATGGCGCTGTCGCTCTGCCAGGCGCTGACGCAGCGTTCCGCGCTGGCGACGCGCGAGCGCGCCTATCACGGCATCACCGGCCTGTCGCGCAGCATGACGGTGCAGCCGCAATGGCACGGTGGCCTTGCGGTGCACGCGGGCGGCTCAAAACTGCCGGCGCCGATGGCGCCGGTGCGGATCCTGCCGGCGCCGGATGGCGCGATCTATGGCGGGCCGGCCAACAACACCCCGCCGAGCGAATATCTCGCCGATGCCACGCGGCTGCTGTCGGACACCGCGGCAACCATCATCGACTACACGCAAGGCGGCATCTACTACGACGCCGTCTATCAGGACGAGGTGGCGCGCTGTGCGCGGCAAGCCGGCTCGTACTGGATCGCGGACGAGGTCGTCACCGGCGCAGGTCGCGCGGGCCGCTGGTTCGCCTTCCAGGGCGCGCAGAGCCGCCCCGATATCGTGACGCTGGGAAAGTCGCTCGGCGGCGGCGCGGCGGCGGTGGCCGCGGTCGTGGTATCCAAGGACATCGTCGAGCGGCTCAAGGGCACGAGCTGGCAGAACTACGGCACTCTGCGCGGTCATCCCATCAGCATGGCCGCCGTCAGCGCATACTTGAAGGTCGTTAGTGACGACGGGATTCTGGAGCACGTGCAAAACGTGGAGAAGCTGTTCGCCCGCCGCCTGCTGGCGATCGCGCAAAAGCATCCGAGCGTGCAGCGCGTGGCCGGGCAGGGGCTGCACTGGACGGTGGAGCTGCACGGTCCGGACTGGCGTACCTGGCATGCCGACACCACCGAGGTGCCGATCGCCTCGCGCGTCGCGGAGCGGGCGCTGGAGGCCGGCGCGGTGATCGGCACCAGCGGCGAGCAGACTTCGCTTTTCCTGGCACCGCCGCTGGTGATCTCCGAGTGCGAGGCGGACCTTCTTCTGGATGCGCTCGACCATGGCCTCGACATTGCCGATGCGGAGCACGGCTGATGCGCGCTATGCAATGCACACCATGCCGCCTCGCTGGTGCCCGGCTGGAAATTCCGGGCCATGCTGCGTTAAGCTGCGTGCGCCGACACGCTCCTGAAACTGCGATCCCCAATCTCGTCAAGAAACTCAAGAAATCAGGAACTCGCTGATGCGTATCGTCAATGTCGCCGCCGCCCAGATGGGCCCGATCCAGAAAGCCGACAGCCGCGAGGCCGTGGTCAAGCGCATGATTGCGCTGATGGACGAGGCCAAGAGCAAGAGTGCCGACCTCATCGTCTATCCCGAGCTGGCGCTGACGACGTTCTTCCCGCGCTGGTATGTCGAGGATCGCGCCGAGTTCGACATCTGGTTCGAGCGCGAGATGCCGTACGCGGCGACGAGGCCGTTGTTCGAACGCGCGGCGCAGCACGGGATGGCGATGAATTTCGGCTATGCCGAGCTGACGCCGGACGGCCACCATTTCAACACCGCGATCCTGACCAACAAGGCCGGCAAGATCGTCGGCAAATACCGCAAGGTCCATCTCCCGGGCCATGTCGACTACGATACCAGGCGCTCGCACCAGCACCTGGAGAAGCGCTATTTCGAGCCGGGCGATCTCGGCTTCAAGGTCTGGCGCGAGCTCGGCGGCATCATCGGCATGGCGATCTGCAACGATCGCCGCTGGCCCGAGACCTATCGCGTGATGGGCCTGCAGGGCGTCGAGATGGTGCTGATCGGCTACAACACGCCGTCCGTGAATGCGGAGAAGAGCGAGGAGGGCGTCGAGAAGCGCCTGTTCCACAACCGCCTCTCGGTGCAGGCCGGCGCCTATCAGAACGCGACCTGGGTCGTCGCGGTCGCCAAGGCCGGCGTCGAGGATGGTCACCCGCTGTTCGGCGGCAGCCTGATCGTCGATCCCGATGGCGAGATCGTCGCCGAAGCCAGGACCGAGGACGACGAGGTTCTGGTTCACGCCTGCGACCTCGATGCGACCACCTTCGGCAAGACCACGATCTTCGATTTCGCCCGGCACCGCCGCATCGAGCATTACGGCCTGATCACCAGTCAGACCGGCGCGGTGCCGCCGCCGGAGAAGTGACGCCGATGGCGGACAAAGGCATCTCCCTGCGTGAGCTCGACCCACGCGATCGCTACAAGCTGCTCTGCGGCGTGGTGGTGCCGCGGCCGATCGCGCTGGTGACGACGCTGGACGAGAATGGTGCCGTCAATGCCGCACCGTTCAGCTTCTTCAACGTGTTCTCGGAAAGCCCGGCGTTGATCGTGCTCGGGCTCCAGCACAAGCCGGATCACTCGCCGAAGGACACGACCCGCAACATCCGTCGCGACGGCGAGTTCGTGGTGCACATGGTGGACGAGGCGCTGTCGGTCGCGATGAACGACTGCGCCGTCGATTTTCCCTCCGGCGACAGCGAGGTCGCCGCGACCGGGCTGGCGACGCTTCCCTCGGTCGATGTAAAGGTGCCGCGCCTTGCTGCTGCGCCCTTTGCGCTGGAGTGCCGGCGTCATGTCGTGCTGAACTTCTCGCCGGACCGCGAGCTCCTGGTCGGCGAGGTGCTCCGGGTGCACGCCCGCGAGGGTCTCGTCGATGAAGCCAATATGTACGTCGATCTCGACGCCTACCGTCCGATCGGCCGCATGTTCGGCAACCTCTACACCACGCAGCGGGACACGTTTGCGCTTGTCCGCGAGAGCCATGCGCAATGGCTCGCGCGCCAGGACGCCAAAGAGCTGAAGGACGCCTAGTGGGCCGAGAACTGCACCGTACCCAGCGCCATGGTGACGGCCGCCTGTGTCGGGTCGATCACGGGAATGCGCAGCGCCTCTTCGAGCGGGCGGCGGTGGCGCGCCATGCCGGCACAGCCCATCACGATGGCGCGGGCGCCGTCCTCGTCGCGCAGCGCGCGGCCGATTTCGATCATCCTGGCGAGCGTGCCTTCGCCGGACGCCGTCTCGGCGACGCTCATGTTCAGCGGCCGCTCGCCGGCGAGGCGGTCGGTCAGGCCCATCTGCCTGAGATAGCGAATGTGACGCGGGATCGAGCGCTGGGCAATGGCGATAACACCGAAGGTCTCCGCGCGGGCCAGCGCCGTCAGCACGCCGCACTCGGCGATGCCGAACACGGGGCGGTCGGTGCCTTCGCGGCAGACCTGAAGCCCGGGATCGCTGTAGCAGGCGATCACGAAGGCGGCAAAACTGTTGTCGCTTTCGACCAGCTTTCGCAGCGGCATCGCAACGCTGTCGACGTCCGCCTGGCTTTCGATGCCGAACGGACCCTCGGCCAGCGTCTGGCAGACCACCTCCGGCCCGCCCTCGAGACCGAGCGGCTTCAGCGCGTCCTCCAGCCCCTGCGTAACCGCAGGATTGGAGTTCGGATTGATGACGAGAATGCGCGCCCGGGACATCATGGTCTTCCTGCGAAATTACGAGTACGTACCTCGAGCCTATCACGGAGTGCCTCATGACTGAACCCGCTTACGATCTGATCATCCGCGGCGGCCGCGTCGCCACCACCACCGACGTCTTCGAGGCCGACGTCGCCATATCAGGCGAGACCATCGCAGCGATCGGCCGCGGGCTTCCCCCCGCCAAGCGCGAGATCGACGCGCGCGGCAAGCTGGTGCTGCCCGGCGGCGTCGACAGCCACGCCCATATCGAGCAGCTATCGGCCGCCGGCATCATGAACGCCGACACGTTCGAGAGCGCGACGGTCTCTGCCGCGTTCGGCGGCACCACCACGGTGATCCCGTTCGCCGCCCAGCATGTCGGCATGAAGCTGCCGCAGGTGGTGGAGGACTATCACGCGCTGGCGAAGAAGGGCGCGGTGATCGACTACGCCTTTCACATGATCATCGCGGATGCGACCAGGGAGACGGTCGAGGAGCACGTTCCGGCGCTGGTGAAGCAGGGCCATGCCTCGATCAAGATCTTCATGACCTACGACCGGCTCAAGGTCGACGACGAGCCGCTGCTCGACATCCTGCTCGCCGCGCGCCAGTCGGGCGCGATGCTGTGCGCCCATGCCGAGAACCACGGCATCATCGCCTGGATGGTGAAGCGGCTGCTGTCACGCGGCTACACCTTGCCGAAATACCATGCCGTCAGCCACGCCCGCGTGTCGGAGGCGGAAGCCTTCACGCGGCTGATCGGCATGGCGGCGCTGATCGACCAGCCGATCATGATCTTCCACGTCTCGACCGCCGAAGGCGCCAAGGTGATCCGCGACTCGCGCGGACAGGGCTTGAAGGTCTTTGCGGAAACCTGTCCGCAATATCTGTTCCTGACCGCCAACGATCTCGACAAGCCCGGCGCCGAAGGCGCCAAGTGGATGTGCAGCCCGCCGCCGCGGACGCATGCCGACCAGGAGGCGCTGTGGCAGGCGCTCTCGCTGGGCGATCTCCAGACCATCTCGTCGGATCATGCCCCCTATCGCTACGACGAGACCGGCAAGCTGCGCGCCGGCCCCAATCCGAACTTCAAGCAGGTCGCGAACGGCCTGCCGGGACTAGAGCTGCGGCTGCCGCTGCTCTTCGATGCGATGGTCTCGAAGGGCCGCTTGGGCCTGGAGAAATTCGTCGAGCTCACCGCGACAGCGCCCGCAAAGATCTACAATCTGCATCCGCGCAAGGGCTCGATCGCCGTCGGTGCCGACGCCGACATCGCGATCTGGGATCCCGACCGCGAGACCGTGATTGCCGACGAGATGATGCACGATCTCGCCGGCTACACGCCGTTCGCGGGCCGCAAGCTGAAGGGCTGGCCGGTGTCGGTGCTCTCGCGCGGCCGCGTGATCGTCGAGGGCAACAAGTGTCTCGCAAGCGCGGGCAGCGGAAAATTCCTGGCGCGCAGCGGCGGCGAGGCGGCGAAGCCGACGGGCCGGCTGGTGGCGGACATGGATCCGGAACGGAATTTCGGGGCAAAACTGCTGTGATGTTGGATCGCGTGCGATGAAGATCGTCGTCTTCGGCGGCACCGGCTTTGTCGGCCTCAATCTTGCCGAGGTGCTGCTTGCGCGCGGCCATGAGGTGACGCTGTATGATCGTGCGCCGCTGCCTGCAGCTGCGCATCGATCCCTGGGCGAGTATCGCGAGCGGCTGAGGGTCGTTCAGGGCGACATCACCGACGCGGAAGGCATCGACACCCTCATTGCCGGGGGCTCCGACGCAATCGTGCTAGGCGCCGCGGTCACCGCTGGCGATGACCTCGAACGGGCATCGCCAGCGCGCGTTCTCGAGATCAACGTCATGGCCCAGATCCCGATCCTGCAAGCGGCGATCCGGCATGGTGTTCGCCGGGTCGTCAATCTGTCCTCCGCATCGGCCTATGGCGCTGCGGGCCGGCGGGCCCCGGCCCTGGAAGAGGAAACGCCCTGCGATCCCGTCTCGTTCTATGCCATCAGCAAGTTCACCTCGGAGCGATCGGTGGCGCGGCACGCCGAGCTTTTTGGCGGTGATTTCCTGAGCGTGCGCTTAAGTGCCGTCTTCGGTCCATGGGAGCGGCCCGGCTCGGTGCGCGATACGCCGAGCGTCGAGTTCCAGATTCTGGCCGCGTTCGCGCGCGGCGAACCGGCGCTCCTCCCTGCACCAGGCATCAAGGATTGGACCTACGCGCCGGACGCTGCCGAAGCGGTGGCGGTGCTGATCGAGGCCGAGCGGCCGCGCCACCGGCTCTACAACATCTCCAGCGGCACGGCCTGGTCTGCACTGCAATGGGGCGAGGCGTTTGCGGCCCTGCATCCCGGGCTGGAGTGCCGGCTTGCCTCTCCCGGAGAGAAGACTGTCATCAAGCTTCACGGCGGGGATCGTGCACCGATGTCGATCAAGCGGATGGCCGACGAGTTCGGCTGGCGCGCCCGGTTCGGCTGCGCGGAGTCGGCCGCTGCGATGAGCGCCTGGTGGATGCAGCACAAGGAGGGGATCTGACATGCGGCTGCAGGGGCGCACCGCCATCATCACCGGAGCGGGCTCGGGCATCGGCCGGGCCAGTGCCAAGCTGTTCGCGGAAGAGGGCGCGCGCCTTGCTCTGGTCGACCGTGATGCTGCTGGTCTTGAGGAAACGCTGAGCCTGGTCGGCGCGGCAACGACGCATGTCGGCGACGTCGGTGATGCCGCCTTCGCCGAAGTCGTTGTTAGCGACGTCGTGGCGCAGCATGGCCGGCTCGATATCCTCATGACCGCTGCCGGCTTCTCCGTCGGCGGTACGGTGCTGACCACGAGCGTGGAAGACTGGGACGCCGTGTTCCGCGCCAATGTCGGCGGCACCTGGCTGTGGGCACGGGCCGCCGTGCCTCACATGCAGCGGCAGAACAGCGGTTCGATCATCACGCTGGCGTCGCAGCTTGCGATGGCCGGCGGCAAGGGTAGCAGCGCCTACATCGCCGCCAAGGGCGCGATCATCAGCCTGACGCGGACGATGGCGGTGGACTTCGCCACCGACGGCATTCGCGTCAATGCGATTGCGCCCGGCGCGATCGATACGCCGATGCTTCGCCGCAGCTTTGCCCGTCACGCCAATTCAGAAGAAGTGCGCGAAGCCTCCCGCAACCGCCACGCCATGAAGCGGTTCGGTGCTGCGGAAGAGATCGCGCAGACGGCACTGCATCTCGCAAGCGATGCCTCTTCGTTCACGACCGGCACCGTCATGGTGGTCGACGGAGGCTGGCTCGCGTCATGAGTGACGGGCTGACCAAGCTTGAAGCGGACGTCCGCGCAGATCTGGCGATGATCGCGCATCCCGGCGCCGCGTGGCTCGAGCCGAAGACGGGGCCGGACGGCAAGCCCGCGCTGGACGTGCTCATCATCGGCGCCGGCCAGTCCGGCATCGCCATCGGCTTCGGCCTGATGCGCTCCCGCGTCAGCAACATCCTGCTGCTCGACAAGGCCGAGGAGGGGAAGGAGGGCCCGTGGCTCACCTATGCCCGCATGCCGACGCTGCGCAGCCCGAAGGACTACACCGGCCCGGATCTCGATATCCCCAGCCTGACCTACCAGTCCTGGCACGAGGCCCGCTTCGGCAAGGACAGCTGGCAACAGCTCGGCCTGATCGAGCGAGAGCATTGGGCCGAGTATCTGCTCTGGCTGCGGCGCACGATCGGCTTGCCGGTGCGCAACGCCTGCGAACTTCTGGAGATCGCGCCGGGGTCCGACGGCCTGCTCGCCGCGCGCGTGAAGCGGGCATGGGAAGTCGAGACCCTTTACGCCCGCAAGATCGTGCTGGCGACAGGGCAGGAGGGCATGGGCGGCTGGATGATCCCGCAGCAGCTGGCGCATCTGCCAGCGGGTTCGGTCGCAACCGTTGCCGACGACATCGCTTTCGAAAGCCTGCGCGGCAAGCGCGTCGCCGTGATCGGTGCCGGCGCATCCGCCTTCGACAATGCGGCAACCGCGCTGGAGGCGGGGGCCGCCGAGGTGCACCTGCTGTGCCGCCGCGCAGAGATCCAGGTGATCCAGCCCTATCGGTGGCTGACGTTTCGCGGGTTCCTGCGTCATCTCAGCGACCTCGACGACGCCTGGCGCTGGCGCTTCATGCGAAAAATCCTCGAAATGCGCGAGGGATTTCCGCAACCGACCTACGACCGCTGCGCGCGTCATGCCAACTTCACATTGCATGAGGGCGCTCCGGTCGAAGCGGCGCGGAAGACCGACCACGGCATTGCATTGCAGACGCCGCGCGGAACCATTACCACCGATTTCGTCATCTGCGGCACCGGCATCGACATGAACTTTGCCGGCCGAGGCGAGCTCTCCAATTTCGCCGGCAACATCGCCACCTGGGCCGACCGCTACCACCCGCCCGAGGACGAACGCAACGAACGGCTCGGGCGCTTTCCCTATCTCGCCGACGACTATGCCTTCACCGAGCGCGTGCCGGGAAAGACGCCCTGGATCGCCGACATCCATCTCTTTGCCATCGCCTCGACCATGAGCTTCGGTCCATCGGGATCATCGATCAACGCGATGACGACGGCGGTTCCGAAAATGATCCACGGCCTGACGCGCGGCCTGTTCCGCTCCGATATCGCGCGTCACTGGGCCTCGCTCGGCGCCTATGACGTGCCGCAGGCCGTGGTCACGCGGCCGGCGCGAAAAACCGAGGAAACGCTGTGATCATCCATGCGCCGCCGCGACGATGCGTCCTCAAAAACGCCCCATGAGACTGGCGCGCAACTTGCTTCTTTCTCAACCTGCCTTGCTGGCGTTCTCGTTCGAAATTCAGGGAAAAACCAATGCGTTTTGTGTCTTTCAGGCCGGCGACCTCAGTCCTTGCTGCCACTGCGCTGTTGCTCATCGCCACCGCGCCGTCGCAGGCGCAAACCAGGGCGGAGACATTGCGCTATGTGACGGGCGCATCCGTCAACACGCTCGACCCCAACATCCCCGGTTCGACCCGCGAGTCCTTCGCGCTGAGCATGAGCACCTATGACCGCCTGGTCGCGTTCGGCCGCAAGCAGCTCAATGGCAAATGGGTGTTCGATCTCGACACGATCACGGGCGAGCTCGCCGAATCCTACGAGGTCAGCCCCGACGGCCTGAAGCTCACCTTCCGCCTGCGCAAGGATGCAAAATTCCAGGACGGCTCGCCCGTCACGGCCGATGACGTCAAATGGTCGCTCGATCGCTGCGTCACCGCGCCGATCCTCGGCAAGGCGCAGCTGCTGACGGGCTCGTTGACGTCGGCCGATCAGTTCAAGGTGATCGATCCGCTCACCATCGAGGTGACGCTGCCAAAACCGGACAAGCTCGCGCTGCCGAACCTTGCCACTGTCTACCCGATGATCATCAACTCGAAAGTGGCAAAGGAGCACGCGACCGCTGACGATCCCTGGGCAACGGCCTGGCTGAAGGAGCACACTGCCGGCAGCGGCGCTTACGTGATCGAGAGCTTCAAGCCGGGCGAGCAGGTGATCGTCAAGCGCAACGAGGACTGGAACCGCGGCTCGGCCAGCAAGCCGGCCTTCTTCAAGCGCGTCATCGTGCAATCGGTGCCGGAGCCGGCCACCCGCGCCAACCTGGTCGAGCGCGGCGATGCCGATCTCGTGCTCGATCTCCAGGCCAGCGACGTGCAGTCGCTGGAAGCCAAGGGCAAGCTCAAGGTGATCTCGACGCCGCAGTACAATTCGATCACCTTCGTCTCGATGAACAACCAGATCCCGCCGTTCGACAACGTCAATGTCCGGCGCGCCATCGCTTACGCGCTGCCCTATGACGATATGTTCAAGGCCGCCTTGTTCGGCCGCGGTTCGCCGCTGTTCGGCGCGAACTGGCCAGACGGCAAGCCGGCAACCGGAATCTACCCCTTCCAGCAGCCGGTGAAGCTCGACCTCGACAAGGCGAGGGAATATCTGAAGGCCGCAGGTCTCCCCGAGGGCTTCTCGACCACATTCAGCTTCAACGTCGGCCAGGCCTCGACGGCGGAGCCGATGGCGGCTCTGGTCAAGGAATCGCTCGGCAAGATCGGGATCAAGGTCGATATCCAGAAGCTGCCGGATGCGCAGATGTCGACGCAGATCAACGAGAAGAAGCTTCCCTTCTACACCGAAGGCATCGTCGCCTGGCTGCCGTCGACCGATTACTTCTACCGCAACTTCTACACCGGCAATCAGCGCTGGAACTACTCTTCGATCAACAACCCGGATCTTGCCGCGATTGCGCAGGAAGCCCGCTTCGAGCCTGACAAGGCCAAGTACGAGGAAGCCGGCCGCAAGCTCAACGCGATGCACTTTGACCTGATGCCGCAGATCATGCTGTGGCAGCCGAACCAGGACGCCGTCATGGCGCCGTCGATCGAAGGCTACACCTATGAGTTCCATCGCCAGGTCGACTATCGCGACGTCAGCCGCAAGTGATATCGGAAAGCGAGGGAGGCTCTGAAAGGTGACGACCGGTCTTGGCGCAACCATGGTGCGGGCGGGCAGGCGGCTGTTGTCGTCGCTGCCGGCGCTGTTCGGTGTGCTCGTCTTCACCTTTCTTTTGATGCGCGTCCTGCCGGGGGATCCCGCAGTGTTCTTCGCCTCGGGGCCCAATGCGGGCAAGGAGGAGATCGAGCTGATCCGCAAGCAGATGGGGCTCGATAAATCGGTGCCGGAGCAACTCGTGTTCTATCTCTCCGACATCGGTCACGGCAATCTCGGCCGCTCCATGATGACGGGCCAGCCGGTGCTGAAGGATCTGCGCGAGCGCCTGCCGGCCTCCCTGGAGCTCACCTTCACCGCGCTGCTGATCGCGCTGATTGCGGCGGTGCCGCTCGGCGTCATCGCGGCGCTGCGGCCGGGGTCGATCATCGATCACGGCGTGCGGCTGTTCTGCGCGCTCGGCGTCTGCGTGCCGACCTTCGTCTCGGGCCTGCTCTTGATCTACGTCTTCTACTATCTGCTCGGGCTGGCGCCTGATCCCACGGGGCGGATCGACGTCTTCACCTCGCTGCCGCCGCAGCGCACCGGCTTTCTCTCCATCGACTTCCTGCTTGCCGGCGACTTCGAGGGCTGGTGGGCGGCCTGCAAGCAGCTGATCCTGCCGGCGGTGAGCATGGCGCTGTTCGTGATCGCGCCGCTGGCGCGGATCACGCGCGCCTCGATGCTGGTGTCGCTCGGCAGCGATTTCGTGCGCACCGCGCGCTCGGTCGGATTGTCCTGGCGCAAGGTTGTCGTCACCTATGCGCTGCGGAATGCGATCCTGCCCGTCATCACCATCGCCGGCATCGTGTTCTCGACCATGCTGGGTGCCAACGTGCTGGTGGAGAAGGTGTTCTCCTGGCCGGGCGTGGCCTCCTACGCGCTCGATGCGCTGCTGTCGTCCGACTATGCGCCGGTGCAGGGTTTCGTGCTGCTGATGGCGAGCCTGTTCGTGCTGGTCAATCTCGTGGTCGACATCTGCTACGGCATCGCCGATCCCAGGGTGTCGATCGAATGACCAGCGCAACCCTTCGCCACTCGGTCTGGATCCTGCGCGGCAACCCGCTCACGGCGGTGGCTGCGGCCGGGGTGACGGTGTTCGTCCTGCTCGCGATCTTCGGCCCCTGGATCGTGCCCTATGATCCCGTGGTCTCCAACGTTTCGGAGGCCCTGCAGCCGCCGAGCGCGGCGCATCTCGCCGGCACCGACCAGCTCGGCCGCGACGTGTTCAGCCGTCTCATCGTCGCGGCACGGCTCGATCTCGCCATTGCGGTCTCCGCAGTCGGGATCTCCTTCCTGATCGGCGCCGTCGTCGGCTCGTTCTGCGGTTATGCCGGCGGCAAGCTGGACCGCGCCGTCGGCCGCTTCGTCGACGTGATGATGGCCTTTCCGCTGTTCGTGCTGGCGATGGCCATGGTCGCAGCGCTGGGCAACCGGATCGAGAACATCGTGGTCGCAACCGCGATCATCAATCTTCCCTTCTACATCCGCTTCGCTCGCGCCGAGGTGAATGTGCGTCGCAATGTCGGGTGGGTCGAGGCCGCGCGCGCATGCGGCGAGAGCCATTTCTCGGTGGTGCTGCGCTTCCTGCTGCCGAACATCCTGCCGGCGATGGCGGTGCAGATCTCGCTCAATCTCGGTTGGGCCATTCTCAATGCCGCAGGCCTGTCCTTCATCGGCCTCGGCGTCAAGCCGCCAACGCCGGAATGGGGCATCATGGTCGCGGAGGGCGCGCGTTTCATCTCGACCGGGCGGTGGTGGCTGGTCGCCTTTCCGGGCCTTGCGCTGATGATGGCCGTGCTGTGCTTCAATCTGCTCGGGGACGGGATGCGGGACATTCTCGATCCCCGGATGCGCACATGAGCGAGGAACTGCTCAGGATCGAGGACCTCCACGTCTCGTTCTCGACGCGGCGTGGCATGGTCGAGGCCGTGCGCGGCGTTTCGCTCAACCTTGGGGCCGGCGAGATGCTCGGCCTCGTCGGCGAGAGCGGCTCGGGCAAGTCGGTGACCGGCTTTGCGACGACGCGGCTGCTCGATGCCGCCGGCCGCGTCACCGCCGGAAAAATCCTGTTCCGCGGGCAGGACGTGACGAAGCTTGGGGGAGACGACCTCCGTCATCTCCAGGGCGCCGCGATGTCGATGATCTTCCAGAACCCGCGGTCGGCGCTGAACCCGATCCGCGCGATCGGCCTGCAGATCGCGGACGCGATCCTCACCCACAAGCGGATATCGAAGGACGCGGCGCGGGCCGAGGCGCTCGAATTGTTGCGGGCCGTCCAGATCCGTGATCCCGAGGCGCGGATGAATGCCTATCCGCACGAGCTTTCGGGGGGCATGTGCCAGCGCGTCATGATCGCGATCGCGATCTCCTGCAATCCCGCGCTCCTGATCGCGGACGAGCCGACCACCGGCCTCGACGTCACCACCCAGAAGGTGGTGATGGATCTCCTCGCGGACATCGCCGCCGCGCGTGGCATGGCGACGATCCTGATCACGCACGACCTCGGCCTCGCGGCCCGCTATTGCCGCCGCATCGCCGTGATGGAGCGCGGCCGCATCGTCGAGGAGGCGAGCCCGAGGACTCTCTTCAGCGCGCCGCAGCACGCCTATACGAAGCGCCTGGTTGCGGCGTCGCCGACCGCGACGTCCCGGATCGAGGATCTCGTGACGGAGGAGGAGCGGGAGCGTTACGCGACTGTCCTCAGCGCGCCGAGGCGGGAGCCCGCACCCGGCACGCCGCCGCTGCTCGAAGTGCGCAAGCTGGCAAAACGTTTCGACCAGGGCTCCGCGGCGGTTGCCGATTTCTCGATGACGATGGCCGGCGGCGAGAGTGTCGGTCTCGTCGGCGAGTCCGGTTCCGGCAAGAGCACGACGTCCCGCATGATCTGCCGTCTGATCGATCCGAGCGATGGGGACATCGTGTTCGACGGACAGTCGATCGGGCATGTCGCCTCGCGCGACTTTCACCGTTCGCCCTTGCGCAAAGACATCCAGATGGTGTTCCAGGACCCGAACGAGAGCCTCAATCCGCGCTTCACTGCCTTCGATTGCATCGCCCATCCCTTGATGCGGCTCGAGGGCCTGCGGGCGGGCGATGCGTTGCGGCGGCGGGTCGAGGAATGCGCCGAGCGCGTCGGGCTGCCGCTCGATCTCTTGGCGCGCTTTCCGCACCAGCTCTCCGGCGGTCAGAAGGCCCGCGTCGGCATTGCCCGTGCCATCGCCTGCAGGCCGCGCCTGCTCGTGCTGGACGAGCCGACCGCTGCGCTCGACGTCTCGGTGCAGGCGGTTGTGCTGCAGCTGCTCGATCGCCTCAGGCGCGAAAACGACATTGCGCTGCTGTTCGTCAGCCACGATCTCAACGTCGTGCGCATGCTGTGCGACCGCACCATCGTGCTGCGCAATGGCGGCATCGTGGAGCAGGGGGAGAGCCGGGCGCTGTTCGATAATCCGAAGACCGACTACACCCGCAAGCTGGTCGAGGCGATCCCGCATATCGAGACCGGCGCGGTGCTGGCGGCTGCTCTTTAAGGCCGGCCAAGTCAACGTGGGCCGGTCAAGATGAGATCCCGCTGGCGAAGGCGCATTTAGTGGCATACCATTTGCTTGCAATTGGGCTCGGTTTCACTTGCCCTTGGCCAATGAACAGCTGGCATCGGGCACTATCGGGAGGACTTCATGGATCGCAGGACGGTATTGAAGGGACTGGCTGGCGCGGGCGGTCTGGCATTGACGGGCGGCCTCTCGGCCCCGGCGATCGCCCAGGGCGCGGCGGCCCGCACCCTGCGATTCGTGCCGCAGGCCAATCTCGCCAATTTCGACCCGATCTGGGGCACGCAATACGTCGTGCGCAACGCGGCCGCGATGGTCTGGGACACGCTCTACGGCATCGATTCCTCGTTTCAGCCGCAGCGGCAGATGGTCGAGTCCGAGGAAGTGACGGACGACGGTACGACCTGGACGTTCAAGCTGCGCCCGGGCCTCAAATTCCACGACGGCGAGCCGGTGCTGAGCAAGGACGTCGTGGCGAGCCTCACCCGCTGGGCGGCGCGCGATCCGATGGGCCTGATGATCAAGGCCCTCCAGCAGGAGCTGACGGCCGTCGACGACCGTACCTTCAAATGGGTGCTGAAGCAGCCTTACCCGAAGATGCTCTACGCGCTGGGCAAGAACAATTCGCCATGCGCCTTCATCATGCCCGAGCGCATCGCGCAGACCGATCCGTTCAAGCAGATCTCTGAATATGTCGGCTCCGGTCCGCTGAAGTTCGCCAAGAGCGAGTGGGTCCCCGGCGCCAAGGCCGTGTTCGAGAAATTCGCGGACTATTCGCCGCGGCAGGAGAAGCCGTCCTGGCTCGCCGGCGGCAAGCAGGTGATGATCGATCGGATCGAGTGGGTGATCATGCCCGATCCGGCAACCGCAGCAGCCGCGTTGCAGAACGGCGAGATCGACTGGTGGGAGAATCCGATCGCGGATCTCGTTCCGGTTCTGAAGAAGAACAAGAACATCAACGTCGATATCGGCGATCCGCTCGGCAATGTCGGCTCGTTCCGCATGAACTTCCTCCATCCGCCCTTCAACGACGTCAAGGCGCGGCGTGCGGTGCTGATGGCGCTGAGCCAGGAAGACTACATGCGCGCGATCGTCGGCGACGACAATTCGCTGTGGAAGCCGCTGCCCGGCTACTTCACGCCGGATACGCCGCTCTACACCGAGGTGGGTGGCGAGATTCTGAAGGGCAAGCGCGATCTGGACGCCGCCAAGAAGCTGCTCGCGGAGAGCGGCTATTCCGGCCAGCCGGTGACGTGTCTCGTCGCACAGGATCAGCCGATCACGAAGGCGATGGGCGACGTGACCGCCGACCTGCTCAAGAAGCTCGGCATGAATGTCGACTTCGTCGCGACCGATTGGGGCACGGTCGGCTCCCGCCGCGCGCAGAAGACACCGCCCGGACAGGGCGGCTGGAACATGTTCCACACCTGGCATGCGGGCGCCGATTGCGTCAATCCGGCTCCCTACACCGCCATTCGCGCCAATGGCGACAAGGCCTGGTTCGGCTGGCCGACCAGCGCGGCGACCGAAAAGGAGGTCACGTCGTGGTTCGAGGCCAAGAACCTCGACGAGGAGAAGGCCGCCATCGGCCGTCTCAACAAGGCGGCGCTGGATGACGTCGTGTACGCGCCGACCGGCTTCTTCCTGAGCTACACCGCGTGGCGCAAGAACGTCTCCGGCGTGACCAAGGGGCCGTTGCCCTGGTTCTGGGGCGTGTCGAAGTCCGCTTGATCGTGCGCTGAGGCCAGATGCTCTCCTACATCCTCCGTCGCATCGTCGCGACCTTGCCGGTCATGGCAATCGTCGCGCTGTTCGTGTTCAGCCTGCTTTACATTGCGCCGGGTGATCCGGCCGTGGTGATCGCGGGCGATCAGGCAAGCCCGGAGGATGTGGAACGCATCCGCCAGAGCCTCGGCCTCGACCGGCCCTTCCTGATCCAGTTCGGAAGCTGGGTCTGGCGCATCCTGCACGGCGATCTCGGCACCTCGATTTTCACCAATCTGCCGGTCTCGGCGATGATCGGGCAGCGTCTCGGACCGACGCTGTCGCTGATGATCGTCACGCTGCTGCTCACGATCGTGGTGGCGGTGCCGCTCGGCGTGGTGGCTGCGTGGAAGGCCGGCAGCCTGATCGACCGGATCATCATGGGCTTTGCCGTATTCGGCTTCTCGCTGCCCGTCTTCGTGGTCGGCTACATGCTCGCCTACATCTTCGCGCTGGAACTCGAATGGCTTCCGGTGCAGGGCTATACGCCGCTCACACAAGGCTTCTGGCCGTGGCTGGAGAACCTGATCCTGCCCGCGGTCGCGCTCGGCTGCGTCTACATCGCGCTGGTCGCGCGCATCACCCGCGCCGCCATGCTCGAAGTCCTTCAGCAGGACTACATCCGCACTGCCAAGGCCAAGGGCCTCGGGCAGGGCGGCATCCTGTTCATTCATGCGCTGAAGAACGCTGCGGTGCCGATCGTGACCGTGATCGGGATCGGCATCGCGCTGCTGATCGGCGGCGCGGTCGTCACCGAGAGCGTGTTCGCGATTCCCGGCCTCGGCCGGCTCACGATCGACGCGATCCTGCGACGCGACTATCCGGTCATCCAGGGCATCGTGCTGCTGTTCAGCTTCGTCTACGTCCTCGTCAATCTGATGATCGACGTCACCTATACGCTCGTTGACCCGAGGATCCGCTATTGACCGACACCACCGTCAACCCGCAATCGCTTCCGGCCGGCCTCGTCCTTGCACCGCAACTGCCGGACATCCTACGGCCGGTCAAGATCCGGCGCGGCTTCATCGGCCTGTTGCGCGGCCATCCGACGGTCGCGATCGGCGGCGCGCTGCTGCTGACCCTGGTGCTGATCGCGATCTTCGCGTCCTATCTCGGCACGGTCGACCCGACCGCGCTTGCGCCCGCCAAGCGGACGCGGGCGCCGTCGGGCGATTTCTGGTTCGGCACCGACGTGCTCGGCCGCGACATCTATTCACGCGTGCTGTTTGGCGCGCGGGTCTCGCTCACGGTCGGCCTGTCGGTCGCGATCTTCGCATCCGCGGCGGGGCTCGCGATCGGCATGATCTCGGGTTTCATCCGCTGGGCCGACGGCATCCTGATGCGCTTCATGGATGGCCTGATGTCGATACCGCCGATCCTGCTGGCGATCGCGCTGATGGCCTTGACGCGCGGCAGCGTCGGCAACGTGGTCCTCGCGATCACCATCGCCGAGATCCCGCGCGTCTCGCGCCTCGTGCGCAGCGTCGTGCTGTCGCTGCGCGAGCAGCCCTATGTGGACGCGGCGGTCGCCTGCGGCACGCGCACGCCGATGATCATCCTGCGCCACATCCTGCCCAACACGGTTGCGCCGATGCTGGTGCAGGCGACCTATATCTGCGCCAGCGCCATGATCACCGAGGCCATCCTGTCCTTCATCGGCGCCGGCACGCCGCCCACGATTCCGTCCTGGGGTAACATCATGGCCGAAGGCCGCGCGCTGTGGCAGGTCAAGCCCTACATCGTGTTCTTCCCGGCGGCGTTCCTGTCCGTCACCGTGCTCGCCGTGAATCTGCTCGGCGACGGCCTTCGCGATGCGCTCGATCCGCGCATGGCCAAGAGCCTGTGAGAGTGCGGGGCTGATCACAATGGCATTGCTCGAAGTCGAGAACCTCCAGACCCATTTCCGCACCCCCGGCGGCATCAACCGCGCGGTGGACGGCGTGTCCTTCCATGTCAACGAGGGCGAGACGCTCGCCATCGTCGGCGAGTCCGGTTGCGGCAAGTCGGTGACCTCGATGTCGCTGATGCGGCTGGTCCCGGAGCCGCCGGGCCGGATCGCAGGCAGCATCCGCTTTGCCGGCAAGGATCTCCTGAAGCTGTCGGACCGCGAGATGCGCGCGATCCGCGGCAACGACATCTCGATGATCTTCCAGGAGCCGATGACCAGCCTCAATCCGGTGCTGACCGTCGGCCGCCAGATCCGCGAGACCTTGATGATCCATCAGGGCCTCGACAACCAGGCCGCCGAGGCGCACGCGATCGAGATGCTGACGCTGGTCGGCATTCCCGAGCCGAAGCGGCGCGTGCGCGAATATCCGCACCAGCTCTCCGGCGGCATGCGCCAGCGCGTGATGATCGCGGTGGCGCTGGCCTGCAATCCAAAACTCCTGATCGCGGACGAGCCGACCACGGCGCTCGACGTGACCATTCAGGCGCAGATCCTCAAGCTGATGCTGGATCTCAAGCGCCGGGTCGGCGCCGCCATCATCCTGATCACCCACGATCTCGGCGTCGTCGCCGAGATCGCCGAGCGCGTCATGGTGATGTATGCCGGCCGCAAGGTCGAGGAGGCGCCGGTCGCCGAGCTGTTCCGCTCGCCGCGCCATCCCTATACGCAGGGCCTGCTCGGCGCGGTGCCCAAGCTCGGCTCCTCGCTCGCCGGCACGGCGACACGCCTCGCCGAGATTCCGGGGCAGGTGCCTGATCTGCGCAAGCCGATCACCGGCTGCGTCTTTGCCGGGCGCTGCGCGCTCGCGACCGATCTCTGCCGCCAACATGCGCCGGGGCTGGAAGAGAAGGGCCCGCGCCACATCGCGGCCTGTCACTACGCTGCCAAGGGAGCGATCGCGGCATGAGTCCTCCGCTGCTCCAGGTCAACGACCTCAAGAAGCATTTTCCGATCAACAAGGGCCTGTTCAACCGCAAGTCCGAATTCGTCTATGCCGTTGACGGCGTGTCGTTCGAGATCGCGCGCGGCGAGACCTTGTCGCTTGTCGGCGAGTCCGGCTGCGGCAAGTCGACGGTCGGCCGCGCCATCCTGCGCCTGTTCGAGATCACCTCGGGCCAGGTCATCCTCGACGGTCAGCGCATCGACGATGCGCATCCGAGCACGATGCGCCAGATGCGCCGCCGCGTGCAGGTGGTGTTCCAGGACCCGTTCTCCAGCCTCAACCCGCGCATGCGCGTGCGCGATATCCTGGCCGAGCCGATCCGCAATTTCGGCCTCGCCAAGTCCAAGGAAGATCTCGAGGTTCGCGTCACGGAGCTGATGGATACCGTGCGCCTGCCGCGCGAGGCCTTGAACCGCCGGCCGCATGAATTCTCCGGCGGCCAGCGCCAGCGCATCGGCATCGCGCGGGCGCTCGCGGCCGAGCCAGAGCTGATCGTGTGCGACGAGGCGGTCTCGGCGCTCGACGTCTCGGTCAAGGCGCAGGTCGTCAATCTGCTCCAGGACCTGCAGCAGAAATTCGGCCTGGCGCTGCTGTTCATCAGCCATGACCTCGCCATCGTCGAGCACATGACCCATCGCGTCGCGGTGATGTATCTCGGCAAGATCGTCGAGGTGGCGCCGCGTCGCGAGATCTTTGCCGCGCCGAGGCATCCCTACACCAAGGCGCTGCTCTCGGCGGTGCCGCTGCCCGAGCCCGGCGCCCAGCGCAATCCGATCATCCTCGGCGGCGACGTGCCGAGCCCGATCAATCCGCCGAAGGGATGCCGTTTCCACACCCGCTGCCCGTTCGTGTTCGACCGCTGCCGGACCGAGGAGCCGATGCTCCGCGCCGCCGGAGACGAGCAATGGGTGGCGTGTCACCTCGATGCGTTGCCGGCGGGATGAGACCCGGCGGCGCCACCAAGGCTGGAATGAGTCTTGGTTGAAACGATGCGCACCCCGGACTCGATTCGCGGCTTCAGGTCGATCGCGGCGAGCGGCCCGATGTTGCGGATGTCGACGACGAGAGGGAGATCGCGCAGGCCATCCGCGTGGTTCTCCCACACCGGCGCGAGGCGGCAGGCGCGCTCGAACAGGCCGGAATCCTGGTACACATCGAGCGCGGCAAGACTCGCCGCGCAGGCCAGCGGATGCGCCGAATAGGTGTAGCCGTGGAACAGCCCGATCGCGTTGTCCGGCCCCTGCATCAGCGCGTCATGGACCTTGCCGCTGACGATGACGCCGCCCATCGGCACGGCGGCATTGGTCATGCCCCCCGCGGCATGCGGGATTTCGCCAGCACGCAGTGAATGCCCTTGTTGCCGTCGGCCAGCTGCGTCACGCCGCAGCGCAGCTCGATAGCCAGGACGGACGCGCACTTCCAGCACGTCGCCAGGCTCGGCGCCCTCGATGGATTGGCCCGGCGAGAAGGTGTGCGGTCCCGGACCACGGAAGGCACTTGCCAGCACCTCCGCATGTCCGGGAACGGTGTTAAAGCCGAGCGCGGCGGAGCCGTCGATGCTGCTGCTCGACGAGCCCGTCTCCGGCATGAACGCCTCGGAAACGCACCGGTTCGTCGAATTGATCCGCAGCATTCGCGACCGCGGCATCACGGCGTCGCTCTCACCTGTCTGCCACGAATCCCGCGCGGATCGAACGTCGCTCGCGCTCAGGCGAGGAATGCGCCCGTGACGGGACGAAAGCGCGCGTCTTGGGCTGAACGCGCGATCCGTCGATCACCTCGAGCCGGCCGCAGCGGTTCAGCGTGTGCAGCTTCCGGCCGGGCCATAACGGTCCGGGCTTGAGGGAGCGGCGGACGATCTGTTTGAACGTCGTCGGTGATAGTTCGATAATTTCCGCCAGCGCCAGCCCCGCGCCGTAGGCTTCGGCGCAGTCCTGCACCGGGCGCCACAATTTGCGATCGATGGTGACGAAGTTCCCTGCCGGTCGCGCGCTGGCGCGATCGATCATAACAGGGTTGCTGGCATGCGGCCGCCAGGGGCCGAGCAGGTGCTCGGCGTAGTAGATCGCAAGCGAATCCGAATAGCCGCCGGTGCCGTCGCGCCAGGCGCCGAACAGATAGGAGAGGCCGTTGTGCCGTGTGATCGTCGCATCGGCGAGCTCGAGGCCTGACAGCAGGGTCGCGTGCCGCTCCCACTTGTCCGGAAACCGCACGCATTTGTAGAGGGCGACGTCACCGTTGAGCGAGCTCTCCGGGATCATCCACAACTCGCCACCATCCTCGATCAGGAAGGGATAGGAGAGGTGCCAGGGCTCTTCGAGCACCGGCATGACCTCACCGATCGGCCCGCTGTCGCCGAATTCGATGGCCGAGATGATTCCCTTGCCGACGCGGTGATCGAGATCCTCGAAGAAGACGAATGTTCGTCCGCGCCAGGTGATGGGGAAGGGATCGGCGTAGAAATGATTTCCGGGATCGCCGAGCACGTTCCAGCCTGGCCCTGAGAGATCTCCCGTCTGCCAGACGCCTGCATCGTCGTTGAAGCGCCACCCGACGTGCCAGTGTGGGGCGTAGCAGCAGAGGCGATAGATCTCCTTGGCGATCGACATGGCGAGGCCGCGGGCAACGTAACCAGCCGGGCCGCGCTGGCTCGTCGTCGTGGCGGGATGGGCAAGCTGCGGCACGATTCGCGGCCGTCCCGACAGGATCGCGGTCACCATGGTCATGGTCCGCGCCATCACGGTTTCGAGCGCGCCGCTGAGACCGGCCGCCATCTCGCCGGATGGGTGACCGCGATCGAGGATTGCTCCGTCGACCTCGTTGACGATCTCGATGACGGGCAGGTCGCCGGCGAGAATGGCGGCGAGTGCGGCGTTCTCGCCTGAGACTCCGTTGAACCGCGGACGGAGATATAGCCGGGCAGGACAGTTTGGGTCTCGCACTCCGCCCGTGAAATCGACGATCACGTCGGCCGTGCCGGTGCGAGTCTGTGTTCGCTCCGGAATGATCTTCAGCCTGGAGGCGGCGCCGTGTTTGCCCTTGTGCAGCACGATGCGTTCGAGCTCGAACAGCATGTCCAGACCTGCGAACCGCGGCTCTGCGGTCGCCGTCCAGGCGATTTGAACGGGAACGTCGCGCCCGTCGATCGACAGCGTCTCGCGGTCCATCCAACGCCGCGCATGCTCAATTTCACAGCGAAACTCGATGATCATGTCGAGCCCATCTAGTCCAACCTGTCAGGTCAAATGACTTGGCCGAGAATTCGAACGTATTCCTCCACCATGGCGTCTACCGAATAGCGCGACCTCAGGCCTTTGGCGTTTTGTCGCAGCTCATCGCGCAAGGGTTGGTCGGTCAGCAGTTTCGAGACGGCCGTCGACAGCTTCGCATGATCGGCGGCATCGACGAACAGTGCGGCCGGCTTTCCTTCGAAGGACAGCACCTCGCGCAGCACCGGAAGATCGGTGACGACGGAGGGAACGCCGGCGCTCGCGGCCTCGACCGCAGCGAGGCCGAAGGTCTCGGCCTGCGTCGGAAACACGAAGACGTCGAGACAGGCGAGAAAGTCCGCCATCCGGCGCGGCGTGATTTCGCCGAGCAGATGCAACCGGTCCGCTACTTTCAAATCATCCGCAAGCCGCCGCAACCGGGCCTCGTCGGCGCCCTGACCGGCCAGCGCAAGCTGCCAGGACGGCTGCTCCGGCAACAGACGTATCGCCGCATCGAGCCGCTTGTGCGGGTGCAGCCGCGCGGCGCAGCCGAGCAGGGTGCAGTTTTGCGGCAGGTTGAAGTTCGCGCGCGCAGCCTCTCCGGAGAGGGTGGGGGCCTTGTCGTCGAAGCCGTGCGGGACATGCACCATGCGCGAGCGGTATGCCGCGGGGTAGCGCAAATATTCGCGTTGCATGTCCTGCGAATTGAGGGTGATGCGGTCGAAGAAGCCGAGGCTGCCCATGACGATGTCGGCCGTGCGCACCGGCCGCGTCATCGACAGCGCGGACGAGACCTGGTTGGCGACGACGGGTGCGCGACTGACGAGACGTGATACGGCTGCACCGATGACGTTGCCGAAATGCTGGAAGGTCAGAACCGCATCGGGCCTTGTGGTCCTGATATGACGGCCGAGCGTCCACAGCATCCGCAAGAGTGCCAGCGGGTTTCCCGGCCGGCGCGCCGCGCAATAGAGTGTATCCGGCGGTTCGTCGAAGGACTTCGATTTGCGGAAGAAGAACAGGTTGCTGACGCGGTAGCCGCGCGCGGCGAGACCGGCGCCAAGCAGCCTGGAGATCTCCTGCGCACCGGCGTTCTCGGCCTGGGTCTGGACGAGAAGCACGTGCGGCATCGCTGCACCGCTGTCTGGACTTGCGAGTGCTGCTGCGGTGGACGGCAGCTTCGGTGCATCGCCCAGTTCTGCGCCTGGTGGGTAATGGAGCACGAAGGCCGACCTGCTAATGAAACGTTCACCGTCTTAACCCCGTACCTATCATGCGAGCATCTCGCGGACACCGACTAGCAACAAACGGAGTTAATGCGCGCAGCGCAGGAACGGCGTCGAGCAAACGGGACTTCCACCGGTTTCGTCACGGCGTGACGCGCGCGTTAACCAATGGTGAGGGTCGCGCGAGGGGCGGGTAACCGCCGATTAACCATAGATATTTACGGTGGAGCAGGCCACTGAACAGTGTTCGCCAGTTGAATCCGAGTAAAGTCCATGACGTTCGGTCGCCGCGCAGACCCGACAAGTTCCGGATCGACCGATGTCGCCGCGTCGTGGCAGTCTGGGACCGCATCGACCGACAAGCCTCGCGGAACGGCCGCGCGTCTTGGCGGCCTGCTCACGGCCGCAGGCGCGTTCTCCTTCCTTCGCGACAATGCTCGCCGCATCCTGACGCTGGCGCTGGCGATCTTCGGCCTCGGCGTCGTCGTTCTCCTGGTGATCCCGGCTCGATTTGCCGCGACCGCGCTGGTCGTCGTCGATCCCCGCGAGCAGCGCGTGACTGCGGACCAGGACGTTCTGCCCGGCATCGGGCAAGATAGCGCCGCACTGCAGAGCCTCGTCGAAGTGGCGAAGTCTGATGGTTTCCTCAAGCCCCTGATCGAGCAGCTCAAGGTTCGCGACGACGAGGATATTTCCGGGGGGCACACCGACCCTGCGCGCTTGCTCGAGCGGTTTCGCAACCGTCTCGATATTTCACGGCGCGGGCTCACCTACGTCATCGCCATCCGCTTCACCTCCAACCGGTCGGAGCGGGCGGCCTATTATGCCAACGCGATCGCCGAGGCGTTCGTCGCCAGCCAGAGCCGCATCCGTAGCGAGGCGACTGATGAAGCCGCCGACTGGCTGAGTGGACGGCTCAAGACATTGAGCGACCGGCTGAAGGCATCGGAGGACGCCGTCGCCGCGTTCAAGCTCGAGCACAGGATCGTCAACGCCGGCAGGGATTCCACGACCCAGCAATTGCGCGTGACCGAGCTGTCGCAGCAGGTTGCCGCCGCCCGGGCCCGGACCGAAGAGGCGAAGGCCCGCTACGAGCAGGCGCAGCGCGACGTGAAGGCGAATGTCGAGGCGCCCGCCAAGCAGGATCTCCTGAGCGCGCTGCGCGCCCAGCGATCGGCCCTCAACGACCAGATTGCGCAGAAGCGGGCGGTGCTCGGCGATCGCCATCCCGATCTCGTGATGTCGTATAGCCAGCTGAACGATCTCAACAGGCAGATCGAGGTCGAGCGGGCCATGGGCGTCGATACCGCAAAGTCGGAATACGAGTCCCAGCGCGATCAGCAAAAGGCCCTCGAAAGCCAGATGAAGGCGGCTGAATCGCAGCTCCTTGTCGATGGCCAAGCCCTGGTGAAGCTCCGGGAGCTGCAACGCGACGCCGAGGCCAACAGGAATATCTACGAGCAGTTCCTTTCGCGCTCCAAGACGACGAACGAGCAACGCCTCTTGCAGAGCTCCCAGACCAAGGTGGCCTCGCCCGCCATTCCGCCGCTGCGCTCGACCCTGCCGCCGCTGCCATTGTTGCTCGCCGCTCTCGCGATCGGCTCGCTGCTGGCATCGACGGCGGTCGTTGCCGCGACCGCGCGCGGATCCGACGAGCCCGCTGAAGAGGTTCGTGCCACCGATCCGGCGCCGCGCCAGCCCGCGGCTTGGCCGCGCCCGCCGGTGTGGGCCCGCATTCCCGACCTGTTGCCCGGCGATGCGCCCAGAAACATCTGGCAGAGCCCGGTGTCCGCGACAGCCGAGCTCGATCTCGGTCCGCATCTGCGTCCGGTGTTCGACAGGCTGGAGAGGCTCCCGGGAGCGAGGGGCAAGGTCGTGCTCGTGATGTCGGTCGGCAAGCGTGCCGGCGGCAACACCGTCGCGCGATCGCTGAACCGGTGGGCGGTGAACAGGGGGAAGCTGAGCGTCCTGATCCGAGTGGAGCCTGACCTCGGCGGTGCCGGGACCGGTCTTGCCAAGGGACAGGCCGACGGTGTGAGCATCGCGAACGTCCGCAGCGTCGATGCGCTTCTGGGCGCGAGCAGGAACGCCGAGCCGCTGCCTGCGGATGACATTCGCTCGGAGTTCGATCTGATCCTCATTCATGCGACCTCGCTGGCGCTGCAGCCGGAGGCGGCGGCGCTTGCCGCGCATGCCGATCTCGTCATGCTGGTTGCGCGCGACGACGTGGTCGATTCAGCCGCAATGCGCCGGACAACGGCCGCACTCTCGGGCTTCGGTGGTGTGCCGACCGGGATCGTCGTCAATCATGTGCCGGCCGATCCGGCGACTGCGCGACGTCGGGGGGAAGTGCTGGGCCTCGCCGGTTGATCGGCGCCTACTCGCCGGGCTCGGCAGCGCGGACAGCATAGGCGCGGCGCTTCCATGCCGAGAAGCGCAACAACGCCAGAATGGATGGATCCACGCCGGTTCGCCGCCGGCAGAGGATGTTGAGCGCGATGGTCGCAAGCGCTAGCGAGGCGGTCGCCGAGATCGCGGCGCCAAGCACGCCCAGCCAGGGGATCAGGACGAGGAATCCGACCAGCCGCAGCGCGACATTCGCGGCGACGACGGGGACATAGATGCGCTCGTGACCGGTCAGCTGCAGGATCGCCGCAGAAGGACCGCCCGCTGCTTGAACGGCCGTTCCGATCGCGAGCACGATCAGGACCCAGTGCTGTGCCGCGAAATGAGGCCCGAACAGATTGAGAAGATGTGGACCGCCGACCCAGATCAGCAGCAGTCCGCTGACCACGCAGAACGCGGTCACTTCCGCCATGAGCTTCAACGTTCGCTCGAACTCCCGATGGTTCTTGCTGAAGTACAGCGAAGGAAGGCGGCGTGCGCCAAAACTGTACAGGGCAGCCGACAGCATGGCGAAGATGTTGGCGAGGCGGGAGGCGGCGAAATAGATTCCGGCCGTTGCCGGATCGAGCATCCAGTGGACCAGAATGACGTCGAAAGACTGGTTTGCCGCCTCCAGGATGGACGCGATCCAGAAATGAAGTGCGCTCGATCTCCAGCGCGACGTCTCGGACCGGGCCACCGTGCCCCGAAAATCCGGGAGGGCTTGTGCAACGGCAGCGATCTGCGTGACCAGACCAATCGACATCGCGATCGTTATCACGGCGATCAGTTCGGCAGGATCGAGCTGTCGGTGGCCGAACAAGACGGCGAGCAGGAACAGGACGACGGCGACCCGCCAGAAGAATTCCCTGTTTCCTTCCCCCATGAGAATGCTGACCAGCGAGCGTGCGACCTGGCTGCCGAGCATCAGTCCTGCGCTCACCGCGGTGTAGGCGGACACCGCGACGATCAGCAGCCATCCATCGCCTCTCATGCTCGCCACGATCGCGATCGCGCCGATCGCAACCAGCATCGCGACGGCCGATACCCCCAGGCTCGATAGCAACACGCCCTTGGTCAGATCGGGCCGATCTTTCACCCGGTACTCGTTCAGGAAGCGCACCAGAAGCGATTCCTGCCCGACCAGCCCCACGACGGCCGCGATCTGGGAAACCGAGAGCCAGGTCGCAAAGATGCCGAATCCATCCGGCGACATTGTTCGCGCCGCCAGCGAGAACAATGCAAACGCAAGCGTGCCGCTACCAACCTTGAGGAGGATGGTCCCGACGACACCGCGCGTTACATCACGCCGCAGAAACTGGAGGATTGTTTCGATCATTGAGGTCTAAGGGGCAACTTCCCCTGAAGGAACGCATTACGATATCGGCGGCAGCCTAGCATGTCGAAAAAACCCCGAGGGTTAATGGACCCTCCGAAGCCGTGGATCGCAACCGATGCCCGTGGAACGTCCGCTGCGCCAGGATGAAATACCTTCGTCCGGATTGTCCCAGATAGAGAGCTTGGTTCGTATCGTTACCGAATTCTTAACAGGGCGTGGGGGACTCGGACGTGGAGGCCGACCCGCGCTAGCGAACAATTAACCGCGTTGAAGCAAGGTCGGCCCATGGCCAGCCTACAGAGCGATGCCGACTCCGGGGTACCCGAGAGCGCGATCTGGCACACGCGCAGCGTTGGCATCCAGAGGATTGCCAGCGCCGCAATCCGCTGTTCGATCACCGTCAATGTCATGGCGTCGATGGGCACCCTCAACCCGGGGCTGCTGCCGGCGGAGTTGACCTATCTGCAGCAGGCCGCCGCGATCCTGATGTGGGGCGTCTTGATCTATGCAAGCGCGTTCGTGCCGCCGCGCCTGCGTCTGCAGTTCAACCCCGATATGATCGTGCTGGTCGCGTTCTACGGCTTCGCCGTCACCTCGGTGTTCTGGTCCAGCCTGAATGTTGCCGCGCTGATGAAGAGTGCGGCGCTCGCGATGACGACCTTTGGCGCCTTCTGCCTCGTCACGCGCATCGACCTGGACGAGATTGTAGGAGCCACGGCCCTAGGACTCTTCGTCCTGGTCGCCGCATCGGCCTTCTTTGCGGTCGCTGTTCCCGACATCGGGATCGATCACAGCTGGATGCACAGCGGTCAATGGCAGGGCATCTATGAATCGAAGCAGACTCTTGGTTTCGTCGGCGCCTATCTGATGTTCTTTGCGTGCTATCTGAAGATGAGGGGGCAGGCGTGGCCGGCCTTCCTCGCGGCATTCCTTCTGGCGTCGACATGCGTCCTTGCCTCGGAATCGCGAGGTGCCGGTGCGGTCGCGCTGGCCGCCTGCGCGCTGCTCGTGACCTCGATGTGGTCGGTCACCTGCATGCGGCTTTATGCGGTGCTGCCGTTGGTCATGTGCCTGGCGGCCGGCGCGCTGTTCCTCTATTTCTACACGACCGGATACGATGCAATCCACATCGGCGACGCGAGCATCGACTTTACCGAGCGGACCTTCATCTGGCACTACGCGATAAGCCATTTTGACGATGCCCCGCTGCTCGGATTCGGGATCAACGGCTTCTGGACGATTCCGTCGATCTACGATTATTTCGAGCAGAACCACAGCTGGGTGCTGGACAATTATCACAGCGGCTACATCGCCATCCTGATCGAGACGGGATTCCTCGGGTATATGCTGTTCGCAGGAAGCGTCCTTCTGTTCTCGAACAAGATGCTCCATCTTATCTCCGCACAGTCGATCGATCGGTCGCACTGCGCCCTCATCATCGGATTTGTCGTTCTGAGCTTCCAGACCAATTTCACGGAGACGACATTCCTTCGCTCGACGATGTTCACGTCGGTGCTGCTGGTCGGGTTCTTCTTTGCGACGTGTAGACCGGTACGACAGACAGATTTCTAGCCTCTGGAATGGAAGCAGATGACCTTCATCCGTGCTCGCTGGCCGAAGAGTCTCAATCTTGCGGCGGGCTTTCTCTTCGTCGCGGCGCTCTGCTCTCCATCTGTCGGTGCCGCGCAGGCTTCCAATGGTGTGCCGAAACTGGGGCGCGGCATCAATGTTCTCGGCTACGACGGGATCTGGGAAGGCGGTCAGAATGCGCCGTTCCGCCTCGACAATCTGACGGCCATCAAGAAGGCCGGGTTCGCGCATGTCAGGATCAATTTCTTCGGCTTCAAGTTCATGGGGCCGGGTAATGTCCTGGACGAGATCGTCCTGAGGCGGCTTGATGCCGTCATCGAGGAGGTTCTCGCGCGCAATCTCGTTCCCGTTCTCGACGAGCACGATACCCATGTCTGCCAGAGTGACGTGGCTGGATGCGTGGAAAAGCTGAAGGCGTTCTGGCGGCAGATCGCCGAGCGTTATACCGGCAAGTATCCGAGACTGGTTTTCGAGGTCTTGAACGAGCCGGGCGGACGGATGACGTCGGCCGAGTGGAATTCGCTGCTCAACGAATGCCTCGGAATCATCCGCCACACCAACCCCGTGCGGCCGATCGTTGCCGCCGTTCTCAACGTCGATGACAATCCGGTCGAAGAGCTGGTTCTGCCGGCCGACGACCGGAACCTCATCGTCACCTTTCACTATTACGCGCCCTTGCGGTTCTCGCATCAGGGAGCACCGTGGTCCCCGACGTTCTCGCGGATCGGTCCGCTGGATTGGGGCTCACAGGATGACGAAGCGCGGGCCGCGGCCGATTTCGGGAAGATCAGCCTCTGGGCAGAGAAAGAGAAGCGCCCGGTCTATCTCGGTGAGTTCGGCGTGTACGAGCGCGCGCCAACCGATAGTCGCGCGAGATACCTGTCGTACGTGGCGAGAAGCGCCGACCGGCTCGGCTGGTCATGGGCCTATTGGCAGTTCGACCATGATTTCGCCGCCTTCGACAGCGCGCGCCAGGCCTGGAAGGCGGACATCCTGCGAGCGTTGATCCCGCCTTCGCGTTAGAGAGGCATGCTGGGCGGTCAAACCTCGAAAGTCCCTGGTCGGAAGATCGTCGCGTTCGAGTAGGGCGACGGTTGGATGACCGCGAAGACCGCGTCGGCAACCCTGCGTGGCACGAGCCTCGGACGCCTTATCGGTCGCGCCTGCCGCTGCGGTGGCTGGTTCATCCAGTAAGGATGTTGGTTCAATGCCCGGCTGATGAAGATCCGGCCCGACGCCGGGCGGCACGGTTTGCGCGGATCTGCCATCGCCAAATGCGCCGTTGCGCGAAGAGCCAATCGTTTGAATTAGCTAGTCCCCGGAAACGTCCAAGAACACGCCGGAAATGGCGTCGACCGACAGAGGCCCATGCTCGAGCAAGGTGCGGGCCTTTGCAGCGTCATCGCTTCGTGTTTGACTGGGCACTGCCGTACAGGCAAGGAAGCGCATTTTTAAATGGGAGAGCATTGATGAAGTACATCTCGCATTGGAAAATTCCGCCAAGCTCGATCGATGCAGCGATCAAGAAATTCCTGGAGACCGGCGGAGCGCCGCCCGAGGGCGTCAAGATGCTCGGGCGTTGGCATGGAATGAATGGCGAAGGTTTCGCCATCTCGGAAAGCAATGATCCCAAGGCCATGTACCAGTGGTACGCACAATGGGCGAATGTCATGGAGCTCACGGTCACTCCCTGCGTCGAGGACGCGGAAGCGGGCCCTATTCTGGCAGCGATGGCAAAGCACTGATAGCGCGCTCGGGCGAGCAATCAAAAGCTGCGCGTCGAGGGGCGCCGATGTTCCCGGGGATCGGCGCCCCATTTCTGCGCCAGAGATTGTCCGGGCCAAATCCCATGTTGCAGCAACAGGCTCGCCAATTGGCGCTCGGACAGCGCGGCGAAGGGTCAATAACGGCCCCCGTCGCTTTTCTGTTGAGCGATCCATTGGGACAGGGTTTTCGTTCTGTGTCCCAAAGTTGCTGCCGTCCGGGCGGTTCGCGCCGATGATGCGGCCGGCTTCGCCCCAGTGCTTCGTTCCGGTTGCCGATTCAAACCGGGTTTCGCCGGTGCAGCTGCTGCCGCGGCCTCTCTTTCAAGGCGCAGTTGCTTCAGCCGGGCCATCTTGTTGCGCTCGGCTTCCAGTTCGGTGCTGTCGGACAGCAGCTTCCTGGGCTGAGAACTCTCTGCCGCGACCGCGACAGCGATGACGGACATTTCGCCAAGGGCCTTGCAGGCCTCGAGCCGATGCAGTCCGTCGACCAGGACGAACTGATCATCATCGGGGCGAACGGAAATGGGAACTCGCTGTCCGATCTCCAGGATGCTTTCCGCGATCTTTTGAACGAGCCCGGGGTCGAGCGTCTTTTTGCTCTTGGTCGGAACGCGAATTTTGTCGATCGACAAGCTTTCCGCCTTGGGCATAGCTTCTGCTCCGGCACTCTCGATCCCGTCGCCGCGCGGCGAGGCGAGGGATGCGGCTATCCTAGGAGCGAGCGGGCGCGTGAAGCAACCGGTTTTCTTTCGCTTGTACAGGGCGGACGGGAGACTGGGGAACAGCGCCTTGAGGCAGGCGGCGTGCCGACGCAGGCCGAAGGCTCTCTCTGGAGTGCTCGCGGCAGTCTGATGGCAGGTCGTCAAAACCGGCTGACCAGGTTTAATCCCGTTTCTCCTCGACGGCGGGCCGCGATCGGGCTCCGGGCCGTCTTCCGGCCCCGCGCTCCGCGAGCCGGAGACTGCTTTCGGATAAACGCCAAATCCAACTTTCATGTATTGGAATTGGGTAATATTTTCAGATGCCTGTCGCGGATTTGCGTCGCGGTTTTTACGCCGTCGCGGGCTGAATTAATTACGGTGCAGAAAACTCGGGCAGGCGGTTCGTCGCCACTTTTCTCTGGAACTTCATAATGGTACTTAAAAACAATTTTATTCTTTTTCAACAATTTACGGTGGCGTCTTGAACCACACCGACAGAGTTTTGCCGAACGGCTGGGGGCACCAATCCCTTCAATTCGGGCACGACGCGTTGGCGGAGATGCCGTCCGCTGCAGTTGTGATCCCGAACGCGCACCTTCTCTTCTCCGGCGATTTCCTGCGCAGCGGCGTCGACCTGATCCTCTCGGATCAGCTCCATCGTGTCATCGCGCCAAACCATTTCCGAGATCACGCCCGCCCGTTGCTCGTTTTCCCCGAAGGCGCACACCTTGACCCCGGCGTCGTCGATGCTCTGACGGGACACCCCCACTTGGCGCAAGCCGGCGCGCCCGCGGCGAGCGGCAAGGTAGTGGGCCATGTCGTCAAGATGACCGGCAGCGCGAGCATTGTCCGCAACGGCGTGACGATCGTCGCCAACGTCGGTGATGCGGTCTACCAGAACGACGTCGTGCAGACGGGGAGCGACTCGACCCTCGGTCTCGTGCTCGACGACGGCTCGACGTTCAATCTGTCCGCCACTGCGCGGTTCATGGTGAACGAACTGACCTATGATGCCAACAGCACGTCCAACAGCTCGCTGATGACCTTGGTCCAGGGCGCCGCCAGCTTCGTGACGGGACAAGTTTCGAAGACCGGTGATATGCGGGTCGCAACACCCAGCGCCACGATCGGGATTCGCGGCACGGCTGTGATCCTCGATGTTTCGGCGACCGACGGAAAGATTTCGGTTTCCGTCATCGATCAGCGCGACGGTCTGGTGCATGCCATCCAGGTCTTCAACACGACCGGCGTCCTGATTCGTATGATCACCGATTTCATGGAGGGGATCGACAGGCTCGACATTCGTCAGTTCACGAACGTAACCTGGGCTTCGGCGGCAGATAGCCTCAACGACACGGTGGTGACGCTCGATGCCAACGACTCGATTCTGCTCAAGAACACCGTGGCGTCGAACCTCAAGGCGGCCGACTTCACCTTCCATGTGTAGTCGGCACAAGCAGGATGTGGACTGAACGGAATGCGTGACGTAGAGGTCTTGTTGAATTCGCTGGTCGATGTCGATCGCAGCATGCTGATCTCGGTGTTGTCGATGGAGGTGCAGACTGCCACAAAGCTCGCAATGAGTGGGCACCAGCGCACTGCCTGGCAGCGTGCGAAAAGGCGAAGCGCCATCGAGCACGCTGCCCGTCTCGCGCATATCCTGGCCTATTTCAAATATGGGGAGACGCCGCCCGGCATGTCGGAGGACGATCGCCGGCTTTGCAGCAGTCTCGTGGAGAAGCGTAGCGCGTAAGTTGACCTGAGTGACCCTGTCTGGAAGACATTTGGATGAAGAGTTGACCGCCATGAATGAAAACGACGCCCTCGTGCTGGATCTTGCGATCGGCAGCCGCTTCCGAGTCAAGTCCCTCGGCAAGCACAGCAAGCGCTTGGACGGGAGGACGGGACGGGTCATCGGCTTTGCCCAGACCAAGAACGCGCTGCGGGTCCTTCTGGACGGACACAAGCATCCGCAAACGCTGCACCGCAGCTATCTGGAACCGCTGGTCGAGACCGCGTCGTGAAGCGGCACCGCCCGCGGCGCCAGCGTTTCAGTTGGATTCGATCGGCGCGATCAGGTCGACGATGCGGAGCAGGCCCTGGCAGACACGCCAGATGCAGCCGGTGCCGAGAAACAGTTCGGTCGCTGCGTTCATGTCGCCAAACTGGAGGTGATATCCATTGGCGACCACGTTGATGGATATCCTGATGCCATTCGTGCCCACCAGCTGGGTGCGCGCCGTATGGACCGCTTCGACCAGCCGCCGTCCGAACTCCCTGGCATCGTCGAGATCAAGCGATGCGAGCCGCGGTGGCGTGCGCGCCTGGTTGAACGGATACACGGCGTCGATGAGGATGGTGTGGCCGTCCGATAGCAACAGCAGCTGGCTGACCGACTTGCCGGCCGGAAAGAGGAAGCATCGCTCGTCGAGGTCGATCTTGATCTCGTACTTCGGCCGCAACTCTGCAATGATCCGGGAAGCGGGATTGATACTCATAGTGGTGCAATGCGAATTGACTGTAACATGGCTTTATCCTAGGTCGCTCGTCTGGAAGCAGCAAGGCGGATGCGCCAAGGTTGATCCATCGCCCGATTTTCGGGCGACCGGCGGAGAGATGCTGTCCCAGGCCGCCCTGGGCAGTATAGTCGGCGCATAGTCGGCAGGAGGGCCAACTCGGCCCCAGCCACATTTCGAGGCATTAAGCTCATGGCGATCAGGATTGCGGCGGTGGGTTCCGCCACCATGTCGGACGACAAGAAGGAATTCATTGTCCAGACCACGGGCAAATATACCGGCGCACTGGAGCTGAGATTTGCCAGTGACTGCGTCGACGATCTGATCACGGCGCTGACAAATGTGCGCGGCGGGGCGCAGCCGGCCGCGTCAAACGGCGGGGAAGCGGCGCTTGCCTCCGAAGCAGTCGCCCCCAGCGCTGAAGCCGCGGCGCAGATCACGCCGGGCGCGACCGACAAGGCCAACGAGGTGAGGTTCGAAATCCCCAGGAACTGCACGATTTCCGCGGACCCCAGCGGCCGCGGCCTTGTGCTCTTCATCCTCAATCACCGGCTGGAAGGCCAGGCCGGTTACGCGTTCTCGCCGGACGCAGCGAAACAATTGGCTGGCGGACTCACCAAGAGCGCCGATGCATTGCTGGCGCAGGGGGCGGTACCCAAGAGCGATCGGATGACGGGACCAAACCAAAGGTAGGTAAATTGAGCGGTAAAACCGGGATCAGCGGTTCCAGAGCGGGGACGACGGCCGTCCAGGTTTCCCAATCTCTTCAACGGCGCTAAAGGCGCATAAATAAGGGAAGCGCCGCTCGGGATCGAGCATGTTGCGCTGCGGGAATCCGAGCCGGTCCGGCCGCATTTAGGCCAGCGCCCAATCGAGATAAATGTCATAAACGCGCGGGAAGCCCGTATCTCTACGGGCACCTTTACCTTTCCAGCGAGGATCATTTCGCGGGGCCTGATGGCTGTGCTAGACACGCTGTCGATTGGACAAGAATTGTAACGGCTATCAATAGATCTTTAATTCAGCCGGCCGTTGTCGCTGCGGCGGTCATTTTTTGATGGGGGGCGGGGTATCCGCCGGATTGTGTGAGTGCGCCTTTCAAAAGGCCGGACGAGCTCCGGCGCCTGCTGCAGACATGCCAGGGCTATTTCGTGACGGCCGGCATCTTCAGCCTTGCCATTAACCTGCTGTACCTCGCCGGCCCGCTCTACATGCTGCAGGTTTATGACCGCGTGATCTCGAGCGCCAGCGAGATCACGTTGCTGATGCTCACGATCGCGCTGCTGCTGGCGTTCATGGCGCTGGCCGGGCTGGACGCGGTTCGCGCGAGGGTGCTGACCCGCGCCAGCGTCCGCCTCGACCGCAACATCGCCTCGCGGGTGATGACGGCGATCATCGATCGATCGGCCAACGCGGGCGGCGCCCGCAGTCAGGCGATCCGGGATTTCGATACGTTTCGCCAGTTCGTCACCGGGACCGGCATCCACGCCATTTTCGATCTGCCCTGGGCTCCCATCTACATCGCGGTGATCTTCGCCCTGCATCCGTTCCTGGGGGCATTTGCGCTGGGGTGTTCGGTCCTCCTGGTGCTGATGGCGCTGTTGAGCGAGTGGCTGGTGAAGCTGCCGCTCACGGAATCGAACGAAGCCGCCGCGCGCAGCTACAACTTCACCGAAATGAGCCTGCGCAACACCGAGGTCGTGCGTGCCATGGGCATGACAGGCGGCCTGCTGCGGCGCTGGAGTCGCGACCGCGACCGGATGCTCGAGCGCCAGGTCGCTGCAAGCGACCGTGCCGCCGCGATTCAGAGCCTGATCCGTTTCCTGCGCCTCGCCATGCAATCGCTGATCCTGGGCTTGGGCGCATATCTCGTGATCGAGCGAGTCACGACCGTCGGTTCGATGTTCGCGGCCAGCATTCTGCTCGGCCGCGCGCTGCAGCCGGTCGAGCAGATCGTTGGATCGTGGCGCGGTCTCGTGTCGGCGCGTGCTGCGTTCATGCGCATTCGCGAGCTGCTGACGACCCATCCTCTTGTCGAGGCCGGCCTGACGCTGCCCAGGCCCAGGGGGCATGTTTCGGTGGAGGCGCTCAGCTTCGTTCCTTCGGGCGGCTCCAAGCCCATTCTGCGCGGCGTCACCTTCGCGGTAGAGGCAGGAGAGGTGCTCGGGGTCATCGGGCCGTCCGGGGCCGGAAAATCGACCCTGGCGCGCCAGCTTGTCGGCGTGCTGACGCCCTCGGCGGGCGCTGTGCGGCTGGACGGCGCCGATGTCGCGACCTGGGTCAAGCGGGCGATCGGCGACCATGTCGGCTACCTGCCGCAGGACATCGAGCTGTTCTCGGATACGATCGCCGCCAATATCGGCCGCTTCGATGAGGGCAGCGACAAGGACGTCATCCTCGCCGCCCAGCTCGCCGGCGTGCACGAAATGATCCTGAGACTCCCGTACGGTTATGACACCCAGGTCGGAGAAGGCGGCGCTATTCTGTCCGGCGGCTTCCGCCAGCGGATTGCTCTGGCCCGCGCCGTCTATGGCCGCCCAAGCCTCGTCGTGCTCGACGAGCCGAGCTCGAACCTCGATGCCGAAGGTGATGCCGCTCTGGCGGATTGTATCGTGCAGCTGAAAAAAGGCGGCACGACGGTTGTCATCGTCTCGCATCGGCCGGCGACCATCGGAGTCGTCGACAAGATTCTCGTCCTCAGAGATGGCGTCGCCGAAATGTTCGGGGCTCGTGCCGAGATCATGGCACGGCTGACCCGTCCTGTCCCCGTGCATGCCGTGCAAGGCTCCAGCAGCTAGGCTCGCCCAATGGCCATTCTAGACGGAACACCCAAGACTCTCGCCGCTGCCGGCAGCCGGACCGGTCTTTTCGCCGGGCCGCCCAGCGACTCGATCAGGCACATCTCTCTCGCCGGCTGGATCATTGTTGCCGTATTCTTCGGCGGGATCGGTGCGTGGGCGCTGACCGCGCCGCTCAACGGCGCCGTCGTTGCAACCGCGGTCGTCAAGGTCGAGGGCAATCGCAAGAGCGTCCAGCACCTTGACGGTGGCATCGTGAAGGAGCTGCGGGTCAGGGAGGGCGACAGGGTCCGCTCAGGTGACCTGCTGATCGTGCTGGATGAGACCCAGGCGCGCGCCGAATACGAAGTGCTGACGCAGCAATGGGCCGTGCTTCGCGCCACCGAGGTTCGGCTCCTGACCGAGCTTGATCACGGCTCAGAGCTCGTGATGCCATCGGATCTGAAGGCGCGTTCCGAGGATCCCTATCTCAAGAGCGTCTGGAACGGGCAGGTCAGTCAGTTCGAGAGCCGCCGAGCCGCGCTGGAGGGACAGCGCAGCGTCATCCGCGAGAAGATCAACCAGCTCGGCTCGCAGATCGTCGGCGCCCAGGCACAAGTGAAGTCATTTACCGACCAGATCAATTCCGTTCACAGCGAGGCGAAGGATATCGCGCCTCTCGTCGAGCGGGGCCTGATCGCGCGCCCGCGTATTCTGCAGCTGCAGCGTACCGCCTACGGCCTCGAAGGTCAGATCGCGGATTCCAACGCCAGCATTGCCAAAGCGCGCCAGGCCATTGCCGAGCAGGAGCAGCAAATGGCGCAACTCGACAATGATCGAATGACCGACGTGACCAGGGACCTTCGGGACACGCAAGCCAAGATTCTGGAGGTCATCCCGAAAGCCATGAACGCCAAGGCGGTCCTGGGGCGCATGGAGATCCGCGCGCCCTATAGCGGCCAGGTGGTCGGCCTCAACGTCTTTTCAGTCGGCGGGGTCATTCAGCGCGGCGACAAGATCCTGGACATCGTCCCGGAGCAGGACGGGCTGACGATCGAAGCGCAGGTGGCGGTCGAGGACATCAGCGACGTGCATCCCAACACGCGCGCGGAAGTTCACCTCACGGCTTACAAGCAGCGGATCGTGCCGATCATTCATGGTGACGTCATCCAGGTCTCGGCAGATCGTCTGACCGATCCCAAGAGCAACAACCCATACTACACGGCCTTCGTGCGAATTGATCAGGGTGAGCTTGCGGCCATGCCGAACATCAAGCTCTACCCCGGCATGCCGGCAACCGTCATGATCCCGACCGTCCAGCGCACGGCGTTTGAATATCTGGTTGGGCCGCTGATCATGTCCTTCAATCACTCCTTCCGGCAGAAATAGGCGCCGCGCGTTCGGAAGGGCAGGGACGGGACGCAGCCCGTCAGCCGTGGTTTCAGTGGCGGGCTTCCAATTCCGATGCGTGTGCCCGGCTCAGGGGCAATTCCTCGAATTGCTGCTGAACGCGCCTGACTGGCGGAGGCCAAACTCTGGCGCGGAAGGCGGCGCGAAAAACCGCCTGCGTCGCTCCAGGACTATTTGGCCGTAGGACTATTAAACGGGTCGTCGATCGAGGCGGCCGACTGCCTCACGCGCCGAACGCCGACGGGAGAGCCGTCCGACACGAACAGCAGCTCGTAGCTCTGTCCCCGCGAGTCCGTCGCGGTGCAGGTGACGCTCGAGACCCGCCGCGCGGCAAAGTTGCCGACCTGGCGGCAAATGCCCGTCGATGCCTCCTCCGCGGGCACCGGCAGCCCATGGAGCCTCGGCCGGTGCTTGGAATTCAGGAGCATCCGATCGATCGGAAGCTCGTAGGAATTGTCGTCGAAGCGCTTTCCTCTTTCGCCGGAGAAAGACACGACGTGGCCGTCGTCCGCCGGGTCCTCGATAGCCACTGCGAAGCTCACACGTCCGGTTTCGTTATGGGCGTAGGCAACGGCCTTGCAGGCATAGCTGCGACCCGCGATCTTCAGCGTCGTGCACTTGCCGGACATGTGTGCGAGGAGGTCGATTAAAGGCTGACGATGCTCGATGCGTTTGGGCGCCTCCGGACCTTGCTCTGCTGCCGGACGTGGCCCGGCCGTCTGCGCGACGCCAGGGACCGCAAGAGCAAAAAGCGCCGCGGCCGACAGCAACAGCCCGGGCCGCAGCCGACATACAAAACGCCGCCAAATGGTCACGCGATCCCCTCTGCCCGGCCGTGTCCCGCGACGAGGAAAAGCGCGTCCGGCCAAACCCTTATCCTGCCAAATCCGGCGCATAGTGACATTGGAGCGATCACTGATCAATCGAGTGAAGGAGCGACGGGGAGAGGCTTGCCTGTTTACTTAACGGCGCCGACGCATTACAGGGCCGTAATCGGCCGCCCTTTCCCTCGCTGGAGCGGCCGTCCGCAGCCGGGGTCTCCTGTCACGCCAGCGTCGAGCGATGGCGTTGGGAACGCGTAACGCTGAGCGAATTGTCTTTCCAGTTCTGGCTAAGGCCTTGCCGGCCTCGCCGGCTGAACGGAATCGAAGAGGGCAGTGGGCTGACCGATTGCACAGGATTGTTACGAACCGCACGGGCTTCCGCAGGCGAAAACCTAAATCGGTGATTGACTTGAAAACGACCGAGACCGTAATCTTACGGAAGTGTGGTCGTTAACGCTGATTCTCACACATGCAATGGAATTTACAGGTGCCTAGATTTAAAAACAAAACGATTGCCAACTTCGGTTCGCGCTTGAAACAGCTGCGGGAAGAGCGGTCGATGACCATCACCGAGCTGGCCAGGCGGATTGACGTAACTCCCCCCGCGATTTGGCACTGGGAGAAGCGGGGCAGGGTGCCCAAGCCCGACACGATAAAAGCCGTGGCAAAGGCGCTTAACGTCAGCTCTGAGTTTCTCGAGGACGGTGTTCACCTTGTGAAGACTCAGGATCAAGGCCCTTCGGACCAGCTCTCGCTGCGGCCGGACGAGATGAGCCTCGAGCAGCTGATCCGCGCCATTGAGGCAAAAGGCTTCCGCGTCAGGATCTCTTCGGCTGGCGATCGGTAACTCTAGAAGGCGAGGTGCACCGCATCTCCGCGCGCAATATTGGCGAACCACGCCAAGCGCCTTCACCTGTGTCGTGTTTTAACCTGGATCGATTTTACGCCTCGTCGATGAGCCGTGACTGCCACCGCGCTTGTGGCCAAGTTACGTCCGTGACATCTTTTCGCGGTTAAATCCCGCTAAAATTTCGTTTTAGCCGCAATTCAACATTCGGGGCGACGCAATGAACGGAAATTTCGGCACCGTTAGCATTTGAGATCACCACTCGGCCGCGCCGATTACTCGCCGGCCAGTTGCAAGCTCTTCCTGTTGCGGAGACATCATGCTCGGTCGCCTTCGAAAGATGGTTTTCCACATTCGACACCGCAGTCCCGCAGCTCGCTTCAGCGACAGCGTCCGCCGCGTGAACCGCCTGGCGCGCCTGATATCCTTGATGCAACGACGACCTCTTCGTAAAGCCGGGCAAGACTGACGATGCCGGATCAACCGGACGGAAGCAGCATGGCCGAGCGGGAGACGATCGTTCGTCGACTGTTGCGGCGCGCAGGCGCACGAGCCGATCGCTCGCGAGGGCCGGCACCAGAGGTCCCGTTCGGCCGCGAGCGCGACCCCAATCTTGAATTTGATGAGCGCCGGACCGGTAGCGAACTGCGGTGGCTGCTGGGCGCGCTGTCCACCTTCCTCGTTGTCCATGCGGTCTGGACGAAGCTCGGCGCCTCATAAATGAGGCGCGCCGGGACGGCAACCTACGGGGTTCCGCGAAGCAGGAGAATCGGCTTAGCTCGTTCGAAGCGTGTGTCCGAAGAGGACCGACGGAGCAGCGTTTGGACAATCTGGAGCTCAAGATTGAGCTGCTCAAGAAGTCGCTCGCAGCGACGTGGAGCAGTCTCGCCAAATCCTCCAGCTCCGCTGATGACAAGTGCCAGATGCGCGCCCAGGCCAAGCGCTGCAGCCAGGAGTTGAGGCGCTGCCTGCTGATCGCCGAGGCCAAACAGACACGCAAGCACGCCAAGGCTACAGACACGTGTGCATCGGCGGCAAAAGGCGAAGCTTCCGCTTTGCGCCCCATTAAAGCGGAGACTCCACAGTGGATTGGCGCAGCCCCTTGGTAATTACGGGCAAGGCTGCGAGGTTGGCCTATCCGAGCATAACTCTGTCGAAGACTTTTTTCTTCTCTATTCACTTTCGAAAAAGCGGAGCCGTAACGGCAGTGATTGCCACATGCGGGAGAGCATTGCGAAATGTCTACGGTCCTCTGCGAGGATCGATACGCTCATTGAGTGAGACCACGCGCAGCGAGGCGGCGCATTTATTCGGTCGTGCGAGCTGATTTGGGTCGAGAGGCGTGTCAGGTCGCGAGCAAGGACGAGCGCCTCTTCTCTATGCGCGAATGGAAGTCCGGCTTCATTAGACGTTGACCATATTCCTTAGGCTACCTTTGAAACTTTCGACGTAAACAAACAACTTTCTACCGCGGACGATTGGGGAGAATTTTATGATCCTTTGTTCCGTCGTAAATCAATTGCTTCGCCTGCGCACGGATGAAAAGGGTGCGGTGAGTGTGATGATGGGCTTTTTGCTCGTCCCACTGGTCGGCTTCCTAGCCATCGGCTTCGAGGTGTCGAACTGGTATCTTATTACTCGGAGCATGCAAAACGCGGCCGACGCGGCCACGGTTGCCGCCGCGATCAACAACGGGGCGAACTATGATGTCGAAGCCAGAGCGGTGGCGGCACAGTATGGCTTCGTGAATGGGGCTAGTAACGTCAGCGTCGCGGTCACCAATACCGCAGCCTGCCCTGGCGGGGGCAACAGCTGTTACAGTGTGACAATTTCCGGCTATACGCCGCTGCTGTTGTCTCAGATTGTGGGCTTTCAAGGCGACGCGAATTTTAACGGCACTCTCGAAAAGAAATTAAGTGCTGCTGCCGTCGCCAAGCAAACCACTGTGCCGCAGGAGGTTTGCCTGTTGGCGCTCGCGAGCAGTGGGGCCCCTCAGGGTATCCGCACCAACGGGGCGCCCACCGGCAACATGAATGGCTGCGACTCCATGTCGAATACGGCAGCCCAATGCAACGGATCCAATCTGGGGCTGGGCATCAGCTTTGCCGTCGGGTCCAACAATGGCTGCGGCGCCAAACAGATGTCGAGCCCGGCGTTAACGGATCCCTACTATTATCTCGCGAGCAATATTCCAGCGCTTAGCTCCAGTGGTTGTGCCGGAAACTACCCGCAGGAATCGAAGCACGGGAATAGCTACACGGTCGCCGCGAGCAATCAGCGAACGGGCACTCTAAACCTGTCGGCGGGCAATAATTTTCTGTGCGGGGATCAGCTGCTCACTGGCGATGTGACCATCAATACGCCGGTGGGTCAGCCAGCCGTCCTCATCATTGAAAACGGTCAGCTCGATCTCAATGGGCACACACTCACCACGTCGAGCGGCTCAGCGGTCACACTGGTTTTTTCCGGCACTAACGGCAGCTACATGCACGCTCCAACAGACAATACGAATGGATCCGGCGGCGTGCTCGATATCACCCCTCCGACCACCGGCACGTGGAAGGGCGTCGCAATTTATCAGGACCCTAGCCTAACGACCGGCGTCGACGTTTCTGCGGCGGGAAACAGTCCGACGTGGAACGTCACCGGGCTGGTTTATATGCCCCACGCCAGCCTCACGCTAAAGGGCGCCATCGATAAATCGACGTTCGGCAAATCATGCCTCGTCATGGTCGCCGATAACTTTCAAATCAGCGGAACGGGCGGGGTTCTGAAGACGGACATCGGACAATGCGGACAAGCGGGCTTGACGATGCCGACGGCTAAGATCCCCGGCGGAGCAGTGCTGGTGCTATGAAGCAAGCAACACGCTGGCTGTCGGAAGGCTTGGTCTCCAAGCTCGTCAGTAAAACGAACGCAATATCCGCCGATCAGCGTGGTGTGGCCGCCATCGAGTTTGGCATCTTTGCCATCTTTCTGTCGGCCACGCTCGCGAACGTCGCAGACGTTTCGATTTACATCTACCAGCGAATGCAGGTAGAGAACGCAACCCAGGTTGCGGCACAAGCCGCGTTGAAGACTTGCAGCTCCAATTTGCCTGCAACGACCAACTGTCCCGGCCTGTTGGCCGCCATGCAACAAGCGCTACAGAGCACTTCGCTGGGTACGAGTGTTACACTGGTAACCGGCTCACCGTCAGAGGGATACTATTGCATCAACGCATCCAGTGCGCTGCAATATGTGGGTGATGTCTCTTCGAAGCCCGCCGATTGCACAGCCGCCGGCACGCCTGCATTGCAGCCCGGCGATTACATCCAGGTACAAACGACGTTCACCTACAAATCATTGTTTGCGAGCCTTAGTGTCGCGAGCACTTTCCCTACACCCATTAACCGAACAGCTATGTTGAGATTAGGTTGATCGTGCGGAATCTCAAGTCCATGCACCTGAACCAGGACGGCACTACAGCGGTAGAATTCGCAATGGTCGCACCGGTATTCATTCTGCTGGTGATCGGCACGATCGGGCTATGTTTTGCTCTTTTTTTGGTTGGAAGCCTTCACTTTGCGGTGGAAGACGGTGCGCGCTGCGCTTCCGTAAAAACAACCATATGCGCGGATGCTGCGTCGACCATCGCTTATACCCGAAGCCGTTATCTGGGACCGAACGTATCGCCGACCTTCACTTATACCTCAGCCGCCTGCGGCAACTCCGTGAGTGCGTCCGTCAGCTACTCGATGGACGTGGGATTCAAAACGTTCGTAGTTCCGATTTCGGCGACGGCCTGCTTTCCTTGACCAGCTGTCACCTTCGATAGTTCATCGTCGTCAGTTCTGCGCTCGTATGCTTCCGATGTCTTCACGGGGCCGTCACGATCCTATCTGGAGCGAGCTTCCTGATGACCCCCATAAAACAAATGCACGCAGCGTTCTGTTCGAATGCACCTCCTGCACCGCCCTGATAAGTCCCCATCGCTCGAAACCGAGACAGAATGGTCCAGCAACGTTTTAGCGTGATGTCGGCAATCGGGTAAACGAGTTTCGGTTTCACAGCCCGTGAATGGCGTCAGGATTCGTGCCATTTTAATGTGCGGGGCTGGAAGGCTTCCTTCCCTTTAAGGGTCATTTATGCCGGACCAGCTGCCTCTGTTACGGCGCCGGTACGAATACTGCCTGGCACGCATCACCGAAATGCGGAAGCTGGAGCTGACGCGCTAAGACGACGCGCCCGGCCATTTCAAGGCAAGCTTATGTGAGCGGGCCGATCGGAGATAAATAACATTAAAGCGACGGAAGCTTTCCAGGTCAGCACCGATGAAATGGCAGAACTGCTGACTTACCCGTTCAAGCTTACATGCACCTGACACTCGCCAGGCTTTGCCCGGCCTCGTTGGCGGTCTTAGAAAGGATGCGAAATGATGGGCATGTTCAGGCGTTACCTGTTGGAGAGGGCGCAATGACCGTTGCTGAATTGATCGAGAAGTTATCGGCGCTTCCGGAGCCCGCGTCGTGAAAAGCGCCGGACCTTTGACGGCTTGAATGAACCGGGCGCCATTTCGACGGCTATCTCGATAAGGATCTGCAATTCCCCGTTCAGGCCACTGACCCAGAAGCAATTCACTTTCTTTGATAGTGCGACGTCAACGACCGGCAGGCCGTGCGCTGTCGCGTAGCAAGTCACTGGTGCTCCACCATCTCGGGGTTTGCAGCTAGATCGATTTGCTGCACAACATGCCGCCCAAAGAGGTCACCCGAGGTGGCCCTACAAAACGCTCATTTGATCCTCCTGCCTCAACATACACGAGACATCAAAGAACGCATCCGCACCGGGCAGATTTGGCATACGCCAAGAGCCTGGCATCGATTTTCGCATCGGGGGTGCAGAACTCGTCGATGATCTTGGCCACCCTTTCTTGGTGTCCTGACTGCCAATGCCCTAGCCCGTGCAGGGCGCTCTCCTGGCAGGCGAGAGAATCAAGGTGAAGGGTGCGCTCCATCGTGCTCAGCGCGCAGTCCTGGATGGTTGGCAAGTTTGGATCGCCGGCAAACGCGAGAGATGGAAAGGCATCCCACCACATATAGCAGACGCCGTTGAGCGTCCCGGCATCGACCTCGCTCAGGTGTGAGAGATGTGGGGTGCAGCGCGGTTTAAACAGTCGCTCAAAAAACGGCACGATCGCCTCGACACTGCGGAGGCGCTCCCGAACCGGCACTTCGGTCGAGCAAAACCATCCGTTGTCGCCGGATGCCATTGTGTTGAGGAGGTAAATCAGGCCTTGAGCGATTTGGCGATCGGCGAACCCTTCCAACGCAGGTTCCGGGTTCTCAAATAGCCGGGTGAAATAGGCAAGGGCCTCAGCCGGCGTCGGGTCCCACCAATCGTGGCCGGGATCGAAATACCAGGGGGCCTGCTGAAATCGAACTTCGCGTCCAAACGCGTGTTCAAGCCATTCCTCAAAAGTGAGCTTTTGCAGGCGCATTACAACGACCCCGACCGACCACGTCCGCAGACCAGATTTTTCTGATGAGTTCAGCGAACCCGCGCTCAAACAATGATGAGGTCCATCCTTGCCCCTAATGCAACGCGACGGATCGATCCTTGGCCTGCTGGATGCCGCCGGCAAGAGCCTTTTCGTATAGTTCGCGCGCCTTCGTCACATCGCCGCGCGTTCCGTAGGTCTTCCATGTGGAAAGAACGAAGGGATCATATGACTCCGCGAGCATGAAGCTCGCCTGTGCGCTGCCCGCCTCGACAGCGTGCTCGAGCACGATCCGCGCTGCACCGATATCTCCCTGGCCGAGCAGGGCGCTGGCGCGCGCCAGCAACCGGGCCGCTTCCCGACTGCCTTGCGCCTCAGCAACCGCTGGCTGCTCTGTCGCAGCGGTCTCCGCGGCTTGAGTCAGCGTGGGTTCGGGGCCCGGTGCCGGCGCCTCGGCCTGGTCGCGTTCCATCTTCAGAGACTGTCGCAGCTCCGCCGTCGCGCTCTCGGCGACCTTCTTCACCTGCGCCGCTTCGGCACCGGCCTTGCCTGACAGCGCCAGCTGGGTCTCGAGGTCCCGGCGCGCCCTCGCAAGCTCGCTCGTCAGTGCCTCGGCCCTGTCGTGCTCCTTCTGCAGAGACTGTCGCAACTCTGCTGTCGCGCTCTCGGCGGCCTTCTTCACCTGTGCCGCCTCGTCGCCCGCCTTGCTTGACGGCGCCAGCTGGGTCTCGAGGTCCCGCCGCGCCCGCGCAAGCTCGCCAGTCAGCGTCTCAGCCCTGTCGTGTTCTGTCTGCAGAGACTGTCGCAGCTCCGCCGTCGCGCTCTCGGCAGCCTTCTTCGCCTGAACCGCCTCGTCACCGGCCTTGCTTGACAGCGCCAGCTGGGTCTCGAGGTCGCGCCGCGTTCTCGAAAGCTCGGCAGTCAGCGTTTCGGCTTTGTCCCGTTCCTTCTGCAGCGACTGTCGAAGCTCCGCCGTCGCGCTCTCGGCGGCCTTCTTCGCCTGCACCGCCTCGTCACCGGCTTTGCTTGACAGCGCGAGCTGGGTCTCGAGGTCGCGCCGCGTTCTCGCAAGTTCGGCGGTCAGCGTCTCGGCTCTGTCGCGTTCCTTCTTCAGCGACTGTCGCAGCTCCGCCATCCCGTTCTCCGCGGCCTGACTGAGCTGCGTGGCCTGATCGCGCGTCTTGTTCGCCTGCGCTACCTGCATCTCAATGATCTGCTGCGCGGTCGCCAGTTCATTTCCTAAGGCCTCTGCGCGGCGCCGCTCCTTTTCAGCAGACTGTTGCTCTTCCGGCTGCAGTGCTCCCGCGGCTTGTTTGTCCTGCGCAGTATCCCGCGGTGCCTGTGCGATCGCCCGGTCGGCTTGCTGATGAAGTGCTGGATCCCGATCGGCCTTTTGCTGGTCTTGGCTTGGGATCTGGGTCTCCTTCTTGACGGGCTCCACATCTGCTGTGTTAGGTCTGACGTTATCCTGCTCACCAATGTATCGCGTCACATGGGCGACGAGCTCAGCGCGGAAATACCAGCCGATGAGCGACGCCCCGACCATCACCGCGGCGATCGAGGAGGTGGCGCGCCGCGCGGTACGTCCGCGCTCCGGTTTGCTCTGCGCGACCCGCGCTGCAACCAGGACGTCAGTGACCGGGTCGGCGTTCGTTACGAGACGAGTTAATTCCGTCACCCTCGCGCGTTCGGCCAGGCCCGAGGGGAAACAAAAGGAGCGGGGCCCTGGCTGCGCCGGGGGGGCGGCGATCGATCCAGTTTCCTTTGGCGGAATCAATTCATCTTGCAGAACAAATTCATCACCTTCCTGGGGAAGCTGCCTTGTTTGCCAATGCGTCGGCGTGATCTCGCTTGGCTCGCCATTTTCCCTAACCCACCCCCGCGCCTCAGCCGACCACTGGGCAAACTCGAAGCGTCCGCTTACGTCATCCTCAAGAATGACGGATTCCCCATCCCTTGGAGCGGTGTCGATCGGCTGGCGCATGTAAAAGACGCCTATTTGGAGCAGCTATTCAATTCTCAAGAAAAAGCTTCGTGAATGCACAAAGCCTACTCCACCGCATCAAAGGTCTCAAGATGCCGCGATTAACAGCGCTCACGCCCGCGAAAGGTTCTTCGAAGATTTGAGCGCGCGTGGCGCTGCGGAAAGCGCGGATGCTTTGTGGTAAAAACTCGAATGGATTAACTCGAATGGGTTATGCGGGGGTGGAGAGCGGACGACGAGGGTTTGGAACGGCTGACGCGGGCGGCTTGAACCGGGGGCTTCTCTCCACTTATTTGTGGGCACGGGTTCGAGACCGAATCTCGCGGGCGAGCCGGTCCGGTGCAGGCCCTCGTGGTTCGAAGGATGATTGCTGAAATGGGAGGATGAATCAGAATCGAAGCAGGCTTGCTGCCGGCTGTGGATCTCGACGCTGATGAGTATTGCACCGGAACCTCAAGCGGAGGCACAATTGAAATTCTTGTTGCGCAATTGCGAAATTCCTAATGGCATAGAGCAAGCAGCGCAGGACCTGTTGGCGCTGAAACACCGACATGATGTGCTCGAAAATTGCCTTCGGGAACTCGAAGAGGACGAAAGCATTGACGCTGCAGGATATGGTGGAGCTCCCAACATTTTGGGCGTAATGGAGCTCGATGCTTCGTTCATGGACGGTAACAACCGCTCGGTTGGCGCCGTCGCGGCAGTCCAGAAATTGCTTCCCATCAAAATTGCCCGCCGTCTTATGGACGCCCGACTGCATACGTTGCTAGTCGGATCTGGCGCCGAACGCTTCGCATTTGACTGCGGCTTGACATCCGAACCAACGCTGGCCCCGGCCCAATTTAAAAAGTGGGAACAGGACGTCAAACCTTTGCTGGACAGTCACCACTCTCGGCTCCTTGATTTAGTCGCGCGCATCACGGCTGCTCGAAAGGAAGCATTTGATACGATCATCATGGTTGCATCGGACGGGCAGGGACTCTCGTCTGCCAGTAGCACGTCTGGCTGGCCGTGGAAGCATCCCGGACGGCTGGGTGATGCTCCAGTTGCCGGCGCGGGCTTTTATGTCGATAGCCGGTTTGGCTGGTGCGGATGCACCCACACAGGCGAAATGGCCATGCGGACGGGAATAGCGCGCTACGTTGTGACCCAGTTGGCGTTGGGAAAGGGCGTGCATGAGGCGGTTGAGAATGCTGTCCAAGACCTGGCCGCTCTAAACGAGGGATTGATTGGCGGGGTAACGATACATGCCGTGGACAGCACCGGTAACGCGCGCGTCGTAGCAGCGAACGTCCCCGATGACATTCATTATTGGTATTGGCGTGAAACTATGACTCGCCCCGAATGTAGAAGCGCCGAACGCATTTGAGTTTCTTCATCGCACCGGAAGGGCGCCAAGAACGCTGACAGGGCACGACAATTGCGGCGAGGCGGAAGCCCGGGGGCGCCTTCCACAATGAACCGGATCGGGCCAGGACGGCCGACGAATGTTCGACCCCGAATCTCGCTCTCGCTCCCTCCGGTCATCGAGCGGCGTCGGTCGGCGGTACCGGCGCATCGAGATTGATGCGCTCGCGCTCAACTACCATCGGCCCGCGGCGTACCTGCGAATGTATCGCGGTAATGTACTCGCCCATCATGCCAATGAACATCAGTTGGACACCTGAGAAGAAGAAAAGAGCAATGATGATGGTCTGCGTGCCGGCAGGGGCCTCCTTCTGAGTCACCAATGCAAGCAGGAAGATGAAGAGCGCATAGAGGAGCGCGAGGGTGGCAACCCCGAACCCTAGGAAACTGCAAAAGCGCATCGGCGCATTGGTAAAGGAGAAGATACCATTCATCGCTTGATCAATCAGGCGCACCGCATTGTTTTTCGAGATGCCGAGTTTCCGTGCCTTCCAGGTGTAGGGGATGATCAGCCGCCGAAAACCGGCGGAAGCGATGATGCCGCGGATATAAGGGTATTGATCGCGATGGCTGACCACTACCTCCCATACCTTACGATCGATAAGCTGGAACTCACCCACGTTCTCCGGAATTTCGAAATCAGAGAGCATGTTGACAATGCGGTAGAAAATGCGTCGGCACGTGCGCAGCATCCAGGTCTCTTCGCGATTGACGCGCGCGCCAGCTACGACCTCGATGCCACTTTCCCAATGGCGCACCATCTCGGGAACGACCTCCGGCGGGTCCTGTAGGTCGACCGGGAGAAAGACGAGAATCGCATCACCTGTCGCATACCGCAGCGCATTGAAATTCGAGCGGAAAGGCCCGAAATTTCGTGCATTCAGGATCACCTTCACGGAGCGGTCGGTGCTCGCAATGTGGCGAAGGATTTCGACCGTAGCGTCCTCCGACGCGTTGTCAGAGAAGATGTGTTCACGCTCGTGATGCGCGAGTGGTCCGTCCGGCGCGAAGAGGGCCAACACAGCCTGGTAACAGGTTTCGACATTTTGCTCCTCGTTGTAACAAGGAGAGACGATTGTGATGCGTGCCATAAATCAGGCCTGTGCGGTGATGAAGTGAGACTGTGCAAGCCAGCGCGTGGCGGCCGAGGCCTCAAGCACAGGCTCGATCGCAATGCTTGGTCTGATGAACATCTCGGGTAGGCCGGGCAGCAGGAAATCGCGCGTGATCACCTCCACCGCGCGCCAGCCCGCCGCCGGCAGCACGCTACGCAATTCGCCTGGTGTGAAGGCCATTTCGTCCGGCTCTAGCTTGGCCCAGCGGCGGCCGAACTTCGTCCCGAAGATGAGGGCGCAATAAGGGTTAAGAAAGTTTGGCTCGATAAAGGCGAGGCCGCCGCTAGAGCTGGTTACGCCGTGCAGCGCTCGTAGTACGTCGGGCAATCGTCGTATCAGGTGATGCAAAATGCCGTTACCACAAACCATGTCGAAATGGCCAAAGGCAAGCGGCGTATCGCCTAATACATCGAACAGTTCATAGCGAAGATTGGGAGCCGCGTGACGCGCACGTGCCTCGGCCACGAATCTCTCGCTCATATCGACCGCAACGATCTCCGCTTTGCTGCGCGTGGCCAGATAAGCCGCGGTGTCACCCGTGCCACTGCCGATCTCAAGCACGCGCCGAGCTCCGAGCCGCTCGATCTGCGTTACAAACCAGTCGCCCCGTCGGCGCATCCGCAGCGGCGTGGAGCCCACCGGCTTAAAAACCTGGTTGAAGCCACGCTCATCCTGCAGAGCCGTTCGGGACATGAGAATCAAACTTTCCGTGCGAAGATGCCGTAGCCGAGCGGATCGTTCTTCGATCCCCACCCGAAGCGAAGTGAAAGATGCGCCAAACCAACCGCCAGCATGGCGACCGGCCCTAACACCAGTAGCAACGGCAGAAGCCATGGCCGGGTGGGCTTTGCCAATCGCATGCAGACGACGACGAGCTTGTTCGCGATCACCGCTAAATCGTCGCCGCGCTCTTCGACCGCTACTCCTTCGAAGCCCGGAAACATCTGCACGAGGCGATAGCGGGTGAAACGGTGATAGTCATAGGGTGCGTGATGCACGCGGGCCGCAAAGGGCACCGTGGCGACAAGCGTGCCGCCCGGCCGCAGCACACGATGCATTTCGGCGATCAACGCCGGCGGATCCTCAACATGTTCCAGGACCTCGGTGCAGAGAATGTGATCCTGACTGGCGTCCGGAAAAGGGATAGTGACGCCGTTGAATTCCACTATCTCGGGATGGGGGCCCATGCCGAAATCGTTGGCGGCTGGCACGTCAAGTCCCGTGTAACGCGCGGCTTCCGGTAGCAGGCTGCGAAAGGGCATCTCGCCACAGCCGACGTCCAGCACGCTGCCTTTCATCACCATCAGATGCGGCATGAGGAATCGCTTGCAGGTGAGTAGTTGCAGGTCCACCACCATGCGCGCAGCGAAGGCCAACCGGCCCACCATGCCGGCGTTCCGCCGGATCGGGATGGGCTTGAATTCCTCAACAGGAGTGGCGCTCATGTCGATCCCCATGGGGAAAGTTCAATGGGAAAGTTTAGCTTGTCGTCGATCCATGGTACGATGGCCGCAAACACGCTGCAACCTCGACGGTGCTCGCGAGCGGGTCGAGCGCGGCGCATAGACGCCTCTGTTCAAGGCGCCGTATCGGCAATCGTGGCAGTTGCCAGGGCGCGATACTCCGGTGCAAACGATGGCGCCGCTGTTGCAATAAAGCGTTGTGTCGTCTAGAGCTCAGAGCTGTGGAATGCCAGCTTTTGCAGACTGATTGCGCTCTCCTGCCTCTTTTGGGAAGATCATGAAGGTCGTCATTCTTGCGGGCGGATTGGGTACTCGCATTTCGGAAGAGACCACGATCAAGCCTAAGCCGATGGTTGAAATCGGCGGCCGTCCGATCCTATGGCATATCATGAAAATCTACAGCCATTATGGACTGACGGATTTTGTCGTTTGTCTGGGCTACAAGGGCTACGTGATCAAGGAATATTTTGCTAACTACTTTCTTCACATGTCGGATGTGACTTTCCATTTAGCCGAAAATCGGATGGAGGTGCACCGCGAGACCGCCGAGTCATGGCGCGTGACGTTGGTTGACACGGGCCAAGAAACCATGACCGGAGGACGGCTCAAACGGGCGCTGCCTTATGTCGGTGATGACGACGTGTTCGCCTTGACGTATGGGGACGGCGTTGCGGACATCAATATTGCTGCGGAACTCGAGTTTCACAAGAGTCACGGTCGCAAGGCGACCGTGACAGCGGTGAGGCCGGCCAAGCGTTTCGGCGCGATTGCGATCGAGGGCGATCGGGTCGCTAGTTTCAGAGAAAAGCCGGACGACGATGGTGGATGGATTAATGGTGGTTTCTTTTTGTTGTCCCCGTCGGTGGGCGAGTTGATTGCTGACGACAAGACCGTTTGGGAGCGGGAGCCGATGGAAGCCCTGGCCTCGCAGGATCAACTACGTGCGTTTTCGCATCACGGATTTTGGCACCCGATGGACACCCTACGCGACAAGACCTTCCTCGAGGAGGAGTGGGAAAGCGGTCGGGCGAAGTGGAGAACGTGGTGATTGAGCCCAGCTTTTGGCGAGATCGGCGCGTATTTTTAACCGGGCACACCGGTTTCAAGGGCGCATGGATGGCCCTCGTTCTGAAATCAATGGGCGCCGAGGTCTCTGGCTTCTCTTTGCCGCCGGAGCACGACCGCGGGATCTTCGTTGCGGCCAGGATCGCCGATGATGTTCACCATCATCTGGGAGACATCCGGGAATACGACAGCTTGAGGACCTCACTGGGCGAGGCGGAGCCGTCCGTGGTCATCCACATGGCGGCTCAAGCGCTTGTGCGAAGATCCTATGTCGCGCCTGTCGAAACTTACGCCACCAATGTGATGGGGACGGTCCACCTGCTTGAGGCCGTGCGCCAGCAACCGACCGTCAAGGCGGTGGTCGTCGTTACCAGCGACAAGGTCTATGAGAACGTGAACTGGTCGTCGCGTTATCGAGAGGGGGATCATCTCGGCGGCCACGATCCCTACAGCAATAGTAAGGCTTGTACGGAGCTGGTGGCTGACTCGTACCGCCGCTGCTTCTTTTGCGGCGATCGGGTGGCGCTTGTGGCAACGGGGCGGGCCGGCAATGTGATCGGAGGTGGCGATTGGGCTCAGGATCGACTCGTTCCCGATGCAATCAGGGCGTTTTCAACCGGCTTACCCCTTGCTATTCGTCACCCGGGTGCAGTTCGCCCCTGGCAACATGTGCTTGACCCGGTTCTCGGGTATCTTCTGCTCGCCGAACGGCTGGTAAAGGAAGGCGATCGCTTCGCGGGGGCATGGAATTTCGGGCCCTGTGCGGCGAGCGAAGTCCCCGTCGAAAATATCGTTCAGGAATTGGTGCGGGCTTGGGGCGAGGGCGCGAGCTGGACGCGCGATGTCAGTGAACATCCGCATGAAGCTACTTACTTGAAGCTTGACAGTTCCAAAGCCACGCACGAGCTCGGGTGGGCCGCAATGCTACGTCTGGAGCAGGCCCTCTCTTTGACCGTTGAGTGGTATAAGGCTGAGCAGCGTGGCGCCGACATGAAAGCGGTAAGCCTGGATCAGATCCACACGGTGCTCTCGGCAGCAAGAGCTAGTGTGCGCTGCTAAGCCGATGGGATTTAGCGGAGCGCGGCCATGCGAATATTTGTGACTGGCGCGAGTGGGTTTGTTGGGTCTTATCTGGTGGCCGAACTGCTCGAGCATGGCCACCAGGTCGCGGTACTGCTCCGCTCCAGCGGGGATCCATGGCGTATTTCGGAGCAACTCTCGCGTCTGACCACGATCACCGGTGATCTCGACGACATTGAAACCCTGCGCGGGCCGCTCACCGCGTTTCAGCCAGATGCAGTCGCCCATCTGGCCTGGCGCGGTGTCGGCAACGCCGATCGTAACAGCGCAATCCAGGCCCACAATATTCCGGACACGCTCGATCTGGCCGCGCTCAGCATGAAGGCTGGCGCGATGATATTTGTCGGCGCCGGGTCGCAGGCAGAATACGGCCCCTATTCGCGCAGCATCCGCGAGAGCGACGTTCCCGGTCCCACCACCCTCTATGGACGCGCCAAGCTCGCAGCAGGGGCGATGGCGGGGCAGCTCTGTGCCGAGGGCGGCGCGCGGTTCGCCTGGCTTCGAATCTTCTCGACCTACGGACCGAAGGACGCACCGGACTGGCTCATTCCGAGCATGATAAAGACGCTCCGGGAGGGAAGGCGGATGTCGCTGACCCAGTGCGAGCAGCGCTGGGGGTTTCTGCACGTGCGCGATGTTGCCTCGGCCTTTCGACTGACGATAACCCGCGATGATGCCGAGGGAGTTTTCAACCTGGGGAGCTGCGATGCCCCCTCCTTGCGCGAAACCGTCACGGCGCTTCGGGATCTTGTCAACCCGAACGCGGACCTTGGCTTTGGCGATATTCCCTATCGTCCGGATCAGGTCATGATACTACAGGCTGACGTCAGTCGCCTCGAAGCCCTCGGTTGGCGACCGCAGATCGGACTTCAGGAGGGTCTTTCCGAAACCGTGACGTGGTACAATGCGCACCACCGAAATTGATCCGCATGATTTTGCTCGCCGCATTCGAGCCCATGCATTGCGCATGGTCTTCAAAGCGCGATCTTCCCATATCGGCAGCTGCCTTTCGATGGCTGATATTCTGGCGGTCCTCTATACGCGCATCATGCGTATCGATCCTCTGCAACCACTGCTGCCCGAGCGCGATCGTTTCATCCTGAGCAAGGGCCATGCCGCGGCGATCATTTACGCGGCGCTGGCCGAGCGCGGCTATATCCCGGTTTCAGATTTGGATAGCTATTGTGAAAACGGCTCCGCTCTCACGGGCCATGTCAGCCATGCGGTACCAGGCGTCGAAGTTTCGACGGGCTCGCTCGGCCATGGTCTGCCTATAGCGGTGGGCATGGCGGTTGCGGCAAAGTCTGCCGGAATGAAGAGTCGCATATATTGTCTACTCAGCGACGGGGAGTGCGACGAGGGCTCCAATTGGGAGGCGATCCTGTTTTCGCCACATCACAAGCTCGATAACCTGATCGCCATCGTCGATTTCAATAAGATCCAAAGCTTCGGAACAGTATCTGAGGTTCTGAACCTCGAACCGTTCGCCGACAAATGGCGTGCTTTTGGTTGGGAAACATGGGAGGTCGATGGCCACGATACTGTTGCGCTGGAGAAGACTTTCGCGGCGCCACCGATTCCGGGAAAGCCGCGCGTCCTGATTGCCCATACTATCAAAGGCCGGGGTGTATCGTTCATGGAGGATAAGCTTGAATGGCACTACAAATCCCCGTCCGATGAACAGCTGAAAGCTGCCTTGGCTGAGATTGGTGCATGAGAAACAATTTTATCTCCACCCTGGCGGACGTGGCCGCGCAGAATCCGAAAATCTGGCTGCTCGCTGGTGACCTCGGGTACTCGGTGCTGGAGCCATTTGCTGCGCGTTTTCCTGATAGATACGTCAATATGGGGGTCGCGGAGCAGAACATGGCAGGTGTCGCTGCCGGAATCGCACTGAGCGGAAACACGGTCTTCATCTATTCGATTGGCAACTTTCCGACCTTGCGCTGCCTCGAGCAAATTCGGAACGATATCTGCTATCACGGTGCAGACGTTAAGGTCGTCGCCGTCGGTGCCGGCTTTGCCTACGGCAGCCAGGGCTACACGCATCACGCTGTTGAAGATGTCGCTGTCATGTCGGCTTTGCCTGGCATGGAAATATTCGTGCCCTGTGATCCCATTGAGGCGCGCATCGCCACGCAGGCCATCGCTGCAAGTGGTCGGCCCTCTTACCTTCGGCTTTCGCGCGCTGGGGAGCCGCTGCTACATTCAAGTCCGCCACAGGATTTGCGCAGACCCGGCGTGCTGCGGCAAGGCCGAGACGTTATTATCTTTGCGAGCGGGCCGATCGCTTCTGCTTGTTTGACTGCCGCCGACTGTCTCGCCACTGAAGATCTTACGGTTGGCGTTCTGAGCGTACCTTGCATCAAGCCCTTCGATGACGCGTTGGTGCGAGAAGTGGCAAACGGGGCCCGGCTTATTGTGACCGTCGAGGAACATATTCTTCGTGGCGGTCTGCATGCAGGACTGCTCGCGTCACTGTCGCTCGTTCGGCACAAGCCTCCGGTGCTCGGACTTGCTATCCCGGAGCCAACCGGCACAATCACCAAGGCGGGCGATCGTGCGGCACTCCTCGAGGCGGCTGGACTTTCAGCAGAAACTATTGCCACGCGCGTACGCTCGGCTCTCGCCTAGTTTCGGAAAATCCAATATCGGTGCGCGACGGAAGCGATGTCGAGCCTGATCATGTCGCCAATATCATCCGTGCGATTCGCGAGTTTATGTTGCCCGCACGCCGGTCGACTTCCGCAAGGGGCCGGTATCGCTGATGGCTGGTGCGCGATGGTGGTGTCGATCCTTTCAACGAGAGCGCTCTACGTCTTCCGCTCGAAACGAGCCGCCCGGCTGAAGATCGGACAACGTCCTCCCTGAGTGAATTAACGAAGCCGACTGGCCAACTTCGTCAAGCGCAAAGGGCTCAGGAGCGTGATGCCGCACCACAGAATCGATGAACGCCATCAGGGCTTTTGAATTGGACTGATCCGGTACATGGTGAATAACGTTCCGCCGGTAAGTTCCTCAATCCGACCGGGCAGGGGGTTCGCGATACGCGGTCCCACCAGATAGAGATAGTCAAACTCGTTCGTCCAATGGCGCAGGAATCGTGGCACGCGTGGGTCGTCCGTGCCGGCTGCAAGGGCCACAAGTTTAGGGAGCGGCACGGGGCCGTAGTCGATAACGTCGGTGATCGCCTGATTTCGCTGTTCTTTGACAACATTGATCGGCTGCATTCCTGGCAGCGCGAATAGTATCGTCACCATTGCCTTAGCCGACACGGCGAGGGCTGGGGCGTTAACTATCGGCCATTGGAGAAATCCTATTGGTCCATCGCTACTGCGCCCGACCAGCACGCGAGACGGACGGTCAAGCAGTGTGAACGATGCTTTCAGTTTTGCGTAATCATCCTGATAGCTGAGCCAAACGGCCGTAGTAACGGCGACGTTGACGAGCGCGATACCGATCGGAACGGCGACCGCCAAGGTCGCGGCACGCCCCGACATCGAGACTCTCGTGTAAGCTGGAAGGATCAGGAGGGCGGCAATCGGCACCCGGAAATCGACACCGGCGACCCCGAACAGGCGGTACGGCGTCACAAGGAATAACAGCGCGAAGCCGCCTGTAAGCCAGAGACCCGAGCGGCACAAGGACAGCCTCCCGGAGCGGAACAAAACATAGCAGAGTACGATCAGCGCGGCGGCCTCAATAACGGGTAGTTCCGTGCTGTAGCCGTTGAGGCTTCCGAAGATCGACATGAACTTCGAGCCAATGATCCACTCGGTAGGGCCGTTTCCCACAGGAGCGGGTGACGCGAGTAAGGCCGCAAAAACAACCAGCATTGGCGCGCCCAACATGGCGAGTTGTGCGATGCCGGAGCGCCGCCAGTTGAACCGCGAGAGTTCAAGAAAACCTAGCGTTGCCGCGTAGAGTCCCAGCGTGAACAGATGCGCAACATAGAGCACCATGACGAAAAGTGAATGTGCGATCAGTTGCACAGCGGCCGTGCGACCACGCATGAATTCCCAAACAGCCAGCCCCCATAGTGCGACACCAAGGCCAAACTGGAAATTGAGAAATCCCCACGCGAAGGGGAAGGAATACAGCAACATCACCGCAGCGAGCCCTGAGATTTCGTGACGCCGCTTCACTGCCAGTTCGAGCGCGATCGGGCCGCTCACGATCAGAAGTTGGCACGCAATCAGGAAAACTTTGCAGGCCGCTTCGACACCGAGAATTCGCGCAAGCGGCGGAACGAGAAGATCCATGGCGAGGTTGGAGGAGAGTGTTTTACTAACCTCATAGAAAGGGTTGGCATCTGGCGTGCCCGCTGCAGCGAGCACATACATCCGTGCGACGTGGTTCGGATAGTCCACCAGCGCTGGAAGAGCAACCAACAGCACTGGGCAGATCGCGACAACAACAATTGCGGCGACGGCGAAGCTAATCGCGAGAGAGTTCTGTTGGTGAGGTGCAACCACAGTTAGCCTGGACTTGCTTGACTAAAAGCGCAACCCAATCCGCTGACCGATCCCGGATTGAATCAATAATCTAAAAGCCGCTTCTGTCTACCATTCCCAGCATCAATGTTGCAATCGAGCGAGCTGATGCATCTCTTCTCGCCGTTGTCACGGCCCGACGCCCAGACAATAAGGGTGAGGCCGACGATGCTTTCCCGGGACCGATGACAACGTCCTCCTGAGTGATTAACGAAGCCGAGTAGCCAACTTGGTCAAGCGCAAAGGGCTCAGGAGCGCGACGCCGCACCACAGAATCGGTGAACGCCATCAGGGCTTTTGAATTGGACTGATCCGGTACATGGTGAATAACGTTCCGCCAGTAAGTTCCTCAATCCGCCCGGGCAGGGGGTTCGCGATACGCGGTCCCACCAGATAGAGATAGTCAAACTCGCTCGTCCAGTGGCGCAGGAATCGCGGCACGCGTGGGTCATCCGTGCCGGCTGCAAGGGCCGCAAGTATCGGCAGCGGCACAGGCTCGAAGTGGATAACGTCGGTGATGGCCTGGCTTCGCTGTTCTTTGACAACGTTGATCTGCTGCATTCCTGGCAGCGCGAATAGTGTCGTCACCATTGCCTTAGCCGACACGGCGAGGGTTGGGGCGTGATCCATCGGCCATAGCGGCAGTCCTATTGGTCCATCAGTACTGCGCCCGACCAGCACGCGAGACGGACGGTCAAGCAATGTGAACGATGCTTTCAGTTTTGCGTAATCATCCTGATAGCTGAGCCAAACGGCCGAAGTGACGGCGACGTTGACGAGCGCGATGCCGATCGGAACGGCGATCGCCAAGGTCGCGGCACGCCCAGTCATCGAGACTCTTGTGTAAGCTGGAAGGATCAGGAGGGCGGCGATCGGCACGCGGATGTCGATATAGGCGATCCCGAGCAGGCGGAAGGGCATCGCAAGGAAGATTAGCGCGAAGCCGCCTGTAAGCCAGAGACCCGAGCGGCACAAGGACAGCCTCCCGGAGCGAAACAAAACATAGCAAAGTACGATCAACGCAGTGGTCTCAACAATGGCTAGTTCCGTGCTGTAGCCGTTGAGGCTTCCGAAGATCGACATGAACTTTGAGGCAATCTTCCACTCGGTTGGGCCGTTTCCCACAGGAGCGGGTGACGCGAGTAAGGCCGCAAAAACAACCAGCATTGGCGCGCCCAACATGGCGAGTTGTGCGATGCCGGAGCGCCGCCAGTTGAACCGCGAGAGTTCAAGGAAACCGAGCGTTGCCGCGTAGAGTCCCAGCGTGAACAGATGCGCAACATAGAGCACCATGACGAAAAGTGAATGTGCGATCAGTCGCACAGCGACCGTGCGACCACGCATGAATTCCCAAACAGCCAGCCCCCATAGTGCGACACCAAGGCCAAACTGGAAATTGAGAAATCCCCACGCGAAGGGAAAGGAATACAGCAACATCACCGCAGCGAGCCCTGAGATTTCGTGACGCCGCTTCACTGCCAGTTCGAGCGCGATCGGGCCGCTCACGATCAGAAGTTGGCACGCAATCAGGAAAACTTTGCAGGCCGCTTCGACGCCGAGAATTCGCGCAAGCGGCAGAACGAGAAGATCCATGGCGAGGTTGGAGGAGAGTGTTTTACTAACCTCATAGAAAGGGTTGGCATCCGGCGTGCCCGCTGCAGCGAGCACATACATGCGCGCAACGTGGTTCGGATAGTCCACCATCGCCGGAAGAGCAACCAACAGCACTGGGCAGATCGCGACAACAACAATTGCGGCGACGGCGAAGCTAATCGCGAGAGAGTTTTGTTGGTGAGGCGCAACCACAGTTAGCCCTCGATTTTAGAAGCAAGAATGAACCCGCTGACGGCTTGACTTAAACATCTAAAAGCCCCGTCGTGTTTACCACTTCCCAGCATTTTCCGGGTTGCGGATATGCACCACAGCGGTCTCGTCTGAGTAGACGCGCTGCCAGCCGTCGAGATGATCAAGCAGGCCGGCTGCTGGTGTTGCGGGCATCAAGAGCGCGGCATCAATCTCATAGTCTTTGAGCAGGCCTAGGAACTGATTCACGTCCCTAAGCTGCAGCGCTCGGAAATACGCCATCACGAATTGTTCGCCATATAACTCGGCACGACTATCGATGAAGACCGGGATCTGCCGCGAGATCAGGTAGCCGCCGAACGGATAGTCGTTGAGAACGCGCTTGGCACCTTTGAGCTTGAGCACGTCGACGGCGGCCGCAGGCGAATGGACGAGCGGCGGCGAAAACCTGTGATTGGCCGCAAAGACCCATGTCGACGCGCCCAAAGAGGCGACCAGCATCGCGGCCGGCACGGTCGGGAGGATCATCTTGCCGGTACGATCCGCTTTGAGGCCGAATTGCGAAGCCACAGGCGTCAGCACCACAAGCGGCACCAGAAAGGCGAAGATATCGGCGTTTCGAACGTGGGAAAGCGCCATGTGAAACAACCCCAGCACCAACAGAATTCGCGGCGGCGAAAGTTTTAGGCCGAAATAAAGCGAACACGCTATCAAGGCCAATATAGCCCCTTCGAATATGCTGAACTGGCTGAAATCCGCCGCGCTCCATTCGGAAATCAGATTCAGCAACTCTCCGAGTGCTAGAATTTTGCGGGCCGCGAGGATCGACCCCCATCCGTAGGGCGTCGCGAAACAAGCGACAAATGCGCAGGCGCCGAAAACGACCCAACGCAGCGTCAATGAACGTCGTTGCGAAACCTCCGCATGCCACCAGGCGTCAAACGCGAGTGGTACAATCAAAGCGAGGCCGAAAACAAATCCTCCATGAAGGTTTGCCCAGAGCGCCATTAATGGCAAAAGCCAGAGCGACGGTGGTTCGCGTCTCTCGCTTGCATTCACAAGTCCGTTTACCCAAGCAAGCATGAGCGGCAACGCAACCACATGTGGGCGGGCGAGAAAGTGAGACGCCGAAACTGCCAAAACCGCCAGCGCAATCATGATTGCATAAGGCGAGCGAATGCGTCGGCCGAGAATGAAGGCGAAAAAGGCGAACGTCCCGGCGATACAGGTCGCAGCGAGGATGATCGGCCCGGGCCAGCCGCCAATCTCGAAACTACCGGCATAGAGAACTTGCGCCAGCCAGGCAGTCGAGATCCACGGTTCGCCTGCTTTCGTAAAGGAATAAGTATCGAAGCGCGGAAAGGTGTTGTGATCAAGGATCCATTTTCCCACCGCGATGTGCCAATGGGTATCGGGATCCTTCAGAAGAGCGTTGCCGTTGACCAACAGCAGCGCGTACACACCGGCCCCCAGCCAAAACCAGGCCGGTAGGACGAAGCCGGCCTTTGCCGCTGCGAATAGGGGCCTCCGGACAATCATAGCGGCCTATCTCCTGCAAGCGGGGCCTATGTCCAACAATACGTGTGATGTTCCGTCGGTCCCCGAGGAGAAGGCCGTTTTCGTAAAATAACTTCGCTATACGGTGACATTGGCTCGGGCGCCGAACAATCGGTGAGGTTAAGGGGAGTATCGTAAGTATCCGACTCGCTATACAATCAAGATTATTCTGCCGGGTTTCGCGCCTTAGTCTAGTAGTGATTAGGCAACTTGCGTCCGGACCGCAGGCCCACGCCCACTACAGCCGCGGATTGGCGTTTCGGATTCCTCTGTGTTGACTTGGCGCGGATTTAAGCCGTCCACACGGATAAAATATTAAAAGCAGGACCCCAGGATGTCAGATGCCGAAAGCCGAGTCCGTGCATCAAGAATGTTCGACGAGCCCCCAATCACCGATCCTGCCATATAGACCCGAAAGCTCGATCCGGATTGAGCTCGTCGCAGAACCGATCGGGAGGATTACGCCGGCGAAGAGCAGGGGCCAAGCGCTAACAGGCAACGCAAACGATTTCTCCGTTCAAAAGATACTTCGAAAGGCGCGGGCACGCAGGCCGACAAGATGATGAGCATCGGGATCGAGCACAGATACAATCCGCCTCCTTATAGCAATGGGGCTTGCCGACGACTTTGCCTGCTGGGCGCGTGAGTACCGCATTGCCGGAGCAATACCAGCCAGGACGACTGATATGAAAGCCGATCGCGAAGCAGATTTTGAACATGCCATCAAGCCGCGCGTTGGCGAGACCCATTTAGGTGCCGCAGGCTACGATCAGCTTGCCGGACGCCACCGCCTTCTTGCGCTGATTTCAATTATAGGCGGCGTAATCGGCTTATACGGCTGGCTGATGTTCGTTATGGCGTTTGACCATAACGGGCCGTTTGGGCAGCGCTACATCGCCCCCGGGATTGACTACATGGTATATTGGCGCGCGGCTCGGGCGGCGATGGCGGGGGACTTCGCGCTGCTGGCCGATCCGGTCGCGTTCACGGCCCAGATCAGCCAGCAATTCCACGCCTGGCTGAGCCGTCCCCTTCCATTGTTTCCTTGGATGTATCCACCGCATTATCTGCTCATTCTGATGCCATTCGCGGTCCTGCCGTTCGCGATCTCCTACGCGTTATTTCAGGTGGCGAGCTTTGCCCTGGCGGTCGCCGCCGGTTGTCGTTTCTGGGCAGGCCCCGCGAGGCGATGGGGGCTGTGGGCGGTTGGTCTCGCCCTGTCGCCGGCCGCGTCCATGAATGTGATCGCCGGCCAAAACGCGTTTCTGACGCTCGCGCTGCTGTTGGGCGGTATGGGCTTGCTCGGCCGTCGCGATTTTGTGGCAGGGCTCATCCTCGGATTGTTAAGCTATAAGCCGCAATTCGCCATTATGGTTGCGGTGGCTTTGCTGGCGGCGCGTCACTGGCGTGCGCTAACAGGTGCCATTGTTTCCGCGTCGGTTGCAATCCTGCTCAGTGCCGCCACATTCGGCCTCGACCCATGGCGGGAGTGGTTAGGCCATACTCTGCCCGGTGCCCTAATGGGTGGAGCAGGCGATCTAGCATGGTCGAACGCAGGGCGGGTATGGGGCCTCAGTGTTTGGGCCTGCGTGACCGCGCTGGCTGCCCCGGACTGGCTCGCCAATGCGGCGCAGGGCGCGGCAATCGTTCTGGCTATAATCTGCACGTGGATCGTTTTCAGTGGTGCCTTCGAGCGCGATCGGCGCATCGCAGTGCTGCTAACTGCGACCTTGATAGCGGCGCCGCACGTTTCGCCCTATGACTTGGTTTTGCTCGCCGGTGTTGTGCTGCTGCTATATCGAGACATGCTCGATGGACTTGTGATGATGCCAGGTTCGTCGTTGTTGCTGCTCCCCTGGTCCGCACCGCTCGTAGAAGTGCCTCGCCTGTCCGTCTTTGGATTTGCTGTGCCAGTAGTAATGGTTTGCCTGCTGTTCGTTCTGCTACGCTCGCCGCGTCCCCAGCAAAAACTGGCAATTGAGGTTTTCAGCTGATGCCATTTTTCTCGAAGGCAGCCCACCTTCGCTGGTTTCCGACCGAATTCGCAACGCTGGCTGTTTCCTTGAAGGCACGTCGCCTGCGCTTAATCAATCGAACGGCAAAGGGGACGCTGCGAATCACGTGCCCTTCAAACGTCGCGCTCGCTTGAAAGCCAGCTTCGGAAACTACCGATAGAGCCTTTGAGGAAACTGATGATGGCGAGCGACGGCGACAGCCAAAACCGGGTAGGGGTGAGAGGCGGCCCCTTTATGCCAGGGGAATTCATATTTCAGCGAAGTCTGCTCCTCGTCGGTTTGCTATTGGCAGCCTCGGTGGTTCCCGTGTTGTCGGTCGAAACTCCTGCGATGATCGATTATGTTAATCACCTCGCCCGGATGCATCTTCTTGTGGACGCTGCTGCGGGTCGTCCGAATCCGGCTTACGAAATAGACTGGGGACTTTATCCGAATCTCGCCGTTGACCTCATTGTCCCGGTGGTGGCGCGGTTCGTCAGCGTCGAGACGGCCGCCCGCCTTTTCCTCCTGGTAAGCCAAACATTGGTGGTGAGTGGCGCGATAGCGCTGGAACTGAAGGTTCGTGGGCGACATCACCTGTCGGGCTTCGCCGCACTGATCGCGCTTTACAGCTTGCCGTTTCTTTGGGGGCTGATGAACTGGGAGTTCGGGTGTGGCGTCGCACTCTGGGCCATCGTGTTTTGGATTCACTTTCGCGAAGGGCCTTGGCTTTTTCTGGTCGTATTACATACCTTCTTCTTCATCGTGTTGTTCTTCGCTCATCTGTTCGCGCTCGGTATCTATGGGTTGACGATTGGCTGCTACGAAGCGAGCCAAATTCGAGGTTATCGTCAGGCCGCGCGAACCTTCGTTGCGATGGTGTCTCCGGCGGTCGCGGCTTACCTGTTTCTGATGGGGTCGGGCGGCGCGCCTGAGCAGCCAGTGCTGACGTGGTGGTTCGGGCTGAAGCTGATGTGGCCGTTGCTGGTCATGAACTGCTACAATATAGCTCTTTCGATCGCACTTGGGGTTTCAATTGCCGGGCTGTTGGTGTTCCTAGGGTACAACCGCATATTGGGCTTGACCCGACCAGCCGTTTTCATCGGATCCGGGTTTCTCATTGTGTACCTGTTGATGCCGGCCCGTCTGTTCGGCGGCGCCTACGCTGATGTTCGCCTCATTCCTGCAATAATGCTAATCCTGCCGGCGTTTTTGACGGTGCACTGGCCGTCAGCCGCTGTTCGATCGGTGGCCGCACTCTTGGCTGTCAGCATCATACTCATTAATGTAACGAATGTAGCCTCGATTTGGTCCGCCTACCGTTCCGACTACGCCGAGATCATCGCGTCGTTTCGGCTACTTCGTGCCAATTCAACAATCCTGGTCGCGCGCAGCGATGTCGAAGTCGGCCGCATAAATGCGCCGATGTTCTATGCCCCAACCCTGGCAGTACACTATGCAGCTGCGTTCGTGCCGTCGCTATACACGCTGTCTGGTCAACAACCCGTCAGGAAATCGACTTCGAAATCGGCTTTCGAAATCGAAGACGCGCTTGATTACCTACCAACAACGATTTCGCAGTTGAACAGCGCTTCGGCGGGCGGAACGGTGCCATCGCATGTTCGCGCCTGGCGCACCGACTACGATTACCTCTACATTGTCGGAGAGCAGCCCGCCAGCATCCCGGACCGCTTAACCAGGATGATGCACGGCCGACGGTTCAGTCTTTATGCGATCGATAAATAGCGATAGCTAATGGGGCGAAGGGGATTCAGACGCAGATACCAACGGAGGCTCTGACTAGCTTCGCTTAGAACCTTCTAAATTCTCTGACGATTGCTACAATATGCTCGCCGATCCCCGGGAATGCGAAGGAGCAGAGGAGAGCATGAGCCATCTCGATGATTTGGCTAGGTCCGACGCCGGAGATGCCGTCGCTCCGGTTACGGTCAGCGAGAAGCCCGAAAGGCCGCGCGCCAGCCATCAAGACGTTCAGCGGGCTACAAAGTTCATATTTGTGCTGCTGGTCGCGCTTCTTTTACTCTTGTACATCGTGCTTCTTCCTGCTGATCGGCTTCTATTAGATCCGGACCTGTATTGGCACATAGCAACTGGGCGCAAGATTTGGGAAAGCGGATCATTGCCTCAAGTGGACGAATTCTCGCATACGTTTCGTGGGCATCCCTGGATAGCGAGAGACTGGCTGAGCGATCTGCTCTTTTTCGGCGCGTATAGTCTTTCAGGCTTCCGCGGAGTCGCGATGATTACCGGCGGAGCTGTGGCGCTCGCTTACGCGCTGCTTTTCCTTATGCTAGCACGCACGATGCGGCTCACGGTTGCAATCGTGGTCGCAACAGTGGCGCTTTTGTTGTCGGTCAACCACCTGCATGCTCGCCCGCAGATATTTGCCGATGGCCTGATGGTGGTCTGGGTCGCGGCGCTGGTGAGAGCAGTCGACACCAAGACCAACCCGAGCTTGATGCTGCTCCCGGTCATGACGCTGTGGGCGAACGTCCATGGCAGCTTTGTGGCGGGGCTCGCCCTGACGGTCGCGCTCGCTGCGGAAGCCTTATTCGAATCTCCAGGGAGTGAGCGTCTGTTAGCAGCCCGACGATGGGCTGTCTTCTTTGTCGCCGCGGTCGGCGCCGCGTGCGTGACGCCCTACGGCGCGCGCCCGTTCCTGATGGACTTTCAGCTCATCGGGGCACATGAAGCCAAACCTTACATTAACGAGTGGCGAGCCGTAAGCTTCGAGACGGCGCCGATTACACTATTCGCTGTTCTGGCGCTCCTATTTTTCGCTTTGCTGAACGGGGTCAAAATTCGGTTTTGTAGACTAACAATATTGATATCGATCACAGCATATATGCTCACCGCAGTGAGATTCATCTTCTTATTCAATTTGCTTGCGCCCCTACTGCTCGCAACTCCGTTGACAAGGCAATTTCGATTTTTGCGCCTCTCTGAGCAAATTGCGACTCGCCCACAATTCTTCACGACAACGTCTCATCTAGGGAGGCGCGGTCTGTACGGGGCTTATGGAATAATCGCGATCATGATCGTTGGAGTCGGCATCTTTGGTGATCCTGTTGAGCGCCCGCGATTCAGGGAGATTTCTCCAAAGGGGGCCGTCGATTACATTCTTGAGCATAACTTAAATGGCAATATCTATAATTCGTACAACTTCGGCGGCTATCTGATTTTTAGAGGACTTCCTACCTTTGTCGACGGCAGAAATGTTTTCGACGACGGCTTTATGGACGAAAATTGGACAATTGTCGCAGCACGCCCGCGTGAATTTATTCGATACCTGGATAAGTACCGCGTCTCTATTGGTCTCGTCGCGCCAGACTCGCTGGAGGCCCATGAATTTCGAGCTTCATCGGATTGGATTCCTGTTTACTCCGACGATATTTCCGAATTATTCGTAAGGGGAAATCAGCTAGACCAGCGCCGCCGCGATTAGTTGCATTCCAATGCTTGGATGCCCGGGTGGTTAGGACGCGGCGGTCCAGACGTAGGGTTTGGGATCGGCGATCGTCTCGGCGAGAGGCGACGGTGAGTGCTCGGCGACGACGCCTTCGAAGGTATTGAGCCTGATCTGCCACCGAGTATTTTCTCCGGGAGGTGCGCCGAGTAGGATTACCTCGATTATGTCGGTTAATCAGATCCGCAACATCCCCGGCCCCTTAACCAGTATGGTACGCTGCCGTCCTTTACTCTTTATGCGATCGGCAATTAGCGATAGGGTGACGTCCAGCGAGGAACTCGATGGATCCTTTTGGCATTAAGGTTATTTTTATCACCATTCTTGTGTTCATACCGCTCGAGCGGCTGTTCGCCATGCATCCGCAGAAGGTCTTTCGTCGCAATTGGGCCAACGATCTGATCTTCCTGTTTTTAAATGGTGTGCTGATCAAGCTTGGTCTGCTCGCCGTTATCGTGGCGATCATCTTTGCCGCCGCATGGATTGTCCCTGCATCCTTTCAGGCCACGGTCGGTGGCTTGCCCTATTGGGTGCAACTGCCGGCCGTCATCGTCCTTGCCGATTTGGGATTCTATTGGACCCATCGCATGTTCCACGCCGTTCCCTGGCTTTGGAGATTCCACTCCATTCACCACAGTATCGAGGAGCTTGACTGGCTGGCCGCGGCCAGGGTCCATCCGGTCGATCAGATTTTGACCAAAGGGGCCTCGCTGATCCCGCTCTTCGCACTGGGTTTCTCCGAATGGGCAATTGGAGTCTATGCTTTGCTCTATCAGTGGCAGGCGGTTCTCATTCACTCCAATGTTCGCTTGGGGTTTGGCCCGTTGCGCTTCGTGTTTGCTTCGCCGGAGTTTCATCATTGGCATCATAGTAACCAACGCGAGGCCAGGGATCGGAATTTCGCCGGGCAGCTGTCTTTCCTGGACGCGTTGTTTGGAAGCCTTCATTTACCGCGAGGGCAAAAACCGACGACCTACGGTCTGGATCGGCCGATGCCGCAACGCTACGTGCGTCAGTTGCTTTATCCCTTCATAGGCGAGCGGATCTTTCAGTCCAGATCGGATGCAGCGGCGCTGGCAGAGACGATGCGGGCCCCAGAGGAGGCGCCCAATCGTTCGCCCAGCCTCGGTCATTCGTCCGGTTAATCTGCAGTCTTCACCAATGACCTATCCTGATTGGGCGGCGAACGAGGCAAAACTCAAGGGCTTGTGGATCAGCTGGGCCGACGACGAAAGCACGAGATTGAGACGATGACGAATGTCAAATTCGAAGAAATCGATCGATCCCAGGCGGAAAGCGCGGCCGTTGAGTTGACTGTTAATCGTTGGCTCGATTGGACGGCGAGAGCGACGGTCGTCATTGTTTTTATCACTCTTGTTGTGATCGGCATTGCAGGAATTCCTCGCCTGCTTCCGTTGGACGGCATCCACAAGCTGCTGATCATCGCCGCCAGGATTGCCAACGTCCTTTTCCTCAGCCTGGTTGCAGCGACAACGATTACCCGGCTAGCACCGATACAGAAGTCCAAGGGCATCGAGCCGCGGATCTCGGCCTTGCTGGGCACGTTCTTGTGCACGCTACTTGCTTTGCTACCGAAGGCAGAGTTGGATCCTGTTTGGTCGGTCGTGTCGACGACGTTGATCCTGGTGGGCAGTTCGCTTTCCTTCGTGGTGCTCCGCTGGTTGGGCAAATCTTTCAGCATTTTTGCCGAGGCAAGGCGCTTGGTGACAGAAGGACCTTATCGAATCGTCCGGCATCCGCTTTACCTCTGTGAAGGACTCGCTTTGATCGGTATTACATTGCAGGTGCTTTCCCCGCTTGCCGTGCTGATGGCCATTGCGATCGTGATGGTTCAATGTCGGCGTATGATCAATGAAGAAGCGATTCTACAGGCGGCTTTTCCCGAATATCGCGTCTACGCTGCGAATACATCTTTTCTGATCCCCAAGATCGGCCAGTTTTTACAGGATCGAACCAGCAAGTAGGTGGTTCGCCTGGCGATTGATGGATCGGGCCCAGTTGACCCCGAGCCATCCGTTCAGCGACGGAGAGAACCGTAGTCAGCTTCGTACGGCAGCGGCGATGCAAGCCGTTGCGCAATACGATCTATAGTTGCGGGTGCATCCCGGGCCGGGCTAGGGGGCTGCAGCATCTGCCGCCAAAACAAGCATTCGGTTCCGCCGTCGCTAATTCGAATAACGATTTGGCTGAAGTCGCAGTGGCAATCCGGATCAGGCCGCTCAGGTTGCCGCGCCGGGCAGCGCATCATCAAGGCGTGCCGTCCGCGAGGTGCCGCAGCGCCAGGGCCGTTCTCGATGCTAGCCTGGCGTTCGAGCAGCCGATCGAGCCCCTCGGTAGGCCTCGCGCTCCTTCATGCCCAGGCTCCCCGTTTCCATCCGCTGGTGCGCGAAGCCGACTTCCCCAGCGCCGCCGCGACATGGCCATGCGGCGGCGATCGCTCGATCCGCAATTCCTCCGGGTCAGCGCCCCGGCAGCTTGCTCAGATTGGCAAGCGTCCACGTCTGCGCAGCCATTCTCCTCCCAATCACTTTCTGCAGCTGCGCCGCCGGCGGACGCCGTGTATCAATCCGGTACATTTCGCCAGCACTCTTTGGGGGTACCACTCAGTCATCGCTAGGCGCTCGAACGAGAAAACGCAGAAATTGCTCAACAATTTACGTTGTTGCCTCCCGGCTACACCGGGTTGTCACGGTTAAGGTTAAATCACTGTAAACATTGACTGAGCGCGCGCTTTAACAGAAAGTTTACCCCAGCTGGCACGGCTTTGTCAGTGAGCGGTAGTAGTTGCGTTTCATCTTGCAAGAAGGATATTTCCTCATGTTGAAGTACTATTTCAAAGCTACGGAAGCGTTGAAGCGTCTGCGCACGGACAAGGACGGCGTGGTTTCGCTTGAGTACGTCATCGTCGGGGCTTGTGTTTGCGCCGTCGTGCTTCTTCTGTTTACCGGTACCGGTACGAACACCCTTAGCGGAGCGCTGAATACCGGGTTCGGCAAGATCGCCAGCACTATGTCTGGTCTGCCATAAGCGGAGTCCAGTGCGCGGCTTGGATGTCCCAATGCCGCGTCACCCTTTCGAAGGAAGGATTCTGCTATGTTGAGATATTATGTTGAGACCACGGAAGCGTTGAAGCGTCTGCGCACGGACACGGACGGCGTGGTGTCGCTCGAGTACGTGATCGTCGGGGCTTGTGTCTGCGCCGTCGTGCTTCTCCTGTTTACTGGTACCGGTAGTAACACCCTCAGCGGAGCGCTGAATACCGGATTCGAAAAGATCGCCTCTACTATGAGTGGACTGCCCTGACTCGTCTCTGAGTCTCATGACGGGTCTCTCCAAAGCGTGGCAATGGATGTCCCAATGCCACGCCTGTTTCAGGCATGCATTTCATGGACTGGATTGCTCCCATGGATTGGATTGCTCCCACCGCGTTTCTTGAAATCCTTTTGTTGCTCTATGTCGCGACGATCGATATTGCGACACGATTGATCCGAAATGAAATTTGTCTGGTGCTGGCGCTCCTCGGGATCGCCGGACATTTTGCCAGCCCGACGCAGTTGGTAGAATCCTTGATCGGCGCGGCAATCCTGTTTCTGCTGCTCTTGGTCGTCTACCAGCGGGGATGGATGGGCGGCGGCGACGTCAAGCTGTTGGTCGCATTGGCGGTTGGCCTCCCGTTGATGGGTGTGCTCCGGTTGTTGACTATCACCGCTCTGGCCGGCGGCGTGCTTGCCGTGGTGCATCTGATGATGCGTCTCTTGCCATATCCCAGGCTAGCGCCCGCGGGATCGTCGTTCGCGCGCCGCGTTTACGCGATAGAACGTTGGCGCCATTTGCGACGCGCGCCGCTACCTTACGGGGTTGCGATTGCGTGCGGCGGTATTTGGACCATTTTCAGTCAAAGGCTTTGAACATGTCATCTACTCTGCGTCTTTCGATCATAATGGTTTTCCTGCTCGCGGCCGGCGCGCTCGGGCTTATTGCCTACAGCATGAACCTGCCGAATGCACCGGCCCCTGTTGCACAGGCCGCGGCGCCGGCAGCGCCTCTCACTCGCTACCTTGTCGCGGCACGTCCGCTGAAGGCTGGTACCTTGACGCGCGAGGAAGATTTCCGCGCCGATCCGTTGGATAGCGTTCCAACTGGGGCGATCCGCGATACGACCGAAGATAGGAGCAGACTTCTCGGCTCCCTGGTTCGCAAGAACCTCGACACGGGCAGTCCCATCACATCAGAAAACGTCCTGCTGAGGGGAGATCGGGGTTTCCTTGCCAGCGTCTTGGAGCCGGGTACCCGTGCCATCAGCATCAAGGTTGATGCAGAATCGGGTGTCTCGGGGCTGATCAAGCCGGGTGACTATGTGGATGTGGTCCTGACCCAAGTCGCCGCGAACGCAGATGTTGCGCGTCGCGCCCTCAGCGAAACCATTCTGCAAAATGTCCGGATCATCGCGATCGACCAGGAGATTGTGCAAACCGGGCAAACCGGCGCAGCCAATAACACCGCGACCGCGAAGGTCGCACAAACTGTGTCCCTGCAGCTTGCGCCAGAGCAGGTCAAGAAGATTGCGGTGGCAAAAAATCTCGGATCGCTCTCCTTGGCCATGCGATCGGCCGTCGAGCCACGGGACATAGCGGACAGTCGCACTATTTCCAGCTGCGACGTGTCGGCGGAAATAGCCCGCCAGAATGCTGTTGCCGGCCAAACTGCAGCGGTGGTGGTTTATGGAGGCGGTAAGGTTCAGGAATACTCGGTCAGGAAGCAAGATTCAACTGCGGGCTGTGGCGTCTTGCCGAAAATGGCCCGCGAGAGTGACACGGTGGTGGTTCATGCAGTTGATGAGCTTGAGGCGGTCAAGCCGCAGGAGAAACGGCGATGAGCGTTAACATGGCTATAGTCAACCCGCTTGATGAAGCTCCATCTGTTGCAACGCGCGACCGAATTGTCTGTTTCGTAAACGACGAGCTGAGCGCAGCGGCTTTGCGCAAAGGGCTCGAAGGCAGCAACCTATCGATCAGGCGTGGCACGATTCGCAACGCCATACGGATGCTCGAAACCGACACCGAGCTATTCGCGCTGGTGGCGGACATCAGCGGGATCGATGATCCCTTCACCGAGCTGGAGAGATTGTCCGCCGTCTGCCCACCTGATGTCCTGGTCGCCCTCATCGGTGAGAGCAGAGAGATTACCTTCTACCGCGAGCTGATGGAAATCGGCTTGACCGAGTACCTTCCGAGGCCGCTCACGCGTGATATGGTGCTGCACCAGCTGCGTCCGAAGCTGCTTGGCGACACGGCGCCCGCCGCGACCGATCGTGGTGGGCATGTGATCTCGATCTGCGGCGCGCAAGGGGGCGCCGGGGCAACGAGCATCGCTATCAATCTCGCACTGCAACTGGCCGAGACCACGAAGGCCAAGGTCGCGCTGCTCGACCTTCATTTACAGAACGGCGAAACCGCGGTGATGTTGGGGGTTCGGCCTGGGCCAGGGCTGCGCATTGCTCTGGAAAACCCGATGCGGGCGGACACACTGTTCCTCGAACGCGCAGCCATTGATATCAACGAGCGTGTTTGTTTGATTTCCGCCGATGAAGACCTGGATGCACAGCTGGACATCACTGAAGCGGGAGTGAGACACGTACTGGGTCTGCTCCGTCAACGGTTCAACTACATCGTGGTCGACGTACCAGTTCCGTTTCCGCCATCGCTCCATCCGGTGATCATGCTGTCTCGCCAGGTGCTGGTGCTGCTGGAGGCTGAAGTGACTGGACTTCGCAATGCGCATGCCCTCCGCGCTGCCGTCACCAGCATCGCCGGTAAAGACCGAGTGTTTACTTTGCTCAATCGTGCCGGTCGTCCGGGGGGCCTTCCCAGGGCAATGGTTGTCAAGGCCTTGGGCGCAGAGCCGGACATGGTGATTCCCGATCTCGGCAAGGGGATGACCCAAGCTGTCAATCTGGGAATTCCAGCTTTAAAGCACGTACGAAAACTGCGCCGTCACCTCGCGCCCATCGTCCGGGAGATCACTGGTGTCGGCGCCGTGCGGCAGGGATGGTTCAGGAGGCTGTTCCGGTGACGAAAAAATTCGGCACGCGCGAACGCGACGGCGCGTCAACCCGTTTTCCTCAATCTGTGGAAAGGGAGGGCACGCCAACCGGCTTGCCCACGTTGACGCCAAGCCGCGACGAACCTTCGACCGACCATCCCGTGATACAATCACCGCACGAACGAGGCGCTGTGCCGGCTTCGCCGCACGAACGAACTGACGTGGCGGCTTCGCTGCGCGAAAGGGTCATTGAACAGATAGAGCCATCGGTGGCCGCGACTGTTTCCCGCGATGTTCTGCGGCGGCAGATCGAGGAAATCATCCATGGAATCGCCAACCAGGAACGGCTCGAACTGTCCGGCCGTGAGCAGTTTCAGCTCGCGGACGAGATTGCGGACGACATGACCGGCTACGGGCCGCTGCGTTCGCTCCTGATGGATGAATCGATCAACGATATCATGGTCAACGGACCAAGTAACGTTTATGTCGAGCGATACGGCAAGCTGGAACGGGTCGCGCTGCGATTCCGCGACAATGAGCACATCGCGTCGGTGGCGCAGAAGATCGCGGCGCGAGTTGGCCGGCGGGTCGACGAATCCAGCCCGATGGTGGATTGCCGCTTGCCGGACGGCAGCCGGGTCAACATCATCTTCCCGCCGCTGGCGATCCATAGTCCGTGCATTTCGATCCGAAAATTTCCAAGTCGCCGTTTGAATTTGGCCGGAATGGTCGAAAACGGCACAATGACCGCTGCCATGAGGCAATTGCTGGAGATTGCCGCCCGATCTCGGCTCAATGTTCTGGTCTCTGGCGGTACCGGTTCTGGCAAGACCACACTGTTGAACGCCCTGAGCCAACACATTGATCACAGTGAGCGCATTGTCACCATCGAGGATGCCGCAGAGTTGCAGCTGCAACAGCCGCATGTGATCAGCCTGGAGACCCGGCCTCCCAGCCTCGAGGGCACGGGGCAGGTGACACAACGCGATCTGGTGTGGAACGCCCTGCGAATGCGTCCTGACCGGATCGTGGTAGGCGAAGTGCGCGGCGCTGAAGCGTTCGACATGCTGCAAGCGATGAACACCGGCCATGATGGTTCGATCTCCACGGTGCATGCCAACAGCGCCCGCGACGCACTGACCCGTATTGAAAACATGGTGCAGATGGGACAGCCAAATCTGCCGCTGCGGGCCATTCGAGCCCAGATCGTTGCGGCGTTGGATATCATCGTGCAAGTGGAACGCATGCGAGATGGACAACGCCGCATTGTCCAGATCAGCGAGGTGACCGGCCTCGAGACCGACGTGATCACCACCAATGACATCGCGGCGTTTGAGTACCAAGAGGACGATGTTCACGGGCGGATCTTGGGCGCCTACCGGTCCACCCATTCAATCCCGAAATTCAAGAGCCGGCTTGCCTATTTTGGGCTTGATCGAGCTTGGGCTGAGGCTATGAGGCAACTATAATGCTGCCGGTTCTGATCATCATTAACCTGGCGCTCCTGATCTGCGCAGCGGTCGTGTCGTTGTGGCTCGACGGTCGAGAAAGTCGCATCGTTCGTCAGGTAGCGATAGCTCTACCAACCTCACATTCGGCGAGCCTGCCCTCCATCCGTCGGCTACAGGCCGGATCCCGACAGCGGTTTTTCCACCGCTTGGTCAATTATAACGCAGAGACAAATTACCGTTGGCACCCTGCGTATCCGTTCCTTGCCGGCGTGATCGCAGCAGCGGCAGTTCTTTACGTGACTAGCTTGCTGGATTTCACCACCCTCTACGCATATCTCGCGGCGGCAATTGTGGCCATCATGGTGGTGCGCGGTCTGTTCGGGTGGCAGCAACGTCGCCTCGCCGATCAACTTTTTCGACAGCTACCCGATGCGATCCAGATCGTGGCGAGTACTGTTAGATCCGGGCTGCCTGTGAACGAAGCATTTCGCACCATCGCCCGCGAGATGCCGCAACCAACGGCTGGACAGTTTGCGATTGTATGCAGCGAATTGAGTCTGGGGAGGCCTCCCGAGGAAGCCGTAGAGGCGGTCTATCGGCGAACGCAAGTGGCAGAGTATGCGATGTTTGCGGTGACACTGGCAGTCCAGATGAAGTCTGGTGGCAGTTTGGCTGAAACCTTGCAGACACTGGGAGACACCGTGAGTCAGCGCGTTGCGCTGGCTGCTCGCGCCAAGGCGCTGGCAGCCGAGGTGATCTTTTCTTCACGAGCCCTTTCATGCATGCCCGTCATTGTAGGTGGGATATTCTACTGGCTCAGTCCGGAATCGATTTCTCTGCTGTTCACGGATCCGACCGGAAACAAGCTGCTGGCGTACGCGGTATGCTCGGTGCTCGTCGGGCACTTTGTGATACGTTGGATGATCAGAAGGGACACGGCACTATGAGTGTTGTTCTCGGTTTTGCGGCCTCCGCCATTCTAGTTGCGGCCGCGGCTGCGCTGTTGATCATCCGCGAAATTCACCTTCGTGCATTGAACACAAGGGTGTCGAACGCCGTGATCGGTGCTTCCGGCAAGTCAGCCCCCATCCAGGGCATGACGGGCCTGTTCTCATCGCTCGGCGCGCGGTATCAGCGCTTCTACGCCCCGGAAAATCTGGAACAACTGCGAACGGTCCTTCAATCGTCCGGCTTCAATCATTTTCGAGTCTTGCCGATCTGGATCGGTGTCAAAACCGTCAGCATGTGCTTGTTCCCGCTCGGTGCGCTCATTGTTGCGCAGCTGTTGGGGAAGCCACTGACGGATACGTTGATCTTCACCCTGGTTGGCGGGGTGATCGGAATCATGGGGCCGCGATTGATCCTGTTGCTGCTGAAACGGCGCTTTGATGCGGCCATTCGGCTCGGCACGCCGGACGCCATCGATTTGCTGGTGGTGTGCACCGAAGCAGGAATGGGGCTGGAGAGCGCGGTGCAACGCGTTGCGGAAGAAATGAACGAGACGAATCCCGCGATGGCCGGGGTGTTATACGATCTTCTTGATAACCTCAGGATCTTGCCAAACCGGACCGAGGCGTTCGAGAAATTCGGATCTACGTCAGAGGGACTTCGCCGATTCGGCACCATCGTCAGCCAAAGCCTGCAATACGGAACGCCGTTGAGCCAGGCCCTGCGCAGTGTCGCGGTCGACCTCCGCCGAGAGCGTATCACCAAGCTGGAAGAAAGAGCACACAAGCTGGGCGCCAAGCTGACGGCTCCGATGGTGATTTTCATGCTTCCAGCCATGTTCGTCATTTTGGGCGGAAGCCCGTATCTGCGCCTCATAGCGACGTTCACCAACGCAGGGAAGTAAGCCATGAGCACGGTTACCCTGTTCAAACGCTCGTTTTACGATCGGATGTTGCGGCCCTCGATGGCGAGGAGCTTGGTGCCTGTCCTGGATTGCTTGCGGGACAAGCGGGGTGTAAGCGCCTTGATGTTCGTGGCATCTTCCGCCTTCTTCTTTGGGTTGGCCGGCTTCGGAATGGAGGTCAGCGCCTGGTACCTGGAGCGGCGGCACGGACAGAATGCTGCCGATGCTGCGGCGATTGCAGGTGTTTTGGGGGGGCTCGACTACACGACCACAACCATCTCCGGCGCAACGGGCTTTTCCAACGCCCAGACAGCAGGTATCAGCGTTGCGACAGACAACGGCTATACATCAGGATCGAACACAACCGTCACCATCCAACCGGGCAACTGGAGCGGCGGCAGCTTTACTGCCGACTCGAGCGGCTCCTGTTCACCATCGTGCAACGCAGTCCAGGCGCAAATGGTTCGGGCAGAACCGCGTAGCTTCAGTTCCTTTATCGTAGGATCGGGCTCGCAGAACGTCCGCGAGCTGGCGACTGCCGCGGTGTTAGTGACCGGACCCGCATGTGCTTTGGCCTTGGGCGGGGGGCTTGCGTTTAGTGGCAACGGGTCAGTCACCGGAACAAACTGCTCTTTGGCCTCGAATAGAACCGGCGGAGACTCCATCACATTCAACGGCGCCGGTGCCAACAAAACACAGACCAACCTCATTTTGGTCGGAGCAGGCGGCTGTACGCAGTCCGGCTCCGCTACACCATGCACTGCGGGCGGCAATCTGATGTACCAGCCCCCCACGACCGATCCATATGCAGCTCTCCAGGACCCGTCCGCGATTCCCGCGGAGGTCAACAGCACGAATTGCACGAACTCGACAACGGCCCAGTCGCCGTATGTCATCTCCTCGGGCGTGTTCTGCGTAGGAAAAACCTTGACCGTCCATAACGCCGGCGACAGTGCCGCGCTTCCTTCGGGAACCTATTTCTTTTTTAATTCTGGCATCACGGTTTCGGGCGGAACGCTCAGCTGCTCGGGTTGCACCTTCATTTTCACCGGTCCGTCGCCGAATTACGGTGGTAGCTCAATTTTGAACATCACCGGGGGAACCGTGAACATGAGTGCTCCAGCGACCGCCAGCTACCCCAACACGAATTATAACGGCATGCTGTTCTACGCGGACTACCGGAATTCGCAGCACACCAGTTCCTGCGGCAGTGCGCCGGTCTCAATACAAGGCAGCTCGACCATTACGCTGAATGGCGGCATGTACTTCCCCAACGCGAGCGTCTGTGTAACCGGCAACACATTCTCTTCTTCGACGACCTGCATGTCGATCGTCGGCTGGTCGCTAACCTTCACCGGCAGCGCAACGGAAAACGTGACGGGGTGTGGCACGACCACCAAGACCGCCCAAGTTCAGGCTATAGCCCTCGTGCAGTAGGAATACGCTATGTACCACAATTTCCTCCGGGATCAGCGTGGGGCCGCGGCGTTGGAGTTCATCATCATCTCCGTCTGTGTGCTGGTCCCACTGCTGTTCGCTGTCGTGGAAGTTGGCGATGTAACGCAACGCCAGACCGCCCTACAATCAGCCGTTAGAGCAGGCGGAGAATATGCCCGCTACTTCCCCACCGATTCGAATGGCATTCAAAATACCGTAACGAACGCTCTTCCCTCGGGATGGAGCTTGAGTGGAACACCGACGGTTGCTTGCTACTGCACACCGACACGGACAGCGACCTCGTGCAGCGCGATTGCGACGGGCACCACATGCGCTGCTCCGTTCTTGATTCAAATCTCGGCCAGTATGCCTGCTTCTTTCATAACAACCCCTTGGTGGTCGCAATCATTCAGCAATAGTGTAAGCTATGAAGTCCGCATCAAGTAGAACCAGAGCGCTTGACAGCTCGGGAGCTGTCGCCCTTGAATTCGTCCTCGTCTTCACGGCGTTTTTTGCGATGTTGATCGCGATAGCTGATGTGGCCAGGTTCTATGTTACGCAAAACTCGGTCCGCACTCTGGCGAGCGAACTGGTGCGACAAACCCTGATCTACTGCGCTGGGCAATCGCAGCTCACACAATGTACACTGCCATCGACCGGGGCAAACAGTGTCGCCACTGCGCAGGCGACCGTCCCCTTCCTCGCAGCGAGCGGTTTTGCAACGACGCCGGCTGCTTCTCGGTCGGCGGCCAATGCCACCACCGGGGTGATGGCGCTTACTGCGAGCGCGAGCTACAATTTCGGCTTTATGCTGCCGGTGTGGCAAGGAACCATAACCCAGGTCGCTCAGAATACTCAGCTTAGCTACTGAGCGAGATCGTATCTCGGGGCACTTCGGCTTCGTAGCCAAGAATTCGCGAAACGACCGATGTACTGTGGCGGGCGCGCCACGACCTGTGGTTGCTGCTTTCGGGAAGGGTCTCAGTGCTCCGCGTGCTTCCAGCGGCCCGCCCGAACTGTGCCGGTGATGGCAGGCCGGTCGGCTCCGCAAGGGAATGGAGGGGCTGGCTATGTTGGTACGCCGGCACATGAATGCAGATCCGCGGGTGTGACCCACCAACAAAGTCGCCGACCTGCTTCGCTGGAGCTGGAAACCGGCCAACGGTCCAAAGCCGCCGCTGCCGGGCGCCGCGACAAACCAGCGCGCCTGCCGGGGTGCTGGCCGGATGCGTACCGGGCAGGAGGGGTTGTAGTTAGAGGTTGGTCGGGGTGCCGTCGGTTGCGCCATAGCCAAGCTGCCTATCACCCCCGAGCCGGTAGTGGTGCTCGTTGGCAACATTGGGCAATTTTCTCTCGCGTTGGGACTACCTGGTGCAGTTCGCTTCTTGCCAACCAGCCATATGCCGGATGATGATCTTGCAGGAGTGGGCGATAGACTTCGCCGCCGAGCGGGATTGATTTGTGCGTGCCCGTCAAGGAAATACGACGGTAACGGTTTATCACCGAACCGATTGTAATCTCTATGACGTGCGCGGAGGCGAGTTTTTTTAGCGCCGAGGGCGTCCATTTGCGGGGACAGGCTCTGGATTACGGCGATGGGGGGTGGAATGAGCGGCCGACGCATTGCCCGCAAGGAAGGTGGGCGGCTTCCTGCCTTGGGCGTATTCGTTCTCGGCGCGGTGCTTGCCGCATTGGGCACGGTGGACGGTGCGCGGGCGGCAGAGCGAGGCTCCTCCAGCGGCGTCTTCGTCAGCGAAATGGGCGACGTCCAGCGCGTCAAGGTGATCGTGAACAAGTCACGCACCTTTAGGGTCGACACGGCTTTTTCGACGATTGTATCGGGTTCGCCCGACATCGCCGAGGTGAGGTCACTGAGCGATCACGTGATCTACGTCCAGGGCAAGCAGGCCGGCTCCACGAACGTCATCCTGTTCGATAGTTCGATGAAGCAGATCGGCATCCTGGATGTTGATGTCGTAGAAGATACTGGGAATTTGCAGCGCACTCTGCAGCAAACCATTCTCTCAACCGGCACCAGCGGCATCCGTGTCACGGTTTCGCCGGGCCAGGTGATCTTGAATGGAACAGCCGCGGACGCGGTCGCCGCCGAGCGAGCCGCGTCGATTGCTAGCTCCACCGTCCCGAAGGACTGGAAGGTCGTCAACGCCCTCAATGTGGCGAGCCCGCAGCAGGTCATGCTGGAGGTTCGCTTCCTCGAGGTCTCGAGGGCGGCTGGCCGCGAACTGGGGGTGAACCTCCACGCGGGGAACGGCAGTCTCAATCAGGTTGGCCAGAGCGGAACGTCCGGCCCACCCATCGCGGCCAGGACCCCCCAAGGTGTTCCTCTTGTCACTGCGGCCTCGGGGCTTATAGGTACCGCAACTCAACCATTCGGCAACCTGCTGACAAACGTTTTAAAGCTGAATAACGGGACCTCGGTGGATTTGTTTGTGCAGGCCCTGGAGGAGAAAGGGTTGGTGCGTCGCCTGGCCGAGCCCAATCTGATGGCCCTGTCAGGCGATGCTGCGCGCTTCCTGGCCGGTGGCGAATTTCCGGTGCCGGTTGCCTCCAACACCACGAACGGCTTTCCTACCACCACCATCGAATTCAAGAAGTTCGGCGTAGAGCTTGGGTTTGTGCCGACGGTCCTTTCGCGTGGCGTCATCAACCTTCGGGTTGAGCCCTCGGTGAGCGAGCTTGATTTCACCAATGCCGTCCAGATCCAGGGAACGACCGTCCCTGCATTGACCAGCCGTAACGCGCGGACCACGGTTGAGTTACGCGACGGGCAGAGCTTCGCGATCGCCGGGTTGCTCCAGACCCGCAACACGCAAGAAGTTCAGCAATTGCCCTGGATCGGTTCGGTACCAGTCCTGGGTGCGTTGTTTCGAAGCGCATCCTATCAGCAGAGGGAAACGGATCTTGTGATCATCGTGACGCCGCGGCTGGTCGCGCCGGCTGCGCCTGGCCAGCAACTGGCCTCGCCTCTCGATTCGCGGCTGCCCGCTAATGATGTCGACTTCTTCCTCAATGGCCAGATGGAAGTGAAGAAGCGCTACAATGACTACGTCAATTCCGGCGGTGACCTCAAAGGGCCTTACGGGCACATCATCGCGCCCGATGTGCGCTTACCGGCGCCCGCGGTCGCAGTCGACCAGCCCGTTGTGAAGACCCTTAACTGAAGGACGACCAAGATGGGATGTACGGCGCTATTTGCGGTCTTTACGTTGGGGGCCTGTAACGGCCTTTCCGGTCATGACGAGACGGATCGATACTACCAGCGTTCGGACACGATCACCATGAGCGCCGGGGACGCCAAGCAAACTAACGCCGCGATCCACACGATCAATCCCTGGCCGAGCTACGTCGGTGATCGCCGGATCGTGTCCCAAGCGGCGAAGACTGATGGCGCTATCAGACGCTATCGTAGCGGTAACCAGCCGCGCGATCCGTTGCCAGCCTTTGGTGGAGACGCGCCGGGCCAGGGCCACCCGCCGATGGGAGCTGCGGGCGCAATTGGAGCAGCTGTGGACGCGAACAACGGTAGCAGCATTTACCTCGGGACCGGAAGTGGCTTGGCTGGCGTAGGCGTTGCGCCCCAACGGTAAACGAGTTTGAGATAGTCATTTTTCTACCGGTAATACGGCTCCAACCTGGCTCTGTTAGTGCGGGAACAATATTGGAGCGTACAGTTGTGGGACGAGGATAACGGTTATGCGGCGCCTTCTTCTATGGCTGGCTTGCGCCTTACTAGCGACAGCCCTTGCGGCTTGCGACACGGTGCAAGAATACACCGTGCGCGACGCTGCTGTCGTCGCGCCGGGTGCTCCAGCCGGCCCAGACCCCGTACAGGAGCCGACCGACGTCAAATACTATCCGTCCGACGAACCTGTGCGGATGGGGTTGGAGCACTACAATCGCGGCAATTTCGGACTGTCCCAGCGCTATTTCAAGGAGGCCGTCGAAAAGGCTCCGAAGGACGTCACCGCCTGGATTGGGCTCGCCGCGAGCTACGATCGGCTGCGCCGCTTTGATCTTGCCGATCAGGCCTATGCACAAGCGATTCGGCTCGGCGGTGAAACCGTTCAAATCCTGAACGATCAGGGATATTCCTACATGCTGCGGGGCAATCTGACGGCGGCGCGGCGAAAGTTCGACAGGGCCTATTCGCTCGATCCGGGCAACCCTGTGATCGCCAACAACCTCGAGCTTCTCAATGGCAGCCGGCGGTTCATTGAGAGGCCGCCGAACAATCAGCCTTAAATTAGGGGCCGACTCGCCTGAGGGAGGCTGGGCTGAACCAGCCTCGCCGGGCCACTCTTGTGGTCGTGCGACATGCCCTTGAGGCTGCCGGCGTCGACTTCATCGATGAGAATGGGGGCGGGGTCGGCGTGATGCTACGCGCGCAGAGAGGTCGCGCCCGCGACTAGTTCGTTACGGCGATCCTTCTGCAAAAACGGCTTTTGCTCTTGCAAGCGCCGTCGTCGCAACTAGGTGGGTGTCGATGACCGATCCAATCCCCGCAGGATTCATCACGCTTCCCGAAGCCGTGCAACGAATAACAGGTTGCGTGTCGGAAGCTCACATAGAGAGCGCGATTAGAATCCTATCGAACGCCCGCGGTGACGAAGGGGCAACTGACGGCTCCGAGAACCAAGGTGGCGGTTATCCGCGTCTATCGAGGGAAGCGCTGTTCGACTGGAGCAGGCGTGATTTTGCCGTCGCCAAGTTGAAAGTGGCGCTTCAGGCCGGCGCGATTTCGGCGAGCGTCCGCTGTCCTGAATCAGGTCAGTTATTTCGGCTGACTCCTGCTGGTTGGGCTTTCGAGCCATTCTGGGAACAGATCATTCGTGGTGGCGTCATTCCGTTTGGCCCGGGCAGGGAGTTTGAGTGCCACGGCGGTCGAACGGTGCTTCTTGAGACGGTGAGATTCGATGACTGGTTATCTGCCGATGTAAAGAATTGGAGCGCGCTGTCGAAAGAGCGACTCTGCTGCAAATGGCTCGCAGGGGAAATGCTCGCCAGCCCCCGCGACAAACGCAAAAGCAAGAATGCCTGGTTCGCGGAGGCCAAGGAGAAGTATCGCGTATCGCGACGAGAATTCGACCGCCTCTGGTCTCAGGCAATCACCGAAACGAACTGCAATTGGGGTCGGCCCGGCGCCCCCAAGAAATCATCGCACGAATCACCGCGCTAACTTTTTGATTGCGCCGGTTTTATTCTCTGAGCCTTCGCATAGGTTGACGCGCGAGCCCGGTGCTTTCTCGGGATCGAACGTGTCGCAACAGCGAAGGATTCTTCAAAATGAGTGATTTGGCCGTCAGCCGGGAACTGGCTGTACTTTATGAGATGCCCCTGCTCGTTTCGGACTCACAGCGCGAGTTCAATTTAGTAAAAGGCGCGGTTCAGCAACAATTTGCCCCTAGTGACTTTCTAGAGCATATGTGGGTTGCCGAGCTCACGAATGCCGAATGGGAGACGTTACAGCTACAACGCTTCAGGAAGGAGATTGTCACCAGCGCTCGTATCCCAGCTCTTCGCAACCTACTGGGCCTGATATTGCAAGGGCAAGACGACGACGAGGTTCAAAAGCTGGCTGACCGCTCTATTACCAACAAGGCTGTACGACGTAAGGTCGAAAAACTCCTGAGTAGCTACCATCTCACCAAAGTCAGCATCGATGCTGAAGCATTCCGCCACTCCCTGGCTGAATTGGATTATATCAATCGGCGGTTGGCCGAGTTGGCGTCGCGTCGTGACAAGATTTTGCGCCGTCTCGAAGAACACCGCGCCGGCTTGGCCGTGCCATGCACCGTTCACTCGGGAGACGCGCGGCAAGAGGTTTGACGATGACGACCGAGCGACAAATCGCTGCAAATCGACGAAATGCACACAGAAGCACTGGACCTAAAACGAGCGCTGGCAAGCGGCGCGCATCAGGCAATGCCTACCGTCATGGCCTGAGTGTTGGGTTTGACGATTGGTGCGACTCCGACGCAGCTAAATTGCTGCTCCGGCATCTTGTCGGCGACAGCACAGACGAATATGTCCGGCACGCGGCGCGAGCCGCGGTGCGCGCTCACCTCGAGCTTCTCCGCGTGCGCCAAATCAAGGCGACCATCATCAACCTTGTCATTGAATTTGGCGATCTCAACGCACCACCGCCTTTTCGCTTTCGCTCGCTTGCAGCCGAATTGCGTTATCTAAAGCGCCAGCCGTTTGACCAACCAGTAAAGTGGCCGAAGCCGGCCGCTGTGGCTTCGTTGCCTTCGGACGAGATGGAGTGCACCGCGGAGGCGGTGCGGCGGCTCATACCGGAATTGCGCAAATTAAATCGGTACGAGCTCCGAGCATGGGTGGCCAAGGATGACGCGCTGCGCGCAATCTCCTTGAGAATGTCCAGTAAAGCCGAAAACCGTAGCGCGGGTATGTAAGCAATCTTTTTTCCAAGAAAGGCGCTGTCGGCAGTGGGGCGGAGTTTGCCCGCTCTATTCGCCGGTTGGGAGGCCTCCCGCCGGAGAAGCTGCTGAGGGAAGTCATCATGCAAGATGCCGGCGCCCTGGAGTAACCCGAAGCGCCCACATGGATCGGGTTGGCGATTGCTGACGGTCCAGGCTGCGTCGTCGATGCCGACTCCGACGAACCATGATGCTGACGGCATCATCGTCTGGGGGCGCGCCAGGACTTCCACAACTTATAATCGATATCGGTATTAAGTTTACCTAAAGATTGAATTCGACAGAACGAAGCCATGTTTCTTTGTAAGTAAGAATCAAACTGATAATTGAAAACTTATGGCGGACTGTTCGGCGGCCTTTGAACCGCCTCTAGGTTGTTGGCGATCAGCCGGGTTGCCCGGGTCGAGCGACGGCCCTCTGGAGCTTTCGCCCGCGCCGCAGTCAGGTCTGCGCTCGACCTCCAGGGCGGGCTTCCGACACGCTTCCGTCGTTCACTAAGGTCACGACGCCCACTCCCTTGATTCTATACCAATGCGGGCAAAAACGCGTGCCCCGGACGGCGGAACAATTAAGGCAACGTAAACGTTTTTCACGTAAGCCCGACCAAGCTTTTGACCTACTGGGCATTCGTCTCATGAATCGTCTTTTCAGGTTGCAATTCCTCGGACCGTTGGCGCTGTTTGTCGCCACGCTTTGCGCCGAACTGGCTGCGCGTGCTCTTCAATATGCCCCCAGCTCCGAACTTCTCTGGTTCATCAACCTGAGAATGTTCGGGATTTTTCAGCGAAGCGACGCACTCTTGAGCTACATCGTCCCGATTGAAGGGTTTCAGTTGTTCGGGGTCGCGCTTCCGATCTTCCTGCTGGCCTGCTACGGGTTGCTGGCCAAATCGAGGCTTCCGTTTACCGTCGCGACCCACTTGAGCACCGCCTATGCGGGCTTCTTGGTCATTTCCTGGCAGGCTTTCGTACCCACGGTCAGGCAGGCATCGCTATTACCCGTGGCGGTCCCGGCCGGTGCCGGTCTGTACGTGATGGCGACCATTTTGGGGACTTGCCTTCTGTCCTTTGCGATCACGCACTTTCTCTATTTGCTTCACGTGCGAAGGGAAATAAGCGCTTTGGTAAGTTGGTTGCGTACTATTTCCTCTCGTCCAACAACCGCATGATGTCGTCTAGCGCGCGCTAGAGGGGCCATTTTGGTGTGGCAGAACAGGTGACCGCTAGGGCGGAGTGCGGGACGATTGATCGTCTTTTTTGTCGCGCTTCAGGTCCAGGCGATCGATGCGTTCATCGATCAGTCGATTCAGTTTCTCGTCGCGCAGCGTATCCCTCCTGAACAGCCTGCCATGCAGGTGATAGGCAAGGAGAAGCAGGATCACTGCAGCTCCCGCGAGATAGTAGGACCAGTCCATAGTCAGAACCGCGCCTGGCAGCTTCGATTTCCGCAATCAGCGAAGCTTAGGTTCGGCTCGGCCGCTTGTCCAACGGTATCCTCTGCGGTCGCGCCAGCTGGGTAAGCCGAGTTCGATCAGCTTTGATCCATCGAAAGCTTCAATCAGGCGGTTGCAGGGGCAATGATGCCGGCGCCTTGGCGGGCGCGGCCATATTTTGTTCTTGGTCAAAAGACCGGCGCCATGAACTGCGGGTGCACACTTTTTGATTTGCATCAACATGGTCGCCGGTGAAATCGGCGAGCTTGGTTTTAATCCTGATAGAGCGTTAGTGCCATCAGCAAGCCACGATTTCACTCCCGCAGGTTGCTCATGACCTTGTCAGAAGAGACCCATCATCAAAACGACACACATCGGGGTATGTCGCGCAATTTCCGCATTGCTCTCGTGCTCGCCGTCATCGCGGCAATTGCGGGTGCGCTCTTGTTCACCCAGCATCAGGCTCATGTGCTCGGAGCCCTCCTTTGGCTGCCTCTACTGGCTTGCCCACTCATGCACGTCTTCATGCACGGCAGACAGCGTGGTGGCGGAGACCACGGCTAATTGGCGACTGCCCCTATAAGTGCGTCAGCGCCGAGCAGTTCTGCATTCGTGAGCTCGAACTCAGAAATTCGCTCGCCGACTTCTTCGGTAAGAATGGCAATACAGCCGAGGAGATTCGGAAGTTTCAGGAAGTGGCTGCGAGCGTCTTCGCTTTCGCGTCCTCGATCAGCCGAGCGTAGCCGTCCACGGTTGATCGTCGGTCAATGCGACCCCGGCTGGCGCGGGCTTCTTCATAATTTCGATAAGAACAATGACGGCAAGCTTGCCTGCAAAACTCAGTCTGAATGACAGGCAAGACGCCGCGGATGGTCCACCCCGATCTCACGCGGCTGTCGGAATAGGCGCTCCGCCAGATCGCCTTCGCAGCGCTTGATGATCGTTACATAATCGCAGGTTTCATTCCTGCGCGGCTCGCGCATGTTTGGATTTTGGTCCGGGCAAGGCTTCTCGAAGCCCATATACCCCTTTGCAGGTGCTGGAGACGCCGACAAAGTTGGTGGTCCGTTCGGCGTATTCTCGGCCGAGCCGGGGACAGCAAACAGGAGGTAAGCGGCCAGAAACGACGCCGAGCGAAGAAACTTCATGAAAAATCACCCAGTGCGAAATACCTGAAATATATCATTACGATCAGGAGGCGAGCAACGCCGTCAGGCCCGTTGTGATCGCCATTGTTGTTCCGGACGTTGCAGGAAGAACAGGAACCGATCAGGCCCAACGCGAACGGCGCCGCTGCCGCGGCTGGGGTCCACTTCTCGACCCCCTGGCCGTGCTGGCCCGTCGTCTTGGATGCTTGCCCAGGCTCGTTTCCCCCGCCGACAGGCAAACTCGCAACCGGTTGCGCCGGCATGTCTCCGGGCACCGGCGACGCCCGCCAAGCATGAATGATAAGGCCCACAGGGTCAGGCTTAAAGTGGTTGCCGCCGGATCCGCAAATCAGTCCAGCATGGACCTGAATGTAAACCGTGCCGATAACTGAGCCTCTCCATGTCAATTGAGGGCTGGGGTCAGCGGCAAATACCATGCTCTGAGAGTCGGGGAGCCTCGTAATGAACTGCGTCTGTCAAAACCAACCGGAGGAGGCAGTTGCTCCGGCCTCGGTTCGGGGCTTGATCCGAAAGGATCCGCGGACTTTGGCTCTGTTTAGCGTTCGCGAAACCGTGAAGAGACTTCGTTCGCCCGCGCGAGCACGACACAAAGGCCTCGGATTGAAACCACTTTCCGGCAACCGCGAAGTCACGGCAAAACACGGCCGACCTACCGTTGGGGTGTTCTAACCCGGAGCGCCAGCAATGCGGTCTCACCGAAGTTTAGTCGCGCCAGTCATCATCTTGTGCTGCTCGGCTTTGAGCATCGCCACTCTTGTGATGGTCGGGGCGTGGTGAGTTCGTTGGCGAAACGTACATGCGTGAAGAATTTACGTCTCTTGCCTTTTTGGCGGTTACGCTCGCGGGCGTCATCCTGCTCAGTTCCGGTCTGCTCGCACTGATCATTGTGGGTTAGACCGCGACGGGACGCACGCTGTAGGCCTAGTCAATGCACTGACGGACCCAGTAACCACCGCCCACCCGTATCCATTGGCATGGACTCGGGGGAGGCTCTTTCACGATCGGCCAGCCGTGAACGTCGATGTTCGTCGGTGCGGTTATGCCGCGCCAAAACACCGCGTTGGCGTCAGAGGAACGGAAAAGCAGGGCCGCCGCAAAGCAGGTCACGGCAACGCCGACCAGGAGCACTCGATGCATTGGTTCTATCCCCGAGCAAGAAGGCCCAATGCTACGCCGAGTCCGCGGTCAAGCCAAGAGGTTCCCACGTGCTTCGAAGGCGGGGGGGGGGGACCGTCGAAAGCGCTACGGCGTTGGTGACGTGATCTCTTTTACGGGGAGCAAGTGAGGTTACAATCGCCGAGTTTTATCGTCTCGGACTGCCCATCCTGGGCGAAACGCCCATCCTTCCGTGACCCCGATGGCGGCGATCAACGAAAAACCAGCCGCCGTATGTTGAGTCCCATGTCGGATCGGTTGCATAGGCGAGAGCAGCTTGCCCGCGCTGAAGCCTAAGTCGCTCATTCTCGGCTTCGATTTGCTGCTTCTCGATCGCGCGCTGTCGTTCCAGCTGTGCTCTTTCAAGGGCACGCTCGTTTCGTGCCCGCAGTTCGGCATCGTCGAGGACCTCACCGCTAGGTCCATAGATATGCTCGACGTCCCCCGTGATGACCCGCACCTGCTGGGCAACCGAGGGCGATGCGACGGTTAGACAGGTCGCAATGAAGATTGCTCGCGGCAAGAGAAATACCCTTGTTGCGTCTTGAGTGAGCCGTTCCTTGGTCAACATGCACCTCCGTAACCGGATCTGGCTTGCTTTCGTGCGGCAGCGCAGACTGTCGCGATGGGCCTGAGCCGAAGTGTTCTTTCCGAGTTGCGATCACCTTCGCTGCTGGGGTGATGGGCACTATATTCAGGAGCCGACCTGCCAAATTGCCGAAATGCGCGTCGAACAGGGGAGTGGGATCAATCTCGGCAAATGCCACCCACGACGTCTGAGGATGCATTGTTCCAATGGCCGCTTCGGACCTGGTGACACCTTCGATGCCGTTCGACGTCGCTGCCGGATGGGCGAAGCCGTCGCCTCGTGCTCGGCGGGGGCCGCGCGAAATTAGCAAAGTCACTCCACGAGCGCACCTGCTGGCGGGCGTCGAAGGGGAGTTCTGATGCAAGCACCCTAGCATTGAAGGTCGTGCTTGTGCACGCCTTCACTGAATTCCTACGGGACTGTGATGCGGCCAGAGTAATTCCCCGACATCGTGCCTCACCCCACGGTCAAAACTACCCAGGAGACGGATGCGGCAAAGAGTGCTTGCGAACTGATCCCCAGCGGCCAACTAAGCCTCCGCTTGGTGTGGGCCCATCTATGAAAACGTTGCAAGGTCGTCAGGGGCTGCTTCGGAACCAACCTGTGCAGGATCTGTAGGGGATCGGGCATCATGCCGGCGAGGGCGCCGAGCACGATCACTCCAATCGTTGCCGGGGTCGCGAAAAGCCAAATTGCTATTAATAGACCCGCGCAAGCATCGCAGCCGATAAGAGCCAAATCGCGGAAAATCTTCTGATCTGCTAGCAGGCGGTGATTGTTGCCGCGGGACTTTGACGTGATCGCTCGAAGAGGATAATCCCAATGCGGGATCGCATCCATCGCAAAGTGGCTTGCGAAGGCCGCGACCGCAACGAGGACCGGGTGCGACGGGAACAGGCAAGCGATGGCGCCGCCGACAACTGCGTGGGTGCTTAAGATCATACCGGCTCGTCTGGCCGCACGGTCGGTGCAGCGATCTCCCTTGCCCCATCGTTTCGCATTCAGCCGAGTTCGTCCAGCCTGTTCTGCTCAACCCGCGCGAGCGCCTTGGCCAGTTGCTTGGTTGTGGGACGATCGACGATGCCGGATGGACCTTAACGATAGCTCCAATTGGCCGGGCACTCTAGGGATTTCCCGGGCCGAAGGCTAGTTTGATGCGTCGTCCCAATCAAAAAGCTCGCGCCGCCTGTCTTACAGACCACTTTGCTCTTCTGAAATCCGGCGCGTTGGAGGTACTCCCTGGTTCACTCGCGCGAAGGAACGGGAGGCTCGGCTATATTCTTCCCTGGTCGAGGTTGCCGAATCGGCGTCCTGCATAGTTTTAATGGCCGGCTGAGGACTTAACGCGCGATGAGGGGAAGGACCGTGGATCACGACAAACTCGAGGATCGTCTCACGTATCTGGAAGGGCAGGTCTCTCGGTTGCTGGTTGCTCTTTGCTGCGCGCTTAGCGTCATCCTCGTGCTTATCTTCTATCAGAGAGCGCCATTTTCTTTCGATCAGGATGTGGGTGACGCCGTCGTAAGAATGATCGGCGCGGTCGCGTCGTCCGTCGTAGTGGGTTGGCCAATCGTGAGATGGGTCGTCGGCAAAAAGTCGGAATAACCGCTCGCCCGCCCGCACTATTATGAGCTGTGCAGCCTGTCTTGCTCAGCCCGCGCGAGCGCCTTCGGCTCTTCCTTGGCCGTGATGCTATCAGCCAGCTCAGGGCGCGTGCGGCGGCAAGGAGGTCGCAATAGAAATATTTGGACCTCCGCACGTCCGGAAAGTCCGGCCCGACCACGTCCTGCTCGAGCGGCGCACGAAGATGCCGTCCGACCGGCCGCGCAGGAGCTGCGCCAGGTTGTGTTGTCGCATCACGGATAGCCGCCGAAGATCGTCGCCTAGGCCTAGGATGTCAAAGGCATAGAGCTGACCCTCATGGTCATGCTCGCGCGAGTGTGGCGCGTCGAAATCGGAAATCCAGTCGACACCCAGCCCATCAGCCAACCGCGGGGAGCTTCTATCCTCGTTTGGTCCGCGGCAGCTTGCTTGAGATAATCCTGCCGCACGGGGAGCACTTGTAAATCCGAATCCTGGGCCAATGCGACACGTCGGGCAATTCGCCCAGAAGCGACATTCGGCGCGAGCACTTTTCACAAACTGGACCCTGGACATCGTCGTCGTCGGAGCGCGTCATAAGAGAGCCAAAACCGGAAGAACTACTCCTATTAAACTTCGGACCGACCGTCGGCCAACCGAATTCGGAATTGTCCGTGCTTCTACTGCTTGCTAGGGCGAAGATGCCCGCTCCACGGGCGCCTGCGAGATGCCGTCCTGATCCATAAGGGGGCCTCCCACCCCGGCGATCCAGAGTTGGGCGGCGCTACAACAATGCCTTTCAAGGCGTGCGATCTGGCGTGCTCCACAGGTCCATTGTTCGCAACCGCTTTGCTCTCTGGGGGCTCGGAGACATGGCACCATTCTTCCGGGGAACCCGGCCTGATGATCTTGAAGGGCCCCGACGTGCAACATCGTCGGGGCCTTTTGCTCGTCGCGTTCACCCGTTATTTCGCGGCCTGCTTGCTCGGGTCATCGGCCGGATTGACATAGGTGATAGAGAACGGCCCGGGTCCGGCGATCTGTACCACGGTCTCCTCCGTGGTCCAGGCATAGTGGTTCATGCCTGCTGGCATTTCCGCAAAAGCTCCGGCCTTGAGGGACTGTCCTTTGTCCATATCGAGCTTGTCGCCGAGACCGACGCGGAAGTCGCCTGAGATAACCGTCACGAACTCGTCGGTGGGATGATTATGGGCTGGGACTTTATAATTGGCCGGCATCTTTAGCCGCATCGTGAACAGCCCCTCCTTGCTGGGATCACCAGCGACAACGGCGAGCTGCGCACCGGCCGGGATGGTCGGTGGTGCGGGACCCCACTTGATGTCTTCCACATTCACCGGAGGCATCATCTTCATCTCGGCGGCGTGCAGTGCGGGCAAGATTTGTGCTGCTGCTACGACAGCAAGGCCAGAAGCAACAGTAAATGATACGATCGATCGCTTCATTTCCTTCCCTCCTTCTTACGTCTCACTTCACTAAATTCAGAACTAGGGGGCGGGCATCCCCACCTTCGAGCCCTCAAATGGCCTCCACGCAGCGATGACGCGAAAATCGAGGTCGTTATCACCCTACTATGTTTGCCCGGCACGGTCACTTGCGACTGCAACATCGGGGGCGATGTCGCTCGCCTCGCTGTCGTCCATAGCTGCTTCACGGCCGACGCGAGCACGTCAAGGTGTTCGGTGGGACCAGTTCCAGAATTAACTCGCAACAAGGACATCAAGCTTAATTCTAGAGCGTGATTGCGGCCGCGCTCCCTAGTCTTAGTGTCTCACACACCGGGAGACTGCCCTTCCGGTCCCGACCGGCCAACTGGCCGCGTCATCCTACTCGATGCAGCCAGTTCGTCACAGCTTGGCTCGCCCGCATGAGAGAACAGCCAGAACGCGAAACGCTTGATCTCATGGAGATGCGTCGCCAACTTACGGCACTCCGTTCAAAACACTCGAACAATCTTTTGATTGCGTCGCTACTGAACCGGTTTTTCGTGAAAGTCGCATTTCTGGTAGAGCCGGCAGACCTTGCGCAAGAGCAGTATCTCCTGTCGGAATTCGAACGAACGTTGACGAAAGTCAAGCAGATCGCGGCACGGACGAAATCCAAGTAAGCCACGTCGATTGCTGATCATCTATTGCGGCTCGCGGCTGCCGGCGATCTCTCGCGCAGACAAGCTAAGCTCCAGCTCTCTGATCTGTTCGATCAGCAATTCGACAATCTGTTCATAGTCTGCGGGCAACAGCGAATTCACGCCGCGCAATCGCATCTGCTCTTGCAGAATGTTAGCCATCAAGGCTTTGACGCTCATGCGCTCTCGTCGAAGAGTTGGATGTTCGCAAATCAATCGGAAGTAGATAGAGGTGCCAACGGCCAAACTCGCGTGATCACCGCCGGACTGCGGTCTCCAAGAACTCTTGCACAGAACTTGGCACCTCATCGTATTCGACAAAACGCCGGCGCAACTCGTCGGCAATATCCATCGTCACGTCACGGGACCAGCCCTCGGCGGTATTGAACGCAACTATCCGCACCGGGTGGCTGTATTGGTCGTCCAACAGCCGGCGGAGAAGCGTCTCCCGATTGGCGCCTTCTTCGTCGGCCTCGCACCAGGCGCGCCCGAGCCTGCCAAAATCGTTCAGCACCAGATAGGTGTCGTTATCGACGTGATGCACGTTGGACGGCGAGCGAGGCATACACAGCAACTCACGCTGGAGACGAACGGAAAATTTACCGTGTTCCTGGCTCCCTGTTTAGCTGGGGCACTCGGAAATTCCGAGGTACAGGGGCTGTCCCCGAAGCATTACCCGGCGTCGTGGCACGGCGGCTCGATGTCCCCAGCGGATAGCCGGACCACGCTGATCCGACCCTGATGTCGGCTATCGCATTTCCCAGTTCGTTCTCTAAGTTGAATGCGCTTGCGAGGCTAAGACGGTCTTGAGCGAAATAACTGCTTCTATCGCCGTCAAGCGTCCAGGCGTTTTCACAGAGCCAAGCAACATAGCGGACCAGATTGCGCAAGCTGAGTTCTTCGCAGTTTGGCCCGAAGGCGAAGGTCGGCTCTAGCGCCCCGCGCGTCAGCAGTCGAGGCCAGACCGGACACTACAGAGGCGCGGCCAAATCGACGCCTGACCCGGTCGGGGAGGAGCTCGATCGACGCTCGTGACCCGAACCGGTCATTGCGCGCAAGAGAAAATCAGCGCTATAGTGTCAAGACGCCGACAGCTGAGGAGGCGGTCATGCCCAAAGGAATCCGTAATCCTTCGGGGGACCCTGTAGCTGGAAACGGTCTGATTGACCGGCGCGCACTGCTCGGGCAGGGCGTCGCTATAGCAGGCGCGCTCAGCACGGGCGTCGGGGCCTCGCTGACAAGCGCCGCGGCCGAGCCACTCAAGGATGATCCATGGAGCCTCGAGCCCGGTTCGAGCATCAAACCCTATGAGCTACCGTCTTCGTTCGAGAAAAACGTCGCGCGAACGCTGAACAACCCCGACGGCCTGCCATACGTTCAAACTGCGCGTACCCCGCACCACATGCTAAACGGAATGATCACGCCGAATGGCCTGCACTTCGTGGTCGCCTATGGCGGCCCGCCCGACATCGATCCGGATAAGCATCGCCTCGTGATCCACGGCCTCGTCAAACACCCTTTGATGTTCACGCTTGAGGCACTCGCGCGCTACCCGATGGTGTCGCGCACCACCTTCCTTGAGTGCGGCGGCAACAGCGCACCGCTGTTTTCTCCCCAGCCGCTGCAGGGCAACGTTCAGGCACTGCACGGCCTCGCGTCTTGTGCTGAATGGACGGGTGTGAAGCTCTCCACCCTGCTCGAAGAAACCGGCATTGATCCGAAGGCGAAATGGTTCATCGCCGAAGGCGCGGACGCACCTCACCTGACACGCAGCGTGCCCGTGGCGAAGGCCTTGGACGACGCCATGATCGCCCTCTATCAAAATGGCGAGCGCCTCACGCCGAGCAATGGGTATCCGGTGCGCCTGCTGCTGCCTGGTTACGAGGGCAACATGAACGTCAAGTATCTGCGGCGCATCAAGCTCGTGGAGGAACCAGCCATGGGCTTCTGGGAGACCAAGACCTACACGCAGCTTCTCCCGAACGGCGAGGCATACCAGTTTTATTTCTTGCAGGAAGTCAAATCGTTCATCACGCAGCCGTCTCCCGGAATGATCCTAAAGCAGCCCGGCCTTTGTCAGATTTCCGGTGTGGCATATTCCGGCACCGGCCGCATTGCCAGGGTTTTGGTTTCGGCCGATGGCGGGCAGAGTTGGGCCGAGGCGGCGCTGCAGGAGCCGGTCTTAGCGAAGGCTTTCACCCGTTTCCGCATGGCTTGGCATTGGAACGGCGGGCCCGCAATACTTCAAAGCCGGGCTTGGGATGAAGCCGGGAACAACCAACCCACACGCGCCGAGTTCGTGGCTCGGCGCGGCGAGTTGAAGAATGTCCCACCGATCGGGGCGTTTCCCAACCAACACTTCAACGCGGTCACTAGTTGGGCGATCGATGCCAAAGGGCAGATCAGCCATGTCTATACATAGAATTTTCGTCTACAGTGCTCCATTGGTACTCGCTCTGAGTGTCAGCGTAGCGTTCGCCGATGGGCCCAATCTTGGCACGCCTATCGACCCTGCCGACCTCGCGGCTTGGGATATCAGCGTTATGCCTGACGGCGCTGGCCTGCCAGCGGGAAGCGGTACGCCGGCGCAAGGCGAGCGGATTTACGCGGAAAAATGCGTCGCTTGCCACGACAAGGACGGCAAGAACAAATTCGGTTTTTCACCACTGTTCGGAGGCGGCAAGATCACCGACATATCGGCCGGGATGAAGACCATCGCGAACTTTTGGCCTTATTCCACGACGCTCTTCGATTTTATCCGTAGAGGGATGCCGTGGCAGCAGCCTAGGTCACTCACCGACGACGAGGTCTACGCTCTGACCGCGTTCATCTTGGCGAAAAACAAACTCATAGGTGAGACCGACACGATGAACCCCGAGACGCTGCCCAAGGTGCGGATGCCGAACCGCGGGGGCTTCATCATCCGTTTCCCCGATAGAATTTAAGTTCAGAATGTCTGCTGTTGGCCAGGGTGTGTGAAAACGCTCTGTTTAAAGTGATTCGCGCGAAAGGATTCCTGGCGATTTCGCGGGGCATCCGCATCACTCGAGTTTACGCGCAAACGCTCCATAGCCCTTTGCGTCAAAGATCGCGACGATCCCCTTACGTACTTTATTTCGAGCGGCGAGACCGCGAGTTTCGAAAGAAAGACCGAGAGGAGCGCGCTGCAGAGCTGCGGCTTTCTCTGGAGGAAATCAACGTTCACTCAGCCCCACGTTGACTTCGCTGCTGGCCATCTGCGGAGTTGCGCTGCTTCTGACGTGGGTGCCGTCACCATCCGTAGAGCGCACGCGGAACCGGACTCATCGGCATAGCGGTCTGAAATGGACCCGCGGAGCGGGACCGCTTGAACCGGTTTGTTAGTTGGAAACTGACCGCTCCTGATCCTTTCTATCACGCTGCCAGAGACTCTGTCTGCTGCTGTTGCGGTGGGCATGTGGTCAACGCGTCAGCGTTGTCCACCATGTCCACAGCCTTCGCGGCCTGCATCCGTTCGCGCCAGACCGCCATCGGCGTGCGATAGCCGAGGGACTGATGAAGGCGACGATCATTGTAGAAGGCGATCCAGCTCGCGATCCCTGCCTTGGCCTCGCGGCCGTCGGCATAGCTCTTGAGATAGATGTCCTCATGCTTGAGAGACCGCCACAGCCGCTCGATGAAGACGTTGTCCATCCAACGACCGCGGCCATCCATGGAGATCTTGATCTTTGCGGCCGCCAGCGCGCCGGTGAAGGCCACGCTGGTGAACTGGCTGCCCTAGTCGGTGTTGAAAATCTCCGGCGTGCCGTACTTCGCCAGCGCCTCTTCCAGAGCCGCCACGCAGAACGAGACGTCCATCGTGTTCGATAACCGCCACGCCAGAACCGCACGGCTCGCCCAGTCGATGATGGCGACGAGATAAAGAAAGCCGCGGCCGATGGGCAGATACGTGATGTCGGCCGCCCACACCTGGTTTGGCCGGTCGATCGTCATGTTGCGCAGCAGATAGGGATAGATCTTGTGGCCCGGCGCCGGCTTTGTCGTGTTCGGCCTTGGTCCCGGCGCCGCGATGCCCATCTTGCGCATCAACCGCTGCACACGCTTGCGATTGACCTGAAGCCCCTCAGCCTTCAGCATCGCGGTCATTCGCCGCGAGCCCAGGAACGGCCAGGCGGTGAACAGCTCGTCGAGGCGCCGCATCAGGGCGAGGTCGTTGTCGTTGGCCGGCCGTGGCGGCCGGTAGACCCCAGAGCGGGCGATACCAAGCAACATGCATTGCCGGCGAATCGACAGCGCCATGTCGGCGCGATCGAGCATTCCTCGACGGTCCGGCGTGCTCATCTTCCGGACCTCCGCGCTAAAAAATCGCGCTCGACTGTCAGTTGTCCAATCTTGGCGTGCAGCTTCTCGATCTCTCGTTCGCGAGCGTCCTCGCTCTCCCGCCCGACACCCGCGTCAAAGGCCCGGGCCGCCTGGTCCAGCAGCTGCTTCTTCCAGGCATAGATCTGGTTCGGGTGAACCTCATAGCGCTGGGCCAGATCGGCCACCGTCGTCTGCTCCCGCACGGCTTCCAGCGCGATCTTTGCCTTCAGTGCCGCGTCGATCTTGCGTCTCGTCTTCGTTGTCATCATGCGCTCCGTCTATCAAACGGAGCAGCCCCTTCCAACTAAGCACGTGGTCCCACAATCGGGGTCCATTTCAGTCGGGCCTTCTAGCCGGCCGACGCTAACAAGGTGGAGCGAGCGGGCGCGTGAAGCAACCGGTTTTGCATTCGCTTGTACATGCCGCACGAGAGATTGAGGAGTCGCGCCTTTAGACGGGCGCACCGATAGTGGCTGAGAGCTTTGTCGGATCTGATACGCTTCAGTCAGCCGGACCGCGGAGCGCTCGTGGCAGTCTGAATGCCAAGCCGTAAAGAAGCGTCTGGACCGGTTAAGTCCCCCCTTTTTGGTGGCGGACAGCGATTACCGGGACCCCGTAGAAGCCCGGGGCTGATGGCGTTTGAAGCCGATGTTCCTTTGGAAAGCCCTCCGAGGCAAGTTGATAGCTTAAAAACAAGTTAATGATTAAACAAAAGTAGCTGCCTACCGTCTGGACGAACGCGCAAATTTGCGGCAGGTTGCGCGCAAGCTAGTTAAGGGATCGTTAACTGCCCGCGCCGGCATCACGTTTCATCGGCTATCGGCACGGGCGGAAAGCAATCCCACCAAGAAGGTCTTTAAGCGTCGAAATTTTCAACAGGTCATTTGCGACGTGTCCACGGTTTGTGGGGTCGAACACGAAGCGGGCAGGGAAGACAGAGTGGACTCAATTCGCATTCGTTGATTGCCATCGAGCAGGTTTTAGGAGGCGGTGAACTGCTCCTGGCTGCAAGCGCCCAAACCGGTTTCAACCGGGCGCGGCAACATCTGGTGTGAACTGAACTGGATCCGAACTGTTGCGTCCCTCCTCGCGTCGCTGACGCAAGGGAGTTTGAGCGTTGGGTCGCGTTAGTTTTGGTCCGCAAGGATCCTCAAAGGGCATTTTCGTAAAGCCCGCCCGCAACTGGTCCCATCTTCAAGCAGAGCTTGGCGATCTATCGCGCCACCGCGATCGGCATGCGCGTGTAACGATCGAGCCGCGCGGCGTACGCGGGCACAAGTGGCGCAAAGCGCTCGGGACCATCGAACACATCATCGGGAATAAGACTTCCCTCAGGCTCCGTGACGCGGACCTGTCGCTGACGCCCGAGCTCCAATTCAAACAACATCAACATTGAAATTCTTCGCAAAACAGCTCCGAGCAATTTGCGCGTAGACGACTAGGAGTATTCTAATGGCCAGTGCCAGCGGCGATAACACCCTCACCGGAACCAGCGGCAGCGACAATCTCGTTGGCGGTTCCGGCAACGACATTCTCTTGGGTGGCGCAGGAAATGATCGCCTGAACGGTGGTGCTGGGGACGACATTCTCAACGGTGGAAGTGGGATCGATACCGTTCTTGGCGGGTCGGGATCTGACATCCTCATATACAAGGCCTACGAGAACCAGTGGGTCGTTGGAACAAATCTTGCGTTCAATATAACCACTCAGCAGTTGAGTGGGACCGGACTGGTCTACACCGGAACCGATCAGACGGTTAGCGTGAATTCCAATGGACTCTCAGCCAGCCAAACTGGGACAGTTGCGAACGGTACGGCCTCATTCTCCGGCTATGACTCGTATGACGGCGGGACGGGTGCAGTTGGATCCTCATCATCAAAAGTCAATTCAACTCCAGACGTCGACACCCTCCAGATCTGGCTAAACGCGGATCAGCTCAACAATCAGGCGATCCTGAACGAGATCTACTACTACAAAAACGTTTGGGTGCCGGCGCATACGTCACAGAACACGTCTCAAGCCGATCAGAGCGTCTATACGTTCAAAACGATCAATCTGCAGGTCAGCGCGATTGAGAAGGTCGAGGTCAGGGACAGTAACGGCAACAATCTGCCGATGGTCCTGCACAACGACACGGCGGCCGGTGTAGAGGCTGGCATCGGCACATCAGGCAGTGATCCTGGGGCAGGAAATGTACTCACCAACGACGTCGGCTTTAATCCCTCAGCTGCGCTAACCGTAAGTTCTTCAGCTGCGTTGACCGTGAAGTCCGTCTTGGGGGCGAGCGCTTCAGTAACCGTGAGCACGACGGGGACGACAGCAGTCGATGGCAAGTACGGAACACTCTACATAAAGAGCGATGGCAGCTACACGTATGTCATCAACCAGTCGACCGGCAGTGCAGCGGATCACCTCGCGCAAGGCGAAGTGGGCAACGACGTTTTCAAGTATACGGCCGGTGATGGGACTGGCGCGAGCGCGCAAGCCGTCCTCACGATAACGATTACCGGCACCAACGACGCGCCGGTGATCACCTCGAGCGCGACCCAGGCCCAGGGCACGGTGCGTGAGGCGGGCAATTTCGACAACGGCTCGATCGACGCCGGGACTCCGTCGGTGTCCGGCACGCTGACCTCCAGCGACGTCGATCACAATGCGACGGCAACCTGGAGCCTCAACAGCACCTCCGGCACCTATGGCTCGATCGCGATCGATCCGGCCACCGGCAAGTGGACCTACACCGTCGATGCGACCGCCGGCTCGGCCGCCGACAAGCTCGCCGAGGGCGACAGCAAGACCGAGACCTTCACCGCCACCGTCACCGACGACAAGGGCGCCGTCGCCACCCAACTCATCACCATCACCGTGCAGGGCACCAACGATGCGCCGGTGATCACCTCGGTCGCCGCCGATGCCGCAGGCACGGTGCGTGAGGCGGGCAATTTCGACAACGGCTCGATCGACGCCGGGACTCCGTCGGTGTCCGGCACGCTGACCTCCAGCGACATCGATCAGGGCGCCACCGCAACCTGGAGCCTCAACAGCACCTCCGGCACCTATGGCTCGATCGCGATCGATCCGGCCACCGGCAAGTGGACCTACACCGTCGATGCGACCGCCGGCTCGGCCGCCGACAAGCTCGCCGAGGGCGACAGCAAGACCGAGACCTTCACCGCCACCGTCACCGACGACAAGGGCGCCGTCGCCACCCAACTCATCACCATCACCGTGCAGGGCACCAACGATGCGCCGGTGATCACCTCGGTCGCCGCCGATGCCGCAGGCACGGTGCGTGAGGCGGGCAATTTCGACAACGGCTCGATCGACGCCGGGACTCCGTCGGTGTCCGGCACGCTGACCTCCAGCGACATCGATCAGGGCGCCACCGCAACCTGGAGCCTCAACAGCACCTCCGGCACCTATGGCTCGATCGCGATCGATCCGGCCACCGGCAAGTGGACCTACACCGTCGATGCGACCGCCGGCTCGGCCGCCGACAAGCTCGCCGAGGGCGACAGCAAGACCGAGACCTTCACCGCCACCGTCACCGACGACAAGGGCGCCGTCGCCACCCAACTCATCACCATCACCGTGCAGGGCACCAACGATGCGCCGGTGATCACCTCGGTCGCCGCCGATGCCGCAGGCACGGTGCGTGAGGCGGGCAATTTCGACAACGGCTCGATCGACGCCGGGACTCCGTCGGTGTCCGGCACGCTGACCTCCAGCGACATCGATCAGGGCGCCACCGCAACCTGGAGCCTCAACAGCACCTCCGGCACCTATGGCTCGATCGCGATCGATCCGGCCACCGGCAAGTGGACCTACACCGTCGATGCGACCGCCGGCTCGGCCGCCGACAAGCTCGCCGAGGGCGACAGCAAGACCGAGACCTTCACCGCCACCGTCACCGACGACAAGGGCGCCGTCGCCACCCAACTCATCACCATCACCGTGCAGGGCACCAACGATGCGCCGGTGATCACCTCGGTCGCCGCCGATGCCGCAGGCACGGTGCGTGAGGCGGGCAATTTCGACAACGGCTCGATCGACGCCGGGACTCCGTCGGTGTCCGGCACGCTGACCTCCAGCGACATCGATCAGGGCGCCACCGCAACCTGGAGCCTCAACAGCACCTCCGGCACCTATGGCTCGATCGCGATCGATCCGGCCACCGGCAAGTGGACCTACACCGTCGATGCGACCGCCGGCTCGGCCGCCGACAAGCTCGCCGAGGGCGACAGCAAGACCGAGACCTTCACCGCCACCGTCACCGACGACAAGGGCGCCGTCGCCACCCAACTCATCACCATCACCGTGCAGGGCACCAACGATGCGCCGGTGATCACCTCGGTCGCCGCCGATGCCGCAGGCACGGTGCGTGAGGCGGGCAATTTCGACAACGGCTCGATCGACGCCGGGACTCCGTCGGTGTCCGGCACGCTGACCTCCAGCGACGTCGATCACAATGCGACGGCAACCTGGAGCCTCAACAGCACCTCCGGCACCTATGGCTCGATCGCGATCGATCCGGCCACCGGCAAGTGGACCTACACCGTCGATGCGACCGCCGGCTCGGCCGCCGACAAGCTCGCCGAGGGCGACAGCAAGACCGAGACCTTCACCGCCACCGTCACCGACGACAAGGGCGCCGTCGCCACCCAACTCATCACCATCACCGTGCAGGGCACCAACGATGCGCCGGTGATCACCTCGGTCGCCGCCGATGCCGCAGGCACGGTGCGTGAGGCGGGCAATTTCGACAACGGCTCGATCGACGCCGGGACTCCGTCGGTGTCCGGCACGCTGACCTCCAGCGACATCGATCAGGGCGCCACCGCAACCTGGAGCCTCAACAGCACCTCCGGCACCTATGGCTCGATCGCGATCGATCCGGCCACCGGCAAGTGGACCTACACCGTCGATGCGACCGCCGGCTCGGCCGCCGACAAGCTCGCCGAGGGCGACAGCAAGACCGAGACCTTCACCGCCACCGTCACCGACGACAAGGGCGCCGTCGCCACCCAACTCATCACCATCACCGTGCAGGGCACCAACGATGCGCCGGTGATCACCTCGGTCGCCGCCGATGCCGCAGGCACGGTGCGTGAGGCGGGCAATTTCGACAACGGCTCGATCGACGCCGGGACTCCGTCGGTGTCCGGCACGCTGACCTCCAGCGACATCGATCAGGGCGCCACCGCAACCTGGAGCCTCAACAGCACCTCCGGCACCTATGGCTCGATCGCGATCGATCCGGCCACCGGCAAGTGGACCTACACCGTCGATGCGACCGCCGGCTCGGCCGCCGACAAGCTCGCCGAGGGCGACAGCAAGACCGAGACCTTCACCGCCACCGTCACCGACGACAAGGGCGCCGTCGCCACCCAACTCATCACCATCACCGTGCAGGGCACCAACGATGCGCCGGTGATCACCTCGGTCGCCGCCGATGCCGCAGGCACGGTGCGTGAGGCGGGCAATTTCGACAACGGCTCGATCGACGCCGGGACTCCGTCGGTGTCCGGCACGCTGACCTCCAGCGACATCGATCAGGGCGCCACCGCAACCTGGAGCCTCAACAGCACCTCCGGCACCTATGGCTCGATCGCGATCGATCCGGCCACCGGCAAGTGGACCTACACCGTCGATGCGACCGCCGGCTCGGCCGCCGACAAGCTCGCCGAGGGCGACAGCAAGACCGAGACCTTCACCGCCACCGTCACCGACGACAAGGGCGCCGTCGCCACCCAACTCATCACCATCACCGTGCAGGGCACCAACGATGCGCCGGTGATCACCTCGGTCGCCGCCGATGCCGCAGGCACGGTGCGTGAGGCGGGCAATTTCGACAACGGCTCGATCGACGCCGGGACTCCGTCGGTGTCCGGCACGCTGACCTCCAGCGACATCGATCAGGGCGCCACCGCAACCTGGAGCCTCAACAGCACCTCCGGCACCTATGGCTCGATCGCGATCGATCCGGCCACCGGCAAGTGGACCTACACCGTCGATGCGACCGCCGGCTCGGCCGCCGACAAGCTCGCCGAGGGCGACAGCAAGACCGAGACCTTCACCGCCACCGTCACCGACGACAAGGGCGCCGTCGCCACCCAACTCATCACCATCACCGTGCAGGGCACCAACGATGCGCCGGTGATCACCTCGGTCGCCGCCGATGCCGCAGGCACGGTGCGTGAGGCGGGCAATTTCGACAACGGCTCGATCGACGCCGGGACTCCGTCGGTGTCCGGCACGCTGACCTCCAGCGACATCGATCAGGGCGCCACCGCAACCTGGAGCCTCAACAGCACCTCCGGCACCTATGGCTCGATCGCGATCGATCCGGCCACCGGCAAGTGGACCTACACCGTCGATGCGACCGCCGGCTCGGCCGCCGACAAGCTCGCCGAGGGCGACAGCAAGACCGAGACCTTCACCGCCACCGTCACCGACGACAAGGGCGCCGTCGCCACCCAACTCATCACCATCACCGTGCAGGGCACCAACGATGCGCCGGTGATCACCTCGGTCGCCGCCGATGCCGCAGGCACGGTGCGTGAGGCGGGCAATTTCGACAACGGCTCGATCGACGCCGGGACTCCGTCGGTGTCCGGCACGCTGACCTCCAGCGACATCGATCAGGGCGCCACCGCAACCTGGAGCCTCAACAGCACCTCCGGCACCTATGGCTCGATCGCGATCGATCCGGCCACCGGCAAGTGGACCTACACCGTCGATGCGACCGCCGGCTCGGCCGCCGACAAGCTCGCCGAGGGCGACAGCAAGACCGAGACCTTCACCGCCACCGTCACCGACGACAAGGGCGCCGTCGCCACCCAACTCATCACCATCACCGTGCAGGGCACCAACGATGCGCCGGTGATCACCTCGGTCGCCGCCGATGCCGCAGGCACGGTGCGTGAGGCGGGCAATTTCGACAACGGCTCGATCGACGCCGGGACTCCGTCGGTGTCCGGCACGCTGACCTCCAGCGACATCGATCAGGGCGCCACCGCAACCTGGAGCCTCAACAGCACCTCCGGCACCTATGGCTCGATCGCGATCGATCCGGCCACCGGCAAGTGGACCTACACCGTCGATGCGACCGCCGGCTCGGCCGCCGACAAGCTCGCCGAGGGCGACAGCAAGACCGAGACCTTCACCGCCACCGTCACCGACGACAAGGGCGCCGTCGCCACCCAACTCATCACCATCACCGTGCAGGGCACCAACGATGCGCCGGTGATCACCTCGGTCGCCGCCGATGCCGCAGGCACGGTGCGTGAGGCGGGCAATTTCGACAACGGCTCGATCGACGCCGGGACTCCGTCGGTGTCCGGCACGCTGACCTCCAGCGACATCGATCAGGGCGCCACCGCAACCTGGAGCCTCAACAGCACCTCCGGCACCTATGGCTCGATCGCGATCGATCCGGCCACCGGCAAGTGGACCTACACCGTCGATGCGACCGCCGGCTCGGCCGCCGACAAGCTCGCCGAGGGCGACAGCAAGACCGAGACCTTCACCGCCACCGTCACCGACGACAAGGGCGCCGTCGCCACCCAACTCATCACCATCACCGTGCAGGGCACCAACGATGCGCCGGTGATCACCTCGGTCGCCGCCGATGCCGCAGGCACGGTGCGTGAGGCGGGCAATTTCGACAACGGCTCGATCGACGCCGGGACTCCGTCGGTGTCCGGCACGCTGACCTCCAGCGACATCGATCAGGGCGCCACCGCAACCTGGAGCCTCAACAGCACCTCCGGCACCTATGGCTCGATCGCGATCGATCCGGCCACCGGCAAGTGGACCTACACCGTCGATGCGACCGCCGGCTCGGCCGCCGACAAGCTCGCCGAGGGCGACAGCAAGACCGAGACCTTCACCGCCACCGTCACCGACGACAAGGGCGCCGTCGCCACCCAACTCATCACCATCACCGTGCAGGGCACCAACGATGCGCCGGTGATCACCTCGGTCGCCGCCGATGCCGCAGGCACGGTGCGTGAGGCGGGCAATTTCGACAACGGCTCGATCGACGCCGGGACTCCGTCGGTGTCCGGCACGCTGACCTCCAGCGACATCGATCAGGGCGCCACCGCAACCTGGAGCCTCAACAGCACCTCCGGCACCTATGGCTCGATCGCGATCGATCCGGCCACCGGCAAGTGGACCTACACCGTCGATGCGACCGCCGGCTCGGCCGCCGACAAGCTCGCCGAGGGCGACAGCAAGACCGAGACCTTCACCGCCACCGTCACCGACGACAAGGGCGCCGTCGCCACCCAACTCATCACCATCACCGTGCAGGGCACCAACGATGCGCCGGTGATCACCTCGGTCGCCGCCGATGCCGCAGGCACGGTGCGTGAGGCGGGCAATTTCGACAACGGCTCGATCGACGCCGGGACTCCGTCGGTGTCCGGCACGCTGACCTCCAGCGACATCGATCACAATGCGACGGCAACCTGGAGCCTCAACAGCACCTCCGGCACCTATGGCTCGATCGCGATCGATCCGGCCACCGGCAAGTGGACCTACACCGTCGATGCGACCGCCGGCTCGGCCGCCGACAAGCTCGCCGAGGGCGACAGCAAGACCGAGACCTTCACCGCCACCGTCACCGACGACAAGGGCGCCGTCGCCACCCAACTCATCACCATCACCGTGCAGGGCACCAACGATGCGCCGGTGATCACCTCGGTCGCCGCCGATGCCGCAGGCACGGTGCGTGAGGCGGGCAATTTCGACAACGGCTCGATCGACGCCGGGACTCCGTCGGTGTCCGGCACGCTGACCTCCAGCGACATCGATCAGGGCGCCACCGCAACCTGGAGCCTCAACAGCACCTCCGGCACCTATGGCTCGATCGCGATCGATCCGGCCACCGGCAAGTGGACCTACACCGTCGATGCGACCGCCGGCTCGGCCGCCGACAAGCTCGCCGAGGGCGACAGCAAGACCGAGACCTTCACCGCCACCGTCACCGACGACAAGGGCGCCGTCGCCACCCAACTCATCACCATCACCGTGCAGGGCACCAACGATGCGCCGGTGATCACCTCGGTCGCCGCCGATGCCGCAGGCACGGTGCGTGAGGCGGGCAATTTCGACAACGGCTCGATCGACGCCGGGACTCCGTCGGTGTCCGGCACGCTGACCTCCAGCGACATCGATCAGGGCGCCACCGCAACCTGGAGCCTCAACAGCACCTCCGGCACCTATGGCTCGATCGCGATCGATCCGGCCACCGGCAAGTGGACCTACACCGTCGATGCGACCGCCGGCTCGGCCGCCGACAAGCTCGCCGAGGGCGACAGCAAGACCGAGACCTTCACCGCCACCGTCACCGACGACAAGGGCGCCGTCGCCACCCAACTCATCACCATCACCGTGCAGGGCACCAACGATGCGCCGGTGATCACCTCGGTCGCCGCCGATGCCGCAGGCACGGTGCGTGAGGCGGGCAATTTCGACAACGGCTCGATCGACGCCGGGACTCCGTCGGTGTCCGGCACGCTGACCTCCAGCGACATCGATCAGGGCGCCACCGCAACCTGGAGCCTCAACAGCACCTCCGGCACCTATGGCTCGATCGCGATCGATCCGGCCACCGGCAAGTGGACCTACACCGTCGATGCGACCGCCGGCTCGGCCGCCGACAAGCTCGCCGAGGGCGACAGCAAGACCGAGACCTTCACCGCCACCGTCACCGACGACAAGGGCGCCGTCGCCACCCAACTCATCACCATCACCGTGCAGGGCACCAACGATGCGCCGGTGATCACCTCGGTCGCCGCCGATGCCGCAGGCACGGTGCGTGAGGCGGGCAATTTCGACAACGGCTCGATCGACGCCGGGACTCCGTCGGTGTCCGGCACGCTGACCTCCAGCGACATCGATCAGGGCGCCACCGCAACCTGGAGCCTCAACAGCACCTCCGGCACCTATGGCTCGATCGCGATCGATCCGGCCACCGGCAAGTGGACCTACACCGTCGATGCGACCGCCGGCTCGGCCGCCGACAAGCTCGCCGAGGGCGACAGCAAGACCGAGACCTTCACCGCCACCGTCACCGACGACAAGGGCGCCGTCGCCACCCAACTCATCACCATCACCGTGCAGGGCACCAACGATGCGCCGGTGATCACCTCGGTCGCCGCCGATGCCGCAGGCACGGTGCGTGAGGCGGGCAATTTCGACAACGGCTCGATCGACGCCGGGACTCCGTCGGTGTCCGGCACGCTGACCTCCAGCGACATCGATCAGGGCGCCACCGCAACCTGGAGCCTCAACAGCACCTCCGGCACCTATGGCTCGATCGCGATCGATCCGGCCACCGGCAAGTGGACCTACACCGTCGATGCGACCGCCGGCTCGGCCGCCGACAAGCTCGCCGAGGGCGACAGCAAGACCGAGACCTTCACCGCCACCGTCACCGACGACAAGGGCGCCGTCGCCACCCAACTCATCACCATCACCGTGCAGGGCACCAACGATGCGCCGGTGATCACCTCGGTCGCCGCCGATGCCGCAGGCACGGTGCGTGAGGCGGGCAATTTCGACAACGGCTCGATCGACGCCGGGACTCCGTCGGTGTCCGGCACGCTGACCTCCAGCGACATCGATCACAATGCGACGGCAACCTGGAGCCTCAACAGCACCTCCGGCACCTATGGCTCGATCGCGATCGATCCGGCCACCGGCAAGTGGACCTACACCGTCGATGCGACCGCCGGCTCGGCCGCCGACAAGCTCGCCGAGGGCGACAGCAAGACCGAGACCTTCACCGCCACCGTCACCGACGACAAGGGCGCCGTCGCCACCCAACTCATCACCATCACCGTGCAGGGCACCAACGATGCGCCGGTGATCACCTCGGTCGCCGCCGATGCCGCAGGCACGGTGCGTGAGGCGGGCAATTTCGACAACGGCTCGATCGACGCCGGGACTCCGTCGGTGTCCGGCACGCTGACCTCCAGCGACATCGATCAGGGCGCCACCGCAACCTGGAGCCTCAACAGCACCTCCGGCACCTATGGCTCGATCGCGATCGATCCGGCCACCGGCAAGTGGACCTACACCGTCGATGCGACCGCCGGCTCGGCCGCCGACAAGCTCGCCGAGGGCGACAGCAAGACCGAGACCTTCACCGCCACCGTCACCGACGACAAGGGCGCCGTCGCCACCCAACTCATCACCATCACCGTGCAGGGCACCAACGATGCGCCGGTGATCACCTCGGTCGCCGCCGATGCCGCAGGCACGGTGCGTGAGGCGGGCAATTTCGACAACGGCTCGATCGACGCCGGGACTCCGTCGGTGTCCGGCACGCTGACCTCCAGCGACATCGATCAGGGCGCCACCGCAACCTGGAGCCTCAACAGCACCTCCGGCACCTATGGCTCGATCGCGATCGATCCGGCCACCGGCAAGTGGACCTACACCGTCGATGCGACCGCCGGCTCGGCCGCCGACAAGCTCGCCGAGGGCGACAGCAAGACCGAGACCTTCACCGCCACCGTCACCGACGACAAGGGCGCCGTCGCCACCCAACTCATCACCATCACCGTGCAGGGCACCAACGATGCGCCGGTGATCACCTCGGTCGCCGCCGATGCCGCAGGCACGGTGCGTGAGGCGGGCAATTTCGACAACGGCTCGATCGACGCCGGGACTCCGTCGGTGTCCGGCACGCTGACCTCCAGCGACATCGATCACAATGCGACGGCAACCTGGAGCCTCAACAGCACCTCCGGCACCTATGGCTCGATCGCGATCGATCCGGCCACCGGCAAGTGGACCTACACCGTCGATGCGACCGCCGGCTCGGCCGCCGACAAGCTCGCCGAGGGCGACAGCAAGACCGAGACCTTCACCGCCACCGTCACCGACGACAAGGGCGCCGTCGCCACCCAACTCATCACCATCACCGTGCAGGGCACCAACGATGCGCCGGTGATCACCTCGGTCGCCGCCGATGCCGCAGGCACGGTGCGTGAGGCGGGCAATTTCGACAACGGCTCGATCGACGCCGGGACTCCGTCGGTGTCCGGCACGCTGACCTCCAGCGACATCGATCAGGGCGCCACCGCAACCTGGAGCCTCAACAGCACCTCCGGCACCTATGGCTCGATCGCGATCGATCCGGCCACCGGCAAGTGGACCTACACCGTCGATGCGACCGCCGGCTCGGCCGCCGACAAGCTCGCCGAGGGCGACAGCAAGACCGAGACCTTCACCGCCACCGTCACCGACGACAAGGGCGCCGTCGCCACCCAACTCATCACCATCACCGTGCAGGGCACCAACGATGCGCCGGTGATCACCTCGGTCGCCGCCGATGCCGCAGGCACGGTGCGTGAGGCGGGCAATTTCGACAACGGCTCGATCGACGCCGGGACTCCGTCGGTGTCCGGCACGCTGACCTCCAGCGACATCGATCAGGGCGCCACCGCAACCTGGAGCCTCAACAGCACCTCCGGCACCTATGGCTCGATCGCGATCGATCCGGCCACCGGCAAGTGGACCTACACCGTCGATGCGACCGCCGGCTCGGCCGCCGACAAGCTCGCCGAGGGCGACAGCAAGACCGAGACCTTCACCGCCACCGTCACCGACGACAAGGGCGCCGTCGCCACCCAACTCATCACCATCACCGTGCAGGGCACCAACGATGCGCCGGTGATCACCTCGGTCGCCGCCGATGCCGCAGGCACGGTGCGTGAGGCGGGCAATTTCGACAACGGCTCGATCGACGCCGGGACTCCGTCGGTGTCCGGCACGCTGACCTCCAGCGACATCGATCAGGGCGCCACCGCAACCTGGAGCCTCAACAGCACCTCCGGCACCTATGGCTCGATCGCGATCGATCCGGCCACCGGCAAGTGGACCTACACCGTCGATGCGACCGCCGGCTCGGCCGCCGACAAGCTCGCCGAGGGCGACAGCAAGACCGAGACCTTCACCGCCACCGTCACCGACGACAAGGGCGCCGTCGCCACCCAACTCATCACCATCACCGTGCAGGGCACCAACGATGCGCCGGTGGCCAATGCCGATACCGGAGCAGTGAATGAGGATGCGACGCTGACGGTGACGGCGGCCAATGGCGTGATCCGGGGCACGACGAGCGGCTCGGTGGCCGACACCGATGTCGACAATACCACCAACACGCTGGTGGTCTCGGGCGCGGTCGCCGGTACGGGAACGGTGGCGCAGGGCGCTGGCGTAGGCACCTCGCTCGCGGGCACTTATGGACATCTGACGCTGAACGCCGACGGCTCGTACAGCTACGTTGCCGACACCGCCAACAGCCTTGCCACAGGTGTCACTGCGATCGACACCTTCACCTACACGGTCAAGGACCCGGGCAATGCGGTGTCCAACCCCACGACGCTGAAGATCACGGTAACCGGTACCAACGACGCGCCGGTGGCCAATGCCGATACCGGAGCAGTGAATGAGGATGCGATGCTGACGGTGACGGTGGCCAATGGCGTGATCCGGGGCACGACGGGCGGCTCGGTGGCCGACACCGATGTCGACAATGCCACCAACACGCTGGTGGTCTCGGGCGCGGTCGCCGGTACGGGAACGGTGGCGCAGGGCGCTGGCGTAGGCACCTCGCTCGCGGGCACTTATGGACATCTGACGCTGAACGCCGACGGCTCGTACAGCTACGTTGCCGACACCGCCAACAGCCTTGCCACAGGTGTCACTGCGATCGACACCTTCACCTACACGGTCAAGGACCCGGGCAATGCGGTGTCCAACCCCACGACGCTGAAGATCACGGTAACCGGTACCAACGACGCGCCGGTGGCCAATGCCGATACCGGAGCAGTGAATGAGGATGCGATGCTGACGGTGACGGTGGCCAATGGCGTGATCCGGGGCACGACGGGCGGCTCGGTGGCCGACACCGATGTCGACAATGCCACCAACACGCTGGTGGTCTCGGGCGCGGTCGCCGGTACGGGAACGGTGGCGCAGGGCGCTGGCGTAGGCACCTCGCTCGCGGGCACTTATGGACATCTGACGCTGAACGCCGACGGCTCGTACAGCTACGTTGCCGACACCGCCAACAGCCTTGCCACAGGTGTCACTGCGATCGACACCTTCACCTACACGGTCAAGGACCCGGGCAATGCGGTGTCCAACCCCACGACGCTGAAGATCACGGTAACCGGTACCAACGACGCGCCGGTGGCCACAAACGACGCGGCAACAACAACGCAAAACGTCCCAGTTCAGATCTTCGTCTTGAACAACGACACCGACGTCGACAGTCTCATATTGTCGCCCACGAACGTATCCGCTGCAGCTCACGGCACCGTCGCAGTGAACGCGGACGGCTCGATAACTTACACTCCAGACGCGGGCTATACGGGCGCCGACTCGTTCACTTATCGGGCGAGTGACGGGTCCCTGAGCTCGAACCTCGCGACAGTGAACTTGACTGTGACTGCAGCGCCCCCACCCACAACTTCTGGTACTTTGATAGTCAGCAAGAACGCGGCTGTGAGCTGGTCAGTCAGTCATCTCTTAAAAAGCGATACCGACGCCGCCAACGACTCCAACACGATGACGAGCGCACGAATTCAAGACGTGAACGGTGGACTTATCGGAACAGCCACAATAACCGGCGACAACATTTCCTTCACCGCGCCCAATCAGTCAGCGAACGATTTCCTGTCGATTACGCTGAACAGCGGTAAGGTGCTGGTCTGGCAACTTGTTGTCGACAACACCTCAAATAGTACTGATATCAATACAGACTTTACTGCCATCAGCGGCACTTACATCGCGTCTTACCTAACCGCACCGAGCGGTGCCGGTAAGTCGATGGCCGGAGGCACTTCGACAGGTCTTGGTGGATACGATGTGTTTGTCGCAGGCTCGGGCGGTAATACTCTAACTGGCCGGAGCAATGGCGACCTGCTGGTAGGAGGGGCGGGAGCAGATACTTTTGTGATCGGTACTGGTGACTCTCCAGTGACGGTTGGCGGAACCGGAAACAGCGGCACCCTCACGGCAACCTACGACGTACTAAGTCTATTCTCGACTACCGCGGATTTCCTGGACTTGCAGGGCACGCCATCTGCCGCGGCCAACACGTCCGGCACGAACGGCATCGATTCTACTCTCACCGTTGCCGGTCAAACTATCAAATCGCACGCGATAACAAACGGTATGATCACCTTTGATGATGCCAACACCTATGCAGCAGCGGTCACGTTGAACGGAACGGATACCTCGGCCGTCGCAGCCGCCGTTCAATACCTGCAAAACAACGACATTGGTAACGCGGGAACGACTGTAGCATTCATTGCGACAATCAATGGCGCAGCACACACGTATGTGTATGAACAGGTCGGGGCGACGCCGAATTCCGCGAATGACATACTGGTAGATTTGCAAGGTGTGACGCTAACGAGCGGTGGGACGAGCCTGCAAACTCTTATTACGAACACCCATGTCAAGCCGGCGGGCGCGGCTGGCGAATCGATAAGTTTGGGTTTGGCTAACCCCTCAGGAGACCCCAACCAAACTATAGAAGTCATTGTGAGAGGTGTGCCAGCTGGCTGGACGTTGAACGCGGGTACAGATAATGGAGACGGCACCTGGACCGTGCTGACCAACAGTGTTGAGTCCCTCTCTGTAACTACATCTAGCGGTGTGGTCGGTGCCACGGTACTTAGCGTTTCAGAGACTTGGACGGATGCAGACGGCAACTCTGGAGCTAAGGTCGTCGCGGACAACGTGGAGACCTACGGTTCGGGGGCCCCGATCTTCGCCTGGTCCGGTGATGATTTTCTCTCGGCTTCCGGCGGCCACGATCTGCTGGTGTTCTCTCAGCCGATCGGCCACGATACGGTCTACAGCTTCGATCTGTCGATGGATCAGATCGATCTTATTGGTTACAAGACGATCCTCAACTTTACGGATGTTCAGGCCAACACAGTTGATGACGCGAACGGCAATGCCGTCTTGACACTCGCGGATGGTCAAACCATCACGTTCAGCGGGGTGCACGCAGCTGACCTGACGGCGAGTAACTTCGTGTTCGATCAGACGCCGGTCACGGAAAACCCGGGCACGATGACCATCGGAAACGGCGCCCTGCTGCCGCTCTCCGGAGACATCGACAACACCGGTACGATTGAGCTGAACTCGACCGGCGACACCACGGATCTGCAGCTGATCCAGCACGGCATCACGCTGCACGGTGGTGGCACGGTTGTTCTGTCCGACAGCTCTGAAAACGTGATCGAGGGCACGGCCAGCGATGTCACGTTGACCAACGTCGACAACACCATCAGCGGCGCCGGTCACCTCGGCAACGGGTTCATGGTGCTGATCAACGAGGGCAACATCATCGCAACCGTCACCAATGCTCTGGAGATAGACACCGGCGGTAATACGATTACCAACTCCGGCACGCTTGAGGCCACCGGGACGGGCGGTTTGGTTATCGACAGTGCGATTTCCAACACCGGACTGCTCTGGGCCAATGGCGGCAACATCATCGCCCATGCTGATGTCAATGGTGGGTCCGCGCTGATCAGCGGATCTGCCACCCTCGAGCTCGGCGGCACCTCGTCGACCGACGTCAAGTTCGACGCGACCGCCAACGGACTGCTGCAGCTCGATCACGCTATCAACTTCTCCGGCCTGGTGTCAGGCTTCAACGCGGGCGATCAGATCGATCTCCACGACATCTTGTCCGCTTCCGGTGCATCGGCCTCGTACACCGCCAACAACGCCGGAACGGGCGGAACACTGAGCGTGACCGACGGTGTCCATACCGCAAATATCGGGCTTCTTGGTCAGTACACCTCGGATGACTTCGAGCTCGCAAGCGATGGAGCAGGTGGGACACTGATCAAGGTGCACGTCTAAGCGTAGATGCCGGGTGGGGCCATCTCGCGACAAAAATGGGTCGGCCTCACGTCGGTATATCGTAATGTCGCGCTATCCCGGATCGTTGGCGGGACGATCCGATTGCCATCCTGGGAGCGCGGGCTCGACGGATCCTTCCACAAGCTCACACCCAGTACGCGGGTTTCGAAATGCGCACCTGGATCGATGAATTCCATTACCCCTGGGCACGCGGGTGAGTTTCCGTCCACAGCTGATGAGCGATCATGGTCGGCTCAATGCCGAGTCGTGCCCACCATTCAATCTCTTTGCTGGCCCGATGCAGTTCCCGGTGATGCGCCCGGCAGACAGGCACCGTAAACTCGTCACTGACCTTCTGTCCCAGCCCGCGCGCCTGCGCAAACCTCAAGTGGTGGGGGTCGCTCGGTGTTCGGCCGCAGACCAGGCACGGCTGCTGCGCCACAAACCGCAGATGGTGGCGATCGCGCCGGCGGAAGGGCTTGGGGATGCCGAGAGCGCTTTCAATGCCAACATTTGGGTCGGGTGTGTTGTTGGCGTCATGTGGAAGCATCGATTGGGCTGAGGGTGATCGAATTATGGATAGCTGCGCCTCGAAACTTTCGCGGATCCGCTCGGCATCCTTCAGGTGAAGACTTTTTAACTGTGGCCATACCCGGAATGCCCATCGGTTGAGCTGCTGCTCGGTTTCCAGCGCTTTCGCTTCGGACGAGAGCTGGTCCGCAATGGTCTTCGATGCTTCTGGACTCAAGGATGGTGTGGATACCCGATCTTCTTGACCTTTTCGCGCGAAGGCCTTCGTGCCACTGCCCTTCGTCCGAGAGACCGACAGGGCTTCGAGAGTAGGCTGGTTTGCCGGGGGTTTTCCGCCCGCGGCATTTGTCGGCTCAGGACCGGGGATAACGGCGTCTGGTGAATCCAAATCGTCCTCGCCGGCAATCCCGACCAGGGCGAACAAGGCATAACGTCGCGCGTAGGTGAGAGCCGCTCCCATTCGGTGCGGAGCTGCGGTCTCGCTGACCGGGCACACCGGCCAGTCTGACGCAATCCATTCGCCGGAGCTGTGCAGCAGGGTGGTGGTCAGCCGGATCAGCCCGGTCTCGGACTCAACGAAGGTTGCCTGCACAGTTGCGATCTCGTGCTTGGACAGGCACTTCCTCACGATTGTCAGTCCTGCCGCGAGCGAGGCATAGCGAAAGGTGCGGGGCGCCTCGCGCGGAAATGGCGAGATCAGGGTTGCCGTCAGCTCCTTGTCGGGGTTCTCCAGTTCGGCCTGAGCCTTGGCCAGGGCTGCGGCGATCGCGCCGGTCGTCTCACTGGCGCGCTGCATGGGGCGGCTCGTCATGGTCGGTGAGCTCAAAGCTGATGGCGCCGGATTTTGAACGTCGGGCGCGCACACCGTGCCCTGCGGCCTCCTTGGCATCGCCCGGGACCAGCGCCTTCAGCTCCGACTTGGCGCGGTTGTGGTGGTTCGCTGCCGGCAGCGTGACGCGATAGAGGCTGGCGAACTCGGCCCAGGCGTTGGAGCCGCTCATGTCGACGGTTTTGACCGCCTCGAGTTTCGGCCGCGGCGGCTCAATCCCGAACAGGTGAGGGGGCTCGCCGGTTTCGACACAGCGCCAGAACTTCTTCTCCGCTGTCAGCAGCAGATGCTGGTAGAGTGGATCGGCTGCGACGGTGATGCTCACCCATTTGCCGCCGCCGGTGATGATCGACAGCACCGCGCTGCGGGCCGTTACGACCCACATGTTGTGCTGCAACTGCGCCATATGCTTTTCTCCCGCGGCGTCTTCGGAAAAGTTCCAGGGCAGCATGAACTTGGCCTCGAACACCGCGCCGTCCTCGATCCGTCCGTCGAGGGTCGCCGCCATCCAGCGGTGCACGGGATGAAGCACCTGACGCTGCACGTCCTCAACACGCTGCCCGGTGTTCTTCTCGTACCAACGCCGGTTCAGGCCTTCGGTGACGGTCCCGAGCTGGACAACCAGGTCGCCCGACAGATCCTCTGGTTCAACCTCGCCGCGCCTCTGCTGCCACAGCCGGACCAGCGCCGCCTGGTCCTCACCCATGATGATCCGCGCATCCGAGCCGCCGATGAAGCCGCGCCGAGCGGGATCCAGCCTAAATTCACCCATCTGAAACCTCATAAATATCGTTTTAAAACACTTACGATACTAACGCTATTTACGTCGGATCAATCGTTTTTCGATAGAAGCGGTCGAATCTGCTATGGATTCGCCGCGATGATCACCTCTGAGCAGTGCCGCGCCGCCCGCGGGCTCCTGGACTGGAGCCAGCAGGACCTCGCCATCCGGGCCGAGGTCGGCATCGTTACCGTCCGGCAGCTAGAGGCGGGTCTTAATCAGCCCAGGCGCGCCACGCTTGCCGTGGTTCGGCGGTGTTTTGAGATGAGTGGTGTTGAATTCATCGACGAGAATGGCGGGGGACCTGGCGTGCGGCTACGCGAACCGCGGCGACGACCAAGAGACGATGGGCTCGAGTCTTAAGCACGCGCTGCCAAGCTTGTTTGCCGCGAGGAGTTTCTCAGCGCGCGGTTGTTGCGCGCAAGCTGACTCGACGCCGGACGGGTCCGTGGGGGAGCGAGCGTCCCGATCGCAAAGTTGCTCGCGCAGTGCTTACTCCACGTACGACATTATAGCGGCGCGCTCTTCTCTCTTCTCACAGATCAAATATTCTGTGTCACACACGCCGCGGCGGCGGTGAAGTGGACCCAACGCATGTATCGCCACTTGGTGCTGAAGAACCTAAGACGGCGCCCACGGCAGCCAAAGATGATCAATTCGGACGAGGACATGCCTACCCAACCGGCGGAGCGGATGGCCCAAGGCACCCGGCGTGTGCTCGACCAGCTCTTGCAGCTGGACCGCTATGAAGCCCGAGCCATCGGCCGCCGCGACCGGGCGCTCCGAAGCATAACTCGGCAGATCGGGAGCGCGCGACAAACTCTGCAAAACGAACCCAATTAATACAGTGTTATCAAGGCTCCCGCTCGATGCATCTTCGAAAACCGGCGCTAAATTACTCCGTTTTCCTGAAAGGAGGAGAAAGCCGTCGCGTGGGGTAGGGTGACTTCTCGTTCCGCTGTCAGCTAGCCGCCCCGTTATGTCCGCCTCGGTCTACAGTTCGAGCACCACTACGCCCGAGACCGCATCCGTTACGCCGCGACCACCACCTTGATCTTCAAGCACGCCACGGAAGCTATCGAGTGTCTTTATCATGGCGGGGCGAGCGGCGACCATTGCCTCCTGACTGGCCCACTTGCCGATGAGACAGAAGGTTTGCTCGCCGGTTTTGATGATCACTCCCTCGTCGAGTCCGGGCCATTTTGCCTTGCCATCCCTGTGCGCATTCAGGAATGCGGCTTCCTCGCCGGGCTTTATCTTGAACTTGACGACGTTATAGACCTGCATTGCTTCCTCCTTGCTCGTGACAAGATCATCTTATTCGGCCGAGTTCGATCATGTGCGACGGCATCCGTGGAACGCAATCGCAACAGTGCCGCAGGATGACAGCTGCAGGCGGTCAGGGGCGCTGAGGCGAACACATGGCTGACAGGCATAACGAGCGGGCTGGATCGAGGGGCTGTACGCCTTTCTGCTTCCACCAACTCTTCTTCGTTGTCTTCGGTCCAGCTCGCGGTGGTGGCTCACCTGAGCCGTCCTGTTGTAATCCGTGATGGTTCGTGAATTGCCGTGCCGGCGCTCCTCGCCATACTGTTCAAGCTATGATCGCGGGCTTGCTGATTACTGTCGCCGTGGGCATCGTGGCTCTTGCGGTCACATTTGGCGCGGTCGTTTACATAGACCGTCGTTCTGAGCAGGAGCGCCGATAGAAGGGGGGTACAATCCGGCAAGGTGACCAAGCTTACGTGATGTTAGAAGATCGTTGCGGGCTGAACAGCTTGCGGTGAAGTTCCTGGTTATCCAGCACTCCTCGACGATCAGCGCGGCTAACGAATTGTGATGCTAAAGTGTTCGAGCTGATGCTCCGCCATCTCCTGTCGGCGCTGCCAACTCGTTGGCCGTTGCCGTTCGACAATTCAATTTGCCTGCCGAGGCGTTGCAGTTGGGGCCATACTGATATTAGCGCGCTTACTCCATGCAACTGATTTCGATGGGGATGAACGGCCCTTGCTGAAACAGGTCCTGGTGACTTCGCGTCGCAATGGGGCTCAATTTGCATACTGGAACCTAGGCACTGAGCCGGCACGAGCTTTGATAGCCCCAAGCCTCTGCGCGTTCCAGCCGATCGTGATCACCGATTCCAGGCCATCGTGATCACCCATTCCAGAGCATCGTGATCACCGTTTCCAGCCGATCGTGATCGCTATTTCCAGCGATCATGATCGGGGACAACCAGGAGGCGCCCACCGCTGACAGTCTGCAACCGGGGTAGCTCGGTCTTTTGCCCAACCGCAGAGGATCGAGATGCCGACAGAGAGACTGTCCATGCGCCACATTCGCGAAGTTCTACGCCTGCACTACAGCGTCGGCATGTCGCAACGCGCCGTTGCCCGCAGCCTCGGTCTGGCCCAGGGCACGGTCAGTAAGTACGTCAACCGAGCCCGCCGCGCCGGTCTGACCTGGCCGTTGCCAACGGAGCTCGATGACGACGTCCAGCTCGAGAACCGCCTGTTTCCGCCGCCTTCCGATCGGCCCAGCGACGAGCGTCCGCATCCGGACTGGGCGCTCGTGCATCGCGAGCTGCGGCGCCCGAACGTCACGCTGATGCTGTTGTGGGAGGAGTATTGCGACGCAAACTCCGACAGCTTCAGCTATGCGTGGTTCTGCGAACGCTATAAGGAATGGGCCGGCCGCCTCAAGCCGACCCTGCGCCAGGTCCATGTCGCCGGCGAGAAGCTGTTCGTCGACTATTCCGGCCACACCATGGAGGTAGTTGACGGGCTCACCGGTGAGGTGCGCAGCGCGCAGATCTTCGTCGCCGTGCTCGGCGCCTCGAACTACACCTACGCCGAGGCCAGCCTCACCCAGAGCCTGCCGGACTGGATCGCCTCGCACGTGCGGGCCTTTGCCTTTTTCGGCGGTGTGGCCCGGCAGACGGTGAGCGACAATTTGAAGGCCGGCATCACCCGGGCCTGCTTTCACGAGCCGATGGTCAACCGGACCTATGCCGATCTCGCCCGCCATTACCGCACCGCCATCGTCCCGGCGCGGCCGTATCGGCCGCGCGACAAAGCCAAGGTCGAGGTCGGGGTCCAAATCGTCGGGCGATGGATTCTGGCGCGTCTGCGCAACCGCCGCTTCTTCTCGCTCGCCGCCCTCAACGAGGCGATCCACAGCCTCCTTGTCGAGCTGAACGATCGACCTCTCCGGAGCTGGGGGCGAAGTCGGCGCGATCTGTTCGAAGAGTTCGATCATCAGGCGCTCACCCCCTTGCCGGATGAACCGTACGAGTATGCCGAGTGGAAGCGCTGCCGGGTCAACCTCGATTATCACGTCGAGATCGCCAAGCATTACTACAGCGTCCCTCACAACCTCTTGCATCAGGAGGTCGAGGCTCGCATCACCCAAAAGACCGTCGAGATCTTCCTCCGTGGCAAGCGCGTGGCCTCGCATCTGCGCAGCACCTTGCCGCATCGCCCGACCACGATTGCCGAGCATATGCCGAGTTCGCATCGCCGCTATCGTGACTGGACCCATGAGCGTATTCGTTCCGAAGCCGCCAAGGTCGGCCCCGACGCCGACACCCTGATCGACGTCATCCTGCGGTCGCGGCCGCATCCGGAACAGGGCTTCCGCTCCGCGATCGGCATTCTCGGGCTGGTCAAGCGCTACGGCCAGGAACGCGTCGACGCCGCCTGCGCCCGGGCCCTGCTGCTCAACGCCCGCTCGTACAAAACGGTCGCCGCCATCCTCAAGAACGGCACCGACAGAACCGCGCCTCCCGCCGAGGAGGCGCCCATCCTCTTCCACGCCAACATCCGTGGCCGCAGCTACTACAATTGATCAGGAGAGATCAGCATGCTTATTCACCCCACCGTCGATCGCTTGCGCGCCCTCGGCCTCGCCGCCATGGCCGATACCCTCACTGAACTGCAGAACAACCCCGAGGCGGCCGAGATGCCGCACGCCGATTGGCTCGGCCTCCTCGTCGATCGCGAGGTCACCGCCCGCGACAACCGCCGCCTCACGCGCCGCTTGACCAGTGCCAAGCTCCGGCAAGCCGCCGCCATTGAGAACGTCGACTATCGCACCGCTCGCGGCCTTGACCGTTCGCTCTTCCAAACCCTCGCCACCTGCCAATGGATCCGTGAGGCCAACCACCTGGTCATCGTCGGCCCAACCGGCACCGGCAAGTCCTGGCTTGCCTGTGCGCTCGGCAACAAGGCCTGCCGCGACGGCTTCTCCGTCCTCTACAAGCGAACATCCCGCCTGTTCGCCGATCTCGCCCAGGCGCGCGGCGAAGGCCGTCTGGCGCGCCTGATCGCCGCGCTCGAGCGCGTCAATCTCCTCATCCTTGACGACTGGGGACCCGAACCGCTCACCGCCGACCAGCGCCGCGATCTGCTCGAGATTGTCGATGATCGCTACGACAAGGGATCCTTGTTGATCACAAGTCAGGTCCCCGTGTCGCAATGGCACGACGTCATTGCCGATCCCACCCTTGGCGATGCGATATTGGACCGCATCATTCACAATGCGCACCGCCTCGAGCTCAAAGGCGACAGTCTACGGCGTCAGGCTGGCGAAAAGAAAAAACCGTGAGCACCTCGCGCACGATCGCCCCGCCGGCCCACAGGCCCCTCCCGCGCGCGTCGCTCCGTCGCTCATGGGGGCACTCCGCGCCGCGCACGGGGCCCTCCCATGGACCGCCGGAACGATCTCCGAACCAACCCGCCAGCCTTGACCAGGAGACCATTTCCAGCACACATAAACCCGTCAGTCGTGTTCGCCTCCGCATCTGATCACGATCGCTGGAATCCGTGATCACCATCGCCTGGAACACCTGATCACCATCCCTGGAATGCGCAAGCCTCAACGTGGCAGCCCCGTATTGCCCGGCTCTTGATGAGACTTCAGCGCTATCAGCCGGTCCTGACCTGATCCTCCGAGAGCAGCAAGAGGCGTGTTACGCAGACCGCGTGAGCGTCGCCTGTTTATCGCGTCTTCGGCGGCGGTAACGGGAGCTTCTCCTGCGGGGCGGCGTCAGCATCACTGGCGGCACATCAGGCTGCGCTTGCTGCTCCACTCCTTGCGCTGGCCTAACGAGATCGAGCTCACGGCTCATACTTTCCAGGGCTGCAAGGAAACTCTTGCCTTTTTCGGTGATGACCCATTCGCCGTTGGCGCGCTCAACCAGATTTTGTCCGAAAATGTCGAGACCCGGCGCGCGCTCCGCGAGGCGCTTCATGCGAGATGTCCAATCCGACCCGCTGGTGTAGAAGATCGCAAGGTACTGTTTGACAGTGTCCAGGCTGGCGCGGCCGTCGGGTTGGCCGTCCAATATCTTCAATATGGACAAAGCAAAACTCACCAGCGGCATCCCCCCGAGCCTGATCAAATTCTATGCCGAATGAGCTTCCAGAGGCTAGATCTTCGGCGGGAGGCCCACAGTTCGTATTTTCGTGAAAACGCCAAGGGTATGCAGGTAAGTGCCTATCGTTGTACCACATGCCTCCAAACTAAGCGGGGCGGCTGGCGCGCCATTCAGGTCGGGAGGCACGACTGAGCAAGCCAGATCAGAGGCGGAGGTAGGCAAGCGGTCGCTTAAATTTGGCCTGTCTTGTGCGCGCAACATTCGTCTGCTTTGATGCCGTGTTGCCCCTTACATGAACATTGTAGCTCCTGTCATGAACACGTTGAGTTCGCGCTGGCGCGTACACCAGACCAACATTCGTCGCTATGAGAACATGCTCAAGACCCAGCTGAGCGATCAGGAGCGGCAGTTCGTGGAGACGCGCCTCGCGGAAGAGCGGATCGCGATTAGCGTGTTGGAGTTCTTGGACACGCCTGCGAACTCCAGCCGAAATGAGCAGCCTCTCGCGCGCTGACCCTATGTTGCAGCGGCGCCACATCTAACGGCACCGATAAAAGATCGGAACAGAGCTGCTAGCCGCCGTGACGCTAGCAGTGCCACGATTTTCGTTGATCAAGATCAAGGTCTATCTCCGCCGCCAGCTCAGCCTATGTGAGCTGCGCGCCCGACAGCATCGCTGTCCGATCTCTGTAGCGCATAGTTGCTCAAAGGAGTTTGCGGATGGGAATATTGGATCAATTGGGGGTCGGCGAGGGCCGCCTCAAGGAATACAGCGACTTCGTCAACCGCTACGAACAAGGCCATCCTTCACAGGGGTATTCGGACCAGGAGGTGCTGACGCGATATGGGGAGGTCGCACACGCCGCATCGGCCGACCAATACGCTCAGGCGGCACACGAGGCCTTGAGCAAACTGTCTCCGGAAGAACGGGCGGACATCCTGAAAATGCTGCAAGAACGCGCCGCCGCTCGCGGGGTTGCCTTGCCGACACAGGTCCCTGCAGAGCCGAAGGAATTGGGCCAGGTGATCACCGATCTGCACGGCAAGCCCGGCCAGCTGCGCGACATGCTCGGTGCCAACGCCATTGAGGACCAACAGCAGGGATCAGGTTCAAACCCGATCATTGAGGTTCTATCCTCCCCAGCGGCCAAAGCGGTGCTCGCCGGAATTGCGACGATGCTGATCAAGCGGGTCATGGCGAGATAGCCCGCCCCGTCGTTGAAAGAGGGAGGCCAAGATGCGCATCGATGACTTGCCCGAGAGCGAGCGCATTGAAGACCGCCGCGGCGGGGGATTACGTGGCCTTCCCGGAGGTGGCGGCGGGCTTGGTATCGGCACCATTGTCGTGCTCGGGCTGATCGGTTGGGCTCTGGGCATTGATCCGCGCGTGCTGATCCAAGGGGCGGAAACAATATCGGGGAACGATAGCGCCCAGCAGCAAACCAGTGCGGCCCAGTCGGGCACGCCTTCCGATGAAATGGGCCACTTTGTTTCTGCGGTGCTCGGCAGCACCGAAGTGCAGTGGACCGCCATTTTCTCTCAAGCCGGCAAACAGTACGAGCGGCCAACGCTGGTGATGTTCTCGGGGGCAACGACCTCTGGCTGTGGATCGGCACAATCCTCGATGGGGCCATTCTACTGCCCGCTCGATCACAAGGTGTATCTTGACACCAGCTTCTTTCAGGACCTGGAGCGGCGTTTCAAAGGCTGCGACGCAGGAAGCAAAAGCTGCCAGTTTTCTCAGGCCTATGTGATTGCCCATGAAATCGGGCACCACGTTCAGAACCAGCTCGGCGTCTTGTCCGGGGTGCAGGACCAGCAGCGTGGGATGGACAAAGCCGCGTCCAACGCCCTGCAGGTCCGGGTCGAACTTCAGGCCGATTGCCTCGCCGGGATCTGGGCAAATCGCGCGGAAGAGAAGTGGAAGTTTATTGAGCCTGGCGACGTTGAGGCAGCGATGCAAACCGCTTCGGCGATTGGCGATGATCGATTGCAGCGGCAGTCGCAAGGTTACGTCGTGCCGGACGCGTTCACGCACGGCACATCCGAGCAGCGCACCCGCTGGTTCATGGCTGGTCTAAAGTCTGGAGAAGTCGGAAGCTGTGACACCTTCCGGACCTCGCGGCTTTAGGTGACGTATTATGCCGAGGGAGGCTACAGCCCAGCAGATCTTTGCACTGTGACGACCAACGGTTCACTTGAGCCATACGATGTGCTCAGTATCTCTGGTGACAAGGCCACGCTCAATATGTTGAACGGCCATGACTTGGACGAGCACCTCAAGCAATTGTAAGATGAAGTCACCGCGCAAACCTCTCCCCCTGGCTGACTGCGTGCCCTCGAGGTATTCGAATTAACATTGGAGCGATCGGATGAGTGAACTTGTCGTCATTGCTTTCCCGACAGAGGCGAAGGCGGAAGAGGTTCGGCAGAAACTTCTCTCCATGCAGAAGGAGTACCTGATCGAGATCGGAGATGCGGTGATTGCTGTGAAAGACGCTCAAGGCGCGGTGAAGCTGAATCAACTCCTCAATACGACGGCAGCCGGGGCGGTATCTGGCGCGTTTTGGGGCAGTCTGATCGGACTGATCTTCCTATCGCCGCTTCTCGGCGCCGCGCTTGGTGCGGCGTCCGGCACTCTTGGCGGATATCTGACCGACGTCGGCATTGATGACAAATGGATGAAGGAAACCGCGGCCGCCATCCAGCCTGGCACCGCGGCCTTGTTCGTGCTGGTGCGCAAAGTGACCGCGGATAAAGTGCTCGAAGGTCTCAGAGGTGAAGGCGGCACCGTACTGAAAACATCGCTCGATCACACCAAGGAGGCCGCGCTGCAAGCAGCCCTGGCCGGCGCTCAGGCGGCCGCGCCTCCCGCTCCCCCAGCGTGAATGGCTGCGCGCGAGCGCCCCAACGCGCGCGCCGAGCACGATACGGGCGCCGTCAAGCGCTGGGACTGGCTTCGGCATGAGGCCGGCGCGCTTCGGCGTCGGCCTGGTTTTGCCCTGATTGATCTGCACAGAGCTGCAGCAAACAAAGAGATCTCCCGCGTCGCTGTTGTAAGAGGGGACCGTGTTCTCGCGACCCTCCTTTTCATCGATATTGTCCAGTCAACCCAACGCGTCACAGCGATGGGGACTCGGACCTAGTCTAACCCCATCATCAGCAAGTTCGGAGGGAAGTCGCGCGTCTCGGCGGCCGAGTAGTGAACACTGCGGGCGATGGCATCTTCGCAACCTTTGAGGGGCCAGCGGGTGCGATCGAATGAGCCGGCGATCTAAGGGATGTGGTTGGCAATCCGGGATTGGCGATCCGTTGCGGTATTCACACTACGAGTGCATAATCGAAGGCGACCACGTCACCGGGGTCGCTGTGCACATAGGTGCGCGCGTAGCCGCCCGCGCTGCCCCGCGAGATTCTTCTCTCCAGCACCGTGAAGGACCTGATTGCCGGATCGAGAGTGATCGAGGTTCTCATGTCCCCAAGGGTATTCCCGGCCGGTGGCGGTTTTTCGGTGTCAAGGATATTGCCCCTCAGGTCGCTTGTCCGCCCGGTCACCGCTGGTGACCACCCGGTGACTGAAGCCAGGGGTATGAGCGTGGGACTGAAGCCGCGGCGGCCGGATCTTCACGTCGTCTGTCAGTCGCCAATGCTCAATACCACCGCTCAACAGCGGACCGTCTGCTCCAGGAACGGACAAATAGCCTTCGGGGATAATACGGCAGAATGGTTCCGCACTGGCCGGGAATTTGAATGAACGAAGTGTCTTCGTACACACGGCATCGCTTCGTCGGGTAAATCGTGTCCGCCTGAGCCGTCATCGCAGATCCGAGGAGCGAAACGGCGACCAGAGATGTGAAGAGCATCTTCATCTGAACCACCTCAATCGGCGACGGTCCAAAAGCAACGCAGTACAATAGGCCGGATCCCCCGTCACCTCAAGTCCCACTCTAGCCGTGTCGGGCTTGAAGGAGTATAGACAAGCCCCGCGCGAACAAAGAATGGCCAAGGGTCACGGGTCGCTTGGGTGAGATGCGCCGGCCGCCGAGGTTCCTCAGCAGTCGAACCACAACGTTCCCTCGCTAGTATTGTAGACGAATTGCGCGGTTGCCCCCGTGGCGGTGCCAGTCGGATCGGCGGCAAAGCGTCTCGGTGCGAGCGTTCCGGTGTTGCCGCCAATGGCAAGGCGATTGCCAAAGGACGAACGCGAGAAATCGAGGACATCCAACCCAGCCGTGAAATCGAGAATAGTGTCGACACCATCGGATTTCGACGTGAAGCGGAAATGATTGGCGCTCGCGCCGCCGCTCAAAATGTCATTACCGGCGCCGCCGGTGATCGTATCGTGTCGTCGAAGCCGAAGATCACGACATTGCCAAAGGCCGGTCAGCGTGTTGGCGCCATTCGTACCTAGGATGACCGGCACGACGTTCGAAGCGTTGCTCATTGCTCTCAACGATGGCATTGGCCGGATCCGCTGGCGAGTTGCTGGCATATTGGCTCACAACAGTGGATGGCGAACGCACCATTCGGCGCTACGTCACGAAAGCCTGTGGGAGTTGCCTACTGAAGGCGCGCTGCACCACGGGCAAAAACCGCGTCATCTCTCGTTGGGAGCATGAGCACGTCGTGGAGAATGTCCAGAAGCGGCTCGACGCTGATCCTCAGGCGATGCGCCGCCGTCGCGAGACAGTCGTGCACCCGTTCGGCACACTGAAGATGCGCATGGGCGCGACGCACTTCCTGACGAAGCGCTTGCCGAAGGTCGCCACTGAGATGGCGCTCCCCGTGCTCGCCTACAATCTCACGCGCGTGATGAACATCATGGGTGCTGGTGCGCTGATCGCGGCGATTCAGGCCTGAGCCAAGATCGCTGTCGCGTGCGTGCCACCCACCTCATCGTCAATCACAGCGGCTCGGCTCGGGCAAGCCATTGAGCCGGTTTCCGGGGCCTCATTATGCCATTTCGGCGCCAATCCGGGCCTCATGGGGCTGTTCAAAGCGCCACCCCGCATTGAAACGTTTTCATGCGGCCAAGACCCAGAGCAGACTCTCAGGACGCCGCCGATACAGCGGAGCGCGCCGTCGCGATGATCGGTACTGTGGTACAGCGCTGCGGCTTGCAGCTCAATTGACATGGCGTTCGCACACAAGCAAACGATTAGTCAGCTTCCCTGTCTAATGTGTCTTGGCGGCAACAGCCCGTGAGAACTTCGAGCCGTCCATCCTCACGCCTTCGTTGTGGCAAATCCAAAAGGTTAAGTCGCTGCGGGATTGGGGCTCCCGGTTGAACACGGGGATCTGTGGCTAGATTTGAATGGGAGGCCGCGGCCGCGCGGCTGGCGACGTTGAAGATTTGGCAAGCAGGCTGTATTGCTGGCGCGCTGACGGCGACTTCGCTTGCCGCCATTGGTCAGGTCGCGGTATCGCGCCCGAGCATCGCAACGCCGAACGCGAGAGTTGCTGATGCATTCAGCGGCATCCCGCTGAATGTGACGATGGTCCTGACAAATGCCAGCGCGGCGTTTCCTACCCCGGTCATCGAGGCGAAATTCGATACAGGATTATCGGCTAATGCGATCGTTGCGGCGGGCTTCAGCGCCGCCGCGCCGGACTCGGTGCTGCCGTCCGATGTGGCCAGTTCGCAAGGGCCAATGTTGCAAGTCGCCAGCCTCGAGGCGGCGCTGCCAGAAAAGGACACAAGGCCACAGCAGGACCGTCCGCCGGCGGCTTCGCTCAATCCGGGCGAAGGCAAGCCGTCCTTTCTGAAGTACTACGTCTACTCGGAGATTCCGCCGCCGGAGAAACCCGCCAAGATCGCCTTGTCGGCGTTGAGCGGCGTTCCGCTTGGAACGCCCGTCCAGGAGATCGAACGTGCCGCCGAAGCGTTCGATGTCGATGTCAATTTCATGAAGGCGGTCGCCAAAATCGAATCCGATTTCAATCCCAAGCAACGCACCGGCTCCTATATCGGTCTCTTCCAGCTTAGCAAGTTTGAGTTCAGCAGATACGGATCGGGCGACATCCTCAATCCTCGCGACAACGCCATGGGTGCCGCCTACAAGTTCCTCAGCGAGGCCGCGTTATTCGAAATAATGACGCACAAGAAGCCGACCTTTTCCGATCTCTACCTGATCCACCAGCAGGGTTGGGAAGGAGCCGCACAACACATCAGCCATCCGCAGCGGATTGCCTGGAAGTCGATGTGCGCAACCCGGGAGGGCTCGGAAAAAGGCGAGCGATGGTGCAAGCGCGCCATCTGGGGCAACACGCTGCCGGCGGTCAAACGCGAATGGAAGTCGGTCGATAGCCTCACCTCGGGCGCGTTCGTGGCGATGTGGCGGGACCGCGTCGACACGCTCTATGCCCGCTACCCGGTGCTAACTGCGGCGGCCGAACGCTCAAAATAGAACAGCTTGCGACCGCCCCCACGCACACGTCCTGGCCCACATTCGTTTCATCGAGAAGGCCAGTCGGCAATCTACTTTTCGGCGCCGGGCAGGTTTGCGTTCCACGTAAAGACTGGGTGGTTGTTCGGCTCCGGCGGCCGGCGTTGATCCAAGCACCTCGAACAGTGCCGCTCCGAGGCCCGGCCTCCTAGATTATTCACAAGCAATCTCGCCGGCTTTTGGCCCGGGGCTGCTGTTCGGCACGCGGCAAAGGTTGACCCGAAGCGGGACATTGCCCCTAGCCCACGAGCGGCCCGCCGTGCGTTGAAGCGGCGCTGCACTGACGCAGGCAGAATGCGACCTGGAGATAGACGTGGAGGCGAGGTCGCGAGCGTCCGAGGGATCCGGGCGAGAGCTCGCAGCACATCAACGGGGGCTGGACCCAGTGATGGCCGTGATCGGATCGAGAGGGATCGCTTGAAGAACGTCAGCTGTTTGGCGTCGTGCGCATCCATGAGCATCGCCAGCATCTTGCCGCGGAACAGGCGCGCCAACACGTTGACGTGGACGAGGAAGTTGGCGCGCGAGGCGATCCATCGTGCGACGTCGAACGAGAGTCCTCCGCGCGGCACGATCATGTGTACGTGTGGGTGATGGGTGAGCGCCGAGCCCCAGGTGTGGAGCACGGCCGTGATAACGATCCGTGCACCGAGACGTTTGGGTCAGCGGCGATGGCGAGCGTTGTCTCGGCCGCCGCCTTCATCAGCAGGTCGTAGATCACGCGCTTGTTCTGGTAGGCGATGTCGCGCAACTCGCTCGGCAGCGTGTACACGACATGGAAGTACGGCACCGGCAACAGCTCGGCTTCGCGGTCGGCCAGCCCTTGGCGTGACGCCGCAGCCTGGCACTTCGGGCAAGGCCGGTGGCGGCAGGAATTGTAGGCGATCTCCGTATGGCCGCATGCTACGTTCTCGCAGCGTGCGACATGCCCGCCGAGCGCCGCCGTGCGGCAGCGCTCGATGGCACTCATCACCTTCAACTGATTGAGGCTGACATGCCCGCGATTGGCCTCGCGCCACGCAGGTCGTGATCGCGGAGAATGTCCGCGAGCTCCAGAGCTGGTCGAGGGCCGATAAGGCCTGCCGGGTGCGGCAGTACCGGATTGGCGGAGCGGTCCGTGTGGAAAATCCAGCCTCTCTGGGGAAAACAGACGAATAGCCCTCGGCGTGTCTTGGCGGGTACAGGCGCTTGCCCCTGCAGGTTCTAGGCTGCTGTCTAGTGTGAGATCGATTCAATACTGAGCGAAGACGTTCTCAAGCACTATCGAGATTGCGCAAGCGACATTACGGACATCGCAGATCCGCTCGCGGACCGAGGCCCGCTGCACTGGTTCGGCCGTACGAAGAGCAAATGGTCGGAGACTAGGATGAAAATCAATTTCAAAGCTGCTGTGGCTACGCCGTTTTGCCCGTGCGAACTCTGCCTGGAGCCAATGAAGTTTTTGGGAGAGCACGGCGGCTCCCGGCTGTTTAGGTGCGATGAGTGCGCCCTCGTAAGCACCCAACGTGCAGGGGCTTTGCCAGCTCGGCAGCCGGAATTTGCGACGAGGAGACCGTCCATGTGGCGCTGACAGGAATGCCCTGAGTTTATACGATCACGCAAGCCATCAGTTCTTCGGCTGCACACTGGTCGGCCACTTGCGTGCATTTGACCGTCCGAGGCCAGAGATCGGCTTGGGAGAACGATTTCGACTAGCATTCAATTCGACGTCCGCTCTCTGGAGCGAATTCGACGTCCAAAGGCTGTAGACCAAGTTTCTGATTTTGGAGAGCCTGTCGAAAATCGAGACGACGACCCGGACGTTGGCGGCCGGCAATCTTGACGTCGAGATCGAGGAGACCGAACGTCACGATGAAATCGGCATCATCGCGCAGTCGATGGTGGAGTTCCGCGACGGGCTGAAGCGCGCCAGGACCTTGCAGGCCGCGGAGGAGGCCGAACGCACCGCGAAAGAACGCCGCGCCAATCTGCTCGACAGCCTCGTAAAGCGTTTTGAACAGGCGATGCATCAGATCGTCGGCAGCGTCAGCACCGCCTCATCGGAGCTGGAATCGACCGCCAGCTCTTTGACCAAGACGGCCAACCACACCCAGCAGCTGGCGGGCGTCGTGACCCGTGCTTCGGAGAATGCCTCACCAATGTCCAGTCGGGGCATCTGCGACAGACGAACTCACCGCCTCGATCCACGAGATCAGTCGCCAGATGCAGGAATCGACCCGGATCGCAGCCGCCGCCGTCGAGCAGGCCCGCGCCACCGACGACCGGATCAACACGTTGTCCGATGCGGCGAACCGGATCGGCGACGTGATCAAGCTGATCACGACGATCGCCGAGCAGACCAATCTTCTGGCGCTCAACGCCACCAGGCCGCCCGGGCGGGAGATGCGGGTCGCGGCTTCGCCGTCGTGGCGCAGGAAGTGAAGGAACTCGCGGCCCAGACCGCGAAGGCAACGGGGAGATCGGGGGTCAGATTACGTCAATCCAGAGCGCGACCAACGATTCCGTGGTCGCCATCAAGCAAATCGGCGATACCATCGCCCAGATATCCGGCATTGCCACCACGATCGCGGCCGCGATCGAGCAAAAGGGCGCGGCGACCACCGAGATCGCCCGCAATGTGCAGAAGGCATCCGACGGGACCCGCGAGGTCTCAGGCAGCATCACCAAGGTCAATGCCGGCGCGCAGCAGACCGGCGCGGCGTCATCGCAGGTGCTGGCCTCCGCCAAGTCGCTGGCCGCCGAGAGCAGCAGGCTTCAGGCCGAAGTCGCGCAATTCCTCAGCGAGGTCCGTGCGGCTTAGAGCGGTTCACGGATTTATTGAATCGGAGGGGATTCCGGGTCTGGGACGAATATGATTCAAGATGCTGGCTGGGCTGGAGGCCAGCATCCGATGGTCCGACCAATTTCCAACGATTTGCGTAAGCGTGCGGTATCCGCTGTTGTCAAAGGTGAGAGCTGCCGATCTGTGGCGGAACGGTTTGGCGTTGCTGTCTCGTCAGTTGTGAAGTGGTCACAGCGTTATCGAACGACCGGCTCGGTAGCGCCTGGCAAGATGGGTGGTCACCGCAAGCCTGTGCTTGATCCGCACCGCGCCTTCATCGTCGAGCGGATCACTCAGACGCCGCACCTGACGCTGCATGGTCTGAAGGCGGAACTGGCAGCCCGTGGGGTCAAGGTCTCACACAATGCGGTCTGGCTGTTCCTGCGCCGGGAAGGGCTGCGGTTCAAAAAAAACACTGTTCGCCCTCGAACAGGCTCGCGCCGACGTCTCTCGTAGGCGCTTGCGTTGGCGAGCCTGGCAGGCCGGGCTCGATCCGGGCCGGCTCGTCTTCATCGATGAGACCTGGATCAAGACCAACATGGCCCCTTTGCGAGGCTGGGGACCCAAAGGGGCGCGCCTGCGCGGCTTCGCTCCGCACGGTCACTGGCGTACCCTCACATTCCTCGGCGCGCTCCGCCATGACCAACTCACGGCACCCTGCGTCTTCGATGGCCCGATCAACGGTGAATGCTTCCGTGGTTACGTAAAGCACATTCTCCTGCCAACCCTGCGTGAAGGCGACATCGTCATTCTCGACAATCTCGGAAGCCATAAGTCGAAAGCCGTCAGGCAAATGATTAAGGCTGCTGGCGCCAGACTCTGGTACCTGCCGCCATACTCGCCCGACCTCAACCCAATCGAACAGGCCTTCTCCAAGATCAAACACTGGATGCGGCAAGCTCAGAAGCGCTCAATCGAGGAGACTTGGCGCCATATCGGTCACCTCGTCCAAGACATCCAGCCTCGCGAATGCGCCAACTACTTCGCCAGCGCCGGTTATGCTTCAATCAAAATGTGAAACGCTCTAGCTCATAGCCGCGAGGCGATCAGAGCAGCAACTGACGATCAGCCGCGAGTTTCTGCTGATTGCCGACGACCTGATTGAATGAAGACGCTGTTGGCAGAGTGTATGAGTCCGGCATTGGCCCGATTGTTGCGTGAAGGCCGTTCGTGTCCCAACAGGTCGTGTCCCCAGTGATGGTGTAGCTCGGTAGAGCAAAGCCGTCCGCCCGCGCGCCCTCAAATAGCGCCGTAGCGGGTGGACGGCTTTGCGGTGGTCACCGGCAATTCGCCGGTAGGGTCGGGTTGCTGACACCAACCTGATTCGAGGAACCACCGATGACCGACGAGATGATGAACCTTCGCGCGCTTGTGGAGAAGGCCCCCGACGCCGACCTGCTGCGCGAGATGATTGGCTTTGCCGCCCAGCGGCTGATGGAGTTGGAGGTCGCCGGGCTGACCGGCGCGGCCTACGGCGAGAAGAACGCCGAGCGCCTGGCCCAGCGCAACGGCTACCGCGATCGGAGCTGGGAGACGCGCGCCGGGGCCGTCGAGCTGCGCATTCCCAAGCTGCGCAAGGGGAGCTACTTCCCGGGTTTCCTGGAGCCGCGCCGGATGGCCGAGAAGGCGCTGACCGCCGTGATCCAGGAAGCTTATGTGCAGGGCGTCTCGACCCGCTCGGTCGACGACCTCGTGCAGGCGATGGGCATGAGCGGGATCTCCAAGAGCCAGGTGAGCCGGCTGTGCGGTGAGATCGACGACAAAGTGAAGGCCTTCCTCGCCCGCCCGATCGAGGGCGACTGGCTGTATCTGTGGATCGACGCCACCTACGTGAAGGTGCGCCAGCAGGGGCGCATCGTCTCGGTCGCGGTGATCGTCGCAGTGGGTGTCAACAGCGATGGCCGGCGCGAGATCCTGGGCATGGATATCGGCCCCTCCGAGGCCGAGACGTTCTGGACCGCGTTCTTGCGCAAGCTCGCCCGCCGCGGGCTGCGCGGCGTCAAGCTCGTGATCTCCGATGCGCATGAGGGCATCAAGGCCGCCGTCAGTAAGGTGCTCAATACCGCTTGGCAGCGCTGCCGCGTCCACTTCATGCGCAACGTCCTGGCACATGCTGGCAAGAGCGGCCGGCGCGTCGTCTCCGCCTTCATCGCCACCGCCTTCGCCCAGGACGATGCCGAAGCGGCCAGGACGCAATGGCGCAAGGTCGCAGATCAGCTCCGTCCCAAACTGCCAAAGCTCGCCGCCTTCATGGATGACGCCGAGCCCGACGTGCTGGCCTATATGAGCTTCCCGGCTCCGCACCGTGCCAAACTGCATTCGACCAATCCGATCGAGCGCCTCAACGGTGAGATCAAGCGGCGGACCGAGGTGGTCGGCATCTTCCCAAACGAGGACGCCATTGTCCGCCTCGTCGGTGCGATCCTGCTCGAACAGAACGACGAATGGGCCGTCCAGCGCGCCCGCTACATGACGCTGGAAACCATCGCTCCCTTGAGCGATGATCCCATCGTCGGCTTGCCCGCCGTGGCAGGCTGATGCCTTCCGACCCGCCGGAAAATTGGCGGTGGCCTGCTGTCAGTTACACCACGCCACGGGGCACGATCGTCCCAACATCCCGCGACGACTCAAGCGCCATGCGCTTGGTCAGCTGATGAGAATGCACTTGACGGACAGACCTAGCCATACAGTGAGTCCGTGGTCGCCGTTTGAGCCAGCCCCCAAACGTCGCCATTTAGTACAGAGGCCGCCTCAGTGGCGGCCTCTTTCATTTAAGAAACGTCGTCTCCCATCCGCCTCGAGCGGTGTCGGAATCCAAAGGGGCCACCTCTCGGCAGCCCCTTGCCGGTTGCAATAATTGTTCGGGATGAAATACCAGCCCCGGCCCTCGTATTCCAACTGATCCAAGTCACCCGGTGGAGTCCGGGATAACACGGTGTTTCAATACCGGAACTTGTCTTCTGCCCCAGTTACTCTCCCTATTTGACCTTAGGTTGGAGAGTGTGATTCGATCGTCTTAATTGGCCGGCTTGACCGTTTTCGGCTTTTGCCTAGATCAAATCTATTCCAACGCACAGATCCCAAGCTCGTGCTGAGCGATACGACCGAACCGGAAGCCAGAGGAGTTGTCGCTCAAGCTTACCAGCGAGGCGAGATCCGATGGCGTCGCATACGTTTTCCTTTTTCCGTGCTTCCGGAGAACAGATTCCATGTCGCCAACGAATTCCCTGTTCCGGTGGGGCGCATCGCGCCGCGTCGTTTTGGAATTTCCGCGGATTTTCAGGTGTTTTTTGCCAGTTCTCGTTGCGAAGCCGGCCCCGCGACGGGCATTTTCCCTGTAAACTTTCCTGTTGGCAGGGAAACGATAGTTTTGCTTTCCTTGATTAGCTTTTCGATTGGCCCGATCACAACATCAGCGTGATGGACGATGCCGAGCGCCTTGTAGGCGTCAGCGCCGAGCAGACATGATGCGATCTGATCTGACTAGGTCGGGGGCCGGAGCCCGGGAGAATTGACCCACTCATCTATGTGGGCCGCCGTGTCGGCTTGGTTGGCCTTCCTCTGAAGCTCCTCTCTGTCCTCGCCGGCAGGCTTTGTTTTCGCGCGCTCACGGCTCTCCTGCGTGACTTTCGAAAGCTGGTCTTGAGGAGAGACTGTCTGCCCAAAAACGTATCGCATGACGCTACTCCCGCGTTGGCGAAATCGCGACTTTCGAATTTACGGCTGACGTGATGCTGGTCGAACGAAGTTTCTACCTTCCTGCTCCCGAACGCCAGTTCTTTTTTAATCGGCTTCAAAAGAGGCGACCATTCTTGGCACCTGCATGTTGTCCTTTGCCATCACGCATCTGCTCTATTTCCGTGCCGGTCATCAGGAAATCGGAGATCTGGTTCGCACGTTGCGAAGAGCTCGCATCGTTTACGAGCCCGGTCAATTGATCGCAGAACCCTTTGGCATGACGGCATTTTGCGTCTCGCGTTGAGCATTGATCGAAGCTGCGGGTCGTAAATCACGACCTTGTCCCGGAGGAGATGGTCGAGATCGACGGCGCTCGCATGCGGCGCCCGATCTTGACAACCATTAAAGCAGAAATAACGATCGGCCCGTCGCGTTCAGACGGACCGCGCTTGTTTCGGGTTTGTGCCGAAGGTGGCAAATGAGTACCGATAAATTACAGGCGTTGAGCGATACCATTGCCGGCATACTCAACGAGCCGCCATCACCGGTCACTTATTTTGATCCCGAGCCCCATGACGAGGCCTCGGCCGGCGAACGCGCAGCAAAGGGTTTTGACGACCTTGCGCATGGCATTGACGCTCCGAAGGGAAGCTTCGGAAAGCTGAGCTCCCGCGAAGCCGGCATTTCAGGACATCCGGCGCCTGAAGCGCAAATTGAGAGCCAGCGCAGAGCTTCGGACCACGTCGATGTTGCGGCGGGCCCGGGACAACCATCGAAGCTGGAAGCCGCAAGCCTCCGGCGGAACCCTCGGGCACCGGGCGTCGACGTGGTTAGGCCGGCGGTCTCGGGCCGTCGGACTTCGCTGCGCCGCTGGGGTGCGTTCGTCCTGGCGGCGATCATGCTGGCTACCGGACTTGGTGTCACGGCTGTTGTCTGGTTGGGGCCGTCCGGAGACGCCGCGAAGGCGAATTCGCAAACCTCGCCTGCGATCGCGGCCGTGTCAGCGGCTCTACCGCCAGAGTTGGCGGCATTGCTGCAGTCGATGTCGCACGATCTCGCAAGTCTGAGAGGCGATATCGAGCAGCTCAAGCGTGGTCGCGAACAGATGGCCCGCGACAGCGCCGACTTCGGCGAGCAGTTCAGGGCCAGCCAGGATCAGTTGGGCCGCTCCGTCGCCAGGCTTTCCGATCAAGTGAAGGCTGGTCAGGAGTTGGCGGAGCGCGACAATGCGAACGCAGCCGAGCAGATCAAGGCTGTCAGGGATCAACTGATCCGTCTGGAGCAGAATGCGGCGCCCAAGAAGCTCACGCCTCCGCAGCCGCGCGTGGCAGCTCCCGCTGCGCCGGCCCCCGCGCCAACGGCCTCGTCGCCGCAGGCTGCAACGCAGCCGGCGGCCGCAAAACCAAAGCCGATGCCGACGCGGGCGGCTCCGCCAGCGGCCGTGCCCGCACCGCCTGCGCGCTGACCAGAGGTTCCACTGGCGGGCCGGGCCGTCCTGGCGCCTGGGCGACGTTAAAATATGGCAGTATGGTTCACCGTAGTAGAACGGAATCCACATGGCACTTCAGTACCGGTAGGGTGTTGATGCCGGGGCTGGCATTTCAGTACGGACAAGCATTTCAACCGGCAAGGGGCCGCTCTCTGAGCGGCCCCTTTCAGTTTGGCCAGGTCAATGGAAAGGAAGCCCGCCTCCGGCAAAAAGCGGTGGAGGCGGGCCACGTCCGTTTTGCGGCGCCGGTCCACCCGGGGCTGGCGAGGGTTCCGTCGCGCGCGAGTGGAACCCTAGCACCATGGAACCCCGCGTCGAAATCCGCAGGAATACCGAGGCCTAAAACCGAGTTAAGCACTTTTACGGATGGCTGACGCCGGACGATCATGAATCCGATGCGAAGAGGGGGGGGGCGCTGCGAGCGGTCCCGTCGGGGGCTTCGTCCCGAACCGCAGCAAGCCGGGGCTTGCGGTTGCGATTTGCCGAAATCGGACAGGCTCATTAGTCTTTCCTGAATTTTTGTCCGGCACTATCAGGACGACGCGGCAATTTCAGCGCCGTGTGCTTCGGCCGGCGGCCGAGGAGTGCCTGATTTCGCAAGGGCGTCTCGCGTCGGCGGGGCTGATTGGTCCGGCAGGCGGCGGGCTGCGACTCGATTGAATTTTCAAATCCGGGTTTCGTCCTGATATGTCTCATTCACTACCACCCGAAAAACGCGCAATGGCACGGGTCGAGTTCTCGCGCGGCGTCGAGGTGCACATGGTGGCCATCGACGGAACGTGGAGCCGGCAATGTCAGATGACCGACGTGGCCGAAGCCGGAGCGAAGCTCAAGATCGAAGGATCGATCGAAGGTCTTGCGCTGAAGGAGTTCTTCCTGCTGCTTTCGACGACCGGGGCGGCCTTCCGCCGCTGCGAGCTGGCCTGGATCAACGGCGACCAGGTCGGAGTTCACTTCCTGCGCGGCAAGAACCTGAGCAAGCGGTGAGTTGTCGTGGAGGAACGTCGCAGGCAGCAGCGCGCGACAGTTGACGAGGTCGCATACATCGCCGGCGACGGATCCAGCATGCGATGCCGCGTGGTCAGTCTTTCCGATCTCGGCGCCGCCATCGAGATGGCGGACAAGGTCTACGTCAGACCCCGCATCAAGCTGATGCTGGAGAAGGATCGCATCATCCGGGATTGCCGTGTCGTCTGGTCCAGCGGAAATCGTATCGGAGTTGAATTCCTGGACTAGGATCACATGGTCGGTGCCTTTGGGTTCCCCAAAACCGTTCAGGAGAAAATCGGAACCAATGCCGGGTGCCGGGTGGGCCGGGCCGCCCTTGCTCAAACCGCGTTTTTTTACGGCAGATTTATCTTTAACGACCAAGATTTAGGCTTGCATCGGGGGATGGCCTGGACAAGTGTGACTGATCCATGGGCACATTTTACCCTTCGGATGGCGAGAGAATTTAGGCGCATCTTTTTTTGGATTTTACGAATGAGAACGCTGTTCATCATCCTCGGCATTTGGTTGCTGATCAACGTTCTCTTCGTCCTCGTGATGATCCCGCCGCGTAAGCCGCGGACCGCGAACGTCGCCGGCAGATCGCACGGGGCCACCCCTGTCGCAGCCGGGATGAACTATGGCGCGGCCGAAACTCAGGACGAGAGCGTTTCGCTGCGCCATGTCGTCATCGCCATTGCGCTTGGCGCGTTCTTCTCGTTAACGCCGCCGCTGCTCGAAGCCTACGATGCAGTCAAGGGATTGGTCGGCAAGCGCCTGCCCGGATCGAAAGTGAGCCGGGGTGGACCCGATGGGGACGCGCAAGCGGGAGAGGGCTGACATGCCTTCTCTGCCTGCGCGGCGCTGGCGGGCCGCGCGGCAGCTCGGTCGATCAGCTCACCAATAGGGGTTGATGCGATATGGCCGCGGATACTGGCCGCGATAGTAGATGATTCCGGGTCCAGCGACGGGTCGGTGTCGGAAGCGCGAATTGGAGAGGTCGACGGCGATCGCTCGCACGTCGTGGCCCACGAAAACGGGATACTCATAACTGAAGAGGTAGCCGTCGTCCGCAACGGGCGCATATTGCCCATAGAAGGACGGGCCCTGGCCGTATCCAGACCCCCACGCATTTTCGACGGTGGGAAGGCCGCCCGTTCCCATCCGCGTTCCGCCAGCAGCGGCCGGTCCTGATGTCATGAGGGTGCCGATCCCAAGAAGCGCGGCAGCCGCCAGGATGTAAGAAGTGCCTCGCATCGCGTTTCTCCTCTCGAATTGGGTGTTGGAAACAGGATTAGACACAGCTGAGGCTATCCGCTCTCGAATGATAACGGTAGCGATTAGGGGCGCGTGCCTGGCCCTGAGTTAGCAGTTGCAAAAACGATAACGCTTGCCTCGGTTAATCGGATCGATAGTCTTTGTCACTTTAAAGATGTTCATTTCAGCAGGGGCTTCGGGTGACAAACGATACCGCTGTGTTTGATGCGTTGCGCTTCGATCCACAAGAAGGCCAGATAGCGACCGGAAGGATAGGAACGCGCGAGGCAATTCTGCGAGACGGTCTGCTGATCGATCCATCCACGCTTGCTTATTGCCCGCATCAATGGATCGACGGCAGCGGTTACCTCGATCTCGATCTGACGAGGCAATTTCCTTACTCGCTCGCGCTCTGATGGACCGCGCTCAGTTCGGCCCAAGGACAGCGTCGATCTGACGGCTGTCCCTTCTGACGATGATGATGGTTCCGTTGCGGATCGCGAATCTCGCGCCGAGCAGTTTGGGCACTTTTTCGGTGACCGGCGAAGGGAAGGGGATCGTCGCTCCGGGAAGCGGATCGCCAACCGCCGGCGCCGCGGAGGATCCGGCGGCTGGTGCCGGTTTGATATAGTCGCGAATGAGTTGAATCTCCTCCCGCGACAGAGTGAGAGGCGCTTGCTGCAGCGGATTGTCTGCTGCCCGTTTGCTGCGTTCTTCCCGCGCCTTCTCGTCGGCCTGCCGTGCTTTTTCTGCCTCGAACCGCGAAAGCCGCTCCTTCATCGGCGACAGCTCTCGCTGCAGGGAGGAGATCTCCGTCTGCAGCGACCTGATCTGTCGCAGAGCAATTACGGCGCCGGCGCAGATGATGACGACCAGCAGGCTGATGAGCGCAACGACGATTCCATTGACGCTCGTTCCTCGGCTGACCGTCCGCGCTTTCGGCAGATCCTCCTCGATGTGCCGCCGCCACAGCGCGGCTAGCCGATGCAGCAGCCGGGCAATTGCTTCGAACGTGCGCGCTCGCCAGTCGCCATTGTCCGGTGCAGGATCTGGTTCGCGTGAGGGGAGGCGGCGGGCCGTTGCGTCTGTCCCGGGAGCGTCCGAGCCTTGGCCGGAGTGGGGTTCGGTCTCCTCGCGGAGATCAGGATTGAGCATCCTCGAGCGCACTTCGGGGCCAATCAGATGATCGGTGTTTTCAAGCGACTTCGACTGAGGCGACGACCGATCGGGCAGGGCCTCGATGACCGAGCGGCCCGCTTGCGTGATCTCCAGGCTGTCGCCATTCACGACGGCAAGCCCGGCCTCGATCAGCTCGATTCCGGCGGAGACCTGCTGCTCTATCCGGTCCTCGATGTCCCCATTCTCGTCGTGCGCCTGGAGTTGCTGCTCGAGCTCGGCAAACGCAATCCGTCCGTTCGGACGACTCGCAAGTGCAGCAAGGATGGCGAGATTGGCTTGCACGGCGACCACGTTGATCAGGCAGGAGGCCGAAGCCGGCGAAACAAGCGAGCAACCCGGTCGGCGCTCAACTATTCGCCCGCGAAGGCCTTGATTGGAAACTCCCGCTTTGGCACTGTCGCGCATTAGCGCATGAAGATCGAGGGCAACATGCCGAAATTGCTGGCCGCAACCGCCATTTCCCTGACAGTTATGTTCGTTTCAAGCGCCGCTCACAGCGATCCCTATCCCTTCGGCGACGAGCCGTATCGTCTGGATTTCGGTCCCGCGCCGCAGATCGACGCAGGCTGCTGGAAGTGGAACTGGCAGCAGTATCAATGGAATAATTACTGCCCGGTCTACGTTCAGCCCAAGGCCTATATGCATCCGAGGCCGCAGGGGGCCGTGCTGCGTAGCAAGGGCTGATCGACTCGCCTTTTGCTCCTCGCCCTAGTGGGCGAGGGTGCAGGCGATCTGGCCGTGCTTGCCGAAGTTCAGCAGGGCATTTTCGCGGAAGCCGTCGAGCCAGATGCCCCGTCCGGCGTAGCGATAACCGACGCCCATTGGAATCAGCCGGACATGCGCCCCGCCTCGCCCGGTGTGCAGGGATGCCGTCACAACCTCACCGGCAACCGAGACCGCGATCGGGCAGAGCGGGTATTGCTTGCCATTCTCGCAGACAAACACCAGTTCGCTGCAGCTTCCGACCGCTGCGGGTGAGGCCATCAGGCCCAGATCGGCCGCGCTGGCCTGGGGCGCACCGATGGCCAGACCCAGAAAGGCCGCTGCCCAAAAAAATCCACTGAATCTGCTCTGCATCGCAGCCCCCAAAAGCGAGAAATATTCGACTAAAAGAGCAAAAATGGCCTCGAAGGTCAATCAGCGCGGGCTTGTTTTGAAGCGCGCAGAACCCTTCGCCGCGCGTGCGGCTCGTCTAGCGCCTGCCCGACTCGATTTAACTATCGGCGTGCCTCGCGGCCGGCCTTTCGGCAGATGAACTCACCCGTGATCCGACCTGCTCCCTGTTACCGAAATGCCGCGCTCGCCGGAATTAATCTGCGTGAACTGGCGTTTAAGCCCTGCCATTGATGGTCCGTAATGGCGCGTGGTTGACCGACCGTCCGACACCGTGACAAGAAGTCGCGTGGGGAGCAGGCGTAGTCGCGCGCGATTCGAAACAGCAGGTCCGGCAAGCGGGTCTTCCGTAATTTGACGGAGCGCTCGCGATGTTAATGTTTGCTTTACGGCGGTGCCTGAACCTGAGGCGGTGCTTTTTGGCCGTGCGGCTATTCCTTGGGGGAGCAAGCGAGCAGGTATGGAGACCATGACCACAGGCCGGCGTTCAATCCTTGCGACCTCTTTCGTGCGTTGTGCTGCTCTGGCGCTTCTGATCACCTCGACCACCGCCGTGGCCAAGGCGGATGAATTCCAGGGGCCGACCTTCCGTAAAGGTCTTTGGCACTTCGTTCGTACGCTCGATATGGTCGCTCATCGCAAGCCGAAGCACCGGTTGCTCGAGCGGGAGCTGACGGCCTGTGTCGATCCGACCGTCTCCATGAAGGCGACGTTCTCCTCTCCCTCGGTCGGCAGCTGCGTCTCCGCGAGACCCGAAAAGAAGAACAATCAATACACTTTCGCGAACCGTTGCGATTTCATGGGGCCCGTCAGCACGGTGATCACGGTTCACAGCGAGGAGTCCTACACTGAGCAGAACGAACTGAGCGACGGGCAGATGCCGAGGGTCGAGCTGGTCGTGGCACATCGGATCGGCGATTGTGGCGCAGGTGCTGAGCAGAGCTCGGGCGCAAAGACGCTGTCGCACTGACGGCTGCATCTCCGGTTTCCGAGCCGCAACAGCGCGGGCCCTTGCGTCGACCCCGCAGACGCGGAAATATCGGCGCGTTCGGGGATGAGGCGCGTCATGAGGCCGTTGACTGGAATCGTCTGCTCCATGTCGCTGTGCGCCCTGATTGACGCGGCGGCAGCCCAAGACACGCGACCGACCGCCGCACGACCCGGCCTAGCCGAGCTGGTCAAGATCGAGTCATTCCAGACGACGCGGCGGGCCGACAATTACGGAATCGCCAGCTTTGTGCTGTCCAACGGCACCGACAAGAAGATCGACAGTGTCGAGCTGACCTGCTGGATGGATGACGATCGAGACCGCGCCACGACAGTTCTGGTGTGGGCCAACCAGCCCGTCCCCGCGCATGCGAGCTACCAGTTCAAGAACGTCAATATCGGCGTGGTCGGACCGAACTCGCGCAGCCAATGCGAGGTCACGCGGGTGGACTGAATTCGAGCCCGGTCGAAGGCGCAATGTTGGCGCCGAACCCGCAATGATATTTTGCCCTAGAGCGTTTCACATTTTGATTGAAGCATAACCGGCGCTGGCGAAGTAGTTGGCGCATTCGCGAGGCTGGATGTCTTGGACGAGGTGACCGATATGGCGCCAAGTCTCCTCGATTGAGCGCTTCTGAGCTTGCCGCATCCAGTGTTTGATCTTGGAGAAGGCCTGTTCGATTGGGTTGAGGTCGGGCGAGTATGGCGGCAGGTACCAGAGTCTGGCGCCAGCAGCCTTGATCATTTGCCTGACGGCTTTCGACTTATGGCTTCCGAGATTGTCGAGAATGACGATGTCGCCTTCACGCAGGGTTGGCAGGAGAATGTGCTTTACGTAACCACGGAAGCATTCACCGTTGATCGGGCCATCGAAGACGCAGGGTGCCGTGAGTTGGTCATGGCGGAGCGCGCCGAGGAATGTGAGGGTACGCCAGTGACCGTGCGGAGCGAAGCCGCGCAGGCGCGCCCCTTTGGGTCCCCAGCCTCGCAAAGGGGCCATGTTGGTCTTGATCCAGGTCTCATCGATGAAGACGAGCCGGCCCGGATCGAGCCCGGCCTGCCAGGCTCGCCAACGCAAGCGCCTACGAGAGACGTCGGCGCGAGCCTGTTCGAGGGCGAACAGTGTTTTTTTTGAACCGCAGCCCTTCCCGGCGCAGGAACAGCCAGACCGCATTGTGTGAGACCTTGACCCCACGGGCTGCCAGTTCCGCCTTCAGACCATGCAGCGTCAGGTGCGGCGTCTGAGTGATCCGCTCGACGATGAAGGCGCGGTGCGGATCAAGCACAGGCTTGCGGTGACCACCCATCTTGCCAGGCGCTACCGAGCCGGTCGTTCGATAACGCTGTGACCACTTCACAACTGACGAGACAGCAACGCCAAACCGTTCCGCCACAGATCGGCAGCTCTCACCTTTGGCAACAGCGGATACCGCACGCTTACGCAAATCGTTGGAAATTGGTCGGACCATCGGATGCTGGCCTCCAGCCCAGCCAGCATCTTGAATCATATTCGTCCCAGACCCGGAATCCCCTCCGATTCAATAAATCCGTGAACCGCTCTAGATCTTCTGGCCGCCGGGGCCCGCGACGTTGACCGTAATCTTTTGAATCTCGGTCCGTCCGCCGGGATACTTGACCTCGATGGTCAGCGTATCGTCGCCGACAAAGTCCGGCGGCGATTTGTAGAAGGCCACGTAAGCCGGCACTTCCAGCGCCAGGCAGGCCTTGTAGTTGGTCGCCTTCACCTTGCCGGGCTTGACGACGACCTTCCCCGAGGTCGGGGAGGTTGCCAACCGGATGGTCGGCAGCGGGCCGGAGGTGCAATCGGGCCTGACGTTGATGTAAAGCCCGATTTGAGTGTCCTTGTTCGGCTGGGCCTTGACCGTGCGTTCGACCATCTGTGTCTCAGGCGCCGGCTGGTTTTGAGCGGCGGCGGCATGCAATCCGAAAGATCCTGCCAGCACGGCCGTTACCAGTAATTTCCTCATCCTTTGCTCCAGCTGCCGCCCTCCGGCTTGGAGCGACAAGCGCAGAGGCGGCGTTAATCCGACCCGTTTTGCGACATGTCGCGGCCGCGCGATCCCTTTACCACATCCTGATCGAAAGCATTGATTAACCAAATAGTTTTCTTGACCCCCAACGGGGTTAACAATAGCTTAAAGATACACTTCGACGTAAATTTGCCTGCAATTTTTCACTTCACGGCCTTTTGGCGGAGAGATTTCATGAATGAGCAATTTCGAGTTGCCCAGGCTACTGCTGGAAATTCGAACAACGCCTCGCCGCCACGCATCTTCAAGTTGACCAAGCCATTCGCCGATCAGGCGGTCGTTTTGAATCTCGGTTATGACCAGAAGGTTCAAGTCGACTTTTCGGCTATTGCGAACGAGAAGATCACGCTCGTTCATATCGGCGAAAAGCTGATCATTCTTTTCGACAATCACGCCACGGTGACGATCGAGCCGTTCTTCGACTCGCGCCACGATCAACTCGGCAATCTCACAATCCAGGTTGCGCCGGGGCGCGATCTGACCGTCGCTGAATTTGCCAGCGCCTTCCCGATCATCAATGATCCGTCCGCTGCTTCCGCCGTTCTCCCCGCGGCCGGCGATTCGCTGGGTCAGAACAATGCGCAGGCGAGCGGGGCGAACTTCAGCCCGTTCACGGTCGACCCTCTGCCGCCGGTGCCGACCAACGTGTTGGCCCCCCAGGAGGACCTGCCGGGCCTTCAGATCCAGCTTCCGACTGGCTTCATTCCGCAGACGCCCCTGCCTGAGTCTCCGACCATCACGCTCGGTACGCTGCCGAACCTGACAGTGGACGAGAGCTTCCTGACGGCCGCGACGAACGGCATCAACGGCACCATGCCTGGTCTCGCGAGCACGACGGTTTCGGGTCTGTTGCCCGTCACGCTCAATGTGCCGGGCGGCCAGCAGTCGCTGACCTTCGCGCTGTCGATCAGTGCGCCGGGTGTGGACACCGGACTGATCGATTCGCAGACCGGGAATCATGTGTTTCTGTTCGTTGAGAACGGAGTCGTGGTCGGCCGCGAAGGCAAGGATGCGGCTGCAGCGGTCAATGGCCCGCGGGATTTCACGCTGTCCGTCGACGCCACCGGCAAGCTGACGCTGACGGATCTGCGCTCGGTGCATGAAGGCACGGGCGAACACGGCGACATAAGCGAGGGCACGCATGTGCCTGCCGGTCTGGTCTCGCTCACGGTCACCGTGACCGACAACATCAACCAGAGCGCAAGCGCGAGCATCGACGTCGGCCCGCATCTGACGTTGCAGGACGATGGTCCGTCGATTCAGGTCGTGCTGGAGGGTGAGGAGCGAACGCTTCCGAATTTGATCGTCGACGAGAGCAACCTGACGGCTGCGACCAACGGCATCGACGGCTCGATCCACAACGGCAACAACACGGCGAGCGCGTTTTTCGGCGGCTTTTTCCAGTCGGTGAGCGGCGCGGACGGCGTGCCGGATTCCGAGCACCCGATCAGCTACGCGCTGTCGATCGATGCGTCCAAGTCGAGCGGCCTCGTCGACGCGCAGAGCGGCGAAGCTGTCGTGCTGGTGATGAACGGCACGACGGTGGAAGGCCACACTGCGGCAAGCGACCTGCTGGTGTTCACGCTGTCGGTCGACAGCATTGGCATGGTGACGTTCACGGATTATCGCGCGGTGAAGGAGGCCGACGGCACCAGCCCGGATCTCAACGAGGGCATCAGCCTTGCCAGCGGTGCGGTGAAGCTGACGGGGACGATCACCGACAATGACGGCGACACGGCGAGCGCTGGCATCGATCTCGGCCCGCAGCTGACGTTCCTTGACGATGGTCCGTCGATTCACGTCGTCGTGGAGGGTGAGGAGCGAACGCTTCCGAATCTGATCGTCGACGAGAGCAACCTGACGGCTGCGACCAACGGCATCGATGGCTCGATCCACAATGGCAACAACACGGCAAGCGCATCGTTCGGCAGCGTGTTCGCCGCGGTGAGCGGCGCGGACGGTGTGGCGGATCCGCAGCATCCGATCAGCTATGCGCTGTCGATCGATGCCTCCAAGTCGACGGGCCTGGTGGACGCGCAGACCAATGAAGGCGTCGTGCTGGTGATGAACGGCACGATCGTGGAAGGCCACACCGCGTCGAGCAACCTGCTGGTGTTCACGCTCCAGGTCGACAGCGACGGCAATGTGACGTTCACGGATAACCGCGCGGTGAAGGAAGCCGACGGAACCAATCCGGACGGCAATGAAGGCATCAGCCTGGCCAGCGGCGTGGTGACGCTGACGGCGACGATCACCGACAATGACGGCGATACGGCAGCCACGAGCATCGACCTCGGCAAGCAGGTGACTTTCCTGGACGACGGCCCGAGCATCACGGTAAGTGGAGAGGCGCCGACGCTGACGGTCGACGAGACCGTGCTGGCGACCAACGCCACGGCGAGCTTCGCGGGTGCGTTCACGCCGCTGTTCGGCGCGGACGGCCCGCTGGATGCGAACCATGACGGTGTGGCCGACGCGGGTGCGGTGACCTACACGCTTGGCGTGGTGGCGGGTCCGTCCGGTCTGGTCGACACCTTGACCGGCCAGGATGTGATCCTGTCGCTGGCGGGCGGCCAGGTGGAAGGCCGCACGGCGCTGGGCAACGATCTGGTGTTCACGGTTGCCGTGGACGCGGCGGGCAATGTGACGCTGGATCAGCTGCGTGCGGTGGTTCACCCCGATCCCAGCAATCCGGACGACAGCACGACGCTGGCGGCAGCGAATCTGATCACGCTGACGGCGACGGTGACCGACGGTGACCACGACACCAACCAGGCGTCGCTGGACATCGGCCAGTCGCTGACTTTCCTGGACGACGGCCCGAGCATCACGGTGACGACGACGGCGCCGGCGGATGCGCTGGTGGTCGACGAGACCAACCTTGCGATCAACGCGTCGGCGAACTTTGCCGACAACTTCACGGTGGTCAGCAGTTACGGTGCGGACGGTGCCGGCACGATCGCGTCGGCCTATACGCTCGGCGTCAAGAGCGCGAGCGTGGATTCCGGCCTGATCGACGTCGCGACCGGACAGCACGTCCTGCTGGTGCTGAACGGCAATACGGTCGAGGGCCATGTCGGGGCGACGGCGACGCTGGCCTTTACGGTCAGCGTGAGCGGTGCCGGCGTCGTGACGCTGGACCAGATGCGCGCGCTGCAGCATCCGGATGCGACCAGTCCGGACGACACGGTGACGCTGTCGGCGGCGGACCTGATCACGCTGACACGGGCCGACACCATCACGGACAGGGACGGCGATTCCGCCACCAGCTCGTCCAGCATCAACATCGGCCAGGCGCTGAGCTTCCACGACGACGGCCCGAGCATCACGGTGACGACGACGGCGCCGGCGGATGCGCTGGTGGTCGACGAGACCAACCTTGCGATCAACGCGTCGGCGAACTTTGCCGACAACTTCACGGTGGTCAGCAGTTACGGTGCGGACGGTGCCGGCACGATCGCGTCGGCCTATACGCTCGGCGTCAAGAGCGCGGGCGTGGATTCCGGCCTGATCGACGTTGCGACCGGACAGCACGTCCTGCTGGTGCTGAACGGCAATACGGTCGAGGGCCATGTCGGGGCGACGGCGACGCTGGCCTTTACGGTCAGCGTGAGCGGTGCCGGCGTCGTGACGCTGGACCAGATGCGCGCGCTGCAGCATCCGGATGCGACCAGTCCGGACGACACGGTGACGCTGTCGGCGGCGGACCTGATCACGCTGACACGGGCCGACACCATCACGGACAGGGACGGCGATTCCGCCACCAGCTCGTCCAGCATCAACATCGGCCAGGCGCTGAGCTTCCACGACGACGGCCCGAGCATCACGGTGACGACGACGGCGCCGGCGGATGCGCTGGTGGTCGACGAGACCAACCTTGCGATCAACGCGTCGGCGAACTTTGCCGACAACTTCACGGTGGTCAGCAGTTACGGTGCGGACGGTGCCGGCACGATCGCGTCGGCCTATACGCTCGGCGTCAAGAGCGCGGGCGTGGATTCCGGCCTGATCGACGTTGCGACCGGACAGCACGTCCTGCTGGTGCTGAACGGCAATACGGTCGAGGGCCATGTCGGGGCGACGGCGACGCTGGCCTTTACGGTCAGCGTGAGCGGTGCCGGCGTCGTGACGCTGGACCAGATGCGCGCGCTGCAGCATCCGGATGCGACCAGTCCGGACGACACGGTGACGCTGTCGGCGGCGGACCTGATCACGCTGACACGGGCCGACACCATCACGGACAGGGACGGCGATTCCGCCACCAGCTCGTCCAGCATCAACATCGGCCAGGCGCTGAGCTTCCACGACGACGGCCCGAGCATCACGGTGACGACGACGGCGCCGGCGGATGCGCTGGTGGTCGACGAGACCAACCTTGCGATCAACGCGTCGGCGAACTTTGCCGACAACTTCACGGTGGTCAGCAGTTACGGTGCGGACGGTGCCGGCACGATCGCGTCGGCCTATACGCTCGGCGTCAAGAGCGCGGGCGTGGATTCCGGCCTGATCGACGTTGCGACCGGACAGCACGTCCTGCTGGTGCTGAACGGCAATACGGTCGAGGGCCATGTCGGGGCGACGGCGACGCTGGCCTTTACGGTCAGCGTGAGCGGTGCCGGCGTCGTGACGCTGGACCAGATGCGCGCGCTGCAGCATCCGGATGCGACCAGTCCGGACGACACGGTGACGCTGTCGGCGGCGGACCTGATCACGCTGACACGGGCCGACACCATCACGGACAGGGACGGCGATTCCGCCACCAGCTCGTCCAGCATCAACATCGGCCAGGCGCTGAGCTTCCACGACGACGGCCCGAGCATCACGGTGACGACGACGGCGCCGGCGGATGCGCTGGTGGTCGACGAGACCAACCTTGCGATCAACGCGTCGGCGAACTTTGCCGACAACTTCACGGTGGTCAGCAGTTACGGTGCGGACGGTGCCGGCACGATCGCGTCGGCCTATACGCTCGGCGTCAAGAGCGCGGGCGTGGATTCCGGCCTGATCGACGTTGCGACCGGACAGCACGTCCTGCTGGTGCTGAACGGCAATACGGTCGAGGGCCATGTCGGGGCGACGGCGACGCTGGCCTTTACGGTCAGCGTGAGCGGTGCCGGCGTCGTGACGCTGGACCAGATGCGCGCGCTGCAGCATCCGGATGCGACCAGTCCGGACGACACGGTGACGCTGTCGGCGGCGGACCTGATCACGCTGACACGGGCCGACACCATCACGGACAGGGACGGCGATTCCGCCACCAGCTCGTCCAGCATCAACATCGGCCAGGCGCTGAGCTTCCACGACGACGGCCCGAGCATCACGGTGACGACGACGGCGCCGGCGGATGCGCTGGTGGTCGACGAGACCAACCTTGCGATCAACGCGTCGGCGAACTTTGCCGACAACTTCACGGTGGTCAGCAGTTACGGTGCGGACGGTGCCGGCACGATCGCGTCGGCCTATACGCTCGGCGTCAAGAGCGCGGGCGTGGATTCCGGCCTGATCGACGTTGCGACCGGACAGCACGTCCTGCTGGTGCTGAACGGCAATACGGTCGAGGGCCATGTCGGGGCGACGGCGACGCTGGCCTTTACGGTCAGCGTGAGCGGTGCCGGCGTCGTGACGCTGGACCAGATGCGCGCGCTGCAGCATCCGGATGCGACCAGTCCGGACGACACGGTGACGCTGTCGGCGGCGGACCTGATCACGCTGACACGGGCCGACACCATCACGGACAGGGACGGCGATTCCGCCACCAGCTCGTCCAGCATCAACATCGGCCAGGCGCTGAGCTTCCACGACGACGGCCCGAGCATCACGGTGACGACGACGGCGCCGGCGGATGCGCTGGTGGTCGACGAGACCAACCTTGCGATCAACGCGTCGGCGAACTTTGCCGACAACTTCACGGTGGTCAGCAGTTACGGTGCGGACGGTGCCGGCACGATCGCGTCGGCCTATACGCTCGGCGTCAAGAGCGCGGGCGTGGATTCCGGCCTGATCGACGTTGCGACCGGACAGCACGTCCTGCTGGTGCTGAACGGCAATACGGTCGAGGGCCATGTCGGGGCGACGGCGACGCTGGCCTTTACGGTCAGCGTGAGCGGTGCCGGCGTCGTGACGCTGGACCAGATGCGCGCGCTGCAGCATCCGGATGCGACCAGTCCGGACGACACGGTGACGCTGTCGGCGGCGGACCTGATCACGCTGACACGGGCCGACACCATCACGGACAGGGACGGCGATTCCGCCACCAGCTCGTCCAGCATCAACATCGGCCAGGCGCTGAGCTTCCACGACGACGGCCCGAGCATCACGGTGACGACGACGGCGCCGGCGGATGCGCTGGTGGTCGACGAGACCAACCTTGCGATCAACGCGTCGGCGAACTTTGCCGACAACTTCACGGTGGTCAGCAGTTACGGTGCGGACGGTGCCGGCACGATCGCGTCGGCCTATACGCTCGGCGTCAAGAGCGCGGGCGTGGATTCCGGCCTGATCGACGTTGCGACCGGACAGCACGTCCTGCTGGTGCTGAACGGCAATACGGTCGAGGGCCATGTCGGGGCGACGGCGACGCTGGCCTTTACGGTCAGCGTGAGCGGTGCCGGCGTCGTGACGCTGGACCAGATGCGCGCGCTGCAGCATCCGGATGCGACCAGTCCGGACGACACGGTGACGCTGTCGGCGGCGGACCTGATCACGCTGACACGGGCCGACACCATCACGGACAGGGACGGCGATTCCGCTACCAGCTCGTCCAGCATCAACATCGGCCAGGCGCTGAGCTTCCACGACGACGGCCCGACAACGATCTCGCCCGACCACGCCATTCTGAACAACAGTGTCGGCGCGAGCTTTACCGGATACCTCGACTTCGACCATAACATCGACAACAACGTCGGGGCTGATCAGCTTGGAAAGATTTCGTTCGCAAACATAACGAACGGCGAATTGGCGGTCGGCGTCGTAAATGGGAATAACGCTACTCTCACCTCCGGCGGGCAGAACATTCATCTTTACCTGGTGGATAACGACTCCAACCCGACCACTCCTGATCAACTGCAGGGCTGGATCGGGAGCGCGCCTGGCGGCGGCGGCACGGAAGTGTTCGCCGTTACCTTGAACCCGGATGGCAGCCTTGCCACCAGCAATGATTTGTACACCGTGCAACTCTTCGCTCAGATCGGTGCGACGGAGACCCGAACCGTCAACGACTTCTCGTCGCTCGGTCAGAACACGCAGCAGTTCAAGGCGTTGGATGTCGCCAATACGACTCAGGATCTGCTGTTCTCGGGTTATGTGCAGCAACCCAACGGAACGTCCAATGCGTCGAGCGGAAGTTCCGTGTCTGCGAGTACAACGGGCATTGGCGTCGCCAACAATTCGATGAATGACGGCGACAATCTGCGAATTGATTTCGTCAACAGCGCAACGGTCACGAGCGGGAATAACAACCAGTACAATTATTCGACGCACTACAACATCAATGACTTCCAGTTCGGTATCGTTCAGGTGAACGGCAGTCCGCCCGCCGACTCGATCGAAGTCTGGGTGCGGATCTACAACGCCAATGATGACACGTCGGGCAACACGACGGCCACGGATTCCCAGCATCTCGCCGATGATCCTCAGATCAGCACGATCACGGCAATCGAAGTGAACGGGGTCAGCGTCAATCTGGCCTCGCTGACCACGGACGGCAATGGGGGGTACCTGGTCACAGGGCTGGACCTTCACGATACGGTTCTGGTGCACGCGTCGGGCACCGGTTACAACCGGATCGAAATCGAGAACGCGCTGCAGACGCCGACTTTCAATAATCCCGCACTCAATGGCGAGGCATTTGACATCGGCACGTTCTCTTATGTGTCGACGGCGACAACCATCCCGTCAGTTGGCATGTCGTTCGACGTGGCATTGACGGACGCGGACGGCGACAGCTCAACGAGTAGCCTGGGCATGACGTTGGTATCGCCCGGAACGCTGTTTAACGATTACTCCGCGTCCGGAACGGGTGTTACGGCTACGGTCGGCGATCCGCTCGATCCGCAAGCCAACATCAAGGGATCCAACTTCAACGATACGTTGACCGGTAATTCAGCCGCCAACGTCTTGTCTGGCGGTCCGGGCGATGACACCCTCCGCGGAATGGCAGGCGATGACATCCTGATCGGCGGTGCGGGCAACGACAAGTTTGTGCTGGAAGCCACGGCCGCCCTCAACGGTCACGATACGATCGCGGATCTGCAGAGCACCGACGGCATCTTTGTAGACGTTGCCAGCCAGGCCTTGACGATTGGCACAGCAGCGTCGATCACGGCCGCTCAATTCGTCTCATCGAGCGCGGCGGTACCGAACGAAGCATCCGCCGGAGCGTGGAACGGAGCGGCGAACAGCTTCTTCTTCAACAACACCACGCACGAACTTTGGTACTCTGCAAACGGCACCGGTACGGATAAGGTCGACCTGGCGCATATCTCGACCGGGGTTCCTGCTGCAGCGAACGTTCATACCTTCTAACGCGACGGCCGTGGCGGACATGCTCTCGGCTGATTGACGATGGCAAGGCGACATGCGGCGGCAAGGCGATGGTTCGCCTTGTCGGCGCTCGCGCCTTGCGTTCGGCAAGTCGCAACATCCGCAGGTGCAGATCGAGATCGGGGGCGTTGATCGCCCGTTCGTTGCGCATCTTGCGCTGGGTAGCTGCGCCGGCTGCGTTGCCGTGATGGAGTGCGTTACAGACCGAGCCGGCGATGGTGTGCCAGACTGTCACATAGCGACCGGCAGGGTGCTCAGTGATCCGCCGCCAGCCGTATCCGCCGGGTCCGAGCCTGCCCAATCCGGGCCGGCCGCCGCCGGCGCCGCTTCGGCCGTGAGGGGCGCAGCCTTCGCGTAAGGCTTGGCGAACAGATGCACGCCGTCGTGATTGATCGCGAACAGCGGCGCGAAGTTGAGGTCGCCGTTGTCCTCCCGCAGGCCCGCCCAGCGGTTGTCCAGGATCATCCAGCGGCCGCCGAGACGAGCCGCAAGCACCGCGTGGTCCTGCCGGACGGCACGGTCGCGGACGAGGAGCAGGCGCATGTCCGTATCCGGGTAGCCCGCTTCGCGCAGTGCGGCGTATTTGGCGATCGCATAATCTTCGCAATCGCCCTTGCCGGTGGCAAAGCTCGCCAATGGCGAACTCCAGCGATCGAGCTCCCGATGCTGGACGAGATCGCTGACATAGCGGATCGCGCTGTTGACGCCGAGATTGACCTCCTCGAGCTGAGCACGCCCCGACTTCGCCTTGACCGCACCGACGAGCCTGAGGAACTGCGCAGCGTTAGGCGGGCAGGTCGCGGCATCGGAGCGGCAGCGCTCGAGCAGGGCCTGCTCGCTCGCGATCTCTGCTTCAACCGCGCGCCATTTGCGCCAGATGGCGTTGTCAGGTGCCCGGAACGCGAACAGGCCGAAGGGTTCATTGCCGACCGGCGGCGCGCCGGCCGGAGCGTCGGTCTCCGGCGCGGCATCCGTCGCCGTGGGGGAGGACGGCGTCAGTGCCGCCAGACGGACGGCATTCGGCCCGCGGCCACGCTCGCGGTCGAGCTTTGCCAGCACCGCGTTGATCGTGAAGAACGTCGCGGGTGCCCGGATGGTTTCCGCCCCGGATGACGCGATCTCGCGCGGCTCGGCCGGCTCGACCTCGGCTGCAAATGCGACCGAGGTCGCAGTACCGCCGAGCGAAACCAGCATGGCCGCCGCAAACGCCAGAATGTCCTGCCGTCGCCGTCCACAACGCGACTTCATTGACCGTCCCCGTATTTCGGGACGTCGCCGGCGTCTTTACGCGCCTGGTCATCATCCCGACCTGTTTATCGGGAGCCAGCGTGCGCGTAGGCGCGCTTAAGTCGGGTTAAGACCTGGGAGGATGCAGCCGGGAATGAGCCGGTGGGATGAACCGCGCCCCACCGGCGATGCTAAAGCTTGCGATCGTGCGTTAAGGACGCATTAAACAAGGCGATTGGATCTAGTGCTCGCGCAGGGCCTCGTCCCGCAAGGTGCGGGCCGGCTTCAGGATGTAGTCGAGAACGCTCTTCTTGCCGGTCAGGATCTCGACCGTCGTGATCATGCCCGGAATGATCGGAAGCGGAGTTTCCTCCGTGCCGAGATGGTTCCTCTCGGTGCGAACCATGACGCGATAGTAGGTCTCCGGCCGTTGCGCCGCCTCTCCTTTGTCGTCGAGGATCGTGTCGGCGCTGATCCGCTCGACCTTCCCGGCAAGATGGCCGTAAACGGAGGAGTCGTAGGCGGAGATCTTGACCACGGCATCCTGGCCCGGGCGGATGAACGCGATGTCCTGCGGCCTTATCTTGCCTTCGACCAGCAAGGTATCGTCGAGGGGAACGATGTCCATGAGGTTCGCGCCCGGCTGAACGACGGCGCCGATCGTGGTGACGTTCAGCTTGTTGACGATGCCGCGAACCGGCGAACGCAGATCGGTCCTGCGCACCCGGTCCTGAGCGGACTTGATGTTCTCGTCGAGGACCGCGAGATCGGCCCTTGCCTTGGCGAGGTCTTCGTCCGCCTGCGCCCGGAAGGTCGAGATCGTGGTCGCAATCTTCGCCTTGGCTTCGGCGATCTGCCCTTTCGCTTCTGCGGATTGGCGCTCCAGCCGGAGCATCTCGATTTCGGGAACGACCTTCTGCTCGTACAGCTTGCGCGTCAACGCGAGCTCTCGATCGAGCAGGCCGGATGTCTGAGTCAGCCTCGTGATCTGCTGATTGAGAACGTCGACGTCCTGCGCCACCTTGAGCGCGCGCGTCTTGAATACGCTCCGTTCTGTCGTCACGGCAGCGGGGACAACGCCCTCGATCTGGTCGGGAAAGACGATCTCGTTACGGCCCTTCGCTTCGGCGTCGAGCCGCGCGAGGCGGGCCGCCATCGAGGCACGGCGCTCCCGTATCTCGCCGAACTCGGAAGCGAACTTGGTGTCCTCGATCCGCATCAGGGACTGCCCCTGCTGAACCACCGCGCCCTCCTGGACGAGGATGTCGCCGACGATCCCGCCTTCCAGGGATTGCACGACCTGGATCTGCCGCGAGGGCACGACCTTGCCATTGCCGCGCTTGACCTCTTCAAGCACGGCGAAATGAGCCCAGATCAGGAATGTGGAGAGGAGGGCGAGGAACGCCCACAGCAGCATGCGGGAGGTCCGCGGCGTTCTCAACTGAACGGCCGCGCGGATATCGTTGGCGTAGGCGAAATCAGCTGACATTGGACTTCTGCGCCGGCGAGACGTGTTGAACCACTCGGGGATTGACCGCCGGCTCGGCCGACGGAGTCTTGCCTTGCAACAGGCTCAAGACGTGATCGCGCGGCCCGTCGGCGACCAGGCGGCCGTTGTCGAACAGCAGCAGCCGGTCGACCATGGTCAGCAATGAAAGACGGTGCGTGGAGATGATGATGGTCATCTGCGCGTCGTCGAGCTTCTTCAGCCGCTCGAGGAACTCGCTTTCGCTGCGGACGTCGAAATGGGCGGTCGGCTCGTCCAGGAACAGGACCTTGGGCTTGCGGATCAAGACGCGCGCGAGGCCGATGGCTTGCTTCTGGCCGCCCGAGAGGCTGCGTCCGCCCTCCGCAATGGGCATGTCGTAGCCCATGGGATGACCTGCGATGAAGCTTTCGACGCCGGCCAGGCGCGAGGCCGCGAGCACTTCCTCGTCGGTCGCGGCCGGATAGCCCAAGGTGATGTTGTCGCGCAGCTTGCCGAAGAACAGATCGGTGTCCTGCATGGCAAAGCCGATACCGGCGCGCAGGTCGGCGGGATCATACTGGCGCGAGTCGACGCCATCGACCAGGATGCGGCCATCTTGCGCCTCGTAGAACGAGAGCAGTAGGCGCCCGACGGTCGTCTTTCCCGAACCGACGCGGCCGATAATTCCAACGCGCTCGCCGCTCTGGATCTTGAAGGTGACCTTGTCCAGCGCCTTTGCAGGCGCATTGGGATAGGTGAACGAGACGTTCTCGAAGCTGATGGTGCCCTGGTCGATCTTTCTGGCGACATAGGTCCGTTCCGGCGAACGTTCCCGCTCCAGGGTCATGAGCCGATCGATGGATTTGAGCGCCGAGAAAGTTTGAGTGCCACGGGTGATCACGGAGGCTATGCCCGCGATCGGCGCCAGAACCCGGCCGGCGAGCATGTTCGCCGCGACCAGTGCGCCGACCGTCAGGGTGCCGTTCTGGATCAGAAAGACGCCGATCACGATCATGAGCAGGCTGGTCAGCGTCTGCGCCGAGTTGGCTGCAGTCAGCGCCAGGGACGACCAGAAGTGCACGGCCTCGCCGGAGCGGGCCGTTGCTGCGACCGAACGCTCCCAGGCCGTCTGCATCCTTGCTTCACCGCCCGAGGCGCGCACGGTTTCGAGGCCCGCGAGCGATTCCACCAGCACGCCGTGGCGGGCCGCCGACTCGGCTTGCAGGCGCTTCATCGCCCGATTGAGCGGACGTTGCAGCACGAGGCCAATCCCGATCATGACGGGCAGCATCAGGAGCGGCACCCAGGCCAGCGGCCCCGCGACCACGAAGAGAACGGCGACAAACAGGATCGCAAACAGCAGATCGGTTGCCGAGACGACGCTGCCCGAGGTGAAGAACTCGCGAACGGAATCGAAATCGCGAAGCTGGTTGGCAACGATGCCGACGGATGTCGGCCGCTGCGACATCTTCACGGCCATGACGTGTTCGAAAATGTTGGCAGCAAGGACGACATCGATCGTCTTGCCCGTAACGTCGATCATCTTGCTCCGGACCATCCGCAGGATCAGATCAAAGACGATCGCAAGACCCATGCCGATCGAGAGCGCGATGAGCGAGGGGATCGCTCCGTTCGGGATGACCCGGTCATAGACGCTCATCGTGAAGAGCGGCATGGCCAGCGCCAGAATGTTGATCAGCAGCGCCGCCAGCGCGATGTGTCCGTAATTGCGCCAATGGGCCTTTACCACGGACCAGAACCAGTGCTGCCGGGGAAGGCTGCCGGCCGCAACGGCTCGCGGGTCCGACTCGGCGGCTGCCCGCACCAGAAACGCGTAGCCCGTATATCCCGCAGCAATGGCGTCGAGGGTCAGCATCTCAGGCACATACGGCCGGTTGCTGGGGTCGATCACCCTTGCGGCACGCTTGGCCTCGTCGATGCTAAGCAAGACCAGCGTCGTTCCGTTCTTCATGATCAGCACGACCGGAAGGACGAGCGGCGGGATGTCCAGCAGCTTGCGTTTGGTGGCCTCGGTCTCAAGGCCTGCGCGGCGCGCGGCGCGTTCGTAGAGCGCGACCGACAGGCGCCCGTCGAGGATCGGCAGGCCGCCGAGCAGGCCGTCGCGTGTCACGGCTCTGCCGTGATGTCCGGCCAGAAAGATGAGCGAGTCCAGCAGGGGATCGCTTTGTTTCGCTGTGACTTGCGCGGCGCGCGCCGACGCTGCGGACACTTCGCCGATGTTGTCCGGGCGCGCACCTGGGGCCGAAGCCGTCTTTGTTTGACGAAACAACAAGCTGATATGCCTTAAATGAAAAGCGATGACGCGAACTTGGCAAAGTCGTCGCGAGACTACGACGAATGGCGAGTTAATTCATTTACTTATTTGGGCGGTCGGGATTAACGATTAACAACCGCGCGCCCGGAAGGCTATCCGTGCGTTATCGGGGGCGCATGAAATAGAAAAGCCCGCACAAATGTGCGGGCTTGCTCAATGGTGATTCGGCCGACGTTGCTATTTTGTAATCGGCGAGAATGCGGTCAGCAGCCAGTGGGGCCGCTCGGCCGCGGCATATGAGCTGCGCTGGTCGGCCGCGCTGTCGAGCATGATCGGCCCGCCGGAGCCTTGCCGCTGCTGCACAAACCAGGCCGACACGCCGGCAACCTTGGCTGACGACGGCTCACCGGACCAGCGATCGCCGAAAGCTGACGTGGCAGGCCCGGTCGCAGCATAGGACAGGCGGACGGGGGCTGCCGTCGGCGCGGGGACGGCAGTCCGCAGCGGCTCCGGACCGCTCTGCGGCAGCGTCCAGCGGAACGTCGGCGCCTTGTAATCCGGCAGGCCGAACAGGTTGAGATCGGTCGGGGCTGCGTCGACGGGCGGCGGCGCCTTCAGATACTCGATCAAGGTTCCCGTCGCAGCGAGCAGCTGGTAATCGGCGAACACCACGACCCCTCGCGCCGAGGTCAGCGAAACCTGCGCATTGAAGAACTGGTTCTGGGCGTTCAGGAGGTCGATGAGCGAGCGCTGGCCGAGCTCATACTCCTTCTGGAAGGCGGCAATGGTCTTTCGGGCGGCCTCCAGCTCGCTGGTCAGCGCCGCAATTCGGGTCTGGGTGACCGTACGGGCATTCCAGGCCTTGTCGATCGACTCATACGCATCTCGCTGCAGGCGGGCGTGCCGTGCGGTCGCTTCCGTGAACCGTTCGGCCTTTTCCGAGCGATTCCAGGCGTCCTGGCCGCCCCGGAAGATGTCCCAGGACATCACCACCTTGCCGCTGTAGTCCTCATGGGTGACGGCAGGCGAGCCCGGGGCCGCGACGTAGGGGAAGGAATTGTCGTAATGAGTCGCCCGACCCTCGAGATAGAATTTCGGGGCAAACAGGCCGTCCGTGGACTTGAAGGCGTGCTTGGCGGCATCGACATCGGACTGGGCCGCGTTGATCGTCGAGTTGAACCGCAACGTCACCGCCAGCGCTTCATCCCGGCTGGCCGGGAGCCCCCGCAGCGGGCCCGGGAAACGCACGTTGTACGGCTCTATGCCGACGACCTTGCGGTACTTCGCCCGTGCGTCCTCGAGGCTGCGGCGAAATTCGGCGAGCGCCGCGCGAGCGCTTTCGACGCGTTCCCTCGACTGCTCGAGGTCGCCTTCGCCGGCCCGGCCGCCCGAAAACCGCGAGTTTACATTCGAGAAGATCTTCTCGTGATTGGCGACGTTCTGCTGGGCCAGGCTCACCAGGCGCATATAGCGCACGACGTCGATGTAAGCTTCGGCGGCGTCGAGGGCGATGAGCTCGGTGCGTTCCTTGACGCGTGCCGCGGCGGCGTTCACCCGCGCATTCTGACGCCACACCTCGTGGATCGAGGTGAAACCATCAAAAAGGAGCTGCCGGACGACGACGGCTTCCTGGCTTCCGTTCCGCCACGGCCCGGACCCCGTCGTTGGAACGGCAATGCTCGGAGCTACGAAGCCGGGCGATTGATCGAACTTCTCCGGGCCGTAGCTGGCGTCGATGCGGATCTGCGGTAACAGCGTACTCTGGGTCTGGCGGAGCTCGCTTTCGGTTGCGCGGCGGTTGGCTGAAGCCTCGCCCACCCCCGGGTTGGTCTGCATCGCCTGTTTCAAGGCGTCGTTGATTGAAAATTGCTCGGCTTTCGCGGGGGCGACGGCCAGGATGATCGTTGCGAAGGCTAAATGCGCCGGCTTCATGGTCCCCACCAGAAAAGGCTTTTAACAAATATTATTGCGTGGGAACAATTAGCAAAATGCTACGGCCGCACCTATGACATTTCAGTCACAGCTTGTGGCAATCGATCCGACGTCTCTTGCGTGAACGACACAGTCCCCAGCCCCGGCGGCCCAATTAACTGCCTCAGGCGAGGAAACAAGGCCTTCTGCGGCGCACAAATTCCGCATCTAATCTGCGCCGTAGCAACCTGATTTCCCTGATCAATCGCGCTGCTGCTGTGCTGCAATGTGGCTGTCGTTCAATTGGTCCGTTCCGGGTGTTGCAGGCGGGCCACGACGTTATGCGCCGCTGGCTGGATGCGGCCTCCACGCCGCAGTTGGAAAGCGCCGGGTGGCCGCACCATCCGCTTTCGTCGATTCGGATCCGGTTGCCCTGATCCGCCCGCGCAGGTTGCCGGCAGGGCGATGTCCCCGGTTCCATCCTCATGGCCCGGGCAGTACGCCCCCGGGAATTACCGGCACGCGCATTCAAGTTAAGGGCGGGCAGCGACAGCAGCCATCCCGATGCAAACTTTGCTTAAGGTGTCAGACACATAGTGAATGCATTTCAGCGAAGAGGTTGAAAGGCATGAATTATGAATTCAGATCTTCGAGCCGAGGTGGAGAGCCTCATGCAAGATATCCAGAAGCGCCAACGGCACATTGAGGACCAAGTGTTTCTCATCAACATTCTCGAGCGGGACGGGCACATCACGCTCGACCAACAGGCCACCCTCGGATTTGAACGCAAGCAGCTTGCGCTTCAAATGGAGCGGCAGACGAACCTGCTCTTGAAGGCGCGGATCCGAGCCTAGCGCCATTCATTCTCAGGCAGGGCTCCCGGCGGCGGCTTGAGTTGCTCGAGCCCGTCGTCGATCGCCCGAATGTCCTCTTCCATCCGCTCGATGCTCCGGCTCGGATCGATGCCTGACACGGTCCGGAGTTGCTCGAGCAACTGGCGCCGATGCTCGCGCAGTTCTTCGAGCCCACGCCGGTCCTGCAGCACCACATGAGAGGCAACGATCAATTCTATGGATGATGGCAATGCAATACCTGTCGATTAAATGTTTCGATTAAAGCGTTTATCATAGAGCATTAGGTGAACCGGAACAGATCGTCTTCATCGACCTTAGGACGATGAGGATCTGCCGGAAGCAGTGTTGTCGTCTCGTTGGCGCAGATGCACAAGTCTCTTGCTCTTCGTCCGAAGGGCGCCATGGCCAGCCGGAAAAAACCGCTCGATCCCTGCTCTCCGCAGGAGCGCACACGGCAGGACGGCGCGATTCGTCCGCGACGACGCATCGCGCTGGTTTCGGTGCTCGACTGCCGTGTCGAAGGATGTGCATCGCGCGGGCGGGTTCTTTACGGCCGGCGTTAAGATCATTAATTTCATTTCGCTATTTTTTGATTTGTTTTGCCCGGGTCAGCAGCCATTTCGCCAAGGCAATTGCAGACGATGTGTGATCGTTGCGCGATCTTCGACAGGAAGATTCAAAGATTCAAGGAACTCTTCGTTCAGCTGTCCGATTTCGATGACGGCCCGCTCGAGCAGATCATGTGGAGAATAGCGAGGCTCCGGAGCATGAAGGCTGCACTTCATCACAAAGACGCATCGCCCGATCCTCCTTCATGAGCACCGGGAGGGAAATGCAAAAACCGGTTGGCCGAGTCTGCGATTTCGTTGATCTAGGTCAAAGCAAATCCGCATCCTTGGTGAATCACGCAGAGTGTATGAACCAGCCCCGCAGCGCATCAACCGGCCGGTTGAGATTGCGGGAAAAAAGGAAAAGCGTTCGCCAGAACGTTGATGAAGCCTTCTTTCGAGATTCCACACAGCAATATCCGGCGAGATCATCGGGCGCTTATCACTGCGTGCACGCTTCGATGGCAGGAGGGGCTTGGCAGGGTCGGGAAAAATAGGCAATATTCAATTTTTGGACTTTGACGTATGCCAGCTTATCTCGTCCGCTTAATCGACAGTCATCAGATCGTTGGCCTTTTCTCCGCCGATCATCCCAGAAGTCTTGCCCATTCAGTCCAGGAATGGACGGAGCGGGACCGTTGCGAATATGTAGAATTGCCAGCCGGCGGCCTGGTATGGGGGGAGGCTGCGGTTCGGGTGCCTATGAACCCGGGCATCGAGAGAGATGCCGACTGGAACTTGCCCGAATTGCCTTTCACGAGCGCGACCCTGTCTGAAACCTGGCTCAATGTGCTCTACGGCTACACGCCCGGGCTTCGTTGGACGAAATTCAGGGCCAGGAAGGCAGCGAAATCGACATCAGCCGAGCTTCCAGAGCCGGTGAGCTCGGCGCAAATCATTCCTCTGCGACCGCGCTCCCCGGCAGACGGCCAGGCGAGAAGATGAGCAATGACGGCTGAGAAGCTGCGTAGTCACGTCACCTACTTGACTGAATTGGGACCGGATTCCGAGGGGCGCGACGTTTTCGTGGGCCTCACTTACGGAGAAACTGTCTGGCTGATCGACTTTCGCGAGCGGCGTGCGCGCGGTGAGCCGGGATGGAACCGGGATCACGCCGCTGCTCGCGAGCTGGCAGCAAGGCACAATACAGCACACATCGAGATCGTGACCGCACAGGCGGAAAAGCGTTTCGAAAACCCGACCATCCATTAAAGCGCGATGGGCCGCGCAGCCCCGTCCTGCGGATGCAGATCATCCGCAGGATTCATCTCGTATCATCCCTTCATCTCGTATTCCTTTCGACGATCCTCAGCGGCAGACATATGTCCCGTTGACCAGCACGCGAACGCATGCCGTGCCTGCGGCGGCGGCGCCAACGGCCGCGGTCCCGACCACCGCGCGCCTGGTGGTCCGGCGTGCCACGCCGGCGACTGACACGGGAGTCAGGGGACGTCCGACCCGCGCATCTGCCTGGCTGAAGGACAGCGATGGTCCCTGGCTGGATGATCCATCGATCGAGACGGACATGCCTGCACCGACCAGGATGGTCGCAACAAGCAGCTTACCGAACATACCACACGTCATGACGACCTCCGTCTTTGCGGCAATGGTGTCGACTGACCCACGGGCCGGCGGGTGAACCGTTGATCAAGATCAAGGGAACGGTCCGAAATCCACCGAGGTCATCAGGTCAGCTTCAACGCCAGATGAATCGTCTGAGGATCCCGCTTCGCCGCAGGGCCGAAGCCGAGCCTCTCGAAGACGCGGCGCATCGCGGTATTGTCCGACAGGACCTCCGCGGTCAGCGCAGTCAGCCCGGCCTCGCGCGCGAGCGCGATGAGATGTTGTGCCAGCAGCGTGCCGACGCCACGGCCCTGCCAGGCATCGACAACGACAAAGGCCATTTCTGCGCAGCCGGGCGCCGCGACGACGTAACGGCCTCCGCCTATGATGACGTTGCGGCCCGCATCGTCCGCGCAGGCAACCAGCGCCACGTGAGTCTGGAAGTCGATCTCCATGAAATAGGCGCGCTCGCTATCCGAGAAATGTCGCTTCGGTGCAAAGAAACGACGCTGGCGTGTTTGCATGCTGGTCTGCTCCAGCGCATCGAGCATCCCGACCTCATCCTCCGGCCGGAGTGCCCGGATCTCCACCGGGGTTCCGTCACGTAGCGTCGCCCGGCAAGTGAAACTCGCTGGAGTCCCCATCGGGCGTCCTTTCCCCGTTCAGCCGTTTCGCCGATCGTGCCCCCTGGCCCGGATCGAGCCTGCGAAATGCACGTCGCCAGCCCTGCGCAGGGAACCTCGCGCTCCGTCGCCGACCGTTGACCTAAATCAACGTCGGCAATCCGCGCGCTCCTTGAATGGGCGGACGCGACGGCGAGGTCGAACATGACGATGGAAAATCTGAAACTGCCTGACGGCCCGATGTCGGGGCTTGTGGCCTCCGCCGTCGAATACATGGTCGATGCGGGGCAACGTAGTGTGCTGTTTCTGGACATCATGCGCCAGCGCGGCGACCAGTACCGCGAGCATGTCGCGCAGGTCGCGCCGCATGTGCTGCAATATGCTGCCGAATTGATCGTCGACGGCCGCACGCTGGAGGAGCCGGTCAACTACGCGCTCGTGCGCATCATTCCGCCCAAGGATGTCGAAATCGACATGAGCCGCCGGCCATTCGTGGTGGTCGATCCGCGGGCCGGCCACGGCCCGGGCATCGGCGGCTTCAAGGCCGACAGCGAGATCGGCGTCGCGATGAAGGCGGGGCATCCCTGCTACTTCATCGGCTTCCTGCCCGAGCCGATGCCGGGCCAGACCATCGAGCGCATCGCGCGCGCGGAAGCGAAGTTCATCGAGACCGTCATCAGCCGTCATCCCGAGGCCGACGGCAAGCCCTGCGTGATCGGCAATTGCCAGGCGGGCTGGGCCGTCATGATCCTGGCGTCGCTGCGGCCGGAGTTGTTCGGGCCCCTGATCATCGCCGGCGCGCCGCTGGCGTATTGGGCCGGCGTGCACGGCCAGTATCCGATGCGCTATTCCGGCGGCCTGCTCGGCGGAAGCTGGCTGACGGCGCTGACCAGCGATCTCGGCGCCGGCAAGTTCGACGGCGCCTGGCTGGTGCAGAACTTCGAGAACCAGAACCCGTCCAACACGCTCTGGACCAAGCAGTACAACGTCTATTCCAAGGTCGACACCGAAGCCGAACGCTACCTGGATTTCGAGCGCTGGTGGGGCGGGCACGTCAACCTAAATGCCGAAGAGATCCAGTTCATCGTCGACGAGCTGTTCATCGGCAACAATCTCGCCGCCGGCCGCATCGAGCTGTCGGACGGACAAAAGGTCGACCTGCGCAACATCCGTTCGCCGATCGTGGTGTTCTGCTCCAAAGGCGATAACGTCACGCCGCCTCAGCAGGCGCTTGACTGGATCCTGGACTGCTACGCGGACGTCGACGAGATCAGGGCGTATGGCCAGACCATCGTCTACACGGTTCACGACAGCATCGGCCATCTCGGCATCTTCGTGTCGGGCGGTGTCGCCAAGAAGGAGCATGCCGAGTTTTCGAGCAACATCGACTTGATCGACGTACTCCCGCCGGGCCTCTATGAGGCGACGTTCGAGGCGAGGGGCGAGGAGACGCTCAATGCCGATCTCGCGACCGGGCAGTGGGTGATGCGCTGTGAGGCGCGCACGCTCGACGATATCCGCGCGATGGGAGGCAATTCGCCCGAGGACGAGCGGCGGTTTGCCGCCGCCAAGCGCGTCTCGGAACTCAATCTGGCGGCTTATCAGAAGTTCGTCCAACCCTGGGTCAAGAAGATGGTGACCCCGCAAATGGCGGACTGGGCGCGCAACATGCATCCGCTGCGAATGCAATATGAGGCCTTCAGCAGCAAGAATCCCTGGATGTCCACCATCCAGGCGGCCGCCGATCGCGTCGAGGACAACCGCAGGCCGGTCTCGAAGGACAATCCGTTTCTGGCAATCCAGGAGCAGATGTCGAAGCAGATCGTCCATGCGCTCGATAGCTGGCGCGACGCGCAGGAGGCTCTGAGCGAGACCATCTTCCTCAATGTCTATGGCTCGCCCTTGCTTCAGGCGGCCGTAGGGGTCGATCCGAATTCCGTGCCCTCGCAGCGTCGCGAGATGTCGGCCGAGCATCGCGCGATGCTCGAGAGGCGCATCTCCGAGCTGAAATCGCGCATCGGCGAGGGCGGGCTTCGCGAAGCGGCGATCCGATCGCTGCTCTATGTCGGCTCAGCCCGCGGCATGGTGGACGAGCGCAGCATCGAGGCACTGCGGCAGATACGGCGGGACCATTCCGGCGCCCGGATGACGCTGCCCGAGTTCAAGATGCTGGTCCGCGAGCAGTTCTTCATGCTGCTGCTCGATCGCGAATATGCGCTGGCCGCGATCCCGAAATTGCTGCCCGACGACATGGGCCTGCGGCGCCAGGTCTTCGCCGCGATGCGCGAGGTGTTGTCGGCGAGCGAAGATATCACGGGTGAGCGCGCCCATCGTCTGAAGCAGATCGCCGGGCTTTTTGGTCTGGACGGAGAAGGGGAGCTGACCTCGACGGTCACCCCTTTCGACTCGAAAGCAGAAGCAAAAGCGTCGTAATCAGGATTGGCGGAAGCGGGAGTGACATGATGTCGGCCGACACGACGGGGGCACATTCCGGCACCAAATACGACCGCCTGATCGCGGCGGCAAAGGCGGGGGCGCCCCTGCCGACCATCGTCGTCCACCCCTGCGACGAGACCTCGTTGCGCGGTGCGGTCGACAGCGCGAGCGCGGGCATCATCCGGCCGATGCTTGTCGGACCCGAGCGGAAGATCAGGGACACGGCCGCGAAATTCGGCCTCGACGTGTCCGGGTTCGAGATTGTCGATGCCGCGCATAGCGACGAAGCCGCGGCCAAGGGCGTCGAGCTCATCCACGCCGCCAGGGGCGATCTGCTGATGAAAGGCAGTCTGCACACCGACGAATTGATGCGCGCCGTCACAGCCAAGGTCGGCGGCCTGCGCACCGACCGGCGGATCAGCCACGTCTTCGTCATGGACGTGCCGGCCTACGCCGAGACCATCTTCGTGACGGATGCGGCCATCAACATCTTCCCCGATCTCGACGCCAAGCGCGACATCATCCAGAACGCGATCGACCTCTACAACCAGGCCGGCTTCGGCAAGACCCCGCGGGTTGCGATCCTGTCGGCGGTCGAGACCGTGACCTCGAAAATCCCCTCGACCATCGAGGCCGCCGCCCTCTGCAAGATGGCCGATCGCGGCCAGATCACCGGCGGCATCCTCGACGGCCCCCTGGCGTTCGACAATGCCATCGACATGGAGGCCGCGCGGATCAAGGGCATCACCTCCGAGGTTGCCGGCCGCGCACAGATCCTGGTCGTTCCGGACCTCGAGGCCGGGAACATGCTGGCCAAGAACCTCGCCTATTTCGCCAAGGCCGACGGCGCGGGCATCGTGCTCGGCGCCCGCGTGCCGGTGGTGCTCACCTCGCGGGCGGATTCTCCGCGCGCGCGCATGGCATCCTGCGCGGTTGCCGCGCTCTATGCTCGCGCTCGGCGCCAGAAGGCGCCAACAGTGGCCGCGTGATGCCATGGATACGATCCTCGTCGTCAATGCCGGCTCCTCCAGCGTCAAGTTTCAAGTCTTTTCGATCGAAGGCGAGGGGACCCTTCGGCGGCAGATCAAGGGACAGATCGACGGCATCGGCAGCCGGCCGCGTCTGCGGGCCGGCGGCACGGGCAACGGCCCCTTGGTCGATCGCGCCTATCCGATCGAGACCGTGCCGGATGTGCCGGCGGCGATGGCTGTCGCCGGCGACTGGTTGCGGAACGAGTTCCGGGTCGCGCCGGTCGCGGTCGGCCACCGTGTCGTGCATGGCGGTCCGGACTATTCGCGGCCGGTCGTGATCGACCACGGCGTCGTGTCCCGCCTTGAGCGCTTCGTCAGTCTGGCGCCTCTGCATCAGCCGCATAATTTGGCGCCGATCCGCTCGCTCCTCGCGGACTTCCCGACGTTGTTCCAGGTGGCCTGCTTCGACACCGCTTTCCACCGCACGCATGACGCGGTCGCAGACCACTATGCCATTCCGCACCAGCTGCATGCCGAGGGCGTGCGGCGCTATGGCTTTCACGGCCTGTCCTACGAATACATCGCCCGGACGCTGCCCCATGTCGCGCCCGAGATCAGCAGCGGACGCGTGATCGTCGCGCATCTCGGCAGTGGCGCCTCGATGTGCGCATTGAAGGACGGGCGCAGCGTCGAAAGCACCATGGGATTCACCGCGCTCGATGGCCTGCCGATGGGAACGCGGCCGGGGCAGGTCGATCCCGGCGTCGTGCTCTATCTCATCTCGGAGAAGGGCATGTCGGCTCCGAGGGTGCAGGACTTTCTCTACCGTGAGTGCGGACTGAAGGGCCTGTCCGGCGTCAGCAATGACATGCGCGAGCTCGAGGCGAGCACCGATGCCCATGCAAGGCTCGCGATCGACTACTTCGTCTACCGGATCGGGCTCAGCGCCGGCATGTTGGCCGCGGCCTTGCAGGGTTTGGACGCCTTCGTCTTCACCGCCGGCATCGGCGAGAACTCGGCATCGATCCGGGCGCGCGTGGCAGAGCAGCTCGCCTGGCTCGGTGTGACCCTCGATGCCGACGAAAATGCCCGTCATTCGCGGCTGATCTCGCATTCCGGCAGTCGCATCCCCGTCTATGTCGTCCCGACCGACGAGGAGCTGATGATTGCGCAGCACACGCTGGCGATGCTGGTCAACGGCTCGTCGCAAAACACACGATCTGAGAGGGCGTCATGATCCCAGTATTCCCGGACAGCAAGGTGGCCCTGAAGGGAAAGAGGGGCCTGATCGTCGGCATCGCCAACGACCAGTCCATCGCCTGGGGCTGTGCGCGGGCGTTTCGTGCACTCGGCGCCGATCTCGCCGTCACCTACCTGAACGATCGCGCCAAGAAGCATGTCGAGCCCCTGGCGCAGGAGCTGCAGGCGCCGATCTTCATGCCGCTGGACGTGATGGTCGAAGGCCAGATCGAAGCGGTGTTCGAGCGCATTGCGGCCGAGTGGGGCCAGCTCGACTTCCTGCTTCATTCGATCGCCTTCTCGCCCAAGGAGGCGTTGCACGGCCGCGTCGTCGACGTCGGCCGCGACGGCTTCCTCAAGACCATGGACGTTTCGTGCTGGTCGTTCATGCGCATGGCCCATCTCGCCGAGCCGCTGATGAAGAACGGCGGCACTCTGTTCACCATGACCTATTACGGCAGCCAGATGGTGGTGGAGAACTACAACGTCATGGGCGTGGCCAAGGCCGCGCTCGAGGCGTCGGTCCGCTACATCGCGGCCGAACTCGGTCCGAAGGGCATCCGCGTTCACGCGATCTCGCCGGGCCCGCTGGCGACGCGCGCCGCCTCAGGCATTCCCGAATTCGACGAGCTCATGGACAAGGCGCAGTCGAAGGCGCCGTCGCGCAGCCTCGTCAGCATCGACGACGTCGGCAACGCCACGGCCTTTCTGGCGCTCGACGGCGCCAAGCTGATCACCGGCGGCGTGCTCTACATCGACGGCGGCTATCACATCATCGACTGACCCCGGCCGCGGGTCGTCACGCCGCCTTGGTGGGCTGTGGGCTGATCTTGGCATCATGCCAGTGTTTTGCCCGACGGGTCAAACGGCTTTCGCCGGCAGAAAAGAGCCGGAAGAAAAAAGCGCAATGTCGTCAATGCCCCCGCTACTGTGCATGGGGTTGTTTTCGACCTGTTTGATTCAGCGATAGTGCAGGGCGATCAGCTCGGCGACGCAGGCGGGCTTGTTGCCCCCTTCGATCTCGATCACGAGGTGATAGTTGACGCGCAGCCCGTCCGGCGGCACGTCCTCGGCTTCGGCGACGGTGACGCGGCCGCGCAGCCTGGAGCCCGCCGGCACCGGTGCCAAATATCTGATCCGGTCGGCGCCGTAGTTCAGCGTGTTGCGCAGGCCCTTCAGGCCGATCACCGAGCGGATGAAGAGCGGCGCGAGCGCCAGCGACAGCAGGCCGTGGGCGATGGTGGTGCCGCCGGGCATCTCCCTGGCAGCGCGCTCCTGGTCGACATGGATCCATTGCTCGTCGCAGGTCGCCTCAGCAAACTGGTTGATGCGCTCTTGCGACACCTCGACCCAGTCGCTGACGCCGATCTCGGTACCGACGGCGGATTTGATCTCGTTGAAATCGCTGAAGACGCGCATGGTCACCCCGTCAGATCTTCATTTCCGGGACGGTGTCGGGAATGGCGAGCTCGGCCTCCGTCACCGCCAGGACCTCGCCGATGCTGATGCCCGGTGCCGTTTCCAGCAGCGTCGCCTTGCCATCGGGAAAGCCGATCACGGCCATGTCGGTGACGACGAGGTTCACCGGTCGTGCCGAGGTCAGGGGCAGCGTGCATTTGGCAACGATCTTCGACTTGCCCTTGGCCGCGTGCTGCATCGCGACAATGACGCGCTTGGCACCGCTGACGAGATCCATCGCGCCGCCCATGCCGGGGACCATCTTGCCGGGAATCATCCAGTTGGCGAGCAGGCCGTGCGCATCGACCTGAAGGCCGCCCAGCACGGTGACGTCGACATGGCCGCCGCGGATCAGGCCGAACGACATCGCGCTGTCGAAGGTCGCGGCGCCCGGAAGCGCGCTGATCGGGCGGCCGCCGGCATCGGTGAGCAGGGGATGCGCCAGGCCCTGCTCCGGTATCGGCCCGGTGCCGATCAGCCCGTTCTCGGACTGGAAGAAGACCTTGAGATCGGATGGCACGTAGTTCGCGACCAGCGTCGGGATGCCGATGCCGAGATTGACGAGATTTCCTTGGCGGAGCTCCTTGGCGACGCGCCGGGCAATGATGATCTGCGGATCCATGGGGTCACCCGTTCGCAATGATGTAGTCGACCAGCGGCGCCGGCGTGACGACGTGATCGGGTGCGATGACGCCGACGGGCACGATGTGCTCGGCTGCGACGATGACCGTGTCGGCCGCCATGGCCATGATCGGATTGAAATTGCGCGCGGTCAGCGCGTAGGCGAGATTGCCGAGATAGTCGGCGAGGAAGGCGTGGATCAGCGCGAACTGGGCGCGAATGGCCGTCTCCAGCAGAAACGGCTTGCCGTCGACCTCGATCTGGCGCTTGCCCTCCGCAACGAGGGTGCCGACGCCGGTCGGCGTGAGCACGCCGCCCAATCCGCAGCCGCCCGCCCTGATGCGTTCGACGAACGTGCCTTGCGGGACCAGATCGACCGAGATCTGGTTGCCGAGCATCTGCTGCTGGGCCTTGGGATTGAGGCCGATATGCGTCGCCGTCAGCTTCGAGACCAGGGTCGCATCGAACAGCTTGCCGACGCCCTTGCCGGGCGTAGCCGCGTCGTTGCAGATCAGGGACAGGCCTGCCTTGTTCTGCCGGACGAGTTCGTCCAGCAGACGTTCCGGTGTCCCGACGCCCATGAACCCGCCGACCATGACGCTCGCGCCGGACGGGATCATCGCGACGGCTTCTTCGACGGAAACGGCCTTCATGGTCGGACCTCCGGTCGGCAAGTGCAAGGTGAAGTGCGGGTCGATGTTGGCGGCGGGCGGTCTCGCGGCTTTGATCTGCGTCAAGGCTGCCGGCTCATTGCTGCGGGACGACGCCGATGCTTTCCAGCGTCTCGTTCCAGAGCCTGCGTACCTCGGCATGCCGCCGGTCAAGCGCTGTGCTTAACGCATCCCTGAAAGGAAGCAGATCCGGCTTCTTCAGGAACAGGATCTGCGCCTGCAATAGCCGGCCGCTCTCGAACTCGATGCGGCGCAGTGCCGTCACGAAAGCATCGTTGACATTGGCGTCCGTCGGCAGCAGGGCCGCGGGCCGGATCCCGGCGTGAACGGCGTGCGCCAGGACGGCGAGCTGGACCGCCTGCGCGCGGGCGTGATCGGCGATGCCTTCGATCGGTGCCGGGAGCCAGGCCATCTCCCAGGACGCGGCCATGGGGCCCAGCGCGAGATCCGGGACCCAGGCCGTCGCACGCATCAGCAGCGAAACGATCTCGCTCTCGCGGTAGAGCTGGGCGTTCAGCTCGGTCTGCCAGGCGGCGTCGAACTTCGCGGGAAGGGCGAGTGCGAATTGCCGCGCCAGCGCGCCATGGGCGGAGAGCAGGAATGCGGAGACCCGCGACTGCTGACGCGGTGGGACGCGGCCGTCGGCTTCCAGGGGTCCGAGGAAAGCGCTCATGTTGCCGCCCTCTGCACCGGGATCGCGCGCAGATGGTCGTAGCCGTCCGGAAACGGCGAAAAATCTCCGCCGGCCTGTTCAGGCGCGATCAGGACCCGCTTGTTGCCTTGCCAACGCCCGGCCATGACGTCCTCGGCAAAGCGCGCCAGCAGGTCTGCCGTAAGGGCCGCCTTTTCCAGCGTGAAGGCGTGATAGGCCTTCGGGATGATGACGAGGGCGCTGTCGGGAATCTCGACCCGCAGGGTCTCGTGCAAGGAGCGTGGCGTGAGGAAGTCGAACTCGCCATTCAGGATCATGGTCGGGACGGCGATGGCGGAGAGCTGAGGTGTCAGCGGCTTGAAGTCGAGAAAGGACTCCATCAGGTTCTGAAGCGCGTAGACGTCGTTCACCAGCCAGCCCTGCCGTTTCACGCTATCCAGCTTGTCCAGCAGCGGCTGCAGCCATTGATCAGAGAGGTTCATCGGCAGCAGCAGATCCTGGAGATAACTGGTGCCGCCGAGGATGAGCCCGGTGCGCAAGGCATTGCCGATCAGCAGCAGTTGCGGCGAAAGCTCTGCAAAGCAGCTCATCGGCACGAGGCCGGACAGCCGCGCGCCGTGCTCGATGGCATAGCGCAGCGCGATCAGCCCGCCAAAGCTGATGCCGCCGAGGAAGACCGGACCATCGCCGAGTTCGCCGATCAGACGATGCAGCACCGCGACGTGGTCGTCCTGGTTGATGAACAGCGCCGGCTTGTCGGAGGCGCCCTGGCCGAGCAGATCGAATGTTGCGACGCGAAACTGCCGTGCGATCAGCGCGTCGCGATAGGCGCCCCAGAGCTCGGAGTATTGCGTGAGACCGTTAACCAGCACATAGGCCGGCGCACCCGCCGGCCCGTCGAGCTCATAGCGGATCCGATATGAGCCATGACTGAGGAAGGGCATTGCGGGCACCGGCCGGCGTGATGATGGCCGCGATCCTCGGCGCCGGCGCGCGGATTCCATTGAGCTAAATCAAACCTCCCGGGTGCATGCAACCTAGCGTGCGCGGAAAACACCGCCATGAGGGAGGTCGCCATGACCGGGAGAAGCGCGCTCGAGCGTTGCATCGTCTGCCTGATCTTGTTGCTGGTCGGCACCGCGCTTGCGGTAGCGCAGCCGTTCACGCGCCGCTCGTCGCAGATGCAGCATGACGGCCTCAAGAAGACCTATGAGATCGGCAATTTTCGCCTCGGCGGAAAGTACGACCTGGCCGATCCCTCGAAATGGGAGAATGGCGGCGAGGGCGGCGTGACGCTGGAGTCGCTCGGCGGCGGCAAGCTGCGCACCAGCTACATCGCGATCGGCAACGCGCGGCGCAATGCCGCCGGCGAGATCACCAATGCCGTCGTGATCAACTCCTATTATTCCGGCGACTCCACCGACATGTACGAGCAGTGGGTCAAAGGCGCCGCCCTGTCAGGCGGCGTCCCGGTCATCGGCCCTGGCCGGCCGATCGACACCAACCGCTATTACGTCATCATGGTCGATCCGCTCGGCACCTGGGGTGCGAGCAAGCCATCCGACGGTCTCGGCATCAAGTTTCCGCAGTACAGCTACTACGACATGGTGCAGGCGAACTACCGTTTGTTGCGCGACGAGCTGAAGGTCGCGCGCGTCGCGCTGGTCACCGGCGTCTCCATGGGCGGCACCCAGACCTATGTCTGGGGCGTGATGCATCCTGAATATGTCAGCGCGATCATGCCGATCGGCGGCACCACGCAGTCCGACGGCGAAGATCCCGTCGGCAACTGGACCTTTCAGATGATGACGGCCGCGATCCAGGGCGATCCGGTCTGGCAGGCGACCAAGGGTGACTATTACAAGCTGCCCAAGGAGAAGCACCCGGTGCCGGGCGTGGCCTTTGGCTGGTCGATCCTCGGCATGACGGGCTATGACTTCGCCTTCCGAACGACCCAGAACTGGGCGGCGGTCCAGCCCGAGATCTTCTACTGGGACCCGCCGAACGAGAAAGCCGGATTGAACGTCACGAACCGCGCCAAGCTCTATGACGCTGTCGATCTGGTCTGGCGCAACCGGGTCGGCGAGACGCACAACGTCAACCCGTATCTCGGCCGCATCCAGGCGCGCACGCTGGTGATGCACATCACCAACGATCTCTGGCTGAACTTCAAGCTCGCCCAGAAGGCGGTCGACCGCGTGCCCGGCGCGGATCTGATCGCCGAGGAAAGCCCGGTCGCCCATTACGGCGTGTTCCCGCTGATCAACAATCGGAAGAACGATCCGAAGTTCGTCGCCTTCATGGACGACGTCGCGAGCCTCGATCGCGCACAGAAATTCGTCGACAAGAATTATCGCGTGGCCGACGTTGCCCAGAACATCGACCCGAAGAAGTCGTTCTGGAAGGCGTATGTGACCTATCCCTATCCGGTCAAGTTCGGCAACGCCAAGGACAAGAGCGGCAATTCCTGGGAAATCGGGTACATGGACGAGTACGCCGGCACCGACAAGGATCCGAAGGTGCTCGTCATCATCCACGGCAAGGGCGCCTTCGGCGGGCACTACGGCAACATCATGCAGTATGCCTTGCGCAGCGGCCTGCGCGTGATCGTGCCCGACCTGCCGCATTACGGCATGTCTGGTCCCGGCAATCTCGACAAGAGCCCGGCGCGCACCATGCAGGACATGCGCGAGGTCATCTACGATCTCGTCGTCAACCAGCTCGGCGTCAAGAAGGCCTATTATCTCGGCCACTCGCTGGGCGGCCAATTCGTGGCGGGCTACGCGCTGACCTGGCCGGACGCGGTGCAGGGCCTCGCCCTGGAGGCACCCTCCGGTCTCGAGGAATATCCGCGCGAGATCACCATCGCCAAGGACAAGAAGGCGCCACTCTTCGCGGACGGCCTCGGCCGCGATTTCGACAAGTGGAAGCAGGTCTGGGACCAGACCGGCATCCTCGCGGCGGAGAAGGCGCGCGACGAGCAGAACATCCGTGACTTCTTCTACTTCAAGAAGCGTGATCCGAACACCGGTGCGGTATCGGCGGCCAAGAGCGGGTACTTCTTCAGCGACAGCGAATATGCCCGCTTGCACACCGAGCAGCGCGTCGGGCTCACCAAGGGCAACCCGAAGGAGCTCGAGCAATGGTGCAACGTCTTCATCTTCGACATCTACACGATCGGAGCGGAGCTCCAGCAGGATGATCCGAAGAATCTCTACGAGCGTATCACCCAGATCAAGGCGCCGATCTTCCTGTCATTCGGCGATAAGGAGCCGTTCATTCCGACGCCCGCTTTCAACGGGCTCACGGACCTCGGGCGCGACGTCATCACGCCATTCATGTCGCGGATGACCAATGCCGGCAACCGGCCGATCCTCAAGATCTATCCGGAGACCGGACATTTCATCCATACGGATAACCCGGTCGAGTTCTCCGTCGACGTGGTCGATTTCGTCACCAAGGGAACGGTTGACACGTCGTCACCGCTCGGCACCGACCGCATGATCAGGGGCGCGGTGGCGTCGGCGCTGCCGGTGGCGCCAACGCCTCCCGGCGCGGCGCCGACGGCGGGCCTCAACAAATAGGACGCAGCGATGCCACGGGTGCAGGCGGGCGAGGTCCAGCTTGGCTGGCGAGAGTGGGGAGAGGGCGACACCACCGTCGTCTTCATCCACGGCAATCTCGCCAGCAAGGACTGGATCGAGCTTGCTGCCCCGCTGTTTCCAAAAGGGCTGCGCGTCATCGGGCTGGACTGGCGCGGATGCGGTGACAGCGATCGGCCGAAGCCGAACGCGGACTATTCCAACTATTCCATGCAGCAGCATGCCGAGGATATGCTGGCGGCGCTGGATGCGCTGGAGATCGGTTATTGCCATCTCGCGACGCATTCGACCGGCGGCATCATCGCCGCGCGCATGCTGCTGATGCAGCCGCTGCGCTTCGGGCGGGTGCTCGCGCTCGATCCGGTGACGCCGCTCGGCATGGCCTTTGACGCCGACCAGCTCGGCCTGTTCCGGTCGATGATGACGAGCAAGGCATTGACTCGCACGATCATGGCGACGGCAGCGTCCTCGCTGTTCACGCCGGAAAGCATGGCGCCGAACGCAGTCCCGCGCTTCCGCGAAGGGGTCAGCGAGATCGAGGCGTTGTTCGACCGTATCATCGACCAGACGTTTGGCGTCTCGGAAGGAATCTGGATCGGCACCCCCGTCAACCTCACGCGCGAAAAGCAAAGCCGTGAGCTCGAGCGCCGCATGCCGGAACTGCGGCATCCGCATATGGTGCTGTGGGGGGAAAGGGACGGCTGGATTGCCCCGGACGATCTTCGCGCGATGGCCAAGGCGATGCCGGATTGCCGTCTCGTGATCGTGCCGGGCATCGGGCATTCGATGAATCTCGAACGACCGGCGCTCTATGCGGGTTATTTCGGCGCCTGGTTCGGAGGCTTGCCTTCCAGCTCCAGGTCCTGACCGATCTCACAACACGGGCGGTCCTGGCGCTGGCTCAACGCCAGTACAAGACTTCCCATCATCAGGCCGATCGCAGCGATCCAGCCACCAAGTGCGCGGACGGCAATGGTGCGCCAGCGGATGTTGCGCTGTCCGAATTCGTTCGCCCGAAGACCGCGGTCAGCCGCCGCCGCGGCCAGCATCTAGAAGGTGGCGCCCATTGATGCGAGACGTTGATGCGCCCGGTCACGCGCGGCTTCGATCGGCTGCTGCGGTCCCGTGGTCGGACCGATCAGAACGAAACGGACATCGTTGATTCCGATGAAGCGCAGGATTTCCCGCAGGTAAGGCGTCGCCATGTCGATGCGGCCGCGGTTCATGCCGGTGGCAAAGTCGCTGCCGCTGGCGATGATCACCAGCGTCGGCCGATCCTGCAGCAGCGGCAGATAGCCCTGCGACGGATCGAACCGGAAGGTGAGCCCGGGCTGGACGATGATGTCGAACCACTGCTTGAGCTTGTAGGGGATGCCGAAGTTCCACATCGGCGTCGAGATCAGCACCCGATCGGCGAGCGAAAAGCGCAGCGCCATGCGCTCGGCTTCGGCAAAGCTCTCCCGTTGCGGGTCGGTGAAGGCCTGAGCCTTCATGCGCGCATATCTGGCCTCGACAATGGCGCCTGCGAATTCCGGCATCCGTTCGCGCCAGATGTCCACGACATCGATGTCCCAATCCGGCCGAGCCTTGCGGAAGCCGTCAAGAAAGACGCGCGCGCCGGCATTCGACTCGGACTCGGCGCGGGGCGAGCAGGACAGATGCAGGAGCTTCGCCACGGCTCATCCCAGCGCTCTGATGACGGCATCGGCCCTGGTCACGACGGCGACGTTCTGCATGGCAAAATTGATCGAGGCGTTGTGCCAGTCGGCATTCATGGTCGAGCAGCAGTCTTCGGGCACGATCATGAAATAGCCCTTGTCGGCGCCGGTCCGCGCCGTGTGCTCGACCGACATGTTGGTCCATGCGCCGGTATTGATGATCATGTCGCGCCCCGTGGCTTTCAGGATCGTCTCCAGCCGCGTGCCCTCCCAGGCGCTCATTCGCATCTTCTCGACGACGAAATCGCCGGGCCGCGGCTCGAGGCCGGAAACGGGCGCGGCGCCCCAGCTTCCGCGCACCATCGCTTTGCTGTCGACGAGCCCTTCGAACAGCGGGGCGTTGAGCGTGACGCCGGGCGCGCCAGGCTCGACGACGAACCAGACATGGATGATGGCGACCCCGCGCGCGCGTGCGGCTTCCGCAAGGCGCCGGACGTTCTCGACGACATGCTGTTGCTTCGCGTGACCCGGTGCGCCCGAATCGGCGAAGGCGCCGCCGTCCATGATAACGTCGTTCTGGAGATCCTGGATGATCATTGCGCAGCGCTGCGGATCGAGCCGCATCTCGCCCTCGGTGAGAACAGGTGACGCCGGCGATGAACTCTGGACCGCTGCGCTGCCGCCGCGACGGCCGCTCATATAGGGCTCGTGACGCGGGCCGACCCGGGTCGGGATCGCATACACCGAATGGGTCGAGGTGAGATAGAGCGTGCGGAAATCCGGCCCGCCCCAAGCGAGGTTCGCGACCAGCTCCGGCACGCGGACCTTGCCGAGCAGCTCGCCCCGCGGCGAATAGATCCAGACGCCGCCGGGGGCGGTGACCCAGACATTGCCGTGCTGGTCGCACTTCATGCCGTCGGGCAGGCCCGGCTCCAGCTCGGAGCGGATGCCGCTTGCGAACACGTGTGCGTTCGAAAGCGTACCGTCGCTGTTGACCTCGAACAGGCGGATCAGCGCCTGCACGGTGTCGTTGACATAGAGCAGCTTCTCGTCCGGCGAGAAGCACAGCCCGTTCGGCTGATCGAACAGGTTGCGGTCCACCACGAGCTTCGGCTCGCCGCCGGGCATGACGCGAAAGACGCCCTGAAAGCCGAGCTGGCGCGGCCGCTCGACGCCATAGACGGGCATCCGTCCATACCAGGGGTCCGAGAAATAGATCGCGCCCGATGAGTGCACGCAGACATCGTTCGGGCTGTTGAGCTCCTGGCCGCCGAAATGCGACGCGAGCACCTCGCGCCGTCCGTCCGGGCGCTCGCGGACAAGCGATGAGGTCGCGTGCTCGCAGACGATCAGATTGAGCTCGGCGTCATAGGTCATGCCGTTGCATTTGTTCGAGGGACGCTTGACCTCGACGATACCGCGCCGCGCATCCCAGCGCCGGCGCACGTCGGCCGGCATGTCCGAGAACAGCAGGTAATGATCGACCGGATGCCAGATCGGCCCTTCCGTGAAGTCGAAGCCGGTGCCGACCTGCGCGACCGGCGCATAGGGATCGATCAGATTCTCGAACTCGCTTCGCAGGGTGACATGCGTCATCGGTCGATCCTCGGACGCATGATCCGGAAAAGTGTTGAGCGGTTTTCCGAAAGGATCATGCGCAAAAAAAGCCTCACGCCGGGAACCAGTTGCGCTGGGGCAGCGACTGCACGATCGGACCGGGAACCTGGTCATGCAGCCGACCCACGACATTGCCGCCTTCGATCTTGGCGGGCCGGTCGTGCACGGGGAGGAGGTAGCGCGAATTGCTGAGCAGCCTCTTGATCGCGGCCTTCTCCGCACGCTTGCTGGTGCCATGGTTGCCGGTGGTGCGCGGCTCCCAATCGTGAATCTCGTGGAAGGGCGTGACGATCTGGTCGTTGAAGTCGTAGATGACGTCGCCACAAATGGTGGCGATGCCATCGGCGGTGTGGACGATGATGTTCATCGAGCCCTCGGTGTGGGCGTTGGCCGCATCGCAATAGACGCCGGGCATCAGCTCGATCGGACCGGTGATCTCGAGGTCGAGGAAGCGCAGCGCGCTCTTGGTGTGCAGGCGGTCGATCAGGTGCTTGATGTCGGGCGCCGGATATTGCGGATGCATCAGGCCGGAGACGGAATATTCGAGCTCCTTGCGGTTGACGACGACGGTCGTGTTCATCGGGAACAGATCGTCCTTGCCGGCATGGTCGATGTGCAGATGGGTGTGGCAGACAAAGCGCACGTCGCCCATGCGTACGCCGTGGCGCGCGAGCTGGTTCTCGATCATGTGCTCATGGTACTGCAGCCCCCGCATGCCCAGCGTCTCCATGATCTGGTTGGAGCGATAGCCGGTGTCGACCACGACCGGGTAGGGGCCGCCGAGGATCAGGAAGCCCAGGGTAAGGACGCGGCGGGTGCGGCCGCAGTCGCGTCCGAGCACCAGGAAGCTCGATTCCAGCTCGATATCGCCGTAGTCCAGGATCTTGATCTCCAGCGCCATACGTTGCCCTCCTGTCTCGTTTCTTGTCTGTCAAAGCCGGTAGACGCGCGTCGCCGTCGTCCTGAAGATTGCGTCCTGCTGCTCCGCACTGAACGGGGCGGCGGCTGCGCGAAAGGCACTGACGAGCTCGCGATAGCTGGTCCATAATTTCTCGATCGGGAAGTTGGAGCCGAACAGGCAGCGCTCGGAAAATCGCAACCGTATCGGTGAGCACGGCCGCGATATGGGCGGGATCGTTACGATGGATGAAGGTCCCGAGCCCGGACAGTTTCGAGACCACGTTCGGGCATGTGGCGAGGCGAGCCATGCCCGCACGCCAGGCCGCGCGGCCCGCCGGCGAGAGATCCTCCAGCATGCCGGCATGCTGGAGGATGAACGTCACCTTGGGGCAGGACTCCGCCAGCAGCGCGGCATCCGGCATCTGCGGCGTGAACACCTGCAGCTCGAAGCTCCAGCCGTAATCGGCGAGATGCGCGACGTTGCGACGGGTTACGGGATCGGCGCACAGGTCCGGACGAGCCGCGAAGCGGTACAGCGGGTTCTCGTGCCAGTGCAGCTGCATGCGCACGCCGCGCAGCAGCGGATAGCGCTTCAGGCTGTCGAGCTGCGGGCGCACGTCGTCGGCCGCGAAATTGGCGTAGGCGACGATGGCATGCGGCCAGCCGTGCTCGTCGGCCGTGCGCTGCACCCAGGCTGCTTCTTCCTCGAAGTGCTCTTGTGCCCAATTGGTCTGCACGTAGACGGAGCGCGTGACGCCGACGCCCTCGAGATCGGCGAGATACTCCTCGATCGGATAATCGCGGCGGATCGGCTCGTAGGGTCCGAAGATGCGCGGCTGCATGGGGCCGGTCAGCCAGGGCAGGTCGGCCTGCCGCCAGATGTGATGATGGCCATCGACAATACCGTTCACGCAACTCTCCTTCGTCCCAGTGCAAGGACATGGGCGACGATCGAGGCACTCGATCCGCCGTCCACGAGATCGTCGACGAAGCGTTCGATCGCGACGAGCGCTTCGGTCTGCGGGCGGAACGCGGGGCCTGTCGCGAGCGGCGTCAGCCAGCTCAGGCGCCAGGCCCGGCGCGACAATTTCGCGGCCGCGTCGCGAAGCGCGTCGGGCTCACCGCGCTCGAGCCCGTCGGACACGATGACCACGGCGGCACCGCGGGCGTATCCTCCGAACCGTGGCACAGCCAGGAACGCCTGCAGCGCATCGCCGATGCGGGTGCCGCCGTCCCAGTCGCTGACCAGATGCGCCGCGGCATTCATTGCCTGCTCCCGCCGCTTCAGCCGCAGAGCGCGGGTAACGCGGGTAAGCCGGGTGCCGAAGGTGAAGACCTCGACATTGGGCGCGGCCTGCACCAGCGCATGCGCGAGCTTCATGTTTTCCTCGGTGCGGCTCTTCATCGAGCCGGAGACGTCGATCAGCAGCAGCATCTTGCGTGGGCGCTGGCGCCGCTTCATGTGGCCGAGCCGCAGGATCTCGCCGTCGCTGCGGACGCTGTCGCGCAAGGTGCGGCGGAGATCGGCGAAGGGGCCGCGCCGTGCCCGCATGCGGCGGTGCCCGCGCCGCCGGGGCAGGCGCCGCGGGGCTTCGCGCGCCAGGCGGCGGAGCGGATCGGTCGTGGAGAGCTGGGCGAACCGGCGCTCGACCAGCGCCTCGGTGCGTGTTGCGGTCTGGCCTGATTCATTGGCGTCATCGGAGAAGAGGGGCTCCTCGTCGCCGCGGCCTTCCTCCTGGAGACGGACGGTCTCGTCATCCTCGCCGTCGTCAGTGTGCGCGATGGCCTCGCTGCCGCGGAAATGAAGGTCGAACAGCCGGTCGAAGGTGGCGCGGCGCTCGGGCGGCGGGGCGAGGGTGGCGAGGGCGGATTGCCTGATGTCGTCGAGGTCGCGCGGACCGAGCAATGCGATCGCGGCGAGAAAGGCGATGGTCTGCTCCGGCGCAACGGCGAAATCGTTGGCGCGCAGCAGCGCGACGAAGGAAATGAAGACGCGGGCGGGGTGCGGGAGCTGCAGCTCGGTGCTCATGCGGTCGCCTCCGCGAGCATGGCATCGAGCCGGGGGGCGATGAAGTGCAGGTCTTCCTCGTCCTTCAGCGCCACGCCGATCGACCGCCTGAAGGCGTCGGGCCAGCGCGCGCCGCCCTTGTTGAGCAATGTTGCGGCCTCGGCCCAATCGACGGCCTCGGCGATGCCGGGCGCCTTGCTCAGCGGCTCGCGGCGCAATTTCTCGACGGCCACGACGACGGCGCGGGCCGTGGCTTCGGCGACGCTGGAGGCGCGCATCATGATGATCCGCGCCTCCCGCTCAGCGGTGGGATAGTCGATCCAGTGATAGACGCAGCGGCGGCGCAAGGCTTCGTGCAGATCGCGCGTCCGGTTCGAGGTGAGCACGACGACCGGGCGCTCGGCCGCGCGGATCGTACCGCGCTCGGGAATGGATATCTGGAAGTCGGAGAGGAATTCGAGCAGAAATGCCTCGAACTCCTGGTCGGCCCGGTCGATCTCGTCGATCAGCAGCACGGTGGAATCGGGCGCGCGGAGCGCTGCCAGCATCGGCCGCTCGATCAGGAAGGTCTCGCCGTAGATGTCGATGCTGTCGTCGCCGGCCTGACGGATCGCAAGCATCTGGCGCGGGTAGTTCCATTCGTAGAGCGCGGCCGAGGCGTCGATGCCCTCGTAGCACTGCAGGCGCATCAATCGGCGGCCGAGCACGGCGGCGATGGCCTTCGCCGCTTCCGTCTTGCCGACGCCGGGCGCGCCTTCCAGCAGAAGCGGCTTGCCGAGGGCGAGGCCGAGATAGGCGGCGGTCGCGAGTCCTTCGTCGGCGAGGTAATAGGCCGCCCGCAGCGCCTTCTCCAGCGCCTCCGGGCTGTCGATGCCGACGATGTTGCTGCGAACCGCCACGGCGTTTCCCTCAGCGCCGCGCCTGCGGCCGCGCCCCGCCCTGCGTCTTGATTGCCCGCAGCACCTTTTCCGGCGTGATTGGCAAATCGTCGATCCGCACGCCGACGGCGTTGAAGATCGCGTTGGCGACGGCCGGCAGCACCGGGTTGGCGCACATCTCGCCGGGACCCTTGGCGCCGAACGGTCCGTCGGGCGCGGGGCGTTCCAGCACCGCGACATCATGCGGGCAGATGTCGCCGGGACCGGGCATCAGATATTCGACGAAGTCGCGGGGGCCATGAACGGGATCGGGATAGTAAGGTTCGGGCGTCTCGTAGAGCGCGTGGCTGACGCCCATCCAGGCGCCGCCGACCAGCTGCTGCTCGACCAGGCGCGGGTTGAGGGCGCGGCCGAGCTCATAGGCGGAGTCCATCCGGACCATCGCTACCTCGCCCGTCTCGTCGTCGACCTCGACCTCGGCGACCAGACAGGCATGCGCGTAGCAGGTCGCCGGCGACATCTCGCCGGTTTCGGGGTCGACGTCGGAGAGGGGCACGAGGAAGATGCCGCGGCCGGAGATGGACTTGCCCTGCTTGAACTGCGCCGCGATCGCGACATCCTTGGTCGATATCGAGCGATGAGGCGCGCCCTTGACATGGATGTTGCCGCGGCCGTCGGTTTCGAGATCTGCGGCGTTGACCTCGAGCTCCTCGGCTGCCGCCTCCATCATCACGCCGCGCGCCTCGCGGGCGGCGGCCATCACGGCGTTGCCGACGCGATGGGTGCCGCGCGAGGCGAACGAGCCCATGCAATGCGGGCCGGTGTCGGAATCGGCGGTGTCGACATAGACGTCCTCGACCGGTACGCCCAAGGTCTCCGCGCAGATCTGCCGTGTTACCGACTTCATGCCCTGGCCGAGATCGATCGACGACAGTGCCACGGTGAACTTACCGCTCGGGTTGGAATGCACCAGCGCCTGGCTCGGATCGCCGCCGAGATTCATGCCGATGGGATAGTTGATCGACGCCATGCCGCGTCCGCGATACGTGGTCATCTCAACGCCTCCTGGTGCCGAAGACAGAGGAGAAACGAGTCGCGCCATGCGAGGGCGCCGCTGGCCGTGGCGGCGGGGGCGGCGGCGCTGGTGGTGTCGGCTCGCGCGGTGGTTCCCGGGTGACAGTGGGCGGAAGCCGGTCATAGCTGGTGCGTTGCTGCGCCGGGGCCGTTGGTCGGCTGCGCGAATCCGTGGGCGTTGGCGGGATCACAGCGCGGCTGCCGCCGCCGTCCTTGCGTGAGGAGGCGCGCTTGAACTCGTCGCGGATCGGCCACTTTGCTTTTTCGGCGGCGACCTGGACGCATTCGATCAACGCGGTGTTCTTGGCCTCGCGCCGGTGCGCCTTCATGTCGCCGTCGCGATAGGCATTGAGGATGCGGAACTCCATCGGGTCCATGCCGACGAGGTTGGCCAGCTTGTCCATCTGGCATTCGATAGCGAAGTCCATCGCGGTGATGCCGAAGCCGCGCATGGCGGTCGCGGGCGTGCGGTTGGTGAAGACGCAATAGACGTCGCCATAGACGTTTGGGATCGTATAGGGCCCCGGCAGATGCGCGGCACATTTCACGGCGGCGTAGCTCGACAGCCGCGTATAGGCGCCGCTGTCGAAATAGGCGCGGATCTTGCGTGCGACGATACGGCCGTCGCGCATCACGCCGTCCTTGATGTAGATGCGTTCGGCGCCACGCGGCGGGCCGTACTGCATCTCCTCCTCGCGTCCGAACACGTAGCGGACGGGCCGCCCGGTCAGCATCGCGCCGAGGATCGCGAGCGGCTCGGTCAGGGTGTCGACCTTGCCGCCGAAACCGCCGCCCACGGTGCCGCCGATGAAGTGGAAGGTGTTGGAGGGCACGTTTAGGATCTTGGCGCAGGTGTCGACCGAGAAGAACAGCGCCTGGGTCGAGGTGTAGACGACATAGCGGCCGTTGGTGTCAGGGGCTGCGATCGCCCCGTTCGTCTCGGTCGGCGCGTGTTCGATCGGCGACATCTGGTAGCGCTGCTCGAGCACGTGGTCGGCGGTTGCAAGTGCCGCATCGGCGTCGCCGAAGCGCAGGCGCTGGTGATCGTAGACGTCGTGATAGGTGAACGTGTTCTTCGGATAGGTCTCGTTGACCACGGGCGCGCCGGGCTTCAGCGCGTCCTCGACGTCGAACACGGTCGGCAGCGGCTCATAGTCGATCCGGACTTTTGCGATCGCCTCGAAGGCCTCGCGCTCGCTGTCCGCAACGATGGCCAGGATCGGCTCGCCCTTGTAACGCACCTTTTCGACCGCCAGCGAGGGCTCGTCGTCCTTGCCGAAGTTGATGAGGCTCAGCAGCGTGTTGAGGTTGCGCGGCACGTCCGCCCCGCGGATGATGCGGCGGACGCCGGCCGAGCGCTCGGCCTCGGTGGTGTCGATGCGGCGGAGCCTTGCATGCGCCTGCGTCGAGCGCACGACCTTCAGGTGCAGCATGCCCTGGAGCTTGTGGTCATTGAAATAGGTGGATGTGCCCGTGACATGGCCGAGCATGTCCTGGCGCTGGGTGCCCTTGCCGATTTCCTTTAAGTTATCGTCGCGCTCGTCGGCGAAGATGTCCTTGCGCAGTTCCAGCATGGTCGCGCTCCCTTACGCGCTGACCCGGCCGCCGGCGGCGGCGAGGATGGCATTGATGATCGGCCCGTAGCCGGTGCAGCGGCAGATGTTGCCCGAGATGGCTTCGACGACCTCCTCGCGGCTGGGCGAGGGATTGCGGTCGAGCAGCGCCTTGGCGGCCATCAGCATGCCCGGCGTGCAATAGCCGCACTGGGCGGCAAAATGGTCGGCGAAGGCGCGCTGCAGCGGATGCAGGTTCGGGCCCTGCTTCATGCCGTCGAGCGTCTCGACCGAGCGGCCCGCGACGGTCTCGGCCAGTGTCAGGCAGGACAGGTGCAGCTCGCCGTCGATCAGCACGCTGCAGGTGCCGCAGCCGCCCTGGCCGCAGCCGAATTTCGGTGTCATGTCGCCGATCAGCTCGCGCAGTGCCACCAGCAGATTAGTGCCGCCATCGACGAAGATCGCGACGTCGCGGCCATTGTGACGAAATTGCAGGGGGATTTTTGCCATTTCGATCTATTCCTGTCCCGACAGCAGACGCCGCAGATGCACGCCGACGATCTCGCGGCGGTACCAGGCGCTGCCGAGCGCGTTGTCCGACGGCGATGTTCCTTCGCTTGCCGCCGATGCGGCAGCCGCGATGGTCGCGGCATCCAGTGATCGGCCCTCCAGTGCGCGCTCGGCGGCTCGGGCGCGGATCTGCGTCGGCGCCATCGAGCCCAGGGCGATCCGCGCACCCGCAATCCGGCCCCCGCTGATGGGCAGATGCGCGGCCAGCGTGATCACCGCGCCGCCCTTCGGCTTGATCCGCGCGATCTTGCGATAGCGGAAGGCGTCCGCACTCGCCGGCCTCGTGCAGGAGACCGACAGCACCAGCGTGCCGGCCTGCCGGTCGCGCCCCTGCAGGAACTCTTCGATCGGGATGTCCCGCGCGCCGAAGCCGCCTGCGACAGCGACGGTGGCGTCGAGCGCCAGCAGCGCCACGGTAAAATCGCCGTAGGGACTTGGCGCAAAGAGGTTGCCGCCCACGGTTCCCATATTGCGCACGGCAGGGCCGCCGATCGAGCGGGCTGGGGCGTGCAGGAAGGCGAGGTCGCGCTCGGCGAGCACGCGCGCGAAGGTGACGCCAGCCCCGAGCGTCACGCGCGGGCCGGACGCATCGATCCTGGTCAGCGCCTGATCCTGCGCGCGGACGACGGTCGAGATCGAGACATCGCCTTCGTTTAGCGCCCGCATCACCAGTGTGCCGCCGCCGAGGTAGCGCGCGCTGCGATCCGAGGACAGCGCTCCGGCTGCCTCGCTCGCATTTGCAAAAGTCTTTACCGTCACGGCCATGGCTTAAGCGGCCTCCTTCAGGTGTCGCCGGATCGCTTCGAACCCGGCCTGGTAAATGTCTTCGGCGACCATGTGGGTGATGCGCTCCCGGTCTTCGGATCTTGTCGTGAACCGCGACTCCCAGTGCCAGAAGGTGCGGTCGCCATCGGTGACCGGCAGCAGGCGGACATGGGCGACGTAGTTGAACATCGGGATCGGCGTATCGAGCAGGCAATAGCTGCAGGTCTGTTCCAGGTCGGACAGGGCCAGCAATTGCTCGCGCAGCTCGGAGCCGTCCTTGAGCTTGAACCGCCTGACGCAGCCGATCTTGTCGGCGGACTGCGCGCGTTCGATCGAGGAGGTCGCGACCGCCGGATGCCAGCGATCGTGCCCGTTGAAATCGCGCAGCAGGTTCCACACCGTGTCGGTCGGCGCGTTCAGGATCGTGCTCTTGACGACGTGCGGCACGGCTAGCCCTCTCTCGTTTTCTTCATCTCGCCCCGCTTGCGGGGACAGGTCGGCGCGAAGCGCCAGGTGAGGGGAAGGCTCCGCGAGTCCAACTGCTTCCGTCCCCGGAGAGGCTCCCCCTCACCCCAAGCCTCTCCCCGCAAGCGGGGCGAGGGGGCGCAGTGTGCCTTGATCGAAACGGGTCGGGTCACGTCAGCCTCCGAACACGCGCTTCAAGGCATCGAAGCCGCCCTGGAATACGCCGCCGCCGATATTGCTGACGAGCTCGGTCTCGCGTTCCGGCGCGCAGTCGAATTCGGCGGTCCATTCCATGAAGGTCTGGTCGCCGTCGGTGACGGGCGTGAGCCGTAGGGTCGCGACGTAGTTCTCGACGCCCATGGGCGATTCCAGGATAGAGTAGGTGCAGAACATGTCGTAGTCGGAGAGGCCGAGCAGCTTCTCGCGGATCCGGTCGCCGTTGCGCAGGCGAAAATCTCGCACACAACCGATCTTGTCGGAGGGCTCGCCGCCCTCGATCCGGCTTTCGGCGATCGCTGGGTGCCAATTCGGCAGGCCGTTGAAATCGCGCACCCGCGCCCAGACGCGATCGTTGCGGGCGTTGACGACGGTGGAGACGTAGACGCGGGCCATGGCGCGACCTCAGCTTTTCTTTCGCGGACCGCGCTCGGCCGGCGGCTCGCCGCCTTCGGCCGCTTGCGGAGAGGCCGCCGGTTTGTCGCCGCCACCGCCGCCCTTACGCGCGGCATCCTTGATGCCCTGCATGTCGCGGGCCTCGCGGATCAGGCCGGGCATCTTTGCGAGGCTGCCGCCCTCGACGCCGATATCGGACAGGATGGAGTCGATCAGGGGCGCCTGGACGCGGTAGCGTAGCGCGGAGTCGATCACCTCGTCGGTGGCGCTGCGGCCGCCATTGCCGCCGCCGTGCCCGTTGCCGTTGAGGCCGTCGACCTGAAGGATGCGGATGCCCTCGATCTTCTCCATCGGCTTGACGCTCTCGCGCACGATCCCCTCGATGCGGTCGAGCAGCTTGCGGCGGAACAGCGAGTAGCGCGCCTGATCCGTCAGCACGTTCTCGGCCTCGTTGAGCATTCGCTGCGCCTCGGCTTCAACGGTGGCGCGGATGCGCTCGGCTTCGGCCGCGATGCGCGTCTCCTCCGCCTGCTTCTCGGCGAGCAGAACTTCGACCGTCTTGCGCCGCTTGGCGATCTCACTCTCGCGAGCGGTGACGACACGCTCGGCCGCTTCGGTGGCGCGCATCCGGGCTTCCTCGGCGGCGGCGCGCGCGGCGGACTCCTCCAGCGATTTCTGATGAATGGCGATCGCCTTCTCCATCAGGACGGTCTCGACGTCCTTTTCGCGGTTGACTTCGAGCTTGCGCAGCTCGCGCTCGCGGCCGATGCGGGCCTCGTCCAAGCCGCGATCCGACGCGATGCGGGCGCGCTCGACCTCCTCGCGGGAGGCAATCTCGGCCTCTTGCAGGGATTGCACGCGGGCGACCTCGAGCTGCTCGATGGCGCGCCGACGCTCGATGCGGGCGGCTTCCAGCGCCTGCTCGCGCGAGACGTCGGTGGTCTCGACCTCCTTGCGTGCGACGATCTCGGCCTGCTTGACCTGGCGATCGGCGTCGATGCGTTCGGAGCGCTTGGTGGAAAGTGCGATGACGCGATCCTCGTCGGCGATCTCGATCGCCTTCTTCTGCTCGATGTTGAGCACCTCGCGCTTCTTCGAGGAGTTGATGCGTTCGGCCTCGAGCGCGAGATCGACCGTGATCCGCTGGCGCTCGATGGCGTCGCGCCGTTTCAGCTCGGCCGCTTCCAGGATGCCGGTCCGCTCGATCTCGAGCGAACGGGTGTCGCGCTCGGCCTGGATGCGCTCGGCCGCGACCGCCTTCTCCTGCGCAATGCGGGCTGCTTCGATCGCCTCGCGCGAGGCGATGTCGGCTTCCTCGACGGCGCGGTTGCGGGCGATCTCCAGCGAACGCACGCGCTCCTCCTGGGCGATGCGGGAGGCTTCCGTCGCTTCGCGGGCCGCGATGCCGGCGACGTCGAGCGTCTGGTTGCGCTCGATCTCCAGCTGCCGGGTGTTCTGCTCGGCCGCGATGCGTTCTGCGGCCAGCGTCCGCTCGCGGGCGATGCGCGCGGCCTCGACCGCGCGCTGGGCCTCGATCTCGGCCTCCTGGATGGTGCGCACCTGCTTGATCTCCAGCGCGCGGGTGCGCTCGTCGGAGGAGATGCGCTCGACGTTGACGGTCATGGTCTGGGCGATGCGGGCCTTTTCGGTGGCCTCGCGCGCGGCGATCTCGGCCTCGTCCACGGCGCGGGTGCGCTCGATCTCGCGGCGCCGCGTCTCCTCTTCGTTGGCGATGCGGGCATCGGTGACGACGCGATCCTGCTGGATCCGGGCCTTCTCGATGGCTTCGCGCGCGGAAATCTCGGCTTCCTCGACCGTGCGCATCCGCTCGATCTCGCGCTGGCGCACCTCGCGCTCGGAGGCGATGCGGGTGGTGTCGATCGAGCGCTGGTTGGCGATCCTCGTCTTTTCGATCTCCTCGCGCGCCAGCAGCTCCTTCTCCTCGATGGTGCGGCTCCGCTCGATCTCCTTCTGACGGGTCTCGCGCTCCGAGGCGATGCGCGCTTCCGCGATCGCCTGATCGTTGGCGATGCGGGCGCGCTCGATGGCCTCGCGCGCCGAGATCTGCGCCTGTTCGGCCTCGGTCTCGCGCAGCGCCCGCTCGCGGGCCACTTCGGTGCGCTGGAGGGCGCGGCGCATCTCGATGTCGCGCTCCTGCTCCAGGCGCGCGGTCTCGCTCTCGCGCTCGATCTCGAGCGCCTGCCGCTCGGCCTCCAGGTTGCGGGAGCGGATCTTGATCATCGAGTCCTGCTCGATGTCGTTGCGCAGCTTCCGCTTGGCCTCGATGTCCTCCATCAGCCGGGTCAGACCTTCGGCGTCGAAGCGGTTCGAGGGGTTGAAGAATTCGAGGTCGGTCTGGTCGAGATCGGTGATCGCGACCGATTCCAGCTCGAGACCGTTCAGCGCGAGCGCCTCGGCCGCGTTGGTCTTGACCCGTGCGACATAGTCGCCGCGCCGCTCGTGCATCTCCTCCATGGTCATTTCGGAGGCGACCGAGCGGATCGCGGAGATGAACTTGCCGGCGAGCAGGGCATGCAGCTGCTCCGGTTCCATGGTGCGGCGGCCGAGCGTGGCGGCCGCAATCGAGACGGCTTCGCGGGTCGGCTGCACGCGCACATAGAAGTCGGCCTCGATGTCGACCCGCATGCGGTCGCGGGTGATCACGGCGTCCTGCCGCGAGCGCACGATGCCCATCGGCAGCACGTTCATGTTGACCGGCGTGTAGTCGTGGATGAACGGCAGCACGAAGGCGCCGCCATTGATGACCACGCGTTCGCCGAGGAAACCGGTCCGGACAAACGAGGTCTCCTTGGAGGAGCGGTGGTAGAGCCAGTTCACGATATAGACGCCAACCACGATCACGACGATCGCGACGATCAGCCAGAGGATCAATTCACCGACCAGCATCCCTGACATTTTTTCCTCCCTCGAACCTTCGGCTTATCGCGCGCCGATGGCCTTGAATTGACGTACCTGTTCCGTCAGCGCCCGCTCCACGGGCAGCCGCTCCATCGAGGAGGCACCATAGAAGCCGTGGCAATGACGGGTGTTCTTCATGATGAAATCGGCGTCGGCGGGATTTGCGATCGGGCCGCCATGGGCCAGCACCAGGATGTCCGGATTGACGCTGAGCGCCGCCGTGGCCCAGATGTCGATCCGCGCGGGGCAGTCCTTCAGCTTTGGCGCGGTCTGTGCGCCGATCGTGCCGCCTGTCGTCAGCCCCATGTGGCAGACGATGATGTCGGCACCGGCGATCGCCATCGCGGCGGCCTCCTTCTCGCTGAATACGTAGGGCGTGGTCAGCATGTCCTTGTCATGGGCCTTCGCGATCATGTCGATCTCGAGCGCATAGGACATCCCGGTCTCTTCGAGATTGGCGCGGAAGGTGCCATCGATCAGACCGACCGTCGGAAAATTCTGGACGCCTGCGAAACCAAGTGCCTTGAGCTGATCGAGGAAGACGTCCATGTCGCGGAACGGGTCAGTGCCGTTGACGCCGGCAAGGACCGGCGTCTGGCCGACCACCGGGAGGACTTCACTGGCCATTTCGAGCACGATGGCATTGGCATCGCCATAGGCCATCAGGCCCGCGAGCGAGCCGCGGCCGGCCATGCGATAGCGGCCCGAATTGTAGATGACGATGAGATCGACGCCGCCGGCCTCCTCGCATTTTGCCGACAGGCCGGTGCCGGCGCCGCCGCCGACGATCGGCTCGCCGCGCCTCGCCATGTCGCGGAACTTCTTCAGGAGGGCTGCGCGTTCAAACCTGGCCATCGGTCACCTCGCTAGTCTCCGTCGCGCAGCCATGCGGCCGAACAGCGTTCGGAACGCACTGACGATGGCGGCGGCGAACTCGGGATCGTTGATGTTTTTGGGCGTGCGAATGAGCTGACGATTGCCGGTCTGTCGCACGCTGCGCTCCAGCGCGCGGAACAGCGCGGCGTCGGCCTCCGGATCCCAGAACGGCTGGCCCCGCGCATCGAGCGCGGAGACGCCGCCCTCGGGCAGGAAGAAGCGGACAGGGCCGTCCATCTGGTTGAGCCGCTCGGCGATCCAGCGGCCCATGCGCTCGTTCTCCTCGGCCGTGGTCCGCATCAAGGTGACCTGCGGATTGTGGACGTGAAATTTGCGGCCGCGATAGCGCTCGGGAATGGTGTCGGGCGCGCCGAAATTGACCATGTCGAGCGCGCCGACCGAGCCGATGTAGGGAATCCGGCTGCGGATGATCGCGCCAAAGCGATCTTCCGTCGCCGGGAACACGCCGCCCATCAGCAGGTCGCAGATCTCGGTCGTGGTGAGGTCGATGACGCTGGCGAGCTGGCCGGATTCGACCAGGTTTTCCATCGACCGGCCGCCGACGCCGGTGGCGTGGAAGACCAGGCATTCGAAATCGTCGCGCAGCTCGGCCGTGATCTTCTGCACCGCGGGTGTGGTGACGCCGAACATGGTGATGCCGACCGAGGGCAGGCCGCCAGCCTGGCGTGCCGTCGTGGCGCGTTCGTCGAGGCGCGCCTTGGCCATGCCGGCGAGCGCGTTGGCGCCGTTGGCCAGCACCGCGCGCGAGATCGAGTTCAGCCCCTGCACGTCCGTGACCGAGTACATCATCGTGATGTCGGCGGGGCCGACATAGGGTGCGACATCGCCCGAGGCGACGGAGGAGATGATCAGCTTGGGCACGCCGACGGGAAGGGTGCGCATGCCTGGCGCAACCAGCGACGCCGCGCCCGAGCCGCCGGCCGAGATCACGCCGGCAACGTTGCCCTGACGCCGCAGCCAGTTGGCGAACGCATCGGCCATCGCGGTCACGGCGGCGCCGCGGTCGGGGCCGAACACGGCGGATCCGCCGCGGCCGTGGTTCAGGGCAATCTCCTGCGCGGAGACATCGCAGCTGGAATGCTTGCCACTGGTCGAAACGTCGACCAGCCGCGTGCGAAGGCCGGTTGCCGCGATGATGTCGCGGATGAAGCGCAACTCGGTGCCTTTGGTGTCGAGGGTGCCGACGACCAGCACGACGGGCGGGCCGGCGGTCTGCGCCGCCATCGGCTCGCGCTTGCGCCGCGTCGTCTCCTCCAGCCGCGCGGCCTGCGTCGAGACCGTGCGGGCCGCCGCCTCGATGCGTGCGATCGGCGCCGGCTGCGACCATCGCGTCGGTGGCGTGGGATTGGAGATGTAGATGCGGACCGGTCCATCGCGCCGTGGCGTCGGCGCCGGTTTCGCCTCAGCCGGGGAGGCGGAGATGTCGACATCGGGCGCGAGCTCGGCGTGAAGGCCGACCCCGAGCAGGCGCCGCTGCAACTCGCGGTCGGCGGCCAGACGGCCGGAGTCGATGATGCGGTTGACGCGGCCGTTGACCATGATCGCGACATTGCGCGAGACCGCGGTGGCAACGCCGATGTTCTGTTCGATCACGAGCACGGACATGTCACCGTCCTCGCCCAGCTGCAGCAGCATCTCCTCGACCTGTGCGACGATGACGGGCGCGAGGCCTTCGGTCGGCTCGTCCATGATCAGGAGATGCGGATTGGTGAGCAGCGCGCGCGAGATCGCCAGCATCTGCTGCTCACCGCCGGAAAGCTGGCCGCCGCCATGATCCTTGCGTTCGGCGAGCCGCGGGAAGGTGTCGTAGATGCGCTCGACGGTCCAGGCGCCGGAGCGCAGCCCGCCGGCAAGCCGCAGATGCTCGTCGACGCTGAGCGAGCGCCAGAGACGCCGTCCTTGCGGCACATAGCCGACGCCGAGCCGCGCGATCTGGGCCGGCGGCCGCCGCGTGACGTCCTCGCCGCGCACGCGGATCGATCCGCCGCTCACGCCGACCAGCCCCATGATCGCCTTGCACAGCGTGGTCTTGCCCATGCCGTTGCGGCCGACGACGGAGAAAACGCCGCTCTCCAGCGTGATATCGACGCCTTGCAGCGCGTGGGAGTGACCGTAATAGACGTCGAGACCGCGGACTTCGAGCGCAGCGGGTGAGCGGCGGACCTCACTCATGGCCGCCTCCCAGATAGAGCTCCTGCACTTCGGGATCGGACTGGATCTCCTGCGGCAGGCCTTCCTTGAAGACGCGCCCGTTGTGCATCATGGTGACGCTCTCGACGACGCGCAGGGCGACATCCATGTCGTGCTCGATGATGATGTAGCCGATATGGGCCGGCAGGGAGGTCAGGATCTCGATCAGCTCGGCTCGCTCGGTCGGGGACAGGCCCGCGGCCGGCTCGTCGAACAGGACGAAGCGCGGCGCGCCGGCGAGTGCGAGCGCGATCTCGAGCTGGCGCTGCTGGCCGTGCGCCAGCTCGGCGACGCGCTGGTCCTTCACGGCGGACAGATGCACGGCCTGGACGAGGTTGTCCGCGGCATGCATCAGGGCGTCGTTCTGTCCCGGGCGCAGGAACGAGAAGCGCCCGCGCGAGACGCCACGGCAGGCGAGATAGATGTTGTCCTGCACGGTGAGGCCGGGGAACAGCGCCGAGATCTGGTAGGTCCGGCGCAGCCCGCGGCGGATGCGTTCATAGGGCGGGAAGTGCGTGACGTCCTCGCCGAAGAAACGGATGGTGCCGGAGGAGGGCGGGAAGTCGCCGGTGATGCAGTTGAACAGCGTGGTCTTACCGGCGCCGTTCGAGCCGAGCACGGCGCGCCGCTCGCCCGGACGAACCGTGATGGTGACGTCGGTCAGCGCTGCGAGCGCGCCGAACAACCGCGTCACGCCGCGCAGCTCGAGCGCGGCACCGGCACCGACGGCGGAGAGGCGCTGGGCGACGCTATCCATGGCCGCGCCCTCCACCGGAGCGGTTGACGTCGCGGCGCTGATGCTGGCGCCAGCGCTGCCACAGGCCGATGACGCCGTCCGAGGACCAGAACACGATGGCGAGGAAGCCGAGTCCGATCAGCAGGCGGAAGCGGTTGCCGTCAAGACCTAGCCTGATCAGAACGTCGAGCGCGAAGGTGCGCAGCAGCACGAAGATCAGCGCACCGATGAACGGGCCGATCGGGCGGGTGATGCCGCCGACCACGGCGATGATCAGCACGTCGATGCAGGCGCCGACGCTGACCGACCCCGGCGAGATCTGGCGATAATTCCAGACCTGGAGAACGCCGGCGAGCGCCGCCACGAAAGACGCGAAGGCGTAGGCGGCGACGCGATGGGCGTTGACGTTGAAGCCGAGCGCTGCCATGCGTCGCGGATTGTCGCGCACGCCCTGGAGCGCGAGCCCGAAGGGGGCGCGCGAGACATATTCAACCGCGAAATAGCAGAGCGCGGCGACCGCGAGCACGACGTAGTAGAAGGGAATGTCCGCGCGCCAGTTCACGCCCCAGAAGTGCGGCGTGGCCACGGTGTTGATGCCGGTATGGCCGTTGAAGATCGCCCAGTTCTGGTTGGTGAAATAATAGAAGGCAGCTCCAATCGCGAGCGTGATCATGATGGTGTAGATGCCTTCGGTGCGCACCGCGAGCGCACCGCCGAGCGTGCCGAAGGCGGTCGCCAATGCCAGCGCCATCGGAACGGCGAGCCACCACGGCCAGCCCAGGCTGATGTTGGCGTTGGCGCTGACGCCGAACACGGCGACCATGTAAGCCGAGAAGCCCGCGATGGTGAGCTGCATCAGACTGACCATGCCGCCATAGCCGGCGAGGAACATCAGGCTCAGCGCCATGGTGCCGAGGATCAGCGTGGTCGCGAAGATCTCGATCAGGAAGAAGCCGTTGGCGATCAGCGGCATGATCAGGAGAATGGCCGCAACGGCCCAGGCGGCGGGATTGTTGATCTCCGGCCATGTCCGCGCACCCTGCTGCGCCAGGGCGGGACGAACGGGGACGCGGGCATCGTGCGCGAGCGACATCTCAGCGCCTCGCCAACAGGCCTTGTGGCCGGATCGCCAGCACAAGCACCATGATCAGGAAGGTCACGACGATGGCGTAGGTCGGGATGTAGACCGAGCCGAGCTGCTCGGCGAGGCCGATGATCAGCGCTCCGAGCGCCGCACCGGGGATCGAGCCCATGCCGCCGACGATCACGACCACGAGGGAGGCCAGCAGGAAGCGGATGTCCTCCCCGGGCGACAAGGACTGGAAGGTACCGCCGACCACACCGGCGATGCCGGCAAGCCCCGCGCCGAATGCGAACACCAGCACGAAGACGAGCTGGATGCGCACACCGGTTGCGGCAAGGATATCACGGTCGTCCACACCTGCGCGGATGATCATGCCGATCCGCGTGCGGTTGAGCGCGAGCCACATCGCGACGCCGATGACCACGGACGCGACGAAGATCACGAGCCGCACCATCGGATATCTGAGATAGACCGGCTCGCCCGAGGACTTCACCGCCGTGACCAGCGGCAGATCCACGGGTCCGATCAGCCAGCTCGGGGTCTGGATCTGGTAGAAATCACCGCCGCAGGCCCACAGCATCAGATCGGCAAACACGATCGACAGCCCGATCGTCACCATGGTCTGCCTGAGGTCCTGGCCTTCCATGCGCCGGAACACGATCACCTGGAGCAGCACGCCGACGAGGGCCGTCAGGATGAAGGCGACGATGAAGCTGAGGATCCAGGAGCCGGTCGCCGTGCTGATGGCGTAGCCGACATAACCACCGAACAGATAGAGCGAACCGTGTGCGAGATTGACGTTGCGCATCAGGCCGAAGATCAGCGTGAAACCGCTGGCGACGAGGAAGTAGAGGCCTCCGAGCGTGATCCCGTTGAAGACGGCGTTGAGGAAGACCCGCTTGCGGCCGATCGCCTCTTCGAGACCCGGCGGCCAGACCGCGAAGATCAGCCAGAGTAGCACGGCGCCGGCGATGATCGTGATCAGTGCCCAGGCTGGATGGCGTTCGATGAAACGGCTCATGTGCGCCGTCCGCTTGTTCGGGCGGCACGCCGATGATTCATTGAATGCAGGTCGGACAGCCCTATAGCGGCTGCAGGCCTTGCCATGGACGTGCGCTCCCGTCGGTCGCGATCATCTCGGGATCGCGTTGCCGACATCCTAGCCGCGCGGCGAGGGCGACGTTTGATCGTGAGTATCTTTTCGTGCAGCGGTCAGGCGCGCAAAACCTTGGCCGCGCGACGATAATCGGTCGGGGCCATCCCGACATTGGCGGCGAAGAAGCGGGTGAAGCCGCTCTGCGAGGAGAAGCCGAGATCGAAGCCGATGTCGGCGATCGGCGTCTCGCTGGCCACCAGCGCCTCGAGCGCCTGTTCCATGATCAGCGTGTTGAGATAGAGGTTCGGTGTGACGCCGGTCTGGACGCGGAACAGCCGGTAGAAGTGTGGCCGCGACAGGCCGGACTCCCGGGCGATCGTATCGAGCTCGATCTCGGCGCCGGGACTCTCCGACATCATCTTGATGCATTTGCGCACGCGAAAATCGGTAACGGAGCCGGCTGCGCGCGGATCGCGCGCGATCTCGGCCTGCTGCCAGCTTTCGTCGTAGCAGATGTCGATCAGTCGCCTCAGCTCGGAATCGAGACTGGAGAGTGATGGTGCGCCGCACACGAGCGCGGCGGTCCTCTTGATGTGCTTGTCGAGTGCGGGCGTGCGCTTGAACTGGGTCCGGCCGAAACGCATGCGGTTGGTGCCCGAGGCGTCGGGCGCGAACCATTCAGCATTGACGTAGAGCACGAAGAAGATGGCACCGCCATCGAGATCGGTCGGCAGGAAGTTGTGCGGCTCCCACGGATTGACCGCGACGACGGAAGATTCGTTGAGATGGTAATGTCCGTCGCAAACATCGATGCATGCCGGCATGCCGCCGACATGGAAGATCAGATGACCTTCGCGATGGGCGTGAATATTGAAAGGGCGGTTCAACTGATAAACCGTCGCCCGGCCGAAGCGGCCGTGGAAGACGGCGAGCGCACGGCTCATGCCTTCCCCTCCCGAACGTTCTTGTCTTTTCAGCCAGCGTTCAACAACGCTGCCGAGAATGCAAGTGCGGAGAGCGGCCGCGTCAGCAAGTCGCTCCCCAGTTGCGCACTGCCGATGTGATACGTCAATACTTCTTACATTCCGGCACGGTGCGGCTCGGCAATCCGATCTTGGAGAACACCGCCGGTTCATAGCCGAGTGTCTGATTCACGTTCGGGATCACCTTCACCACCTTGCTGAACAACGCGCCCTTGCCGTCGTCGACGACTTCAGTCACGAAGTTGGTTCCAATCGCCTGGCGGTTGGAGTCGAGCTTGATCTTGCCGTTCGGCGCATCGATCTCGATCTTCGCCAGCGCAGCCTTGAACTTCGATTGGTTGTCGCTGAGATCGCCGTTGACCTCACGCAGCGCCAGGATCAGCGCCATGGTCGAGCCATAATAGTTGGTGGCCAGCAACGACGGGCTCGGGAAGCGCTTGTTCGGAGGGAAGGCGTCCTGATAGGCCTTCACGAATTTCTGCCAACCCGGGTCCTCCCAGGTGTCGGCCTGGCCGCTCGCCGCGATGGTGCCGATGAGGGCATTCTTGGCGTTTCCCTTCGACGACAAGATCGTCTGGTCGATCATGATGGAACCGCCCATCAGATGCGCCTTGCCGCCGGCCTGCTGATACTGGTTCAGGAAGTTGACGGCATCCGCGCCGCCGAGCCCGAGATAGATCGCATCGACGTCGTCGGGCAGGGCGGCGATGACCGAGGCGAAGTCCTTGGTGCCGAGAGGCACCCATTGCCGGTTGGTGACCTGTCCGCCCATGCCGCAGAACTCGAGCACCAGCCCGAACACCTGAGTGTAGATGAAGGAATAGTCCTCGCCGACGGTCGCGATCTTGCGATATTTCTTCTCGTCATAGGCGTATTTGCCGAGGCCGACCTGCCACTGCGCGCCGTCCATGTTGTAGCGGAAGAAGTTCGGGGCAGGGTCGACATAGGTGGTCTCCTGCGCGCCCGATGCCGCGTTGATGAAGGTCAGCTCGGGATGGGTCTTGGCGAAGTTCTTCACCGCGATGCCTTCGTCGCCGGAGAGCGGCGACAGGAGGATCTGCACCTTGTCCTGCTCGATCAGCTTGCGGACCGCGCGCACGGCGGAGTCCGGGGTCGCGTCGGTGGAGGCGACGATGAATTCAAGCTCCTTGTCGCCGATCTTCTTGCCCAGCACGCTGATCGCCGTCTGGTGGCCGCGCATGCCGTCCTCGCCGAGCACCGTGTAGGTCCCTTCGAGCGTCGCGGTGACGCCCACCTTGATTTTTTCCTGGGCAATCGCCGCGCCTGAAAGAAACAGGCTGCTCAGCGCGAGCAGTCCGATACTGCATTTCGACATTGTGCTCCTCCCTGTGTCGTCGATTTGTTGCCGCGCCAAATCGGCGCGTCGCCCGTGGCTGTCGAGCGGCCCGCGGCTTTGGAAGGAAGCTAGCCGAAGTCGAATGCGGTTCACGTGCGGACGCCTCGCTCGGTTTGACGGGCAGTCTCATTTTTGAATGTTGCGGCGCAGATGATTTCGCGCCGCAGCAGGGGAGATCAATGCAGTGGGAGGGATCCGCGGCTCCCGGTTCGCGTCACGGGGCTGCGACCGGTCTCAAGCATGTCACACCCAGCGGCCATCGACGACGTAGTGTTGAACGGTGCAGGCAGAGGCTTCATCGGAGGCGAGGAACCACGGTGAATTTCGCGACCTCGTCGGGGACGAGCCTGCGCATCAGGCACTGCCGGCTGCATCGGCTCGACCTCGCCCTGTGGCGTCATCGATCTCTCGAGCTGGCGTTCGGTCATGATCCAGCCCGGTGCTATCGCGTTGACGCGGATATGGAACGGGCCGTAATCGCGCGCCAGAGAGCGCGTGAGACCGACCACGCCCGATTTGCTGGCGGTACAATTCGCGTGCGAGGCGAAGGCCTTCGTCGGCCTTGATGTCGAAGAACACGACCTTGCTCTTTTGCTGCGCGAAGCGATGCACGATCGCAGCGCCAATTCCCGATGCGCTGCCGGTGACGAGAACGACCTTGGCCGGCAAGGTCAGAATAGATGGCGGCCATGGATACCTCTCGACTTGCTTGCGGACCGCGCGAAGCGCCGCCGCCGTTTGCCTCCGGAAATCATAGTCATTTCCGCTGTGAGGTTCATAGATCAGAATTTTAGTTGCGTACCTCAAAAATTGAAGGCAGGATTGCACTCAAAGAAATAGAACAAGCTTGGGAGGAATGTGATGAGGCTGCTCGGGAAGCTGGGACTCGCCGCCGCCGCATGCCTGCTCGGGGCCCATCTGGCCGCAGCCGACACAACAGTGAAATGGCTCCACATCGAGGCCAACCCGGCCCAGGTGAAAATCTGGGAGGAAGTCGCGCGGAGCTATGAGGCGACGCATCCGGGCGTCAAGGTCGAGATGCAATTCCTCGAGAACGAGGCCTACAAGGCCAAGCTGCCGACGATCCTGCAATCCAAGGATCGGCCCAACATCATCTACAGCTGGGCCGGCGGGGTGTTGAAGACGCAGATCGAGGCCGGCGTCCTCGACGACATCACCGATCAGGTCAAGGGTTACAGCGACAGCCTCACACCGGCCGCGCTCGCTGCCTTCACGAGCGGCGGCCGTGTCTATGGTGTGCCGACCGCGCTGTCGCAGGTCGGCTTCCTCTGCAACAAGGAACTGATGGCGAAAGCGAAGGTCGATCCCGGCGCTATCAAGAGCTGGGATGATCTGCTCGCAGCGGTGAAGACACTCAAAGCCGCCGGCGTCACGCCGATCGTGGTCGGCGGCGCCGACAAATGGCCGCTGCACTTCTACTGGACGCATCTCGCGGTGCGCATCGGCGGCAAGCCGGCCTTCGACGCGGCGCTGCGCGGCGAGAATGGCGGCTTCGCCGGCGAGACCTTCCAGAAATCCGGCGAGCTGTTCAAGCAGCTCGTCGATCTCCAGCCGTTCCAGAACGGCTTCCTCGGTTTCAAAAATCCGCAGGCGGTCGGCTATTTCGGGGACGGCAAGGCGGCGATGACGCTCGCCATCAGCACCGTGTATCATCTGCAGCGCGCGCTCGCCGCCGACAAGACGGGCCTCTCCGAGGACAAGATCTGCTGGTTCGACTTCCCGGTCGTGTCAGGCGGCAAGGGTGCCCCGACTGACACGCTCGGCGGCATCACCGGCTGGCTGATCACCAAAGGGTCGCCGAAGGAGGCGGTCGACTTCCTGAAATACTTCGTCTCCAGGGACGTGCAGACGCGGCTGGCCGCGGGCAACTTCATCATCCCGGTGGTACAGGGCGCCGATGCCGGCCTCAACAATTCCTTCATGAAGCTGATCGCGGCCAATCTGGCGAAGTCGAACTATCACCAGAACTTCTATGACCAGAGCCTCGGCCCCTCGGTCGGCCGCGTCGTCAACGACGTCACCGCCGAGATTGCCGGCGGCAGCATGAGCCCGCAGGATGCTGCGAAAGCGATCGAGGCGGCCTGGAAGCAGGGCAATTGAAAGTGGCCCGGCGGATCGCGGGCTCGCCGGCCATCGGCGCTGTAGAGGCATCGTTCGCGCCGATCGCGGTCCGCGGCCCGCGCTGGGACGGCCGCTTCACGGTCCTGATCCTGTTCCTGCCGCCGGCACTGCTCTTGTTCACGCTGTTCGTGGTGCTGCCGATCGGCGAAGCGGCGTGGTACTCGGCCTTCAACTGGAACGGGTTCGGCAGGCCGACCAACTGGATCGGCCTCGACAATTACCGGTTCGTGCTGGAAACGCGTGCGTTCTGGCTCGCCTTGCGCAACAACGGGCTGATCATCGCAGTCTCGCTTGCGATCCAGCTGCCCCTTGCGCTCGCTCTCGCCCTGATGCTCGCGGAACGCTTTCGTGGCGCGGTGGCGTTGCGCATGCTGTTCTTCATGCCCTACATCCTGGCCGAGATCGCGACCGGGTTGATCTTCAGCTTCGTCTACGACGGCGATTACGGTCTTGTCGCCTCGATCTGGCGCACCTTCGGGGCCGAGCCGCCCCACCTGCTGGCCTCGACCGACACCGCGATGCTGGCGGTGCTGATCGTGATCGTCTGGAAATATTTCGGCTTCCACATGATGCTGTTCATCGCGGCGCTTCAGAGCCTCGACAAGAGCCTGGTCGAAGCTGCGCGCATCGACGGCGCGACCCGGACGCAGACCCTGCGCCACGTCGTCATCCCCTTGCTCTATCCGACCATCCGGCTCTCCGTATTCTTCGCCATCATCGGCTCGCTGCAGCTGTTCGATCTCGTCATGCCGCTGACGCGCGGCGGGCCTGCGGATTCCTCCAACACGATGGTGAGCTTCCTCTACAACAACGGCATCTCCCGGATGCGGGTCGGCTATGGCAGCGCCATCGGCGTCATTCTGTTCGTGATCTGCGTGACCTTTGCCTTCACCTACAAGCGATGGTTCATGCGCGATGAGTAGGACCGGCACTAACCGCGCGCCGTTCGATCCTGCGGCGTTGTTCAAGGCATTGTTCCTCGCCACCATCGCAGTGTTCGTGCTGGTGCCGCTGCTCGCGACCGTGCTCGGCGGGTTCAAATCGCTCGGCGAACTGCGCGTCAATCCGTTCGGCCTGCCGCAGCACTGGGAGTGGCAGAATTATGCGGACATCCTGTTCTCCGCGCGCTACTGGCAGCTGTTGCGTAACTCGCTGATCATCTCGGCGCTCGCGGTGACATTGACCCTGGTGGTGGCCTCGATGGCGGCCTTCGCCTTCGCCCATGTCAGGTTCTACGGCAGCTCGATGTTGCTGAGCTATTTGACGCTTGGCCTGCTGTTCCCCGCCGCGACCGCGGTGTTGCCGCTCTTCATCAAGGTGCGCGATCTCGGGCTGCTCGATACCTATTTCGGCGTGGCGCTGCCGCAGGTGGCTTTCAGCCTGGCGATGAGCGTGCTGCTGCTGCGCCGTTTCTTCAAGGACATCCCCTACGAGCTGCTGGAGGCTGCGCTGGTCGACGGCTGCAGCTACATCAAGTTCTTCCGCTACGTGACATTGCCTTTGTCGAGGCCGATCCTGGCGACCGTCGGCACGATCACCTTCGTCAACAGCTGGAACGCCTATCTGTTGCCGCTGGTGATGCTGAACACCGATGCGCTCTATCCCTGGCCGCTCGGCATCATGGTTTATCAGGGGGAGTATTCCTCCGAGTGGCACCTGATCCTCGCTTTCATCACGCTGACGATCCTGCCGACGGTCATTCTCTTCCTTCTGGCGCAGAAGCACATCGTCGCCGGCCTGACCGCGGGCGCGGTCAAGGGCTGAACGGCATCTCACGGAGATCATAATGAGAAAAATAGGCATCGGAATCGTCGGATGCGGCAATATCAGTACCGCCTATCTGAAGGCGGCCCAGCGCTTCCCCGTCCTCGAGATCAAGGCACTCGCCGACATGCGCAGCGACGCCGCGGAGCGTCAGGGCGCCGCCTTCGGGCTGTCGGCGATGCGGGTCGATCAATTGCTGAGGCGCGACGACGTCGAGATCGTCGTCAACCTCACGGTGCCGCTGGCCCACACCGACGTCAGCCTTGCGGTGCTGAACGCCGGCAAGCACGTGCATTCGGAGAAGCCGCTCGGCATCAACGTCACCGAAGCGCGCAAGGTGATGGACCTTGCGGCGCAGAAGAACCTTCGCGTCGGCTGCGCGCCCGACACGTTCCTCGGCGGCGGGCATCAGACCGCGCGCAAGCTGATTGACGACGGCGCGATCGGCACGCCCGTGGCGGGCAGTGCCTTCTTCGGCTGCCCCGGTCACGAGCGCTGGCATCCGGCGCCGGGCTTCTATTATCTGCGCGGCGGCGGGCCGATGCTCGACATGGGGCCGTACTACATCACCGATCTCGTGCAGTTGCTCGGACCGGTCGCGAGCGTGATGGGCTCGACGGCGCGTCCACGATCGGAGCGGCTGGTCACCAGTCAGCCCATGAACGGGACGCTGATCCCCGTCGAGGTGCCGACCCATGTCGCGGGCACGCTCGAATTCGAAAGCGGGGCGGTCGTGTCGATCGCGATGAGCTTCGATGTCCCGAAGCACCGGCATGCGCCGATCGAGATCTATGGCGACAAGGGCAGCATGATGGTGCCGGATCCGAACCGCTTCGGCGGCGAAGTGCAGGTCGCCAGGACCGGCGGTGAGTGGGAGACGGTGCCGCTCACGCACGGTCACGTCGAGGGCGAATTCCGCTCCATCGGCGTCGCCGACATGGCCTCCGCGATCCTGGCCAACCGGCCGCACCGTGCCAGCGGCGCGCTTGCCTTCCACGTGCTGGAGGTGATGGAGGCGTTCCTGACCTCCGCCGACGAAGGGCGGCGGGTCAAAATCGAAAGCCGCGTCGAACGGCCGGCGATGTTGCCGGCCGGACGCGAAACCGGACAGATCGACTGAGGACAGAGACATGCGCAAGGCAATGATTGTTTGGGGCGGTTGGCCGGGTCACGATCCCGATCTCTGTGCGTCGATGATCCGGGGCTGGCTGAAGGCCGAGGGCTTCGAGGTGCGGATCGAGACCACGACGGCGGCGTTCGCCGATGACGCGATCCACGATCTGTCGCTGATCATCCCGATCTACACCATGTCGAAGATCGAGAAGGCGGAGGCGCTCAATCTCTGCGCGGCGGTGCGCAGCGGCGTCGGGCTCGCCGGCCACCATGGCGGGATGTGCGATGCGTTTCGCGATTCGGTCGATTATCAGTTCCTGTGCGGCGGGCAGTGGGTTGCCCATCCCGGCAACATCATCGACTACAAGGTCGACTTGACGAAGCCGGAGGACCCCATCATGAAGGGTCTCAACAGTTTCGAGCATCGTTCAGAGCAGTACTACATGCATGTCGACCCCGCCAACGAGGTGTTGGCGACGACGACCTTCACCGGAGAGCACGCACCCTGGATCGAGGGGGTGGTGATGCCCGTGGTGTGGAAGAAGCGCTACGGCGAGGGCAGGGTGTTCTATTCCTCGCTCGGCCACCGCGCCTACGAGCTCGACGTGCCGGAGATCCGAACGCTGATGATCCGCGGCATGTTGTGGGCGGCGCGCGAATGACAGCCGGCGCGGCCCAGCCGGTCGTTCGCGCCACGCTCGAGGATGTCGCGCGCGCGGCCGGCGTTTCGCTCGCCACCGTCGACCGCGTCGTCAACCGGCGCGAGGGCGTGCGCGCCAAGACGGTCGCCCGTGTCGAGGCTGCGGTGGCGAAACTCGGCTATCGTGCCGACGTCGCGGCGGCGCGGCTAGCGCGTGGTCAGAGTTTCCGCTTCGCCTTCGTGCTGCCGAGCGGCAGCAACAGCTTCATGACCAACCTGACCGAGCAGGTCCGGCGCACCGCGGAGTGGCTCGCCGGCCAGCGCGGCTTCATCGATATCCTCCATGTCGACGTGTTCGATCCGGACGTGCTCGCCGGCGCGCTGGAGACGCTCTCGCCGGCCTATCAGGGCGTGGCCGTCATCGCGCTCGACCATCCCAGGGTACGCGCCGCGATCGACGAGCTCGCATCGCGCGGGGTCGCCGTGGTGACCCTTGTGTCGGACGCGCCGAGCGCGCGCCGCCTCCATTACGTCGGAATAGACAATCCGGCCGCGGGCCGCACCGCGGCTACGCTGATGGGACGTTTCCTTGCCGGCGGCGAGGGGACGGTTGCGGTGATCGCCGGATCGTTGTCGCTGCGCGATCACACCGAGCGGCAGTTCGGCTTCCACCAGATTCTCTCCAGTGAATATCCAAACCTGCGCGCGCTCCCGGTCCTCGAGGGGCGCGACGACAGCGACCGCACGCGGGAGCTCACGGCCGCGCTGCTCGTGCGCCATGCCGATCTCCGCGGCATCTATTGCTGCGGGGCCGGGAACCGCGGCATTGCCGCTGCGCTCGAGGCCTCGGGACGCGCGCGCGAGGTGGTCTGGATCACCCATGAACTGACCCAGCACACGCGGCGCTTCCTGGTCCGCGGCACGCTGGATGCCATCATCAACCAGGATCCCGGCCACGAAGCACGTTCCGCGGCGCGCGTCCTGCTCGCGCATTGCTCGGGCGAGCCTATCAGCCCCGACCAGGAGCGGATCCGCATCGACATTTTTCTGCGCGACAATCTGCCGTAACGAGCATATCCGCTGGCAAGCACCGTCTTTGAGATAGCGGTGGTAGCCACGCGATGCGCGGCGTGGAAAAAACGCATTGCCAGCAACATCCGGGAGAGCGGAGCTGTCAAAAGCAGCGCAAAACACCGTCCGCGAACCTGCCGGGCCGAGGTACCTCGTAATGGTGCTCATAGACGCGGGGAGTGCGACAAGTCGGCATCTTCACGGGCTTCGACGGAGGCCTGAATATGCCGAGGCGGGCAAGAGAGGGATCAAATGCCCATCAAACAAAGCGAATGATGCAGTTGAGGCGGAGATGCGCGAACTTGTTGAAGCGGCACATTGCGAGACGGTTGAACTCAAGCCGTCACCCATCGAGCCGTCGTGGATCATTGAAGGCCACCCGGAAGCTCGTTCGCACCTGGTGTCGAAGAGCGCGTGCAAGACCGCGTGGACCATGATCTGGTCCTGCACCGAAGGCAAGTTCAACTGGCATTACGATTTCGACGAGACCGTCGTGATCCTGGAAGGATCAATCATGCTCGAGGTCGATGGTGCACCCCCGGCGCGTTATGGTGCCGGCGACGTGATCTTGTTCCGCACTGGTGCACATGCCAAGTGGCACGTCGAGGATCGTGTGAAGAAGGTCGCCTTCTGCCGGCTGAACAATCCAGCTCCCCTGGGCCTCGTCATCCGTGCTGCCAAGAAGCTCAAGTCACTGATGCCCGGCCAACCTGTGGCGTCGCGACTCAGTTGACGGACGCGAGGTAATTACCGGACAGGAAAGGTGATGTCGTTCAATGGCGGCCCCACTTCTCTCGATCGAATTGGAATGATCTTGGAACGGGATTTGATCAGGGGCCGATCTTGACTCATCCATCAATCCGGTTTCACCGGGTCGATGTCGTCATCGATGGGTGCCACATAGTTCACGTGCAGCGTGATTGGAACCTTCGATCCGTCCAGAACCACGCGCAGGCTTTTCGGATAAAATCCGCTGCCGATGACGCGTCCGGTCTTTCCAGCCAGGCGAGCGCCGGCTTCAGCCTTTACCCGGACCCGCGAGCCCGGAGGAAACCCGAGACTGGTGCAGGCTGATTCCGGCATGACTTTCTCAGCAGTGAATGACACAGCGCTCGACGCTGCGAATTGGAAATGCTCCTAGACGCGGCGATGGTCGCCGACGTCATGCCGCTACTTACCTGTCACGGCTTGACGTAGGTCCAGCCCATCTCCTGCAGTTCCATCACGCGCACGACGCCCGATTTCACGATCTCCGCCTGACGAACAATCGGTATGTCCTTGTTCTCGGCCTTCTTCATCTTCTCCTGGGTGTTGCCGCAGGCCTTGAACGAAACCTCAGGCGTGCTCAGAGCCATTTCCTCGATGCGCGCTCTTACCGGCGAGGTGTCGTCACGCAGCATGTGCAGCCCGGGTCCAAACGTGACGACCTCGATCTTCACCTTCTCGCCCGCGTCCTTGTAGTATTGCGCCACGTTGGTCGCGTTGTTGAGCGCAAGATTCATCGCCGGGGCGTCATTGGTGTTTACCTGCAGGATCAAATGATGCTCTTTTGCCTTCGGTGCAGCCGAATCCTTCATATGGGCAAAGGCGTCCTGCGTTCGCCTTGCCGGCTTCGCCACGTGTCGTTTCGCGTGCGCAGCCCTATACTGGACTTGTTGCCCGTCCGCCGGCGTCCAATATCTTCCGCCTTGCTCCGCGGCCGCAAACGATGCAGAAGCCAGAATTGTAATTGCCGCCATCGAGAACACCTTGATATTATGTTGGAACGTCATCATCATCTGCCTCCATCGAGAAAGTCGTTTTCGCATGTGATCAATGACTCGGTGTCGCAAGCGCGCGCGGCCATTTGCATGCCGCTGCTATCTTCGCACGCGCTTCGTCCAACCCAGCGAGGGAGAACGATCCGTCATGGGCGGCGCCACCCCGTCGCGAGAACAGGACAAGGAGGTCCCCGCTGTCTGGAAGCGACTGCACCAAGCGAACAACTTCCCCCGTGAACGCAACGCCGGGCCCGGAGGCCGGGACGGCTGCCCCGATTTGCATCGCCGGGTTATCATTGATGCGGTAAAAAATTGCATCGTCACCGCCTCCACGCGAGATGCCAGCCCCGGTGAGCACCAACTCGGTCCGGCCGCTGCGGCAGCGAATCGACAGTTGCATCGCGGACTCGGCGGCTCCGCCGCGTGACGAGGTCGTGGCGGTCGCGATCGGAGAGTAGTCTATCGGTGAGGTCGTCAGGCTGACGACCCAGCCGTTGTCGAGGGACTGACGATGCGGAGGCTCCGCGGTGCGGGTCAATTTGTCCAGGCACTCGAGGCGCTCCGTGTGCTGCTTCTGAAGGCACGAGCGAAGCTGGGTCATCGAATCCTGGGCCGACGCGATGCCGCCTGCAGCCCCGAGCACGATTGGAAGCAGGATCGCGGCGCGGTTCATTGCGATGCTTGTGTTGCGCGGTGCTGACGATCCAGCCACGCCTGCGCCGCAGGGACGCGCACGAGACCCGGAACCGTCGCAGCAAGATTGATGGATTTCCACTTGGGGTCGAAACCGGGGGCTTGCAGCCTGTCGATCCGGGAGAACAGGTGTTCGATGAAGCGCGAGACGCGCTCGGAGCGATTTGACTTGGCCGGCCAATTGAAGGCGACCAGAGCGGTCGGCACGGCGATCGTCGAAACCCGTTCGCCCGGCTTGATCAGATTGGGGTAGTCGGCCTCACCGAGGGAGGCGGGAAGATAGTAGTCCTCAAACCGGCCGTCATAGGGGAGGGACAGGAACTTGAAGCCCTGCTCCCAGCGGCCTCGTACGAAGGCATCCACCGGCTTGGAGGTAATGAAGACAACCGCTGCAATCTCACCCTTGCGCATTTGCTCGAGCGCGATCTGGTGCGGAATGAACGTCTTTTCCACCTCGAGCTTGAGGCGGCTGAAGATCAGTGGGCCCGAATAGGCCGCAGCGGTGCCCTGTGTATTGAAGTTGACCTTCTTGCCGGAAAGATCGCTCAAGCTCTGGATCTCCGGTCGAACGAAGATATGCAGCTCGGACGGGAACAGGTTCAAGACATACGCAACTCGTCGCTGGATGTCCGGCACCTGGCTCTTGTATTCCTCGAGCGCGTCGGAATTGATGATTGCGGCATCGATGCCCCGCAAATAGAGCAGGGAGTTCAGGTTCTCGGTGGCACCGCGCGTGACGACCGGCAGAACGTGCAGGTTATCCCCGTCGTCGACCACTCGCGCGATCTCTGCCGCCAGGCGGATCGGTGCCCCCTCGAGCAGGCCGCCGGCCAGGCCGACGGTCCAGGCGTTCATGGAGAGCACCTCGGGTCTTGGCTGCGAAGGCGCGGGCCGAACCGGCCGAGCATTGTGGGACTGCGAATTCAACGGCCGCGCGTCGGCCCAGGGCTGAACGGCTATGAGCGATGATGCGAACGCCGCAAGCAAGGCCAACCGACGGAATCCTATGAACGCTTTCATCGACGAACTCCCTTTACGCACGCTGCATCCGTGTTTTGGTCTTTCTATCGGCGCAACGCTTCGTATCGCGCTTTTGCTTCCTTGATTCCCCCAGCTTCGGCTCGAGCATAAAGATCTCGCGCTTTAGTGGAATCCCCTTGCGTTCCGTACGTTCCGAAATTCGGAAGGATCAGCGGATCGTAGGTTTCCGCGAGCGCGAAGCTTGCTTTCGCGCTCCCCATCTCAGCGGCGCGCTCCAGCACGATCCGGGCAGAGCCGATGTCTCCCTGTTCAAGTAGTGCGCTCGCGCGCGCGACCAATTTCTCCGCCTGCGCGCTGCTGTTAGACTGGACCTCAGCGTCGCCCTGGCTGCGCACCGGTATGGCCTTCTCTTGGACTTGTCTGTCTCCGACCGATTTCTGTTGGAGGGGCTTGTCGCGGACGAGTCCATCTTGCGGAGGCCGGTTTTGAATTGGCCGGGCCGGTGCCGACGACGGCTCCTCGCGCGCGGCCTTGCCGGTGGTAGCCGGCGGAGGCGCAGCGGAGAGAGTTTTCGCCGCAAGCGCGCCGTTATCTCGACGCGCCAATGCCAGATCCCTTTCCAACCCCGCGGCGCGCTCGCGCTCACGCTGCAACAGGCTCCGCAGCTCGGCCGATTCGCGTTCTCCTGCCTGCTTGATCCGTGCCACGTCCTCGCTCGCCTTGGACGCCCGTTCGGTCTGCGCGTCGAGCTCGCGGTTTGCTTTCGCAAAGTCCCGGGCCAGCTGTTCAGCCCGCTCGCGCTCCTGCCGCTGCGATTGCTCCAGCGAGGCCGTATTGCTCGCCGCCGTCTGTCTGAGCTGTGCCGCTTCCTCGCTGGCTTTGGCCGCTTGAGCTTCGTATGCGTAGACCTTGCTGCGAGCGATCGAGAGATCCTGCGCCAGCGCATCGGCTCTCTCGCGCTCCTTCTGCATCGAACGTCTCTGCTCCGCGGCGCCGGCCTTGGCTGCTTGCGTCAGCTTGGCGACTTCGTCGCTGGCATTTGCCGCCAGCGTCGTCTGCGCATCAATGTCTCGTCGCGCAGCTGCAAGCGCCTGCTCGAGCTGGCTGATCCGATCCCGCTCCTGTTTTACGAGGGTCTGCAATTCTGCTGCGCTGCTTTCTCCTGCCACTTTCGGTAGGGAGGCGTTTTCGTCGGCTTTCGCCACCGCTGCCGTTTGTACCTGGTATGCATAAATTGCGGTTCTTGTCAGAGAGAGATCCTGGTCAAGCGTCTCAGCCCCGGGGCGCTCTTTCTGCATCGATTGCCTCAAGGCGCTGACCTCCGCCGCCCGACTTCGCTGCGAAAGTTCCTCGTTTGCCCTTGCCGCCAGCGCAGACTGGGTTTCGGCATCGTGCCGCGCAGCTGCCAGATCCTGCTCCAGCCGCGCCGACCGTCCGCGCTCCTGCTGCACCGTCTTCTGGAACTCCGCGGCGCCGCTTTCGCCCGCCTGTTTCAGCCGCAACGTTTCCTCACCTGCTTTCGTGGCCAGAGCAGTCTGGGTTTCGAGATCGCGCCGCGCGGCTGCGAGATCCTGCTCCAGCCGCGCCGACCGCTCGCGCTCCTGCTGCACCGTCTTCTGGAACTCCGCGGCGCCGCTTTCGCCCGCCTGTTTCAGCCGGGACGTTTCCTCGCCTGCTTTCGTGGCCAGCGCAGTCTGGGTTTCGAGATCGCGCCGCGCGGCTGCGAGATCCTGCTCCAGCCGCGCCGACCGCTCGCGCTCCTCCTGGAGCGATCTCTGCAGCTCGACGGAGCCGCTTTCGCCCGCCTGTTTCAGCCGGGACGTTTCCTCGCGTGCTTTCGCCGCCAGCGCAGTCTGGGTTTCGACGTCGCGTCGCGCGACTGCGAGATCCTGCTCCAGCCGCGCCGACCGCTCGCGCTCCTGCTGGAGCGATGTCTGCAGCTCCGCGGGGCCGTTTTCGCCCGCCTGTTTCAGCCGGGACGTTTCCTCTCCTGCTTTCGCCGCCAGCGCAGTCTGGGTTTCGACGTCGCGCCGCGCGGCTGCGAGATCCTGCTCCAGCCGCGCCGACCGCTTGCGCTCCTCCTGCAGCGCAGCCGCGCCACTCTCGCCCGCTTCATTCAGCCGGGAAGCGTCCTTCAGTCGGGAGGCTTCCTCGACGGCCTTCGACGCCAGGGCCTTTTGGGTTTCGATCTCGCGCCGTGCGGCGTCTAGATCCTGCACCAGCCACTCGGCCCGATCGTGCTCCTGCTCGAGACGTTGCAGCAACTCGATGTCGCGTCTTGCAAGGGCAAGTTCGCAGGTCAGTGACTCCGCCCAGTCGCGTTGAAGCTCTGGAGCCCGTTGCAGAGCTCCTGCGTCGGCTATCGTCGCTTGCGCAATCTTTATCGACTTGTTACTGCCGTCTGTGCGCAGCAGCAACGTCTCGAACTGGTCAGAGCCGAGAATGCGGGCAGTCATCGCCTGTTGCGGATCTGCGAGGTGCCGCGGCTGAGCCGGCGACGCCTCCATTTCCGACGGCCATGTCATAGCGAGCATGACCGCTGCCATCCACAGGGGTGCAAATCGTCCCGGGGGGAGGGAGATCTTAACTTCCCCGTTGAGCATGACCGTGCGAGCCATCTGCCATCACCTGTCGCGCGGCGATATGACATCCTTCAGATGTCTTCAGATGGCTCATTATGCCCTCCATCTTTAGGCGAATCATATAGCTCGCATGGAGGACCCTCCCCACCACTTTGGAGTTAGGCTATGGATTGTGCCCGATCATTGAAGCCGTGAAGGATGGCCTAGTCGGGCTGGAGCCCGGGGCCGTCCATGCCCGGGCCTGCGAGTAGCGCCTCCTGGATCGCCATTGCGTTCCCTCAATCCTGATGAGGAAGGCAGATGCTAGTGTCTCCAAGAAACAGCGCATGACAACTGCCATGGATGGCTACTCCCTGTGCGTTTCAGCCTTTACCTATCTCTATTTGAAATTGTATGTCGAGCGTTCAATGATGTTTCGGATCTAGTCGGCCATGCGCCGATCCAGAGCAAGCGCGCAAGCCCGTATCGTTGCAGGAATGCCACTTCCGGATTTGGCTCGGTGTCCGATCCTTTAGGAGTACTCTCCTTTGGTTCACGCACATCAGGAATCCTGCACTCCTATGTCAGGAGCAGGTGCTAACCTTGACCTGGTGTTCCACCGCAAAGCTGGGGCATGAACTTGGTCGAAACGGATTTCCGCGGCCGGACATCGGGATTGCTCCGGAGCAGCTAGCGTCGCTACCTGCAAACGAACACCTGCTGCAGTCCCGTATGCTCAGCCTGGAAACTGGCAGGATCTGGCTTGAGCTGGGAGCACTGCAGCCGACTGGATCATTCGAGGTTGGCGGCCTCGGCGCGGCGTGGGAAGAATATTGCTGAAGGATGCGACATCGACGTTGCCGTTTGCGCTGAGTGGAGGGAGCATGTTCATGAAAAATCAAGCCTCAGAAATGAAGTGCCCCGGCTGGGACAATCAATCGAGGCGCGCTGGTGATTACTAGCGCTCTTCTTCGGCTCGTCGCGTGGATGTTCGCGGCCGCTGTCACTTTTGTAACGCTCGGACCTCAGAACGTTCGGCCTCACCCTCTTCTCGGACATCACGGCGATCACGCGCTCGCCTTTCTTCTGGTCGGGATTGCCTTCGGCCTGGCCTATCCGCAGCGGCGCTGGACTACTTCAGCGGTCGCCGTCGCCCTGATCGGCCTACTTGAGATCATGCAACTATGGGTGCCGGGACGGCACGCGAGGTTTGGGGATTTTGTGGTCGATGCGTTCTCGGCCTGCATCGGCTTCGCGCTGTCCGTCGCGGTCGACCGGATGATGGCGCAGTTTGGCAGAGATCCCGACCCGTTGACACGCGAACGTCCCTGACGGGCAGGCTGATCTGCCTCTCCCAAGCCTTCTTGCGAAGCACATGCCCCCGCCTTATTTATGACGCCAACTCGACCGACTTCGTGGACCAGGCGAATTATCCGCGGCTTAGAGGGCAGGGCGTTCTGGTCCCTCCTGCGGAGCGGCTGGATCTGGTCGCTCTCGAAGCCAAGGCCTCGAAGTGAGCCGGCGAGCGCTTCGCAGTCGAACCGAATGTACATCGCCGGCGGAACTGACCGCGAGGCGAGCGCGCGACAATCAGCAGGGCTCAGTGCACTGGCGCGCGGGCGCCCCGCCGCCGCTTGGGGCGGTGCCGCGGATCGGTAAATTTGAGCTCGGCGACGAGTCGCCAGAGCTGAACCTCGTGGCCGTCCGCCAACCGCCCGGCCCGCTCGGTTGCGGACGCGTCATCTGGGCAGTGAAGGTTGACCACGCCCCCCAATTGGCCGTGTTCGTCCAGAACGAATGCACGATAGTGTGGCATCGGAAATCCCCACGCGCGAGAGCATCTTACCTGCAGCCTCGCTCTGGGGAGTGGAGATTTGGGGTCATTACGAGCTACCCCTGATGGGCGGTATGCTTGCCGCTGTGGCTCGACCCGACCCCGCTGATATACACTCAGCCTGACCGACGTATGTTCTGATAATCAGGCACACATTCAGCGGTGACGGCTAAATTGCCTGGACCGGCTCCCTGGTTTTCGGAAGCTCGCTGCCAAAGTAGCCATCGGGGTTCTGCAATTGCCAACGCCAGTGGTCCGAGCACATTTGCTGCAACGATCGGGTCGATTTCCAGCCCAACGCCTTCATCGCAAAGGTCGGGTCGGCATAGCAGACGGCGACATCACCGGCCCGGCGCTCCCTGATTTCATAGGGGACCGGTCGCCCGCTCGCTGCTTCGAATGTACGAACGACGTCCAGAACACTGCTGCCGTTCCCCGTGCCAAGATTGACCGTGAGCAAACCAGGCTGTCTGAGGTGCCGCATGGCACTCAAATGCCCGGATGCGAGATCGACCACGTGAATGAAGTCGCGGACTCCGGTGCCATCAGGCGTGTCGTAGTCGTTTCCCCAGATCTGCAGCTTCTCCCGCCGTCCAATCGCCACCTGCGCCACAAACGGTAGCAGGTTGTTGGGAATGCCCAACGGATCTTCTCCGACGAGCCCGCTTTCGTGCGCGCCAACCGGATTGAAGTATCGTAGATTGCCAATCCGCCAATCGTCGTCGGACCGGCAGAGATCCTTTAGCATCTCTTCGATAACGAGCTTTGTGCGGCCGTACGGATTGGTCGGCCCCACGGGATGCTTCTCGTCGAGCGGCAAGTACTTGGGTATCCCGTAGACGGTCGCGGAGGAACTGAAGACGAGTGTCTTTACATTTGCCCTCTTCATGGCCGACACGAGCCGCATCGTTCCCAGAACGTTATTCTCGTAATAGCTCATGGGCCGCACGTTGGAATCGCCGACGGACTTCAGCCCTGCAAGGTGAATGACCGCAGTCACTCCACAGGTACGAAGTACGTCGTAGATAATCTCTTCATTCCGGATATCTGCGTGCCGAAAGACGAGCGAACGGCCGCAAATCGATTGCACGCGCTCGAGCGAGGCCCTGTTGCTATTGGAAAGGTTGTCGAGCGCGACGACGTCGAGCCCGGCTTCCAGCAATGCGATACAGACATGGGACCCGATGTACCCGGCCCCTCCGGTCACCAAGATCATCTCGGACACCTTCCGCTTTCGCCAGCCTCCGTGCGCCGCTTGCGTCGGCGCCGGCTACCTCTCAAGACCCTCACCGTCGACACCATTCTACTTGCAAGTCGCGCGGCAAAGCGTGGCGATTTTGGGCTTTGAGAACTACCTCCGATGGGCATCTCGGTGTTTCGTTCAGGTTGACGAGTGCCGCAAATCAATTCGCGGCCCTCCGACGAGATACTCAAGTGCTATCTCCCGTTGGGGGATTTGGGGCGCTTGTTATCTCTGTCCGACGCGCGCCAAATCGCCTGCGGGTGCATCGACCGTGCCAGTCCCTGATCGAATATCTGAACTGCTTGGCCTTCGGAGAGACACGGCAGGACCATCCTGGTATCGGAGGCTGACCTCGATGGCGTCGCCCGGCTGCAGTTCAGTATCTTCGCTTGCCACGATCGTTTCCCGCCCCTTATCACCCTTCCTTATGATGGCAATCTCCGCGTGGTCGCCGGCTCCTCGCACGAGTTGTGATCGAACCATCGCAGTGTACTGAAGCTTCTCGCCGACGCTCTGCAGCTTCTCGCGAATCTGATTGAGCTTCACGCTGGTATCTTGGAGCTCGCGGAGCAGGTCGAGCCTCCGCTGGTCATCCAGCTTTGCCAGCCTCCTGACGAACTCGTCCTGCTGCTTCTTTACCTGCAGCAGCTGCGCAGAGGTTTGCAGCTTCCGGGTCGATGACAGTAGCACCGCGCGACGCGCGTCCGTAACGCGAGGGCTGATCAAGGAACCCTTGCCGAAGAGTTCGGTTGTTTTCTGCAGGTCGTCGAGATCAGCCTGAAGTCCCTCTTCATCCTTCTTCTGCTGTTCCGACAGTACGCGAACTTCGTCGTCTCCCTGTCGAATGCCGCGCTGAAGGTACGTCTTTTCCTGCTGGTAATCGCTCTGCCGGGTCTTCAGATATTCCGTTTCTGCATTCACGATTTCCGAAATCGCCGATCGAGCCAATGGCGCCTCCGCCCGCACGCCCGGACTGATCTGGGCTCCCTCTCCAAGTTCAGTCTTGATGCGCCACATACGCGCTTGTTCTTTGGCCAGCTCTGTCCAAAGCGAACCATACTCGCTTCTCAGGTCTGCCGACTCGAGATACGGGTTGTTCATTCTGATGTGCATGATGTCGTAGCCGCCTGCCACGGCGATGAGCTGGCGCGCGGTGATAGACGGACGATAAGGATACTCACCCGGCTTCGATACGTCCCCATTTACGTATATCGGCCTGTATTCCGCGATGACCGTCGTGACCTCGTCTGCGTCGATCACGACAACCGTCTCGCGGCCATCCGGCGTCCTCGGTCGAAATACCTTGCTCGCTAGTGCCGCCCCGATTTTGGCTCGGACCTGTGGTAGGGGCAGGCCGGCAACTGGGAGCGTGCCGACCAGTGGCAACGAAACGTTGCCGTCCATTTGGACGGCAGCACGATGCCGCAGCTCCGGCACGCCGGCCACCGCAACCTCGAGGACATCTCCAACATTCACCAGGTATTCGGCCCGTGCTTGGTTGACTGAGATTGTCAGGCCAACAGCCATCAAGGCCCATTTGATGCAACGACCCAGGTCGCTGCCAGAGACGTCGACCTGGAAGCTATTGCGCAATCCTGAGTTCGGCATGGCGACAATTCCCTGTGCGAACGTGGTCATCGAACTAAAAGTCTTTCAAATTTTTTCGAGGAAAGAAGCACGTCAGTATCGCAGACGTCAGTGCATACTATCCAGACAGCCGATCCACCAACCACGTTGGGTTCTCTGATTGACGCCAAACTGCTCGGTGCGATCTTCCGCTCCGTTCGATCGATTTTGCATCGTTCATTCCATCGAACCCACTGAGACGGGGCGCTTCGATTGCTGCCCGAATCTAGTCCGGCGCTGTCGCGGCTCAATCGACCATCGTAGTTACCCACTTTTTGCCTGTCCCATCCAGTAATTGCCAATTCTCATCCAAGGACCCTGACAGTACTGATTCTAGGTCACGAGTGATTGGGTAGCCGACTGCTATGACTTATGCGTCCTTCACCAATTCGCCGGCCTCTAGCAAGCTTCCGGCACATTCGTTCGATGACGCCAGGGCAGTCTCGGGAGTCGTTGGAAGGAGCAGATTGACTCCTCTATTGGTAGTGGCAGCAGGCACCGAGTTCCTGCTCGTAGCCGGTGCGGCCTATTTCGCAGCTGTCCTTTATCATCAAGTGGTCTTGCTGCAGTCGCCGGATTCCGCCAGGTACATTCTGGAATCCTTTCTGATTTCCACATTGGGCTTGCTGGTTTCCGTAGGACTTCGGCAATATTCCCGAATCCTAACGCAGCCCCGCCATGTCTTCTTATGGAGCGGCGCCACCGGCGTCCTCCTTGTATTCTCCTTTTTCGTCTCAACGATATTCGTTCTGAAAATCTCCGGCGATTACTCGCGCGCGACCGTCATCGTCCAGGCTGGGTTTGTCCTCCTCACCGTGCTCTGCACACGGGCAATATGGTTTTCAGTGCTCCAGCCTGCTATTGCGTCTGGTCTGATCGATGCCAGGCGTGTCATCCTTATAGGAGACCCGGGTCACTGCTTGCAGTTTTCTGCACGAGCTAAGGATACCGGAATTCGGACCATCCGCTCGTTCGACTTTCCGCGGATTCGCACCGACTCGTTAGCTCCGGCGCCTCCGGACGCCGTCCAAGCGCCGCCTGATGTCCGCCAACTGGTCTCGGAGTGTCGTCCCCTCCGAGCGGATGACGTTGTCATCTTGATTTCGGAATCAGATGTTGGTTCTGCTCTCGCGCTTGCCAGCGCCCTGTCAGACCTGCCAATAGACGTTCACGTCGTTCCTGTTGGATCCATCGACCTGATGGCCGTGTCACGGATCACTCAGTTCGGCAACATGGTAACGATGCGGATATTCCAGTCCCCGCTCACTCCTTTCAACCGAGCAATCAAGCGGGGAATCGATATCGTCGTTGCAAGCGCTGGCCTTGTGCTTACTAGCCCCCTTTTCGTCATAGTTCCTATCGCAATTAAGCTCGACTCTCGCGGGCCCGTTTTTTTTCGGCAGACGCGGCACGGCTACAACAACGAGCCCATTCGCGTGCTGAAATTCCGATCCATGACCGTCATGGAGGATGGCGACAACTTCAAACCAGTCACCAGACACGATCCACGCGTGACCCGTCTTGGACGTCTTCTGCGCCAGACCAATGTCGACGAGCTTCCGCAATTATTCAATGTCCTAGCCGGCAACATGTCGATCGTCGGGCCCCGTCCGCACGCAACCTCGCAAAACGAGCTGTTCAATGAGCTGATTTCGTCATTTTCCCGCCGCCACAACGTCAAGCCCGGTATTACCGGTTGGGCTCAGGTCAACGGGTATCGTGGTGATGTCGATACGCTCGAGAAGATGCAGCGTCGGGTGGAGCATGATTTGTATTATATCGACAACTGGTCACTTATTCTCGATCTTAAGATCATTGTCATGACCTTCTTTTCCAGAAAGGCGTATTGGAATGCTTATTGACGAGACTTCGTCTGCAAAATAGTCGAAGCCTGCTGTGCTTCCGCGCTGCCGACTTTCTGAGCGCGCCAGCCGGCCACGTACCAAGCCAAATAGTATAAACCGCTGCGAGAACCGAGGCGTATATCCCGCCGATTTGTTCCCATCTGAGTGTCCAGGCGGCTCAAGGCGTCTCCTTATCCATTTCAGGCGGCCGAAATCCTCTGTCAGAAAAGTCGCATCTAACGACGCCCGGCCCAAGCAGGCATTGAATGGCCAACGGGCCAATGGCCGTTCGATGTCTCGAACGAACTGGAGTTCTTCGGAGTCCAGTTCGAAGGTGGCGGCTCCTTCGGTAGTTCAATTCTCTTCCGACCATAATTCCCAATTGGCTCGGACAATGCGCAAGATTGACAGGGATAAGATAATCACGGCTGGACCGCTGGCTGAAGAAACAGCAGCTTCCTCGCCGTGTAATCGGACGACTCATCCAACGGGCTCGCAATTGAGAAAGTGGCTTACCTCCTCGGTGTTCTTGTTTTCCTCCGCGATTGAAGGGGCCGCCTCGCAGCGCCCACTTGCCAGTGGATCGTTTTGTGGCGGCGCGAGAAAGTGCTAGGCTTCCTCCTCATCGTACAGGCGTGGTCTTTGAGGGGGTACATGCGACGGCGCGATCTTCTTACGGGACTGTTGGTCACGACAACGGCGGGCGCCCTGCCGGCTGCCGGGCTATCGATGCCTTCCATCAACAATGAAACCAATGCGCTCGCTTCGACCATCTCGCCGACCCCGGAGGCGTCTTGGCTGAGTGCCGTCGACACCTTGATCTCGACGCTCAAGATGGCAGGCATCTGGAGCACCTTTGATCTGTTCTATTGCTTCGCAGCCCCAAGCGCGAATGCCTGTGCATTCAACTGGGTTGATACGAGCGAGGGGCGGCTTACGGCCCATGGAAAATTAAGTTACCACTCCAACGCCTATGCCGCGAGTGATGGCTCAACCGGGTATTTCTCGACGACGTTCAATGTCAATTCGGGGAGCGCGACGGATGGCAATGCGGAGTTCGGTTATTTCTGTCTAAGCGAGGATACATCGGACAGCATCAGCCCGTTCCAGTGCTCAAGCAGCAAGCACTCTTTGGGATTGCAGGCGAGCTTGAGCGCGATCAATGACCTGACGGCGAGCCTCAACACTTCGACCTCGGCCTCCTTCTCAAGCCAGTGGGGATCGACAGTCGGCCATTGGGTCTTGCAACAAAACGACATCTCAGCGCAGCTCGAAGCCTTTCTCGACGGCAGCTCGCTTGGAACGAGTACCCAGACGCACAGTGCCGGTAGCGGCACTGTGCAGATTTTCAAGACGGCTGATGGCTCGTTCACAACGCGGCAAACTGCATTCGTGCACTACGGCTCGAAGCTTACCTCCGCGCAGCAGCTCGCACTTTCCAAGGCGCTCTATAAGTTTTTGACCGCACTCGACGTAAGGCCGAAGGCGGGATATCTCGGATTGACTACCGGCCCGACCAATATTGCGCCTTACAAGCACGTCTCGACCGGCCCGACCGGCAATGATCTCGTCGTGCCCGAAACGTCATCTTCTGGCCTCTCCGGGCTCGTTCAATGTCGCGCGGGCGCCTATCCCTATTGCTTGATCAAAGTCAACGATCCCAACTATCTCAACCTGTGGCGGCTCGAAATCCATAGCGGCGACGTTACGACGTTCGATGGCAAAAGCGATCGCGTCCAGTTGCGCATGCAGCATGATATCCCATGGCAAACGACCTGCGACGTCTCGTTTGCCTTCTGGATCGAAAACGGTTCGGTCTTCAGCAGGGACTTCAACGACTTGCCCAACTTCCATGACGCGGGCTCTGGCGTGAACTGCGGGCCGACGCACGGCCTCACGGGAAGCGGACGCTATTATGTCTGGGGTTTCCTCAACGGATCGATCGTCACTCTCACCCGTCCTCATGCGTGCAAACAGGGCCAGTGGCACTATGTCAGAACGACTTGGCGCATGGACAGTAGTCCAAACGGATTCGTTAAATCATGGTTCGATGGCACGCAGATCGTGAACTACTCAGGACAATGGGCGTCGCCATCCATCGCGCCGTTCTACCAGCAGCTCGCGCTTTATCGAGGGCCGATGAACAATCCAGCGGCGGTCTGGATCGCGAACTTCGAATTCGATGCCTCTGGCGCGCAGCCATTTGCGTTGAGGGCATCAAATCCGCTACCCGTGCCATCCCTGACATGATCGCTCAAGAAAGGCAGGCTCTCCCGGCCGCGAGCTGCATCGCGCCCGAAGGGAAGGGGGATTGTCGTCTCCATTAGGAGGCCACTGCAGGTGGAACGTGCTTGCAGCTGGTCGATTCGCCTAAGCAGTGTGGCTTTGGAGGCGCTTGTGCTCGATCATCGAAACCTTGGGCCGCGCTCAAGTATCCAGGTGAGTTACTCGAGCAGCCTTTGTGAACTCGTGGCCGCCCGAGTTCTGAGGCCGACGACGCCGAGCTATCCTCGTAGCTCCGCTCAACGATTCGCGCGCAGAGCGAACAAAGCAATTCCTACCGTTCGCGCAGCACGTCATGCTCATACCTCGCCAGCGGCGAGAGAAGGTAGCTGATGATCGTGCGCGCGCCGGTCTTGATCTCGACCGTCACTGCCATGCCGGGGCCGAGCTTGACGAGCTTGTCCTCCACTTGCATGTGGGTGCGGTCGAGTGAAACGCGCGCCGCATATTCGAGCTGCTGGCCTTTCGGCTCGCTGGTGCCTTGCGCCGTGCCCAATGCGCGGTCGCTCGACCCATCCTGCGGCCTGTCGCGCGTGATGGCGTCCGTCGACACGCTGAGCACGTCCCCATGGAGGAGCCCGTAGCGCGTGAAGTTGAACGTATCGACCTTGATCTCCGCCTTCTGCCCCGGATGAACGAACCCGATGTCGCGGTTGGAGAGCATGGCCTCGATCTCGAGCTGACTCTCGCTTGGAACCACGATGGCGAGCGCCTGCGCCGGCGTCACCACGCCGCCGACCGTGTGAACGGCGAGTTGTTGTACGACACCGTCGACCGGCGCAGTCAAATGCTGGAGCTTCGTGCGACGCTCCGCCTTGACCACTTCCTGCGCAGCGCTCGCCGCCTTCTGCTCGGCTTTCGCAAGTGCGTCATAGGTGGTGCGGCGATACTCCGCGGCGGTCCTCTCTTTCGTCTCCTTCAGCAAAGCGATGGCTGCGTCGGCCTCGCGGAGCCGGCTCTGCTGGAGAACGAGATCCTGCTGAAGGCCGACTAGCTCCTGATACTCGGAGAGATAAACGACCTTGGATGCGAGTGCCTTGTCGACGAGGCCCTTGCGGATGTCGACCCGTTCCTGAAGCACCGGGATGGTCGCCTGCAGCTTCGCCACGCTCGCCGACGTGGTCGCCCGCTCAGCGTCCTTCTGACCCTGCTGGCGCTCAATCTCGGCGAGCTTGGCGTTCTGCTCGGTGCGCTGGCTGATCAGAAACTGGCGATGCATCTCGACCTCCGCGGCACTTGCGCTCTGCGGTGGCCGGAAAGCGGCAAGCGGATCCTCGGCGAGCGCCGCGCGCAGCCTCGCGACGTCGAGTTCGGCCGCAAGGAGATCACTTCTCTGGCGCTCCTGATCGGCTTCCGTCATCGTTGGGTCGAGCTCGATCAGAACGTCGCCGGCCTTGACGCTCTGTCCGTCACGGACGTTGATGGCGCGGACAACGCCGGTCTCGAACGGCTGGATCAGCTTCTTGCGGCCGCCCGGCACGATCTTGCCTGTCGCGGTAGCGACGATGTCGACGCTGCCGAATGTTGCCCACAACAGCGCGATGCAGAACACCGCGATGATGCTCGCTCCGATCGCGCGACCGACCGGCGACGGCGGCGATTCGGTGATCTCGAGCGCCGCCGGCAGGAACGCGATTTCGTGCTCGCGGCGGCGAGGCTCGCGCCTTGGAAACGGAACGATATTTCGACTAACGGACGTCATGGATGCCGGCCTGCAGATAGTGGAGGTTTGCGTAACGCCCGTTCGAGCGGATCAGCTCGTCATGGCTGCCGTCCTCGACGATGCGGCCATGCTCGAGTGTGATGATCCGGTTCGCGTTGCGCACGGTCGAAAGTCGGTGCGCGATCACGAACACGGTCCGTCCAGCGGAAATGCGCTTCATGTTCTGCTGGATCGCGCGTTCGCTTTCGTAGTCCAGCGCGCTGGTCGCCTCGTCCAGGATAAGGATGCGCGGATCGGTGATGAGCGCGCGGGCGATCGCGACACGCTGGCGTTGCCCGCCGGAGAGACTGCTGCCACGTTCGCCGACGACGGTGTCATAGCCCTCGGGCAGCTCCAGGATGAAGTCGTGAGCGCCGGCCAGCGATGCTGCCTCGATGACGCGCTCCATGGGCATGGTCGGGTCGGCGAGCGCGATGTTCTCGCGGATCGAGCGGTTGAACAGCACGTTCTCCTGCAAGACCACGCCGATCTGGCGTCGAAGCCAGGTCAGGTCGACCATCGCGAGGTCAACGCCGTCGACCAGCACGCGACCGCTCTCCGGTACATAGAGACGCTGGATCAGCTTGGTAATGGTGCTCTTACCCGAGCCCGAAGAGCCCACGATGCCGATCACCTGACCGGGTTCGACGTTGAAGGACACGTTGTGCAGCACTTCGGGACCGTCGGCGCGGTAGCGGAAGGTCGCGTGCTCGAACGTGACCTTGCCCCGGATCGGCGGCAGCGCGGCGCGGGCCGGACTGAAGCTTGGCTCGGGAATGGTGTTGAGGATGTCGCCGAGACGATCGATCGACAGACGGGCCTGATGGAAGTCCTGCCACATCTGTGCGAGCCGAAGCACCGGCGTGCTCACCCGTCCCGCCAGCATGTTGAACGCGACGAGCTCGCCGACGGACAGGTCGCCGCCGATCACGAACTTGGCGCCGAAGTAGAGCGTTGCGGCTGTGACCAGCTTGTTGATCATCTGGACCGCCTGGCTCGCCGTATTGTTCAGGCTGAGCACGCGGAAGCTCGCGCCCACATAGCCGGCGAGCTGTTCCTCCCAGCGACGCTGCATCTGCGGCTCGACCGCCATCGCTTTCAGCGTCTCGACGCCGGTGACGCTCTCGACCAGGAAGGCCTGGTTCTCCGACCCGCGATTGAACTTCTCGTCCAGGCGCCGGCGGAACAGCGGCGCGGCGCCGGCCGAAATGCCGATGTAGAACGGGAACGATGCCAGAACGATCAGCGTCAACGCCGTCGAATAGTAGAACATCACCGCAAGGAAGACGACCGTGAAGAGGAGATCGACGACAAGCGTGAGCGCCGAGCTCGTCAGGAACTGACGGATGTTCTCCAGCTCGCGAACGCGTGCGACCGAATCGCCGACGCGACGCGCCTGGAAATAGGCGATCGGCAATGCCATCAGATGACGAAACAGCCGCGCGCCGAGCTCGACGTCAATGCGATTCGTCGTGTGCGCGAACAGATAGACGCGCAGCGTGCCGAGAACGGTCTCGAACACGGTCAGCGCAACGAGGCCCGCAACCAGGACGTCGAGCGTGCTGAGGCTTCGATGCACGAGCACCTTGTCGATGACGACCTGAAAGAACAGCGGAGAGATGAGGGCAAAGACCTGGAGAAAGAACGACGCGGCCAGCACTTCGCCGAGCAGGCGGCGATACTTGTGGACCGCACCGAGAAACCAGCCGATATCAAATCGCCTGGACAGATCCGTCAGGGCCGCGCGCCGGGTCATCAGGATGATGTCACCGTCCCAGACGGCCTCGAGCTCGGCCTGAGACATGGCTTCGGGGCGGGGAGACAACGGGCGCTGAACAAGAAGCTTGTCGTCGACGACCTTGCCCAGGATCAGGAAGCCGCCGTCGCGCAGCACGGCAATTGCCGGCAGCGGCGTGACCGCAAGCCTGCTCCAGCCCGACCGCTGTACCCGGGCCTTGAGCCCGAACTCCTTGGCGCAGCGCAGGATTTCGGTCACACCGATTCGTAACGTGCCCATGCGATGGCGAATTTGCTCCGGGTCGGCCGCAATGCCATGGCAACGCAGCAATATCGCCACCGCAATGAGCCCTGACTCGTCGCCACTCGCAGGCTCGAGAGCCGCCTCCTCGACGGGCATATGGCGACGAACGGCGGAATGGGCAGGGGCCTCGTCGGCGTACCCCGCCAGAGCACGCCCGCGCGCAACCAGTGCGGCAAACGCATGGAGCGCCCGACTGGCGAGGACTTGAGCCCTGGCCGGTATTGAACTGCGGTCAGCGGAAAACGCAGACATCAGCATGTCGCCGGCGCGGCCAACCAAATCTTGCCCGCGCGCAACCAGATCGGCAAAGGCATGATGCGCCCGACCGGCGAGGCTTTGAGATCCTGTCAGGATCAAGCGGCCGTCCCAGATTTCTTCGAACTCGGCGCGCGTCATCGTGTTCGGACGCGATGCGGTCGGATGCAGCACGAGTGCCGTCTCGTCCTCGACCTTGCCGAGAAGCAGGAATCCACCATCCCGCAGCGACGCGATTCCGGGCAGTGTGGTGCCTGCAAGTCGCTTCCAGCGCGTGGTGCGCGAACGGACTTTCACACCGAATTCGTGGGCACAGCGAAGCATCGCGCTGATGCCGATATCGTTGCTTCCGCAACGGTCGCGGAGCTGGTCGGGCTCGGCGTTCACGCCATGAAGGCGCAGGAACAGAGCAAGGGCTCGAAGCCCGAGGTCTGCGGCATGGGCATTTCCATTCTGGATCGCCATTTTTACTCATCCCTTCGCGGCTACCGACCGCGTTCGATGTTCCTTCTCATGCAGGCGTTGACGGTGCCGCACCCAGGCGTTGAGCCCGGGTGCGGCCGGGCACTTAATGCTGTGGTCTAGCCAGCAACGATTCCTGACCCCAACCGGTCGCTTGCGACACGGCCGCGACGATCTGCCCGGGATCCACCCGGCCGGTGTTACCGGCCAGATACTGGTTCAGCAGCGCAAAGCTGTGGCTCGCCTGAGAAGCCGCCGACGCGCCGGGGGCAACCGGATGATCCGCCGCGAAGATCGGCGCCCGTCCGGTCGTTGCCAGGGTAGTGGCGGCCGGGTCCACATGCTGCTGGAGCAGCGCGAAGGCCCGGCTTGCCAAGAACCCCGTGTTCGCAGTGGCCGCAGGCAGATGATCCGTGAGGTCGATCGTCTGCGGCAACGTCGTGGTCGTGGCCGCGGTCGTGCTCCTGGCCGGTCGAGGATCCGTCACGGTGATGGTTTGTGGCGAGGCCGTAGAAACCGCGCCGGTGGTCGGATCCGTCGCACTGGCATTCAGCGTGAGCGTTGCGACCGGAAGGCCGCCGCCGCGATAAAACGACTGCAGGACCAGTCCGCTGTTGACCTGCGAAGCCGTCAAGTTGATGTCACTTCCCCGGAACGTTTGACCATCGAGGTTGTCGGTGATGGTCTCGTATCTCGGCAACCCCGTGATGTGCAAGGCCACACGATCGTTGGAGTCAGTCGGCGTCACCGTGGTCCCGAGATCGACGGTACCGCCTCTCCCCGCTACCCAGAGCGAGTTATCTGCGATGGTCAGGGCCGGCTCGGTCGCTGAGGGCGTGTTGGTGCCGCCGCCGGAGACCGGCGCGGTCGGAGAGGTCGGCGTGGTGGTGCTGCCCGAGCTCGTACCGGAAGAGGGGATGCTGCCGGACGCCGCTGCGAGGGCGTCCGCCCCCGTCGAGATGGTCAAATTTCGGAAAACGTCGGCCTGATCCTGATTGGTCGTCGAGCGATAGATGCCCTCTTCGAAATAGGTCCGGGTTCCGTAGCCCAAAGGACCGGAATAGTTCACGACCTGCTGGCCGTCGATTGCAACCTTGAGATAGCCGCTGGAATCGTTGCTTGCGTTGTACGTCATGTTGATGTCGTAGTACTGGCCCCGCACGATCGGCGTCGGGCTGGTCCACAACACCATCACCTTGTCATTGCCGGCGCTGTCACTGGGATTGACGCCGCTCGGAGCATAGCGCGCAACGATCTGCAGCTGGTCCTTATTGGTGAGCTGAATGGCAATCGGCGGCGAACTATGCCAGCTCGAATTCGCAAGGTCAGTGTCAAGGCTGTGTACCTCGCCGGTCACCATCCACGATGCCGCATTGGTCGGGCCCGGCTCCATCATCCACTGGTAGTGGATATTAGTGGGGGTGCCGGGCGGGATGAACAAACTGCCCGAGAGCATTGAACGATCGACACCACTGCCGCCATCGTACCAAGCCTGATCGCCGGCCTGAATCTCGAAGCGCGCGGTCGTGCTGTCGAGCTGCTGGAGGCTGTAGCTCTTTCCGGCATCTTGGACATTGTAGCCCACCCCACCGATATTGATTTCGGATTGTGGCTGGGTGGCGAAGTTCGTGATCGTGCTTCCATAGATTGCCATTCAGAGGTCTCCATCGAGTTACAATAGTTAGGGAATTCCACTGTCGCGAAGGCGCGCGACATACCACGCTCGCAACACTTTGCGCCGCGAGCTGAGGTCAAAGCATCGCAGTCTCGAACCGCGAGCCACATTTCAAGCAGTGGGATTTGGAAGATGCCCCCCCGACTGCTGGGTCGGATGGTTAATTAGGAAGTGTGGCGAAAAAAATTTCAAAATGTGATTTCTGCGCACGGCATACACCGGAGCAATACCGCCTCACAGATCGTTCTTAGGTAGTGACGCTCGAGGAGAGCAACTTCAATCTTCGTTCGTTCAGGATCGGCGTGATGCGCGCCGATGCAGCACGATGAGGCGATCGTGCCCGAGCTCCGGAAGGCCGTCTCCAGAGGAGAATGCGATTCCACCATGGGCTTGCGCTACGTGCAATGCAGTATGGAAACAGACGCCGCGGTCGATCACCCCGGGGGAGCGACTTGCCAGCTTTGGTTCCAAAAGCCCACGTCTCGGACCCTTTGGTTGAATTCCTTGTTGTCTCACGGAGACTTTCGCGAAGCTTCGCCGCGGAGATTGTCGATGCTCGGATACACGTTCCTGACCTGATCGCCTCCGCACCCAGTGCGTAGAGCACGCACGCGCTTCTATTCCAGAACCAGAAGAGCAGGTCGTCAGCAGTGGCTTTGAGCTTCGAGTCAGGTGAACGCTAGGCGGTGCGGTATCGAAGCTATTTCCACGTGATCCATCCCCACATCAGATAGAACCATCTGGGGCACAGAGCGCGAGCGACGAATGTGCCGCCATACGAAGCATGACCGGGCCCGATCCGGAAGATGCCGTTGATCGCTCGCGGTATCGTACAGCACGGGGAAGAACTTGCGACTTGGCGCTGCCTCCCGCCAGTCGCACATGATCAGGAGATATACTGGCCACGCCTGCGGGATTGCTTGACCTCGCGTGGTGTTGATGCCGGTCCCGATAAAGCAGCCAGATATCCATGAGCGTTACAACGAGAACGCGAGAACGGTGGAGCGAGGCGAGTGAAGAAGCCCAGCCTCCGGCGGCCAATTCGCCGTACCGCACGAATCCGAGCGCGCTTCAATGAGAGAGTTTTCCACCACTTGTACTGGCTGCCAACGTAAGCGCCTTGGCAGCCCATGAGCTACTCGGCTCCGCGCGTAGGATGCCAAGTTGGGGCCGCAGTCACGCCTGACCAAAAACGATGCCGATCGCTCGACTTCCGCAATCGAATGCGGTTGTGGCTAGCTCGCTCATTTGGCTGGCTCCCAGTTGAATGGTCAACGGCGCTCATGAGTAAGTTCATGACCGGGAGTACTCCCGATTAGGTAGCCACTCAGCCCCGCCGGCAACCCTTTTGCTTGTGCATGCCCGTCACGGCTCGAGGCTATCGTACCGGGATCGGAAGCGATGATGATTCAGCACGATGAAAATTGCAGTCTTCGGACTTGGTTACGTCGGCATGACGGCAGCCGCGTGCCTTAGCAAGCTGGGCCACGAGGTCATCGGCGTCGATGTCAGCGATGAAAAAGTGGCGATCGTCAATGCCGGTAAATCGCCGATCACGGAGCCCGGCCTCGACGAGCTTATAGCGCGCGCAGCAAGGAAGGGTTTGCTGAGTGCGACCAAGGATCCGGGCGGGAATCTCGACGATTGCGCGATGGCCATAGTCTGCGTGGGAACGCCGAGCGCGCCGGACGGATCTCACAATATGAGCTTTGTCGTCGAGGTTTCCCATCATATCGCAGAGTTGGTCGGTCCGCATCGAGCGACGCCGTTGACCATCGTATTTCGCTCCACCATGCGGCCCGGTACCATCGAGGAACTGGTACTTCCGATCTTCGAGGACACATTGAGAGACAGGATCGGTTTGGTCGAGCTTGTCTACAACCCAGAATTCCTGCGCGAATCGGTGGCGATCCAGGACTTCTTCAATCCACCGAAGATCGTGATTGGGACCAAGGATGGGCAAAGGTGCGCGGCGCTTGATGAGTTGAACGCCAGCATCGACGCGCCGGTCTTTTACACGACCTACCGTGCGGCAGAGATGACAAAGTTCGTCGACAATACATTTCACGCCGTCAAGATTGCTTTTGCCAACGAGGTTGGCCGCGTTTGCGACAGGCTCGGTATCAGCGCCGTAACTGTTCACAAGATATTCACCTCTGACACGAAGCTCAACATCTCACCCTATTATCTGAGGCCAGGTGGCGCATTCGGCGGTTCATGCCTGCCCAAAGACGTTCGCGCGCTCCAATACATCGCGAGCGACGTCGGGGCACATACCCATCTCGTGGATTCGCTGCTGAGGTCGAATGACGCGCATAAAAATTTTCTGTTTGAGAATTGCTTGAAAGCAGTCCCGGCAGGTGGACAGGTGCTCATGCTGGGCCTCGCGTTCAAAGAGAACAGCGACGACCTTCGCGAAAGTCCCAATATCGACTTGGCCCGAAAATTCCTTCAATCGAACATTCATCTGTCGATCTACGATCCCCACGTCGAGCCATCCAAACTGCTGGGTCAGAATCTCGGCTATGCGTTTTCGAATCTGCCGGCACTGCGCAAACTACTAATTGCAAGGTCGGTCGCCGAGTCGGAACTGTTCGACCTTGTCGTCGACACAAGGGGATGGGCGAAGAACATGGCGCTACGCACCAAATGGATCATCGATGTTAACACTCTTTCGTGACGATCGCGGCGCCGGCCATTCCGACCGAGTAGATGCAACCATGTCAACCAAGTCGGCCGGCGTGAACAGCGAACATTTTCAATTGACCCGTTCGGATTCGGTTTCGGTGGGATTGGCTGGTTTGGAGCGGGCGACCCAACCCGGGATCAAGGGTTCGGCTCCACGCCGAGTACTCATGATCGTCGAAAATCTTCCAGTGCCGTTCGATCGCCGAGTGTGGTCGGAAGCCACCACACTATCGCGTCATGGCTATGAGGTGACGATCATCTGTCCCAAGGGACCAAACGCGACGGCCTCATTCGAGATGATCGAGGGAATAGCCATCTACCGCCACTGGCTGCCGACAGAGGGACGCGGGCTGCTAGGCTATGTCACGGAGTACAGCACCGCATTATTCTGGGAGTTCGTGCTCAGTTTGAAAGTTCTCGCAAAGCACGGGTTCGACGTAATCCACGCTTGTAACCCGCCGGACTTGATTTTCGTAATCGGAGCATTTCACAAAATTCTGTTCGGAAAGTCCTTCATTTTCGATCAGCACGATATCAACCCTGAGCTTTACGAGGCAAAGTTCGGGCGCCGTGGCCTCTTGTGGCATGCTATGGTGCTGTTTGAACGCCTGACGTTCACATTGGCCGACGTATCAATAGCAACAAATCAATCATATCGGACGATTGCCCTTGAACGAGGGCGAATGAATCCAGATCGTGTGTTCGTTGTCCGCTCGGGTCCAAACCTGTCTCGCGTGCGGTCGCTTCCATCAGATCCCTCCTGGAAGAAGGGACGGAAATTCCTCGTCGGATATGTGGGGGTCATTGGAAAACAGGAGGGGATCGATCTGCTCCTTGAGTCGATCAAGCATATCCGCGAGAGACGAAACCGCGATGATGTCCAGTTCGTTATTGTCGGAAGTGGACCGGAATTGGAGGATGTAAAGAAGCTTGCAACGGCCTTTGAGTTGGACGAATTGGTGACATTCACCGGCCGAGTGGATGATGCGACGCTCTTCGCAATACTCTCGACCGCGGACGTCTGCGTAAATCCAGATCGCCCCAATGCGATGAACGACAAATCAACGATGAACAAGATCATGGAGTACATGGCGTTGGGCAAGCCTATTGTCCAATTTGATCTCACCGAAGGGCGCATTTCCGCTGAAGAGGCATCTTTGTATGCAAAGAATACGGATACTGCGGAGTTCGGCGATAAGATATTGGAACTTATAGATGATCCGGTGCGGCGTGACCGTATGGGTGCGTTTGGCCGGAAGCGGATCTACGGCGAACTCGCTTGGGACCACGAGATGGCTAAACTGTTAGGTGCTTATGACAAAGCTTTTAGTGTGAGATATTCGTCTGGGCGCCGGCGGCGGTACAATTGGCAGTCGAGCGAGAGTCCTTAGCCAGGAGGTCCGGAAGATGAGCGCTCCGGATCGCCGAGGATTGCTTCAGCGCGATCAGGAGAATCTGTCGATCCGCCGGCTATGCCAACTGCAGCGCGTTGCGCAATCGAGCATATATCGGCTGCCGCAGCCGGCCAATGACAACGACAACCACATTGAGCTGATTCGGCAGGCCGACCGGCTGTTCACGGCCTCGCCGGTCTTGGGCCCGCGACGGATGATGGCGATGCTCAATGGCGAAGGTTGTCGCATCAATCGCAAGCGCGTGCAGCCGTTGATGCGCAACATGGGCATCGCGGCGCCCGGGCGACGGGACACAAGACGTTCCTGTCTTGCGCTGTATCGAGCATCACTGGCTGAGCCGCCATGCAATTTCAGCCCAGCTTTGGCACCTGCGAATGGGACCCGAATGGATGCGGAGAGAGAAGCGTGAAACAGAGACCGGTTGATGCGCTAGAGTTTCACACACAGATCGCAAGCGAGTTCGATCAGAGCTATTCCTATGACTCCAACCGATTGGAGCGCCTGAGGATATGGAAAGAGTATCTAGCCAAGTACGCTTCTGGAGTCGATTTGGCTTACGATCTCGGCTGCGGCAGCGGCGCCATCACTTCCCTGCTCGCTCAATATGCCAAGCGTGTTATTGCCATCGACGGAGCAGAGGGCATGCTCGCTGTTGCGCGTAAGAACGCCGCTGCGCATGGAATCTCTGACCGAATCGAATTCCGGCAGAGCAGGTTACCTATACCAGGCCAGGTAACATTGCCCCAGGTCGATATTGTGATTTCATCAAGCGCCATCGAGTACATGGACTCTGTGCCGGATGCGCTGGCCTTTGCGCGCGGTCTCCTCAAAAAACGGGGCACGCTGATTTTTTCTATGTCTAATCGAGATTCCATTTCGCGCAAACTCGTTCGTGCTGTGCATGGCGTTACCGGTCGGCCGAAGTATATCAAGTATCTTCAGCATTTCGTAACACTCGCCGATTTGGAACAATACCTAGAAGCTGGTGGCTTTACGCCGGTCGAATCTTCATATTTCGGTGGTGCCGATCGACTCAATCGCTTCTTAGCGTCCCATCTTTCGCCGAGCCGCGCAAACAACATGATCCTCATCGCGGCGCGCCGCTTGAAGTAGCGGCAGTCATTCGATCGTTAGCCTCTTGCCTCTAGCCCTCAAAAATTGAAGTGGACCTACGCTGTGATCTTCCCCGAAAAAGTGGACGGGGTTAGGCGGCTTTTAGCTCCATCTCGATCGGGGCGTCATAGCCAAGGGCGGAATGGAGCCTGGTTCGGTTGTAGAAGCCCTCGATCCTGCCTGTGCAGGACGGCATGGACGCGGGGACTGCCGTAGCGGCCGCTGCTGTCGTGATGGACTTGCCGGATCGCAGTCAGGAGCATGGAATTGGATTTTGCCCGCTTACTCACGGGGCGATCGCGATCAGGCTTAATAGCCAGCCGGCGAGACCTCGAGCACGGCGCACATCAGCCGCACCGGATAGGCATCGCGGTGGTCCTCGATGAAGCGGAAGCTCATCTCAGTTCCGGCGAAGTCGCGATCCTCCATGCGCAGCCGTTCGTTCTCCTGGCGCAACCGGGCGATCTCCGAAGCTGGTTCGCCGACATCGGCGTCGCCTGCGGGGTGGGGCGCGACCGACGATATGTCGGCTCCTGCCGCAACTTGTCGACCGAGCGCCGCAGCACCGAATCGCGCAGACCGAGTTCCTTGGCCACCGAGGTGACCGAGCGACGGCTCGACACCACCAGCTCGACGGCTTGGCGCTTGTGCTCCTCGGTAAACGACCGACGTTGACGTTCCATTCGCCCGGGACCGGCAATTGCCATCTCGCGACGGCACTCGCGGTCGAGGCTGTGAAGGCGGGAAAGAGCGTCGCGTTAGCCACGCTCGCCGACATCGTCACCATCCTCGCCAAAGCCGAACGGGAAAGCACTTTGCGCGAGCGCCTGCGGTTCCTCGCCAGCGCCTCCCTCCTTGTCGTCGACCTCCCGGTCGTGCCCCGGCCGCGGCAATCTGTTCTTCCAGTTGGTCAACGCCCGCTATGAAAAGGGCGCGATGATCCTCACTTCGAACCGCGGCTTTGCTGAATGGGGCGAGGTCCTTGGTGATGCCGTCGTCGCCACAGCATTGCTTGATCGCCTGCTTCACCACGCCGTTGTTATCCAAATCGAGGGATCGAGCTATCGGCTCCGCCAGCACGCCGCCCTCGTCCCGGAAAACGTCCGCTCGCGCCCGCTCACAAACCCGCCGTGGACGAACATGCTTGTTACTGATTGACAATCATGCTCGGCGCCGCTGACTATCTCGAGGACATTAGCTGATTGGCGCGCTCACATGAATGCTAGTTGGTACTTTCGACGTCTGCGAGCAATGGATCCGGATGAGATTGGCGCCCGGGTTAGGGACTGGGGGGCGCAGGAGTACTGGCGATATCGTTTCTATGCACGCGGTACTGCGCCGCAGCCAAACACAGTAGCTGACAAGCTGCAGTTCCGGGGAAGGCTCAATCACTCGATAGCGCTGGGGGCGCCGGAGGCGCCGCGCGACGCTCTAATAAAGAGCTCCGATGCACTCCTAGAAGGTCGCTGGCCTACCTTTTCCCTCGAGCGGAAGGACGTAACACCAAACGTCGACTGGCATCTTGATCCGAAAAGCCAAGTGACACTTCCCCGGAACGCATATGCGTTTGACATTCGAATACACGGGGAGGGAGTCGGCTTCGAAACGAAGTATGTGTGGGAATTATCTCGGCATCACCACACGACCATGCTCGCGATGGCCTATTGGTTAACGGGTAGCGTTCCTTACGCCGAGGCCGCTGCGAGTCAGATTGGATCGTGGCGAGCGGCCAACTCGTTTCTCAATGGCGTGCACTGGTCCAGCGGGATCGAGCTTGGTATGAGGCTGATAGCATTCGTCTGGACACGCAGACTACTTGCGGATTGGAAATATGTGAAATGCAAGTTCGAGAATAACAAAGCCTTCGTCGAATGTGTCTACCAGCATCAATGGTTGCTGATCCGTCGCATGAGCTTGGGGTCGTCAGCCAACAACCACTTAATCTATGAAGCTACTGGGCTTTATCTGGCGGCGTGCAGTATGCCTTGGTTTTCGGAAAGCGCGGATTGGCGCACGAAGGCTCGGATTATCTTGCAGAGAGAGTTCCGGAACCAAACCTTCGAGAGCGGCATCAATCGTGAGTTGGGCAGTGGCTACAACGCTTATGTCCTGGAAGCGCTGGTACTTTGCTTGATTGAAGGGCAGTTGAGCGACGATCCTTGGCCGCCTGCCGCCTGGACTTTAGCGGCGGATATTCTTTTTCGATTGGCCGATTTTACGGATCATAGAGGTCGTCCTCCACGGCAGGGCGACAGCGACGACGCGCAAGGTCTCTTGTTGGATGCTCCGGGTTTCAGCCAATGGATCGATCTGCTGCAACTCGGTGCGGCGTGGTTTGGGCGAGCTGATTGGTGGCCGCGTCTGAACGATCAGCCGCTGCGGTCGTGGTTGTGGGGGCGCATTGCGACACCACCGGGAGGACTCACGCGCCAACTTCACCAGAGCAGAAATTCGCTTGCGCCTGATGCAGGACTCGTAGTCTTGCGCTCTGAGAGCAACACTCCGAATGAGATTTACTGCGTCTTTGACGCTGGGCCGCTCGGCTACCTCTCAATTGCTGCCCACGGTCATGCGGACGCCCTGGCGATTGAGCTGCGCTGCGGTGGTCAATCGATCTTAGTCGATCCCGGTACATTTAGTTACAATGCCTCTAGGGCTTGGAGAAAGTATTTCCGCTCGACTGCAGCGCACAATACGCTCGAGGTGTGTGGCGTGGATCAATCGGAGAGCGGTGGACCGTTCCTATGGACGAGGGCAGCTCAGGCGCTCCTGCTTGAAGCGAGTGGTCTGGAGGAGGGACTGCCCGTTGCCACTGCTGAAGGAAAACATGATGGCTACCAGCGACGTTTCGGAGTCACTCACAGCCGGCGTGTTGAGCTTAACCGTGGACGCCGCGAGCTGAATATTGATGATCAGATCTCCGGTGCTGATGGTGTGCCGGTTCGACTGATGTTTCACTTGCATCCGGCCATCGGGTGCGCTCTCACTGGCAACACGGTTCAGCTTTCCTGGTCTGGTGAGAATGGACGAAGCCAAGCCGAGATTCTTTTGCCGGAATTGATGAATTGGCGGGCAGTCTCTGGAACGAAGGACCCCTTACTCGGCTGGTATTCCCCATCCTACGATGTGGTGGTACCTACGATCACCCTTGTCGGAGACGCCAGAGTTGGCAATTCTTGCAACCTGCGAACCACAATAAGATTTGGATGGACGGCGATCGGTGACCGAGAGGGCTTGGTCGATGACTGCTAAGGTAGGAATTTCTTAGGTATGGGTCGTGAGGCGCATGGACCTCGATTTGGGTTGTGCAGCACGGATATCGACGTAGCGCCCAACCAATAAGCTCGTGAGGCCTCGCCGCATGGCAGCGATCGAGGCGCGCTCGGTTCTAAAGGGGGAGTGCTCCAGGACTTTGACGGTCAAGTGCCTTCAGGCGGCGATGACCCCGCTGACCTGCCCCTAAGAAATTCCTCCAGACTGGGTTAGAGTCCGCCCTGACGAAGGACGGACAGATGAAGCGAAAGCGGTTCACGGAAGAGCAGATCATAGCGCTGCTGAAGGAGCAGGGACTGGGGCGAAGGCGGCGGACCTGGCCCACAAGCACGGGATATCGGAGGCGACGTTCTACGATTGGAAGGCGAAGTTCGGTGGCATGGAGGTCGCGGAGGCGAAGCGGCTCAAGGCTCTTGAGGACGAGAACGCGAAGCCCCCGCGGGTCACTTCAAATTCCTCCGGGTATGGTCAGTCAAATTCCTCCACCCGCGAGGCAGGACATGGTGATTGTTAGTTTGCCTTTGTTTCCCGGGCAAGAGTTTCAGCGGCCTCTTTGAGCCGATAGCTGCGTCCGTCGAACTCAAGCAGATGGCAATGATGCATCAGGCGATCGAGGATCGTCGTGCTCATGGTGTTGTCCCCCAGGTATGTCCCCCAGTCCTGCACGACGCGATTGGAGGTAACGATGACGCTGCGGCGCAGTTTGTAGCGCTGATGGATCAGGGTCTGCAGCAATGCGCCGGCGTCGTCAGGGATGGCGCGTGCGAGGAACAGATCGTCCAGCACGAGGAGATCGCAGTCGATTGCGCATTCCAGGGATGGTGATCAGGTGTTCCAGGCGATGGTGATCACGGATTCCAGCGATCGTGATCAGATGCGGAGGCGAACACGACTGACGGGTTTATGTGTGCTGGAAATGGTCTCCTGGTCAAGGCTGGCGGGTTGGTTCGGAGATCGTTCCGGCGGTCCATGGGAGGGCCCCGTGCGCGGCGCGGAGTGCCCCCATGAGCGACGGAGCGACGCGCGCGGGAGGGGCCTGTGGGCCGGCGGGGCGATCGTGCGCGAGGTGCTCACGGTTTTTTCTTTTCGCCAGCCTGACGCCGTAGACTGTCGCCTTTGAGCTCGAGGCGGTGCGCATTGTGAATGATGCGGTCCAATATCGCATCGCCAAGGGTGGGATCGGCAATGACGTCGTGCCATTGCGACACGGGGACCTGACTTGTGATCAACAAGGATCCCTTGTCGTAGCGATCATCGACAATCTCGAGCAGATCGCGGCGCTGGTCGGCGGTGAGCGGTTCGGGTCCCCAGTCGTCAAGGATGAGGAGATTGACGCGCTCGAGCGCGGCGATCAGGCGCGCCAGACGGCCTTCGCCGCGCGCCTGGGCGAGATCGGCGAACAGGCGGGATGTTCGCTTGTAGAGGACGGAGAAGCCGTCGCGGCAGGCCTTGTTGCCGAGCGCACAGGCAAGCCAGGACTTGCCGGTGCCGGTTGGGCCGACGATGACCAGGTGGTTGGCCTCACGGATCCATTGGCAGGTGGCGAGGGTTTGGAAGAGCGAACGGTCAAGGCCGCGAGCGGTGCGATAGTCGACGTTCTCAATGGCGGCGGCTTGCCGGAGCTTGGCACTGGTCAAGCGGCGCGTGAGGCGGCGGTTGTCGCGGGCGGTGACCTCGCGATCGACGAGGAGGCCGAGCCAATCGGCGTGCGGCATCTCGGCCGCCTCGGGGTTGTTCTGCAGTTCAGTGAGGGTATCGGCCATGGCGGCGAGGCCGAGGGCGCGCAAGCGATCGACGGTGGGGTGAATAAGCATGCTGATCTCTCCTGATCAATTGTAGTAGCTGCGGCCACGGATGTTGGCGTGGAAGAGGATGGGCGCCTCCTCGGCGGGAGGCGCGGTTCTGTCGGTGCCGTTCTTGAGGATGGCGGCGACCGTTTTGTACGAGCGGGCGTTGAGCAGCAGGGCCCGGGCGCAGGCGGCGTCGACGCGTTCCTGGCCGTAGCGCTTGACCAGCCCGAGAATGCCGATCGCGGAGCGGAAGCCCTGTTCCGGATGCGGCCGCGACCGCAGGATGACGTCGATCAGGGTGTCGGCGTCGGGGCCGACCTTGGCGGCTTCGGAACGAATACGCTCATGGGTCCAGTCACGATAGCGGCGATGCGAACTCGGCATATGCTCGGCAATCGTGGTCGGGCGATGCGGCAAGGTGCTGCGCAGATGCGAGGCCACGCGCTTGCCACGGAGGAAGATCTCGACGGTCTTTTGGGTGATGCGAGCCTCGACCTCCTGATGCAAGAGGTTGTGAGGGACGCTGTAGTAATGCTTGGCGATCTCGACGTGATAATCGAGGTTGACCCGGCAGCGCTTCCACTCGGCATACTCGTACGGTTCATCCGGCAAGGGGGTGAGCGCCTGATGATCGAACTCTTCGAACAGATCGCGCCGACTTCGCCCCCAGCTCCGGAGAGGTCGATCGTTCAGCTCGACAAGGAGGCTGTGGATCGCCTCGTTGAGGGCGGCGAGCGAGAAGAAGCGGCGGTTGCGCAGACGCGCCAGAATCCATCGCCCGACGATTTGGACCCCGACCTCGACCTTGGCTTTGTCGCGCGGCCGATACGGCCGCGCCGGGACGATGGCGGTGCGGTAATGGCGGGCGAGATCGGCATAGGTCCGGTTGACCATCGGCTCGTGAAAGCAGGCCCGGGTGATGCCGGCCTTCAAATTGTCGCTCACCGTCTGCCGGGCCACACCGCCGAAAAAGGCAAAGGCCCGCACGTGCGAGGCGATCCAGTCCGGCAGGCTCTGGGTGAGGCTGGCCTCGGCGTAGGTGTAGTTCGAGGCGCCGAGCACGGCGACGAAGATCTGCGCGCTGCGCACCTCACCGGTGAGCCCGTCAACTACCTCCATGGTGTGGCCGGAATAGTCGACGAACAGCTTCTCGCCGGCGACATGGACCTGGCGCAGGGTCGGCTTGAGGCGGCCGGCCCATTCCTTATAGCGTTCGCAGAACCACGCATAGCTGAAGCTGTCGGAGTTTGCGTCGCAATACTCCTCCCACAACAGCATCAGCGTGACGTTCGGGCGCCGCAGCTCGCGATGCACGAGCGCCCAGTCCGGATGCGGACGCTCGTCGCTGGGCCGATCGGAAGGCGGCGGAAACAGGCGGTTCTCGAGCTGGACGTCGTCATCGAGCTCCGTTGGCAACGGCCAGGTCAGACCGGCGCGGCGGGCTCGGTTGACGTACTTACTGACCGTGCCCTGGGCCAGACCGAGGCTGCGGGCAACGGCGCGTTGCGACATGCCGACGCTGTAGTGCAGGCGTAGAACTTCGCGAATGTGGCGCATGGACAGTCTCTCTGTCGGCATCTCGATCCTCTGCGGTTGGGCAAAAGACCGAGCTACCCCGGTTGCAGACTGTCAGCGGTGGGCGCCTCCTGGTTGTCCCCGATCATGATCGCTGGAAATAGCGATCACGATCGGCTGGAAACGGTGATCACGATGCTCTGGAATGGGTGATCACGATGGCCTGGAATCGGTGATCACGATCGGCTGGAACGCGCAGTCGATGATGGTTCGCAGCCGGACCTCGCGTTGTGCCGGGGAGTTCATGGCGTAGCGGTGGAAGAAGTCGTCGGTCTCAAGATACTGGACCTTGTGGCTTTGCAGGATCGCCTGATAGGCAATCGCCTTGGCGATGTAGGACTTCCCGGTGCCAGGTTTGCCGACAAGCAGCGCGTTTTCGCCGGCGGCAATGAACGCCAGGGTGTGGAGCTGGAAGCAAGTCTGGCGCGGCAATCTGGGATTGAAGGTCCAGTCGAACTCGGCGAGCGTCAGTTTTTCGTCGAGCCCGGATTGCTGGTATCGTCGCTCGATAAGGCGGGACTGACGACGGTCCAGTTCGTCCTGCAGGATCAGGGAGAAGGTCTCGAGGAATGGCTGGTTGGCGCCCTGCGCCTGCAGCACGCGCGTCTGCAGCGTGTCGCGAACGCCCGACAGGCGCAGCTGTCGCAGGCAACGCTCAATTTCCGGCATGGTCATCATGTGGTTTGGTCTCCAGTGTGAGGTGAGAAGCCGCGGGAGCGCTCGTGGCGCCGGAGCTGGCCGGGGTTGCGCAGGCGCCACGAGCGCGGGTTGCAGGGGTGCGGTCGCCGTGAGCCTCGGCCTGCCGGCCATTGTCGCCGGCATCGTGCCGCACGGCACGGCTGAAGAGATCGCCGTATTCGGCTGGAGCGCGGATCAGCGGATGATCCTGGGTGAGCGACGATGCCGGCTGTGGCGTCGCTCCAACCTGCGCGATCGCCTGTTCGAACAACCGCTCGACGGTCGCACGCACGTGCTTGTAGCGGTAGATGCGGTTCTCGACGGCGTGCGCGCAGGCTTGCTCGACCAGCCGTGCCGGATACTTCCGGCCCAGCCCGACAATGCCCCACATCGCGCGCTGTCCGGGGCGCCCCTCGGTGTCGAACACTTGCTGGCACAGCGCCCTGGTCTGCGGCCCGATGCGCTCGGCGCTCGCCAGCAGCACGGCGGTTTGCCGCGACGGATTGAACGGCCGTTCGCTGGTCGGCAGGACGACAGAACCGGAGTGCGTCATCCGGGGATGAACACGCAGCAGCGCATGGGTGTGGCGATCACGGATCTCGATCGTGGAGGCGTAGATCCGCACCACGACCTGACTGCCGATGGGCGCAGGCCGCGCGGCGTAATAGCTGCTATCAACACGCACGGTGGTATCGTCGCAGACGGTCCGAACGACCTCGGTGAAGATGCGGAAGGCAGCCACTGGCAACGGCCGCAGGTGTGGCTTCTCCTCCTGGAACATCGCCTCGACCTGACGACGCGTGCTACCGTGGATGCGCTTGGAGGCCCAATTCTCCTCCCAGTTCCTCAAGAACTCGTTCTGGGCTTCCAGTGTCTCGAAGCGCCGTCCGGCCAGCGCGGTGCCCTGGGTATGTTGAATCGCACTCTCGACGCATCCTTTCCGATTGGGATCGGCCACACGCGCGGGATCGGCGACCACGGCGTAATGAGCCAGCATCGCGCTGTAAATCGGGTTGAGCTCGGGCTCGTACAAATCCGGCTTGAGGACGCCTTCCTTCAGATTGTCGAGCACGACATAGCTGGGGACCCCGCCAAAATACCGGAACGCCTCTTCGTGGAGCTGCGCCCAGACGTGTTGGCTGGACTTCCAGACCACCCGCCGGAAGCTGCGCCGCGAGTAGCGCAGCGTCATCACGAACAGGCGGGGACGGCGGTACCGGCCGCTCCTGGGATCAATCGTCAGAGCGCCCTCGCCATAGTCGACCTGGGCCTCCTCGCCGGGCAGGAACTCAAGTCGATCAAACTGCTCGGGATCGCTGTGTCGCAACGTGCGCACAAACCGCTTGACGCTCTGGTAGCTGGACGGAAAGCCAAAATGATCGACAAGGTCCTGGTAAATCGCCTGCGCATTCCGCTTCAGGCGGACCTGTTCTTCGATCCACGTCCGATGCGGTTCGCAAGCCGAACGGGCCAGGCTGCTGGTGACCGTCGCTCCTGATGCCCCAGAAGCCGGTGGTCGGGGTGGAGGAATTTGGCCGTCCACGCTCACCGGGCCGGTGGTCGCTTCCCCGGGGGAATTTGCCTCCGCACCGGCCCGCAGCGCCCGGTAACGCCGGATCGTCTTGCGATCGATCCCCGTCAGCCTGTGGATCTCGCGCTGGCTGGCGTTGCGATCGAGTAGCGTAAATACCGTGCTTTGCAGGTGTGGCTTCAAGACGTTCAACTCCCTGGCCCCTTGCTGGCTAAAGGGACCGAAAATAAACGTCCTGCCTGACCGGCTACCGCTGTTCAGCGGCGCTGACGGTGAACATCAGGTGGGGGAGTTTCAAGTGACCATACCCGGGGGATTTTGACCGACCCACGGGGCGCGAAGCTGAAGCTCCTGGCTGAGCAGATGCTGGACGCAGCCGCGCTGCGGGAGCTGCTCTCAAAAAAATGGTAGGGCCTGCCGTCAAGCGCGCCGCAGCGGCGCTCCTGCAGGCCGAACTGGGCCTGTCGGAACGTCGGAACGGCGGGCCTGTTCGATCGTCGGGGCGGACCGTCGATGGTCCGCTACCGGTATCGCCGGCCACCTGACACCGCGCTTCGGGCTCGCTTGCGTGAGCTGGCCAGTGAGGGGCGGCGGTTCGGCTATCGTCGGCCGTTCGTCTTGCTGCGGCGGGAGAGCGAGCCCGGATTGAGGTCTGGACTGTAGGGCGGCAGGAAGGGCAGATGCGCTCCCTTGGCACGGATGGCGTCGCGGGCCGACTTGCCCTTGTGACTACCGAGTCGTCCGTTAAGAAGGCGAATTGAGCGGGGCGGGACGGCCGAACGTGCGCCATAGCTGGAGCAGGATGAGGCACAAGAGTTCTCTGAGCCAGGCGAGGATGCGGCGGAAGTTGTGGCCCACGGCTGAGAGGATGACGTTAGCCGCATCGCCGGCGCGGCCTTTGAGGTGGCAGCGGCCGAGGTGACCATCGGCCTTCAGGTGTCCGATGATGGGTTCGATGGCGGAGCGGCGGCGCAGCTCGCGCTTGATGACACCGAAGACGCCGCGCTTCTGGCCGGAGATGAAGATCCGTCGGGGATTTTGTGCGTCGTGGCCGCGGTATCCCTTGTCGACATAGGCCCGCTCGATCGCGCAGCCGGTGAGTGTCTCGGTGCGGTCGATGACGTCCCGCAAGGTGTGACCGTCGTACGGGTTATCGGGTAGCGCCCTGGCGTGCAGCACGAACAGGCCCCCGGGAGAACGGCGGTTGTTGGTGACGATGGAGGCTTTGACGCCGATCTATGGACCACGCCCGCGTTGCAAGAGGAATCGACAAAGGGATGAAGCGGTTTGCGCCAATCTATCCGGCTTCAATTTGGGGCTGTTGCCCCGAGCCATCATGGATATCCGCTCACTTCTGTCCTCAATAACTCGCCGGCCTCAAGAAGGGCCATGGAGTCGAACCAGGCTTCAGAAGTGTCGGTGGAGCCGTTTCTCCATTCGTCCTTTCCGTCTCGCAAACCTCGGCGGGTTATTGTGCCTTCTGATCCCGACCTTGGATTTTCCTTTCCGCCCCTGTTTCTTATGCGGTGCGGCCCAGGAGGTTGGCGTCGTAGTCACGGCCCTTTGCGAGCATGCTCCAGGCCATGCGCGCAAGTTTTGCGGCCAGGGCAACAACCAAGACATTGGAGTGGAGCCGCTTCGACGCTGCCTCTAACCAGGCTGCGAAGCCATGCCGAGGCCAACTCTGACGCTGCAGAAGTACGGCTCTGGCACCTTGAATAAACAGCGTTCGCAGGTACCGATTACCGCGCCTCGATATGCGCCCGAGAATGGTTCGATCGCCGGTCGAGATTTGCTTTGGTACCAGACCAAGCCATGCTGCAAAGTCTCGGCCTTTATGGAAGGCATCACCGGTTCCGATGGCGGCGACCATCGCGCTTGAGATGATCGGCCCGACGCCGGGCGCACTCATTAGGCGGCGACAGTGTGGATCTTGATCAGCGAGTTCGTCGATTTCTTTCGTCATTGACGCGACCCGTCGGTCGAGATAGCGCCAGTCCTCGGCCAAGTCCTGAATGAGCTGGATCACGCGAGGCGATAAGTTGTCGTTTGGCGCTGAGAGAATCTGAGGAAGTGCCAGTCGGAGTGCTGCCGCTCCCTGCCGCACTGGTAGCCCTCGCTCAAGCAAAAAGCCCCGGATTTGATTGATGACCGCCGTTCTCTGCGTCACCAATCGACTGCGAACTCTGTGTAGTGCCTGTAAATCAAGTTGTTCGGCTGACTTCACTGGAACGAACCGCATTGTCGGCCGCTGAGCGGCCTCGGCGATCGCTTCAGCATCCCGAAAGTCATTCTTGTGACCCTTGAGGTATGGTTTGACGTACTGCGCCGGCAAGAGCCGTACTTGATGGCCTAATTTCTCGAGCCTGCGCCCCAGATGATGTGCGCCTGCACACGCCTCCATTCCGATCAGACAACGCGGAATATTGCCCAGCGACTGGTCAAGCTGATTTCTCGACCGCTTCTTGCGTAGCGTAATTGCGCCTGTGGCATCGAGACCGACGACGTGGAATGTGTTCTTCCCGAGATCGATGCCGATTGTGACAAGGTTCGTATTCGACATGGCTTGCGCTCCTGCTGCTGCCCCCCGCCGGGCTGCACGTTGCCGCTGAGAGCGGGCGTGGTCCATGCCATTAACTCGTAAGGCGCGGCTGCTTTGCCCTTGCCGATGCACTCCACCTCCGGGGCGTGGAAGGAATAAAGCTTGAAGCCGCGCTGGCGCTGCTGCTGCGAGCGGATCTGCGAGGCCCGGCTGAGCGGGAGGGCGAACGTGTTCTCAAGCACAGCCTGACCTTCGATCTTGCGGCGGATATCGCGGATGATCCGGCCCAGTCGGCTGCGCAGGATGCGCAACTGCCGCTGATGCCGCTTGAATTGCTTGGCATGGCCGTAGCGTCCCGCCATCATTGTCGCGGTTTTGGCAATGCGCAGATAGGACTGCCGCAGCTTGACCCCGTGCTTCCTCGCCAGACGGTTGAGCCCCTTGATCGCCGCGTGCAAGAGCTTGGCATCGGTCGGGAAGGTGATCGCCTTCGGCTGCACGGTGGTATCGACTGTGACCCGCTTGATGTCCTGGCTGCGTAACGCGCCGGCCTCGTGTGCCACCCGCAAGCTCTCGGCCAGCAACAGCTCCAGCTTGTCGCCGAGCCGCTTGCGCCAGTGGCTCAGGTCCGAGCGCTCGTGCGGGAATGCGTGCTGGAAGAACTCTTCGCCGGTGAAGTACTGGAAATATGGGTCGTGGACCCAGCGCTCGCACACCCCCTCATCGGACAGCCCGTAAATGTGCTTGAGCAGCAACAGCCCGATCATGAAGCGGCTCGCGATCCCGGGCCGACCATTCTCGCTATAGAGCGGCGCGATCTCGCCGTCGATCCAGTCCCAATCGACCTTGCCGGCGAGCTGAACCAGCTCGTGCTTCATATTGATGATTTGGTCCAGCCTGGCCCGGAACAGATCGCCCGATCCCGTCGTCCTGTGCTTCTTCGGTCGCATCGCCACCTCCGATGTGATGACGGAATCATGGTTGGCGATTCGACGGAATCTGAAAATGAAATTGCAAGGTTCCGACGCCCGAAGCATCAAACCCCTGCAAACGCAAAACAGTCCACAACGACAAATGCGATTCTAGCTCAATCGCTTAGCCACTCTTCACGGACGACTACCGAGATTGTCGAGGATGACGACTTCCCCCCTTGTCAGGGTGGGCGCCAGCACCTTTTCGACATAGAGCGTGAACAGCTCGCCATTAATGGGACAGTCAATGACCCAAGGCGTTCCTGCCTTGATCGCTTCTTGTAGCCGCCGATCTTGCCCGGGGCCAGGCTTCCGGTGTCCCGCCTCAGGTTCTTCCACTTCGTCACGCAGGAGGGACTGATTTGGAGCGCCTCTGCGATCGAACGAACTGTCTCGCCCGCGTCAGCCCGTGCCAAGGCCCGTTCGCGGATGTCTTCCGAGTACGGTCGCGTCATCCATGCTGGCCTCCGTATCCCAGCACGGAGTTTGAATCAGAAATCAAGCCTTCTGGGAATCCCGATTCCAGTCAAAAACAACATGCTCGAGAAGTGGCGCCTCAACTCCCAGTCAGGCCCGGTGTGCCCCAGGCTGCTTCGCGTTAACGAACCGCCTCCATAATACCGCTCATTCGAGCCCTAAAGCCCGAAGGGCTGTAAACGCCGATCCTGGGAAGTGCAAAGTGGTTTACCGTGTGATCGTGCAACCGCGACTGTCGAGTTGTTACGGCAGTTTGAAAACCCACTTCCTTCGCCAGATGCTCTTCGCGAGGGCCCCATGAGCCATACGGATATGCAACGTGCCGAACGGACAATTGAAGTAGATTCTCGAGATAGTCGCGGTTATCGGCCAATTCGGCTCGCGCTAACGATTTGTCAAGGGTCGTAAGCGCCGCGTGTGAGGTCGTATGGCCGCCAATTGACGCGAGCGGATGACGCGCAAGGATGCGGAGCTCGCGTTCGTCCAAAAAATATGCGTCATTCAATGCCGCCAGCGAAATCCCATTCTGCTCGAACGTCGGCGCGAGCATTGCACTACGCCGGTAGTCCTGGTGAACCCAGTCAGTCACCTCGCTCAATGCCGATCGCTTGCTTCGAAGGTCAGAACAATGGAACCGGCGGCCTAACGCTTCGATTGCCACCTCGTCTCTCGCGAGAAGTAACTTACGCAAGCCCAGCCACCACGTCTGCATGGATCGTGTAAGGGCGCCGGTGGGCACGTACATCATGAACGGCGCGTTATGCCGCTCCAGGATTGGAAGCGCCACCGAGACGTTGTCGCGGTAGCCGTCGTCGAAACTCAAAACCGCATAACGGCGCGATCGATCATTCGTCGCCAGTTTCTCGAGACATTCATCGAGGCTGACGATCGACCATCCCTCTCGTCGCAGCCAATCGAGCAAATATTCAAAGAGCGAAACCGACGTTCCGGTCATCAATTCGGACTGACAATCCGGCTGTATCTCATGAAGCAATATGATGACGGCTCTAGCAGCGAAGCGTGCACGAAGGAAAGGTAGCTCTCCGAGCCGACTCGCGCCGTAGTACAGACAATTTTTCAGAATGTGGTTCATTTCGGCTATTCACCGCAGGGGCAGCGCTACGTCATCGCCGGCTGCTGTATCGTGTCGGGCCCGGTCGGATCCGCAGGGCTCGAAGTGACTTCCCCTGAGGATCGTTTCCTCCGACACTTGCGTCCGCCACCGGTTCGCCGTGCCTCGTTGCCGTAAGCCAGTGTAAGCGACGGGGTCGAGAATAGAAGCACATCGAGCGAGATCATCGGGGGCTGAGTGGTTACCAATTGTGAGTACTCCGGAAGGTGATCGCTGCACACCGCTTTCAATGAGGCCGCCTCAATCGCCAATCAACGCCATGAGAACGCCGGTCTGTCCGGCGTCATCTGCTCGGCGTCGCGATAGTCTTCGTCTGTTCAGAAAGAGTTCGGTCCAAAGAGTTCGCCGTTCTGTCTGACGCTGCGCGCCACACCTCTACAAATTTGTCGACATAAGCACTGATCTCAAATCGGACAGCGTGCTGCGCCCGCGCTTGACACCCAAGGCGGGCCCGAAGGGCGGGATCCGCTAGAAGCCGCTCTAACGCCGAGGCCAGAGCTGGAGCATCTTTCGCCGGTACCAAAAGACCCGTCCTTTCGTGCTCCACAATCTCTGGCAAGGCTCCAACCGGAGTGCACACGACCGCTACGCCATGAGCAAATGCTTCTACCACGCACATTGGCAGATTCTCCACCAAAGAGGGTAGGACAAGAATGTCAGCCACCTGCAGTTCAGTCGATACACAGTCATCATCGAGCCATCCCGGTACTCTCACCCGTGCGGCAAGCCCAAGTCGCTCGACCAAAGTATGTGTCTCTGTTACTGCTCCATCACCCGCGAGCGTTGCTTGCCAGTCATTGCGATGCCGAATTATTTCGAACGCATCAAGGAGATCTCCAATTCCTTTGGCCGGACTAAGACGGCCGAGGAATAGGATTTTGACCGGACCATCGGCGTGACAATTCTGCCGCTGCTTTTTGGTTGAATTGGGCATAATGATTATGCGGTCTGCCAACTCCGGCAATTTTGAAACGACAAGCTCCGACCATACCCGACCAAGAACGACTACGAATTTGGCCCTGGTAAAGAGAGTTTCTATCCGACGGCGCGTAAGTCCATTGCACGAGTCCCAGAAGCTGCCAAATTCACCTGAATGTAGATGGATGATGTATGGAATGCGCAACGCCGACGCGACCGAAGCAACGGCAAATTTCCTGTATGCGCTTGCATTCGCGGCAAGGTTTATATGAAGGACATCGATCCCCTGCCACGCTTGTATCCAAATAATTCTAAGAAGAGCCCAAGCCAACACGACAGGCGAAAAATATATGTTCGCTCCTCGACTAATCACAAACTGGAGATCAACATTGATACGCGGATGCTCGCAAAATTCGCGTCGAATGGCATCCATCATGCGATCGATCCCACCTTTTCCGCCTTCGCCAAGGGGCGTGACCACCACAACGCTGAGCCGCGCCGAAGATTGCCTATGAGAGTTGTTGAACATCTGTTGCTAAGTGACCTCCGTCGGCCTATCGGAATGTTCATCAGTTTGAAATCGCATCAGTCTGCGGTTGCTCAACTTCTCAAAACGAAAGCAGCGACGATTCGATTCTCTGGGATTCGGTTAACCAGTGCGTCTGCCCAATCGTCGACCTGTTCGATGGGAACAGCTCGAGATCGCAATCCTTGACGTTGGGATCGTGGCAGGCGGGTTTCGTATTTTCGAGAGAAGCTTCACACGCGGAGCATATTCTCTTGAGCGGTCCGTGGGTCGACCCTTTCGGACTACCCACCAGTCGGAGTTGCTCAATTTCACAACGAATCGTATTATTTCAGGCACCATTGCAGTGCGCCGCATGAGTCGGTCCGCGCCAAGGCGAACGTGAGCCAAGTCGATGAAAGCACGAACTTGGATTCCGCTGACGTGGGACCACGCGATGGAGGTGATGTCCCGCGAGATCCGTCCGCGAACTGTAGATTTGAGGCACCCATGTAGTAACTCCTCCTCAAATCGCGCGAAGAGATGAACTTGGGCGAACCCCAACGGAGCACATCGCGGATGTTTGTAAACGCGCTGTTCTTGTTCCTAATGTTTAGGTGCGGAGTCGATATCCTCAGTCCCGAGGAAAAGGGGACAGTGGTGGTGGCGCTTTACGTCGTTGCGGCGTCAGGGCTGACGGCCGTAAAGATTGCATTGTCCGGAGCTACTCGTGGGGACATGGTTCTTTGCGCCGTGACCTTATGGCTACTGATATTTAACCTACTCTGGATACCTGCCGAAGTTACCCCGCAGCTCTATTTTTCCGTGACAATCTTGCTACCGATCATATTCCTGTTGCTCCTGTCGAGCTGTGAGCCGTCGGTTTTTGTCGGCTTAAGAAGACGATCTTTGATGCTTGGCACACCCCTGATGTGCGGATTACTACTCATTTTCCTTTCGCGTGGGGGCGGGTCCGAGGGAGATCTGTTGACCAGCCTCAATGAGCAGCCTTTCCATGTGGTCGCACAGACGATAGCCAAGTTTTCGATTTTGCTGGTCAATCAATGGATCGGCTTTCCAATTACCGCACTGATTCTGCTGATTATCATTAATGTGCGATCGGCCCTCTTCGGTTTCCTTCTGGCATTCTTGATCGAGAAATATCGCTCATTGTGGAACTTGAGAGCATTTCTAGTCGTGCTTGGGGTTTCGGGCATCGTCGTTGCCTTCATGCTGTCGAATCCCGAGTCGGTGGACGCGTTTGTCCAGCGAGTTCTCTATAGAAATCGAGATGAGCTGGACACGTTCAATTTGACGAGTGGGCGCAATGAAATTTGGCTCTACTATGTCGAGATGTTGAAAAGTTCGTCGTTATGGGAGCTCCTATTTGGGCGTGGAGCAATATGGACATATGGTTCCTTCTCGCTGGAAGCGCACAATGACCTCCTTAATCTGATGGTTTGCTACGGACTCGTGGGTACAGCAACCGTCACGTATGCATGGTATGTGATCCTATCGCGCTTGGACCCCAAATACAGGATGGCTTGCGTTGGACTGTTCCTGGTGCTCTTTTTCACCAACGGTGTGGTGTTCCATCAATCTAATCTATTGCTCCTGCTCTTTATGGCCGGGAAGCCACAGCGGCAGCTACGCGGAATTCAGGATGATGAGCCGATCAGACGGCGTGGCTTGCCGGCAATTGGGAATGTGACGCCCTGGATGGGCATCGGCAACTGATCTCTCGTTCGAGCCGCTGCCGGATCGGCGTCACCTGCTTGAACACGATTGGTCGGTGGTTGGCGACAAAGGCCGTTGGCTCCGCATCGCGGGTCGCTCGACTTCGTCGGCGTAGCGATCAACGTATGGATTGGTCGCCACCGGCAATTCCTGTTATCCACTGGTGGAAACCGGTCTGCGGAGGGCAGGTCACGAAATTGTAGCCTTTCTTTGGGTCTGTCTTCAGCCGATCCAGTGCGCCGAACCCTTCGACCTCCGTAATAGTCCCATCGGAAGCAATCGAGAAGACCGGAAATCCGAGTTCATCGAACACATACCTCGTAGTCGCGTGGCTCCGATCGCTGCCGTGATCTTCGTAAATGACCAGCGTGTCGCGCCTCAGCACCTCATGCGCGCCCTTCAGCGCCGATATCTCTGCACCCTCGACGTCAAGCTTAATTACGATACGGTCGCTGTCGTTCAGCCGCCGCTGCTGTGCCAACGCATCAACGGTGGTCGATATGACTGGTTCGATGTCCGTCGAAGCGGTACTTTCCGGCCTAATGATGTGTCGAGAAGCATGAGGTCCACGGCAGAAGAACAACTTATGTCCGTCGTGCTCGGACATCGCGTTATGGCATATCTCGAAGCGCCGATTGTTCGCGTTACAGTTCCGCTGAAGAATCGACATCGTTTCCTGTGAGGCCTCTATCGCAATCGCGCGTTTGCGACCTAGCATTTCCGAGGTAACAAGAACTGACCAGTATCCGATGTTGGCGCCGCAATCAAAGAACAGGTAGTCGATCTCCTTCAGCCTCAGCAGAAACTTCCCTATCTCCGGCTCGTAATCGAAGTCGGGCTGGCGGATGAACGAATTCCAGTAGACATCGTCCAGCCGAAAGTACAAACGGCTGCCGTCCGCGAAGTGGACGCAAGACAACTGGGAATGCAAAAGGGGCTTGATAGCCTGCATGGCGACTCCCATGCCGCGCACCGCAGTCCGCGCAATCACCGTGTGCAGGAGCCGGACCAGCCCGATCGAAAGCCGGCCTCCCGAAACTTCGTAGTCGAATTCGACCCGGTTCTTCTTCAGCATTACCTCCCGCGCGTAAGTCCGTTTGCTGATTGCGTGTTCTCGGACGGCCCAATACATTCGATTGCCTCTTTACTCGTGCCTTTTCCGCAGTTCAGATGCGACTGTCTCCGCTCTCGCCGGCGACGGCTGCTTGGTCTGGAACGATAGCGCCTCTTGGAGCAGCATTCGCGGGCCAAGCTGGATCGCCCGCCTAATGATAGTACATAGCATCGTGGTGGCGGTGAGATCGATGCCTTCGGCAGCGTAGATGTGAGCCGCCATCCATGCCCTTGTCGAGACATTGACGCAGGCGACGACCACCGCCGTTCCCCAGATCCCGAACGTCCAGGTCGCGCCAACCATGGCCACGATACCCAGCACGGAGGTGATGACCATGATGATCATCGCGGCCCGCTGGTGCCCGGTCATGTTGAGGGCGATACTGCCGATGCCGAAGTATGTGGCCGCTAACTGACCGCTCGCCAGGATCATCAAGACGCCGTGGGCGCGGACAAAGGACGATCCGAATGCCATCAACGCGATGTCGCCGACCAGCGCCAATGCCAGGTAACATCCAAGGACCGCGATAAAGGCGGCCAGTGCCGCTCCAGACGTGACGCGGGCAATCTCCGTGCGTTGATTCTCGTCGAATAGGCGTGCGATCAGAGGTGCTGCGGGAACGCAGAAGGTCCCCAAGAAGAAATCGAGAAGAAGAGAGATCCGGTTGGCTGCGTAATAGTATCCGGCGGGTGCCGGACCGGCCATGACCGAGACGATGACGATGTCGATGGTGGAAAACAGCACGCTGGCAATGCTGGTCACCCAGAACGGTGTGGAGGCCGCGAAGAGTTCGGCGATGCTCTCCTTCGATCGCCTCAGTGCGACAGTGAACAGCTGATGGCCGTCGGCGAGACGTCGCAGGTGAACTTGCTGAATAGCGATCAGCAGGACCAAGACGCCCGTAGCGATCACGAAAATATCTGCCGCCTTCACCGGATAGCCATACGTTGTGAAGAGAGCGGCGCCCAACAATATGATGAGTAATCGCCACAACACCTCCTTCGGCAGAAGAGCGAGGTTGACGGAGCCCAGCGCGCGGGCGAGCGAACTCTGCAGCTCAATTAATGCCAATGGTAAGATCAGAAGCAGGCTGGCGGAATACTCCCAGCGACCGAAGATTCCTTCCCTATCGTGCGCGGCAACGAATAGGATAAGGCCGATCGCTGTCATCGCAATGCTGCCAATACATGTCACTCGAACCCGTTGTGAGACAACCGAGCGGATCGCCGTGTAGTCTTTCCGAGCCTCGAGACTTGGTACTTCCAGAACTACTTGAAGTTGCTGGCCGGCCCCGCCAATCGTCGCTGCGACGAGCCCGAAGGTCATTAGCGATACCAGAGCTCCATATTCCTGGATGCTCATCATCCGAGCGAAGCTGACCCCAAAGAGGAACGTGACCGCTGCGCCGGAGCAACGATAGACCAAGGCTAGTACAGAATTCCAGAAGAGGGATCCGACCATCCAAGAAAACCTTGCATTCAACTTCACTCGTGCGCCAAGCAAGTCGTCTTGGTCGCCTTGTGCCGCGACGATGGCCCGGGATTACGTTAGGTCCCTACCATGACGATAGTGTAGACGCACCGCGTATCCTGTTACAACGCTCTGAGCCCCGATCCTTTTGGCGACTCTTTTCGATCTTGTTGCCGAAGCGGAGGCAAACACATTCACCGTATGTTCGACGAGGGCGTTTCCAAGCGCCGGGTCTGCGACTGCTTTGTTCCAACGGGCAAAGAGTGTTTCGAGCACAAACGTTCAAACCTTGGAATATCAAAATGGTTAAAGCCGATGGAGCCTTTGCTGCCCGACAACGCGGGGGACGCGTGAGGCTGGCGCGCCGCAGATGCGCGATCTCAAGCGGTCGCCTTAGGCACCAGGTGCGTCCATACGCTGCTGTTTCCTGCATGATTAAGTACAATGCCGAGCACGTTCTCGTATCGAATTATTTCGAGCGCGCGCTTTACGACATCGACATTCGTTCGGCTCGCTTCAACGACAAAGATAGATGAGTCTAAGGCAGACATCGCGGTCGGCACATCCGCACAGGGCGCCATGGGCGGTAGATCTACAATAACGTATTCGTACGCCGCGCGAAGGGTATGAGATAACTTATTGAGAAGCTCCGATAAGGGGACTCCACTTCGGTAGGTTGATCGAGAGGTATTGCCGATCGGTAGAAAGGCTAACTGTGTCGTCGGCTCGATCCAGGTAGTTCCGCGCAAGCTAGCTGCCCCTGAGACGACGTCCAAGACGCCGACTTCTGCAGCTGGAGCCAATAAAGTCGAGAGCGACGGATGTCGGAAGTTGCAGTCCAACAAAATAGCTTTCGCGCCAGTCTGTGCTATGAGTAAAGCTAGGGACGCCGCGATAGTTGACTTTCCCTCGTGGGGGAAGGTCGAGGTGATCCCAATGATCTGGCTTCGCTTGCCGTTCCGGTACATGGAATCGATCGCCAGCTTGATTTCAAGAAGGGATTCGGAGAAGCGAGACTGTGGTGCGTCCATGACTGGCCAAATCGGACTTTCGCGGCGCTCGACGCTTCTCGAGTTGGAGTTAGATAAAGCACGCTCGTGGCGATCAGTGCTGTTCTGGCGATCAGTGCTGTTCGCGAAGAGCACTGCACGCTTAGCGTCGCTGGACCTGACCCTTGGAATGACCGCGATGCAAGCTATCTGAAGTTCCTTCCAGACTTGGCCGCTGGTTTGGATGCCCCGATCCAATAAGTCGCGCAGCATTCCGAGGCCGATGCCAAGAAGCGTTCCGCCAATCATCGACATTCCGAGCACGATCCCGGCTCTGGGCGAACTGGCCCTCAAGGGAGGCGACGCCCTGGTGACCAAACTAGCCTCGAACATGGGCGCCGATTGCTGCCGCACGGCCTCTGTCTGACGCGCAACGTGTCGAAAACTATCATAAGCGGCTTTGGATGAGTCCGCGGCGGCAATTAGCGCGCGCTCTGCACCTGCATCGACAGAATCCGGATCATCTCTTTTCGCGTTACGGTAGTCGTCCAGTATCTTCTGGGCAGCTGTTGCCTTACTGCTCAATTCGGCGAGACGATCCTTCGTCCACATCTGATCTGGGGAAGCGAATTGGTATCTCGCGTCGATCGGAGCCGATATATATGTCTGCGCCAAGGTATTTAGAATTCGTGCCGCTCGGTCGGGGTCGGTGGCCTCGAAGCCAATGTCCACGATGTACGTAGCGCCGGCACGCTTCACCGAAAGTTTGCGCTCGAACGCCTCGACGGCATGGCGCATCAGGCTATATTCGGTTTCTGGTTTGCTCCAGCCGAGGAGACGGGTCACGAACCCGGCTATAGGGTGTAAGAGGCTTCTCCCGGCGAATTCCGGATCTTTCGCCAAATCGAGTTTCCGTATCACCTCACGAGCGATGTCCTCGGACCTTATGATTGAGATTTGACTTTCTACGATCGTGGACACGGACGCGGCGTCTACCGCGCCTGCCTTTGAAGCAATTAGGAGTTCCGCGTTCGCGGTAAATGTGGGGACTGCTGCAACGAGGTAAAGGAGAGCAATGCCAAGCACTATCGAGCATGTCAGCGCTACGATCGAGAAGCGTCGGCGTATGAAGGCAACCACTTCTGCCAGCGTCTCGGCTGACGAAGAAGAAGAAGGAGAGTCAGGGGGCGTATTGTCTCGATTTACCCAATTGTCCGTTCTACTCGTATGCAGCATTTCTTTGTACCAACGCTGATGGTTGCACTAGTTCAGAGTCTGCACGCGGCGCCGAACGTGCAAGTACCTAATGGGTCGAGGCAAGCCGTGGCAAAGTCGAACGGATGAGGGCGGATGCAACGGCACACTTTGATCTTGATATCCAAGCTGTCCGCGTGCGCAGCCGCGCCCATCGGCTTTACCGACGCGTCTTGGGATTGCTCCGTTACCATCGACCCAATGTGCCGGAAGCCTGGTGGAGCGCAGCAAATTGGTGAAGGACGCATAAGTCATGGAACTGTATCACCGAGGCACTCGTCGCCTATACCAGTACGCTCCGGGTCACTGAATGGAAATTGGCAATAAATGGGTAGTTACGATTGTCCGGTCGGCCGTGAAGAAATCCCAGGCAGTTGATTCGGAATCAGAAACGGCGTTTTGCCGGGACCGGATTTTGCCGGAAAGCGGGCCTTTGGAGCGGGATTCCTTGCAAACCTGATTTGTGATTCACTCACCTTTGACGGCTTTGGCGAGGGAGCGAGATGCGACCACGGGAGCGGGGCGAGACGGGAGAGCAGGATGTGTTCCGCTCTCGGCTTGATCAGATCATCGACATGAAGCATCCGCTGGTGACGCTGGCCCGGACCTTGGATTGGAGGTTCCTGGAAGGGCGGTTCGGTGAGGTTTACACCGACAATCCCGCCCGGCCGCCGCTGCCGACGTGCTTGATGGCGGGGCTGGCGATCCTCAAGCACACCTCCGACCTCTCCGACGAGGTGCTGTGCGAGCGGTGGGTCGAGAACCCCTATTACCAATACTTCTGCGGCCAGGAGTTCTTCCAGCACCGGCTTGTGTTCGATCGCTCGTCGCTGACGCGATGGCGCAACTGCATGGGCGAGGAACGGCTGGCTGCGCCGATCCAGGAGACCCTATCGGTTGCCACCAAGACCAAGGCGATCAAGCCGTCCGAGTTGTCGCGTGTGATCGTCGACACCCACGGTTCAGTCCAAGAATGTGACGTTCCCCACCGATGCGAAGCTTGTGAACCGGGCGCGCGAGAAGCTGGTGCGGCGCAGCATCACGGGGGTGGCTTTGCGCCAGTCCTATGCGCGGGTGGGCAAGTTCGCCCTGATCCAGTATCAGCGCTATGCCCACGCCAAACAGTTCTAGCGCGCCAACCGAAAGCTTAAGACGCTACGGACCTATCTCGGCCGCGTCATCCGTGACATCAGCCGCAAGATCGATGGCGACGGCGGGTTCGAAGCGGCGTTCGCGTCGCGCCGGCGCGGCGCGTGCGCGAGCAGAAGCAGCATCAGCGCGGGCCGAAGGTCCATTCCTTGCACACGCCGGAGGTCGAGTGCGTCGGCAAAGGCAAGGCCCATCAGCTTACGAGTTCGGCGTCAAAGTCTCGGTCGCCACCACGATCGGCCACGCCAAGGGCGGCCAGTTCGTCACCCATGTGAAGGCGCTGCCTGGCAATCCCTATGACGGTCACACGCTGGCCACCGTGATCCCGGACATGGAGGCGCTCGTCGGCAACACGACCCCGCGCATCCTCGCCGACAAGGGATACCGCGGCCACAATGCGCCACCCGATCACAAGTTCAGGGTCTTCATCTCCGGCCAGAAGCGAGGCATGACGCCCAAGATCAAGCGCGAACTGCGCCGCAGGGCGGCCGTCGAGCCCGTCATCGGCCATTTCAAGGCCGAGCACCGCATGGGCCGCAATTATCTCTGGTTCCGCCAGGGCGACGCTACCAACGCCGTTCCCGCCGCCGCCGGCGATAACTTCCGGGGCCTCGTTGGCTCAGCCTGTTGCTGCGCCAAATCCTCTCGGCTCTCACCGCCGCGGTTCGGGCCGTTCCAGCCTGAAGCCAGAGACTTCACGGACAGCTGGTCCATTGAACCATGGCAGTGCGCGACCAAGTTCGAGACGCTGTCCGCTCGACTGCCGATCGTGCGTCGAGAATGAACGCGTCAAGAGTGGTCGAGGATCTTGAGCAGCAAGATTGCGAGGCCAGTCCTCTCCTCGGGAACGTATTCTTGGATTAACTACGATTTCTCGGTCCGAATCCCAACATCGACAAGCAAGCTCTCATCTTGTGTGAAAAATCGAGACCCTAAAAACAGGAAATGCGTCAGCCAAGGGGCCTTCTTCGGAGTTTGTTGCCCGCGGCTTCCGACTTCCGGAACAGAAAATGCAACATACGCAATGCTTTCGCGACGCAAACCATAGCAAGGCGTGGCCAAATCCCGATGAAGGGAAAAGGATCACTCCGGCTGAACCAGGCGAATTCCCGGGCGCCATTGAATGATCGCCACCAGTCTCTGACCAAGAGGCCGCGACGCAATATGTCGTGTAAGCTGGTTAGGCAATCATACGGCTCGATTACGAGCACTCGCCCATCGATCTGCGGTGATCTCCGCACGGACTGACCTGTGAGATCGCGATAAAGCGCTCTTGCGACGTCATTTCTCTCCCTATCCTCAAACAATCGAAACTGAGCGCCGATACGCGGGTTGAAGTCGACGAGCTTGTATTGACCGTCTCGTTTATCGAAACGATAGTCGATGTCCATTATACCTGCATAGGAAACTGCTTCGAGGAGAGCCTCAGCCTGTTGGAGGAGCGCGGGATTAGTGACAGATCTGCTCAACGTTGCAGAACCGAAGCGGGGCGGATACGAGCGCAGCTTTCTGCCAGTAAAGGCGGCCAGGCACTTCGAGTCCGCGTTGCAATATCCATCAAAGAGCCAATCCTCGCCATCACGAATGTATTCCTGGATCAGCAGGTTGGAAGGAACTAGTGCTTCCGACCGGCGGTAAAGATCTAGGAGCGCGCTAGGGGAGGCAACGATGGACGGTTTGATCGTTGAATTGAGCCATGGCTTCGATGGCTTCACCACAACGGGGAAGGCTGCGGTTTCGATAAACTCGTAGACCTCTGAAATCGTGCCGGGCGATATTGCTTGAGGGCACGGTACCCTGAGCTGCTTGCACATTGTGTGCAGCTGTGATTTGTCCGCCAAGCGCCGTGGAATGTCTGATCGCAGCTTCGGAAACAAGAACCACTGCTGCAACGTGAGAGCCTCTTCGGCGATCAGGATCGCGCCGACGTCATCCGTTGGAATAAGGACGGTCGGTAATTTCAGTTGTCGTCCAATCTTTTCGAGTCCTTCGAGTAGCCGCGGACTTGGCAAGTCGCGGGTTTCCCAGACGAATGTTCCGGTCAGATATTTAGAAAACGCAGTCGGCGCGAGATGATCCTCGATAACTGAAAATACCGGAGCCCCAAGCATCCCGAGGCTTCGAATTATACCGAGGCCTCCATGATTCAAGGCATAGCGGCCGGTCTTCAGGATGAGTACCGGGAATGGCGACAGCCCTTCGTTAGCACTCGCCATTTGCCTCAACCAGAGATTCCGTTGCGTGCGGAAGCAAGTCCGGGAGAAACTGACGACCGGGAACGGTTTTGCTCACGAGCGATATCGCTGGAGATGCGGCGGGCCGCGTATTCAGTGCCGCACAGGAAGCGCATCAGGGGTCCGAAATTGTACGCACTGGCGATGCCAGTGAAATAAAGGCCCGGGATCGAGGACTCGAAACTGGGCGACAGGCACGGAGCCTCTTGCACGCAGCGCAATTCGGATATCAGCCTCTGATCTAAAAATGGAAGTGATCCAACACTAAAGCGATAGCCGGTCGCGGCAATGACGTGGTCGACAGTGAGATGGCGGGACGACCCGTCTGGGCCATCGACGTTCAGAACCACTTTGCTGCCTTTCGCTTCGGCTTCTCGCACGCCGTGACCGAGCAGTATCGGTACACGGCCCTCGACTCGCTCCCTAAGCCACCACGAACCCGATGGGCCAAGCACCTCTACTGGCGTCCCACGACGTTGCCCGTACGTCCGCACCACATCGACGCGTATTTGCTCGGGCAGATGATAGAACGCCGTTGGAGCAGCGGCGCAGAGCCATGTTTTGAGCCCATTTCCCATCGGCGACGCCGGCCGCCGCAGCCGTTGCCACAACGATCGTGGCCCGGGTGTTGGGATATCATGCCACTCGATCGATGCGCGCCGCACTAGCAGCGTTACCTTCGCTTGCGCCTCGTTCAGCAGAGCCGCTGTCTCCAGCGCGGATTGACCGCCGCCGATGACAACCACTTCGCGCCCTTTGAATTTGCCTAAATCGTGGTGGTCGCTGCTGTGCGACAGCAATTCTGCAGGCAATTTGGTCAGTTCAGCGGGGATGTATTCGGCGTGCGACAAGCCGGTTGCGACAACCACCTTTTTAGCTCTTAGTTCTTCTCCGGTGGCCAGTCGCAAGCGAAAGCCGTGGGTTTGTCGATCCAGCATGGAGACCATTACATCTTCAACTGTGGGAACGAGCCGCTGCTGAAACGATAGGGCGTATCGGGTAAATGTTTCGAGTGACACGCGTGCACCCTCATAGGGCAGCGCTTGCTCTTCACAGAACTGCTGCAGAGTGCAACGCCCGATCGGATCCGCAAGGTTCGAAGCGAATCCTTCAGACTTGAGGAACATGCCTGCTGGCATTTGCGTGAGCCAGCGATGCATCGGTGAGCCAAAAATACGGAACTGCACGCCGCGAGACCGCAAGTAAGCCGCGGTTGAAACGCCAAATGGCCCGGCACCGATCACGGCTACCGGAAGGTCGACTTCGCGCATAACTTCCCCTCCTGCTACGGCAGTCTTGGGAGGTGCCGACGTAAGTGTACGCAAAAGAGCTGAGATAGAAACCGTCTATCGAGCTCATCTGGGTTTGATTGGCGGCGAATTGTGAGTACTCCGGCGTCGACGCCGGGGAGGTCGACGAAAGCGCGCATTTCACTCGACCGCACACACACACAGGTGGAGGATGAGCTCGTCAATCGGCCCCGGCATGGCGGCAATTCTCGCCAACAGCGGTGGCTCGACGTGCTCACTGGGAGGACGTCGACGCCGTCCGCGTGCTGTTCGCGCAAGGGCGGCAGGGAAGGTGTCCATGCCTGTCGTCGGTCGACGCAAACGTTACGGCTTGCACCCGCAATGGGAGCATTCCGAGGGTTGGGGTCGTCTCCGGCCCCTTGGATTACTTGTACAAGCGTACCGCCCCGCTGGCGCCTCGATCAATGCCCTTGCGGATCCTCGCCGTGGCGTGATCAGACTGGGGGACCAAGGGAGGCGTCTGATTCAGATGATTTGTCTCGGGGATCATCTTGAGTGGCGCCACGACAGCTGCACCTGCATCGATAGCGGCTGGCGCGTGGTTGTTTGACGCTCGCACCTGCGATCCGTGATTCATTCCCCAGATTGCGGCCTGAGTCCGGTTCTGAACTCGTATCTTTCGTAGGATCGCCTTGACGTGGACCTTCACAGTAGCTTCGGCAATATCGATCTTGCGAGCAATGCCCTTGTTGGAATCGCCTTCAATGAGGCAAGACAGAATTGCCCTTTCGCGCGGCGAAAGCTGCGGGGAGATCGCGTCCTCCGACGTGACGAGGATGGCGTGCTCATTTTCGTTGAGTTGCGCCTTTTCTCGTTCGGGGTTGCCGTCAAGCGCGAACGACAGGAACGCAGGCGGGAAGACGGTCTCGCCCATGGTCACGAGTTCGACCGACTTGATGAAGGCGTCGCACGAATTGACGTTGACGAAGTAGCCATTGGCGCCTGCACGGAATGCGGAGGCAAGCTCAGCCGGCCGATAATTGTCCGACACGATTGCAATGGGCGCGTCGGGATAGCGATCTTTCAAATATCCGATCCGCGCTATCTCGAGGGCAAAATCATCGCCGCTGTTGATGATGAGAAACATCAGTTGTCCAGCTTGAAGCGAGCTTGGCAACTCCTCAGGGCTCGAAGCAGATAAGGCAATGCGAAAATTTGCCTTATGCAATATTCTGGCAATACCTTCTCGGATTAGAACGTTCTTTCCAAGAAGCACCATTCCGTAAATTTGTCGCCTCCTCATTGTCTTATCCTCCAGCCGACGCACTGACACAACAAAAACGAATTCGACGTAATCTCGCGGCGGGCGGACAGCACTTGTTGGTGCTCGTCTTCGCCCCGCTTGCAAACTTTTGAACTAATGAATTGTCGTTACTCCGAACGCCTACCCGGTACCGTCGGTAAAGCTATTACCTCCATGTTGTTGAAGCCTTTAAGAATGTTAAATGCGAATTCGCCGTAGCCCTATATATCCTTCGATATAGGTCTGCAGGGGGCGCCTCAGTCTGACTCGCAACGCTGCTCTTTTTGTGCAGTCTTTGCGCGAACGACACGATCTCGTTTACTCAAGGTAGAAAACGGTCGGCTTCGGGGCGCCATGCCGCCTCCGTGCGAATCCGGTTTGGACCAAATTTTGCAGCGTTCTCGGCCTCGGCAGTGTAATCTAAAGGCGTTACGGACATCGGAAGCGCAGGTTGGTGCGCACAGCGTCGGAGAGCGAGCAGAGCAGCGCTCGAGGTCAACCCAATTTTGCGCTGCGATATGGACACGGTCGTATTAGACAAAATTTCGAGGGATCTGTGCTGCGTTTAAGGGAAATGGCAGCACGTTCGCGGTGTTGAAGTTTTTGGGGGCGTCGGGCTGAGGAGCGCCAATGCGACGTACTAATGTAGTCATTGCAGACCGGCATCCGGTCGTCCTCCAGGGACTGAGCAACGTGCTCGGTACCGCGGCGGACTTCAACATCATTGCTTCCTGTACCGACACTGCAAGTTGCATCCAGGCGATTCGTAACTTGGCGCCGGACATCGCGATTGTCGACCCCGCGTTGCCCGAGCTCGCCGCGCTGATAGTTCTTTCCGTCAATTCAGAAAATCGTTCGACTCATTTGGTGTTCTTCGCCTCTAGTGAGGATTGCGAATTGCTTTTGGATGCAGCCCCCTTTGCCTGCAGCATCGTCCTGAGGGACACGGAGCCTGAGGCGTTGGTGCAGTCGTTGCGGCACATTGCCAACGGCCGAAGCCCGCTGCCGTTGATGTCGTCCGAGTTGATTGCATTGGAAGAGCAGGGCTCGAATTGGGACAAGATGATGACGGCTCTGACAGACCGCGAGCGTCAGATCATGCGTCTGGTATCTGAAGGACTGTCGAATAAGGAAATCGGAAGACGGTTGAGCATTTCCGTCGGCACCATCAAGGTGCATCTTCACAACATTTTTCAAAAACTTGAAATCAGCAATCGGACGGTGCTTGCGGCGATAGCTATCGGTCAACATGATCGTCCGGCGGACGGAGAGCGCTAAGAGGATCGTCGCGGTCCGCCAAATCCCCATCACCCCTTCGATCGCAATGAGCAGCCGCCCTCGACCGGATGCGCCGGCCTGGCCCGACGGAATCTCGGGAGGGCGGCCCCAAGCCCGCTTTCGTGGCCGAAGGCCAAGTCTCCGTCGCGAGCGCGATAAGCCTCCGACAGCGGCGGCCGCTGCCCCCATGACGAGCTGAATGGGGTAATCCGGCAGGACCGTCAGTTCATCCGGAATGGCAGCCAATACAAGGAGAGAGAGGGCTATTCATTCGTCAATCTGCGGCTCTGGCTCGATCGTACTGGTCCGCTGTCAGGTAAAGCGTCGTCGCGGGCTATGCGAAAGGCTCCAGATAGCATCGCAGAGATATGCCGATTGGAATTCGGCAACTGCGGAGCGGCGGCCCTGGCCTTGCCTTCCTGCCCCCCAGTGGTCAGGGCCGTTCTCCCATCGGGCCTTGCCGGTAGGACGATAATTCCGTGATTCAGATGAAGGCCAGCACGGGGCGCAGCTAGATGTCCCTCGAGTTTCACCGTGCCGTCGCGGATATGGAGATCTGGAGCGCGACCGGCGAGGGCTTTTCGTTTGTCATCACGTATGAGAGCCCGGCTGGCGCCGGTTTTCATGGGTGTGCAGGTTATGTGGCGTCATGGCGGCCGCTCTATGGGGGAAACGGCGCGATCAAGATCGGCGGTTCGGCGTTTCCAACTCTTGCGGAGGCCGAGAAGGCCTGCAACACGATGCTTGGACATCTGACGGGGTCTCCCTGAGTTGAATCGTGCAATCTCCACCAGCGAGGGGATGGCTCCAAGGCTGCGAGGAAGGCTGCCGACTTGACGCGGCGATCGCGCCGAATTCGTCGCGCACCGATCTTGCCAGGGCCCGGATCGCATCGATCAGCGCGAGGTCGCAGGAGCGGAAGTGCAGGCGTCGTTCCGCTTCCGGGACGGCAGCTCGCCCTCGCGGCGCGCCAGCGCGATCACGTCGTAGTCTCTGGATGCGGCGAGCCTGCGCGCAATGGCCAAGCCGATACCGCGGCTGCCGCCGGTGACGACGACGTTACGCATCGGTGCGCGCCAGTTTCCCCGCTGCAGTGACCTCGAGGCGCTCGACGAAACGAATCACCGCGGGAACCTTCCACGCTGCCAGGCCCTCCTTGCATCGGCTGAGTATCTCTGCGCGGATGCTCTCGTGGCGCTTCTCATCGGTGTCGCCCGTGAGGATGACATCGGCAACCACGATGGCGCCCGTGATCGGGCTCTTGCGCGATCGCGCCCGCGACATTTGAACACAGGCGTGCCGATTGATCACAGCCTCCACCTCTTCCGGATGGACCTTCAACCCCCCGATATTGATAATGCCGCCTCGCCGGCCGACGAAATGGTATCGTTCGCCGCGCAATTCGACGATATCGCCCGTATCGACGAATCCGTCCGCGTCGGCGAGCGGCGGCGCATCGGCGCCGACATAGCCGCGCGCGGTACGCTTGGAGCGAATCCGCAACGAGCCTTCGACCACCTTCATCTCTACGCCGTCCCGATTTCGCCCGATCAGGTGAGCAGGAAATCCCTCGTGCCCGTCGTCGACGCTAAACCCGACTCCGGCTTCGGTTGAGGCATAGGCATGACCGATCGACGCGTGCGGAAATGCCTGGGCCAAGCCGTCGAGCACGGCCTGGTCGGCGATTTCGCCGGACAAGCGGATATAGCGCGGCGAAAAGTTGGCAGCGGTGCCGCTCATCAGGAGCTTGCGCCAGTGCGATGGTGTGCCGGAGATGTGGCTGACGCCGCCCGCGCGCAGCCGCGCCACATGGGCCGCGATGGTTTCCCCGGGCTCGGATAACACCATCGATCCACCGCCGATCACGGCTCGCAGGAAGATTTGCAGGCCGCCGTAGCGGCGGATATCGTAGAACGTTGCCCAGATTGCGTCGCTGTGGCGGGCAGGCCCGTCGGCAATGATCGCGCCGGCGAGCCCGTCGAGTGTGTGTCGGACGATCTTCGGCAGCCCCGAGGTCCCCGACGTCAGCATCAACCATTCGGTGGGATGGTCGATCCTCGGTCCCGCGGCTCTCCGTTGGGGCAGGTCGATGCCAACGACACTGCATCCTCCAGCACAGTATCCGGACAGCGGTTGATCGGTGACGATGGTGTCGATCCCGGCCTGCTCGACGAGAGCCTGCAGGCGCTCCCAATCGAGATCGGGCGGGCATAGAAGCATGCGGCGTGCGACCCCGTCGAGCTCGATCATTGCAAGCGCGCACAACAACTGTCTCGATGTCGCAAGCAGCACCGAGCGCCCTGACAACTCGGAGCATTCGCCAGCGAGGCAGCTGTGCTCGATCAAGTCGGTCAGCGATACGCTCTGCCGGGCATCGGAAATCGTGCGGTTCTTCGGCCCCCGGTCAAGGTAGTGGCGCAGCGCGATGCTGTCAGGCGGGAACATTCTCATAAGCTTTGACAAACTCGCCGAGGGTGGACGGGAAGGCCGCGTCCTCGGCAACAGTGAAGGGATCAATACCAAGCTCGTCCTCCAGCCGCGCAACCAGGATGGCGAAGGCCAGCGAATCGAACCCGGTCTCGTTCAGGGACAGGTCGTCCTGAAGCCGCGGAAGCGTGACTTTCTGTTCTTCGGCGATCTGGTTCATTGCGGAGAAGATCTTCGTTCTGACTGACATGGTACACACCTCACATTTCAGCTTTCGGGCCGATGTTAGAGCCTGATTGCGCCCTCAATGATGCGCGCGTGGACGGCGCGGTCGATCGAACGATAGCGACCGGTCGCCGGATCGCGCACGAACAGAGGATCCTCCACCACCGAAGGATCGAACCCCTCGCGGACCAATCGCTGTTTCTTCTTCCTGAAAGTGTCGGTCGTATCCAGCGCCGGGCATAACCTGACGAAAGCCGGGATTGCGTAAGGCGGCAGGCGACAGGAAAGGTGTTCGTTGAACATTCCGAAATCGAAAGTTGGGTCCACCACCAGGGCCGCCATGCCGGCGCGGCCGTCGGTCCCGGACACCGCAACCCCATAGGTCGAGGCGTCGAGAACGCCTGGGCAGTCCGCGATTGCGTCGTTCACTTCGCTGGTCGCGACGTTCTCGCCCTTCCAGCGAAAGGTGTCGCCGACGCGGTCGATGAAGTGGAGGTAGCCCTGCGCATCGCGCATCATCAGATCTCCACTGCGGAACCAGGCATCCCCCATTGCGAAGACGTCGCGCAAAATCTTCTTCTTGGTCTCGGCGGGATCCGTGTAGCCTTCGAAAGGGCGGCCGTCGGAATTGGCCTGGCCAATACGTCCGACAGCCTCGCCGGTCTCGCCGGGAGCGCACGCGATGCAGAGCCCGGCCTCGTTACGGACCGGGCTGCCGCTGTCAGCATCGATCTTGACGATTGAGGTTGGAAAGCGGTGCGCCAGAACCGGCGGTACCCGGCCGATCGCGCCCGGCTTTCCGTCAACGTTGAACAGCGAAAAGTTACCTTCGGTTGCGGCATAGAATTCGAGAATCTGCGGGATCGCGAACCGGTCGACGAACATCTCCCAGATGTCGCGGCGCAAGCCGTTCCCGACAGCCAGCCGCAGCCGGTGCCGCGTCTCTTGTTCAGAGACTGGAGCCTTCAGCAAATACCGGCAGAGCTCGCCAATGTATTGGAAGACGGTGCAGTCGAACCGCTCGATGTCGCGCCAGAAGCCGCCAGCGGAAAATTTCTCCGCAATCGCGACGGAGCCGCCCGCGCAGAGCATGCTGCAGGGAGCCGCGACGCCACCCACGGAGTGATGGAGCGGCAGGCAATCGTAGAGACGGTCGTCGGTGGATGCGTCCGTCAGTCCGGCAAACCACCCGCCCCAGGCGAGAATGCGGCGATGACTGACGTTCGCTGCCTTCGGCAGGCCGGTGGTGCCCGAGGTGTAGATGAGGAGCGCGCGTTCACCGATCGTGACGTCGCCACGCTCAGCGGAGGACAGCGGTCGTGGCTCGAAGGCGCTGAGCGCCGCATCCAGATCGTCGCGTTGATCTCCGGCGCCAAGGCTCCAGCATTGCGGCACGCGGCGCAGGTGGGGACGGGCGCCCTCGAAGGCATCCATGCAATCGGCAGCCAGGATGAGGTGATCGGCACAAGCGACGTCGATACAGTGGGCGAGCGACTGGCCCACCAGTCTGGTATTGATCAGCGCCACCGTGCCGCCGACGCTGCTGATACCGAGCCAGCAGGCGAGGTAGTCCGGCCGGTTCGGTGCCAACAGGCAGACGGTGCGGCCGGCCTGAAGGCCGAGGTGCCGTGCCCAACGCGCATACCGGTTGATCCGGCTGGTGAGTTCGCCATAGGTGAAGGATTGGCCGTCCGAGAGCAAGGCGGGTCGCCCGGGCTGCCGTTGCGCCCAATCCTCGACGATGTCGGCGAACAGACGATGCGGCTCGGTTTCGAGCCGCGCGGTCAGTGCGATGGCTTGCAACCAGGTCTTGGCCGCGGAGCGCCGCGGAACGTCGCGTCTGGATGCGCGCTGGATCGCGGCCTCGTTTATGAATTGATCACGCGACTGGGCTGGATCGGTATGCTCGCGCACCTGCTCGATGCGACTTGCTCGGTCATCGAAGCACAATCTTTGTTCAACCGGCTTCATCCCGACCCGGATCCGAGTTGGTTGAGAATCATCCGCTCCATCGCTTTCACCGACTGGAAGTTCTCGGGTGTGATCTCGAGTTGGGGAAGGATGAGATCGAACTCGGCTTCGACCTTGAGCATCAGCTCGACCATCCCCATCGAGCTCAGTCCAATATCGACGAGTCGCGACTCCGGGTGGACCTCAGCGATGATTGCGTTCTGCTGGAGGACACTCCTGACGACCGATAGGACGCGGTTCTGAACATTGACGGCAAAGTCGTGCATCTCAGCCGGTCTCCTGCCGTGGCCAGGCGTGATCATATGGAAGGCGACGATACCTAATTGTACCTTTTGTATCTTCGGCCAACAGCTCTGCTTCGGAGGTACCTCGCCCGGGAGCGGAAGCTTCCTCATACCTACTTCTGCGCCAAGGACGTGGCGAAGGAACTGGTTTAGTTGTCGGCTTTTCATCGGAATCCGTCTCGACCCGGCTCGCAACATCCAATCATCACACCCATGAAGCGGGAGGCTCCGGCCCATGACTGTGCAGGAAGTTCAGTTCCGTAACAGCGCCACTGAAATTGGCCGAATTGCCTTCTCTCCCGCGGACTCCTCGTTCCGGCAGCGAACGGCAAATGTGGCGGAGGTCGCTGCGGCGGAGGCAGACTCCGTCGATCGCGAGGCGCGGTTCCCGCGGACGGCTATCGACGCGGCGCGGAAGGAGAGACTTCTGGGAGCTCAGATTCCAATCGAGTTCGGTGGGGAGGGGGCGTCGATCTCCGAAGTCGCCGAAATGTGCTACGCGCTCGGCCGCGCCTGCGCTTCGGTTGGGATGATCTTCGCGATGCATCAGACCAAGGTCGCGTGCCTGGTTCGCCACGGGGCGGGCAGTGGGTGGCACGAAAGTCTCATGCGACGCGTGGCTGCCGAGCAGTTGCTGCTGGCATCGTCGACCACGGAAGGCCAGAACGGCGGGAACATACGCTTCAGCTCGGCCGCAGTGGAGCGCGCAGGCACGGAGATTTCGCTGGTGCGAGACGCGACGGTGATTTCGTACGGCGCGGAAGCGGACGGCATCGTCACCGTCGCCCGCCGCTCCGAATCTTCTGCCGGATCCGATCAAGTGCTGCTGGCCATCACCCGTGATGATTATACGCTGGAGCGCACGCTGGGGTGGGAAACTCTAGGCATGCGCGGGACGTGCAGTGCGGGTTTCAAGCTGAATTTCAAGGGAACTTCCGACCAGATATTCCCCGTGGCATACGAAAAGATCCATGCGCAGACGATGACGCCCGTCGCTCATCTGTGCTGGTCTTCGGTCTGGGCAGGAATCGCGGCTGCGGCGGTGGACCGGGCGCAGCTGTTCGTCCGAAAGGCCGCTCGCGGGGCAGGCGGCAATACGCCGCCCGCCGCGGCGCACTTCACTTCCGCCAGGATGACCCTGACGAAATTGCGCGCGGTCATTGCGGCAAGTCTGCAGTTCTACGAAGCCCGCGGACGAGACGTGCGCGCGCTGTCGTCAGTGGACTTCCAGTCCTCGATCAATCTTCTCAAGGTGGAGGCGTCCGAGCTCGCGGTCGCGACCGTCATGCACGCCATGCGCACCTGCGGCCTGTCCGGTTACCGCAACGACACCGACGTAAGTATCGGCCGCCACCTGCGGGACGTGCTTTCCGCGCCGATCATGATCAACAACGATCGCATCCTCGCCAGCATCGGGCCGGCGACGCTCATGAGCACGATTCCAGACTCTCTGCGCGACTGATCTTCATCTGAAAGGAAAAGGCCTGATGAAGTTGGCCATTGTTGAAGCACTGGCGGCCCCCACTTCCCCCAAAGCCGATCCGTTGGACCATCTCGCCGAGGCGCTATTCCACGAGATGGGCTCCCCCGGCGTCTATGGTCGCACCGCACTCTACGAAGACGTCGTGGAGCGGATTGCCGCGGTGATCTCGCGGAATCGCGACCCGAACACCGAGGTGATGCGTTTTCCGCCCGTCATGAATCGGGCCCAGCTCGAGAGGTCGGGTTACCTGAAGAGCTTTCCCAATCTCCTCGGCTGCGTCTGTGGGTTGCACGGCCTGGAAAGCGAGATTGATGCGGCGGTCAGCCGCTTCGATGCCGGCGGCGACTGGACCACGTCGCTGTCGCCCGCCGATCTCGTGCTGGCGCCGGCCGCCTGCTATCCGGTGTATCCGATCGCCGCGAGCCGAGGGCCCGTGCCGGCCAGCGGCTGGACCTTCGACGTGGCCGCCGACTGTTTCCGCCGCGAACCTTCGCGCCATCTCGACCGGCTGCAGTCCTTCCGAATGCGGGAATTCGTCTGCATCGGTAGTGCGGATCACGTCTCGGCGTTCCGGGAGCGTTGGATCATACGTGCGCAGACGATTGCCCGGGACCTCGGGCTAACCTTCAGGATCGATCATGCCAACGACCCGTTCTTCGGCCGGGTCGGCCAGATGATGGCGGTGAGCCAGAAGCAACAGTCGCTGAAGTTCGAACTGCTGGTGCCGCTGCGCTCCGAGGAGCAACCGACTGCCTGCATGAGCTTCAACTACCATCGGGATCATTTCGGCACGACCTGGGGCATCGTCGATTCAGCCTCAATACCGGCCCACACGGCCTGCGTGGCGTTCGGAATGGATCGTCTGGCGGTCGCCATGTTCCATACCCACGGCATAGACATCGACCTGTGGCCGACCGCAGTGCGCGAGCTGCTGGGCTTCGCGCAGACCGACGGCCGAGCACCTTCAGCAAGCGAGGAGGTCCGATGCACCAGGGAAGTCGGGAGCTAGCCCGGGGCAGGAGGGCCGATGGACAAGCTACCATGAGAAGAGAAACTGTCGCCGTCCATGGCGGCTTCGAAGACGATCCGGCAACGAAGGCCGTTGCCGTGCCGATCTACCAGACGGCCTCCTACGCATTCGACAGCGCCGACCATGGCGCGGCGCTCTTCAACCTCGAAGTCGACGGCTTCCGTTATACCCGGATCGGCAATCCAACCAACGCCGTGCTGGAAAAGCGCGTCGCTGCACTTGAAGGAGGCATCGAGGCACTCAGCGTCGCCTGTGGGCAGGCCGCGGTGAACTATGCGGTCGTCAACATCGCCGAGATGGGCTCCAATATCGTTTCGGTTCCGCAGCTCTATGGCACCACGCATACACTGTTCGCGCACATCCTGCCGAGGCAAGGTATTGAGGTCCGCTTTTCGGAAGACGACCGGCCGGAAAGCGTCGAAAGGCTGATCGACGACGACACACGCGCGGTTTTCTGTGAGAGCGTGGGAAATCCGGCCGGAAACGTCTGCGACATCCAGGCGATGGCGGAAGTTGCGCACCGGTACGGCGTCCCCCTGATCGTCGACAATACCGTGCCGACACCGATCCTGCTCAGACCGATCGAATTCGGCGCTGACATCGTTGTGGAGTCGCTGACGAAATTCATGGGCGGGCATGGCACGACGCTCGGTGGAATCATCATCGACAGCGGCAGGTTCCCGTGGACCGAGCATCGCCGGCGCTTCCCGATGATGAACGAGCCGGAGAAATCGTATCACGGTTTGGTCTTTACCGAGCGCTATGGCGCCGCCGCTTACATCGCGCGTTGCCGCGCCGTTTCCCAGAGAACCACAGGCGCCGTGCTGGCCCCGATGAATGCCTTCCTGCTGCTCCAGGGCATCGAGACCGTTGCGCTCCGGATCGAGCGACACGTCGAGAATGGTGCCAAGGTCGCGCGGTTCTTGCGCGATGACGGCCGTGTCGGGTGGGTGAATTATGCGGGTTTTCCCGACAGCCCCTATTTTTCGCTGACGCAGAAGTATCTGGACGGTCGAGCGTGTTCGCTGCTGACTTTTGGTGTCGCCGGAGGCTTCGAGGCAGGCAAGCGATTCTACGACAGGCTGAAGCTCTGCAAGCGGCTGGTCAACATAGGCGATGCGAAAACGCTCGCCTGCCACCCCGCATCGACAACGCACCGGCAAATGTCCGACGATGAACAGGAGAAGGCCGGCGTGCGGCCCGAGATGATCAGGCTGAGCGTCGGGATTGAGCACATCGACGACATCCTCGCGGATCTCGATCAGGCGCTCTGCGCCGCGAACTTTTCGTCAAGCGTGAAGGCATTCGGATGACTGTCCTAATCGATATAGAGTCGCACGATCACCACCTCTTCTCCAGAGCGCCGAGCGGCGCGTGTGCGGCGGCGTCCTCGGCAGGCCGGGAGTGTATCGACATCGGGCTCATCAACAACATGTCGGATGCCGCCTTGATGTCGACCGAGCGCCAGCTGTTCGACCTGCTTGATGCGGCTGCCGGACGACTTTGCGTCAGGCTGCACTTTTATACGATGGAGGCGACGCCCCGTTCGGAATGGGGGCGCGATTACGTGCGTCGATACTACCGTGGCACCGGCGATCTGCTGAACAGGAGCCTGGATGGAGTGATCGTGACGGGCGCCGAACCCAGGGCCGCCAGCCTCACGGAAGAGCCATACTGGACCACCTTCACCGAGATCGCCGACTGGGCGACCGAGAACACCGTATCGTCGGTGTATTCTTGCCTGGCTGTCCATGGGGCCGTCCTGCATCTGGACGGCGTTGCCCGCCACAAGCTGCCTGCCAAATGCTTCGGCGTCTTCGCTCAAACCAAGACGAGACATCATCCCTTGATGCAAGATGTGCCGAGGACCTTCCGCATACCGCACGCCCGCTGGAACGAGGTGCGGGAGGAGGATCTCTCGGACTGCGGATACTCGGTTCTCACCTGGTCGGCGGAGGCTGGCGCCGACTGCTTCGTCAAGCAGCAGAAGAACAGTTTTTTTGTCCATTTCCAGGGTCACCCGGAATACGAAACCCAGAGCCTGCTGGGTGAATTTCGAAGGGATATGGGGCGTTACCTTCGGGGAGAGAATGACGTCTGTCCGACGATGCCGAGGGGCTATCTGAACGAGGGTGCGGAAGAGATCCTGATCGCGTTCCGGCAGAAGGCCCTTTCCGACAGAAGCCCAGAGCTTTTTGCCCATTTTCCGGCCGATCAGCTGGCGAAGGACCTGAGCAACGTCTGGCGTCTTCCGGCCCATCGGATATACCGCAACTGGCTGCGCTACATTGTCTCGCAACGACGCTCACGCTCGGTGCGAGAAGCAACGCTCGCTGCAGCCGGAATTCCGGCACGTCGCCGCGGACGCAAGTTGGTTGCCGTTCGATCCGCTCGCCTGGCGCGCTCGCCAAACCCGGGGACCATGAGGCGGCTCGGATACAACGAGTGAGAGTCTGGATGATGATCCGGTGCCGTGAGATAGGAGCAGCCGATCTCGACGCCGTCGCCGATCTTCTGACAAAGGGCTTTCCGACACGCTCGCGCGACTACTGGATCAACGGGCTCAGGCGCTTGTCTGCGCGCGATACGCCCGGCAGCTTTCCGCGCTTCGGCTATATGCTCGAGCACGACCGGGGACCCGTCGGTGCTCTGCTGTTGATCCACACCGCAAGGAACGATGGCGGTCAAGTCTCCATCCGCTGCAATCTCTCCAGCTGGTACGTGGAACCTGCCTTTCGCAGCTACGCGCCGATGCTGACCAAGATCGCGCAGCGCCATGAGCACGTCACCTACGTCAATATCAGCCCGGCGCAATGGACCTGGAAAACCATCGAAGCGCAGGGCTTCCGCCGCTATTGCGGCGGCTTGTTCTTCTCCCTTCCGGCGCTGTCGCATCCGGTGGCGGGCATGCGCGTCGAAATCATCCGGCAGGACACGCAGGCGGTCGACGGTTTGCCCGAAGCCGACGTCGCGCTGCTCGCGCGGCACGCGGCCTATCGCTGCCTTAGCCTGGTATGTCGCGCGCCCGACGACCGCTGCGTTCCCTTCGTCTTGCAGTCCATGCGTCTCAAACAGCGGATCGCGCCTCCGGTGATGCAGCTCATCTACTGCCGCGACGTGGCCGACTATGTCGCCTGCGCCGGCACCATCGGCCGCTTTCTGCTCAAGAGGGGAAAGGTGGCGGTCGCTCTCGACGCCAACGGCCCCATGAATGATCTGGTCGGCATCTACAGCGAACGCGCTCGCAGATACTTCAAGGGTCCCCATTGCCCCCGGCTTGCCGATCTGTCCGACTCCGAGCTGGTGATCTACGGGCCGTGACTTCGTCGTTCCAGGACTGTTCCAACCGTTCGAGCGTTTGGTGGTTTGGAAGTCGATACCCGGATCTTGCAGTCGTGCGCCGTCGCGGGTGAGCCAAACAACCCTGGAGCCTTGCTGACGTCGCGGTCGGCTGCGAAACCGGTCGCAGGAAAAGTCAGCAAGAGATGCGGCATGTGCGCGAGGCCTCGAGGGATCCCCGGGCCGACACAAGGTTCAAGCGATAGATCAGGCGCGGTGTCGAAGAAACCGGCCAACTCCGCTTGCAATGTTTAGTAATTGGTGGTTCACTAAACAAATCGAGCCTGCCGGGCCTGTAGAATCCGGGCGGCGCGAGGAAACGCCAGTTTAGTTGTTCAGCTCGTCATGGACTGTGTCGCTCTGCTCGAAGCATTCGAGCGGGTAGCAAAGCCGCGCCATGTCGATGGCCGGCCCACTTGGAGGGAACGTGCAATGAAACGAACGATGAAGACGCTTGTAGTGGCATGCGGGGCTGTTGCCGCCGCGTTCGGCGTCGGAGCGGGCACCACGCCCGCGCAGGCGCAGGGCAAGACCATCACGCTGTGCTGGGCCGCATGGGATCCCGCCAACGCGCTGGTCGAATTGTCGAAGGACTTCACCGCCAAATCGGGTATCGGCATGAAGTTCGAATTCGTGCCGTGGACCAATTACGCCGATCGATTTCTGAACGAACTCAATTCGCGCGGCTCGCTGTGCGACCTCATCATCGGCGATTCACAATGGATCGGCGGCGCCGCTGAGAACGGCCAGTACGTCAAGCTCAATGATTTCTTCAAGAAGGAAGGAATCAGCATGGACGACTACATGCCGGCGACGGTGGTCGGCTATTCCGAGTGGCCGAAGAACACGCCGAACTACTGGGCGCTGCCGGCCATGGGCGATGCGGTGGGCTGGACCTATCGGAAGGACTGGTTCGCGCGGCCAGACGTGCAGAAGGACTTCAAGGCCAAGTACGGCCGCGAGATCGGCGTGCCGAAGACGCTCGATGAGCTCAAGGACATCGCGCAATTCTTTCAGGGCCGCGAGATCGACGGCAAGAAGGTCTACGGCGCCTCGATCTATACCGAGCGCGGCTCGGAAGGCATCACCATGGGCGTCTCGAACTACCTCTACGACTACGGCTTCAAATACGACGATCCGAAGAAGCCCTATGCGATGGACGGGTTCGTGAACTCCGCCGGCGCTGTGAAGGGGCTGGAGGCCTACAAGGAGCTCTACAAGTGCTGCACGCCGCCCGGCGCCTCCAACTCCTACATGTCGGAAGGGCTTGATGCCTTCAAGTCCGGCCAGGTCGCGCTGCAGATGAATTTCTTCGCGTTTTTCCCCGGCCTCTACAAGGACCCGAATGTCGGCGGCGACAAGATCGGTTTCTTCGTCAATCCGGCGGGTCCCGCAGCGCAAGCGACGCAACTCGGCGGACAGGGCATCTCGGTGGTCTCCTACTCCAAGAACCAGGCCGAGGCGCTGCAATACATCAAATGGTTCTCCGGCGGCGACGTCCAGAAGAAGTGGTGGGCGCTGGGCGGCTATTCCTGCGCCAAGTCCGTGCTGAACGACCCGAGCTTCCCTGATAGCGCGCCCTTCGCCAAGGAGTTCCTGCAATCGATGGGCATGGTCGTCGATTTCTGGGCCGAACCGTCCTACGCCCAGCTGCTGCAAGCCGAGCAGAAGCGCGTGCATGACTATGTGGTGGCCGACAAGGGCACCGCTCAGGAAGCGCTCGATGGTCTGGTGAAGGACTGGAAGGCGATCTTCAAGGAAGAAGGCAAGAAGTTCTGACGCGAGCCGCCCGGAGCGCGTGCTCTCGCGCTCCGGGGGCTTTCGAGACGACCGGAATTCGTCGCAGTGTCGACGCCGGCTGCCAGGATCGGTTCACGCAATGAACGAATTGAGTGCCTCTTCGCGGATCACCTATCGGGCCGTCATGGTCCGGCCAGGCGTGGTGCGCCGTATCCGGGGCCTGTCGGACAGGACGCTCGCCTGGCTCTTCATCACGCCGACGATCGTGCTGCTGCTGGCGATCAATATCTTCCCGCTGCTCTGGACGATCTACCTGTCGTTCACGAACTACCGTGCCAACCGGGCCAACGTGCCGACGATCTGGCTCGGGACCGACTGGTACCAGTCGATCCTGACCGATCCCGACATCTGGGCCGCGATGCAGGTGACGGCGCATTTCGTGATCTGGACGGTGGTGATCGAGACCGTCCTCGGATTTGGCCTCGCCTACCTCATCGACAAGAAGTTCCGCGGCCACGGCGTGTGGACCACGATCATCCTGCTGCCGATGATGCTCTCGCCCGCTGTCGTCGGCAACTTCTGGACGTTCCTGTACCAGCCGCAGATCGGACTGTTCAATTACGTGGTCGCATTCTTCACCGGCCGCACCGCCTCCTCCTTCCAGATGCTGGGCGACGTCACGCTGAGTCCCTGGGCCATCGTCATCGTCGATGCCTGGATGTGGACTCCTTACGTGATGCTGATCTGCCTCGCCGGCCTGCGATCGATCCCCGATTACATCTACGAGGCGGCGGAAGTCGATCGCGCGTCGAAATGGCGGCAGTTCTGGTCGATCACGCTGCCGATGGCGCTGCCGTTCATCATGCTGGCCGTGCTGTTCCGCGGCATCGAGAATTTCAAGATGTTCGACATGGTCAATCTGCTCACCGGCGGCGGGCCGGGATCGACCACGGAAGTGGCCTCGATCACGCTCAAGCGGGCGGCGTTCGAGAGCTGGCGCACCGGCTATTCCTCGGCCTTCGCGATCATCCTTTTCGTGACGGTCTTCGGACTCGCCAACATCTATGTGAAAGCGCTGAACAAGGTGAAAAGCCGATGACATCAGCCACCGCAGCCCATTCGGTCGTCGAGCCGTCGGCAACGACGCGGCGCTTTGCCGGCTCCCTCGTCGTGCTCTACGCCATCATCACCATGATCCCGCTGGTCTGGATCATGCTCACCGCGTTCAAGTCGCCTGACGATGCGATCTCCTATCCGCCCAAGGTGGTGTTCAAGCCGTCGCTCGAAGGCTTCTGCAACCTGTTCACGACCCGCTCGCGCCAGACGCCGGAATTCATCCGCTCGCTGGGGCCGCCGCAGGGCCTTTGCGATGACATCGCGCGCAGCCGCAACATGGTGGTCGCCGGTCCTTCGAACTATGTGCCGCGCTTCGTCAATTCGTTGATCATTGCGTTCGGTTCGACCGTCCTCGCCGTCGCGCTCGGCACCTTGTCAGCTTACGGCTTCTCGCGGTTCCGCGTGCCCCTAAAGGACGATCTGCTGTTCTTCATCCTGTCGACGAGAATGATGCCGCCGATCGCCGTCGCGATCCCGATCTATCTGATGTACCGCACCATCGGCTTGTCGGACACCCGGCTCGGGATGATCCTGCTCTACACCTCGGTCAATGTCTCGCTCGCGGTCTGGCTGCTCAAGGGTTTCATCGACGAAATCCCGCGTGAGTACGAAGAGGCCGCGATGATCGACGGATACACCCGCTTCCAGGCGTTCGTGAAGGTGGTGCTGCCACAGGCCACCACGGGAATCGCGGCAACCGCGATCTTCTGCCTGATCTTCGCCTGGAACGAATACGCCTTCGCGGTGCTTCTCACCTCGGGTAACGCCCAGACCGCGCCGCCCTTCATTCCGATCATCATCGGTGAGGGTGGACAAGATTGGCCCGCAGTGGCCGCCGGCACGACCCTGTTTCTGGTGCCGATCGTGGTGTTCACGGTCTTGCTTCGCAAGCATCTGCTGCGCGGCATCACTTTTGGAGCTGTCCGCAAATGACGATCCACGCCACCCCGTCCATTGCGCGTCGCGGTATTGCGGAGCGCCTTCTGCGCCGCGGCCCGCTCGAAGCCATCGCGACGACGATCATCGCCGCCGGCGTCGTGATGCTGATGCAGCCATTGTCTCTGACACTGTACTCCTGGTCGTTTGCGACGACCCTGTTCGGCACGGTGATGTTCACCATCGTGTCCAAGCTCCGGGAGTAGGGCGCGATGGCACAGATCAAGGTCGAGGCGCTCGACAAATCCTTCGGCGCGTTTCATGCGGTCAAGTCTGCCAGCTTCACGGTGGAGGACGGCCAGTTCCTTTGCTTGCTCGGACCGTCCGGCTGCGGCAAGACCACGACGCTCCGCATGATCGCCGGCCTGGAGCTGCCGACGGCGGGCACGATCCGGCTCGACGGCGAGGACGTGACGATGAACCGCGCATCGGCGCGCGACATTGCCTTCGTGTTCCAGCTCTTCGCGCTCTATCCGCACATGAATGTCCGGCGCAACATCGGCTTTCCCCTGAAATGCGAGGGCATCGGCGCGGCCGAGCGTGACCGGCGGGTCGTCGAGGCTGCGCGTATCCTGCGGATATCGCACCTTCTCGACCGCTCCGTCTCCGGCCTTGCCGGCGGCGATCGGCAGCGTGTTGCGCTGGGGCGGGCGATCGTGCGCAAGCCAAAGTGTTTTCTGATGGACGAGCCGCTCGGCGCGCTCGATACCGAGATGCGGGACGCCATGATTCATGAATTGCGGGCCCTGCATGACCGGCTTGGCGCGACAACCGTCTATGTCACCCATGACCAGCTCGAGGCCATGGCGATGGCCGACAGGATCGCGGTGATGAACAACGGCGTCGTCGAGCAGGTGGCGAGCCCGCGCGACATCTACGACCGGCCCGCTTCGCTGTTCGTCGCCGACTTCATCGGCTCGCCGCCCATGAATTTGCTGCCGTTCCGTGGCGGTCTGCGGACCGGCGCAGAGGCGATCAGGCTCGGGGAGCGCGAGGTGGCGATTCCCGCCGCGCGCGAGGCAGTGGCGGAAAGCGAGCTCGTGCTGGGGGTACGGCCCGAGCATGTGCGTTTTACCGATCGTGGCATGGTGCGCGGCGAAGTCTATGGCACCGAATATCTGGGCACGACGCAGATCGTGACCGTGGCGACGCGTTACGGCGCGCTCAAGGCCCGCTCACCCAGCAGCAGATCCTTCCGGACCGGCGAGACTGTCGGGCTCGACTTCCGGCCCGACACGCTGTCGATCTTCGACAAGGCATCCGGCCGGGCGATTCGCACCGCGCTGCATGAAGGAGGCGCGCATGGCTGAAGTCGAGATCAAAGCCGTCTCCAAGGCCTTCGGCAGGACCCAAGCCTTGAGCGATCTGTCGCTGACAATCGGCGACGGCGAGTTCGTGGCATTGCTCGGGCCGACCGGTGCCGGCAAGACCACCGCATTGCGCTTGATCGCCGGATTGGAGCAGCCGGATTCTGGCTCGATCCGCATCGCTGGGCGTGACGTGACCGGGGATGCGCCCGCGGACCGCGACGTTGCCTTTGTCTTCCAGCAATATTCGCTGTATCCGCACCTCACCGTGTTCGAGAACATGGCCTTCGCGCTGCGTGCGCCGACCCGCCGCGTGCCCGAAGCCGATATCCGTGCGAAGGTGCAGGAAGTGGCGCGCCTGCTTCATATCGAGACCAAGCTGGACAACAAGGCGACGCAGCTGTCAGGCGGGCAGATGCAGCGCGTCGCGATCGGCCGGGCGCTGGTCCGCTCGCCCTCGATCTATCTGATGGACGAGCCGCTCTCCTCGCTGGATGCCAAGCTTCGGGGCGAACTCCGCCTCGAGCTCAAGCGGATCCAGGTCGATCTCGGCGCGACGATCCTCTATGTCACCCACGATCAGACCGAGGCGATGACCATGGCCTCGCGCATCGGCGTGATCGAGGGCGGGCGGCTGATGCAGATCGGCACGCCGCGGGAGATCTACGAGAACCCGATCAACGCGCATGTCGCGGCGCGGCTGGGCCAGCCGACGATCAATCTGCTGCCGGCGGCGCTGTTCGCGGGGGCACCCGTCGGCGTCGAGACGATTGGCGCGCGGACCGAGCACCTGACGATTGCTCGCGGCGGCGGCGACATATCGGCAACCGTCAAGCGGGTCGAGCACCTCGGCGACCAGAGTCACCTTCATCTCGATCTCGCGGGCCGGCCGGTTGTGACCCTGGCAGATCCCGAGGCGGGTTTTGGGGCCGGAGACGTCGTGTCGCTCCGTTTGAATGGACCGCTGTTTTTCGATGCGAAGGGCTGGAGGGTCGCGGCATGAGCCTTGATCGGGTAGCCAGGGAAAGATTGGTGCGAGCGCTGGCAGCATCCGTGATCGAGCATGCGGACGAGTTGACGAGCCTCGACCAGGCAATTGGCGATGGGGATCACGGCGTGAACATGAAACGCGGTTTCGAAGCTGTGCTCGCCGCATTGCCGGGCCTTGCCGACAAGTCGCTCCCCGAAATGCTGAAGACCATCGGAATGACATTGGTCATGAAGGTCGGCGGTGCGTCAGGGCCGCTGGTCGGAACTTTCTTCATGGAGCTGGGCAAGGCGCTTCCGGAACAGCCGAGCCGGGCCGATCTGGTCGCTGCGACGGAGAAGGCAATCGAGGCCGTCAAGGCGCGGGGCCGTTCGGAGGCAGGACAGAAGACGCTGCTGGATGTCCTGGTGCCGGTGCACGCGGTTCTCGCGGGAGGCGGTGATGCCAAGGCAATCGCAGCCGAGGCTGTGCAAGCGGCCGATCGCACCACGCCCATGCAGGCCATCCGCGGCCGCGCGTCGTTCCTTGGCGAACGTTCCATCGGTCATATGGACCCGGGCTCGCGCTCGGCGTCCCTTCTGATCGGCGCAGCGGTTGAGACACTGGAACTCGAGGCCAGAACATGAGCAACGTCGGAATTGTCATCGTGTCGCATTCGCCGAAGATCGCGGAAGGCGCGGCCGATATGGTGCGCCAGATGGTCGGAGACGCAGTGCCGCTGGCCTGGACCGGTGGCGATGTCGATGGCGGGCTCGGTACGAACGTTGCGGGAATTCTCGAGGCGATCGAGACGGCCTGGTCACCGGCGGGTGTTGCGATCCTCGTCGATCTCGGCGGTGCCGAGACCAATTCGGAAATGGCGGTCGAGATGCTCCCCGAAGACCGGCGCGCGCGCGTGCTGGTCTGTAATGCCCCGGTGGTCGAGGGGGCCGTGATCGCTGCGACCGAATCTTCGGGCGGCTCATCGCTTGCCGCCGTCAAGCGCAGTGCGGAGGAATTCTATGCATGATGCCAACGCCAGCCGGGCGGCCCAGACGTTTGTGCCGCTGACCGCTTCGGCGGTCCTCGTCAATCCGGTCGGCCTGCACGCGCGGCCGTCGGTGAAGCTCACGCAATGCGCGAAAGGCTTTGTCGCCAAGATCGAAATCGCGCTTGCAGCCGAGGGGCCCTGGACCGACGCCAAGAGTCCGGTGAAGGTGATGCGTGTGAAAGCGCCGCAAGGCGCAACGCTGCATTTCCGCATTGCCGGCCCTGATGGCGAGGCGGCGCTCGCGGCCATGCTGGCGCTGGTACATGACGGTTTCGGCGAGGCGTAGAATCGTGGGCGAGATTCACCTCACCGGCCATCCCGCCTCGCCAGGCCTCGCCATCGGCCCGGTCGCCGTGTTGACGAGTGCCGTGGCGAGCAGGGTGACGAAGGGCGATCCCGCGCAGGAGGCCGCAGCGCTGAAGGCAGCGATCGAGGGGGCAGCAGCCGAGCTTGCCGAACTGATCGCGACGGTTCATGGCGAGGCCGCTGAGATCCTGGAGTTCCAGGTCGCGATGCTCGGTGACGATGCGCTCGCGGAGGGGGCTTACGAGGCTGTTGCGGGCGGTAAGGCTGCCGATGAGGCATGGCGCGCAGCACTCGACGCGGAGATCGCCGGCTATCGCGCAGCGGATGAGGAGTATTTCCGCGCCCGTGCCGCCGATCTCGTCGACATTCGCGATCGCGTGCTCGCAGGGCTGAACGGCGTAGACACGATCGCAAAAATCTCCGGCGATTCCGTCGTCACGGGCGATGATATTTCGCCATCGACCTTCCTCGCCGTGGACTGGACCCGTGGTGGTGCCATTGCGCTCGCTAGCGGATCGCCATCATCGCATGTCGCGATGCTCGCGCGATCGCGAGGCGCCCCCATGGTGGTTGGACTAGGTCCACTACCGTGGAACGGACAGCGGCCATCATTGGCTCTGGTCGACGGCGATACCGGCCGCGTGATCTTTGATCCCAAGCCGGAAACGCGCCGCCTGTTCGAGCAGCGCATGGCGGCGGCGCGTGCCGCACGGATCGCTGCCGACGCGGGCCGCCTCAAGCCGGCGCTGACCGCCGATGGAAGACGCATCGCCGTCCTTCTCAATGTCGCCGCGCCCGAAGACCTTGCGAGTCTCGATCCCGCAATCTGCGACGGCATCGGCCTCGTGCGCACCGAGTTTCTGTTTGAAGGATCGAGGGGCCTGCCCGGCGAGGACGTGCAATACGCCGTCTACCGCCGCATCATCGAGTGGGCCGCAGGACGGCCGGTGACGATCCGCACCCTCGATGCCGGCGGCGACAAGCCAATCCCCGGCGTGACGGTCGATGGTGAACGCAATCCATTCCTGGGCCTGCGCGGGATCCGGCTCTCGCTGGCCCGACCGGAGGTGTTTCGCGTGCAGTTGCGGGCGCTGTGCCGTGCGGCCGTGCATGGGACGCTGAAGGTGATGCTGCCGATGGTCGCCATCCCTTCGGAGCTCGATCGCGCCAACGCCATGCTGGACGCAGAGTTCGCGGCCCTCGGCGCAGAGGGTATCGCCTGCGCCCGGCCGCCGCTCGGCATCATGGTCGAGGTCCCGTCGGCAGCGCTCTGCGCCGAGGATTTCGGCGCGGCGTTCTATTCCATCGGGTCGAACGACCTGACGCAGTACACAATGGCTGCGGCACGAGATATCGGCGCCGTCGCCGACCTCAACGATGCTGGTCATCCCGCGGTGCTCGCGCTGATCGCGCGAACGGTCGAGGCCGGCCGCAAACGGGGTGTCGAAGTCTCGCTCTGCGGCGATGCCGCGGCGGACACGCGCCTGACGAAGGCGCTGCTGGCGACAGGCTTGACGACCTTGTCGGTCTCCCCGATTGCGGTGGCGCGGCTCAAGGCCGCTATTGCCGGGGTGACCGCATGAGTGACGACGCAGGCGAAGACACAAGCCGGCCGGGCGACAGCAATGTTGCGGATTACAAGCTCATCCTGCGACGGGCGCTCGACAACCGGCCGTCCGGGACGCGGTTGAAGCTTGCGGCGGCGCTCGGCAAGAACCGCTCCTTCGTCAGCCAGATCACCAATCCTGCCTATCTGGTCCCGATTCCGGCCAAGCATGTCGCGATCATCTTCGAGGTCTGCCATCTCTCTGGTACCGAGCGGGCGGCGTTCCTCGAAGCCTATGGCCGCGCGCATCCGGGACGGCTGCGCGGCGCCCATCGTGAGGCGCGTGCGCGCACCGTGACAGTGACGGTGCCCGATCTCGGCGACGACAAGAAAAATCGCGCGCTGGAGCAGCTCATCATCGACTTCGCGGCGCAGCTCGCGCGCTACGCCGAAAGCATCGGCTGACGAATTCGAAACGCAAGAAAGATACCGGGAGGACGCAATGAAAAAACTGATCAACAGCGCCGACACGGTGCTGGAAGAGAGTCTCGACGGGTTGGCGGCGGCACATGCTGACATCCTGCTGCTCGGCGCCGAGCGGAAGTTCGTGCGCCGCCGCACGCTAGCGCCGGGCAAGGTCGCGCTGATCTCCGGCGGCGGCTCCGGCCATGAACCGCTTCATGCGGGCTTCGTCGGCCATGGCATGCTCGATGCCGCCTGTCCGGGCCAGGTCTTCACCTCACCGACGCCCGATCAGATGATCGAGGCGGCGGAGGCCGTCGATACCGGCGCTGGCGTGCTCTTCATCGTCAAGAATTATGAAGGCGATGTGATGAACTTCACCATGGCCGCCGAGATGGCCGGGCGGGAGGTCGCAAGCGTCGTGACCAACGATGATGTCGCGGTCGAGAAATCGACCTACACGACCGGCCGTCGCGGAGTCGCGGGCACCTTGATCGTGGAAAAGATGGTCGGCGCCGCGGCCGAGAACCGAATGCCGCTCGCCGCCCTCAAGACGCTCGGCGATGACGTCAACCGACGCACCCGCTCGATGGGGGTGGCGCTGCTGCCGTGCACGGTGCCGGCGGCGGGCCGGCCGAACTTCACCCTGGCCGACAACGAGATGGAAATGGGCGTCGGCATTCATGGCGAGCCGGGTCGCCGCCGGGTGCCGCTGGGCTCTGCCGATGCGATTGCTGCCGAGATGCTCAACGCGATCTTGGGCGATCTCGCGCCGAGCAAGGGCAGTGAAGTGCTTCTTCTGATCAACGGGTTTGGCGCGACGCCGCTGATCGAACTGTATCTGATGGCCAACAGCGCCAAGCGCATCCTGGACGGAGCGGGGCTCACGGCCACGCGTTTCCTGACCGGTTCCTACGTGACGTCCCTCGACATGGCTGGTGCTTCGATCACCGTCTCGGTGCTGGACAGGCAGTCAAAGGAATTGTGGGATGCGCCGGTGCATACCTCCGCGCTACGTTGGGGTATCTGATGGACGGGAACGCTCGCGTAAGTTCCGACCGCTGAACAATCGTCATCCGCGGCGCCGGTTAGGAGTCCCAGACCGACGGCGCGGGTAAGCGCCTTCGGTTTGCGACCGGAGGCGGAGCCATCCGTAGAATTCATGGCAGCCCCGCGATCGAGGATCGCATGCGGAGAGGCGTCATTGACCGGAGTCGGCGATGCTCAACTGACTGCGGCCTGCACGCCCCGTTCGGCGCGGTGCGATGGCTCGAACCAGGGCGGGCGACTCGCCCGCGATCCGAAGCGCGAAATAGGCGATCGTCGCCTGTAGACCGTCCTTTAGCGCTACGCGAGGCCGCCAGCCCAGCGCGCGTGCTGCGGTGTCGATTGCCGGTTTGCGGCGCTTCGGATCGTCCTTCGGAAGCGCTTCGAAGCGCACAGGAGAGTTCGACGCAGTGTACGCGAGCACTTCCCGCGCGATGGTCTCGATCGAGACTTCGTGAGGGTTGCCGAGGTTGCATGGCCCGGTTATTGAAGCCGGACTCTCCATCAGGAGCTGGAGCCCGCAAACGAGATCGTCGACGAAGCAAAAGCTCCTGGTCTGCGTGCCGCTGCCATAGATCGTGATGGACTCGCCACGAAGCGCCTGAACAATGAAATTCGAGACGACGCGGCCGTCATTCTCCAACATGCGCGGACCGTAGGTATTGAAGATGCGCGCAACCTTGATCTCGACACCATGGGCACGCTGGTAGTCGAACATCAGCGTTTCCGCCGCTCGCTTGCCCTCGTCGTAGCAGGCACGCGGCCCGATGGGATTGACGTTGCCGAGATAGGATTCCGGCTGGGGATGCACTTCCGGATCGCCGTAGACCTCGCTGGTGGAGGCCTGTAGCACCCGGGCACCTTTGAGGCGCGCAAGTTCGAGCAAGTTGATCGCTCCGAGCACGCAAGTCTTCATCGTGCCGACCGGATCCTTCTGGTAGTGCCGGGGTGATGCGGGACAGGCGAGGCTGTAGATCCGGTCGATGTCGTCGTCGATATCGACGGTTTCGCGGACATCATGCTCGATGAAGCGGAAGTTCGGATGGTTCAGCAACGGCCGGATGTTGTCGATCGTGCCGGTGAACAGGTTGTCGAGGCAGATCACCCGGCTTCCGTGCTGCAGGAGCGCATCGCAGAGATGAGACCCGATGAAGCCGGCCCCCCCGGCGACCAGGACGATCGGGGAGCGCCGGGGGGCCTCGATGCGGGTTTGGAGTGTCATGATCCTTGTCCTTTCAGAGTTCGGCGACCTGCACGGGCCGGCTGGCGGGACGGCGCGCGGATTTGCGGTGGCGTCGCGCGGCCGCTTCGGCGTAGTAGGCCTCGAGCTGCCGAGCCCGGTGCTCGGACGTGTGATCGGCGAGGACGCGCCGGCGCGCGTTCTCCGCGATTGCGAGCCGGCGCTCTTCGGGCATTTCGCGCAGGATCTCGATGACATCGCGCGGGGTTGACGCAAGAAGAATTTCCCGCGACGGCTCGAAGATCGTCTCGATCCCGGGCCATCGGTCGGAAATCACAGGCGTGCCGCAGGCGGCCGCCTCAAACAGCCGGACGCTCGGCGAGAAGCCCAGCACGCGCATGTCGGCGCGGGTCGCATTCAGAGTGAACCGTTGCTCCGCGTAGAACATCGGATGCTGCTTCGGAGCGAGATGCTCGATCCGCACGACATTTTCGGGCCAGTCGATACCTTCGGGATACTGCGCGCCGGCGACGGCGAATTGTTCCGATGGCAGCGTTCGCGCCGGCGACAACAGCAGTTGACCAAGGACGGGTTGCCGGTCCTCGCTGTAGGTGCCGAGATAGCCAAGCGCCCATTTCTTTTTTGCTCGTTGTGGGGCGTAGGCATCGGCGTCTGCGCTGCAATAGAGCACCCGCGCCAGCGGGCTGCCGTAGCGTTGCTGGATCATGTCGGGGACCGGACCTCCGGCAAACGACAAATAGAGATCGAACCGCGGAATCATGGAAGCGGAGAGATAGTCGAGGCCATGGTCGAGTTTTGCCAGTGTGACCGGCGTGTCGATGTCGTAGAAGGCCGTGATGCCTCGTGCATGGCTCGTGACCCATTCGGCGATGGCGATGCCATCGGGTACATAGGAGCCAATGATCACGAGATCGGCGCTCCGAATGAGCTGGCCGAAGCGGAGAGGAACATCCTTCAGCGACTGATAAAGCTCGACCGTCCAGGACGATGGCTTGGTGAGATCGCGATGCTCCCGGTACCAGGCAACGTCGCGTTCCAGGAACGTAACTTTGTGGCCTCGCCGCGCGAGGGCCTCGATCAGAGCGCGATAGGTCGTGGCATGACCATTGCCCCATGACGATGTGACCGAGAGACCGACGACGACGATGCTGAGGTTCATTCTGCTGCCTCGATGCGCGAGTTGCTTCCGACAAAGAGTTGATTGAACTGGCGGGCGCGATGCCGATAGGTGTGTTGGCTCAGGATGCGAGCGCGGGCACGGCTCGCAATCGCGGCGGCGCGATCGATGCTGAGGGCGCCGAGCTGGCTGGCCACCTCGGCTCCATTTGCGGCCACCAGCACTTCGCGATCCGGCTCGAGGAAGTGGTCGATGCCATCCCATTGATCGGTGATCAGGCAGGCGCCGGCTCCGATGGCTTCGAACACCCGCGTCGGCGGCGAGAAGCCGTAGCGCGCCATGCTGTCGCGATTGACGTTGAGCGTGGCAAGCCCGGAGCCGAAGAATGCATTGTGGTCGCCGGTGCCGACGTGGCCGACCTTGCGGAGATTGATCGTCGCGTTCTTGGTCTCCCAGCCGGAGCCGCCCAGCACGAACGCCTTGTTTGGCAGCTCGCGTGCGACATCGAGAAAGAAATGTTCGACGCGCTGTTCGCGGTCGGGCAGGCGATTTGCCAGGAGGCTGAGGTCGCAGAGGAAGTCCTGTCTGGGCGGAGCAGGAAAATGGGTCTCGGGATCGAGCGCGTTGTAGATCGGCACGCAGTCGCGCGCACCAATGGCGCGGTAAGCCACTACGACGCCATCGCCGCCACCATAGGTCAGGACGATGTCGTAGGATGGAATCGCGCCTCGCAGATGATGCCCCGGATCGGCCGCCATGGCTTCGAGCGTAGCGGGGGCATCCACGTCCCAGTAGATCCGCATGGTTCGCGAGGGCAGGGCTGCGACCGCGAGCTCCAGCTCGCGATCGAAGACGCCGACGCCGCTGGCCTTGATCAGCATGTCGGCCGATCGCGCGGCCTCATCGAGCGAGCCACGCCAGCCGTCCGCCGTCGCGGGGTAGACGACGACCCTGGCCCAGTCGGGATCGGCGATGTCGCGATGGGCCTGCCGCTCGAAGGCGTCGGGCTCGAAGAAAGTGATGTCGTGTCCGAGCGCCGCAATCTGCTTGAGCATGCCGCGATAATAGGTGGCGGCACCGTTCCAGTAGGACGAGACGAGGCTGGATCCGAAGAAGCAGATCTTCATGCGGAGGCTCCGATGTATCGCAGAGGCCGTGACGAGCTGTCCGTCGCGCGGATAGACTCGACGATGCCCACAAGCTGTTGCGCGCGGTGCCGGCAGGTATGGCGCTCCCGGATGGTCCGCAGCCCCGTCTCTACCAGGGCGGCGGACAGCTCCCGATCGTCGAGGACGGCGCGCAGCGCGCGCTTCATCTCGGCGCCGTTGGCGGCTCGAAGATAGGCACCCTCCGGAAACAGACCTTCCGCATCGGACCAGGGAGCCGATACCAGGGGGATGCCGCAGGCGAGCGCCTCGAACACGCGGATGGTGGGGATTCCCGGGAGGGACCGCACATAGGGGCCGCGCGGAACATGGATGGTCGCGCGGGCGCCGGCGAAGGCGACCGGTGCCCAGTGTGCCGGCAGCCAGCCCCCGTGGCGGATGCCTGCGGCCAGGATGGTCTGGAGGGCCGCATCGGAATAACGCACGCCATAGAGGCTTGCGCGCAGCTTCAGCTCGGCGACCGGGTCGATGAGAAATTCGCTGAGCTCGGCGCTGCGTTCGCCGTCGCCCCAATTGCCGATCCAGACCAGATCCTCGGTACATTCGACATTCGGCAGAGGATGGTACATCGCGAGGTCGGCACCCTCGTGCCATGTGTAGGCCCGATCGCCCCAGCCGAGCTTCACGTAGATCTGGCGAAGAACCTCGCCGAAGGCCAGCACGCCGTCGAATGCATCGAGGTCGAACTGCGCAAGTTCGTCCGGCGCGGTAACCGCGCGGTGATGGGTGTCGTGGAACAGCAGTGTGAAGGGAGCGCCGTGCGCGCGCCTATGTCCGATCTGCTCGAACACGTCAGGCGAATTCCACTCATGCACGACGACGAGATCGGCCCCTTCCAGCGCTTCGTCGAAGTCGAGCGAGGCGTCATAGCGGCGAATCGAGACGCCGGGGAAAAGCTGGCCGATGTCCTGCAGCGCCTCGCTGCCGCTCTCTCGAATGGCATTGAGCCGGCTCCAGCCGTCGATCGGCTCGAACACGACGACGTCGTGACCCAGCGCGCGAAGCTCGCGGGCATAGCCGCGCAGGAAGTGCGCGTTGCCATTGTTCCAGCAGGAGCTGAACGCGTGGTAGAACAGGACACATCTCATGCGCGCACCTCCATCCGGCCAGCTTGGGGTGACGCGCGATCGGAGGCGAGCAGCCCTTCGTAGAGCTTCAGATAGCCGCTGGTCGTTCGCGCCAGCGAATAGGTCAGGGAATGTTCGTAGGCGGCACGTTGCAGACGCGTCCTTTCGAGGTTATCCGCGCAGAGAGCAGAGAGAGCTTTGTGCAGTGCCTGACTGTCAGTGGGATCGAAGAACAGCGCGGCTCCGCGCCACAGCTCCCGGAACGTTGGAATGTCCGACAGCACGAGCGCGCAGCCGGCGGCGGCTGCCTCGAGCACGGAAAGGCCGAATGGCTCGTAGAGGGCCGGACTTACAAAGATCGCGGCATGCTGGAGATGCCCACGCAAGGCGCTGTGCGGCAATTGACCGAGCCAGGTGAGGCCACTTGGCGAATCCGCACCGGCGGGGCCTGCGACCTGAATCGGCCAGCCCAGCCCCGGTGCCGCCGCCGCCAGCACTCCGATATTCTTGGCGCGATCCCAGAGCCGGCCGGCTGCGAAGATCAACTCTCGCTTTCGGCACGGAGAGCCTCCGGCAGCAATGCCGTTCCAGATCACGGCTCCGGGTGAGCGGGGCTGATAGATCCCCATGATGTCGTCGTGGAAGGACCGGCTCGGGCAGACCCAGGCGTGCGTGTTGTCGAGTGCCGCGGCGACCTGTTCCGTATAGCGCGTCCATCGTGGCTCGACGAGCCAGGCCGTATCGCGGCATGCCAGCGCCCAAGAGTTGACGCAGGAATGTGCCACGAGAACGGTCGGCGCGCGCCATGCGAGGGTGGCCTCTCGGAAACTGTTGAGATGGACGATGTCGGGCCGGATTCGCGCTTCAACCCTGGCGAAGACGCGGCCGGCGTTGGCGAAATCACGGCCTTCAGGGTCCTGCCATTCCAGGGCAAGGTTCGTGTCGATCAGGTGAACTCGGGAGCCGCGCAGCATCTCACGTTGATCGGCGCTTGCCGGCGGGCCCATTGTCGCGAGGGTGACGTCGGCACCGGAGGCGACGAGGCTCGAGGCGAGACCGCAGGAATAGGTCCACACGCCTCCCACGGCGTCGGTCGTCATCAGGATTCGGATATGCGACGGGCGGCTCATGACGCCACCGGATGTTCGAGGGCGTCGAGCGGCATCGGCCGATCGTTCTGGACGTCGCTGAACTGATCGAACACCCCGAGGTAATGCCGGTGCGCGCGCTCCCAGGCGAAATCGTCCGCCTCGCCCCAGAGCTTTCGGTAGTCCGGCGAGCCGGGATAGGGGTAGAGCGGGACCGGATCATTGGCCCAGATGCCGGCATCCTGCATCTTGTGGCGCCAGCGCTGCACCACGGGGTCGTCGTCCTCAGGCACCTCGATCAGATTGGCCTGGACGAAGGGAACGTGGCGGCGGGCTTCGACCAGGCGGTCGGCGAGCTGGTCGGTGGTCATCCTGCAGTTCTTGGCGAGCGCGGCGCGCCCCTCGACGGTGAGACTCTCGATCCCGGCTTCGATCGAGACGCAGCCGGCGCGGCCGAGTAGAGCGAGCATGTCCGGCTTCCACAGATCGATGCGCGTCTGCACGCCGAACTTCAGCCCACGCGTGCTCAGACCCTCCAGCAGCTCGGGATTGGGGAGGAAGATCTCGTCGATGAAATAGACATATGCGACGCCTTGTCCCCGCAGGCGATCAATCTCATCAAGAATGATCGAGGGCGGCCTCTTGCGATAGGTATTGCGAAAATTCTCCTTGGCGCAGAACGTGCAATTGTATGGGCATCCCCGCGACGCCTCGACCTCCGCTCCGCGCCCCACCGGCTCGGCCTCGAAACGGTGATGATGGTGACGATGACGCCGGATCATCTCGTCCGGCCAGTCGAGAGCCGGTTGATCCCTGAAGTCGACGGCCTGCGGGCCGCCATTGATCCGGATCGAGGCACCGTCCGCAAAGCACAGGCCGGGAAAGTCCCGCTGGCCATTTGCCAGGCGCAGCAAGGATGCTTCGCATTCGCCCATCACGATGATGTCGACGGCGAGCTTCTTGAGCGCCGCGCGCGGGGTCGTCGAGCCGTGCGGGCCGACCGCGACCAGGGTCGGTGCAAGATCCCGCACCGCCAGTGCAAGTTCCTGCGGAACGCGCAATTCCGGCGGTGCGCAGCGCCAGAACAGGTAGGTCGGGGCTGTCGTGATGACGATCAGGTCGGGGCTGAACGCGCGTAGCTCTGCTTCTATGTCCTGGAATGACAGATCGAACATGTGTGCATCGAGCAGCAGCGTCCGATGCCCGGCCGCCTTCAGGTAATGCTCGGAGATCCCGAGCTCGAGCGGAAGGTGGGGGGACCGGCAGCCGAAGTAGATGCTGCCGCGAAAATCCCAGTTCGGGTTGATGAGGGCCACGCGCGTCATGCGAGAGCCTCGCGGCTGCCGTGAGCTGCTCCGAAGCGCGTGTCCAGCCAGGCGTGGAGAGAGCGAAGGCCCTCGGTGACGGGGACCTGCGGCGACCATCCGAGCGCCGTCGACAGCGCACGCGTGTCGGTGACGTACCAGGGCTGATCGCCCGGACGCCAATCGGCAAAGCGGTAAGTGACCTCGCGGCCGGTCAATTCCGCAATGTGGTCGATGAGCTCGCGAAGGCTGACCGCATTCGCGGGGCCGCCACCCAGGTTGAACACGCGTCCGCGCGCGAGCGCGATCCGGTCGAGCACTGCGAGCCAGGCAGTGGCTGCATCAGACACATGCAAGGCGTCGCGAACCTGATAACCGTCTCCGTAGATCGTCAGCGGCCTGCCGCCGATCGCGCTCAGCAGGAAGTGCGCGATCCAGCCCTGATCTTCGGTGCCGAATTGGCGCGGCCCGTAGATGCAGCTCATGCGCATCACTACGGTCTGGAGTCCATAGACGCGCGCATAGTCATGAACATATTGATCTGCGGTGCCCTTGGAGCAACCGTAGGGGCTGTAGAAATCGAGCGGCGCGTTCTCGGAAATGCCCCCCGCCAGCAGGGCATTTGTGGGCGTATAACGGCGGCCAGTGAGCGCGATCTCGCTGTCCTCGATCAGGCGGCCGTAGACCTTGTTGGTGGACGCGAACAAGACCGGGGCGGTGCTGTTGTGCAGCCGAACCGCTTCGAGCACATTCAGGGTACCGCGTGCGTTGATCTCGAAATCGGCCGCCGGGTCGCTCACGCTGTCGGTGACGGCGACCTGGGCCGCCAGATGCAGCACGGCGCGGGCTTCACACACGGCATCGATCACGGGAATCGGCTCGCGAATGTCGGCCACCGTAATGGTGACGAGATCGCCATATCTGGACTTCAGCCATTGCGCGTTCTCGCGCACGCCGGCACGGGCCAGATTGTCCAACACCAGGACACGCTCGCCGCGGTTTGCCAGCCGGTCGGCAAGATTGCAGCCGATGAAGCCGCAGCCGCCGGTGATCAGGACGGGCCTGTCGTCTCGCTCATTCATCACGCAACCAATCCTCGTTGCAGCAGTTCCTGGGTCGCACGCTCGGCCTGGTCATCGGCGATTTGATCCGCGAGATATTCGGCGAGCTCCTCGAGGCCGTCCTTGAACGCCACGTGCGGCTCGAAGCCGAGGAGATCGCGCGATTTGCCGATGTCCGCGAAGCAGTGCCTGATGTCGCCTGCGCGGTACTTTCGCGTGATTTCGGGCGCGATATCGCTGCGGCCCATGACCTCGGCAAGGTCCTCCGCGACCGACAGGATGGTCCGGCTTTGGCCCGAGCCGACGTTGAACACATCCTGCGCATGCTGCGCTTCCAGCGCAATGCGGCAGGCCCGAGCGACGTCGTGCACGTGAACGAAGTCGCGCCGTTGCTCGCCGTCCTCGAACACGAGCGGCGGCCGTCCGTTGAGCAGCCGTGCGGCAAAGATCGCGAGCACGCCTGTGTATGGATTCGAGAGCGCCTGGCGCGGACCGAACACGTTGAAGAAGCGCAGCGCTACTGTCGGGATTCCATAAGCCTTGCCGGTGATCAGGCACATGCGTTCTTGCACAAACTTGTTCAGGGCATATACGGAGCTGAGCGAGGGCAGTTTGCTTTCCGGCGTGGCCACAGGATTGAGCGGATGGCCTGCCGTGTCATGCAAGTCCCATTCACCTCTGCGCAGCTGCTCGATCGACCGTTCGTCGCAGGCGACGACGCTTTGATCCGGTCTGCGATAGAGGCCTTCGCCGTAGATGCTCATGGAGGAGGCGACCACCAGTCGCTCGACCGGGCGCCTGGACAGCGCCTGGAGGAGGACGGCGGTGCCGAGCTCGTTCGTCCGCACGTAAGGCTCGATGTCGTACATGCTCTGGCCGACGCCGACGGCCGAAGCAAGATGCAGGACCATGTCGGCACCGCGCAGGGCATGCTCGACGGCGAGACCGTCGGTGACGTCACCGATGATGAGCTCGGCGTCGCGGGCGAGATAGGAGGGGCGCTGGCGGTTGGCGCCGTGGACCTGTGGCGACAGATTGTCGAGCAGACGGACTTCGTAGCCGGCGGCGAGCAGCACATCCGTTGCATGAGAGCCGATGAAGCCCGCGCCACCTGTAATCAATACCCGCGTCATTCACCGCTCCGTCCAACGGTAAGACCGACCCGTTCGGGGTCAATCCGTGATGTGAGGTGAAGCGCGCTTACTGAGTGGTCGGACGACCCGCGCGCCGGTCACGTTTGGAGTCAGAAGCGATGCAAGGAATGTTCGTTCCTCGAAAATGTACAAACGAATATTTCTCTAACCTGGATCTATAACCCAGGTGAATCGGCGCGCTGCCGCCGGCTAGAAATGCGCGCCGTGCAGGGCTGCGGGCAGGCCGAGATGCCTTGCCGCGGTGGCGCCGATGTCGGCAAAGCCGGTACGGGGGCCGATTGGCAAAGATGATTGCGTCGACCAGGCCAGGATCGGTATCTGCTCGCGGGTGTGATCGGTGCCGCTCCAGGTTGGATCGCAGCCGTGATCCGCTGTGATGATCAGAAGATCACTGCTTCGCAGGCGGGACAGCAACTCCGGGAGGCGATCATCGAAGGCTTCGAGTGCCGCGGCATAGCCGGACACGTCGCGCCGATGGCCATAGAGTGTGTCGAAATCGATGAAGTTGGCGAACAGCAATCCTCCGTCCGCCAGGCTCGCCAGCCCTTTCAGTGTGGCATCGAACAGCGCCATGTTGCCGTCGCCGCGCATGTTTCGGCCGGTCGCGCGATGGGCGAAGATGTCGTCGATCTTGCCGATTGTCACGATGTCACGACCGTCGCTTGCGGCGAGGTCAAGCATGGTGGTTCCGGGCGGCGGTACCGAAAAGTCGCGGCGGTGCGCCGTCCGCTTGAAGTCCCTCGCGCCTGTGCCGATGAACGGCCTGGCGATCACGCGGCCGATGTTGAGGGGATCGATCAGCCGCCTTGCAATCGCGCAGATCTCGTAGAGACGTTCGAGGCCGAAAGTCTGCTCATGCGCGGCGATCTGGAACACGCTGTCGGCGGACGTGTAGCAGATCGGCATCCCCGTCTGCATGTGACGCTCGCCGAACTCGGCAATGATCTCGGTCCCGGAGGCGTGGCAGTCTCCGAGGATTCCCGGCAATCCCGCTTGCTCGCAGAAGGCCTTCGTCAAATCCGCGGGAAAGCACGGTGCCGTGCGCGGGAAATAGCCCCAGTCGAACGGAACGGGTACCCCGGCGATCTCCCAATGGCCCGAAGGCGTATCCTTGCCCTTCGAAATCTCGCTGGCGCATCCGAATTGCCGCTGCTGCGCCTGACCCTCCAGCCCCGGCGGTACGCGCCCCGTGGCGAGGCGGGAGGCCTCCCCGAGGCCCAGCGCCACGAGATTGGGAAGCCGGAGCGGACCACTGCGTGCGCTGCCGTCGGCATGGCCGGCCATGCAGGCTTGCGCGATGTGACCGACCGTGTCGGCGCCGTCGTCGCCGTAGCGGGCAGCATCCGGCGCGCCGCCGATGCCGACGGAATCCATCACCAGGATCAGGGCACGCATGTTGGCTCTCTGATGGGAGGATCAGCCGAAGCTGGGGAGGATGCAAGACCGGTTCTCGTACAGTATCGATCGACCATCGACGCGCAGAAATCGGCAAATTCGTTGACGTCGAGCGGCGGGCTGGTGTGATGGGGCTGGACGCCCCGATGCTCGGGCGTGAAGCAGAACGTGACCGTAACCTGGAACTCGGCCAACGCCTCCATCTGCCGATCGAACCAGTCGAGCGCATTGGGACGGAAGCTGTCGGCCCATGACAGACCGGTCCGCAAGTGAGTCACGCCCAGCCGACGCATCCAGTGCACCGCGTCGTGCAGGCGATGATCCTCGAAGTGGAACCACTGGCACAGGCCCATGGCGGGCGCATAGGCGCCGAACAGATCGGAGGCCGCCTTGGGCGTGCCGTCCTCGCGCAGCAGGCCCATGTGGAAATGCCTGTAGTAGGAGGAGCCTTCGGCTTCCTTGTGCCGCGTCGTTGCTTCCCAGGCAGAGGGAAGGTCATAAAGACTGTACCAATGGATGCGCGGGGCACGGCCGATCAGCAGCTCGGCGGTGCGTGACAGGCCCCAGGCTTGCACCTCTTCGGCGCCGAAGGAGGAGACGCCGACCTCCGTCACCCACACGGGCAGGGTGGTGACCGCCTTGATCTCCTCGAGCTTGGCCGGCCACTCGCCGATCTGCCAGAGGTTCCAGTCAAGCGGAAACCCGTGCACGGCGACCGCATCGAAATGGTCGAGCACGCCGCGGCTCTGCATGTTGCGCATGAAGGATGGATCAATCGGTGAGATGCCGCCGAGCACGATGGGCAGTGCGGGACGCGTATTGCGGATCGCCTTGCCGGCGGCGGTCGCAAGGTTTGCGAACATGGCCCAGTCGGGATCGATCAGGAGATCCCAGTGCGACTTGTTGTTCGGCTCGTTCCAGATCTTGGCGGCTTCGATCATCAGCTCGTGCTCCGGGATGGATAGACGGGACCATCGATTTGAGGCCGCTCGGCGCGCTTGCAGAGATAGACTTCCTCTTCCGGATGCGCAGTGATGGCAAAGCCGGCGCTGCGCAGCATGGCTTCGACGCAGGCCCGGTTCGGCACCCACCAGTTGGTGGGATCGTCGGCATATTTGTGCTCGATGAAGTGCAGCCTGGGATAGCCGGCGCAATCGAACTGGTCGGTGGTCCAGAAATCGTAGTTCTTGTCGATCACGTCGACATGGCTGGCGCCCCGCTGCATCGATTGGAACAGCAGGAGATCCCTGGCAACGTGCTCGTGGATGAGATCCAGCGCCAGCAGCGGATGACGCAAGTGATAGAGCACGCCCATGAAGATCACGAGATCGAATTTTTCGCGGAGCTGTCCCACATCATAGGCCGACATCTTGCGAAATTCGATCCTGAGACCGTTCACGTCGGCGGCGAAGCGGGCCTGTGCCAGGTACTCCTCGTCGGTGTCGAGCCCAAGCACGCGCTCCGCGCCTCGCCGCTTCATCTCCATGGCATAGAAGCCGGCATTGCAGCCGATGTCGAGCACGGTCTGGCCCTCGAGGCGATCCGGGATGATTCCCGAGAAGCGCCGCCATTTCACATTGGGATAGTCGCCAAGGAAGTGGGTGGGGGCGGTCTGCACGCCGTTGAGGTCGAGGTTGTGAAACCACGGGCCGAGCGCGTCGACACGCCTGCGGATTTCCTCACGCGTGAGCAGCGCTCCAGTCATGCAGTCGCTCCATTGTCCATTGCATGGGTCGGTCGAGCCCCATCGGATGAGGCGCCGGCCCGCGACCGCGACCGCCCTTCGGTGCCGGTGCTTTCCGCGAGAAGAGCCATCGCGGTGCGATAGCCGTCGACGGTCCCGACATCGACATAGGATTCGCCTGCCTTGATCCCGATCCCGACGGCGCCTGCCTGGAGATAGGCGTTGACCAGCGTCCCAAAATACTCGTCGCGTCGATCTCGTTGGTTCCAGAGCGCGTGCAATTCGCGAAAGCCCGTGGCCGACATTCGGAATGCACCCCAGATCCACCGCGACGTTGGATTCGGCTGCTTGACCTGGATCTCCCGCACGCTGTCGCCATCGAGCACGACGGCGTCGAAGAATTCCGGGCGCTCGACGGGAAAGAGCAGGAAGGAGAGGTCCGCATCGGGCAAGGCCTGCAAAGCGGCTTTTGGAAACCAGACGGTGTCGGGCAGGCCGACGACGACGTCTTCATCATGGCCAACGACGGTGCCGGCCCTGAAGACGGCGTCGCACAGGCCGGAGGCGTCGGGTTGGACGACATAGGCGAGCTGGGCGCTGCCGTAGTGATCGCCGAAATATTCGAGAATGTCGGACTTGCCCGGTGAGATCACGAAGCAGATCTTGTCCGCGCCGCCGAGGATCAGGCGCTCCAGCAGATACTCGGAGACCGCGCAGGGACGCTCCGTGCCATCGTCGCGCCGGCTGCCGACGGGCAACAGCTCCTTGGAAAAAGCCAGCGGCTGGATACGACTGCCGCGGCCCGCGGCCGGAACGATGCCCCACATGTCAGGCCTCCTCGGATTGCTGGGGACGCGCGCCGCTGGATTCCGCCTGCTCGAGCAGCGCGGCCAGCTCGCGCGCGCGTTTGTCGGATGTGTGCTGATCCATCGTCCGCTCATAGGCGCCCCTGGCGATGGACTGGAGGTCTGAGTTCGACATCGCCAACGCGGCCAAAGTGTCCTGTTCATCGCGGGCGATCAGGATCTGCCTGCCGGGCGAGAAGAACTCTTCGATGCCCGGCCAGCCATCGCTCAGGAGCGGGACGCCGCAGGCCGCCGCCTCGAACAGACGGCCGGAGGGGCACCAACCCATCTCCGCCATGGCTTTGCGCGTCACGTTGAGCGTCAGGCGCGAGGACGCAAAGAAGGGCGCATGCTCCGATGGCGGCAGATGTCGCACGAAGTAGATGTTGGGCGACCACGGAAAATCGTCAGGATATTGCGCTCCACCGATCAGGAAACGCAGGTCTTGCCTGGCTCGTGCCGGCTCGACGAATAGCGCCTCGAGCCCGCGCCGCCGGTCTTCGGAGTAGGTGCCGAGATAGGACAGATCCGCGCGATAGTGCGGCTCGGGCGGCACCGGGCGGTGAATATCGCTATCGACGTGGCCGTACAGGGGACGCACGTCGCGGGCCCCAAGCCGGTCGCGAAACTCCTGGACGACGCGTGGTCCGCCGGTGAAGCTGAGGACGAGCGCGAAGTCGCGTAGACCTCGCGGACCGATGTAAGGAACGGATTCTCCCGCCATGAGCCGCGCCAGCGTGATCGGGGTATCCAGATCATAGAAGATGGGTAGGGCACGCCCTTCAGACATGATCAGATCGGTCGCCGCAATTGCGTCGGGACAGTACGACGTCACGATCGCAACATCGGCATCCGCGATGTCATTGCGGGCGAGGGAGCGGGTCTCCTCCCAATTCGAAAAAAGCCGCAGCTGCCCACCGGGCAACTCGTTGAAGTCCCGGGCACCGGCATAATAGGGCACGTCGCGCTCGTAGAAGACGACGATGTGGCCGAGACGCGTCAGATGCTTGCAGAGGCCGCGCCACAGGGTTGCGTGGCCGTTGCCCCAGGAGGAGGAGATGGTCAGGCCGAAAATGACGATCTTCACGCCGGCACCCGCTGGTTGATCCCGGTGATCCTGAAACCGCGTCGATCCGCACTGAGGGTGCTGACACTTGAGGGGTCGATCTTGATCGAAAGAAAGTCGTCGAGCCGCATGCGCGCGTAGTGCAGCAGCGCCGCGCGAATGGGCTCGGCGTGGCTGATTGCGATCACCGAGTCTGCAAGAGGATCAGAGCGAAGTTGCTGCAGATGGCGGACAACGCGATTCTGTAGCGAACGCATGCTCTCGCCTCCGGGCGGTCGAGTGGTGCCGCGGCGGCTGTTCCAGCGTGACCATTGCGGATCCTCGCCGAGCTCCTCGAAAGACCGGCCGGTCCATTCGCCATAATCGAGCTCGTCGAGAGCAGGAACGATCTCGACAGGCAATCCGAATCGCGCGGCCAGAATGCTGGCCGATTGGATGCAGCGCTTCTGCGGGCTCGACTGGATCAGCGACGGCCGGGGGCGGAGGTTGGCTGCACAACGGGCGATCTCCTCGCAGCCGAGGTCGTCGAGCGTGACGCCGCTCGTTCGGCCGCACAGCGTGCGACCGAGCAGGGCATGGTGACCGTGACGCACGAGATGAATGATCCTCGCCATCAGCTGTACACCTTGTCGTCGATGAAGGCGCGCGTCCGCCGGCCGGCCTCCTCATCGGTGAACTGCTGTGGCGGCGATTTCATGAAGTAGCTGGAGGGACCGGTCAGGGCGCCGCCCTGACCGCGATCCATCGCGAGTTTTGCGCAGCGGACGGCGTCGATCACCACGCCCGCCGAGTTCGGGGAGTCCCAGACCTCGAGCTTCACCTCGGCGCTCAAGGGCACGCCGCCAAACGTCGTGCCTTCGAGCCGGATGAAGGCGAGTTTGCGGTCGGTCAGCCAGGGGACATGGTCGCTTGGGCCGACGTGAATGTTATCGGGGTCCATCGGGACGTCGAACTGACTGGTGACGGCCTGCGTCTTGGAGATCTTCTTGGAGGTCAATCGCTCGCGTTCGAGCATGTTCTTGAAATCGGTGTTGCCGCCGACATTGAGCTGATAAGTGCGGTCCAACCGCACGCCGCGGTCGCGAAACAGATTGGCGAGAACGCGGTGCAGGATGGTGGCGCCGACCTGGCTCTTGATATCGTCGCCGACGATCGGGAGGCCCGCGTCCTCGAACCGCCGCCGCCAGTCCGGATGGGATGCGATGAAGACGGGAATGCAATTGACGTAGCCGCAGCCGGCTTCGATCGCGCGCGCCGCATACCACTCGCTTGCGCGCTGGGAGCCGACAGGCAGGTAGGACACCAGCACGTCGGTTCGTGACGTCGCCAGGACCTCGGAAACATCCGCCTCCGGGACTTCGGCGACCGGAACGTCATCCTCGAGATAGTGCCCGATGCCGTCCATGACCGGGCCGCGCTGTACGATCACGCCGGTCTGATCCACGTCTGCGAAACGATGCGTGTTGTTCGGCTTGGCAAAGATGGCATCGGCGACGTCGCGCCCGACCTTGGCGGCATTGACGTCGAAGGCCGACGCGATCTGGATATCGCTGATGTGGTACCCGCCGAGATCGACGTTCATCAGGCCGGGCACCGGCTCGTTCGACTTGGCATTTCGATAGTAGGTGAGACCTTGGACGAAGGAGCTTGCGCAGTTGCCGACGCCGACGATGCCGACGCGCACGCGGCGCCTGTCCTGAAGACGGGAATGCATGGACGAAAACCTCCGGGAAGACGCGGGGCGTCAGCGTAAGTAGGTCGGCGAACGTGCCGGAAGGTATGTTCGTTCCTGTATTGGAGACGCGGTGCCGGCGGCGCGGATGGATTCCGGCCAAAAAATGCTTCAGGCTTAACCTGGGATAGAATCCGTCGCCACGCGAAGGGAACGAAGATCATCCAGGATGAAGATGAAGAAGATGATGCTGGCGTCTCGTTTCCCGTCAGCCGCGCCGCGACGTGAAGAACAAATCTTGCCGTTCCGCGTTTCACCGCAGATTGGTCCGATGCGATGCCGCGGCATCGCCGGGCCTGCCAGCAAGCGAGGTGCCACATGACGTCCAAAACCCAGAACAGCGAAGCCGAGCAGACCACCGATCACGCTGCGATCCGCAAATGGGTGGAGGAGCGCGGCGGCCAGCCGGCGACGGTCAAGGCGACCGAGGAGAACGGACATGCCGGCATCCTGCGCATCGATTTCGATCCGCCGGATGAAGCGCTCGACCGCATTGGTTGGGACGAGTTCTTCGACAAGTTCGACGAAGCCGGCATCGCTTTCCTGCACCAGGACCGGACCAAGGACGGCAAGCTCAGCCGATTCCACAAGTTCGTCCGCCGCTAGTCGGATCGCCGGCGTGACGAACGACTGGGTGGAGGCGATGCGCATGGGCGATTTCGCGCGCGCCTGGGCCATCAACGACCGCGACCTCGCGGCGGCGTCGCATCCGCCCAAGCATACCGGTCCGCGTCATCTCCAGCGGATCTGGCGCGGGGAGCCTCTCACGGACAAGCATGTGCTGGTCCGCTGCTATCACGGGCTCGGCGACACCATCCAGTTCCTGCGTTTCATGCAGCCTCTCCATGACGTGGCGCGCAGTGTCACGGTCTGGTGCCAGGCCGGACTCCTGCCGCTGGTGGAGCGCACGGCAGGCGTCGATCGCGTGCTTGCGCTCCACGAGGGAGCGCCCGGAGCGGACTTCGAGGTCGATATCGAGATCATGGAGGTGCCGCAGGCGTTGAGGGTCGGGCGAGAGCGGATCGAGATGCGCGCGCCTTATTTGACGCTACCGCCGCGCAGCGCGCCTGCCTCGCTCGACCGCGAAGGCCTGGCCGTCGGCCTGGTCTGGGAGGTCGGTCAATGGGACAAGCGGCGCGCAATTCCACCCGCCTGGTTGCGACATCTCGCCGTTCCTGGCGTCGCGCTTCACTCGCTTCAGGCAAATGCAACTATCGAAGCGCTCGCGCATATCGGCGCGCGGGACGTCGGCACGCCCGACATCGCAACCCTCGGCCATCTGCTCCGCCGGCTCGACCTCGTCATTTGCGTCGATACCATGATCGCACATCTGGCAGGCGCACTCGGATGCGAAGCCTGGGTGCTGTTGCATGCCGATTGCGACTGGCGATGGCCCTCATCCGGGTGCCGCTCGCTCTGGTATCCGAGCCTGCGGCTGTTTCGCCAAGAGACCGCCGGCGATTGGGGAGCTGTGATCTGGGAGGTGCGCGAAGCCTTGGAGCAGCGCGGGAGATCCGCGCAAAGAATCGCGTGAACGTCATCAGGCCAGCGCAACGGCGCCTTTGGCCGGTCCCAACTGTATTGGTCGCGCGTCTTGGTCGCGCGGCCGGATGCCGAGATAGGCGGGATCGAAGCCCGCCAGCCGGACCAGTCCCGGCCAGTCGGAAATCGTCAATGTCTTGCCATGCCATTGCAGCAGGTTGCAGCGGCGCAGCTCTTGGATGGTGCGGTTGGCATGGACCGGGGAGATGCTGCAGGCCGCGGCGAGGTCGGATTGGGTGAACGGCGAAGCCAGTCTGAAATCCTTGGCGAGCCCTACATTTTGCAGGCGCGTCGTGATCTCGCAGAGCAGGTGTGCCACTCGCGTCAGGGCGTCCCGACTGCCGAGGTTTATCGTCCAGTTGCGCTGAATGGCGTGGTCGCCAAGCAGCATCAGCAGGAGGGTACGCGACATCGCGGACGAGCGCGCCGATAATTCGCGAAAGAAGCGATGCGGCACCAGCGCGACCACAGCGGGGCCGAGAGCGATGAGGTCGCCGTCGATGCGGGGCCGGTACAGCGACTGGAGGTCGGGGATGTCGCCGGGGACCGAGATCGACGTGATCTGCCCGTTCGTTCCCTCGGGGTCCTGCCAGGACAGATAGCCCTGGAGTAGAAGGCAGCATTGATGGTTATCGTCGCCGTGGCGCAGGATAGCCTGATGCGAACTGAAGTGCGCGATCGTGCTCGGCATCTCTGCCAGGAGATCAAGATCGTCGACAGTTACGTCACCAAGACTCGCCAGATGATCGGCGAGCTTGGAGAAGGTAAATCCAGTCTGCATTGCTCGTCCGATCGCACGTCACCCGCGTGCACTTTGGGTCAAGTCGCAAAGGGGAGGCATTAACCTTTGATACATCCGTGCGGATTGTGAGGATGGATCGTCGGATGCGGGTCGACGCCCATCCGCCTTCGATGTTCCTCCGATCGGGGCCGAACCCCGTCGCGAGGAGCCAAGTGAGCTGATTGAGCGCCGCGCCGGGTCTGCGTTCTCGAGTCCATAAAATCTGGTCTTCTTAACATTTTGAAGTGCCGGAACCGGAGTTCGGCGCGAACTATGGACAATGCCGGCTGGGCCGCCCGGTCTGGCGCGTATCGGCCCCGCGCCATACCCTCCCGGCGGGGCCGTTTCCCTTGGACGTAACTGCAGGCCATTAGAGGCGGGGGAGAGCAGGCCCGGTCGTCGACAAAGATTGCTGTTTATGCTGCGTTGATCGGCAACATCCTCGTTGCCGTCACCAAGATTGGCGCAGCGCTGTGGACGGGAAGCTCGTCGATGGCGACCGAGGCCAAGCATTCGGTCGCTGTAGTTACGAGGAACGAGCGTCATGTCCGCGGACTTGGATGAGATCCGGACCGGAAGATGCTCATGCAAAGATCTGGCGCTGCCCCATCGACTGCCACCCTCACGAGGGTGACGGATGACATCTGGATTGCGGACGACGCGCCGATCAGCGTGGCCGGTCTGGTTCTGCCTGTTCGCATGACGGTCATTCGGCTGTCGAATGGTGACCTCGTGCTGCACTCGCCGGTACGATACTCGCACGCTCTGCGCGAAGAGCTCGAGCGTCTTGGTCCGATCAGATGCCTGCTGGCGCCGAATGTTGCGCACTGGATGTTTCTACCCGAATGGCAAAGTCAATTGCCGCAGGCAACGACCTTCGCAGCAAGAGGCCTCTCGGCGAGGAAGCAGGTACGAGAGGCAGGCCTTCGCATTGACCGGGAGCTTGGCGGTACCACCCCGGAAGAATGGTCCGCGGATCTCGAGACCATCGCCGTGAACGCGCCGATGTTCTCGGAAGTGGAGATATTCGACAGGCGGAGCCGCACATTGATCCTGACGGATCTCGTGCAGAACCTCGATTCCCATGATCTTCCCGCGTCAAATCAGGCCGCTGTAGGCCTGCTTGGCAACGCCAAGCCTGATGGCAAGGCGCCGGTTTATCTGCGTCTGCTGTTGCGGCTCGGCGGCCGGTCGGTCCAGGCTGCAGCCGGGCGGCTGGTGAGCCTCGAGCCCGAACGGGTCATTCTCGCGCATGGCGACTGGTTCGACTCCGGAGCGACCGAGCAGCTCCGGAAATCCCTGCGATGGCTGCTCCCTGTGGGTGCCGAACGAGCTGCGCCGCGGCCGATGGCGGGCACACGCGTCGTCATGACGGGGGCCTCCAGCGGAATAGGCCGCGCCGCCGCGCTGGCGTTTGCGCGGGCAGGTGCGAGCGTGGTTTTGGCGGCGCGGCGCGAGGAAATCCTGACGCGCCTTGCGGCGGAGTGCGAGGCGCTTGGGGGCCGTGCCCTGGCGGTTCCGACCGATGTCACCGATGCCGAGGCGGTGCAGCGACTGGCCCGGCAGGCCGAAGATGCATTCGGCGGGATCGACGTTTGGATCAACAATGCCGGCACGGGTGTGTTCGGGGCCTATCGGGACGCCGATCTCGCGCTGCATCGCCGGACCGTCGAGGTCAATCTGCTCGGAGCCATGAACGGCGCGTTCGCGGTGCTTCCGATCTTCTTGCGCCAGAACCGGGGCATCCTGATCAATAACATCTCGCTTGGCGGCTGGGCCCCGACGCCGTTTGCGGCCGCGTATACCGCAAGCAAGTTCGGCCTGCGCGGGTTCACGGCGAGCCTGCGCCAGGAGCTTGGCGCACATCCCAATATCCACGTCTGCGGCGTCTTCCCGGCGATGGTGGATACGCCGGGTTTCGTCCACGGTGCCAACATGTCGGGCAAGACGCTTGACCCTGGCCCGCTGCTCTACCAGTCCGAGGACGTCGCTCAGGCGTTCCTGGATCTGGTCCGCACGCCCCGTGACGAGGTCGCCGTCGGGTGGCCCGCACGCGCCGGTCAGATGGCCTATGCCATTGCGCCGAAATTGACCGAGGATCTGCTGGGAGGCGCATTCCGGTTTCTGCTGTCGCGCGCGCGGCGCGCACCGATCAGCGAAGGAACCATGATTGAAGCGTCTCCGCAGGGAAGCTCGGTTGATGGCGGCTGGCTGGCACGGAAGCAGCTTCCACCGGCCGGGGTCATCACCCAGGGGCTTGCGGTTCTTGCGCTCGCTGCGGGTGTGGCTCTCCTGGCCTCCGCGATTGCTCGTCCGCGTCGGCAGATCAGGACAAGGCGTCGCAAGGCGCCGGCAAGCCGGGCCGACGCATATCACGGCAGCGCGTAGGCCCGCACGTCATCGCCGAGTTTGGTTCCGAATGACCCGTGGCCGCCGCGGCTGCGAGGGCATGTCCATGTCCCAGAGATCATGGTGCCCGTTCTGGAAAGACCAGCGCAGTTCTACGATGCCGATATCGAGCGCGACCAAGATGTATGGAGTTCGTATGACCTACTTCAGCGTATAGAGAAACGCCGCGATGTCGCGCGCGTCCTTCTGCGGAATCCCCATTTTCGGCATCGCGTTGCCCGGCAACGCCCGCTGCGGATCCTCGATCCAGTCGGCCATGTTGTCCGGCGAGTTCTGGATGTAGCCGGCGATGTAGGTCCGCGTGCCGATCCTGTGCAGGGGCGGCCCGACATTGCCGTCGGCACCGGCGATGCCGGGAATGTCATGACAGCTGCCGCACTGGTATTGCTTGACGAGATCGGTGCCACGGCGCGCATCGCCCGTGAAGTTATCCGGACCGGCAGCCTTGCCCGGCTCGCAAGCCGCAGCCGTCACGGCCAGCAGCGAAGCGATGAGCAAGCGTGTCGTCGGACGCATCATCGGCTGCTCCCCTTCCGATCAGGGCTTTTGGCCGAAATTGAAAGACTTGGTTGCGGACCAGGGATCGGTGGTCGAGACCTGCTCGCTCGGGACTTGCTCCAATTCAGGCGACAGCGGATTTGCCGAGAAGGTGCGGCCCCATTGCCGGCTCGGCTCGTTGCTGATCTTGCCGATATAGGTGACGAGGTCCCAGATCACGCTGTCGGGCAGCACGCCGCCCCAGGCCGGCATGCCATTGGGGCGACCCTGGTAGATCGACAGATAGATGTTCTCGGGCTGCGAGCCATAGGTGAAGAGATTGTTGCTCAGCGCCGGCCCCATGCCGCCGCCGCCGTTCGGCGCGTGGCAGCCGACGCAATTGAAGTTGACGAAATAGGTCATCCCGCGTTGCTCCGCATTCGGATCGCCCTGGACCGGATTCTTGATCTGCGGCGGGTCTGGCTGTGCGCCTGGAACGAGAGTGGTTACGGGAACCTGCATGAACACGCCCGGCCGGCCGTTGCCGACGCTGCCGCCGAAATTCGGCCGCGGTGCCAGGGTCGGCATCTGCGCCTCCTGCGATTGCGGCAGGGTCTGCTGGGCAAGCACCGCATCATCCGGCACAGCCAGCAGGAGAAGCGACAGTGCACTTGCGCGTAGCGCTATGGCAGACATCATTCATGCCCTCCCGATGCCGTCACCGGCGCATCGATCAGAGGCACGCCATAGCTCCGCAACAGCGCAGCAATCTCGGATCGATGCTCGTCGATGAACACGTTGAGCTGATCCCGTAACGCGTGATCCCCCTTGCGCACGCCCATCGAAATCGCGAACTGGAATTGCTGAGGCGCAAAGCGTTCGCCATCCTGGATCGGCGTGACCGTCAGCGGCACCCCGGAGAGGCCGGCGAAGTATCCGGCAAGCGGTCCCCAGGCCGCGGCGACATCGATCTCGCCGTGTTCGACGGCCTCGATCAGGCGGGCCGGCGGATCGGCCTTGCGGTAGTCGCCGTAGATCGAGTAGCCGCGGACATTGTCGACGATGCCGAGCTCGCCGAGTGCCTGCGCCGGCGGCGGATTGTTGCCGTCGTCGCCGACGAGGTGCACGCCGATCGCCAGGCGATGCAGGCGCGGATCGAGCAGGGAGGAGAGATCGAGATGCGCGTCCTGGCGGCTCACGAAAACATAGGTCGAGCGATAATATGGCTTCGTGGTCTCGGCGAGGTCGTAGCCGGACGGCAGGCCCATCACGACGTCGCATTTTTCCGCCTTCAGGGTGTTGCGGATGAAGCCGCGACGCTGCGCCCACCAGGTGTGGGACAGGGATCGTCCGAGCGCATCCGCCACCATCGACGCGAGCCTGTTTTCGAATCCGGCCTCCGCACTGTTGGAAAACGGCAGATTGTTGGGATCGGCACAGACGCGCAGCTCGCCAATCGGCGCGGCGGCTGCGGGCGATGTGATCCCGATCAGGCCGCCAAGCGCAAGGGCGGCACAATCAGCGCGGAGGTGCATGGCTGTTGTCCTGACCATTGGCGCCGCCGAGCTTGAACACCAGCAGCTCGCTGCCGCCGGCGGTGTAGAACGGCAGATCCTGCATTGCACCGGCGAAGCCGAGCGCGCTATTGCGTACCCGCTGGTCGACCTCCGCATTCGCCACCACGCCGGGCCAGCCGCCGACGCCGGAGAGGATCGCGATGTATTGCTGCCCGTCCGAGCCGCGATAGGAGATCGGCTGGCCGATGAACCCGGAGCCCGCGCGAAACTGCCAGAGCACGTTTCCGGTCTTTGCGTCGACCGCCTTGAACATGCGGTCCATCGTTCCATAGAACGCGACATCGCCCGCCGTCACCAGCGCGCCGCTCCAGACCGGCAGCTTCTCGTGGATCTCCCAGACCTTCTTGCGCGCGACCGGATCCCAAGCCATGAACTCGCCGCGATGTCCTCCGGGACCGGCATACATGTCGACGTCGGCACCGACAAAGGGCGTGCCGGCGATGTAGCCGACCTGCGACGCCTTGAAGTCCATGCAGAGATGCTGATGCGGGACATAGAGCAGCTTTGTGCGCGGCGACCAGGCGGACGGCTGCCAATCCTTGGCGCCCGGCGCACTCGGGCAGATGTTCTCGACCGTCTTGCCGACCAGCGGGGTCTTCTCCTCGTTGGGGATGATCTTGCCGGTCTTGAGGTCGACGCCCTCATAGGCGTTCACGAACTCAAATGCATCCGCCGAGATCACTTCGCCGGTGGCGCGGTCCATCACGTACATGTAGCCGTTGCGGCCGGGATGGATCAGCACCTTGCGCGGCTGGCCGTTCAGCTCGAGATCGACCAAGACGTTCTCGTTGATCTCGTCATGGTCGAACAGGTCATGCGGATTGATCTGATAGGCCCATTTCGCATGCCCGTTGTCCGGATCACGCGCGAAGATGGTCGTACTCCAGAGATTGTCGCCGCTGCGCTGGTTCGCATTCCATGGACTGGGATTGGCGGTGCCGTAATAGATCAGGTTGAGGTCGGAATCGTAGGAGATCCATCCCCACATGGTGCCGCCGCCGACCTGCCAGCGGTCGGCAGGCCAGCTCTTGACGCCGAGATCCTTGCCCTTGAGGTTGTCGTAGAACGGCTTGAAATCGTCGCCGATCAAGACGTCCTTGTCGGGACCGGTGGCGTAGGCGCGCCAGGCGATGGCGCCGGTGTTCTCGTCGAGCGCAGTGACCCAGCCGCGCACGCCCATCTCGCCGCCGCTGTTGCCGATGAGGACCTTGCCCTTCACCACGACGGGCGCCATCGTGATGGTCTCGCCCTTGTTGATCTCGCCGAGCTTGGTGTGCCAAAGCTCTTTGCCGGACTTGGCATCGATGGCGACGGAATGATTGTCCAGCGTGTTGAGGAACACCTTGCCGTTGTCGAAAGCGAGCCCGCGATTGACGACGTCGCAACAGGCAACGCCTGCCGCCGCAGGCTCCGGCTTCGGCGCATACGACCATTTCAACTCGCCCGTGGTGGCGTCGAGCGCGAACACGCGGTTGGGGTAAGGGCCGGCATAGGGGCCGACCACGTACATGGTCCCGTCGACCACGAGAGGCGCCGCCTCCTGGCCGCGATCGGCGCCAACCGAGAACGTCCAGGCGAGTTGCAGACGCGATGCGTTGCCGGCGTTGATCTGATCGAGATCGCTATAGCGGGTGTTGGCGTAGTCGCGCGCCGCCATCGGCCATTGGCCGGGATCCTTCATGCGGCCGGCAAGATCGGACTGGGCAAAACCAGGCGAAAGCGACGCGGAGCACGCCCACAGCGCACTCAGCGTTCCCCACAGCAATCGCCTGAGGCAGGGCATTAACATAGGTGAAGATCTCCACGGCATTGATGAGGCCCTGCCGCGTTGCAGGCCGGTTTGCGAACGTACAAACGTTGCATGCGCGCTTGGTTCCTAGCGCTGCGAGACGCGACTACCTCACGACACTTCCCGAGACGCCGGCGCCGAGATCGACGGCGATCTGATCTTCCTTGCCGTCGCATTTGGGATGGCCAAAGCCCGACGAGCTTTTGCCATCCGGCCCGATGTCGTAGATGATCGCGTCCTTCATGTTCGGGCTGACGCCGGCCGGCACGTGATCGAGGCCGAGGAAGTGCCGCACGCGCCAGGCGACATTGTGATCCGCACAGGAGCTGTCGCCGCTGACGCCGAGCGCGCCGGCGATGCCGTTGCCGTCATACAACGCCAGCCCGCCGCCGAAGACGATGACGCCGCCGACGGGCTTGCCGACCATCGGATCGCGTGCGGTTCCGAATTCCTCCGGCGTACCCGCGTAGAGAACCTCCGGCGAAGGCGGATTGCTGAGAGCCGCGCCGAACAGGAAGCCGCCGGGCTGGGCGCCCGCGTAAAGGTTGGCGGTGGCCATCGCCTTGCTCTTCAGGCTGAACGCATTCGCGGTGTTCGCTTTCTCGGCGGCGATCGCGCGGCTGCCGAGCCACTGGTCGTCGACCTTGCTGCCGCTATAGGCGATCGCGCAGACGACACCCTGCCGGTTCACGACGGCGGCCCATTCGTTGTTGTCGAGGCCGCCATTGCTCGGACCGCCGCCGGGCTTGACGCTCTTCTTGAGAATGTCGGCGAGCTGATCATGGTCGACCGGGCACGACATTCCCGGGCGTGGTTGATCTTGCGCGATCGCGCCTTCCGGGGCCGCAAAGGCTACCGTGAGAATGACAGCCGCCATGACGGTTGGTTTGCCCATCTGGCCTCCAAGAGATTGTCGAAAGTCAGCAGGCGAACGTCGCATAAAACCTGCGGTTCCTATGTTCCTTCAACCGGCATGCCGAACTGTCGGCACGCCGGCATCCGCAGCGATCGTGGTCAGCCACCGATAACCGAAGAACAGGGCAGCACCCGTGTAGAGCATGCCCATCGGCACGCACATCAGGATGCCCGCGAGCTGCTGATCCTCGAGCGGCGACAGACCGAATTCACCCGCGAGGGCGCCCTGGCCTGGAATCCACAGGCGCGTCGAAAGCGTCAGGAGCGCTCCGAGCACGCCGGAATGAAGCACAGTGAGGAACAGGCAGGCAATCGCGATGCCGTCCCGAAGCCGCACGCTGCGCCCGACGCCGCGGCCGTGGAGAAGCACCCACCAGAACAACAAGGCGGTGGCAAAGAAGCTGATGTGCTGGAGGCGATGGATGGCGGTGTTTTCCAGCGCCCATGCATAGAGCGGCGGCGCATGCCAGGCCCAGAGGGCGAGGCCGTGCAGGGCCGTCGCGGTGACAGGATGGCTGATGACTGCCCACGGCCGCGCCACGATCGGCCAATTGAGACATCGGCCCGCAGCGGGACGTAGCGAAGCGGGCAGACTCCACATCAGCGCCCCGTTGATCCGGGCGAAGGCCATCAGCGGCGCGCCGACCACCATGAGCAGCTCGTGCTCGATCATGTGCGCAGTGAACAGACGCTCGCCAAGCCAGTGCAGCGGCGAGGTGAGGGCGAGCGCGACGATCAGCCATCCCGTCCAGAATGCGCCGACCTGGCCGAAGCTGACGCCGCGCCCGCCGCCGGCATGGTGCCAGAGCCGCTGCGTGCCGACGTAGAAGCCAATCCCAACCATATAAAGGGGTGCCAGAAGCCAGGGGTCGAAGCTCCAGAGCCGGCCCTGATCGACATCCGAGATGCCGTGCGCCATTGCCGGCGCCGCGGCCAGGCCAAGCAGAAGAGCCAGCAGGCTCAGCGCAGGCATGGGCTGATCATCAATGATGCCGCGAGCTGGTTCGCGATCACTAGCGCGAACAGCACGCCGGAGCCGACACCGAGCCAGGCCATGAACGTGCGGGGACCGCCGCCTTGCGCATCGGCCCATTCCGCGGCGGCGCCGCGCCGAACCGCAAGAGCCGATATCGCCGTGCCCGCGAGGGCGACGATGGCGAGGACGGCGCTCATGATCGTGCCGGTGAACTTCGTCGTCTCGCACGAGAAATGGGCGAGCGCATAGATCCCTTGCAGGTTGATGCCCCATGCGAGCGGTCCGAGCGCGACGCCGGCCCAATAGAGCAACTTCGGATGTCGTTCGGCAGCGGTCATAGGCGCGGCACCCAGTCGAGCAGAACGTAGAGCGGCAGCCAGGCCAGCACGACAAAGTTCCAGTAGAACACGTTGTCGGTGACGTCGCTGAACCGGCGCGGCCTGGCGTGGCGCGTGAACATCAGCACCGTCAGCACGATCGTGTCGCCGACATCGGTGGCAAGATGGGTCGTATGCAGTCCCAGGATCAACCAGACGACGGATCCGTAGGCCGAGTTGTCCCAGCGCGTGTTGAGATGAGCGAACTCGAAGCCGCGCAGGACCAATAATCCGAGACCAATCAGCGCCATCACGATGAGGCCTGTGCGTACTTTCGCAAGGTCCTGTCGATGAGCGGCGCGATTGGTCATCTCGTTCGGAATGATGCTCAGGAGATAGATGATGGTCTCGGCCGTGCCAGGCCAGAGATCGGGGGGCGCCGCTCCAATCGGCCAGTTCGGGTTGACGGCATAGAGATAGAGGTAGGCCCCGATTGCGATGGCGAATCCCATACCCTCGAGCGCCATGAACCCGATGGCACCCCACCAGGGGCCGCTGCGGGGGCCATAGCCATAGGTTGGCAGTTCGGCGACGTTGCGGACGATGGTTTGCCTCACTCCTCGTCCTCCTTGCTGCCGGCCGGCCAGAACCAGCCGATCAAGGTAATCGCCATGGGCGGCGTGCCCCACAGCACCGCCCAGGGCGTGAAGATCGAGCCGATGAAGAACACCGTCGTCGTAATCGCCGTCAGCAGCGGCCAGATGCTCGGCTCGGGCGACGCCTCGCGGACCTGCGGCTCTGCTTCGGCCAGCGAAGTCAGAAGCACTTCGCGGCGCTCCACGCTCAAGCCCGCAACGACAGGCAGGCTTCGATTGTCGAGCCAGAGCGGATCACGGTGCTTGAGCACGGGAATGCGGTCGAAATTCTGCGGTGGCGGCGGTGAGGACGTCGCCCATTCCAGCGTCGAAGCATCCCAGGGATTGTCGCCTGCGAGCGCGCCGCCGCGAAGACTGATGATCACGTTGACGAGCAGCAGCGCGAAGCTGAGCGCGAAAATCGCAGCGCCGCCGCTGGAGAGCAGGTTGAGGTGCGCCCAGTCCATGTCTGGGGTGTAGGTGTAGACGCGCCGCGGCATCCCGATCAGCCCGAGGATGTGCATCGGGAAGAACGCGACGTTGAAGCCGACAAAGGCCAGCCAGAAGTTCCAGCGTCCGAGCCGCTCGCTCAGCATCCGGCCGGTGATCTTGGGAAACCAGTAATAGACGGCGCCGATGAGCGGGAAGACCGCGCCACCGATCAGAACGTAGTGGAAGTGGGCGACGACGAAATAGGTATCGTGCACCTGTGTGTCGATCGGCACCGAGGCGACCATCACGCCGGAGAGGCCGCCGAGCACGAAGATCACGATGAAGCCGATCACGAACAGGAGCGGGGTGCGGTAGACCGGACGGCCGTCCCACAGGGTCGCCAGCCAGCAGAAGATCTGCAGCCCGCTCGGCACGGCGATCAGCATGCTGGACGCCGTGAATAGGCCGGCGCCGAGCTGGGGCAGGCCCGTCACGAACATGTGGTGGACCCACAGGCCGAACGACAGGAAGCCGGTGGCGATCAGCGAGAGGATCACGACCGGATAGCCGATCACCGGCCGGCGCGCGAATGTTGCGAGGATGGCCGAGACCATGCCGGTCCCCGGGATGAAGATGATGTAGACCTCGGGATGACCGAAGAACCAGAACAGGTGCTGCCAGAGCAGGGGATGTCCGCCCGACGAGGAATCGTAGAAGCGCGTGTTGACGAGACGGTCCAGGATCAGCGAGGTCGATGCGACCATGATCGAAGGCATCGCGAACATCACCAGGAAGGCCGTGACCAGCATCGCCCACACGAAGAGGGGGATTCGGTCGAGCGTCATGCCGGGCGCGCGCTGCTTGAACACGGTGACGACGATCTCCACGGAGACCGCGAGCGCCGCGACCTCGGTGAAGGTGATCATCTGCGCCCAGACGTCGGGCCGTTTCGTGGGCGTGTACTGCAACGAGGACAGGGGAACGTAGGCGAACCAGCCGACATCCGGACCGACGTTGAGCGCGAAGGAGATCCAGAGGAAGCAGCCTCCGAACAGAAACATCCAGTAGCTGAACGCATTGAGGCGCGGGAAGGCGATATTCCGCGTTCCGACCATCAGCGGTACGAGGTAGACGGCGAAAGCCTCCATCACGGGGACGGCGAACAGGAACATCATCGTCGAGCCGTGCATCGTGAAGATCTGGTTGTATTTGTCGGCCGACAGGAACGTCTTCTCGGGCCCGGCGAGCTGGATGCGCATCAGGATCGCAAGGATGCCGCCGAGAAGCAGGAACGCGAATGCCGTGACGATGTAGCGTCGGCCGACGACCTTGTGGTCGACCGACATCAGCGCGCCGAGCAGGCCGGACGGCGTGCGCCAGATGCTTTCAAGGCGCGCGGACAGCTCCAGGCCGCTCAACCCGTCATCCCGCAACGCGCGTTCTTCAGCTACCACGGTCACTTGAGTTGCTCCAGATAGTGGAGGATCGCGATGAGCTCATCCGATTGCAGCGGCATCTTCGGCATGTTGCTGCCGGGCTTGACGTGCTGGGGGTCGGCGATCCAGCCGCCGAGCGCGGCCGGGGTCATCGGCAGCGTTCCGGCTGCGACTGTCGTCCGGCTGCCGACGTGGGTCAGATCAGGGCCGAGCTGCCCGCCCGCGAGCGTGCCGCGGACGGTGTGGCAGAGCGCACAGCCTCTTGCGCGGAACAGGTGCTCGCCCTGCTTGCCGAGCGGGTCGGTCGGGCTGGTCGCACTCTGGTTCTCGTGGTCGCGCCAGCGGCCGAATTCGTCCGCCGACAGCGCCAGCACGGCGAACGCCATATGGGCATGCTGAAGGCCGCAGAATTCGGCGCACTGTCCGCGATAGACGCCGGCATTCTTCGCCGTGAATTGCAGCTCGTTCTTCTGCCCGGTGATGAGGTCCATCTTCCCGGTCAGGCTCGGCACCCAGAAGCTGTGGATCACATCGGCAGACTCCAGCTCGACCTTTACGGGCTGGCCGGTCGGAATGCGGATCTCGTTTGCGGTCACGAAGCTCTTGTCGGGACTGTCGTCCTCGTAGCGGACTTCCCACCACCATTGATGGCCGATGATCTTGAGCGTGAGGGCGTGCTCGTCCTTGGCGAAGACGGTGCGCTGACCGGCATAACTGACGATTGAGAGTCCAAGCACGACGACAAGGGTGGCGACTCCCAAGGCAAGGACGACGCGACCGGTCGTCTCTTCAAACGGCTGCTGCAGCGCGAGCGGCTGGTAGGCCGGACGCTTTCGGCGCAGCATGCCCACACAAAGCACGATCAGGACGGCGATCCAGACCACCGCCGCGATGATCAGGAAGATGAGGAAAGTCCGGAGGATCTGGTCAGACTGAAGCCCCTGCGGATCGAGCACGGACTGCCGGCCGGCGCAAGCGGCCAGCGGCAACGTCGCAAATGGCAGCAGAGCCGTTCGTATCCGGAAAAGCATCGATGTTCGCCGTGCTCCCCTGTAGGCAGGGCGAACCGGTCAATCCTATGAAGGTTCCTATTGCAACGATCTGGTTGATTCACTGCCGCATCAGAACGGCCATCCTCTGGTCGCGATGAAGATTGCGGCATCAGCAGCGGCCATCAGCAACAGGATGATCAATACGGCTATCAGCGCTCCGGGCTGGATGATGGCGCGAAGGTCTTCAAGCATCTGTCGTCCTCGTCCGCCCTATCGCCTTGCCACGGGCTTTTGCGGATCGTCGGGGCGCACCGACGCCTCCCAAAAGCTGTCGACGCCGCTTTCCCCAATGGTTCGGTCCGGTTTCGGGCAATGCGAGCCTGCTGCGGTGGTTCCTTACGCAAACTGAGCCAGGTTACAAATTTGCGAGTCCTTCAAAATCTCCGGAAGGAAGGATTGGTGTCGGTGAGCAGATCAGAGTTTCACATCCTCAAGCCAAAGGAGATGGAAGGGCTGGCAGGCTTCGACCCGACCCATCTGCGTCTCAGTCCGAGCACTTAATTGAGCTTTTGGGCGCGCACATCGATGCGGTAGAGCGGATCACCCTCCCGGTAAACAACCAGTGACCAATCGCCGCCGTTGGAAGTGAGTGTCGATTCAATGTCCCGCACGGTGCGGACGGCCTGGTGCCATGCAGCTTCATCGTCTGGCAGGTCTTCACTATCAGAGAAATCGCCACCATCCGAGATCTTGAAGGAATAACGAACCATCCGGGTGAACGGCGGGAACATGGCTGGCGTTCCTAACCGTCGGCGTAGATCCGCAGCCGAGCGACGCGATTGAAGCAACGGATACGATTGGCGGCTTGGAACGCTTGCGGTCGCCTTAGGTTACCGGAGGAAATTCCGGAGCAGCTCCATGACCGAATATCCCAAGCCCCCATTCCCTGCCCAGCAACAACCGATGCCCGGTTCGACCCGCGCGATGAACCCGCGGCCGGATCATGGCGAGGAGAGTTACAAGGGGGCAGGGCGCCTTGCCGGCAAGAAGGCCATCATCACCGGCGGCGACAGCGGCATCGGCCGCGCCGTCGCAATTGCCTATGCCCGTGAGGGCGCAGACATCGTCATCGCGTATCTGAACGAGGATGACGACGCGGCTGAGGTCAAGACGTTGGTGGAGCGGGAAGGGCGCAAGGCCGTCCTGATTTCCGGCGACATCGCCGATCCCGACCATTGCCGGTCCATCGTCCGTCGCGCGGTCGAGGAACTCGGGGGAATCGACATCCTCGTCAACAACGCGGCCCATCAGGCGACGTTCGAGGACATCCAGGACATCAGCGACAAGGAATGGCAACGAACGTTCGAAGTGAACATCCATGCGATGTTCTATTTGGCCAAGGCCGCCGTCCCGCACATGCGGCCGGGCGGCGCGATCGTGAATACGGCGTCCGTGAACTCGGACATGCCTAACCCGACCCTGCTTGCCTATGCCACCACCAAAGGGGCCATTCAGAATTTTACCGGCGGCCTCGCTCAGATGCTGGCAAGCAAGGGCATCCGGGTCAACGCGGTCGCTCCGGGACCGATCTGGACGCCCCTCATACCGTCGACCATGCCCGAGGAGTCCGTCAAGAATTTCGGCAAGCAGGTGCCCATGCAGCGCGCCGGGCAGCCCGCCGAGCTCGCGACGGCCTATGTGATGTTGGCCGACCCGCTCTCGAGCTATACGTCCGGAGCGACCCTGGCGGTCACGGGTGGGAAGCCCTTCATCTGATCCCGCAAGATGCCTGTCTACAGGTGTTTTGCCCGACGGGTCAAGCCGACTTCGCAAAAACAGAAATCGGCTGCGAGGCCATTGATTCCGTTATCGCCCGCTACGGTGCATGGGGTTGTTTTCGCGTTTTTGTTGCAAGCCGCCCGATAGGAACCGCGCGGGCAGCGCGCGGTTGCTTCGAACCAGCCAAGCGAGGGTATTCTGATGGACCTGAGAGACGCCTCCGCAATGACCGAAGCATCCGGCCTTCCTGACGATCCCGGGATTGAGAACGGCTCGGCCGCATCCGGCGCCCCGAGAGTGCAGGCTCCGCAGTCTGAGCCGCCTGCGGCCGCAGCGCGCCTCGCCGGGCAACTGCGGGAGATCGCCAGGGCCGCACCGCTCCGGTCGCTGGCCGCGGCATTCGTAATCGGCGTCCTGGTCGTGCGGCGACGCTAGGCGAAGATAGGGAAGACAGGAACGTCTCTTCCGCCGACATGTTTTAAGCAGTCACGGAGAGATCAGCATGGATCAAGACGGTCACAACACAGTCCGGTCACGGCAGAACAGCCCGGTCGGTTGGATGATTGGAGCAATCTTCGTCATAGCCGTCGTCGCCGCCGTCTTCTTCTACAATGGACGGGACGTCGGTCATCAAGCCACCACCACGACGCCGACCAACGCGCCGAGCGTCACGACGGGCTCCAACGGATCGACCACGTCCAGCAAGTGAGCGCAGACCCCACAAGGCAGGCCGTCGGGATAGGCGGCCCTTTCTAGGGCCTCGGCTCAGCGCCTCGCAATTCCGGCACATCATCGTGCAAAAAAGGACGCGGCCCCGGCGTAAGGGAGGGTGCCGCCGGGGCCGCGCTCGCCGCGCGTCTGGAAGGAAACGGACCGAGGCGCGCGGTTGTCTAATGTCGCGGGACGTTGCCGTTCGACGGCGGAGTGATCTCGTTGCGCATGCCGCGCGGGCTTGATGCACCTTGTCCGCCGCGCTCCACATGAGAGATGCCGCCGCCGCCCGCCCCCCGGTACCGCCCGAGCCGCCGTCTCCGCTCGGGTGTGGCGATCGCCGAATAACAGCATTATACGGAGCAAAGCGACGAGCTCGTGCGATGCGCTGGGGTAGGGTGAAGCTCCGGAGGGCCGCCTGACCCGCCAACAGCATCTCGACAGGAATGGCTGCTGACGGGACCGTCCTTGAAGGCAGATCCCGCCAGCCAGAAGCAGGCCTAGCGTTTATTCCGTCTGCTCGACGGCCGCGGGCATTTTCGCAACAGACATCAGCGAACGAGCGATCTGGTTCAAGAGCTGATCGGCGTTCTCTTCCTCGGCGAGGGACTTCGACAGCAGACTGACGATCGCGCTATGGCGCAATTGCTGAGCGAGATTGCGCGCGGTGGTGTAACCGGCGATCTCGTAGTGCTCGACCCGCTGCGCCGCTCCGATCAATGCGAGGTCGGCAGCAGCATCTTCCTTCTCTTCGCCTTCGTCCATGATTTCCTGACCTTCCTCGACCAGGCCCATCATGCCCTTGCAAGGCTTGGCGCGTGGGGACTTTCCGAGCATCTCGAAACACTCGTTGATCCGCTCGATCTGTGCCTCGGTCTCGGCGAGATGCTGCTCGAACAGCTCTCGCAACTGATCGAAGCGCGCGGCCTCCGCCATCTTGGGCAGCGTTTTTGTCAGTTGCTTCTCTGCGTGAAGGATGTCGCGAAGCTCGTCGATCAGGAGTTCGCCGAGACCGGCTTCGTCGACCGGCGGAGAGCTCTCGGTGAGGATGCCATTTGCCGGGCCGGGCTCACCGGCCTGGATGGCGGGCGAGTCGGTGAAGACCCATTCGCCTCCTTCATTCCACGGCCCGCGCGTGTCGATCTCGCCATGATCGCCGGTTCCCGTCGAATCGTTGAAGAACTGATCGACGAGGCCGGGTGTCGGCGCGATCCGGCCGATGCTGAATGCCGGCTTTGCCATGCTTTCCAGAGCCAGCGAGAACGCCTTCATGTGCGTGATCTCGCGGGTCATCAGGAACTGAAGCGCATCCTTGGTGCCGGCGTCATCGGTGAAATTGATCAGCCGTTCGTAGACGATCTTGGCCCTCGCCTCCGCGGCAATGTTGCTCCGAAGGTCGACATCCAGCTCGCCGGTGATCTTGAGGTAATCGGCAGTCCAGGCGTTGCCCTGCGAGTTGAACAGGTTCACGCCACCGCCTCCCGCGATTGCGATGAGCGGATCGGCTTCGGCAGCCTCGCGATCGAACTTCGCGGGCTTCAGATGCATGCGGGCTAGCGTACCGACGACTTCGAGATGGCTCAATTCCTCCGTGCCGATGTCCATCAGGAGATCCTTGCGATCCGGATCCTCGCAATTGATACCCTGTATGGAGTACTGCATGGCGGCGGCGAGCTCGCCGTTGGCGCCGCCGAACTGTTCGAGCAGCATATTGCCGAAACGGGGATCCGGTTCGTCGACACGGACGGTGAACATCAGTTTCTTGACGTGGTGGTACATGGATTGCCCTTAGGTTACGAGGAACATCCGTTCTCGAACCGACACGTATTGGCGTTGTTCCTATGTGGCTGCTGCGCCGGAGCTGGCGCGGGCTCGAGGCGGCGGCAGTAAGCTTGCTGATAGGAGCAAGATAGTCAGGAAGCGTCTGCGGGACGCACCGGCACGGTGAAGTGAAAAGTCGCTCCGCGGGGCAGGTTAGGTGTCACCCACAAACGTCCGGCATGAGCTTCGATAATCGAACGGCAGATGGACAGTCCGACCCCGAGCCCGCCCGGCTTCGTCGTGTAGAAGGGAGTGAAGACGCGATCGAGATCTTCCACTGTCAATCCCGGTCCCGAGTCCTGAACCTCGACAAGAACACGGTCCGGACCGACCTCACCCGTGGTGATAATCACCCTTCTGGCGTCGTCCGCGACGGTGCCCATGGCCTGGACTGCATTGACGATCAAATTAAGCACCACTTGCTGCAATTGGACACGATCGCCCTCCACAGGCGGTAAGCTGTCCGCAAGTTCCGCTTGTACCGAGACGCCGTTCTTCATCGCTTCGCCGCGGGTAAGCTCAATCACGTCCCGGATCGCTTCGTTGATATCCAATTTATCCTTCCGGGGCGGCGCTTTCTTGATGAGATCGCGAATTCGCTGGATGATGTCGCTGGCGAGCGCCGTATCGTTAATGACCCAGTCCAGTGATTGCCTGACCCTCTCGAGATCGGGTGGGTCCCTCTCAAGGAAACGCGCGGCCGCACCAGCATTCATGGATGCCGCGGCGACCGGCTGGCTTACTTCGTGGGCGATCGAGGCCGTGAGTTCGCCCATGGTGGCGAGGCGATTGGCATGCGCCAACTCCCTTTGCATCTCGCGCAGGGCCTCGGTGGCGCGCTTTTGTTCGGTGATGTGGCGCCCCACGCCGCGATAGCCGATGAACTGACCGGACTTGTCGAAAACCGGAATCCCGGAGACGGAGACGTAGCGCTTGCGGCCGTCGGGCGTCGGGCGCGCGAGCTCGAAGTCACGGAACGGCAGGTGGGCATCGAGCGTCTGCCGATGCATGCGCCAGGCTTCCTCGCCGGGTTCCAAGTAGGGCACTTCCCAACGCGTTTTACCAAGTTCAGAGCCCGACGCGGGAGCGTCTGTAACGGTTTCGGCGAACTCCTGGCGGATGAAGCGATGGTCCGCATCTGATTCCCAGTACACGTCGAAAGAGAACTGTACGAGAGTACGAAAACGCTCTTCGCTCTCCCGCAGAGCCTCCTCGGACCGTTTACGCTCCGTCAGGTCGACGACAAAGGAGACACCTTGATCCCGTTGCTCGTCGAACGCAGCCATTCCGATCAAGACCGGCACGCGGCTTCCGTCCTTGCGGAAATACTCTTTCTCGAACGGCTGTACGCTTCCCATCTTCTTGAGTTCCGGAATCCACCATCGTTCGTGCCGATCGAGCCATTCCGGCGGTGTCAGCGCAGTCCAGAGCAGGCGACCAGAGGCGAGATCCTCACGATCGTACCCCACGATGCGCAAAAACGCGTCGTTTGCCTCCAGAATGGGACCTTCAAGCTCCCAGATGATGATTCCAATGATGTTGGCGTCGACCAGGCGGCGGATCTTCGCTTCGCGTTCTCTGACATCGCGATACAGAGCCGCATTTTCCAGCGCGATTGCCGCTTGTGAGGCGAGCAGTGTTAGAACGGCCACTCTCGCAGGTGCGAAAACATGGGGCGTCAGTGTATTCTCAAGGTAGAGCACCCCGACAAGCTTCCCATGGTGGATCAGAGGCAAGCAAAGAATGGAACGAGGCTTGCGCTGACCAAGGTAGGGGTCCGTCGCAAAAGAAGGTTGGCAGGCGGCATCTTCGAGAACAGCGCACTCTCTGGTCCGCATTACGTAATAAAGAACGGATTCCGGAACCAGAGCCGCGGTCACCGCCGCATCGCATAGGTCGACGGTCACTCCGTCGCCGGTTACGGTGGCTTCCGCCTCGATGCGCGGCTCGTTGCTCTCGTGCGACAGGATCAACAGACCCCGCTCAGCGCCGGCTTGTTCGATGGCCGTGTGCATCAGGGTCTCGACGAGCTTTTCCAAGTCCATCTCGCCGGATACCGCCTCTGACACCTTGATCACGGTCGTGAGGTCGAGATGCTCGACCGGCGCCCCGATGGTGCTCATCGGGCCAGGCTCTGATCTCGCCTCCTTGAGATGCGGGTGGATATCCTCAAGTTGCCGCACTTTGCCGTCCGCCCCCCACCGAACAAAGCAATCGCGCGCTTTTTGCAGATAGATGCGAGCAAACTCTTCGAAGCCACGCGTGCCGTAAAAGCGCGCGGCCATTTCGTAAGCGAGTCCCTCGTGGTGGACGAACCCGTTGCCGCGGGCGGACCGGATGGCTTGTTCGTAGAGACGCTCCGCGTCGAGTTCTCTGCCTTCGAGGCGGGCGATTTCTGCGCCGGCGAGTAGAGCGCGGTTCGCGAAGCTCTCAGGGCAATTCTGCGCCCACAACTCGAGCTGCCGTTGGTGGACCGTCAGCGCGTCAAAGTGCCCTTGCTGTTCTTCAGGGGGAGCCAAATCCCAGCATGCGGCGTGGGACAGTGCCGCATAGAACTCGTATTCCGCCGTTTCGAATAGCTGAGGTGGTGACCACGGTAGGCTCGGAGCCCTCGCTGCGGCGGCCGCGGCCGACACATAGTCGCCGGCAAAGAAGCACGCTTGCAGCTTGCGTATCCAGTACCAGCTCTCAGGCAATACGAGCGCCGGATCAGCAGCCAAATGCCGCTCGAACCGAAGCTCGTCGGACGGGTTGTCGTGAAGAGCGCCGAACCGCCGGGTCAAGCCACGCAGCATCCGGATCAGCCCAAGTTGCGGCCTTATGATGTCGCCGATCAGCCCAAATTTAGCCTCTTCGGTCAACCGCAATCCGTGCTCGGCTTCGCGTTGTGCGTCTGCAAGCGGATCGCCCGCCGCGAGGAAATTCGTATTCAGGCTGGAGCAGCTGAAGGCAGCGAACGTGATGTCGCCACTGTTGCTCGCCGCGTCAAATGCGCGTCGAAACGCCTCTCGCGCGTGCTGGAGGGGCTTTGTCCATGAAAGGACGAGGTTGCCATAGTTCAGGTAGGTCCTCGCTTGAACGAGCGAAAATCCGCGGCGCTCGACCAGCTCAGTGCCGATACGGCTCAATCGGAGGCCCGCCTCATAGTCGTCGAAGCGGGCGCCGGCAATGGCGCCGAACATGACGTAGGGAACGCAGGAGGCATCGTTGTTCCCCCACTCAAGGCTCAAATCCACCGCTTTGATGACCACCAGCGAGCGAAGGTTCGTATCGGTGAAGAATGCAGGCGGCATGAGGGCCGTCAAAAGATCCAACAGGGCCAGTGCCAGCGCGTCGGTCATCAGCGGCAGATCCAGCACCTCCTCGATGGCTCGGTCTCCGAGGCGAGATCGGACGCGCTCGTATTCCCGTCGGACGTGATCATCGCTGGGGTGCGCCAGCCATCGAATCCCGAGTTGCTCCAGACAGCTGAGACCGGCGCCGACCGCGCGATCCGGCTTGCTGAGCGCCGTATACAAATCCACCAGTCGGCGCGCGACGACTGCAAGGTCGGTTGCATTCGAGATTCGCGTCGTCAGTTCCTGTAAGCGCTGTTCCGCCTCAACGACAGCGCCGGTCACGAACTCGCATTCGGCGCGATGCAACTCGAGCGAAAAAGCAAGCCGCTGGAAGCGCTCCCAACGGTCGTGCGGCAACAATGCCGCACCAGTTGCGGCGTAGTTGAGCGACGCCGCGTAGGCCGCCGACGCCCGCGCGCGCAGGCTGGCTGCCAGATTGAGCTCCGCAAGCTGCACGCGTTCATCTTGGGAGGTGATCAAGGCCGCGCCGCGGTTGAGCTGATTGACGATTGCGAAGATCGCCTTCTCGCGCTTCTCCCCGGATGTCTGCGCCAGCAATTGGCGCCCGATTCGCAGATGAAGCGCCGCGCGTTGATGCTCCGGGATCAGCGAATAGCAGGCTTCTTGTACGCGGTCGTGGACAAACCTGTAGCCGTCGGCCTGCTGCTCGATCAATTCCTGGCGGACCGCCTCCCAGAGCGCCGCATGAACCTGCTGCTCGGAGAGCCCGAGGACGACCGAGAGTGTCCTGGTTTCGGCGAAATTTCCGAGACAGGCCAACTCCCGCATCGTGTTCTGTGTGTCAGCCGGTAGCTGGGCGAGTTTTACGATCATCAAATCCACGACGTTGTCGGTGTGCCCCTTGGCGTGAATGCGATCCAGGTCCCAGCACCAGCACCTTGCGTCGTGATCAAAGCGGACGAGCCCTTCTGCGGCGAGTAGGTGGAGGAACTGATTCACGAAGAATGGATTGCCGGCCGTTTTATCGTGGATCAAATGCGCGAGCGGCGCCGCATGCAGCAAATCGCAGCCTAGAGCATCAGAGATCAGGCGCGAAATGTGTTCGCCGGCAAGCGGCGCAAGGATGATCTGTTGCAGGTTTGCGCCAGCGTTCTCTATGGCTTCAAGCCGATGCCGTAACGGATGGGCGGCGGTGACCTCGTTGTCCCGAAAGGACCCGATCAGCATCAGGTAGTGCAGATCGGTCCGGGTCAACAGATCCTCAATCAGATCCAACGTGGCGGCGTCGACCCATTGAAGATCGTCGAGGAAAAGCACCAACGGATGCTCGGAACGTGCGAATACCCCTATGAAGCGCCGCAGTACCTGATGGAAGCGGTTCTGTGCCTGCGGTGGCGGGAGATCAGGAACGGGAGGCTGCTCTCCAATGATCAGCCGCAATTCAGGAATCAGGTTGGCAACGAGTTGGCCGTTTGCGCCCAGCGCATTTTGAAAGGCTTGGCGCCAGTTCGCGAGTTCGACGTCATTCTTGCTTAGAAGAGACCTCACGAGGCTGCGAAATGCCTCGACCAGCATCGAATACGGAATATCGCGTTTGTACTGATCGAACTTGCCCGATGCGAACAGCCCGCGCGACGGAACAAGCCGGTGATGGAGCTCATTGACCACTGAGGACTTGCCCACACCGGAATAGCCGGAAACCAGCACCAATTCCGGCACGCCGCCCTTGAGCATCCGATCGAACGCGCCCAGCAGGAGTTCAATCTCGCGGTCTCTTCCATAGAGCTTTTCGGGGATCAGCAGTCGGTCGGGCGTGTCATATTGCCCGAGGGCAAAGTCTTCGATCCCACGTCCGGTTTCCCATTCATGCAGGCAGCGGCGCAGATCGTGCTCAAGGCCCGGCGCGCTCTGATAACGTTCCTCTGCGGACTTGGCGAGCAGCTTGAGCACTACGGCCGAGATTGCCGTCGGTACAGTGCTCAGGCGCTCGCTGGGCGGTACGGGCTTTCGGGCGATGTGGCAATGTACCCACTCCATCGAATGTGCCGCGGTGAACGGCAACGAGCCGGTCAGCATTTGGTAGAGCGTCACACCAAGCGAGTAGAGGTCGCTACGGAAATCGATCGAGCGGTTCATCCACCCGGTCTGTTCGGGCGCCATGTAAGGGAGCGTGCCCACGATGAACTCGGGCGGCCCGGGCGTGCGTCGCTCCCGGACCAAGCGCGAAGCGATACCGAAGCCGGTGAACCGGATCCGTTCGTCGTCGCAGTTTACCAGTATATGCGCCGGTTTCACGTCCTTGTGAACGAGGCCGCGTTGGTGCACCTTGTTCAAGGCGCTCGCGATATCGATCGCCAGTCGCAAAAAACGCCCGATGTCCATGGGCGCACCAAGCAACTGCTCGAGTGGCCGGCCGCCAGGATACTCGAGCAGCAAAACAGGGTGACTGCCGTCGTACTCCAGCCCGAGCGGCCGCATTGCCCACGCGCCATCCAGCTGGTCCTTGAGTTCGAACTCGCGAGCGAGCCGATCGAGGATGCCGGACGAAGCGTGCTTGGCCCTGGGAAGCACCGCCAATACAGCTCTGCTGGTGTCGGAATGACATAAAGCCCGGCAAAAGATGCGGGCGTCGTCCTCCCATAGCACTTGGAACCTGTTGTCCATGCGCGTCGAACCGAAAACGATGGGTTCAACCGGAAGCCTCCAAGTGACCCTATGCCGGGTGAGGAGGTGCTTTCCTAAGCCGTGAATCTGCCACAAACGGGCAGGTGTGCCCAGCCTAAGCTGGAGCTGCCAAAGCACCGCGAAGAAGCGGCGCGGATCGTCTGCAGAGGTTTTCCCGCAATCATTGGTTTATGCCCGCTCAGCGCTATCGGAAAGAGCGCTTGATCGCCTCCATCTCGGACGGCCAGCTTCGCAAGGAGCTGTACCTGAACAACGGCCCGTCCACGATGAGGGCAACCGATCACAACGGCTACGACGAGCGCTCGGCGTTTCTATCAAGGCGGAGGGAGGGCGCTTCGGGTTCGGGAGCGGCACGATTGCGCAATCGAGCCTTATCACAGCCGAAACCAGTCGCCTGCGATACTCCTGCGACCACGAGATGAGAGGGGATGATCCCTTCGTCGAAAGCGGGAGACGGAAATGACTGAGCACAGCAATCGCGAGCATAAAGAGCTGGACAACGACGCGATTAGGGGCGGCAACCGCATTGGCGATTTCTTCCGCGCCATCGGAGGCGCCATCGAACACGCTGTCGAGTGGGTCGGCCGTGCATCTTCGGCGCCCTGCAGGGGCCTGGCAATCTGCGCGGCCCGTTCGGGCCGGCGCAGCCGCCCCTCTGATCTCGTCCCTTCAGACTTGCTCACGAAGTAGAGGTCGCCCCAGTTGGCGACCTCTTTCATTTCCCGGCCTGTAATACTCCCCGCGCCACAACGTGAGCGATATCACGGTGCGAGAGAGGGGGATCTGCTCAATGTTTCCCAGCAACATTGAGGAGCACGACGATGAACAACGAACTGAGCTTAGCAGAACTGGAGATTGTCTGCGGCGGGGCTCGCAACAGCGACGATGCACGTGTGAAAGCCTTCCTGAACGCCTTCCACGATTCCTTGGAGGCGGGCCGGGCCGCGGCAACTCTCGAGCTGGCGCGAAGCCAGGGCTGCCTCGGTCCGACATTTGGCAAAATTTGAAGGGGCTTGATCATGGGTTCGGCGAGAGAATTGACTGACAATGATCTACTGAATGTCAGCGCGGGGATGAAAGTTGAGGATGGGACCAAGAATCCAGACGTCATCGATGCCCGAGGCGGTTCGATGGTGATCTATGGGATACGGCTCACCTATGATCTGAATGGGCACTGCACCAGCATCGCCCCGGTCAACCCGCAGAGGTGAAGCGGGAGCGTGCAGGCCTAAACCGGAAAACCGGCTTCCTCATGCAGCCTCAAAGTCGGGATCGAATAGAACCAAGAATCCCGGCAGTCGCATCCACGACTTGAAGCGCCTGCTGCGATTTGGCGAGGGCCAAAGCAGACTTGCCGCATTGATCGGGGAGCTGCGCGATCTTCTTGCGTTGGCTCGCGAGGATATTGGTGGATTGATCGATGGCGAACTTGACCACGTCGCGGATCGGATCGTTCTCACTGACGTCCGTCAGGTCCTTTTCGATTGTGATCAGATACTCGTAGCTGGAGAGCTCCTGAGAAATCTCGACGAGGTTTTGGATCGTGGACTTGACGCAATCTGCATCGACTGCCGAGATGTCGCTTCGCCTTGAGGTCTGGACGAGATCGCCCATCAACCCCGCGAACATCGGTCTCAATGTCTCGACCCTTTTCACATCGGCTTGGCTCAGGATGCCCGCCCCGCATACGCTGGTCGCGACCAGCAAGGCAATGCCTTGCGCCGCCAGTCCGCCGGCCAGTCTGCGGGCCGCTGCAGATCGCGCGATTCTGTCCGTTTTCATCCGAACCGTCCGATGCCAGTCGCCAAGCTTAGCGCCGCGCGAAAGATCGCTCAATCGCATTCTCCGCGCGCATTCTCGGCAACTGCTACCCGGGCGTCCGGCGTGCTTGGTGCATTGTGTCGAAAATGGCTACGATGTATGGTCCAGGATTGCTTGAAGTACCATACGCTGATTTTGGCAGGCGGCAAGAACGGCTGCACCGGAGTTTTTCGGGGAGTAAGGAGTGAATAACAGCTCCCAGCGCATCTTCCGTGCCAGCGCGTTGCAACGTGCCGCCTCGCCGGAGGAACTCGATCATCTCGTCGGCATCACCAAACCGTCCGACTGGATCGTGGTAGCGGTCCTGACGGTCGCGCTGGCCGGCGCGCTTGTCTGGGGCATTTACGGCCGGATACCGTCCCGAGTGTCGGGGCAGGGCATTCTGGTCGGAAGTGGGCGCGTTGTCGATGCGGTCTCGGCTGCGGAAGGCAGGCTTGCTTCGCTCGGCGTTGCCGTTGGTGATCACGTCGAAAGGGGGCAGGTGATCGCCCGGATCTCGCAGACCGATACGGAGCAGAAGTATCGCAACGCGGTGGAGACCTACAAGGAACGCGAGCGCGAGCGCGACGACATGGCCACGAGGGTGCGAGCGGAACTCGCAGCGAAGGCCTCCAATTTCGCAAAGCTCGAAGCTGCCTTCAATAAAGTCATCGAGGCAACGGACCAGCGTGTCCGGTTCCTCTCGATCGACGTGCAGAACCTCGAGCAGTTGATGGCGAAAGGTTTGACCACGCGGAAGACACTCGAGGACCGGCGCCTCGAACTGACCGAGGCCCAACAACGCAAAACGGATTCGCAGAACGAGATTCTCAAGCTGCACTCGCAGAAGACCGATCTCGAAACGCAGCGGCAGCGCGAACTGCAGCAGGCGGAGTTCGCTGCAAATAGCGCGCGCCGTGAAATGCAGGCGATCGCGGGAACCCTGGGGCGCAACTCGGAGGTCCTCAGTCCGATCGCGGGTCGCGTGCTGGAAATAAAGACCTCGACCGGCTCGGTGCTGGCCGTGGGCACGCCGGTCGTCCTGATAGAGGACGAAGGCGCGAGGCTCGAGGCGGTCGTCTATATCCCCGCCGACCAGGGAAAGAGTGTCAAGCCCGGCTTCCAGGTGCGCGTCGCGCCGAGCACCGTCAAGCGAGAGGAATTCGGGACGATGATCGGAGTTGTCTCGAGCGTCTCGGAATTTCCGGTGACGCCGCAGGGAATGACGGCAGTCCTGCACAACGATCAGCTCGTGAAAGTGTTTTCGCGTGACGGCGCACCCTACGCCGTGGCCGTATCCCTGGAGCAGGACGGATCGACGCCGAGTGGATATCGGTGGGCTGTCGGGACGGGGCCGGAGATACATCTCACCAGTGGCACGCTGGCCCAGGCCGAAATCACGACGCGAAGCCGCCGTCCCCTGGACCTCGTCGTTCCTTTGCTCAGAAAGCTGACCGGGATCGATGGATAAACTGCTCGAACGAATGGAAAAGCACACAGATCCCTGGCAGGACGCATGAATTGGCGCTTGCTTCGAACACGCACCAAGAGAACGCCGACGATCCTGCAGATGGAAGCGGCGGAATGCGGCGCCGCCTGTCTTGCCATGGTGCTGGCCTATCATGGCTCATGGGTGCCCCTGGAGCAGCTTCGCGTCGAATGCGGCGTGTCCCGCGACGGCAGCAAGGCCAGCAACATAGTCAGGGCGGCGAAGCGCTTCGGGCTGGCTGCCAAGGGATTCCGTCAGGAACTGTCGACGCTGCCTGCAGCACCGCTGCCCTGCATCATCCATTGGAACTTCAACCATTTCGTTGTGCTCGAAGGTATCAAGGGCAATCATGCCTACATCAATGACCCCGCCTTTGGGCGGCGGCGTATCGGCATGGAGGAGCTCGACAGGAGTTTTACGGGCGTCGTTCTCACCATGGAGCCGGCATCGGGGTTCGTTCCGTCGGGAAGCAAGCCCGCCGGCCTGCGCTTGCTGCTCCGGGAACTGCGCGGCTCGAAGGCTGCCGTCGGACTTCTGGTCCTGCTCAGCTTCCTCATGGTCTTGCCCGGGATCGTTGCCGCGAGCTTTTCGAAGATTTTTGTCGACGACATCCTGATCCAGCATTTGAACGGATGGTTGCGGCCGCTACTGGTCGGCATGGCCGCTACCGCGCTTATCCGCACGGGTCTGACGCTGCTCCAGCAGTCGCTGCTGCTGAGGCTGCAGACGAAGCTCTCGGTGGTGATGATCAGCCGCTTCCTGTGGCGCGTGATGGCCTTGCCGATGGAGTTCTTCACCCAGCGCCATGCCGGTGAAATCGCCGCGCGGGTCGGGGCCAATGAGCAGATTGCGCGGCTTCTGGCTGGCGGCATCGCATCGAATGCACTGAGTTTGACGTCGGTGGTGTTCTTCGCGGCCGCGATGATGGTTTACGATCCGTGGCTTGCGGCGATCTGCATCGGCTTGTCGCTGCTGAACGTGCTGTCTTTGCGGATTTCCGCCCGGCGCAGAGAGGATCTCAGCCGCGGGCTGGCGCTGGAGCGCGGAAAGTTGCTGGGCGCGGTCGTCAGCACGGTGAGGTCCATCGAGACGATCAAAGCGAGCGGTCTCGAGGACGAGGCATTCGGGCAATGGTCCGGCATCCAGGCAAAGCTGCTGAACGCCGAGCGCGAGCTGGCGGCGTCCTCGATCGTTCTGGACATGATTCCGACCTTGATCTCCGGCCTGACCGTGACCGCGCTCCTGATCCTTGGCGGGCTTCGCGTCATCGAAGGCTCGTTGACGCTCGGCAGTCTCGTCGCGTTCCAGTCGCTGATGGCGAGCTTCTCGGAGCCAGTGGCAACGCTGGTCAACCAGGCTGGCGGCTTTCAGTTGATCAAGGGGGCGCTAGACCGCCTCGAAGACGTCTACAATTACCCGCTAGGCAGCGCGAAGAACAATGCTGTCCCAGCGCCGCTGCCCGCGAAGCTGGCCGGGCGCGTCGAATTCAGGAACGTGCAGTTCGGTTACTCGCTGCTCGAGCCGCCGTTGATTTCCGGTCTTTCGATCGTCGTGAGTCCGGGGGCGCGCGTCGCCCTCGTAGGCGCCTCCGGCAGCGGAAAATCCACGATCGGCCGGTTGACCTGCGGTCTCTACGCGCCATGGGACGGCGATATCCTGATCGATGGTGTAAAGCTTCAGGATATTCCGCCCGAGATCCGGGCCAACTCGATCGCCTACGTGGACCAGGACATCTTCCTGTTCGAGGGCACGGTGCGCGACAATCTCACGTTGTGGGACCCGACCACTCCCGAGATTGATCTGTCGAACGCTCTCAAGGAAGGCGAGATCCAGGACGACATCGCGATACGCGCAGGTAATTACGACGCGCACGTCAACGAGGCCGGGACCAACTTCAGCGGCGGGCAGCGCCAACGCATCGAGATCGCAAGGGCGCTCGTCGGCCGTCCCTCGGTGATCGTCCTCGATGAAGCGACCGCAGCGCTGGACCCGATCACGGAGAAATCCATCGACGACAATCTGCGCCGCCGCGGCTGCACCTGCATCATCATCGCGCATCGTCTCAGCACGATACGGGATTGCGACGAGATCATCGTCCTCCGCCAGGGCAAGGTTACGGAGCGCGGGACGCACGAGACCCTTCTGAGCTTGAACGGCGAATATGCGAGGCTGGTGGCGCAGGAATGACAGACCGGATCGAGAACCTGCTATCCGTTGCCGCTGTCGCCTCGTCGACAGAACTGCCGCTCGAACTGGCGCTCGACAGTCGTCGGCCTCTGCTGCTCGATCACCATGGCCATGCATTTCAAGTCGTCGCGGGCTGTGTGGATCTGTTCGCCGTCGACGTCAAGGACGGCAGTTGCGGCTCCAGGCATCATCTGTTCCGCCTTGAAAGCGGCGACATCGCTCCCGATCTGCCGGGGCTTGCCGCCGCATCCGCCGACGGGTTGGGCTTCATTGCGGTCGGCATCGAAGGGACACGCATATCGATATTTCGCCGGACCGATTTGACGCAACCGGATGCCGCCCTGCGCTGGATCGATCGGCTCGCCCGCTTCGCCGCGGGATCGGCGCCGCGATGGCAGATGGCCGAACTGCCGGAGGCTGAGGGGGAATTGCTTGCGGGCGAGTCCCGCCGCAGTCCGATGCGAGGCCTGCTGTGGCTGACGGTAGTGCGTGGCTCGCTCAGGCTGATGGGCGTCGGCGAGCCCCGTACAGCGGAACATCAGCCGCTGCCTCTGACCTCAGCCCTGTGGGTCGAGGCCGGCGGGGAGGGCTGTGCTGTCAGCACGGTTTCAGAGCCGCGGGCTGCCGAGGCGTTCTGGTCGTCGATCGATCAGTTCCACCTTGATTTCGCCGCCTGTGTCCGGGAGATCCTGGGCCGCGATGCCGAGCGCGAGCGCGAACGTCTCGAAAGCCGTACCCAGCGCGCGGCGTCGCAGGCGGTGGAATCCTTCGATCGCCTCTCCGGCATCGTCGTGAGGCGCTTCGATCACGAAGCGGTCGACGCGCCCTACGCCGACAGGCTGGCCGGCGCCTGCCAGATCGTCGGAAGCGCGCTGCGGACGCCGATGGCGATCTCGGGGCGGGTTGAGGGCGGCGCACAGGATCTCGCCGCTCTGGCCGAGATCGCCCGGGCCGCCCGCCTGCGCATGCGTCAGGTCCTGCTCCGGCCGGATTGGTGGACATGGGACGCCGGTCCGCTGGTCGGCTGGCATGGTGAGGGGCGCGATCCCGTCGCTCTCGTTCATGAGCCCGCGCGCGGATATGTCATGATCGATCCGGTCACGAAGGCGCGACGGCCGGTCAATCGTTCGGTTGCCATGCAGATCGCGCCGGAAGCGGTCATGTTCTATCCGCCACTCCCTTTGAGATCGCTGAAGTTCCGGGACCTTCTCCAGTTCGCCTTGCGGCATGCGCGCGGAAACGGACTACGGATCGCGCTCGCGATCATCATCATCGGGCTGCTCTCCCTGGTGACGCCATTCATCACCAACATCCTCATCAGTTCGATCATACCTCGATCCGAGCTCGATCAGCTCGGCTTCTGCGCGCTGGCGCTGGCGCTGACGGCGCTCTCGATGGCTGCAATCCAGGTGATGCAGGGGTTTGCAATGCTCCGGATGGAGGCGATGATCGACTGGAGACTGCAGTCCGCGATGGTCGATCGTCTGCTCAGGTTGCCGACGGCGATCTTTCGAGAATTCACGGCCGGAGAGCTGGTTGACCGTGCGATGGGCATTGATGCGGCGCGCCGCGCTTTGACCGGTCGCGCGTTGCGCGGAATGATAGCCGGTTTGTTCTGCTTGTTCAGCCTCGGGCTGATGCTCTACTACGACCTCAAGCTGTCGCTGATCGCGATCGCGTTGACGGCTGTCAGGGCGATCGCCATCATCGGCACCAATCTGGTCCGGCTGCATTTCGAGGGCAAGCACTTCAACCAGCAGGGTAAGGTAAGCGGCTTCGTTCTCCAGCTGTTGGCGGGCGTCGCCAAATTGCGGGTATCGGCTGCGACGGACCGCGCGCTCGGGATTTGGTCGAGGCAGTTTGCTGCACAGAAGCAGTATTTCGTGTCGTCCCAGGTTGCCGGCAACGCGCTGGGCGCATTCGAGACGGCCTTTCCTACCATCGCGACGCTGATCATATTCGCTTATGCGTCCTATTCCGTCAGTACTCTGATGACGGACATCGGCACGTTCTTCGCTTTCTTCGCGGCCTTCGGTCAGACCCTCGGATCGGTGGGCGCCTGGGCGGCCGGCATCAGCGAGGCGCTGATTGCGATTCCGCCGCTGCGGCGGCTAAAGCCTCTCATCGAATGTCCAACCGAAGTCTCGGACGAGCGAAAATCTCCTGGAGAACTGTCTGGATCGATCGAGCTCGCCCGAGTGTCGCTGCGATATATCGAGGGCGGCCCGCTGGTGCTCGATAACGTCTCATTGAAGATTGCGCCGGGCGAATACGTCGCGGTCGTGGGACCCTCCGGCAGCGGGAAGTCATCGTTGTTCCGGCTTCTGCTCGGGTTCGAAAGAGCGGAAGCAGGCGCGGTATTCTACGACGGGAAATCGATCGACACGCTGGATGCCAGCGCCGTGCGGCGCCAGCTCGGGGTGGTCCTGCAGAACGCGAAGCTCGCGAACGGAAACATCTACGAGAACATCTGTGGTGGAATCCGGCTGCCTCTCGATCAGGCGTGGGAGGCGGCGCGCCTCGCCGGAGTCGAGGACGACATCAAGGCCATGCCAATGGGCATGCTCACGCAGCTTTCCGAGGGCGTCAGCACGCTCTCCGGGGGGCAGCGCCAGCGCATCATGATTGCGCGGGCGATCGCGCGGCGCCCGCGCATCCTTTTGTTCGACGAGGCGACGAGCTCTCTCGACAACCAATCCCAGGCGGTCGTCAGTGACGCGCTGGAGAATCTCAACGTGACCCGGATCGTCATCGCGCACCGGCTGAGCACGGTGCAGCGCGCGGACCGGATCATCGTCCTCGTACAGGGAAGGATCGTCGAGGCTGGGACATTCAGCCAGCTGAGCAATGCGGCCGGCGTGTTCGCGTCCTTTGCAAAACGCCAGATGCTCTGATCGTATTCGTGCGTGGGTCGTATCGGCCTCTCGGTCGGGAGCGCAGTCCGGTTGACCGTCTCGTCGCAGAGAGACTCCGTTGTACGCGACGTCGGCCCGGACCTTCATGCATACTACAAGACCGACGTGCACGCTTACGTGATGGTGTTGAAGAACATCAAGCGCGAGCTCTGTCGACGTCTCCTCAGACAAGACGACCGCCGCATCGCCGAGCTGTTTGGCCAGGTCGTCCCGCTTTGGGTCGCCACTCTACGAGCAAACTGTCCCTCGTCCAACGTGGATGGAATCTTGTATGACGTTCATCACGTCGCCTGCTGGGTTCACGGCCAAGGAGGGACGGACCGCGTCCGCCGCTTCAGTTGACCGTTGAAACCGGTCGTTCTCTCGACAAGCACTCGTCGCCAAGTAGGGGCGCAGTCTGAGGCCGGGAAGCGCGCGTTATCCCGCCACTGCGCAGCGCATCGAGAATATGGGCCGCGAAAACACCGGCGCTCACCAAGGCCAGAAATGTTGCAAGCAAGCTCATAGGTCTTCCCTCGTGCTATTCCGCGTGATGCTTTTTGTTGAGCGAACCGAGAGCCGTCGCGTGGAGCGTCAGCCGCAGGATTGCGAGGATCGGTACAGATTCGGCACTGACCGGCACGCCAAGCGCTGTAATGTGCTTGGCCGATGCTGGGCCACGCGACCGCCGTCACTCGGCCGCGATGCCAGCACCGCGACTGTAGCGGTCGCTCCGGCAACGAGTTCGCCGCGCTCGTCAGCGCGGATGAGCGCGATCCGGACCGGGACGCGTTGCGCCAGCCGCACCCAGTTGAAGGTCGGGTTGACGTTGGCAAGCAGGGTCGAGCCGTTGCTGCGATCGCGGTCTTCGATGCCGGCTGCAATGCTCTCGACCTTGCCCAGCAACGCACGGCTGCTTCCCATCAGCCGCACGTCCACGAGATCGCCGATATGGATGCGTTGCAGCTTGGTTTCCTCGAAGTAGCCCTGAACGTGCAGGGTGTCGGTATCGAGCAGCGCCATCACGCCCTTTCCGGGGGTGAGGTAGGCGCCCGGCCGCAACTCGTTGTTGGTGACAATGCCGCTGACCGAGGCCCGCACCTCGCTGCGTTCGATGTTGAGCTTCGCAAGGGCAACATCCGCGACGGCTTGGTCATAGGCCGCCTGGGCCGAGCCTTGGATCGCGACGACCTGGTCCATCCGCTGCGTGGAAACCACGACGCCGGGCGTCAGCGCACTGTAGCGCTTCAGATCGGCATTGGCATTGTCGAGCGTGGCGCGCTTGCCTTCCTTTACCGCCTCCGCCTGCTTGAGCGCGATTTCATAGCGCGCCCGGTCGATCCGGAAGAGCACGTCGCCCTTTTGTACTTGCTGATTGTCTCGAACCAGGACCTCGCTCACAAAGCCGGAAACATCGGGAGCCACGGGGACCACGTCGGCCCGTACGTGCCCGTCACGGGTCCAGGGCGCATCAAAGTAGTAGTCCCACAGCTTGTAACCGGCCCAAAGTGCGACCAGCACGATGAGACCGGTCAGCGCGAAAGGACGCAGCGAATTGACGACGGTTTTCATGACACCAACTCCTTGGAGGCGAGGTGAGGAACGGGCGTGACGCCATCCGGTGCTTCTCGATCCCGGCGACGACTGCCGGCCTCGAAGCCGTGCATTCCCTTCTGCCATTGCAGGCCGACAATTGCCCCTTTCACGGGCTGCAGCAGAAGGAGCGCCGAAAGCCCGGTGACGGGGAGCCAGATCAGCAATTCAAGCCAGGCGGGAGGTGAATAGGCGATCTCGACGGCAAGAAGCGCCGGCACGACGAGGTGGCCGACAACAGCGATCACCAGATAGGCCGGAAGGTCGTCGGCGCGTTGTGGCGTGTAATCTTCGGAGCAGACCTCGCAGTTGTCGACGACCTTGAGAAAGCGGCCGAACAGATGGCCCTGACCGCAGTTCGGGCACTTCATCGTGAACCCGCGCCATAGGGCTTTCTGCAACGAAACGGGTGCTGTCATGAGAATAACTCCGTGGAGCCCAAGACGAGGCCGGTGACCAGGCAGATGAAAAGCGCGAAATCAAACAGTGCGGGATGCCAGATCCATCGATAGAGACCGATCCGGGCAATCAGCTTGCTGGCGAAGCGCCCAAGCACGTAGGCAATCACGCTCCAGAGCAGGAGCGTCGGAACGAGCACGCCGAAAAGGTCAAGTTCGTATCTCATGCGGCGATCGTCCCAGATTCGATTTGCTGCGGTTGATAGGCCGGCGACTCCGGAAACAGCCCGGAACGAACGCCGGTGAGGCCGATCAGCACGTGATCGCGGGCTTCGCTTGCGGGCTCCCGCAGCGTCAATGCGATGGTGCTGTCGAGCTGTTCGACCAGCCGCCCCGGAAGCGGCCCCGCCGTATGGGTCCTGCAAATCGGGGCAAGGCGGGCAAAAAACGCTTCGACTGCGGCTCTCGTGCAGCGTGACAGGCCAAAGCTCGCGCGCCTCACGCCGACAATGTTGAGCGCCGTCCGCAGTTGGCGAAGATTGGCGGCACCGCTCCTTGCATCGGCAGGAACGACGGTGATACGCGCAGCAAGCAGGGCGAGCCGATGCTGCATCAGACTGGCAAGCGCCAGGGGATCTTGCTCCGACGTCCGCTCGGCGACTGATGCAAGCGTGGTCCAATTGCTTCGCAGCAACCGGTTTGCGATCCAGTCAGCCCCGGCCAGGCGAACGATGCCGCAAGTCAAGCCGGTGAGCGCCACGCCCAGCATCAGCGCAATGCTGGAGTTGGCATAGGAGGTAAAGTCGGCCGAATAGGTCTCGGTCAAGGCCAATTGCACCGAGAGATAGATGGCAAGTATGGCGCCGAGGCGCGCGGTCGCGGGCCGCGCAGCCATCCAGCCGAACAGCACGAAAGTCGGCATCAATGCGACGATGAGCACCTCGAGAGTCGTAATCCGCGGCAACACGCCAAACAGGTAGATGCCATGGACGGCGATAACGATGAGGAACACGCCGTAGAAATTGCGGAACGCCGGAAGCGGATCGTCCACGCCGGCCAGAACGCTGCCGACGACGGCGGCGAAGAGCGGGGCGGCAACCCCGTCCGACCAGCCGGTCGCAATGGAGAAGCAACTGCAGCAAAGCACCGCGAGGGCCACGGAGCCGGCCGCCAGGAGCGCAGACCAGTGGTCGCGATGCGGGACGGCAACCGCCGCGGCGCCATGAGAGAAGACGAGAGGAAGCGATTCGGGATTGCGCCCCTCGGAGATGGCCTCGCGCAGCAGCTGACAATCCTGCATGACGTCGACAAGGTTGCGCAGCCGGACCACGAGACCGGAGATCGCAATGTCGGTCCAGCCGGCATCTGCGTCCAGCACCGGGCGCATTTCATCGAGTGCTGTGCGCAGCGCGCTTGCTTCCTGTCCATCGCGCCCGCGCGCTTCGAGCCACGCCGCTGTCTTCGTGCACATGCAGGCAACGCGTGTAGCCGCCTCCTCATGCCGGTTGAGAGGCAGCTTGCGGTCTGCGATCGATCCGAGCAGCGGGAGCAGCGATAGCATATGCTGCCGGAGGCGCTGCAGCGCTCGCCCGGTATTTGCAGAAGCGGTCGCCTCATAGCCGAGATGGCGCCCGAGCTGGTCGATTTCGGAGGCCGCAGCGGCAAGACGCATGCGTTCGCTGTCACGCTCCTGATCGCTGCCACGGACCGTCAGGACGTCCGCGGCGAGCCGGCGCGCGCCGGCGAGCCATGCATCGGTTTGTGCGGTGACCGCGAAGGCGACGCTGCGCGGCAGCACGAGCATCGCGACGACGCTCGCGCAGACGATTCCGAGCATGATCTCCTGCACGCGGGAAACGACGATGTCGAAGGCCGACTGGGGTGTCGAGACGATGGGAAATCCGAGCAGGGCCACGGTATAGCCGGCCAGCAGGAAGACGTAGCTGCGCGGCGTGCCGTCGATCAGCGAGAGATATAGAAAGATGCCGACCCACAGCGCGATGCACAAGCTGAGCAGCTCCGGCGCATTGGCGAGGTTCGGGACCAGCACGATCGTTCCCGCGCCGCCAATCAGCGTGCCCAGAATGCGATAGACGGCCTTGGAGTTGGTCGCGCCCGTGAACAGGTTCGAAGTGATGTAGACCGACGCCATGGCCCAATAGGGACGCGGCATGTCCAGCAGCAGCGCGATCGAGAACGCCAGCATCGCCGCCGCAAAGGTCCGCAGCGCGAAGATGAGGGCGGCATGTCGGTCCCGGAATGAGGCAATTTGGGTCATGGCGTCGTGGCGTCGGCGGACGGATGCTTCAGCAGTGAGCGATGATTCTGTGCGCGATGCATGACTTCGCATCGGCCAGCGAAGCCGTCGCAAATACGTTCGAAACGCATTGCTGCAGTCCTGAACGTTCCATCCCGCAGTCGACAGGAAGCGCCGACGTCTCGACGCCGCCGATGACGCCCGGTTTCAGAACCGTCACGAACACCATGAGGCACAGGATTTTGCCAGCGAACGCGGCGAGGCACAGAACGTCCTTCATGTCGGTCCCCGATCAATGGGTTTTGACTGCACTCGTCATAGGGGTTCCGGACCGCTGCGGCTTTGCCCGGATTGCCAATCGGTTTTCATTTGTTGCTGTCGGCACGGCGGCCGGAGCCTCTTCGACCGCCGCGAACGCATCGAGTGGACCGCGCTGCGCGGTCAGAGGTTCGTCTTCGCGAACGACGTTCGGCTCGGGTCTGGACGCAGCAGCGAGCGGTACTGCCGCATGCGCGGTGTCAAACACGACCCGTTCCGGCCATTTGCGGTCCGAACGAATGCGCAGATTGGCCTGTTCGCTCGGAGCGATCGCGGAATGCGAATGAACGGGGGGCGCCGGAAGCAACCAATCGGCCGCAACCAGCGACAGGAGCAGGGCGCTTCCCACCCACACAAAGTACTGACGTATCGGCATGGCAAGCGGTCTCTCAGTGGCTGATCACGGCGAGGATAGTCGCACGACGGCCCGCGGGCTTTGCATCGCGTGCTGCCGTCTTGTCATTTGTTGCGGCCGGCTGGCTCGTAAACGATATCCAGGCTCAGGCAAAAACCGAAAGCGACTGCCTGACGTTCGTCAGAGAGGATTTGGATCCTGGTGATCCCGCCGTTTGACGATATTGACCTGGCGCCTGCCCGGTCGCCTGCTTGAAGGCTCGCGTGAAATTGGCTTGGCTGGAAAAGTTGAGCGCCAACGCGATGTCCACCAAGGGCCGATCGCTGCGTACCAACAGGGCTTTCGCGCGCTCCAGGCGCTTGGTACTGACGTAGCGATGGGGAGATTCTCCGACGGCTTGTCGAAAGGCTCGCGCAAAATGGTATCTGCTTAGACACGCGATCGTTGCCATACATTCAAGGCTGAGATCGCCTTCCAGGTTCGCATCAATGTAGTCCAGCACACGAAAGAGTCTGCGCCGATCGAGCCCATGGTGAGTGCGGCGAGGAAAAAGCCGAGTGTGCGATGCGGCGGGCCGCCTTTGAAGCAACCTCGCCGCCAGACTGGATGCGAGGGCTTCGACGAGCAGATTGCCGGCGGAAGTTTCAATCTTTAGCTCGGAGGCGACGGCAAATCCGATCTCGGCCAGCAGCGGATCTTCGAAAGCTGTTTCGTAGCTCAGCGCCCCTATTGCGGATTCATCGGTCTCGTTGTCGAAATTGCTCGACGAGAAGCGGCTTAGCGGAAGATACATGTGCAAGAATTCCGGCAGATCTTCAGCGAAATCGACCACACCCTCCTGCAAGCCGGGAGGAGAGAGCCAAACCGTACCTCGCTCGGCGACTATTTGACTTTCGATGCCTGGCGCCTGCCGGGTGAGAATCGTCTGATTGCTCCGGGTGGCGACGCAAATCCGGATATCGGATTGTGGGGTCCTCCACGGGCCAACCCCTCTTTTGGCAGTGCACAATTCGGCGCTCAGGCCGGACCAGCCCCGATCCGCCGAAGATTGCAGCAACTTGCCTGGACATTCCCGCGCCCAAACGCCGCGGTGCGGCCACTGCTCGTAGCGGCCTGCGGCGGGCGCCTGCTCTGATTGCATCTCCATGTGGCGCTCCAGGATCGCATCCATCATTGTGCAAGGCTAACTTGGCCTAGGCGGCGAAATTTGCTCGTTATCGGTTGTTAGAGGCTGTTAGTGTTTGCGAGTCTCACATCGCCAACAGCGGGCTCACACGAGGTAGCCGGAGACGCCGTCCCACAGCAGCTTGAGATGCCTTGTCATTGAACTCTCCTTGTCGCTGTTGAGGACGGCGTTTCTCACGCCATCACCCAAGGAGATCGATTGGAGAGCCCGCCTGAGAAAGGAGCGTACGCGGAAAGGGTCCTTCCAGGCAGCGGAAGGCTCGCTCGATCTCCTCGCAAGCGAAGCCGTCTTCCGAAGTCCGGGGCGATATGGCAAAATCGGAAGGTATCCTCCCGAATTATGGAAGGGATCCGATGGATCGCCTGGAAGCGATGTCGACCTTTCTGACCGTGGTCGAGCAGGGAAGCTTGTCAGCAGCGGCGCGGCGATTGAAAACGCCGCTCACAACAGTCAGCCGCAACGTATCCGAGCTCGAGGCTCACCTGCGGACGAAGCTCTTCAACCGATCGAGCCGGCAACTGGTGCTGACGGACGCGGGCACGTCCTACGTTGCAGCTTGCAAGCGCATTCTCAACGATGTGAGCGAAGCGGAGCGTACCGCCTCTGGTGAGTACACCACGCCGACGGGTGAACTGGCCGTGACCACCCCGCTGGGCCTTGGGCGCATCATTCTGATGCCGATCATAGCGGACTTCCTCAAGACCTATCCGGATATCAAGGTGAGGATGATTCCCACCGACCAGAAGCTGAGCCTGGCCCAGGAGCAAATCGATGTCGCGGTGCGGATCGGCGAGTTGCCGGATTCGAGCCTGGTCGCGCTGCGGCTCGGCAGGACGCGCCGGGTGGTGTGCGCCAGTCCCGCCTATCTGGCGGCACGCGGAACGCCGCGCACGCCGGGAGATTTGGCCGGGCATGATTGCATCAGCTATCCCGGGTTCTCGCCTCCCGATGTCTGGGCATTCGTCAAAGGCAAGGCGACCATAGCGGCGCCGGTGCATACGCGGCTCACCGTCGGCAGCGCGGAAGCGGCTTGTACGGCAGCCCGCGCTGGCGTGGGAATTTCGATTGTCTTTGCGTACCAACTCGAAGCTGGTCCGGAAGCGGGAGCATTGACGACCGTGCTGGATGAATTCCAGCCACCATCGATGCCGGTCAATCTCGTCTACACGGCCAACCGATTTCTGCCGATCAAGGTCAGAGCGTTCCTGGACTTTGCAGCACCGCGGCTGAAGCGAGTTTTCGCGGAGTGAACCGAGGCGCTGCTCACTCCACTGTCGGGCTTCCAAAATTCGGAAGGATAACTCCCGGTTTTCCCGCCTGTTGACCCGGGCCTTTCGCCCCACCTCCCAGTCATGACCCGCCGGGAACGGCGTTACCAACTGGAGGCGAATATGGGTGAAGTCATCCAATTTATCCCGAAGGCCGAGCGTGAACGGCTCCGCCTGATACGAGAAGCCCGCGCGATCTACGACAGCGTCTTCCCGCCGGCCGATCCGGTCAGCGGGGAGCCCGACAACGCACCAATCGTCATCAACGGAACCTGGATTCATCGGGGCGGCGAACCGTTGTCGTGATCAACAACTTCGCTGTGCTCGATCGCCAATCATGAGGAGAAATCGCCATGTCAATCCGCAACACGCTTTTCGCCGCTGCGTTCGGTATCGCCTCCCTCACGGCCGCCCAGGCAGAAGGGCTGCGCCCAATCGAGGCCAAGAGCATCGACCTCGGCGCGATATCGGGGGTCGCCTACTACACTGTCGAGCGCGATGGCTTCCGCGTGGTCGCCACCCTGGCACAGGGCGAGACAGGAACACCGATCCGCATCGTATCTGTTCTTACACCTGGTCAGCGCGTGCGTCTCTCGACACCGCAACCGGCGGGCGTGATCGAGATCAGCCGGGAAGGCGACAGCGTGCTCGTTCGCAAACTGAACACCGCCTCGAACTGAGCTTCGGCTCGTTGGCTGCGCTCGCCAAGCGGAGCGCAGCCAGGGAAACCGCACATGTCCACCGTCCATCTTCATCGGAGGACCACGGCGACACCCGAGCAGTACGTGGCCGGCCGTACTGATTTCGGCCCCGGCCGCTCGAAGCTCTTGCCAACAGCAGCGATGCGTATCTCAAGCTGCATCATCGGACCGGCTCGCATGCCGATGTCACGGAAGGTTCGGGCGGGATCTGGGAGCGCCTGCACTACGACTGGTCCGATCCCGCCCGCGTCGTCCTCACGACGATCGACTCCAACGTCTGGGGTGGTGCGTCGGGTCACATCTACACCTTCACGCGCCGGCCCGACGGCACGACCGACGTCGATGTGGTCGTCATACGCGAGGGCAAGAACCTGATGGGGCGGCTGCTCGGCTTCGTACTCGGGACTATCGGCGGGGGAGTTTTGGAAAAGGCGTTTGAAAACTCCGTCAGAGCCATCGAAGCCCGGAACAGCAACGCTGGACGCCCAGACCCCGGCATTTCCGACCTCGCCGCCTAAGCAGTTGGATAGCACCCCGATGCCCTCGTCGCCGGCGCATGGTAGGATGTTGCCCAGAGTTCTGGTTGAAAGATCACCCCAACGGACTGCTCCGGAACGGGCAATGGCGAAACGGCTGAGGAAAACCGCGCCACCGCAGCGAAATCAGCGCGCGCACGCCCCGCGCTCGGGAGGACTGTCCCTGCTTGGGCGAGAAACTGAAATTGCTCTCATCGATCAGCTTCTCGACCGGATCCATGACGGCGGGGCCACTCTCTTTATCAGCGGGGCACCGGGAATTGGAAAATCAACGCTGCTCGAGGAGGCCAAAGTCAGGGCCCGTGATCGAGACATCGTCGTGCTGGGCATGACCGGCGTGCTCGCTGAAGTCAATCTGGCGTTTGCCGGACTTCAGCAGGCCTTGCGTCCACTCATGAAGCAGGCAAAGGCCTTGCCGCCCCGCCAGCAGTCTGCCTTGCTGAATGCGTTCGGCCTGGGCGAGGAATCTGCTGAACCACCCGATGTCTGGCTGGTCGCGCTTGCGACACTGACGCTGCTCACCGAGAGCGCAACTCACAAACCGATCCTCCTTGTTGTTGACGACGCGCAATGGCTGGATGAAGCGACGCGTGACGTGCTGTCGTTTGTCTCCCGGCGCCTGAGTTCGGATTCGATCGTTCTGCTGCTCGCTCTGCGAGAGGGTTTTTCTCTTCCATTTGGTGACGCCGACACATTGCGGCATGTCGTTTCTGCGCTCGGCGATGCCGATGCGGCCCGCCTGCTCGACATCCGGGCCCCCGGCCTTTCCGGGAAGCTGCGCGACCGATTTCTGAAGGAAGCTGCCGGCAATCCATTGGCGCTAGTAGAGTTGCCGCACAGCTTGCGAACTGAGGACGATGGGGAGGCTCCATGGCTTCCCTTGACGAAGCGACTTGAACGCACCTTCTCCAGCCGCCTGTCCGGACTTCCCAATGTCACTCAGATGCTGTTGAACGTTGCCGCCGAAAACGACGCAACGTCTCTCCACGAAATCCTGCGGGCGGGCGAAGTGCTGCTGGCCCAGAATACCGGGGTCGACGCCCTTGCGCCCGCCGTCTCCGCCCAGCTGATTGATCTCGATGCGATGCAGGTGCGGTTTCGGCATCCGCTGGTGCGATCCGCGATCCATCAAGCCGCCGACCTTGCAACGCGCCAAAGGGTTCATTCCGCGCTTGCGGCGATCATCGAGGATCAGGACCGCCGGCTTTGGCATCGTGCTGCGGCGACAGTGGGGCCCGACGACGATCTGGCCGCCCATCTCGATCTCATGGCGAACCGTGCACAGAGCCGGGGCGCCAACACCATGGCCATCGAGGTTTTGCAGATCTCGGCAAAGCTGAGCAGCACGGCGAAGGCCAGGAGAGAACGATTTTTGCAGGCCGCCGAGATTGCAACCGACCTGGGACGGCCAGCGTTGCTGGAGCACCTGTTGCGGGGAGCCGAGGTTGAACCGTCGGACAAGCTGGGCGCCGCTCGGGTCGGCTGGTGCCGCGAGATGAGTCAACCGCTCATGATCAACGATATCGGCAAGATTTCCGCGCTTGTAAATCTTGCTGATCAGGCGCGCGAGGCTGGCGCGAAGGACTTGGCGAGCAATCTTCTCTGGCGAGCGGCGCAACGCTGCTGGTGGAGCAACGCGAGTAGCGAGCTTCGCGCGAGCGTCCTCACCGAAGCAAGATCACTCGATTTGTCAGAGCTCGACCCACGTGGCATCGCCATATCCGCCTATTCCGAGCCGCTTCGACGAAGCGGCGAGGTATACGCGGGGCTGAAGGCGCTTTCGCAAAAGGGAGGCAACCATCCCCATGTTGCGCGGATCCTGGGAAGCACTGCGAACGTCATCGGCGCGTTTGATCTTGGCGTAAGTTTTCTGGCGGAGTCCACCGCGGGGCTGCGCAAACAGGCGCGAATCGGCAATTTGGCGCGTGCGTTGTTCGCTCAGGCATGGGCTGAAATGGAAGTCGGCGATTGGATCGGGGCGAGGCGCGAAGCTGAGGAAGCCGCCCGTTTTGCCGAGGAGACCGGATCTGCTGTATGGACGGCGGCGGCCACGATCGTGAAAGCACAACTGGCGGGGATGCAAGGCAGGCTTGAGCAAGCTGAGACATACGCGACGGAAGCGGAGCGCCTGGTCTTGTCGACTGGCGCCAGTTTCCTGCTTGCGATGCTGCAGCTGGGGCGCGGCAAAACGGCCATCGGTGCCGGTCGGCATTTGGAGGCCTTCGAGCATCTGCAGCGGCTGTTTGCGCCGGCCGATCCAGCTTTCAACTCTGGCCTGCAATTCTTTGCGCTGGCCGACTTTGTCGAAGCGGCCGTCTATTCCGACCATTGGCAGGATGCGCGCGAGCTGATCGATGAGGTCGAGAGCGTCTCCGCCCCGGATCCGGTGCCGTGGGTCGCGACGATGTTATGCTACGGCAAGGCGCTGATCGCGACGAATGAGGAGGCGGAGCAATACTTCCTGAAGGGGCTTGGGCCGGCTGCAAAAAATTGGCCCTTCCTGCGAGGGCGCCTGCTGCTCGGTTACGGCGCGTGGCTTCGCCGACAGCGCCGCTCTGCCGATGCGCGGGCGCCGCTGCGTCAGGCCCGCGATATCTTCGACGCGCTCGGCGCTTCACCCTGGAGCGATCGCGCGCGAGAGGAGTTGCGCGCAGCCGGCGAGGCAAGCCTTCGCCGGACGGCACAGGTCTGGGAAAGTCTGACCCCACAGGAACTGCACATCGCACAGCTCGCGGCCCAGGGGCATTCGAACAAGATTATCGGGGCGAGACTCTACCTGTCTCATCGGACCGTCGGCTACCATCTGCAGCGGGTCTTTTCGAAGATCGGGATCACCTCGCGATCCGGCCTGTCGTCCGTTCTGGCGAGGGCCGGTAGCACGGCCCAGTGACCGGGTCCGTCATCAGACTGGTCATTTGACAGATGCCGCCCGCACCCTCGGGCATCTACCTTCCTTGCGTGGAAACCTGCGAGGAATGGTAGGAGGCCGCCTTGGACGTCAGATTGGAACAGCCACCCGCTGTGAACCGGAATGAACCGGAGCCTTGTTGCGACTCCTGGGCGGCCGGTGGCCAAACCAGACTGGCACTGTCTTCGAAAGATCGTGGCTGGTCGTGCTTGTCAGCCGAGATGCGGTACCTTGGAAAGGGCGTGCATCCCTGGCGCGGTGCGCTGTTCGATATCGAAGTGTGCGTCGATGTCTGCGGCAATGGATCGCTCGTCACACGGCAGGCGACCGGAATCCAAGACTCGACTGTCGCTCTCCGGGATACGGTTTGGCTCACGCCCCCGAACTGGCATGAGGGCTTGATCGCGATCGCCAACGATCTGCCTGAGATCATGCATATCTATCTTCCTCCGAGCCAGTTCACCCCGGACAAGCTCGGCCTCGATATCGACGAGTCCGCGATCGGTGCGCTGAGATATGACAGAGCATTCCGGGATCCGCTGCTGGGCGAAATCGCCCGCGCCATTGTGTCGGAGCTGCAGGCGGAGACCTCCGCAGGCAGGCCGCTGGTCGAAGCGTTGGCCAACAGCATGGCGGCGAGGCTCATTCAAACACACGCCCGTGCGCCGGCCAGCACGTCCGCTGCTTCTCCAGCAAGTGAAGGTCTCGATCGTCGCAGGCTGGCACGTGTGCTGGATTACATCGAAGCAAACCTGGAAGGCGATCTTACTCTTGATGGCATGGCGTCAATTGCATGTCTGAGCCGATACCACTTTGCCCGTGCCTTCAAACAAGCGGTCGGACAAACTCCTCATCGCTACGTCAGCGTCAGACGTCTTGACCGCGCGAAAGCCTTGTTGACGCAAGGTGATCGATCGTTGGTGGATATTGCGCTGGCGCTCAGCTTTTCCGACCAAGCCAGTTTCACACGCGCATTCAGGCAAGCAACAGGACGCGCGCCCGGCCAATACCGCCGCGAGTTTGGATCGCGACAACACGATTCGTCGTCCGCTGTTATCAGGCAGGGTTTTCCGATGCTGGCGTGAATCGGCTCGCGGCATCACCAATCTCAAACACTCTGGCAAGCAATAAATGACAAAACGACAGCATGCGAAGCAAAGAATGCGGCGAACTCCTTCGCCATATTCGATTGCGACGATGAGGAGTTCCGTGATGAAGCTCATAGATGCGAGGGCATTGTCAGGTTTTGGTCGCAAGGCGGCTCAGTCAGCCTCCGACTTCGCCAGCGTCATTCACAATCTGATCATGGACGTGCGCGACAGCTACCGGCCCGAAATGCACTACATGCGCGGTCCTGGCCCAAGATGGCGGGCCAAGCATCAACTCTGGCAAAGCTCCGGTTCTGAAGCGGCACCGTCGGCCGGACACCATCAGTTGTCGCCAGTGTATGTACGCCGTCGCGGGACGGCCAACCCCACCCGATAGCCGGTCGAGGTCATGCAATCATGTTCGCGATAGCCGAGTACCTCCTTGCGGTTTCGCTCCTCCTCAACCTGGCGACACTCTCGAGAGTCGAATCCCCGGAGCGCGACCGCATCTTCGATGGAGCCTCTAATCGCGCTCGTTGGGTGGAAATCCGGGGATGGGTGCTGCTCGCTGGCGCCGGCCTTTGCATCGCATTGATGGCTGTGCTGAGTGGTTCGGTGCAAGCCGGCGTCGCCCTCGAAGAACGCAAACTGCCGATGAAGTTCACTTGGGTCGATTGCCAGCCGAATTGCCGGGGCTGGGTCAGCGCGACCGGTATCGTGACTGACGATAGTCCGGGGGATTTTGATGAATTCGCTCGTGGACGACAACTCGGCGGCGCTACCATCGTGCTGGATTCGAGCGGCGGTTCGGTCAACGCCTCGATCGCGCTTGGAAGGCGTTTCCGCGAGCTAGGGGCACTGACCACTGTCGGCGTCAGCGTTCAGGCCAATACCCAGAGTGCTCCTGTAGGTGTGGCGCCCGAAGCCTATTGCGAATCGATGTGCGTGTTTCTTCTTCTGTCGGGCAAGACGCGTTACGTGCCCGAGACTGCCCATGTTCGGGTGCATCAGATCTGGCTCGGCAACCGCGCCAATGACGCCAAGGCCGCAACCTACAGCGCGGACGATCTGGTGATCGTGGAACGCGATATCGGGCGTCTCGCCAAATACACCTTCGATATGGGCGGCGCGGGCGACCTGTTGTCGCTGTCGCTGAACGTGCCGCCGTGGGAAGATCTGCATGAACTGTCTCGGGACGAGTTGCGACTGACCAATCTCGTCACGACCGATTTGGTTGTTCAGGCGAGCAGCCCCAATGCAGCGGTGGTCGAGCCGACCCCTCAACCGCTGCAGGGTCGCTTCGGCAGCAGCGCGGTTGCGACCTCTCCAGAGCCGGCAAAACCTGTTAAGTCGGCGGAAGCTACGAGCCGCACGGGTGGCGTGAGAGCGGCAATGACCCCGCCCGGGCAGGAGTAGCAGGTAGTCCCAGTCTTCAGGACCGCTAAGGCGTCCCGTTCCGGGTCGTACACGCGTCGTTGGTCGCGTTGTTCGGGAGATCGCACATGTCCTGCTGGCTCGCGGTTCGACCTGCGTGGGGCGGTAAAGCATGCTGGCCTCGGTCGTCCTCATCATCCGACGCCAGAGCTTCATCAAGGGGCTTGAACAATTGCGCTTCTTGCTCCGGACAGAACAGGTCTTGCGCGCGCGACCTCGGCATTTTGTGACTCCCCATTACCTCAGATAGTCTTGAGGGAGCGGCCATTATCCCGCATCTGCGTCTGCCGCCCCGCTCGCCAGCAACAAATGACAAAGCCACAGCACGCGATGCAAAGCCAAGGGCCGCTCACTTCACTACGGTCGATGTGTTGAAACGAGATGCCTGCTGCAATCGCAGGCCCCGCATCGAACGGAGATCGAAATGGCAACCGCTACTGCGCTCAAGCATTCGGCAACGAAACAGCTTCCGCTGCCGAATGCCGACTTCTTTCAATTCGCTGAAATGCTCTCCGAGGAGGAGCGGGCGGTCGTCAAAATGGTGCGCGACTACATGCAGACAAAGGTCGCACCCATCATCAACAAGCACTGGGTGGAGGACTCGTTTCCGTTCGAATTGCTGCCCTCCTACAAGGAGCTGAACATCGCCGGTCTCGGCATCAATGGTTACGGTTGTCCGGGCGGAAGTCCTGTCCTGTTCGCTCTGGTCGCCCTGGAGATCGCGCGGACCGACGTTTCGTTCTGTACCTTCCATGGTGTCCACACCGGTCTCGCGATGAATTCCATCTATCTCGCGGGCACCGAGGAGCAGAAGCAGAAGTGGCTGCCGTCGATGGCGCGCATGGAAAAGGTCGGCTGCTTCGCGCTGACGGAGCCACTGGTAGGTTCGGGGACCGGTGCCGGTCTCACGACCACGGCGAAACGGGACGGCGACACCTGGATCCTCAACGGCCAGAAGCGCTGGATCGGCAATGCGCCGTGGTGCGACATCTCGATCGTTTGGGCACGTGACGTCGCCGACGACCAGGTGAAGGGCTTCGTCGTCGAGAACAAGACGACGCCCGGTTTCAGCGTCGAGAAGATGCAGAACAAGATTGCGCTGAAGGTTGTGCAGAACGGTCAGATCACGATGACCGATTGCCGCGTGCCTGATGCGAATCGCCTCCAGGGAGGCAAGGGAACGTTTCGCGATCCCGCGCTGGTGCTGCGCGGCACCCGACATGGCGTTGGATGGGAGATCACCGGAGCGCAGATGGGGGCCTATGAAATCGCCCTCAAATATGCCCAGGAACGCCTGCAGTTTGGCAAGCCGATCGGCTCGTTCCAGCTGGTGCAGGAGTTGCTGGCGAAGATGCTGGCCAACATCGTGGCCTGCCAGTGCATGCTGTTCCGCTCGGTGCAGCTGGAAGCCGAAGGCAAGCTGACGGATGCGCAGGCCGCGATCGTCAAGGCATTCTGCACGAGCAAGGCGCGGGAAACGGTCGCCTGGGCCCGCGAGTTGCTGGGCGGCAACGGAATCCTGGTCGACTACAACGTGGCGCGCTTCTTTGCCGATACGGAAGCGATCTACTCCTACGAAGGCACCTATCAGATGCAGAACCTGATCGTCGGCAAGGCGATCACCGGCTTCAGCGCCTTCGTCTGATGTCGCGAACGGGCCGGCACTCGGCTGCCGGCCTCAACCTCAGCCAGGACCAATCAACATGTCAACATCAGCAATGACGCCGTCACTGGCGGCTTCCTCCAATGCTTCACCCGCGGGAGCATTGACGCTTGCGAATGTTCTCTACGAGACGCGCGGCGCGATCGCCTGCGTGACGGTCAACCGGCCCAAGGTCCTCAACGCCTTGAACCTGCCGACCTGGCGGGATTTGCGGACCGCATTCGAGGCGGCGCAGAATGACGCCGCCGTGCGTGGCGTCATCCTGACGGGCGCGGGCGACAGGGCTTTCATTGCCGGCGCTGACATCAGCGCCCTCGCGCAAGCCGCCGCGATCGACGCCGAGCGGTCCAGCCGCCTCGGACAACAGGTCCTCGATCTCATCGAGAATCTCGGCAAGCCGGTGGTCGCGGCGATCAATGGCTTTGCGCTCGGCGGCGGCTGCGAGACCGCGATGGCCTGCACCATCCGCGTCGCCGTGGAACACGCGAAGTTCGGCCAGCCGGAGGTCAAGCTCGGGTTGATTCCAGGCGGCGGCGGCACGCAGCGACTGCCCCGGCTCGTCGGCAAGGGCCGGGCGCTTCAGCTCATCCTGTCGGGTGGAACCATCAGCGCGCAGGAGGCGCATCGTATCGGGCTCGTCAACGAGGTCGTCGCAGCATCCGATCTGATCCCGCGCGCTGAAGCGATCCTGAACGAGATCGCCACGAACGCACCGCTCGCCGTCAAATTCGCGCTCGACGCCGCCAACAAGGGAATGGAGACGAGCCAGAGCGAAGGTCTCGCCCTCGAGGCCTCCTATTTCGGCCTGTGCGCGGGCACCGACGACAAGAAGGAGGGCACTTCCGCCTTTCTCGAGAAGCGCGCACCGCAGTTTCAGGGTCGCTGAACAACCAACCTATCCAACTCAGGAGCCATCAATGGCAAACGAAAATATCTTCTCTGGCTTGAAGGTCGTCGACCTGTCCAGCTTCGTTGCGGCACCAGGCGCGGCCGTAATCCTCTCCGACTTCGGCGCCGATGTCATCAAGGTCGAGCCGCCCCAAGGCGACATGTGGCGGCAAGGGCACCACACGCCGGTCCAGCCGCAATCCGAAGAGGCCTATCAGTGGCATCTTGCCAATCGCAACAAGCGCAGCATTGCGCTCGATCTCAAATCCCCGGGCGCGCAGCAGATCCTATTCGAGCTGGCCAATTGGGCCGATGTGTTCATCGTCAACACCCCGCACCATGCGCGAAAGAAGCTGAAGCTCGAATATGAGGACGTCGCGGGATGGAATCCGCGATTGATCTACGCTGATCTGACCGGCTTCGGCGAGAACGGACCTGACGCTGACCTGCCCGGCTTCGACGTCACGGCGTACTGGGCGCGCAGCGGCCTGTTGTCGATGACACGCGATGCCGGTGTGCCGCCGACCTGGCCGGTGGGCGGCAGCGGCGACAACGCCACGGCGGTCGGCCTCTATTCGGCGATCGTCACGGCCCTCTATCGGCGCGAGCGCACCGGCAAGGGTTCGCATGTCACGACCTCACTGCTTGCCCAGGGTGTTTGGTCGGCGAGCGTTTCGATCCAGGCGGCACTCGCCGGTGCGAAGTTTCCGCCGCGCCACGATCGCACGCATCCCGCCAACGCGGCGATGAACGTCTATCGGTCCTCCGATGAAACCTGGTTCGTTCTCATCATCACCCCCGACAAGTTCGTGACCGTCGTGAAGGCGATCGGCCGGGCCGATCTGCTGAGCGATCCCCGCTTCTCCACTCCGGCGCAGATCCTGGCGAATATGACGCCGCTCACCGCCATCTTCGACGAGCTTTTCAGCAGTCGGACCATGTCGCACTGGCATTCGGTCTTCGCCGGCCTGAACGTCACCTTTGGCGAAGTCCGTGGACCGCAGGAAGTGATCAACGATCCGCAGCTCCTGGACAACGAGATCATCGTTCCGCTCAACGGCGCCGGCGGCAAGCTGACCTCGACCATCTCGAATCCGATCCAGGTGCACGGCGTCGCCAAGGCGGCGGCCCGGCGCGCGCCCGGCCTCGGTGAGCACACCGAGGAGATTCTTGGCGAGCTCGGCTTCGACGCCAACGACATCGACGGCCTGCGCGCGAGCGGCGCCGTGCCGAAAACGAAAAAGCACGCGATCTAACCGCTCCCGATGCGACAGAAGGAAGCACACAATGGGTGACATCATCACGGAAACGTCCGGCGGCATTCTCCGGGTCGAGCTCAATCGGCCGGCCCAGAAGAATGCAATGACGGCCGCCATGTACACCAGCCTCGCCGCCATCTTCCAGGAAGCTGACAAGGACGAGGCGATCCGGGTCGTGCTCTGGCACGGCGCCGGGGATGCATTCTGCGCCGGCAACGACATCGGAGATTTCCTCAAGAATCCGCCTGGACCAGGCGAGTCCCCGCAGACCGCCCTGATCAATGCGTTCATCGCGTTTGAAAAGCCGATTGTCGCGGCCGTGCGAGGCGCCGCGGTCGGCGGCGGCACCACCATGCTGACGCACTGCGACTTCGTCTACGCGGGCGAGAGCGCGAAGTTCAAGCTGCCGTTTATCGATCTCGCGCTGGTGCCGGAATTCGGCTCGAGCTTTTCGATACCGGCGCGCGTTGGGCAACTTCGGGCGGCGGAAATGGTCTTGCTCGGCGAACCGTTCACGGCCGCGCGGGCGGCCGAGCTCGGCATCGTGACCCGCGTAGTGCCCGATCGCGATCTTCTCGCGGTCGCCGCTGCCACCGCGCAGAAGCTCGCGGCAAAGCCGGCCGGTGCGTTGCGCGCCTCCAAGCAGCTCATGAAGCAGGCTTCGATCAACCAGCTCAGAGAGGCCGCGAAATTCGAGAGCCGCGAGTTCAGCGCGCGGCTGCGCTCCGCGGAAGCCACTGAAGCCTTCACGGCGTTCCGGGAAAAGCGGGCGCCGAATTTCACCAATCTGCCGAAGCCGCTCCCTGCTGAATAGACCAGCGCCAGCGAACCGACACAAAAGGACAGACCATGACCTTACTCCATGCCACGCAGACAAGAGCCGCATCGGGCGCGACCCGCTCGGGCCGGCTGTTTCTTCTCGACTTGAGCGGCGGCCGCGTCCTGTCGATGGATCCTGACGGCTCGCATTCCCAGCTCATCGCGGCCGACTGCCCCCATCCCGACGGGATCGTCGTCGACGTCGACGCGGGTCACGTCTACTGGACCAATATGGGTGCCGTTCCCGGCCGGAACGACGGCTCCATCGAACGCGCCGATATCGATGGACAGAACCGCAGGTTCATCGTTGCACCGGGCGGCACATTCACGCCGAAGCAGCTCCATCTCGATAAGGAGAACGGCAAGCTGTACTGGTGCGATCGCGAGGGCATGCGAGTGATGCGATCGAATCTCGATGGCTCGCAGATCCAGACGCTCGTCCAGACCGGGCAGGGCGACAATGACCGGCGCGATCAGAGCAGATGGTGTGTTGGGATCACGATCGATCCGGAACGTGGACAGATCTACTGGACGCAGAAGGGCGGAGACAACGCCGAAGTCGGCCGTATATTGCGCGCCGGGATCAACATCCCGAAGGGCGAGACGGCGGCTGATCGCAGCGACATCGAGGTCTTCTTCAACGGGCTCCCGGAGCCGATCGATCTCGAGCTAGATCTCAAGCATCGTATCCTCTACTGGACCGATCGCGGTAATCCCCCGCGCGGCAACACGGTGAACCGCGCGCCCATCGACGCGAAGCCAGCGCAGAATGTGCCGGAAATCGTGGTCGCGGACCTGATGGAAGGCATCGGCATCGCACTGGATGTTCCGGGCAACCGCATGTTCGTAACCGATTTCGCCGGCTCGCTCTATGCGGCGAAGCTCGACGGGACGGAGAAGCGGATGCTTCTCGGTGCGCAGGGAAATCTCACCGGCGTCGCCTACGTCGAAGTCTGACAACCAGATCGGAGCATACCCATGACCAGTACCAAACCCATTCGTCGCGTCGCAATCATCGGCACCGGCGTGATCGGCGCGAGCTGGGCTGCGCAGTACCTCGCCAAGGGACTTGAAGTCGTCGCGACGGACATTGCGCCCGACGCGGAAGCCGCGCTGCGGAAGTTCGTGAAGTCGGCCTGGCCGGCGCTCGAGCGACTTGGCCTATCGCCTGGCGCATCGCTGGCCAAGCTGAAGTTCACCGCCGACCTGGTCGAAGCGGTCGCCGGCGTTGACCTGGTCCAGGAGAACGGACCCGAGCGGCTGGAGTTCAAGCAGAAACTGTACAAGCAGCTCGACGAGCTGCTGCCGCCGGACGTGATCATCGCGTCGAGCTCATCCGGGATCAAGATGAGCGACATTCAGTCGGGCGCTGCTTTGCATCCCGAGCGTTGCGTCATCGGCCACCCCTTCAATCCGCCGCACCTGATCCCTCTGGTTGAGATCGTCGGGGGGACCAAAACCTCGGAACAGACGATCCAGCGGGCGATCGCGTTCTACAAGTCGATCGGCAAGAAGGCCGTAAGGCTCAACAAGGAAATGCCGGGCCATGTCGCCAACCGCCTGCAGGGCGCTTTGGCGCGGGAAGTCTACTACCTCGTTGCGGAGGATGTGCTGAGCGCGGCCGACGTCGACGACGCCTTGTCCTGGGGGCCGGGGCTGCGTTGGGGCATCATGGGCAACATGATGCTCAACCATCTCGGCGGTGGCCATGGCGGCATCGAGCATTTCCTTCACCAGTTTGCCGGTCCGCTGAGCGCGTCGTGGAAAACGCTCGGCTCGCCCGAGCTCACGCCCGAGGTCCGGAAGAAGCTGATTGACGGCGTTCATGCCGAGGTCGGATCGCGCACCATCGAAGAGCTCGAGGCAGAGCGGGACGAGATTTTGCTCGGTCTTCTCGAACTCCGCCGCAAGCGTCCGGGAATCTCGCGCGAGGGCGCCGAAGTCTAGCAGGGGACCGGCCACATCCTCGCAACGGCAAAATCGAAAACCACACCAACGGCTGTGGCTTGAGGGATCGATCACCATGTGCATGCCCGCGATTCCGTTACCGCGCCTTCGGCTGACTTCGCGATCCGGCTGGGTGGATCGCCTGCCGCATTTCATCAGCCTGGCCAAGCCGCGCGTCATGGCGCTCGCGCTGTTCACTGCCTTCGTTGGGTTGATGATCGCACCGGTACGCCTGGAACCACTTCCTGGCGTCATCGCAATTCTGGCAATCGCAGCTGGCGCCGGTGCCGCCGGCGCATTGAACATGTGGTACGACGCCGATATCGACGCCGTCATGGCCCGCACCGCGATGCGGCCAATTCCCCGCGGCAAGGTCTCGAAGGCTGAGGCGCTCGTTTTCGGAACCATCCTAGGCACCATCGCCGTCGCGACACTCGCATTGGCGACGAATCTCGCGGCGGCCGCACTGCTCGCCGGCACGATCCTCTTCTATGTCTTCGTCTACACGGCATGGCTGAAGCGGGCGACGCATCAGAACATCGTCATCGGCGGCGCCGCCGGCGCGCTGCCGCCCATGATCGGATGGGCCGCAGCGACCGGGCAAGCCGGGCTCGAGCCGCTCGTGCTTTTCCTCATCATCTTTCTCTGGACGCCGCCCCATTTCTGGGCTCTCGCGCTCAATCGCACAGATGACTACGCCCGGGCCGGCGTTCCCATGCTGCCGCTTGTTGCCGGACGGGGCGCGACGGGCCGGCAGATCCTGATCTACAGCGCCTTGCTTGTCGTCGCTTCGGAGCTGCCTTGGGCACTCGAGCTTGCCGGCGCGATCTATGGCGTGATTGTCGCCGCCTGCGGCGCGGTTTTCCTCTGGCTCGCACTCCAGCTGAGCAGGAGCGCTGGAAACAATCGTCGCGCGGCGTACAGGCTGTTCGCCTTCTCCATCGCCTATCTGTTCCTGCTGTTTGCGACTGTTCTCGTCGATTACAGCAGCGGTTCATTCGCATCGATACGCTTGTCCTATGACGACCGGGGCCGCGTGTCTCCGCCTTCGATGCAACAGCCAAGCGCTGCGCATGACACGCGCACCTCTAGGGTTCGGGAGTCGTGAGATGCGGTACCGTTCGTTCACCCTGCTCCTGTTTGCTGCCGCGACGCTCGGCGGCTGCGATGGAGGCGTGCTGGATCCCAAGGGCCCGATTGCGCTTGCCGAGCGGCAGATCCTGTTCAATGCGACCGGCATCATGCTCGCGATTGTGATCCCGGTGGCCATTGCCACGCTTGGCGTGGCCTTCTGGTTCCGGGCATCGAACGAGCGCGCACGCTATCGGCCGGAGTTTGTCTATTCCGGCCGCATTGAGATGCTGGTTTGGTCGATCCCGCTGATGACCGTGCTCCTTGTCGGCATCGTGGCCTGGATCGGCGCCTACGATCTCGACCCGCCCAAGCCGATTGCCTCCGCCACAAAACCGCTCAAGATCCAGGTCGTCTCGCTCGACTGGAAATGGCTGTTCATCTACCCGGAGCAGGGGATCGCGAGCGTCAATCATCTGACGATCCCGGCCGGCAGACCGGTCAGCTTCGAGCTGACATCCTCAGGCGTCATGAACAGCTTCTTCGTGCCGCAGCTCGCCGGCCAGATCTACACCATGGCCGGAATGGTGACACGCCTGAACCTCGTGGCTGACCATCCCGGCACATATCGCGGGATGTCGGCGAATTACAGCGGCGCGGGCTTCTCCGACATGGTCTTCAAGGTCGACGCGGTGGCGCCCGACGACTTTGCGCAATGGGCTAATGCGACGCGCAGCGCCGGCCCGGTGCTCGACGCACAATCCTATGCCGCGCTGGTGAAGCCGAGCAGGGCGGTTGCGCGCTTTACCTATCGATCGGTTGCGGGCGGCCTGTTCGCTGACATCGCGAATGCCGCAATGGAGCCGGCCGCGGGTCTCTGCGTCGCTTATCCCAAATCCATGAGGGCAGAACGATGAACCTGTTGGGCAAACTCGATTGGACTGCCATTCCGCTTCATGAACCGATCATCATGGGAACGGTAGGAATCGTCGGCGCTGTCGTCCTGGCGGCTCTCGCATGGGTCACCGTCAGGGGACACTGGCTGTATCTCTGGCGAGAGTGGATCACATCGGTCGATCACAAGCGCATCGGCGTGATGTATATCGTCCTCGCGCTGCTCATGCTCGTGCGCGGTTTCGCGGATGGGATCATGATGCGGACGCAGCAAGCGGTTGCTGCCGGCGGTGCGCAGGGATATCTGCCGCCCGAGCATTTTGACCAGATTTTCTCGGCGCACGGCACGATCATGATTTTCTTCGTGGCCATGCCGCTCGTGATCGGACTGATGAATTTTGCCGTGCCGCTGCAGCTCGGCGTCCGCGACGTGGCGTTCCCGACCATGAATTCCGCGAGCCTCTGGCTGACTGCGACGGGAATCCTGCTGATCAACGTCTCGCTTTTCGTCGGTGAGTTCGCAAAGACCGGCTGGGTTGCCTATCCGCCGCTCAGCGAGCTGCAGTTCTCGCCGGGCGTCGGCGTCGACTACTACCTCTGGTCCCTGCAGATCGCGGGAATCGGGACCTTGTTGAGCGGCGTCAATTTCGTGACCACGATCCTGAAGATGCGGGCCCCTGGCATGAGCTACATGCGCATGCCGGTGTTCTGCTGGACGGCGCTCGCCTCGAATTTTCTGATCGTGGCTGCCTTTCCGGTGCTTACCGCGCTGTTCGCAATGCTGCTGCTTGATCGTTATCTCGGCTTTCACTTCTTCACGCTGGACGCCGGCGGAAATGCGATGATGTACGTGAACCTGTTCTGGGTCTGGGGTCACCCCGAAGTCTACATCCTGGTCCTGCCGGCATTCGGCATCTATTCGGAGGTGAGCGCGACATTCTCCGAAAAGACGCTGTTCGGTTACCGGTCGATGGTGGGTGCGACCCTGGCCATCTGCGTGCTCTCCTACACCGTGTGGCTGCATCATTTCTTCACCATGGGTGCCAGCGCCGGCGTAAACGCCTTCTTCGGCATCACAAGCATGATCATCGGGGTGCCGACGGGCGTCAAAGTCTTCAACTGGCTGTTCACGATGTATGGCGGTCGCGTCCGGTTCTCGGTGCCGGTGCTTTGGACAATCGGCTTCATGGTGACGTTCGTGTTCGGAGGCCTGACCGGAGTTCTGCTGGCGTTGCCGGCCGTCGATTGGCAGGTACACAACAGTGTCTTCCTGGTCGCCCATTTCCATCACGTCATCGTCCCGGGTGTCCTGTTCGGCGCGATTGCCGGCTACAATAACTGGTTCCCGAAGGCATTCGGCTTCAAGCTCGATGAGCGCTGGGGTATCGCGGCGTTCTGGTGTTGGTTCATCGGCTTCCATCTCGCCTTCATGCCGCTCTACGTGACCGGCCTCATGGGCATGACCCGCCGCCTGCAGCACTACGATGTCCTCGCCTGGCAGCCCTGGCTGTTGGTCGCCGAGGCCGGCGCCGTCATCGTGATGGCCGGAATCATCTGTCAGGTCGTCCAGCTCGTGGTGTCCATTCGCAACCGCGAACAGCTCCGTGATACGACGGGCGATCCGTGGAACGGCCGCACCTTGGAATGGTCGACCGCGTCACCGCCGCCCGCCTGGAATTTTGCGGTCCTGCCGCGTGTTGATGAGATCGATGCCTTCTGGGCGAAGAAGCAGCGCGTGCTCGCAAAGCAGGACTTGCGTCAGTGGCAGCGCAGCTACGAGCCGATCGAAGTGCCCAAGAATGGTTCAGCCGGATTTTTGACGGCGTTCTTCGCAACGGTCACCGGCTTCGCTCTGATCTGGCACATCTGGTGGTTGGCGGGCCTCGGCCTTCTCGGCGCGGCCGTGACGTGGCTCGCCTTCATGTTCCGCGGGGAGGACGAGGTCGAGATTTCGGAAGAACAGCTCGACCATTTCGATCGGGCACATCAGGTGGAGGTCTCGCTATGAACGTCCTGGTCGATGCAAATGCTGTCCGCACCGGCGAGCCGATTAATGTTAGCGAGGCGGGACTCGCACCCAAGCGAATCGTCGCCGGCTTCGGGTTCTGGATCTTCCTGCTGAGCGACATCGTGATGTTCTCGGCGCTGTTTGCGAGCTATGCCGTGCTCGCAAAGGCGAGTGCGGGCGGCCCGACCGGCGCCCAGTTGTTCGATCAACGCAACGCCGCGATGGAGACCGCCCTTCTACTGCTCTCCAGCTACAGCTGTGGTCTGATGTCGTTGGCCATCAATTCGCGCCATCAGCTCGGCACCTGCCTTGGTGCCGTGGTGACGATCCTCCTGGGGGCGGCATTTCTCAATCTCGAATTCCGCGAATTCCAGGACATGGTTGCGGCGGGGGCGTCACCGCAACGTAGCGCATTTCTTTCCGCCTTCTTCACGCTGGTCGGTTGTCACGGACTGCACGTAGTGATCGGACTGGTCTGGCTCGTCCTCATGATGGTTCAGCTGTCGCTAAGGGGATTTCAAGCCGTCGTGGTGCGCCGCCTGCACTGCTTCTCGCTGTTCTGGCACGCGCTCGACATCGTCTGGGTCCTGATATTCACGATTGTCTACCTGATGGGAGTCCTTCCATGACTGAAATGCGTTGGGACGTTGCACCGGGAGACAGGCCAGCCATCCCGGCCGCGGAGCGAAGCGCCTCTGCGGGCGTTCTCGTGTACACGATCGGCCTGCTGCTGGCAGCGATCCTGACGGCGACGTCCTTCTGGGTGGCCAACACTTCGGCGATCTGGGCTCCCGGCGTGCCGGCCGGGCTTGCTGTCCTGGCCATCGCTCAGATGGGGGTGCACCTGGTTTTCTTTCTTCACATCACCACGGGAGCGGACAGCACTCACAATGTCCTGGCGCTGGCATTTGGCGTGCTCATCGTATTTTTGGTTCTCGCGGGGTCGCTCGTGATCATGGCGAACTTGAATGAGAACATGATGGTGCACGGCGAGGTGATGAATTTGCAAATGCGACGCTGAACGATATGGATGCTTCCATCATCTCTGCACTCGCGGCTCTCTCCGGCGCAACTATTGGCGGCCTGACGAGCGGGGTGGCGAATTGGCTGAATCACCGAAGCCAGATCCGCGCGCAATGGCTGCTCCATGAGAAGAACCGGCGACAGATACTCTATCGGGATTTCATCGAAGAAGCCGCGAGATGTCACATCGATGCGCTTCAGCATCATGAGGTCGGCGATGGCGCCCCGGGACTGGTTGCGCTGTATGCAAAGCTCAACAGGATGCGAGTGCTGTCCTCGAAGCCGGTCGTGCGAAGCGCCGAGCACATCGCCAAGACGATCATGGACACCTATCTAGAGCCGGACAAGAGTTTCGGCGAACTGCGTGACATGGCAAAATGCGGATCCATCGATCTGCTGCGCGAATTCAGCGAAGCCTGTCGTGAGGAGTTCGACGAGATGCGCGACCGCCAGCTTTGACCGGGGATACGGGCAGTGGCACCCTTGAGAGGCACCATCCCGCCTGTCCAGCGGAACCGTCGCTCGCATCGAATGTCACGGGCCTCCTGGGCGGATACGTCGGCCTGCTGTCGACAGCAACCCATGACAAAATCACGGCAACCAGAGCAAAGCCGTGGCCGGTGAAATCCTGCATAACGGATTGGTACCGGTCGAAGGAAGTCGGACATGACCCAGGTATATTTTCACCGCTCCACGACGAAGAAGGTTTTTCTCGATCACCACGGCGCCGTGGTGAGCGATCTCGCTGAGGCACGCGATCACGCGACCCGGCTCGTGCAATCCTTCATCAAGGAGCACAGCCTTGAGGATTGGCGTGACTGGGTCCTGCATGTCAGCGACGACCAGGGCGATGAGCTGTTCGTCGTGCCTTTCGTCTTCGTACTTGGCAAGCCGCATTGAGGTCAGCATGGGCGCAATACGATCGCGACAGCGCTGCTTCGCCGAAGGGTGAACGAAGTCGCGAGAAGAGTGCAGACTCATCGGGATGGCTCACGATCCGTATCGGCCCGAGCGTCACCACATGCGCGGGCCAGGCCCAAAATGGTTCGCCAAACATGGCGGATCCGCATCCGTCACGATTTTGCGGAACGCAAGCGTTGAGTTCCCGGCGCGTCTCTCCTCCCTGTCCCTCGCCGGGCTTCCCGCGGCCGGTCCTTTCCCCTCCCGAGGACCGGCCGCCCCTTCTTGGCCCGATCCGAGAAACAGCATTGAGACGCGAACTCAACAACGCGAATGACCAGGACACCTGGAGCGCACAATGAAGAAATGTCTCACCCATGCGATCGCCGCGAGTTGCCTGACGGCTTCGTATCGGCCGCACAAGCCCACTCGGCCTCTGACGGGTCATGGGACTTCGCCCGTAATCTCATGGCTCCGGATCGGCCGGTTGTGCGATCCAATTTCGTCATCTCCTTCACGCGCTATTAGGCCTTTTCCTAACTAAGCTCACGTCAACCGTTGGATTCAAGCCGACTTCATTGGCCCAGCCGATTTCAGACTGCGGTTGAATGTGCGTCGTCTTTGGCGTTCTCTTTGTGTCGATGCGTCTTGCGAAGAAATCGCTTCACACGTGCGACTGAGAAGCTGGCGTTCGCTTGAGAGGCAAAGCGACCGTAAGGGGGCGGAGGAAAAGTGGATAACGCTTCGAGAGAGGCAGTCGGACTATGCAACGCGTCACGCTGCGTCGTCGGTTCATTCTGATCTCTGATACGTCGGGCCGCGATAACAGTGATCTGCCTCATCGATTCAGACCTGTGGGGCCTAGAGTGACTACGTCCGCTTCGCTCCAATAGCGACCAAGTTCGTGCGGCAGCGCGATATGTCGCGATGGGCCACACGAGCGGTTTAGTCCTATCGCGCTGAGCGGAAGCGCGTGACAAGTTGTCAGGCGATCTTTCCGCGCGCCTTGTTAGCGGCAGACCACCGCCGCTCGATCTCTTTTACAGCCCTCTTCATGCTCGCCAGATACTTCTTGGCTGCCATTTCAGGAGTCATCGAGGATGAGAAGAAGATCAGATTGAGACTGCCGAGAACGGGCCCCCCGCTTGGAATGGCCAGTGCGATCGCACTGATGCCCGCCTCCGATCCACCAACCGACGATGCGTAGCCGTCCTTCTTTGTTTGCGCTAGAATATCGTTGATGAAGCGGTTGTCCTTCGCCAACGCCGCGTCTTCCTCGACCAGCGATGCGGTCAGGTCCAGCATTTCACGCCGTAGCGTCGGCTCGGAGGCGGCCAGGATGGCCTTCCCAAGCGCACTGCGCACCAAGGATCTCCTCCTTCCGACCATTGAGCGATGAACGGAGAACGGACTGAAAGGATGCGTGCTCTCCCGGATGAGCACCGAGCCAAGCTCGAAGACGCCGAAGTCACTGGGCCATGAAACGTCATCCAGAAGACCGAACATCGCGGGCAGAGCCGCCTGGCTCGATAAGTCGCGCGAAGACACCCCTTCGCTCAAGGCGCGCACCTGCGGCGTCAACGCGAACAGCGCGTTCGTCTCGTCCAAGGTCACGTAGCCATCTTCGCGTAACGTATCGAGCAAGCGATAGCAGGTTGTCCGGTTGAGGCCGGTCCTCTTCGCGAGCTGCACGACGCTCGACGGCCCGCTCGCGTTGAGCTCGTTGATCAGGGCCAACCCTCGGGAAAGTGCCCTGACGTTGCGGTGCATGATCGCCTCCAGTCGTGTTCGCAGTGCGAACATTTCACAGACCGACATGGAATCATAGTTCAATCTGAGGCAATCCATCGCCCGCACGCCCAAACAGGCGGCGACGGGAGGAAACGATGGTTCATTCAAGCTTCTATTTGTCCGCGGCCGTGTGTCTGGTCTTGGTGGCGCCAGCGGCGGCGCAGACCACCCGAGGCACTCCGAACCTCAGCGATGGCAGGGTCAAGATCGGCGTTCTGACCGACATTGCCGGTCCGACATCCATGGCGAACGGCAAGGGTTCGGTCGTCGCCGCCCAGATGGCTGCCGAGGACTTCGGCGCTGGCCTGAACGTCGAAGTGATCTCGGCCGACCATTCCGGCAAGCCCGACATCGGATCCCAGATCGCCGGCCGCTGGTTCGACGTGGAAGGCGTCGATGCAGTCGCGGACATGCAGGGCTCGCCGATCGGCTTCGCCGTGCAGAACATGGCCGCGCAGAAGAGCAAGATCATGCTGCTTTCGGGATCGACCTCCTCGGACTTCAACGGCAAGGCCTGCTCGCCGCTCACGGTCCAGTGGACGGTCGATACCTACAATCTCGCAAAGGGCGCAGCCAAGTCCGTGATCGAGGCAGGTGGAACCAAGTGGTACTTCCTGACCGTCGATCAGGCGTACGGCAATGCCTTGACGCGCGATACGTCAGAGCAAGTCAAGCTCAACGGCGGCCAAGTGGTGGGCAACTCCGTGTTTCCGCCGAACACGTCCGACTTTGCATCCTTTCTGCTGACCGCCTCCAGCGCCGGCGCCAATGTCATCGCGATCGCGGCTTCCAGCGGCGATACCGTGACCGCGCTGAAGCAGGCCGATGAATTCGGGCTGAGCGCGAAAGCCAAGATCGTGCCGCTGCAATCGGTGCTGACGGACGTGCACGCGGTGGGCCTGAAGATCGCGCATGACGCCTACGAAGTGTCCCCGTTCTACTGGGACCGGACGTCCGAAACGCGCGCTTGGGCCGAGAAATTCTTCACGAAGGCGAAGCAGATGCCGACCGGTTTCCACGCCGGCGTCTACTCCTCGGTCGCGCACTACTTGAAGGCAGTGAAGGCGACCGGCACCGACGACGCACCGACCGTGATGAAGCAGATGGAAAAGGAGCCGGTACACGACTTCTTCGCGGCCGACGGCTACATCCGCGAAGACCGCAAGATGATCCACGACATGTACCTGCTCCAGGTGAAGAAGCCCGGAGAGAACAAGGGCGATTGGGATCTCTACAACGTCATGCAGACGTTGCCTGGTGAATCCGTCAACCGCCCGCTTTCCGAAAGTCCATGCCCGCTGGTGAAGAAGTAGGCCGCCGCAGCCAACCGTTCGACAACTCAACTCGGCGTTCGAAGGAATTCGACCATGTCAGTCGCCATCGTCTGCGCTTCCCATACTCCTCTGATGTACAAGGGGCCTGCCAGCAATGAGACCGAGCAACGCGTCCGAACCGCGTTCGGACGCCTCGGAAGCTTCGTGAGGGAGTTCGCGCCGGACTACATCGTCCAGTTCGCGCCTGATCACTTCAACGGCTTCTTCTACGACCTGATGCCCTCGTTCTGCGTCGGAGCCGGCGCTGTGTCCCTGGGCGACTGGGGAGGCGGGACGGGCCCGCTGGACGTTCCGGAGAAAACGGCGCTCGAACTCATCGACCATGTGCGGGCCGAGGATTTCGACGTCGCGGTGTCCTACCGCATGCCGGTCGATCACGGCTTCGTCCAGTTGTGGGAAGCGATGCTCGGGGACTTCAAGTCCATCCCGATCTTGCCGATCTTCGTGAACGCCGCCGCGCCGCCGGTGCCGACCTATCGCCGGGCCCGCCAACTCGGTGAATCCGTCGGCCGCTTCGCGATGCGGTCCGGCAAGCGGGTGCTGTTTGCCGCGTCCGGTGGACTGTCGCACGATCCACCGCTTCCATCGATCAAGGATGCACCGCCCGAAATCCGTGAACGCCTGATCAACGGCCGGAATCCGACGGCCGAGGCCAAGGAAGCCCGCGAGAAGCGCGTGCTCGAGGCGGGTGTTCTCGCCGAGGCGGGCAAGGGGCCGTGCCAGCCGCTCAACCCCGAGTGGGACGCGGAGTTCATGGACATCCTTCGCAGCGGCCAGATCTGGCGCGCGGACGCCCTCGACACCGGCAAGGCCCGCGACGTCGCGGGGCGCGGTGCTAACGAGGTGCTCGCATGGGTCGCCGCCTTCGGAGCCTTTTCCATGGGCGGCCACTTCAAGATGGAGCAGGAATTCTACGAAGCTATTCCGGGCTGGATCGCCGGCATGGCGATGATGGCGGCCAAGCAGGCCGACGGCGCTCATTGATCGACTAACCCCCGCGCGAATGCGGAAGCATCGCGGAGCAGGCAAATGGCATACGAAACGGACGTGCTCATCATCGGCGCCGGCCCCACGGGCTCGACGACCGCCCTGGCGCTCGCCAATTGCGGCGTTCGCAGCCACATCGTATCGCGCGGCAACTGGATGGCCGACAGCCCGCGCGCCCACATCACGAACCAGCGCGCCAACGAGGTCTTCCGCGATCTCGGGATCGCGGAAGACGTGGCCCGGTACGCGAGCCCTTGGGAGCTCATGGGCGACACGACCTTCACGACGAGCCTGGCTGGGGCCGAGCTGATCCGGATGCGGACGTGGGGGACCGGCGACGATCGCCGCGGCGATTATCTGCGCGCAAGCCCCTGCGGCATGGTCGACATCATCCAACCGTTGCTCGAGCCAATACTGTTCCAAAAGGCGGCCGAGAAGGGCGCGACCTTCGCGTTCAACACCGAGTACGTCCGGCATGAGCAGGATGCTGACGGCGTGACGGCCACGCTGCGCGATCGTCTCGACGGGCGAGAGTACACCGTTGGCGCGCGTTATATGGTCGGCGCGGACGGCGCGCGCTCGATGGTGGTGGACCATCTGGGCCTGCCGATCGAAGGCCAGATGGCGCGCGCCGGCACCGTCTACACCGTCTTCAACTGTGACCTGACCAGATACAGCAAACATCGGCCGAGCATCCTGAACTGGATCGTGACGCCGGATGCGAGCTTCGGCGAGATCGGCATGGGCCTGCTGCGGGCCGTGCATCCGTGGACCCAGTGGATCGCCGGTTGGGGCTTCGACATCACCAAGGGCGAGCCGGACCTATCGCCGGAAGCGATCATTCCGAAGATAAAGATTCTGATCGGCGACCCGTCCGTCGACATCGACATCGTGCGCACGTCGATCTGGTACGTGAACCAGGCCTACGTGACCCAGTATTCGAAGGGCAGGGTGCACTGCAGCGGCGATGCGGTCCACCGGCACCCACCGTCGAGCGGATTGGGCAACAACACCTGCGTCCAGGACGCCCACAACCTCGGTTGGAAGCTCGCCTACTCGGTGAAGGGCTGGGCCGGTCCGAAGCTGCTGGAAAGCTACTCGCAGGAGCGGGCGCCGGTCGGAAAGCAGATCGTGCTGCGGGCGAACCAATCTCGGCTCGATTACGCCCCGCTGAACGCATGCTTCAGGGTGCAGGGCGCGGAGAACCCGGTCGCCGCGGGTATCGCGCGCTTCCGCGATCCGGGGCCGGAAGGCGTGGCCGCCCGGAAGGCGGCCCAGGCGGCGCTGGACCTGAAGCAGACGGAGTTCAATGCCCAAGGCACCGAGATGAACCAGCGGTACGGATCCTCGGCCGTGCTTCCCGACGTCGGTGCCAAGCCGGAGGAGTGGCGGCGAGATCGCGGCCTCTACAATCAACCGACGTCACGCCCGGGCGCCAAGATCCCGCATGCCTGGCTCGTCGATCGTGATGGCTTGCGCGTGTCGACGCTCGACGTGACCGGAAAGGGCCTCTTCACCGTCGTGACCGGCCTCGCCGGCGGGGCGTGGAAGCAAGCGGCGCTGCGCCTCGATCTGCCATTCCTCCGGGTCGTGGTGACGGGCTCGCCGGAGGCGCAGGACCTCTATTGCGAGTGGCAGCGCATTCGCGAGATCGAGGAAGCCGGAGTTCTGCTTGTCCGCCCTGATGGCGTGGTCGCCTGGCGCGACATTGAGGGGACGGCCGACATAAGCGCGGCTCTCGATCGGCTGAGCGCTGCCATCCGGACGGTTCTCGATCTCGCGGACCTCTCGGCTATCCCACGCGAGAAACCTTCCTCCCCGTCCAAGCCCAGCGGTACGCCGCTTTTCGCCTGACAGCAACAAACGAGATCCAGCTATGAGCGACAAAAGACCAGAGAACTTTTCCAGCGTCTGGGCCGATCTGAGGGGCGTTTCCTTCAAACAGCACTTCATCGACGCCGGCGGAATTCGGACCCGCTGCATCGAATCGGGCGACCCTTCCAAACCGCTCGTCCTGGCGCTGCATGGAGTCGGCGGCCATGCCGAGGCATATTCGAGAAACTTCGGTCCGCACGCCGATCACTTCTGGTTCGTCGCCATCGACATGCTTGGCCACGGATGGACCGACAAGCCGGCTATCAACTATCAGGTCAAAGACTACGCCGACCACGTGCTCGCCGTCCTCAAGACGCTCGGCAGGGACAAGGCGATGATCAGCGGTGAGTCGCTGGGCGGCTGGGTCGCGACCTATCTCGCGGTGCATCGTCCGGCCGCGGTCGAGAAGCTTGTCCTCAACACCGCTGGCGGCTGGACGGCGCATCCTCAGGTGATGGAGCGGCTGAAAAAGCTGTCCAACGAGGCTGCATCCGACCCTTCTTGGGAACGGATCAAAGCGCGTCTTGAATTCCTGATGTGCGACAAGAGCATGGTTTCGGACGATCTGATCGAGACCCGCCGTGCGATCTACGCGCAGCCGGGATTCGCCGACACGATGAAGCGGATCATGTGCCTGCAGGAGATGGACATCCGCCGGCCCAATATGATCACCGCCGACCAATACCGGTCGATCCAGGCGCCGACCATGGTCGTATGGACCTCGCATGATCCGACCGCGACGCCCGAGGAAGGGAAGCAGATCGCGGACATGATCCCGGGCTCGAAATTCGTGGTCATGAACCGCTGCGGCCATTGGCCCCAGTTCGAGGACGCCGAGCAGTTCAACCGGCTCCACATCGAATTCCTGCGGACCGGCAAATAAGGATCGTTCAGATGAACCAGCAAGCCAAGTACAGCGAACTCGCCGCTCAGATTCGCGCCGCTTACTCGGGCGCTCCGATCGCGCCTATTCGGCCGCAGTTGGCGGACCTAGACGTCGACGCGGCCTACGCGATCCAGCAGGAGAACACAGCGCATTGGGAGAAGGAAGGTCGTCGCGTGGTCGGAAGCAAGATCGGGCTGACATCGCGCGCGGTGCAGAAGCAACTCGGCGTGGATAGGCCGGATTTCGGAGTTCTCTTCGCCGATATGATCGTGGGCGAGGACGAGCCTGTCGCTTCGGGGCGCGTGCTTCAGCCGAAGATCGAGGCGGAGGTGGCTTTCCTGCTTGATCGGGACGTCGATGTCGAGGTGCCCACGGTGGCCGACTTGCTGCGCGCGATCGCCTACGCGATGCCGGCCCTCGAGATCGTGGGCAGCCGCATCACCAATTGGGATATCGGCATCGTCGATACCGTTGCCGACAACGCGTCGTCGGGCCTCTTCGTTCTCGGAGGGCCCGTCCGCCGGCTGGATGGCTTGGATCTCCGCGCTCTCCAAATGCAGATGACGAGGAAGGACGAGGTGGTCTCGAAGGGGACCGGCGCGGCCTGTCTCGGCAATCCGCTCAACGCGATGGCCTGGCTCGCCGGCGAGCTGGCCCGCCGCAAGCGGCCGCTCCGCGCTGGCGACGTCGTGCTCTCTGGAGCGCTCGGCCCGATGGTTCCCGTGAACCCAGGCGATGCTTTTGAGGCCAATATCGCCGGGCTTGGTACGGTATCGGCGCGGTTCGCCTGAGCACACCCGAAGGAGCACCAATGAAGCTCGTCAGATTTGGCAATCCAGGCGCCGAAAAGCCGGGGCTCGTCGACGATCAGGGGCGCTTGCGCGATCTGTCGAATGTCATCACCGACCTCATCCCCGCCAATCTGTCGCGTTCAGCGCTCCAAAAGATCGCCGCGATCGCTCCATCCACACTGCCGCTCGTCGCCGGCGAGCCGCGTTTCGGCGTGCCGATCGCAGGCGTCGGAAAGTTCGTCGCGATCGGCCTGAATTATGCCGATCATGCGGCGGAGGCGAACCTTCCGTTGCCCTCCGAGCCCATCGTCTTCCAGAAGGCGATCACCTCGCTCTCCGGACCGAACGATGACGTCGTTCTGCCGAAGGGCTCGAAGAAGTCCGACTGGGAGGTGGAGCTCGGAATCGTGATCGGCACGCAGGCTTCCTACGTCGAGCGCGCCGACGCGCTCGCCCACGTTGCCGGCTACTGCATCGTGAACGACGTGAGCGAGCGCGAGTACCAGATGGAACGCGGCGGCACGTGGGACAAGGGCAAGGGCTGCGACACCTTTGGTCCCGTCGGACCATGGCTGGTGACGACGGACGAGATCACGGACCCTCAGGCGCTTGACCTCTGGCTCGACGTCAACGGGCAACGCATGCAGGCTGGCAACACCCGGACGATGATCTTCGACTGTGCCGAGATCGTCAGCTACGTCAGCCGCTTCATGACGCTGATGCCCGGCGACATCATTGCGACCGGTACGCCGCCTGGCGTGGGCATGGGCAAGAAGCCCGCTGCGATCTATCTCAAGCCGGGCGACGTCATGACGCTCGGGATCGAGGGTCTCGGAACGCAACGTCAGCAAGCCCGCGAATGGTCTCCCGCTGCGGGGGCGCGGTCGTGACCGTCTACAGCGGAAGATTCAAAGGACGAACCGCGGTCGTCACCGGCGCTGCGTCCGGCATCGGTCGCGACGTGGCTCGTCGCCTGGCGGACGAAGGCGCCCGGGTCTCCATGTGGGACCTGAACGGCTCCGTCCTCGCCAAAGCAGCGGCGGAGGCCGGCGCGGCCCACACGCAGGCGGTCGACGTCGCGGAAGAAGACGCAGTCGACGCGGCCATGCTGCGGAGCATCGATGATCTGGGCGGCCGGCTCGACATTCTGGTAGCCAGCGCCGGCATCACCGGCCCGAACGGAGCCGTGAAAGACTATGCCGGCAGCGATTGGCGCAAGGTCTTCGACGTCAACGTCAACGGAGCTTTCTACTGCAACCGCGCCGCTGTCCGCGCAATGGAGAAGGGCGGCTACGGTCGCATCGTCAACGTCGCCTCGGTCGCGGGAAAGGAAGGCAATCCGAACGCATCGGCCTATAGCGCGTCCAAGGCCGCCGTGATCGCGCTCACGAAATCGCTGGGCAAGGAAACGGCCACGACCGGCATCCGCGTCAACTGCATCACGCCGGCGGCCATTAGAACGCCTCTGTTCGACCAGATGACGCCCCAGCACATCGATTTTATGCTGTCGAAGATACCGCTCGGGCGGTTCGGTACCGTCGAGGAAGCGACGTCGCTAGTGTGCTGGCTCGCGAGCGAAGAATGCTCGTTCAGTACGGGTGCGGTGTTTGATCTGTCTGGCGGCCGGGCGACATATTGACGGAATCGTCCTTCGGACGCGTCAGAGTGCCTTTGCTACTGATTGCATGAGGCCTCGAAACCAGGAAAGAGCCGGATCGTCCTCCCATCAGCATCTCGATGGGCGGGATCTCGAAGGGGGCATTGACGATCCTCAGGTCATACGGCTTCGAATACATTTCCGCATGGCGGCGATGGCAGGTCAGGATCCGCTCGGTGCCCTGGACGAATTGAAGTCCCATCCGGAAATGGGAAACGACCAGTTCGATCTTCCGAATGTTGCCGCGATGCTTCAGGAACCATTCGTCCTGGGTCGATATCCTCCAATCGCCCAAATTCACCGGACGTGCCCCAGGCGCTTGTACTGTTCGAACGTCATTCGCCTGCCGATCTTCGGGTTGCGCTTCCATACGACGCACGTGAAGTCCTCGGTATAGAGCAACGCGCGCTGGGATGACGATCCGAAGCGTATCCTTTAGGCGTTATTGAGGAGATCCAGATTGCCCTGTTCGAAATCGGTTACGAAGCTTCCGCTCAGGGGTTTGATCTCGACCGACATTTCCGGCGACTTGGACGAGTAGGGCATCTATACAGTCATGCCGCTCACTGCACTTTCGCGATGTTCTGCCAGATAGCGAACCGGAGGCTTGCCTAAGGTTTTTCGAAACATATTGACGAAACTGCTTGCGTTCTCGTATCCGAGCTCCAAGGCGACTGTCTTGACGCTGTCGCCGCGCGCCATTCTTTGCAATGCCAGGATAACATGAAGCTGGTGGCGCCAGCGTCCGAAGCTCATTCCGATTTCCTGTATGAGCAAGCGGCTTAAGGAGCGCTCGCTCATGCCGAGCGAATTTGCCCAATTGCTGAAGGAGTTTTTGGCGCTTGGATCGGCAATCAGCATTTCGGCGAGACGCCGAAGGCGCGCCTCGCGTGGCATCGGCAGGTTCAGGCTGCTAATCGGCGCATCGGACAGCTCGTCCAACAACGTCATCACCAGTCGATCCTCGCGACCTCCGAGTGGATAACACTCCGGAAGCTTGGCCACTCTGAGGATCAGCTCCCGGATCAAGGGTGAGATCGAGATCGTGCAGCACGTCTCCGGGAGGCTCTTGGCGGCGCTCGGTTCAATATACAGGCAGTGGCATTCTACGAGACCGGCGCCACGAGCCGAGTGCGCCAGCTGACCGGGGATCCATAACGCGCATCCCGGCGGTACTAACCAAACCTTGTTGGCCGTCTCGCAGCAAAGAATGCCCCGCTGGGAGTACAGTAGTTGAGATTTGCGATGCTGGTGCCGAGCATAGGTCCAATCATTCGACAGGATTCCGCTTCGGAGTGCAACGGCGCGGGGTACGCGGTCGACGTCGGTGTCAACAAAGCGATGAAGCATCTCGCCGCCTTTCAAAATCTTGTGTCGGCGACGTGCGTGCCGAGATGTTCAAACTCGACCATCGCAAATCGACAGGGGAGCGGCCATCCTAAACGCGACTTTTTTGAGCTAATCTAGACCGGCTGTCATCGAGGCCTAGGTGCCGGCTCAAAAGTCGGATTCATTGACGAGATTTGCAGGCGCATGCGCAATTCGCAGCAGCCGCCAGGAGGCGCGAGCTGCATAGATTCCGGGCAGAGCCACAGAGACAATTGCGGTCGCTGCTATATGAAACCCGTCGCGCATGCCGTCGAAGACGCCGCCCGCGACGCTGGTGACCATCAGAAAGCCACCTAGCAGCAAGGAACCAAGAATCGCGGCGCGCCGCCGCGTGACGAGAGGAAGTAGGGCAGGAATGATCCATATCGAACATGCGATGCCAAAGTACCAAAGAGCCATCGCATCGAACGCCGTTGGCGCCGTGCCGGAGCCGTCGACCTGATGGTTAACCCATGTAAGGATTTGGATGACCGCGTAGATCGTGTTTCCGAGGCCACAGACCGACCACAGCAACGCCACCTTTTGACGGGCAGATCGAGCGGCGAGTTCATTCGTCAGATCAGTCATCGCCGTAATCCTCGAAGTCGACATTTTAATTTGCATCGTGGGTTCGTGCGGAGGGTCGGCCGCCATCACAGCTCCGCCCATCGTCTTAGAAGATTGTGATAGACGCCGGTAAGCATGAGGATGCCTTGTGCATCGCTGGATACGGATTTGCGCAATTCAACAATGCCCCGGTCCAGATCATAGAGCGTTGTGCGAAGCCCCTCCTCCTTGATCATCGATTGGGTCCAGAAGAATGATGATAAGCGCGCACCTCGGGTGATCTCGCTCACGCGATGCAGGCTCCCCGATGGATACAGGACCATGCTGCCGGCGGCCAATTTGACGGCGTGAACGCCGTAACTGTCTTCGATGATCAGTTCGCCGCCGTCGTAATCATCGGGAGCTGTGAGGAAAAGAGTTGAAGACAGATCGGCGCGCATGCGAATGCCGAGTCCGGGCGCGGATCGCACTGCGCCATCGACATGGGCATCAAAGAACATCCCGGTGTCGTATCGATTGAAAAGCGGCGGCAGGACGCGCAGGGGCAGGGCGGCACTGTTGAACAGTGCATTCCGGCCGAGCGCCCGCAGGATGATGTCGCCGGCCTGGCGAGCCTGAGGCGAGTCCTCGGGGACCTGAGCATTGCGCTTGGCGCGCGATGCCAGCTCACCTGCCGTTGCCCTTCCGTCGATCCAGTCAGCGGCTTCGATGATGCCGCGGACGGACTCGACTTCGTCGGCGGATAGCAGGTTTGGGATTTCGATGAGCATTTTCTTCAGAACCTGGTCGCTGCGGTGAGGGTGACGCTGCGGCCTGCGACGGGGGTCGCGTAACCGTTTCCGAAAGCCGAGCTGTAGGTCAGCTTGTTCGTGAGATTCGTGACCTTCAGCGCGAGGTGGTGCCGGTCGTTGGGATCGTAGGAGAGCATCCCATCGATGGTGGTCGCTGCCGGGATCACCATCGAATTGAGGTTGTTGAGGTAGTAGTCCGAACGATAATTGAGCCCGCCCCCGACAAGCATGTGACCCGGCACGTTCGGCAGCAGGGGAGCGATGTCGTAGGTGGTCCAGATCGCCAGGCCATGCTGAGACACGTACGGGACCCGGTTGCCTGCGGCCGAGACAGGCGTGAAGGGGCTGATCGACGAGGCGATGATCTTGCTGTCCATATAAGAATAGGACGCCTGCACATCCCAGTTTGCGGTCAGCTTGCCAGTCAATCCGAGTTCGACTCCCTGGACTTGCACCTTGTCGTCGGTCGTCGTCTGTATTCCCGATACCTGGTCGGTATAGGACGCGTTGTTCCTCTCGACGCGGAACAATGCTGCCGTCACGCCGAGCCGGTCCTCGAACAGGCCCCACTTCGCACCGACCTCGAAGGTCGTATCCGCTTCCGGCTGGAGGTTTGCGGCGCTTGGCGCCTGAGACAGGCCGAGCGATGAACTCAGCGAAGTGATGTTGTTGCCCGGCGGCGTGAACGAACGTGCATAGCTGAGGTAGTAACTTTGATGCGTGGTGGGCTCGAAGATCAGGGATGCTTTTGGGCTGGCGAACTCCGTCGTCGTCGCAAGCGGAGACGCGCCTGCCTGGCCGTCGACCCGATAGTGGTCCCATCGAACACCTGCCAGGATCGAGAGCATAGGCGTCAACCACATGCGGTCGCTCATAAAAGGACCAACGTCCCAGCTCGTGGCCGACAATTGATTGCCCGGCGAGACCGTCAGTGCAAACCCGGGTGAGTTCGCAAAGACGGGATCGAGAAGAGTCCCTGCCGGCTCGGGGCCCGAAGGAAGGTAAAAGTTGGTCGTCGCATGTTGAGAATAGGCGTCAAAGCCAACGACGAGCTTGTGCCTGAACGGTCCGGTGTCGAAACGCATCGTGGCAGTCGTTACGTTTTCCCCGCCGTGACTGACCTGCTTGGTCCCGCCCACGGACCAGATTGTGTAGGGCGTCGCCAGACTTCCGGCGAGAACGTCCGTTGCGCAGCTGCTTGGAAACGGGAAGCCGGGCGAGGCGCACAGCGCAGGCGTAAACTTCAGGTCACGTGTGTAGTACCCCACACGCGTGTCGTTCGTGAGCGTGAGCCAATCACCGAATTCGCCCTTGTAGAGAGCGGTAGCAACGTCGGCCGTTGCGCTGTCGCGATCGCTTTCCCGTCCGAAATAATTCGAGCGCGGAACCCCGTACTCCGTCACCGGCCTTCCGATCACGCCGGGTGCACTCACGATGGGGACGCCGAAATCAGGGCGCTGTACGCTCTGCTGATGCATGTAGTTGACGATCAGTGACTGCTCGGTGCCGAGGCCAAGTCCTAGCGAGCCGAGGAAGCCGCCCCGGTCGGAATAGACATGGTCGCGATCGACAGTATCCTGGCCGTTCCCCATGGCGATGAATCTCAGCGCCGTCGTGTCGTCGATCTGCTTGTTGATGTCCAAGATGCCGCGTCCGTACGGGCCCGTCCCAGCCGAGGCCTCGAACGTTGATTGGTCGCCGAGATGGGCCTTCTTGCTTTCGATCTCGATGACGCCGCCCGTCGTGCCATTGCCGAAGCTCTGGGACGAGGGTCCCTTCAGCACCAATACGTTTTCGGTTGCAAAACTATCGCGCACATAGGAACCAAAATCGCGCAAGCCGTCGACATACACATCGCCAGAAGCGTCAAAACCCCGGATGCGGAACTGATCTCCGTTGATGCCACCGCCGCCTTCTCCGGTGGCGACGGTGATTCCCGGCACATATTGGAGCACCTGATTGATGGTGGCTGCTTGCTGCTGCTCGATGACAAGGCGCGGTATGACGGTGATGGTTTGCGGCGTGCTTTGTAGAGAATCGGAAAGACGGCTGAGACCAGTCGTTCGCTGCAGCGAATTCCCAGGCGAAAGAGCCGAGGACGCAGCCTGCGGACGCGGTTCGGCCGGTTTGCTCGGATGGCTGGCCGAGATAGGTCTCGAGGCCTGCTTCGAGCCGGCGCTCGACGCTCGTCGCCGCTTGGTAACAGGAGCCTCCACCTCGACCGGTGGAAGCGCTGTAGCCTTGTCCGCCGGCGCCGACGTCGGTTGATCGTTCTGGCCTTCCGCGTTGGCGGCGGTAACGAATAGAAAGCCGTTTGCAAGGCTCGCTGCTGCCCCAAGTCCGGAAAGTGCTGGTCGCAAGGTTTCGATGATGGTCACAGAGCCCCCTTCGAGCAGGATGATGTTGAGTTGGATGGTCTTGCGATGCGGCGCGACATCGCTGCGATACGGCCGTCGAGATAGCCAACGAGGCCTCGGCCGATCGACGCCTCGGGACAACTCGGCGAATCCGGACGTCCATCGGTTGCCGGTAGCTCTGAGAGCCTCCTGGCGTCTTCAAGGTCAGAGGGTGTGGCTGCAGCGTCGTTGAGTGCGGAGGCATACGCCTGCACATCGGCGGCACTGCCGGAAGCTGCTATGCGCCTAAGTGCCTCGAGGCCATGCCGGCGTAGCGCAAGTTCGCCGCGCGCCAGCAACAGCGGCGCAATGCGCCGGCGAAAGCCGTTATCGCTGCCGGAGATCGACCGTCCCAACCAAACATCGGCACCGTCCGCGTCACCGCCAGCGTGCAGGATCGTGGCCAGATTGTACTGAGCCCAGTGGTCGCCAAGCCCAGCGGCACGTCGGTACCAGTGCAAGGCGCCTCTCGCATTGGCCGGCACGGCCCAGCCTTCTTCGAGAAACCGGGCCAGAGAATTCATTGCCTTCAAGTTTGCCTTGGAGGTGCCGCCTTCCGCTGCCGCCCTAAAAAGCTCGAAACTCCGCGGCCGATCCGCCGGATTTCCGCCGCGCATCAGCATCTGCGCCAGATTGACCTGGCCCCAGACGTGGCCGGCTGCTGCGGCCAGCTCGAAAAATTCCGTCGCGAGCTTCGGATCTGGCTCGACACCCCAGCCTTGTTCGTAGCACCGGCCAACCATATTTTGTCCATCGCAGTCCCCGGATCGGGCGGCACGTTCGAACCAGACGAAGGCAGCCGTCGGATCACGCGTTACCCGCGTCCCATCGAGCAGCAACTGGCCCCACCCGATCTGCGCGGGAACGATATCGGCCTCGGCTGCTGCCTTGATCCACTGCGTCGCATCGTGGGGATTGCTGACGAGCAAGTCACGCAGCTGCGCCTTGCTCAGACGCCGCGCGCGAATTTGTAGGAGCGGTCGGGGCAGGGCCATTGAGGCGTACGGATTTGGAGGCCTCTTGGACAGGCGCTCGGTAACAGCTCCGGGCTGTGGGTGCATTGGCATCGTGCTTCGCTTGGGCCAGGCCGTTGTTTAACCGAATGGCTACAGCAGCCCGGTGCGGCGCTGCATCGTGCAATCCGGCCAGACCATTGCTCAATTCGGCCAGCCGCCAAGAATTCGTCCAAAATGCCGCCAAGGCTTGGCAACCAAGGCCTGGCAACGCAGTACCTGGTTGCCGGTCGCAGTGATTGTCTCTTTTGGGTAACGCTTTGGCGCTTTAGATGAATGAGTTGAGGCATCATCCAAACTATCGTCACTGGTCATGCGCACGCGAATTGAACCACGCTGCGCAAACCGAACCGATAGGGATGATGATGCTGTTGAATACCGCGACTTTTCCGATTGTAAGGTTATCTTACGATCAGGGCTCGGCCGGAACGGCTGACGAGGCCTTCGCTGCCTTCGAAGCCCTGCTCGATCGCGGCAAGCCCTTCGTCATCATAGGACAAGGGGCAAACGCCGACATCGACGAACACGAGCACGATCCGGGTGAGCAGAGAAGGCTTGCGCTTTGGTCAAAGAAGCACAAACCGCGATTGCGCGAATTTGTGAAAGCCCTGATCTATGTTGAGCCCTCAAGGACGAAGCGGCTCGGCATGAAAGCCTTCCAAATGGTGTCAGAGAAGTTTTGGGGATACCCGATGCTGGTCGCCGCTTCGGAGGCAGAGGCGCTGGAGATGGCGCAAGCGCTGCTGCAGTCCGCGTCTCCAAGCAGGCGACCGGGTCGGGCAGGCTGAAGATCTGTCCAGACGACCTGTTGCCCTCGGACGAGGAGGCCCTCTGAACTCTCGCTTCGACAGCGATTGCTCTCGAAAGCGACGTTGCTCAGCGTCGCGACGTTGGCTTGACCAGAATGCCGTTCCGGACCAGCCGTCACGAGCCCGGCGGCGGTTGCTGCGTATCGGATCTGTCAAGATGAAGAGATTAGATCGCGTGTTTCAGGACTTCGTGGATGCGATCGAGCTGGCGCGCAACGACGTTGAGTTCGAGCGTACGGCGGCGCGCACAGCGGTGTGTCTTGAGCTTTCGTTGGTTTGCCGCGCGAACGGGGCTCGATCGTATCGACGTAAAAGCCCGCGACAGTCTCACAGGCGTCTACCGGCGTATGCTGACGCTGAACAGCGGCCGCCGCTATGCGCTGATCGAGCGATCCTATGACTTCGCACTGGTTCCCTGGCGGCCGGTGCTGGAAAGGGCGCGCGGGCAGTTGGTCACCGCTAGCGTGGGCGGTGAGGGCATATCCTGGTCGATCGGCATCAAGCGCGGGATCGGGCGCTAAGGGCCTGGGCTGCCGGCAGGCGCGAGCCCATTTCTTCGGCGAGGCGGTTCGCGCAAAGCTCTCACAATCGCGCGCAACATGCTGAAGCTCTTGATGGTTATACTAAGTTCGCGAAAATAGTATAACCCGCGCTGAGGCCTCGGCGTCGGGGACCGGTGGCTGCCCGGGTGGACAATGATCGCCGGGACTGAACGGTCCAAGGGATGCGCCCGCCGCAACCAACAGCATTCAAGCGACGAGCGAGTAACTTGTACTTCGGCCTCCGCCCTCGTCCTTGGCGAGAATGCCCTGATCAACGAGGTCCCGAATGTCGCGCAAGGCAGTGTCGGGCGAGCACTTCTCGATCTTTGCCCATTTGCTCGATGTCAGCTTGCCCTCGAACCCGTCCAGCAGGCGGTTCAACATATCGCGCTGCCGCTCATTGATCCGGGCCGTGGCATGCCGTTTCCAGAAGTCGGCTTTTTCAAGCACCGCGGCCAGAATGGTCTCAGCGCCAGTGAAGGCGCGGTCGAGGCAGCCCAGGAACCATTCAAGCCACGAAGTGACATTGAGGTCGCCTTTCTGGGTGCTCTCCAGCATGTCATAGTACCTTTTCCGCTCACTGCGTATCTGGGCGGACATGCTGTAGAAGCGCTGCGGAATTCCCTCAGAGCGGGCAAGGGGCATGTCGGCGATGGCGCGCGCGATCCGTCCATTGCCATCCTCGAAGGGATGGATCGTCACGAACCACAGATGCGCGATCGCTGCCTTGATGACGGGATCGATCTTCTCCTCCGTGTTGTACCATTCCAGAAACGCGGTCAGGCGGTCGGCGCCTGGTAATGGACGCGTTCACGCCCGTAGTCGCCCACGCATCGAAGCCCGTCAGGTTGAGAAGCGGCACCTTCTGATCGTTGCCGTCCTTCGCTCGCGCCGAATTCGATGAGTCGCTCGCGATCGAGTTTGGGCAATTTTACTGTCCCCAAGGCGTCCTTTAGGGCTTCTAGCACGGCGGCCTTGGAGCGACGGGGAGGGCGGCCGACCTCGTGCATGTCCTCGATGTGTAGATCGATGATGTCGCCGAAGGTTTTTGCTTGGACAGCGGCGCGGGGTTTTGGCGATCCGCTGCGGTCGATATTGCGCTCGATATCGAGCGCCCAGTCTTCGCCATCCTTGCGCCGGCGGAAGGTCTCTGACACGTAGCGGTTCTTGCGGCGGACCTGGACGCGCCAGTTCCCGGAAGGCAATTGAGTGAAGCTGGCCATGACCGTGTGCACTCCCCAATTCGTGTGCGCTACGTGTGCACTGAGAGGTCAAAACAGGTTGCAATTTCGACTAGTTTGGAGTGCACATGTTCCGGGTTTCATCCTCTTGAGAACGTAGGATAAACTATTGAAATCGCAAGACTATCGCTTTTCGGTGGCTCCGATGATGGATTGGACCGACCGGCATTGCCGGGTGTTCCACCGACACCTCACCCGAGGGGCGCTGCTCTATACGGAGATGCTGACGACCGGCGCCGTCATTCACGGTGACCGGGAGCGGTTGCTCGGGTTCGATGCGATCGAGCACCCGGTGGCGCTGCAACTCGGCGGGTCGGATCCGCGCGAGCTCGCGCTGGCTGCGCGGATCGGCGAGGAATTTGGCTACGACGAGATCAATCTCAATGTCGGTTGTCCGTCCGACCGGGTGAAGGACGGTCGCTTCGGCGCCTGCCTGATGGCGGAGCCGGAGCTCGTGGCGCGATGCGTCGATGCGATGAAGCGGGCGGTTGCCGTTCCCGTCACGGTGAAATGCCGCATCGGCATCGATGACCAGGATCCTGAAATGGCGCTCGATACGCTCGCGCGCGCGGTGGTTGCGTCCGGCTGCGACGCGCTGATTGTGCACGCCCGAAAAGCCTGGCTCAATGGATTGTCGCCGAAGGAGAATCGCGACATCCCGCCGCTTGATTACGATCGCGTCTATCGTCTCAAGCGTGCGATGCCGGAGGTGCCTGTAATCATCAACGGCGGCATTGCAGGCATCGACGAGGCGAAGGCGCATCTGGCGCATGTCGACGGGGTGATGCTCGGCCGTGCCGCCTATCAGGAGCCGTGGCGGCTGCTCGCGGTCGACCACGAGATTTTCGGCGCGCCGGCGCCGCACGCGACCATGCAGGACGCGATCGAGGCGATGATGCCCTACATCGAGGAGCAGCTCGCGCGCGGTACGCGGCTGCACGCCATCACGCGACATTTCGTCGGTGCCTTCCACGCGGTGCCCGGAGCACGTGCGTTCCGCCGGCATCTCGCCGAGCAAGGTGTGAAGCCGGGTGCAGGTCTCGACGTGCTGCGTGATGCGATCGGGCGCGTCGGTGTGCGCGTGCCGGCGGAGGCGGCGGCGTAGTCGCATCCGTCACGAAGAATGAACCGGATCGCAAGATCGGGCCCTTCGTCGATCCGCAATCAGCGAACAGGTCGAAATGATAGTTCACGCCAGCGCGGAAGGTTGTGGAATTTCGCAGCGTTCCAATCCGGCAGATCGTCGTGTTTGAACCCGGTGTAGAGATACTCCGCTTCCGGCCAGATCGTGGCTGGGATGGAAGGATCAGTCGACCGCGGTGCGCGGGCGGCGGTGGCTGCTCTGCAGTTCGGGATAGCCGGTGAGCATCAGCTTGTCGGCGCGCACGCCCCAGCTCTCCAGGCGGTCGAGGAAGCTCATGCCGAGCAGATTGGTCTTCATCTGGCCGCGCTGCACGACGAGGGCCGGCACCGATTTCTCGACGAGATGGCCGACAGCGAGGCGATCGAGCGTGAGCCGAGCCGCCTTGGTGTGGCCGCCTGCGGTCTCCAGGTCGACGTCGTATTCGAGCATTTCGAGCGGCAGCCCGATGGCTTTCGCTGTTTCCCAGGTCAGCACCACGGAGGTCGCGCCGGTGTCGATCACCATCGGCGCGGCGACGCCGTTGATCTTCGCGCGCAGCGCGAACTCGCCGCCCTGGCCACGTGGGATCTGTACGGCCGGGGGCGGGACGGCGGTCTGTCCGCGGAAGATGTGCGACACCTTGTGGCTCGCGCGCGTGATCTGATCAGGATCGCCATAGGCGACGACGGCCCCCGCTGTGCCGGCGAGCATGATGAGGACGAGGAGGAAACGGATCATTGCGCACCGCCATAGGTGCGCAGGTCGATCAGCCGCGTTTCGGCGATCCCGCGATCGGCTGCAGACCGGCGTCCGCCATGCGTGCCGGCAACAGCGCCATGACCGAGAGCCGTTCCGCACTTTCCATCGCGTGCCAGCGCGCGATCTCCGGCAAGGTGCGGCCGCAGCCGAAGCACAGCTTGGTCTTGGGATCGATCATGCAGACGGCGACGCACGGCGTTTCTTTGCTCATTCGGACATAGTGGAGGATTGTCGGGCATGTCTGCAAGCATCTGGTTAAGAGCCCGTGCCTGCGCTCATGATCGGCTTGTGGCGCGGACGGCGCTTCTCGTCGGCGACAGTGGACCCTTCCGGCTGGAGCGGCGGAGAATCGTCCGACAGCGGCGCCAGCGCGCTCATGACCCGCTCCGGCGGGAAGGTGACGATCACCTCGGTGCCGATGCGCAGCTTCGATTTCAACGTGAATGTGCCGCCATGCAGGTCGATCAGGTTCTTGGCGATCGGCAGGCCGAGGCCGGCGCCCTGTTCGGCCGACTTGATCGAGTTGGAACCCTGGCCGAAGGAGGCGAGCACCACCGGGATCTCGTCCTCGGGGATGCCGGAGCCGGTATCCTTCACCGAGAGATATTGTCCGCCCGACGCGGTCCAGCCGGCCTTGAGCCAGATCTCGCCGCCTTGCGGGGTGAACTTGATCGAGTTGGAGAGCAGATTGAGCACGACCTGGCGGATCGCGCGCTCGTCGGCCCAGAGCCGCGGCATGGCCTGCTCGAACACCTCGTGGATGGTGATGCCGCGGCTGGAGGCACGCAGCTTCATCAGATGATGGCAGTCGGCGACGATGCCGACCAGCGACACCGCTTCCTCGTTGAGCTCGTAGCGGCCGGCCTCGATCCGCGACAGGTCGAGGATCTCGTTGATGAGGTTGAGCAGGTGCACGCCGGAATTATGGATGTCCGCCGAGTACTCCTTGTAGACCGGCACCGCATGCGCGCCGAATATCTCGCTCTTCATCACCTCGGAGAAGCCGAGGATGGCGTTCAGGGGCGTGCGCAGCTCGTGGCTCATCTGCGCGAGGAAGCGCGACTTGGCGACGTTGGCGGATTCGGCGCGGTGGCGGGCTTCGTCCGAGATTGCTTTCGCCTGTTCGAGCTCGCCGATCAGCGCATCCTTCTCGGCGCGCGCCTCGAGCGTCGCGAAAGTCGAGGAATGCAGGCGATGCGCCAGCAGCACGAAATAGCCTTCTGCGGCAATCGCCAGCGCGGCCAGGATGTAATTGTCCAGCGAGCCTGTCATCGCGAAGCTCAGTGCCATCGCGACCGCGACCGGCGCGGTGGCGGCGAGGGCGGCGATCGGCAAGTTCGCGGCCAGCATGCTCGATACTGCGATCACCAGCAGCATCAGGAACATCATCAGCGTTTCCGTGACCATGTCGAGCACGGGATGGATCAGGATCGCCATCCAGCACAGGCCATAGAGCAGGTCGAGCACGACGAAGCGGGTCCGCCAGGCGCGCGTCGCTGCGGGCGAAGCGGATTCGGCCAGGAAGCGCCGGCAACTGCGGACCATCGCGCCATGGATGCAGAGCATGCCGGTGGTCCAGAGCGTAGCCGGGATCGGCTGCATCCACAGGCCAAACAGCACGCCGGTCGCAACCACCAGCAGCATGACGACATAGGAAGCCGATAACCGCGTCTGGGCATATTGGCGCAGCATCTCGGCGTCGAAGGCCGGCCGGGTTCCGCTGGTCGACGTTAACTTATCGCGCGCCTCGCGCACCCGCTGCGCGGCAGCCCTTCGGCTGCTCGCCGATGGAGCGCTCACCGGCTCGGCCGGAAGCTGCACGACCTCAGGCTTTTCAGCGGGGTTACTCATCGAACAACAACGATTCCTGCCCGCGCCGGGCGCGGGCCTTCTGCATTGTCTATCTCTGGCAAGAAATCCTTAAGAGGTGACTTAAGGAGCTAAAGAATTACGTTAACCCCGCGTTAATTTCGAGCTCGGCCCGCAGCGTCTCAGTGCAGTGCAGCGTGCTGGGCGACGTAGACCGCGGCGCCCGCCAGATAGCCCGCCAGCGCGGGAGGGGCGATGCTGCGGGCGTACCAGAGGAACTCGATCCGCTCGAGGCCCATGGCGGCGACGCCCGCGGCCGAGCCGATGATCAGGATCGAGCCACCGGTGCCGGCGCAATAGGCGATGAACTCCCAGATGAAGCTGTCCGCCGGATAATGCGCGAGGTCGTACATGCCCATGGTCGCGGCGACCAGCGGCACGTTGTCGACGACGGCGCTGAGCAGGCCGAGCACGATCACGATGACGTCCTGACGGCCGAGCGCGCTGTCCAGCCAGCGCGCCAGCAGCGACAGCAGGCCGGCATGCTCGAGGCAGGCGACTGCGAGCAGGATGCCGAGGAAGAACACGACCGAGCTCATGTCGATCCGGGTCAGCGCGTGCGCCAGCGTGAGCGGCTGGCGCACGTGCTCGTCCTTGTGGCGATGCACGATCTCGCCGACCAGCCAGAGCACACCGAGCCCGAACAGGATGCCCATGAAGGGCGCCAGATGCGTGACCGCCTTGAACACGGGCACCGCGATCAGCGTGCTGAGCCCGAGGTAGAACATCAAATTGCGCTCGAAGCGGTCAACGGACAGCAGGCCGTCGTCTTTCGGCGGCGGTGCGATGCTCTTGCCGCGAAGCGAGAGGCTGATGAAGGCGAGCGGTACCAGCAGATTGAGCAGCGAGGGCAGGAACACAGCGCCCATGATCTTCAGCGGCGTGATCTGCCCGCCGATCCACAACATGGTCGTGGTGACGTCGCCGATCACGGTCCACGCGCCGCCGGCGTTGGCGGCGATGACGATGAGGGAGGCGAACAGCAGGCGGTCGTGGCGGCGGGCGATCAGCTTCTGGCTCAGCGAGATCATGACGATGGCGGTCGTGAGATTATCGAGGATCGCGCTGAGGAAGAACGTCACGAAGCCGATCAGCCAGATCAGCGTGACCTGGCTCGTGGTGCGGATCAGCGAGGTGATGACCTCGAAGCCGTCATGAGCGTCGATCACCTCGACGATGGTCATGGCGCCGATCAGGAAGAAGACGATCTGCGCGGTCGAGCCGACGGACTCGTCGAGCTGGCGGCCGACCAGCGCGTGGTCGCCGGTTGCGACCGCGTAGATGGTCCACAGCAGCCCCGCGCCGAGCAGCGCGGTGGCGCTCTTGTTGACGCGAAGCGGGTGCTCGAGCGCGACCGCCGCATAGGCCAGGACGAAGATGGCGGCGATCGCGATCAGCAAGGTCGTTTCAGATCGTCAGCTATCAGCGATCGAGGCGGGCGAGCAGGCTCGACGTATCCCAGCGCTTGCCGCCCATCTTCTCGACCTCGGCGTAGAACTGGTCCACCAGTGCGGTGACGGGCAGATTGGCGCCGTTGCGGCGGGCTTCGGCCAGCGCGATCGAGAGGTCCTTGCGCATCCATTCGACCGCAAAGCCGAAATCGTACTTGTTCTCGTTCATGGTCTTGTAGCGGTTTTCCATCTGCCACGACTGCGCGGCGCCCTTCGAGATGGTCTCGATCACGGCCGCGACGTCGAGGCCGCTCTTCTTGGCGAAATGGATGCCCTCGGAGAGACCCTGCACGAGGCCTGCGATGCAGATCTGGTTGACCATCTTCGTCAGCTGGCCCGAACCGGCGGGCCCGAGCAGTTTGCACATCCGCGCATAGGCCCCAGTGATGATCGGCTCGGCGCCGGCATAGACGTCCTCAGCGCCGCCGCACATCACCGTCAGCACGCCGTTTTCCGCTCCGGCCTGGCCGCCGGAGACGGGGGCGTCGATGAACTTGAATCCGGCCCTGGTGGCGGCTGCATCGAGCTCGCGTGCCACCTCGGCGGAGGCGGTGGTGTGGTCGACGAAGGTTGCGCCCTTCTTCATGCCGGCGAACGCGCCATCCGCGCCGATCGTGACCGAGCGCAGGTCATTGTCGTTGCCGACGCAGCACATCACGAAATCCTGACCCTCGGCGGCGGCCTTCGGGGTGGCCGCGGTCTTGCCGCCGAACTTGTCCGCCCATTGCTTCGCCTTGGCCGCGGTGCGGTTGTAGACGGTGACCTCATGGCCCCCTTTTTTCACGAGGTGTCCGGCCATGGGGAAGCCCATCACGCCGAGACCGAGGAAAGCGACTTTAGCCATGTGTGGTACCTTGTCCGTAGTTGGGTTTTACGGTTGTAGCCGGGCGAGGGGCGCCCAGGCGGCATCTTCGGGGTTCCGCCCTGGAGCGGATCGGCCGCACCATAAACCGTTAGGGGCGGAGGGCAACGCCTTCGTTTGGCGCCCTCCTGTGCTAGGATGGCGGGCCTGAAGGACTTCAAAACAAGGGAGCGAAACATGGCATCGGGCTTGGGCGGCGTGAGCGTGGGTGTGCTCGATCATTTCAACATAAGGACCCGGAATTTGGCCGACACGGTCCGCTTCTACGAGGACGTGCTGGGTCTGGAAAAAGGCGCCCGGCCGAATTTCGCCTTCCCGGGGGCCTGGATGTACAGCGAGGGCAAGGCGGTGGTGCACCTCGTCGATATTTCGCCGACCTCGGAGCCACAAAAACCGGATTCCGGCGTTGTCCACCATGTCGCCTTCGTCAGCCGCGGGTTTGACGGCATGAAGCAGCGGCTGACGTCCAAAGGGATGAAGTTCGACTCCCGCCAGGTGCCCGGCGGCGACCTCTGGCAGATCTTCGTCCACGACCCCAACGGGGTCATGATCGAGCTGAACTACGAGGCGGCCCTGGAGCAGGGCGCCGCGCCCGCCGAGATGGCTGACGATATCGGCAGGCAGTAGCCTTTTGGGCGTTTCCGCTCTAATGGGGCATCCTGAAGCCTTGGGCGTGATCTGACCTGATCATGCCCCGTTTGGGAGATGCGCTTTGAGCGTGACGCAGCAACAGGTTCTCGACAGCCTCGCCCGGATCAAGTCGCCGCGCGGGGTTGCGCTCACCAATGCCAATGTGCTGAGCCCGATCAGCGCCTCCGACGGCAAGGTGTTCTTTTCGATCAATGTCGATGCCGCCGAGGCGCGGGCCTGGGAGCCCATCCGGGCCGAGGCCGAGGCCGCGGTGCGCAGCCTTCCCGGCGTCACCACCGCGATGGTGGCGCTGACCGCCGAACGCAAGGCGGGCTCGGCGCCGCCGCCTCCGCAGCCCAGCCGCGGCACGCCGGGCGTGCAGCCGGTCCATGCCCACAAGCCGCCGCCGCAGGGTGGTGCTCAATCGCCGATGGCGCGGCAGTCGGAGATACCGGGCGTCGCCGCCGTCATCGCGGTTGCCTCCGGCAAGGGCGGCGTCGGCAAGTCGACCACCGCGCTCAACCTGGCGCTGGGCCTGCGCGACCTCGGCCTCAAGGTCGGGCTGCTCGATGCCGACATTTACGGCCCCTCGGTCCCGCGGCTGACCGGTCTGCGCGACAAGCCGGAGCTGGATGGCGAGCGCAAGATGATTCCGCTGCGGCGCTTCGGCCTTGCCATCATGTCCATCGGTTTCCTGGTGGAAGAGGAGACCGCGATGATCTGGCGGGGCCCGATGGTGATGTCGGCGGTGACGCAGATGCTGCGCGACGTTGCCTGGGGCCAACTGGACGTGCTCGTCGTCGACATGCCGCCCGGCACCGGCGATGCCCAGCTCACGCTGGCGCAGAACGTGCCGCTGAAGGGTGCCGTGATCGTCTCGACGCCGCAGGACCTGTCCCTGATCGACGCCCGGCGGGGGCTTGCGATGTTCAGGAAGGTCAACGTGCCCGTGCTCGGCATCGTCGAGAACATGAGCTATTTCCAGTGCCCGCATTGCGGCGCGAAATCCGACATCTTCGGCCATGGCGGGGCGCGGCACGAGGCCGAGAAGCTGGGAGTACCGTTCCTCGGCGAGATCCCCCTGCACATGGCGATTCGCGCCAGCTCGGACGCCGGCAATCCCGTTGTCGACAGCGAGCCGGACGGCCCCCATGCGGCGATCTACCGCGCCATTGCGGGACAGGTCCGCGACCAGCTCAAGGGCGTCATCGCCGCGGCCTGAGGCCGTCAGGCGGTTCATCGGGGCATGCGACTTTCGTAGAGCACCGTCATGCCATTGTCGCGTTCCGAAAGCGCCCCTTCCGTGTTAAAGGCCCACGGCAGTCAAGGCCCCTTCGGATCGACGCGGGCCCAACGCGTCGCCGGAATGAGCGGCGGCACAAGAGAAGTTAAGGGGAAACGCCCCAGCAAGGAGAGACCTGAAGATGAAGCGTCGTGATTTTCTCAAAGTGTCGGCAGCAGGCGCGGCGGCGACCGCTGTGGCTTCGCCGGCGATCGCGCAGTCCTCGCCCGAGATGAAGTGGCGCCTGACTTCGAGCTTCCCGAAGTCGCTGGATACCATCTATGGCGGCGGCGAGCAGCTGGCGAAGTATGTCGCGGAGATGACCGACAACAAATTCCAGATCCAGGTGTTCGCCGCCGGCGAAGTCGTCCCCGGCCTCCAGGCGCTCGACGCGACCTCGAACGGCACGGTCGAGATGTGCCACACCGTCTCGTACTACTACGTCGGCAAGGACCCGACCTGGGCGATCTACGCCTCGGTGCCGTTCGGCCTCAACGCCCGCCAGCAGAACTCCTGGTGGTACCAGGGCGGCGGCATGGAGCTCGGCAACGAGTTCTTCAAGAAGTCGAACGTGATCGGCTTCCCCTGCGGCAACACCGGCACCCAGATGGGCGGCTGGTTCCGCAAGGAGATCAAGACGGTTGCCGACCTCTCGGGCCTCAAGATGCGCATCGGCGGCATCGCTGGCCAGGTGCTGCAGAAGGTCGGCGTGGTCCCGCAGCAGCTCGCCGGCGGTGACATCTATCCGGCCCTTGAAAAGGGCACCATCGACGCCGCCGAGTGGGTCGGCCCTTATGATGACGAGAAGCTCGGCTTCGCCAAGGTTGCCAAGTACTACTACTACCCGGGTTTCTGGGAAGGCGGTCCGATGGTCCATGCCTTCACCAATCTGGAAAAGTGGAATTCGCTTCCGAAGAACTACCAGGCGATCCTCACCAACGCGGCGGCCAATGCCAACAGCTGGATGGCTGCGCGCTACGACCTGCAGAATCCGGCGGCGCTGAAGCGTCTGGTTGCCGGCGGCACCCAGCTTCGTCCGTTCAGTAACGAGGTGCTGGAAGCCTGTCTCAAGGCGACCAATGAGCTGTGGGCGGAGATCTCGGCCAAGAACGCCGACTTCAAGAAGTCGATCGACGCCATGCAGGCCTACCGCTCCGACGAATATCTGTGGTGGCAGGTCGCCGAATACACCTACGACAGCTTCATGATCCGCTCGCGCACCCGCGGCTGATCGTTCGAACCGGTCGCAAGTGGGGAAAGCCCGGCCTCCAGGAGAGGCCGGGCTTTTTCTTTTCCGGGCGGGTCGGAAGGGCCAAACAAAAAATCGAAAACAACCCCATGCACAGTAGAGGCGGGGCCAGGGCACGTTGTCCTGGCTACGTGGCTAATCGTCTGACATGTCAGGAGAAATCACCGCGACCGGCAATCATGGCGCGGCCGAGGCCAATGCGGAGACATTTTTGCCTGGCGCGACCGACCTCGCCATTTGGCGCGCGTCTGCTTCCAATCGTCATTGCGAGCGTAGCGAAGCAATCCAGAGTCCCTCCGCGGAAAGATTCTGGATTGCTTCGCTGCGCTCGCAATGACGAGTGGATGGAGTTGACTGGATGGAGAAGGTCAGCGACGAACAATATCGCAGGCCGTCGAGCTTCCCGCGGCATAGCCTGCCGCTGACACGCCTCAAGGCGAAGGGCCGGCGGGCTTGCGCACGGGAGCACGCCCAAACCTGTCGGTCGGGATCAATAAACCGGGAGGTGTGAAGCGGCTCACATTCATCCCGGAGGATTGGTTCTAGAAAAGCTCAGGAGCCGGCAAGCCACCGCTCCGCGCCAATGGCCGCGATGCGGTGTGCCAGCAGCGGCTGGGGCGCGCAAACCACGAGCGGCAGGCCTGAACTCAAGTTCCAAGTCGTTTTGACGATCATTCGATTCAATCGGGCGCCCTCCATGCGGTGAGCGTCGCGGCTGAGGGTTGCGTCGTGGCGAAAGTGGTTTTCAATCTGACCATTGAAGATTGTGGCGAAAGTCATTGCCGCATCGTAGCCGACTACAATTCATCGAGCCGCGAGATTGAAGTCGAAAAGCTCAAGCCGAGCTTCCGCCAGAATTTGAGGCCGTTGCAGGAAGCAATTCTCCAGTCCGCTGCCGCGCGCAACGCGAATGCGTCCGCGACGGGCGGCGGTGATGAAGCGAGACCCGCCTTGCGTGAGGCCGCCGGAGGTCTGACCTCGGGGTCGGACGAGCGGATCGTGCAGGAGATCGGATCGCAACTCTTCGAGTTCATCTTTCAGCGCAAGATCCTCGAGCTCTATCGGGAATGTTCCCAGGCGGCGCGAAAGGACGATCAGCCCTTCCTGATCCGCCTGCGGGTCACCGACCCCACGCTCGCCTACGTGCCGTGGGAGACGATGTACGACAAGAAGAACCGCTTCTACGTGACGACATCGCAAAGCACGCCATTCATGCGGGCCGTCGACGACTATGGCGAAGAGCGCCGGGTGAGCGCGGCAAGGCCGATACGGATGCTCGGCATGGCCGCGCGGGTCAAGGTCCTGAACGGACTGCCGCTGGACGAGATCGAGGTCGATGCCGAGCAAGTTGCGATCAAGAAGGCGTTGAGCGAGCTGAATGATGGCAAGAGGCTGAAACTGTCGTGGATACCCTCGGCGAAGGCGCGGGATCTCAACCGCCGGTTCCTGAGGGGAGACGAAGGCAAGCGGTGGGACTTGTTTCACTTCATCGGTCATGGCGGCCATGATCCCGAGCGGCAGATGGGCTTTATCGTGGTTCAGGAGGAGGGCGGGCCGAAGGGGAAAAGGCTTTATGCCGACTCGCTGAAAGAATTCCTGACCCAGCCCGGTCAAACGCCGAGTCTCGTCGTCCTGAACTCCTGCAGCGGCGCGCAGGGCGAGCCGGGCTCCCTGTTCTCGAGCACCGCCGCCGAGCTCATTCAGGGCGGCGTGCCCGCCGTGATCGCCATGCAGTTCGAGATCAGCGACAATATGGGGCTCGCCTTCGCCGATACGTTCTACACCTATCTGGCGGAAAACGTCTCGATTCAGGCCGCGCTGGCGCATACCCGGGCCGAATTGAAGGCGCGGCAATTCGCGGAATGGATTTCGCCGGTCCTGTACATGCGCGGCCTCGACGGAGAAATTTTCGTGGACCGGGCCGGATCGGAGTGAGTTTTCATCCATGCATGGCCTCGACCCCTCGATCGTAGCTCTCGGCCTCGGTGCGATTGCGATCTGCGTCGTCAGCGCGATCGACTTCCACGCTCCTTTCGATACCGCGGACATCCGCTTTGCCGTGATGCGCGATCGTTATTATTTCGCGGTTTTCGCCTACGTCACGATCGCGGTGATGTTCTATTTCTTCGTCGCGATCCTGATGTCGCGCGGCGTCGGACTGCTCGTTGCGATACCTGCGACGTTCGCCTTCATGGTGCTGGCGCCCCATTTGCCGGTGCTCGGCTGGGTGATCGATTTCCTGCGGCGCATGATGCAGACATTGGCACGCTACCCGCAGGCCGTGGAGACCGTCATCGTCGCCATCGCGCGGTCACCCATCAAGGTGACGGAGCGGGCGAGGCCGGAGTTGCAGCGCGAGCTCGAAGGCTACGGCGTTCCCGCCGGGCTGATCGAGAAGGCGCTCAATGACGACGACCAGGTGCTCGCCCCCGGCGCCGCGACCATGATCAAGCAGGTTGCTTCCCTTCACACCAGTTTCGTCGAGCTGCGCAACAACAAGCGGTTCAGGAGATTCTTCCGCGCCCGGAAAGCCGCCTTCGAAGAGATGGAAAGGCAATATCGGCGCATGCTGCGACGGTCGGCCCGTGCCCTCCTGCTGACGGACGACATCACGGTATCGGCCCTGGACGCGGAGGAGCTGTTGTACGAGATTTCCGACTTCATCTCCGAGGAATGCGAGGATCTGCGTGTCGCGTACCAGCGCCGGTTGGCCGAGGCGACGTTGTCCGTGGTCGACAGGCGCGATTCCCGGACGGAGCTGATCTCCAGCTTCGGGTACCAGACCGTTCTCCCGCAGCCGCTGCCCTTTGCGCCGCTGGTGATCATCTTCGTGCTCGACTTCGTGGTCTCCGTCGCGCCGCTGTTCTTCATGAACCTGTCGAAGAATTACGAGGTCGGCTCGTTGACCGGAGGCCTCTCCTCCGCCGCACATGCGGTGGCGGTGATGATCTCGATCTTCTTTGCGGTCTATCCCAAGGCCTCGACGAATTTCGCGCGTCCCTCGCTGTATGCCCTGCCCTGGCGCTCCTACATCGTCTTCGGCGCGCTATCCTATTTGCTCGGCAACGTCGTCCTCTGGATCACCTACAGCGTGATCCCGATCGCGCCCGGCTGGCTGGCAAGCGGTCATCCGCTTGCGGCGAGCTCGCTGGTGTCCCTGGTCTTCCTGGTCAATACGCTGGTCCTGAGCATCCTTCTCGACGTGCGGCTGAGGGCCGGTGGACTGGATTATCACGAGGCGAGGCTGAAGGACGGCGCCGCCCATGCGGTGGTGATGGCGTCCGTCATGCTCTGCGTTCTCGTTGGCTTCACATTGGTAAGCAGACATTTCGGTCTGAACATGCCGTACATCTCCTGGCTGGTCTACGCCGCCATCGTCGCCCTTTTCGGTGTACTCGGCTTCGTCATGGGCTATCTCGTGCCGTCGACCGCGGAAGCCTACATCGAGGCCAACAAGCTGATCCGCAAGTCGTCGGCGCTTGATGGCAACCGGCTCGAATGGGCGGCGCCGGTCTCTCAGCCGAGCACGCAGCTCAGATCCTGATCTCACGCCGGGCCGCAAGGTCCGCGCGGCACGCGAGGACGCGACGAAGCAGACCGTCTAGACAGGGGCGAAGTCATGGCTGAACTCGAAGTGGCGACCGGGATCGTGGTTCGCAGTCCCGACGATGTCGAAATCAGGATCGTTCAGAACGGTCCGGTCCGCCGCGGAATTCGCCGGGGCACCGCCAGCCAGGTCGATGGCGCCGATCAGCTCAAGGTGGCGTTGTCGGGAGCCGACTTCACCATTGCGGCCGAAGTCGAAATGGTACCCACCCGCCCGGGAACGCGGGCGCTGCGACGGGACGCATCGACGCCGACGCAGATCGAGGTCGAAGTCGGCCCGTCTGAAAGGGCTATGGTGCTGATCGAGGGCGCCGGCGGAGTTTATGCCTGGACCTATCCGCAAGCGGCGGGGCAAGTGCCAAGGCGGCGTGGAGGTGCACCAGTTCTGGTATTTCCGCTCACGGCCGCCCCGAGGGGATCGGCGCGCGGCGTCGCTCCCGCAAGCGGCAAGCGCGGTCCCGTTCTCGACTGGATCTCCGACAAGCTGATTGATCCAGTGCGTGCCTATGTGCTGAAGTTTGCCGCCAGAACCGCGATCGATGTGGCGACCGACCATATCGAGGGCGACCGGGATGAGGGCATCGTGGTGATGGCCGGCCTCGATCCGGCCGCATGGACGCCGGCGCGGTCGGCGCGGCATCGGCTGCCGCAGGACCGCCCGCTGAAGGTCCTGCTCATGGTGCATGGCACGTTCTCGTCGACGGCGAGCGGATTCGCACAGCTTGCCGGCTCTGACAGCGGGAAGACGTTCCTGTCGAAGGCCACCGCGCATTACGACGTCGTCCTCGGTTTCGATCACAAGACCCTGACGGTCGCACCGGAGGAGAATGCGGCCGCTCTCGTTGCCGCGCTGCAGGCGCTCGGCATCCCCAAGAATTCCTCGATCGACGCCGTCATCCACAGTCGCGGCGGGCTGGTCTATCGCTTGGCCGAAAACCTGCTTGCGGGTGAGCGGCCGGACGTCCGCCTCGGCAAGGCGATCTTTGTCGGCTGCACCAATGCCGGAACGCATCTGGCCGAGCCCGAGAACTGGGCGGCGATGATCGACCTCTACACCAACGGGATCATGGCCGGCGTCCGCGCGGTTTCGTTCCTCGCAGGCGGCGCTGCGCTGAGCCCCATCGTGTCGCAGGGGATCAAGACCGTCGGCCGTTTCGTCCAGGCGTTTTCCGAGGTCGCCATCGACGAGGGCCGGGTGCCCGGACTTGCCGCGATGCGGCCGACGAGCGATCTCGTCAAGGAGTTGAACGGAGCGGACGGTCCGCTCGACAGGCTTGCGGCCTATCATGCGATCACGTCGAATTTCGTCGCGCAGATCGCACCCAGGAAGGGCGTGACGAAGGAGTTTGCCGAGTTCATCGCCGATCGCGTGACAAATCGCCTGTTCCAGCTCGACAACGACCTGGTGGTGGATACGGCGTCGATGACGTCATTCGGGACCCGTGGCGCGCGCCTTGCGAAAGACGCGACGTTTGCTTTCGGCGACACGGACGATGTCTTCCACACCACATATTTTGCGACCGATGTCGTGCCGGCGAAATTGAGCGAGTGGCTGGGTCTTGGTGCAGCTCGTCCCGAGAGCGTCCCGGCACAAATCGATCTGCAGCAGCCGCCGCCGCGGCGATCGAGGCGGGGCGTGGGGTCTATCGTCCAAAGCCCCCTTGAATCGAGTTCGGCCGCGGGCGAATGGCAGAGCCCCGGATCCGGCTCCATGACGGACACGCTCACATTGCGACGGACGCGATCGCGCTCCGCTCCCTCGGCGAAGCCACCCAGGCCACGAGAGGCGCCTGCCATGGGTGACACGCCGATCGTGGCATCGACGTCGCAGGGCGCACGGACCGCGGCCTGCTATTTCGCGGCGGAGATCGAGTCCCATCCGCCGCCGAAGAAGCCGGTCCCGCTGTTCGTCACGGTCTCCCGAGAGAAGATCCAGGCCGCGGAGAGCCCGGCCTCGGCCGCATCGGATGCGCCGGTCAATGTCGATACGGCACGCGCGATCGTCGTCGAGGTCATCGCGCGCAAGAATTGCCGGGTCATCGGAGAGAACAGCGCCGAGATCGACCTGCCGCGGGATCAGCGGGCGGAGTCGCTGCGCTTCGTCGTGGAGGGCACGGCGGAAGGCGCAGCCGACATCCTGGTCGAAGCGCGGCAGGGACCGCGCATCCTGGCCTCATTCACCCTGGCCCCCGTGTTCGTCGATGCCGACAGCAAGACCTTGCGCCGGAGCCAGGTCGGATTGTCGATGGCGGCGCATCCGGACGAGCCGGCGGTGCTGCGGATCTACGAGATCGTGGACAGCGGCAAGGTGACGCTGCGTTTCGATCTCGCCTGCGTCGATCCGAACATCGCGGTTTCGGAATCGCGCACGCTTCCGGGCGGCTTTTCCCGCGACGTCTATGTTGCGGAGATCTTCAAGGGCATCGAGAGCGCGTGGCTCGCAACGAACCGCCTGTACGACCAGTTCCTGTCGCGCCTGCAGGCCAACGGAATCGTCATGGCCAACGAGCTATTGCCGGACAAGGTCCGCGAGGCGTTGTGGATCCATCGCGACGCGATCCGCGCGATCCAGGTCATCTCGGAGGAGCCGTTCATTCCCTGGGAGCTGCTCTACATCAACGATCGCAAATCCGGGCCGGACGGCAAGGGCTTCCTTGCCGAATGGGGGCTGGTGCGCTGGCTGCACAGCACGCCGTGGCCGGGTCCGCAACTCGCCATGCGCAATGATCGCGTCAATTACGTGATCCCGGCCTATGTCGATCCCGCCCTGCGGCTCGAAGGCGCCGATGCCGAACGCCAGATGCTGGCCAAGCTGTTCGGCAGCCCCCGCGAGGTGACGGCCGAGAGCATCGCCGTGACGGGCTTCCTGCAGAAGGATGCGGGGGACTGCGACGTCCTGCACTTTGCCTGCCATGGCGAGGCGGCCCAGCGGGCGGTGATGACGGCCGACCTGTTGATGACAGGCACCAAGGTCGACGGCAATTTCGCCCAGGACTCGCTCTCGGCGGATCAGGTCAAGGCGTATGCCCGCTTCGCGCAGAGCGGACCGAATCCGATGGTCTTCATCAACGCCTGCCAGACCGGGCGCGGCGGGCGCGGCATCGGCGGGGGTGTCGCCGGTTTCGTCGACGCATTCCTGCGGCCGTACTCCGAGCGCGGCGCGGGCGCGCTGGTTGGCGCGCTCTGGTCGGTCGACGACAAGCTGGCCTACAGCTTTGCCGAGGCGTTCTATCGCTCGCTCAAACAGGGGCAGACGCTGGTCGATGCCGTCCGCGCCGCACGCGAGGCCGCCAAGAACCGGAAGGAACTGACCTGGCTGGCCTATTCCGTGTACGGCAATCCGTTCGCGCGTGCCTCGGATGCGCCCTTGATATAAGCCGGGATCGATCCGTCGCCCTCTGCGCGTGGAGCTCGCGCCGGAGCGGCTTACATGAACCTGACAGGGGCGGCAGGCCGGCCTGTCGGGCGCTTTTTCGCTGGCCGAAACCGGACGAATGGGGAATAGAGCACGGGATGCGGCGCGAGCCGTGCTGGGACACCGGTTCATCCGGCGGGAAATGCGATGCGCCTTCTGATCGTCGAGGACAATGCCGAGCTGTCGCGGCTCGTCGCCGCCGGATTGTCGGCGGCCGGCTATGAGAGCGACATCGTGGGCAGCGCGGCCGAGGCGCGCGAGGCGGTCAGCAGCGTCAGCTATGCTGCGATGATCCTCGACCTCGGCCTTCCCGACGGCGACGGCCTGTCGGTGCTGCGCGAGCTGCGCCGGCAGATGGAACCGCTGCCGGTGCTGGTGCTGACGGCGCGCGGCGGGCTGCAGGACCGCGTCAACGGCCTGCGCAGCGGCGCCGACGACTATCTCGCAAAGCCGTTCGCGATGGAGGAGCTGGTGGCGCGGCTGGAGGCGATCCTGCGCCGGCCGGGGCAGCTGCTCGGCCGCTCGCTGCATCTGGCCAACCTCGTCTACGACACCGAGAGCCGCCAGATCTTCGTCGACGACCAGCCGCGCATCATCTCCGCGCGCGAGACCTCGGTGCTCGAGATCCTGCTGCGCCGGCAGGGGCGGGTGGTGCCGAAGAAGAACGTGGAGGACCACATCTTCGGCCTCGAAGGCGAGGTCGCCTCCAACGCGGTCGAGGTCTACGTCTCGCGGCTGCGCAAGCAGCTCGCCGAGCACGGCGCCAAGGTCGTGATCCACACCATCCGCGGCGTCGGCTATTTGATGGCCGAGGAGAAATAGCGTGCTATCCGTCCGGTCATCCGCCAGGCCGACGTTTAAATCGCTGATCTCGCGCATCGTGTTCCTGCACATCGTCGCGGTCGCGGTGGTCGCGATCTTCCTGCCGCTGGTGCTGTTCTGGTTGCTCAACTCGGAGGTCGACCAGCTGCACCGCGACGCGATGCGGGCCCAGGCCGAGGTGCTCGCCGAGCGCATCGTCCCGCAGGCGGACGGCACCTTCACGTTCATTCTGCCGGACAGCCTGCGAGGTCTCTATTCGGAAGCCTATGGCCGCTATCTCTACGACATCCGCGACGAGGACGGCCGTGTGCTGTTCTCCTCCCGCCGCAAGGCGGGCGCCGCGACACCGGCGCCGCCGCTGTCGGAAACGATTTCCGGCGCCGGCGTGACGCGCGTCATCGAGGGCAAGACGGTGCGCATCCGCGTCGCCGAGGACCTTTCGCATCGCGACGTCATCATCGACGACATCATCTCGAACTTCTTCCGGCGCGTGGGCTGGATCACCATCCCGATCCTGCTGGTCCTGCTTGCCACCGACATCATCATCTTCCGCCGCGCGATCGCGCCGCTGTGGAAGGCCTCGAAGAAAGCCAGCAATATCGGTCCGGCGCGCACCGACATCCGCCTGCCGACGGAGCAGATCCCGCGCGAGATCATGCCGCTCGTCACCGCCGTGAACCAGGCGCTCGACCGCCTCGAGGACGGCTTTCGCGTGCAGCGCCAGTTCACCGCGGATGCCGCGCACCAATTGCGCACGCCGCTGGCGATCCTGCGCACGCGGATCGAGACGCTGCATGACGGGGCGGCGAGAGAGGCGCTGCATGCCGACATCGAGAGCATGAGCCGCATCGTCGCCCAGCTCCTGGAGATCGCCGAGCTCGACACGCTGGTGCTCGATCCCGGCGAGACCGCCGATTTGCGCGCCGTGTGCACCGAGGTGGTGGGTTCGATCGCGCCGTTCGCACTCGCCCAGCACAAGGACATCGCGCTGAAGGGCACAGATGCGCCGGTGCTGATCCACGGCAATGCCGAGATGCTCCAGCGCGCGGTCTTCAACCTCGCCGAAAACGCCATCAAGTTCACGGCGAAGGACACCGCGGTCGATGTCGAGGTCGGCGAGGACGGCTCCGTACGCGTGCGCGATTGCGGCCCGGGCATTGCGGAAGTCGAACGCGATTTGATCTTCCAGCGCTTCTGGCGCGCCGACCGCCAGCGCAGCGACGGCGCAGGCCTCGGACTATCGATCGTCCGCGGCGTCGTGGACGATCATGCCGCGACGGTGGCGGTGGAAAACCTTCCCGGCGGCGGCGCGGAGTTCACGCTGCGGTTCAGGTTGGCGGAGCAGGGCGCTGTACCTTCTGTGGGAGAGGGTGGCTCGCCGCGATAGCGGCGAGACGGGTGAGGTGTTGTCACCGAGAGTCCCACTGTCATTGAGTGCGCCGAGACAACCCCTCATCCGGCGCTTCGCGCCACCTTCTCCCACAGGGGGAGAAGGAAGAAGGCCGGCCCTACTTCACCTTGCCGGTGGACAGATCCATGATCATGCGCGTGGTCAGGTAAAGACGCGGCACGATGGTGTCGAGCTTGACATATTCGGCATCGTTGGAATGCGCGCCGAAGCCCGAGAGACCCATGCCTTCGATCACCGCGCCCCTGGTCTTGAGCGCGGCAAAGGCGGCGTCGGTGCCGCCGCCGGTCGCTTTCTCGTCGATCTGGAGAGCCATTCCGAGCTCCCCGTAGATCGTCTTGCCGTAGGCCGCCACGCGGCGCGAGGCGTCGTTGGCCTCGAGCGGCGGACGGCGTACCTCGAATTTCAGCTCGACCTTGGAATCGGGCAGCAGGCGGTTCTTGATCTTCTCCTGCAGCGCCTTTTCCAGCTCGTCGAAATCCGAGACCTTGAGCGCGCGCGCATCGGCCTGGGCCGTGGCTTCGGCCGGGATCACGTTGCGGTTGGTGCCGGCCTTGGAGACGGTCCAGTTCAGCTTCAGGCCTTGCTCGGGCTTGGAGAGGTCCTTCATCTGAAGCACCTGGTGCGAGAGCTCGTAGAGCGCGTTGATGCCGCCCTCAGGCCTTGAGCCGGCGTGCGACGACTTGCCGATCACCGAAAGATAGGCCGAGCCGATGCCGCTGGTGGCGAGCCGCAGCGTGCCGTCGGTGCCGCCGCCTTCGAACGAGAACACCACGTCCTGATCCGAGGCGAATTTCGTGATGGCGCTGCGCCAGCCGGGCGAGGAGATCTCCTCGTCGCCATTTGTGAGCACCGTGAGAGTGCCGTATTTCCTGAAGTTCAGCTTCTGCAGCATCGCCACGGTGTGGAGAATGAGCGCGACGCCCTGCTTGTCGTCCGCAATGCCGAGGCCATAGGCCTTGTCACCGTCGATGCGGAACGGCTGGTCTTTCAGCATGCCCTTCAGGTACACCGTGTCCATGTGGGCGATCAGCATGATCTTGCTGCTGCCGGTGCCCTTGAACACGGCGTGCACGGCAGGACCGATCTTCTCGGGCGTGTCGTCGAGGCGATAGATGTCGGTGGGCTGCAGGATCTCCACGGCGCCGCCGAGTTGCCTGAGCTGGTCGGCCACCCGCGCGGCGATCTGGTTCAGGCCGTCGATGTCCCTGCTGCCGGATTCGATGCTGACGAGATCACGCAGCGTGTCGAGTAGCGGCTGTTGCTCCTTCTCTGCCAGCGCGTGGACGTCGGCCACGGGCTCGGCGTGCGCGGCGGTCGGGGCACATGCCAGCCACAGCGAGGCGATCATTGGTGCGACGAGCGAGAGAACAGGGTGCGATCGGAGCATGCGCGGCGGTCCATCGGTTGAAGAAGGAGCCGGTATGCCTGTGTTTGTCGCGATTGTCACGCGGCGGCGGTGCTGCACCCTCTCCCCCTGCGGGCCACAAGGGGGAGAGGGCAGCTCGCGTTCGCCACTTACTTCTGCGGCGGTCCCAGATCCAGCGGCGGCAGCTCGATCTGCGGGACCTCGATCTTGACCTTGTCGAGATCGACGTTGAGCGGCTTGTCGAGCAGGCCCGTCACCACGGACGGGAAGATGATCACCAGCAGCACCATGATCATCTGCAGGCCGATCCAGGGCATCGCGCCCCAATAGATGTCGGAGCTCTTCACTTCCTTCGGCGCCACGCCGCGCAGGTAGAACAGCGCGAAGCCGAACGGCGGATGCAGGAACGAGGTCTGCATGTTCACGCACAGCATCACGCCGAACCAGATCAGCGCCGCGTCCGGTCCAACGACGGGAGCGAGGATCTTCTGCGCGATCGGCGCGATCATCGGCAGGATGATGAAGGCGATCTCGAAGAAGTCGAGGAAGAACGCCAGGAAGAAGATGAAGAGGTTGATGAAGATCAGGAAGCCCCAGACGCCGCCGGGCAGGGAGGTCAGGAGATGCTCGAGCCAGACGCCGCCGGAGACGCCGAGGAACACCACCGAGAAGCAGGTCGAGCCGATCAGGATGAAGGTGACCATGCAGGTGAGGCGCATGGTGGATTCGTAGCCCTGCTTGATGAGGTCGCGCAGGTCCGGGATGCGCGCGGCCTGGAAGCAGATCCATGCCACCGCGAAATAAGTCACTGCGAAGGCGAGCTTGAAGATCAAATTCTCGCTGAACAGCATCGCGACGATGGTGCCGATGCCGGCGGCGACCACGCCGGTGACCAGCACCTTGCGATCGTTCGAGGTGAAGTCCTTGTGATGGATCGCGGCTAGCACGATGGCGCCGACCGCGCCCATTGCGCCGGCTTCCGTCGGCGTCGCAAGGCCCATCATCATGGTGCCGAGCACGACGAAGATCAGCACGGCCGAGGGGATGATGCCCATCAGGCACTTCTTCCACAGCGCCCAGCCGGTCAGCGTGCGGGCCTCCTTTGGCACCGGCGGAACGTGGTCCGGCTTGATCAGGCCGAGGATGAAGGTGTAGCCGGCGAACAGCATGATCTGGAACACCGAGGGGCCCCAGGCGCCGAGATACATGTCGCCGACCGACTTGCCGAGCTGGTCGGCGAGCACGATCAGCACCAGCGAGGGCGGCACCAGCTGCGTGATGGTGCCGGAGGCCGCCAGGACGCCGGTGATGTAGCGCATGTTGTAGCCGTAGCGGATCATCACCGGCATCGAGATCAGCGCCATGGCGATCACCTGCGCCGCAACCGTGCCGGTGATGGCGCCGAGGATGAAGCCGACGATGATCACGGAATAGCCGAGGCCGCCGCGGACCGGGCCGAACAGCTGGCCCATGGAATCGAGCATGTCTTCGGCGAGCCCGCATCGCTCCAATATCGAGCCCATGAAGGTGAAGAACGGGATCGCGAGCAGCAGCTCGTTGGAGAGCACGCTGCCGAACACGCGGCCGGGAATCGCCTGCAGGAAGTTGAGGTCGAAGAAGCCGAGATGGATGGCGAGGAAGCCGAAGGACAGGCCGACCGCGGCAAGCGTGAACGCCACCGGGAAGCCGATCAGCATCGCCAGAACCAGGCCGCCGAACATCAGCGGCGGCATCATTTCCAGCGTAATCATTGGGTCGGCCTCTCGTACTTGGCGTCGATCGTCACATAGCCCTGCAGAGCCGCGATACGCTTGATGACTTCGGAAACACCCTGGAGCGCCAGCAGGACGAAGCCGGCGGGAATCACGAACTTGATCGGCCAGCGGATCAGGCCGCCGGCATTGCCGGACATCTCGCCGACGTCATAGGCCTGCATGAAGAACGGCCAGGACAGATAGGCGAGCAGGAGACAGGCGGGGATCAGGAAGAACAGCGTGCCGATCAGGTCGAGCAGGAGCTGGCCGCGCTCGGACAGCAGCAGATAGAAGATCTCGACCCGGACGTGCTCATTGCGCTTGAAGGTGTAGGACGCGCCGAACATCACCAGGATCGCGAACATGTACCATTGCAGCTCCAGCCAGCCGTTGGAGGAGTAGCTGAAGGCGTAGCGGATCATGGCGTTGGCCGCACTGACCAGGCAGGACAAAAGCACCAGGAGGTTACAGACGTAGCCGATCTTCTCGTTGAGAAGGTCGATGGCGTTGCTCACCGCCAGCAATGGACGCATCTTATTTTTTCTCCGTCGCGGTCTAACTTCACGGGAGCAGCATCAGCACGCTTCGCTCGGTCCGCATGCGAAAAAGCACGCGACCGCACGGTTCGTTTTCCGAAAAGCGTTGCGGCGTCAGTCCTCCCCTCGTGCCTTGCCGTCTTGACCGCGACCGCCAACGGGGCGGGCCGGCTTATTGTTGCCGGGCAAGCAAAGGCGGTCGCACCAAACCAGCGGCTTCACCTGCCGTCAATCGGAAAATGGACAAGTTGACGCCGGCTCAAAAGCTTAAGGGCGCGAAAGCTCGGATTAGCGGCGACCGGCCTGGAAGGCCTTCATCCGGCCGATCAGGAATCTGAGCAACTGGCTGGCCGCGTTCGGCAACTCGCGGCCCAACCGGGTGATGATGTGGGCTTCTGCCGAGGCGAGCAGCGCATTGTCGACCGGGAGGGCGACCAGCGATCCGTCCTCGAGGTCCGCTGCCACCGAAAACGCCGGTAGCAGGGTCACGCCAAGGTCGGACCGGACGAAATCTCTCAAGATGCTGATCGAGGTCGTGGTCAGCTTCGGCGAGAGGCCGATCTTCTCGGACGTTTCGGCCATCGCGAGCAACTGACGCGTGCCGTAACCCGCATGCATGATCCCGAGCGTGTGCCTGGCAATCTCCCGGAGCTTGACCGGGCGGCGCAGCTTCGCAAGCGGATGGTCGGGGCGGGCGATCAGGCAGATCGGCTGCCGGATGCCCGCGCAGGAGCGGATTCGCGGATCCTGGGGCGGATGATAGACGAGCCCGATGTGGCAGCGGTCGTCGGCGATGGCGCGAATGACATCGCTCGTGCCCGCCAGTTCCAGCGAAATAGTCAACCGTGGATGCTTGCGCCAGAACTCGCCGAGCGCGCCACCCATGAGATCGGCGACAAAGCCCTCGCCGAGCACGAGGTCGATGTGACCGCGGTGCAGCCCCTGAAGTTCCCGCAAGCGGGCGAGGGTGTCGTCGCGGTCCACGGTGTGGCGTCGATAATGCGCGATCAGAAGCTCGCCGGCCTCGGTCGGCCGCACGCCCCGGCTATGGCGATCGAGCAGGGCGGCATCGAGCTCCCGTTCCAGCAGGGCGATCTGGCGGCTGACCACCGACGGGTTCACCCCGAGCGCGTCGGCTGCGGCGCGCACGGCGCCGTAGCGCGCGGCCTCGAACAGATAGCGAAGCCGGTTCTCGTCGAGTGCATTGCTCATGCCCAAGTGTTGCTCATGAGCGCGCGGGCGCGTCATGCAGGCGATCGCGCGGGCCATTGAGGGCAAGGCCGAGGAGCTGGCACGACTCGAGTCGCTCTCGGCGGGCAAACCGATCCGCGACACGCGTGTCGAGGTCGCCAAGGTCTCCGAGATGTTCGAGTACTATTCCGGCTGGGCCGACAAATTCCACGGCGACGTGATCCCGGTGCCGTCGAGCCATCTCAACTACACGCGGCGCGAAGCCGTCGGCGTGGTGCTCCAGATCACGCCCTGGAATGCGCCGATCTTCACCTGCGGCTGGCAGGTCGCACCCGCCATCGCCATGGGCAACGGCGTGCTGCTGAAACCGTCGGAGCTGACGCCGCTCACCTCGATGGCAGTCGCGCTTCTCGCAGAACAAGCGGGATTGCCGGTCGGACTCGTCAACGTGCTCGCAGGCTACGGCCACACGACGGGGCAGGCCGCGCTTGGCCAGCCTGCCGTGAACAAAGTCGTGTTCGTGGGTTCAGTACCGACCGGCCGGCTGATCGCGGAAGCGGCGGCCAAGCGGCTGCTGCCCTGTGTGCTCGAACTCGGCGGGAAGTCTGCGAACATCGTATTTGCCGACGGCGACCTCGCGCGCGCCGCGATCGGCGCCCAGTCGGCGATCTTCGCTGGCGCCGGACAGAGCTGCGTCGCGGGCTCGCGGCTGCTGGTCGAGCGCTCCATCTATGATCGCTTCGTCAAGATGGTCGCCGATGGGGCTGCGAAGCTGAAGCTCGGCGCGCCTGGCGCGGCGGAGACGGAGGTCGGGCCGATCAACAACGCCCGCCAGTACGCCCGCGTGCTCGGCATGGTGAAGCAGGGCCTCGAGGAGGGCGCGAAGCTTGCGACCGGCAGCGACGGCAGCCCCGCGAAGGGCGGCTTCTTCGTCGCGCCGACCGTGCTGCGCGACGTCAGCAACAGCATGGCGGTGGCCCGCGACGAGATTTTCGGGCCTGTCGTCGCCGCGATCCCGTTCGATTCCGAGGAGGAAGCGATCGCAATCGCCAATGACAGCGATTTCGGTCTGGCGGGCGCGGTCTGGACGGGCGACGTCGCACGCGCACACCGGGTCGCCGCGCAAGTCAGGGCCGGGACCTTCTGGATCAACTCCTACAAGACGATCAACGTCGCCTCGCCCTTCGGCGGGTCGGGCATGAGCGGCTACGGCCGTTCGAGCGGTGTCGAGACACTGTTCGAATATACCCAGGTCAAGAGTGTCTGGGTCGAGACCGCGGCCGAACCGGCGGTCGGATTCGGCTACGCGCCGGGGATTCGGGAGTGATGTCGTCGGTTATGGTTTGAGCACGTAGATCTTGCCGGGGCGATCGGGCAGGCTTGAAAAACGCTCTCAGCGGCGGCAATCTCCACCTGACTGATGCCTCGATCTGGAGAATCTCGGCTTATGCCGACCGATGCGAGGATCGACGATGAAGCCGCGGCTTATCATGGGGCTTGCCGTTGTTGCGGGCGTCGCCCTGGTGCTCGGCGTCGCCTGGGCCGCCATCCTCTGGACCCGCCCGGAGCCTATTCGCATCGCGTTCGCCAATTCGCTCTCTGGCCCATCCGCCCCGGCCGGGACGGAAAGCCTGATCGCGATGCAGCTTGCAATCGACGAAGTGAACGCCAAGGGTGGCGTCAACGGACGGCCGATTGAACTCGTTCTGTTCGACGACGCAAGCGATCCAGCCGTGGCGCGGGCGAATGCGCAGGCGATCGCCGACAGTCCATGCGTCGCTGTGCTCGGCCATTATCTCAGCTCCGCATCGCTCGCGGCAGCGCCGGCATATAAGGATGCGCGGATTCCGGCGCTCACGGGAAGCGCGGCCGCCGACGATCTGACATCCACCAGTGACTATTATTTTCGTGCGCTCTCGCCGGTCTCCGCACAGGCGCGCTCGATCGCGGAACATCTGCGGGCCGTGATGAAGGAGCCAAGAGTCCGTCTTGTTCACACGCGCGATTCCTACGGCAAGAGTTTTGAGCGTGGATTTGCGGCGGCCTATCCTGCGGAGCAGTTGCGTGTGTTCGGACTGGACCTCTCAGCCGGTCAGATCCGATCGACGGATGAGGCGCTGGACGCTGCCGCGCAGGAGCCCGGTCCCGGTGTCATCGTCGTCGGCGCGGCCGCCGACTATATCGCAGACATCGTCAAGGCGCTGCGTCGCCGTGGCATCAAGGGGACGATCATCACAACCCAGGGCGCGGGCCGCGAAAGCTATCTGAGAAATTTCGTCAACGAGCCCGAGGAACAAACGCGTCCGGGTTTCTTCAGTGAGAATCTGTATGCGGCATCGTCGTTGATTTTCGACAGCGCCGGCGTGGCGGCGCAGGCTTTCGCCGCCGACTACAAAGCTAGAGCGGGAACCTCCCCAAGCTGGGTTGGCGGTGGCTCGTACGACGCCGCGCGCCTGATGATCGACGCGCTGAGACGAGCTGCCGTCCATCGCCAGTTTATGGGGCAGGGGATTCAGAAACCATCCGACAGCAAGGTTGCGGATCGCGACCGGGTGCGCCTCGCACTGGCCGCCATCGACAGTCCGAAATCGGCGGTCGTCGGGCTGACGGGACGGCTCTATTTCAACTCTAACCGCGACATCCCGCGCCCGATCCGAATGGGTTTCTTCCGTTACGGTCGGTTCGTCACGGCGCCGCTGCAACTGGTGCGCATCGATCAGGCGGATGGAATCGATCTCGACGCCGAACGGGAGAAGGGCCATGTCATCGCGTTCGAGCGTCGGCGCTATTGGATTCAACGCGTCGTTTACACCGGCATCGACATCATTCGCGTCAGTCGAATCGACGTGAAGCAAAATTCGTTCAACGTCGACTTCTATCTCTGGATGCGGTTCGCTGGCGACGATGAGGCACAGACGCACGTCGAATTCCCGGCCTTGCTGGATCGCGGGGCATTCGATGCAGCTCGGCCGATTCAGGCTGGACAGGAAGACGGCCTGAGCTATCGGCTCTATCGCATCAACGGCGATTTCAAGGCCCGTTTCGATCTCCATGATTATCCGTTCGACACGCAGGAATTGCGTCTGCATTTCCAGAACACGGAACAGCGGCGGGAACTCATCACCTATGTCATCGATCGGTTCGGCTTGCGCCTTGCCGACGACGGAAGCTCGCGGGCCGAGGACGGGGCCTATTCCGGACTTCCGCTCTGGCGATTTCTCGGACTGAAATATTTCGTCGAAGCCATGTCCAGCGGATCGACGCTCGGCAAGGCGTCGCTGTTCGATGCCGAGGCAATGACGGAATTCGCAGGATTCGATGCGACCATCGTACTGCGTCGCAGCTCCTCCATCTACATGCTGAAGAACCTGCTGCCGATGTTCTTGCTCGTGCTCGTCGTATTCGCGACGCTGTTCTTTCCCGAAACCATGTTTCGTGAACGCGTGACGATCCCGGTGACCTCCATCCTGGCGAGCGCAGTGCTGCTCGTAGCGGTGAGCAGCCAGATCGGCGATGTCGGATACACGGTGGTGGTCGAAGAGATGTTCTACATTTTCTTCGTACTATGCCTGATGACGATATTGGCGGGCTACAAGCACGAAAAATTTCGGGCCGCCGGCCGAAAACGCTCCGCTGTTGTTCTGGATCACGCAGCGCAGGTCATCTATGCCGGGACGGTGCTCGCTGTCATCGTCGTGCTCTATCGGCGTTATGCCTCGTGACGCCTAATGCACTGACGCGGCGCTTCGGGGCCGGATCATGCTTCAGCCGCCGGTGACGCTCATGTGCCTGGAGACGCTGGGGCGGTTGTGACGACGGTCGATGATGAAATCGTGGCCCTTGGGCTTGAGTCCGATGGCGCGGTCGATAGCATCCGCAAGCAGCATGTCGTCATCCGATGCACGCAGCGGCTTGCGCAGGTCCGAGGCATCCTCGTGGCCGAGACAGGTGTGCAGCGTCCCCGTGCAGGTGATGCGCACGCGGTTGCAGGATTCACAGAAATTGTGGGTCATCGGCGTGATGAAGCCGAGCTTGCCGCCGGTCTCGGCGACGCTGACATAGCGCGCGGGCCCGCCTGTGCTCTCGGCAAGATCCGTCATGGTGAATTGCTGGGCGAGGCGCGCGCGCACCAGCGACAGCGGCAGGTACTGGTCGATGCGGCCCGAGCCGATCTCGCCCATCGGCATCACCTCGATCAAGGTCAGGCCCATGCCCTTGCCGTGGGCCCAGCGCATCAGCGAAGGCAGCTCGTCCTCGTTGAGGTTCTTCAGCGCGACCGCGTTGATCTTCACGGCGAGGCCAGCGGCCCGCGCGGCCTCGATGCCTTCCAGCACCTTGTCGATCTCGCCCCAGCGGGTGATCTCGCGAAACTTCTGCGAGTCGAGCGTGTCGAGCGAGACGTTGATGCGGCGGACGCCGCAATCGGCGAGCTCCCGGGCATGCTTTGCCAGCTGCGTGCCGTTGGTGGTCAGCGTCAGCTCGTTCAGGGCGCCGCTCTCGAGGTGCCGCGACAGCGAGCGCACCAGCGACATCACGTTGCGGCGGACCAAGGGCTCGCCGCCGGTGAGGCGCAGCTTCTTCACGCCCTTGGCAATGAAGGCCGAGCAGAGCCGGTCGAGTTCCTCCAGCGTCAGCAGGTCCGCCTTGGGCAGGAACGTCATGTCTTCCGACATGCAGTAGAAGCAGCGCAGGTCGCAGCGGTCGGTGACCGAAACGCGCAGATAAGTGATGGTCCGCCCGAACGGATCGGTCATCGCGCTCGACAGCGCAGCGCGGGGGCTAGCAGAAGATCCGTTCATACCAAATGCCTTGTCACTTACGGCAACGGGGCACCTTTGCTTCGGCGGTGCTCTGGAAGCAATCTAAGCACCGGACGCGGCTAGGACAATCGGGTGGTATACGTTACCCAGCGCTTGCTCGCGTTCGGACCGGGACACGGCGAGCCGGCTGTGGGTGCGGCAACAGCCGGCGCCGCGGCTGCTGCGACGAACCGCCACATCGCGGGCGGCCCTTAGGGACGTCGCTGGGGCGGGCAACCGGCGCATCGCGCATAGTTAATTCGTAACGCGCGACATCTTCGCGTTTTTTTGCTGTGATTTCAGTTACTTGACGAGCTCAAGCCCGTCATCAGGCTGCTGGCGGCCGCTGGCAGGTCGCGCATGTGATGGATCAGCCGGTCCGGCTTGAGCTCCGCGATCGGCACGTCCGTGTAGCCGAAGCTGACCCCGATCACGGGCACCCCGGCCCGCCGGGCGACCCCGATATCGGTTCCGGCGTCGCCGACCATGATGCTGGATTTCACGTTGCCGCCGGCCCGGGCCACCGTCTCCCGGAAGATGGTCGGATCGGGCTTCTGAACGCCAAAGGTGTCGGCGCCGCAGATCGCCGCGAAGCGGCGGCTCAGGCCAAGCTGGTCCAGGAGGCGCCTGGACAGCCATTCCAGCTTGTTGGTGCAGACCGCGAGGCGATGACCTTGCGCCGCAAAATGGTCGAGCGCTCCCTCGAGGCCCTCAAAGGGGCGGGATTCGACGGCAATATGCTCGGCGTAATAGCCGATGAAATCTGCCGTCATACGGTCCATGTCGGTCGGGCGGACGGTGCGGCCCTCGGCCTCCAGACCCCGCTCGATCAGCTTGCGGGCGCCGGCGCCGATCATGTTGCGGGCCGAGGCCATCGGCACGGGTGGCAGGCCTTCGCGGTCGAGCACGTAGTTCAGCGCGGTGATCAGGTCGGGCGCCGTATCCACGAGCGTGCCGTCGAGATCGAAAACGAGCGTGTAGGACGAGGTCATGGCGGGCGAGGTCATGGCGGGCGAGATCATGGGCCAAGCGCTATCGGGCCGGCCGGATCGGCGCAAGGGCAGAAGCAATAAGTTCACCTTATAAGATCGGCGCAGAGGCCTGTTCCGGCGAGGAAAACGAGGCTACATAGGCCGCACTCTCAAAGCCGGAGGCGGGCGCAAACGTGAACATGGACCAGTTGAAGCGGCAGGCGGCGGCGCGTGCGCTGGAGGAGGTGCGTGACGGCATGCGGCTCGGGCTCGGCACCGGCTCGACCGCAAAGCACTTCGTCCAGCTGCTCGGCGAGCGAGTCGCCGCCGGGCTCAAGGTGATCGGCGTGCCGACCTCCGAGGCGACGCGCGCGGATGCGGAACGTTGCGGCGTGACGCTGACCACGCTGGATGAGATCGACCATCTCGACATTACCGTGGACGGCGCGGACGAGATCGATCCCGAGCTCAATCTGATCAAGGGGGGCGGCGGCGCGCTGCTGCGCGAGAAGATCGTGGCCGCCGCCTCGGATCGCATGATCGTGATTGCGGACGACAGCAAATGGGTGCCGACGCTCGGCAAGTTTCCGCTGCCGCTCGAGGTCATCCCGTTCGGGCTTGGCGCGACGCGCCGCGCGATCGAGAAGGCATTTGCGGACTGCGGCGTTTCCGGGCAAATGGCGGTCCGCAAGGCCAAGGACGGCCACGTTTTCGTCACCGACGGCGGCCACTGGATCGTCGATGCCGAGCTCGGGCGGATCGCGGATCCCGCCAGCCTTGCCAAGGCGTTGAGTGCGATTCCCGGCGTGGTCGAGCATGGACTGTTCATCGGCCTGGCCAGCTCGGCTGTTTTGGCCGGCGGCGAGGGAATTCGCGTGATTGAACGGCGTAAGCCGAAAGGAGACTGGAAATGAAGAGCGTTTTGAAATTGTTGCCGGCCGCGGCGATTGCTGTGGCGCTTTCGGCTGCTTCGGCCATTGCCCAGCAGCCGGCACCGGCAGCGCCCAAGGCTGCGGCACCGGCCCAGCCGAAGGCCTCGCCGGCGGCGATTGCCGCAGCCCGTGAGATCCTGCAGATCAAGAATGCCACCGGGATGTATACGGGCGCCGTGCCCGGCCTCGTCGAGAAGACCAAGATCGCGCTGATCCAGCAGAACCTGAACTATCAGAAGGACCTCAACGAGGTCGCCCCGATCGTGGCCCAGCAGCTCAACGGCCGCCAGAACGAGATCGGCGAGGGCATGGCGCAGATCTACGCCAGCGAGTTCACCGAGCAGGAGCTGAAGGACCTCGTCACCTTCTACAAATCGCCGCTGGGCAAGAAGCTGATCGACGCCGAGCCGCGCGCCATCGGCCTCTCCATGGCCTTCATGAACTCCTGGGCCCAGAACTTCTCCGAGACCGTGATGGGGGCCTTCCGCGCCGAGATGCGCAAGCGTGGCAAGGAAATCTGACAAACACTATCTGACCAGAATCCTGATCGTGGTCCAGCAGAGGTCGGAGTGGACAATGGCTGAATTCGACGTCGACCTCTTCGTCATCGGTGGCGGCTCGGGCGGCGTGCGTGCCGCCCGCATCGCGGCCGGCCACGGCGCCCGCGTGACGATCGCGGAAGAGTACCGCATGGGCGGCACCTGCGTGATCCGCGGCTGCGTGCCCAAGAAGCTGTTCGTGATCGGCTCGCATGTCCGTCACGAAATCGAGGACGCCGCCGGCTTCGGCTGGACCATTCCGTCCATGAGCTTCGACTGGGCGACACTGATCGCCAACAAGGACAACGAGATCGCGCGGCTGGAGGCGGCCTACACGACGAATGTCGAGAAGTCGGGCGCGCAGATCGTCAAGAGCCGTGCGATGATCGAGGACAAGCACACCGTCCGTCTGCTCGAGAACGACAAGAAGATCACCGCAAAATACATCCTCATCGCCACCGGTGGCGCGCCCAACCATGGCGCGGCGATTCCCGGCATCGAGCACGTGATCTCGTCCAACGAGGCGTTTCATCTCAAGAAGCTGCCGAAGCGGATCGTGATCCAGGGCGGCGGCTACATCGCGCTGGAATTCGCCGGCATCTTTGCGGGCTTCGGCTCCGAGGTCACCGTGATCTATCGCGGCGACAACATCTTGCGCGGCTTCGACGAGGACGTGCGCGCCCATGTCCGCGCCGAGATGGAGAAGCAGGGCATCACCATCCTCACCGGCTGCACGGTGACCAAGGTCGACCGCCACGGCGAGGATTTCACCACTCATCTGTCGAACGGCTCGAGCATCGCCTCGGACCAGGTGATGTTCGCGATCGGCCGCCATCCCAACGTCGCCAATCTCGGCCTGGAGAACGCCGGCGTCGCCATCAATCCCAGGAATGGCGGCATTGCGGTCGATCATTTCTCCAAGAGCTCGGTCGACAGCATCTACGCGATCGGCGACGTCACCCACCGTTTCAACCTGACGCCGGTCGCGATCCGCGAGGGCCATGCCTTCGCCGACACGGTATTCGGCAAGCGCGAGGTGCAGGTGGATCACGCCAACATCCCGACGGCCGTGTTCTCGCAGCCGGAGGTCGGCACGGTCGGCCTGACGGAAACCGAGGCGCGGGCGCAATTCAGCCACGTCGACATCTACAAGACGACGTTCCGCCCGATCAAGGCGACGATGTCCGGCCGCGACACCCGCGTGCTGATGAAGCTCGTGGTGGACGGCTCGTCCGACCGCGTGCTCGGCTGCCACATCGTCGGCGATTGCGCCGCCGAGATCACGCAGGCCGTTGCGATCGCGGTGAAGATGAAGGCGACCAAGGCGGATTTCGACGCGACCATCGCGCTGCATCCGACTGCGGCCGAAGAGCTCGTCACCATGCGCACCCCGACCGCGCGGCACGTGCGGCAGGCGGCGGAGTAGGGCCGGCGGCACGAGCGCCCTCAACCGAATAAGCCGGCGCGCGCTTTCCCTCTCCCCTTGCTTGTGGGAGAGGGGGGCTCGCCGCGGAGCGGCGAGACGGGTGAGGGGTCTCGCTCCTCACGAACGCTGCTACGAGCGGAGAGAACCCCTCATCCGGCGCTTAGCGCCACCTTCTCCCACACGGGAAAGGAAGAAAGCCGCGGGCGTCTGCTGCGACGCGCTTCAGCTATACAGATATCCGACCGGCTTGCCTTCGGTGCGCAGGGGGCGGACGTCCCTGTGGGTGATGATCTGGCCGGCGAGGCCGTCGATCTCGTCGCGTTGCGTCGGCGTCCAGCTGCGCAGCTCGTTCATGCCCTTGAGCAGGCCGAGGCGGAGGACCTGGGTGTTCTCGCCGACGCCGATGAGGCTGATCGATTCCTTGCCCGCCGTCACCACGTCGCCGGCGGAAAGCTCAAAGCTCTCGCCGGACTTCTTCCTGAATTCTGCGGCGCCGCGAATGACGCGGTAGATCACGACCTCGCCCTTGGCGAAACAGGCCGGGTCCGCGGCGATCGACGCGCTCTTCGGCAGCAGCGAATGACTGCTCGGATCGGTTGCGATGATGTGGCCGGTGACGAGATGACCGCTGGGAATTTCGATGCCGATATCGCGCACGTAGACCGGCATGGTCGATTTGACCGCGCCGCCGGTGAGCGGCTTGAACAGCGCGTCCAGCGCGAGGGGATCCTGAAGCCAGAAGCCGGCATCGGCGGGCCGGTTATGCAGCGGATGGCTCCAGGCCACGCGCGGCGTTTCGTCCTCATTGATCTGGTCCGGGCCGACAATGGTCGGGTTTGGAAAGGTGGTGGGATCGGTGATGAAGGCTTCGAGGAATTTGCCGGAATAGCCCATCGAGATCGGATCGGGCACCACCGTCTGCGGCGTCTTCAGGTTCTCTTCAGTCGACAGCCCCGACCAGGTGTAGAATAGCTGGCGATGCACGATCGCGCTTTGCAGCATCACCGCGCCCGGACCGACATTGTGGAAGCGGCCGTCATAGTCGAAAGTGAATGCGCCCGATGTGACCAGCACGAGCTGGAATCCGCCGGGCGGAAGATGAAGGTGGAAATCGGTGGGGCCGGTGTCCGGCCGGTAGATCGGCAGGTTGGTCGCGACCTCGTGCAGCAGGAAGGTTTCGTTGTTGGCGTGAAAGCCCTCATTGGCGCGGTTGTAGAGTGCCTGCGGCCGGTAGGTTGCCTCGAACTTGGCATTCTTGTCGCGGTCGATCGCGACGAAATCCCTGTCATTCAGGCGAAGGGGTGAACCGTTCGGGCGGGTGAGGCCGGTGAATTTGAGGTCGCCCGCAGCATGCACATTCATGGCATTCTCCGATGTGAGGCCGTCATCCCGGAGCTGGGCGCACGCATCTTGCTGCTCCTGTCGTGGGAGGGCAGGGAAGCCGGCGTGACGATGTCTTGCGAATTTTGGGCCAGTCGGCGTGCGGCGCAGCGCGCGGGCTCCGCGGCTTCGCGCGGCGAGAGAAAAATCGAGGTTGCGCCTGAGCTTAGATCGCGCGGTTGACCAGCCCGCGGAGCCCGTTCGCAAAGCCGCAAGTCCGATCGAGGGACGCATTTTGGCTAATTTGGCGGCATCTCTCGCAAAGGTCATGCAGTCGTGCAGGCCGCGAGCACAGGCAAACGCCGGCGGCTCAGCCTCCTGGGCGGCTCATTCGAACGACCGACGAGCCATCCGCTCCGGCTTGCCCGGCATCATGTCCGTGCGCATGAAACTCTCCCATGTTCATCGATGATCACGTCTACAGATCGATCACGACATCGCCTTGGGGGCGTGCGCAGCAGATCAGGACATTGCCGTCCGCCGGCCCGTCGAGCGGATCGGGTACGTAGCTGACCTCGCCGGCGACAAGCCCGCTCTCGCAATTGTGGCAGACCCCCGTGCGGCACGACCAGCGCACGGGGACGTCGCAAGCCTCTGCCAGCTCGAGCAGGCTGGCATAGGATGGTGCCCAGCCGACATTGAGGCCGCTCCGCGCGAAAGACACCATCGGTCCCGGGCCGGGTGCTCCGACCGGCAAATGTGCTTGCACTCTCGGCGCAGCGGCAATGCCTGGTGTCAGCGAGGGCTTGCTGCCGAACAGCTCGGTGTGGATGCGATCGGATGCGACGCCCAATTCGGACAGGCCGGCCGTGAGGTCGTTCATGAAAGCGGCTGGTCCGCAGAGATAGAAGTCGGCGTCGCGCGGGACGTTGAGCTGTTCAAACAAGCGCCGGTCCAGATGTCCGGTGCTGTCGAAATCGATACCCAGGCGATCGGCCGGATCGGGCGCGCTGAAGCAGATATGGCTGTGATGGTGCGTAATCCCGGCCAAGAGTTCGTGCGCCTCGGCGGCGAAGGGATGCTCGCGGCCATTGCGGGTGCCGTGCAGCCACCAGACGTCCCGCGTCGCGCCTTCCGCGGCCAGCGCGTGCAGCATCGCGAGCACCGGCGTCACCCCGATGCCGGCGCTGAGCAGGACGACGGGCCGGGTATCCTGCCGGAGCGTGAAACTGCCGCGGGGCGCACCGAGCTCGACTACGTCGCCGGTCTTGAGTTCGTCGGCGACATAACCGCTGGCCGCGCCGTGAGTCTCCCGCTTGACGCTGATGCGATAGGACACGGCATCGGTGCGGCGCGACAGCGAATAGCTGCGCGTCATCGCGGATGGCCCGAGCCGCACGATGACGAACTGGCCGGGCAGGGCAGTGGCGACGGCGCCTCCGTCGGCGGGTTCGAGGATCAGCGATGTCACAGTGCTGCTCTCGCCGATTTTGTGCGCGACGCGGAACGGCCTGAAGCCACGCCAGGCAGGTGGCGGGCTTGCGGCCGGGCCGAGCCCGTGGTTTCCCGAAGCCGGTTTGTCCTTCTGTTGCTCGAGCAGCGCCGCAAGGGAATGATTCCAGCCGCGGCTCAGCGCCGGAATTTTCAGCGCGCGTTCCAGGCGCTCGCGCGGATGAGGCGGCAGGTAAAGCAGCGCGTTGACCTCGGATACGCTCATACTCTCGGGACCGCTCGTGACCTGCGTGATCTCGTCGCCAGCCTCGACGTCGCCCTCCTCGATCACACGAAAATAGAAGCCGGGTCGGCCGTGCTTGACCAGCAGCGAGGGCATGTCAGGCTGGTCCATGCGAATACCGAGCCGGTAGCAGGTGACGCGCGGCTGCGTGACTTCGAACAGGGCCGAGCCGATCCTGTAGCGGTCTCCGATGCACACGTCGGTGTCGGCGAGTCCTTCGACGGTGAAATTCTCGCCGAACTGACCATGAACGAGGTCCGGTCGGCCCAGTTGGCCCTGCCAATAGCGATAGGATTCGACCTGATAGACGAAGACGGCGCGATGCTCGCCGCCGTGACCCGCGGTATCACCCTGGCCGTCGCCGTCGATGTTGAGCCGGCGTACCCTGCGCGGTCCAGAGACGGGACTCTTCCAGATGCCGGTGTGGACGGTTCTGCCTTGCCAGGCGACGTCGCGCGGCAGGCCGACATTGACGGAAAGCAGACGGGCCATGGACATTCCCCTGCGGAACCAGCGCGGCTGCGCAACCCGGCGAATTCCAGATTGCCGCAGCGTCAATCTGCATCCAGATCGGGGTTTTGGCCCGTTAGTGGTTGTTAGACGTTGCTAGAGTGCCTTGCGACCGGCCGTTGGGCGCCGATTTGAAGAGCCAAGGCGGGAGACGGGAGAGACGCGATGGATGATCAAGCGACGCTGGCTGCGCTCCGGCGCCATTGGGACGCCTCGGATGCGAACGATTTCGAGGCCGAGCACGACCTCTATTGCGAGGATGCCGTGCTCGACTATCCGCAATCGGGCGAGCGCATTCGGGGCCGAAGGAAGATCCAGGAGAGCCGTTTCGTGCAGCCGAACAGAAAGCGCTTTGCGGTCCGGCGGATCATCGGCGGCGGCGACCTCTGGGTGAGCGAGTTCGTCCTGAGCTATGACGAGGCGCCGTCCTACGTCGTGAGCATCATGGAATTCCGCGACGGGCTGGTCGCGCACGAAACGCAATATTTCGGCAACCGGTTCGATCCGTCACCGTCGCGTGCGCATCTTGTCGAGGTGACGAGGTAGAAGCGACGCTGTCGGCCACTCCGTCATTGCGAGGGCAGCGATCCAGAGTCTTTCTGAGGAGGGATTCTTGATTGCTGCTGCGCTCGCAAGACAATGTGGAAGCGCGTCCGAACGCGCGCACCGTTGCTTAACCAAGCATGGCAACACGGAACCGATGCGGCGGCTGGTCGCAGTCGCTTCGCCTTGATTCCGACAGAGCGATCTTTATTTCTGAGGCGAACAAGAATCCGGGCCCCTCTGGCGAGGACGCCGACAGATGTCGGCAAACCTCGCGATGTCGGATGACCTGTCCCGCGCGAATGCGATGGATCGGCCGACTGTCGGGCCTTCTCGAGTTCCTTCCGACCCGCCGTTCCCATCGCAGCTCCGCGCGGCCATTTGCGCAAAACGAGGAGCAACGATGTCTGACGCCAAATTCTCCCATACGATCGAGATCACCGAACCGTCCAGCCTGAACGAGCAGGCCGCGGCGGCGCTGGTCATTGCCGGCGCGCTCGTCGCAGTGGCCGACCGCCGCGTTTCGCCGGTCGAGCGCGACGAGGTGATCCGCTTCATCAGGGCACGCGGCTTGGCGCCGCATATGAGCGACCAGCGGCTGCTTTCGATGTTTGACGAACTGGCGGAACGATTGGAAGAGCCGGACTTTGCCAATGTGGTGATCGACACGCTGCGGCCGGTTTCGAACATGCCGCTGTCATCGCATCTGATCGAGCTGTCGGAGCGCGTCGCGGCCGCGGACGAGGACGTGCATCCGCATGAGGTGCAGGCGATCAAGCTGCTGCGGCTTTTGACGCTGGTGCTGCCGCGCGCAAAGCAGGTCGGGACGGATGCGGTGAGCACCGCCCCAAAGGAGTGAGCATGAGCACGGCATCGGATGAGCACACGACCGAGACCGCGGGCGCCGCCAGCCAGATGGCCGGCGGCGATCCGCGCCTCGACAAGCTCGTCCATCGGCTGCCGCCGCGCATGGGCGACGCCGTCTCCTATCTGCTCAAGCCGTCCAGCCGTTGGGTGCGAATCCCCTCGGGCGCGCTGCTCGTCGTTGGCGGCGTGCTCTCCTTCCTGCCGGTGCTCGGCATCTGGATGCTGCCGCTCGGCCTCGCGCTGCTCGCCGAGGACGTGCCGGCGCTGCGTTCCTCCCGTTCCAAGGTCCTCGACTGGGTCGAGCGGAAGAAGCCGGGATGGCTCGATCCGTCCACAGCGAAACATGATCAATCATGACTGAGTTCATCACCACTGAGGCGCTGACCGCCCTGCTTCAGGTCGTCCTGATCGACCTCGTGCTCGCCGGCGACAACGCCGTCGTCATCGGTCTTGCCGCGGCCGGCCTTCCGGCCGATCAGCGCCGGCGCGCCATCATCGTCGGCATTGCCGCCGCAACTGGCTTGCGCATCGTGTTTGCCGGCATCGCGACCCAGTTGTTGCAGGTGATCGGCCTGCTGCTCGCCGGTGGCGTGCTGCTGCTTTGGGTGTGCTGGAAGATGTGGCGCGAGCTGCGCGAACAGTCGCATTCGGGCGAGCTCGCATTCAACCATGGCGGCGGCGCCGGCGCAGCGCCGGTGCAGCGAAAGACCTTCGGCCAGGCCGCGGTGCAGATCGTCGCCGCCGACGTCTCGATGTCGCTGGACAACGTGCTCGCGGTCGCGGGCGCCGCGCGCGAGCATCCCTACATCCTGGCCTTCGGCCTGTTGCTGTCGGTCGCGATGATGGGCGTTGCCGCCGACCTGCTCGGCCGGGTGCTGCAGAAGCAGCGCTGGATAGCCTATGTCGGTCTCGCCATCATCGTTTACGTCGCCTTCGAGATGATCTATCGCGGCTCGCTCGAGCTTGCGCCTGTGATCGCGAGTCTCTAGGCGCGAATCCTTGAAGCGAAATTTGCTGCCTGCACTTGCGGAGTGATCAATGAAGTCTGAACCCAAAGCACATTTGGTTGAGCCGTCGTCGCGGCCCCAAATCGGCCCATTCGCCCAGCTGATCTTCGGCTCGCGCTGGCTGCAGGTGCCGCTCTATGTCGGCCTGATCATCGCGCAGGGCGTCTACGTGCTGCTGTTCCTGAAAGAGCTCTGGCACCTGGTGGCGCATTCCTTCGACGCCAGCGAGCAGCAGATCATGCTGGTCGTGCTCGGACTGATCGACGTCGTCATGATCTCGAACCTACTGGTGATGGTGATCGTCGGCGGCTATGAGACCTTCGTTTCCCGGCTCAACCTGAGCGGTCATCCCGACGAGCCGGAATGGCTCAGCCACGTCAATGCCAGCGTGCTCAAGATCAAGCTGGCGATGGCGATCATCGGCATCTCCTCGATCTCGCTGCTGCGAACCTTCATCGAGGCCGGCAATCTCGGCACCACGCGCAGCAATTTCACCGAGAGCGGCGTGATGTGGCAGGTCTTGATCCATCTGACCTTCATCATCTCCGCGATCGGCATCGCCTGGGTCGACCGCCTCAGCGACAACGGCCATCGCAAGGCGGCAGGCCACGGCTGAGCGCGGGCGCACCCGACCGGACGTCACGGCGTTTGAGGATGGGCCGCGTTCTCGCGCCGCTCGCGCTCGCCCAGTTCGCGCACCAGCTCCTGAAGGAAGGATTCGGTGTAGGCGGGTAGCGTCCGCTCGGCACGGACATAGATGCCGAGATCGGACCAGACCGGGCTGCCGGCATTGTCGAGCGGCAGGAAGACGAGCTGGCCGTCGCGCGACAGCCTGTTGATGCCGAGCTGGGTCTGGAAGGCGACGCCGACACCGCGCGCGGCGAGCTCGCGCATCAGGTCGATCGAGTTGGCCTGGATCGCCGGCTCCGGCGTGTCCGAGAGCTGCGCGATCAGCGGCTGCAGCAGATGATAGATCGACAGCTCGGGCAGCGCGTTGATGACGGGGAAGGCGAGGCATTGCTCCAGCGTCACCGTCTTGCGGCGCGCCAGCGGATGCTCGCGTGCGACCACGGCGCCGAGACGAAACCGCTTCAAGGCAACCTGCCGCAGATCGGGCGGGTGGCGGAGTGCCATGGCGATGCCGATGTCGGCTTCGCCCCGGCTCAAGGACTCCAGCACGTCCGACGATCCCTTCACCTCGGTGGCGAAGCTGACGCGGCGGGCGCGGCCGCGGTGGGCCGCGATCAGGTCCGGCAGCACGGATTCCGTCAGCGATTCGATGCAGGCGATGCTCACGGTGCCGCTCCAGGCGCCGGACAGGGACGCGACGTCCGAGCGGAAGCGGTCGAGGTCCTGGAGCACGTTCATGACATGCCGGGCCAGCATCTCGCCGACCGTCGTCAGCGTCAGGCCGCGTGCATTGCGCTCGAACAGGGGTGATCCAACCTCTTGCTCCAGCTTGAGAATCTGGCGGCTGACGGCCGAGGAGGCAACGTTCAGGACCCGTGCCGCGGCGCGGATCGAGCCGGTGCGGCGGACGGCGTGGAAGTACTGGATGGACGGTGAGTGAAAGCGCATGGGCCCCCCGGGTCCAACTATAGCCGTTGCCGAAACGGCAGCAACATGTACGAAATTCTCTGCTTTTCGAGAGCGCTGCTCGTCCCTAGGTTCGCCGCCGGTTCGGCCGCCCATTCGGGAGGCCGCCGGCCTTCCGCAACGGCACGTCAGGGGATCGGGGTGAACGAGAACATCGCTTGCGAGCTGGAGCCCGGGCCGGACACCCGTCTGGTCGATCGGCGTCGGGCAGCCGCCTATGTCGGCGTGACCGCCGGGCGCTTCGAGCAATTGGTGCGCGACAACGTCGTGCCGCCGCCGGTCATGGTGGACAACAAGCGGCGCTGGCCAATCGCCTTGCTCGATGTCGCGAGGGAAGCCGTCGCCAGCAGCATGCCGTGCCTGCCGCAGGTGATGGCCGATGCCGCGCCGGAGGCGCTCCCTTGCGAGCGCGATCCGGCGCCGGCCGCGCGTGAATTGCCCGATCAGGCCTGGTTCGAGCAGCGCGCGCGATTCGTGCAGCGTGTGCGCCGCTCGCTGCTCTCGGGCAACGAGATCCGCCTGCTGCGCGAGTTCAAGCTGCTCAAGCAGAACCAGATCAGCATGTTCGGCTATTACGGCAGCTTCGAAGCGCTGATGGTGCGCGGCTACATCGTCGAGATCGATCGCAAGCCGCCGTCGAGCCGGCCGCTGGTGACCTATCGCCTGACCGAGCGCGGCGAGCAGGTGATATCGGCGCTGAAGGACGAGCCGCTGATGTGAGCGGCCGCTGGTTCGAGATGTTCCGGTTGGACGCGTTACGACTTCCGCGAACGCGAGAGGTCGCTCCTCAACGCCTCCAGCTCCCTGTGGACCGCGCGCGCGGCGTCGCGCTCGATCTTGCGGTAGCGCGCGACGAGCTTCTCGCCGAATGGCGTGAGCATCGCGCCGCCGCCGTTCTTGCCGCCGGCCTGCGGCTCGACCACGGCATGCCCGCAGATGCGCTTGATCTCGTCGACGAGGTCCCAGGCGCGCTTGTAGGACATGTCCATGGCCCGGCCCGCCGCCGAGATCGAGCCTTGGTCGCGAATCTGCTCGAGCAGCTCGATCTTGCCGGGGCCGATCCGGTCCTCGTTGTCGAGGTCGATGCGAAGGCTCAATTGGGGAAGCGGTTTGGCGCTGGCGCGCGGCATGACGAGGACTCTTGGATCAATTCGCAACCGAGATTGCCACTCCTGCCTGCGGTGGACAAGGTGAGCGCGCGGCCCGTCATCACCTCACGGCGTGCATCTCCAGGAACGCCTTCACGCCGGTCACGGTGCCCGTATCCGACGGCACGTAGCCGGGCAGGGTGGCGACGGCGGCGCGGAAATCGGCGCTGCGGATGATCTCGAGGATGCGCTGCATCGGGGCGGTATCGAGGAAGGCGCGCTTGCAGACGAAGAAGTAGTCCTCTGTGAGGAGGCGGATGAAGTCGAGGCCGAACTGTCGCGCGGCCGCCTCGACGCCGAAGCATGCATCCGCCATGCCGCTGGCGACATAGGCCGCGACGGCGGCGTGGGTGAACTCGATCTGCTGCGCGCCGTTGATCCTGCTTTCGTCGATGCCGTTTGCGGCGAGCAACTGGTCGAACAAGAGCCGCGTGCCGGAATCATGGTCGCGGTTGACGAAGCGGACGTTCGGCTTGGTGAGGTCGTGAAGCGACGCGATGCGCAGCGGATTGCCGCGGGCGACCATCAGGCCCATCTCGCGCGTGACGAAGCTGATGATGCGGTCCTCGCGCGGATCGAGCCATTCGCGCGCAGCCTTGATGCCCTGGGCGCGCAGCGCGCCGTGCGGCAGATGCAGGCCGGAGAGGTCACAGGCGCCTTGCGCCAGCGAGACCAGCGAGTGCTGGTTGCTGACGTAGCGGAGATCGACGCCAATGCCGGGCTCGCGATCGAGGAACTCGCGCAGCTTCGCGACCGCAAAGCCGTGGCTGGCATGGACCCGGATCACGGAGGGGCGCTGCTCGAGGAACGGCTTGATCTCGCTGGCGAGCTCCTGCGCCAGGTTTTCGAGCTGTGGCCCGAGCCGTGCCTGCATGCGCTCGCCGGCCCACACCAGCCGCTCGCCGAACGGCGTGAGTTTCGAGCCCCTGCCGCGCTGGGTTTCCACAAGGGGAGTTCCGAAGAACTCGGACCATTGCTCGATCAGATTCCAGACATGGCGATAGGAGAGGTGCGCGTCGCTGGCGGCGCTGGTGATCTTGCCGGTCTTCCGGATTTCGTTGAGCACGCCGAGCATGACGGCGACGGTGCGCGGGCTGCCCTCCCGGCGAAACCGCCAGACAGCCTCGATCTCGATCTGGAGCATTGGCTTCCTTATGAACCAGGCTTCATATATTCGGCGTCCATCTGCAGATCATATCATATTTACTCCCGCCAACATGCGCCTATTCTGGCATACCAGAACAGGAGGAAATATGATGTCGGTTGCATATGACTTCGCACATTCGCCGGCCACCGAGTTCATGGCCCGGCCACAGCATCTGCTCATCGACGGCCGCCGCGTCCCCGCCAGCTCCGGCAGCACCTTCAAATCCCTCAATCCGGCCACCGGGCAGGTCATCGCCACCGTCGCGGAGGGTGGCGAGGCCGATGTCGAGCATGCTGTGGCCGCGGCGCGCAGGGCCTTGGAAGGCCCGTGGCGCACGATGCGCGCCTCCGAACGCGGGCAAATCCTGCTGCGCTGGGCGGATCTGCTCAAGGCACACGCCGAAGACATCATCGAGCTCGAATCGATTGATGCCGGCAAGCCCATCGCCGCGACGATGCGCCAGGACTTTCCGGCGGCCGTCGACACGCTGATCTATTACGCCGGCTGGGCCGACAAGATCAGCGGCGACGTCGTGCCGGTGCGGGAAGACGCGCTGACTTACACCATGCGCGAGCCGGTCGGCGTAGTCGCGGCGATCGTGCCGTGGAATTTCCCGCTGATGATCGGGATGTGGAAGCTGGCGCCGGCGCTCGCCTGCGGCTGTACCATCGTGATGAAGCCGGCCGAGCTGACCTCGCTCTCGGCGCTGCGCATCGCCGAGCTTGCACTCGAAGCCGGGCTGCCGGCGGGCGTGTTCAACGTCGTAACCGGCCCCGGCCGCGTCGTCGGCGACGCGCTGGTCAATCATCCCGATGTCGACAAGGTCACCTTCACCGGCTCGCCCGGTGTGGGGCGCGGAATCATGAAAGGCGCGGCCGGCAACTTCAAGCGCGTCTCGCTCGAGCTCGGCGGCAAATCGGCCAATGTCATTTTCGACGATGCCGACCTCGAAGCAGCGAGCAAGGCGGCGGCCTCCGGCATCTTCTTCAATGCCGGCCAGGTCTGCTCGGCCGGCTCTCGCGTGCTGGTGCAGGAGAAGGCCTATGACGAGGTCGTCGAGCGACTGGCTGCGCGCGCCAAATCGCTCAGGATCGGCGATCCGCTCGACCGCAAGACGGCGCTCGGCCCCGTCATCTCCGAGAAGCAGATGAAGTCGATTCTCGACTATGTCGATATCGGCCAGCGGGAGGGCGCGAGCCTCGTCACCGGCGGCACGCGGGTCGGCGAACGCGGCTACTTCGTCAGCCCGACGGTGTTCGCGGATGTCGCGCACGAGATGCGGATCTCGCAGGAGGAGATATTCGGACCCGTCGTCAGCGTCATCAAGTTCAGGGACGAGACCGATGCGCTCAGGATCGCTAACGGCACGGCCTACAGCCTCGCCGCGGGCGTCTGGAGCCGCGACATCGGCAAGCTGCAGCGCTTCGCCAAGCGGGCGCGCGCAGGCACGGTCTGGATGAACACTTATGGTTACACCGACGTGCGCTTGCCCTGGGGCGGCGAGCGCGATTCCGGCCTCGGCCGCGAGCACGGCACCGCCGCGCTCGACAATTTCACCGAGCCCAAGGCTGTCTGGATGCATCTGGCCGTCTGAGTACCTCCCGATCGGCCAATCCTGGGCCCGCCTGATCGTCCGGTCAGGCGGGCTCTTTTTTCAAGATCGATAAAATTGTCTGCATCCGGCTCAGCGGCCGCAAACCCTCTCGACAAGAAGCCTGGCGCCTTAAACCAGAACTTTGGAACCGACCTGCATCCTGCCCGCAAAAGGGCAGGGCATCATCATGTCAGTCTTCAGGGAGATCGTCGTGGCGGTTGCGGGAGTGTACGCGCTCCTGTTCGCCTGCGACGCAGTGTTCGGCGTCGGCGAGGCGCGATTCGACGACGCCTATTACAGCGCCAGCTTCTACGCACCCAAGCCGAAGGAGTTTCGGTTCGCGAGCGACACGCCGCCGGCGGTCCGCGTCAGCGACGCGTTCGCGCAATTTGCGCCGGGCGATGCCAAGCCGAACAGGCGCTACTCGTCGCTGACCACGATCATTCGCTGAAGCAGCTCAGCCGCCCTGGAGCCAATCCGCGAGGCCGCGCCATAGCGTGTCGCGGTGCGCGGGGCCGAAGAAGCCGAAATGGCCGATGGCTTTCGCGCCGACGTCGGACGGTTTCACCGTCAATACCTCCGGCTTGATCGCGGTGAATCCGCCTGTGAGCAGTGCCGCGTCCATCGACGGAAGATGTCTTGCCGGTTTCCTCGCTCCCCCAGCAAGTGCGAATTCGGCTTTGGCCGCAAGGGTTTGCAATGCGAAACGGATTTACAACTGGCGATGTCGTGCCAGGCTGTGTATAAGGCGGCCCTCGCAACCCCTAGATCAGGTTGTGCTTTTTGCTTCACGGAGAGATTGCGATGTCCGAGCGGTGGACGCCCGAGTCCTGGCGCAGCAAGCCGGTGCTACAGGTGCCCGACTATCCCGACGCCAAGGCCCTGGCCGACGTCGAGGCGCAGCTTGCGACCTTTCCGCCGCTGGTATTCGCGGGCGAGGCGCGCAATCTGAAGAAGGCGCTGGGCCGGGTTGCGGCCGGGGAGGCCTTCCTGCTCCAGGGCGGCGACTGCGCCGAGAGCTTTGCCGAGCACGGCGCCAACAACATCCGCGACTTCTTCCGCGTGCTGCTGCAGATGGCGGTGGTGCTGACCTACGCCGGCGCCGTTCCCGTGGTGAAGGTCGGCCGCATCGCCGGCCAGTTCGCAAAGCCGCGGTCCTCGCCGACCGAGAAGGTGAACGGTGTCGAACTGCCGAGCTATCGCGGCGACATCGTCAACGACATCGCCTTCACCAAGGAAGCGCGCGTGCCGGATCCACAGCGCCAGCTGATGGCCTATCGCCAGTCGGCCGCGACGCTGAACCTGCTGCGCGCCTTCGCCACCGGCGGCTACGCCAATCTCGGCAGCGTGCATCAATGGATGCTCGGCTTCCTCAAGGATAGTCCGCAGTCCCGCCGCTACAAGGAATTGGCTGACCGCATCTCGGAGGCTCTAAATTTCATGCGCGCGTGCGGCCTCGATCTCGAGGCCCATCCCGAGCTCCGCTCGACCGATTTCTACACCAGCCACGAGGCGCTGCTGCTCGGCTACGAGCAGGCCATGACGCGCGTCGATTCCACCACCGGCGACTGGTATGCAACTTCGGGCCACATGATCTGGATCGGCGACCGCACCCGCCAGCTCGATCACGGCCATGTCGAATATTTCCGCGGCATCAAGAATCCGATCGGGCTCAAATGCGGCCCGTCGCTGAAGCCCGACGAGCTGTTGAAGCTGATCGACGTGCTCAACCCCGACAACGAGCCCGGCCGGTTGACGCTGATCGGCCGCTTCGGCTCCGACAAGGTCGGCGAGCATCTGCCGAACATGATCCGCGCCGTGCAGCGCGAGGGCAAGGTGGTGGTCTGGTCGTGTGATCCCATGCACGGCAACACCATCACGTCGACGTCGGGCTACAAGACGCGGCCGTTCGACCGCATCCTGTCCGAGGTAAAGTCGTTCTTCGCGATCCACGCCGACGAAGGCACCCATGCCGGCGGCGTGCATCTGGAGATGACCGGCAAGGACGTCACCGAATGCCTCGGCGGCGCCCGCGCGATCACGGACGAGGATCTCAACGACCGCTACCACACGGTCTGCGATCCGCGCCTCAACGCCGAGCAATCCATCGACATGGCCTTCCTGGTCGCCGAGCTGCTGAAGCAGGAACGCGCCGGCAAGACCAAGCCGATGCCGGCCGCAGCGGGGCTCTAGGACCTTGCTGCGAATCTGGAAGGCCACGATCAATTCCCGCAACGGTCTGGCTTTTGCGTTCCGTTCGGAGCAGGCCATCCGCGAGGAGATATTTGCGCTGCTCCTGTCGCTGCCGCTGGCCTGGTTCATCGGCGCGACAGTGATGCGCGCGGTCGAGCTGATCTGTGCGGTCGCGTTCGTGCTGACGGTCGAGCTGCTCAACACCGCGATCGAGAAGCTCGCCGACCGCCTGACCATGGACCATGACAAGCAGATCGGGCGCGTCAAGGACATGGGCTCGGCGGCCGTCGGCGTGGCGCTGCTGATGGCGGGCGCGTTCTGGATCTTCGCCATCGTCGAGCGGTTGGGTTTCGTCTAGCCACTGGAAGCGGAAAAGGGCGCCATGACCGAACGTCTCAACGCATTCGCGGTCACGCTCGCCCAGCTCAATCCGACCGTGGGCGACATCGAGGGCAATGCCACGAAGGTGCGTGCCGCGCGCGCGCAGGCCAAGTCGGACAGTGCCGATCTCGTGCTGTTCCCGGAATTGTTCATCGCCGGCTATCCGCCGGAAGATCTGGTGGAGAAGCCGGCGTTCCAGGCGGCCTGCCGCGTCGCGATCGAAGCGCTCGCGCGCGAGACCGGCGACGGCGGGCCGGCCATGCTGATCGGCACGCCCTGGGTCGAGGACGGCAGGCTCTACAATGCCTGCGCGCTGCTCGACGACGGCCGCATCGCTGCACTTCGCTTCAAGTGCAATCTGCCGAATTACGGCGTGTTCGACGAGAAGCGGCTGTTTGCGCGGGGACCTGCGGCCGGCCCGGTCACGGTGCGCGGCGTTCGCATCGGCATGCCGATCTGCGAGGACATCTGGCTCGAGGAGTCCGAGGACTACGAGAACGTGGTCGAGACGCTGGCGGAGACCGGCGCCGAGATCATTTTGGTGCCGAACGGCTCGCCTTACGCCCGCGACAAGAGCGACGTACGCCTGTCGGTCGCGGTTGCGCGCGTCACCGAGAGCGGCCTGCCGCTGGTCTATCTCAACCAGGTTTGCGGCCAGGACGAATTGGTGTTCGACGGCGCGTCCTTCGCACTCAATGGCGACCTCTCGCTTGCGGCGCAACTGCCGGCGTTCGAGGAGAATATCACCACGCTCCGCTTCACCCGAAACGGCGATGACTGGCGCTGCACGGGGCCGATCGCGGAGCAGGTCGAGGGCGACAAGGCCGATTACGCCGCCTGCGTGCTGGGCCTGCGCGACTATGTCGGCAAGAACGGTTTTCCGGGCGTGCTGCTCGGCATCTCCGGCGGCATCGATTCCGCGCTGTGCGCCGCGATCGCCGTCGATGCGCTCGGCGCCGACCAGGTGCACGGCGTGATGCTGCCTTATCGCTACACGGCGGCACACTCGATCGCTGATGCCGGCGAGCTCGCCGGCCATCTCGGCATCCGCTACGAGGTGCTGCCGATCGCGGAAGCCGTGACCGGATTCGAGACGATCCTGTCCGGCATCTTCAAGAACCTGCCGCCAGATATCACCGAGGAGAACCTCCAGGCCCGCACCCGCGGCACGCTGCTGATGGCAATCTCCAACAAGACCGGCCTGATGGTGGTGACGACAGGCAACAAGTCGGAGATGTCGGTGGGCTACGCCACACTGTATGGCGACATGAACGGCGGCTTCAACCCGATCAAGGACATCTACAAGACGCAGGTGTTTCGCTTGGCGAGCCTTCGTAACGGCTGGAAGCCGGATGGCGCGCTCGGGCCCGCGGGCGAGGTGATCCCGCCCGATATCATCACGCGTCCGCCGACCGCGGAACTGCGCGAGAACCAGACCGATCAGGATTCATTGCCGCCTTACGACGTGCTCGATGCCATTCTCGAACGTCTGGTCGAGCGCGAGGAGCCGGTCGAAGCGATCATCGCCGCCGGCTTCGACCGCGACACGGTCACCCGCATCGACCATCTGCTCAACGTCGCCGAATACAAGCGCCGCCAGGCCGCGCCCGGCGTGAAGGTGACACCCAGGAATTTCGGCCGCGACCGCCGCTATCCCATCACCAATCGCTTTCGCGACAGGGGTGAGAAGCTGCCGGCCCCGGACGAGACGCTGGTCTCGCGCGGAAGCAAGGCATCGATCGACGCGTTCGAGGGCTGAAGTCCCACTGAGCGACGGCCGGCCTATGACGGGGTCGCGAAAAACAGCACCCGCAGGAAGTGCGTGTATTCGGATTCGAGCACCATGATCGACACGAATACCATTACCGCGATCGGCGGCAGCAGGATGGCATAGGCCAACGCCAGCCGCTCCCAGGCCATGTGCATGAACACGGCGACGATCAGGCCGGCCTTCAATATCATGAACAGCAGGATCAGAGACCACCTCAGATAACCGTGCAGGCCGAAGTAGTCGACGAGATAGGAGCACGTGCTGAGGACGAACAACCAGCCCCAGACCACGAGGTAGAGCTTGATCGGGTGCTGTTGACCCGTGGCATGAACGGCTCCCGTTGCGACTGCGCCATGCGCCGGAGCGTGGAGCTGGCCTTCCATGTGTACCACCGCGTTTGTCATGCGCCGACCTCACCAAAGGTAGAAGAATGCAAAGATGAAGACCCACACGAGATCGACGAAGTGCCAGTACAGGCCCGTGATCTCGACGATCTCGTAGTACCCCTTGCGGCTCGTGAAGAAACCGCGCCTCTCGACATCGAAGTCTCCCCGCCAGACTTTTCGCGCGATCGCGATCAGGAAGATCACGCCGATCGTCACGTGAGTGCCGTGGAAACCCGTGATCATGAAAAAGCTCGAGCCAAACTGCGCCGCGCCCCATGGATTACCCCAGGGCCGAACGCCCTCCATGATCAGCTTGGTCCATTCGAAGGCCTGCATTCCGACGAAGGTTGCGCCGAAGGCCGCAGTGACCAGCATCAGGATTGCGGTTCTCACGCGATCGCGGCGGTAGCCGAAATTGACCGCCATCGCCATTGTTCCGCTGCTGCTGATCAGCACGAAGGTCATGATGGCGATCAGGATCAGGGGGATGTGCTTGCCCCCGATATTGAGGGCGAAGACCTCGCTGGGGTTCGGCCACGGCTCGGTCGTCGACATGCGCGCCGTCATGTAGGAGAGCAGGAAGCAACTGAAGATGAAGGTGTCGCTGAGGAGGAAGATCCACATCATGGCCTTGCCCCAGGACACGTTCTTGAACGCGCGCTGGTCCGACGCCCAGTCGGCGGCGATGCCGCGCCAGCCTTCAAGCCGCGCACTCGATTGGGCAGAATTTGTCAGCACGGTCTCAGCCATCTGGTGTTGCCTCCCTAGCTCAGCAACCGGCGGCAGATGTCGACGAAATCATCGGTCCAGCCGGTGAGAAGACCGAGCAGGACGAGCCAGACCAGCAGCAGGAAATGCCAGTAGATGGCGCACAGTTCCACGCTCAATCGCATCTCGGCGATCTCGGCGCCACGCCACATCCTGGCTGAGGTGCGGCCCAGGGCCACCAGGCCGCCGGTCAGATGCAGCCCGTGAACCGCGGTCAGCAGGTAAAAGAAGGCATTCGCCGGATTGGATGCCACGAAATATCCGGCAGCCCCGAGCTGGTGCCAGGCCAGGAGCTGTCCGGCGAGGAAGATCACGGCAGATGCTCCGCCAGCGAGCAGACCGATCATGACGCTCTCAGGGTCGTGTCGCCGAGCAGCCACGTACGACCATTGCAGCGCGACACTGCTCAGGACCAGCACGCCCGTGTTGACCCACAGCAGCCGCGGGACCGGCAGGGGCCGCCAGTCCACCACGCTCATGCGCATCGAGTAGGCACTGATGAAGAGGACGAATAATGTGCTCGCGACAGCGAGGAACACGCCAAGTCCAACCTTCACTGCCGGCCAGGTCATGGCATCACCGCCGGGGAAGTCGCCGACCGCGCCTTCCTCCAGCCAAGGCTTGGCCATCAGCCGCTGCTGCGACAGCCACCATCCGGCGATCACCGCAAGCACAGCCAGGAACAGGATGATGGCGCTCACGAAGCAGCTCCCTGAACGAGCTGCGTCGCGCGTGGCGGCTGGTTCTGCGGAATGAAGTCCTCCGCGGCGCCGGGCACACTGTAATCATAGGCCCAGCGGTACACGACCGGGAGCTCCTTGCCCCAGTTGCCGTGTCCTGGAGGCGTCTCCGGCGTCTGCCACTCCAGCGTCGTCGCGCGCCACGGATTGCCGCCCGAGGGCTCACCTTTGAACAGGCTCCAGGCGAGATTGAACAGGAACACCATCTGGCTGAAGCCGACGGTCAAGGCCACCACGGAGATGAAGGCGTTCAGCGAATGGGCCGAGGACGGGATAAACGTCGTATCTCCGAGTTCGAAATACCGGCGCGGAACCCCGAGCAGTCCGAGATAGTGCATCGGGAAGAAGATCAGGTAGGCGCCGAGGAAGGTGACCCAGAAGTGAAACTTGCCGAGGGCCTCGTTCAGCATCCGCCCCGTGACCTTGGGGTACCAATGATAGATCGCGCCGAGCACGACCATGATCGGCGCCACCCCCATCACCATGTGGAAGTGCGCGACCACGAACATGGTGTCCGAGAGAGGCACGTCCACGACGACGTTGCCGAGGAAGAGGCCGGTGAGCCCGCCGTTCACGAAGGTGATGATGAATCCGAGGGCGAACAGCATCGGCACCCTGAGGTGAATGTCGCCGCGCCACAAGGTCAGCACCCAGTTATAGACCTTGATCGCGGTGGGGATGGCGATGATGAGCGTCGTGGTGGCGAAGAAGTACCCGAATTGCGGGAACATGCCGCTCACATACATGTGGTGCGCCCAGACGATGAAGCTGAGCGCGCCGATGCCCACGATCGCCCAGACCATCATGCGGTAGCCGAAGATGTTCTTGCGCGCATGGGTGCTGATCAGATCGGAGACGATGCCGAAGGCGGGGAGGGCGACGATGTAGACCTCGGGATGGCCGAAGAACCAGAACAAGTGCTGGAACAGCAGCGGGCTGCCGCCGCCATATTTCGACAGCGTGCCCATCTCGACGAGCGACGGCATGAAGAAGCTGGTTCCCAGCAGACGGTCGAGCAGCAGCATGACCGAGGCAACGAAGAGGGCAGGGAACGCCAGGAGCGCCATGACGGTCGCCGTGAAGATGCCCCACACCGTCAGGGGCAGGCGCATCAAGGTCATGCCGCGGGTGCGCGCCTGGAGCACGGTCACCACGTAATTCAGCCCGCCCATGGTGAAGCCGATGATGAACAGGATCAGGGACGACATCATGAGAATGATGCCCCAGTCCTGCCCGGGCGTTCCGGAGAGGATTGCCTGCGGCGGGTAGAGCGTCCAGCCAGCGCCGGTGGGTCCGCCGGGCACGAAGAACGTCGAGGCCAGCACCAGGACCGCGAGCAGGTAGACCCAGTAGCTCAGCATGTTCACATAAGGAAAGACCATGTCCCGGGCGCCGACCATCAGCGGGATCAGGTAGTTGCCGAAGCCGCCAAGAAACAATGCGGTGAGCAGATAGATCACCATGATCATGCCGTGCATGGTGATGAACTGGAGGTACTGGTTGGCATCGATGAAAGAGAAGGTGCCGGGGAATCCCAGTTGCAGCCGCATCAGCCAGGACAGCACCAGGGCCACCAGCCCGATGGCGGTTGCCGTCAACGAATACTGAATGGCGATCACCTTGGCATCCTGCGAGAAGACATACCGTGTCCACCAGCTCCTCGGATGATAGAGCTCGACGTCGGGTACTTCGGCGGGCGGGACGCCTGCGATCCCTTCATATGGAATATCGACCATAGAAACCTCCTCGGTCGTTTCCATCGGGGGTGAGGGGTTGGCCTCATGCACCCGATTCGGCTTCGCGGCGGCAGCTTGCTACTTGCCGCCGGATTGGTACGTCGCCTTCACGACGGCTCTTGCCGGCGACAATTCGGCGAACGTCTTCTGTTGCTCCAGCCAGGCGTGATATTCACGCTCTTCGTCGACGATGACCTTGGCGCGCATCTGATAGTGAGCAGCGCCACAGAGCTCCGCACAGAGAACATCGAACGTCCCGGTTCGGATCGGCGTTATCCAGAAATAGGTCACCATGCCTGGGACCATGTCCATCTTGGCCCGGAATTCGGGCACGTAGAAATCGTGCAGGACATCGACCGAGCGGAGCAGAACCTTGACCGGCTTTCCCACTTGAAGATGCAGGTCTCCGTTCTCGATCACGACGTCGTCCTGCGCGTGGGCGTCGTCACGATTGAGCCCCATCGGGTTGTCGGAAGCGATGTTGCGGACGTCGGATGTGCCCAACTGCCCATCCTTGCCCGGAAGGCGGAAGCTCCACTGCCATTGCTGGCCCATGACCTCGACTTCGGTGGCATCCGCAGGCACCGTCACGAACTGGTGCCAGACCACGAGGCCGGGCGCCAGCATGGCCGCGACACCGACGCCGGTCCCGACAGTCAGCCACCACTCGAGCCTCTTGTTTTCCGGATTGTAGTCAGCCCGTCGTCCCTCTTTGTGGTGAAAGCGGAAGACGCAGTAAGCCATGAAGGCAATGACTGCGACGAAGACGAAGCCCGTGATCCAGAACGTGATGTTGATGGTGTGGTCGATATAGGCCCAGTTCGTGGCGATCGGCGTCCACCACCACGGGCTGTAGATGTGAAACAGCACCGAGCCGATTGCGACCAGAAGCAGTATCAGTGCGACAGCCATCCTGATCCATCCTTGCCATCGAAGGCTATGGATACGAATCCGGGGCGGAGCTCATGTCTGTCGCGATGGCTGGCCTTTCTCGGTTGGCAGTCATGCCATCGCCGGCCTTTTGCCTCGCCCATTCCACCGGCCGCGAAATCAAGAGAAAGCGCTCGCGACCAAACTCCAAGGGCGTCTGCGTCTAAAATGATACCGGCCTAATCCGGCGTCAATAGAGCAAAGTAGGTGCCCCGACGTGGCGTGGTCGCCGTCGCCGGCAAGCCGACAACGCACCAAGTGCGTATGTTGGGTCTCGGTGATGCAACGCACAAATCCGTGCTGATGCACAATTCACCGAACCGTGAGCGCAGCCGTGCCCCGCGCGCGCTAAGCTCGCAAGGCAGGTCGCGACGGGTTCCGTCCGGCCAGGCTCTGTTCGCTGAACCTGGGTTGCCGTACCCGACCATCGCGTTTCCTGCTCGTCAGGCGGACACGCGTGGCTGAAGAGCGCGTGTTATCGAAATCGCGATTTTCAGCACGGGAGGGTCCGTTCATGGCCACTCTGTACTCCCCCGACATCATCAGGCGGCACGTCTTCGGCGAAGCGGCCTCCTATCCCATACGCAAGATCACCTTTTCGGACCTGACCGAGGCGCTGCGCCTGGGTTGGGAGGATTTCCAGGCGATGCCGAGTCACGCGATCGTCGTGTGCGTGATTTATCCCGTTCTCGGTCTCGTCCTGTTCAGGATGGTTCTCGGCTATTCGGTGCTGCCGCTCCTGTTTCCGCTGGCCGCCGGCTTCGCCTTGATCGGGCCCTTCGCCGCGATCGGTCTCTACGAGCTCAGCCGTCGTCGCGAGCGTGGCGAGGAGGTCGATGCATCGGATGCGTTCAAGGTGCTGCGCGCACCGTCGTTCGGTGCCATGGTCGAGCTCGGCGTGCTCCTGCTGGTCCTGTTCGGGGCCTGGATCGGTGTCGCGAACGCAATTTATGTCGCGATCTTCGGTCACGCGGCGGCTGCAAGCATTCCCGACTTCGCAACGCGCGTGCTGACGACACCGGAAGGCTGGTCGCTCATCCTCGTCGGTTGCGGTGTCGGCTTCCTGTTTGCGGTTGTGGCCTTGTGCGTCAGCGTCGTGTCGTTTCCGTTGATGCTCGATCGGCATGCGACTGCGATCGACGCGATCCGCACGTCGCTCCGGGCCGTGGGCACCAATCCGGTTGCGATGGCCGGATGGGGCCTCATCGTGGCGGCGCTGCTCGTGATCGGCTCGCTGCCGCTCTTCGTCGGTCTCGCCGTCGTTCTGCCGGTGCTCGGTCATGCCACCTGGCACCTCTATCGGCGGGTGGTCGAGCCCAATCCGAATCCACCGGACGAGCTGCCGCCGCCCCCGAAGAGAAGGCGCTACGCAGCGGACTTTCCGGCTAATCTCTTCCCGTGGAGCCGCGAGGGCGAGTAGCAACGGCGAAACGGCCGCGCTTGGCGGCCGTCTTCACAGCGCATGACGGTTAGGACCTACTTCTGCTGCTGCGGCAGAAAGGTCGGGCCGACCGAGCGGATCGGCTTGTTCTCCGAACTCGGCGCAGCCGCGGCCGTATCCGCTGGTGCTGTCGCAGCCGGTGCATTGGCCGTCGTCGGCGCAGGCGCTGTGCCCTTCTTGGCGCTGGCAGGCTGCGGCGCGCCCTTGTTCAGGCGCTGCTGCTGCATCTTCCTGGCGCTCTCTTCGGTGACGATGATGTCGCCCTGCTGCTCGATGGTCGCCTTGTCGTCGGCCGATTTCAGCGCATCGGCCCAAGTCTGTCCGGCCGCCTTGCAGGAGCAGGACGGGTTGAACTCGCTGCGGAATTTGAAAGCCGTCGGCAGCGCAGTGTAGGGCTGGCCGCCGATCGAGACCGCCGAGTTCATGTCCTCGCCGGGATTGCGGTGGGTGTAGAGCGTGGCTTCCGCGGCCGGGCACAGCGCCTTGCAGGTCTTCTCGTCGTCGGAGAAGCGCGCCGGCACGGTGGCAAACGAGATCGGGAAATAGGCGCCGTCGCAGGTGCGCACGCACACGGTGCGATACGTGCCGGATGGCGGTCCGAGATCCGAGGGCGGCACGGCTTGCGGATTGTTTGGATTGTTCGGGTTGTTGCCGCCGTTGAAGAGGTTGCTCAGGAAGTTGCCGCCGCCCTGCGACTGCGCGGCGTTGGCATATTGCGGGCCGCAATTGTTCTGCGCCAGCGCCATCAGCACCGAGCGGCGCTGGTTGTCGCGCTCCGGGCTGAAGCCACCGGCACCGCCGCGCAGGCGCTCGAGGTTGCCGGTGATCTGGTCCAGATTGGCGCGCATCTGCTGGATCTGGGTGTTGACCGGGCCGCACTGCGCCTGCTGGCCGTTGAACAGCGAGAAGAAGCCGGAGGAGTCGCAGCCCATGCGCTTGGCCTGCATGGTGACGCGGTCGAGCTCGGCCTGTTGCTTGGCCTGGGAATCCTGATAGCGGCGGATCTGCTCTTCGCGCGCGGGATCGCCACCGCCGCCGCCATGGTCGAGCGCGACGAGCTGGCCTTCCAGCCTTGCGCACATCGGATTGGGGCCGAGCCCGTTCTGGCTGGGCTGAGGCGGCGGGCCCGGCGGGCCGGCCTGCGCGAAAGCGCCACTGGCGAGCACGACGGTGCCGAGGAGCACGGTGCAGGCAAGGAGGGAGCGGGCACGGGAGAGAGACAAAAATTCAGGCATATCCGCCATTCTAGCGAGGTCACGGCCCGGCACGATCTGGGGGCCGAAGCGCGCCCTCCAATAGCCGCTTCCTGCGGCATCGTCACGTCGTTTCAGGGGGCCGAAGGCTGGTCCTAAGGTCCGCCAGCTCCGAGGGAATTCAGCGCTGGCAGGTGATTGCGACATATTCGTCGCAATGGCCATGGGAGCAGTTTGCGCCGGTTTTGGGGACAGAGCCGGTAATTTCGTCGGGATCGACCCGGCGATAGCTTGAGGCCTGGGCAAAATCCCGTGACTGGCAGTAGGTGCGCGCGACCTGCGCCCCGCATTTGTCGCCCCTGGCGAGGCACTTGTCGACGCCGTAGCCGTCCGCCTGGTTGGCAATGATGAAGACGCGGGTCTCGGCGAATGCGCCGGATGCCGCGAGGAGGGAGGCACAGGAGACGAGCACGAACAGGAATCGCATGGGAGTACCGGGGGCTGGAGACCGCCCGCTCTTAATAAACTCAAAAGGTTAAGGGGAGTGGAACCATTGCGGCTGGCCGGCGCGATTGCGGGAGGAAAACGGCATTTCCGCGGCTCCCTTGACGTCAGGGGCCATCGTGGCCCATATGTTCCCGCATGAACGGTCTCCTCGCCATTTGCATCATTTGCGAGATTACGAGCTAGCGATTCGCTGGCTGGAGCCGTCTTTTCTCAAACACATTGAGAGCACTGGACGCCCGGCCGCGCAACGGCCCGGTTCTCGCATTCGCATGTCGTCGCGGCAAATTGGGTTGCGAATGCGAGAACCGGACCGCTGCAAAGAAATGAAGTTTTTGTGCCGCTTGCGATTTGAAGTTCCTGGTCGAGTTTGCTGCTATCGCTGCAGGAACTTCAAATCGCATTCGGCACTACGACAGGTGTCCATATGGAATTACGCCTTTACGATACGTTGACGAGGGAGAAGCGGCCGTTTGTGCCGCTCGATCCAAGGAACGTCCGCATGTATGTCTGCGGGCCGACCGTCTACGACTTCGCCCATATCGGCAATGCGCGGCCGGTGATCGTGTTCGACGTGTTGTTTCGGCTGCTGCGCCACGCTTATGGCGAGGCGCACGTCAAATATGTCCGCAACATCACCGACGTCGACGACAAGATCAACGACCGCGCTGCGCGCGACTTTCCCGGCCTGCCGCTGAATGAGGCGATCCGCAAGGTCACCGAGGAGACCGGGAAGCAGTTTCACGCCGACGTCGATGCGCTCGGGTGCTTACGGCCGAGCGTCGAGCCGCGCGCGACCGAGCATATCGCCGAAATGCGCGAGATCATCGAGAAGCTGATTGCCGGCGGCTTTGCCTATGCCGCCGAGGACCACGTGCTGTTCTCGCCGCAGGCGATGAACGCGGCCAATGCCGGCCTGCCGCGCTACGGCGCGCTGTCCAATCGCTCGCTGGACGAGATGATTGCCGGCGCCCGCGTCGATGTCGCGCCCTACAAGAAGGGCAACACCGACTTCGTGCTGTGGAAGCCGTCCAAGCCGGGCGAGCCATCATGGCCGTCGCCGGCCGGCATCAATGCCGAAGGGCGGCCGGGCTGGCACATCGAGTGCTCGGCCATGGCCTGGAAGCATCTCGGCGAGCACTTCGACATCCACGGCGGCGGCATCGATCTCGTGTTCCCGCATCACGAGAACGAGGTGGCGCAGACCTGCTGCGCGTTCCACCAGGAGCGCATGGCGAACTACTGGATGCACAACGGCTTCCTGCAGGTCGAGAGCGAGAAGATGTCGAAGAGCCTCGGCAACTTCATCACGATCCACGAGCTGCTCGAGGACTGGCCGGGCGAGGTGCTGCGGCTGAACATGCTGAAGACGCATTACCGCTCGCCGATCGACTGGACCTTGAAGTCGGTGGAGGAGAGCGCCAGGACGCTCGACGACTGGTATCGCGTCGCCGCCGACGTGGTGCCGGGCGAGCCGGCTGCGTCCGTGGTCGAGCCGCTGCTCGACGACCTCAACACGCCGCTGGCGATCGCGGCGCTGCACGGCCTGCGCGGCGAAGCCGCTGCCTTGGCGGGCTCGTTGCGGCTGCTCGGCTTCCTGTCGGAGAGTGCCGCGCAATGGGAAAGCCGCAAGCAGCGGGCGAGCGGCGTCGACGCCGCTGAAGTCGAACGCCTGCTCGCGGAACGAACGGCCGCGCGTGCACGGAAAGACTTCAAGGAGTCCGACCGCATCCGCGATCTGCTCGCCGGGATGGGCGTTGCGATCAAGGACTCCAAGGACGGGACCACCTGGGAGGTCGCGCGATGAAGCGGCCCGACACGCCTTTTCCGCGGCACTGGCTCTATTACATCGCGCTGAAGATCCTGCTGCTCGGCGCCGCGGTGGCGATCGTGCTGAAACTCTATGGGATGTGGTGAGGACGATGGGACAGACTTTGCCGAAGCCCGCACTTAGGCCCTTCCTGCCCGATGACGTGCCGGTGCTCGCCGCGATCTTCGCCGCCAGCATCGAGGAGCTGACCGGCGACGACTACAGCGAGGCGCAGCAGCAGGCCTGGATGGAGGCGGCGGAGGACGAGGAGTTCGGCAAGCAGCTCGCGGCCGACCTGACGCTGATCGCGACGCTCGAGGGCTCGCCCGTCGGCTTCGCCTCGCTGCGCGGCACCGATCAGATCCGCATGCTCTACGTGCATCCGGCCGTGGCCGGGCAGGGCATCGCGACCATGCTGGTCGACGCGCTGGAGAAGCTTGCCGGCGGCCGGGGCGCCAAGAGCCTGACGGTCGATGCCAGCGACACTGCGGAAGGCTTCTTCGCCAAGCGCGGCTACACCGCGCAGCAGCGCAACAGCGTCACCATCAACGACGAGTGGCTCGCCAACACCACCATGAAGAAGACGCTTGGAGCTGTGCCATGAGCAAGGAGCGTCTCTATCTGTTCGATACCACGCTGCGCGATGGCGCGCAGACCAACGGCGTCGATTTCACGCTGGCCGACAAGCGGATCATCGCGGCGATGCTCGACGATCTCGGCATCGACTATGTCGAGGGCGGCTATCCCGGCGCCAATCCGCTCGACACCGAGTTCTTCGGCTCCAGGCCGAAGCTCAAGCACGCGCGCTTCACCGCCTTCGGCATGACGCGGCGGGCAGGGCGCTCGGTCTCCAACGATCCCGGCGTCGCCGGCTTGCTAGAAGCCAAGGCCGACGCGATCTGCTTCGTCGCAAAATCCTCCGCGTATCAGGTCCGCGTCGCGCTGGAGACGACCAACGAGGAGAACCTCGCCTCGATCCGCGACAGCGTCGCGGCGGCGAAGGCGGCGGGCCGCGAGGTCATGCTCGATTGCGAGCATTTTTTCGACGGCTACAAGGAGGACGCGAGCTTCGCGCTTGGCTGCGCCAAGGCCGCCTATGAAGCCGGCGCGCGCTGGGTGGTGCTGTGCGACACCAATGGCGGCACCATGCCTGATGAGGTCGAGGCCATCGTCAGCGACGTGACCAAGCACATCCCCGGCGATCACGTCGGCATCCACGCCCATAACGACACCGAGCAGGCGGTGGCGAATTCGCTCGCCGCGGTGCGCGCGGGCGCGCGGCAGATCCAGGGCACGCTGAACGGCCTCGGCGAGCGCTGCGGCAATGCGAATCTCTGCTCGCTGATCCCGACGCTGAAATTGAAGAAGGGCTTTGCCGACGTTTTCGACATCGGCGTCACGTCCGAGAAGCTGACGACGCTCGTGAAGGTCTCGCGCACGCTCGACGACATGCTGAACCGCGTGCCGAACCGGCATGCTCCTTACGTCGGCGAGAGCGCCTTCGTCACCAAGACCGGCATCCATGCCTCCGCCGTGCTGAAGGATCCGCAGACCTATGAGCATGTGTTGCCGGAGCTGGTCGGCAACCATCGCAAGGTGCTGGTGTCCGATCAGGCCGGTCGCTCCAATGTCATCGCCGAACTCGACCGCGCCGGCATTGCCTATGAGAAGAGCGATCCGAAGCTGACGCGGCTCGTCGAGGAATTGAAGGAGCGCGAAGCGGCGGGCTACGCCTATGAATCCGCCAACGCCTCGTTCGATCTTTTGGCGCGCCGCACGCTCGGCAAGGTGCCGCATTATTTCGAGGTCGAGCAGTTCGACGTCAATGTCGAGCAGCGCTACAACGCGCTCGGCGAGCGCGTCACGGTGGCGCTGGCCGTCGTCAAGGTCGACGTCGCGGGCGAGCATCTGATCTCGGCCGCGGAAGGCAACGGCCCGGTCAACGCGCTCGACGTTGCCTTGCGCAAGGACCTCGGCAAGTACCAGAAATACATCGAGGGGCTCACGCTGATCGATTACCGCGTGCGTATCCTCAATGGCGGCACCGGCGCGGTCACGCGCGTGCTGATCGAGAGCGAGGACGAGAACGGCGACCGCTGGACCACGGTCGGCGTGTCCCCGAACATCATCGACGCCTCGTTCCAGGCGCTGATGGATTCGGTGATCTACAAGCTCGTGAAATCGGGCGCACCGGCGTAGGATGACGGCGTAGGGGACGGTGGCGCCGCAAACGCCGTCATTGCGAGCGAAGCGAAGCAATCCAGACTGGCTCCGCGGAAAGACTCTGGATTGCTTGTGCGCCAGGCAAGCTGGCGTGGTCCAACCGGTGGAAGTCCGGTCCGGGTAAGCGGTAGCGAGCGCCCGGTAGTGAGTGTTGCGTGGCCGTCGGCAACGGCGGCTGCGAAGCGTACACAACGATGCTGTGGGGTGGGCTATTGAGCCGCGAAAGACAGAAACTCGCAGAGGCCGAGCCGGTAAGCAACGTCGAAGGCAACATGTGCGGCGCCGTTATGCGAGGCGCTGACGCTCTGCCGTGGTCGAAGACCCCATCACGCAGCAAAGGACCGCGTCGGAACCTGGGAGGTCCCGCATCTGACCGATGGCAACATGCCCCCAAGGTCCGCATCGGGAAGGCGAGGAGCCAAAGCCGATGACGAACGGATGCGGGAAGTCGGACGCGGCCGTAGTAGCGTCGAAGCCTGCGAACGAAGCGGAGCGATCCGCGGAGGAGTTGGTGGAGCGAAGGGCCGCGACCAAGGGGAATGCGGACCAGCAAAGCACGCCCCGGACGCCGAGCCGGACAAGCGTGACACAGGCGTTGGAACGCATACGGCGAACTGCAAGGGAAAGGAAGAAGGAGAGGTTCACTGCGCTGCTTCACCACATCACGCCTGAACTGCTCGAGGCGGAGTTCTTCGCGCTGAAGAAGCATGCCGCGCCGGGTGTGGACGGAATGATGTGGCGGGACTACGAGCAAGACCTCAAGGCCAATCTTGAGGACCTGCATGCTCGTGTTCACCGGGGAGCGTACCGGCCGCAGCCGTCGCGGCGGGTCCATATCCCGAAGCAGGATGGGCGGCAGCGACCGCTGGCGATTGCGTCCCTCGAGGACAAGATCGTTCAGCGGGCAACCGCTACGGTGCTCAACGCGATCTACGAGGAGGACTTCCTCGGGTTCTCGTATGGGTTCCGGCCCGGGCGCAGCGCGCACGATGCGATGGATGCGCTGCTGGTCGGAATCGAGAGCCGGCGGGTGAACTTCATTGTTGACGCCGATATCCGCTCGTTCTTCGACATGGTGGACCAGGAATGGCTCATCCGCTTCGTCGAACATCGGACCGGCGACCAGCGTATCATCCGTCTGATCCGCAAATGGCTCAAGGCGGGTGTTCTCGAAGAAGGAACGGTCAGGGTCAGCGAACAGGGGACGGCACAAGGGGCGGTGATCTCGCCGCTGCTTGCCAACATCTACCTGCACTATGCCCTCGATCTGTGGGCCGAACGCTTCAGACGGCGCGAGGCCGCGGGTGACATGATCATCGTGCGCTACGCTGACGACTTCATCGTCGGCTTCGAGCATGAGAATGAGGCCCGGCACTTCCTCGAAGAATTGCGCAAACGGCTGCAGGAGTTCGCGCTGTCACTGCACCCTGAGAAAACCCGGCTGATCGAGTTCGGACGTCATGCGGAGGACAACCGCAGGCGGCGCGGGCTCGGCAAGCCGGAGACCTTCAACTTCCTCGGCTTCACCTTCATCTGCAGCCGATCCAAGCAAGGCAAGTTCCAGATCAGGCGCAAGTCTCGCAAAGACCGCATGCGGGCGAAACTGCAAGCCGTGAAGCAGGGAATGCGACGGCGTATGCACCAGTCGGTGCTCGAACAGGGCAAATGGCTGCGGCAGGTCGTTACCGGGTACTTCAACTACCACGCGGTACCGACCAACAGCCGAGCGCTCAGCGCCTTCCGCTACTTCGTCACCGAACAATGGAGGCGGATGCTTCGGCGCCGCAGCCAGATTGACGGGACCACGTGGCAGCGGGTCGCGCGGCTTGCCTCCGACTTGCTCCCCAAGCCACAAATCCTCCATCCTTGGCCCCGAACACGCTTCACCGCTACTCACCCGAGGTGGGAGCCGTATGCGGGAAAGCCGCACGTACGGATCTGTGCGGGGGGCGCCCAGCAATGAGCGTCCCTACCGCGACCGCTTCGCTGGCAATGACGAGGGGAGGGAGCACGGCACATGATCGACCACATCTCCGTCGGCGTCAGCGATCTCGATCGCGCTGCAAAGTTCTACGAGGCCGCACTCGCAACGCTCGGCCTCGCGCGTCTCGTCACGCGGCCGCGGACGGTGGGCTTCGGCAAGGCCTATCCGGAGTTCTGGATCAATTTGCGCGAAAACATGCCGCACGTCGGGCCGGAGAGCGGCGTGCACATCTGCCTGCGGGCGAAGACCACGGCCGAGATCGACGCCTTTCACGCAGCCGCGCTGTGCGCCGGCGGCGCGTCCGACGGCGCGCCGGGCATCCGTCCGCACGACCGCGTGCGCTACTACGCGGCATTCGTCTTCGATCCCGATGGTAACCGGATCGAGGCGGTGACGTTTCCGCAGGAGTAGCGCATGATCCGGAAAAGTGTGCGGCGGTTTTCCGAAAAGATCATGCGCCAGCAAAAAGCTCTTACAGCTTGCGCGCGACTTCCGGGGCGAGCTGCTTTTCCGCCTCGGCGATCTGTGCCGCGGCCGCTTTCAGCTTCGGCAATATCTCCTCGACGCGATCGGCCTTGATGATGTCGACCGAGAGGCCGGCGCGGATGAACTCGGTCTGGCGCATGTGCGACAGCAGCGAGAACAGCGGCTCCCAGAAATTGTCGATATTGGCGAGCAGCACCGGCTTGGCGTGACGGCCGAGCTGTTTCCAGGTCAGCTGCTCCACCAGCTCCTCCAGCGTGCCGACGCCGCCGGGCAACGCCACGAAGGCGTCGGAGCGTTCGAACATCAGCCGCTTGCGCTCGTGCATGTCGGGGGTGACGATCATCTCCTGCACGCGCGTCAGCGCGTTCTCGCGCATCCGCAGGAATTCGGGGATGATGCCGGTCACGGTGCCGCCGTGATCCAGCACGGAGGTCGCGACCGAGCCCATCAGGCCGAGCGAGCCGCCGCCGTAGACCAGGCGGATGTTGTTCTCGGCGAGGGCCTTGCCGAATGCCTTGGCGCCTTCGGTGAAGCGGGGATTGGTTCCAGGGCCGGAGCCACAATAGACGCAGACGGTTTTGATCGTGCTCATTGGTGCCATGATGCATTGCAGCGAAGAGGCGTCAAGCCCAATCGGTGATTCGGGCTGCCCGGAAATCTACCGGTAAATGGCGAGAAACAATCGAAGATTCGCCATCTGGCGGGGTGCGCGGGCATCGGGAAGGCTCTATATGACAAGCGAAAATCGTTAATCGCAGCGACGCCCGCATCCGGCGGGCCTTCAGGTTTCTTGATGGACCAATCCCAATCGTTCGACGGCGCCGACGTTCCTGATCCTCCCGCCGGGGGATCGCTGGAGCGGGCCACGCTGATGGGCACGCTGGCGCATCTGTGGCCCTATATCTGGCCGGGCGACCGTTTCGACCTGAAGATGCGGGTGGTCTGGTCGCTGGTGCTGCTGCTCGCGGCCAAGCTGATCACACTCGCGGTGCCGTTCAGCTTCAAATGGGCCACCGACGCACTGACCGGCGCCAACACCGCGCCGGTCGCGGCCGACAATTGGCACCTCTGGGTGATCGCCTCGCCCTTGCTGCTGACCGCGAGCTACGGCGTGATGCGCATCCTGATGGCGGTGCTGACGCAGTGGCGCGACGGCATCTTCGCCCGCGTCGCCATGCACGCGGTGCGCAAGCTCGCCACCATCACCTTCATCCACATGCACGAGCTGTCGCTGCGCTTTCACCTGGAGCGCAAGACCGGCGGCCTGACGCGCGTGCTCGAGCGCGGCCGCGAGGGCATCGAGGTCATCGTACGGATGGTGATCCTGCAGCTGATCCCGACCATCGTCGAGGTCTCGCTCCTGATGGCCGTGCTGCTCTGGCAGTTCGACTGGCGCTACGTGGTCGCGACCCTGATCACGGTCGCGGTGTACATGTACTACACGTACATCGCGACCGAGTGGCGGATCGGCATCCGCCGCAAGATGAACGATTCCGACACCGAGGCGAACACCAAGGCGATCGACTCGCTGCTCAACTACGAGACCGTCAAATATTTCGGCGCCGAGGCGCGCGAGGCGCAGCGCTACGACAGGTCGGTGGAGCGTTACGAGGAGGCGAGCGTCCGCACCTACACCTCGCTCGCGGTGCTCAATACCGGCCAGGCCGTGATCTTCACGATGGGACTGACCGCGACCATGCTGATGTGCGCGATCGGCGTGCGCAACGGCACCAACACGGTCGGCGATTTCGTGCTGGTCAACGCCATGATGATCCAGCTCTACCAGCCCCTGAATTTCATGGGCATGGTCTATCGCGAGATCAAGCAGGCGATCATCGATATCGAGAAGATGTTCAATGTGCTGCGGCGCGAGGCCGAGATCAAGGACGCGCCCGGCGCGCAGCCGCTGGCGGTATCCGCCGGCAGGGTGCGGTTCGAGGACGTGCGCTTTGCCTACGAGCCGATGCGGCCGATCCTGAAAGGCATCAGCTTCGAGGTGCCCGCCGGCAAGACCGTTGCCATCGTGGGTCCCTCAGGCGCAGGCAAGTCGACGATCTCGCGGCTCCTGTTCCGCCTCTATGATGTTTCCGGCGGCAAGATCTTGATCGACGGCCAGGACATCCGCGAGGTCACGCAGGCCAGCCTGCGCGGCGCCATCGGCATGGTGCCGCAGGACACCGTGCTGTTCAACGACACCATCCGCTACAACATCCGCTACGGCCGCTGGGACGCCAGCGACGCCGAGGTCGAGGAGGCGGCGCGCCTCGCGCAGATCGACCATTTCATCCGCATGGCGCCGAAGGGCTACGAGACCCAGGTCGGCGAGCGCGGCCTGAAACTGTCGGGCGGCGAGAAGCAGCGCGTCGCGATCGCGCGCACCGTCCTCAAGGCGCCGCCGATCCTGGTGCTTGATGAAGCGACCTCGGCACTCGACACCCACACCGAGCACGAGATCCAGGGCGCGCTCGACCGCGTCGCCAAAAACCGTACCTCGCTCGTGATCGCGCACCGGCTCTCGACCATCGTCGGTGCCGACGAGATCATCGTGCTGGACCAGGGCCGTATCGCCGAGCGCGGCACCCACGCAAGGCTGCTCGCGCAGGGCGGCCTTTACGCCAGCATGTGGAACAGGCAGCGCGAGGCCGAGGCGGCGCGCGAGAAACTGGCCAAGATGGCCGATTCCAGCGAGGCGCCCAACCGGGAGCCGCCGCCGATCGCCGACGTCCTGACCACGCCTGCGGCCGCGGAGTGACCTTGTCTCCGATCCCAACTCTGGCCTAAACAAGCGCCGATCGCGCGGGACGTCCCGCGTGCCAACAACCCCAGGCGGCAGATAGCGATGTCCATTCTCGATTCGATCCAGCGTCAGATCCCGCCGATCCACAAGGAGGGCTATCCCTTCATCGGCGGCTTTGCGCTGGCGAGCCTGATCCTGTTCTGGCTGTGGTCGCCTTTGGGGTGGATCGGCACGATCCTGACCGTGTGGTGCGCGCTGTTCTTCCGCGACCCCGTGCGGGTGACGCCGGTGCGCGAGGGGCTCGTGGTGTCGCCGGCCGACGGCCGCGTCTCGATGATCACCATGGCGCTGCCGCCGGCCGAGCTCGGGCTCGGCGACCGGCCGCTGCCGCGCATCTCGGTGTTCATGAGCGTGTTCAACTGTCACGTGAATCGTAGCCCGATCGCGGGCAGGGTGGACCGCATTGCCTACCGGCCAGGCCTGTTCATCAATGCCGAGCTCGACAAGGCGAGCGAGGACAATGAGCGCAACTCGCTGGTGATCTCGACGCCGACGGCGCGGATCGGCGTGGTTCAGATCGCAGGCCTCGTCGCCAAGCGCATCGTCTGCTTCGTCAAGGAGGGGCAGGCGATCGGCGCCGGCGAGCGCTTCGGCCTGATCCGCTTCGGCTCCCGACTCGACGTCTATCTGCCGGTCGGCACCAAGGCGCTGGTCTCGGAAGGCCAGACCGCGATCGCCGGCGAGACCATCTTGGCCGACCTGGCCGGCGAGGACCCCAGCCGCGCCTTCCGCGCCAATTAACCAAAGTCGGTCCTTGCGGGCCTTCCGCCGCAATGGCGGAGGGGAACGGGGCTTGCTATATCTCGCGCTAGGATAAGGACGAGCCATGACGCCCTATGACGTGAGAGATCCCGATGTCCGCCGCCGGCGGTTCCGTCCCATTCCGGTGCGGATGCTGGTGCCCAACGTCATCACGCTGCTGGCGATCTGCGCCGGCCTGACCGCGATCCGCCTGTCGATCGAGGGGCGGATGTCGCTCGCCGTCTACGCCATCGTGTTCGCGGCCGCGCTCGACGGCATCGACGGCCGCATCGCGCGCATGATCAAGGGCCAGTCCAAGTTCGGGGCGGAGCTCGACAGTCTTGCCGACTTCGTCAATTTCGGCGTCGCGCCGGGCCTGATGCTGTATTTCTGGCAGTTGCACGAGCTTGGCAATGCCGGCTGGATCGCCGCGATGGTGTTCGCCATTTCCGGCGGCCTCCGCCTGGCGCGCTTCAACGCCACCATGGACGATCCGAACAAGCCGGCCTTCGCCGCCAATTTCTTCACCGGCGTGCCGGCGCCGGCCGGCGCGATCACGGTGCTGCTGCCGATCTATGTCGCCTTCCTCGATCTCGGTCGGCTGCCCGCGGCAGTGACGGCGGCCTATACGCTGCTGATCGCCTTTCTGATGGTCTCGCGCCTGCCGGTGTTCTCCGGCAAGACCAAGCGCATGCGCGTGTCGCCAGAACTGGTGCTGCCGGCGTTCGTCGCGGTGATTGTCTTCGTTGCAATCCTGATTGCCTATCCCTGGCAGGTGCTGTCGATCGGCACGGTGCTGTATCTTCTCGCTTTGCCGCTCGGCTACAAATCCTATCGCGACCAGGCGCGCGCGATGGATGCCACGGCGCCTGCGGGAGGCGAGATCTCCTCGCCGCCGTCGGCGCCGACGCTAGCGAAATTGTCGGAGCCGCCGCACGACGACGACCGGCCGGGACGGCTGCACTGAGCAGCCACACGCGGATATCTGCCATGAGACCCTCCGAGTTGGGTTGAGGCCTGATCTCGGCTATATCGCCCTGTGCCGGCGGCATCGCGCCGACAGCGACCGCCAATCTGGGAGAGAACGCCGTGACTGATAAAGCGACCGGGCCGCTGCCCGCTTCCGTCCTCGAAGCGCTGGGCCGCTACGATACCCCGACGATCTGCAATGCCATGGAGATCGTGGCGCCCGAGCGGCGGCTGATCGGCTACACCACCAAGCAACTGGTCTGCCCGTTTCCCGACCTGCCGCCGATCGTCGGCTATGCCCGCACGGTCGCGATCCGCTCGGTGCTGAAATCCTCGCTCCCCGCCGAGGAGCAGTCGAAGCGCCGGATCGAATATTACGAATATGTCGGCACGGGTCACGGTCCGCGCATTTCGGTGATCCAGGACATCGACGGTCCCGATGTCGGCTACGGCGCGTTCTGGGGCGAGGTGCAGAGCAACGTGCACAAGGCACTCGGCTGTCTCGGCGTCATCACCGACGGCTCGATCCGTGACATCCCGCAATGGGCGCCGGGCTTCCAGGCCTTGGCCGGCTCGATCGGTCCGTCGCACGCCTGGGTGCATGCCGAGAGTTTTGGCGGCGAGGTGCGCGTCGCCGGCATGACCGTGAAGTCCGATGACCTCATCCACGCCGATCAGCACGGCGCGATCGTGATCCCGCTCGACGTCGCCGCAAAGCTGCCCGAGGCCGCCGAGCTCTGCGGTCGCCGCGAGACGCCGATCCTGGAGATCGCCCGCAGTCCCGACTTCTCGCTGGAGAAGCTGAAGGCCGCGCTGAAGCGTTCGGCGGAAATCCACTGACAGGTGATTGGGCGGATCTACGGCCGCGTCGCCGGCCGTGGATCGCCTTGTTCGGTCAGAAACAGGGCGACCTGATCGGGCTCACCGAGCACTGCAGCGGCGCATCCAATCAGGGTGAAGCCGCCGGCAAGGTCCCACAGTGTAATGTCGTCCGCGCTGTCGGCGCTGTGAATCAACCGTGCTGCGATTACGGCGAAGGCAGCTTCGACAAAGAGCAGGATGCTGAACGCCGGCAGCACGAGTTCCGGTTCGAGCAGATGGAGCGCCAGCAGCGCCGGCAACGCGGTGAGAAGACTGAACAGCGTCAACATCGCAAAACGGCTCCCGCGATGGAGCAGGTCGCAGGGCCAGAAGATACCAAACGACCGATCGCCTCGATGTGGCGCAGGGCCGCAGCCGGAGCGTCGTTTCAGCGCGCCCGCTTATGGTTAGCGAAGTGTTGAAATTCCTGGACGGCAATCGCAGCGCCGGAGCGCACACTGTCCCGACTTAACCTTTACGCGGCTTTAAGGGCGGCGCTCTAGGGTTTGCGAGCGGTTCGGGGTTGGGCCGCGCCAGCGGCCAGGACGGCCGTTGTTGCGGACGCGTTGGAGTCTCCCATGGATATCATGACGGGCGTTGGGCTCACGGCGGGCATCATCGTCATCACGGCGATGATCCTCATGGGCGGCGACCTGCACATGTTCATCTCCGAACATGCGATGATCATCATCTTCGGGGGCTCGATCTCCGCGACCATGATCCGCTTTCCGCTCTCGGCGCTGCTGCACGGCCTCCCGCTCGGCGCCAAGTTCGCCTTCACCATGAGCCGGCTGTCGGCCCACGACCTCGTCGACGAACTCGCCCGCATCGCCGAGATCGCCCGCAAGCAGGGCCCGGTGGGCCTCGAAAAGGTCGAGACCGACGAGCCGTTCCTCGCCAAGGGCATCCGCTACGTCGCCGACGGCTACGACCTCGACTTCATCCGCGACAATCTCGAGCGTGACCGCGACAACTTCCTGATGCACCTCGACGAGGGCAGCAAGATCTACCGTGCCATCGGCGACTGCGCCCCGGCGTTCGGCATGATCGGCACGCTGATCGGCATGGTGCAGATGTTTGCCAACATGACCGATCCGTCCAAGCTCGGCCCGTTCATGGCGACCGCGCTGCTCGCCACGCTTTACGGCGCCCTCGTCGCCAACCTGTTCTGTCTGCCGATCGCCGACAAGCTGCACGGCAAGCTGCTGGACGAAGAGACCAACCGCACTCTCATCATCGACGGCATCCTGATGATCCGCGATTCCAAGAGCCCGACCTTGGTGCGCGAAATGCTGCTGGCCTATCTGCCGGAGAAGCATCGTCACGCCGAGGGCGAGCCGGTGCCGGCCTAAGGCCGCTCCCCGGGATCAACCGAGATGGCCAAGAAGAAGCGCGGCGATGCTCACGGCGGCGGTCACGGCTGGTTCGTGACCTTCGCCGATCTGATGGGCCTGATGATGAGCTTCTTCGTGATGCTCGTCGCGTTCTCGACGCAGGACGCCAACAAGCTGAAGATCGTCGCCGGCTCGATGCGCGACGCCTTCGGCGTGCAGAGCGAGGCGCGCTACGCCGGCATCGTCGAGTCAGACGGCCTGCCGACACGCCCGCGGCTGAAGAACGTCGATCACATCCAGCCCGAGGATGCCTCCAACACGCCGACGCCGGACCAGGAGGATCGCGACCGCACGTCGGGCGCCAAGATGAAGATCGACCGTAATTTCGCGCTGGCCGCGGCCTCGCTGCGGCAGGCCCTGCAGGACATGCCGGAACTGACCGAGATGTCCAAGCACATCATGTTCGAGGAGACCAAGCAGGGCCTCAACCTGGAGATCGTCGATCAGGACGGCCGTTCGATGTTCGCCGACGGCTCCAAGGTGCCCTATGACCGCACCCGCCGTCTGATCGAGAAGCTCGCGGTCCCGCTCAAGGCCACGCCGCTCCGCGTCTCCATTGCCGGTCACACCGCGGCCGGATTCGTGCCGACCCGCAGCGATTACGGCGCCTTCGATCTGTCGGCCGACCGCGCCAATGCCGTGCGACAGATCCTCGAGCGCGAGGGCCTGCCGGCCTCCCACATCTTCGCGGTCTCCGGCAAGGCGGACACCCAGCCATTGTTTCCGGACGATCCCTCGCTCGCCGCCAACCGGCGCGTCACCATCACGCTGATGCGCGAAGATCCGCCGCTGCCGCCGAATTTGAAGCCTTAGGGCATCATCCGGAGAAGCGGGCGCCGAGTCTCCCACGCGACAAACGCGGGACGCTTTTGCGCGGGGATCATGCCCAAACGATAAGCCCCCTTGCGCTACCATCGTACCTGAGGCATCTCGTCGCGCGGCGCCGAGTGTGCCGCGCCTTCGCAGCAGCCGGCTCCGCGCCTGCTATGCTGTACCGATTGACAGACGCGCAGGAAGCGTCAAAAGGCGCCGGATCAAATTCAGGGACGAAGCGTTTTCCATTCTCATGGCGGCGAGCATCACACAGACCGAGGCCCATGAAGGGCCGGTCACCTCGGGTTTTTGGGCCCTTACGCTCGGGAGCATCGGCGTTGTCTTCGGCGACATCGGGACCTCGCCACTCTACGCATTCCACGAGGCGGTCAGGGGCGCGGCTGGCGGCGAGTCGGTTTCGCGCGTCATCGTGCTCGGCGTGCTCTCGCTGATCCTGTGGGCGCTGCTGATCGTCGTGACGGCCAAATACGTCCTGCTGCTCTTGCGCGCCGACAACAACGGGGAGGGCGGCACGCTCTCGCTGATGGCCCTCGGGCAGCGCGCGCTGGGCCGGCGGAGCTGGTTCCTGCTCGCCCTCGGCGTCATCGGCGCCTCCATGTTCATCGGCGATTCCATGATCACGCCGGCGATCTCGGTGCTGTCGGCGGTTGACGGACTGAAGCTCGCGACGCCTGCGTTCGAGCACTACGTCGTACCGCTCACGGTCCTGATCCTGGCGCTGCTGTTCGCGGTACAGAGCAAGGGTACGGCGCTGGTCGCGTCCGCCTTCGGCCCGGTGATGGTGGTCTGGTTCACTGTCCTTGCGGTGATGGGCGCGGTCCACATCGCCGACGATCCGTCGGTGCTGGCAGCGATCAATCCCTATTACGCCCTGCAATTCCTGCTGACGCACGGCACGATCGGCCTGGTGACATTGGGAGCGGTGTTCCTCGCCGTGACCGGCGGCGAGGCGCTCTATGCCGATCTCGGTCATTTCGGCCGCAAGCCGATCCAGTCGGCCTGGATGTTCTTCGTGCTGCCCGCGCTGCTGATCAACTATTTCGGGCAGGGCGCGCTGGTGCTGTCCGATCCCAGCGCGATCGAGCACTCGTTCTACCGCATGGTGCCCGAGAAGCTGGTGCTGCCGCTGGTCGGGCTTGCGACGGCCGCGACCGTGATCGCGAGCCAGGCGGTGATCACCGGTGCCTATTCGCTGGTCTATCAGGCGGTGCAGCTCGGCCTCTTGCCGCGGTTCGAGGTGCGCTACACCTCCGAAACCCATGCCGGCCAGATCTACCTGCCGCGCGTGAACCGGCTGCTGCTGATCGGCGTGATGCTGCTGGTGCTGCTGTTCCGCACGCCCAGCGGGCTCGCCTCGGCCTACGGTATCGCCGTGTCCACCACGATGGTTGCCGACGGCATCATGGGCTTCATCGTGATCTGGAAGCTGTGGAACTGGCGCGCCGCGACCGCTGCGCTCGTGATCCTGCCCTTCGTCATGGTCGACATGACCTTCTTCAGCGCGAACCTGCTCAAGCTGCTCGAGGGCGCCTGGGTGCCGCTGCTGTTCGGCGTGGTCATGGCCGGGACGATCTGGACCTGGCGGAAGGGCACCGGAATCCTGATCCAGAAGACGCGCCGCATTGAGGTGCCTCTGGATGAGCTGATCCGCAGCCTGGAGAAGCGGCCACCGCACATCGTCAAGGGCACGGCGGTGTTCCTGACCAGCGACCCCGCTTTCGTGCCGACCGCGCTGTTGCACAATCTCAAGCACAACAAGGTCCTGCACGAGCACAACGTGATCCTGACCATCGAGACCGCGCAAACACCGCGGGTCGATCTGTCCGAGCGCTTCCGCATGGAGAAGGTCAGCGACAAGTTCTCCAAGGTCCGGTTGCGCTTCGGCTTCATGGAGCAGCCAAATGTCCCCAAGGCCCTGGCCATCGCGCGCAAGCAGGGCTGGCAGTTCGACATCATGTCGACGTCGTTCTTCGTGTCGCGAAGATCGCTGAAGGCTTCGGCGCAGTCGGGCATGCCGCTCTGGCAGGACCACCTGTTCATCGCGTTGAGCCGGTCCGCCAACGATGCCACCGACTATTTCCAGATTCCGACCGGGCGGGTGGTTGAAGTCGGAACCCAAGTGACTATCTGAAAACGCAACTGCCGGACCTATGCGAATTTTGCATGGCTAGGGCCCAAAATCGGGCTAGGCTATGCCGGCAGCGCAGGACTATAAGCCGCGCGCTCTTCCGCCCTTGTGCAGTGAAGCATTATTAGAGGCCATCGGGCTCTCCCATGACAAGCGACGTAGCAGTTCCCGCCCCGGAAACGGCGGCGGCCAATGGGCATGGCGAAGCCCACACGACCGCCAGTTTCGGCGCCCTGACGCTCGGCAGCATCGGGGTCGTCTATGGCGATATCGGCACCAGCCCACTCTACGCGTTCCGCGAGGCGGTGATGGCGGCTTCGGGCGCGGAAGGCGCCCCGACGCCGGCGGCCATTCTGGGCGTCGTCTCCCTGATCCTGTGGGCGCTCATCGTGGTGGTGACGCTCAAATACGTCGTGATCCTGCTCCGCGCCGACAACAACGGCGAGGGTGGCACGCTGGCCCTGATGGCGCTGGCCCAGCGCGCAGTCGGCGCCGGCGGGGCGACAATCGTCCTGCTCGGCATCATCTCCGGCGCGCTGTTCTACGGCGATGCCGTGATCACGCCGGCGCTCTCGGTGCTGTCGGCGATCGAAGGTATGAAGGACGTCACCCTGACGTTCGAGCCATACATCGTCCCGCTGACCGTAGTGATTCTGGTCTGCCTGTTCGCGGTGCAGTCGCGCGGCACGGCGCGCGTTGCCGCCTTCTTCGGTCCGATCATGTGCGTCTGGTTCGCGGTGCTCGCGGCCGCGGCGATCCACCCCATCATCGAGCAGCCGCAAATCCTGTTCGCGCTGAACCCGCTTTACGCGGTGTCCTTCATGCTCCACCACGGCATCATCGGCTTCGTGACGCTGGGCGCGGTGTTCCTGGCAGTGACCGGCGCCGAGGCTCTCTATGCGGACCTTGGCCATTTCGGCAAGCGGCCGATCCAGACCGCCTGGCTGTTCATCGTGCTGCCATCGCTGGCGCTGAACTATCTCGGGCAGGGGGCGCTGGTGCTCGGCGATCCCGGCGCGATCGTCAGCCCGTTCTTCCAGCTCTTCCCGCAAGGCTTTTTCCGCGGCAGCATGGTCGTGCTGGCCACCATGGCAACCGTGATCGCGAGCCAGGCCGTCATCACCGGCGCCTATTCGCTGACGCGGCAGGCGATCCAGCTCGGCCTGCTGCCGCGCTTCGAAATTCGCCATACGTCTGAAGCCCATTCCGGCCAGATCTTCATCCCGCGCATCAACCAGCTGCTGCTGGTCGCGGTGGTGCTGCTGGTGCTGCTGTTCCGCTCCTCCAGCGCGCTGGCCTCGGCCTACGGCATCTCCGTCACCGGCACCATGGTGGTCACGGCGATGATGGGCTTTGTCGTGATCTGGAAGGTCTGGCGCTGGTCACCCGTCGCAGCCGCCGCCCTGATCGCGCCATTCCTGTTCCTCGACCTGACCTTCCTCGCCGCGAACCTGCTCAAGGTGTTCGAGGGCGGCTGGGTGCCGCTGGCGCTCGGCGCGGTCATGATCATCCTGATGTACACGTGGCGGCGCGGCAGCAGGCTTCTGTTCGAGAAGTCGCGCAAGCTCGAGTTCCCGCTCGCCGACCTCGTGGCCATGCTGGAGAAGCGGCCGCCGCAGCGGGTGCCCGGCACGGCCGTGTTCCTGACCTCGGACCCGCTCAGCGCCCCGACCGCGCTGATGCATAGTCTGAAACACTACAAGGTGCTGCACGAGAAGAACGTCATTCTCACCATCGAGACCGCGCAGACCCCGCGGATCGATCCGGCCGAGCGCGTCAGGCTGGAGCAGATCTCACCGACCTTCTCCAAGGTGACGCTGAAGTTCGGCTTCATGGAGTCGCCCAACGTGCCGAAGGCGCTCGCCATCGCCCGCAAGCTCGGCTGGCAGTTCGACATCATGTCGACCTCGTTCTTCCTGTCGCGCAGGGCGCTGAAGCCCGCCGCCCATTCCGGAATGCCGCGGTGGCAGGACCGGCTGTTCATCTCGCTGAGCCGCTCCGCCAACGATGCCACCGACTATTTCCAGATCCCGAGCGGCCGTGTCGTCGAGGTCGGCACCCAGGTGACGATCTAGCCACCGCTGTCGTCGCCCGGCTTGACCGGGCGATCCGGTGTCCTAGAGGCGGAGCGGCTAGAGCCGAGAAGCCGCGGCGTACTGGATTCCCCGCTTTCGCGGGGAATGACACCGAACGCGTGGTGGGAGTTGAAGCAGGAGCTTCAGGCATCCCGAAAGCTGCACTTCAAGTCGCTGCGATTTAGCTTTAACTTGCGCAGCGCAGCTCAAGCCTTTGTAGCGCTTGATTTTCGCTTCCCGAGAGGCGAGGTTGCCGCGCGCCGGGATCGCCCCGGCATGCGCCTTGCGACGTTGGAGGATGAAGTGACAAACCAGGTACAGGATCTGACCCCGGACGAGGTCTCCAAGGGTGTCGCGGAAGGGCGCTATCTGCTCGTCGACGTCCGTGAGCCGAACGAGGTCGAGGCCGAGGCCTATCCCTACGGTGTCGTGGTTCCGCTCTCGACCTTCGACCCCAAGGCGATCCCCGATCCGCAAGGCAAGCAGGTCGTGTTCGCCTGCCGCTCGGGCAAGCGTTCGGTGACCGCCTCGCTGGCGGCGCAGGCGGCGGGCCTGCCTTACGACAAGCACCTGGCCGGCGGCATGCTCGGCTGGAAGGCGGCGGGTCTTCCCAGCAAGGTCGGTGGCTGATCGGCCCCGATGTCTAACAAGATGTCCAAGAGCTCGTCCCTGAACAAGGTCTTCGCCGACCTTCCCGTCACCATCTTCGAGGCGATGTCGCAGGCCGCGCGCGACAACAACGCCATCAATCTCGGCCAGGGCTTTCCCGACGATCCCGGTCCCGAGGACATCCGCCGCGCCGCGGCCGAGGCCTCGCTGAACGGCTACAACCAGTACCCCTCGATGATGGGCCTGCCGGAGCTGCGCCAGGCGATCGCGACCCATTACGGCCACTGGCACGGCCTCAAGCTCGATCCGATGAGCGAGGTGATGATCACCTCCGGCGGCACCGAGGCGCTGACCTCGGCCATCCTCGCGGTGGTGCAGCCCGGCGACGAGGTGGTCTGCTTCCAGCCGGTCTACGATTCTTACTTGCCGATCATCCGCCAGGCCGGCGGCATTCCGCGCCTGGTTCGCCTGGAGCCACCGCACTGGCGGCTGAATGAGGACATGCTGAAAAGCGTGTTCAATTCAAAGACCAAGGCGGTGCTGTTCAATAATCCCCTGAATCCATCGGCGGTGGTGTATCCGCGCGAGGACCTCGAGCTCTTGGCGCGCTACTGCCAGGAGTTCGACGTCATCGCGATCTGCGACGAGGTCTGGGAGCACGTCACCTTCGACGAGCACAAGCACATCCCGCTGATCACCATCCCCGGCATGCGCGACCGTACCATCAAGGTCGGCTCGGCCGGCAAGATCTTCTCGCTGACGGGCTGGAAGATCGGCTTCGTCTGCGCCGCGCCACAGCTGCTGCGCGTCGCCGCCAAGGTGCACCAGTTCCTGACCTTCACCACCGCGCCGAACCTGCAGGCCGCGGTCGCCTACGGCCTCGGCAAGTCCGACGAGTATTTCCTGTCGATGCGCAAGGACCTGACGCGGAGCAGGGACCGCCTGACCAAGGGGCTGGAGAGCCTCGGCTTCCCGGTGCTGAAGTCGCAAGGCACCTATTTCCTCACCGTCGACCTGTCGCCGCTGGGGCTGAACGAGAGCGACACCGAGTTCTGCTGGCGCATCGTGAAGGACTACAAGGTCGCCGCGATCCCGGTCTCGGCGTTCTACGAGCAGGACCCCGTGACCTCGGTGGTGCGCTTCTGCTTCGCCAAGAAGGACGAGACGCTCGACACCGCATTGGAGCGGTTGTCGGACGCGGTACGTGGACGCAAGAGGTAGACAGAGATGACGAACGTCAGCCGCCCGGGGTTTTGTCTTGGTCTTGCCATCGCCGCGCTGACGTTGCTTTCGCCTCCGGCAGGCGCCGAGGAGCGCGTCGTCAACTTCTACAACTGGTCCAACTACATGGCGCCGGATGTCCTCGAGAACTTCACCAAGGAGACCGGCATCAGGGTGGTCTACGACACCTTCGATGCCAACGAGACGCTGGAGACGCGGCTGATGGCCGGCAAGTCCGGCTATGACGTCGTGGTGCCCACGGCGTATTTCCTGCAGCGCCAGATCAAGGCCAACATCTTCCAGAAGCTCGACAAGTCGAAGCTGCCGAACCTCGCCAATGCCTGGCCGGTCGTGACGCAGCGCCTCGCGACCTACGATCCCGGCAACGCCTACGCCGCCAACTACATGTGGGGCACGACGGGCATCGGCTACAACGTCGACAAGGTGAAGCAGATCCTCGGCCCCGATGCCAGGATCGACAGCTGGGACATCGTCTTCAAGCCGGAGAACCTCGCCAAGTTCAAAGACTGCGGCGTGCACATGCTCGACTCCGCCGACGACATCTTTCCGGCGGCGCTGAACTGGCTCGGGCTCGATCCGAACTCGTCCAAGCAGGCCGACCTCGAGAAGGCCGCCGACGCCGTCGCAAAGGTTCGCCCGTCCGTGCGCAAGTTTCACTCGTCGGAATATCTCAGCGCGCTCGCCACCGGCGAGATCTGCTTCGTGGTCGGCTGGTCCGGCGACATCATGCAGGCCCGTGCCCGCGCGGCCGAAGCCAAGAGCGGTGTCGAGATCGGCTACACCATCCCGAAGGAGGGCGCGCAGATGTTCTTCGACAATCTCGCGATCCCTGCGGATGCGAAGAACGTCAGCGAGGCCTACGAGCTGATCAACTATCTGTATCGCCCGGACGTCGCCGCGAAGAACTCGGCCTTCTTGTCCTACGCCAACGGCAACCTCGCCAGCCAGAAGCTGGTCGATCCGAAAATCCTGAACGACAAGAACATCTATCCGGACGAGGCGACGCTCGCAAAACTGTTCGTCATCACGGCGCGCGAGCCGGCAACGCAGCGCATCATCAACCGGCTCTGGACCAAGGTGAAGACGGGGCGCTGAACTTTGCCGTCATTCCGGGATGGTGCGCAAGCACCAGACCCGGAATCTCGAGATTCTCAGCTGCGCAAGGGCGCAGCGTAGTTCGATGCTTTCGCATCGCCCCGGAATGCCGACAAATGGAGCGTCTATCGCCACCTTCTGTGCAGCCATAGCCATTGCTCGGGATGCTCGCGCACCCAGCTTTCCACCACGCTGGTGATCGCCTGCATCGTCCCCTGGACGTCGATCTTGCCGTCGGCATCGCGGACCGGCTGGACTTCTTCCGTCAGCTCGCCGCGGAAGCGGCCGCCGGGCAGGCGGATGATGCGGACGCCGTGGATCGGGCATTCGACCTGGCGGAGCAGGCGCGCCAGCATCGGGTTGGCGCGGGTCTTGCGGCCGAAGAAGGTGACCTCGACGCCGCCGGTCAGGTACTGGTCGATCAGCATGCCGACGTGCTTGCCGTCCTTCAGCGCCTGCGCGAGCCGCAGCGGCGCATCGCGGCCGGCCGGGATCAGCGTGCCCATGTTGACCTGGCGCATCTCCTGGATGATGCGGTCGGCGGAGGCGATGTTGGGCCGGCGATAGAGGATCGCAGCGTCAAGCCCGTGCGCGACGGCGGCGAGCGCCGGCAATTCCCAATTGGCGAGATGGGCGGCAAAGATCAGCGCCGGCTTGCCGTCGTCGCGGATCTGGTCGAACAGCTCGATGCTGCGGTTCGGGATTTCCATCCGGCTCCTTTCCGGATGCTCGCGGTCGTAGTCCCAGACGTGGTCGATATGGGCGAACTCGGCGCCGACGCGGCCGAGATTGTCCCACACGCCCGTCAGGATGTTTTCGATCTCTTCGGGCGACTTCTCCGGAAAGGCCGCGGTGAGATTGGCGCGGCCGATGCGGTGCTCGCGCAGGCGCGGCCCGATCGTCTTCACGACGCGTGCGAAGAAGTCCGAGGTCTTGACCGGATCGAAATAGCGCGTGGTGCGCAGCATGCCGACCGTGGCGGCGCCGATCAGGCTACCGCCGATCGACTTGGCAGCCGCCTGCGCGCGGGCCTTCGTGCTCGCAGTCAGCAGCGCCATGCGTCCGGTCAGGCCGGTTCGCGGGTCAGGATCAGCGAGGCGTTCTGGCCGCCGAAGCCGAACGAGTTCGACATCACCGCGGTGACGCGGGCATCGCGCGCCTTGTTGCCGACGACGTCGAACAGGATCGTGGGATCCGGGGTCTCGTAGTTGATCGTCGGCGGGATGCGCTGGTGCTCGAGCGTCAGCAGCGAGAAGATCGCCTCCACCGCGCCTGCCGCGGAGATGGTGTGGCCGACCATCGACTTGTTGGAGGTGACCGGAATCTTCTGCGCGAGCTCGCCGAACACGGCCGATGTCGTGTTGAACTCCATCTTGTCGTTCTCGGGCGTCGCGGTGCCGTGCGCGTTGATGTGGTCGATCTGGTCCGGCGTCATGCCGGCATCGGCCAGCGTCTTGTTCATGCAGCCGATGATCGGCTTGCCATCAGGAGACGAGCGGGTGCGATGGAAGGAATCGGTCAGCTCGCCGCAGCCGGCGATCACGCCGAGAATTTTTGCGCCGCGCGCGGTGGCGGCTTCGTAGCTCTCCAGCACCAGCGCGCCGGCGCCCTCGGCCATGACAAAACCGTCGCGGTTCTTGGAGAAGGGGCGGGAGGCCGCCTGCGGCGGATCGTTCTGGGTCGAAAGCGCCGAGAGCAGCGAGAAGCGCACCAGCGCCTCAGGATTCACGGTGCCGTCGGTCGCAACGCACAGCGCCGCATCCGTCTCGCCGCGGCGGATCGCCTCGACCCCGAGTTGGATCGAGGTGGCTCCGGAGGCGCACGCCGTCGACAGCGAGATCGGCGATCCCTTGGTGCCGAAGGTCTCGGCGAGATAGGCAGCAACCGAGCCGAACATGAAACGATGATGGTAGGCGCTGTACTTGCCGCCGCCGGAAATGCGGAGCAGATCGTCGTAGCTGATGTCTTGCCGGCCGACGGCGCGACCGAGCTCGCGACGCTGCGGCCATTCGACCTCCACCGGCGCAACCGCAAGGAAAAGCGGACCCGGGAAATCGGCCTTGGCGCCGATGCCGGCCTGCTCCAGTGCTTCCTGCGTTACGAGCTCGGCCATCCGCTCGGACAGGGCGGTGGAGGAGAAAGGATCGGCGCTGACGAAATCGACCGTGCCGGCCATCGTGGTCTTGAGGCCGTCGATCGGAAAGCGCGTGATGGTGCGGATGCCGGATTCGCCGGCGACGAGCTTCGCCCAATTGTCGGCCTTGCCGGCACCGAGCGAAGTCATGATGCCCATGCCGGTGACGACGACGACGGGACGCCCGAGTTTGTCGCGTGGTGCAGTCATGTCGATCCCCGCTTGAGCTGATTAAACCGCCTCGACCAGCGCCATGCCTTCGCCGCGCCAGTGTCCGGCTCCCACCACCACGATCTGGGTGGGTGCGCCGTGCATTTCAATCTCGGTCCCCGTGGAATCATTCGGCGGAAACAGCGCGCCGCGCGAGATCGACAGTGCGGCGAGGGCAATGCCGAGCGGAAATTGCGTTTCCATGGCGTGGCCGAACACCGTTCCGGTCGAGCGCACCGGGAAGTCGGCATGACCCTTCAGGAAGTCGCGCTCCTCTGACGTCGCAGGCTCCGCGCCGGTCGCCCCCGTGATGATCGCGCCCTTGCCCTCGCGTTTCGGCAGCTTGGCCCAGAGCTTCTCCAGCGTCGCGGCAATGTCGCCCGGCTGCTTGCGGCGGGCGAGATCGGCGACGACGCTCGACAGCTTCGCATAGGGCTTTGCGCCGCGCGCTTCGGCGTGGGCCTTGGATTCCAGCACCAGGAACGCGCCGGCCGAGCCGAGCGCGAAGCCGGCGTGGTCCTTGCGGGCCCACACCGGAGCGAACTTGTCCTTCAGGTTGAAGTCGCCGAATTCGTAGAGGACGAGCAGGTCCTTGCGTTCGCCATTGTGCGAGCCGCCGACCAGCGCGATGTCGCTCTCGCCCGAGGCGATGCGCGCCAGCGCGATGCGGGCGGCGTCGGCGCCGGCGACCTCTTCGCCCATGAAGGTGCGCGAGGTGCCTCCTAAGCCGTGCACGATGGCGATGTTGCCGGCGAGCAGGTTGGAGAGCTGGGCCAGGAACAGCGTCGGCCTGAGATCGCTCATCAGCCGCTCGTTGAGGAAGCCCGGCGCGTTGGCGCCCTTGGCCTCGGCGGTGAGAATGCCGCTGTCGACGTTGAGGTCGCGCTCGCCGCCGCCGGCGGCCACGACCATGTCGATCTTCGACAGAATGTCCTTGTTGCCCTTGATGCCGGCGGAATCGAGCGCAAGACCGGCGGCATAGGTGCCGATGCGCTGCCAGGCTTCCATCTGGCGCTGGTCGCCCTTCTTCGGGATCTGGCTGTCGAAGGACACCGGCATCAAGGGATGCACGATGTAGGGCGCAAAGCCCTTCTCGTCGACATTGATGCGCTTCTCCTGAAGCGCGGCCCAGTGGGCGTCCAGGCCCTCGCCGAGCGAGGTGGCAAGGCCAATGCCGGTGATCCAGACTTCCGTCTGGCCGGGCTTCGAAGCGGTGTCAGTCATGGCGATACGGCCTGTTGCGGAAAGCCGACGCGCTCGGCGACTTTCGCCATGTATCCGCGCATGTCCGCATTGGGGAAGGGGATCAGCGTGAAGGTGAGCGAGGAGTTCGCGCGCAGCTTGCCGTCGACCCTGATCCTGGCTTCGGTCATGGCATAGCCCGAACCCTCGTGGGTGAGGCTCGCCTCGATGCTCATGAGATCGCCGGGGAACACCGAGCCGCGGACCTTGCCTTCCCTCACGGCGGCCAGGATCGGCATGCGCTCGAATCTGAACACGCCGAGTTGAAGCCAGCCCGAGGCCTGCGCCATCGATTCGATCAGGAGCACGCCGGGCATCAAGGGATAGCCCGGGAAGTGCCCCTCGAAGATGGTGCTCTCCTTCGGAACCTGGGCTTCGACGACGATCTTCTTCTCGTCGACGTTGAGGTCGACGATGCGATCGATCATGTGGAAGTATTCGAGTTGCATGACCGCCCGATTAGGCGCTCGCGCCCTTGGCGGCAACCAGCTCGTCGATGCGCGCGCACAGATTCTTCAGCACGAAATATTGTTCGGTGGTCGCCTTGCCGTCGTTGACCTCCTGGGTCCACTTTTCCAGCGGCAGCTTGATGCCGAACTGCTTGTCGATCGCGAAGGCGATATCGAGGAAATCGAGGCTGTCGATGCCGAGGTCATCGATGGCATGGCTATCCGGCGTGATCGTGTCGCGCGGGATGTCGCAGGTTTCAGCGATGATCGTGGCGACCTGATCGAATGTGGAAGACATCACTAAGCCTTTGATATATTGCGGATATTTTTCAGATATTCCAGAGTGGCGCGATGGGAGGGCATCGCGCCCCTGATGACGCCCTCAAACCCCCCTCTGGCCGGGTCGAAAGCCCGTATATCGGAGCGCCGCCCTGAGTTCAATGGAGCCGGGCGGGCCAAGGGGGACGGCTGCGACAGGGCTGGGGACGCCGGCGGCACCGCCGCCGGCCGGGGGCCTAGATATGCGGTGTCGTGATCTTGACGCAGTCGCGGCGGCCCATCAGCACGCAATCCTGGGTCCGGCGCAGGTCGGCGATGCTCACTGCGAGCCAGATCCCGATCGCGGTCAGCGCGATGGTGAAGGCGAGCGCGGCAATGTTGGCGAGCATGCGGCGGCGGAAATCGTCGGGCTCGGCGCGGGGCCGCTCGTACCGCGACAGGTCGAGCGGCTGGGGCGTGACCCGCAGCGGCTGCACAGTGCCATTGCCCCGGTGGACGGCCGGGTTGGACGAGGTGCGCGGCCTGAACTGGAGCACCCGGTGCTCGTCATCCGAGCTTATGGGCCGCTGGGTTTTCATGGTGCGGGGATCACTCCGAAGCAGCGATTTTTAGATAGCACACGTGATGAAAGCGTTGCAGAAAATCTTCTCAACGCAAACGTGCATTGCGCCATTGCACTATCTTTCATGAACGCATCCGGCGCCCGCCGTCCAGCTGCCGACAGGACGTCCGGGTTGCGTTGCAACAAGCGTAGCGACGGGCGCGTTGCGCGCTCCCGTGAACATCGTCTTGTGATCTTGACGTCCGCCTCGAACGCATTTTGCCGCTGCAGAGCCCATGGTAATCAGGGGAACCGGACCCACCGGCTGCATCCATGCGAGGGGCTTTCGACCATGACCACGACCAACGCGCGCGAACCGAGAGTGCATCCGGTGCCGATCCTGTCGCTTCGGCCGACGCAGATGACGGTCGGCATGCGCGAGGTCAAGGAGAAGCGCAAGCGCTGGCGCGAGCACGGCAAGAAGAAGCAGTCCGATCTGCTCGGCACCCATATGATCCCCGTCGTGCACGGACCTGACGAACGCTATTACGTGATCGACCATCATCATCTCGGCCGCGCACTGCACGACGAGGGCATCAAGGAGGTGCTGGTGACCGTGGTCGGCGATCTGCGCATGGTCGAGCGCGAGGCGTTCTGGGGCGTGATGGACAACAAGCGCTGGGTCTACCCCTACGACGCCAAGGGCGAGCGGCGGTCGTTCCGCGATCTGCCGAAATCGGTCGCCGATCTCAAGGACGATCCCTTTCGCAGCCTTGCCGGCGAGCTGCGCCGCATGGGCGGCTTTGCCAAGGACACCACGCCGTTCTCCGAATTTCTGTGGGCGGACTTCCTGCGCCGAAGGCTGTCGCGCAAGGCGGTGGATGCCGACTTCGACAAGGCGCTGGAGAAGGCCCTGGCCGCAGCCAAGAGCAAGGATGCGGTCTATCTGCCCGGCTGGTGCGGGCCGGCAGACGATGATTGAGCCCAACCGCTCACGTCGGTCGCGCTGGAAGATCTCGGCTCCGGGAGAGGCGCGCCGCGCGTAGGTGACGACCAGCGCGCGGTCCTGGGTTGCAGGAACGGTGTTCGGATCCGGCACGATCCGACGATGAGGTCCCATAGCTGTCGTGGCGGCCTTGCGATTCGCGATCGTGATCACAGCGGCAAAATTCCCGATTCCGCTCACGCCCGCTGCAAAATGACGGCGACACTTGTCGGTTGGTTACGGCATGCGGCCCGATAAGCCGGCTCTCATCACACCCTGTTGAGTGAAGTCATTTTCCGCGGCGACGAAACCGTCCTGAAACAGAGCCGTCCCAACTATCCCGGTATCGAGCTCACACAGGAGGCAGAAATGCGCCGTCTGTTTTTCGCAATCGCGTTGCTCGCCGTCGCCTCAGCAGGAATCTCGGCTTCATTCGCCGCCGTCCATCACGCCAGGACACTGACATTTGCCGAGCGCTTTGCCCCCGCACTCGAGCTGATGGGGAAGCAATAGCCGCCTGGCGCCCGCGGACGTACCGCGAAGCGGTGTGATCACTTCGGATGTTGCGTCTCGGCGGAACAGAGTAGCCGTTCGAGTTCCGCGGCGGCTTCACCATCGCGCGCCTTTTGCAGCAGCGAGTGGCGCTCTGCACCGGGCGGCAGCTTGCTTGCGGCGGCGCGGGCGTCCTGGGTGAAATTGTTCAGGCGCTCCTGCAGCGAGAGGGCCGGTCGCGTTCGGTTGCGTTTCTTGGTCATGAGATGCCCTTTCCGCTGCAAAGACAACCATGGCCGCGCGAGCGCTGTCCTTAACTTTTGTTGGCAACCGACCGCGGGCGTTCCGTAGAACCGCACCGAGGTCGGCTCACGCTGCTCGATGAGCGGAAATTATTGGAACTGGCGGATTTCGACGGCCGTTAGTTGCACCAGCCGCCAACGCTTTGAGGCGCCCGATGCCGCGATTCCATTTCGACATCCACGAGAACGGCCGGGTGTTTCCCGACGAGGACGGGCAGGATTTTGCGAACGAGAACGACGCTCGCAAGGAGGCGCTCATGACCGGCGCCTCCATCGCCCGCGATGCCTTCGTCTTGGGCAGCGCGCGGCACGTCGTCGTCGACGTTCGCGAGGCGGGTGCGCCGTTCCTGAAGGTGTCGATCATGCTCGATGTCGAGGAAATTCAGGCGTGAGCCGTCGAAGCGTGGCGGTGCGAACCTGCGGCAGAGCGCGTATGCGATCTTGACGTATCGCAAAGAGAGGCTGTCGGCGGTGGGTAAGGTCTGCTTGCATGACTGCCGAACCAGCGTTGCGCTCCCGCGTAGGCAAATGGACTCCGGATCATGCCGACCTGGAGACGCCATCATGAGTTTGATCCTTCGCATTCTGTTCGTTCTCGCCGGAGCCATCACCGCGCTCTTCGTCGCGCGGGACGCGCTGAACTTCACCATCATCCAGACCTTCGTCGCCATCCTGCTCGTGACCGCCGTCCTGCTCGCGGGAAGTCTCTGGAGCCTGCGGCGGAAGACGTGAGCGGCAAGGCGAGTGCGCGTCCGGCCGGACTGAGCGAGACCGAGGCCGAGGCGCGGCTGAAAGAGGACGGGGCCAACGAGTTGCCCCGGCCCGAACGGCGCAGCCCCTTGCGCATCGTCGCGGAAGTGCTGCGCGAGCCGATGCTGCTGCTGCTGCTTTGCGGCGGGCTGATCTATCTCGTGCTCGGCGATCTCAAGGAAGCGCTGATCCTCCTGGTCTTCGGTGCGATGTCCATCGTGATCACGGTGGTGCAGGAGAGCCGGACCGAGCGCGTGCTGGACGCCCTGCGCGACCTGACCAGCCCGCGTGCGCTCGTGGTGCGGGACGGCGCGCGCCGGCGAATCCCGGGCCGCGAGGTCGTGCGCGGCGATCTCCTCGTCCTCGGCGAGGGCGATCGGGTTCCCGCGGATGCCGCGCTCGTGGAGGCCCACGATCTGCAGATCGACGAGTCCCTGCTGACCGGCGAGTCCGTGCCCGTCCGCAAGCAGGCGGCGGACCGGATCGCAACAGCCGGTCACCGTCCGGGCGGCGAGGATCAGCCCTTCGTCTATTCCGGCTCGCTCGTCGTGCGCGGCGAGGGGCTGGCGCTGGTCGAGGCGACCGGCCCGCGCAGCGAGATCGGGAAGATCGGATTGTCGCTGCGCGGCCTGCAGGCCGAGCCGCCCCGGCTGCAGCAACAGACCGCGAGGCTGGTGCGGCTCTGCTTCCTCGGCGGCGCAATGGTCAGCCTCGCCGCCGTCGCGCTCTACGGTTTCCTGCGCGGGGATTGGCTGCAGGCGCTGCTTGCAGGCATCGCCATCGGCATGTCGATGCTTCCGGAGGAATTCGGCGTCGTACTCACGGTCTTCATGGCGATGGGCGCGTGGCGGATCTCGCAAGCCCGCGTGCTGACAAGGCGTGCCGCCGCCATCGAGGTCCTGGGGTCTGCGACCATCCTGTGCACCGACAAGACCGGAACACTGACGCAGAACCAGATGTCTGTCGCGGAATTGCGGCTGCTCGACGGGGCGCGGATGCGTCCCGCGGCTGGAGAGGATCGCGCCAGGCCGGAATTTGTCGAGCTGGCGCGCTGCGGCGCCATGGCGAGCTCGCCGGAACCGTTCGATCCGATGGAGAAGGCGCTGCACCTTTTCGCGCATGACGCCTTGCAGAACGGCGATGCCGTGGATGGCGAGCGGACGCTGCTGCGCACCTACGGCCTGCGCCCAGAGCTGCTCGCCATGACCCAGGTCTGGTGGATAGCCGGCCGGGCGGATCTCGTCGCGTGCGCCAAAGGTGCGCCCGAGGCGGTCGCGCGCCTGTGCAGGCTGAACCATGCCGACCAGGAGCTGGTAGGAGATGCCGCCAGCGCGATGGCAAAGGACGGGCTTCGAGTGCTGGGCGTGGCCGCCGCGGTCTGCGATGACAGCTTGCTCCCGCAGTCACAGCAGGCGTTCGCGTTTCGATTTGTCGGCCTGGTCGGGCTTGCCGATCCGTTGCGGCCCCACGTCCCGGAGGCGGTTCGCGAATGCCGTGCGGCCGGAATTCGCGTCGTCATGATCACCGGCGATTATCCGGCAACGGCCGTTGCCATTGCGAACCAGGCCGGCCTCGACGTCCAGGATGTCATGACCGGGGATCAGGTCAGGCTGGCCGATGATCCTGAGCTTGCACAGCGCGTCAGGCATGTGAGCGTGTTCGCGCGGGTCCTGCCGGAACAGAAGCTGCGCATCGTCCAGGCGATGAAGGCCAATGGCGAGATCGTGGCGATGACCGGCGACGGCGTCAACGACGCGCCATCGCTCAAGGCCGCCCACATCGGCATCGCCATGGGCGGGCGTGGGACCGACGTCGCACGGGAGGCATCATCGATCGTGCTGCTCGACGACGATTTCGGCTCGATCGTCTCGGCCATTCGTCTGGGACGCCGCATCTATGACAATCTGCGCAAGGCGATGGCCTTCATCTTCGCCGTGCATGTCCCGATCGCGGGGCTTGCGCTGTTGCCGCTGGTGTTCGGGCTGCCGCTGATTTTCAGTCCGGTGCACATTGCGTTTCTGGAGCTGATCATCGACCCCGTGTGCTCGCTGGTGTTCGAGGCCGAGCGTGACGAGCGCGATGCCATGACGCGCCCGCCGAGGCGCGCGGACGCCGAGCTGTTCTCCTTGGCCCTGGTCGGCTGGAGCGTTCTTCAGGGCGCGCTCGCCTTCGCGCTGACGGCGGCCATATTCCTCGGCGCGCTGCGCTCCGGCGTTGTCGCCGACGAGGCGCGGGCGCTCGCCTTCGTGACGCTCGTGGTCTGCTTCGTTGCGCTGGTCCTGGTCAACCGGTCCTTCAGCGCCTCGTTCGTGTCGGCTTTCTTCCGGCCCAATCCCGCGCTGGCCTGGATCTTCGCAGCGGTCGCCGCCGTTCTCGCCGCCGCGCTGCTCTGGCCGCCGGCCTCCAGCCTGTTCCGCTTTGGTCCGTTGCATGCCGATGATCTGTTGATCACGCTTGGTGCGGGACTGCTGCTGCTGACGGTGCTCGAAGCGCTGAAGCCGCTGTGGACGCGGCGGCTCCGGTTCTAAAGCATGATCCGGAATAGTGCGAAGCGGTTTTCCGAAAAGATCATGCGTAAACAACAACCTAGAGCTCGATGACGATTCATCCAAATCTCCTCGCGCTTTAGGACACATCGGGAGAGCCCGGCCTCTGCGGCGCATCGGTTTCGCGCGTCTCTTGCTTGCCACCGAGCAGCCGGTGCAGCCAGTGCTCGGTGCGGTTGCCGACGGTGAGGATCAGGAAGGCCAGCGTCAGCGCCGTGCCGACGATCGGCCACTGGCCGACGCCGCAGGCGATGCCGAGGCAGGCGGCGAGGAAGGTGCAGGCGGCGCTGGTGAGGCCGCGGACGCGAAACCTGTCGCTGTCGTGGACGATGACGCCGGCGCCGAGGAAGCCGATGCCGGTGAGGATGCCCTGGATGACGCGGCTGGCCGCATCGGTGATCCTGCCGGTCTCGGCGGACTGCACGGCCAGCAGCACCACGGTCGCGGTCGAGAGCCCGACGATCCCGAGCGTCTTCAGCCCGATCGGCTTGCCGTGCAGGTCGCGATTGAGGCCGATGGCGCAGCCTGCGAGCGTGGCGACGCCGAGGCGCAGCAGGATCTCGGGCCAGTCCAGCACGGTCATTTTTTCGGCAGGCGTCCCATCAGATAGAACTCCTCGTTCGGCCGCATGCCCGTGAAATTCGCCAGGCGGTTGGACAGCGCGAAGAAGGCGGAGATCGCGGCAATGTCCCAGATGTCGTCGTCGCTGAAGCCGTGCGGCTCTAGCGCGGCGAAATCCTCGTCGCAGACGCGCTGCGCATCGGCGGAGACCTTCATCGCGAAATCGAGCATCGCCTTCTGGCGCGGCGTGATGTCGGCCTTGCGGTAATTCACCGCGACCTGGTCGGCGATCAGCGGATTCTTGGCGCGGATGCGCAGGATCGCGCCATGCGCGATCACGCAATACTGGCACTGGTTGGCGGCCGAGGTCGCCACCACGATCATCTCGCGTTCGGCCTTTGTCAGGCCGCCTTCCTTTTCCATCAGCGCGTCGTGATAGGCGAAGAAGGCGCGGAACTCGTCGGGGCGGTAGGCCAAAGTGAGGAACACGTTCGGCACGAAGCCGCTCTTTTCCTGCACGGCGAGGAGACGGGTGCGGATGTCCTCGGGAAGCGTATCGAGGGCGGGAGCGGGGAAGCGTTGCGCGGCGGTTTTTGTCATGTGCATGGATTCCGGCTGGGGGCCGGCAACCATAGTCGATGCGGTCGGTGAGCTCAACGTGCAGGCCGTTCTGGCCGTGACGAATGTGCGAGTTATGACCGACGCTCCATCCGCCGTCATTGCGAGCGCAGCGAAGCAATCCAGAATCCCTCCGCGGAAAGACTCTGGATTGCTTCGCTGCGCTCGCGATGACGGGGTGGAGAAAGCGTTGGCTTACCGCAGCGGCTTCTTCAGCAGGGAGAAGCGATCGGGATCGAGTCCCATCGAGGGCTGCAGCATCGGGGTGTCGAGGCTGGACATCGTCTTCGTGGGCGGGGCCGAGAACACCGGATCGTTCGGCACGTCGCGCTGCGAGGTGGCGCCGCGCCAGCGCTCCAGCACGGCGCCGACGAAATGCATGTCGTGGCCGGATGTGAGAGAAGGAACGCTGCTGATCGTGGCCTCGCCGCGCGGCAATTGGTGCGGCGGCACTTCCTTGAAGCGCAGACGCGTCGGCAGTGCGACGCCTTCGCCGAACGCCAGCACCTCGCGGGTGCCGAGCGAGGGCACGAAGGACAGCAGGTTCGCGGCGGCATCCGACACCGCCGCGCGCAGCAGCGCCTGGTCGCGGTCGTTGGCAAGACGCATCGTGAACAGCGTGTTGCACTGGGAGATGATGGTGGCGTCGAGCTCTGCGGGGCGTTGCGTGATGAGGCCGAGATAGACGCCGTATTTGCGGCCTTCCTTGGCGATGCGCGACACCGCCTTGCGGGTCGGTCCGAAGCCGACATTGCGGTCGGCGGACGCGTAGCGATGCGCTTCCTCGCAGACGAACAGCAGCGGCGAGACGCCGTCGCTCCAGAGGCCGAAGTCGAAGGCCATGCGGCAGAGCACCGACACGACGGAATCGATGACCTCGGCCGGGAAGCCGGCGAGCTGCATCACCGTCATCGGCTTGCCGTTGGCGGGCAGGCGGAACAGATGGCTGATCACCTCGGCCATGGTGTCGCCGCCGACGTTGGCGTTGTCGAACATGAAGGCGTAGCGCGGGTCGTTACGCACGGCGTCGATGCGCGAGATCAGCTTGTGATAGATGATGCGCGAGGAGCGGTTCTCCAGCTTGCCCATGCGCTCGTCGATCAGCGAGACCAGGTCGACCAGGCGGTACGGCACCGGCGTGTCGACGGTGTAGCCGACCTGCTTGGGATCGATGCGCTTCAGACCGATGCGGTCGGCGTTCTGGTACTGGGTGTAGACGCCCTTGGCTATCGGGATCACCTCGGCGAGGATGTCGAGCTCCTCCGGCACGCCGGGGCGGCCCGCGAACAGCACGTCGACGATTTCCTCGAAGTTGAACAGCCAGAACGGCAGCTTCAGATTCCGCGGGTTCAGCACCAGCGCGCGGTCGCCGAAGCAGCGTCCATATTCGTTGTGGACGTCGAGCAGGAAGATGCGCAGGTTCGGCCGCGCCTTCAGTATCTCGTTGAGCAGCAGCGAGACGCCGGTGGACTTGCCGACGCCGGTCGAGCCCAGCACGGCGAAATGCTTGGACAGCATTTCCTCGACGTCGACATAGGCGACGACGGAGCGGTCCTGCTGGAGGAAGCCGACATTGATCTGGTCCGATCCGTTCGGCGCGTAGATCGTGCGCAGCTCCTGGCTCGTGATCAGTTCGACCGCGTCGCCGATGGTGGGATAATTGGTGACGCCGCGCTGGAATTTGGCCTTGTCGGCGGCGTTGAGGATCTCGCCGAGCAGGTCGACCGAGGCGATCGCGATGTAATTGTCCGAGCTCGACAGATTCTCGCAGGAGACCTCGGTGATCATCGCGACGATGACCGAGCTGGCGCAGCGAATGCTGACGAAGCGGCCGACGGTAGCCCGAACCTCCGAGATCGGCATCTGGCTGGTCGCCAGAAGCCCGACGCGGGCGAGCGACCCACGTACCGAAATCACGCGTCCAAAGGATGTCACGATGAATGAATCCGGCAAGAGCGAGGAATTTGTTCCAGACTATGCGCGGCCGTGGCTGGACAAACGGTTAAACGGCGGATGCGCCGGCTCCGTTAAATCCGCGGTAATTCGGTCTGAAGCCCTGTTGCAAATGCATCTTCATGGACGAAATCGCCGAGAAAACGCGGCAATTCCCGGCCGTTGGAGGCGAGGCGGCCTTTAAGGAAGATTTTACCATTCGGGCAGGCTGCCGTCCTGTAGCGAGACATGCGCCGGGCGCCATTCGCACAGAGGGTATTGTTTGATTTGTTGACGGGACCTAATCATTTGTACATTAGTACAAATGAATCGTCACCTTGGCGCCGCGCGGAAACCGTGTCCCGCGTCTCAATCGCGCCGTCGGTCAGGCGGAACGCAGCCACGCCTTACTGGACAAGCCTTGGAGGAAATCATGCAGCCGGAACCGATCCTCGATCTCGCCCATCTCGGCCACTTGGAACTGCTGACGCCGAAGCCGGACCAGAGCCTGAAGTTCTTCGTCGACGTGATGGGGATGACCGTCAGCGGGCAGAAGGGCGAGTCGGTCTATCTGCGCGGATGGGACGATTACGAGCGCTATTCGCTCAAGCTCACGGCGTCGAAGACGTCAGGCATGGAGCACATGGCGCTGCGCGCGCGCAGCCCGCAGGCGCTGGAGCGCCGCGTCGCGGCGCTGAAAGGATCCGGCTTCGACATGGGCTGGATCGACGGCGACATGGGGCAGGGGCCGACCTTCCGCTGCCGTGACCCCGACGGCCACATCGTCGAGCTCTACTACGAGACCGAATGGTATCAGGCGCCGCCGGAGCTGAAGCCCGCGCTGAAGAACCAGGCGCAACGCTTTCCCGCTCGCGGCGTCAATGTCCGCCGCCTCGATCACCTCAACTGTCTTGCCGTCGACATCAAGGCCAACCGCGAGTTCTTCGAAAACTATCTCGGCTGCCGGCTCACCGAGCAGATCGTGCTCAACGACGGCCGCGAGGCGGCGATGTGGCTGACGATGTCGAACAAGAGCTACGACTTCGCCTATTCGCTCGATCATTCCGGCACGCCCGGCCGCTTCCACCACGTCACCTACGCGCTCGACAGCCGCGAGGAGATCCTTCGAGCCGCCGATATTTTCCTCGAGAACGGCGTCCATATCGAGACCGGCCCGCACAAGCACGCGATCCAGCAGACCTTCTTCCTCTATGTCTACGAGCCCGGCGGCAACCGCGTCGAGGTCGCCAATGCCGGCGCGCGCCTCATCCTCGCGCCCGACTGGAAGCCGATCGTGTGGACCGAAGAGGAGCGCAAGAAGGGCCAGGCCTGGGGATTGAAGACGATCGAGTCCTTCCACACCCACGGCACGCCGCCGGTGGAAAATAAGCACGGGTGAGCTTTAGCATGTGAGCTTGGTGGAGTCCGAGCAAGCGCCTCGTCCTTCGAGACGACCGCTTCGCGGTCTCCTCAGGATGAGGCCAAGCGGTAGCTTTGCCTATCCAACTGCTGCCACGCACTCCGTCCTCGTCCTGAGGGCCCGCCGCAGGCGGGCGTCTCGAAGGATGGCCGCAGGCGAGCTTCCAGACATGTCTTCTTAGTCTTGTCTTAGTGGGTAGACGCCCGCACGCGTGCGATCGTCTCGCGCACGCCGGTCCAGGCCGGCTTGTCGGGTGCGAACTGTTGGCGCAGGAACGTGACGAGCTCCTCGACCTGTGCGTCGCTCATGCTGTTCCGGAAGGCCGGCATGTAGCCGAGGTCGCTCGAGGCGGGCTCGGCAATGCCGTGCAGGATCACCTGCACGAGATTGTCTGACGTCGGGCTGTGCAGATTGCTGTTGAGCGCGAGCGAGGGACGGCTGCCGAACAGCGGCAGGCCGCCCAGCTCATGGCACACGGCGCAGGCGCCTTGATAGAGGCGCGCGCTCGTGGAGGAGGCGACGGTGACCTGCGTCGCCCGTTCCAGCCGTGCCGCAAGCGCGTCCGGCGTCTCGGCCGCGGCGTCGTTGAACGAGTTGAGATAGACCGCCATCGCACGGATGTCCTGGTCCGGCAGGGCTTTGAGATCCCTGACAACAGGTGCCATTGGGCCGGCCGCGACGCCGTGATGGCGTGAATGGCCGGTGCGCAAATAGGCGTATAGCTCGTCCTCGTTCCATGGAATCGGCGCGTGCGAGAGCGAGGTCAGTGGCGGCGCTTCCCAGCCCTCGGCAAAACCGCCGGCGAGATAGGAGTTGCGCTGCTCGGCGCCGAGTGCGTTGCGCGGTGAATGGCAGCCGCTGCAATGGCCGAGACCCTCGACGAGATAGGCGCCGCGATTCCACGCCTCGGATTTTGTCGGATCGGGCTTGAATTCGCTCGCCCCGTGGAACAGCGCATTCCAGCCCGCGAGCAGCGGGCGGAGGTTGAACGGGAAGGCGAGCGAGTTGGCGGGCGCTGACGCGCGCACCGCGGGCTGGGTCATCAGATACGCGTAGAGCGCCTGCATGTCGGCATCGCTGGTCTTCGCGAAATGCGTGTAGGGGAAGGCGGGATAGAGCTGCCGTCCGTCGCGGTGCAAGCCATCGCGCATGGCGCGCTCGAAGGCGGGATAGGACCAGGCACCGATGCCGGTCTCGACGTCGGGCGTGATGTTGGTTGAATAGATCGTGCCGAACGGCGTCTCAAGTGCCCGTCCGCCGGCATTGGACACGCCGCCAATGTTGGTGTGGCACTCCGCGCAATTGCCGAGCGCGGCAAGCTGCTCTCCGCGCGCGATCGTCGCTGCGGAATAGACCGATGCATCGGGCCGCGCGATCGGCGCAATGGCGCGCGCGGGCAGAAGCGCGGCGGCGATACCGATTGCGGCGGTACAGAAGGCGGCGATCGTTGTGAAAATGCCGACACGTTTGGCGAACGGATTCTCCCAGATGCGCGACGGTGGTGGCGTGGCGGGAGCACGGAGCGCCTGCGGCGCAGGCGACGCTTCGCCGTGCAATCCCCTGAGGATGCGCTCCGGCGTAAATGGCGGTTCGCGGAAGCGCACGCCGGTGGCATCGAAGATCGCATTGGCGATCGCCGCGGCACTCGGCACGGACGCGGATTCGCCGACGCCGAGTGGCGGCTGGTCCGGCCGCGGTAGCATCAAGACGTCGATCTTGGGCACGTCGGGGAAGGGGATGATCGGATAGGCGCCCCATTCGCGCGCCGCCACCGCACCGCGCTCGAACGAGACCTCTTCCGTCAGCGCGCGGCTGGTGGACTGGATGACGTTGCCGTGGATCTGGTGGCGCACGCCGTCCGGATTGATCATCAATCCGGAATCCTGCCCGGCGACGACGCGCGTGACGCTGACATCGCCCGTCGTCTTGTTCACCGCGACGTCGGCGATCCAGGCCGACCACGCCGCGCCGTAGCCGGGAAACTTGCTATGGACGTAGAGCGCATAGGCAAAGCCGCGGCCGTGCACGACCTCGCCATCCTTCTCCTCGCGAACCGGTCGCGGCGTCCAGCCCGCGCGTTCGGCCACTGCATTGACGAGATCGACCGCGCGCGGGTCTTTCAGATAGCGCAGGCGATATGCGATCGGATCGACGCCGGCCTCGGTCGCGGCCTCGTCGATATAGGATTCATGGGCAAAGGTGTTCGGCAGCGCCGAGACGCCGCGAAACCATGAGGCGCGCACGATCGGCGCCATGTCGTGGGCGATGACGCGCATGTGGTCGTAATCGTAAGGCGGGATCGCGGTGCGGTCGCCCATCTGGAGCACGGCGGGATCGGGCGCGATGCGGCCGGTCAGCAGCAGCGCGAGCGTCGGTGCGGCGTTCGAGGGATAGCGCGTGGCGAGATCGTAGGCAGCGATGCCGCCGTCGGCATCGAGCCCACCATTGACGTCGATCAGCTGCGCGGTGCCCTTGGGCTCCCAGGCATGCTCCTGCTCGCGCGTCAGCTGCACGCGCACGGGCCGGCCGACCGCGCGCGAGAGCAGCAATGCGTCGGCTGTGACGTCGTCGGCGCAATTGCGGCCATAGCAGCCCGCCGCCTCCAAGCGGATCACCTCGATCTCGCTCTCGGGGCGCTCGATCAGCAGCGCCAGATCGCTGCGCAGCACATGCGGGTTCTGCGTGCCCGACCAGACGCGGATATTGCCGTCCTGAAAATCGGCAACGGCGCAGGACGGGCCGATCGAGGCGTGCATCTGATATGGCCAGACGTAAGTGCGCTGCATCGGCTTGGCCGCGCCGGCAATGGCAGCATCGACGTTGCCCTTGTCGATCAGCGTGCGCGGTGTCGAGGGATTGGCGCGCAGCGCGGTCTCGACGTCGGCTAAATCGGTGAGGGCGGGCGTCGGCTTCCAGCTCAGCTTGAGCTGTTCGGCGGCGCGAATCGCATTCTCCTCGCGCTCGGCAACGACACCGACGAAATCGCCGATGTGCACGACGGCGACGATGCCGGGAATGTCGCGCACCGAGGATCCATCGACCGCGATCAGGCTGGTGCCGACGAACGGGCCGGCATCGACGCCGGCATAGGGCGGGCGTACCACGCGGCCGTGCAGCATACCGGGCAGGCGGACATCGTGGACGAAGGTCAATTCGCCCGTTGCCTTGGCCGGCAGGTCGACCCGCGGTACGGATTGGCCGACGATCGCGTAATCGCCGACAGGCTTCACGATGACGTCGTCTTCGAGCTCGAGCCGGATCTCCTCGCCGCCGATCAGCTCGCCGTAGCTGACGCTGCGATTGCGTCCGCGCACGAGGCCGTCCTCGATCTCGAGGTCGGCGGCCGGCAGTTCCAGCCGCTCGGCCGCGCGTGCGACCAGGAAGTGCCGCGCCTGCGCTGCGGCCTTGCGCAGGGGAACCGCGGTGATTTGGATGGTCTCGCTGGCGATCGTCGCGCCCTGGTTCGGCACCACGGCCGTGTCGCCGAGCACGACCACGACGCGCGCAAAGGAGACGTCGAGCTCCTCGGCGACGATCTGGCCCAGCGCGGTGCGGATGCCGGTGCCGAGATCGACATGGCCGTTATAGGCGGTGACCGAGCCGTCCGCGGTGATGCGGACGAAGGTCTCGGATGTGATCTCGTCCACGCTGCGGGCGACGACGAGCGAACCCGATGGCCGCTCTGCTCCGTTCGAAACAGGGGAGGCCATCAATCTGCGGCCTCGGTGAGCTGGTCCGATGCGCGCATCACGGCGCGCAGGATCTCGACATGCGTGCCGCAGCGGCAGAGATTATAGCGCAGCGCCGCCAGCGCCTCCTGCTCGGTCGGACGCGGGTTGATCGCGAGCAGCGCCTTGGTGGTCATGATCATGCCGTTGAGGCAGTAGCCGCATTGTGCGGCCTGCTCGTCGATGAAGGCCTGCTGCACGACATCAGGCTTGTCGCTGGTGCCGAGGCCTTCGAGCGTCACGATGTCGCGCCCGGCGCAGCCGCCGACCGGAATCACGCAGGAGCGCGCAGCTTGGCCGTCGATCAGGACAGTACAGGTGCCGCATTCGCCGAGACCGCAACCATACTTCGGGCCGTTGAGTGCGAGATCGTTGCGCAGCACATAGAGCAGCGGCGTCTGGCGCTCTGCAGTGACCTCGTGGATCCTGCCGTTCACGGTGAGGCGGATCGGTGTTTGCGTCATCCCTGGTCCCAAGCCCGCAAAAATTCGACCTCGCGACGATACCGTTTGTACACAAACGTGCAAGCCGTGCATGCCGCACTGCAGCGCGAATGCCTTCTTTGTGGACAGAGCCGATAGGCAAATGAGGTTTTATGCGGCAGCGGCATCTTTTGCGCTGCACCGCCGCTTGACAGCCCCGGGGCACCGCGCGCAACATCGTTCGTATACGAATGATAACGACGTCTCCGCTGGCTTTTCGACATGGTGATGGAAACAACGAGCGCTGCCACCGACAAGATCCGCTGCGATGCCTGTCCGGTGATGTGCTACATCAAGCCGGGCGCGGCGGGCGCCTGCGACCGCTATGCCAACCACGAGGGCAAGCTGGTTCGCGTCGATCCTCATGTGATCCTGGAGCGCACCGTCTCGCATGGCGGCAAGCTCGTTCCGTTCAGCCGCACGGAAGACTGGGACGGCAAGATCGTCCATGAGCCCTCGACCTTCGTCACCGCGATCGGCGCGGGCACCACCTATCCCGACTACAAGCCGGCGCCGTTCATCGTCTCCGCGGAGGTCGACGGCGTCGACATGGTGACCGTGGTCACCGAGGGCATCTTCTCCTATTGCGGCATCAAGGTGAAGATCGACACCGACCGCTATCTCGGACCCGAGACCGCGACCGTGCGCGCGCATGGCGAGGCGGTCGGCCATGTCACCACCAGCGAATACGGCTCGCAGATGCTGTCGCTCGGCGGCGTGCATCATCTGACCGGCGGCTCCAAGAAGGAGGGCCGTGTCACCTGCGACACGCTGATGGATCTCGCCAATTGCAAGGCGGTGGAGCTGACCATCGACGGCGGCGCGACCGTAATGGTGCAGGCCGGCCAGCCGCCGATCGTCAACGGCGTGAAAGAAGAGCGCATGCGCGTCGGCTGCGGCTCGGCGACGATCGGCATGTTCGCCAAGCAATGGCACGGCAAGGTGGACGAGGTCGTCGTGGTCGACGACCACATCACCGGCGTGCTTTCGGAGCATCAGGCAGGAAAACTGCTCGACATCGCCGATACCGGCATCAAGATGAAGGGCCGCCGCTCGACACCCGGCCGCTACTTCCAGGTGGCGGATCCCGGCACGGGCTGGGGCGGCACCAACATTTCCGATCCGCTCTCGATCCTGGGGCCCTTCGACAAGAAGGAGGCGAAGGCGGGGTTGACCATGCTGATGGTGTCCACGACCGGCGAGCATTCGTCCTATTACGTGCTCGACGAGGCCTTGAATCCGGTCGAGACCGAGATGCCTGCCGACCTCAAGTTCTCCGTCGAGCGCATCAAGGAGAATTGCGAGCCGGCGCTGTGCACCGTGCTGTTCATGGCCGGAGCCGGAGGCTCGCTGCGTGCCGGCGTCACGGACAATCCGGTGCGGCTGACGCGTTCGGTGAAGGACGCGCTGACGCGCGTCACCAGCGGCGGTGCGCCGGTCTATGTCTGGCCGGGTGGCGGCATCACCTACATGGTCGACGTGACGCAGATGCCGGCTGGCGCGTTCGGCTATGTACCCACGCCCGCGCTGGTTGCGCCGATCGAGTTCACGATGAAGCTGACGGACTATGCCGCGCTGGGCGGACACATGGACTACGTCAAGCCGCTCTCCGAGGTGCAGAACGGCGACGATGTCCGTCAGCTGCCCTGGCAGAACCCGATCCCGGGACCTCGGGCATGACAAGGCTCCCGCAAATCGCATTGCTGGCTGATGGTCGGCGGCTGCATTTGCAGGATGGGCCGATTGATCTGATCGTCGAGGCGAGGGGGCGCGCGGACGCCGTGCGTGCGGCCTATGAGGCTGCGGCGCAGCGTTTCACGGGGCTGCTCGACGAGCTCTGTGCGGAACTACCGGGACTGCGCGCGGCGGCCGAGGAGAAGACCTCGCTGAAGGGCGTTGTCGCGCGCCGCATGCACGCCGCTGTCGCGCCCTATGCCTCCGGTTGCTTCGTTACGCCGATGGCTGCCGTAGCCGGTAGCGTGGCGGAGGAGATTCTGGGCGCAATGCTTGGCGCCGCGGAGCTCGACCAGGCCTATGTCAACAATGGCGGCGATATCGCGCTGCATCTCGGCAAGGGCGAGCATTTTTCGGTCGGCCTGATGGACCGGCCGGATCGTGGCGGCGTGATGCGGAGGGTGAGGGTTGACGCGGATGATCCGGTGCGCGGGATCGCGACCAGTGGACGGCATGGCCGCAGCTTTTCGCTCGGCATTGCCGACGCTGTGACGGTGCTTGCGGTGAAAGCGTCGCAGGCCGATGCGGCCGCCACTGTCATCGCCAATGCCGTCGATCTGCCCGGACATCCCGCCATCATCCGCAAGCCCGCGAGCGAGCTTCAGCCCGACAGCGATCTCGGCGCGCGTCTCGTCACCCGCCATGTCGGCGAATTGTCTCACAATGAGATCGCAGCCGCGCTGGAATCTGGCGCGGAATGTGCACGGCGATTGTTCGATCGCGGACTGATCGAGGGGGCTGTGCTCAGGCTTTGTGGTGATATGCTTGTGATCGGAACCAAGGATATAGAAGAGCAACGACCGCGACCGCTCGTGCTGGAGAACGCGGTCGATGGTTGAACAGGGAAGCGAAACATGAGCGCGATCATCCGCAAGATCGTCACCGTCGTCGAAGAGACGCAGATGGAGATGGGCCGCCAGGTCTCGCCGCCGACGCGGCGCGCCGCCGCGATCGCCGTGATCGAAAATCCCTTTGCCGGAAGATACGTTGAAGATCTCTCGCCGCTGATTGCGATCGGCGAGGAGCTCGGCGAGCTCCTGTCCAAACGCGCGGTGGCGGCGCTCGGCATCGAGGGCGCGAAAGCACAAAGCTATGGCAAGGCCGCAGCGGTCGGCGAGAACGGCGAGCTCGAGCATGCCGCCGCCATCCTTCACCCCAAGATGGGCGCGCCGGTGCGCAAGGTTCTGGGCAAGGGCGCTGCACTGATCCCCTCGTCGAAGAAGCGCAGCGGGCCAGGCACGACGCTCGATATTCCGCTCGGGCACAAGGACGCCGCCTTCGTGCGCAGCCATTTCGACGGCATGGAGGTGCAGATCAACGATGCGCCGCGCGCCAACGAGATCATGGTCGCGGTCGCCGTGACCGACAGCGGCCGTCCGCTGCCGCGCGTGGGCGGGCTGACGGTTGCGGAAGTCAAGGGCGAAGACGGCCTGAGATAGGGGCATGATCCGGAAAAGTGGAAGCCGGTCTTCCGATAAGATCATGCTCAGGAAAGCGAGTTCAAAATTGGAGGTTGGGATGCGAGCAAGAAATTACTTCGTCGGCGCGGCCTTGGCGCTTCTGGCCGGCGGTATGGCCCATTCGGCCGTGGCGCAGGACATCAAGATCGGCGAGATCAACAGCTACTCGCTGCTGCCGGCATTCACCGAGCCCTATCGCAAGGGCTGGCAGCTCGCGGTGGAAGAGATCAACGCGGCCGGCGGCATCAACGGCAAGAAGCTCGTCGTCGTCTCCAAGGACGACGGCGGCAAGCCGGCTGATGCGCAGACCGCAGCCAACGAGCTCGTCTCCAGCGAAGGCGTTGCAATGCTGACCGGCACGTTCCTGTCGAACATCGGCCTCGCGGTCAGCGACTTCGCCAACCAGAAGAAGGTGTTCTTCCTCGCGGCCGAGCCGCTGACGGATGCGGTGACCTGGTCCAAGGGCAACAAGTACACGTTCCGCCTGCGCCCCTCCAACTACATGCAGGCCGCGATGCTGGTGGAGGCGGCCGCCAAGCTGCCCGCAAAACGCTGGGCGACGATCGCGCCGAACTACGAGTACGGCCAGTCGGCGGTTGCGGTGTTCAAGAAGCTGATGTCGGAGAAGCGCCCGGACATCCAGTGGGTCGACGAGCAGTGGCCGCCGCAGGGCAAGATCGATGCGGGTCCGGTGGTGCAGGCGGTTGCCGCGGCCAATCCCGAGGCGATCCTCAACGTCACCTTCGGCGCCGACCTCGTCAAGCTCGTGCGCGAAGGCAACACCCGCGGCCTGTTCAAGGGGCGCGAGGTCGTCTCCTTCCTGACCGGAGAGCCCGAATATCTCGATCCGCTCAAGGACGAGACGCCCGAGGGCTGGATCGTGACCGGCTATCCCTGGTACTCGATCAAGACCCCCGAGCATGATGCGTTCCTCAAGGCGTACCAGGCCAAGTACAACGACTATCCGCGCCTCGGCTCGATCGTCGGCTACCAGACCATCAAGTCGGCGGCCGCCATTCTCGCGAAAGCCGGCTCGACCGATCCGGAGAAGCTGATTGCCGCGGCTGAAGGTCTTTCGATGGGCTCGCCCTTCGGCGAGATCACTTTCCGCAAGATCGATCACCAGTCGACGCTCGGCGCCTATGTCGGCAAGACCGCGCTGAAGGACGGCAAGGGCGTGATGGTGGACTCGTCCTACAAGAAGGGCGCGGACTATCTGCCCAGCGACGCCGAAATCGAGAAGCTGCGGCCGAAGGATTGATGTCTTCCTCTCCCTCGCCCCGCTTGCGGGGAGAGGGGCGGGGTGAGGGGGAGCCTCCGCGAGGGAGGTGACAGTGAGCCCTGCGGAGACTCCCCCTCACCCGAATTTGCGCGTTGCGCAAACTCGACCTCTCCCCGCAAGCGGGGGAGGTGAACCAAGCCTCGCATGCCGCGGCATGCAAACCTAACCCGGACCGAAGATGGCCTTTTACATCGTACAGTTTCTCACCGGTCTCGCCAGCGCAGCGTCGCTGTTCCTGGTGGCGTCGGGCCTGTCGATCATCTTCGGCGTGACGCGGATCGTGAATTTCGCGCACGGCGCCTTCTACATGATCGGCGCCTACATCGCCTTCACACTGACGGAGCGCCTCTCCGGCGCGTTCGGGTTCTGGTGCAGCATCGTGCTGGCCGCGCTGGCGGTGGCCTTGATCGGCGTGCTGGTCGAGATGGTGCTGCTGCGCCGCATCTATCATGCGCCCGAACTATTCCAGCTGCTCGCGACCTTCGGCCTCACCTTGATGGTCGAGGATCTCGTCGTGCTGATCTGGGGACCCGACGATCTCGTCGGCCGCCGCGCGCCAGGCTTCAAGGGCGCCATCGATTTCTTCGGCCAGAACATCCCGAGCTATGACCTGTTCCTGATCGTGCTCGGCCCGGTCGTGCTTGGCATTCTCTGGCTGCTGTTCCAGCGCACGCGCTGGGGCGTGCTGGTGCGCGCGGCGACGCAGGACCGCGACATGGTCGCAGCGCTCGGCGTCAATCAGAAATGGCTGTTCACATCGGTGTTCGCGGTCGGCGTCTTCCTCGCCGCCCTCGGCGGCGCGCTCCAGATTCCGCGCGATGCCGTGCATCACGCCATGGACCTGCGCATCATCGTCGAGGTGTTCGTCGTGGTCGTGATCGGCGGCCTCGGCAGCATCGTCGGCGCCTTCGTCGCCGCGGTTCTGGTCTCCGAGCTCAACGCCTTCGGCATCCTGATCTTCCCGAAGATCTCCATCATCCTGGTCTTCCTGGTGATGGCGGTGGTGCTGATCGTGCGGCCCTGGGGCCTGTTCGGCAAGCCGGAGGCGGCGGCGCGCAAGACGCCGGGTCTGACCGTCAATCCCTGGCGTCCGCTGACGTCGAACGAGCGGCTGGCCTCGCTCGCGGCGCTCGTCATCGCGGCGACGCTGCCGCTGTTCGCCGGCAACTACGCGCTCACCGTCGGTTCGGAGATCGCGATCTTCGTGATCTTCGCCGTCTCCTTGCATTTCCTGATGTCGGTCGGCGGGCTCGCCTCGTTCGGCCACGCCGCCTATTTCGGCCTCGGCGCCTACGGCATCGCCTTCCTCGCCAAGATGGCGGGGCTGCCGATGATCGTGTGCCTGCTCCTCGGGCCGCTGCTCGGCTGCATGGGCGCCGCGGTGTTCGGCTTCTTCGCCGTGCAGCTCTCCGGCGTCTATTTCGCGATGCTGACGCTGGCCTTCGCGCAGATCGTCTGGTCGATCGCGTTCCAATGGGTGAGCGTCACGGGCGGCGACAACGGCATTCTCGGCGTGTGGCCCGAAAAATGGGCCGCGAGCCCGTCGCATTTCTACTGGCTGGCTCTTGGCGTCGCCGCGCTCGTCACGATCGCGCTGCGGGTCATGGTGTTCTCGCCATTCGGCTATGCGCTCCGCGCCACGCGCGACTCGGCGCTGCGCAGCGAGGCCATCGGCATCGACGCCAAGCGCATCCAGTGGACCGCTTTCGTGATCGCGGGCACCACCGCCGGCATCGGCGGCGCGCTTTTCGCCTATCTCAAGGGCAGCGTCTTCCCCGACAACCTCGGCATATCGCTCTCGGTCGATGCGCTGGTCATGGTGCTGCTCGGCGGGGTCGAGACCGTATCGGGCGCGGTGATCGGCGCCATCGTCTACAAGGCGTTGAACATCTGGCTGGTCAGCCAGACTGATCTGTCAAAACTCGTGCTCGGCGGCTTCATCGTGCTGATCGTCGTCGTCTTCCCCAAAGGCATCGTCGGCATGCTGGAGATGCTGGCGCAGCGCCGCAGGAAGTCATCGCCGCCGGGATCCCCCTTGCTTGCCAAGCCGATCGAGTCCGCCGAATGAGCGTTGCACCCCCACTTCTCGCGGTCGAAGGCCTGACCAAATCCTATGGCGGCATCCATGCCGTGCGGGGCGTGTCGTTCTCGCTGCGCGCCGGCGAGATCCTGGCGCTGATCGGTCCGAACGGCGCGGGCAAGAGCACCTGCTTCGACATGCTCAACGGCCAGAACAAGCCTGACAGCGGGCATGTCCGCCTGCTCGGCGAAGAGACGACGGGCAAGAAGCCGCGCGAGATCTGGCGGATGGGCGTCGGGCGTACCTTCCAGATCACCGCGACCTTCGCCACCATGACCGTGCGTGAGAACGTCCAGGTCGCGCTGATCTCGCACGGGAAGCAGCTGTATAATGTCTTCGGCTCGGCGCCGAATTTCGACCGCGGCGAGGCCGGGCGGCTGCTCGAGCTGGTCGGCATGGGCGGCTACGCCGATCGTCCCTGCGGCGAACTCGCCTATGGCGACCTCAAGCGGCTCGAGCTCGCGGTCGCGCTCGCCAATGAGCCAAAGCTGCTGCTGATGGACGAGCCGACCGCCGGCATGGCGCCGCGCGAGCGCGTCGACCTGATGCGGCTGACCGCGCAGATCGCGCGTGAGAAGTCGATCGGCGTGCTTTTCACCGAGCACGACATGGACGTGGTGTTCGAGCATGCCGACCGCATCATCGTGCTCAACCGCGGCACGCTGATCGCCGAGGGGGCGCCAGCCGAAGTGCGCGGCAATCCGCAGGTGCAGGCGGTCTATCTCGGCGAAGGCCTCGTCTACGATGCCCGCCATCGCGAGGGGCCCTCGGCATGAAGCTCACGGTGCAGGACCTCAACAGCCATTACGGCCCGGCGCATATCCTGTTCGACATCGGCTTCGAGGTCGGCGAGGGCGAGGTGGTGGCGCTGCTGGGACGCAACGGCGCCGGCAAGTCGACGACGTTCCGCTCGATCGTCGGCCTTGTCGCGCAGCGCTCCGGCCGCATCATGTTCGAGGGCAAGGACGTCTCGGCCAAGCCGACCCACGAGATCGTGCGCGAGGGCCTCGGCTACGTGCCGGAGGAGCGGCGCATCTTCACCGACCTGACGGTGGAAGAAAACCTCGAAGTCGGCCGGCAGCCGAAGCGGCCCAACGCGCCGCACTGGACGCGCGAAAAACTGTTCACGCTGTTTCCCAATCTCGGCGAGATGAAGAACCGCCCGGGCGGCCGCATGAGTGGCGGCGAGCAGCAGATGCTGACCATCGCGCGCACGCTGATGGGTAATCCGTCGCTGGTGCTGCTCGACGAGCCCTCGGAGGGCCTGTCGCCGAAGATCGTGGAACAGATGGTCGATGCGATCCTGACCATGAAGAAGGAGGGGGTCAGCATCGTCGTCTCCGAGCAGAACTTGCATTTCGCGCGGTTGATCTCCGATCGCGCCTACATCATCGAGCGCGGCCGCATCTGCTTCGGCGGTACCATGGCCGAGCTCGACGCGCGTCCGGACATCCGCGACGCGCATCTGTCGTTGTGAAGGCAAGGGGAAGGGCAGCGGGGGGATGGCGAGAAGCGTCGCGGCGAAGAAGAACGTCAAACCGGCAAAGCCGCCTTACGTGCTCGACGAGCAGGTCGGTTTCATCCTGCGCCAGGTCTGGCAGCGTCACAGCTCGATCTTCTCCCGAGACATAGGCACCAACCTGACGCCGACGCAATGGGCGGCGCTGTCAAAACTCGCCGAGACCGGGCCGTGCTCGCAGAACCAGCTCGGCCGGCTGACGGCGATGGACGTCGCCACCATCAAGGGCGTGATTGACCGGCTGACGGCGCGGGGCCTGACCGAGACCAGCCAGGATCCAGAGGACGGTCGCCGCCTGCTGGTCAGCCTGACCCGGGCCGGCCAGCAGCTCGCCGAGAAGCTCGCACCCAATGCGCTGGCGATCACCCGCGAGACGCTGGCCCCGCTCGATACCAAGGAGCGCGAGACGCTGATGGCGCTGCTCAATAAGCTGAGGTGATCTCCGTTCCGTCACCGTCACCCTGAGGTGGCCGCCCCTCGAAGGGCGACGGCCCGGATGTGGCAGCTCGGTCGTTCATCCTTCGGGCCGGCCTTGCTTTGCAAGGCGAGCACCTCAGGATGGCGGGGCCGGCATTTGTGCGGTGACTACTTCGTCACCACCTCCGGCACCTTGCCGGCCGGGGGCGTATTGCGGCTGCGCTGGGTGCGCACGATGCCGTCGATGATGGTCATGCCGATGCCGGGGAGGTCGCCGAGCTGGACGCTCTCCAGGATGTTCTTGCCGGGCGAGTGCTGGGCCTTGTCCATGATGACGAAATCCGCGGAGCGGCCGACTTCAATGAGGCCGCAATCGAGCTGCCGCATCCGCGCGGTGTTGCCGGTGGCAAGGCAGAACGCGAGTTCGGCCGGCAGGTCGCCGAGCGAGGACAGCATCGAGACCATGCGCAGAATGCCGAGCGGCTGCACGCCGGAGCCGGCGGGCGCATCGGTGCCGAGGATGACGCGGTGCAGGTCGCCCATCTCGCGCGCGGTGCGCAACGTGAACAGGGCGGAGCGCTCGTTGCCGTTATGCACGAGCTCGAGGCCGCGCTTGCAGCCCTCGCAGATGCAGCGGATCTGGTCGTCGGGCAGCGCGGTGTGGCCGCCATTGATGTGGCCGACGACGTCGGTGTCGGCCTCCAGCACCACGTCCTTGTCGATCAGGCCCGAGCCGGGAATCGAGGGGCCGCCGGTGTGGATGGTGCTCTGGATGCCGTATTTGCGCGCCCAGCCGACCATTTTCCGAGCGGTGGGGCCGTCCTTGACCCCGCCGAGGCCGACCTCGCCGAGCAGCTTGACGCCGTTGGAGGCCATCTCCTTGAAGTCCTCCTCGACCATCTCGCATTCGATCACCGGCGCGCCGGCGTGAACCTTCACGCCGCCGGGACGCAAGGTCCAGAACGCGCGCTGGGCGAACACGGCCATCGCCTTGAGGCCGACGATGTCACGGGGCCGGCCGGGCATGTGCACTTCGCCGGCCGAGATCATGGTGGTGACGCCGCCATGCAGGTAGCTGTCGATCCAGTTGATCTGGTTCTGCCGCGGCGTCCAGTCACCGGCGACGGGGTGGACGTGGCTGTCGATCAGGCCCGGCGCCACGGTGGTGCCGTTAGCGTCGACGATCGTGGTGGCGCCTTCGGTGTTGCAGTCCTTGTAGCGGCCGATCGCGGTGATCTTGCCGTTCTCGGCGACGATGGTGTCGCCGTCCAGGATCGGCTTTTCCAGCGCGCCGGACAGGATCAGGCCGATATTCCGGATCACCAGCTTCGAGGGTCCGGTGGCCTGGGGTGCGTCATGCGCCATGGAAGGGGCTCCTTATTCGTAACTGCAACGCTTCCGATCTTGGGCAGCCTTGACCGCGGGATCAAGCCGGATTATTCATTTGCATACGAATGATCGTGTACAAACGACGCATAGCTGACCGCCTCGGAACCGCACGGAAGCGAAACGGAAGGGTGAGATGAGCAATTTCAATCAGGAAAGCGTTTTGAGCGTCCACCACTGGACCGACACGCTGTTCTCCTTCAAGACCACCCGCAGCCCGACCTTCCGCTTCCGCAACGGCGAATTCACCATGATCGGGCTCAAGGTCGGCGAGAAGCCGCTGCTGCGGGCCTACAGCGTCGCCAGCGCCAATTACGAGGACACGCTGGAGTTCTTCTCGATCAAGGTGCCGGACGGTCCGCTGACCTCGCGCCTCCAGCATCTGAAGCAAGGCGACGAGATCATCGTCAGCCGTAAGGCCACTGGTACGCTCGTCATCGACAACCTGGAGGAGGGGCGCAACCTCTACCTCATCGGCACGGGCACCGGCCTCGCGCCGTTTCTCAGCGTGATCAAGGACCCCGAGACCTATGAGCGGTTCGAGAAGGTCGTGCTGCTGCACGGCTGCCGCCACGTCAAGGAGCTCGCCTATGGCGAGATGATCACCGAGCATCTGCCGAAGGATGCACTGCTCGGCGAGTACATCCGCGACCAGCTGATCTACTACCCGACCGTGACGCGCGATCCCTTCCGTAACCGCGGCCGCATCACCGACCTCATTACGTCAGGCAAGCTGTTCACCGACATCGGCCTGCCGGTGCTGGAAGCCGCCCACGACCGCGTCATGATCTGCGGCAGCCCGGCGCTCGTGGCGGATACCCGCGTGCTGCTCGGCGAGCGCGGCTTCATCGAGGGCAATCACGGCGAGCCGGCCCAGTTCGTGGTCGAAAAGGCCTTTGCCGAGCGCTGATCACAGGATTCCGGCCAGATAAGACCGTATTTTCGCCGCGTGGCGCCCGTTGCGGCGCCGATTCGGCGCACGATACTATGTGGGACCGAATCAGCGGAGTTCCCACATGGTTGCGGACAGCGACAGCAACATCGCCTGGCACCGGGTTCAGTTGAAGAAGAACCGTGCCGAGTTGAAGGCGCTCGAAACCGCACGCTTCACGATGGGCGAGATCGCCTCGTCGAAGCGGAACGGCCAGACCCAGAAGACAATCGCGGAACTCAAGCGCAAGATCGCGCAGTCCGAGCGCGCCATCGCCGATCACGACAAGCGCACGCGTCGACCGCTTGGCACCGACCTGCAAAGCCTCAGCAACGGCAGCTGGAGCCATTGGGACTCCTACACCAACCGGCAGCAACGCAAGACCGGCCAGCGTTCGCCCGGACGCGGATAAACTCTCTTTGTCCTTCCGCCGGTTCCGGCTCTTGCGCGCCGCCGCGCGCACACCATCTGGTTGAGGCGCCAACCACAACGGTGATCCCATGACGCCGCGCCTCGATTTCACCAGCGAGGCCTTCTTCCGCGATCCACCCAAGGCGATTGCGACGTTGCGCGCATGCGGTCCGGTGGTCGCGACGCGCTTTCCCCTGGTCGGCGAGGTCTGGATCACCACCACGCCTGACGCCACGGCAGAGGTCCTGAAGGACAGCACCACCTTCACGCTGCGCAAGGAGGATGGCGACGTCGCGGGTCTGCGCTGGTGGATGCCGAAATATGTGAAGACCATCGCCAACAACATGCTGACGATGGACGAGCCGGATCACACGCGGCTGCGCAGCATCGTCGATGAAGCGTTTCGCCGCCGTGCCATCGTGGCGATGGAGCCGCGCATTCGCGCCATTGCGGACGGGCTTGCGGCCGAACTGTTCGCCGGCGGCAGCCCCGCCGATCTCGTGCAGCGGTATGCCCGCCTGCTGCCGCTGGCGGTCATCTGCGAGCTACTAGGCCTGCCGGCCGCCGATCGCCCAAGGTTCATCGCCTGGGCGAATTCAATGTCGTCTCTCACGAATGCCCTCAGCTTCTTTCGATTGCTGTTCGCGTTCCGCAAGATGCGGCGCTATCTCGAAGAGCAGTTGCAGATTGCGCGCGCGCAGGGCGGTGAGGGACTGATCGCCGAGCTGGTCCAGGTCGAGCGCGAAGGTGGCCGGATCACGCCGGACGAGATGGTTTCGATGGTGTTCCTGCTGCTCGCTGCGGGCTCGGAAACCACCACGCATCTCATCAGCGGTTCGGCCTATGAACTTCTTAAGGATCCGGCCTTGCGCGACTGGCTGGAGGAAGACTCCGGCCGCATCGGTCTCGCCGTCGAGGAGTTCCTGCGCTTCGTCTCGCCGGTGCAATTCTCCAAGCCGCGCTATGTACGGCGGGATACCGAGCTTGCGGGCGTGCGGCTGAAGAAGGGCGACCGTGTGATGGTCATGCTCGCCGCCGCGAACATGGATCCGGCGGTGCACGACCAGCCGGAACGGCTCGACCTTGCACGCAAGCCGAACCGCCACATGTCGTTCGGGACGGGAATTCATTTCTGTCTCGGCCATCAGCTCGCGCGTATCGAAGCGGCCTGCGCGCTCGCGGCGCTGCTGGAACGATGGCCCATCCTTGGTCTTGCCATCGATCCCGCGCAGGTTCGGTGGCGCAGGCGCCCGGGCCTGCGTGCGATCGCGAAGCTTCCTGTCGTCGCCGTCGGTGGTGGAACGCCAATTACGGCGTCAGATGACGAACGATTCGATCGTTCGCTTGCCGCAGCGAACTGACGGTTGCGCTTCTTCGGAAATCGTCGCCGGTTGCGATCAGCCAGGAACGGTCTGCGGTTCTTCCTGTTGTCAGCGAGACCTCGGAAGCGGCGATGAGTTCCTTGGCGCTGCTTTCTTCTTTGCAGGAGAGAGGGATCATGACCAGCAAGATGCCACCTGTTCCACCAGAGAACCAGAGCCGGAAGGGAACTGGCGATAGCAAGCAGACGTCGGCCGATCAGACTCCGCACGGCCAGCACCGCGCGCAGAACCCGGACCAGCAGGGCCAGCAAGGCAACATCAAGCAGAACACCACCAATCAGGGTTATCAGCAGGACCGCTGAGAAGGACGACGTTTCATGTCGACATCCACCAAGACACCGAACAGCATCCGGCAGGGCGGACCCGGCGCATCACACGAGAACGCAAAGGCGCCGCTGGAGATCAAGAAGCCTCCTGCCGACGATCCACAGCGAAGCCATAGCCGCGTCTCGGGTGGCGGAGGCGAGCACGACTCCCATCACACGCACGACAAGGCCGGCAAGGGCGGAGGCGGGTGAAGACCGGAGACCCATCATGCAAGGCAAAAAGACCCACGAGCAGCAGGTCCGCATTCTCGAGCGCAAGCCTGATCTCCCCGACGCACGAGAGCTGGATCAGGCGCTGGCAGGTAATCCCGTAGACGCGGCCGCTCACCACGCGCGGGCGGAGGCGCGACAGAGCGAATTTCCCGTGAGCCGGGGTGGTCTCAATCAGGAGAGCGACCACAACAAGCACAACAATCCCGGACAGAGCGGCCACAAGCCGCCGAAGCCGACGCCGGCGCAGCAGAAGCACTGAAGCTTCACAAGATAACCGCAACAGGAGAGATCGAATGCCAGGTGGGAATGGCAGCAAAACGCATTTCAGGTCCGGCATGCATGGCAAGGGTGACGGCACCGGAGCCATGACGGAGGTACCCAAGGACAAGATCGGCGACAACATGGTGCTGTCCAACCGCGACAAGAAACAGCATTCGGACATTCGCGGCATGGACAGCAAATCCATTCAGACCGAACAGTATCAGGATCATGCGGCCAACCGGCTCGACGAAGGGCCGGGGACCGACGAGAGCTGAGAAGGGGGCCTCCCGACCAACTGCGGACCGGTGTTCAGCCGGTCCGCTTTTGTGTCGGCGCAAGCTCGCGCTCCCAGCCGAACACGGAGCGACCGTCGAGATCGGGCGAGGCCGCACGTTCGCCTGCGATGAACGACTCCACCGGCGGTCCACTCGCGGTCCGCTCCAGCCGCCGCGCCTGGTCGTCAAGGCGCCTGATCGCCTGCATCTCTTCCTCGCGCCCGAGCTTTGCGTTCTGAATCGCACCCTTCAGCACGCGGATGGTCTCGTCATAGACCTTGATCGGGACGGGGTAGGGATGCCGGTCCTTGCCGCCATGGGCGAGCGAGAAGCGCGCGGGATCCGTGAAGCGGTACGGCGCGCCGTGCACGACTTCGGCCACCATCGCCAGCGAGCGTACCGTGCGCGCGCCGACGCCGGGCGTCAGCAGCAGTTCCGGGAAGTCGACCGGACCGCGCTCTGCGGCGGCGGCGAGTGTGCCGTGCAGGCGCCGCGCGAACACGTCCTTGGGCCTGACGTCGTGATGCGCGGGCATGATCAGATGCGGCAGCATCGCCTGCGCGGGCTCGGGCGCCGTTCCGGTGAGCCGCTCGAATTCGGAGACGATGCGATCGGGGCCGAGATCGGAGAGCAGCTCGAGCTGCGCGGTGCGCGAGACGTCGGCGCGGTGGTCGGTGAGATTGACGATCTCGCCCTGCTGCGGGCCGTCGATCGCGCTGTGGGGCGCATCGACAAAGCTCTTCAGCGCCTCGGAATGCCAATGATAGCGGCGGGCCTGGCGCTTGTCGCCGTTCATGCCCTGCTGCACCACGGTCCACTTGCCCTCAGTGGTGACGAAGAAGCCGTGGAGATAGAGATCGAAACCGTCCTGCACCGCGGCGCTGTCGACCTTGGCCACCAGACGGCTGGCGCGAGTCAGCTCTACGCCATCGAAGCCGATGCGGTCGCCGAGCTGCAACAGCTCGTCCGGCGTCTTGCGCGAATGCTGGCCGCGGCCGCCGCAGACATAGATGCCGAGCTCGTCCTGGAGCGGGCCAAGCCCGCGCTTCAGCGCGCCGATCACCGCCGTGGTGATCCCGGAGGAGTGCCAATCCATCCCCATCACCGCGCCGAACGACTGGAACCAGAACGGATGCGAGAGGCGCTGAAGGAATGCATCGCGTCCATAATGATGAACGACCGCCTGGGTCACGATCGCGCCGAGCGTTGCCATGCGGCTCGCGAGCCACGGCGGAACCCGTCCGGTGTGGAGAGGAAGGTCGGCGCTGCCGGTTCGTCTGGTCATGCGAACCACAAACTAGCGCAGGTCGGCGACAGTTGCACCAGCGGAATGCTGCGTTGCACGAGGCGGGGGAGCGAAGCCGGCCCGGGGGGCGTTGAGCGCTGACGCGAATTCAAGACGGGGACAGCAATGAATTGGCAGGCTCTCATGGCCGACATCGACAAGATGCTCGGGTGGATACCATCATGGTTCATCGGTCTCGGCCTGGTCGCCGGGGCGATGCTGCTTGCCCTGTCGTTTTATCGATTTGCCGTTTGGCTGCTGAAACGCGCTTTCGGGACCCGATTTCCGCTTCTGAGCGTGTTCATGGAGCGCACCTCCGGTCCGGCCCAGCTGGCGCTGTGTCTTGCCGCCGTCGCCCTGGTCCTGCCGCTCGCGCCGCTCGACGACACCATTCGTATGCCACTCACGCGCCTGTTCGTCGTCGCCTTCATCGCGTTGATCGGCTGGATCTCGATCCGCGTCGTGGACATGAGCGCGGCGCGCTATTTGCAGAATTTTCGGGATGTCACCGAGAATTTCGTCGCGCGCAAGCACGTCACGCAGGTGCGCGTGTTCAAGCGCGTCACCGACACCATCATCGTCATCATCACGATATCAACAGCGCTGATGACGTTCGATTCGGTGAGGCAATATGGCGTCAGCCTGTTCGCCTCCGCGGGCGCTGCCGGTATCATCGTCGGTCTTGCCGCGCGGCCGCTGCTCAGCAACCTGATCGCCGGCTTGCAGATCGCGATCACCCAGCCGATCCGGATCGAGGATGCCGTGATCATCGAGAACGAGTGGGGCTGGGTCGAGGACATCGCATCGACCTATGTGGTGATCCGGCTCTGGGACTGGCGCCGCATGGTGGTGCCGCTGTCCTACTTCATCGAAAAGCCGTTCCAGAACTGGACCCGCGACACCGCCTCCCTGATCGGCGTCATCGCGCTCCATGTCGACTATCGCGCCGACGTGCCGCGCATCCGGCGCTGGCTGGAGGAGGCGGTGAAGGAGTCCAAGCTCTGGGACGGCGCCGTCGTCAATCTCCAGGTGATCGACGCGGATTCACGTACCATCGAGCTGCGCGCGCTGGTCAGCGCGCGGAATGCGCCGCAGTCCTGGGACCTGCGCTGCGAGATTCGAGAGAAGCTGATCGCCTTCATCCGTGACGAGATGCCGGAAGCCCTGCCGCGCGAACGCGCGATCCTGATGCCGCAAGGAGGGGACGACGATATCGAAGTCCTGCAGCAATCTATCGCACCGGAGAAAATGCGGGCGACCGCCCACAATTGACCGGTGCGGTGCTGCGTTTACGAGCCTTGGTCGCGCCGCCACGCCACCTGCGGCTGTCACCGCGAGCAGGGCGATGTGCGCAGGCGTGCGGACAAGGTCTTTATCTGAAGACCCCTACTGCGCGCGGATGTTGGCGGCCTTCAGCACCGGCTCCCATTTGGTTGCCTCGGCACGCATGTAGGCGTCAAAATCCCTGGCGGAGGAGCCGACGGGGGCTGCGCCGATCTTGGCGAGCGTCGACAGCACGTTTGGGTCGTGCAGCGCGGCCTTGAGGTCGGTCTCGAGCTTCGCGACAATCTCCGGCGGCATCTTGGCCGGACCCAGCACGCCCCACCAGACCGAGACGTCGTAGCCAGGCACGCCGGCCTCGGCGATGGTCGGAACATCTGGCAGCGCCTTGGAGCGCTCGGCCGAGGTCACCGCGAGCGCGCGCACCGGGCCGCCTTCGAGCTGACCGATGGCTTCCGCGAGCGGATTGATGCTGAGTGGGATCTCGCCCGCGATCACGGCCGTCAGCGCCGGCGCGCCGCCCTTGTAGGGGATCGCGACGATCTTGGTGCCGGACATGTATTTGAGCAGCTCGCCGGCGAGATGCGCCGAAGTGCCGTTGCCGGACATGCCATAGGAGAGCTTGTCCGGATCCTTCTTGGCGGCGGCGAGGAGATCGTCGAGCGTCTTGTAAGGGCTGTCCTTGGCCACGACGATTGCGAGCGGGGAGCAGGCGACTTCGGTGATCGCGGTGAAATCCCTGAACGTGTCGTAGGGCACGCTCGGATAGATGAACTGGTTGAGCGGATGGCCGCTGGCGACCAGGATCAGCGTGTAGCCGTCAGGCGCAGCCTGCGCCAGCGTTTGCGAGGCGACGATGCCGCCGGCGCCGGGACGATTGTCGATCACCGGCTGCTGGCCCCAGGTCTTGGCCAGCGCCTGGCCGAGGGTACGCGCGAGCAGGTCGACCGCGCCGCCGGCCGCATAGGGCACCAGGATGTGGACCGGCTTGCTCGGATAAGTGTCCGCAGCCTGCGCGGCGCTCGCCGCCAGCAGCATGCCTGCACCGACCGCGAGCCGACCGATTGTCGTGTTCAAACCCAGCATTCCCAGCACTCCTTGGGGCATTCCGTCCCCTGACGGCGGTCTATCGTCCGCTCCGGACGATGCCCATGGTTCTTGTTGACGAGACCTGATCTTTTGTACGATAGTACAAATCACATGGTACGCAAGCCCACCAGCAAGGAAACGGTCCGCAAGCCGAACATGCGCGAGGCGATCCTCGCCGCGGCCGAGGAACTGTTCGCCACCAACGGCTTCAATGCCGTCTCAGTGCGCGACATCGCACAGGCGGCCGGGGCCAATCCCGGCAGCGTCACCTATCATTTCAAGACCAAGGACGGCCTGCTGCTGGAGATCTACCGGCGCCATTGCGGGCCGATGAACCTGCGCCGCTCCGAACTGCTCGCCGCCGCAAAACGCGTGCGCGATCTCCAGGACCGGCTGGAGGCGATCGTGCGCGCCTATGTGGTGCCGGCCTTCACCTCGGGCAGCGATCTCGCCGGCGGGGGCGCGCGCTTCACGCGGCTGCGCGCGGTGATGTCGGCCGAGGGCAACGAAGTCGCGCGAAAGATCATCGCGCAGACCTTTGACGACACCAGTCACGCCTTCATCGATGCGGTCCACGAGAGCCTGCCGCACATTCCGCGCACCGACATCGTCTGGCGCAGCCATTTCCTGCTCGGTGCACTCTATTACTCGCTGGTGACGCCGGACCGCGTCTCGCGCCTGTCGCGCGGCGAGGCCGACGGCAGCGATCCTGCCAATGCCATCGAGCAATTGGTGCAGGCCACCGTAGCCGGCTTCCAGGCGCCTGCACTCGATCAGGCCGCGCCGGCGCGGCGGCGGCCGGCCGTCAGCAGCAAGACTTGAACCAAACAGTCTCGCTCGGCGATTCAAGTGATGACGATGATGTACACGCCGACCATTCCGCCGCCCGACCCAGATACGCGCGCGCCGAAGTTCAAGCTGCCAAAGCGGTCCTGCGACGCGCACTGCCACATCTTCGGGCCCGGCTGGAAATACCCTTTCGCGCCGGAACGCTCCTACACGCCGCCCGACGCGCCACTGGGCGACTTTCGCGCGCTGCACGCCAAGCTCGGCGTGGAGCGCGCGGTCATCGTCAATGCCAGCGTGCATGGCACCGACAACACGGTGGCGCTCGATGCGATCGCTGAGAGCAACGGCGCCTATCGCGCGGTCGCCAATATTGACGACACCATCACCGAGCGCGAGCTGCGCATCCTGCACGAGGGCGGCTTCCGCGGCTGCCGCTTCAATTTCGTCCGCCATCTCGGCGGCGTGCCCGACAAGCGCGTGTTCGACCGCATCATCGCAATGGTCGCCCCGCTCGGCTGGCACATCGACCTGCATTTCGACGCGATCGACATGCCTGAATATGCCGACATGCTGACCAGGCTGCCGCTGAGCTACACCATCGACCATATGGGCCGGGTGAAGGCGGCGGACGGGCTCGATCAGCTCCCGTTCAGGATCCTGATCGAGTTGATGCAGCGCGACGAGAAGTGCTGGGTGAAGATCTGCGGCTCGGAGCGGGTGTCCTCGGCCGGTCCGCCATTCACGGACGCGGTGCCGTTCGCACGCAAGATTGTCGAGACTGCCCCCGACCGAGTCATCTGGGGCACCGACTGGCCGCATCCCAACGTCAAGGTGATGCCGAATGACGGCGATCTCGTCGATTTGATCCCGCTGTTCGCGCCGGAGCCGGAGTTCCAGCAAAAAATCCTCATCGAGAATCCGGCGCGCCTGTTCGAGTTCGAGGCGTGACGACGATTGCGCGATCGACAAGCTGTGCGGACATGCGTTGTGGACGCAACGAAAAGGAGTAGCCCATGAAAACAGGTCTCGTCGTCACCGCCCATCCCGGCGATTTCGTCTGGCGCGCCGGCGGCGCCATCGCGCTGCACGCGAAGAAGGGCTATCGCATGAAGATCGTGTGCCTGTCCTTCGGCGAGCGCGGCGAGAGCCAGTTCGCGTGGAAGGAAAAGGGCGCGACGCTGGAATCGGTCAAGGCCGGCCGCAAGGACGAGGCGGAGCGGGCGGCGAAGCTGTTAGGTGCCGAGATCGAGTTCTTCGACTGCGGCGACTATCCCCTGAAGCTGACCGAGGCGCATTTCGACCGCATGGTCGACATCTACCGCGAACTCAACCCGAGCTTCGTGCTGACGCACGCGCTGGAGGACCCCTATAATTTCGACCACCCGAACGCTGCGCATTTCGCCCAGGAGACGCGCGTGGTCGCGCAGGCGATGGGCCACAAGCCCGGCGCGCAGTACAAATATTCCGCGCCGCCGGTGTTCCTGTTCGAGCCGCACCAGCCCGAGCAGTGCAACTACAAGCCGGACCTGCTGCTCAAGATCGACGAGGTCTGGGCGCAGAAGTACGAAGCGTTCCAGATCCTCGCCGCGCAGAAGCACCTGTGGGGTTATTACGAGCGTGTCGCGCTCAACCGCGGCATCCAGGGCAGCCGCAATACCGGCGTGGCCATGACCTATGGCGAGGCCTATCAGCGCCTGTTCCCGACCGTTGCGGAGGAGCTGGCATGAAGCCCGTCGTCGTCCGCAATATTGAGCGAGCCGATCCCGCCGGGATGGCGGAGTACGGCGTCTCGACCGTGCACGAGGCCTATGGCCGCTTCGGCCTGATGAAGCCTTATCTGCGTCCGGTCTGGGCGGGTGCGTCGATCGCCGGCCCCGCCGTCACCGTGCTGGCACAGCCCGGCGACAACTGGATGATCCATGTCGCCGTCGAGCAGTGCAGGAAGGGCGACATCCTCGTCGTCGGCTGCACCACCGACAATACCGACGGCATGTTCGGCGAGCTGCTCGCGACCTCGCTTCAGGCGCGCGGCGTGCAGGGGCTGATCATCGATGCCGGCTGCCGCGACGTCAAAGCGCTGCATGAGATGAACTTTCCGGTGTGGTCGCGCGCCGTCTCGGCCAAGGGCACGGTGAAGGCCACGCTCGGCTCGGTCAACGTCCCCGTGGTCTGCGCCGGCGTCAATGTCGATCCCGGCGATCTCGTCGTCGCCGATGACGACGGTGTCGTCGTGGTGCCGAAGCGCTATGCGGCCGAGGTCGCCGAGAAGGCCAGGAAGCGCAACGCGGATGAAGGCGGCAAACGCAAGCGCCTCGCCTCGGGCGAGCTCGGCCTCGACATGTACAGCATGCGCGAGGCGCTGGCCAAGGCAGGCCTCGTCCATGTCGACAATCCCGAGGACGTCTGAGCGAAACAAGAGAAGCGGAGCGGGCGGATGAATCGTCTCAAGCTGAAGGCCGTGCTCGGCAGTCATCCTCATGTGCAGGCGGTGAAGAGCGGCGCGCTTTGTTCCGACCTCTTCGACCTCGACTTCATCGAATACACGCCGACCAACACCGCGTTCAAGCGGATGGTGCGCGAGCAGGCGTTTGACGTCTGCGAGATGGCGATCGTCACCTATCTGATGGCGAAAGCGCACGGCAAGCCGCTGGTAATGCTGCCGGCGACCATGATGGGCCGCTTCCAGCATTCCTATGCGCTCTACAATCCCGCGCATGGGACGCTCGTGCCCTCCGATCTGGAAGGCAAGCGCGTCGGCGTCCGCTCGTTCACGACCACGACGGGCGCATGGATCAGGGGCATCCTGGCCAACGACTGCGGCGTCGATCTCGACAAGATCAAATGGGTCACGTTCGAGGATCCGCACGTCGCCGAATATGTCGACAGCACCGAGCACGCGCCGCAGGACAAGAAGATCCTGCAGATGCTGCTCGACGGCGAGCTCGACGCCGTGCTCGGCGAGACCTCTGACAATCCCAGGCTGAAACCGCTGTTTCCCGATCCGGCCGCGGAGGCTGCCAAGTGGTATGCCCGTCGCGGCGTCGTTCCGGTCAACCATCTCGTTGTCGTGACCGAGCAACTCGCGAAATCGCGCCCCGACGTGGTCGCGGGCGTCTATGATCTGCTCCGGCGGAACAAGGAGCAGGCGGGGCCTGTGGCGACGCCCGACCTCGTTCCGTTCGGGATCGAGGCCAACAGGAAACCGCTCGAGCTGATCATCGACTACGCATTCCAGCAGGCGCTGATCCCGCGCCGCTATGCGGTCGAAGAACTGTTCGATGAGACGACGCGAGGATTGAATTGATGGCGGGTAATCCCAGGCGCTGGCAGATCGGGCTGGTCGGCTATGGCGAGGTCGGCAGGATTCTGGCCGAGGATCTGCGCCAGCAGGACATCAAGGTGTCAGCCTATGACATCAAGCTCGGTGGCGCGCAGGGCACGCCGCTAAGGGAGCATGGGGCGAGGTTCGGCGTGACGCTCGCGGCGTCTCATGCCGAGTTGACGGCGAAGTCCGACTTCATCATCTCCGCCGTCACGGCGAGCCAGGCCGTGCCGGTGGCAAAGGCCTGCGCGGCCGCGATCAACCAGGGCACCTGGTTCCTCGACTTCAACTCGGCCTCTCCCGGCGCCAAGCAGCGCGCCGCCGCACTGATCGACGGCGCGGCCGGACGATATGTCGAGGGCGCGGTGATGACCTCGGTGCCGCCGCACCGAATCAAGGTGCCGCTGCTGCTCGGCGGGCCAGGCGCGAAGGAACTGGAGCCGCTGCTGAACGCGATCGGCTTTGCGGCGAAGGTTGCCAGCGACAAGCTAGGGGTGTCCTCGGCGGTGAAGATGTGCCGCAGCATCATGATCAAGGGCCTCGAGGCCATGGTCATCGAGAGCTTTACGACCGCGCGCGCCTATGGTGTCGAAGATGCCGTGCTGGCGTCACTCACCGAGACATTCCCCGCCATCGACTGGGAGAAGCAGGGCGCCTATTTCTTCCAGCGCGTGATCGAGCACGGCCGCCGCCGGGCCGAGGAGGTGCGCGAGGTTGCGGAGACTGTGCGCGAGGCGGGACTGACGCCGTGGTCGGCGCAGGGCACGGCCGAGCGTCAGGCCTGGGTGGCTGATCTTGCCGATGAGGGGCTGTTCGGACCCAAGGGGACCAAGGAGTTCGCCCGCAGCGCGGACTGGCGCACCGAAGCGGATCGGATCCTGGCGAAGATCAATCGCGCGAAATAGGGCGGCTCCGGTTCAGGAACTCGCCGCGCAACAGCCATTGAGCTCGTCGCGGGCGCGGTCGATCAAATCCATCAGGCTTTTGGCTTCACGGACGACTTCGGTCGTGTGCTCAGTGCGGAACTCGGCGAGGATCATGCGAATGCATTTGTCCGCGGTCTCGAGCGTCCACAGCATGCGCGCCATCTCGTCCTCGGTGCGGATCGCCGCGGTATCGAGGCCCGACAGGACTTGGCCGATGCCGTTCAGCCGCTTGATGGCGGTCTCGGCGGGCGGCGTCCCCGCCCGAACAGAATGAGATTTGATGCTGCTGAATGCGTCGAACACGTCCATGCTTCCCGGTTGAATGCGGTCATCAGTGCGGCCTGGCCATGACCGGCACCGCGGGACTTGCAATGCACGCACCTATCGGGAATCGGAGAGCATCTACTATCCGGAAGAGTACCGGATTCGGAATTTTGGAGCTCTGGGCGGTAACATCGGACGTAATCCGGCTCCTTGCAATGCAGATATGCGTTGGAAGCGTTCACGGGCCTGGGCGGAAGAGCGTGGTCCGCTGCCGCGCAAAGGTCTGCCGGCCGCCTCTAAAGCCCATCATGACGTCAGGCAGCTCGGCGATGGCGAATCGGCCGTCCCTGGTATCAAGCACGATCAGATCGGCGGGATTGCCGACCTTGATGCCGTAGTCGCCGAGATTCATCAACCGCGCCGGCAGGTCCGTGACGAGGTCGAGGCAGATGTCGAAGTCGCTGACCGAGGCGTGCGCGACGTTGGCGTAGAAGTTCGCCATCCGCAGCAGCGAGGCGTCGCCAAACGGCGTGAAGGGATTGAGCACGTTGTTGGTCGCAACCGAGCACAGCACGCCGTCGCCGGCGAGCTTGTGGGCGAGCGTCAGCCCGCGCGGCGCATTGTGGGTGGCTTCGCGGCCCATCAGATAGAGATCGGTCGCTGGCAGAACGGTGACGGCAACGCCGGCCTTCGCCAACTGCGCCGTGGCAGCTTTCATCCGCTCCGGCGGCAATGCCGAGAGTTTCGTGGCATGGCCGATCGCGACGCGTCCCCCGTAGTTGCGGCGCTCGGTCTGGCGGCAGACTTCGTCGAGATGCCACCATGAGGGGTCGAGGTCGAAATCGAGATGGAGGTCGACATCGACGTCGAACTGCTCAGCGAGGTCGAAAATGCCCGCGAGATGGGCGTTTGGGTCAGTGTCCATGTAAGGGCAGCCGCCGATGACCTCGCCGCCGTCGCGCAGCGCCTGGATCAGCAGTTCCTTACTGCCGGGATCGTTGGTCAGGCCTTCCTGCGGGAAGACGCAGAGTTCGAGGTCGATCGCCCAGGCATAGTCGCGCTTGAGCGCCTTGACCGCCTCGAAGCCGCGCAAGCCGATGCGCGGGTCAATTTCAACATGGGTGCGCATCCGCGTCGTGCCGTGCACGATGGCGCGCTCGAGCACTTTTGCGCCGCGCGCGTAGACGTCCTCGAAGGTAAAATCCTTCTTCATGCCGGCCACGGCGCGGATGGCCTCCGAGACGCTGCCGTGGTCGTGCCCGCAGCGGCCGAGGAGGCAGGCCTTGTCGAGATGGATGTGGCTATCGACGAAGCCGGGCAGGGCGAGGTGCCCGCCGAGGTCGACCTCGACGCCGTCGCAGGCCAGCTTGGGCTCGATCGCGGCGATGCGTCCGCCCTTCACGCCGATGTCGACGGGTGCGGCGGAAGAGCGCAACAGCGTGTTGCGGAAGATCAGGTCGAAGGCGGCTTGGGTGGTCATGGCGTCGGGTTTAGGTGTGGCAGCCTAGCGGAAGCTGTGGGAGCGGGCAGCTCCAGATTGTGGGCGACCAATACGTCGAATTGTCCAAAAAATATGCATGCACTTTGAGGTCTGGATTGTAGAATGCCGTGACCCCGGAGAACCCAACGATGTCCGCTCCTGTCAAAGCCGAACGCCCGATGACCGACGCCGAGATCGTGGAGGCTTACCTGACCGCTTCGATGATACCCGATCCCGATGCCGCCGCGGCCTATATGAAGCCGGGCACGCTGATCACGTTCACCGGCGGGCGCGAGTTCGATCATCCGCGCGGGCCGACCGGCTTCAATGCCAAGCGCTATCGGTGGGTGAAGAAGAAGATGGCCCGGTTCGACGTGTGTCCGGGCGCAGATGAGACCGTGGTCTACAGCGTGGGCACGCTCTATGGCGAGTGGATCGACGGCACGCCGTTCGAGGGCAACCGCTATGTCGACCGCTTCGTCGTGAGAGACGGGCAGATCGTGAAGATGGACGTGTGGAACGATAGCGCCGAGCGCATTCTGGTTCAGCGCGGAATTGAAGCCTAACCGCGCCTCGCGACTTTCGGCAGCTTGACCACGCGGTCGCTCGTCACTTCCTCCGCATACGGCGCGAGAATATCGAGGAGATCGCGGGCGCGCTGCGGGGTGGGGGCCACCAGCGCGCGATTGGCCACGGAATCCAGGTGATGATGCATCAAGTCCATCACCTTGGCCTCGTTCCCCTTGGCGAGCGCCGAGATGATGGCACGGTGCTCGTTGATGCCGCATTCGGTGGAATGCGGCCGGCTGTAGAGCGACAGCGTCAGGCAGCAGCGATAGGCGACCTCGCTGACATAGCGCACCAGGATCGGGCTGTTCGTCATGTGCGCGAGCAGGATGTGGAATTCGGTGGCGAGCCGGATCGAGACCGCGTCCGTGCCGCCGAGGGCGCGATCCTCGGCGTCGACATGGGCGTTCAGCTCGGCAATCTGCGTCTTGGTCAGCTTGCCCGCGAGCTGGCGGACGACGAGACGCTCGAGCTCGATGCGGATGTCGAAGGCATCGCGCGCCTCCTGCCTGCTCGGCGTCGCCACCACCGCGATCCGGTTACGGCGCAGTTCGACCAGGCCTTCGGCGGCGAGCTGTCCCAGCGCATGACGGGCAATGGTGCGGCTGACGCCAAAGCGCTCGCCAAGTGCATCCTCCGGCAGCTTGGCGCCGGGCTCGAGCGCTTGCTCGATGATGGCGCGCCGGAGCGCGCGGCAGATCACGCTGACCTTGTCCGACGATTCAGAAGTCTTGCTGCTTGTGCGCGCCGCCATCGGCGAATCCTGTAGGGGTGACACCATTCCTTAGCACAGGCTCGCGCCAATTCCGCGCTCCAATTGCATGCAGTTTGGCGCCCGGACTGCCTAAATCGAATCCGGCCATTGGGCGCGACGTTTCACCAGGCCGTTGGTTTCGCGGGCCGTGAAGGCTGGCATTCAGCTGGCTTGCACTTTTGGGGTGATGTGCATGCAAGCCAATATCAGTTTGACGGCCAGCCCGTTCCCGAAGGTGCTGCCGCGACCGCCATCGAGCTGTCCGAGGGTGGCGACTTTTTCGCACTGGTCGGCCCGTCCGGATGCGCGCTCGTCGTCGAGGGCTATCAACTCGCCCGCGCGCCGAGAGTTGCGGGCGATGTACCGCGCCAACTCGGCAAGCTCGAAGGCTTCCAGCTTGTGTGGCAGCCCTTGTCGGATCGGCTCGGCGGCTGGTTCGAGCAGCAGCTGAGCTGTGAATGAGGCGGCGGTCCTCGACCGGATCTAGCTAAAAAGGCGATAGCTGGTAAACCCTGCCTCGTCTGGCGCCCGCTGCATTGATGCGTTATCAGCTCCGCGATTGCGTCTCGACACCGGTCGATGACCCCCTTGAGGAGCCCTCCGATGCGTCTTCCCATCATTGTTCTGGCCGTGACATGTCTTGCCGGCGCAGCCTCAGCCGAAGACCTCACGGGCACGCTCCAGAAGGTGAAGGAGACCCGGAAGATCACGCTGGGCTATCAGGAGGCCTCGGTCCCGTTCAGCTATCTCGACGGCAACCAGAAACCGGTCGGCTTTGCCATGGATATCTGCCTCAGGATCGTCGAGGCCGTGAAGAAGCAGCTCGGCATGCCCGACATTTCGGTCGAGACTCTCGCGGTGACGTCGTCGAACCGCATGCCGCTGATGGTCAACGGCACGCTCGACCTGCATTGCTCGGCGACGACGAACAACGCGGACCGCCAGAAGCAGGTCGCCTTCACCAACACGCATTTCCTCAGCGCGACCCGATTCGCGGCCAGGAAAGCCGCGAAGATCAACACCATCGACGATCTCAAGGGCAAGGCGGTCACGGCAGTGGCCGGCTCGGTCAACCTGACCCAGCTCGCCAAGGTCAATACCGAGCGCAATCTCGGCATCAACATCATGCCGGCCAAGGACCAGGCCGAGGCCTTCCTGCTGCTGGAGACCGACCGCGCCCAGGCCTACGCGCTCGACGACGTCCAGCTCGCGGTCGCGATCGCGCGCTCGAAGGAGCCGCAATCGTTCATGATCAGCGAGGAGGCCTTCTCCAAGCCCGAGCCCTACGGCATCATGCTGCGGCGGGAGGATGCACCATTCAAGGCACTGGTGGATCGTGCAACGGCAGAGCTCTATGCGAGCCCGGAAATCGAGGCGCTCTACAGGAAGTGGCTGGAATCGCCAACGCCGCCCAACGGCCTCAACTACAACGTCCCGATGTCGCCGGCCTTGCGCAACGCTTTCAAGAAGCCGAGCTCCAGCGCCGATCCTGACGTTTACGTGGTGAATTGAGGCGAGCGCGATCGCGGGCGGCGTGCCGCCTGGCGGCACGCCGGCGTTCGGGAATTCCACCAGAATCCGCCGAGACCTTGTCGCCATTTCGTGATCGGCTCATGATTGCGAGTTATTAGATAGCATCCTATCTAATTTGAATGGCTCCCTCGCAGGCTCACATCCACGCCGAAATCGCCCGGCTGATCGCGCGTCTCGGGCGGATGTGGCGGCGCGAATCGGATTCTGCGCTGTCCGAGCACGGCTTGTCCTATGCCACCGCGATTCCGCTGCTGGTGCTGTCGCGCCAGGGCGAGAATGTCCGCCAAGGCGTGCTCGCGGACGAGCTCGGCATCGAGGGGCCGTCGCTGGTGCGCCTGATCGATCTGCTCCAGGCCGACGGCCTGGTCGAACGCCGCGAGGATCCCACCGATCGTCGTGCCAAAACGCTACATTCGACAAAAGCGGGCGTGGCCAAGGTCGAGGAGACCAAACGGGTGCTGCGCCGGGTACGGGCCAGCCTCCTGAAGGATATCGGCCCCGAGGAACTTGCGATAACATTCGAGACTCTTCGGCGCATCGAACAGCGGGCCAGTCGCTTGCAAGACCTCAAGACCGGTCTTGAGAAGACTGGTCCCGAGAAGACTGGTCCCGAGAAGACTGGTCCCGAGGCGAAATAGCCATGCGCGAAGACGAGCCGTTCCTGGTCCGCCACGCGGACCTCATTTTTGCTTTGAAGACGTTCGCCGCGTCGATGCTGGCGCTCGTCATCGCGCTGGCGATGGATTTGCCACGGCCTTATTGGGCAATGGCGACCGTCTACATCACCTCGCAGCCGCTGGCGGGGGCCACCAGCTCGAAGGCGTTCTTCCGCGTCATGGGCACGCTGGTCGGCGCCGTCATGACGGTGGCGCTGGTGCCGAACCTGATCGACGCGCCGGAACTGCTCTGCCTTGCCATCGCGCTCTGGGTCGGGCTTTGCCTCTATCTGTCGCTGCTCGATGGGACGCCGCGCAGCTACGTCTTCATGCTGGCCGGATACACGGTGGCGCTGATCGGTTTTCCGGCGGTCTCCGAGCCCGGTGCCATCTTCGACACCGCGGTGGCAAGGCTCGAGGAGATCTCGCTCGGCATCATCTGTGCAAGCCTGGTCTCCACCATCGTCTTTCCCCGCAGCGTCGCGCCGGCGGTCGCCCACCGCGTCGATAGTTGGCTGGCGGACGCGCGCCGCCTTAGCCAGGTCGTGCTGTTGCGGCAAGGTACTGCCGAGACCCGCCGCGGCAAGCGCCTCAAGCTTGCGACCGACATCGTCGAGATCGACACGCTCTCCACCCATCTAGCCTATGACCGCTTGACCGACCGCAACGCGGTGACGGGCCTTGGCGAAATCCGGCTCCGGATGTTGACGCTGCTGCCGGTTATCGCCTCGATCGAGGATCGACTGGCCGCCCTGGGCGAAGAAGCCCTGGGCCGGCAGCCCGAGCTGAAGCGGCTGCTGGAGGATCTGGCGCAATGGGTCGTGAGCGACGTCGGTGCACGGCAACCGGCCGAGCGGATCCGCGCCGCAATCGCGGAGCAGCAGGCGGTGCTCGATGACAGCGCTGACTGGGAACGGATCATCACGACAAGTCTGCTGTTGCGGTTGCGCGAACTCGTCGATCTCTCGCGCGATTGCCGCGAGCTGACCGAGGCGATCGCCGACAACCGCAACGTCTCGACGCTTGAACTGGCTTTCCATTCCGAGGCCGGCGCCGCGCCCGTGCGCCACAGGGATCGCGGCCTCGCGTTGTGGTCGGCAGCCGGAGCGGCCGCGGCGATCCTGATCTGCTGCGCATTCTGGATCGGCACCGGCTGGCCGGACGGCGCCTCGGCGCCGATGATGGCGGCGGTCGCCTGCTCGTTCTTCGCCGCGCAGGACGAGCCGGCGCGCTTCATCCGCAGCTTCGGCCTGTGGTCGCTGGTCGCGATCGTCGTCGTCGCGATCTACCTGTTCGCACTGGTGCCCGCGATCTCCCATCTCGAGGTCCTGGTCCTCGCGCTGGCGCCGACCTTCCTGCTCTATGGCTTCCTGATCAGCCGGCCGGCGACGGCGGGCGCAGGCATGGCGCTCGCGGCGAACACCGCGACGCTGCTGGCAATTCAGTCGACCTACAACGCGGATTTTGCCGCCTATGCCAATTCCGCGGTCGCCTTCTTCGTCGGCGTTCTCATCGCCGAGATCGTGACCAGGATCGCGCGTGGGGTGGGCGCGGAGTGGATTGCCAACCGCCTGGTGCTGTCGAACTGGAAGACGCTTGCGGTCGCAGCCGAACGCCGCGGCAGGCGCGACCGAGCGGAGTTCGCCGGCCTCATGCTGCACCGGCTCGGGCTGCTGGTGCAGCGTATCGCCTTTCTCTCGGAGAGCGACCGGCGCGACGCCGACAGTCTGGTCCAGCTCCGCATCGGCATCAACATCATCGACCTGCGCCGCGCCCGCTACGGCCTTGCGGCATCCACCATTGCCGTCATCGACGACATGCTCGATCAGCTCGCCATGGCCTGCCGCAGCTACGCGGGTAACGGGATGCCGGCCCAGCTGCTGACGAGCGTCGACCGGGCACTGGTCCAGGCGGTGAAGGATCCCAATGACAGTGCGCGCGAAGACGCCCTGATCGGTCTCGTGGGCATCCGCCGTGGCCTGTTTCCGGACGCGCCGGCCTACCGGCCGCGCGCAGAAAGTGTTGCGGCATGAGATATGTGATCGACATCTACGGTGTGCTGGTGCCGGCGCTGCTGCTCTGGATCATCGTCGCCTACGTCCTGAGCGCGCTGCTGCGCCGGCTGATGCAGCGCTTCGACCTCTACCGGCTGGTGTGGCACCGCGCGCTTTTCGATTTCGCGATTTTCGTCTGCCTGCTCGGCGGCGTCGTCTATCTCTCGGAGTACCTCACATGAAGGGCAATCTTGCCTTGTTCGGTCGCATTGCGCTGACCGTCCTTGCCGTCGTCGCCGCGCTCGTCGTCGGCCGCGAGCTCTGGGTCTACTACATGGAGTCGCCCTGGACCCGCGACGGCCGCGTGCGCGCCGATGTGGTCCAGGTTGCTCCTGATGTCTCCGGCTTCGTCACCGAGGTGCTGGTCAAGGACAACCAGAAGGTCGGTCGCGGCGACGTTCTGTTCCGGATCGATCGGGAGCGCTTTGCGCTGGCGCTGCGGCAGGCCGATGCATCGGTGGCCGGTCATCAGGCCACGCTCGACCAGGCCAATGCCGATCTGAAACGCTACAGCACGCTGACGACCGATGCAGTCTCGCAGCAGAAGCAGGAGCAGGTCCTGGCCACCCAGCTCCAGGCCAAGGCTGCCTTCGATGCGGCCGTCGCCGATCGCGCCGTGGCGCAGCTCAACCTCGATCGCAGCGAGATCCGTGCCTCCGTCAACGGCGTGATCACCAACATGGATTTGCGCCCCGGCGCCTACGTCACCGCGGGCAAGGGCGTGATGGCGCTGGTCGACACCGACACGCTGCATGTCGAAGGCTATTTCGAGGAGACCAAGCTCGCGCGCATCCGCGTCGGCGACAGGGTCCAGGTCCGCCTGATGGGCGAGAAGACCACCCTCGCGGGTCACGTCGAGAGCATCGCCGCCGGTATCGAGGACCGCGACCGTGCGGAAGGCGCGAGCCTTCTCGCCAACGTCAACCCGACGTTCAGCTGGGTGCGGCTCGCCCAGCGCGTGCCGGTGCGGATTGCGCTCGACCCGAAGCCCGAAGCCTTGTCACTGGTGGCGGGGCGTTCCGCGACGGTAGAGGTATTGGACTAACGCAGCGAGCGGCTGATCGTGCTTGGGCTGGGGAAAACCGGCAACAAGCGTTTCAATGCCAAACCGTAAGGCTAATCCTGACTCGCTTGTGTTGAGTCGGGGGACTGTATGGGCGTTTGGTTTTTAGTCCTGGCAGCCTGTGTCGTGGGCGCGTTGCTCCTCTTGGCGTTCTGCCGATAGCGCCGATAGCAGATGCAATTGTTGCTGCGAAGCATCAGCGAGCCGCGGAATAGCGGTTCCAGAGCAATGGTTTTTGACTGTGCATGGATGAACGCGTTCACTTCCGGGATCGGAGGCGGACGTGAGCTGGTTGTTTGTGTTTCTCATTGCCGCAAGCGCAGTCGTTCTGATCGCCCATGCGATTGACGCGATGCGTTCTTGAAAGGGCCTTTGACTCGGTTTCGTCGGTAGCTCGGTAAGCGCCGAAATGTTCCGAGGCGGGCAAGCATCAATTTGAGGAACCTGGCCCTGCGAGCCAAGGTTGTCACAGCAGGAGGAATACGATCATGCTTGCGTTCTATCTGCCGTTCATCATTTTCGGGGCGATCTTCGAAGCGATTTCGAATCAGAATGTATCTGCGCCGATCCAGGAGCCGCCAAGCTTCGACTAAACCCCCTGCGCCAAAGCGAGGCGTATTCGAGGTTGGTGAGCCCGGCGCCGTGGCTGGACTGCGGCAGGAACAGATTCCGGAGGCCTTCGGCACGGGCCAGCGGCTTCAGCTCCCTCGACGACGGGATAGACTTTTCACGGACCGAGTTCCTCCGCCTCGCGATAGAACCGTTCCTCGTTCGGATAGATGTGCCGGTCCATGAAGCTCTCGAGCTTGCGCTTGAGTTCGACGACCTTGGACGACATCGAATAGAGCATCTTTCGTCCCCTTGACCGGGTAGGGCGGGCCTACGCAATTTCGAGATAGTCGGGGCCGGGAAGTGTCGGGAAGGGTGCCGTCGGGAGCGTCTGGTACCAGAATGCGACCGAGGCGATGTCGTCCTGCAACGGAAGATATTTTCCGTCCCTCGCGCCAGGCAGCCAGCCCAGCGCCTGGATGGTCACGCGCAGATCGCTGCGGAAGCGCACGGGATCGGGGATGTGCCAGCGATAGAGGCCAAAGCGCTGCTGCGATCTGTAGACGCCGTCGGGGCGGATCACCTGCGGCAGGCCAGCATAGGGCGTGGTGAATTCCTGGTAGCGCGATTGCTGGAACGGGGCCTGGCCGGCATGGGCGACATGGGGATCGAAATTGTAGGCGCCGCAGAAGTAATCCTCGGTGCCGGTGCCGCAGATGGTCGGGAACGCGCCGTCGCCGTCGATGAAGAACTTGATCTCGCCTTCGCCCCACCAGCCGTTGTTGTGGACGCCCCAGGCCATGTAGGTGCCGACATAATGGCCCGCGCCCCTGGCGCCATCGAGGATGGTGTAGACCTCCTTGTAAGCCAGCGGGTTGGTGCGACGGAATTGCGCATGGAAATAGGCGCAGTCCTCAGGCACGTCGGTCAGCGTGTAGTTGATCTGGTAATAGATGGTGAGTGCTTCATCGCTGCGGTTCTCCAGCGTGAACCGCGCGCGTTTGCGGAACGGCATCTCCCAGTAGCAGTTGAAGGCGCGGCCGGGATTGACGCAGACGGCGAGCGAGGAGACCTGGGCGAACTCCTCCCAGCCGCAGGTAAAGAAATCGCCGGCCGGACATTCCACGCTCGGCTGCTGCTGGTCATCCCAGTAGATGCGCAGGATCGAGTGGCGCAGGCGTCCGCGTGCCAGCGTCATCCAGATCTGCTGGATCGCCCCCTGGCCCTCGATGTCGGCGAGGGTGAAGGTCGTACCGGGCTCGATGACGACGTAAGGAGAGATCTTCCAGCCCTGGCCGAGATCGCGGGCCTGGCGCGCGGCGGGGCCGTCGACCGACATGCCGCCCTTGCCCTTCTCGCCGGTGAAATTCTCCGGGCTGATCGAGCGCGTCAGCGCATTCGAGAGGCGCGACAGATTGCCGAGATTCATGCCCAGTCCGGAAAACGTCATGATGTCCTCGATCCAAGGTGAGCGAGGCCTTGCTATATCGCTCCCGAACTGACCAAAACATGAAGACCGCACGCAGAATTGTCCGCACGCGGTCGAGGGGCGTCATGCGACGCGATATTCCTTGAACTTCTCGCGCAGCGCCGATTTCAGCACCTTGCCGGTGCCGGTCATCGGGAATTCGTCGAGGAATTCGACGGCATCCGGCAGCCACCAGCTCGCGATCCTCGGGCGCATGTGGTCGAGCAGCGTCTTGCCGTCGACGGTCGCGCCCTTCTTGCGGACGATGAGGAGCAGGGGGCGCTCCTGCCATTTCTCGTGCGCGATGGCGACCACGGCGGCCTGCAGCACGTCGGGGTGAGACAGGGCGATATCCTCGAGCTGGATCGAGGAGATCCACTCGCCGCCGGACTTGATCACGTCCTTGGAGCGGTCGGTGAGGGTGACGTGGCCCTGCGGGTCGATCACGGCCATGTCGCCGGTGATCAGCCAGCCGTCGCTGTCGAGGCCTTCATCGAGCTTCATGTAGCCCGACGCGACCCAGGGACCGCGGGCCCGCAGATGGCCGACGGTCTTGCCGTCGCGCGGCAGCTCAACGCCGGCATCGTCGACGATGCGCAAGGCCGTGCCGAAACAGGCGCGGCCCGAGACCTGGCGCCGGTCGAATTTCTCCTTCTCGCTGAGATGCTCCGAGCCGGGCCGCAGGCCCGGCATCGAGCAGCCCAGCGCCTCGGTCATGCCCCAGGCCTGGATGTAGTCGACATCGTACTCGCGCTTGAGCTTCTCGACCATCGCGCGCGGCGGGGCTGAGCCCGACGACAACGTTGCGCGCAGCGTCGTGAACTTGTTGCCGGTGCGCCCGAGCCAGTCGAGCAGGATCAGCCAGAAGCTCGGCACGCCCGCCGAGAGCGTTACCTTCTCGCCTTCCAGCAGTTCGTAGAGCTTGTCGGGCTCGTAGTTGCGGCCGGGCAGCACCAGCTTGGAGCCGGTATAGGGCGCGGTGAACGGCATGTTCCAGCCATTGCCGTGAAACAGCGGCGCCATCGGCATCATCACCTCGCGCACGCCTTCAACGTGGCCCGGCAGGAAGTCGAAATTGCAGCAGGTCATGGTCTGCAGGATCGCGGCGCGGTGCGAATAGATCACGCCCTTGGGATTGCCCGTCGTGCCCGAGGTGTAGCAGATGGTGGAGGCGGACTTTTCGTCGAACTCCGGCCAGGCGAAGCCGGCCTCGTCTTCCTTCTCCAGCAATTCCTCGTAGCAATGCACGTTGGCAAGCGTCGTCTCCGGCATCCGCTCGCGCGCGGACATCACGACATAGGCCTCGACCGTCTTCAGCTGCGGCGCGATCGCCTCGATGATCGGCAGCGTGGCACGGTCGATGAACAGCAGCCGGTCTTCGGCGTGGTTGATGATGTAGACGAGTTGCTCGGGAAACAGCCTCGGATTGACGGTGTGCAGCACGTAGCCCATGCCCGGTGCCGCATAGAACATCTCGAAATGGCGGTGGGTATTCCAGGCCAGCGTGCCGACGCGATCGCCTTGCGTCATGCCGAACCGCTTTAAGGCCAGGGCCATGCGCTTGATGCGGGGATGGGCGTCGGCATAAGTATAGCGGTGGATGTCGCCCTCGATCTCGCGCGCGACGATTTCCGCTTCGCCGTGATAATCGGCGGCGTACTGGATCAGGCCGCTGATCAGCAGCGGCATGTCCATCATCAATCCCTGCATGGCCTCCTCCGGATTTGCCACGTCGCCGCATGGCGTAGGCTTGTGATTTGCGCGGAGGGTAGCGGAACGTCACGCGGCGTTCACGCAAAAAACAGCTGCCGTGATTGCATGCATCTCTTTTTCAGGGCTAACGTGCGGTTGAGCTGCCTTGCGAAGCAGCATCCGCCGTGGAGAGAACGAATGTCAGCGGAAAGACACAAGACCGGCACGGCCGGCGAGCCTACGCTCGATATTTCCGCGCTCCGCGCGCGCTATCGCGACGAGCGCGACCGCCGTCTGCGCGCCGAGGGCAAAGCCCAGTACGTCGAGGTCACCGGCGAATTCGGCCGCTATCTCGACGATCCCTGGGCCGATCCGGGCTTTGTGCGCGAGCCTGTCAGCGAACAGACCGAGGTGCTCATCGTCGGTGGCGGTTTTGGCGGCCTGCTCTGTGGTGCGCGTCTGCGCGAAGCAGGCATCGTGGATTTTCGTATCGTGGAAAAGGCCGCCGATTTCGGCGGCACCTGGTACTGGAATCGCTACCCTGGAGCGGCCTGCGATACCGAGAGCTATATCTATTTGCCGCTCCTGGAGGAGACCGGCTACATGCCGGTGCGCAAATATGCGCGAGCGCCCGAGATCTATGAGCATTCCCGCCGTATCGGCCGTCACTTCTCGCTCTATGGGCGCGCGCTGTTTCAGACCGTGATCTCGCGCATGACCTGGCAGGAGCAGGAGGCGCGTTGGCTGGTCGAGACAGATCGTGGCGACCGCATCCGCGCGCGCTTCGTCATTCTCGCCGGCGGACCGCTGAGCCGTCCGAAGCTGCCGGGCATCCCCGGCATCGAGACGTTCAGAGGCCACAGCTTCCACACCAGCCGGTGGGACTACGCCTACACCGGCGGCAGCGCCGAGGGCGGCCTGACTGGACTCGCCGACAAGCGCGTCGGCATCATCGGCACCGGCGCCACCGCCGTGCAATGCGTGCCTCATCTCGGCCGCTCCGCGAAGAAACTCTACGTCTTCCAGCGCACGCCCTCCGCGATCGGCGTGCGCGATGACCGTCCGACGGATCGAGCCTGGGCGGACAGCCTCAAGCCGGGCTGGCAGCGCGAGCGCATGGACAATTTCACTGCCGTGATCTCGGGCGAGCCGTTCGAGCAGGACCTGGTGCAGGACGGCTGGACCGGCCTGCTCGGCGAGATCCTGCTGGCGCCGCGCCGGCAACCGCAGCCGATGACCTCGATGGAGGAGGCGCTGAAGGTCATCGAGCAGGCCGACTACCGGAAGATGGAAGAGATCCGCGCCCGCGTCGACGCGGTGGTGAAGGACGAAGCAGCCGCGGCCGCGCTGAAGCCCTGGTACAAGGCGTTCTGCAAGCGGCCGTGCTTCCACGACGAATATCTCGACACTTTTAATCAACCCAATGTGCATCTCGTCGACACCAAAGGGCAGGGCGTCGAGCACATCACGGAGAATGCCGTCGTCGTCGACGGCAAGGCCTACGAGCTCGACTGCCTGATCTATGCCAGCGGCTTCGAGGTCGGCACCGATTACGCGCGCCGCATGGGGTTCGAGGTCTACGGCCGCGATGGCACCAGCCTGTCCGAGCGCTGGCGCGACGGCGTCAAGACGATGCACGGCTTCTACAGCCGCGGTTTTCCGAACTGCTTCCTCATCGTCACGGTGCAGGCCGGCCAGAGCGCCAACTTCCCGCACATCATCGACGAGCAGTCGCAGCACATCGCCTATGTCATCGACCAGGCGCGCCAGCGCGGCGCCAGGACGCTGGAGCCCACCGTCGCCGCCGAGAACGCCTGGGTCGAGGAGGTGGTCAAGGCCGCGATCGGCCGCCAGACCTATCTCGCCGAATGCACGCCCGGCTATTACAACAACGAGGGCGTGTTCGATCCCATCGCCGCCAGAAACAGCCAGTACTGGCGCGGCCCGGTGGCGTTCCTCCGGATGCTCGACAGATGGCGCAAGGAGGGCAATCTGGACGGCCTGGAATTGACTTACGGGACCGCTGCGGGGGTCAGGGCTTGAGCGACATGATCCCGTCGCCGACAGGCGCCACGCGGCTCCACGTCATCGTCGGCGATCCCATCGCGCAGGTGCGCTCGCCCGCGGGCGTGTCGGCTGCCTTTGCTGCGCGCGGGCACGACGGCATTCTCGTGCCTGTTCAGGTGGCGCCAAGGGATTTGGCCGATTTCCTCTCGGTGGCAACGCGGCTGAAGAACCTCGACGGCATCGTCGTGACCATCCCGCACAAGTTCGCCTGCTATCAAGCCTGCGCAAGCGCGACGGCGCGGGCGCATTTTCTGCGGACCGTGAACCTGATGCGCCGGCGCCCCGACCGCGCATGGCATGGCGACATGGTCGACGGCCTCGGCTTCATCGGCGCGGCGCGGGCGAAGGGGATCGACCCTGCGGGCATGAGGGCGCTGCTTGTCGGCGCGGGCGGTGCGGGCTCGGCGATCGCTCTTGAACTGGTCGAGGCCGGGGTAAGCGAACTGGCGATCCATGACAGCCTAGCCGAGCGCCGCAACGCCCTGATCGACCGGCTCAGCGGCCTCGGCAAGGCGCCCGTGCGGGCCGGCACCATGGACCCCGCAGGCTTCGATTTTGTCGCCAATGCCACGCCCGCAGGGATGAATGATGGCGATCCGCTTCCGGTCGATGTGGTGCGGCTTGCGCGATCGGCCTATTGCGGCTGTGTCATCACAAAGCCCGAGGTCTCGCCGTTCATCGCGGCCGCCCGCACGCTCGGCTGCGTCACCGGGACTGGCACGGACATGTACCGGCAGCACCAGAGCATCATGGTGGATTTCCTGCTGGGAACGGACGAGGCGTGAGCGCTGGTGTCAAGGATTTTGCTTGCATTGATTGTATCATCCGGGACTTGAGCGATTGCAACTGACGTAGGATCATGCGCTTGCGCGAGCCGGTCGCGCAGCAGCAAGAGGAAAGCGCAATGATCAAGGGCAGGACAGTCGCAACGGCGGTGATTGGCGCGACCGCGCTGCTGCTCTCCCTGCCTTCGGCCGAGGCCGCGCAATGCGGCAGCTCGCCGGCTGGCTTCGAGGCCTGGAAGCGCGAGTTCAGCGCGGAGGCGCAAGGCAAGGGGATCGGCCCCACCGCGCTGTCGGCGCTGATGCAGACCAATTATGCCAGCGCCACCATTGCTGCCGACCGCGGCCAGCGCAGCTTCTCGCTGACGCTGGACCAGTTCCTCGCCAAGCGCGGCGCCACCACAATCGTCGCCAAGGGGCGGCAACTCAAGCAGTCGCAGGCCGCCTTGTTCGCTTCGATCCAGCAACGCTATGGCGTCCCGCCCGGGCCGCTGATCGCGATCTGGGGCATGGAGACCGGCTTCGGCAGCCAGCGCGGCAACCAGAACATGCTGTCGTCGATCGCGACGCTCGCTTATGATTGCCGCCGTCCCGAATTCTTCACGGACCAGCTCTATGCAGCGCTGAAGCTGATCGACCGCGGCACCCTGTCGGGATCGACCCGCGGGTCCATGCATGGCGAGGTCGGCCAGACCCAGTTCATGCCCAAGAACATCCTGGCCTATGGCACCGGTAATCTCGATGTCGCCGCCAATGCGCTGAACTCGACGGCCAATTTCCTCAAGGCCCATGGCTGGCGTGCGGGAGCCGGTTACCAGCCGGGCGAGCCGAATTTCGCAGCGATCGAGGCCTGGAATGCCGCCGGCGTCTATCAGAGGGCAATTGCGCTGATCGGCCGGCAGATCGACGAGGGAGGAGGGGCGGCGGCCTCGCGCTGATGAGTTGCGCGAACCGGCGTCCACTTCGCTCGAAAACGCTCTCGCTCAGCAAGGCGTGATGCACTGGTGCGAGAAAGTTGTTGCACTTGGGAACCGACGGCACGAGGTTTGCTTTGATCCGTTTCAGGGCTGGGAATGAGGAGACTCAACTATGGCAACCCAGATCGTGATGGACCAGACTGGCGACACCCGCCACGAGTTTGATCCTGGCAATGCCGAAGCGCTGGCGCGAGCCGAGCAGCGCTTTCGGGAGCTGACCGGAGCCGGCTTCACCGCTGCCTTCCGAACCGGACCCGGCGAAGTCACCCGGATCAAGTCGTTCGATCCGACCGCGCAGGAAACGCTGTTCTATCCCCGCTTGGTCGGCGGTTGATCTGAGCTGCTCATGTTCGCGGCACTGTGGTTCCGCGCGCCCGCGCGTGCCCGTTTGCACGCGCTGCGCGAACTCTACCGGCGCTTCTTCGGCGAGAACACGCCCGATGCGCGGGGCCGCCGGCTTCTGGCCGAGTGGCTGACGCCGGAGCAGCGCGCACAGTTCGAGCAGCACCGGTATTTCGACGTCATCGGCTGCGATACCGGCAAGAAGTACCGCATTCACTACGGCACCGCCGCCAACGTCCACGAGGTCGACGATGCCGGTCACGCGACCATGGGGTGGTGCTTCGTCCCCTCAGGCTTCCTCGTGCCCGGCGACGTGATGCTCGCGCAGAAGATCGCGCTCGAGACGGATGAAAAGAGCGCACTCGCGCTCGCTAACCGGTTTCCGCCGGCGACGCATTCAGAGCACTTTTACCGGCGGCCGTTTTAGGACGCCGGTGCGATGCACTCAGTAATGCGTGGTGCGATAGGCATCCAGCGCATGCGCCGCAAAGATGCCGATGCTGCAAAGGGCGAGGACCGCGGAGATCAGTTCGATCATAGCTCGGCCTCCTGTCGCGGCTGCGCGGCCAGGTTCTGGCAGCAGGCATAGTCGTAGATCAGGTCGAGGAGGAATTGCATGGTAGCCGTCCCTATATTTATTTTGACAACGACTTAACCGGCCATCTGTTTCAGGGGTGTTTCGTCGCATCGGGAAAGAGGTTTCGCGGGGAACCCTGGGCTGGTTTGTGCGCCGCGGACCCGTTACATCGCAATTTCGCTAAATCCCTTGAGCCGCGCACTCTTGGCGGCGGCGCACCACATTGCGAGGCAAAATCATGGCGCAGGTCGAGTGGTTCGACGATCTCACCATCGGAATGCGGTTCAAGTCGCCGGAGGTGGTGGTCACCGAGGCCGATATTAAGCGCTTCGCCGCCGAGTACGATCCGCAGCCGATGCACCTCGACCATGAGGCGGCCAAGGCGACCCTGTTCAAGGGGCTGGCTGCCTCGGGATGGCACACCGCCGCGATTGCCATGAACCTCGCGATCCAGGCCCGCCCGTTCGGCCCGCATCCCCTGATCGGCGCCGGTGTCGACGGGCTGCGCTGGACCATGCCGGTGCGGCCCAACGACCGTCTGCATCTGGTTGGGGAGGTCATGAGCCTGACGCCTTCGAAGTCGAAGCCGCAGGGCATCGCGCTGGTGAAATGGACCATGTTCAACCAGAACGGCGAGGAGGTTTACACGTTCACTCCGATTGCGATCGTGCCGCGACGGGGATAGGGCCGGGCGCTGGCCGTTGTCTCGTGGAGAACCGGAAGTAACTTGCCGCGCCAGCCGTCAGGATCGGCGTGATCGCCTTTCACCGGCTCAACGACACGGTCTTTCGCAAGACCGTGCTCGTTCCGTTGCTGATCTTAGGGATTTCCCTGATCTAATGCCCTTGACTAGTGCCCTTGGGCTTCGTGAAGTCCCTGGACGGGTGCCGCGCTGGTGTCGCTGCCGTGATGCAGCAGCGGCTTGTTGCCGGTGATGGTTCTGAGCAGCACGTAGAACACCGGCGTCAGGAACAGGCCGAACACGGTGACGCCGATCATGCCGGAGAACACCGCAACCCCCATCGCCCGCCGCATCTCCGAGCCCGCGCCGGTCGAGAGCACCAGCGGCAGCACGCCCATGATGAACGCCATCGACGTCATCAGGATCGGACGCAGCCGCAGCCGGCTCGCCTCGATCGCGGCGCGGATCGGCGTGCGTCCGGTGAATTCGAGCTCGCGCGCGAATTCGACGATCAGGATCGCGTTCTTGGCGGAGAGCCCGACCAGCACGATCAAGCCGATCTGGGTGAAGACGTTGTTGTCGCCCTTGGAGATCCAGACGCCGAACATTGCAGCGAGCAGGCCCATCGGCACGATCATGATGATCGAGAGCGGCAGGGTCAGGCTCTCATAGAGCGCGGCGAGCACGAGGAACACCAGCAGGATCGCCAGCGGGAACACCCAGATGCCGGAATTGCCGGCGATGAACTCCTGATAGGTCAGGTCGGTCCATTCGAAAGCGAAGCCGGGTGGAAGCACCTCCGCCGCGATCCGCGTCGCCGCCTCCTGCGCCTGGCCGGAGGAGAAGCCCGGCGCGGCGGCCGCGTTGATGTCGGAGGACAGGAAGCCGTTGTAGCGGATCGCGCGCTCCGGCCCCGCGCTCTGGCGGATCTTGAGCAGCGCCGACAGCGGCACCATGTCGCCGGATGACGAGCGCACCTTCAACTGCCTGATGTCGTCGGCACGGGCGCGGAACGGCGCGTCGGCCTGGACCCGGACCGAGTAGGTGCGGCCAAACTTGTTGAAGTCGTTGACGTAGTAGGACCCCAGGTAGATCTGCAGCGTGTTGAACACTTCCGTCACCGGCACGCCCAATTGCAGCGCCTTGGTGCGGTCGATATCGGCGAACAGCTGGGGCACGTTGACCTGGAAGCTCGAGAACACGCCGGCGATCTCAGGCGCCTTCTGCATCGCCGCCATGAACGCTTTCGTCGCCTCGTTCAGCGCGTCATAGCCGAGACCGGCGCGATCCTCGATCTGCAGCTTGAAGCCGCCGATGGTGCCGAGGCCGTTGACCGGCGGCGGCGGGAACATGGCGATGAAGGCCTCCTGGATACCCGCATACTTCTTGTTCAGCTCGGCCGCGATCGCGGGACCGCTGAGCGAGGGATCCTTGCGTTCGTCGAACGGTTTCAGCGTCGAGAACACGATGCCGGCGTTGGATGAGTTGGTGAAGCCGGAGATCGACAGGCCCGGGAAGGCGACCGAGCTCTCGACACCGGGCTGGGTCAGCGCGATGTCGCTCATCTTGCGGATCACCTCTTCGGTGCGGTCCAGCGTTGCGCCATCGGGCAGGCGGGCGAAGCCGACGAGGTACTGCTTGTCCTGGCCAGGCACGAAGCCGCTCGGCACCTGCTGGAACAGGAAGGCGGTGAGGCCGACCAGCACCACATAGAGGCCCATCACCGCGGCCTTGCCCGAGATCACCTTGGTGACGGTGCCGCTGTAGCTCTCCGAGGAGTAGGTGAACGCCCGATTGAAGCGGCGGAAGAACCAGCCGAGGCTCTTCTCCATGATGATCGTCAGCTTGTCCTTCGGCTCGTTATGGCCCTTGAGCAGCAGGGCCGACAGCGCCGGCGACAGCGTCAGCGAATTCACCGCCGAGATCACGGTCGAGATCGCGATGGTCAGCGCGAACTGCTTGTAGAACTGGCCGGTGAGGCCGGAGATGAAGGCCAGCGGCACGAACACCGCGATCAGCACCATCGCGATCGCGATGATCGGCCCGGACACCTCGCGCATCGCCTGATAGGTGGCATCGCGCGGCGAGAGCCCGGCCTCGATGTTGCGCTCGACGTTCTCGACCACGACGATGGCATCGTCGACGACGATGCCGATGGCGAGCACGAGGCCAAACAGGCTGAGCGCGTTGATGGAGAAGCCGAACGCGTGCATCACCGCGAACGTGCCGACGATCGACACCGGCACTGCGAGCAGCGGGATGATCGAGGCGCGCCAGGTCTGCAGGAACAGGATCACGACCAGCACCACCAGCGCGATCGCCTCCAGCAGCGTGTGGATCACGGCCTCGATCGAGGAGCGCACGAACTGGGTGGGGTCGTAGACGATCTGGTAGGATACGCCTTCCGGCATGTTCTTCTTGATCTCGTTCATGGTGGCGCGGACGTTGTCGGAGATCTGCAGCGCGTTGGAGCCGGGCGCCTGGAAGATCGGGATCGCCACCGCCTGCTTGTTGTCGAGCAGCGAGCGCAGGCCGTATTCGGAGGCCCCGAGCTCGATGCGCGCGAGGTCGCGCAGGCGGACGACTTCACCGCGGGTGCCCGTCTTCACCACGATGTCGCCGAACTGTTCCTCGTTGGCGAGCCGTCCTTCTGCGTTGACCGAGAGCTGGAGGTCGATACCCCTGACGTTCGGGGAGGAGCCGACCACGCCGGCGGCGGCCTCGACGTTCTGCGCCTGGATCGCCCTGACGATGTCGCTTGCGGTGAGCCCATGCTCGGCCGCCTTCTGCGGATCGACCCACACCCGCATGGAATAGTCACCGGCGCCGTAGAGCTGGACGTCGCCGACACCGTCGATCCGCGCCAGCCGGTCCTTGACGTTGAGCACCGCATAGTTGCGCAAATACGTCATGTCGTAGCGGCCGTTGGGCGACAACAGATGCACGACCATCGTGAGGTCGGGCGAGGACTTCTTGGTGATGATGCCGAGCTGGCGCACCACGGCGGGGAGGCGGGGCTCGGCCTGCTGCACGCGGTTCTGCACCAGCTGCGTCGCCTTGTCGGGGTCGGTGCCGAGGCGGAACGTCACCGTCAGCGTCATCGCGCCGTCGGTGGTCGCCTGGCTCGACATGTAGAGCATGCCTTCGACGCCGTTGATCTGTTCCTCGATGGGCGTAGCCACCGTTTCCGCGATCACCTTGGGATTGGCGCCGGGATAGGTTGCCCGCACCAGCACCGAAGGGGGCACGACATCGGGATATTCCGAGATCGGCATCGCGAATAGCGAGATCAGGCCGGCAAGGAAGATCAGCACCGACAGCACGCCGGCAAAGATCGGACGATCGATGAAGAACTTTGAGAGATTCATGGCTTTGCCCCTGCGCGAAACAGCTCTCCCGTCATTCCGGGAGGGGGCTGAGCCCGCGCCCGGAATCGAGAAGTGTTGTCCTGGTCGGTCTAGACGTCGTCCTTCCGGGCTCGCGTGGTGCGCGGCCCGGCAGGACGTGGCTAACGTTGCACCACGTCCTGGTTGCTGTGGTTCGAGGCCTGTTGCCCGCGTGCACCCATTGCCGCGACCTCCGTCTTGAGGAGGGCGCCGGGACGCACGCGCTGCAGACCATTCACGACGATGCGGTCGCCGGGCTTCAGCCCCTCGGTCACGATGCGAAGTCCGTCGACCGCGCCGCCGAGCGTGATCGGCCGGTACACCGCGCGGCTATCGTCGCCGACCGCCATCACGAACTTCTTGTCCTGGTCGGTGCCGATCGCGCGCTCGTCGATCATCACCAGGGTCTGCTGCTTCGGCTGTCCCATGCGCACTCGGGCGAACTGGCCGGGAATGAGACGCCCGTCATCGTTCCGGAACACAGCGCGGACGCGGATGGTGCCGCTCTGGCCGTTGACCTGGTTGTCGATGAGCTGGATGTGGCCCTTCGCCGAGAGGCCGCCCGAGGTCGCCATCTCGACCGGGATCTGGTCGAGCTTGCCGCGTTGACCCGAGCCGTCCGCGATCGAGTTCAGCGCGCGCAGCACGACCTCTTCATCCGCATCGAAGGACGCGTAGATCGGATTGACCGAGACCAGCGAGGTCAGCACCGGGGAGGCGGTGCCGGCGGCGACGAGATTGCCGACGGTGACCTCGATCTTGCCAACGCGGCCGTCCACCGGAGCGCGCACCTCGGTGTAGTCGAGATTGAGCTTGGCGGTCTGAAGCGTCGCTTCCGCCGCCTTGACGTTGGCGATCGCCTCGCGATTGGCGTTGTCGCGCTGGTCGTAGTCACGCCGGGTGACGACGGCGTTGCCGACGAGCTGCGCCCCGCGCTCGAGCTCGCTCTGGGTGAACACGACGCGCGCCTTGGCGGCCTCGAGCTGGGCGGCGGCCTTGTCGACCTCGGCCGCGTAAGGCGCCGGATCGATCTTGAACAGCACGTCGCCGGCCTTCACCAGCGCGCCCTCGGTGAAGTTGGTGGAGAGGATCGCTCCCGCAACCCGCGGGCGCAGCTCGACGCGTTGGATCGCCTCGAGCCGGCCGGAGAAATCATCCCACAGCACGGTCTGCTTGGGTTCGATAAGGGCCACCGTCACAGGGACGGCTTGCTCGGCCGCGGCCGCCGTTGCGGTCGCCCGCGCGGCATGGAAGTAGTGGCCGGTCGCGATCGAGCCGGCCACGGCGAGGGCGCCCACGATGGCGGCCCCGCCGAGAAGGCGGCGGATACGGCCGGCGGGGGAGGTGTTTTGGGAGGGGGGCATTTGCGCGCTCCAGATCTGTAGTGTTCACTACAGATGTAGAGCTGGATATCGCCGCGCAAGATACTTATGTACCGATCGCTAAGAAAATTGTAGCTGTTACCGCAAGAACGGGAAGGCCAAAGAGAAAATAAAGCAAGAACAAGCAGATAACGTCTGCTGTTGATGTGGGGCGAAGCGCCGATTGTGAGGAGACCGAAGACATGGGCATCGGACGCCCCCGCGAATTCGATGCCGATCTGGCATTGGACCAGGCGATGGAAGTGTTTTGGCGCCATGGCTATGAGGGCGCCACGATCGCCCAGCTCACCGAGGCCATGGGCATCAACCCGCCGAGCCTCTATGCCTGCTTCGGCAACAAGGAAGGCCTGCTGAAGGCCGCGCTCGACCGTTACACCAAGCTGCGCGGCGCCTGGATGGACGAGGTGGTCGCAGCCCCCACCGCCCGCGAGGTTGTCGAGCGGATGCTGATGGGCATCGCGGACAAACAGACAGATCCCGCCAACCCGCCCGGCTGCCTGCTCGTGCAGGGCGGCATCGCCTGCGGCACCGGCTCCGAGAACGTCCCCTTCGAGCTCGCCGCCCGCAGAGCCCAGAACCAGGACCAGCTCCGCGACCGTTTCGTCCGGGCCAAGGCGGAAGGCGATCTCAGGGAAAGCGCCGACCCCGCCGCGCTCGCGCGCTATGTCTCGGCTGTCTCCGTCGGCATGGGCGTGATGGCGTCTTCGGGTTCGGACCGAGAGGCGCTGCGGCAGGTGGCCAGTGTCGCGGTGCAGGCCGTCGAGGCGCAGTCGGTGCGGAAGTAGACCGTGAGGTAACGCGCAACCGCGCCTTGTTGTTGGTCGTGAGCTCGTCGTAGCAGGAAGGCCCAATGAGCCCGCGCCAGCGAATTGGTCGCGATGTGCCCGGAAGCAGGCGCATTATGTTCGCTTTGAGTTCTGTTGTGCTTGACCCTGCGCGAGCTTTCACTCAAGGCAGCGGACTCTCCAAAGCATGATCCGGAAAAGTGCGAAGCGGTTTTCCGAAAGATACTGCTCAAACAATAACCTAAAGCGCATTCATCCTAATCTCGTTGCGCGCGAGCGCCTTGCAGGCCTCGAGCTGTCCTCGGTTCACCGCACCCAAAAGCGCCGGCCAACCCGTGAGCCGGAGGAATGCCGTTGGTACGGGCGGCCTCGCGATGAGCAGGCATTGGACATTGGGCATTGGGATCGCCCGTTAAAGATCGTCGCGGACGCCAGTCGTTTTTGCGTTCGGTCGATGATCGGCATCGGCAAAGGCTGGCCTGAGGCGGAAACGCGCCGACAAGGTGGTCGCGCCGCGCGGACCATGTCCGCGCCGCAGATTAGTACCAAACAATTAAGGGGTTGGTTGCGATTGCGAAGTATTGTGATCGGCGAACCTCCCATCGTTCCCTTCCACAGCTAAATCGCGCGATTTGCCTGGGTGCTATGATGTCAGATCCTTCCTTTCCGCCGGAGCGCTCATCCGTCAGTCGACAGAAGGGCATCAGCCTGCGATGGCGGTTACTGGCCGGCAATCTGATCACAAGTCTTCTCGCGGTGGCTTTCGCGGGAGCAATCGCCTGGAACGGATGGGGCGATCTCCGCAAGAGCGAAGCCGCGGCGCGCGCGCTGTCCGCATTCGAGCTGGTGATGAAAGCCAACAGCCGGATCCCGGCCGAACGCTCCGCCTGGTTCGCTCTCATGGGTCTGGCCGACGCGGCCACGCCCGAGAACCTGTCCGCTCTGGACAAGGCACTCGCCACCACGGATGCCGCGATCGGTGCCGCAAAGCAGGCCATTCGCGCGGCTGAGCTGCCGGCGGGATCGATCGAAGCCGCCGAGACAGCCTTGCAGAATACTCGCAATGTCGCGCGTCAGGCGGCAATGCAGCCCAAGGCGCAGCGCCCCGCCAACAGCCAGTCGGCCATCGTCGACGGTCTGGCCCGCGCGGTCGATGCGCTCACGGCGGCGACAAGTGAAGCCTTGATCAGCCTGTCGCGCGCCGGAAGTGACATCGAAAATCTGCTGCCCTCGGCGGAACTCGCACAAAGAGCACAAGGCATGCGCGCGATCAACGGTTCCCGTGCGGCCGTCCTCGGCCTTCTGGTCCGTAAACAGCCCATGTCCGCGGCGCAGATCGTCGAAGCGACCGAGCTGAGCGGCCAGGTCGCGCTGATCTGGAAGCAGATCGAGCAAGGTGTGCACAATGCCGGAGATGCGCCTGAGCTCGTGAACGCCATCAAGCAGGTGCGCACGACACTGATGGATGAAGGCGAACCACGGTTTCGCGACGTCGCCGCGGCCGCACGCGAGGGGCGTCCCTCCCCGGTCGGCGAGGCCGACTGGGGGACCGTCCTGAACAGTGTGCTGGGTCTGCGCGACGCCGCCTTAAGCTTCGCCCACAGGGCCAATGACGCAGCGATCGCGCAGGCGCAGACGCGGCTCGTCTGGGCGCTTGCGGCTCTCTTCGTCGTGCTCGCCACCTCGCTCGCAGTAGTCGTCGCGGTGATGCGCCAGGTAATCCGCCCGCTGACGCGACTGACGGGTGTGACGCTGCGGCTTGCCGACCGCGACCTCGATGTCACAATTCCGGACGGACATCGCGGGGACGAGATCGGTACCATGGCAAACGCGCTACAGATCTTCAAGGATGCGCTGATCGCGAAGAAACTCGCGGACGAGGCAGCGGCGCGTGACGCCGAAGCACAGATCGCGCGCAGCCGCCGCGTCGACATCATCACGCGCAATTTCGAGGCCATGGTCGGCGAGATCGTGAACACGGTTTCGTCCGCAGCGACCGAACTCGAGGCTTCCGCCGGTACACTGAACACCACGGCCGATCGGTCGAAGGTGCTGACGATGGCTGTCGCAGACGCCTCAAATGAAGCCTCCGCCAACGTGCAGTCGGTAGCCTCCGCCACCGAGGAACTGACCTCCTCAGTCAACGAGATCAGCCGCCAGGTTCAGGAATCCGCACGCATCGCCGGAGACGCAGTTGAGCAGGCTTGCCGCACCAATGAACGCGTCAGCGAATTGTCGCAGGCCGCGGGTCGGATCGGTGACGTCGTGGAACTGATCGACTCGATCGCCAGCCAAACCAATCTGCTGGCGCTGAACGCCACCATCGAGGCGGCTCGCGCCGGCGATACCGGCCGCGGCTTTGCCGTGGTCGCCTCCGAGGTGAAAGCGCTGGCGCAGCAGACGGCGAAAGCAACCGAGGAAATCCGTCAACAGATTACCAGCGTCCAGTCCGCGACACAGGAATCGGTCGGCGCTATCAGGGAGATCACCGGCACGATCGAGAAGCTGTCGGAAATCTCCTCGACCATCGCTGCCGCCGTCGAAGAGCAAGGCGCGGCCACGCAGGAAATCGCCCGCAACGTGCAGCAGGCGGCGAACGGCACCCAGCAGGTCTCCGCAAACGTCACCGACGTCCGGCACGGCGCCAGCGCGACCGGCTCGGCCTCCTCGCATGTGTTGGCCACCGCCCAGTTGCTCGCCGCAGACTCCGGCCGGCTCAAGCTCGAGGTCGGGAAGTTCCTGGCAGACATGCGCGCGGCGTAACCGCATTCCGGGCCGTTGCGATGTCGTCGGTCGGCCGGCGAGCGCCATTCCCATAGGCGATCTCGACAGGAAATTAGCTCATCAAGACATTCAAAGAGTCTGCTCCCCCCGCACTTCAAACGTGAGGGGAGCAGTTCGTCGAGAGAGCCGCTTTAGCTGCCTCTCTAAGAGTTTCTACATAAAGTTGTGGCACGTTGCCGCGCGTCAAGACCCGCAATTCCCATCGTCGCGTCTCATTGCGCGCACGAAACGACGGGCCCGCGGGCACGCATCATGGGGCGTTGCTGATGACTGCACTTGCTTCGGACGCCGGTCGGGCCAGGGGTGGGATCGTGCCGATCCTGTTGTGCGTCGTGCCCTTCAGCCAGATTCCGCTCGATGCCTACACGCCGGGCCTGCCGCAGATGGTGGTGGATCTCGCCGCTGACGCGGCGTCGATGCAGAACACCGTCACCGCCTACATGCTCGGCATGAGCCTGGCGCTGGTGCCGGTCGGCATCGCCTCCGACACGCTCGGCCGCCGCAAGGTCCTGCTCGCGGGGCTGTCGGTGCTGATCGCGATGAGCGTCGCCTGCGCGCTCGCCACCAGCGCCGCGCTGCTGCTCGGCTTGCGCTTCCTGCAAGGCATCGGCGGCTGCACCTGTCTCGTCGTCGCCTATGCGGTCGCCGCCGATTGTTTCCGCGGCCGCGAGCTCACTGCCATCTCCGGCCTGCTAGGCGCGGCGTGGGGACTTGCACCTGTGCTGGCGCCCGCGGCCGGCGGCTTCATCGTCGAGTTGACCTCGTGGCGTGGCGTCTTCGTCATCATCGCCGTCGCCGCTGCGATCGTTGCCGCGATCGTCGTATTCCTTCTGCCCGAGACGTTGCCGGCCGAGCGGCGCGCGCCGTTCGATCCGCGCCGTACCGCCGGCATCCTGCGCGATGCACTCGTGCGACCGGGCTTCCTGGCTTTCGTGCTGGTCTTCGCTGCAGCCGCGAGTGCGCAACTGGCGTTCGGCGTGGTCGCGCCGTTCTTCTACCAGACCGGTCTTGGCTATTCGGCCGCCATCTACGGTCTCGTCGCGCTCGCCCTTGGCGGCGTCAATCTCGCCGGCGAGCTCGGCTGCGCGCATTTCGCGCGCTTCATGCCGGCCCGCGTGATGGGCTTCGGCGCCTTCGCGCTGTTCCTTGCCGGTGCGGTGGCCCTGACCGCAACAGGCATGACCCTCGGTCTCGATTTCATGTCGATCACGATCGGCGGCGCGCTGGTGCTCGCCGGCTGCGGCGTGCTGTGCCCGATGATGTACGGCATGGCGCTCGGCCTGTTCGAACGCAACCATGGCCTGATCGGCGGCCTCATCAGTGCGCTCTGCTATCTCGCGGTCAGCGGCGCCATGGCGATCGCGGCGGTGTTGCCCGAGGCAACGCAGGCGCCGATCGGGTGGCTCTATCTCGGCCTCTGCGCCGTCGCCGGCACGCTGCTTGCGATCTCGCTGCCTGCGGCGGGGCAGGCCACAAAGACATAAGGAAGGAACCAGATCATGACCACTGTTGGCATTCGCGGCACGTTCTTCGACTTCGTTGACGATCCCTGGAAGCACCTCGGCAACGAGCAGGCGGCAGCGCGCTTTCACCAGGACGGCCTCATGGTCGTCACGGACGGCGTCATCAAGGCGTTTGGTCCTCACGACAAGATCGCCGCCGCCCATCCGGGCGTCGAGATCACCCATATCAAGGACCGCATCATCCTGCCCGGCTTCATCGACGGCCACATCCATCTGCCGCAGACCCGCGTGCTCGGTGCCTATGGCGAGCAGCTGCTGCCGTGGCTGCAGAAGTCGATCTACCCCGAGGAGATCAAGTACAAGGATCGCAACTACGCGCGTGAGGGCGTGAAGCGCTTTCTCGACGCGCTGCTCGCCGCCGGCACCACCACCTGCCAGGCCTTCACCAGCTCTTCGCCGGTCTCGACCGAAGAGCTGTTCGAGGAAGCGAGCAGGCGCAACATGCGCGTGATCGCGGGCCTCACCGGCATCGACCGCAACGCGCCGGCCGAATTCATCGACACGCCCGAAAATTTCTATCGCGACAGCAAGCGGCTGATCGCGCAGTACCACGACAAGGGCCGCAACCTCTACGCCATTACGCCGCGCTTCGCCTTCGGCGCCTCGCCGGAGCTGCTCAAGGCGTGTCAGCGCCTCAAACACGAGCATCCGGACTGCTGGGTCAACACCCACATCTCCGAGAACCCGGCCGAATGCACCGGCGTGCTGGTCGAGCATCCGGACTGCCAGGACTATCTCGGCGTCTATGAGAAGTTCGACCTGGTGGGGCCGAAATTCTCCGGCGGCCACGGCGTCTATCTCTCGAACAACGAGTTCCGGCGGATGTCGAAGAAGGGCGCGGCGGTGGTGTTCTGCCCTTGCTCGAACCTGTTCCTCGGCAGCGGCCTGTTCCGCCTCGGCCGCGCCACCGATCCCGAGCACCGCGTCAAGATGTCGTTCGGCACCGATGTCGGCGGCGGCAACCGCTTCTCGATGATCGCCGTGCTCGACGACGCCTACAAGGTCGGCATGTGCAACAACACGATGCTCGACGGCAGCATCGATCCTGCGCGCAAGGACCTCGCTGAAGCCGAGCGCAACAAGCTCTCGCCCTATCGCGGCTTCTGGTCGGTCACGCTCGGCGGTGCCGAAGGCCTCTACATCGACGACAAGCTCGGCAATTTCGAGCCCGGCAAGGAGGCTGATTTCGTCGCGCTCGATCCGAATGCCGGCCAGCTGGCGCAGCCCTGGCACCAGTCGCTGGTCGCCGATGGTGCTGGTCCGCGCACAGTCGACGAAGCCGCGAACATGCTGTTCGCCGTCATGATGGTCGGCGACGACCGCTGTGTCGACGAGACCTGGGTGATGGGCAAGCGTCTCTACAAGAAGAGCTGAGACGGCAGCTCATGAGCACATCTCCTGATCCAGCCAGCCAGCCGGTCGCCCTCGTCATCCAGCGTCGCATCGCCGACGATGGCTTTGCCGCGTTCGCGCGATGGAACGGCGAGGTCGGCGAGGTGCTCAAGACCTGGCCCGGATTCCTCGGTCAGGAGGTGGTGCCACCGCAGCCCCCGGCGCACGTGGACTGGGTGACGATCCTGCGTTTTGCGAGTCCGGCCGCAGCACGGGCCTGGCTCCAGAGCGAGGTGCGGGCGAAGCTGATCGCGGAGATACAGCGATTCTTCGTCGGTTCGGAGGACGTCCATATTCTGCCGGATACCGGCGTTCAGCGCGACAGCGCAGTCTCCGCCGTCATATCCTTCAAGGTACCTGCAGGGCTGGAAGACGCTTTTCTCACATGGCAGCAGCGCATCCAGGCCGCCGAGGCCGAGTTCAAGGGCTTCCTTCGCCACAAGATCGAACGGCCGATTCCGGGCCTGCATGACGAGTGGATCATCATCCTGTCGTTCGACAGCGATGCCAATCTCAATGCCTGGCTCGACTCGCCGTTGCGGCAGAGGCTGCTGAAGGAGGGCGCGCGCTTCAACGCGGGCATGAATGTGAAGCGGGCGAGCTACGGCTTCAATTTCTGGTTTCCCGCCGGCAAGACGCAGGCTCCGGAGCAGGGGCCGGGCTTCATCTGGAAGAGCAACCTGATCGTCCTGCTGGTGCTCTATCCCGTGGTCTACCTCTGGGGCCATTTCATCAGCAGGCCGCTGATCGACAGCCACGGCGTTCCGGTCTGGCTGTCGCTGTTCGTCGGCAATTTCGTCAGCACCCAGCTGCTCGGCTGGTGGCTCGTGCCCGCCGCCTTCAAGGCGCTCGACTGGTGGGTGACGCCGAAGGCGACGATCAGCCGCCAGATCGCGGGCTATGTGCTGCTTGCCGCGCTCTACGCCGCCTCGATGGGCCTGTACGCGCTGCTGCTCGCGTGGCATTGGGGACGGTGAGACCGTCCACCGTGCTGTCACGGAGAGGGGCGGTCGCTGGACATCGAGGACCATGTTCGCCCTGACATTTCTCGGCACCTCGGCAAGCGTTCCCTCGGCGGAGCGCAACCATCCGGCTCTTCTGGTGGAGGCCGCGGGCCAGCGCCTCCTGGTGGATTGCGGTGAGGGCACGCAGCGCCAGCTGCTGCGCAGCGGCGCCGGTTTTCGGCGGCTGGATCGCATCCTGCTCACCCACGCGCATCTCGATCACGTGCTCGGCATCCCCGGCCTGTTCTCGACGCTGGGCTTGCGGCAGACCTCCGACGTGATGACCGTTCATGGCGGAGAAGGCACGCTCGATCTCGTCATCCGCATGCTGGCGGGCCTGTGGGGTGCGGGCAGGGCGCCGATCCCTGTGGAGTTCGCAGCCCTGTCCGAAGGCCAGGTCATCGACGCCGGTGACTTCACCACCGACTGCTTCCCGGTTCGCCATCGCGACACCGACAGTTTTGGCTTCGTTTTCAAAAGCCCGGCGCGCCGCCATCTTCAGTCCGATCGCCTTGCGGCGTTCGGTGTCCCCGATGGTCCCTTGCGCGGCGAGCTGGCCGCCGGCCGGTCAATCGTCATCGATGGCCGCCCGATTGACCCGGAGGATGTGCTGGGACCGCCGAGCGGCGGCAGAAAGCTCGTCGTGATCGGCGATACCGAGACCACGGATGGACTCTCCAAACATGTCGCTGACGCCGACATGTTGGTGATCGAGGCAACGTTCCTCGATCGCGATGCGCCGACCGCGCGGAATTACGGTCATCTGACCGCGGCAGAGGCGGCTTCCTTTGCCGCCGCGAACAACGTCGGCCAGCTCGTGCTGACCCACATGTCAGGGCGTTACGAAGACGAGGAGATCCTGGCGGAGGCAACTAGCATCTTTCCGAACAGCCGGATCGCCGCCGACTTCGACCATGTGGTCATCTAGTCGCGGCAGCCCCGTGTTCAGCTCGACAATCCCGACTTGATCGCGAGATCCTGCGCCTCTCTCGTCACCTGCACCAGCCGCCACAGCGCCTGGTCGCGAAAGGCCGGCATGTCCATCCGCATCGACTATGCCAAGCGGCTCGCCGCCGGCGCCTCAGCGGCCAAATCATGAGATCGAGCGCACGATGACCAACGCCTTCACGCCCATGGACATCCAACGCCCCACCATCTTGGAGTTCGGCGACGGCACGACCCGCCATTGGGCTGGCGAGCCATCCACCGGAGCGCTTGCCAGCCCAGATGCGAGCGGGTAGAACGCTGCCACGCCTGAGCCGTGATTTGCGCCAAACGCGCTTCCGGCCACAGCTGGACAAGTCAGTAAGGTATTGAATTTGTTCGGCTATTCCGTTGGGGAATGGTGTAACGGTAGCACAACAGACTCTGACTCTGTTTGTCTTGGTTCGAATCCAGGTTCCCCAGCCAGTTCCGGGCGCTTTTCTGAAGACTGACACAGTGTCGGCCCCGGCGCCGTGCCATGGCGTGTCGCGACGGTTTGCCTCAGTGCAAATGGTTTCTTCGGCGTCGGCCCGCCGCGCGCCTCGCCGTCCTTGGGACACATACAACCCAAGGAGATCAGGAATGCCCTATGTCGATGGTTTCGTGCTGGCCGTGCCGAAGGACAAGATCGAGGCCTACAACGCCCTGGCGCGAACGGCCTGTGCGGTCTGGATGGAGCACGGCGCGCTCGACTATGTCGAATGCATCGGTGACGACGTTCCCTACGGCGAGCTGACGTCGTTCCCGCGTGCGGTGATGGCGAAGGAGGAGGAGGTCGTGGTGTTCTCCTGGATCGTCTATCGCGATCGGGAGACGCGCGACGCCGTCAACAAGAAGGTGATGGCGGACTCGCGGCTCAAGCACGGCGACATGCCGTTCGACGGCAAGCGCATGATCTATGGTGGCTTCACGACGCTGCTGCGGGCGAGCGACGTAATTAGTTGAGCGATGTAGAGCGGGGAGACCCGTAGACTGGATGAGCGAAGCGACACCCGGCGATGCCGTCGTTATTGTCCCGGTGTCGCTTTGCTCAGCGGGGCTACACGTTCTTGCACCGACGATCCTCTCAAGATTGTCACGATCACACCAAGCGACGTTTGATTGAATGCGCGAGCCGCTGCATGCCCATGCAGGATCGTCGCAGCCGTCTTGCCTTGCCGGTCGTCAGTCGGCATGCCATCCTCCCGCAGCCAGGCATAATCAAACGGAGGCGGGCGTTTCGGCCAGGCTCTCCAAAAAATCTTGGTTGGGGAAACCCCTTTGGGAGGTCTGATTTCATGACATTGAAGCACGTCACGCGGCTGCTTTGCGCGGCCGCGATGTCCGTTGCGCTCGTCTCGGGCGCAACGGCACAGGACAAGGTCGTCAAGATCGGCGTGATCCTGCCGATGTCCGGCGGCACGGCCTCGATCGGCGCGCACGCCAAGGCGGCGCTCGAGGTCGCCATGGACATCATCAACAACGCCCATCCCGAGCTTGCCAGTCTACCGCTGGCGAAAAATGCCGGCCTTGCCGGCCTCGGCGGCGCCAAGGTCGACGTCATCATCGCCGACAACCAGGGCAACCCCGCAACCGGCCAGAACCAGGCGCTGCGCCTGATCACGGAAGAGAAGGTCGCGGCCGTGTTCGGCTCCTATCAGTCCGGCGTGACGCTGACCTCGAGCGCCATCGCCGAGAAGTACGGCGTTCCGTTCCTGAACTCCGAGTCGGTCGCCGCCAACCTGACCGAGCGCGGCTTCAAATGGTTCTTCCGAACCACCCCGATCGCCACCGATTTCGCCAAGATCTATGTCGACTTCCTCGCCGACATAAAGGCGCAGGGCGCCAAGACCGACAGCGTCGCGGTGGTCCACGACAACACCGAATATGGCACCTCGGTCGCGAACACGATTTCCGGCGCCTTCAAGGAGAAGGGCCTGCCGATCGCGCTCGACGTCGCCTATCCAGTCAACGCGACGGACGTGCAGGGGCAGGTGCTTCAGCTCAAGGACAAGAAGCCCGACGTCGTCATCATGATCAGCTACACGTCTGACGCGATCCTGTTCGCCAAGACCATGCAGTCGCTCGACTACAAGCCTGCCGTGCTGCTGGCCGATGATGCCGGCTACTCCGATCCGTCCTTCACCAAGGCGGTCGGCAAGATCTCGCAAGGCGTCTTCAATCGCTCGTCCTGGGTCGTGGGTCCCGCCGGCTCGCCGTCCGCCATCATCGCCGACATGTACAAGAAGAAGAGCGGCGAGGAGATGGATGACACGGTCGCCCGCCAGATGCAGGGCTTCTTCGTGCTGGCTGATGCGATCGATCGCGCCGGCTCGACCGAGCCCGCCAAGATTCAGGCTGCGCTGAAGGCGACGGACCTCAAGCCCGAGCAGCTCTTGATCGGCTACAAGGGCGTGAAGTTCGACGACAAGGGCCAGAACACCCTGGCCTCGGGCGCCATCATCCAGCTTCAGGATGGCGAGAATTACGTCTCGGTGTGGCCGAAGGCGAATGCCGAGAAGGCGCCGATGTTGCCCTACAAGGGCTGGTGATCGCGAGGCGGGACCTGCAGTCCCGCCTTTTTCACAAGGGTTGGTAGAGCGGCGCAGCTCATGTCCTTCGTTCTCGTGCAGGTGATCGTCGGCGGCCTTCTACTTGGCGCCGTCTACGCCCTGTTCTCCTCGGGCCTCACGCTGGTGTGGGGCATGATGAACATCGTTAACTTCGCACATGGCGATTTCGTCATGCTCGGCATGTACGTCGCCTATGTCGTCTATACCCTGATGGGAGGAGGGCCCCTGCTCGGCGCCCCGCTGGCGACGCTGGTGCTCGCCACGCTCGGCATCGTGGTCTATTTCGGCCTGATCCGCGACATCATGAAAGGGCCGATGCTGGCGCAGATCCTCGGCACCTTCGGCCTTGCGTTGCTGCTGCGCTATTCCGTGTTCTGGTGGTTCGGCGCCAATTTCCTCTCGATGCCGCCGAACATCGTGGGCGGTACCTATGCCTTTGCCGGTCTGCGCATCGAGGCCTCGCGGCTGCTCGCGGGCGTCGTCGCGCTGCTGGTGACGCTCGGCCTGCATCTGCTCCTGACGCGCACCTCGCTCGGCTCGAAAATGCTGGCGGTGGCCGAGGATCAGACCGCGGCCCAGCTCATGGGCATCCGGCCCGACACCATGCAGGCGATCGCCTGGGCGATCGCGGCCGGCGCCACTGGGCTCGCCGGCGCACTGATCGCGAATTTCTTCTACATCGTGCCGACCGTCGGCGAGACGCTCGGCATCGTCGCCTTCGTCACGGTCTCGCTCGGCGGCTTTGGCAGCGTGCCGGGCGCGCTGGTTGCGGGTCTTCTGATCGGCGTCATCGAGTCGCTTTCGGGCTATCTGATCGGCGCGATCTACAAGGACATCGTCGTCTATGTCCTATTCCTTTTCTTCCTCTGGTTCCGGCCACAGGGCCTGATGGGGAAGATGTGATGCGGCGCTGGATCTGGCTCTCGGTCGTCGCAGCCTTTGCGATCGCCTATCCGCTGCTGCTGTCCTCGCCATTCCAGCAGCGCCTCGGCGCGCTGGTGCTGCTTTATGCCATCGCGGCGTCCGCCTGGAACATCGTCGGCGGCTATGCCGGGCAGGTGTCGGTGGGGCATGTGGTGTTCTTCGGCTGCGGCGCCTATGCCGCGATGGGCGCTTACGCCAAGTTCGGCCTGTCGCCGCTGTTCGGCATTCCCGGCGGCATCGTGCTCGCGGTCGGGCTCGCCGCGATCGTCGGGGTGCCGACGCTGCGGCTGTCCGGCCACTATTTCAGCATGGCGACGATCGCGGTCGCCGAAACGATGCGGCTGATCGTGACCAACACCGAATGGCTGGGCGCGGCCGTCGGCCTCTCCGGTCCGACCGTGCCGCGCAACGTCTTCGATCTCTCGTTCCTGTCGGCGCTGCCCTACTACTATCTCTTCCTCGCTGTCCTCGCGATCACGCTTGCGATCACCTGGTGGATGACCAACAGCCGCATGGGATTTTACCTGCGGGCGATCAAGGACTCCGAGCGTGCCGCGCGCTCCCTCGGCGCGCCGGCGAGCCGCACCAAGCTCTACGCCTATATGCTGAGCGCGGCGCTGACCAGCGTCGCTGGCGCGCTCTACGCGATGATGTTCGGCTTCGTCGATCCCGAGTCCGGGCTCGGCATCCTGATCTCGGTGAAGATCCTGATCATGTCGGCGCTCGGCGGGGCGGGGCTGCTGTTCGGGCCATTGGTGGGCGCGGCGATCCTGGTGCCGCTGGAGGAGATCTCCAACAGCTGGCTCGGCGGCAAGGGCGCGGGGCTCACCTTCGTGGTCTACGGCGCGATCATCGTGCTGATCGCGCGCTTCCAGCCCGGCGGCCTGCTCAGCCTGCTCACCCGGCGCGGCAAGCTCAAGACTGACACGTCGAAGACCGACGCGGGAGCCAGCCATGCTCCTTGAAGCACGTGGCATCACGAGGGCGTTCGGCAGCTTCAAGGCGGTGGACGACGCCTCCGTGACGCTGGAGCAGGGCGACATCCTCGGCCTGATCGGCCCGAACGGCGCGGGGAAATCCACCTTCTTCAACTGCCTCACGGGCGACCTCAAGACCACCTCCGGCCGCGTGCTGTTCGAGGGCAGCGACATCACCGACTTTACGCCGGAGCAGCGCGCCGGCCTCGGGCTCGCCCGCACGTTCCAGGTGCCGCAGACGTTCGAGGGCATGACGGTGCTCGAGAATGTGATGATCGGCGCCTTCCTGCGCACCTCGCATCGCAAGGAGGCCGAGGCCAAGGCGCGCGCGGTACTCGAACGTGTCGGCATGAGCCGCCTTGCGGATGCGCCGGCGCGCTCGCTCGGCACGCCCGGCCGCAAGCGGCTGGAGATCGCACGCGCACTTGCGACCGAGCCGAAGGTGCTGCTGCTCGACGAGGCCATGGCGGGCCTCAACGCGCACGAGGTGAGGCTCGCGATCGATCTCGTTCGCGACATCCACCGCTCCGGCATCACGCTGGTCATCGTCGAGCACATCATGGAAGTGATCATGTCGCTGGCGAGCCGCGTGATGGTGTTCCATCAGGGCAAGGAGATCGCGCACGGTAACCCACGCGAGGTCACGTCCAATCCCGCCGTGATCGCGGCCTATCTCGGTACGCGCGCGGCGAAGGCCGCCGCCGGCCATACGCCGGTCGAATTGATGGGCGGGCCGGACCTATGAGCGGGGCGCTGCTGCGGATCGAGCACCTCGAGGTGCGCTACGGCGACCTCATCGGTGTCTCCGACGTCTCGCTGGAGGTGCCGGAAGGCAGCGTCGTCGCGCTGCTCGGCTCCAATGGCGGCGGCAAGACCACGACGCTGAACGCGATCGCCGGTCTCATCCCCGTGCATTCCGGCTCGATCAGCTTTCGCGGCGAGGAGATCGCGGGGCAGAAGGCCTTTGCGATCGTGCGCAAGGGCCTTGCGCTGTCGCCGGAGGGCTGGCGGCTGTTCGTGCAGCAGAGCGTCGAGAATAACCTCATGCTCGGGGCGACCCCGCTGCAGGACAAGTCGCGTCAGGCAGCGCTGCTCGAGCGCGTCTACGAGGTGTTCCCGCGCCTGAAGGAGCGGCGCAACCAGCGTGCCGGCACCATGTCCGGCGGCGAGCGACAGATGCTTGCGGTCGGCCGCGCGCTGATGAGCGATCCGAAGCTGCTGATGCTCGATGAGCCGTCGCTTGGCCTTGCCCCGGCCGTGGTCGAATCCATGTACGAGACCTTCGGTCGCCTGCATCGCGGGGGCTTGACGATCCTGCTCGCCGAGCAGTCGATCGAGCTGGCATTGGAGGTCTCGGATTTCGCGACGGTGCTCCAGGTCGGCAAGAGCGTGCTGTCCGGGACGGCCGCGGCGCTCGCGCAGGATCCGCAGGTGCAAAAGGCCTATCTCGGCGTGGATTGATCGATCTCGGCCTGAAGCAGCAGCAACAGGCGATCGGCGCGCCGTATCCGTTACTTGATCTTGTCGTAGGCCGCCGCGAAATCACCGAGCGGCATCGGGATCGCGATCGTCTCCTTGGCCATGTTCTGAAAGGAAACCTTGAGCTGCTGGCCCGACCGCAAGGCAGGTCCGCTGCGATCGGCGTCGAGGCGTAGCAGCCGCGGCTCTCGCACGCCTGGATCTGCAGGTCGAACGTCTTGCCCTCGTCGACCTGGAGCTTGGCGCCGACGGGAAGGTTGAGGCCGAGCGGCAATTGCAGCAGCGCGATGGGCGTGCGGGGGTCGGGCGCGATGCGGATATTGCTCAGGATGACGGTCTGGCCGGTCATGGTCAGCACCGCGTTCTGCTCCATCGCGCATCCGAGCGACGCGCTGTAGCGTCGCGGGAGCCGCGGCGCAAGGCTACTCGGCGGCTTCCTTGACGGTGCGGTGCTCGTGCGTCTCGTCGCCTTCGCCGTCACCCGTGCGGCCCCAGCCCGAGAACCAGTTGTTGAGCTCGTCGAGATAGAGATAGACGACGGGCGTGGTGAACAGCGTCAGCGCCTGGCTGACGATCAGACCGCCGACCATGGCGTAGCCGAGCGGCTGGCGGATTTCGGCGCCGGTGCCGTGGCCGAGCATCAGCGGCACGCCGCCGAGCAGCGCGGCCATCGTCGTCATCATGATCGGGCGGAAGCGCAGCAGCGCGGCCTGACGGATCGATTCCGCCGGCGTCTTGTGCTCGTCGCGTTCGGCGGCAATCGCGAAGTCGACCATCATGATGCCGTTCTTCTTCACGATGCCGATCAACAGGATGATGCCGATCAGCGCGATCAGGCTGAAGTCGAAGCCGGCCGCCATCAGGATCGCGAGCGCGCCGACGCCGGCCGAGGGCAGGGTCGACAGAATCGTGATCGGATGGATGTAGCTCTCGTAGAGGATGCCGAGGATCAGATAGACCACGACCAGCGCCGCGAGGATCAGCAGCGGCACGGTGCCGAGCGATTGCTGGAACGCCTGGGCGGTGCCCTGGAAGCTCGAGTTCAGCGTCGGCGGCGCGCCGAGCTCGGCCATCGCCTTTTGCACGGCCTCGGTGGCCTGGCCGAGCGCGACGCCCTGCGCGAGGTTGAAGCTGATCGTGATTGCCGGAAACTGCCCCTGGTGGCTGATCGAGAGCGGGCGGACCGGATCGGTGGTCCAGGTCGCGAAGGTCGATAGCGGTACCTGGTCGCCGGTCAGCGGCGATTTCAGATAGAGCTTGTTCAGGCTGTCGAGATTGCCCTGCAGCTCCGGCAGGATCTCGAGGATCACCTTGTAGGTGTTGAGCTGGGTGAAATACTGCGTGACCTGCCGCTGTCCGAAGGCGTCATACAGCGTGTCGTCGATCAGCTGCGGCTGGATACCGTAGCGCGAGGCGGTGTCGCGGTTGATCTTGAGCTGGACCGTGGTGCCCTGGGTCTGCTGGTCGGTGGCGACGTCGCGCAGCTCCGGCAGCGTCTGCATCTTTGCGAGGATCTTCGGCGCCCACTCGTTGAGCTCGGCAAGATCGGCATCCTGCAGGGTGAACTCGAACTGCGTCCGCGTCGGCCGGCCGCCGAGGCGGACGTCCTGGGCCGCCTGCATGTAGAGGCGGGCGTCGGACACCTTCTCGAGCTTGGGACGCAGCCGCGCGATGATCTGCTGCGCAGAGGCCTCGCGCTCGTTGCGCGGCTTCAGTGTGATGAACATGTTGCCGTTGTTGCCGGCGCGGCCGCTGCCGCCGATGTTCATCGCGATGGTGGCGACATCGGGGTCTTCCATCACGATCTTGCCGAGCTCGACCTGGCGGCGCTGCATCTCCTTGAACGAAATGTCCTGCGAGGCTTCCGAGGTCGCGGTGATCAGGCCGACGTCCTGCTGCGGGAAGAAGCCCTTCGGGATCAGGACGAACAGGTAGATCGACAGGCCGAGCGTGGCGAAGAAGATCGCGAGCGTGGTGCGCCGCCAGGCGAGGGCATGGTCGAGCACGTATTCGTAGCCGCGCAGCATGCCGTCGAAGGCGCGCTCGCTCCATTGATAGAAGCGGCCGTGGCGTACCTCGCCGTGGGCGCGCAGGAAACGCGAGGCCATCATCGGTGTCAGGGTCAGCGACACGAACATCGAGACGAAGATCGTCATCGCCAGCACGACCGCGAATTCGCGGAACAGGCGGCCGATGATGCCGCCCATCAGCAGCAGCGGGATCAGCACGGCGACCAGCGAGATGCTGATCGACACGATGGTGAAGCCGATTTCCTTGGAACCGCGGAAGGCCGCCGCCATCGGCGATTCGCCTTCCTCGATATAGCGCGTGATGTTCTCGAGCATCACGATAGCGTCGTCGACGACGAAGCCGACCGCGATCGTGAGCGCCATCAGCGACAGATTGTCGAGCGAATAGCCGACGACCCACATCAAGGCGCACGCGCCCAACAGCGCCAGTGGAACCGTGACGGTGGGGATGACGGTGGCCCAGAAGCTGCGCAGGAAGATGAAGATGACCATGACCACGAGGGCGATGGTCAGCAGCAGGGTGAACTGGACGTCCTCGACTGCGGCGCGGATGGTGGTGGTGCGGTCGCTGATGAGCTCGATCTTGATCGCGGGCGGGATCGCCGCCACGAGGCGGGGCAGGGTCGCCTTGATCCTGTCGACGGTCTCGATGACGTTGGCGCCCGGCTGCTTGAAGATCACCAGAAAGACGCCGCGCTTGCCGTTGGCCCAGGCCGCCTGCTTGGCGTCCTCGGCGCCGCTGACCGCCTGGCCGATGTCGCGGATTCGCAAGGGGGCGCCATTGCGATAGGCGATGATGACGTCGTTCCAGTCCTTGGACTGGGTCAGCTGGTCGTTGGCGTAGATCGTGTAGGCGCGTTTCTCGCCGTCGATATTGCCCTTGGGGCTGTCGACCGTGGTGATCGCGATCTGGCTGCGCACGTCCTCCATCGACAGGCCCTTGGCGACGAGCTTCGCCGGGTCGACCTGGATGCGGATGGAAGGCTTCTGCTGGCCGCCGATGAAGACTTGCGCGACGCCGGAGAGCTGGCTGATCTGCTGGGCGAGCTGGGCGTCGACCGCGTCGCTGACGCTGGTCAGAGGCAGTGTCTCGGAGGTTGCCGACAGCAGCAGGATCGGGGCGTCGGCCGGGTTGACCTTGCGGTAGGTCGGCGGCGAGGGCAGGTTCTTCGGCAGCTGGCCGCTGGCGGCGTTGATGGCGCCCTGCACGTCATTGGCGGCGCCGTCGATGCTGCGGTTGAGGTCGAACTGGATCGTGATCGACGCAGTGCCGAGATAACTCGTCGAGGTCATCTGGGCGATGCCCGGGATCTGGGCGAACTGGCGCTCCAGCGGCTGGGCCACCGAAGAGGCCATTGTCTCGGGGCTGCCGCCCGGCAAATTGGCGGTGATCTGGATGGTCGGGAAGTCCACCTGCGGCAGCGGCGCGACCGGCAGCAGGGGATAGGCGACGAGACCGACAAAGAGGATACCGGCCATCAGCAGCGAGGTGCCGATGGGATAACGGATGAAAGGTGCCGAAATCCCGCGTTCGGTCATTCCTGTCGTACCTTGTTCTGGGCCGGATCCGAACTTGCCACCGCCGTCGAGACGAGGCTTCCGGGCTGCACCTTGAATTGACCGCCAGTGATCACCTGCTGCCCGGGCATGAGCCCTTCGTCGACGACGGAACGGCCGTCGATGCCGTAGCTGACCTTGATCTTGTGCACTTCGGCCTTGTTGTCCGGATTGACGGTGTAGGCGTAGAGGCCATTGGTGGAATGCTGGACAGCGTCATCGGGAACCACGGTGGCATCCTTCAGCGTCCGCACCAAAAGGCGCGTCGAGACCGACTGTCCCGGCCACAACGTGTGGTCCTTGTTGTCGAACACCGCCTTGAGCCGAATAGTCCCGCTGGCGGTGTCGACCTGGTTGTTGATCACTGCGAGCTTGCCCTCGGCCAGCGTCTTCTTGCCGTCGGTGGTGAACGCGATCACCTTGAGCGCGCCGGCCTTCTGGCCTTCGCTGATGTAGGGAAGCTGGTCTTCCGGCGCGGTGAAGATCACCGAGATCGGCTCGACCTGCGCGATCGTGACGATGCCGGTCTGTGTGGAGGCGTTGACGATGTTGCCGACGTCGACCTGGCGAAGGCCGGCGACGCCGGTGATCGGCGCCTTGACCTGGGTGTAGTCCAGCTGGGTCTGGGCGTTGTCGATCGCGGCTTCGTCGGCGGCGATCTGGGCGGTGAGCTGGGCGACGGTGGAGCGCTGCGTATCGACCCGCTGCGCGGTGGCGAACTCGCCGAGCTTCATGGCGCGCTGGAGCTCGAGATTGGCGTTGGCCAGATTCGCCTCGTCCTGCGCCTTCTTGGCCTTGGCCTGGTCGAGCGTGGCTTGATAGGGGCGGGGATCGATCGAGGCCAGCAGCTCGCCCTCCTTGGCGATCTGGCCTTCGGTGAAGGCGATCTTGTCGATCTGGCCGTCCACCCGGGTGCGGACCTGGACGGTGTTGAAGCCCTGAACCGTGCCGAGACCGCTCAGATAGACCGGGAAATCGACCTTCTGGACCGGCGCCACGCTCACGGAAATGGCGGGCGCGCGGGGCGGACCTTTCTGCGCTGTCTGGGATTTTCCGGCGTCCGGCGAGCCGTATTTCTGCCAACCATAGTAACCCGCGGAGGCCACGGCCGCGAGGATCAGAATCCAGAGGATCGGCCGTGTTTTTTTCATGTCGGCTCGTGTCGGCTTCTTGTGCCCTAGGTTACGAATTTTGGGGCAATCATAGGGTTCCAGGGCGCTTGTATAATACACGCCAAGTTCCAGTGTAAACAGCACTATCCGGTGAGAAATCTAAACAATTGGAAAGCTTTGCACCGCCTGGGCAGCGCACTGGCGCGCCGGTGTGCAGTGCTGCATTTTCTTCCGACGTGAGATCAGCGAGTGAGAATTAAGCAATGCTCGCGGAGGATGTGAGGCGCATGAGGGGGCTGGCGAGGCATGTTGGTCAGGCCGTGGGAATGCACGCTTTTGCAAGAACGGTTCTAAATCGCGCCAGCCGCGTTTCGGTTGTCAGGAAAATCCGTATCGTCCATATCGGCGCCGCCACACGGGGAGCGCAGGATGGACGAATTGAACGGCAAGCTGATCGCGTGCCAGATTCTGATCACGGGATTGATCGCGCGCGTCGCGAACGAGCAGCGCGATCCCTTGCGCTTCCTCACGGACTTCCGCGACGAGATCAAGGCCGTGGTCAATGGCGTCAACATTGCCGGCATGGACAGCACCGATCGCGTGCGCGCCATCGCGCAGAAGACGGTCGACGAATTGTTCTCGCTGATGAAGCCGCCGAGCAGCGATTGACGCCGTGAGCATCAGCGCTGATTTCGCGGTGTTTTTCGCGCGCGTTTTAGAACAAGTCCAAGCTATCTTTAAAGCCGTTTCAAACTTCAGATTAGAATCGTTTTGATCTGGACTTATTCAAGGGTTCTCGCGGCTTGCGCGCATTGACCCACTATTTTGCCGCCGATACCAACAGCCCCATCGCTCGTCGAAGTGAATGAGCGAACATGAAGATGGGGCGTGTTGAGATGGGGCAGGTGGTCGCACTGAAATCGTTGCGTTCGGTGTCAGCATTCGATCCGGTGGATGAAAAGTCTTCTGGTATTTCCGGCAAGAAAGTCTCGGCGGTTGCAAGCTTGATCGCGGTGGCGTCGGTCTCGAGCGGCGCAGAGGCGCAGCAGTCGAACCTGCCGCCGGTGACGGTCGATGCTCCGGTGCAGCGGCCGCGTCCGACGGCGTCGAAGCCGACACCTGACCAGGTCCGCGCCCGCAACGCGCTTCGCCGCGCCGCGCAGCGGCAGCAGGCGTCCCAGCAGGCTGCTCCGGCGACGCCGGCCGGCCCGGCCGATGCGGATCCTTATGCGGACCCGGCCGCGCCCTACAAGGTCGACCACGTTCAGGCCGGCGGCAAGTTTCCGGAGAAGCTGGTCGACACGCCGAAGTCGATCACGGTGCTCAGCAAGGAAGTGCTCGAGGACAAGAACGCCACGACGCTGAAGCAGGCGATCCTGAGCACGGCCGGCGTGACGCTCGGAACGGGCGAGGGCGGCAACGCGTTCGGTGACCGCTTCTTCATCCGCGGCTTCGACGCGCGCAACGACATCTTCATCGATGGTGTGCGCGACGCCGGCGTCAGCGTGCGCGAGAACTTCTTCACCGAGCAGGTCGAGATCCTGCGCGGACCGGCGTCGTCCTTTGCGGGCCGCGGCACGGCTGGCGGCGCGATCAACATCGTCACCAAGCAGGCGACGACCGCCGGCAGCTTTTACAACATGGACACCACGTTAGGCACCGACCAGACCAAGCGGGTCACGCTCGACGTCAACCAGGTGATCGATCCGACGCTCGCCGTGCGCGTGGGCGGTTTGTTTCAGGACGCAAATGTCGCTGGCCGAGACTATGTCAGCGATAATCGAAACGGCGCCTTCGTCGCCACGACCTGGAAGCCAACCGATGCTGTCAAGGTCACCGGCAACTACATCCATACCGAGTTGACCGGCCGCCCGGACTTTGGGGTGCCGTACTATCGGCCGAGCACGGCGTCGACGGCCGGCGGTCCGTTCCCGGACTTCGGCGTCAACCGCAACAATTGGTATGGCTTCGTCAACCGGGACTTCTTCCGCACCGGCCAGGACCTCGGTACCATCAATGCGGAAGTGCAGATCACGCCCGACCTGATGGTCAGCAACAAGATCCGCGCGTCCCGCTCGACGCAGAATTACATTGGTACGCTTCCTGAAGCGCCGAAGCTTGCCGATCCGCTCTCGGCGTCGACGCTGAGTGCAAATCCTCAGAGCCGATTCCAGATCACGGACGTGTTCGCCAACCAGACCGAGGCAACTTACAAGTTCAATGACGATGTAGGCTTCAGACACACCTTGCTCGGCGGCGTCGAGTACGACCGCGAGAGGTCGTCGATCGACAATTATATCGGGCTCAGCTCGGAGCTGACGACCGGTACGCCGTTTACCGGTAGCGGATCGAAAACCGACGTCAGCGTGTTCGCTCCGCAATACACCAATCTTCCCTTCGGGATTCCGAGCCTCACCGGAAGCCCCACCAAGATCGGCATCGATACTGTCAGCGGCTACGTCATGGATAGCGCAAACTATCGTGACTTGGTGATCCTGAACGGCGGTTTCCGCTATGACGATTACAGCATCAACACGCGGAAGGTCGGCAGTCCTGGCCAGCAGTCGGCGGAGTTTCTCATTCCGAACTTCAACCTCGGCCTGACGTTGAAGCCGGCGCCGAACGGTAGTGTCTATGTGGCGTATGCGACCTCGGCGAACCCGGTTGGCGCCGAATTCGACGGCACCAGCACGGCCTATGGCGGCCTCAACCCGAACCTGCCGGGCGGCAATACGCAGATATTCGGCCCCGAGAAGAACAAAGCCATCGAAATCGGCACCAAATGGGAGCTGTTCGATCGCCATCTGCTTCTGACCGCAGCGTTGTTCCAGACGACGAAAGAGAACGCACGCGAGTCGCAGAACGTCGGCAGTGCCGCCGCTGCAGCTCCCCTGGGATGCGTCTATCCGACCGGAACGACCGGCAACATATCGTGTATCACGGCCGGGGCGGCTTACCGCATTCGCGGTATCGATCTCGGTGTGGGCGGTAAGATCACGGACAGGTGGAGCGTCTTTGGCGGGCTCGTGCTCATGGAGTCGGAGGTTACGCAGTCGCTCGCCCCGTCGGCCAACAAGGCACTGTATCCGACCAATGTCGGTCGTCCGCTCGCCAACATTGCGCATCAGTCCTTCAGCCTGCTGTCGAAATATCAGCTCAACGACACCTGGGAGCTGGGCGGGCAGGCGGTGTATCGCTCGAAAATTTACGGCGGCACTTTGCTCGCGGCCAACCAGGGCACGTCGATTCCGAGCTATTGGCGCTTCGACATGTTCGCGGAAGCCAAGATCAACAAGAACTGGCAGCTGAAGCTGTTCGTAAACAACATCTTCGACAAGCGCTACTACGACGCGTTGTACCAGAGCGTGGCACCGTTCGTGCTGGAAGCACCGGGCCGCGCCGCCTATGTGGTGCTCTCGGCGCGTTACTGACGGAGCGAGAACCAGTTTCATGCTGACATGCATCGAAAACGTTCTCAGCAAAGATGATGTGGCGGATTTCCGCCGCATCATGGATGCCAGCGAATGGGAGGACGGCCGCTCCACGGCGGGCTCGCAGTCGGCCATGGTCAAGCGCAACGAGCAATTGCGACCGGACAGCGAGGTCGCGCGCAAGCTCGGCAACCGCATCATCTCGGCGCTGACGTCCACCCCGCGCTTCATCGCAGCGGCGATCCCGCTCCGGATCTTCCCGCCGCTGTTCAACCGTTATGCGGCCGACAGCGGCCACCATTTCGGTCTGCACGTCGACAACGCGATCCGCGGCGACCCTCTGACCGGCCTTCGCATCCGCACAGACCTGTCGGTCACCCTGTTCCTCGCCGAGCCGGAGGAATACGACGGTGGCGAACTTGTGATCGAGGACACCTACGGTTCGCACGAAGTCAAGTTGCCAGCCGGCGACTGCGTGCTCTATCCCTCGACCAGCCTGCACCTCGTCACGCCGGTGAGGAGGGGAACGCGGGTTGCGTCTTTCTTCTGGCTTCAGAGCATGATACGGGACGATCAAGCCCGGAGCATGATCTTTGACCTCGACACCGCGATACAGGCGCTGGTGGAACGGCTCGGGCGCGACGATCCCGAAACGGTCAAATTGACGGGTATCTATCACAATCTCATTCGCTACTGGGCCGAAGTATGAAGTGCACCACCTTCCAAGCCAGCCTTGCCGCAGCCGTCCTTCTGGCCGGCGCCTGGCTCGCATCGCCTGTTTCTGCCCAGACACAAACCCAGCCGGCGGCGCCCGCACCGGCCCAGAAGGCTCTGCCTGCTGCGCCCGGTCCGGCGGCAGCGCCATCGGCGCCTGCGGCTGCGCCCGTGACCGCCCCGGTCGCGGCTGCGCCAGCGACGGCGGCGCCAGCAGCTCCCTCGGTCGCGGCGGCTCCCACGGCCGCCGCACCGGCGGCTGCGAAATCCGAGGCCGTATCCACGGCCCCGGCCATGAAGGAATTGTCGCCCTGGGTGATGTTCATGTCGGCGGACGTCATCGTGAAGGCGGTGATGATCGGCCTCGCTTTTGCCTCGCTCATGACCTGGACCGTCCTGATCGCGAAGTCGATCGAGCTGTCGGTCGCCTCGGCCAGGCTTCGTTCGGCGCTGAAGAAGATCGCGGAGGCGCGCTCGCTCGCCGAAGCCCAGATGGCGCTCGGCGCCAAGGAGGGCATCCTGCCAGCGTTCCTGGCGGCGGCGCTGCGCGAGGCGCGGATGTCGGCCGGCCTGTCCAGCGATGCCGGCATCAAGGAGCGCGCAGCCTCGAGCTTCCAGGAGATCGTGCGCGCGGAGGCGCGACGCATCCGCATCGGCATGGGCGTGCTTGCGACGATCGGCTCCACGTCCCCCTTCGTCGGCCTGTTCGGCACGGTCTGGGGCATCATGAACAGCTTCATCGGCATCTCGAAGTCCCAGACCACGAACCTCGCCGTGGTCGCGCCCGGTATCGCCGAAGCGCTGCTCGCCACCGCGATCGGCCTCGTCGCCGCCATTCCCGCGGTCATCATCTACAACCACTTCTCGCGCGTGACGAAGGGCTATCTCGAGCTGGTCAGCCGTGCCTCGGGCGCGGCGGCTCGGCTACTCTCGCGCGATCTCGACCGCAGCCACGGCAGCGTGCATTCGCGCGCAGCGGAGTGAACCATGGCAGTCTCGCTCGCAGACAATGATGACGACGACGATTTCTCGGAAACGCATGACATCAACGTCACGCCGTTCATCGACGTCATCCTGGTGCTGCTGATCATCTTCATGGTCGCAGCGCCGCTCTCAACGGTCGATCTGCCGATCGACCTGCCGACCTCGAGCGCGACGCCGCAGAAGAAGCCGGACAAGCCCACCTATCTCAGCATCAAGCGGGATCTGACGCTGGCCATCGGAGAGGACTCCGTGCACCGGGCCGAGCTGATCATGACGCTGGACTCCATGTCCGACATGAGCAAGGACAAGTACCTCTTCCTGCGCGCCGATCGCTCCGTGCCTTATGGCGAGTTGATGGGCGTCATGGAGCTGTTGCGCTCCGGCGGCTACACACGGGTGAAGCTGGTTGCGCTGGAAGGTCCGGCCGGGCAGGCGGGACCGGCCGCCGCGGGCACAGTGCAGCCATAGGGATTGCCATGTCCGACCCCGAGCACGAACCCAGACCATCCCGGAGGCTGTGGATCCTGGCCGCGATCGCGGCGGTCGCTCTCCATGTGGGCGGGGCCGCACTCGCGCTCGCAAACCTGCAGGCCAACGACGGTGACGAAGGGCTGGGCGCTGCGGGAGCTGAGTTCGCGGTCGAGATGGCGTCGCCGCCGGTTCAGGAGTCCGACAGGCCAACCGGGCCTAACGACAGCGAAGCGCAAGAGGAGCGTCCCGAGCTTCCTGAGCAAAAGGCCGAGGTCAAGGAAACGGATCTTCCTCAGGATCGGCCGCAACAGGTCGAGGATGCCGACCAGATCGTCACAGAGAACAAGCCGAAGAAGGAACAGGACGACGATCCGAAGATCGCTGCCGTCGAAACGCCGGCCATGGAGGCAGCCCCGAAACAGATCGACCAGGAGCGCCAAACCTTCGAGGACGCCACGCGCGAGGCCGAGAAGGCCATGGCCCCTGTGCTCGGCATCGGCAAGGACCTCCTGAAGCTGACGGCCGACTGGAACCGGAAGGTCAGCGCGCATCTTTCGGCGCACAAGGTCAATCCGGAGGGCAAGGCGCCCAATAACCAGACGGCAAAGGTGAGTTTCGCGCTAAACCGACGCGGCAACGTGCTGTCGGTCGACGTGGTGCAGTCGTCGGGGGACGCAGCCTACGATGCGGCAGCGATCTCCATGGTCCACAAGTCCGACCCGTTCCCGCAGCCGCCGGCCGCGCTGACCGAGGATCGGATCGAGCGCACCGTAGACATCGTGTTCAAGCCGGCTGACGAGAAGAAAAAGAAAAAGTCGGCTCAGCGCCAGTAAAACCTGATCCCGACATAGACCACCACCAGGCAGGCGAAGATCAGCGCCACCGGCAACGGTCGTTTCTGGCTTCCAGCGGCTGTGCCGGCCCCGAAAAAGCCCGTCGTCCTCGGTTTCGGTGCGGGGCGCCGGAAGGCGGTAACATTGTCCGCTGCCGGCTCGGCCTGGCGGGGGCGGACGTCGGGCGGAGTTCCCCCGCCGCCCATTTCGGCGTAATAGGCCTTGTAGATCGCAACGATGGTGGCCTCGGTGGCCTTGCTCTCGCTCATCCGGGTCAGCAGGTTCTGGTAGCTGCTCAGGAACTCCTGGGCCTCCGGAGGCAGCGCGGACGCCCCGTTGAGCTTGGCCATCATCTTCCAGGTCGCAAAATCGGCGCGGGCACGGGTGTCCGCGCGTCGCGCGATCAGCATATCGGCAGCTTTGACCAAGTTGGCCTCTGGCCCTTCGGCGTGTGTTCGGAGTCGTCTGTTCAACTACGCATTGCCGGTCAGGAAGAGAACAGCCTGAATCACATAACCGGTCAACGCTCGCAGTATTGCTGAAATAACATCAAGATTTAGACCGAACTGCGAGCCCGCCAGCGGCAGCAGGATCAACAAGCCGATCAGGATCAGCATACCGAACGGCTCGAGCCGGGCGAGCGGCAGAGCGAGGGGGCGCGGCAGCAGCCCGACCGCGACGCGCCCGCCGTCGAGCGGCGGGATCGGCATCATGTTGAAGACGGCGAGGATCGCGTTGATGACCAGCGCATTCTTGAGATTGTCGAGGATCCACTGCGCCGACCCCGCCGGTGCCAAGGGCAGGGCGTGAAGGGCGAGGGCCGCCGCGAGCGCCAGCAGGATATTGGTCGCAGGCCCCGCCAGCGCCACCCAGACCATGTCGAGCCTGGGGTTGTTGAGCTTGCGGAAATTCACCGGCACCGGCTTGGCATAGCCGAACAGGAACGGCGAATGCGCGAACAGCAGCATCGCCGGCAGGATCAGGGTGCCGAAGGGATCGATGTGGCGCAACGGGTTGAAACTGACGCGGCCGAGCTGCCAGGCCGTGTTGTCGCCGAGCCGATGCGCGACGAAGGCGTGGGCGGCTTCGTGGAAGGTGATGGCCAGTACCAGCGGCAGGACCCACACCGACACGTCATAAAGCGAAATGTTCACGACTCGTCTATCCCGGTTTGCTCGCTGCCTTGCAGCGTCCAGCCAAACCGGCGGTGCAGCAACGCTTCGGCTCAACATAGGGTGGCCGGTTCCGGAATGCCACGCTGCAAGAGATCGGCGGGCCGACCCCGCCGTGCAGTCGTGCAAATCTATGTCGGGATCGTCCCCGGATATTGCACCAGGCCGTCATCGAGCTTCACCCAGGCGAGCTTCTCGCTGACCCAGATGTGCTCGGTCGGCACGAAGGCGTTGCGATCGTCGAACGTCGCCAGCGCTACGCCCGCCAGCGTACCGTTGCGGCGCCAGGCGAACAGCCGGGTGCCGCAGCGTGTGCAGAACACACGGTCGATGTTTTCGGACGAGGCGTAATGCCGGGTCTCGCCCTCGACGGTGAGCGCACGCTGGTCGAACTGCGCGCGGGCAAAATAGGGCGAGCCCATCGCCTTCTGGCAGATGCGGCAATGACAGATGCGGACGTTGAGCGGCTCGCCCTCCGCCTTGAACCGCACGGCGCCGCATAGGCATCCACCTTCCCGGATCATGGCTGCCTCAATAGGTTGCCCGTCCGCCGGAAATGTCGAACACGGCGCCGGTGGAGAAGCCGCAGTCTTCCGAGGCAAGCCACGCCACCATCGCGGCGAGCTCTTCCACCTGCACGAAGCGGCCCTTCGGGATCTTCGACAGCATGAAGTCGATATGCTGCTGCGTCATCTGGTCGAAGATCGCGGTTTTCGCCGCCGCGGGCGTCACCGCGTTCACGAGAATGTCGTGCGCCGCAAGCTCCTTGCCGAGCGACTTCGTCAGCGCGATCAGGCCGGCCTTGGATGCCGAATAATGCGATGCGTTGGGATTGCCTTCCTTGCCGGCGATCGAGGCGATGTTCACGATGCGCCCGTATTTCTGCTTGAGCATCTCGGGCACGATCGCCTTGCTGACGATGAAGGGGCCGTCGAGGTTGATGCGCAGCACCTTGCGCCATTCCTCGAGGTCGGTCTCCCAGACCGGCTTGTTGACCCCGGCGATGCCGGCATTGTTGACGAGGATGTCGATCTTGCCGAAGGCTTTGAGCGTTGCATCGCGCGCCTGCTCGACGGCCGCTGTATCGGTGACGTCGACCTTGGAGACTTTTGTATCGCCGCCAACTTCCTTGGCGGTCTTCTCGGCCAGCGCGGCGTCGAAATCCCAGATCGCGACCTTCGCGCCTGACGCGACGAAGCGCTCGGTGATGGCGCGGCCAAAACCCTGCGCGCCGCCGGTAACGACGGCCACGCGACCGTTGAGATCGATCTTGTTCATCGAGAAACCCTCCCTATCGCTCATGGTGAGGAGCGCGCACTTGGCGCGCGTCTCGAACCAGCGAGCCCGTGGCCCATCCCTCGAGACGGCGCTCGCGCGCCCTCCTCGGGATGAGGAGTGATCAGAGCATGTAGCCGCCGTCGACGACGAGGTCGACACCGGTGGTGAAGGCGCTCTCGTCGCTGCCGAGATAGACCGCCATGCTTGCGATCTCCTCGGCGGTGCCGAGCCGGCCCATCTTCTGGCGGGAGATGAACATCTCCTTGCCCTGCGGTCCTTGCGCCGCGGCGCGGTCGAGCATCGAGGGGGTCTCGACGGTGCCGGGGCAGATCGAGTTGCAGCGGATGCCCTTGGTGATGAAGTCGAGCGCGACTGCGCGCGACAGCAGCGACACCGCCGCCTTCGACGAGCTGTAGACGTAGCGGTTGGCCGGCGGCCTCAAGGCCGCGCAGGACGAGATGTTCACGATGCTGCCGCCGCCGCCCGCGATCATGTCGGGCAGGAAGGCCTTGATGGTCCGGTGCATCGACTTGACGTTGAGGTCGAACGAGAAGTCGAAATCCTCTTCCGAACACTCCAGGATGGTGCCGTGGTGCACGAAGCCGGCCGCATTGAGCAGGATGTCGATCTTGCCGATGCGCTTGGCAAAGGCGTTGACGTCGGCGGTGTTGCGGACGTCGAGTTTTGCCACTTCGGCGATGCCTTCCTTCGTCAGGCCCGCGATGCCAGCCTCGTTGATGTCGGTGGCGATGACGGTTGCGCCTTCATGCGCGAACGCGACGGCGCAGGCGCGCCCGATGCCTGCCGCCGCTGCCGTGACGACGGCGCGCTTTCCCTTGAGGCGGTCTGCCATTTTCTTCTCCCTCGTGTTGTCGAATGCCAACCCCACGTCATTGCGAGGAGCCGGTGACAAAATTGTGTAGCAATTTTGCACTGGTGCGACGAAGCAATCCAGACTGTCTCCGCGGAGATATTTCCGGATTGCTTCGCTTCGCTCGCAATGACGGTGTGGCTGTCAGTGATTATCCCGCGCCACACCAAAGGTGCCGGCGACGTTCTGGTAGCGCGTGGCGAGCTCCATGCAGGCGCCGGTCGATTGCTGGCCGACGGTGTTGCGGTAGATCTCCTGCCACGGCGTCTGGTTCGGCGGATGCTTGAAGCCGCCATTGGCCTTGAGCTCGGCGTGGCGCTTCTTCAGCTCCTCGTCCGAGATCAGGATATTGGCGCTGCCCTTGTTGAGGTCGATGCGCACCTTGTCGCCGGTCTTGAGGATCGCGAGCCCGCCATTGGCGGCGGCTTCCGGCGAGGCATTGAGGATCGACGGCGAGCCCGAGGTGCCGGACTGACGGCCGTCGCCGATGCAGGGCAGGGACAGGATGCCGCGTTTGATCAGCGCCGCCGGCGGCTGCATGTTGACGACCTCGGCCCCGCCGGGATAGCCGATCGGCCCGGTACCGCGGATGAACAGCACGCAGTGCTCGTCGATGTCGAGCGAGGGGTCGTCGATCCGCTCGTGATAGTCCTCCGGACCTTCGAACACGATGGCGCGGCCCTCGAAGGCGTTCGGATCCTTGGGGTTGCTGAGATAGCGATCGCGAAACTCCCTGGAGATCACGCTGGTCTTCATGATCGCGGAGTCGAACAGGTTGCCCTTCAGCACCAGGAAGCCGGCATCCTTCACCAGCGGCTTGTCGTAGGCCCAGATCACGTCGTTGTCGGGCTTGGGCGCATCCTTGCAGTTCTCGCCGATCCCGCGGCCGTTGACGGTGAGGGCGTCCTCATGGATGCGCTTGTGCTTCATCAATTCGCGCACCACGGCCGGCACGCCGCCGGCGCGGTGGAATTCCTCGCCGAGATAGAAGCCGGCCGGCTGCATGTTGACCAGCAGCGGCACGTCGTGACCGACCTTCTGCCAGTCGTCGATCGACAGCTCGACGCCGATGTGGCGGGCCAGCGCGTTGATGTGGATCGGCGCGTTGGTCGAGCCGCCGATCGCCGAATTGATCACGATGCAGTTCTCGAACGCCTTGCGGGTCAGGATGTCCGAGGGCTTGAGATCTTCCCAGACCATCTCGACGATGCGCTTGCCCGTCTCATAGGCGATCTGGCCGCGCTCGCGATAGGGGGCGGGGATCGCCGCGCAGCCCGGCAGCGAGAAGCCGAGCGCTTCGGCAAGCCCGTTCATGGTCGAGGCCGTGCCCATGGTGTTGCAATGGCCGACCGAGGGCGCCGAGGAGGCCACGATCTCCATGAACTCCTCATAGTCGATCTCGCCGGCGGCGAGCCGTTCGCGCGACTTCCAGACGATGGTGCCGGAGCCGGTACGCTCGCCGTCGTGCCAGCCGTTCAGCATCGGGCCGCCGGACAGCACGATCGCGGGCAGGTTGACGGTCGCGGCCGCCATCATGCAGGCCGGCGTCGTCTTGTCGCAGCCGGTGGTCAGCACCACGCCGTCGAGCGGATAGCCGTAGAGGATCTCGACCAGGCCGAGATAAGCGAGGTTGCGGTCGAGCGCCGCGGTCGGGCGCTTGCCGGTCTCCTGGATAGGGTGGGTCGGGAATTCCATGGCAATGCCGCCGGCCTCGCGGATGCCTTCGCGGACGCGGTGGGCGAGCTCGATATGGTGGCGGTTGCAGGGGGAGAGGTCGTTGCCCGTCTGGGCGATGCCGATGATCGGCTTGCCGGACTGCAGTTCGGCGCGGGTGAGGCCGTAGTTCAGGTAGCGCTCCATGTAGAGCGCGGTCATGCCCGGATTATGCGGATTGTTGAACCAGTCCTGCGAGCGAAGGTGGCGGCGGGTGCCGTTGCCGGGCGCGTGCCCATTGGTTGGCTTTTTTGTCATTGTTGTTTTCTCCTGCAATGCAAACGCACTGGCGTCAGTCACCGGCGTGAATCCTGGGCTGTCGGCTTGTGCGATGCCCAACGGCGTGAGCAATGGTCTGCCTGCCCGTTGGCGGGTCGTTTCCTCACAAGTTCGATATTAGTCATGGCTGCTTGGTAACGCTACCATTTTGTTCGGTGCGGCGCCGCCCGATAGGGCGGGCCTATTGTCCGGCTGCCGCGACGACGAGCTTTGCCGCTCGATCACCTTGAAGCCGAGGTCGAGCACCGGCTGCTCCGGTCGCCGTCCCTCGATCGCCTCGATCAGCATGGCGGCGGCCGTCTTGCCCATCTCGTAGCGGTTGGTGCGCACGCTGGTGAGGGTGGGGACGGCGGAGGCCATGAATTCGAGGTCATTGAAGCCGACGATCGCGATCTGCTCGGGGACGCCGATCTCGCGGCGGCGGCATTCGAACAGCACGCCGAGCGCAAGGTCGTCATTGGCGCAGAACACCGCGTCGAGGTCGGGCTCGCGCGCCAGCAGATCGGCGAACAGGGCGCCGCCGAGCGTCACCGAGGTCGGCGTCGCTGTCGTCACGACGAGGCGCTGCTCGAACAGGCCGGCGTCCTTCATGGCGGAGACATATCCGTCCAGCCGCCGCTGCACCCTGGGATCCATCCGCGCGCCAACGAAACCGATCTTGCGGTGACCTTGCGCAAACAGGTGCGCAATCGCCGCGCGTGCTGCATCATAGTGGGAAAAGCCGATCATCATGTCGACCGGATGGGGCCCGATCTCCATGATTTGCACGATCGGGCAGTCGGCCGCCTCCAGCATCGCGCGCGATTCCGCGGTCTGGTCGATGCCGGTGACGATCAGCCCGGCCGGCTTCTGCGCCAGAAACAGGCGCAGCAGCTTCTCCTCCTGGAGAATACTGTAGCGGGTGTTGGACAGCTGGATCGAGTAACGACTGCCTTCGGAGGCGTCGTAGATGCCGCGCAGCACGTCGGAAAACACGTTGTTGGTGAGTGACGGAATCAAGACACCGATCACCTCGGTGCGCTGCGAGGCGAGGGCGCGTGCCGCAAGATTGGGCACGTAGCCGAGCTCCTTGGCCGCGCTTTCGACCCGCGTCCGCTTGGCAACCGACAGTGCTTCGGGATTGCGGAAGAAACGGGACGCTGTAATGGGGCTCACACCGGCAAGCTCGGCGACTTCCGCCAGCCGGATTTTGCCTGACTTGGTGCGTTTTCGACCCATTTGCTGCTCTTAGCATAGCCACTGTCGCAAACAAAGGATCGTTGACAGCGCTACCAGCAACGACTAACCAAAGACAAATTGCCAAAGCCGCGCAAACTGCCGACAATGTCGCCTGCCATAGCGTGGGCTTCAGTTCGGCGAAGTTCGGAAAAAAGACGGTGGCGGCGCGAGGGTTGCGTCGCCTGGGTCGGAGGAGGGAGCGAGATGTCGTCTGTGCAAATCCGCGACGTGCGGAAATCGTTCGGCAATTTTGAAGTCCTGCACGGCGTCACGATTCCGATCGAGGACGGCCAGTTCGTCGTCCTGGTTGGCCCCTCCGGCTGCGGCAAGTCGACGCTTCTGCGCATGCTCGCCGGCCTCGAGAACATCACCTCCGGCACGATCTCCATCGGCGACCGTGTCGTCAACAATGTCCAGCCCAAGGAGCGGGACATTGCGATGGTGTTCCAGAACTATGCGCTCTATCCGCACATGACGGTCGCGGACAACATGGGCTTCTCGCTGAAGCTGCGGAATGCCGGCTCCGACGAGATCAACAAGCGCGTCAAGCGCGCCGCCGAGATCCTCGCGCTGTCGCCGCTGCTCGATCGCTATCCGCGCCAGCTCTCCGGCGGCCAGCGCCAGCGCGTCGCGATGGGCCGCGCCATCGTGCGCGATCCCCAGGTCTTCCTGTTCGACGAGCCTCTGTCGAACCTCGACGCCAAGCTGCGCGTCGCCATGCGCACCGAGATCAAGGAGCTGCACCAGCGGCTGAAGACGACCACCGTCTACGTCACTCACGACCAGATCGAGGCCATGACCATGGCCGACAAGATCGTCGTCATGCATGACGGCATCGTCGAGCAGATGGGCACGCCGCTCGAACTCTACGACAAGCCGGAGAACCAGTTCGTGGCCGGCTTCATCGGCTCACCCGCAATGAACTTCCTGAAGGGGCATGTGCGCGTCAACGGCGTTGCGACCTTCGAGGGGCCGAACGGCGTCAAGCTCCCGCTCAAGACTGCGCCGGCGGCCTCCGACGGCCGTCCCGCCGTCTACGGCGTGCGGCCCGAGCATTTCACCATCGCCGATGACGGTGCCGAGGCCGAGATCATCGTGGTCGAGCCGACCGGCTCGGAGACGCAGGTGTTCGCCAAGCTCGGCGGCGAGCAGGTCGTCGCCGTCTTCCGCGAGCGTCATCAGTTCAATCCGGGCGACAAGGTGCGGCTGAAGCCCGATCCGTCGCTGGTCCATCTGTTCGACGATGCGACGGGCAAGCGCATGAACGCCTAGCGCACAAGACGACAACTAATAAGACAACAAGAAGCATTACAGGGAGGACGACATGCAAGACTTCACCCGCCGGGCTCTGCTTCAAGGCGGAACGGCTCTGGCTGCCACCGGCATGCTGACCGGGCCGGCGCTGTTCGACTTCGCCAGGGCCTGGGCACAGAGCGCGCCCTGGAAGGCCGAGCCGAGCGCCAAGCTGACCGTGATGCGGTGGAAGCGCTTCGTGCCGGCGGAAGACGATGCGTTCAACGCGATGGTGGCGGCGTTCAAGGCCGCGACCGGCACCGAGATGAACGTGTTCAGCGAGTCCTTCGAGGACGTGCAGCCGAAGGCCTCGGTCGCGGCCAACACCGGTTCCGGTCTCGATCTCGCCTGGGGTCTGCACACGCTGCCGCAGCTGTTCCCCACCAAAGTCCTGAAGATGAACGACGTCGCCGATTATCTCGGCAAGAAATACGGCGGCTGGACCGATGCGGCCGCCAAGACCTGCAAGCTCGGCGACGACTGGCTCGGCATTCCCGTTGCGACCAACGGCGGCTACATGACCTACCGCAAGTCGGCGCTCGACAAGGCCGGGTTTAAGGAATTCCCGAAGGACTTCCCCGGCTTCCTCGAGATGTGCAAGGCCCTGAAGGCGAACAATACGCCTGCCGGCTTTGCGCTCGGGCACGCCTCGGGCGACGGCAATTCGTGGCTGCACTGGGTGCTGTGGGGCCACGGCGCCTACACGGTCGACCAGAACGACAAGATCATCATCAATTCGCCGGAGACGGCGAAGGCGCTGGAATATTGCAAGTCGCTGTATGAGAGCTTCATCCCGGGCACCCCGTCCTGGAACGACTCGTCCAACAACAAGGCGTACCTTGCCGGCGAGCTCTATTGCACGGCGAACGGCATCTCGATCTACGTGGCCGCCAAGACCGATCCGACCAAGAAGGAGCTTGCCGAGGACACCTATCACGCGCTCTGGCCGGTCGGCCCGGTCGGCAAGCCGACCGAGCTGCAGCTCGCGCTGCCTATCCTCGCCTTCAACTTCACCAAATATCCGAACGCGGCAAAGGCCTTCGTCGCCTTCATGCTGGAGAAGGAGAACTACGAGAAGTGGCTTGACGGCGCGCAAGGCTATCTCACGCAGACCTTGAACGCCTACGAGTCGGCGCCGATCTGGACCGCCGATCCCAAGAACTACGTGTTCTCGCAGGCCTCGAAGCGCACGCTGCCGGCGTCCGGCATCGGCACGGTCGGTGAGAAGGCGGCGACCGCGATCGCCGATTTCATCGTGGTCGACATGTTCGCCAACTACTGCACCGGCGCCAAGGATGCGAAGGGCGCGATGACGGAAGCCGAGCGCCAGCTGAAGCGAATCTATCGCTGACGGTCACGGGGCGGGCGGCCATCCCGGCCGCCCGCTCATCAACATTTCGATCAGGGATATAGGGCATGGCTGATGTCGCAATTCCCCGGGCCAAGCCTCAGATGAGCGAGGACAGCGCCTGGACCCAGCTCAAACACAATCGCAACTGGCTCGGCTTCTGGTTCATGGTGCCGGCCATGGCGTTCCTGATCTTCTTCCTGGCCTATCCGCTGGGGCTCGGCATCTGGCTGTCCTTCACGGACACCCGCATCGGCAGGGTGGGTCACTTCGTCGCGACCGAGAACTATGAGTGGCTGTGGGACGATTCCATCTTCTGGCTGTCGGTGTTCAACACGCTGCTCTACACCTTCGTCGCCAGCGCCCTCAAATTCGCGATCGGGCTTTATCTCGCGCTGCTGCTGAACGAGAACATGCCGTTCAAGGCGATGTTGCGCGCGATGGTCCTGATCCCCTTCATCGTGCCGACGGTGCTTTCGGCGCTGGCGTTCTGGTGGATCTTCGACTCGCAATTCTCAATCATCTCGTGGTCGCTGAAGCACCTCGGCTTGATCGACCAGAACATCAACTTCCTTGGTGACACGACCTGGGCGCGCATCTGCGTGATCTTTGCCAATATCTGGCGCGGCGTTCCCTTCGTGGCGATCACGCTGCTTGCGGGCCTGCAGACCGTCTCGCCCTCGCTCTACGAGGCTGCAACCCTCGACGGCGCCACGCGCTGGCAGAATTTCCGGTACATCACCTATCCGCTGCTGACGCCGATCATCGCCGTCGTGATGACCTTCTCGGTGCTGTTCACCTTCACCGACTTCCAGCTGATCTGGGCGATGACCCGCGGCGGCCCGGTCAACGCCACCCACCTGATGGCGACCCTGTCGTACCAGCGCGCGATCATCGCCGGGCAGCTGGGCGAGGGGGCCGCGATCTCCAGCGCCATGATTCCGTTCCTGCTGGCTGCGATCATGGTGTCCTGGTTCGGCCTGCAGCGTCGCAAGTGGCAGCAGGGAGAGAGCAATGACTGACCTGCCCACCAGATCCATCGATCTCAAGAATGTGCTGTCGGGCTCGGCGCCTACGGCCGATCACAGCGAGGGCATGAGCTACCTGCAGTCGGTGCCGCGCCGGATCGTGACGCTCTATCTGCCGCTCGCGATCATCGTCTTCATCCTGCTGTTCCCGTTCTACTGGATGGGACTGACGTCGGTGAAGCCGGACGAGCAACTGCTCGATCTCGACAGGTACAATCCGTTCTGGACCTGGAATCCGACGTTCAAGCACTTCCACAAGCTGCTGTTCGAGAGCTACTACCCGCACTGGCTCTGGAACACGATGTACGTGGCCGTCTGTGCGACGGTGCTTTCGATCATCGCATCTGTACTCGCGGCCTACGCCATTGTGCGCTTGCGCTACAAGGGCGCCAATCTCGTCGGCGGGCTGATCTTCCTCGCCTATCTGGTGCCGCCCTCGATCCTGTTCATTCCGCTCGCCACCGTCGTGTTCCAGTACGGCCTGTTCGATTCGCCGCTGGCGCTGATCCTGACCTATCCGACCATCCTGATCCCGTTCTCGACCTGGCTGTTGATGGGCTATTTCAAGACCATCCCGTTCGAGCTCGAGGAATGCGCCCTGATCGACGGGGCGAGCCGCTGGCAGATCCTGCTCAAGATCGTGCTGCCGCTCGCCATTCCCGGCCTGATCTCGGCCTTCATCTTCTGCTTCACCCTGTGCTGGAACGAGTTCATCTACGCCCTGACATTCCTGCAATCGACCAGCAACAAGACGGTGCCGGTGGCGATCGTCAACGAGTTCGTTGACGGCGACATCTACCGCTGGGGCTCGCTGATGGCGGGGGCCTTGGCCGGCTCGCTGCCGCTCGTCATCCTTTACGCCTTCTTCGTGGAGCATTATGTGTCGGCGATGACCGGCGCCGTGAAGGAATGATCGCGGGGCTTGCCTGAGGGCGCGCCAGGAGCGGCGCGTTCCGGCCAATAAGAAGGAGTTAAGCTCTTGCACATTCTGGTTCTCGGCGCCGCCGGCATGGTCGGCCGCAAATTGTGTGAACGGCTGCTGCGTGACGGCCGGCTCGGCAAGACCGACATCACCAAGCTGACCATGCATGACGTGGTCGAGCCGAAGAAGCCGGAGAAGCCCGGTTTTCCCGTCGAGACCGTCTCGGGCGATTTCGCAGTCCCGGGCGCGGCCGAGAAGCTGATCGCCGGCCGTCCTGACGTGATCTTCCATCTCGCCGCGATCGTTTCTGGCGAGGCCGAGCTCGATTTCGACAAGGGCTACCGCATCAATCTCGACGGCACGCGGATGCTGCTCGACGCGATCAGGCTCGTCGGTGGCGGCTACAAGCCGCGCGTGGTGTTCACGTCCTCGATCGCGGTGTTCGGCGCGCCGTTCCCGGATGCGATCGGCGACGAGTTCTTCCACACCCCGCTGCTCAGCTACGGCACCCAGAAGGCGATCGGCGAACTCCTGCTCGCCGACTATTCGCGTCGCGGCTTCCTCGACGGCATCGGCATCCGCCTGCCGACCATCTGCATCCGGCCCGGCCTGCCCAACAAGGCGGCATCGGGCTTCTTCTCCAACATCCTGCGTGAGCCGCTGGCCGGCAAGGAAGCCGTGCTCCCGGTCTCCGAGGACGTGCGCCACTGGCACGCCACGCCGCGCTCCGCGGTCGGCTTCCTGCTCCACGCCGGCACGATGGATCTCGCCACCGTCGGCCCGCGCCGCAACCTGACCATGCCGGGCCTGTCGGCCACCGTCGGCGAGCAGATCGCCGCGTTGAAGCGCGTTGCCGGCGAAAAGGTCGCCGCCCGCATCAAGCGCGAACCCGATCCCTTCATCGTCGGCATCGTCGGCGGCTGGCCGCGCAATTTCGACGCGAAGCGGTCGCGCGAGCTCGGCTTCACCACCGCCGAGAAGACTTTCGACGATATTATCCGCATTCACATCGAAGACGAGCTCGGCGGTAATTTCGTCGCCTGACCTAACCGATGAACAGCGTGGATATGACGATGGCGAGCGTTGCTTGCATCGGCGAATGCATGGTCGAGCTCCGGCAGGCCCAGGGTGGTGCTTCTGCCGGGCAGGGGCAGGGCGGCGGGCTGTACTCGCGCGGCTTCGGCGGCGACACCCTCAACACGGCCGTGTATCTCGCGCGGCTCGAGGTCAAGGTCGATTACCTCACGGCGCTCGGCGACGATGCCCTGAGCGATGAGATGATCGCGGCCTGGAATGCGGAGAGCGTCGGCACGCGGCGCGTGGTGCGGCTGCCGGGCAAGCTGCCCGGCCTCTACATGATCCAGACGGATGCCAAGGGCGAGCGCCAGTTCTTCCACTGGCGCGACAGCGCGGCGGCGCGGCAACTGATGAGCCTGCCGGAGACCGAAGAGCTGCTCAACTCGCTGATGAGCTACGACATCGTTTATCTCTCGGCGATCACACTCTCGATCTACGATGCGGCCGGGCGCGATCGCCTGTTCGCGGCGATCAAGCGCGCGCGCCTGCTCGGCACCCGTTTCGTGTTCGACACCAATTTCCGCGCGCGCGGCTGGCCCGATCGCGACGTGGCCCGCGAGGTGTTTGCCGCGGCCTTCGCGGCGGCCGACATCGTGCTGACCTCTACCGAGGATCTGCTCGCGCTCTACCCCGGCGAGAGTCACGGGCAACTGATGGCGCGCATTCCCACGCCCGAGCTTGTGTTCCGGCTGGCCGAGCCCGTGAGCCTGCTGCGCTTCCCCGGCGGGACCAGCGAAGTCCGTGCCGAACAAATGACAAAACCTGTCGTTGACACCACGGCGGCCGGCGACAGCTTTGCGGCCGCCTATATCGCGGCCCGGCTCGCCGGCGCCGAGCCGGCGGAGGCGGCCCAGGCCGGCCATCGCCTCGCCAGCCTCGTGATCTGCTATCCCGGCGCCATCATTCCGGGCTATGCCATGCCGCCGAAGAAGCGGCACCGGCCGGCGGCCTCTCGCCAAGCGACCAAGTGAATCGAGACCATGACCACGACTGCTCAACAGAACCACCTCGTCGCGCTGTTCAAGACGGCGACCGTCATCCCCGTCCTCACCATCGAGCGGATCCAGGACGCCGTGCCGCTGGCGCGTGCGCTGGTCGCCGGCGGCGTCCGCACGCTGGAGGTGACCCTGCGCACCCCCGTTGCGATCGAGGCGGCGCGGGCGGTGATGGCAGAGGTCCCCGAAGCGATCGTCGGCATCGGCACGATACTCAATCCGGCCGACTTCACCCGCGTCGAGAAGCTCGGCGTCGCGTTCGGCATCAGCCCGGGCCTGACCCCGGATCTTCTCAAGGCCGCGGCCCACAGCTCCCTGCCATTCGCGCCGGGCATTGCCACGGCGTCCGAGTTGATGATGGCGCTGTCCCACGGCTTCGACGTCGCAAAGTTCTTCCCGGCCGAGCAGGCCGGCGGCATCAAGGGCCTGCGCGCCCTTGGCGGCCCGTTCCCGAACGTGCGGTTCTGCCCTACCGGCGGGGTCGGCGAGGCCAATGCGGCGACCTGGCTCGCCGAGCCCAATGTGGTGGCGGTCGGCGGTTCCTGGCTGTGCCCGACAGCGGAGATCAGGGCGGGGAACTGGGCCGGCATAACTGCCATCTGCCAGCGCACTCTCCAGGCCCTTAAACCTGCGTGAAGTCTTGCCATCCCTGGGCTAAGACTTAGGTCAGGCAGAGACCGCTAGGGAGAAAAACCATGACCGCCAGCATCGTCGGATGGGCGCATACGCCGTTCGGCAAGTTCGACACCGAAACCGTCGAAAGCCTCGTCACCCGCGTCGCCAACGAGGCGCTGGCGGATGCCGGCATTTCCGCTTCCGACGTCGGCGAGATCGTGCTCGGCCATTTCAACGCCGGCTTCTCGCCGCAGGATTTTACCGCCTCGCTGGTGCTCCAGGCCGACCCGAAGCTGCGCTTCAAGCCGGCGACCCGCGTCGAGAACGCCTGCGCCACCGGTTCTGCCGCGGTGCATCAGGGCCTGCGAGCGATTGCCGCAGGCGCCGCCAAGATCGTGCTCGTCGTCGGCGTCGAGCAGATGACGCGGACGCCGGGGCCGGAGATCGGCAAGAACCTGCTCAAGGCCTCCTATCTGCCTGAGGACGGCGACACGGTCGGCGGCTTCGCCGGCGTGTTCGGCAAGATCGCCAGCTCCTATTTCCAGAAATACGGCGACCAGTCCGATGCGCTGGCCCTGATCGCGGCCAAGAACCACAAGAACGGTGTCGCCAATCCCTTCGCCCAGATGCGCAAGGACTTTGGCTTCGACTTCTGCCGTGCCGAGAGCGAGAAGAATCCGTATGTCGCCGGTCCCCTGAAGCGCACCGACTGCTCGCTGGTCTCCGACGGCGCCGCGGCGCTGGTTTTGGCCGATGCCGAGACCGCCAAGGGCATGAGCAAGTCGATCGGCTTCCGCGCCACCGCGCACGCCCAGGACTTCCTGCCGATGTCCAAGCGCGACATCCTGCAGTTCGAGGGCTGCACCGTCGCCTGGCAGCGCGCGCTGGAGAGGGCCGGTGTGACGCTGTCCGATCTCTCCTTCGTCGAGACCCATGACTGCTTCACCGTTGCCGAGCTGATCGAATATGAAGCGATGGGCCTGACGCCGAAGGGGCAGGGCGCACGCGCCATCAAGGAGGGCTGGACGCTCAAGGACGGCAAGCTGCCGGTCAATCCGTCCGGCGGCCTGAAGGCCAAGGGCCACCCGATCGGCGCCACCGGCGTCTCCATGCATGTGATGACCGCGATGCAGCTCGCCGGCCAGGCGCCCGAGGGCATGCAGCTCAAAAATGCAAAACTCGGCGGCATCTTCAACATGGGCGGCGCGGCCGTCGCCAACTATGTTTCGGTGCTCGAGCCGCTCAAGTAAGCTCTCGTAGGGGTGGGCAAAGGCGAGAAAGCGCCGTGCCCACCTTTTCCTTGCGCTAGATCATGGTGGGCACGCTTCGCTTTGCCCACCTTAACGCTCCTGATTGATTTGCGGAAAAAAGCATCATGAGCAATGCATACGAAGATTCACTTTCTCTCGAAGCACTGAACGACCGTATCGCAATCCTTGAGGACAATATCCGCCAGCTCATCGAGCAGGCTGCGGCCGCTTCCGGCGAGCAGAACGAGTCGCGCATCGCCGACCGAATCAATCAGCAGAATGACGAGCTGGAACGGCTCTTGAAGATCCGGGAATCCCGCCAGAAGAAATAGCGGCCGATATCGCCGCGCGGCGCATGCGGCCATACCCCGGCCGCCCTTGCGCGCGCGGCGTCCCTGTCTTTAGCTGGACTGAAATCGCTGGGCCGCCTCCAGAGCCCGCGCAATCGGGAGCGAACGATGGGGCCGCTGAAGGGCATCAAGGTCATCGATATGACCACCGTGCTGATGGGGCCCTACGCAACCCAGATGCTCGGCGACTACGGCGCTGACGTCATCAAGGTGGAATCGCTCGACGGCGACGTCACCCGCCTGATCGGCCCGATGCGCCATGCCGGCATGGGCCCGGTGTTCCTCAACACCAACCGCAGCAAGCGCTCGATCTGCCTCGACCTGAAGAAGCCCGCAGGCCGGGAAGCCGTGCTGCGGCTGCTGAAGGATGCCGACGTGCTGGTCTACAACGTCCGTCCGCAGGCGATGGCGCGGCTGCAGCTCGGCTACGATGTCGTCTCCGAGATCAACCCGCGCCTCGTCTATGCCGGTGTGTTCGGCTTCGGCCAGGACGGGCCCTATGCCGCAAAGCCCGCTTATGACGATCTGATCCAGGGCGCGACCGCACTGCCGGCGCTGATGGCCCAGACCGGCGACGGCGTGCCGCGCTACGTGCCGAACGCGCTGGTCGACCGCATCGTCGGCCTCACCGCGGTCGGCGCGATCTGCGCCAGCCTCGTGCATCGCGATCGCACCGGCCGCGGCCAGCGCGTCGACATTCCGATGTTCGAGACCATGGCCGGCTTCGTGATGGGCGACCATATGGGCGGGCTCACCTATGAGCCGCCGCTCGACAAGGGCGGCTACGCCCGCCATCTCTCGCGCGACCGCCGGCCGTACAAGACCTCGGACGGCTATCTCAGCGTCATCGTCTACAACGACAAGCAGTGGGAGAATTTCTTCAAGGCGACGGGCCGTGACGATCTGCGCGCCGATGCGAAGTTCGCCACCTTCGCCGGCCGTGCCGCCAATATCGATGTCGTCTATGCCGAGCTCGCGCGCATCTTCGAGACTCGCACCACGGCGGAATGGATCGAGCTGCTCACCAGGGCCGACGTGCCGGTGATGCCGATGCACGATCTCGCCTCGATCCTGCACGATGAGCATCTGGAGGCGACCGGATTTTTCCCGGTGGTCACGCATCCGACCGAAGGTCCGATCCGCAGCATGAAGGTGACGGCGAGCTGGTCGGAGACCGAGGCCGAGCCGGTGCGGCTGGCGCCGCGGCTCAACGAGCACGGCGCGGAGATTCTTCGCGAGATCGGCTACTCCGAGGACGAGATCGCGGCCTTGGTCCGCGAAGGCGTCACGCGTTCGGCGCCGGAGTAGGGGGAATGGCGAGGAGGAGAGACCATGAGCTTCATTACCGGCGTCGGCCTCACGCCATTCGGCAAGCACGAGGGCTCGTCCTCGCTCGACCTGATGAGCAAGGCCGCGCAAGCCGCGCTCGACGATGCCGGGCTGAAGCGCACTGAGATCGACGGCGTCCTCTGCGGCTATTCCACCGTCTCGCCCCACATCATGCTCGCCACCGTGTTCGCCGAGCATTTTGGCATTCGCCCGTCCTACGCCCATGCCGTGCAGGTCGGCGGCGCCACGGGGCTGGCGATGACCATGCTCGCGCATCATCTGCTCCAAGCGGGAGTCGCAAAGCACGTGCTGGTCGTCGCCGGCGAGAACCGCCTCACCGGGCAGAGCCGCGATGCCTCAATCCAGGCGCTGGCGCAAGTCGGCCATCCCGACTACGAGGTGCCGCTGGGCCCGACCATCCCGGCCTATTACGGCCTCGTCGCCAACCGCTACATGCACGAATACGGCGTGAGCGAAGAGGACCTCGCCGAATTCGCCGTGCTGATGCGCAGCCACGCCTGCACCCATCCCGGCGCGCAATTCCACGATCCCATCACGGTCGCCGACGTCATGGCCTCGAAGCCGGTGGCGATGCCGCTCAAGCTGCTCGACTGCTGCCCGGTGTCGGATGGCGGCGCGGCCTTCGTTATCAGCGGCGAGCGAACGGGCGAGGCCGGCGTGCGCATCCGCGGTTGCGCCCAGGCCCACACCCATCAGCATGTCACCGCCGCGCCTGCCCTCAGCGAGCTTGGCGCCGAGATCTCCATCGCCCGTGCGAAGAAAGCCACGGGCCTTGCGATCTCCGACGTGCGCTACGCCGCCATCTACGACAGTTTCACCATCACGCTCGCCATGCTGCTGGAGGATCTCGGTCTCGCGGGCCGCGGCGAGGCGGCCGCCCGCGTGCGATCGGGGCATTTCGGCCGCGACGGCGCGATGCCGCTGAACAGCCATGGCGGTCTGCTCAGCTATGGCCATTGTGGTGTCGGCGGCGCCATGGCGCATCTGGTCGAGGCGCATTTGCAGATGACTGGGCGGGCATCGAATCGCCAGGTGCGCGATGCGTCCATAGCGCTGCTGCACGGCGACGGCGGCGTGCTGTCGTCCCATGTCAGCATGTTTCTGGAGCGGGTGCGATGAGCAAGCGTCTAGCAGACTGGACCGAGGGCGAGCAGGCGATCACCTACCAGACCTGCACCTCGTGCGGCCATGTGCAGTATTTCCATCGCGCTTTCTGCGCGGCCTGCGGGGCGTCCGATCCGCGCGAGGCGCGCGCCAGCGGCAAGGGCAGGGTGTACGCGACCTCGCTGGTCTGCCGCGCCGCCACGCCCGAGACGCGCGCGCACGTGCCCTACAACATCCTGCTGGTCGATTGCGCCGAGGGATTCCGCATGATGGGGCATGGCGAGAATGGGCTCGCCATCGGCGAATCGGTTGTCGCGAGATTCGAGCCGTTCGCCGGAAAGCTCGTGCCGTACTTCGCCAAGAGCAAATAGGGGGATCCGTCATTCGGGGGCGGTCCGAAGACCGGGCCGGGAACGGGATTCTGGGCTTGGCCTGCTAGGGCCGCGCTACGCGCGGTCCCGTGAGGGCCACCCCGGAATGACGAAAACTCTTGGAACGCGTAACTCAACGCCCGTAGAACAAGATGCTGGCGATGACGAGCATCGCCGTCACCGCCAGCATATGCGCGAGCGCTCCCGAGGCCGCCCCCTTGGTGGCTTCCTTCATGCCGTTTTCTCCCTAGACTTGGGCATGACTCATCGTTGCGCGGCGAGCGCGCACGACGGCCAATTGTTTTACTCGGAACACCCCTTGCGAGTATCCGCCGCGATTTGTCCCCACGCGGCGAATATCGACTGTCTCAGGGTCGATCAGCAATGCGGCGGCATTTTGACTCGATGATGTTGCTCATGCGTCCGCTCGCAATTAGAGTTTCAGGGACCTCTCGCCGATGGCGACAAAAAGCATCAAAAAGTCAGGGAAAAAACTTCAGGAAAATCATGGCCCGCATTCAGTACAGCAACCCGTCCCAGGCCTCCGATCGCACCCGCGAAATTCTCGACAAGAACCGCCACGCCAACATCTTCCGGATGATGGCGCACTCGCCGAGCTACTTTGAGCAGTACTGCCGCTTGGGTGGCGCGATCAGGCACAAGGGGGAACTCGATCCGGTCGTGCGCGAGCTCGCGATCACGCGCACCGGTATCCTGTGCCAGGCGCCGTACGAGATCGTCGCGCACAAGCGCATCGGAAAGAATGTCGGCGTCACCGACGAGCAGAACGAGGCGCTCGAGAATTGGCAGGCCGCGACCTGTTTCAACGAGGTGCAGCGCGCGGCGCTCGCCTTCACCGACGAGGTCGTGAAACTGAACAAGCCGACCGACGCGACCTTCGAGGCGATCGCGTCGAAGCTGACGCCGGCCGCGCTGGTGGAGCTCCAGCTCTCTGTCGGCTTCTACATCATGACTTCAAAGTTCTTGGAAACGTTCGAGATCGATCTCCAGCCCGTCACCGAAGTGGTGGGCTGATCCGACACAAACGGCGAGGGATGCTCATGACGATCGATGAATATGCGGTCTGGGCCGCGAGCATTGCGAAAGTCGACGAGCATCCGTCCAACGAGCGGCTGTCCTATCTCGGCCTCGGCCTTGCCGGCGAATCCGGCGAGGTCGCCGACCACATCAAGAAGCTGTTGCGCGATGACTGGCTCGACAAGGCGGGTCTCGTCGACGAGCTCGGCGACGTCATCTACTACTGGGCCTGCCTGTGCGCGGCGACCGGACAGAAGCCGTCCAAGCTGCTCGAAGCGAGCGCAGCGAAAATCAAGCGGCGGTTGAGCGAAGCCGCGAGCCGCTGAAGCAAGCTGTGAGCTGTAGGCCCGGATCACCTCTCCGGAGGGAGAGGTCGGATCGCATCGAAGATGCGGTCCGGGTGAGGGGTTACAACCCTGGTTGAACGCTGCGGCCCCTTCCCCGGATCGCACTGGACGATGCTTCGCATCGCCAGGCGAAATCCGACCTCTCCCCGACAGGGAGAGGTGAAGAGCCTCGTTCAGCGCTCACGTCGACGTCAAAATATCCACCTTCGCATTCGCGACGATCAGGCGGTCGGCGAGCAGCCGGGCGAGGTTGCGCATGATGCACTCGCTGGCGCGCGGATGCTGCTCGCGGAAACGCTCGAAATCCTTCAGCGGCACTTCGAACGCCGTCGCCGCCATGTCGGCGAACACATCGGCCGAGCGGGTCTGCTCCAGCAGCGCCATCTCACCGAACGCCATGCCGGCGGTGAGCGTTGCCAGCCGCACGCCGTCGGGCAGCGTGACATGCACCGCGCCGCTGCGCAGGAAGAACAGGGCATCGGCGGGATCGCCTGTGGCGAGGATTTTTGCGCCGGACTGATAGGTCCTGACGGTGCAGATGGCGCCGAGCTCGGTCAGCTCTTCCGCGCTGAGGCCCTCGAGCAGCGGCTGTTCGGCCAGTTCGGTGGTCTCATGAAAATCGATGGAGCCGCCATAGCGGTACACGATCTGGTCCTCGGCCCATTCGATCGCCGCGTCGAGCAGGTAGAAGTCGCGCACGTTCTTCAGCTCCGCCGTCCATTCGCGCAGGCTGTTCCACTCCTTGGAGGCGCGCCGGACGCCCGACAGGACAACGGTGACATTGAGTGCAGCGAGCTCCTCGAATGCTTCGGCCACGAGTCGCGCGCCGGCGCGCGTGGTCGAGGTGACGCGGTGGAGATCGAAGATCACGAACTGCGGCCGCGGCCGCCCCGCCAGCCGCCGCGAGACGTAATCGACCGCCGACAGCGACAGCGTGCCGACCAGCTCGATGATCCGCACCTCCTGCTCATGCGCGGCGAGGATCTCGCGCTCCTGCGGGCGGCGGACGCGGCGGGACGGGCTCTTGCCGATGTCGTAGTCGGCGATGACGGCGTTGCGCGCGTCGTCGCTGCGGTTGAGCATGTGCAGGTCGTAGTGCGAGGACAGCGCCTCGCAGACCTTGATGCCGCGCACGCTGTTGCCGTGCTTGTCGAGCTTTGGCGAATAGCTGCCGAGGCCGAGACGCGCGGGCAGGGCGGCCAGAATGCCGCCACCTACGCCGCTCTTGGCGGGAATGCCGATCCGGTAGATCCATTCGCCGGCATAGTCGTACATGCCCGACGACGTCATCACCGACAGCGTGCGCGAGATCGCGTAGGGCGTCAGCACCTGCTCGCCCGTCACAGGATTGACGCCGCGGTTGGCGAGGGTGGCCGCCATCACCGCGATGTCGCGCGCGGTGACCAGCACCGCGCATTGCCGGAAATAGACGTCGAGCACGGCAGCGACGTTGTCGGAGATCACCGCGTTGGTCTTGAGCAGATAGCCGATGGCCCGGTTGCGGTCGCCGGTCTGGCTCTCCGAGGTGTAGACGGCTTCGTCCACGGCGAGGTCGCGGCCGGCAAAACGGCCGAGGGCGAGCCGGATCTGCTCAAAGGCGTCTGCGCCCTTGTTGTCGTAGATCAGCCCGGTGCAGGCGATCGCGCCGGCATTCACCATCGGGTTGAACGGATGATTGTCGGAATTGAGCCGGATCGAATTGAAGGGATCGCCCGAGGGCTCGACGCCGATCGCGCTCTCGACCTTGCTTGCACCGAGCAGATCCAGCGCCAGCGCGAACACGAACGGCTTCGACATCGACTGGATGGTGAAGTGCACGCTGGAGTCGCCGACCTCGTAGACATGGCCGTCCAGCGTGGCGAGGCTGATGCCGAAATAGGCAGGGTCGGCCTTGCTCAGCTCGGGAATATAGTCGGGCACGTTGCCTGACGTTTCGGCAGAGAACTCATCGAGGCAATTGTCCAGAAACCGCAGCAAGGGCGGTTTCGAACGGGTCCAGACGGTGGCGGCGGGCGAGAGCGGTTTCATCGCCTCTGTTGTGCAACGCAATCAGGGCGCGCGCAACCCGTCAGGGACCACGGCCTGCCGCCGGACCAGCAGCAGGGCGATCAAAACCGTGGGCCCGAGGATGGCAAGCCCGAGCAGCGTCACCTGCATTTGCGACAGCGGCATGATCCCGCCACCGGGCGTGGCGACCACGAAGCCGCCGATCACCAGCAGCACGCGGATTGGCCATTCCAGCATCCCCGCGCCGCGCAAGTCGCCGACGAACGACTGGTAGCCCTGGATCCCGCCGCAGATGAAGAGGATGCCGAAACAGGCAAGTCCCGTGAGCCCGAACGCCTCCAGATACGGATTCGGGCCCTGGAGCAGCAGCGCCGGATTGAGCACGAAGAAGAACGGGATGAAGTAGATGATGCTGCCGACCCACATGCTCTCCCAGCCCGTCTTCATCGCGGGCGCGCCGGCAATGCCGGCCGCCGCGAAGGAGGCGATCGCCACCGGCGGGGTGATCGAGGACAGCATGCCCCAGTAGAAGATGAACATGTGCACCGCCATCTTGTTCAGCCCGAGCTTCTCCAGCGCGGGCGCGACCAGAATGGCGAGGAAGATGTAACAGGAGGTCGTGGTCAGCCCGAGCCCGAGGATCAGGCTGGTGATCGCGCACATGATCAGCAGCAGGAAGGCATCGCCGCCCGCGATGCTGAGCAAGTCGTTCGCGAGGCTCGAGATCACGCCGGTGAGCGAGAAGGCGCCGATCAACAGCCCGCAGCCTGCGAGGATCGCGATCAGCTCGACGAAGGTCTTGCCGTTGAGCTCGAGGAACTGCAGCCAGCGCGCGCCGCCCCAGTTCTTGCCGGGGAAGAATTCGTTCAGCGCCGCCAGAAGGCACATGCCCCACAGCGCAGCGTTGAGCACGCCGTACCAGAACATCGCCGCCGTCGCCGCGATCGAGCCGGCGAGGACGAGCGTGTTGCCGAGCTTCCAGCGCGCCGGTCCCGACCATTGGTGCAGGATCACCAGCAGCACGGAGGCATAGAACGGCGCATGGCTCTCGCGCTTGAAATAGAGCAGCATCACCACCAGCACGACGATCACGAACAGATAGTACCAGCCGTCCTTGAAGGCATCCCAGAACCGCGGCAGCTCGGCGCGCGGCAGGCCTTTCAGCTTGTGGCGGGCAGCATAGGCATCGACCTGCGCGAACAGGCCGACGTAGTAGAGGATCGAGGGAATGGTCGCGGCGAGCGCGACGTCGGCATAGCCCGTGTTCATGAACTGCGCCATGACGAAGGCGGTGGCCCCGAGCACGGGAGGGGCCAGCACCGCGCCGGTCGAGGCGCAGGCCTCGATCGCGCCGGAATAGGACGGCGTGAAGCCGGTCTTCTTCATGGCGGGGATCGTCATCGTGCCGGCGGTGAGCACGTTGGAGACGATGCTGCCGCCGACGGTGCCGAGCAGGCCGGAGGCGAACACGCAGACTTTCGCCGCGCCGCCGCGGAAGGTGCCGCACATCGCAAACGCGATGTTGATGAAGAACTTTCCCGCACCAGTCATCATCAGCGCGGTGCCGAACACCAGGAAGCCGATCACTGTGTCGGCAAAGGCCTGGATCGGAATCCCCAGCAGGCTCTCGCCGGAGAGCATGTGGTAGGAGGTGGTCTGCTGCAGCGTCGATTGCGTGCCGCGGAACGGCCCGAGCCAGGGAGAATCCGCAAACAGCGGATAGAGCGTGAACGGCAATACGCTGAGCAGCAGGCTCCAGCCGCCGGTGCGGCGCAGCGCCTCCATCAGCACGAACCACATCACGAGGCCGGCGGCGATGATGTTGGTGGGCGCGCCATCAAACTCCCAGCCAAGCTGCGCAGCTTTCCGGATATTGAGCATCAGCCAGATCGCCGAGCCGAAGGTGGCCGCGAACAGCAGAAGATCGTACCAGGGGATGCGATCGAGCGGCGCCTTCTCCGATCCCGGAAAGATCAGGAAGGTGAACGGCAGCATCAACGCGATCAACAGATAGAAGTATTCGGTGTTGAGCTGGGTATAGTCGATGAAGAACCGCAGCGAGAATTGCTGGTTCACACACAACATAATCGTGGCCGCGGTGGCCGCCATCAGCACCCAGCGCCATGCGCCCTTCAAGGTGCGGACGCGCGTGACCTCGGCCTCCTGCAGGTCGGCGGCGGCGCCGAGATGCGGGTCCTCGATCACGACGCGCTTGGCCTCGTCCTGCGGGCCGGTGGAGATGGAAGCAGACGACATGTTCGACACCGCGCGTGGGCAGCTAAAGCGAATGGCTGTTGGCTGAATTGAATGCGGCCGCGGCGATGCTTAACCTCTCCCGCTTGTGGGTGAGGTCGGCGCGCAGCGCCGGGCTAGGGCTTTCTCCTCTGCGGGAGTCTTTCTGCGGAGACACCCTCTCCCCAGCCCTCTCCCGCAAGCGCGAGAGGGAGCGCACTTTTCCTGGGGCAGAGATCAAACCCGACAGCATCTCGCTCTAGTCCTCGAACCCGTTCGGCATGTCGGCCTTGGCGAGCGCCGCGGCGCGCGCCTTCATCCAGCCGTCGAGAAATGCCTTCTCGTCCGACGACGGGTTGGACTTGCCGTAATCGGCCCAGGCCGCAGCTAGCACCTCCTGCCGCTTGAACAGCTTGTTGTTGTGCGCCTCCTGGGCGTCGCTCCATTGCCCAGCTTCTTTCAAAGCCTTCACGGCGCCGGGATGCACCGGCACCACCCAGTTTTTGGTCTGGCGATCGGCGGCAAGGCCGCCGGCGCCGGGCGCCGAATCCTTGTAGGCGTCGTAGTTGACGATCATCGCCTTGGTGATGGCGTAGACCTGGTCGGCCGGTTGGGAGGCGTAGGCGACGAAGATCGGGTACGGATAGTTGCCGAGCTCGACCGGTTTCTCCGGCGAGATACCGGCACCGCAGGTCGCGACCTGCGGGAAGAAGAACGAGCCGACCTTCTGCATCCGCGCCCAGCCCTCCTTGTCCTTGGCCGGCAGCGGCGGCCAGATCAGGCCGCGCGGCGAGGTCTCGGCTTCCTTGGCGGGGCCTGTGATGGTGGTGCCGAAGGCGGCATCGACGTCGTTGTTGATCAGGCCCTTCCACATTGCGCCGTAGCTCGCGAACTCGACGGCCTTGACGTCCTTCTGCGTCAGTCCGGCGAAGGCGAGCACCGCGAGCGAATTCTGGTTCAGCGCGGGCGAGCCGACCACGAACCCGACGCGCTTGCCTTTCAGGTCCTTCAGTTCTTTCACGCCGGTGTCGGCTGCGACGCCAAGCGAACCGCAATTGCAGTCGACGGTCGAGAGCAGGATCTGGAGCGGCTGCGGCCCCCATTCCTTCGAGCCGAACTCGAATACGCCTTCCTGCGCAAAATAGGTGCCTGATCCCATCGCCGCGGAGGCCGCGCGCTTGGCGCGCAGCGGCGCGAGGCGGGCTACGTCGTTGCCGGCGGGCAGCACGCGCACGTCGGTGCTGTATTTGTCCTTCATCATCTTGCCGACGCCGACCGCGATGTTGAAGCCGGCGGTCCCGGTGTCGTAGGCGGTGAACGTCAATGTCGGCGGCAGCTTGATGTCTTCGGCGAATGCATAGCGCGTAGACGCAAAAGAAATGCCTGCCATCAAGGCAGGCGCGAGCATGACCAGCCCACGAACCATGTTTTCCCTCCAATGATCCTCGCTTTGCCGCGAGGATTTCTCTCTTTGTTTGAAACAACGTTTTGTTTGAATCGGATCATGTCATCCGTATCAGGCGATGGCAACGAAGTACCGCGCATGCAGGAATGCGCCTGACAGATTGTCGCAGAAACCCGGGATAACGCAGTCAGTTCGCGACGATTGCGATCGCCTGTCCCTCGGCAACGACATCGTCCAGCTTCACCAGCAGCGATGTGATCGTACCGCTCGCGGGCGACGGCACCGGGATCTCCATCTTCATGGCTTCGACGACCACAACGTCATCACCATCTGCGACGGTTCCTCCAACTTGCACGGGAGTTGCGCAGATGCGCCCCGCGACTTCGGTGACGATCTTTATTTCTGGCATGCCATCGCCTTTTTGTTGTCGTGGCAAAATGCCTGAGGTAGCGTCGTCTGCAAGTGGAATTTAATTCCGCAGAGCGGAACAAACGGTAGGGATCATGGGACGACGTTCGGAGCGGTTGAGTAGGCAGGGTGCGCTCGCTGGCGAAGCCGGCGATGGTGATGTCATCCAGGTGGTGTCGCGCGCGTTCGACGTGTTGCGATGCTTCGAGGGCCATGAGGCCCGGCTCGGCAATCTCGAGATTTCAAATCGCTGCGGCCTGCCGCGCTCGACGGTGTCGCGGCTCACGCACACACTGACGCGCATGGGCCAGCTGGTCTATCTGCCGCGCGATCAGAAATATCGCATCGGCCCGAGCGCAGTGGCGATGAGCGCCTCGATGATGAAGGGTGCGCAGCTCCGCAGCATGATCCGCCAGCGGCTTCAGGAAGTCGCCGAGCAATTGCCGGGCACGGTCGGCTTCGTCGTGCCGGACCGTTTCCATCTCGTCTACCTCCAGTTCGCGCGCTCGGCCTCTGCGCTCGGCCTGCACGAGGGCACCGGCAGCCGCATCTCGATGGCATCGACCGCGGCAGGCGCGGCCTACACCGCTGCGCTGGCGCCGGAAGTCGGCGATGCCTTCATTGCGGAGATGGAGCGCGAAGCGCCCGAGGCCGCCAAGATCCTCAAGCCTCGCATCGAGGCCAACCGGCAGTCGCTGCGCGAGCGCGGCTATGTCGTGGCCTGCGGCCTGTGGAGCCCGCACATCAACGGCCTCGCGGTGCCGATCTGGTCGCCGCAGTACCAGACCTTCGTCGTGATCACGATCGGCCTCTTGTCCGCGATGTATGACGAGCAGCGTCTGCATGAGGAGGTCGCCCCGCTCATGCTTGCGCTCGGCCGTTCGCTCGGCAGCCTCATGGAGGGAGCGGAAGGCGACGTCTTCAACAACCGCATCTCGCGCAAACCGGTCGCCATGGCCGTGCACAACAATAACAAGCCGATCAATTCGGAGGGAGTGAATGAACTGGAAGCCGGAACTCGACGAGCTCGCCCGGCGCGAAGCCTTCGCGCGGGAGATGGGCGGCGTTGACAAGGTCAAGCGACAGCATGACCAGGGCCGGCTGACTGTTCGGGAGCGTATCGACAGACTGATCGACAAAGGCAGCTTCCACGAGATCGGCGCCGTCTCCGGCATCGGTGAGTACGATTCCAGCGGCGATCTGAAGAAACTGACGCCGGCGAACTGCGTGTTCGGCCGCGCGCGCGTCGACGGCCGCACCGTCGTCGTGGTTGGTGACGATTTCACCGTGCGCGGCGGCTCGGCGGATGCGTCGATCTCCGCCAAGCCGCTGATGGCGGAGGAGATGGCGCATGACTTCCGCCTGCCCATCGTCCGCATCATCGAGGGCTCCGGCGGCGGCGGCTCGGTCAAGACCATCGAGACCAAGGGCGCGGCGAACCTGCCGGGCGGTATCGGTGGCACGCGCTGGTATCGCTTCACGACGGAGAATTTGTCGCGCGTGCCCGTGGTCGCGCTCGGCCTCGGCTCGGTTGCGGGCTTAGGTGCCGCGCGGCTTGCCGCCAGCCACTATTCCATCATGACGCGGAAGTCCGCGATGTTCGTCGCCGGGCCGCCGGTGGTGAAGGCGCTGGGTCAGGACCTCTCGAAGGAGGAGCTCGGCGGCGCCGAGATCCAGACCCGCGCCGGTGCGGTCGATCATGCCGTTGACACCGAAGAAGAGGCATTTGCCTGCGCGCGCCGTTTCCTCTCTTATCTGCCGTCGTCGGTCTACGAGCTGCCGCCGACCTTGCCCTGCGCGGACAGTCCAGAGCGCGGCGACGAGGCGCTGATGAACGCGGTGCCGCGCAACCGCAAGCAGGTCTACAAGATGCGGCCCATCATCGAGTCGGTCGTCGACAAGGGCTCGTTCTTCGAGGTCGCCAGGAATTTCGGCAAGCCGATCATCGTCGGCCTCGCGCGGCTCGAGGGCCGGGCGGTGCTGGTGCTCGCCAGCGACAGCTTTCATTATGGCGGCTCCTGGACGGCGGATGCCTGCCAGAAGGTGGTGCGCTGGGTCGACTTCGCCGAGACCTTCCATCTGCCGGTCGTCTATCTCATGGACTGCCCCGGCTTCATGATCGGGCTCGACGCCGAGAAGGCCGCGACCATCCGCCACGGCGTTCGCGCCATGGCCGCGGTGAACCAGACCACGGTGCCCTGGTGCACCGTGATTCTGCGCAACGCCTTCGGCGTCGCCGGCGTCGTGCATCAGCCCGCCGACCGCTTCTCGATCCGCTACGCCTGGCCGTCGGCCTATTGGGGCTCGCTGCCGCTCGAAGGCGGCATCGAAGCCGCCTACCGCGCCGACATTGAAGCGGCCGAGGACAAGGCGGCGAAGCTGCGGGAGATCGAGGAGCGGCTGAACAAGCTGCGCTCGCCGTTCCGCTCGGCCGAAAAGTTCTGGGTCGAGGAGATCATCGACCCCAGGAAGACGCGTTCGCTTTTGTGCGAGTTCGCCCGGCTGGCCGAGCCGCTGCGCAAGGCCGGGCCGCCGCAGAATTTTTCGATCAGGCCCTAGGTCCGGCTGTCACCACCGTCATTGCGAGCGCAGCGAAGCAATCCAGAGTCCGTCGGCATCTGGATTGCTTGTGCGCCAGGCAAGCTGGCGTGGTCCAACCGGTGGAAGTCCGGTCCGGGTAAGCGGTAGCGAGCGCCCGGTAGTGAGTGTTGCGTGGCCGTCGGCAACGGCGGCTGCGAAGCGTACACAACGATGCTGTGGGGTGGGCTATTGAGCCGCGAAAGACAGAAACTCGCAGAGGCCGAGCCGGTAAGCAACGTCGAAGGCAACATGTGCGGCGCCGTTATGCGAGGCGCTGACGCTCTGCCGTGGTCGAAGACCCCATCACGCAGCAAAGGACCGCGTCGGAACCTGGGAGGTCCCGCATCTGACCGATGGCAACATGCCCCCAAGGTCCGCATCGGGAAGGCGAGGAGCCAAAGCCGATGACGAACGGATGCGGGAAGTCGGACGCGGCCGTAGTAGCGTCGAAGCCTGCGAACGAAGCGGAGCGATCCGCGGAGGAGTTGGTGGAGCGAAGGGCCGCGACCAAGGGGAATGCGGACCAGCAAAGCACGCCCCGGACGCCGAGCCGGACAAGCGTGACACAGGCGTTGGAACGCATACGGCGAACTGCAAGGGAAAGGAAGAAGGAGAGGTTCACTGCGCTGCTTCACCACATCACGCCTGAACTGCTCGAGGCGGAGTTCTTCGCGCTGAAGAAGCATGCCGCGCCGGGTGTGGACGGAATGATGTGGCGGGACTACGAGCAAGACCTCAAGGCCAATCTTGAGGACCTGCATGCTCGTGTTCACCGGGGAGCGTACCGGCCGCAGCCGTCGCGGCGGGTCCATATCCCGAAGCAGGATGGGCGGCAGCGACCGCTGGCGATTGCGTCCCTCGAGGACAAGATCGTTCAGCGGGCAACCGCTACGGTGCTCAACGCGATCTACGAGGAGGACTTCCTCGGGTTCTCGTATGGGTTCCGGCCCGGGCGCAGCGCGCACGATGCGATGGATGCGCTGCTGGTCGGAATCGAGAGCCGGCGGGTGAACTTCATTGTTGACGCCGATATCCGCTCGTTCTTCGACATGGTGGACCAGGAATGGCTCATCCGCTTCGTCGAACATCGGACCGGCGACCAGCGTATCATCCGTCTGATCCGCAAATGGCTCAAGGCGGGTGTTCTCGAAGAAGGAACGGTCAGGGTCAGCGAACAGGGGACGGCACAAGGGGCGGTGATCTCGCCGCTGCTTGCCAACATCTACCTGCACTATGCCCTCGATCTGTGGGCCGAACGCTTCAGACGGCGCGAGGCCGCGGGTGACATGATCATCGTGCGCTACGCTGACGACTTCATCGTCGGCTTCGAGCATGAGAATGAGGCCCGGCACTTCCTCGAAGAATTGCGCAAACGGCTGCAGGAGTTCGCGCTGTCACTGCACCCTGAGAAAACCCGGCTGATCGAGTTCGGACGTCATGCGGAGGACAACCGCAGGCGGCGCGGGCTCGGCAAGCCGGAGACCTTCAACTTCCTCGGCTTCACCTTCATCTGCAGCCGATCCAAGCAAGGCAAGTTCCAGATCAGGCGCAAGTCTCGCAAAGACCGCATGCGGGCGAAACTGCAAGCCGTGAAGCAGGGAATGCGACGGCGTATGCACCAGTCGGTGCTCGAACAGGGCAAATGGCTGCGGCAGGTCGTTACCGGGTACTTCAACTACCACGCGGTACCGACCAACAGCCGAGCGCTCAGCGCCTTCCGCTACTTCGTCACCGAACAATGGAGGCGGATGCTTCGGCGCCGCAGCCAGACTGACGGGACCACGTGGCAGCGGGTCGCGCGGCTTGCCTCCGACTTGCTCCCCAAGCCACAAATCCTCCATCCTTGGCCCCGAACACGCTTCACCGCTACTCACCCGAGGTGGGAGCCGTATGCGGGAAAGCCGCACGTACGGATCTGTGCGGGGGGCGCCCAGCAATGAGCGTCCCTACCGCGACCGCTGCGCTCGCAATGACGGTTGAATTGAACAAGGAAGCGAATTCCTCGTTCTCCGCCTGCGCGGAGGCGCCTCGCCGTTCGGCGCTCGATCAAGCTGGGCAGGGCTCTCCGTAGCCCCCATGCGGCGATGTCCTTGATGCGCGCCTCGAAGCCGCCCGGCGACCACCCGTATTACGTGCCCCTGCACTCCATCGCCCCAATCTCCGGGCACCCGTTTAATTGGCGTTAATGATGCCTTCTCAATAAGAGACATCTCAATTTGTTGCAGTCCATGTTTATGGATGGCCCGTAAGCGTTGATTAAGAAGCCCATCCTCATAGTCCGCCCGTGATCGGCGCGGAATGGGCTGAAAACCCCTTCTTCCGCCTCGATCTCACCAGTTCAGGGATGTGTCGCTGCCGCAACGACGGCAATCAGGGTTAAGGGCAATGCTCCGCCGCGCAGTGGTTCGTTTCGCGAGAGACCGGAAGGCCAATGTCGCCATCATCTTCGCCCTGATGATGGTTCCGGTCATCTTTCTGCTTGGCATGACGCTCGACTATACGCTGGCCTTGCGCAAGCGGGAGCAATTGAACGCGGCTGCCGACGCCGCCGCGATCGCGGCCGTCAGGCCGGCGATGCTGACGCAGACCGATAGCGCCGTGGTCAAGGCGACCGCGGAAGCCGTGTTCGCAGCCAAGGCGAACCTCCCCGGCCTGTCGGCCGTTCCGACGCCGACGGTCACTGTCACCGATTCCGGCCTCGCGCGGACCATCACCGTGTCCTATACCGCGCAGTCCGTGAACAATTTCCCCGGCGTTCTCGGCAAGCAGACCTGGCAGATCGGCGGCTCCTCGACGGCGAAGGCCTCGAGCGCGCCCAACATGAATTTCTATCTGCTGCTGGATGACTCGCCGTCGATGGCGATTGCCGCGACCCAGACCGACATCAACAACATGATCACGGCCACGAAGAACCAGCCTTCGGGGTCGAAGAACTGTGCGTTCGCCTGTCACGAGACAAATCCGCAAAAGGACAGCGGCGCATTGTCCACGACCAAGGACAACCTCTACATCGCCCGCGCGAACAACATCAAGCTGCGCATCGACCTCGTGCAGAATGCCGTCACGCAGTTGATGGTCGGGCCCTGGACCTGCCCGCAGTCGGGTGTGTCGGGCGGCGTCATGCAGTGCATGGCTGCGCTCAACAACACGACCTACAATGCCGCGATCTACACCTTCGACTACGGCCTGAACACGATCCAGACGCTGACCACCCCGACCAGCGCCGGCACCAAGATCTCCAACATCCAGCTGATGACGGTCGACCACCAGAACTGCATCATCACCAACAGCTCGGGCAACTGCGTCTACACAACCGACTACGGCACGGATATCTCGGGCGGGCTCACGGGCGTCAATGCGGTGATGCCGACGCCGGGCACCGGCACCAACCAGTCGGGCGATACGCCGCAGGAGGTCGTCTTCCTCGTCACCGACGGCGTCGAAGACAAGCTGATGCCGAAGCCAGGCACCTGCGATGCCAATGCCACCTATCCGCTTCCGACGGGCAGCAGCACGACCGTGCGCTGCCAGCAGCCGCTCGACACGACGATCTGCACGACGATCAAGAACCGCGGCATTCGCATCGCGGTCCTCTACACCGAGTACCTGCAACTGCCGACCGACAGCTGGTACAACAGCCGCATCGCGCAATTCAACAATCCGTCCTCGTCTTCCGGCATGATCGCACAACGGCTGCAGTCGTGCGCATCGCCTGGTCTGTATGCGAGTGTGCAGACGGGTGGCGACATTTCCGCGGCGCTGACCAATCTTTTCATCAAGGTCGCGTCCAGCACAGCCAGCCTCGTACAGTAGAGAAAAAGCGCCATGACGGGGCCGGGTGTTGCAACAACGAAGAGACGCCGCAATCGTTGCGCTGCTTTCGCGCGCGACAGCAAGGGCGCCACGGCCGTCGAGTTCGCGCTCGTCGCCGCGCCGTTCCTCGCCCTCATCATCGCGCTCATTCAGACGTTTATCGTCTTCTTCGCCCAACAATTGCTCGAGAACATCACGCGTCAATCCGCGCGCCTTGTCATGACGGGACAGGTGCAGTCCGCGCAGATGACCCAGGCCGCCTTCAAGCAGAAGGTCTGCGACCAGATCTCGATCCTGTTCACCTGCAGTGGTCTGATGGTTGACCTGCAGGTGGCCAATTCCTGGTCCTCCGCCAATACGGGCATGCCGACCTTGACCTTCGACAGTTCGGGAGCCGTCACGAACACCTGGCAATACAATCCGGGAGATGCCGGCGACATCGTCGTTCTCCGGGTGATGTACATATGGCCCGTGACGCTCGGGCCGCTCGGTTTCAACCTCTCGAACCTTTCGACCGGCAACCGGCTGCTCATGTCGTCGGCCGCGTTCCAGAACGAGCCAGGAGCTTCCTGATGATCGCCGCCTTGTCGTTTCGGGCTCGGGGCCTGTTGACCGATGTCCGCGCTGTTGCAGCGACGGAGTTCGCCATCGTGGCGCCGTTCATGCTGGTGCTCTACATCGGCGGCGTCGAGCTCGGGAACGGGCTGGCGATGAACGTCAAGGTCAGCGCCACCGCGCACAGTGTCGTCGACATGGTCACGCAGAACACGTCGATCAGCACGGCCCGCATGCAGGCCATCCTCGGTTCGGCGCAGGCAATCATGGCGCCTTTTCCCGTCAAGGATGCTAGCGGCGCCTCGCTCATTACGATCACGGTGTCCGAAGTCTCCACCGACGGCAGTGGCAACGCGACTGTCCAATGGAGCGAGTCGACCAATTCGTCGGCGGCGAGAAAGAAGGGTGATCCGATGACATTGTCGTCGTTCACCGCGCCTGATCCGAAGAATCCCAGCAATGCGAACATTTCGCTCATTCTGAGCGAGGTGACCTACAATTACACGACGAACCTCGGTTACACCATCACCGGCACCGTGAAGCTGAGCGACAGCTATTACCTTTTCCCGCGCTGCTCGACGAACAGCCCGGCCTTGTCGAGCTTTCCGTACTACGACGTCAAGTATTCGTCGTCCTCGACGACCTGCACATGCATCCAGCATCTGCAGCAGAAGACCTGCTGAGGCGTGGTCCGGAATAGCGCACGGCAGCCGCCGGGCTGGCTGATTGCACCTTAGGACGACATCCCGAACCGAACGATCCGACCGGTGTCTCGCGGATTGGTGACGCCGCGGCGTTCGGCGTCACCACCACGATGAGGTACTAGGCATGATCCGGAGGTTCGCAGCGGTTTTCCGAAGATCAGGCTTAATAGAACAACCTAGGCCATCGCGGGCCTTGCTTGCGGCTTCGGCTGTCGCGACAGCGCCAGCACGATCAGCGCGGCGAACACGCAGAGCGCGCCGGCGATGAAGAACGCAGGCAGATAGCTCTGGTAGACCGTCCGCGAGAAGCCGGCGCCGAACGCTGCGGTGCCCGCGCCGAGCTGATGGCCGGCAAAAATCCAGCCAAACACCAGATTGGCGCGCTCGGGCCCGAATTTCTGCGCTGTGAGGCGCACCGTCGGCGGCACCGTCGCGATCCAGTCGAGACCGTAGAACATCGCGAAGATCGATAGTCCATAGAACGAGAAATCGCTGAATGGCAGGAAGATCAGCGAGAGCCCGCGCAGGCCGTAATACCAGAACAGCAGCCAGCGATTGTCGTAGCGGTCGGACAGCCAGCCCGACATGATGGTGCCGAAGAAATCGAATATGCCCATCGCGGCGAGCAGGCTTGCGGCCTGCACCTGCGGGATGCCGAAATCGAGGCACATCGGGATCAAATGGACCTGAACGAGGCCGTTGGTCGAGGCGCCGCAGACGAAGAAGGTCGCAAAAAGGATCCAGAACGCGGTCGACTTGGAGGCGTCACGCAGCGTGCCGAGCGCCACCGTCGTGATCGCGCCGTGATTGACCGGCGGGGCGGGCAGGGGCTCGGTGCCCTCGTCACCGAATGGGCGCAGGCCCACATCGCTCGGCCGGTCGCGCATCGCGAGCAGCACCGCGAGCGCGGAGACGCCCAGCATGATGCAGACGAAGCCGAGCGCAAGCCGCCAGCCGAAGCGTTCGGTCAGGCTTGCGAGCAGCGGCAGGAACACGAGCTGGCCGGTGGCGACGCTCGCGGTCATGATGCCGACCACGAGGCCGCGCCGTGCCGCAAACCAGCGCGTGGCGATGGTTGCGCCCAGCACCAGCGCCGTCATGCCGGTGCCGATGCCGATCACGACGCCCCACAGCGCGATGAGCTGCCAGATCTCGGTCATGCCGAGCGAGAGCACCAGCGCCGAGACGACGATGAGCTGCGCGGTCAGGGTGACGTTGCGCAATCCGTAGCGATTGAGCAGGGCGGCGGCGAACGGCGCCATCAGCCCGAACAGGATGAAGCGGATCGACAGCGCGGAGGAGATCTGCGCCGTGCTCCAGCCGAACTCCTTCTGCAGGGGAACGATGAATACGCCGGGCGCGCCGACCGTGCCGGCGCTGATCAGCGCGGCAAGGAATGTCACGCCGACCATCACCCAGCCATAATGGATGTTGCGGCGGGACAGCGCTGCCGCGAGCCAGTTCGAGATCATTGGGCCTCAATATTGTTGGCGAGCACCAGTGGGACCCGCGTCATGTTTACTATTTGACACAGTTGAGGGAAGTCTAAAATGCCAGACTTCCCTCAATTTCGGACATTGGCGTCGTGAGATTGGCGTCAGTGAGTCAGACGCTCCACCGCGATCGCGGTGGCTTCGCCGCCTCCGATGCAGAGCGCCGCGACGCCGCGCTTGAGGTTCTGCGCCTCCAATGCGTGCAGCAGCGTCACGATCAGCCGCGCGCCCGTGGCGCCAATGGGATGGCCGAGCGCGCAGGCGCCGCCGTTGACGTTCAGTCTGTCGCGGGGAATGCCGAGATCGCGCTGCGCCGCCATCGCCACCACGGCAAAAGCCTCGTTGATCTCGAACAGGTCGACGTCGGCGGCAGCCCAGCCGATCTTGTCCAGCAGCTTGCGAATCGCCGGGATCGGCGCCGTGGTGAACCATTGCGGCTCCTGGCTGTGGGTGGCATGGCCCTTGATCTCGGCGAGAAAAGGCAGACCGCTCCGATCGGCAAGCGAGCGCTTCGTCAGCACCAGCGCGGCGGCGCCGTCGGCATTGGCGGAGGAAGCCGCCGGCGTGATGGTGCCGTTGGCGCGGAACGCGGGCTTCAGCCCGGGGATCTTTGCGGGGTCGACCTTCAGCGGATGCTCGTCGTTGGCGACGACACGCGGACCTGCCTTTTCCGCCAGCGTGATCGGCGCAATCTCGGCCTTGAACGCGCCGCCCTCGACCGCCTTGCGCGCTCGGCTCAGCGTCTCCATCGCATAGGCGTCCTGGTCCTTGCGGGTGAACTGATAGGCCTCAGCAGTGGCCTCGCCGAAATCGCCCATTGAGCGGCCGGTCTCGTAGGCGTCTTCCAGGCCGTCCATCATCATGTGATCGATGATGCGGTCGTGGCCGACGCGGTAGCCGCCGCGCGCCTTTGCCAGCAGATAAGGCGCGTTGCTCATGCTCTCCATGCCGCCGGAGACGACGATCTCGGCCGAGCCGGCGCGGATGATATCGTGCGCCAGCATGGTCGCCTTCATGCCGGAGCCGCAGACCTTGTTGACCGTGGTGGCGCCGGTGGCATCGGGAAGGCCTGCCGCGCGCGCCGCTTGCCGCGCCGGTGCCTGGCCTTGCCCTGCCGGCAGCACGCAGCCCATGAAGACCTCGTCGACCTTCTCGGGCGCCAGCTTGGCGCGCTCCAGCGCCGCGCCGATCACGTGCGAGCCGAGCTTGTATGCGGGAAGTGTCGAGAGCTCGCCCATGAAGCGACCGAGCGGGGTGCGGGCGGCGGAGACGATGACGACGGGATCGGCGGCTTCGGCCATGATGAGGTTCCCTGGCGATGATGTGTTAGATTATGATCATCATATGATGCGACGCAAAAAATGCAACCGCGCCAGGGATGAGAAAATCTTGCGGTTCGCATGAGATCTGGTCGTGTGAGCGGGCAGGGAGGTTGTGCCGGCGGCGTTGCGAGCGCGGTGGTCGGTCCACACACCGCTGTCATCGCCCGGCTTGACCGGGCGATGACAGTATTCCAGAGACGGCTGTGATGAGCCGAGAGGCCGCGGCGCACTGGATGGCCCGGTCAAGCCGGGGCATGACACGTTAAGAGTGGGGAGAGCCTAACTCAGGTAGCGCGGCCTAGCGCTTCCGGTTGACAAACGCCTGCATCAATCGTGTCGGTTCGTCCGTCAAAAACGACTCGCCGAACACCTTCACGCTGAGATTCACCGACTCGGTCAGCGGCAGTTCCTCCCACTGGCGCAGCAATGCCTTCTGCGACCGCAGCGCCTCGGGACCGCATTCGAGCAAGGTCTTCACCAGGTGCTCGATCTCCGCGTCAAGCCCGCCCGGTGCTGCGACCTTGTCGATCAGTCCCCACGCCAGCGCGGTGGATGCGTCGATGTTCTCCGCCGTCATCACCAGCCAGCGGGCGCGGGCCCAGCCGATCAGACGCGGCAGCAGCGCGGCGTGGATCACCGAGGGGATGCCGACGCGGACCTCCGGCATGCCGAAATGCGCGTCATGCGCCGCGATCCTGAAATCGCAGGCGGCCGCGACTTCGAGCCCGCCGCCGAGGCACCAGCCGGGCATGCGCGCGATCACCGGGGCAGGGAACTGGCGCACGGCCTCGCAGAGATCGCGAAGGCGGCTGATGAACGCTTCTGCCGATTTCTGGTCGAGGCTGGCCATCTCCTTGATGTCGGCACCGCCGATCATGCTCTTCTCGCTCTGGCCGCGCAGCACCACGACGCGGATGCTGCGATCGGAGCTGAGCTCCTGCAAACCTTCGCGCACCGCGTCGGTCACGGGGGAGCCCAGGATGTTCAGTGTGCCGGCGTTGCAGATTGCGACGTGAACGACGCCGCGCGCGTCGCGCCTGATGCCGCAGTGGTTGTTGAGCATTTCCATCTTGGGATCTCGAACGGTTTCGTGGACATGCGCGAGGTGCGCCGGTCGGGATCAGTTCCGGACCGAAACACCCGGCTTGTCAAGCGGGCAGGGCAGCGGCGTTGCCAGCGTGAAGTCCGTGGCATAGTATGATATATGTCATCTAAAGAGGCTGCCATGACCCGTGACGATCAACTCGGCCTGTTTTCGCCGGCGCAACGGCGCGAGCGCGTGGTGGACTGGCAGGTGCCCGCGCCGGTCGCCAAGGTGGCCACGGGCCTGTCAGGCATTGACGCCATGCTGGGCATCCGCGATGGCCGCCTGCCTCCGCCGCCGTTCGCAAAACTGATCGGCTTCACCATGGCCGTGGTCGAACCGGGCCGGATCGTCATGGAACTGGAGCCGCGCGAGGATCTCGAAAATACCATCGGCCTGCTGCACGGCGCGGCCGCCGCGGCGCTGATCGACACGGCCATGGGCTGCGCGATTTCGACCCGGCTGGAGGCCGGGCAGTCCTCCGTGACCCTCGACCTGAAAATGACCTTCCTGCGCCCGCTGTCCGTGCGTTCCGGGCTGATCTCGGCCGAAGGCAAGATCATCAAGCTGGGGCGCCAGACCAGCTACACCGAGGGCTTCGTCCGAGACGGCAAGGGGGCGCTGGCGGTCCATGCAACTGCAACCTTTTCCATGATCGGCAATGTCTGAACGCGAATTAATTCACCGCCCGGTCCACTTCTGTGTTATGAGATGATCTCCGACATGCAATGAGACGTCCATGCGCTATTCCCGGGAACACAAGCAGGAAACCCACGACCGGATCGTGAAGAAGGCCTCGGTGCGGCTGCGTGAAAAGGGCGCCCACGGCATTGGCGTCGCCGACCTCATGAAGGAGGCGGGCCTGACCCATGGCGGCTTCTACGCGCATTTCGATTCCCGCGAGGCGCTGGTGATCGAGGCGTTTGCCTACGCGATGGACCGCTCGATGGAGCATTGGCGCAAGATCACCGGCGAGGCCTCGCCCGAGAAGCGCCTGGCGCTGATTGCGGAGGCCTATCTGTCGGCGTTGCATCGCGACAATCCCGGCCATGGCTGCTCGATTCCTGCGCTGGGCGCTGAGATCGCCCGCGAGAGCCCGAAGACTCGTAAAGCCTTTGCCGGCAAGCTCGACGAGATGATCGAGATGATGACCGACTACGTCCCGAACCAGCCGCGCAAAGCGGCGCGCAAGCAGGCGATCGCGACGCTGGCGACGATGGCCGGCACCATGCTGCTCGCGCGCATCGCCGGCTCCAGCGAGTTGTCCGACGAGGTGCTGAAGGCGGGCCGCGACAGCGCGCTCGAGAGCGCGAAGCGTGAGCCGAAGGCGGCGGCCGCGAAGAAGGCGAAGCAGAACTAGGCGAGATGTCTTGGCGTGAGTTAGCAAGCAATTGCGCGAAGCGCATTCGCTTGGCGTAACCGCCACTGTGTTCGTCCGCGGAGGACGGAAGAGGTGGGTTACGCCTTCGGCTAACCCGCCCACGAGACCGCGTTCACCGCCCCGCAAACAGCGCCCGCTCGCGTTCCACGATCTCGCCGATGTAATCCGCCACGGCCCTGATCCGCGCCAGGTCCTTGCTGTCGGCATGCATCAGCATCCAGAACGTCCGCGTGATCGAGATTTCCTCGGGCAGCACGGCCTTGAGCTGCGGATAGTCGCTCGCCATGAAATGCGGTAGCACGGCGATACCGAAGCCGGAGAGGGTGGCGTTGAGCTGCGCGATCAGATTGGCGCTGCGGAAGCGCGCGGAGATCCGCGGTGACACCTGCGGCAGATAGTCGAGCTCCGGCGTGAACAAGAGCTCCTCGATGTAGCCGACGAAGCGATGCTGCACCAGATCCTGCCGGGAGGTGATCTCTGGGAAGCGGTCGAGATAGGCGGGGGCGGCATAGAGCCCGAGGCGGTAGTCGAGCAGCTTGCGGCCGACGATGCGGCCTTCCTTCGGCATGGTCAGGCTGATCGCGATGTCGGCCTCGCGCTTGGAGAGGCTGAACAGCCGCGCGGTGGCCACAAGTTGTAGATCGAGATCGGGGTACCGGTCTGCGAACGGCGCCAGCCGCGGCGCCAGGAACGCGGTGCCGAAGCCATCAGGGGCGCCGATCCGCACCGTTCCGGTCAGCCGCGCCACAGAGCCGCCGACCTGCTCCTGGTTGGCGACGATGGTCGATTCCATCGCTTCGGCGCTATCGGCGACGCGCTGACCGGCCTCGGTGAGGAGGTAGCCGGTCTTGCGCCGGTCAAACAGCTTGGCCGAGAGGTGCTTTTCGAGCCGGTCGACGCGGCGGATCACCGTGGCATGGTCGACGCCGAGCTGTTTTGCCGCAGCCGAGACCGAACCGCCCCGCACGATGGCCAGCACGAAGCGAAAGTCGTCCCAGTCGATAGCGCCTTGATCCGGCATTTTCGCACATCTATGGTGCATTATCTCAGACTTGAATCCTATAAAATGCAGGTCAATAGGATTTGTCAAAGCGACCACGCTCGGCCTGTAGGAGACCATTCCATGCGTTCAATCGGACATTTCATCGGTGGCAAGGAGGTCAAGGGCACCTCTGGCCGCACTGCCGACGTTTTCGAGCCGATGACCGGCGACGTGCAGGCCAAGGTGGCGCTGGCGTCCAAGGCCGAGGTCCGTGCCGCCGTCGAGAACGCGCGCGCCGCACAGCCGGAATGGGCTGCGACCAATCCGCAGCGCCGCGCCCGCGTCATGATGAAGTTCCTGGAGCTGATCCAGCGCGACTACGACAAGCTCGCCGAGCTGCTCGCGCGCGAGCACGGCAAGACCGTGCCCGACGCCAAGGGCGACATCCAGCGCGGCCTCGAGGTCGTCGAGTTCGCCTGCGGCATCCCGCACCTGATGAAGGGCGAATACACGGAAGGAGCGGGCCCCGGCATCGACATCTATTCCATGCGCCAGGCGCTCGGCGTCGTCGCCGGCATCACGCCGTTCAACTTCCCGGCGATGATCCCGATGTGGAAGTTCGCTCCCGCCATCGCCTGCGGCAACGCCTTCATCCTCAAGCCGTCCGAGCGCGATCCCGGCGTGCCGATGAAGCTCGCCGAGCTCATGATCGAGGCGGGCCTGCCTGCCGGCATCCTCAACGTCGTCAACGGCGACAAGGAAGCGGTCGACGCCATCCTCGACGATCCCGACATCAAGGCCGTCGGCTTCGTCGGCTCGACGCCGATCGCGCAATACATCTACGAGCGCGCGGCTCAGACCGGCAAGCGCTGCCAATGCTTCGGCGGCGCCAAGAACCACGCCATCGTCATGCCCGACGCCGACATGGACCAGGCCGTCGATGCGCTGATCGGCGCCGGCTACGGCTCGGCCGGCGAGCGCTGCATGGCGGTCTCCGTCGCCGTGCCCGTCGGCAAGTCCACCGCCGACCGTCTCATGGAAAAGCTGATCCCGCGCGTCGAGTCGCTCAAGATCGGCACCTCGATCGATCCGTCCGCCGATTACGGTCCGCTGGTCACGCGCGAGGCGGTCGAGAAGGTGAAGAGCTACATCGACATCGGCATCAAGGAAGGCGCAACCCTCGCCGTCGACGGCCGCGGCTTCAAGATGCAGGGCTACGAGAACGGCTTCTATCTCGGCGGTTCGCTGTTCGACAACGTCACCAAGGACATGCGGATCTACAAGGAAGAGATCTTTGGTCCAGTGCTCTCGGTCGTGCGCGCGCACGACTACAAGGAAGCGCTGGCGCTGCCGTCCGACCATGACTACGGCAACGGCGTTGCCATCTTCACCCGCGACGGCGACGCCGCGCGCGACTTCGCGGCCAAGGTCAACGTCGGCATGGTCGGCATCAACGTGCCGATCCCGGTGCCGATCGCTTACTACACCTTCGGCGGCTGGAAGAAGTCGGGCTTCGGCGATCTCAACCAGCACGGCCCGGATTCGGTCCGCTTCTACACCAAGACCAAGACGGTGACCTCGCGTTGGCCGTCCGGCGTCAAGGAAGGTGCGGAGTTCTCGATCCCACTGATGAAGTAATCTCCTCAGCCGTCATTGCGAGGAGCCCTTGCGACGAAGCAATCCAGACTATCTCTGCGGTGGGATGCTGGATTGCTTCGCTGCGCTCGCAATGACGATGGAGTGAAAGGGTAGGCGGCGGCATGCAGTTCGCTCTGAACGAGGATCAGGTTGCGGTTCGCGACATGGCGTTGGCGTTTGCGGCGGAGAAGATCGCGCCGCATGCGCTGCGCTGGGACGAGGAGAAGCATTTCCCCGTCGACGTGATGCGCGAGGCGGCAATGCTCGGCATGGGCGGCATTTACATCCGCGACGACGTCGGCGGCTCGGCGATGTCGCGGTTCGACGCGGCGCTGATCTTCGAGGCGCTGGCGACGGGCTGCCCGACCACCTCGGCCTTCATCTCCATCCACAACATGGCGAGCTGGATGATCGATGCCTTCGGCAACGACACCCAGCGCCATCAATGGTTGCCGAAGCTCTGCACCATGGAGCTGATCGCGAGCTATTGCCTGACCGAGCCCGGCGCCGGCTCGGACGCGGCAGCGCTCCGCACCCGCGCGGTGCGCGACGGCGACCATTACGTGCTCAACGGCCAGAAGCAGTTCATCTCCGGCGCCGGCGGCACCGACCTGCTGGTGGCGATGGTCCGGACCGGCGGGGATGGCCCCGGTGGCATCTCGACGCTCGTCATCGACGGCAAGACGCCCGGCGTCTCCTTCGGCGCCAACGAGCGCAAGATGGGCTGGAACGCGCAGCCGACCCGCGCCGTCATGTTCGAGAACGCCCGCGTGCCTGTTACCAACCGCTTGAGCGAAGAGGGCGTCGGCTTCAAGATCGCGATGGCCGGCCTCGACGGCGGCCGCCTCAACATCACGGCTTGCTCGCTCGGCGGCGCGCAGGCCGCGCTCGACAAGGCCCGCGCCTACATGAAGGAACGCAAGGCGTTCGGAAAGCGCCTCGACGAATTTCAGGCGCTGCAGTTCCGTCTCGCCGACATGGCGATCGAGCTGGAGGCCGCGCGCACCTTCCTGTGGCGTGCTGCGGCGGCGCTCGACCGCAAGGACCCCGACGCCACAATGCTGTGCGCGATGGCAAAACGCTTCGGCACCGATGTCGGCTTCGAGGTCGCCAACCACGCGCTTCAGCTGCACGGCGGCTACGGGTACTTGAGCGAATACGGCATCGAGAAGATCGTGCGCGATCTGCGCGTGCACCAGATCCTCGAAGGCACCAATGAAATCATGCGGCTCATCGTGGCGCGCAAACTGATCGAGGGCGCGCGATGAGTGGCGTGGAAGAGGGCGATCTGGTCGCCCGCGTCGAGGGCGCCGCTGGCATCATCAGGCTGAACCGTCCCAAGGCGATCAACGCCGTGACGCTGGAGATGTTTCGCGACATCGAGAAGGCGCTCGACCGCTTCGAGGCCGATCCCGCCGTTGCCTTGATCCTGCTGGAGGGCGCCGGCGAGCGCGGCCTCTGCGCCGGCGGCGACATCCGCACGCTCTGGGAGAGCTCGAAGGCTGGTGGCGACCTCGGCAAGATCCTGTGGCGCGAGGAATACATCCTCAATGCCCGCATCAAGAAATTCCCAAAACCCTATGTTGCCTTCATGGACGGCATCGTGATGGGCGGCGGCGTGGGCCTTTCGGCGCATGCCAGTCATCGCGTGGTCACCGACCGGACCAAGCTGGCGATGCCCGAAGTCGGGCTCGGCTTCTTTCCTGATGTCGGCGGCACCTATCTGCTGTCGCGCTCGCCCGGCGAGATCGGCACCTATTTTGGCCTGACCGGCCAGACCATGAACGGGCCGGACGCGATCCACGCCAAATTTGCCGATTGGGTCGTGCCTGCAGCGAAGCTGCCCGAGCTGCGCGAAGCGCTGACGATGGTTCGTCCCGGTGCGACCGCCGCCGAGGTCGGAAAGCTGATCGACGGTTTTGCAACCGGCGAGACGGCGGGGCCGGTCGCGGCAAAGGAGCCGGCGATCGACGCGCTGTTCGGCTTTGACCGCATGGAAGACATCGTCGCTGCGCTCAAGCGTGACGGTTCCGACTTCGCCCAGGCCACGCTGAAGACGCTCAACGAAAAATCGCCGCGCGGCATGGTGGTGACGCTGAAGCTGCTGCGCCTCGCGCGCAAATCGTCGAGCCTGGAGCAGTGCCTGGTGCGCGAATATCGCGCCGCGCTGGAGGTCTTCCGCAGCGACGATTTCCGCGAAGGCGTCCGCGCCGCCGTGATCGACAAGGACCGCAACCCGACCTGGTCGCCGCCGCGGATCGAGGATGTGACGCCGGACATGCTTGCGCCGTATCTCGCCGAGATCGGCGTGGACGAGCTGAAGTTCAACTAATCAACGCTACAGCGGAGGAAACGACAATGGCCACGATCGCATTCATCGGTCTCGGCAACATGGGCGGCCCGATGGCCGCCAACCTCGTCAAGGCCGGCCACAAGGTGGTCGCGTTCGATCTCGTCGAGGCCTCCCGCAACCAGGCCAGGGCCGACGGCGCCAGCATCGCCGACAGCTCCGCAGGTGCGGTGAAGGGCGCCGATGTCGTGGTCACCATGCTGCCGGCCGGTAAGCACGTGCTTGGCGTCTGGAACGAGGTCGTGCCTGCCATGGCCAAGGGCGCGCTGATCATCGATAGCTCCACCATCGATGTCGAAAGCGCGCGCCAAGCGCATGCACTGGCCGCCAGGAATGGCGTGCTCTCGGTCGATGCGCCGGTCTCCGGCGGCACCGGCGGCGCCAAGGGGGCGACGCTCACCTTCATGTGCGGCGGTGACGACAAGGCATTTGCGGCGGCTAAGCCCGTGCTCGAGAACATGGGCAAGAAGATCGTGCATTGCGGCGGCGCCGGCGCGGGGCAGGCGGCAAAAATCTGCAACAACATGATCCTGGGCATTTCCATGATCGCGGTCAGCGAGGCCTTTGCGCTCGGTGAGAAGCTCGGGCTCTCGCACCAGGCGCTGTTCGACGTCGCCTCGACCTCGTCGGGTCAGTGCTGGTCGCTGACCACCTATTGCCCGGTTCCCGGACCGGTGCCGACCTCGCCGGCCAACAACGATTACAAGCCGGGCTTCGCCTCGGCGCTGATGGTGAAGGACCTGACGCTGGCGCAGGACGCCGCCAAGGCGGCGGGCGCGGCCACGCCGCTCGGCAAGCATGCACAGGAGATCTATCAGTCTTTCGAAGCAGCCGGGCAGGGCGGGGTGGATTTTTCCGGAATTATCAAGCACGTTAGAGCACTGGCCGGAAAATAGCCTTCGCTTGGTGCCCGGATAAAGCGAAGCGAAATCCGGGACGGCTCTTTCAATCGGCGCGACCGGCCTTCGGATTGCGCTTCGCTCCATCCGGGCGACGCTCGATGTTCAATTCGACGGGCCCGGACACCATGACGACATTTCAGGACGCCCGCGCGTTTCTGCTGGCCAATCGGACGGATTACGAGACAGCGGTCAAAGGCTTCCGCTGGCCCGATCCGGCTCCCTTCAACTGGGCGCTCGACTGGTTCGACGCCGAGCTCGCGGCCAATGCGGACAGCAAGGACCGTCCCGCGCTCTGGATTGTAGACGCGGCGCAGGACAAACAGACGAAACTGTCTTTTGCGGCGCTGTCGCGCCGCTCCAACCGGGTCGCGAACTTCCTCCGCGCGCAGGGCTTGAGGCGCGGCGATCATCTTCTGCTGCTGCTCGGCAATGTAGTTCCGTTGTGGGAGACGATGCTCGCCGCTATGAAGCTCGGCGTCGTCGTTATTCCCGCAACCACGCTGCTCACCGCCGACGAACTGCGTGACCGGCTCGATCGCGGCAAGGCGAGGGCGGTCGTCGCGGCGCAGGATCAGGTGGTAAAATTCGCAAGCTTAGGTGCCGACAATGTCGTCCGCATCGTCGTGGGTGCGACTTCGGATGGCTGGCTCGCCTATGACGAAGCGGCGAAGGCGCCCGAAAGCTTCACGCCCGACGATCCGACCCAAGCCGACGACCCGATGCTGCTCTATTTCACCTCGGGCACCACGGCAAAACCAAAGCTCGTCCGGCATAGCCAGCGCAGCTACCCGGTCGGTCATCTCTCGACGATGTACTGGATCGGCCTGAAGCCCGGCGATGTCCATCTCAACATCTCCTCGCCCGGGTGGGCCAAGCATGCCTGGAGCTGCTTCTTCGCGCCGTGGAACGCGGGCGCCACCGTGTTCGTGGTCAACCAGCCGCGCTTCGATGCCAAGGCCCTGCTCGCCACCATCGGCCGCTGCGGCGTCACCACGCTGTGCGCGCCGCCGACGGTGTGGCGGCTGTTCATCCAGGAGAACCTCGCCTCGTTCAAGGTGGCGTTGCGCGAAGTTTGCGGCGCCGGCGAGCCGCTCAATCCTGAAGTGATCGACCAGGTGCAGGCTGCCTGGGGCCTCACCATCCGCGACGGCTACGGCCAGACCGAGACCACCGCGCTCGCCGGCAACTCGCCGGGGCAAAAGATCAAGGTCGGCTCGATGGGCCGGCCGCTGCCGGGCTATCGTGTCCAGATCAGCGATGCCGACGGCAATCCCGCGAAGGAAGGGGAGGTGACGCTCGTGCTGGGCGATGACCGCCCAGCCGGCCTGATGCAGGGTTATCAGGGCGACGAGGGCAAATTGTCCGGCGCTGAAGGCGCGCTCTATCGCAGCGGCGACGTCGTGTTCGAAGACGCGGACGGCTATCTCACCTTCGTCGGCCGCTCCGACGACGTGTTCAAATCCTCCGACTATCGCATCAGCCCGTTCGAGCTGGAGAGCGTGCTGCTCGAGCATGAACTCGTCGCCGAAGCCGCGGTGGTGCCGAGCCCCGATCCGATCCGGCTCGCGGTCCCCAAGGCCTTCGTGCTGCTGATTTCGGGCGCGGAACGTTCGCCGGAAACCGCGCTGTCCATCTTCAAGCACCTGCACACGCGCCTGGCGCCGTTCAAGCGCATCCGCCGCCTCGAAATCGTCACCGAGCTGCCGAAGACGATCTCTGGCAAAATCCGTCGCGTACAGCTACGACGGCTGGAACGCGACGATGATCGGAGCGATCCGCTGCGCGGCCGGGAATTCCGCGAGGAGGATTTTCCAGAGCTGCCGACAACACGGAGTGAGACCTAAGTGAACGAAGTCTGGAAGAAGCCGCCGATTGCGCTCGAGGCCTATCAGGCCATGGTCGGCAAGGAGATCGGCGTGTCCTCATGGCACCTGATCGACCAGCCCCGCATCGACACCTATGCCGACGTGATCGAGGATCACCAGTTCATCCACGTCGATCCGGAACGCGCGAAGAAGGAGACCGCCTTCGGCACCACCATCGCGCACGGCTTTCTCACGATGTCGCTGCTGTCGATCATGTCCTACGAGGTGATGCCCGTGATCGCCGGCACCACGATGGGCGTGAATTACGGCTTCGACAAGCTGCGCTTCATCTCGCCGGTGCGCTCCGGCAAGCGCGTCCGCGGCCGTTTCGTGCTGGCGGAAGCGAAGCTGCGCAAGCCCAATGAGCTGCAGTCCCGCACCAACGTCACGGTCGAGATCGAGGGCGAGGACAAGCCCGCGCTGGTCGCCGACTGGCTCGGCCTGATCTATTTCGCCTGACCTGAGGCATCGTTGCCGGGCTTGACCCGGCAACCCATCGCTGCTCAAAAAGCGACCCACTGGGTTTCACCCTCTCCCCTTGTGGGAGAGGGTGGCTTCGCGAAGCGAAGCCGGGTGAGGGGTATCTCTCCGCGAGCTCCGCTTTTGACAGATACCCTCATCCGGCGCTTCGCGCCACCTTGTCCCGCAAGGGGAGAAGGAAGAAAGGAAACGCACTCATGGCAATCAGGTTCGACGGACGCGTCGCTATCGTCACCGGCGCAGGCAATGGTCTCGGACGCGCGCATGCGCTGGGGCTTGCCAGCCGCGGCGCCAAGGTCGTGGTCAACGATTTCGGCGGCGCGCGCGACGGCACCGGCGGCTCGCTGTCGCCGGCGGAGGCCGTGGTCGAGGAGATCCGCAAGGCCGGCGGCACCGCGATGGCCGACGGCGCCGACGTCTCCAGTTTCGAGCAGGTCACCGCCATGGTCGAGCGCGCCACCAGGGAGTGGGGCAGCGTTGACCTCTTGTGCGCCAATGCCGGCATCCTGCGCGACAAGTCGTTCGCCAAAATGGAAGCCGCCGATTTCCAGAAGGTGCTCGACGTGCATCTCGTCGGCACGTTCTATTGCTGCAAGGCGGCCTGGGCCGGCATGCGCGACCGCAACTACGGCCGCATCGTGCTGACGACATCGTCCTCGGGCCTCTACGGCAATTTCGGCCAGGCCAATTACGGCGCGGCGAAGTCGGGCATGGTCGGACTGATGAACGTCCTGGCCGAGGAAGGACGCAAGAACAACATCCGCGTCAACATCATCTCGCCGACGGCGGCGACCCGCATGACCGAGGAGCTGCTGCCGCCGCAGGCGCTGCAGCTGATGAAGCCGAACGCGATCACGCCGGCGGTCGAGTACATGCTGAGTGAGGACGCTCCGACCCGTACCATCATGGGCGCTGGTGCCGGCTCCTTCGCCGTGATCAAGATCGTGGAGAGCGAAGGCATCAACCTGCCGGAGAGTGAGTGGACGCCGGACGCGATCGCCGCGCATTTCGCCGAGATCAGCGACATGTCGAAGGCGAGGGCTCTGCTGGGCGCCTTCGAGCAGACGCAGAAATACGTCGCGCAGGCCGCGGCGCGGGCGGGGATCAAGCTCTGACTGACGCGGCCGTCATCGGTGCCGGTCCCGCCGGGCTGATGGCGGCGGAGGTGCTGGCGCAAGGCGGTGCCCGAGTCACCGTCTATGACGCCATGCCGTCGGCGGGCCGCAAATTCCTCATGGCGGGCCGCGGGGGGCTCAACCTCACCCACAGCGAGCCGCTGCCCCAGTTCATGACGCGCTATCGCGAAGCGGCACCGAGGCTGCAAGCCGCGATCGAGGCATTTTCACCCGACGCGTTGCGGGCCTGGAGCGAGGCCTTGGGCGAGCCGACTTTTGTCGGCAGCAGCGGGCGGGTGTTTCCCAAGGCGTTCAAGGCGTCTCCGCTGCTGCGCGCCTGGTTGCGGCGGCTCGATGCCGCCGGCGTGCAATTCGCCTTTCGTCATCGCTGGAGCGGCTGGGACGGCGAAGGGCGGCTGCTGTTTCGAACACCAGATGGCGCATCGGCCGTAGACGTTTGCGGCACCGTGCTCGCGCTCGGGGGCGCAAGCTGGCCACGTCTGGGTTCGGATGGCGGCTGGGTCGACATCCTCGCGGCAAAAGGCGTTGCCATCTCAAAACTGCGGCCGGCCAATTCCGGCTTCACGGTCGCATGGTCCGATCTCTTCCGCGACCGCTTCGAAGGGCAGCCGCTCAAGGGCGTGGCGCTGACGATCGGCGCACACACGGTGCGCGGCGAAGCCATGATCATCCGCAGCGGCATCGAAGGGGGAGCGATCTACGCGCTCTCGGCGGAGCTGCGCGGGGCGGTGCTCGGGCTCGGGCAGGCGACTCTGACCATCGCGTTGCGGCCCGATCTCGACGCCGCCGCACTGACCAGGCGGCTGTCAGGCACGCGCGGCAAGCAGTCGCTGGCGAACTTCCTGCGCAAAGCGGCACAACTGTCGCCAGTCGGCATCGGCCTGATGCAGGAGGCGGCCATTGCGTCGGGCCGGTCGCTAGCGGCGTTGTCGCCGGCCGAACTGGCGCAGCTGATCAATGCCATTCCGCTTCAGCTCACCGGCACAGCCCCGCTCGATCGCGCGATCTCGACCGCGGGCGGGATCGCCTTCGACGAGCTCGACGAGCACTTCATGCTGAGCAAATTGCCCGGCGTGTTCGCCGCCGGCGAGATGCTGGACTGGGAGGCGCCAACCGGCGGCTATCTATTGCAGGCCTCGTTTGCGACGGGCGTCTCGGCGGGCACGGGTGCGCTGGAGTGGCTAAAGCGCTAACCACCGTCATTGCGAGCGTAGCGAAGCAATCCAGAATCCCTCCGCGGAGGTGGTCTGGATTGCTTCGTCGCAAGAGCTCCTCGCAATGACGGTTGGGAGAGATGCGCCGCCTATCTCAGAAATCGTTGGTGGGCAAAGGCGAAGCGCCGTGCCCAGGGCGGACAAGTCGCTTTGCCTGCCCTAGGGCACCGCCGCCTACCGCAGCTTCCCGCGCGCAGCCACCGGCAGCGTGCCGATGATCTCCTCGCCGCGCACCATCACCACCTCGTCCATCATGTTGACGACGACGCAGACGTGGTTCGGCACGATGCGGACGACATCGCCGACATTGGGTCGCGTGTTGCTGCGGGAGAGGTCGAGGAAGCCGTGCTCCTCGGCGAACTTCGCGATTCTAGCCTCGGGGTGCTCCAGGATCAGGCCGTGGCCGTCGAGGCCGCCGGTGTCCGTGGTCAGAGTCTTCGAGCCGGCATCCAGAATGCCGCGCTCGGGTGCGGCGCGGCTCACCACGGTCGAATAGATGTACAGCGCGCAGTCGTCCCAGGTGGCGGAGCCGGCCGCGACCTGCATGCGGTCGTTGTAGATGTAGGTGCCGAAGCGGTGCTCGGTGCCGCCCTTGAGCTTGCCGATGTTGACGAGGTTCGGCGTGCCGCCGGTCGAGACGATCTTTGCATCCAGCCCGTGCGCGCGCACGCCGGCCAGCGCCTCGTCGTAGAATTTCTGCGCGTCCGCCCAGCCGGTCTCGGTCGGATAGAGCATGAAGCCCGCGAATTGAAGCCCCTTGGACGCGGCGATCTCGCGTGCCAGCGCGATCGCCTCGCCGGGCGTCTCGACGCCGGCGCGCTTGCGGCCCGTGTCGCACTCGACCACGACCGAGAGCGGACGGCCGGACGCCGCAGCCGCCTTCGGCAGGCCGGCGACGACGGTCGAGTTGTCGGCAGCGACCGTCATGTTGGTCCTGGCATTCAGCGCGCCGAGACGCGCCATCTTTTCCTCGCCCAGCAGGTTGTAGCTGATCAGGATGTCGTCGATGCCGGCATTGGCCATGATCTCGGCCTCGCCGATCTTCTGGCAGGTGATGCCCTTGGCGCCGGCCGCGACCTGCATCTTCGCAATCGTTGGGTTCTTGTGCGTCTTGATGTGCGGACGGTTGGCGATGCCGGCGTCGTCGCAGGCCTTCTGGATCCGCGCGATGTTGCGCTCGACCCTGTCCATGTCGATGACGGCGCAGGGCGTGCCGTATTCGCGGGCGATCTTGGCGGCGAGGGGAGTGGTCATGGGAGTCTCTTAGTTGGCGCGCATTCCGATTGCAAAACCGGTACCTACTTTTGCGGAATACGCGCTAGGCCTGTTCTATCTCTTCGCGGAGCATTTCAAGTTCGAGCCAGCGCTCTTCGGCGGCGGACAGTTCTTCGTGCGCCTTGGCGATCGCGGCCGATGCATCGTCGAATTTCTTGCGATCCTTGGCATAGAGGTTGGGATCGTCGAGCACGCGCTGCAATTTTGCAATATCGGCGTGAAGGGCTTCCATCTTCTTCGGCAACGTTTCCAGCGCGTGCTTCTCGTTGAAGCTGAGCTTGCGCTTCGGCGCGGACGAAGGAGCAGCGGCGCGCTCTTCCTTCTTTTCCACAGCCGGTTGCGCCTTCGCCGTCTCGCGCTTCAGGTCCGCGCCGCGCTGGCTCAGCATGTCGCTGTAGCCGCCGGCATACTCGATCCACTTGCCGTCGCCTTCGGGTGCGATCACGGAGGTGACGATGCGGTCGAGGAAGTCGCGGTCATGGCTGATCAGGATGACGGTGCCTTCGTAATCGCCGAGCATCTCCTCGAGCACGTCGAGCGTCTCGAGGTCGAGATCGTTGGTCGGCTCGTCCAGCACCAGAAGGTTCGACGGTTTCGCCAGTGCGCGTGCCAGCATCAGCCGGCCGCGCTCGCCGCCGGAGAGCACCTCCACCGGCGTGCCGCGCTGCTCCTGCGCGAACAGGAAGTCCTTCATGTAGCCGACCACATGCTTCGGCTTGCCGCCGACCATGATTTGGTCGCCACGTCCGCCGGTCAGCGCCTCGGCCAGTGTCGACTTGGGATCGAGGCTTTCCCGGTGCTGGTCGAGCGTGGCCGTCTCCAGATTGGCACCCAGCCGCACGGTACCGGAATCGGGCTCCGCGCCGCCGGTAAGGAGATTGACCAGCGTGGTCTTGCCGGCGCCATTCGGGCCGATGATGCCAAGCCGGTCGCCGCGCTGGATGCGCGTCGAGAAATTCTCGACGATTTTCCTCTCGCCGTAGGCCTTGGTGATGCCCTTGGCTTCGATTACCAGCTTGCCGGATTGTTCCGCCTCCGCCGCCGCGAGACTGGCGGTGCCGGCGGTGCCGCGATAGTTGCGGCGCTGGTCGCGCAGCGCATGCAGATTGGCGAGCCGCTTGACGTTGCGCTTGCGCCGGCCGGAGACGCCGTGGCGCAGCCAGTGCTCCTCGTCGACGATCTTGCGGTCGAGCTTGTGCTGGTCGCGCTCTTCTTCCGCGAGCACCTCGTCGCGCCAGCTCTCGAACGAGGCAAAGCCGCGATCGATCTGCTTGATCCTGCCGCGGTCGAGCCATGCCGTGGAGCGCGAGAGATTGGTCAGGAAGCGGCGGTCGTGGCTGATCAGCACCAGCGCGCTACGGCGGCTGTCGAGCTCCTGTTCCAGCCACTCGATGGTGGAGAGGTCGAGATGGTTGGTGGGCTCGTCCAGCAGCAGGATATCGGGCGAGGGCGCCAGCACGCAGGCGAGCGCGGCGCGACGCGCCTCGCCGCCGGAGAGATTGTGCGGGCTCTCCTCGCCGGTGAGGCCAAGCTGCTCGAGGAGGTAGCGCGCCTGGTGATGGTCGTCACCAGGCGCAAGGCCCGCCTCGACATAGGCGAGCGTGGTCTTGTGGTCGCCGAAGTCGGGCTCCTGCGGCAAATAGCGGACGGTCGCGCCGGGCTGCACGAACCGCGTGCCGCCGTCGGGCTCGACAAGGCCCGCCGCGATTCTGAGCAGCGTCGACTTGCCCGAGCCGTTGCGGCCGATCAGGCAGACGCGCTCGCCTGGCGCGACATTGAGCTCGACACCCGACAGCAGCGGCGTGCCGCCAAAAGTCAGCCTGATGTCTTTCAATTGGATCAGCGGCGGCGCCATGATCAGCTCTGGCTCGTGGCGGCTTGGTCGGCGCGGCGGCGCTGGATCCGGCGCAGCGTCTGGTCCAGCGCGGAGAGGAAGGCGGAGCGGTCGCGCGGCGCGAACGAGCGAGGACCGCCGGTGACTTCGCCCGCCGAGCGCAGATCCGTCATCAGATTGCGCACCGCCAGCGTCATGCCGATAGACTCTTCCGTGAACGGCTTGCCGTTCGGGGCGATCACATCGGCTCCTCGCTTGACGCAGCGGCTCGCCAGCGGAATGTCCGATGTCACGACGACGTCGCCGGGCCTGGCCCGCTCCGCGATCCAGTCATCGGCCGCGTCCATGCCGCTACCTGCGGCGATCCGCTCGATCAGAGGATCGTGGGGCACGCGGATAAAATTGCCGGCGACCACGCTTACGGGCACGCCGTGCCGGATCGCGACGCGGTAGATCTCGTCCTTCACCGGGCAGGCGTCGGCGTCGACATAGATGCGGGTAGGGGTCTCGGTCATTCCGCCGCGTGGTACCCCATTCGGGCCGCAAAGGCGAGGGGATTGACCGTTGTTCCCCGCGGCCTACGATTGGCCCCGAAACAACAAGAATTTGGGGAAAGGCCCACATGCCGAACCGGCTCGAAACCTACCGCGTCGAGGCCTACAACACCGCAAAACAGTCCGAGAACAGGATGCACGACGACACGGTGGCCCGCCGCTTCGGCTTCAAGGGCGGGCTGGTCCCGGGCGTCGACGTGTTCGCCTACATGATGCATGTGCCGCTGGCCCGCTGGGGCCGCGATTTCCTGTCACGCGGGCTGGTTGAGGCCCGCTTCATCAAACCGGTCTACGACGGTGAGGCCGCAGACATCGACGCGACCGAGCACAACGGCCTGCTCACGATCGAGGTGTTCAGCCGCACCGAACTGTGCGCGACGGGGACGGCCTCACTGCCTGCGGCCGTGCCCGCGGTTTTGCTGAGCGATTATGTCGAGGTCCCGGCGATCGCCGAGCGCAAGCCGGTCGGCCCCGCCACCTTCGAGACCGGCAAGTGGCTCGGAACGGCGCCGCGCCGCTGGGCCGGGCAGGCGGCGACAGAGTATCTCGCTGACATCAGGGAATCCAACCCGGTCTTCGCGAGCGAGGGCCTCGGCCATCCCGGCCTGATCCAGCGGGTCATGAACTGCGTCCTCGTCGACAACACCGTTCTGGGCCCGTGGATCCACGTCGGTAGCCGCATGCAGCTCTTGTCGGCCGTGCGCGCTGGCGACGAGATCACCGCACGGGCCAAGGTGACCGCGAACTACGAGAAGAAGGGCCACCGCTTCGTCGAGCTGGACGCGCTGGTCGTCGCCAACGGCACCACGCCGCTGGCGCATTGCCAACACGCTGCGATCTACCAGCCGCGCGAGCAGGCGGCGGCCTGAACATCAGTTGAGGTTTCCTTGCGTGCCCTCGTTTGTTTCGGAACAGCACTCCTTTTATCGCTCCATGCGCATTGCGTCGTGCATGCCGCCGCACCGGCGCCCGATGGCGTCTCACTCAGCGAGCAGACGACGACGTGGAGCACCGTCAGGTTCGCCGTCGATGCGGAGAATGGCTTTGTCAGCGGGTCGCTCGACAAAAGCGTGATCGTCGAACACAGTTTCAGATCGTACGTGCTTGAGAACCGATATCTGAAGGTAACGCTCGTGCCCGAATTCGGAGGGCGTATTCTTTCCATGGTCTACAAGCCGACTGGCCACGAGCAGCTTTATCGAACGGAAGTCGGAGTGCCCTACGGCATGAAGGCCGGAAATTTCTACTACGACTGGTTGATGGTGTACGGTGGGATATTCCCAACGTTCCCGGATGCCGAGCACGGCAAGACCTGGCTGAAGCCGTGGGCCTTTCGGGTGGTGAAGGAGGGCGCCGACGAAGTCACGGTCGTGATGTCGTTCCAGGATGACTTCGACTATTCCGCGCGCCCGGGAAAGTTCAGGGGGGCGACCGGCATAGAGGCGAACTACTACGTTACGCTGAAAGCCGATCGTGCCGCACTCGATGCGCGCGTGGTGCTGAAGAATCCGCACGACGAGGCTGTCCAGTACGAGTACTGGACGTGCACGACGCTCGCTCCGGGATCGGAGCCGAAAAATCCCAGGGCAACGGGCGGCGCCGAAATCATCGCGCCGATCCGAACTTACACGACGCCTGCCTGGTCGACCGGTCTGGCAGACGGCGACGAGAGCGCGGGTATGGGCAGGCGGCGCTTTGAAAAGCTGCGCTACTTCAAGAATTGGCCGACGATGGGAATCGCCTATGCTGCACCAGATATGCAGGGCGGGAATTTCTGGGGCGTCATCAACCATGACAATGCAGAAGGAATTATTCGCATTGCGGACAATACCCTCACGCGGGGCTTGAAAATGTGGACGTGGGGATATCCGTCGCTCACCGGCGAAACCGATGCCCGGAAGGATCCGAACGAGTGGCGGCCATATGTCGAATTATGGGCGGGCGTGTCGGACCAGTTTTTCCACAGCACAGATTTTCCCGCACGCAGTGAGGTGTCCATTCCGGAAACCTACAGCCCGACCGTCGGCATGAGCAACGTGACGCATGCAAACGAGGAAATCCTGATCAATTTCTCCGCCGGGGCGTCTCGCGCAATTGTCGAGTTCTTCAGCATCGAACCGGCCATCCCGTTGCTTGTCACGTTGAAACAGGGGGATACGGCTCTGTTCAGCGGGGTCGTGAGCGCCGACCCGAACAACGGAAATCGCGTTTCGGCGGCGATTGCCGACGGCCGCAGCGGGGAAAAGATAAGGCTAACGATCACGACCGCGGACGGAAAAGAGTTGATCGCCGCCGAAACGGCGGTCAAGTGATCTCTTTCGAAATGCCAGTCGAAGCCGCCGGCGTTGCCACGGTCGTGGAACTCCCTAGGCGGCCTTGCCCTTCGCATCCTGGATCGCCCGCCACACCCGCTCCGGGGTCAGCGGCATGTCGATGTGCTTGATGCCGTACTCGGAGAGCGCATCGAGCACGGCGTTCACCACGGTCGACAGGCTGCCGGCGCAGCCGGCTTCGCCGCAGCCCTTGCTGCCGAGCGGATTGGTCGTGGCTGGCACCGGCTGATCGCCGACCGTCATGAACGGCACGTCCTCGGCGCGGGGCAGGGCGTAGTCCATCAGCGAGCCCGTGATCGGCTGGCCGCTCTCGTCGTAACGGACATGCTCCATCAGCGCCTGGCCGATGCCCTGGACCACGCCGCCATGGAGCTGGCCCGCGACCAGCAGCGGATTGATCACCGTGCCGAAATCGTTGACGGCGCTGTAGCGCACGATCTGCACCACGCCCGTCTCCGGGTCGATCTCGACCTCGGCGACATGGCAGCCGTTCGGGAAGGCGGATGCGACCGGTTCGCTGGTGTGGTCGACGTCGAGCGAGTCGGGCACGCCGTCCGGCACCTTGCCGTCATGAAGCTTTTTGGCGAGCTCCATGATGTCGATGCTGCGGTCGGTGCCGGCGATCGTAAAGCTGCCGTCGGCGAACTCGATGTCCGCCTCGGACGCCTCCAGCACATACGCGGCCGCACGCTTGCCTTTTTCGATGACGAGCTTGGCGGCTCCCACGATAGCCTGGCCGCTGGCCATGATCGAGCGCGAGCCGCCGGTGCCGTTGCCGGTGTGGACGATGTCGCTGTCGCCCTGCACCAGCTTCACGCTCTCGAAGGGCACCCCTAGCTGTTCGCACAGCACCTGCGCGAACGGCGTTGCGTGGCCCTGACCGTAATCGAGCGTGCCGGTGATGAGCTGCACGGTCCCGTCGGGATCGAACACGATCTTGCCGAGCTCGGGGCTCGGCGGCGCGGTGACCTCGAGATAGGAGCCGACCGCGATGCCGCGCAGCTTGCCGGCCTTCCGGCTCTCCTTCTTGCGCTTGGCGAAATTCTCGTGGTCGGAGATCTCGAGTGCCTTGTTGAACACCGCCTGGAAGTCGCCGCTGTCATAGGTGACGCCGGAGGAGGCCGGGAACGGCATCTGGTTCTGCTTGATGAAGTTGCGCTTGCGCAGCGTCAGGCGATTGATGCCCATCTCGTCGGCGGCGCGGTCGATCAGCCGCTCCATGTAGTAGTTCGCCTCGGGCCGGCCGGCACCGCGATAGGCGCCCATCAGCGTGGTGTTGGTCAGCACCGTCTTGATGTCGACGCCCATCAGCGGCGTACGGTAGACGCTGGAGAAGTTCTTGCCGGTGTTCAGCGAGAGCGGCCCCGGCGCGACACCCGTGATGTAGGCGCCGAGATTGCCATAGCCGGACAGCTTGGCCGCAAGGAAATGCCCCTCGGCATCGAGCGCGAGCTCGGCATGGATTTTCTGCGCGCGGCCGTGGCTGTCGGAGAGGAAGCTGGTGGAGCGCTCGTCGAGCCACTTCACCGGACGCCCCAGTGCCTTCGCCGCGTACAGGATGCACATGTATTCGGGATAGTTGATGTTCTTCATGCCGAAGGAGCCGCCGACATTGGCGGTGAGGATGCGCACTTTCTCGTTCGGCACTTTCAGGTTCTTGGCGAGGTTGGCGCGGTTGCCCGCGACGCCCTGCGTCGGCACGTGGAGCGTATAGCGCTCGGTCCTCTTGTCGTAGGAGGCGAGCCCAACCCGCGGCTCCATCGAGACCACCGCGACGCGGGTGTTCTCGATGTCGAGCCGGGTGACGTGGGCGGCGCTCGCAAAGGCCGCATTGACCTTGTCCATGTCGCCGTAGTGGTAGTCGAGCGCGACATTGTTCGGGATGTGGTCGTAGAGCTGCGGCGCGCCGGGCTGGGCGGCTTCTTCGGGATCGGTCACCGCCGGCAGCGGCTCGATGTCGAGTTCGACCGCCTCGGCCGCGTCGCGCGCCTGAGCCAGCGTCTCGGCCACCACGAAGGCAACGGGATCGCCGACGTAGCGGACCTTGTCGGTCGCCAGCGGCTGGCGGTTGGTCTGGAGCAGGGGCGAGCCGTCGCGGCTCTTCAGCGGCAGGCCGCAGGTGAAGGGGCCGTAGCCGGCGGCATCGAGGTCCTTGCCGGTCCACACCCCCAGCACGCCCGGCATCGCCCTGGCGGCGTCGATACCGATGCCGCGGATGACGCCATGGGCATGGGTCGAGCGGACCACCACGGCATAAGCCTGGCCGGGCAGGTTGAAATCGTCGGTGTAGCGGCCCTTGCCGCGGACCAGGGTGTCGTCCTCCTTGCGGCGGACGGGCTGACCGACACCATATTTTTGCAGTGCAATAGCGTTTTCGAGCGTGGACGATTTTGTGTGTTCTTGCATGGAATCGACCTGAAAAGCCGGCAAATGCGCCATTTCGCGGGCGCCTGGAGGGGGCCGGACCCCATTCAGATAGCCCACGGACCCGTTCACGACAACGCACGAATGGGCATGGTCCTATGTGATGCGATGTTGCGCAGACCTGCCGCGCTGCTAATGTTTCAGGCGAAAAAGCAATTCCAGATCGGCCCGACCGGCCGCGGAAAGACAGTTTGTATGAATGACCACACGCGGCTCCGCGACGGCCATGCGCCGCACGATGGGCTGGAGGGGTCGATGGCGGCGGTGGCGTTGGCCGCCGGACCGGCCGTCCCCGCGCAAGTGACCGGAACCGGCGTCTACGCGGCGCTGGACCTCGGCACCAACAATTGCAGGCTGCTGATCGCCTGTCCGACCCAGGACGGCTTTCGTGTGGTCGATTCCTTCTCGCGCATCATCCGGCTCGGCGAGGGGGTCTCGGCGACCGGCTCGATCAGCGAGGCCGCAATCGAGCGCGCCATTGCGGCGCTCAGCATCTGCCGGGACAAGATCAATCTGCGCAAGGCGCGGCGGTTGCGGCTGATCGCCACCGAAGCCTGCCGCGCGGCGGCGAATGCGGAGGGGTTTCGCAGCCGCGTCGCGGCCGAGACCGGCATCGAGCTCGAGGTGATCGACCGCGAGACCGAGGCCTCGCTCGCCGTGCTAGGCTGCTCGCCGCTGGTCGATCCGAGGGGGCGCGGCGCAATCCTGTTCGACATCGGCGGCGGTTCCACCGAGCTGGTGCGGATCGAGCGTGACCCACAAAATCCGGAACCGCGCATCAAGGCCTGGATGTCGATCCCGTATGGCGTGGTCACGCTCGCCGAGCAGTTCGGCGGCCGCGACGTGTCGCCGGAGATCTATGCTGCGATGGAGCGCGAGGTCGCGAGCCATGTCGCGCCGTTCGCCGAGGAGCACGGCCGCGATCTCACTGGGATGCATCTGCTCGGCACGTCGGGCACGGTGACGACGCTCGCCGGCATCCATCTCAATCTGCCGCGGTACGACCGCCGACGCATCGACAGCATCTGGATGAACGATGCCGACATCACCGCGACCATCAACAAGCTGCTCGGCATGAGCTACGAGGACCGCGCCAACAACAGCTGCATCAGCGTCGAGCGCGCCGATCTCGTGCTCGCCGGCTGCGCCATCCTCGATGCCATCAGGCACGCCTTCCCGCTGCCGCGCCTGCGCGTCGCCGATCGTGGCCTGCGCGAGGGCATGCTGGTCGAGATGATGCGCGAGGACGGCGCGCTCAGGAGCTGGTGAGATGGCGAAGGACACCACCGGCCGCTTGCACGTCCAGGTCAAGACCGGCGGCAAGCGCAAGCTGTCGTCGAAGCTGTGGCTGGAGCGGCAGCTCAACGATCCCTATGTCGCCAAGGCCAAGGCTGCGGGCTATCGCTCGCGTGCCGCGTTCAAGCTGCTCGAGATGGACGACAAGTTCCGGCTCTTGAAGCCCGGCATGGCCGTGGTCGACCTTGGCGCCGCGCCCGGCGGCTGGAGCCAGATCGCGGCCAAGCGCGTCGGCTCGGTGGAAGGCAAGGGCAAGGTCGTCGCCATCGACCTCTTGGAGATGCCCGAGATTCCCGGCGTCGACTTCGCCCAGCTCGATTTCATGGACAATGACGCGCCGGAAAAGCTCGCCGCGATGCTCGGCGGCGGTGCCGATGTCGTGATGTCCGACATGGCCGCCAATACCACCGGCCACCGCAAGACCGACCAGCTCCGCATCGTCGGCCTCGTCGAGACCGCGGCGGCCTTTGCCTGCGACGTGCTCAAGCCCGGCGGCACATTCCTCGCCAAGACGTTCCAAAGCGGCGCCGATGCCGATCTGCTCGCCCAGCTCAAGCGCGACTTCGCAACGGTGCGTCACGTCAAGCCCGCCGCGAGCCGGCAGGATTCGTCGGAACGCTACGTGCTCGCGACGGGATTTCGCGGCGAAGCGCAGGCGTAGCCCGTACGCCGTCATTGCGAGCGCAGCGAAGCAATCCAGAATCGAAGCAAAACTACCCCAGCCGCTGATCGCGCACGTCTTGCGTATCTTCCGTTGCCGCCTTCACGGCGGCCTTCTCCGCGCCTTTGCCGGCGCCTTTGCGGCTCGCGATCTCCACCGCCTTGCGGCCGGAGATCTCGTGGCCGGCGTCGGCCGGCATCTGCCAGAAGAACCAGCTCGAGGCTGCCGAGGTCAGCGCGACCACGACGAAGGCGGGCGCGAACACGGTGGCGTTGAGCTCGCTGACATGGCTGAGCCACATCGTCGTCTCCACCGAGGCGGCGCCGACGGCAACGCCGGCGGACACCGCGAGCTGCTGGTTGACGCTGACCAGCGTGGTGGCGCGGCTCATCTGCGGACTTTCCACGTCGGCATAGGCGACGGTGTTGATGGCGGTGAACTCGAGCGAGCGGAAGAAGCCGCCGACCACCAGGATCACCATGATGATCAGCAGCGGCGTCGTCACCGTGAACAGCGCGCAGACGCCGAGGAAGAACGCGCTGATGATCGCGTTCACGGTCATCAAATTGCGGAAGCCGAAGGTGCGGATGATGCGCGCCGCCAGCGTCTTCATGCCCATGGCCCCGAGCGAGGAGGCGAAGGTGACGAGGCCGGAATGGAACGGCGACAGGCCGAAGCCGATCTGCATCAGGAGCGGCAGCAGGAACGGCAGCGCGCCGATGCCGAGCCGGAACAGGAAGCCGCCGAGGATCGCCGCGCGCAGCGTCGGCAGCTTGAGCAGCGAGAAGTCCAGCACCGGGGATCCGGTCCGCCGCGCGTGCAACACGTACAACGTCATCGAGATCGCGCCGCCCACGACCAGCGCGGCCACCGTGCTCCAGGGCAGCAGGTTGAGCCCGGCGACGGAGAGGCCGAAGGCGATGCCGGCAAGGCCGATGCCGGCGAGCACCATGCCGTAGAGATCGAACGGCTCCTGCGTCTCGCTCTTGATCGGATCGATGAACTTCAAGGCCATGAAGATGCCGAGCAGCCCGATCGGGATGTTGATCAGGAAGATCCAGTGCCAGGACGCGTAGGTCGTGATGAAACCGCCGAGCGGTGGTCCGATCACCGGCCCGATCAGGGCAGGGACTGTCACCCAGGCCATGGCATTGACCAGCGCGCTCTTGTCGACGGAGCGCAGCAGCACGAGGCGCCCGACCGGCGTCATCATCGCCCCGCCCATGCCTTGCAGGATGCGCGCGAACACGAAATCGGTTACCGAGGTCGACAGCGCGCAGCCGACCGAGCCGACCATGAACACGCCGACCGCGATGGCGAACACCATCCGCGCGCCGAAGCGGTCGGCGGTCCAGCCGCTCGCCGGGATGAACACCGCGAGCGACAGCAGGTAGGACGTGATCGCAAGCTTCAGCGTCAGCGGGCTGGTGCCGATGTCGGCTGCAATCGCCGGCAGCGAGGTGGCGATGACGGTCGAATCCATGTTCTCCATGAAGAGAGCAGTGGCCACGATCAGCGGAATGATGCGTTGCTTGTCGACCATGACGGATTGGTAATGAAAATCGGAAGGAAGGGCGAGACTTGCGGCTTATCACCGCCACCCGACCGGGACCATTGCGGATCGACGCATAGCACCTAGATCCCGCGTAACAACGGTGTGACCCTGCTCGTTATTCCCTGGCGCGCCTCTCGGCGCGGACCCGGAATCCGTGGGGTCGCAGGGATCGCTGCGGGATGGAGTCCGGGCTCGCGACTTCGTCGCAGCCGGAATCACGGTGGCCAACCCCGCCGCCCGGCCATCGCCGCCGAATTTACCCTAAAAAAGCCTGTGCATGGCTGGCCGGCGGCTCGAATTGCTTTGATTCGTCACGCGGGCGTGCTATCGACCCGCGTCAACCCCACCGATGGGCTCCGATTCTCAAGGCGATGCCGCAAGGTTCGCCGAGGGCGGCGCTCATCCTTAGCTATTTGCGGCAGGGCCGCAGGAAGGAGTTGGCAGATGGCCACGGTGCAACTTCAGGGCATCCGCGAAGCCTTTACGTTCGACGACGTGCTGTTGAAGCCGGGCCTGTCGGACGTCATGCCGGGCGAGGTCGATATCCGCTCGCGCGTCACCCGCGCCATTCCGCTCAACATTCCGATCATGGCCTCTGCGATGGATACCGTCACCGAGGCGCGCATGGCAATCGCCATGGCGCAGGCCGGCGGCCTCGGCGTCATCCACCGCAATTTCGATCCCGAGGGGCAGGCCGCCCAGGTCAGGCAGGTCAAGCGCTACGAGTCGGGCATGGTGGTGAACCCGCTCACCATCAGCCCCGAGGCGACGCTCGAAGACGCGCTCAAGCTGATGAGCGATCACGGCATCTCGGGCATTCCCGTCGTCACGGGCGCCGGCAAGAATACGCCCGGCAAGCTGGTCGGCATCCTCACCAACCGTGACGTGCGCTTTGCCACCGACCGCCGTCAAAAAGTCTCCGAGCTGATGACGCATGAGGGTCTCGTTACTGTGCGCGAGAATGTCAGCCAGGACGAGGCGCGCCGGATGCTGCACCAGCATCGCATCGAGAAGCTGCTGGTGGTTGACGAGCAATATCGCTGCGTCGGCCTGATCACCGTGAAGGACATGGAGAAGGCAGTCGCCCATCCGCTCGCCTGCAAGGACGCGCAAGGGCGCCTGCGTGTCGCCGCCGCCACCACGGTCGGCGACACCGGCTTCGAGCGCACCGAGCGGCTGATCGATGCCGGCGTCGATCTCGTCGTGGTCGACACGGCGCACGGCCATTCCCGCCACGTGCTGCATGCGGTGAACCGCATCAAGCGTCTCTCGAATTCGGTGCAGGTCGTCGCCGGCAACGTCGCGACATCGGAGGGTGCGCAGGCGCTGATCGATTCCGGTGCGGATTGCATCAAGGTCGGCATCGGCCCGGGCTCGATCTGCACCACGCGCATCGTCGCCGGCGTCGGCGTGCCCCAGCTCACCGCGATCATGGATGCGGTCGAGGCGGCCAAGAAGTCCGACATTCCCGTCATCGCCGACGGCGGCATCAAGTTCTCCGGCGATCTTGCAAAAGCGCTCGCCGCCGGCGCCGACATCGCCATGGTCGGCTCGCTGCTCGCCGGCACCGACGAGACGCCGGGCGAAGTGTTTCTCTGGCAGGGCCGTTCCTACAAGGCCTATCGCGGCATGGGCTCGGTCGGCGCGATGGCGCGCGGCTCGGCCGACCGCTACTTCCAGCAGGACATCAAGGACTCGCTCAAGCTCGTGCCTGAAGGCATCGAGGGCCAGGTGCCCTACAAGGGCCCGGTCGGCAACGTCATGCACCAGCTCGCCGGCGGCCTGCGCGCCGCCATGGGCTATGTCGGCGCCAAGGACATGAAGGAGTTGCACGAGAAGGCGAACTTCGTCCGCATCACCGGCGCGGGCCTGCGCGAAAGCCACGTGCACGACGTGACCATCACGCGCGAGGCCCCGAACTATCCGGGCGGGGGTTAGTTACTCCACCCAACGCTGTCATGCCCCGGCTTGACGCGGTATCCGGTACGCCGCGGCTTCTCGGCTCAATCACTGCCGTCTCTGGAATACTGGATCGCCCGATCAAGTCGGGCGATGACAGTGAGTATGTAGCGTGAGCTTCGTCGACTTCGTCATTGCGAGGAGCTCGCGACAAAATCGCGTGGCAATCTTGTGCTGATCCGACGAAGCAATCCAGTCCTTTTGTGTTGACGCGGCTGGATTGCTTCGCTTCGCTCGCAATGACAGAAAAGTGGAGGAAGCCATGTCCCAAGGCAAACGCATCGTTCTGGCCGCGCGTCCCGTCGGCGAACCCAAGCCGTCAGATTTCCGCATCGAGGAATTCGCCGTTCCAACGCCAGGGCGGGGCGAAGTCCTGCTGCGCACGATCTGGCTGTCGCTCGATCCCTACATGCGCGGGCGCATGAGCGAAGGGCCGTCCTACGCTGCGCCGGTGCCGATCGGCGGCGTGATGGAAGGCGAGGCGGTCAGCGAGGTCGCAGCCTCCAACAATCCCGACTTTGCGGTAGGCGACATCGTGCGCATCCGCTCCGGCTGGCAGACGCATGCGATCTCGAACGGCAAGGGCCTGATCAAGGTCGATCCGAAGCTTGGTCCGATCTCGACCTCCATCGGCGTGCTCGGCATGCCTGGCATGACCGCGTACACGGGCCTGCTCGACATCGGCAAACCGCAACCGGGCGAGACCGTCGTGGTCGCCGGCGCTTCCGGTGCGGTCGGCTCGGCCGTCGGCCAGATCGCGAAGATCAAGGGCGCCCGCGCAGTCGGCATCGCCGGGGGCAAGGACAAGTGCGACTACGTGGTGAAGGAGCTCGGCTTCGATGCCTGCATCGATCACCGCGATCCTGATCTCGCTGCGAAGCTGAAGGGCGCCTGTCCGAATGGCATCGACGTCTATTTCGAGAATGTCGGCGGCGCGGTGTTCGAGGCGGTGTTTCCGCTGCTCAACCCGTTCGCCCGCGTGCCGGTCTGCGGCCTGATCGCCCATTACAACGATACCGAGGCCAAGCCGCCGAAATGGGCCGCCAGCATGATGCGCGCGACCCTGACCAAGCGGCTGACCTTCCGCGGCTTCATCGTCTCCGACTTCGCCGCCCGGCATGGCGACTTCCTGCGCGACATGTCGGCCTGGGTCCGCGAGGGCAAGGTCAAGTACAAGGAGTTCGTCACCGACGGCCTGGAAAGCGCCCCCGGCGCCTTCATAGGCCTGCTGAAGGGGGCCAATTTCGGCAAGCAGTTGGTTCGGGTGGGCCCGGATAGGGCCTGATCCGGCCGCATCCAGCCCCCATGGGCGCTGGATGGTTAAGAAAGAGTCACCCAATGGTCACACCAGCCCGCAAAAGCCGCAGGTGTGACCGTCTGTTCATTGACGGGCCGGCGAAGGGATTGAATCATCGCGCATATTTCAGGTGCTGCGATGTTAGAGATTGTTCTTTTCTGTGTAATCCTCCTGGCCGCCGGCTATTGGGCGACGATGTTCGTCATGGGCCGCCGCGACGATGTCATCCATGGCAAGTTCGTTCATGCCGAGGAGGAGGGCGATTTCGCGCCAGCCACGATGCCTGCGCCACCGCCGTTCCCGAAGCGTCCCGTCAAAGCTGTGCAGCCCACCAGCGTTCAGCCTGCGAGCACCGAGACCAAGCCCGTGAACAGCGCGGCGCTGCAATCCCTGCTGGCCGCGATCCAGCAGGACCTCAAGAGTGTCGCTTAAATCCCGCGCTCAGACGCTGCCGCGCTCGATCAGGGACAATTCGACCGCGAGCCGCTGCTCCGCTGCCGGCGTGCCGGAGAGCCGCGCCAACAGCATTTCCCCCGCAATCCGCCCCAGGCCAGCCGCATCGAACGAGATGGTGGTGAGGCCGGGCGTGATCTGATCGGCAACGTCGTTGTCGCCGAAGCCGAGCACGGCGAGATCGCGCGGCACCGACAGGCCGCGGGCGCGGGCCTCGATCAGTGCGCCGGTCGCGAGCAAATCGTTGGCGCAGAACACGGCATCGACCTCGCCGCCGCCCGCGAGCAGGGCAGTGAAGGCGGCGCGGCCGTCGACGAGGCCCGTGATCTCGCCGACACCGATCTCGTGGACGATATCAAGACCAAGCTTTGCCGCTGCCGTCCGAAAACCGTCGCGGCGGAGCGCGCCACGGCCGCTGCTGCGGCCGATGAAGGCGACGCGACGATGTCCGGCCTCCGCCAGCCTGCGCGCCGCCATGGCGCCGGCATCCGCATTGGGCAGGCCGACCAGCATGTCGATGGGATCGCGCGGGAACGCCCAGGTCTCGATCACGGGAATGCCGAGCTCGGCGAGCGCTGTGCGGTTCTCCTCGAGCTCGATGACGCCGGTGAACATCACCGCGGCGGGGCGGATGCCGCGCAGCGATTGAATCATCGCGACCTCCTTGGTATAGGAGTAGGAGGTCTGGCCGACCAGCACTTCGAAGCCTTCCGGCTCCAGCGTCGCGGCAAAGCTGCGCACCGCGAGGCCAAACTGCTGGCTGAGGATGTTGGAGACGAAGGCGACGACGACGTTCGACCGGCCCGAGCGCAGCGCGCGCGCGTGCGGGTTGGAGGCGTAGCCGGTCGCCTCGATCACCTCGAGGATGCGCTCCCGGGTCTTGCGATTGACCTTCTCGGGGTGGCGCAGCACCCGCGACACCGTGATCGGCGCGACGCCGGCGCGCTCGGCGACCTCCTCGATGCGTGGCGGCCGTCCGGTCGCATTGCTGCGGCCCGGCGGCGCCGGAATGCGCACGACGTCGTCGTAACCTGGCTTTGCCGGATCGGTCATCGAATCCCGAGGTTAGTCCAAGTCGGTATCGTCTCCGAAGTTCAGCGAGTGGGCAACTCGTCGCGCGACAATGCTCGGCCGACCTGGACCAGGCAGTCGCCGCTCTGGCTGTCGGTGTGCAGCCGCTGCGAGATCACGATGCCGTCGGCGGGGAAGCGCAGCACCTCTTCGGCAAGCTCGGGGCGCTCGAAGTCGTGATACCAGCCGGCCACGTCGCCCGCCTTGACGCGCGCACCGACGGTGACAGCGGGCTCGAACCAGCCGCGGCGCGTCGCAAACACCGCCTGGGCGTGGCTCTGCAGGGCCAGCAGTTCAGTCGCGCGCTCGACCGGAGCATGCGGCCCCAGCACGGGCGCCTGGACCAGGCCAAGCGCGAGCAGCAGCCGGTCGACCGCGCGCGCGGTGAACGCCATCGTCTGCGGCGTGACGGTACCACCACCGCCGAATTCACCGGAGAGCCCGATCGCGCCGGCGCGTGCGGCCGCGGCCATCGACGTCGGCGCCGTGGCGCCGTTCTCGGCGACGAAGGCGAAGGGCATGCCGAGCCCTTCCATCAGGTGCAGCGCGTGGCCGAACATCTCGGGCGGTCCCTGCCGCTCGATCAGCGCGCAAGGCACATGCGCCATCGAGGTGCCGCCGGAATGGATGTCGAAGACGACGTCATGGCGCGGAAACAGCTCGTGCTCGAGGAAGTGCGCCAGGCGGAAGGTCGGCGTGCCCGCGGCATCGCCCGGGAAGGCGCGGTTGAGATTGCCCTCGTCGAGCGGCGAGCGGCGGCGCGCCGCCATCACCGCGGGCAGGTTGGCGAAGGGCAGGATGGTGATCTCGCCCTTGACGTCCTTTGCATCGAGCCGACGATACAGCCGCGTCAGCGTGATCTCGCCCTCATATTCGTCGCCGTGATTGCCGGCCATCAACAGCAGCTTCGGCCCGGCGCCGTTCTTGATCCGGAAGATCGGGATCTTGAGCTGGAAGTAGGGGGAACGATCGATCGAGAAGGGGATGCCGAGATGGCCGGACCATTTCTGGTCCTTCTCGAAGTCGATCTCGTGAAACAGTCCGGTATGCATGGCTTGCCTCGGGGCCGCGCCGTCGCCGGCGCCGGCTGAAAGTTAAAGAAAGGGTGCGCCCTTCGCGGTTCACCTCTCCCTACGGGAGAGGTGACTCGAGTTCCGGGGCCCGCATCGATTCAAACAGGACGGATCTCGTTCTGGAGCAAGGCGACCGCGGTCATCTCGACGCGCAAATCGGGATCGGCGAGACGGGCTTCGACGCAGGCGCGCGCCGGCGGGTTGGCCGGATCGATCCAGGCGTCATAGACCGAGTTCATGGTGTCGAAGTCGGTGATGTGCGGCAGGAAGACGTTGACCGCGATCAGCCCGGAGCGATCGGTGCCGGCTTCCTTCAGCAGCGCGTCGATCTTGGCCAGCACCTGCTGGGTCTGCGACACGATGCCGGCCTTGCGGTCATCGGCGACCTGACCTGCGATGTGCACCATGCCGCCAGCGGCGACGGCCTGGCTCATGCGCGATCCCACCCTGTAACGTCTGATCATCTCAATTCTCCTCGTGAAGGTCGGCTCCCGCTGATGCGGGAGCCGTGTGCGGACTCACAGCGTCGGCAGCGACTGCTCTTCCTTGAACCACTTCAGCTGAAGTGCGCCGAGCTTGCCGTTGAGCTTGTTGAAGAAGATGTCCGTGTTGATCCAGTTGAGCAGGTTCTGCTCACCCTGGCGTACGCCGACATGGGCCGGCGACTGGCGGATCAGGAATTTCAGCTCGACCTCCTTGGTCGGGTTCTGGTCCTGGACCTTGAGCGCGATGGCGCTGTTCTCGGCGAAGGTGTCGGCCTGTCCGGCGAGGAAGGCCGCGATCGCGGCCGGGGTGTCCTCGAAGCGCACCAGCTTCACCTTCGGCGCGTTGTCGGTGAGCCAGACGTCGAGCGTCGTGCCCTTGGCGACTGCCACCGTGCGGCCCTCGAGATTGTCGGGCTTCTTGCCGGTCGCGGCGGCAAGCGACTTCGCGCCATAGACGCCGAGATTCACCACGGCATAGGGCTGCGAGAACATCACCTGCTGCGCACGCTCGGGCGTCGCGCCGAGACCGGCGATCAAAATGTCGAGCTTGTCCGAGAGCAGGCTCGGGATGCGAGATGGACCAGTCACCGGCACGATCTCGAGCTTCACGCCCATGTCGGCGGCGATCAGCTTGGCGAGATCGGCGTCGAGACCAGCGATCTCGCCCTTGTCGTCCTTGAAGCCCCAGGGCGCGGCGTCGGTGAGAATGCCGACGCGAATCTTGCCGGCGCCGAGCACGTCCTGGAGCTTGTCGGCCTTGGCGAGGTTCGGTGCGGCGAGGGCGGCGAGCGCGGTCGCCGCAATGGTGAAGAGGGACTTCAACTTTCTCATGACTCTCTCCTTGAAGGGGAAGGTTCTCACTTGGAAGGTTTCACTTGGCAGATGCGATGAAGCTTGCGAGCTCGGGGGTCTCAGGATTGGCGAACAGCTTGGCCGGCGGTCCCTGTTCCCAGACGCGGCCCTGATGCATGAAGACGATGCGGCTCGCGACGTTGCGGGCAAAGCCCATCTCGTGGGTGACCAGGATCATGGTCATGCCCTGCTTCGCCATCGCCTCCATCACCTTCAGCACCTCGCCGACGAGCTCGGGATCGAGCGCCGAGGTCACCTCGTCGAACAGCATGAGGTGAGGGGCCATGGCGAGGCAGCGCGCGATGGCGACGCGCTGCTGCTGGCCGCCGGAGAGCTGCTCGGGCCAGGCGTCGATCTTGTCGGCAAGGCCGACGCGGGTCAGCACATCCTCGGCCAGCGCACGCGCTTTCGCCTTGTCGATGCGGCCGGTGAGCAGCGGGGCCAGCGTGATGTTGCGCTCGACCTTCAGATGCGGAAACAAATTGAAGGCCTGGAACACGATGCCGACGCGCTGACGGAACTTCTTCAGGTCCGGCATCCTGGCGTGGACCTTCTGGCCTTCGACCCGGATCTCGCCGGAATCCACGCTCTCCAGAGCGTTGATGCAGCGGAGAAGTGTCGACTTGCCCGAGCCCGAGCGGCCGATGATGGTGACGATCTCGCCTTCCTCGACATCGAGCGAGACGCCCTTGAGCACCTCGACCTCGCCGAATGTCTTGTGCACGTCGCGGATTTCAACGAGAGCCATCGAGGCGGGCCTCCAGGGAGCGGGACCAGAGCGTGAGCGGCAGGCACAGCGCGAAATAGATCGCGGCGACCAGCGCGTAGGTGAGGAGCGGCTGGAAGGTCGCCGCGCTCACCACCTGCCCGGCGCGGGCGAGCTCGACGAAGCCGAGGATCGAGGCGAGCGAGGTGCCCTTGATGAGCTGCACCAGGAAGCCGACGGTCGGCGGCAGCGACAGCCGCAGCGCCTGCGGCGCGATGATGTGGCGGAACTGCTGCCAGGCGGAGAGGCCGAGACAGGCGCCGGCTTCCCACTGCGCCTGCTTCACGGCCTCGAGGCCGCCGCGCCAGATCTCGCCGAGGAAGGCGGCGGTGTAGAGTGTGTAGGCGACGGTCACGGCGACAAGCGCCGGTACCTGGATCCCCAGAAACACCGGCATGCCGAAATAGAAGAAGAACAAAAGGCCGAGCAGCGGCACGCTCTGGATCACCTGGATGCACGCCGCCATCGCCCAGCGCAGGCCTTTGAGGCGGCTGATGCGGCCGAGTGCGAGGCCAAGCGCCAGCGGCGCACCGAACGCGAGCGCAAGCACGACGAGGGCGACGGTCCAGCGCAGCGCCGCGAACAGCGAGACGAAATCGATGAGAGAGAAGGATCGCATCGCTCGTCCCTCAGCGCCGCCGCGGCCAGCGGAAGGCCGCCAGACCGACAATGGCGAACAGCGCCTTGAACGACATCGCCATCGCGAAATAGACCGCGCAGATCACCGCATAGACCTCGAAGCTGCGATAGGTGCGGCTCTCGATGAAGCCGGCGACATGAAACAGCTCGTCGGCCGCAACCTGCGAGGCGAGCGAGGTACCGAGCAGCAGCAGCACGAACTGGCTGGTCACGGCCGGATAGGCGTTGCGCAGCGCCGGCGGCAGGATGATGTGGCGGAACACCTGCCAGCCTGAGAGGCCGAGGCACTGTCCGGCCTCGACCTGGCTGCGTGGAATGGAATCGAGGCCGGCGCGGATGATCTCGACCGAATAGGCGCCGAAATAGAGCGACAGCGCGACGGCGGCGGCCTCGAAGGCCGGCAGCTTCAGGCCGAAGTTCGGCAGCACGAAGAACACGATGAAGATCTGGATCAGCGACGGCGTGTTGCGGAACAGCTCGATGTAACCACGCACCAGCCAGCGCAGCGGCGTGATGCGGCCCTTCAGCGCGACCGCGCCGGCGATGCCGATCACGAGCCCGGCCAGTGCCGAGATCACCGTCAACTCCAGCGTGACGATGGCCCCGTCAATGAGCTGGTTCTGGTAGCGCCAGAGCGGCAGGAAGTTCATCGCCCCTCTCAGCCGAACTGGGTGGGGAGGGCGCGCGTCACGACGCCGTCGGGATCGAGACCGAAGATCACGCGCCAGCGATCGAGGCAGGTGCAGGGATGCGAGATGCCGAAGGCGATGATGTCGCCGACCGCAAGCGCGGCGTCGGGCGCAACGGCGAGGAATGCATGCTGGTCGTTGAGGCGCGTCACTGTGAGCGCCGGGGCGGGCCCTTGCCGCTCGACGCCGTCGCGGAACACGCGCAGCGGCACGGGCAATCCCTGGTCGAACGAGGCATCGCGCATGCCGAAGCCGGCGATCGCAAGTCCGTCTTCGGGACGCGACAGCACCTCGGCCCAGAGCGTCAGCGCAGGCCGAAAGCCTTCGACGGCGGAGTGGTGCAGACCGTCGACCAGCAGCCCGCCGCGGCGATCGATCTGCGCGAATGCGCGCGCATAGATGCCGTGATCGGCGAAGAACAGCGCGCCGGAGCGCAGGATCACGCTGGCATTTCCATCGTACCAGGCCACCGGCGCCAGCGCGTGCGCGACCAAATCGAAATAGGCGGAGCCACCCGCGCTCATGATCAACGGCCGCTGCGAGGTGGCGGAGCGCACCAGCGCGAAGGTTTCGATGGTGCGCTCCATCAGGGCCGAGATCGCGCGCAACGTGGCGTCGGCATCCGGCGTTGCGACCGCACCTTCGTAAGTGGCGACACCGCCGAGAACGAGCCGATCGGCGGCAAGCACGGCCGCTATCGTGGCCTCGACCGCAGCACGATCGCGCGCGCCGGCGCGACCTGCACCGAGTTCGATCAGCACGGACAATTCGCTGCGGTCTGCGATCCGCGCCGCCTCCGCAAGCGCTGCGGCCGCGGCCGGTGAATCCGCGAAGGCGTGAAATTCGACATCGGGATGGGCGCTGAGCAGCGTGCCGAGCCGCCGGCCGGCCGCGAGCCCGCCGATCTCGTTGGCCAGCAGCAGGCGCCGCTCGCCGCTTGCGAGCAGCACGGCAGCCTGCTGGATGTTGGCAACGGTCGTGCCCCAGGCGCCGGCTGCGCGCAGCGAGCGCGCCAGCTCCGGCGACATCGGCGTCTTGGCGTGCGGCGCGACGCTGACGCCGGCGCTCTTGCACCATCTCAGGAAGAGGTCGCGGTTGGCCGCGAAGGCGGCTTCATCAAGGGTGAGGGCGGGCAGGGCGAGATCGCCGCGCGCAGGTGACCAGCGCTGGCTGCCGATGTCCTCAGTGGCGACGCCGTCGACCAGGGGAATGCCCCGAATGGTCGTCGAAAGGCGTTGGCTCTCCCACCGGGACAAGAACTGCATCGTCACTCCCTCAGCGGCTCGACCGCTGGATTCGAACGATACGTTTGAATGACAACGTTGTCATCAGGCAAAATATAGGCAAGCTGGGGACAAATTCGATGCATTCGGTATTTTGATAGGGATAAATGCCGTCGGATTGAGCTAGTGCGCGCCGCACATCTGGGCGAGGACTTCCTCGACGTCGATATCGCCCTGGCCGGCCGCCCTGACATGGCGGACTTCGAGACTGTCGGGCCGGAAGCGGTACTCGACGAAGCCCGTCTCCTTGATCGCGATGCGGTCCTGACGCGCGTCGTTGATCCTGAAGCCGACCGACGGCGCCCAGACGTGGCGCGTATGGCGATAGGTGAAGTCGCGGCGCTGATGCACGTGGCCGCTGGCGATCAGGCGCAGGTCGACACGCGCGAACATCTCGATCAGCCGCGCCCGCGCCGGCTGCGGCACGTAGCGGATCGAAGTCTCCGGCGTCTCTGGATCGTCGGGCAGGTTGAAAAACAGCGGCTTGTGCAGGAACAGCGCGACGGGCCTGCCGTTCGCGCGCGAGACTTCCTGTGACAGCCAGTCGAACTGCTCGGCCTCGAAGGCGAGGCCTGAATTCATCACCAGCGTGTTGAGTCCGATGAAGCGCCATCCGGCGGCTTCGAACGACCAATGGTCCTCGCCGATGATCTCGCAGAATTGCCGGCGGTGCGCTTCGGCGATCGGCGGCTTCGGCACAGGTCCGATCGCAGTCGGATTGTCGCCGATGTCGTGATTGCCGGGGATGTAGCGGCAGGGAACGGGCAGGGCGTCGTGCAGGCCCTTCGCGAATTCGACATCGTCGCGGCTGGTCGGCCCGTCGAAGGAGACGTCGCCCGTGTTGATGACGAGATCGGGCCGCTCGGTGTCGATGTGCTCGCAGACGCGGTTGAAGTTTTCGATCAGGCCGGACAAGCGCCGGCCGAGATGGGTGTCGGAAATCTGCGTGAGGCGAAATTCGGACATGGCCTCAGGATATGCGCTGCCACACGTCGAAACGATGACACGCGCGCCACGTTTGGCGCCCGAACAAAGTTTAAAGCACGCGATAGCGGATCGTGTAGGCGTCCTGCGGAGCTACGCTGCCAGCCACCGGCGAGGCAATGCGGTCGGCGAGGTGCCAGGGGCCGAACTCTACGGTGCGACAAGATCGGGAACACCGGTTCAACTCGCTGATTGTCAGCGTGAGAAGTCGCGGCTAATGACGGTCCGCGGCGATCCGCCCTACGGGAAAGTTCCGATGTCCGTCCAAATGGTCCTGCTGCCTGTCTTCGTGCAGGTCGGTCTCACCTTCGCGCTCCTGATCGGCATGGCCGTGGCGCGCCGCCGCTCGCTGGTTTCGGGCGAGACCAAGATCCGCGACATTGCGCTGGGCGAGCCGAACTGGCCAAAGGGCGCCACCCAGATCGCCAATTGCTACCGCAACCAGTTCGAGCTGCCGGTGCTGTTCTACGCCCTGATCGCGCTGGCGCTGCCGTTACGTCATGCCGATCTCTTCATCGTGCTGATGTCCTGGGTGTTCGTGGTGACGCGTTTTGCCCACGCCGGCGTGTTCGTCTCCTCCAACGATCTCGGCCGCCGCTCCACGATCTGGCTGGCCGGCGTGCTGGTGCTGCTGGCGATGTGGATCTACTTCGCGCTGAGAATGCTCCTGGTGATCTGACGGTTAGCCGTCGGCTCTAATCTGAAAGATTTGAAATGACCCCCGCTGCCCGGCTGTCCGCAGCCATTGAACTGATCGACACCATCGAGAGAGACCGCGTGCCCGCGGCCAAGGCGCTGAAGGAGTGGGGCACGGCGCACCGCTTCGCCGGCTCCGGCGACCGCGCCGCCATCGCCGGCCTCGTCTGGGACGTGCTGCGCCGCTACGCCTCGAGCGCGTACCTGATGGACGCCGACACCGCGCGTGCCAGGCTGATCGGCATGCTCCGCCTCGAGCGCGACATGGACACGGCCACCATGGCCGCGCTGTTCGACGGCAGCCGCTTTGCGCCGGCGCCGCTGACCGGGGCCGAAGAGGCGGCGCTCAGCCATCGCTCCCTGAAGGACGCGCCCGCTTCCGTCGCCGGTGACTACCCGGAATGGCTCGATTCGCACTTCGCAAGAGTGTTCGGCGATACCCGCGCGGCGGAGGCGGCCGCGATGGCGAGCCGGGCGCCGCTCGACTTGCGCGTCAACACGCTAAAATCCAATCGCGACAAGGTGCTGAAGGCGCTTGCTCATCTTCATGCGAAACCGACGCAATGGTCGGCAACCGGCCTGCGCATCGAGCTTTCGGCCGATGCGCGCAACCCCGGCATCCAGGCGGAAGAGGATTTCATCAAGGGCGCAATTGAAGTGCAGGATGAAGGATCGCAGCTTGCGGCCCAGTTCACCGCGGCAAAACCCGGCGAGCAGGTGATCGATCTCTGTGCCGGCGCCGGCGGCAAGACGCTGGCGCTCGCCGCCCTGATGCAGGGCAAGGGCCGGCTGATCGCGACCGATCGTGACAAGCGCCAGCTCGCCCCGATCCACGAGCGGCTGTCGCGCGCCGGCGTCCACAATGCCGAAATCCGCACGCCCAAGGGCGAGGCCGATCCGCTCGCCGATATCCGCAGCTCCGCCGACCTCGTGGTGATCGACGCGCCCTGCACGGGAACCGGAACCTGGCGCCGCAATCCCGACGCCAAATGGCGCATGCGCCCGGGCGCGCTCGAGATCCGCCTGCGCGACCAGGCCGAGGTGCTGGAGCGTGCGGTTCCCCTGGTGAAGCCGGGCGGCCGCATCGCCTACCTCACCTGTTCGGTGCTGTCGGAAGAGAACGGCGAACAGGTGAGGGCGTTCGTCGGCCGCCACCCCGAATTCGCAGTGGTGCCGCCCGAGCACACCGCGAGCGTGCTCTGGGACAAAGCCGAGGCCTTTGCCGACGCCGCGCTACAGTCGGACGAGGGCTGGCTGATGACGCCGCGGCGGACGGGAACCGATGGGTTCTTCGTGTCGGTGCTGAACAAGACATGATCAACGTTGTCATTCCGGGGGCGCGCGTAGCGCGAGCCCGGAATCCATCGAGCGGCGGTCTCGGCGGGTGCATGGATTCCGGGCTCTTGCTTCGCAAGCCCCGGAATGACAGGCGTACCCCAAAGCAAAAGCCCCGCAGACCGGTCGCGGTCGCGGGGCTTTCGAGTTCTGGCGTTCTGCCGGTACGTCCGCGGTCAGAACGTTGCGCTGGCGATTAGCCGACGCGGAGATTGTCAGCCGACGACTTGCCGCTGCGGCGGTCGGCGACGACGTCGAACGAGACCTTCTGGCCCTCGTTGAGGGTCGACAGGCCGGCACGCTCGACGGCGCTGATATGGACGAAAACATCCTTGTTGCCGTCGTCCGGCTGGATGAATCCATAACCCTTTTGGGTGTTGAACCACTTCACGGTACCCATAGCCATGGGGAACTTCCTTTAGTTAGTTAGAGACAGTACGCACGCGGACCGGTACGCGACGCTGCGCCCATGGTCCTGATGAGTCGATGTTTGGAGAATTCATCTGAAGCGTGCGCGCCCGTCTTGGACGAGGCGAAGCGGCCCAGTCGTTCGGCCAAGTATCGATGATCACAATATAGCGAGATAATTGGACTTCTTCAAGGCACCACCCGTGGCCCGGCACGTCGCGCGGCTTTGCTATTTTGCGGTGCGAATGCACCGCGCGTCAGCCCTCAATCGACGATGAAAAGCGTCGCGCCGGTGGCCGTCGAGGACCGGTGCGCGGCATCGCCGAAGTCCGAGACCTGGTAGCTCATTCCTGCCGTCAGCTTGAACTTGCGGCCGTCGCGCAGTTCCGAATCGAGCTCGCCCTTGACCACGAAAATAACGTGGCCGCGGTCGCACCAATGGTCGGCGAGGTAGCCCGGCGAATACTCGACCATCCGCACCCGCAAGTCGCCGATATTGAGCGTGCGCCACAGGGCCTCTCCGGTCTCACCGGCATGCGTCGTCGGCGCAACCTTGCTCCAGTCGGTGACGGTGAAGGGGGAGGTCGGGAGTTTCATCGGGGGATCCTGTCTGAGAGCCGGCGGTGCTGTTGTTAGCGCACGCGGCCGCGCCCGTCTCCGTCATTGCGAGCGTAGCGAAGCAAATCCAGAAATGCACCCGCGGAAAGAGTCTGGATTGCTTCGTCGCAAGCGCTCCTCGCAATGACGCGTAGGTAGCAGGGTCGCGCCTCACTCTCATTGTCATCGCCCGGCTCGAGCACGGCGCAAGTGCGCCTTTGCCCGCCCTACGAGTACTCATCAAGAGGCGGCGCTCAATACTGCAAATGGTTCGCCGATCCCTGCACGATCAGCCCGGCATCGTTCACCCGCAGATATTCGCAGATCTTCCTGCCGCGCTCGTTGGCATAGAACACCACGACACTGTCAGGGCTGACGAACACATCGATCAGCGAAAAATGCAGCTCCGGCAAAAGCCCCAGCGCCTTGCCCCAATAGGCCCGAAGCGCATCCTTGCCGCGCACGGTGCCACTGCCGTCGAACCCCATCATCGGAATCCGGTCCGAGGTCATCACGGCCGCCTCGTCATAGAGGGCGAGGACGCGCTCGAGATCGCGCGCGTTCCAGGCCTCGACCCAGGTCCGGCCGAGCGCGGCGAGGGTTGATGGCTGATGGTGCTGTGACATGAGCGTTTTCCCTGATCGGCCCCTGTTTCCTAGCGGAGCAAATTAGGTCAATAATATTGACATATATCGATTTGTCCATGCCCAAAGAAGCATGTGGGCGTTCGGGCCAGCGCGGTTGCGGGCAGGAGCGTGGTCGCGTATCTGCTTGCCATGACAGCAGCACAGCACGACCGCTCCGCGTCGACGCCCTCCGTGGCCTCGGCGCATGACAAGATTCTCATCGTCGACTTCGGCAGCCAGGTGACGCAGCTGATCGCGCGTCGCGTGCGCGAGGACGGCGTCTATTGCGAGATCGTCCCGTTCAACAAGGCCGAAGAAGCCTTCAAGGAGATGAAGCCGAAGGCGGTGATCCTCTCCGGCGGCCCGGAATCGGTGCATGAAGCCGGCTCGCCCCGTGCCCCGCAATTGATCTTCGATTCCGGCGTGCCCGTGATGGGCATTTGCTATGGCCAGATGACCATGGCGGCCCAGCTCGGCGGTGAGGTCGAAGGCGGCCATCACCGCGAATTCGGCCGCGCCGATGTCGAGGTCAGGGCCGAGAGCAAGCTGTTCGAGGATGTCTGGACATCAGGCAGCAAGAACCAGGTCTGGATGAGCCATGGCGACCGCATCACCAAGATGCCGCCGGGCTTCTCTGTCGCCGGCACTTCGCCGAACGCGCCCTTCGCGATCATCCAGGACGAGAAGCGCAAATATTACGGCCTGATGTTCCACCCCGAAGTGGTGCACACGCCCGACGGCGCGAAACTGATCCGCAACTTCGTGCGCAAGATCGCCGGCCTCACCGGCGACTGGACCATGCGCGCCTTCCGCGAGGAGGAGATCGCAAAGATCCGCCAGCAGGTCGGCAAGGGCAGGGTGATCTGCGGCCTCTCCGGCGGCGTCGATTCAGCGGTCGCGGCCGTCTTGATCCACGAAGCCATCGGCGACCAGCTCACCTGCGTCTTCGTCGACCACGGCCTGATGCGCCTCAACGAGGCCGAGCAGGTCGTCGACCTCTTTCGCCACCACTACAACATCCCGCTCGTGCACGTGGATGCCTCCAAGCAATTCCTCGGCGAGCTCGAAGGCGTCACCGACCCCGAAGTGAAGCGCAAGACCATCGGCCGCCTCTTCATCGAGGTGTTCGAGGCGGAAGCCAAGAAGATCGGCGGCGCCGACTTCCTCGCGCAAGGCACGCTCTACCCCGACGTGATCGAGAGCGTCTCCTTCACCGGCGGACCTTCAGTCACCATCAAGTCGCACCACAATGTCGGCGGTCTTCCCGAGCGCATGAACATGAAGCTCGTCGAGCCCTTGCGCGAGCTGTTCAAGGACGAGGTGCGCAAGCTCGGCCGTGAGCTGGGCCTCCCCGAAATCTTCGTCGGCCGCCACCCGTTCCCGGGCCCGGGCCTCGCCATCCGCTGCCCCGGCGACATCACGAAGGACAAGCTCGACATCCTGCGCAAGGCCGACGCCGTCTACATCGACCAGATCAGGAAGCACGGCCTCTACGACGAGATCTGGCAGGCCTTCGCGGTGCTGCTCCCGGTGAAGACCGTCGGCGTCATGGGCGATGGCCGCACCTACGACTACGTCGTGGGCCTCCGCGCCGTCACCTCCACCGACGGCATGACCGCTGACTTCTACCAGTTCGACATGAAGTTCCTGGGCGAGACCGCCACGCGCATCATCAACGAGGTGAAGGGCGTGAACCGGGTGGTGTACGACGTGACCAGCAAGCCGCCGGGGACGATTGAGTGGGAGTAGGGGTGATGTCGGGAGACGGGGCGCCGTCGCAATCAATGGTGGATGACGCACAACGCCCACGGCGCCTACATGGCGCGCGGCGTCTACGGCCAGGCCATCTATGTCGATCCCAGCGCGGCCGCGGGCTGACCGTTCCGATAGACCTACGGTCCCCGCGACATCTTCTCGAACTTCTTCACCAGCCGCTCCCGCTTCAGCCGCGATAGCCGCTGGATCCAGAATAGGCCGTCGAGCTGGTCGATCTCGTGCTGATGGCAGACCGCGCGCAAGGCTTCGGACTCTTCGGTCTGCGGATTGCCGTCGAGATCCTGATAGCTGATGCGCACGCGGGCGTGGCGCTGCACATCGTCGTTGACGCCGGGCATGGAGACGCTGCCCTCGCGGTGCATGATCATCTCGGGCGAGGCCCATTCGATCGCCGGATTGACGTAGGTCTGCGGCCCCGCCTTGGGGTCGAGCTCGAGCACGACGACGCGCAAGGGTACGCCGATATGCGGCGCGGTGATGCCGATGCCGGGCGCGGCGCGCATGGTGTCGAGCAAATCTGTCGCAAGCTCGCGCAAGCCGTCGTCGAATGCGGTGACGGGGCGGGCCGGCATTGCGAGCCGGCGGTCGGGGTAGCGGACGATCGGACGAAGGGTCATGCACGGCTCCTACCACTCACGGATGGTTGAAGCACTCCATTCTTGACTCCCTACCAACTAGAAGGTAGTTAACCCCCATGACCAACCTCTCCTCGACCGCCGACGACATCCTGGCCTGCGCGCGCAGCCTGATCATCGCGGGCGGCTATAACGGCTTCAGCTATGCCGACATCGCCGACGTCGTCGGCATCCGCAAGCCGAGCATCCACCACCATTTTGCCAGCAAGGTCGATCTGGTCCGCACCCTGGTGTCGCGCTATCGCGAAGAAGCGGAGGCGGGACTGGCTGCCCTGGAGCGCAATGTCCCCGACCCACGCGACCAGCTCAAAAGCTATGTCGGGTACTGGGAAGCGTGCATCGCCGATGCGACGGCGCCATTCTGCGTCTGTGCGCTGCTCGCCAGCGAGCTTCCGATCCTGCCGGAGGAAGTGGCGCTCGAAGTCCGTGCGCATTTTCGCGCACTGGCGTCGTGGCTGACGTCAGTGATGGAGCGCGGCAAGCGGAAAGGGCGGCTTCACCTCTCGAGCTCAGCCAAGATCGAAGCTGAAGGATTCATGGCAACCATTCACGGTGCGATGCTGTCGGCGCGCGCCTATGGCGATCCCAAAATGTTCGGTGTGATCACCAGCCCGCTGCTGGACCGGCTGTCCACCAGGCACTGAAAACATTGGCGAGACGCGACAGCGACACGCCCGCAGGCGAGCTGGGCGCGGGGTGATTTGCTGCGTGAAAACTACCAACTAGTAGGTAAAGGAGAAGGTGCAATGGCATATCATCAACAGGATCTCGTTCGTGCCGACCGCGAGCGATGGCTGAAGCAATACTACTTCATCCGGGCGGCGTTCTCAGTCGCCTGGGTCGTTGCCGCGTTTGCCGTCGGGCCGTCATCCGCGGTCGCCGGCGTCTTGCTCGTCCTCTATCCCGCATGGGATGCGGCGGCGAATGCGGTGGACGCGCTTCGCAGCGGCGGCCTGAAGCAAAACCGCACGCAGGCGCTCAACGCTCTGGTCAGCCTGGCGACCAGCGTCGCGGTCCTCCTCGCCTTGCAGATGAGCATGAACCTTGTGCTCGCGGTGCTCGGGGCCTGGGCGATCCTGTCCGGATTGCTCCAGCTCGGCACGGCAATCCGGCGCTGGAGGAGTTTCGGCGCACAGTGGGCCATGGTGCTCAGTGGTGGTCAGTCAGCGCTGGCGGGCGGCTTCTTCATCTTTCAAGCCTCGACGCCCGCGGTGCCGTCGATCGCGACCGTCACAGGCTATGCTGCCGTTGGCGCGGCCTACTTCCTGGTCTCGGCGATCTGGCTCACCGTCACCGAATGGCGACATCGTGCGAGGCAAGCTCAATTGGGATGATTGTGTACAATCCAGACTGTCTCGGCGGAAAGACTCTGGATTGCTTCGCTGCGCTCGCAATGACGAGGTTGATGCAGCGCGCGCTCGCATCTGTCACCGTCACCCTGAGCTGCGTGCTGCAGGCTAGGCCAGTTGGATCCTAGTCGCGGGCGTCAGACGCACAGGCGCGGCTGAGAGTCCCACCGCGCCCGTGCGTCCATGATTGCGTAGCCGCCCTAAGCAGCCTGCCGCATGCGTTCGATGCCCTGAGTTATATGATTTCCGGCATCGTCAGCCACCTTCTGAGACATGTCCGCGATGCGGCGGCTTGCTTCCATGGCTCTGCTGATTGAGTCGCGCATCAGATCGGTCTGCACAGCCGCGAAATCGTGAGGAGTCCGGCAGCGCCCGAGTTCGCTCATGCAATCCATGGTCCTCTCGAACTGCTGCCGAACGAAATCGAAGTACTCGCGCGACGCACCGTTCATTCCCTTGGCGACTGCGGTCGTAGAGTACATGATTGCTTCGGCATTGCGGACCGAGCGTTCCGCTGCCTGCTGCGCTTCGTTGCCGGTCAAACCGAACGTGCGACCTAGCTGATCAGTCGAGCGACCCATCATCGCCGCGGCCATCTCAACGCCGAATCGCCAAGTGTTTTGCAACATCTCGGTATTTTGTCGCAGGAGATGGCTGCTGGCTTGCGCCACCTCTTCCCCGGCCTCGGCGGTCGCCAAGCCGATCCGTCTGGTCTGCTCAGCGGTCCTCTCGCCGGCGCGGCGGATTGTGTCCTCAGCGCTTTGGGTGGACTTTTCCTCCTGGCGTGGATTGGCCATTCGTTGCTCCATCGTTTTTGTTGGTGAGGTCGGATCCTCTGCTCTCCTTCACAGGTGGGGTCCTTAGCGAGCAAACGTGGGCATTCCTGGACCGTTCCGGGGCGGGAATCTTTTAATCAATTCTCCGCCATTGCGCGCAGGAACGAGGGCTTCAACTTCCAATTATTGCATGGTGGCTCGTCTGCTCCGCGCTGCGGGCCGGATGTTCGTGGCCCTGCATCTCAAGGCTCAGTCATGTCGACCGCCGAAACCGTACTGCTCATCGCTGCCTTGTTTTTGGCACTTCTCGTCATCGGGAACATCGGCTTTTCCAGACTGGCCGAGCGAAGGAATCCACCAATCGGCAAGTTTCTCGAGTGCGACGGCGTAATACTCCACTACATGGAGCGGGGCGATCCCGCGGCTCCTTGCGTCGTGCTGCTCCATGGCAACGGATCCATGATGCAAGACTTCACAACCAGCGGGCTGGTCGATCTTCTTGCTCGCAGCAACCGCGTGGTGTGCTTCGACCGCCCGGGCTTTGGCTATAGTCGGAGGCCGCGGCTCCGCATATGGAGCGCAGCGGCTCAGGCAGCTCTGTTGGTGAAGGCGCTCGAGCAGCTCGGGATCCGCGAGCCCGTGGTGCTCGGCCATTCCTGGGGTGCCTTGGTCGCCATCGCTCTCGCTATGCGGAACGATTATCCGATCCGTGGCCTTGTGCTTGCGTCCGGGTACTACTTCCCGACCGCGCGATTGGACGTGTGGTTGATGTCAGGTCCAGCCATACCGGTCCTGGGCGACTTGGTCAGCTACACTGTCGCGCCCATCATTTCGTCGGCCGTCTTGCCGGGAGCCCTCCGCAAGATCTTCGCGCCCCGGTCGGTGCCGCTGACGTTCAGGAACGGTTTTCCAGCATCTCTGGTTCTCAGGCCCACACAGTTGAGGGCGGCCGCGGAGGAAAGTGCACTCCTGATTTCGACCGCAGCACAATTCCAGGCCCATTATTCGACCTTGGGGCACCAGGTGCAAATATTCCACGGAGTGGAGGACCAGGTGATCGAACTCAAACAAGCGCGAGATTTACATAAAGCGCTGCCTCGGTCCGATCTTCACCTTGTGCCCAATGCGGGACACATGGTCACGCACGCAGACCCGGCGGCCATTGCGGAAGCCGTCAATTCAATAACGACCTCTTGAGGCCGGCAGCACGCCGGCTTCGCCCCGTCAATGCGCCTCGGCCCCCGCTCGGAATTTCCCGATGGTCCTTTCGGGAGCCTGGAGGGTGAGGGTAGTGGCCGACGCCGCGCAAGCACGTTCAGTTCCGCGCGGATGCGTTCGGCGAGCTCGACGCCCATGTCCTTCCTGATGCAGAGGTCGTCGCTGCCCCACACCACCTTCACCGGCGTCGGTGAACGAGCATAGTAGTGATAGAAGGCATCCCCGATGGTCATCCCGTCGCGGCTCCATGCAAGCGTGCACAATTGGTCTGCTCGACTCACCATTGATCTGAGTCAATCTGCTCTGCGTTCTCTCATTTCGACTGCAGCATGCAAGTAATCGAACGGCTCCGGCGCAATCTGCCGAACGCGAGGGAGGAGGCCCCATGGTTGACCATTCCACCGTTCCAACTGAATCCTCTTTGGCGTCGCAGGGCCCGTCGACCGCGATCACTCGCCGCTCGCTGCTTGGCGGGACCGGCATTGCGGTGGGCGCCGCCGTGCTTGCGTCTCCGCCGAGCATGTCCGGGTTCACTCCGGCGCTGGCGCAGCCTGCGAGCTCGGACGCCCGACCGCTCGACGCGGCGTTCAAGCAACGGGCCTTCGAAGTCCGCGGGGTCTGTGCGGGCAACGCCGAGAAAATTCCCATTGCGCCCCACCCGACGAATGGCGACGAAGCGCGCTACAGTAACAAGATCGGTTCCGATTCACGTGGCCTGCCGCACGACAAACGCGGCGAAGTGGCACCAGAAGCTTGGCAGGCTCTTTATACCGCCTGCCAGTCGGGCGATCCTGCCGATTTCGAGAAGATCCCGCTCGGCGGCACTCGCAAGCTGGTCAATCCCTTGGGCACGTTGGCCGTCAGTCTGAGCGGCATCAACCCTACTCAGATTGGAATACCCCCGGCACCGGCTCTTGCAAGTGCGGAGCGCGCCGGCGAGGCGGTCGAGGTATATTGGCAATCCCTGCTTCGTGATGTCCCGCTGACCGAGTTGCGCGACGACACCTCCAATCGGGATGTGCTTGCAGCAACCGAGGAGATCAACAAGCTTGCCGATTTCCGAGGGCCGAAGTCTGGTGGGCGGGTCACGCCTGGCACACTGTTCCGCGCCAATGCGCTTTATTTCGACGCAGGCGACCCGAAGGGCCGCTCCGTCACGCCTCCGGGCGTTTTGGACGGCCCGCTGATCTCGCAGTTCCTGCTCAGGGACGCGCCCTATGCCTCACAGTGGATCAGCGCTCAGATTCGTACCGCGTCGCCCGCCAGCGAATTCCTGACCGACTACGAGGAGTGGCTGGCAATCCAGAATGGCGCCGCACCGAAGCGCCAGTTGCAGTTCGACGCGACGCCGCGATATATCGCGACGGGAAGAGATCTCGCGGAGTATATCCACACTGGTCCTGCACTTGGGTGGGCGGCAGCATTGATCCTTGCGACGCCCGGCGGGGGCACGGACAAGCGCTACTCGGGCATGTATCCACCGGCAGAGCCCGTATCATACCCATCGAACCCGTATCGGAAATCGAAAACCCAAACCCCTGCGGGTGCCACCTTCGGGCTGCCCTACGTGCAGGCACTACTCGCCACGGGAATCAGTAACTCCGTCCGCGCGGCCTACTGGCAGAAGTATTTCGTGCACCGGACTGTGCGGCCGGAAGCCTACGGCGCTCTCGCGCACCATCGCCTCGCCAATGGCGTGAGCGACTACCCGCTGCCCGATGAGTTTCTGAAATCCGAAGCCCTCGCTCGCAGCAAGGCCAAATACGGTACCCATCTGTTGTCGCAAACCTATCCGGAGGGCGCGCCCTTGCACTCCACCTACCCGGGCGGGGCCACCAGCGTTGGTGCCGTCACAGCAACCATATTGAAGGCGTTCTTCGACGAGAGTCGCGTCATCGCCAACCCGGTGCAGCCCGATCCGGCCGACCCGACGAGGCTGGTGCCCTATGACGGCTCACCGCTCACTGTCGGCGGAGAGTTGAACAAGCTCGCCGTGAATTTCGGTTTCGGACGAAATTGGGCGGGCATCCACTGGCGTTCCGACGCCTCCGCCTCTATGGCAATCGGTGAGGAAGTGGCTATCTGCATGTTGCGGGACGAGCGCGCGACCCTTCGCGAGCCGTTCGACGGCTTCTCCTTCACGCGTTTCGACGGCAGCCGCGTGACGATCTGACAGCAGACGGGCGGCATGCCTGCCGTGGGGCGCCGGCGCCCACTTCGGGATAGACGGCCCTGCCTTGGAGTCTGGTGACGCGGCTGACTCCGTAGCAGACATCACCGACGTATAGCGGATGTCGGCTACGGGCGCGAATAGTCGAACGGCACAACTTGCTCGCGCGCCCTTCACCCAAATCGTGGAGGCCGTTGCGCAAGCTTTTTGGGTGGCCGCAAGCACATTATCTATCAGAGGCTTTGGGCGTCCCTGACGGGGACCCTCCGCGCTTCGATTGCGCGCGACGAAAAGTATTGGAAGCAAGCTGATCGCACCAATCGCGGCTGACGTTGCGAGGAGGCTGCGCCTGGTGGATGAACGGGAGATTGCGGTCTCCCGTTTAGGTCTGCTTCGCAGAATTCGGCAAACGCGAACTGCTCGCGTTGAGCTTTTCTCGATTGGACCCAATTGAGACGTCGTTCCGCGCGGCCGCCTACTTGCTCGTTCCCAAGAAAAATTGACCCAGGTCAACATGGCTCGCACCAGAGCGAGTTACTTGCGAGCCGGTTCGGGAGGCGTTTACCTAAAGGAGGAGCAAATGAAGCCACTTTCTGAACAACTCGCCGAATTGTCGGTGCGCGCAAAAAATACCGAAACTGCCTTTGCTGCTGCTCAAAAGGAGGCGCATGACAAGATCGAGGCGCGGAAGGCAGAGGCACTTTCGGCTGCAAAGAGGGCAGTCGAAAAGGTGAGCCAGCAGATCAAGTCGGTCGGCGAGTCTGCCGGCAGAGACAGGCAAGCGCTGCAAGCAAAAATCACCGCGGACGTGAGCACCTTGAAGGCGTACGCGCTGCAAGCAAAGCATGATATCAAGGCCCACCTTGCCGAGGACCGCGCAACGCTTCTGGAAGAAGACGCCGGTTTCGCGATCGAATACGCCATAGCCTCGGTTGAACAGGCACAACTCGCCGTCCTCGACGCGATCGACGCCCGCCGCGCCGCAGAGCAAGCTAGGCGCAGTTAGCATCAGGAACTCAGCAAACCGAGGCCGTCTCGGTTGGCGGCCTCTTTCATATCGGGCCAAGCTGCGAGGGTCGCCTATTAGCCCAAGGCTGCCCTTCGCGGAGATCTCCGCAGCGTCTGCTCTTCGGGATGAATAGGACGCACGACAGGACCGGCCGTTACAGCCGATTTCGACCCGACCAAGACATCGAGGTCCGCAATGCTTTCAGCGCCGGGCACGGCATTAGCGGGTCTTGCCACGTATCGCATCCCACCACGGACAGGTACCCGCCATGCGTTCGTAGTTGCCTTCCATCACCTGAACAGGGGCGCGACGTGGACCGATCTCCGGCGCGGCCGAGGGAGGCGCGCCAATATCTTCAAACAGGCCCTTGTGGCCCCAGAAGCTGCCGACACTGGTCATCTCCACCGGCGACGTTGTGTCGTCGACCTCCTTGCCGCCCCAGCCGCACTCCACGTAGATCTCCGACGGAGTGCGCATGTAATACGACGTCATGAGATCATTCGGGTGGCGGCCGAGAGTGGCGACGATTTTCTCCGGGCTACCCTGTAGCAGGTCATACCCCTGACCGACGTCGTCGAGCAGATAATATTCGACAAGCAGGTGATGCATGCTGCGCACAGGCGCGGCCACGAGAGCCACGCTGTGGTGGCGTGCGTTGACATGCATGAAGTAAGCCTTCAGCGGGGCAACGATGAAGTCGCTAATGCGAAACCCCAGCAGGTCCTTGTAGAAGGCGAGGGCGACATCGATGTCTGGGAATGTCAGAAGGGTGTGCCCCATGCCTAGCGGGCCGGTACGGAAGCCGGAGACGTCGCGGCCAGGCTTAAAGACCGTGTCAGCTACCTGGGCGCCGTGGAAAGCTTCCAAACGATTGCCGGCGGGATCGGCAAACGAGATCAGCTCCGTCACACAGCGCTGGTCCGCCAGCTCTACGGGTTCGCGCTTCACGGCGACGCCAGCGGTTTCGAGGCGGGCAGCGAGTGAGTCGAGAGCCGCGGCATTGCCGACTTCCCAGCCGAAGACCTGAGCGCCTGGCTCGATGGCTCGGTCGATGAACAGGCGCTGCTTGCGGTCGTCCATACGGAAGGCACGCAACGAGCTGGCGCGGTCCACGGCCTGCATGCCAATGCTTGATGTGGCGAATGCGGCCCAATCATCGAGGTTCGACGCGCCGACGCCGAGATAACCGAAGGCCTGGATTTCCATGGTGTATCCTCCCCGGTTGTTTTCTTGACAAGGGTAAGAGGCAGCGAGCGCTATTGCAATTGGAGTTTTGGGGCGTTCGCTCGTCACAGGACAGCTAAAATTCCGGTGGTCGCGACAGCCGGAATGGCGAACGTCACGAATTCACGCCGCCAAGGTGGCAGGGCCCAGGCTTGTGTGAGAACCCGACCTCGACGCTGCTTAGGGGTCTGCTGTTCTCGGCGTACAGCATCGAAATAGTCAAGCCGCGGTTGCGGAGTCGCCTTCCGGCCGACGCGCAAGGCCGGATTACGTACAGCGCTGGCGCCAACACGATCAAGCAACGAGTTCCGGTTGACCCCATGTCGCAATTGTTCGTCGCATTTGACGGTGCGCAACCGTGAGCACGATGGAGTCTGGATTCGGCCCGTTGCCGACGTTGCAGCGAAGCTCGCCAGCGGTCAGCTTTTGGACCCGGAGCAGACCTCACCGGGCCTCCCTATCAAGTTTCGCCGTGACGGCTATTGAGTTCCAATCTCTCCGGCGATCACGGATCCGAACAGTTCGCCGTGTTCACCATTGAATCGCGACATCTGCATCTGCTCGACCGGAAAATAGTCGGTGGGGCTTGTGTTGATCTTGATGCCCGGCAACAACAACCCAGGTTCGAAGTCCTTGAGGTTAGCGGCCTGTCTCATGACGTTCTCGCGGGTGAGTTCGTCGCCGCATTGCTTGAGCACCTGGACAATGGTTTGCGCTGTTAGATAGCCGTAGACGCTGAACGTGCTCGTCTTATCTCCTTCGGGGAAATACTTATCCATGAAATCGGCCCATTCCTTGATCGCGGAATCTTCCTTCCAAGTTGGATCGGTGGGGTCCTTTAAATAGTTGGTCGACAGAATACCCTTCGCATTCTCAAGTCCGGCGGGCTTGAGCACGGAGCCCACCGAGTTCGAAATGCTGGCGAGAAGCTGAACGGGCTTCCATCCGATCTCTGCCGCCTTCCTAATCGCCTGTGCGGCGAACTTCGGGGAACTCTCGTTGAAAAAAATGTCGGCGCCCGAGGTTTTGAGCGTAACAATCTGCGAATCGACAGTCGGCTGCGAGGGATCGTAGGGCACTTCTGCCACGATCATGCGCTTCGCGGCGTCGGCACCAAGGCCGTCTTTGAGGCCCTTGATATAGTCGCGACCGGAATCGTCGTTCTGGTAGAGAATGCCGATCTTGCCCTCCGGTAGGTTCTGCAGGATGTATTTTGCATAGATCCGCCCCTCGGTCTGATAGGTCGGCTGCCAGCCCATCGTCCATGGAAAGCTCTTCCAATCGCCAAACTGGGTCGCGCCGGTGGCGACGAAGAGCTGTGGCACCCTCTTTAGATTCATGTACTGGCGAATGGCATTGTTGGTCGGTGTACCGAGGCTCTGGAAGATGAGCAGCACTTCGTCGCTCTCCACTAGTTTGCGTGCTTGCTCGACAGTCTTGGGTGGGCTGAAGGCGTCGTCGTAGGTGATAAAATTGATCTTCCTTCCGTTGATACCGCCCTCGGCGTTGATCTTGTTGAAAAAAGCCGCCTCCGTCCGGCCTATCAGCGCGTAGGCCGACAACGGCCCGCTGTAAGGCATGATATTACCGATCTTGATTTCGCTATCGGTGGCGCCGGGGTCGTATTTCTTCTCGGCCGCCGCAGGATTTGTGCCGACGCAAAGACCGAGCAGGAGAGATGCCAGTAGAATGCCTCGCGTCTGCGCCATGTCGACCTCCCCTGATGCCGTCGGCTGCTTGCCGATCATGCCGCAGTCTAGGGTTTAGGCGCTGAAGTTGTCCAGCAACGGCCACTTCCGTTCTTTTGGGCCCGAAGCTGCTGATCGCCGCTAAGCAGAGCATGTCTGCTATGCCCGAGTGATTCAGGCATCAACTTGTTCGGCAATAACGTCACCAGGCGCTGTACATAGCGAGGTGAAATGCCTTGGCGATAAGCGACCTGCGCGACGCTGAGCCCAGGCTTCTGAAAGTCTGCCGCGATGCAGTCGAGCAGGCGCTGTGGCGCGCGGCCACGACCGCACTCGCATCGCTCTCGCCCAAAGCGGGTGCACTCGCTGCAACGAGATCACAAGTGTGATCTACGACGCATCCGCTCAGGATGTTGGCGCGTCGAGAACCGATGCGATACGAAATTGGCTGCGTCCGTAGACATGGGGACCTCCAGCCTTGTTAAGCCACTGGGTCGAAATGCTGCCGCAGGGCCAGTCTGCCGGTATCCGTATTTTGCAATTCGCGCACCGACCGTTTTCTCAGGTACGCAGGACTCCAAGAGGGTACTTCATTTGTCTGCTAGTATCATTCACCTGTAATTGATGCTGATGTGAACTGGTTCACGTGGCGACCAGAAAATTGCGACAATTTTTGATTGCAAATGCCGCGTGCAAATGTCTCCTTTAAGATCGTGATGGCTCTATTTCAAATTGCTGCCATAGGATCCATTGAACAACAATGTCCGCTAATACCGGCTTCCTATCGTGCCTTGATCGCTGCATCACCTTAAGGTTCGTCGGACCCAAATTACTTCCCGGCACCCCCTTTTAGTTGCCGGTTGAAATGGTCGAAATCTGTCACAGGACGTCAACCCTGGTGAGCAGGAAGAGGTTCGATCATGTCCACCATACTCGACATGCTTTATCGCGAGTACTGCCGGGCCCGCCTCACCGAAATGCGAAAGCAGCTGTTGATACGGGGCGTTGGCGATAAAATCCTGGAAGCGCCTTGGGAGGATGATGATCCTTCCGAATCTGGCGCTCGAAGGAGTAGCTGGGCGACGAAGGAGCCCCCATCATCCATCGGATAGCTGGAGCGCGTTATCACCCCTATGAGGCGCGAGCGCGGGCCGACAGATGGACGATCGAAGTCAAACCTCGACGCGATTGTTCGGCGAAACTCCGCCGGAGTTCAGAGCGGCCGGCCGCGATCTACGTATCGACGTCTGTCGCGGGATCGCGCTATGGTGGATCTTTCTCGATCATGTTCCCAATAACATCGGCAGCTGGCTGACGCCGCGCAACTACGGTTTCTGCGATGCCGCCGAGATCTTCATGTTCCTTTCGGGCGTGACCTGTGCGCTGGCCTACGGCAGAGCGCGTGAGCGCGAGGGCTGGAGCGGCATGATCGGCCGTTCGCTGCTCCGGGGATGGGACATCTACGCTGCGTTTCTACTGCTTACACTCGCTTGCGCCATCCTGGTCTACGTCGCGAACAGCGATGGTCTCGCTGACGAGAGCAATACGCGAATTCTGCTCGAACGACCGGGCGCGACGCTTGCGCACGCCGCAATCCTGCAATATCGGCCTGTCAACACTGACGTCCTGCCGGTTTTTGTGATTTTTCACGTGCTGTTCGCGCCGCTGCTGTATCTGCTGCTGCGCGCGCCGAACGTCACGCTTGGAGTGTCCTTGTTGCTCTACGCGCTCGTGCACGTGTTTGGTTGGCGAGTTCCCGCTTGGCCCAACGGCGTCTGGTTCTTCAATCCGCTGGCTTGGCAGTTTCTGATCGTGCTGGGCGCATGGTGCGTCATTGAGGGAGACAAATTCCGGTGGTGGATGATGTCGCGCTTGACGCTTGTTCTGGCCGTTCTCTATCTAGTTTTCGCCCTAGTCCTTGCACAGAGTTGGAGCATCGAGCCACTGGTCTCGCAAATCGTGAGGGACCGGCTATTTCCATCGGATAAATCGAATCTAAGTCCGGTACGGCTGTTGCATTTTGTGGCGCTTGCAATTGTGGCGCTACGATTCATTCCGCGGAATTGTGAGGGGCTATCGACGACAGTGCTGAGCTGCGCGAAGTGCTGTGGCGAGAATTCGCTGCCGATCTATTGTCTCGGCGTCCTTCTGGCGCTCGCCAGCCAACTTACGCTGCTCGACCTCTGGCAAGGGCTTCCGATGCAGATCGTGGTTAGTGTTGCCGGAGTGCTGATGATGATCGGCGTCGCGCGGTTACTGAACGCGATCGGCATCCAGCGCGAGCGGAAGTCAGCAGGGATGCCGTCGATCGGGAAAGTTCCGCCGGTTCGCTAAACAGGTGGATTGCGCGTGAGCGCGGAGAGCCGCTGTTGGCCTCTGCTGACTTTCGCGGAGAGTCCCGCAACGTCGGCTGCCGAGCGACGAACGGATCTAGGTCAGCCGGGCAAGAAGGGCAGCTAGTGACCCAGCCAAGACCCATAGCGGTCGTGCTGCAGAAAGTTGCTCGAGAGCCCGCAAATGCCCGCGTTTCAGTGACCGTCGCCCGCGCATTGTTGGGGGGCGCAGAATGACTTCTGCCGCATGATCGATGCAGCGCGCACCCCCGATGGCGTGTCGCCGAAGCGTCGGCGAAACAAGCGATTGAAATGAGAAACATCACCAAAGCCGACTGCAAACGCGATATCGATGATGGCCAATTGCAGATGGTGCGGGTCGGTCAACATCGCGAAGGCACGCTCAAGCCGGCACTCGGCAAGGTGCTCGGTAAACGACTTTCCGGTCCCTTCGAGCAATTTTTGCACGTATCGCCGCGACATACCGAGCGCTCCAGCAACATTGTCCAGATCGAAATTGGGATCGTTGAAACGTTGCGCGACCTCTGTCAGGATCGCCTGCAGCTTGGCTGCCTTCACACCACGCTCCGTAACCATGTCTGCAGCTTCGGCGGTCGGCCCGAGCGTCGCGGCCACGAGATCGAGGAGATGTACGCCGACGGTGGACGCCAGTTTTGATGACGGAGGTTCTTTGAAGGATGCGAGCGACCGCAGGTAGCGACCGAGCAATCTAAGCGCCGGTCCCCGATGCACCGGCCGACCTGAAAGATCTTCCGGCTGGGCAACCAGAGACCTAAGGGCAGCAGCCTGCACGGTCACGAATTTGACGCTGCCGCCACGCGGCCCAAACACGCGCAACGGCCTTCCCCGGTCAATCAAACAAGCGGAGCCAGCGTCATTGACATGTTCCTGGCCAGCATTTGCAAATTGGACCGGTCCAGCCTCGACGATGTTCAGTCCGAATTGGTCACGGCTATCCCTGAGGTGGTGCTTGCAACGGATGAACTCCACCGGCGTGGTGACAATGCTACAAACGCCAACCGCGCCGAGCGACAAGTAGGTGACGTCGATACGTGGGCGGCCGCCGTTGTGATCGATCACGTCTAAGGCAAGGTTCAGCCGCGCAAACTCGTCACGGAACGTGGAGAACCGCGCGCGCTCCGGCAGCATCTCGGTCGACCATCGCAAGAACTGAGATGACATTGGCATCCGAGCCTCCCGCTTGGGTACCCCTTATTATCATATCGGACGGTGCTTCGCTGCATGTGTGAAATGGATCATAGATGGGAAATCGCTGCGCGACATGACCGCGCGCGACCACGTTGCGCGCTGCACGCGATGAGTTGGTACGCGCCCCGCGCAGATTGTGGCGGCTAACGACGGATCGCAGCTTCCAATCAGCCTCTAGCGGCGATCGTCGCAATTGCGGTGTCGGCTTGTCGTGCGCAGAAATCGGTCAGTGATTGGAGGCGGCATTTGGCCCGACGGCGATGTCTCTCGGAGCGGACATCGCCGCGCTCTGGGCTGAGGTCAGGCCGCTCGCGCGGTAGAACGCCGCGGCTGGCGACACAGCGAAGCAATAGGCGACAGGCCATCGTGACGAGCGGTGCAATTAGCCCCTGGCAATGATCGGATGATCGAGGATCAGCTGATCTGAAAGTTCGTGGCGTAGCACCCCCCATTGCACAAGAGCCAACTCGAGCCCGGCATTCTCGACCGTGATTGTGTGCACTACGGAATGAGAACGGTCAAAGGTCCCTGTCAGGGTCACTCGCGTTAATGTGGCCGCGTCGCGGCTATGTCCGGTCTGGCCTCGATTGTGATAGGGACGGCCTCCGAAGTGCCAACAGAGGCAGGCAGCCTTTGACCCTAGGCGGACCTGAGGCGGCCGACCAATCATAGGCTATGATCAATTTCAGTACGGTCTGCGGGAGCGGAAAAGGAACAATGCCCAGGCGATCTGATTAGAGATTTACAGCTGAGCGGGGATAGACAAGGAAGTTAGACAAGAAAGTGTTCCTGGAGGAGCGTCCTCATTAGAAAGGGAGCAGCAAATGGATGACGGACGAAAATCATCAAAAAAAGCGGGGGAACGGGCCGCTGAAGGCTTGCGCGAGGCAACTGCCAAGGAAGAAGCGAAAAGCGAGAGCAAGACCGGGCACGATCTAGCTAAGGGGGCTGATCGCTTCGAAGAACGCTCAAGAAGCTCCGATGGAAGAAGCGCAGAAGAAAAACAAAAAGGATAGATGCAAACAGCGCCCGCCACCGCGACATCCTGCGCTGCCGCGCGAACTCGGTCGCTGAGCAAAGCGGAGGCACTCACCAGTTACATTTATAGCTATACGGCCTGGTCCGGGTAGGGCGTGCCGTCCTTGTGCACGAAGCGGCCGTCGGAATTGGCGCGCATCATGTCTATGTCCGAGCATGTCGTGAGATCGGCAGGCGCGCGCGAGCCGACTTCGAGATAGACGGCAACCGCATTTGAGCGGTTGACGATCATGTGGTGTCCGTTGCCGTTTGCCCTCGGGAAGGCGGCGCAGTCGCCCGCGCGCAGCCACCACTTCGACTTCGAGCACGAAGACGAATTCGTCCCCATGCGAATGCCAGTGCCGCTGGCTCGACCAGCTGCCCGGCGGCAGGCGCATCAGGTTGACGCCGAAATCGGAAAGGCCGCCGGCATTGCCGGGCCGCTTGCGGATGCGCTCGGCGCACGGCGCGTCGAAGGCGCTGGATAGCCCGAGCCCTTGCGGGCCGGGACGTTCGCGACGTCGATCTTTGGCATGAACGCGTCCCGAAATTTCGCATCGAACTTAGGTGGGGCAGGTCGGGTCTGCCAGAGGCTGCCGGCCGGGGATTTGCATACCCGCGCGGTCACGCGAGCCGGAGAGTCGAACTCCCATCGCCGCGCTCAGTTGCCGGATCCGGAACACCCGTTCTCTAGCTTCGCAGGCATTCCTCGATCGGCCGTACCGACCGCCTCTCCACGATGCGTATCCGCTGCAATGCCCGGATCGAAACGCCTAGGCAGGCGGGGTCGGCCTGAACCTGACCGCCGCCGATACCGTCATCATTTTCGACCCGTGGTGGAATCCCGCAGTCGAGCAGGCGATCGATCGGGCTTATCGGATCGGGCAGCTCAAGGCCGTTTTCGTTTACAGGCTGATGACCGCCGGAACCATCGAGGAAAAGATGGATGAGCTGAAGGCCAGAAAGCGCGCGCTTGCCGATGGCCTCGTTGATCGCGATGGCGGGATTGCGTCGGCCCTCACGGAGAGCGACGTGAACTCCCTGTTCGACACGTAATCGCGCGCAACGCCGCTGCCCCTGCGGCGTGATTCGATCGAGATGTCCCTGGATGATGACATCATGCCCCTGTTTTGCCCGACGGAGCAACCGTTTCCCGCCAACGCAAGCCAGGGACCTCGTAAGTCATTGATCCCAGACCTGTCGGCTACTGTGCATGGGGTTGTTTTCGAAAGTTTTGCTGGCGGGTCCCAAAAGCGTGCGGCAAAAATGATGTGCCGCTGTCGGCCGGCGCAGTTCCCATTCGTCTTCCACCCAGACAAGTCTGACGGGAGACCAAAGATGCTTCGTTCCCACTATCGCTGGGTGATCGTCGCCGCAGGCGGCCTGCTCGGCTGCGTCGCGATCGGCGGCATGTTTTCGTTGCCGGTGTTCCTGCAGCCGATCGCCAAGGACACCGGCTGGTCGGTGACCGGCATCTCCAGCGCGATGACGATCGGCTTTCTGGCGATGGCCTTCACCAGCATGGCCTGGGGCACGGCGACCGACAGGTTAGGGCCGCTGCCGGTGGTGCTGACCGGATCGACCGTGCTGGCGCTGAGCCTGTTCGCCGCGAGCCATGCGACCTCGCTGATCGTGTTCCAGTTCGTGTTCGGCCTCCTGGTCGGCGCGTCCTGCGCGGCGATCTTCGCGCCAATGATGGCGACCGTCACCGGCTGGTTCGACACCAATCGCAGCCTCGCGGTCTCGCTGGTCTCGGCCGGCATGGGCATGGCGCCGATGACGATGGCGCCGCTGGCGGCCTGGCTGGTCTCCGGCCACGACTGGCGCACCTCGATGCAGATCATCGCGCTGGTGGTCGCCGCCATCATGATCCCGGTCTCGCTCCTGGTGCGCCGTCCGCCGGCGCTCGCACAGGCCGCGGCCGCGCCAATGGCGGAGGGGGCTGCGCGAAACGAGATGTCGGTGGGCGAGGCGCTGCGCTCGCCGCAATTCTTCATTCTGCTCGCCACCAACTTCTTCTGCTGCGCCACCCATTCCGGTCCGATCATCCATACCGTCTCCTACGCCATAAGCTGTGGCATTCCGCTGGTCGCGGCGGTGACGATCTACAGCATCGAGGGGTTTGCCGGCCTCGGCGGGCGCATCGCCTTCGGCCTGATGGGCGACCGGTTCGGCGCCAAGCGCGTGCTGGTCTCGGGCCTGCTGCTGCAGGCGTTCGGCGCGCTGGCCTACGTCTTCGCCCACCAGCTCGCAACCTTCTACGCGGTCGGCGCCATCTTCGGCTTCATCTATGCCGGCACCATGCCGCTCTACGCGGTGCTGGTGCGCGAAAACTTTCCGCTGCGGATGATGGGTACGGTGATCGGCGGCACGGCGATGGCCGGCAGCCTCGGCATGGCGACGGGCCCTCTTGCCGGCGGCCTGATCTACGATGCGTTCTCCAGCTACGCCTGGCTCTACATCGCCTCCTGGGCGATGGGCTTGGGGGCCTTCCTGATGGCGATGACGTTCCGCCCCTTTACGAAGCCGCAAGGCGAGGTGGCGCCCGTGGCCGCATGAACGTGCGAACTGTCCGAGCGCCGGCCAATCCAGCCGGTTCAGGCAGGCCATGTAGGCGTGATAAAGGGCGGCAAGATCGTCTCTGGTCACGTTGAAGCTCCCGAGGCTTCGATGATGACGCAGACCAGGGAAACGGGCTCAGCTCAAAGCCGCTTCTCGAAGAACAGGTCGGGATAGGGATCGTCGTTGAAGCGCGGAATCTCACGCCAGCCTGTGCTGCGGTAGAGCTGGGCGGCCTCGGGCAGCGCGCTGTTGGTGTCGAGCCGCAGCAGGGCGATGCCGAGCTCGCGCGCTGTGGCCTCAGTCGCGTCCATCAGACGCCGTCCGAGCCGCAGCCCGCGCGCGGCAGGGGCGACCCACAGCCGCTTGATCTCGGCATAGCCGCGATCGGTTCCCTTAAGGCCCACGCACCCGATCGGCAGCGTGTCCGACATCGCGACGATGAACGTACCGCGCGGCCGGCGCATGTCCTTGGCGTCAGGGTCACGGGATAAAGAGACGTCAAAGCCTTGCTTGAAGCGGCGACCGAGCTCGGCATAGTACTCGCCGAGGCAATAGCGCGCCTGTTCGCTCCGCGGATCCATCTCGTCCAGCGCGATGCGTTCGCGCGTCAATGCGGAGGCGATCATGTCCATCGCGGCCAGCAGTGCTTCGGCTTGCGAATGCTGCGCGAGGAATCCCTCGGCCTGCGCGTTCGAGAGCGCTTCATAGGCCGCGAACTCGCGCCGGCCCGTGCGCGTCAGCCGTGCCACGCGGCGGCGGGCGTCGTCCGGATGCGCGGCGGTCTCGACCACTCCCTCGTCCTCGAGACTGCGGAGCAGCCGGCTCATCAGCCCGGAGTCAAGCCCGAGATAGTCGCGAATATCGGCGACGTCCGAACGCCCGTGCCCGATCGCATTGAGAACGCGCGCGGCACCAAGCGGGCGCCCGCGTCCCAGGAAAGACGTATCGAGCGCTCCGACGGCGGAGGTGACGGCACGGTTGAAACGGCGGACGCGGGAAACGGGATCAAGCATGGTCTCTGACTTTAGTCAGATATCATGCGCGGGTCAATCTGAGCGACCGGCCTCACTCCGCCAGCGTCAGCAGTGGCTTGTCCTTGGCGACGATATAGGTCGCAAGCTCGCTGGCAGTCTCAGCGCCGACATTCTTCGCCGCATGCACCGTGCCGGCGGGGATGAACAGCACGTCGCCGGCTTTCAGCGTGACCGGCGGCTTGCCCTCGACGTCGTATTCGATGGCGCCCGCCAGCACGTAGATGATCTCTTCGCCCGGATGGGTGTGCCGGCCGAACGCGACGCCCGGGGCGAGGTCGACACGCACCTGCACGGCCTCGCGCCCCGGAGCGCTGAGATCGTGGCGCTGGAGATCGGTGCGCCTGACGCCGGCCTGCGCCGCCGCGGCCGGCAGGGTGAACAGGTTTGCCGCGAGCAGGACCGCGCTCGACAGCACGCGGAGGGTTCGCAGATGAGGACGGCTCATGATCGGCTCCTTGTGGTGCGTACGTTGTCCGCGCCGCGCCGGCCGGCCGATGCCGGCCGGTCCGCGTCGTGCGGTTTCAGATGAGGGTGGTGGTCACCTCGATGTTGCCGTGCACGGCCTTGGAATAGGGGCAGATTTCATGTGCGGCCTCGATCAGCTCCTGCGCGACCGCGCGGTCGACGCCGGGGACGCTGACGTCGAGACGGGCACGCAGGAAAAACGCGCCGCCGGCGTTGTTCAGGTCGATCGCGGTGTCGACCGACGGCTCGCTCGGCAGCTTGACCTTGCGCTGCGCAGCGGCGAGCCCGAGCGCGCCGAGATAGCAGGCCGACCAGGCGGCGGCGAACAGGTTTTCGGCGGCCGGGTGCGGCTGGGCCAGCTTGACGTTCAGGAAGCCGTCGCTGGAGTGCGCAGCGCCGCCGGCGCCCGAGGTGACGTGGGTCTTGCCCGTGAAGAGAACCTTTGCAGCGGAGGTCATGGTCTTGTCCTTCGTATTATGATCGTATCCGATCTAATCGGATGCGTCTGGAAATAGTCCCGCCGAACGTCGCAGTCAAGCTCTTCCGATTTAATCGCATGCGATTTATATGGGTGCGCAGATCACGTATTGCGGAGGTTCCAATGGCTCACCCCCCAACCACCGGCAAAGGCCGGAAACTGTCGAATTTCCTCTGCTTTGCCGTCTATTCAGCCAATCTGGCCTTTGGCCGCGCCTACAAGCCCCTGCTGGACAAGGTCGGGCTCACCTACACCCAGTACATCGCCCTGGTGGCGCTGTCCGACGAGGACGAGCAGACCGTCAGCGCGCTCGGCGAGAGGTTGTTCCTGGAATCCAACACGCTGACGCCGATCCTGAAAAAGCTCGAGCAGATGGGGCTGATCAAGCGCCACCGCGATCCCGCCGACGAGCGGCAGGTGCGCCTGAGCCTGACGCCTGCGGGGCGCAAGCTGATCGAGCAGGATCTCGGCGGGTCGCTGATCGAGGCGACAGGTCTTGGCGACGATTTTCCGGTGGTGCAGAAGACGGTGAGCCGTTTGCGTGACAATCTGCTGCGCGCGACCAAGGACGACTAACGCATCGAGACACACAAATCGGGAGTTACCGCCGCGGCGGGCCCGCCGTCCAGGCCAGACCCCCACATGGAAGGACATCGTGAGCATTGCGAGTGAAGTGGCGGACCGGTTGGTCGCAGCGAGAGGCGGCGGGCGGGCGGTCGCCTGGCGCGACATCCTTCCGCCGGATCGTGCCGGCGCCTACGCCATCCAGCATGCCACGCTTGCCCGGATCGGTCCGGTCGGCGGCTGGAAGGTCGGCGCGTCGGGCCCGGATGCCGAGCCCGTCTGCGCGCCGCTGCCGGCGTCCGGCCTGCTTGCCTCCGGCGCGCGGCTCGGTCCGGAATTCCGCCTGCGCGGTGTCGAAGTGGAGGTCGCGCTCCGGGTCGGGCGCGCGCTCACGGCTGAAGACGTCGCATTGCCCGATCGCGAACTGGCACGTGCCTTCGACGCCGTCTATCCCGCCATCGAGGTGCGCGCCTTCCGAGTTTCGGCGAGGTCGCCGTCGACCTTTGAGAATCTTGGTGCCGGCGGGCAGGCGCAGGCAGCGTGCTTCGAATATCTTGGGTGTCATGCGATCACTATCGAGGCGCAGGCAGAGCCCTTGTGGCAGTATGCGCGTTCCAACCAGGCCAACGCCTGGAACAAGACGCGGGACGAGATCTTTGATCGCCTCCGCGCGCATTTCTCGGAAGCGCAGATCGTCGAGCTAACCTGGCGCATCGCACTCTGCGGTGCCTTCAACCGCTTCAACGACATCCTGCAGCTCGAGGTCGAGCAGGGCGTGCCCCATAGCGAAGCCGCCGAGTAAGGCTGACGCAGGACAGGTCCCGGAGCGAGGCTCGGCGGCCGATGCAATTGTGCGCCTCTTTGTGAGTTGTGCCGGCGCCGTAGACCGCTACCATGCATCTGCTTCCGTGGAAAACGGGAGATCGCACAACGACCGGGAGGCGATATGAGCGGGCAGGACCACAAGGTGAAGGGATCGGACCTGTTTGTCGCGGCGCTGGAGAATGAAGGCGTCGACCGCATTTTTGGCGTGCCTGGCGAAGAGAATCTCGATCTGGTCGAATCGCTGCGCAACTCCAGGATCGAGCTGGTGCTGACCCGCCACGAGCAGGCCGCAGCCTTCATGGCCGCGACGCACGGCCGGCTCACCGGCAAGCCCGGTGTTTGTCTGTCCACGCTCGGCCCCGGTGCGCTCAACCTGTCCACCGGAGCTGCCTATGCGCATCTCGGCGCGATGCCGATGATCCTGATCACCGGGCAGAAGGCGATCATGAGCAGCCGGCAGGCGCGCTTCCAGATCGTGGACGTGGTCGCCACCATGAAGCCGCTGACCAAACTGTCGCGGCAGATCGTCAGTGCCTCCAGCATCCCGACCGTGGTGCGCGACGCTTTTCGCGTGGCGATGGAAGAGCGGCCGGGACCGGTGCATGTCGAGCTGCCAGAGGACATTGCCGGCGACGAGGTGTCCGCCGTCCCCGTCATCCCGATCCATCCAATCGAGATCCCGGTCGCCCATCGTGCCGCGCTCGACCGAGCCGCCGAGATGATTTTGTCCGCGAAGCGCCCGCTGGTGATGATGGGTGCGGCAACGAGCCGGCCGCGCTCGACGCACGGCATCGCGAGCTTCGTGCGGCGCACCGGCATTCCCTTCTTCACCACGCAGATGGGCAAGGGCACCGTGCCCGGCGGCACCAATCTCTACATGGGCACCGCCGCGCTGTCCGAGCGCGACTACGTCCATGATGCCATCGACGCCGCCGACCTGATCGTCGCGATCGGTCACGACCCGATCGAGAAGCCGCCCTTCATCATGGGGCCGTCGGGGCCGAAGGTCATTCACGTCAGCTACACGTCGGCCAGCGTCGAGCAGGTCTATTTCCCAGACGCCGAGGTCGTCGGCGATGTCGGCCCGAGCCTGGAGCTCTTGGCCGACCGTCTCGAAGGCAAGTTGCCGCAGGCCGCGGCGCTCCTGCCGCTCAGGGAGGAAATCCTCAGCCACATCGCCGATCGCGCCACCGAGGCACGCTGGCCGCCGACGCCGCAGCGCATCGTGCACGACATCCGCCAGGTCATTCCAGAGAACGGCATCGTCGCGCTCGACAACGGCATGTACAAGATCTGGTTCGCGCGCAACTACCGCACCCGTGTCGCCAACACGCTGCTGCTCGACAACGCGCTGGCGACCATGGGCGCAGGCCTGCCGTCGGCGATGATGGCCGCGATGCTCTATCCCGATCGCCGCGTGCTCGCAGTCGCCGGCGACGGCGGCTTCATGATGAACAGCCAGGAGATGGAGACCGCGGTCCGTCTGAAGCTCAACCTGGTCGTGCTGGTGCTGGAGGACAACGCCTACGGCATGATCCGCTGGAAGCAGGCGGTCGACCACTTCGCAGATTACGGCATGACCTTCGGCAATCCGGATTTTGCGCTGTACGCAAAATCGTACGGAGCCAAGGGGCATCGCATCGCAAGCATCGACAGCTTCGGCCCGACGCTCGAGGCGGCCTTCAGAGAAGGCGGCGTGCATCTGGTCTCGATCCCGATCGACTATTCGGAGAACGTGCGGGTGCTCGTCGAGGAGCTCCGCGCGCATGAGAAATCGAAGCGTGATTGATGCGGGCCGAGGCTGTCTCCACATCGTCATTGCGAGCGCAGCGAAGCAATCCAGACTGTGTCCGCGCGAAGATTCTGGATTGCTTCGCTGCGCTCGCAATGACGGAGGCCCCGGCGGGACCTGCAGCCAACATGAGCGCCGTACTTGTATTGCGACCACCGATCGCCGAGATTCGTAACATTCACCCAACCAACCACAGGACTATGAAATGACTCGCGTTCGTTGCGTCACCGAGATGGGCATGGGCGTCGACGTCCACGGCAGGGACGCGACCAAGGCGGCCAAGCGGGCGGTGTCCGATGCCATCCGGCATTCCAGCCTCGGCTTCTTCCGCATGATCGGCAAGACGGCGAACGACATGTTCGTCGACGTCACGATCGGCGTGCCCAACCCCGAGGCGGTGGACAAGGAAGCGGTTGCGAAGGAGCTGCCTTACGGCACCGTGACCGTGACTGCGGTCAAGGGCGGGCTGGAGATTCCCTCGGCCACGGAAGTCGCCAACGACCCCATCCTCATCGCCAATGCCGCCGTCATCGTCAGCTTCGACAAGGACTAGTCCGGTGTCCGACAATGATGTGGCGCTGCTGGATCGTCCGATCTGGAGCGCGTTGACGACCAGCCAGAAGCACCTGGCTGAGGGCAGCCCGAAAGCGCTGCGTTATCCCGTGGACATGACGCCCTTTGCCGACATGGCCGACATGTCCGCGGCAAGCTTTGCCGCGCTCGGCGATCTCATGTCGCTCTCGCAGGTCGCCGTGCTGTTCACGCCGGAGCCGGTCGAAATTCCCGCCGGCTTCAAGGTGGTGCTCGCCGACACCGGCGAGCAGATGATCGGCTCGCCCGCTGACAGTCCGCTTCGCGACGTCGAGATTGTCACGCTCGGGGCCGCCGACGTTCCTGCCATGATGGCGCTGGCGGAGTTGACCAAGCCCGGCCCGTTCGCGTTGCGGACCCATGAGCTCGGCACGTTCCTCGGCATCCGCGCCGGCGGCGAGCTGGTCGCGATGACGGGCGAGCGAATGAAGCCGGGAAAGTTCGTCGAGATGACGGCCGTCTGCGTGCATCCGGACTATCGCGGGCGCGGCTATGCGCAGGCACTGCTCGCGGCGGTCGCGCGCCGGATCGAGGCGCGTGGCGAAATTCCGTTCCTGCACGTGTTTTCGAACAATAGGTCTGCGATCGCGCTCTACCGGCGGCAGGGCATGCGGATCCGGCGTCGCCTGCACGTCACCGCGCTGATGAGGCAGGGCTGAGCGTTTTTTCGGCGGGGGCTTCATGTCCGCCGAATTCGCGCTATATCCATCCGAACCAAATTCGGGGGAAACACGTGGACGCCAGAACGACAGATTTTTCCGCCGCACGGACGGCGATGCAGCGCTACGTCGATCAGGAGATCATTCCGGGCGTGTCCTGGGCGGTTCTGCGGGGCCGCCAGGTGGTCGATCAGCAATGCGTCGGCTTTGCCGACCGCGAGGCGAAGACGCCGCTCCGGCCCGACCATATCTTCCGTGCGTTTTCCAATACCAAGATCTTCGTCACCTGCGCGATCATGCTGCTGGTCGAGGAAGGTCGCATCGGGCTCGACGACGCGATCGAGAAATTCCTGCCGCAGCTCGGCAACCGCAAGGTCCTGAAGCAGGGCGCAACAAGCCTTGCCGATGTCGAGCCGGCGAAGGGCCCGATCACGATCCGCCAGCTTCTGACCCACACCTCCGGCCTCAGCTACGGCATCTTCGATCCCGGCACGGTGCTGTTCAAGGGGTACAACGAAGCGCTCGTGCTCAATCCGCTGACGCCGCTCTCCGACATGATCGACCGGCTTGCCGATCTGCCGCTGTCCTATCATCCCGGTACGGGGTGGGAATATTCGGTCGCGACCGACGTGCTCGGACGCATCGTGGAGGTCGTCTCGGGCAAGTCACTCGATGCCTCCCTCAAGGCGCGCATCTTCGATCCCCTCGGCATGAGCGACACCGGCTTCCACGTCCCTGAGGCGCAGCAAGGCAGGCTGGTTGCGCTCTACAATGGCGCCGACGTGCTCGATCCGATGAAGCCGGGCCTCACGCGCGCCGACCATCTGCCATATCCGCAGGCCTATCGGCGGCCGTTCCCGCGCCTATCGGGCGGCGGCGGTCTGGTCTCGACCCTGCCGGATATGCTTGCGCTGGTGCGCGCATTGTTACCCGGGTCGGATGCGCTGCTGGAGCCGGAGACGCTGCGGCAGATGATGACCAACCAGCTGCTTGCGGGGCAGACCATCCGCTTTGCCAATCTCGGCCCGATCCCCGGCAAGGGCTTTGGCCTCGGCGGCGCCGTGACCTTCGCGCCGACGCCGTTCGATCCGCCGAACTCCGTCGGCGAATTCCAGTGGGGCGGGCTTGCCGGCACCCATTGGTGGATCTGCCCAGAGGCCAACACGGCCGGCGTGTTGATGGCCCAGCGCTACATGGGCTTCTGGAATCCGTTCTTCTTCGAATTCAAGCGCCTGGCCTACCAGGCGGCTGGAGGCTGAGGCAGTCCATTCGGGTGACATGCCAACCTATCTCGGCCTCGACGGATTTCGCTTCGGCTGGGTCGCAGCCTGGATCGACGATCACGGCGATCACGGCTTCGATTATTCACCGGGCTTGATGCGCCTGCTTGCGATCCCGCACATACGCACGATGATCGACATGCCGATCGGATTGCCCGTGAGCGGCTATCGCGAATGCGATCTGCGTGCGCGCAAACTTGTCGGGCCCGCCGTGTTTCTCGGCGCGCGCCGGGACCTCTGGATCTTCCCGGACATGCCCGCGGCCAATCGCCATTACTGGGAGCACGAAGGCAAGGGCAGGGGCGTCTCTGCGCAGCTCTGGAACATCAGGGACAAGTTGAGAGAGATCGACGACGTCATGACGCCGGCGCGGCAGGCGGCGATCGGCGAAGCGCATCCGGAGTTGATCTTCTGGAATCTCGCGGGGCGCGTCCAGCTCGCAAGGAAGACGTCGGCGTACGGCCGCGAACAGCGCATCGCGCTGCTGGAGCAACGCGGCTTCACGCGTCTGCCGAAATGGTTGACGTTGCGTCACGGCACGGGCATCGGCCGCGACGATCTGATCGATGCCTGCGCCTGCGCCGTCGCGGCACGCGACAGTACGCAGCGTATCGGTGAGGAGGAGATCGATCCGCGCGGATTGCGGATGGAGATCAATTTTTGAGGCCGATCGGCCCTCCTGATCGCCTTTGCCCCGTGGCAGCGACTATTGCGAACCGGATTCGAGGGAGGCGCCCTCGTCGTCCAGCCTTGTTGCTCGCGCTTCATACTCGTCGGCCATCGCTCGCAACCGTTGTGCGGCTTCGTGATGAGCGAGTTCGTCCGCGACGCGGCGACAGCGTTCAGCGTGGTCGAGCAGGGCCCGCTTCTCGATGTTCATGCCGCGACAACGCTCGAACGGGCCATTGGTCCCTGCGCGGCTGCCGGAACCGCGCGATGGCCTCGCAGCGGTCGACGGGAAAATCTGGCAATATTGTCATGTCGCCTCGGAACGTGGCGCTGGAGCCGGCGTTTACATCAAAGGCTGCTGAGGGACAAAATCCATGTACGACGTGTGCCAATTGGCGACCGCGGTTCTCGCGATTGCCTTTACGGCCCTGCTGTTGGTCACGGGTCAACGGTTCATCGAGTATCGACTCCAGCATGAAGCAATGACCCCGATCGTGGCGTTGGCAACGCTGCCGCGATAGCGGTGGGTCGCCGGGACGAATCGTGACTTGCGCGGTGCGGCATCTCGCCTAGATTGAGCGCGCTCAGTCCATGCACCAAAGGTCCCGATGTCCGATCTCTCCGACTTTCACATCACCAAGCGTTGGCCGGCCAGGAATCCCGAACTGCTTCAGCTCTATTCGTTGCCGACGCCGAACGGCGTCAAAGTCTCGATCATGCTGGAGGAGACCGGGCTGCCATACGAAGTCCACCTCGTCGATTTCGGCAAGGACGACCAGAAGACGCCGGAATTCCTCTCCCTCAATCCGAACGGCAAGATCCCGGCGATGCTCGATCCCAACGGTCCAGGCGGCAGGCCGTTGGCGCTGTTCGAATCCGGAGCGATCCTGCAATACCTCGCGGAAAAGACCGGCAAGCTGCTGCCGCAGGATGCCGCGCGCCGCTACCAGACGCTCCAGTGGCTGCATTTTCAGATGGGCGGTATCGGGCCGATGTTCGGCCAGGTCGGCTTCTTCCACAAATTCGCCGGCAAGGATTTTGGGGACAAGCGGCCGCTGCAGCGCTATGTCGACGAGTCGAAGCGGCTGCTCGGCGTCATGGAGACGCATCTTTCCGGCCGGCAGTGGTTCATGGATGACGACTACACCATCGCCGACATCTCCATGCTCGGCTGGGTGCGCAACCTTATCGGCTTTTACGGCGCGGGCGAGTTGGTCGCGTTCAGCCAGTTCAAGTCGGTTGCCGTCTGGCTCGAATGCGGATTGGCGCGGCCGGCAGTGCAGCGCGGCCTGAACATTCCGAAGCGGCCGTAGGATCAGCCCAGCGCCGGTGGCCATGTAAGCGCCATCAGCGCGACGAGGGCGATCATGGCCCGGCGTTGGTCAAGTCCGGGCCGTCGGAGGGGAGAAACAGCCGGGGATTGTGCTGTTGCGACGCGGGCAGGAGCGGGGCTTCGGTCCGGTGGTCGCGTTGCGGCTAGAACAGCCGTCCGCCGTTCGGCACGGGCTTGCTCGGCTGCACCAGGACGACCTTGCCGTCGGCATCGGGAAAGCCGAGCGTCAGCACCTCGGAGACGACAGGCCCGATCTGGCGCGGCGGAAAGTTGACGACCGCCGCGACCTGTTGGCCCACCAGCGTCTCGAGCAGATGGTTCTCGGTGATCTGGGCCGAGCTCTTGCGCACGCCGATCGCGGGCCCGAAGTCGATCCAGAGACGCCAGGCCGGCTTGCGCGCCTCCGGGAACGGCTTGGCGTCGACGATGGTGCCGACGCGGATATCGACCGCAAGGAAGCTGTTGAAATCGATGGTCGGCAAGGCGGCCGCCGCGGGATCGTGGGTGACGTGCATCATCTGTCCGTTTTGCAGAGCGGGCTTCGTTTGCAATATTGTCGCGCGAAGCGGAGTTTCGTACAACGCTGCTGCCGAAGCATCACGCATGCGCGAGGAGCTGCCTTGCCCAACATCATCTATGGCATCAAGAACTGCGACACCATGAAGAAGGCGCGCACCTGGCTCGACGATCATGGCGTGGCTTACGACTTCCACGACTACAAGGCAGCGGGCGTCGAGAAGGACAAGCTCAAGCAGTGGAGCGACAAGGTCGGCTGGGAGACGCTGCTCAATCGCGCCGGCACGACCTTCAAGAAGCTCCCCGATTCCGACAAGGAAGGCCTCACCGAGAAGAAGGCGCTGGCGTTGATGCTGGCGCAGCCGTCGATGATCAAGCGGCCGGTGCTGGAAGTCGGCGGCAAGCTGCTGGTCGGCTTCAAGCCCGACATCTATGCCAAGGAAGTCAAGGGCAAGTAGTCGGGCCGAGTAGGCCGGCGCTAGTTCAGCTCGATGATCTCGGCGGCCTCACCACGCTGATCGGCGAAGTCGACGACGTCCGCGGCCGCGATGCGGCCGGGTACGCGATGAAAGAGGTCGCGGTCGATCACGGCGCACAATTTGGGGCGCGGCAGCGCGTCATTTCCGCGCATCAGATTCCTGATCTCGAAGCCGCCATCCTCGCAGAAGGTCTTGAGCGAGCCGATGACGTGACAGACCTTGCCGTCGGTCAGGAACGGCAGCAGCAGGCGCTCATAGGCGACGACCCGCCCATAGACGTCGTCGACGTTGGCGACGCTGTAGACCGGAAGCCCGCGTGCGACGCATTCGTGGTAGACCGGCATCACCAGCGGCACGAGCCCCGGCCCGATATATTCGTCCAGCGGCACGCCCTTGCCGGTGTGCCCGTAGGCATGCGAGATGCGCGTGCCTTCGCTCTGGATGATGAGGCGCGGGAGGGCGGCCGAGTTGTCCACCGCATAATAGATGAGATCGGACTGCTCCTCCTCGAGCCGCGCCGGCTGGTAATCCCAGATCGCCGGTGCGATATCCTGGCGCGCATAGAGCCGCAGCCACGTGTTCAACAGATCACGCTGCCTGATCGACTTGACGACGGAGGGGGCGGCGCTTGCGAAATCCAAAACAACATTCCCGAAAGAACATACCCGCAGCATGATGCCGCCCACGGGAAAATTTTTGATGAAGGCTGGTGCGCGGGGCGAAAGACCGTTAACGACGGCTTGATGGCCGGTGCTTTTGCGAACCGGGAGGCCGGGCAGGCACGACATCAAAACATCTCCGACTAAGGGAGCATTTGTTTCCCGGCCGGAGGCCTGATCTGCTCAGCTTTCCGCCTTGCCTAACCCCCGTCACCTCCGGCATATTCCGCGCCCGGAGGCGGCGTTCCGGACGGGCTCCAGGACCTCCGGGATGGCGAAGCAACAAGGACAGCGCGGCGCGTCGCGCGGGCAGGGGGAAATCTGTTTGGCCGATGAGTTCATTCTCGAAACGGAAGGCTTGACCAAGGAGTTCGCGGGCTTCTTCGCCGTCCGCGACGTTGCGCTCAAGGTTCGCCGTGGGAGCATTCATGCGTTGATCGGCCCGAACGGCGCCGGCAAGACGACGTGTTTCAATCTTCTGACCAAGTTCCTCAAACCGTCTGCCGGTAAGATCCTGTACAAGGGGCAGGACATCACCGCGATGGCGCCGGCCGACGTCGCCCGCATGGGACTTGTCCGTTCGTTCCAGATCTCAGCGGTATTTCCGCATCTCACCGCGCTGGAAAACGTCCGCGTCGCGCTGCAGCGCCAGCACGGCAGTTCCTTCGATTTCTGGCGCTCGAAGTCGGTGCTCAACCGTTTCAACGATCGCGCCCGCGAGCTGCTGAACGATGTCGGCCTCAGCGAGTTTGCCAATACGCCCGCGGTCGAAATGCCCTATGGGCGCAAGCGTGCACTGGAGATCGCAACCACGCTCGCGCTCGACCCGGAGATGATGCTGCTGGACGAGCCGATGGCCGGCATGGGCCACGAGGACATCGACAAGATCGCGGCACTGATCAAGCGCATCTCCGCGAAATACACCATCCTGATGGTCGAGCATAATTTGAGCGTCGTGGCCAATCTCTCCGACATCATCACGGTGCTGACGCGCGGGCAGGTGCTCGCGCAAGGTCATTACAGCGAGCTCACCAAGGACGAGCGCGTCAAGGAAGCCTACCTGGGAGCCGGTCATGCCTGACACTGCGATCGCCGAGGCTCCGGCAAGGGCTGCGACCGGCGGAAACATCCTCCAGGTCCGCAACCTCGAAGCATGGTACGGCGAGTCCCACATCCTGCACGGGATCAACTTCGACGTGAATGCGGGCGAGGTCGTCACCCTGCTCGGGCGCAACGGCGCCGGCAAGACCACCACGCTGAAGTCGATCATGGGCATCATCGGCAAGCGTGCCGGTTCGGTGAAGTTCAACAACCAGGAGATCATTCGCGCCACCTCCGACAAGATCGCGCGGATGGGCATCGCGTTCTGCCCGGAAGAGCGGGGGATATTCGCCAGCCTCGACGTGCGAGAGAATTTGATGCTGCCGCCGGTGGTCCGCGAGGGCGGACTGCCGCTGGAGCAGATCTTCGATCTGTTTCCGAACCTGAAGGAGCGGCTGAACAGCCAGGGCACGAAGCTGTCCGGCGGCGAGCAGCAGATGCTCGCGATCGCGCGCATCCTGCGCACCGGCGCGAGCTTCCTGATGCTGGACGAGCCGACCGAGGGCCTTGCGCCGGTCATCATCCAGCAGATCGGTCATACCATTGCGCGGCTCAAGAAGGAGGGCTTCACGATCCTCCTGGTCGAGCAGAACTTCCGCTTCGCATCCACCGTCGCCGATCGTTATTATGTGGTCGAGCACGGCAAGATCATTGACGGGTTCTCCAATTCGGAGCTCCCCGCCAACATGGACAAGCTCCACGCCTATCTCGGCGTCTAGAACTGCCAGAGAAGACTTCAAAAAAAGGAAAGTTGCATGAAGACCAGGTCGATTGCGTCATTGCTGCTGACCACCGCGCTCACCTTCGCCGCAGCAGGCGTCGCGTCCGCGCAGGACAAGGCCGTCAAGATCGGCGCGCTGTCCGATCAATCCGGCCTGTACGCCGATCTCGGCGGCCCCGGCTCGACGCTCGCCGCGCAGATGGCGGTTGAGGATTCCGGCCTTGCCTCGAAGGGCTGGAAGATCGACATCATCTCCGGCGATCACCAGAACAAGCCGGACATCGGCACCGCGATCGCGCGGCAGTGGTTCGACGTGGACAAGGTCGACGTCATCGTCGACGTGCCGAATTCCGGCGTGGCGCTCGCCGTCAACAACGTCATCAAGGAGAAGAACGGCGTCTACATCAACTCGGGCGCAGCGACCTCGGACCTCACCAATGCGCAGTGCTCGCCCAACACCGTGCACTGGACCTACGACACCTACATGCTGGCTCATACCACGGGCCAGGCGCTGGTGAAGGCCGGTGGCGACAGCTGGTTCTTCCTGACCGCGGACTACGCCTTCGGTGCGGCGCTCGAGCGCGACACCACGTCCGTCGTCACCGCCAACGGCGGCAAGGTCGTCGGCGGCGTCAAGCATCCGCTGAACACGCCGGACTTCTCCTCCTTCCTGCTGCAGGCGCAGGCTTCCAAGGCCAAGATCATCGGCCTCGCCAATGCCGGCGGCGATACCACCAACACGATCAAGCAGGCGGCCGAGTTCGGCATCGTCAAGGGCGGCCAGAAGCTCGCGGCGCTGCTGCTGTTCCTCACCGACGTCAAGGCGATCGGTCTGGAGACGGCGCAGGGCCTCAACTTCACCGAGACCTTCTACTGGGACATGGACGACAAGACCCGGGCCTTCTCCAAGCGCTTCTCCGGGAAGATGAAGAACAACGCGCCGCCGACCATGGTGCAGGCGGGCGTCTATGCGGGCGTGCGCCACTATCTCAAGGCGCTGGAAGCCCTCGGCGGCAATCCTCATGACGGCGTCAAGGTCGTCGAGAAGATGAAGTCGATGCCGACCGAGGACGATCTGTTCGGCAAGGGCGAGATCCAGCCCAACGGCCGCACCATCCACAACGCCTATCTGTTCGAGGTGAAGAAGCCCTCGGAGTCCAAGGGGCCGTGGGACTTCTACAAGCTGGTCGGAACGGTGTCGGGCGATCAGGCCTTCACGCCGCTGGCCGAAAGCAAGTGTGCGCTGCTCAAGAAGTAGGATAACCGCCCGCGGGCCTTGGAGCCTGCGGGCGACTTTCAGGGAACGCCGAAGGGACCGGGTGCGGGATCGATGCAGGCTCTTTACGCTCAGCTACTGGTGGGACTGATCAACGGCTCGTTCTACGCGCTGCTCAGTCTCGGGCTTGCCGTGATCTTCGGCATGCTCAACATCATCAACTTCGCCCATGGCGCGCTCTATATGATGGGCGCTTTCGTCGCCTATTTCCTGCTGAACCTCGGCGGTATCAATTACTGGTGGGCGTTGTTGCTGGCCCCGATCATCGTGGGCATCTTCGGCATGATCCTGGAGCGGACCATGCTGCAATGGCTGACCGGGCTCGACCATCTCTATGGCCTGCTCTTGACCTTCGGCATCGCGCTGATCGTGCAAGGCGTGTTCCAGAACTATTTCGGCTCCTCTGGCCTGCCTTACGCCATTCCGGACCAGCTCAAGGGCGGCATGAATCTCGGCTTCATGTTCCTGCCGATCTATCGCGGCTGGGTCGTCGTGTTCTCGCTGGTGGTGTGTCTTGCCACCTGGTTCCTGATCGAGAAGACGCAGCTCGGCGCTTACCTGCGCGCCGCCACCGAAAACCCGACGCTGGTCCGCGCCTTCGGCATCAACGTGCCGCGCATGATCACGCTGACCTACGGGCTCGGCGTCGGCCTTGCCGCGCTCGCCGGCGTGCTCTCGGCGCCGATCAACCAGGTGCGCCCGCTGATGGGCGCCGACCTCATCATCGTGGTGTTCGCCGTGGTCGTGATCGGCGGCATGGGATCGATCATGGGCTCCATCATCACCGGCTTCGCGCTGGGGGTGATCGAGGGCCTGACCAAGTATTTCTACCCCGAGGCCTCCAACACCGTCGTGTTCGTGCTGATGGTGCTGGTGCTGCTGGTGAAGCCGACGGGATTGACGGGAAGGGCGGCCTGACATGACAACCCTGACGGACGATACGCTGCAGGCAACCCCGCGCGCAGTGCGCGACGAGATGATCGTATTCGCAGTGATGGCGCTGCTGCTGGCGGCGGTGCCCTTCACCGGCGTCTATCCGTTCTTCGTGATGCAGGCGCTGTGCTTTGCGTTGCTCGCCTGCGCCTTCAATCTTCTGATCGGCTATGGTGGCCTGTTGTCGTTCGGCCACGCCATGTTCTTAGGGACCGCCGGCTATTGCAGCGCGCATGCCCTGAAGGTGTGGGGCCTGCCGCCGGAACTCGGCATCCTCGTCGGCGTCGCCGCGGCTTTCGCGCTCTCGATCGTGACCGGCTACGTTTCGATCCGCCGCCAGGGCATCTATTTCTCGATGATCACGCTGGCGCTGTCGCAGCTGCTGTATTTCATCTACCTCCAGGCGCCGTTCACCCATGGCGAGGACGGCATCCAGGGCATTCCGCAGGGACGCATGTTCGGGGTGCTCGATCTCTCCAACCCGACGGTTCTGTATTACGTCGTGCTGGTCGGCTTCCTCGCCGGCTTCCTGCTGATCTTCCGCATCATCAATTCGCCGTTCGGTGAGGTCCTGAAGGCGATCCGCGAGAACGAGCAGCGCGCCATCTCGCTGGGCTACCGCACCGACCAGTACAAGTTCCTGGCCTTCGTCCTGTCCGGCACGCTGGCGGGCTTCGCCGGAGCGCTGAAGGTGTTCGTGGCCCAGAACGCCTCGCTCACCGACGTGCATTGGTCGATGTCGGGCGAAGTCGTGCTGATGACGCTGGTCGGCGGTCTCGGCACCATCTTCGGCCCCGTGGTCGGCGCCTTCGTGATCATCGCCATGCAGCAATATCTGGCGAGCTTCGGCCAGTGGGTGACGGTGATCCAGGGCTCGATCTTCGTGATCTGCGTGCTCACCTTCCGCCGCGGCGTCATCGGTGAAATCGCCCATTACTTCAGGCGTTCGCTCTAAGTCGTTGATTCGACGAAAAGTTAGCCATCGGTGAAAGCGGTGGATGATCCGGCTCCGCGGGCGCGAGGTAGCACGCGCGCGGACCGAAAATGGTCTATGACAGTTTCATGACGGCCCATCCGGGCCGGGCCATTATCCAACCGGTAGCCTGCCCCATGATGCGATGGTTTCGCGCGTTCCTGCCCAAGGAAGAACGGTTCTTCGACCTGTTCGACCGCCATGCCCAGACGGTGATCCAGGGCGCGATCGCGCTCCAGGGCGTGCTCAACGGGGGTGAGGAGACGCCGGTCTATTGCCAGCGCGTCAACCAGTTCGAGAACGATGCCGACAACATCACCCGCGAGGTGTTGACGGCGGTGCGCCGCACCTTCATCACCCCGTTCGATCGCGGCGACATCAAGAACCTCATCACCTCGCTGGACGATGCCATCGACCAGATGCAGCAGACGGCCAAGGCCGTGATGCTGTTCGAGGTCCGCACCTTCGAGCCGCCGATGCGGGAGATCGGCGCGCTTCTGATCGAATGCGCCAATCTGGTCGGCCGCGCGCTGCCGCTGATGCAGTCGATCGGCAAGAACGTCGCCATGCTGACTGCGATCACGGAGGAACTCGGCAAGCTCGAGGGCCGCGTCGACGATCTCCACGACATCGGGCTGAAGGAGCTGTTCCTCAAGCATCGCGACGGCAACGCGATGGACTTCATCGTCGGCGTCGAGATCTACGACCACCTCGAGAAGGTGGCCGACCGCTTCGATGACGTCGCGAACGAGATCAACAGCATCGTCATTGAGCAGGTATAGGGCGGGGCTGCCGTGGATGCTGCGTTGGGTGTTCCCCTCCTGGTCGGATTGATCGCCGTCGCGCTGCTGTTCGACTTCCTGAACGGCCTGCACGACGCCGCCAATTCGATCGCGACCATCGTCTCGACCCGCGTGCTGCGGCCGCAATTCGCGGTGTTCTGGGCCGCGTTCTTCAATTTCGTTGCCTTCATGGTGTTCGGCCTGCACGTCGCCCAGACCATCGGCACCGGCATCATCGATCCCTCGATCGTCGACGCCCAGGTGATCTTCGCAGCCCTCGTCGGTGCCATCGTCTGGAACATCGTCACCTGGGCGCTCGGCATCCCATCCTCGTCCTCGCATGCGCTGATCGGCGGCCTCGTCGGCGGCGGCATGGCCAAAGCGGGGATTTCGGCGGCGGTGTGGAGCGGTCTGTCGAAGACGGTGCTGGCGATCGTGCTGTCGCCGCTGGTCGGTTTCCTGCTCGCGATGATGCTGGTCGCGATCGTATCGTGGCTGTCGGTGCGCTCGACGCCGTTCGCGGTCGACCGCGCCTTCCGCATCCTGCAATTCGCCTCCGCCTCGCTCTACTCGCTCGGCCATGGCGGCAACGATGCACAGAAGACGATGGGCATCATCGCCGTGCTGCTGTACTCGCAGGGCCATCTCGGCAATGAGTTCTCGGTGCCGTTCTGGGTGGTGCTGTCCTGCCAGGCGGCGATGGCGCTGGGCACGCTGATGGGCGGCTGGCGCATCGTCCGCACCATGGGCCTGCGCATCACCAAGCTGACGCCGATGCAAGGTTTTTGCGCCGAGACCGGGGGCGCTGCGACCCTGTTCATGGCGACCTTCCTCGGGGTTCCCGTCTCGACCACCCACACCATCACCGGCGCCATCGTCGGCGTCGGCGCGGCCCGGCGCGTCTCGGCGGTGCGCTGGAACGTCGCAAGCTCGATCGTCTATGCCTGGGTGATCACGATCCCGGCCTCGGCCATCGTGGCCGCGCTGACCTGGTGGGCGGTCAGGATCTTCGTCAGGTGACGTGCTTCAACCCGACGATGCCGGCCACGATCAGCCCGATGCTGGCGAGGCGGAACGCCGTGGCCGGCTCCCCGAACAGGACGATGCCGAGCGTGGCGGTGCCGACCGCGCCGATCCCGGTCCAGACCGCATAGGCGGTCCCGACGGGCAGCGATTTGAGTGCTACTCCGAGCAGGATCACGCTGCCGGCCATCGCCGCGAGCGTGATGACGGAGGGAACAAGCCTGCTGAAACCCTCGGTGTATTTCAGCCCGATCGCCCAGGTGATCTCGAGAAGACCGGCGACGAACAGGATGCTCCAGGCCATGACGACCCTCCATTCACGGCAGGGTCGTCCCCGCGGCTGATATGCTGGTGGGATAGGAGGGCCGTCCCTCCCAGCGGCCGATATGGGGCTGGCCGGAGGGCTCTGCAATCACCAAATGAGGCTTGATCAGGCCCATTTTCCCTGCCAAACGCTCCCGCCATGTCCGACATCGCCACCACCGCAGCCGAATCGACGGCCCGTTCCCCGCTCGCCACCGAGGTGGCGCGGCGGCGGACCTTTGCGATCATCTCCCATCCCGACGCCGGCAAGACCACGCTGACCGAGAAGCTGCTGCTGTTCGGCGGCGCCATCAATCTCGCCGGCCAGGTCAAGGCCAAGGGCGAGCGGCGCAACACGCGTTCGGACTGGATGAAGATCGAGCGCGAACGCGGCATCTCGGTCGTGACCTCGGTCATGACCTTCGAGTTCGAGGGTCTCGTGTTCAACCTGCTGGACACGCCGGGCCACGAGGACTTTTCGGAAGACACCTATCGCACGCTCACGGCGGTCGATTCCGCGGTGATGGTGATCGACGCCGCCAAGGGCATCGAGGCGCGCACCCGGAAGCTGTTCGAGGTGTGCCGTCTGCGCGACATCCCGATCATCACCTTCATCAACAAGATGGACCGCGAGAGCCGCGACGTGTTCGAGCTGCTCGACGAGATCGAGAAGACGCTGGCGCTCGACACCACGCCGATGACCTGGCCGGTCGGCCGCGGCCGCGACTTCCTCGGCACCTATGACGTCGTCAATGGCGGCGTGCGCCTGCTCGAAGGCGGCGGCGCCAAGACCGGCGCGGCGCAGCAGATCGAGATCGCCGAGCTCGCCAAGCTCAACGCCAACCTCGATGTCGGCGCAGTGAAGGACGAGCTCGAGCTCGTCACCGAGGCCTCGAAACCGTTCGAGCTCGGCGCCTTCCGCGAGGGCCATCTGACGCCGGTCTATTTCGGCAGCGCGCTGCGCAATTTCGGCGTCGGCGATTTGCTGGAAGGTCTCGGCAGGTTTGCGCCCGAGCCGCGCGCGCAGGAGAGCGACCAGCGCAAGGTCGAGGCCACCGATCCGCGCATGAGCGCCTTCGTGTTCAAGATCCAGGCCAACATGGATCCGAACCACCGCGACCGCATTGCGTTTGCGCGCCTTTGCTCGGGCAAGCTCAGCCGCGGCATGAAGGCCAAGCTGGTGCGCACCGGCAAGAGCATGCCGCTGTCGAGCCCGCAATTCTTCTTCGCGCAGGACCGGTCCGTGGCGGACGAGGCCTTCGCCGGCGACGTCGTCGGCATTCCCAACCACGGCACGCTGCGCATCGGCGACACGCTGACCGAAGGCGAGGACTTCACCTTCGTCGGGGTGCCGAGCTTTGCCCCGGAAATCGTCCGCCGCGTCCGCCTCACCGACGCGATGAAGGCGAAGAAGCTGAAGGAAGCGCTGCAGCAGATGTCGGAAGAGGGCGTGGTGCAGGTGTTCCGCCCGCGCGACGGCGCCCCGGCGCTGGTCGGCGTGGTCGGCGCGCTCCAGCTCGACGTGCTGAAGGCGCGGCTGGAGGCGGAATATTCGCTGCCCGTCGAGTTCGAGGTCAGCGAGTTCCAGCTGGCGCGCTGGGTCTCCTCGGAGGACCGCAAGAAGCTCGACACTTTTATTGCCGCCAACACCTCGAGCATCGCCGACGACGTCGACGGCGATCCTGTGTACCTGGCGAGAAACGAGTTCTATCTCGGCTACACAAGGGAACGGGCCGAGGGCATCGAGTTCACCAACGTCAAGGACGTCAAGAAGAAGGGATAGGGGCTGCTCCCTCCAGTGCTGCATTGAGCCCCAGCCTCCGCCGTCATGCCCCGGCTTGACCGGGGCATCCAGTACGCCGCAGCCCATCGATTCAATCACGACGTCTTGGAGTACTGGGTCGCCCGGTCAAGCCGGGCGACGAGTGCCTGAACGCGAGCACGTGAACAGCCGCAGGCTTGACGTGGTCGGAGGCGATGCCACCTTCATTCCATGTGGCGCGGCATTCTCGTTCTCATCCTTCTGACGATCTCGCCGATCGCTGCCGAAGCGCAGCGACGTCAGATCAATCCGATTCCGTTCGCGCACGAGCCGTGCAGTGTGCTCGACTATCGGCCCTGCACGCCGTCCTATTGCAGTCCGCTCGAGCCCGGCCCCTGCATTCCCGAGATGGACTATCCCTATGGGCAAAATCTCCAGCTGACGATTGAGAGCGTCCCGTCCGAAGCCGATCGCGCAAGATACCAGAAGCCGGATCACGATCTCGACACGATCGGCGACCTCTTCGCCGAGCTGCGCACTTGCTGGTCGCCGCCAGCGGACAATGCGAGGGCGGGCATGCAGATGGCGGTGCGCTTCAGCTTCAACAAGGCGGGCGGCCTGATCGGGCCGCCGCGCTTGACCTTTGCGACCGCGGGCGTGCCGGCAGATATCCGAACCACCTATCTTAACGCGATCAATTCATCGCTGAAGGCCTGCCTGCCGCTGAAATTCACCAGCGGTCTCGGTGACGCCCTGGCCGGCCGGCCGATCGCGATCCGCTATGTCGACAACCGGGAGCTCGGAAAATAGCTCCATCCCCTCATCCTGAGGAGCGCGTTCTTCACGCGCGTCTCGAAGGATGAAGGCCGAGGTGCGACGGCCGGGCCTTCATGGTTCGAGGCGCCGCGCAAAGGCACCGCTCCTCACCATGAGGGGTGAGAGTTGCGAGCGGCCGCCAATCGATGATACCTCAGGGGCGGGGCTGCTTTGCGGGGAGGATGTCGTGGGTCTGCTGGTCATGATCCTGGGGCTCGTGCTGTTTTTCGGGGCCCATGTTTTTACGACGAAACGCGAGGCGCGCGCGCAGGCCATCGCAAGCCTGGGCGAGGGGACCTACAAGATCCTTTATTCGGTGGTCTCGCTTGCGGGGCTGGCGCTGATCATCTGGGGCTTCTCCCACTATCGCAGCTCCGGCTGGATCGACGTCTGGCATCCGCCGAAGGCGTTCAAGCACATCACGCTCGCGCTGATGCTGCCCGCCGCCATCCTGGTGGTCGCCTCCTATTTGCGCGGCCGCATCTATGCGACGCTCAAGCACCCGATGCTGGCCGGCATCAAGCTGTGGGCGGCCGCGCATCTTCTGGCCAACGGCGATCTCGGCTCCATCATCCTGTTCGGCTCGTTCCTGGGCTGGGCGGTCTATGACCGCATCTCGCTGAAGCATCGCAAGGATGCCGGCGGCCCGCCGATCCCGGTCGGCGGCGTCACAAATGATCTGATCGCGGTTGCCGTCGGCGTCGTTGCCTATCTGGCGCTGGCCTTTGCGTTCCATCCCGTCGTGATCGGAGTTCCCGTGGTGGGTGTCTAGCCGATCAGCGCAAGACGGCTCCCCGTCCCCATGCACGGAAGGTGACAAAGCAACGAGCCGAGGCCTCCGATGGACTGGTCGCAATCAAAAATCCCGCCAATGCATCTCGAGGCGCGCTTTGGCGATCGGGTGGTGCCGGCGTTCTGCGACCGGCCGGACAGTCTCTGGGCAATGATCGCGGAGGCCTGCGCCCGCAATCCCGATGGCGAAGCGCTGATCGCAGGTGATGTCCGGCTGAGCTGGCGCCAAGCGCTGGCGCGGGCCGCGCGGATCGCGGCGGGCTTTCGCAAGCTCGGCCTGCAGCGCGGCGATCGCGTCGGGATCCTGCTCGGCAACCGCATCGAATTTCCGCTGCTGCTGTTCGCCGCCGCCCATGAGGGCCTCGTCACGGTGCTGCTCAGCACGCGGCAGCAGAAGCCGGAGATCGCCTATGTCCTCGCCGATTGCGGCGCCAAGATCCTGATCCACGAAGCGGGGCTCGCCGAGCGGCTGCCCGCATCGCCTGATGTCCCCGACGTGATCCACCGCATCGCCGTCGACGACGATCCGCATCGGTCACGTTTCGCGGTGCTCGCGGACAATGCTCCGGCGGAGGCTCCAGTCGAGACGGGGGAGGAGGACACCGCGATGATCCTCTACACCTCGGGCACCACAGGCAAGCCGAAGGGCGCGATGCTGGCCCATTGCAACATCGTCCATTCCTCGATGGTGTTCGTGTCCTGCCTGCAATTGACGCAAGCGGACCGGTCGATCGCAGCCGTGCCGCTCGGCCATGTCACCGGCGTCGTCGCCACGAACCTGAGCCGGGCAGGCGGCCTCCGGGCTTCGGCCGGGTGGTTAACGCCTTGATCGGGCTCGCTTTGCCTTGCCACCGCCATATCGTTAGGGTACCTCGCCGCCACACGGGGACGGGATTCCTGACGCGAACGCTTTGGCGCGCGCACCCGGACGGGCATGGGATTAGCATAAGTGTCTGAATTATTTGACGAAGTCGACGAGGAAGTACGTCGCGAACAGCTCAAGAAGCTGTGGGACAAGTATTCCATCTACTTCATCGCCCTGATGGTGCTGATCGTGGCCGCCGTCGGCGGCTGGCGCGGATATCAATATCTGGAGGCCAAGAAGGCCGCCGAGGCCGGCGCGGCCTTTGAGAAGGCCGTCGAGCTGTCCGAGCAGGGCAAGCACGCCGAGGCCGAGACCGCCTTCACCGAGCTCGCCGCCAAGGCCCCCTTCGGCTATCGCACCCTGGCGCGGCTGCGCGCTGCGGCCGAGGCTGCCAGCCGCGATCCCAAGGCCGCCGCCAAGCTGTATGACGACATTGCCGCCGACCGCGGCGTGGGCGGCGAATGGCAGGATCTGGCCAGGATGCGTGCCGCCGGCCTCCTGGTCGACAGCGCCTCCTATGCCGACATGCAGCAGCGGCTGGAGGCCTCCGCCACCCCCAAATCGACCTTCCGCCACACTGCGCGCGAGATGCTGGCGCTGTCGGCCTGGCGCAACAACGACATGACCGCGGCCCGCAAATGGCTCGACACGATTGCCGAGGACGGCGAAACGCCATCCGGCCTGCGTTCTCGTGCCGAGGCGCTGGCGGCCCTGCTGCCGCCCGTCGCCAAAAGCTGACCAAGAGCTGACCGACGGGCTCTCTGACCTGACGAGATAAGATATGCGCCGCACGCCACGCTTGATCGCAGCCGCCGTCCTGATCGCCTTCACCGGCGTCCTGGGCGGCTGCTCCAGCTTCGATCCAAGCGACATGCTCGACTTCCTCGACACCAAGAAGAAGCTGCCGGGCGATCGCAAGCCGGTCTTCCCCGAGGGCGTTCCGGGCCTCGAGCAGGGCGTCCCGAAGGAAATGTACAAGGGCGCCCAGCAGCCAAATCCGAATGCGCCCGCCGTCGCGGCTCTGCCGACCGAGCCGCCCCCAGCCGAGCCGGCCAAACCGGCCAAGGGTGCCAAGGCGAAGAAGACCCATCAGCCGGCGGCGGCTGCCGCCGCACCGGCTGAGGCGCCTGCCGGCGAGGCCGATGGCGAGGTCCAGCCCGAGGCCGCGCCGCCCACCGCTGCGCCCGCGCCCAAGCAGAAGATCGTGCGCAAGCGCACCACCGCGCCGCCGCCGGATCAGCCGGTCCAGCAGGCGCAACCGACCCAGACCACACAGCAGCAATCGCAGGGCGGCTTCCCGGCGCCGCTGCCGAGCGGCAGCTTCTCGCGCTGATTTTTCCATTGCATTGACAGGCGCGGCCTTCGCAGCGCACGAATGACCGATGTCCTTCACGATCGCCATCATCGGCCGGCCCAATGTCGGCAAATCGACGCTGTTCAACCGCCTGGTTGGGCAGAAGCTCGCGCTCGTCGATGACCTGCCCGGCGTCACCCGCGACCGCCGCGAGGGTGAGGCCAAGCTCGGCGATCTCCAGTTCACCATCATCGACACCGCCGGCCTCGACGAGGGCGCCAGGGGCTCGCTGACCGCGCGCATGCAGGAGCAGACCGAGACCGCGATCGCGCAGGCCGATGCGCTGTTCTTCGTCATCGATGCCCGCATCGGCCTCACGCCCACCGATCGCGCCTTCGCCGATTTCGCCCGCAAGGCCAACAAGCCGGTGCTGCTCATCGCCAACAAGAGCGAAGGCAAGCACGGCGATGCCGGCGCGATGGAATCCTTCGCGCTCGGCCTCGGCGATCCCATCCAGATCTCGGCGGAGCATGGCGAGGGCATGGGCGAGCTCTACGACGCGCTCGCCAGGCTGATGCCGGAGCCGGTCGAGGACGACGAGCTCGATGACGACGAGCCACTCTCCGAGGAGGAGGCCGCGACGCGCCCGATCCGGGTCGCCATCGTTGGCCGGCCCAATGCCGGCAAGTCGACGCTGATCAACCATCTGCTCGGCGAAGAACGTTTGTTGACCAGCCCGGAAGCGGGCACCACGCGCGATTCCATCGCGGTCGAGATCAACTGGAAGGGCCGCGATTTCCGCGTGTTCGACACCGCGGGCCTGCGCCGGCGCTCGCGCATCGAAGAGAAGCTGGAAAAGCTCTCGGTCGCCGACGCGCTGCGCGCCGTGCGCTTTGCCGAAGTCGTCGTGCTGATGATGGACACCCAGAACCGCTTTGAGGAGCAGGACCTCCGTATCGCGGATCTGATCGAGCGCGAGGGCCGCGCAATCGTGCTTGCCGCCAACAAATGGGACCTGATGGAGACCAAGGGCGGCGGCGCCATCTCGAACTTGCGCCGCGATGCCGATCACTGGCTGCCGCAGGTCAAGGGCGTGCCGATCGTTGCGGTCTCGGGCCTGATGGGCGAGGGCATCGACCGCCTGATGCAGGCGATCCAGGACGCCTACGCGATCTGGAACAGGCGCGTGCCGACCGCGGCGCTCAATCGTTGGTTCGAGCAGGCGATCCAGGCCAATCCGCCGCCCGCGGTGTCCGGCCGCAGGCTGAAGCTGAACTACATCACGCAGACCAAGGCGCGTCCGCCGAGCTTCGTGCTGTTCTGTTCGCGCGCCGACGCGGTGCCGCAATCTTACCTGCGCTACCTCACCAATTCGATGCGCGAGACCTTCGAACTGCCGGGCACGCCGGTGCGCATCACCCTGCGCGAGAAGGCCAATCCCTTCGCGCACAAGCGCAAGCGGCCGTCATGAGCGCCGGCGAGGCGATGGCGCAGGGCGCAGCTTACATCGTTGGACTGGCGCCGAACGATTAGAAGCGGCCCACCACGTCTGATCTGCGGAAATGAAAGAGGTGGATTGCGCCTCGCACCGAACGACTTCCTATTTCTTCACCAGCGGGCAATCGCTCGCTTCGAGCGGCTTGGCCGCGTCTTCCGGCGCGATGGTGGCGACCAGCTTGTAATAGTCCCACGGTCCCTTCGACTCCTCCGGCTTCTTCACCTCGAACAGATAGGCCGGGATGAGACGGCGGCCGTCGGCGCGCAGCGGGCCCTTGCCGAACAGCGGATCGTCGGTCGGCAGCTCCTTCATCTTGGCGACGACCTTGGCGCCGTCATGCGGATTGGCGCCGAGCGCGTCCATCGCCTTCAGGTAATGCAGGATGCCGGCATAGAGCCCCGCGACCGTCATCGACGGCATCGAGCCCTTGGGCGAAACCTTCTGGAAGCGCTTCGACCATTCGCGGGTCTGGTCGTTGAGGTCCCAGTAGAAGGACTCGGTGAAGGTCAGGCCCTGCGCGGTCTTCAGGCCCAGCGAGTGCACGTCGTTGATGAACAGCAGCAGCGCGGCGAGCTTCTGACCGCCGGAGACGATGCCGAACTCGGCGGCCTGCTTGATCGCGTTGGTGGTGTCGCCGCCTGCATTGGCGAGGCCGATGATCTTCGCCTTGGACGACTGCGCCTGCAGCAGGAAGGACGAAAAATCGGAGCTGTTGAGCGGGTGCTTGACGCCGCCGAGCACCTTGCCGCCATTGGCCGTGACGACGGCGCTGGTGTCGCGCTCGAGCGCATGGCCGAAGGCGTAGTCGGCGGTCAGGAAGAACCAGCTGTCGCCGCCGGCCTTGGTCAGCGCCTTGCCGGTGCCGTTGGCGAGCATGTAGGTGTCGTAAGTGTAGGAGACCGTGTTCGGGGTGCAGGCCTTGCCAGTGAGATCAGCGGTGGCCGCGCCCGAATTGAGCAGCACCGAGTTCTTTTCCTTGACGAGGTTGTTCACTGCCAGCGCCACGCCCGAGCTCGGCGTGTCCGAGATGACGTCGACCTTGTCGTTGTCGATCCATTGCCGGGCGATGTTGACGCCGATGTCGGGCTTGTTCTGGTGATCGCCCGAAAGGACCTCGATGGTCCAGCCCTTGGCCTTCAGGCCGGAATCCTCGACCGCCATTTTCACGGCGGCGACCGAGTTCGGGCCGCCGATGTCGGCATAGAGGCTCGACATGTCGTTGAGCACGCCGATCTTGATGGTCTTGTCCTGGGCGTAGGCGGATGTTGCAAAACCGAAAGTGGCGCATGCCAGAAAAGCCGCAGTGCGGCGCGCGAATGTCGTCATGAAAGGTCTCCTCCATTGTCAAATATTCGGACGGCTCTCTTGCGGAGCCTTGTTCCTGTCGATGGCTCTACCGTGTCCCACGGCCGGCGGCAATGCACCTAAAGCCGGATGGCGCTGCGTCCTGGAGCATGATCCGGGAAAGTGTGAAGCGGTCTTCCGAAAAGATCATGCTCAAATAATAAGCTAAAGCGCGATGACTATTCGTCGCAATCTCATCGCGCTTTAGCGTCATCCGTCGGTTAACTTTTGGGCAAAATGCGTTGAGACGCTATTTGAGCGCGTCCGATGTCAGCTTGAACTTCTGGATGCGCTTTCCGGTATCGACCTCGGCGGTATAGACGTTACCCTTGGCGTCGATCGCCATGGCATGTACCCAGTGGAACTGGCCGGCGTTGCGGCCGCTGTGGCCGAAGCTGCCGGCCACGCTGCCGTCGTCGCGCTTGATGACCCGGATCTCGTTGTTCTCGCCGTCGGCGCTGAGCAAATAGGTCTGCTTCGGATCGGGCCAGATCGCGACGTCCCACACGGCGCCGTTGCCGAGCGTGTTCTTCTCGAAGAAAAACTCCTTCACGAAGGTGCCGTCCTTCCTGAACACCTGGATGCGGTTGTTGATGCGGTCGCAGACATAGACGAGGCCGTCATTGGCGAGCTTCACGCAGTGGACGGGATTTCCGAATTGCTGCGCAACCGGGGCCTTGGGATCGTAGGGACCCTGCTTGTCGTCGTTGGGCTTGTTGCCATAGGCGCCCCAGTGTCGCTTGTAGGCGAGCGTCGTCGCGTCGAACACGATGACGCGGCGGTTGCCATAGCCGTCGGCGACGTAGATCTCGTTCGCCTCCTTGTCGATCGCGGTCTCCGCGGGCTTGCCGAGCTGCGTCGTGTCGTTGCTGCCGAGGCTCGGCGCGATCTTGCCGATCTGGGCGACGAACTTGCCGTCGAGCGTGAACTTCAAAATGGCGTTGTCGTTGTCGGCATTGCCGCCGACCCAGACGAAGCCGCGCTCGTCGACCTCGATGCCGTGCTCGCGGCCGACCCATTCATAGCCTTCGCCTGCGCCGCCCCATGAGCGCAGCAGATTGCCGTCGCTGTCGAATTCGAGCACGGGCGGCGCCGACACGCAGCATTTCGAGCGCGGCGGGTTGAGGCTCGCACCCTTCTCGTCGTCGGTGAGCGAGCGCGGGCGATGGATCACCCAGATGTGGCCCTGCCAATCGACGGTGATGCCGCCGACCTGGCCCAGGATCCAGTTGTTCGGCAGTGGCTTTGGCCAGGAGGCATCGACGGCGAAAGTCGGCGCGTCACCCGCAGTCGCCGGACCCGGAAGCACGAATGCGATGGCCGCGATCAGGATGGAAAGGGCGTGAGAGATATATGCGAGCGCACGCGCAGAGCCTGCGCGATCATGCCATGGCGCCATGGCAACCTCCCTTTTTGTTGGCTTGCGGCTTGCTGCCGAGCGCGGGCAGTCAATCGCGGGGAGGGCCTCAAGTCAATCAGGCGGGCGAGCGGAAGCTCATCAGGCTGCGGGTCTTGTAGTCGTAGAACCTGCCGGTCTCGGTCCAGTCGGGCGCGCACAGCGGCACGATGAACTCCGCGACCTGCTCGGGCGTGTCGAGCGTCTCGGGGTCTTCGCCCGGCATCAGGGTGGCGCGCATGCGGGTGCGGATCGGCCCCGGGTTGAACAGGTTGACGCGCAGCTTCGTGTTCGCGGTCTCCTGGGCCCAGGCGCGCGCCAGCGTTTCCAGCGCGGCCTTTGACGCCGCGTAGGGGCTCACATAGGCGGTCGCCTTGTTGGCGGCGCCCGAGGTGATGAAGACGGCGCGGCCAGCGTCGGACTGCTTCAGCAGCGGCTCCATGCAGCGGATCAGCTGGAAGTTCGCGGAGACGTTGACGGCCATCACGTCGTTGAAGGCCTTCAGCTCGATATGGCCGATCGGCGAGGAGGGCCCGAGCACGCCGGCATTGCCGACGAGGATGTCGAGCCTGCCATAGCGCTCGTGCAGGCCGGCGCCGAGGCGCGCGATGCCATCGGAGTCGGTGAGGTTGAGCGGGACCAGCGTGGCGCTGCCGCCCTCCTTGCGGATCTCGTCATCGAGCTCTTCCAGGCCGCCCTGCGTCCGCGCGGTGGCCACGATATGCGCGCCGGCTTTGGCCAGGGCCTTTGCCGTGGCGAAACCGATGCCGCGCGAGGCGCCGGTGACGAGAGCGATGCGGTCGGCGAGGGGTTTTGTCATGGCGGGGTTTTACAGGCGTGGACGGCCGGGACAAGCCCCAGCGCCCTGTCATTCCGGGGCGGTCCGCAGAACCGAACCCGGAATCTCGAGATCCCCGGTTCATGCTTCGCATCGCCCGGGGATGACGCCGTCGGCGTCAGCTCGCCTCCGCCAGCAGCGACAGCTGCCGCGGCTGCGGCTCGGTCTGGGTCTGGTCGGTGAGATGGGTCGGATAGGCCCCGGTGAAGCAGTGGTCCGAGAACTTCGGATTGGCGGGGTCGCGGCCGGGCTCGCCCATGGCGCGGTACATGCCGTCGATCGACAGGAAGGCGAGCGAGTCGGCGCCGATGATCTCGCGCATCTCCTCCAGCGAATGCGTCGCTGCGAGAAGGCCGCCGCGATCGGGCAGGTCGATGCCATAATAATCGGGATAGAGGATCGGCGGCGAGGCGAGGCGGAAATGCACTTCCTTGGCGCCGGCATCGCGCATCATGCGCACGATCTTCTTCGAGGTGGTGCCGCGCACCAGCGAGTCGTCGATCAGGATGATGCGCTTGCCTTCGATCGCGGCGCGGTTGGCCGAGTGCTTCATGCGCACGCCGGACTCGCGGATGGCCTGGGTCGGCTGGATGAAGGTGCGGCCGACATAGTGGTTGCGGATGATGCCGAGCTCGAACGGCACGCCGGAATACTGGCTGTAGCCGACCGCGGCGGGCACGCCGGAATCCGGCACCGGCACCACGACGTCGATCGGTACGTGGCTCTCGCGCGCGAGCTGCGCACCGAAGGCCTTGCGCACTTCGTAGACCGAGCGGCCGTGGACGATGGAATCCGGCCGCGAGAAGTAGATGTATTCGAAGATGCAGGGGCGCGGCGCCATCGGCGGGAACGGCTTGTGGATGTCCTGGCCGTTCTCGTCGAACACGATGACCTCGCCGGGCTCGATGTCGCGCACGAATCGCGCGCCAATGATGTCGAGCGCGCAGGTTTCCGAGGTCAGGATCGGGCAGCCGTCGAGCTCGCCGAGCACCAGCGGGCGGATGCCGCGCGGATCGCGCGCGCCGACCAGCTTCTTGTTGGTCAGCGAGACCAGCGCATAGGCGCCCTCGATCTCGCGCAGCGCGTCGATATAGCGTTCGATGAAGCGGGCGCGCTTGGAGCGCGCGACCAGGTGCAGGATCACCTCGGTGTCGGTGGTCGACTGCATCATCGCGCCGTGCTTCACGAGCTCGCGGCGCAGCGTCAGGCCGTTGGTGAGGTTGCCGTTATGGGCGACCGCGAGGCCGCCGGCATTGAGCTCGGCGAACAGCGGCTGCACGTTGCGCAGGATGGTGGCGCCGGTGGTGGAATAGCGGACATGGCCGACCGCGACACTGCCGGGCAGGCGGTCGATCACCTCGCGGCGGGAGAAGGTGTCGCCGACGAGCCCAAGGCGGCGTTCCGAGTGGAAGCGGCTGCCGTCATAGGAGACGATACCGGCGGCTTCCTGGCCGCGATGCTGGAGGGCGTGGAGGCCGAGCGCGGTGATGGCGGCGGCGTCGGGATGGCCGTAGATGCCGAACACGCCGCATTCCTCGCGCAGCGTATCCCCTTCCAGATCGTCCTGAAGCTCCAGCGCGGACGGGCCCAAACCGGCCTTGGCGTCGAGATCAAGTTGAGCGTCCTGGTCAGGGTGTCGCATCTCGTTCGCGCCTCTCTCTGGGCTCAAGTCAACGTGCCGCGGGTTTCTCGATCAGCTTTTTCAAACTGTCACGAGCCGGTTTACTGTATCCGTCGCCACTGCCCGAAGGCTGCTGCTCGGAATCAGCTTGATCATCATCTGGTTTGTTTTTCTTGAATCTCTTCAAGATGGTGTTCTCGGGGTCGTCAGGCAAGAGGGCCATCAGCCAATCCCCGGTTCCCTGGAGCACCACGCGGGACTTCGCCCCGGTGACCCAGTCCGGGCGCTGCTTGTCCGGGACCAGCCAGGTGAAGAACAGGAAGGCGACTACGACGATCAAAAGCCCGCGAGCCAGGCCAAACAGGAAGCCGAGGGTGCGATCCAGCGCGCCGATGCGCGAATCCAGGATCATGTCGGAGATCCGGACCGTGATCACGGACACCACGACGAGGGTGCCGACGAACACGCCGGCGACCACGACCACGCTCGCCACCGTGTCGTTGTTGAAATAGGTTTTCGCGGTCGGCAGCAGCTTCGAGAACGAGTACAGCGTCACGATCGCCGCCGCGCCCCAGGCCGCGATCGACAGGATTTCGCGCATGAAGCCGCGGACCATCGCGAGCAGGCCCGAGATCAGCATCACACCCAGCAGGATCAGGTCGAGGAGTGTTACTGGCATCGGCTGGTCTGGTCCGCTCGTACTTCAAAGGTGCTCAGCGAATCGGTGTTTGGTCGCCGCCCTAAAAGAGGGGTAGACGGCGGTGCCGGCAAGGCCGCAACCACGCAATCCCATGCTGCTTTTGTGACGGCTGTATAGCGGCGGTGGCCCCCGACGTCACCTCCGGCTACCCCTCTCCACGGCGGAATCTTGCTGGTGTGGCATTTTTCTCTGCCGGTCCGCCGGATTCGCCCCGGCGAGAGCCTTTGGCGGCGATCTCGGCCACCAATGTGGTCAGGCTGTTGACCGCGTTCAGGGACAATCCGGCGTCGCCGCCGGCATCGCCCCGGGCCGATTCGGGCAGCACGGCGCGCTGGAAGCCGAGCTTTGCGGCTTCCTTCAGCCGGGCCGGGGTCTGCGCCACCGGACGCACCACGCCGGACAACGAGATTTCGCCGAAATAGACCGCATCGGTGGCTAATTGCGCGTTGACCAGCGAGGACACCAGTGCCGCCGCGGCGGCGAGGTCGGCCGCCGGCTCGTGGATGCGCAGGCCGCCGGCGACGTTCAGATAGACGTCGTGGCTGGACAGCTTGACCCCGCAATGGGCCTCCAGCACCGCCAGCACCATGGAGAGCCGGCTCGGATCCCAGCCGACCACGGCGCGGCGCGGGGTGCCGAGCGAGGTCGGGGCGACCAGGGCCTGCAATTCGACCAGGACGGGCCGCGTGCCCTCGATGCCCGCGAAGACTGCGGTCCCGGGCGTGCCGAGATCGCGCTCGGAGAGGAACAGCTCGGAGGGGTTGGTGACCTCGCGCAGGCCAAGCCCCGTCATCTCGAACACGCCGATCTCGTCGGTCGGTCCGAAGCGGTTCTTGACGGCGCGCAGGATGCGGAATTGCTGCGAGCCTTCGCCCTCGAACGACAGCACCGCGTCGACCATGTGCTCGACGACACGCGGACCCGCGATCTGGCCGTCCTTGGTGACGTGGCCGACCAGGATGATGGCAGCGCCGGTTTTCTTCGCGAAGCGGATCAGCGCCTGCGCCGAGGCGCGCACTTGCGTGACCGTGCCGGGCGCGGATTCCACTGTGTCGGTCCACATCGTCTGGATCGAGTCGATGACGATCAGCCGGGGCACCGCGCCTTCCGACAGCGTCGAGACAATGTCCTCGACGGAGGTCTCGGCCGCGAGCTGCACCGGCGCATCCGACAGGCCGAGACGCTCGGCGCGCAGGCGCACCTGCGCGACCGCTTCTTCGCCGGAGATGTAGACGATGCGATGGCCTGCGCGCGCGAGCATCGAGGTTGCCTGCGTCAACAGCGTCGATTTGCCGATGCCGGGATCGCCGCCGACCAGCAGCACGGAGCCGCGGACAAAACCGCCGCCGGTGACGCGGTCGAGCTCGGTCATCCCTGAGGACAGGCGCGGTGCATCCGGGCTCTTGCCGGCAAGGCTCTCCAGCGCGAACGTTCGCCCCTTGCGTTTGGATCGGATCGAGACCGGCACGCTGCCGCTGGTGTCTTCTTCGGCGAGCGTGTTCCACTCGCCGCAGGACTCGCACTTGCCCTGCCAGCGGTTATAGGCCGCGCCGCAGTTCTGGCAGACGAAGGAAAGCGTGTTCTTGGCCATTGGGAGATGTTGAGTCGGAGGTGTCGGGGTCTGCTGATAGCACGAAATGGCGGGCCCTGAGCCCGATCATCCCGCGCCCCATATGGCAATCCAACGCGACCGGTATACCCTTTGTTAGCTCTAGGGAGCGGCGCCGCACTGGACTTTGCCAAATGTTAGCGGACCCAGGGCCAGTTTCGGAACCGATACGGGATGGCGCCAAAAATGACGATATGTTTGCGGATACTGCTCGCTGTGGGCATGGCCTGCGGCGTGCTGGCGCCGGCCGGCGGTCCTGAGGCGGCTGCCGCCAAATCCCTCAACATCGTCTTCGTGAGCCCCGGCAAGACCGGCGAGGTCTATTGGGACATGGTTGCGCAGACCATGCGGGCCGCCGGCCGCAAGCTCGATGCGCGCGTCGAGGTGCTGACCAGCGAGCGCAATTACCGCACCATGCAGGAGCTCGGGTTCGGCGTGGTTGCGCGGCCCGACAAGCCCGACTTCCTCATCCTCTCGAACGAGGAATCCGCCGCCGTTCCGATCCTCGAGGCGGCGGAGGCCGCCGGGATCAGGACGCTGCTGCTGTCGAACACGCTGACCGGCGAGGACGCGAAGCGCCTTGGGCCGCCGCGCCAGAAGCTCAGGACCTGGCTCGGCGACATCACGACCGATCTCCAGACGGCGGGCGCGCGGATGGCGAACGCGCTGATCAGCGCGGCGCGCGCCGAGAAACGGCAGAGCCCGGACGGCAAGATCCACATTCTCGGCATCGGCGGCGACGAGGTCACGCCGGCCTCGATCGCGCGCAACGCCGGTCTCGAGCTTGCCGCGGGCGCCGCGCCCGACGTGGTGGTGGACCGGATGCTGTTCGCCAACTGGACGCAGTCCGAGGCCGAGCAGGTCACGGCGAATTACCTGGCTTGGGCGGCACGCAAGGAGATCCGGCCCGCCGGCATCTGGGCCGGGAACGATCCGATGGCGCTCGGCGCGCTCCGCGCCATCACCGCGGCCGGCCTCGTGCCTGGCCGGAACATCGAGGTGGTCGGCCTCAACTGGTCGGAGGAGGCGCTGCGCGAGATCGAGGCCGGCCGCCTGCTGCTGACCGACGGCGGGCACTTCCTGCTCGGCGGCTGGTCGATCGTGCTGCTCCGCGACTATGCCGACGGCTGCGATTTCGCCGACGCTTCGCCCCGCGTCGAGGTCAAGACATCCGCCATCACGCGCGACAATCTCGCCTCCGTCAGCGACCTCATCAAGACGCGCGCCTTCGACCGGATCGATTTCACGCGGTTCAGGGCGAAGGCGGGACATTGCGGCCAATTTTACTTTTCCCTCGAGGCGCTCATCTCGTCCCTGGCGCGTCCGGACGGCGCCGGTGATTGATGCGCGAGGGTGAGGCGATGACCGGTCCTGATCGCAGCGCGCAGGGTGCGCCGCGGCGCTTGCGCTCGGTGGTCCGCGCGATGATCTGGGCCACCGCGCCGGTCCTGCTGCTGGTGCAATTGTTCGCGTCCGCCGGCGTCGAGGCCACCAGCTTCTGGTCGCAGATCCGCCAGCTCGACGCCCGCATTGCCCGTACCGCCGACAGCCGCGCCGAACTGATCGCCGAGCCGCTCTGGAAGATGCGTTACGACCGGGTCACGGGCGTGCTCAACGAGATCATGCAGGACGAGACCATCACGGCGGCCGCCGTCTACGACGACACCGGGGTTGCGATTGCCCGCGTGGTGGCGCGCCCCGCGGACCAGACCGTCGCGGAAGTCTCGCGGCCCATCAAGTACAGCAACGGCAACATCGCCGTGCAGGCGGGTCGCATCGCGATCGCCTATTCCTACGCCACCGTATATGCGGACACGGGCAGCCGGCTGATGCTGCTGCTCATCGTCGGCCTGCTTGCAACGCTCGCCACCGTGGTGGCGATGCGCATCTCGGCCAACATCTTCATCGGCCGGCCGCTTGCCGCGATCATGTCGGCGATCCAGCGCAGCAAGCAGGACGGTCGCGCCTATCCGGCCGAGATCAGATCGGCGAACGAATTCGGCCAGCTCGCGCAGGCCTTCAATGCCATGCAGTACACGACGTCGGGCGCGCTCGACCGGCTCGGCCACATGGCGTCGCACGATCCGCTCACGGGCCTGCCCAACCGACGCTCGCTGACCGAGCGCCTGGCGACCCTGAGCTGCGATGCAGGCTCGCCGGACTCGCTGATCGCCCTCTGCTTCATCGACCTCGACGATTTCAAGGGCATCAACGACACCTTCGGCCATGATGCCGGCGACCGATTCCTGGTCCACATTTCCGAGCGTCTTCGCGAGGCGGTCGAGCCGCAGGACTGGGTCGCGCGGCTCGGCGGCGACGAATTCGTGGTGATCCGCCCCGAGGTCGGCAATGAGGCGACCACGCAGGCCTTCGCGCGCCAGCTGCTGGATGCGATCTCGGCGCCGATCCGGCTGCACGACAAGCAGGTCGTGCCGCGCGCCAGCATCGGCCTTGCCGTCCGCCGCGCCGGCGATCCCGAATTGTCGCACCTCCCGGCGCTTGCCGACATCGCGCTCTACCATGCCAAGAGCAAGGCGCCCGGCACCGTCGCGGTGCTGGACGAAGCGCTGCAGCGCGACTATCGCCGCCGCAGGGATCTCGAGCTTGCCATCCCCGCAGGCTTCGCCGAGGGACAGTTCGAGGTCTGGTACCAAGGCCAGGTCGACCTCGAGAGCGCGGCCGTCGTCGGCCTCGAGGCGCTCATTCGCTGGCGCCACCCTGACCATGGCGTGATCGGTCCCGGCGAATTCCTGCCGCTGATCGAGCGCAGCGGCAACAATGCACGCCTGACCCGCTATGTGCTGACCGACGCCTGCCGCGCGCTGCAGCGTCTTGCCGCCGCCGGCAGGCCGGAGATCAGGATCGCGATCAATCTGCCGCCGTCCGAGCTCGCCGACCATTCGCTGGCCGCCGAGCTGCGCGCGACCTGTGCGCGCTTCGATGTCGCGGCATCGATGCTCGAGCTCGAGATCACCGAGGGCTCGCTGATCAACAACATCGCCAGCGCCTCCGAAACGTTGCATCGGCTGCGGCGGCTGGGGGCCACGATCGCGCTCGACGATTTCGGCACGGGCTACTCTTCGCTCGCGCATCTCAGGCGCTTCCCGCTGGACAAGGTCAAGATCGACAAGGCGTTCATCAGCGAGATCCCCGATAGCGCCGAAGACAAGGCGATCGTCGGCGTCATTGCATCGCTCGCCGGCACGCTGGGCCTTACGCTTGTCGCCGAAGGCATCGAGCGGGCCGAGCAGGCCGAGGCCATGCGCGAGATGGGCGTGGCGCTCGGACAGGGCTATCTCTACCACCGGCCGCAGCCGCTCGCGGCGGTGCTGCAAGGGCTCGAGCGGCGGGCTGTGTCCGACAGTCGTGCCATTGCGGAGAGCCCGTCGATCGCGCCCGAATTCGCCGCCTGAGTGCCGTTCGTTACGGCTGCGTCGCATTCCAGAGCATCGAGAGTCCGGCCGCGATCATGATCGCGTCCATCAAGAGGCGGAACACCTCCGGCTTCAGGTGCAACACGAAGCGCTTTGCGATGAAGGCGCCGGACATCAGCGATGCTCCCGCGATCAGGCCTTTGACGAACACGTCGCCGGTCAGCGCGCCGAAACGTTCGAAGGTCACGGACTTCGCGAAATAGAGGCCGAGCGAGGAGGCCGCTTCGGTCGCGAGGAAGGCGCCCTTGGACAGGCCATAGAACAGGAACAGCGGCACGCTGAGCGGGCCGGTCGAGACCACGATACCGGTAAGATAGCCGATGACCGCGCCGCCGATCGCGAGATGCCAGAGATTGGCCTTGAGGTCGTGCCGCGCCAGCCAGTGCCGCACCGGCACCATCCCAATCAGGAAGACGCCGATGGCGAGATCGACGGCGTGCGAGGGCAGGGCCAGCAGCGTCCGCGCGCCGAGCGCGGCGGCCGGAATGCCCGTGATCGAATAGGCCGCGCAGGCTCGCCAGTCGACCTCGCGCCACCAGGCCAGGATCCGCGAAAAATTCGCCATCACCGAGGCCACCGCCATGATCGGCACGGCCTCCTTCGGCCCGTAGGCATAGACCAGCACCGGCATCAGCATGATCGACGACCCGGTGCCGACGATGCCGGAAATGGTGCCGGCGATGAGGCCGACGGTGAGGACGAAGAGAAAGGCCAAGGGCAGCGGCTCCGGGAATCGGAGGAATGTAGCCCGGACAGTGTTGGAGGTGAATGCAACTGCCGCATGGTTGGTATCGTCCCGGGCTGGGTCGAGACGGCATTGCGGAGATGTCGTGCGACGCTGCGTCTACTCGTCATTGCGAGCGTAGCGAAGCAAATCCAGGCTGTTACCGCGGGGAATTCTGGATTGCTTCGCTACGCTCGGAATGATGGAACGTGGGCATCAGACTAGCGCAGCCTCAGGCGAGAGATGAGATCGCCCCCCGCATCGGCATGCCGGCCTGCGCGCCGGGCTTGAGGCACTTTTGCCGCCGCTTCGCATCCGACCTGGACGGCGGTTTGCAGCGGAACCTTCTCACGGCCGCGCGGCGGCAACGGCCAGGTTGGCGCCCTTGCCGCCGAAATGCGTCTGGTAGGACGGGGCGAGCACCGTCCGGCCGGGGCCGGGAATGACCGGCACCTGCGCGGCCAGATCGATGTTGAGCGATCCGAACACCAGGATCATGGCGGGATGTCAGCCTTGCTCGTCCATGACGCGCAGCTTCTCGACGCGGCGACGAAAATCCTCGTCGGTGGAGAATTCGGCGGAGAGGTAGGACGAGACGAGGTCCACGGCGAGCCAGGCGCCGACGATCTGCGCGCCGATGCACATGACGTTCACATCGTCATGCTCGACGCTCTGGTGCGCCGAATGCACGTCGTGGCAGACCGCGGCGCGAATGCCCTTCATCTTGTTGGCGGCGATGGAAGCGCCGACTCCGGTACCGCAGACCATGATGCCGCGTGCGGCTTCGCCCGAGGTCACCTTCTGCGCCACGGCGCGGGCGATGTCGGGGAAGTCCACCGGCTTGTCGTCATGGGAGCCGACGTCGATGATGTCGTGGCCGAGCTTGCGGATGTGGTCGATGACGGTCTGCTTGAGCGGCCAGCCGGCGTGGTCGGATCCGATGACGAGACGCATGTGATGTCCTTCTTGATTTGGCATTGGCCGTGACAGCCGCAAAGCGGCTGTCACGGATCTCTCTGGTTCAGCTACGCATGTCCGCCGGCAGATCGACGCCGTGGAATTTCTTGTAGATCGCGTTGAGCTTGCCGTTCTTGACGTTCTCGGTGATCCAGGCGTTGAGCTTGTCCATCAGGCGCTGCTCGCCCTTCTTCAGGCCGATGGCGAGGTCGAAGGTCGCCAGCGGAATCCGGGACTCGAACACGCGCGAGGGATTCTTCACCCCGATCTGGTTGATGATCGTCGCGGACGAGCCGACGCAATCGACCTGGCCGGACACGGCCGCCGTCACCATGGTGGCGTCGTCATCGTAGCGGGCGATCTTGAGATCCTTGTCCTTCATGTTGGACAGGGTGGTGTCCTGCGTGGTGCCGCGCGAGACGCCGATCGACTTGTCCTTCAGGTCGGGCCAGTCCTTGACGGTCGAGGATTTCAGGCAGCCGACGTCGGATTGCAGCGTCGCATAGCGCTTGGTGAAGTCGATGACCTTGGCCCGTTCGGGCGTCACCGACAGGGTCGAGATGATGATGTCGGCCTTGCCGGTGAGGACGTTGGGGATGCGGGTCGCACCGGTGGTCTGGATGAACTCGAGTTCGAGCCCCCAGTCCTTGGCGAGCAGCTGCGCAACTTCGACGTCCGAGCCGGTCGGCTTCATGCTCGAGTCCATCATGCCCGAGGGCGGGATGGCGAGGTCGGTCGAGATCCGGATCTTCTTGGCCTGGGTGATGTCGTCGAGCAGATCGGCCGACGCGGGCGTTGCGGCCATCCCGATGAGGCCGCACAGCGCGGCGGTGGCGCCCAGCAATGTCTTTTTGGTCATCTTGGTTTTCCTCTCCCTGTTATGATTTTAGATTTCCCGTCCCCACGAATTGCGTGAGTTCGGGTGTGGTCGGCGACGTCAGGATCGAGGCGGGTCCGGTCTCGTGGACCTTGCCGCGATGCATGAACACGATCCGGTCGGCGATGCCTTTGGCAAAGCCCATCTCGTGGGTGACCATCACCATGGTCATGCCGTCCGCCGCGAGTTGCTCGATCACCTTCAGCACTTCGGCGGTGAGTTCGGGATCGAGCGCGGAGGTGACCTCGTCGAACAGCATGACCTTCGGCTGCATCGCCAGCGAGCGGGCGATCGCCGCACGCTGCTGCTGGCCGCCGGAGAGCTGCTCGGGATAGGCGTGCAGCTTCTCCTCGAGCCCGACCTGCGCCAGCACCTTTCGCGCGAGATCCTTGGCCTGGCCTGTCGCCATGCCCTTCACCGCGCAAGGCGCGAGCGTGATGTTCTGCTCGATCGTGAGGTGCGGAAACAAATTGTAGCTCTGGAACACGATGCCGACGTCCTGGCGCAGCGCGCGCAAATCGACGTCGGGACGATCGACGCGGTGGCCGCAGACGATGATCTCGCCGCCGTCGACCTTCTCGAAGCGGTCGATGCAGCGCAGCGCCGTGCTTTTGCCGGAGCCGGAGCGGCCGATCAGCGCCAGCACTTCGCCGCGCTCGACCGCAAAGGAGACGCCGTCGAGCACCCGGAGAGGGCCGAAGCTCTTCTGCACGTTGCGGAGCGATACGATCGGTTCGGGGGAGGAGTTCTGCTGCATGTCAGGCCGGTGCGAGGTTGGACCTGCCGTGCCCCATCCGCCGCTCCAGCCTCTGGCTGAACAGCGACAAGGGATAGCACATGGCGAAATAGGTGACGGCGATGATGGCGTAGATGGCGAACGGCTCGAACAGCGAGTTGTTGACGATCTGGCCCGAGCGCATCAGTTCGACGAAGCCGACCACCGAGGCGAGCGAGGTGTTCTTGATGATCTGCACCATGAAGCCGACGGTCGGCGGCGTCGCGATGCGGATCGCCTGCGGCAGGATCACCCTGATCATGCGCTGGGTCCGGCTCAGTGCGAGGCCTTCGGCGGCCTCCCATTGCGGCTTCGGCACGGACTCGATGCAGCCGCGCCAGATCTCGCCGAGATAGGCCGCAACGTAGAGCGTCAGCGAGGCGCTTGCCGCCGCGAGCGGCGAGACCTTGAGGCCGATCGCGGCGAGGCCGAAATAGCCGAGGAACAGGATGACGAGCAGTGGCGTGCCCTGAACGAGCTGGACATAGGCTGCGCTGGCGAGCCGCACCGATTTCAGCGGCGAAATGCGCGCCAGCGCGATGACGAATCCGACGATGCCGCCGCCGATCAGCGCGATCACCGACAGGCCAATGGTCCAGAGGGCGCCCTGGCCGAGGAACATCAGATGATTGATGTTGAGATGTCCGCCCATGCCCATCTCACAGTGGCGTGCCGAGCTTGCGCCGGCGTGGGAACAGCACGAGGCCGAGGCCCCAGAAGCCCGCGCGCATCGCCAGCGACAGGATGACGTAGAGCACGGCGACGATGATGTAGGTCTCGAACGCGCGATAGGTGTCCGACTGGATGTAGTTGGCAACCGCCGTGAGTTCCTCGGCCGAGATCTGCGAGCAGACCGAGGAGGCCAGCATCAGCAGCACGAACTGGCTGGTCAGCGCCGGATAGACCTTCTCGACCGCCGGCAGCAGGATGATGTGCCAGTAGATCTGCAGGCGCGACAGGGCCAGCCCTTCGGCCGCCTCGATCTGCCCGCGCGGGATCGCCTCGAAGCCGGCGCGCATGATCTCGGCGGTGTAGGCGCCGACATTGATCGTCAGCGCGACCACGGCCACTGCGAAGGCGGAGAACTTCAGCCCGAGGCTGGCGAGGCCGAAATAGACCAGGAAGATCTGCACCAGCAGCGGCGTGTTGCGGATGGTCTCCACATAGGCCTTGCAGACGCCCGCGATCAGCGCGTTGTGCGTGCCGCGCCCGACCGCCGCGAGCGTGCCGAGCAGGGCGCCCAGCACCGTCGCGAGGGCGGCCAGCTCCAGCGTCAGGACAGCGCCGGCGAGAAAGCTCGGCCAACGCTCCAGCACTGCGGGAAAGTCGAGTTGCAGGCTCATCGCCGTCGCTTCAGCCGGTGGTCTGGTTGGTCATGCGGTCATAGACGCGGAACAGGGCCTGGTTGCCGTTGCTGCCTTCGCCATGGGCGCGCGCATCGACATATTGGCTGGTGACCAGCGCGGTGCCGGGCAGGGGCACATTCAGGGCCTGCGCGTGCTCCTGCACCAGGCGAAGGTCCTTGAGCTGCAGATCGATCCGGAAGCCGGCGGATACGTCGCCCGCGATCATCGCCGGGCCGAGCTTGTCGAGCATCCAGGAGGCGGCGGAGCCGCCGAGCAGCACCCGGCGCAGCAGATTGAGGTCGAGGCCCGAAGCGCGGCCGAGCGCCAGCGCCTCGCAGATCGCCTGGATGTTGATGCCGCAGATCAGCTGGTTGCAGAGTTTTACGGTCTGGCCGGCGCCGGACGCGCCGACATGGGTGATGGTGGTGCCCATCGCGCGGAAGAACGGCTCGGCCTGCGCGAAGGCAGCAGCATCGCCGCCGGCCATGATCGAGAGCGCGGCGTTCTTGGCACCGACGGGCCCACCCGAGACCGGTGCATCGATGAAGCTGACCCCAATCTTCTGCAGGTCGGCATGGATGCGGCGGACCGCCACCGGCGAGATCGTGCTCATGTCCACGATCAGCTTGCCCGATGGCGGCGACTTCAGGAGGCCGTGCTCCCCGTAGACGGTCGCCTCGACATGGGGCGTGTCGGGCAGCATGGTGATGACGATATCGGCGCCTTCGGCGGCATCGGCAGGGCTGTTGGCGCGGATCGCGCCTTCCTTGACGCCATCGGTCAGGGCGGCCTCGTCGAGATCGAAGACGCGGACCGCGTGGCCTGCCACCAGCAGGTTGCGTACCATCTCGCGGCCCATCGTGCCGATGCCGATGAAGCCGATCTTGCCCTTGTCGTTCCGTCCCATGTTATCGATCCGTTTCTTGTTCGTTTCTCGGTCCGTCAGCGATCAGGCGCTGGCCTTGTCGATGTCGCCGACGATGGCGCGCCTGCGATATTCGTCGCCGATGGCAAAATGCTTGCGCAGCGTCGCATCCGCGCGCTCCGGATCGCGGGCGATGACGGCTTCGAAGATGCGGCGGTGGTCGTCGATCAGATAGGTCTTCATCGACGGGAAAGCCTGCACCAGCTCGCGGCGGCTGCGATGCGAATGCGTCAGCAGGCCCGCCATCGAAGAGTGCAGTACCGTCAGCGTCTCCGAATGCGAGGCGACGACGATGGCACGGTGGAATTCGAAGTCGGCCATGCCGCCGGCATCGGCCTGGTCGATCGTCTCTGCGATCTTGGCGAGGGCGCGCTGCAGGCGTTCGAAATCAGCAATGTTGGCGCGCTCGCAGGCGAGCCGGATGGCCTGACATTCGATCGCGACGCGCGCCTGCATGACGTCGTCGAGCATGTCGGCCTGCTGGGCCAGCGCGAAGGTGAAGAAGTCGTTCAGCACCGAGACGTCCGGCCGGGTCACCACGGTGCCGATGCGGTCGCGGATCTCGACGATCCCGAGCACGGTGAGTGCGCGCAGCGCCTCGCGGACGATCGGGCGGCTGACGCCGAGCAGGCTCGCAAGCTCGCGCTCGGAGATCAGGCGGTCGCCGGGCTTGAGCGAGCCTGCGAGCAGGCGCTCGCGCAGGAAGGCGAACACCTTCCCGAACCCTTTTTCTCCTTCAGCGGTCCGCTTGAGTTCCACGTCCATCGCATTTGGTCTGATCTTGGTCAGACCAGTATGCTAACCAAGCGGCTGAGGTCAAGAGGGCAGGGTTGCGTGGTGGGCTGCGAGGCGGCTTCAAAGCGCGGCTAAGGGCTTGAAGCGGCGTGCGCTGGCTACTGTGCATGGGGTTGTTTTTTTCACTTTGCTGTTGCGGCCCCGAAGCCACCAATCCCTGCAGGCCGAAGTGCGGGCCGTGCCTTGCTGCTGACAGCATGTTGGCAGCAGCGCCCGGCTACGACCGTCTCCTGACAAACGGGAGAGCGGGTCATGCCGATCGAGGCAAGCTGTCATTGCGGTGAGACGGTGTTCGAGGTGACGGAGGCGCCCTCGAGCGTCACGCGCTGCACCTGCTCGCTCTGCGCCAAGCGCGGCGCGCTGTGGGCCTATTACACGCCGGCGCAGTTTCGCCTGCTGTCGCCGGCGCACAATGTCGCGACCTATCTCTGGGGCAGCCGCACGGTCAGACATCATTTCTGCGCCAATTGCGGCTGCGGCACCTATTCGGAATCGCCGGACTGGTCGAGCGGCAAGCCCGATTTCGACAATCCCAAGGTCGCGGTGAACGCGCGCCTGTTCGACGATTTCGATCTCGATGCGGTGCCGGTGAACATGATCGACGGCAGGAATCTGTGGTGAGCGATGCGGACGCGCATCGCCCTGCTGCGCGCCCATCCTCTTGAGACCCTTTTGAAAAGCTGGTTTGTTCCGGGCCTGGAAAAGGGGAGGAAACCCATGATGCGTCTTTTTGCGCGAGTGATGCTTGCAATGTGTCTGGCCGTTGCGGCCGGCTTCAATGCACAGGCGCAGACCAAGCCGAGGGTCACCGCGCTGGGACCTGACTTTCCCAAGGCCGCTTTGTTCGTAGGCAACAGCTTCTTCTACTACAACAACGGCATGCCCGGGCATCTCACCTTCATGGAGCGGGCTGCTGACGCCGAGAACAAGGCGGCCTATCGCAACACAATGGTCACGATCGGCGGCTCCGGCCTCGACTGGCACGACATGGACAATCTGCTGCGGCCGGGCGGCATCGGCGCCTATTCCTTCGACGAGCAGAACGTCGTCATCTTCAACAAGCCGGGCAAGCAGTTCGACGCCGTCGTGATGATGGATTGCAGCCAGTGCCCGATCCATCCACAGTTGAAGGACGCGTTCACGACCTTCGCGAAGAAGGACAGCGAGATCGTCCGCGCCCACGGCATGCGGCCGGTGTTTTTCATGTCCTGGGCCTATGCCGACAAGCCGGAGATGACGGAAGCACTGGCCGAGGCCTATACGCTCGCCGGCAATGCCAACGAAGCGCTCGTCATCCCCGCCGGCCTTGCCTTCGCGCGCGTCCGCAAGCTTGCGCCCGAACTCAATCTCTACGCGCCGGACAAGCGGCATCCGAGCCCGGCAGGCACGTATCTGGCCGCCTGCGTGACCTTCGCCGCGCTGACCGGACGCACGCCGGTCGGCAATTCCTACAACATGGGCCTCGATGCGGAGACGACGCAGCTCTTGCAAAAGGCGGCGTGGGACACCGTGCAGGACTATTACGGACGATAGCCTCTAGCGCGGTAGGCCACGCCTTGCGGTTTGCGCTTTGCGCAGTCCGCAAAGCTGACCCTACGACATCATCGTTCCTTCAACGCCACCCACGCCGGCGCATGATCGCTCGCGCCATCCTCGCCACGGACCTTCTTGTCGACGCCGGCCTTCGCCAGCCGCGAGGCGAGCGCAGGGCTGAGCAGGAGATGATCGAGCCGCAGCCCCGCATCGCGCGGCCAGCGGTTGCGCTTGTAATCCCAGAACGTGTAGATGCGCTTCTCCGGATGCAACGCGCGGATCGCATCGCACCAGCCTTGTTCAACCAGCGAGGCAAACGCCGCGCGGCTCTTCGGCTGGATCAGCGCATCCTTGTCGCATGAGCGCGTCGGATAGATGTCGATCTCCGTTGGCGCGACGTTGTAGTCGCCGGCGAGCACCACGGGCAGATCCTGCTTGATGAAGGTCTTCGCGTGGCGCTTGAGCCGTGCGAACCAGTCGAGCTTGTAGTCGAATTTCGGCCCCGGCTGCGGATTGCCGTTGGGCAGGTAGATGCTGGTCACGATGATGCCGCGCACTGCGGCCTCGATGTAGCGTGCCTCGTGATCGTCGCGGTCACCCGGCAGGCGATCGCGCGTGAGCAACGGCTCGGTGTTGCGGGCAAGGATGGCGACGCCGTTCCAGGTTTTTTGTCCCCACCACGCCACGCCGTAGCCGGCCTTTTCGATGGCCGCCGCCGGAAAGTCGCCATCACTCGCCTTCAACTCCTGAAGCGCGACCACATCGGGCTTCGTCGCGCGCAGCCATGCCAACAGATTGGGCAGGCGGCGGTTGACGTTGTTGATGTTGAATGTCGCGATCTTCATGTAGAGCTACCGGCTCCTGCCTGCCGTGTTCCGGAGATACCATGTCCAAGTTGAGCTTTGCCGCCATTGCATTCGTCGTCGCGTTCTCCGGGGCCACTTCGGCACAGTCAGCCGAAACGCGCGGTGCCTGCAAGGCGGACTACGACAAATTCTGCGCCGGCATCGCGCCGGGCGGCGGCATCGTCGCCTGTCTCAACGCCAAGCGCGACCAGCTCAGCACCACCTGCAAGGCGGCGCTGGACAGCAGGAAGAAGAAGTAGGCAAGCGTCGTCTAGCCCGACAGCGGCGCGGCTGAGGGCTGCTCGATCGGCGGCGGTGAGGGCGGCTGCGCGACGTTCAGCGCGGGCTCCGGCGTTACCAGCGGCTCGACCACGTTGCCGCCCTTGTAGACGCGGGCATAGCGGTGGCCGAGGCTGGTCAGCACCTCGTAGCCGATCGTGCCGAAATGATGCGCGAGCTCGTCTACGGTGATGCCTTCGCCGAGCAGCGTCACCATGTGGCCGCGCCGCACCGCGTTCGGCGGCAGATCGGTGATGTCGATGGCAATCAGGTCCATGGAGACGCGGCCCGCAATGGGGCAGCGCTTGCCCGCGACGATCACCTCGGCGCCGCGCGTGCCGTCGTTGGAGCTGGCGGCGCGGAAATAGCCGTCGGCATAGCCGACCGCGATGATCGCGAGCTTGGTCGGCCGACGCGCGGTCCAGGTGCCGCCATAGCCGACGCCTTCGCCGCGCTCGACATTGCGGATCTGCACGATGCGCGCCTTGAGGTCGACGACCGGCTGCATCGGATTGTCGGCTTCCGGCGTCGGGTTGACGCCATAGAGCGCCGCACCCGGCCGCACCATGTCGAACTGGAAGGGCGCGCCCAGGAAGATGCCGGAGGAATTGGCGAGCGCGGCCGGCACGCCGGAAAATTCGCTGGCGATGGCGCGGAAGGAAGCGAGCTGCTTGGCGTTGACGGGGCTGTTGAGCTGCTCGGCCGAGACCAGATGGCTCATCACCAGCGTGATGCCGTGATCGCCGGCATTGATGCGGGGGATGATGGCCTGCGCTTCCGACAGCGTCAGCCCGAGCCGGTTCATGCCGGTGTCGATGTGGATTGCGGCGCCGCCGTTCCAGCCGGTGCGGCGGCAGAACACGTCCCACTCGGCGAGCTCGTTGAGATCGCCGATCACCGGCCGGCAGTTGATCTGGGCGTAGTGCTCGCCGGTGTTCTGGAAATAACCGCCGAGCACGTAGATCGTGGGCTCCGGCACGGCCGCGCGCACCTTGCGCGCTTCCTCGATGGTGGCAACGAAGAAGGTCCTGCAGCCGGCCTTGCTCAGTGCGCGCGCGACCTGCTCGGCGCCGCAGCCATAGGCGTTGGCCTTGATCACCGCCGAGCATTCGGCCGGCACCGCCGTCTTCTCGAGCTTGCGCCAGTTGGCGATGATCGCGTCGAGATCGACGGTGAGCACGCCGCCATAGGCAGCGAGCGCGGTCGCCTGATTGGCCTCCGCGGAGAGAAGGCCGGATTGCGGGTTCATTTTCTGGTCGGACGCCATTGTCATGGCGCCGTTTTACGCAAGAGGCAGGTCTGGTTCAAGGAACTCAGTAGTCGTTGCCGCTGCGGGCCGGCAGCTGACTGTCAGGCGCGAGGTCGCCGAACCGCGTGACCGAGGCTTCGAACGCCAAATCGACGGTGCCCGTCGGGCCGTGGCGCTGCTTGCCGATGATGACCTCGGCCTTTCCGTGCGCAAGACTCATGTCCAGCTGCCACTTCTCGTGTTCAGGCGTGCCCGGGCGGGGCTCCTTCATCGCGAGGTAATATTCCTCGCGGTAGACGAACAGCACGACGTCGGCGTCCTGCTCGATCGATCCGGATTCACGCAGGTCGGAGAGCTGCGGCCGTTTGTCGTCGCGCGATTCGACCTGGCGTGAGAGCTGGGACAGCGCGATCACGGGAACGTTGAGCTCCTTGGCGAGCGCCTTCAGGCTGGTCGTGATCTCCGTGATTTCCTGTACGCGGCTGTCGCCGGCGCGCTTGCTGGAGCCCGACAGCAGCTGGATGTAGTCGATCACGAGCAGATCGAGGCCCTTCTGGCGCTTGAGCCGGCGCGCGCGCGCCATCAGCTGCGCGATCGACAGGCCGCCGGTCGCGTCGACATAGAACGGCAGTGATTGCAGCTCGATCGAGACCTCCCTGATCTTCTCGAAATCGGCTTCCGAGATGCCGCCGCGGCGGATGTGGGAGGAGGGAATGCCGGTGCGCTCGGCCACGATACGCGTGGCGAGCTGGTCGGCCGACATTTCGCAGGAAAAGAAACCGATCACGCCACCATTGGCGGCCTTCATGGTGCCGTCGGCCTGGAGCTCGCCGACATAGGCTCGCGCGACGTTGTAAGCGATATTGGTCGCCAGCGACGTCTTGCCCATGCCGGGGCGTCCTGCGACGATGATGAGGTCGGAGTGCTGCAGGCCGCCCATCTTGGTGTCGAGATCCCGCATGCCCGTCGAGATACCGGACAGCTTTCCGTCGCGCTGGAACGCTTTCGCTGCGAGATCGACGGCAACCGTCAGCGCCTGCGAGAATTTCTGAAAGCCGCCGTCATAGCGGCCGGACTCGGCGAGCTCGTAGAGGCGGCGCTCGGCGTCCTCGATCTGCGCCCGCGGTGCGAAGTCGACCGGTGCGTCATAGGCGACATTGACCATGTCTTCGCCGATGCCGATCAGGTCGCGCCTGAGCGACAGGTCGTAGATGGTTCGACCGTAGTCCTGGGCGTTGATGATCGTGGTCGCTTCGGCCGCCAGACGCGCCAGATACTGCCCGATGGTCATGCCGCCGACATCGGTATCGGCGGGCAGGAACGTCTTCAGCGTGACGGGTGTGGCGATCTTGCCCATCCGGATCAAGCTACCGGCCGTCTCGAAGATAGTCTGGTGGAGCGGCTCGAAGAAATGTTTCGCCTCAAGGAAGTCCGAGACCCGGTAGAAGGCGTCATTGTTGACCAGGATCGCGCCCAAAAGGCTCTGTTCCGCCTCGATATTATGCGGCGCGCTTCGATAGGCCGGAGTTCCGGCCTCGGGCGCGAGTTTGAGGACGTTCGAATCAGTGGGGGCCATGGTTGGACGTGCTTAGCAATTTTCTTGGGCAGATGCGGGGCCGGGATAAAGCGCCGCCTGACGCCAAAGCGGAAGCGAAAGCTGTCCGCTATCAACCGCTCAGTTAAAATGGTGGATGATTAGCAGCCGCAGCATGCGCCGCCCTTGACGGATTTTGACGGAACTCGCCCGCTCACAGACAGCCGGGACCCCGCCGTGGAAAAATCCTGAAGTCATGAACCTTATGGATTGGCGCGTAGACCCATCTGGAAGCGCGCGAAATGACGCGCACGGACCGGCTTCGGCTCGGCTTCAGACCAGCAGGAGGTAGACCAGCGCAACCAGCGCCGCCCCAACGCCCGTAACGATCAGGGCGTAATCGGTGCGGAGGTCGTCCTGCACGTCGAATGAGGATTGAGTCTGTTTGCTCATGGCGACGGTCTAAGTCGGACCCGACCAGACTTATGTGAAACAGATCACATCGCCCCCGGAATATTTCGGGGTAGGGCCGGAACAGGCAGGCGGGCCGGGGATTGTCCCAACCCGCGACGGGAAGACGAGGCGAGCGATGCGGCCAGAACGGCAGCAGAAGATCTGGCGGACCGAGGCAGGCAGCCGACTGTGGCTGTCGGGGCTGATCGCAGCCATGCAGCACGCCGAGCGCCCCGAAGTGCGCCGCCAGCCGGTCGCACCCGAGATCCTGGCGGAACTGCGGGCGCAGTTGGCGTCGACAGCCTCTTTCCGCGCCTCCCCGATATCGACCCTGCGTCATTAGAACCTATTCACCTGCCAGCTTCAGCCTTGTCGTGGCGCCGCGTTCGATGGCCCGCAAGCGGGATTCATTGCGTGCGATGTAGTCACGGGTGATCGGCACCACGCCCTGACGCTTGGTGAGCTGGATCTGGAAGTTCATCATGGCCTGCTTCCGGAACGTCATTTCGCAGGCCGCCAGATAAAACTCCCACATCAGCGCGAAGCGCTCGTCGTAAAGCTGCACCGCCTCCTCGCGCCGGGCCATGAAGCGCTCCCGCCAGGCCTTAAGCGTCTCGGCATAATGCAGGCGCAGGATCTCGATGTCGCAGACCAGAAGGCCCGCACGCTCGATCGCCGGCAGCACCTCGGACAAAGCGGGGATGTAGCCGCCGGGGAAGATGTATTTGGCAATCCAGGGATTGGTCGAATCAGGCCCTTGCGAACGGCCGATCGAGTGCAGCAGCATGACACCGTCCTCGTTCAGGAGTTCGGCGCACCGCTGGAAGTAGGCATCGTAGAACCTCGCCCCGACGTGCTCGAACATGCCGACAGAGACGATGCGGTCAAACGGCCCATCGATGTCGCGATAGTCTTGGAGCAGGAACCTGGCCGATCCGGTCAGGCCCTTTTCGGCGGCGCGCGCATTGGCGATTTGCAGCTGCTCGGTGGACAGCGTGACGCCGGTGACGTCGGCACCCGCGATCTCGGCGAGATAGAGCCCGAGCCCGCCCCAGCCCGAGCCGATGTCGAGCACGCGCTGGCCGGGCTTGAGGAGCAGCTTTGCGGCGATGTGGCGCTTCTTGGCGAGCTGCGCATCGTCTAGCGTCGCGTCCTGCGTCTCGAAATAGGCGCAGCTATATTGCTTGTCGGCATCGAGGAAGAGCGAATAGAGCCGGGCGTCGAGATCGTAATGATGGGCGACATTGGCGCGGGAACGCGAGCGCGGATTGAATTGTTTCAGGTGCCGCGTCAGGTAGCGCAGGTGCCACCAGGGCTTGGCCCACTGCGGCAATAGGTCGGGTTGATTGAGCAGGATCGCCAGGGCATCAGCTATGGCGCCGCGTTCGACCACGAACTCGCCGTCCATATAGGCCTCGCCAAGCCCGAGTTCGGGATTGACGAGGACCTTCCGTTCCGCTTCCGGGGTGACGAAGCGCACCGCGACCGGCTCCCCAGAGCCGTCGCCGACAGTGAACTTCGCCCCCGCCGACGTGGTCACCGTCATCGACCCGCGACGGATGAATTGAGACAAGAATCGACGCAACAAACGGTCCATCGACACCTTCCTCTCGAGCGAACCCGAAGAGATGCGACTAAGCCGGTCTTCACATCTGACGCCCAGGTCCCGCTCGGGTTCCTATGCGTTTGCATCCAAATCTAGGGAGACTGTTCCACACGCGCTATTGCGTTGTGTTCAATGCGGATATTCGAAAAGCGCTTAACCACAGCTTGCGCGGGCAGCCTGCTTCCATTCGCGGCTCAATTCGCTAAAAGGTGACCCGCCGGCGGGCCGGATTGCCGGTTGCGCGGAAAATCAATGGAGATGATGGGAATGTCGAGCCGAGCGCTTAGCCTCGCGACGGTACTGCTTCTGATCGGCTTCGGCGCGACCGATGCTGTCCTTGCGCAGGCGACGAACCTCGAGGCCGGCAAGACCCCGTCCCAGCTCTTCGCCCAGACCTGCAATGCCTGCCACAAGAGCCCGCGCGGGCTACTGAAGTCCGTGGCTCCGGGCTCGCTGCCGGGCTTCCTGCGCCAGCACTACACCACGAGCCCGGACATGGCGGGCGTCCTCGCCTCCTATCTCGTCTCCAACGGTGCTACCGACACCCGCTACAAGGCCAAGGACGGCAAGAAGGACGGGGCCAAGGAAAAGGAAGCGGCCACCGCCCCAGGCCAGACGCCCGAGCATCAGGGCCGCCATCAGCGCTCTCAGGAGGCCGCCAAGCCGGAGGGCGAGGGCGCAACTCCGTCCGCTGAGGGGCGCCAGAAGCGCGCCGCGCGGCCTGCCGAGGAGGGCACCAAACCCGAGGGGCAGCCGGCGCCGGAGGGACGCAAGGGCAAGCGTCGCGGCAAGCCTGGGACCGAAGACGCAGCGAAGATCGACGCCGCCGCGCCGGCCACTGAAGACAAGAACAGTGAGCCGAAGGCCGAAGCCAAGCCCGAGACCGCGAAGGTGGACTCCGGTGAACCCAAATCCGAAACCAAACCGTCCGAAAAGCCCGAGGCCAAGCCGGATACAGCCACGGTCGAGCCGCGCGGCAACGAAGCTCCGGCGCTGCGGCCCGATCCGGTGCCGCAGGTGACGCCGGCCTCGCCGGGCGTGCCCAAGGTGGAAGAGGCGGCTCCGAAGCCGGCTGCGCCTGCCGCAAGCTCCGAACCCCCGGCCAAGCCGCAGGAGCCGGCCGCGACTGCTGCGGCCCCCCCGCCGGCGGAATCCTCCGGCCCGCCGGCCCCCCCGATCTCGCGGTAAGCTCCATTCTCCAATTCGACTTGCGACGGCCGCGTCTGTTGGCGGCGGGGCTCGCCGTGTTCGATCGCGTCGGATTTGACGGCGCGACGGTGGCGGCGATCCGCAGCAAAGCCCGTGCCTCCAACGGCAGCTTCTTTCACGCGTTCAGCTCGCAGAAGGAATTGGCGGGTGCGCTGTTCCTCGAGGTGCTCAGGCAATATCACGCGGCAGTGCTGGCGGCGCTCGACCCGGTCGCGGATGCCGGGCCGGGCATCGACCGCCTGATCCGCGCGCACCTCGACTGGGTGGTCACCAGTCGGCGCGAGGCACGCTATCTCTTCGAGATCTCGCGCAACGACTGGGGCGAGGACGTCCGGAATGCCCAGCGCGCGCAAATGCGCGTGCCGAGGGGATCGAGCGCTGGCGCGCGCCGCTGGTCGCAAATGGCGAGTTCCTGCCGATGACGCCGGTGCTGTTCGTCAGCCAGCTGATCGGCCCCGCACAGATTTTTTGCGGCGCCCTCCTGTCGGGGCGTGATCGCGCCGATCCCGCTGCGAAGCCGACTCGCTGATTGCCTGCGCCAACCGCGCGCTGGGCCCAACCGATCGCATCAACAAGCAATAAGGAGAGGCCTCATGCGAGCCGAAGCAGATCCCGACTTTGCGCCGATCGCCGCGCGCATCCGTGCCAATGTCGGCCGGCAGGGTTTTATGAATTTGGTCGGCGCCGAGCTGTCGGAATTGTCGCGCGGCACCTGCACCATCGCGGTGGAGCGGCGGCCGGAGCTGTTGCAGCAGCACGGCTTCTTCCACGGCGGCGTCACTGCCTTTCTGGTCGACAATGCCACGACGATAGCGGCGGCCACTTCGCGCGGTCAGCCGGCCCTGACGGCGGAATACAAGCTCAATTTGTTGTCGCCGGGGGTCGGCGACAAGCTGATCTGCCGCGCCAGGGTGATCAAGCCCGGCCGCCAGGTCTCGGTGGTCGCCGCTGACGTGTTCTGCGTCAGTGATGGCGTGGAGAAGCATACGGCAACGGCGCTCGCCTCGATCGCGATGCTGAGCGAGGATGTCGCCGCCAAAACGAAAAGCCCGGCCGCGTGAACGGCCGGGCTTCGATGCCTGCGTGAGGGCGAGGCCTACTTCTCTTCCGCAGCCGGAGCCGGCTCGACCTCGTCGTGCTGGGCTTCCGGATCGAAGAACTCGCCGGCGGCGGCGATCGCCTCGGCGGCTGCGTCGCGGTCCTCGTTGCGGGTCGAGATGTCCTCGCCGCGGTTGATGCGCTCGGCCTCGTCCTGGCTGCGCGCAACCGTGACGGTGACCTCGACCTCGACCTCGGGGTGAATGGCGACGGTGATCGCGTGCTTACCGATGGTCTTGATTGGCGCGTCGAGCTGCACCTGCGGACGGGCCAGCGAAACGCCGTCGGCCTCGAAGGCGGAAACCACGTCGCGCACCGTGACGGAGCCGAACAGCTGGCCGGCTTCGGAGGCCTGACGGATCACGATGATGTTCTTGCCCTCGATCTTCTCGGCGACCTTGGACGCCTCGGCCTTGGAGGCGAGGTTGCGGGCCTCGAGGTCGGCCTTCATGCCGTCATACTTGGCACGGTTGTCGGCGGTGGCGCGCAGCGCCTTGCCGCGCTTGAGCAGGAAATTGCGGGCGTAGCCGTCGCGAACCTTCACGACTTCGCCCATCTGGCCGAGCTTGTTGACGCGTTCCAGCAAAATGACTTCCATATTCATTCTCCTTTGAAGTGCTCTGGGTTTTCAGTTTTCGGGTTGAACTCAAGAGATCGGCAGCGGTGGCGGCTGCCGGCTGCGCAGGAAGCGCTCGCGGAAGCCGAACACGGCGTCCGCAAGACCGAGGATCACCATCGCGATGACGGGCCATCCGAACACGACCACGACCGCATAGGTCGAGCCGAGCCAGAAGGTGCGGCTCTTCAGCGCGAGCGTCAGCGTATGCAGTACGGCAAAGCCGGTGAGCGCGTAGCCCATCATCAGCGCCGCCGTGGTGATCTGCGCGACGATCGCGAGCAGCCCGCCGGTGAAGCAGAAGGCGAGCGTGACGCACAGCGCCACCAGCGTCATCGGCGGCAGCTCCGCGGTCTTCAGATCCGGCCAGGGACGGTGCAGCCGGCCCGATGTCGCCGTCACCTTGGCGCTGAGCCAGAGGTTGAGAGTCAGCGTCATCATCGCGACGATGGTCGCTGCGGCCGGCGCGATGCGCACCAGCGCCTCGACGAACTGGCTGGCTTCGGCGGAGGTCTGCGGATCGGTGGCGCGGAGGATGCGCATCAGGCCGCGCTGCAATGTGCCGGTGATGGTCTCGGCATCGGTGCCGAGCGTAAGCAGGGCTGCGACGGTGGTGAGCGCAGCGAAGCCGGCGATCCACAGCAGGATGCGGCCGACCGGGTACCACTCGAGCTCGGGCTCGGCTGACGGCTCGGTGGCCGAAGTGTCTGCCGCGACGGGGCTGACCTGCCGGCTGAGCAGGACGAGATGGCCGAGCCACCAGGCCGGCAGCGCGACGGTGACGGCGAAAGCGATGCAGTAGGGCAGGCCGAACAGGGCGCCAAGGCCCACCGCAGCAGCGATGCCGCCAAGGCTCGCGCAGAGCGGTCCCCAGCCGATCGAGGCGACCATCAAGGGCAGCGGCGCGAGATAGAACAGGACGAGCGAGATCAGCGCGCCCGAAACGATCGAGGCGAACATCAGGGCCGACGCAGCGCCGGCGACCAGGGCTATCAGTCCAAAGGCCATCATCAGCTGTCCCGCTCCCTTCGAGCGGTTAGAGGCGTCCTGCCCCAACCATCGGCGACCGGGCGATCCGGAAGCCTTATGAGTTCGAAAAAATGGCGACCGGCGGCGTTATGGCCGCCGGTCGAATTGGTCGTATCAGCGAATGACGTAGGGCAGCAGGCCGAGGAATCGCGCGCGCTTGATGGCGCGGGCGAGCTCACGCTGCTTCTTCGCGGACACCGCGGTGATGCGGCTCGGCACGATCTTGCCGCGCTCGGACACGTAACGCATCAAGAGCTTGGAGTCCTTGTAGTCGATCTTCGGCGCATTGGCGCCCGTGAACGGGCAGCTCTTGCGACGACGGAAAAACGGACGGCGTGCACCAGCTTCAGCCATTGGTCTTACTCCCCTTCCGTCGTTTCAGCTTCTTCGCGCGGACGGCGCGGGCCGCGATCACCGCGGAAGCCACCGTCGCGGTCGCCGCCACGGAAACCACCCTCGCGGTCGCCACGGAAGCCGCCTTCGCGCTCGCCGCGGAAGCCGCCGCCACGGTCGTCACGCTCGCGATCACGGTCGGCCTTGCGCATCATCGCGGACGGGCCTTCCTCGAGCTCCTCGACGCGGACGCTGAGATAGCGGATCACGTCTTCGCTGATGCGCTCCTGGCGCTCGATCTCGGCGATCGCCGCGGACGGCGCGTCGATGTTGAGCAGCACGAAGTGCGCCTTGCGGTTCTTGTTCATGCGGTAAGTGAGGGAGCGAACGCCCCAATTCTCGGTCTTGGTGACCTTGCCGCCGAGACCTTCGACGATGCCGGTCATCTGCGCAGTCAGCTCTTCGACCTGCTGCGGGCTCGCGTCCTGACGCGCGAGAAAGACATGCTCGTAAAGAGGCATGGAAGTCCTTTCCTCATGTTGGCGCATCGCCCGGCGTCAAGCCCTTAAGAGACCTTCGGAAAGGACTCTGGGATGAAGCTCAGAAGGCGGAAACACGGGACGACGGGCCGACTGGCCCTGCCACACCAAAATCACGAATGATTTGCTGAGACCGTCCGTTCAGCTCCCGGCCGGGGTCTGCGGATGCGCGCCTTATACGGATTTTGGCCGGCTTTGCAAGGTTCGGTGCCAGGTTTTGGCTTGGGTCTCCGGTGCTGAGCCGGGATCGGTCCTATCATACCATATCCGCCGCTTGATCTATTTGTTTGTATAGCATACAAATAACCGGAAGAGGGAACCCCGATGGCGGAAAAGTCGGCCTATGAGCCGTTTGAGGCGGCTGGCGATCCCAAGCACACGGCCCGTGCTACGCGCTCGGCCGGCCGCAAGATGCGCTCGCGGCTGCTGGACGCGGCAAGCCCGCTGTTTCGGGAGCGGGGACTATCGGGCGCCTCGATCACAGACATCGCGGCCGCCGCGAACGCATTCCCGAGCCAGATCACCTATTATTTCCGCACCAAGGAGGCGCTGTTCGTCGAATGCGCCTGCCGCGACCTCCTGTACCTGGCCCGTGCGACCGAGCAGGCCGCGCTGAGGGCGCGCACGCCGCGGGAGTACACCCATGCGCTGGCGGAGACGGTGACGGCGAGCGATTCGGTCGCCTTCTTTGCGGAGGCGCTCACCCTGACACGTCGGCGCCAGGATCTGGCGCCGCTGGTCGAGCGCACCATCGAGCGCCTGCACGCCGAGGGGGCGCGGGCCTATGCCGGCCAGGTAGCGAGTCACGGCTGGCGCTCCCTGCGCGCGCCCGACGAGAGCTCGCGACGGTTCTGGGCCGTTGCCATCGGCGTCATCCTCGAAGGCTATGCCATGGGCCGCTCGCCGGATGAGCTCTGCGCCGAGATGCTGCGCGTGCTTGGTGAGCAGGCGAAGTGCGCCGGCGAGGCCGCACGCCTCCGCCTCGTCGACGACCGCGATTCATCCACCCCTGCGGACGAGGAGAGCTAGGTCATGACCGCACTTCGCATGCGTGCCCGCGATTTCCTGACCGAGGACCAGCTCGTCGAGGTGCGCCGGCGCGTGACCTGGAAGGGCGTCGCGCTGATCGCGCATGCCTGGGCGCTGATCATTGCTGCGATCGCGCTGGTGGCGTGGTGGCCCAATCCGCTGACGTATATCCTCGCCGTTGCCATCATCGGCTCGCGCCAGCTGGGCCTTGCGATCCTCATGCATGACGGCGCCCACGGTTGCCTGTCCGCCGACGAGAAAACCAACCTGACGCTGAGCCAGTGGCTCTGTGCCTATCCGATCTTTGCGGAGACACGCGCCTATCGCCGCTATCACCTGCAGCACCACGCGCGCACCCAGCAGGAGGACGATCCCGATCTCGTGCTGTCCGCGCCGTTTCCGATCACGCAGTTGAGCTACCGCCGCAAGTTCATTCGCGACATCACCGGGCAGACCGGTTACCAGCAGCGCAAGGCGCAGCTGCTCAATGCGCTTGGGCCGAAGGACTGGCCGTGGCGCGAGCGTCTGGCGCATTTCTGGGAGAAGCTCGGTCCGCAATGCATGGTCAATGCGGCGATGTTCGCAGCGCTGGCTGCGGCCGGCGTGTGGTGGGCCTATCCGCTGCTATGGCTGGTGCCTCTGCTGACCTGGATGATGGTCATCACCCGCATCCGCAACATCGCCGAGCATGCCGTCGTGCCTGACAGCAGCGATCCCCTGCGCAACACCCGCACCACGCACGCCAATTTTCTCGAGCGGCTGTTCATCGCGCCGTATTACGTGAACTACCACCTCGAGCATCATCTGTTGTTCTACGTGCCGTGCTACAATCTGCCCAGGGTGCATCGGCTGCTCAGCGCGAGCCGGCATGCCGGGCGCATGGAGGTGCAGCCGAACTATGCCGCCGTGCTGCGGCTCGCCACGGCCAAGCCGAACCGCGACGACCGACCGGGACAGCTGGTCAACAGCGCGCGCCGGGCGCGGGCGGGCGCCGAGGTCGATGCCAACCAGACGGCCGGCGGGTTTTGAGGGACGGCATTCCCGGTTGGACGCCGGTCGCACTTCCCCTTCTTGGCTTGACATTCCAGCCTCGGACGGTGTCTACGGCCCCCTTCAGAGCATGAACGGGAACCAAGACCTGGGCCGGACGTAGTCGGCTGCCGGTTCTCGATACAGCGGCTCAAGCGATCCAGGGGAGCGCCGATGACGGCAGCATTCACATTTCCCGGCCAGGGGTCCCAGGCCGTCGGTATGGGCAAGGCCCTGGCCGACGCCTTTCCGGTGGCACGCGCCGTGTTCGACGAGGTCGATGCCGCACTTGGGGAGAAGCTCACGGCCACGATCTGGGATGGTCCGGCCGAGACCCTCCAGCTCACCGAGAATGCCCAGCCGGCGCTCATGGCGGTGTCCATCGCCACCCTGCGCGTGCTGGAGGCTGAAGCCGGTTTTTCCGTGCGGCGGGACGCCGCCTTCGTCGCCGGTCACTCGCTCGGTGAATATTCCGCGCTGGCCGCAGCCGGCAGCCTGACCGTCTCCGACACGGCCCGGTTGCTTCGCACCCGCGGTCTCGCAATGCAAAAAGCCGTGCCGGTCGGCGCCGGTGCGATGGCCGCACTGCTCGGCCTCGATTACGAGGCCGCCATGGAGGTCGCGGGCGAGGCGGCGCAGGGGCAGGTCTGCCAGGCCGCCAATGACAATGGCGGCGGACAGGTGGTCGTCTCCGGCGACAAGGCGGCGGTCGATCGCGCCGTCGAGATCGCCAAGACCAGGGGCGCCAAGCGCGCCATGCTGCTGCCGGTGTCCGCGCCGTTCCATTGCAAGCTGATGCAGCCGGCGGCCGACGCCATGGCCGAGGCGCTGGCCAAGGTCACGATCAAGGCGCCGGCGGCGCCGCTGGTGTCGAACGTGCTGGCGAGCGCCGTCACCGATCCCGACGAGATTCGCCGCCGCCTGGTCGAGCAGGTCACCGGTACGGTGCGCTGGCGCGAGTCGGTTGCCTATATGGCTGGGCAGGGCGTCACCCGCTTCTTCGAGATCGGTGCCGGCAAGGTGCTGACGGGACTCGTCAAGCGTATCGCCGACGGCGCCGTCGGCGTTGCCGTCGGCGGACCGAACGACATTGTCGCCGCCAAGGATGCATTGGCCGCTGCGAAGCAGGCTTAAGTTTACGCACGATCCTTCCGGAAAACCGCTGCACACTTTTCCGGATCGTGCTTTGAAGGAGTTATCGATGTTCGATCTGACTGGCCGAAAGGCGCTCGTCACCGGCGCGACCGGCGGCATCGGCGGCGCGATCGCGCAGGCGCTGCATGCGCAGGGCGCCACCGTCGCGATCTCGGGAACGCGCAAGGAGGTGCTGGACGAGCTTGCCGGCAAGCTCGGCGAGCGCACCCACGTGCTGCCCTGCAATCTCTCCAAGGCCGACGAGGTCGAGGCGCTCGTGCCCGCCGCGGAAGCGGCGATGGGCCAGGTCGACATTCTCGTCGCCAATGCCGGCATCACCCGCGACAATCTCTTCGTGCAGCTTCGCGACGAGGACTGGGAGGAGGTCATCAACGTCAACCTGACCGCGACCTTCCGCCTGGCGCGCGCCGCCACCAAATTGATGATGCGCAAGCGCTTCGGCCGCATCATCGCCATCACCTCGGTGGTCGGCGTCACCGGCAATCCCGGGCAGGGCAACTATACTGCATCGAAGGCGGGCCTGATCGGCATGATCAAGACTCTCGGTGCCGAGTACGCCAAGCGCGGTGTGACCGCGAACTGCATCGCGCCCGGCTTCATCAAGACGCCGATGACGGATGCGCTGAACGACAAGCAGCGCGAGACGATCCTGACCAAGGTTCCGGCTGCCCGCCTGGGGACGCCCGAGGACATCGCGGCGGCCGCCGTCTACCTGAGTTCGAACGAAGCGGCCTACGTCACCGGCCAGACCATTCACGTCAACGGCGGCATGGCCATGATCTGAAGCCCTCGTTCCGCACTGCCCATTTGGGCGGTGCGGGATGCGGCAAACGGCCGTTTCCGGAGCGAAATGAGGCTTGTAGTCAAGGCTGTTGAAGTATGATAACCGGACCTTCAACGGATGGGCAAAGAACGCCATTGCAGGTTTTTGAAACCCTGTATATTGGCGATGCGGAGCCTTGGCCGTCGTTCGCCGGGCCCTGCATCGGTTAGGATGGGGCCAAATCAAAGTTCGTAAGCAAAGGCAAGTAACACGACCACGACGGCTCGTATCGTCCCGGGGGGTCGGGTCTACAGGGAACAACACGAGGTTAAGCAATGAGTGACATTGGCGAGCGGGTTAAGAAGATCGTGGTCGAACACCTTGGTGTTGAACCCGAGAAGGTTGTCGACGCTGCGAGCTTCATCGACGACCTCGGCGCCGACAGTCTGGACACCGTCGAGCTGGTGATGGCGTTCGAAGAAGAATTCGGTTGCGAGATTCCGGACGACGCTGCGGAAACGATTCTCACCGTCGGCGACGCCACGAAGTTTCTCGAGAAGAACGCGAAGAGCTAAGGCTCTTCACTTTCGCGGGGACAACGGTTGAAACCGGACGGGTCGCTTCGCAGCGGCCAGCCGGTTTCTTGTTATTGGCCGTGAATCTTTCGATGCGGAGTTTTCGGATATGAGGCGGGTCGTCGTCACGGGTCTCGGCATGGTCTCGCCCCTCGGCTGTGGCGTCGAGCCGACCTGGAAGCGCATCCTCAATGGCGAAAGCGGCGCGCGCACGATCGAGAGCTTCGATGTGTCCGATCTGCAGACCAAGATCGCCTGCACGGTCGTGCGCGGCGACGGCTCCAACGATAGCTTCAATCCCGACAAATGGATGGAGCCGAAGGACCAGCGCAAGGTCGACGATTTCATCATCTTCGCCATGGCCGCCGCGGGCCAGGCGCTCGACGATGCCAACTGGCATCCCGAATCCGAAGAGGACAAGTGCGCGACCGGCACCATGATCGGGTCGGGCATTGGCGGCCTCAACGGCATCGCCGACACTGCGATCCTCCTGAAGGAGCGGGGGCCGCGCCGGGTGTCGCCGTTCTTCATTCCCGGCCGCCTGATCAATCTCGCCTCCGGCTACGTCTCGATCGCGCACGGGCTGAAGGGCCCGAACCATTCGGTAGTCACGGCCTGCTCGACCGGTGCGCATGCGGTCGGCGATGCCGCCCGACTGATCGCGCTCGGTGATGCCGACGTCATGGTCGCCGGTGGCGCCGAATCGCCGATCAGCCGCATCGGCATTGCCGGCTTCAATGCCGCGCGGGCACTGTCGACCGGCTTCAACGAGACACCCGAGAAGGCCTCGCGTCCCTACGACAAGGACCGCGACGGTTTTGTCATGGGCGAGGGCGCCGGTGTCCTCGTTCTGGAGGAACTGGATCACGCCAAGCGCCGCGGCGCGAAGATCTACGCCGAGGTGATCGGCTATGGTCTGTCGGGCGATGCCTATCACATCACCTCGCCCTCGCCCGATGGCGATGGCGGTTTCCGCAGCATGTCGGCCGCGCTGAAGCGTGCCGGCCTGACGCCGTCCGATCTCGACTACATCAACGCGCACGGGACCTCGACGCCGCTCGGCGACGAGATCGAACTCGGCGCGGTCGAGCGTCTGCTCGGCAATGCCGCCTCCAAGGTTGCGATGTCCTCGACCAAGTCGTCGACCGGCCATCTCCTCGGCGCGGCCGGCGCGATCGAGGCGATCTTCGCCATTCTCGCGATTCGCGATAATGTCGTGCCGCCGACCATCAACCTGGACAATCCGTCGGTCGAGACCGCGATCGATCTCGTACCGCACAAGCCGAAGAAGCGCGAAGTTAATGTCGCCTTGTCGAACTCTTTTGGTTTTGGCGGCACCAATGCGTCGGTGATCGTCCGGCGTTTGACCAGCTAGTTTTCGTTTGAGACTAATCCACCATTTCGCCGTATTCGGCGATAGTCATAGAAGTGGGCGCGTGCATTGGCTCGGCAAGCGATTGTCAGGCCGCGATTGAACCGGCAGGATTCAGGTTGCTTCGATGAGTGAAAGGCCGCCCATTTCGCCCCGGAGTCCGCGGGCAGCGCTCGAGCCCGAACAGGTTCCGCCGCCGCCGAAGCGATCGGAGCGCGCGCGCAACCCCTTCGTGGTCGTGGGCAATGCCATCATCACCCTGCTGCTGATCGCCATGCTCGGCGCCGGCGGCGTGTATTACTACGGCCGGCAGGTGTTGGAAGCACCCGGGCCGCTGAGGGAAGACAAGATCGTCAACATCCCGCAGCGTGCCGGCAAGCGCGACATCGCCGAGACGTTGAACAAGGAAGGCGTGACCGACGTCAATCCGTGGGTGTTCATCGCCAGCGTCGCGGCGCTGAAGGCGAGCTCGGACCTCAAGCCGGGCGAGTATTCGTTCCAGAAGAACGCATCGCTGCGCGACGTCATCGCCACCATCGTCGAGGGCAAGGTGGTGCAGCACGCCGTGACGATACCGGAAGGCCTGACCTCCGAGCAGATCGTGGCGCGGCTGTCCGACAACGACATCTTCACCGGCAGCGTGCGCGAGCTGCCGCGCGAGGGCACGCTGCTGCCCGAGACCTACAAATTCCCGCGCGGCACCACGCGCGAGCAGGTGATCCAGCGCATGCAGCAGGCGCACAAGCGCGTGCTGGCGGAGATCTGGGAGCGCCGCAACCAGGACGTTCCGGTCAAGACTCCCGAGCAGCTGGTGACGCTGGCCTCGATCGTCGAGAAGGAGACCGGCAAGCCGGACGAGCGCAGCCGCGTTGCCGCAGTGTTCGTCAATCGCCTGAGGCAGAAGATCAAGCTGCAGTCCGATCCGACCATCATCTACGGGCTCGTCGGCGGCAAGGGCACTCTGGGACGTCCGATCAAGCGCAGCGAGATCACGCAGCCTTCGCCCTACAACACCTATGTGATCGACGGCCTGCCGCCGGGCCCGATCTCCAACCCGGGCCGCGCCTCGCTGGAAGCAGCCGCCAACCCGGCCCGCACCCGCGACCTCTACTTCGTCGCCGACGGCACCGGCGGGCATGTCTTCACCGAGACCTACGACGCGCACCAGAAGAACGTTGCGAAGCTGCGCGCGATGGAGAAGCAGATCCAGAACGACACGGTCGAGCCGGCCGAGGATGCGCAGCCCCCGGCGGCCGCCGCGCCCGGCGCCGCCGACACGCCGACTGCGACCACGCCGGCGCGCCCGAACCAGCAGAAAAAACCGCCCGCGGCGCGCCCGGCCAATCCAGCGCCGGCACGCCAGGGCGCGGTGCAGTCCTCGCCGCCGGTGGTCCAGCGCTAAGGCATGATCCGGAAAAGTGCGAAGCGGTTTTCCGAAAAGATCATGCGTAAACAACAAGCTAAAGCGCGATGACGATTCATTCAATCTCATCGCGCTTTAGGCAGCGCAGACCTGCCTACGGGACTTTGCGGATTCCACTTTCCTGCAAAATAGTCTTAAGATTCGCGTGGCTTGATGCCTCGAGTATCCTTTGTTCCTGGAGAAGCTGACCTGATGGCGCTGTCGTCCATGACCGGCTTTGCCCGAAGCCACGGCGCGAGCGGGCCGTACACGTTCGAATGGGAATTGAAGTCGGTCAACGCCAAGGGTTTTGACCTCAGGGTGCGGCTGCCGCAGGGGTTCGACGAGCTCGAGGCCCATGCCAAGAAGCGCGCCGGCGAGCTGCTCTCGCGCGGCACCGTCTACGCCAATCTCAACGTCAAGCGCACCAATGCGGCCGCCACGGTCCGCGTCAACGAGGACGTGCTCAATGCGGTGCTGAAGGCCGCCGCGCTGATCTCCGGCAAAGTCGACGCCGTGGCGCCCAGCATCGACGGCCTGCTCGCCATCAAAGGCGTGGTCGAGGTCGCCGAGCCCGAGGGCGACGAGGAGGAGGACAAGGCGGCCCGTGCCGCTGCCGCGGAGGCCTTCGACAAGGCGCTCGACGAGCTCGTCGCGATGCGCAAGCGCGAGGGGATTTCGCTCGGCCAGATCCTGACCCAGCGGGTCGACGAGATCGAGCAGCTGGCGAAAAAGGCGGAACGCTCGCCCGGCCGCAAGCCCGAGGCGATCAAGGCGAAGCTCGCCGAGCAGATCGCGACCCTGCTCGACACCTCCGACCGTTTCGATTCCGACCGCCTGATGCAGGAGGCGATCCTGATCGCGACCAAGGCCGACATCCGCGAGGAGCTCGACCGCATCGCCTCGCATATCGCCCAGGCGCGCGAGCTGATCGGCAAGGGCGGCCCGATCGGGCGCAAGCTCGACTTCCTGGCGCAGGAGTTTCACCGCGAGGTCAACACCTGCTGCTCGAAGTCGAACGACATCGAGCTCACCAATACGGGACTCGCCATGAAGAACGTGGTCGAGCAGTTCCGCGAGCAGGTCCAGAATCTGGAGTGATCGATGACGACGGGCGGTCACGGAACTGACGGTGTCGAGCGGCGCGGATTGATGTTCGTGCTGTCCTCGCCGTCGGGCGCGGGCAAGACGACGCTGTCGCGCATGTTGCTCGAGCGGGAGCCCGGCCTGAAGATGTCAGTGTCGGCGACCACGCGTCAGATGCGACCGGGAGAGGTCGATGGGCGCGACTATTTCTTCGTGACCAAGCCCAAGTTCGAGAGGATGGTGGAGCAGGGCGAACTGCTCGAATGGGCCACCGTGTTCGACAATCTCTACGGGACGCCGCGTGCTCCGGTGGAGGCGGCACTGTCGGCTGGGCAGGACGTCCTTTTCGACATCGACTGGCAGGGCACCCAGCAACTGCACCAGAAGGCGAGCGTCGACGTGGTTCGCGTCTTCATCCTGCCACCTTCAGCGGCCGACCTCGAGAAGCGGCTGCATTCGCGCGCGCAGGATTCCGACGAAGTGATCCGCAAGCGCATGAGCCGCGCCAGCCACGAGATGAGCCACTGGGCCGAGTACGACTACATCGTCATCAACCACAATGTTGACGAGGCCTTCGCCGAGGTGCAGTCGATCCTGAAGGCCGAACGGCTCAAGCGCGAGCGGCGGACGGGCCTCGTCGGTTTTGTGCGAGGGTTGCAAGCTCAGCTTCAGGGCTAGGCTGCGACAGTCGCGGCCCTTCCTTCAGCAGCCGTTCCAGCATCGTGGTGATGATGTCGATGTCGACCGCATCCTGATTGCGGTCGCCACGCTGCTCAGTGGTAGTCTCGTTCGCAGCCGGTTGGGGCGCTCGGGTCTCGATCTGGAATTCGCGGTCGAACACCGGGATGTCGTCCGCATCGCGCTGCGCCTCGGTAACGGCCGGCGGCTGGTGCGCTTCGATCACATCGATCTCATGGTCGATCGCGGCAAGTTGCGAGGCCTGCGGACGCTCGGCATCGAAGTCGATCGGGCGCGGCTGCCGCGCGCGCGGCGAGGCCGGCATCTCCTTGAGCCAGGGCGCGCGGTCTTGGTTTTGATGCTCCCGATCCTCCCAATTCACGCGGCGGTGTTCGCTCGCCTGAGCGCGGACGCGCCCGCCGGCGAAGCGGTAGATGACGCTCGCGAGGATGCCGGCGAGCGCCAGCGCGCCGCCGACGACGAGCAGCAGCATCTGCAGCGAGCCGGTCGGCTTGTCGGCGCTGCCGTCTGCTGCTGCAAGCGCCACGGAGGACGAGGATTTTGACGGCTTTGCGCTCGGCTGCGCGGCCGCAACCGCCGTCGGTGCCTGCTCCTGCGCGGGTGGGGTGGACGCTGCAGGAACCTCGGGCCAGGGCGCGGCGCTCCCCGGTTGCTGCGCATCGCTCGCGGCGGTCTGGTCCGCAGATTGTTGAGGCTGTGTCGCGGTTGCGGCTTGCGCAACCGGCGTCGGCGTCTTGACGGCCGGAGCGCTCCGGGGCGTCGGATATTCGGCGCGTGCGTCCTGAACCGGATGCTGCTGTGGCGCCGGCGACTCTGCCACCGGCGTGTCGCTGGTGGCCTGCGCAATCTGCACGGGCTTCGCGCTGTCCTTGCCGCCTCCGGCACGCAGATACCAGCATTGCCGCTTGGTCCCGCGCTCGACACGGTAGTGCCAGTGCTGCCCCTGCGGGGCGGAACCCTTCGGGGAGGCGAGGCAGTCGCTCGCGGCACCGGCCGTGCTCGATGTAACAGGCGCATTCTGCGACACGGCGGCGAGTGGCGCGCCGGCAATGATGCTGCCAACAAGCGCAGATACGAATTTCGCGGTTCGGTTGCCCATCCTGGTCTCCCGGTTACGCACAACGCAACTCTTAACCATCCCCTTCTCGTCAAAGAGTTGGGTGGCAATGAGCCGCAAATCCGGAGAGGATGTGGCTTGAATTGGGCCTGCCGCGCGTTCGTTCCGCCGCGAAGCCGGCTTATTTTGCCAGACTTTTGCGACGCGCATCCAGGTTCCCGAAGGTCGCGAACCGGACTCCTCGCATGAGAGTTCCCCCTGGCCTCGATCGGCCGCCGGCTGGCATCCGCAGATCGATGCGCTACGAAACATGCACAGTGGATCACAGATGATCCCGGTCACTCGGCCTCCTTCGCGGATGGTTTTAACGGTATCCCTCGTGCGCTCCCCGGGGGAGCGATGCACCATTGCTCCCGTTGCGATGACAGATGCGCGGACCCGGTCGGGCCGCCGCATCGCCGCAAGCCCGGACTCACGGACCCGGGCGTCAGGACCACACGACTTCTCGTCAGCGGTCCCTCCCGCCCGATCATCAGGGCTGGCGCATGCTCACTACAGATCAACGAAATCCGAAATTCGGAAAAGTGAAATATTCTTTTGGGGATGAATCGACGGGTGTTTTGCCCAGGCCTCGCGAAGGGCCTGCCCAATTCTCTGCCCGGCGCGCGCGCCACGCATTGCCGGGCGCGGAAGCGCGAACACGGAATCTGTCGTGCGGCGGAACGGGTCCGAGGGAGTCCGACCCTGTGTGCTCGCGCACGAATAGAAACTTCTCACACGTGCCGCCGTTGAATCGCGGCTGAGGAGATGTCATGCCGGTCAAGGATCAGATCAAGAATTTTGCCAAGAAACTCATCGAGGACCAGCCCGACGCGGCGACGCTGCGGTCGCTGGTGCGGCTTCGGAAACCGACGGCCATCCATTTTCGCGACGATGGCATCGTGCCGAACAATCCGCGTTTTCCCGTGCTGTTCTATCGCGGGGCGGTGACGCTGAAGGGGCGGCGTTTCCCGCCGGAGGTGATCATCGACACGCTGTTCGATACGAACGGCTGGGGCCGGTCGTGGCGCGACACCGTGTACGACTTCGTCCATTATCATTCGCAAGTCCATGAAGCGATGGGCGTGGCGCGCGGCACGGCCAGGATCGAGTGCGGCGGCATCAAGGGGCGGATCCTGAGCGTGAAGGCCGGAGACGTCCTGGTCCTGCCCGCGGGCACTGGGCACCGGATGATCGAGTCCAGCCGGGATTTTCTTGTTGTCGGAGCTTACCCGCAGGATGGCACTTACGACGAGTGCACCGACACGCGGGAGCGCCCTGACGCCGTCAAGCGCATCGCCAAGGTCCGCAAGCCGAAGACGGATCCTGTCCTCGGCGTCAGCGGCCCGCTGCTCAAATCATGGCTGACAGATCGTTCGCGACCGGCGCGAGCAGGCTCACGGACATGAATTCGGAAATCCCAGTTTGCGACCGGCCGTGCGGGGAATGCGGACCGATCATGCAAATGACACCGGCATTGCTGAAGGAGGTTCCGGTTTCGACGCGCGCGGAGAGATTCAGTCGCGTGCGCAGCAATCAACCAGTGCTCGCCAGATGCGTTGGACCTCGACGGTCCTCTCAAGCTCGAGGACGTGGTTCTCGCTCACCTGGCACGATCTCGTCTCCTGGCGCCGTTCGCGCGGCGCGATCCAGCGTTCGGAGATGGGATCGTACCACTTGCCCAGATTGGTCAACGCGTATCTCCTCTTTTCGATCCCCATGCGTGATCGTTCATCCCACGCGCCCGCTACCGGTGTTTTGCGTGTTCTTCGGAGCAGGCGGCGCCTGCTCTTGTCATCGGCTCCGACCCGGTCGTCGCCTTGATGGAGAGCCAACGCGCTGGCGGCGCGCGACGTTCCAATGTCGCGCGCGAAGTGGAATCTTCGAACAGAATCTGGGCGCTAGCGCTTCGGCGCGTTCCGGTCATCGGACGAGGATTCGCCGGCCGTCATGCGCTCCTCGCGCATGCCGACGTCTTCGGACACCGTCTCCAGCGGTCCTTCGCCGTTTTCGGCCTCGGGCGGTTCGCCCGACTTGCGGTACTTGCTGACCAGCCGCTTGATGTCGTCGATCGCCTGGAGCAGCGGCGGCGTCAGCGAGAACAGCGCGCCCATCGCGATGGCAATGATGGTGTGGCGAAACGAGACCTTCTCGTCCTCGTCGAAAGGATAGGCGTTGGGCTCGATGGCTGCCGGCGCGAGGCCGGCCGATGAGCGCGGATGATCCGGCTTCCGCGGCTTGCGCGGCGGCATCATGATGACGACGAACAGCACGTTGATCAGCAGCCAGATGCCGAGAATGATGAGAAAAGTTCGCATTCCGGAAAACCAAAAATAACGCGGCGTCGGCCTAAACCGCCATTGAACGGCCATTCACGTGCCGATGCAAGTTGTGGCTTTCGCGGCGGCAAGTGCTGGTCGAATGAGGCATGACGAAATCACTATCGGAATCCGGCAAAACCCTGGCGCGCCCAGTGGAAAGCGATGGCTGCGTGGGCGAGCCGAGCGCGACGTTGCGGTCGGTCATCCGAAGCGCGCGTCCTGCGGCCGGCTCCTGGCGACGTGCGCGCGCCAGGCGTCGATCGCGCGGTTCGCAAGCATAAGCTGCCGGCGTTCGCCGGTCCTGAGTTGAGCTTCAATGAAGTCGAGCAGAAAGTTTGCAGTCTCGTCCGGCGCGCCGAGCTCGCCGCTCTGCTCCAGGCAGCTCCAGGCAATGAAGAATGCGCTCTCGACGGTGCAGCGGATGGACATGCGCTGCCAACGCAGCGCAGCCGCCGGCGTTCCGCGGCGAGATCTCGATCTCGCCGCAGCGAGGCTCAGGTTCCCCGTCTCCTAGTTCTTCAGCACGACGCGGCCGACGACCTTGCCGGCGCGAAGCTCGTCGATCCATTTCTGCACGTCGCCCATCGGCTCCTCGCGCATCGGCGTCGGCTTGATCTTGCCCGCGCGGGCGAGCGCCATGAGCTCGTGGGCTTCCGCGAGCGTGCCGACCATGAAGCCTTCGACGGTCAGGCGCTTGTAGACCCATTGCACCATCGGCAGCGTGAACTGGCCTCCCATCAGGCCGGAGACGACGACCTTGCCGCCGCGCGCGGCGACCGCGACCGCAAAGGCCATCGACTTCTCGTTGCCGGCGAAATCGACGACCTCGTCGAAGCCGCCCTCGGTTTCTTTCAGAATGCGCTTGATCACGTCGGGCTCGGACGGATCGTAGGCGACGGCCGCGCCGTTCTTCAGCGCGGTCTCGCGCGCGGCCGGCGAGAGGTCGGCGACCGTGATCGGCTGCTTGAACATGGCCTGCGCGAACGACAGGCCCATCATGCCGACGCCGCCGAGGCCGATCAGCAGCAGATTGCGCTGGCGCGGACGGTCGACCAGGCGCTTGAGCGCGCCGTAGGCGGTGACGCCCGAGCACATCAGCGTCGCGGCCTGGTTGACGGGGAGGGGATCGTAGTCGAGCAGGTACTTCGCGTCGGGCACCAGCACATGGGTGGCGAAACCGCCGTCGATGGAGACGCCGAGGAAACGCTGCTTGGCGCAGAGATTCTCGTCGCCGTTGGCGCAGTCGCGGCACTGGCCGCAGCCGATCCATGGAAACACCGCCTTCTTGGCGCCGACAAGGCCGGCGGGAACGTCAGGGCCGACCTCGTCGACGATGCCCGCGATCTCGTGGCCGAGCGTGAACGGCAGTGTCATGCCGCGCGTGGTGTCGAGCTTCCTGCCGCCGCCGAGATCGGCATAGCCGTCCTGGATGTGCAGGTCGGAATGGCAGAGACCGCAGCGCTCGATGCGCACCAGCACTTCGCGTCCTTGCGGCTTGGGCGTGTCGACGATCGTCTCGCACAGCGGCGCATCGAACTTCACCAGGGACTGCCGACGCATCAACGCCATATTCCTTCCTCCGAAATTCCTGTTATTGAGCCTCGCTGCGTATATCCGCCAATTCACGGGCCATGGCAACAAAGCCCGAAATGGGGATCGTCTCGGCGCGCCGCGTCGGATCGACGCCGGCCGCCGCCGCGAGTCGTGCGGGATCGACGCCGAGCGATTTCAGGCTTTGTCTTAGCATCTTGCGGCGCTGGCCGAAGGCGGCGGCCGCGACCTGCTCGAGCAGCTTGCGATCGCAAGGCAGCGGCTCTGGACGCGGCCTGAGGCGTACGACGGAGGAGGTGACCTTCGGCGGCGGCACGAAGGCGGACGGCGAGATGTCGAACAGGATCTTGGTCTCGCAGCGCCAGTTGGCGAGCACGCCGAGACGGCCATAGGCCTCCTCGTCTTCGCGTGCGACGATGCGCTCGCCGACCTCGCGCTGGAACATCAGCACCATCGTGTCGTACCAGGGCGGCCACGGTTCGGTGATCAGCCAGTTGATGAGGAGCTGGGTCGCGATGTTGTAGGGCAGGTTGGCGACGATCTTCGCGCGTTCGCCCGAGAGCAGCGGGCGCGGGTCGAACGTCATGGCATCGCAATGCACGATCTCCAGCCGGCCGGGATAGCGCGCGGAAATATCCTGCAACGCCGGGATCGCGCGCTCGTCGTGCTCGATCGCGATGACGCGCCGGGCGCCGAGCGCGAGCAGGGCGCGCGTCAGCCCGCCCGGGCCAGGGCCGATCTCGACGATGATGGAGTCTTCCAGCGGAGCTGCCGCACGCGCGATGCGCGCGGTGAGATTGAGGTCGAGCAGGAAATTCTGGCCGAGCGATTTGCGCGCCGACAGCGCGTGCTGGCGAATGACCTCGCGCAGCGGCGGGAGGTCGTCGATCGCGCTCATCAGATTTGGGTCGCGGCCATGCGGCCCGCGAGCTGGATCGCGGCAATCAGGCTCGAAGGATTTGCCTTGCTGGTGCCGGCGATGTCGAAGGCAGTGCCGTGATCGGGCGAGGTGCGGATGAAGGGCAGGCCGAGCGTGACGTTGACCGCATCGTCGAAGGCGACAGTCTTGATCGGGATCAGCGCCTGGTCGTGGTACATGCAGACCGCGCAGTCATAGAGATTGCGCGCGGCGTCGTGGAACATGGTGTCGGCGGGCAGCGGGCCCCTGGCCTCGATGCCGTCATTGCGCAGCACCTTGAGCGCCGGCGCAATCACCGTCTGCTCCTCATGGCCGAGCGAGCCGTCCTCGCCGGCATGCGGATTGAGGCCGGAGACGGCGATGCGCGGCCGCGCGATGCCGAAGCGGGAGGTCAGCTCGGTCGCGACAATGCGCACGGTCGAGACGATCAATTCGCTGCTGAGCTGGCTCAGCGCCTCGCGCAAGGAGAGGTGGATGGTCACCGGCACCACGGCGAGCCGCGGCGACCACAGCATCATCACCGGCTGAGGCACGCGGCCGTCCTCGGCGGCCAGCTCGGCGAGGAATTCGGTGTGGCCGGGATGGCGGAAGCCGGCGCGGTAGAGCACGCTCTTGGCGATCGGATTGGTGACGACGGCGCCGGCGCGCCCCTCGCGGACATCCGTGACTGCCTGGCGGATCGAGGCGAGCGCGGCAGGCGCGCTTGATGCGTCGGGCTTGCCGGGCTCGGCTGTCGCGCTCTGGCCGGTCGCGACCACGGGCAGGGCCTCGGCGAAGGCCGCATTCGCCTCGTCGGGGCTCACCGCGGCGATCCTGATCCCGGCGCCGAGCGCTTTGGCGCGTTGCGCGACGAAGGCCTCGTCGCCGAGCAGGTAGAAGGCGGGCAGGTTCAGCTCACGGCGGCGCAGCCAGGCCGCAATGGTGATGTCGGGGCCGATGCCTGCGGGCTCTCCCAGGGTCAGGGCGAGGGGCTTGATCGGAAGAGCGGCCATCAGCGGTTGCGATATTCGATCATCGCTGCCTTGCGGAGTTCTTCGAGATAGGCCTTCTGGGTCTTCTCGTACTTCTCCTGGTACATCTTCTCGCGGACCTCGCGCTTCTTCGGCGTGTCGATCATGGTCGGCTTGCGCGAGCACAGCACCACCATCTCGATGCCCGCCTTGGTCACCTCCGGCGCCGTCAAATGGCCGATCGGGGTGTCGTCGAGCACCTTGCGCAGCGCTTCGGGCAGGTCCGCCGTCGTCTTGGTGACGGCCTCGCGAATGGTGGCGTTCGGCGTCGAGCGGAACAGCGAATTGGCTTCCTCGCAGCTACCGACGCGGGAGCGATATTGCTCGGCTTCCTTCATCCGCGTCTCCTGGAAGGTCGGGGACGAGCCGCGCGGCACGATCAGCACGATCGGCTGCATCTTGTATTCGGTGCCCTCGATCTGCAGCTTGTCGCCGGTCTGAGCCTGCACGGCCTGCGCGACGTCGCGCTCGCCCACCATCAGCTTTTCCTTGAAGCGGCCGCGCACGAGGCTGGTCCAGACCATCTCGGCCTTCATGCGGCCCTTCAGGGTTTCGGGGCGGACGCCCTTGGCTTCGAGGGACTTGGTGAGCTGATCCGGCGAGATGCGCATGCGCTGCGCCATGCCCTCGTAGGACTGGTTGATGTCGCTGACACCGGGATCGACGCCGTATTTCTTGCCCTCCTTGAGCTTCACCCTGTCGTCGATCAGCTCGTTGATGACGTCCTGCCGGCTGGGAGTCTTCTGCGTCGTCAGCTGGTCGAGCTTGGCGCGCTGGTCGATGTCGAAATCGGTGATCGGATCGCCGTTGACCATGACCACGATGTTCTGCGCGCGCGACGGCGCGGGCAGGCCGGTCAGGACCAGCCCGGCACCGATGGCGAGGAGGACGCGGAAGGCAGGCAATGGAATCGTCATGGTTGTCGCTCGCATGTCAGCCGCGGTGAACCTGCGATCGGGATCGCGCGGCCGTCACTTCAAACCGTTCACTGGAAGCCGCCGGCGGAACTGCTGGTCGTCGACGAGGTCGCCAGCGTGCGCAGTCCGATCTGGAACATGAACGCGTGGCTCAGCGTGGGCGGCGTCGTGCCCGCGGAGTAGGCGTACGAGGTTACATAGTTCGCCGCCAGCACGAAGCAATCGTCGACATAGCCGGCGCCGAGCACATATTGGTTGATCTTGTTGGCCTCGAGATCCCAGCGGGCCGACCCCGTCACCACCCAGTTGCTCGCGACCTTCAGCGAGCCGGTGGTGAGGATGCCTTCGCGGCGGGTCAGATAGCCGAGCTCGGGCTGCGATGCGTAATTGCCATACAGCATGCTGACCGACCAGCGATCGAAATTGGCGCGGCCTTCGGCCTCGAAGCGCTCCACGTTCCAGGTCTGCTCGTCCATGCGGGAGCGGACACTGAAGGTGTAGGTCCGGTTGGGGGAGTAGCTGGCGCTTGCGACGTAATCCGAGCGCTGCTTGTCGAGGCCGGAATCCAGGCCGGTGTTGATGGAGTCCTGGACCGCGAAGGAGTTCAGGCCGAACAGCTGGTAGGACTCGCCGAACAGCACCTTGACGGCGCCGCCCCTGTCGAACTGCGTGGTGGACTGCACGCCGACATTGGCGCGGCCGCCGCCCTCGACGCGGTCGTAGCCGGAGAACTTGTCGACGCTGAACAGGTTCGAGGCGTCGAACACCATGCTCTGCGCGTCTTCGTTCGGCAGCTTGCCGGCATAGGTCTCGTTCGGGCGGATGATGATCTGCGCGATCGGCTCGATGGTGGTCGAGCCCCAGGGCTGAACGTTGATGAACGGATAGCGGTATTCGAGGCCGACGGTCGGCATCAGGCGGAATGCCTGGGTGTCACCGACCGGCAGATAGTTCGACACCCCCGGCTGGTTGGAGACCGAGGAGTTGATCGCGTCGGCGCGCAGGCTCGCGAACGGCGTCCAGATCTCGCCGAACGGATCGGTGTAGGACTTGCGCCACTGCGCTTCGGCGGTGAGGCGGGTGTAGGTGCCGGGGAAGCCGCGCAGCAGGCACTGCGACGGCGTCCGCGCGAGCGGATCGGCCGAGGCGGTGGTGCACAGGCCGCTGGTGTTGGCCAGCGTCGTGATGGGGTCGAACACCGCGTTCTCACGCGACAGGTTCACGAAATTGGTCCTGTAGCTGAACTCGCCGCCGAACACCGGATAGTTGAGCACGTTCGAATAGTCGATCACGGGGTAGACGACCGGGACCTTGTCCTGGTTGCCCGAGTAGCTCAGCCAGTACATCGTGCGAGCGTCGAAGAAGCTGCGGTTGCCGACGCCGGTCAGATAGAGCTGCGACAGCGCGTCGGTCGGCAGGTTCAGGAACGAGCCGAGCGGATCGCGGTATTGCGCCAGACGATAGTCCGAGAAGAAATAGTAGTCGGACATCAGGACGCCTTCCCAGCCCCAGACCCATTTGTCGTTCAGCGCGAACTGACCCTTGGTGTCCACGGCGCCGCGGAACTGGCGGTCGCCGGGCTGCCCCGCGAATGCGCCGGGGTCGAGCTGGTCGATGCCATAGGCCCGGATCTGATAGGCGCCGTCGATCAGGCGCTGGCGGAATTCGCCCTGCAGCAGCACGCCCTGGCGCGACAGGAAGCGCGGCGTGATGGTCGCGTCCATATCGGGCGCGATCGCCCAATAATAGGGAACTTCGGCGCCGGCGCCGGTGTTCGTGGTGCCGGGGAAGTAGCCGGGCATCAGGAAGCCGCTCTTGCGCTTCACGGTCGGATCGGGCGTCGAGAAATACGGCATGTAGGCGAGCGGCACGCCGAAGAACTCGAGCTGCGCCGTCTCGAAATACAGCATCTTCTCCTGCTGGTCGTGGATGATGCGGGCACCCTTGACCTGCCACAGCGGCGGCTTCTTCGGGTCGTCCTTACACGGTGCGCAGGCCGTGTAGACGCCGTTCTCGAACACCGTGTAGTTGCCGCTGGAGCGGTCGGCGCGGCTCGCGGCCATGCGGGTCTGGTCGGCGGTGTCCACGCGCAGCGAATCGACGAAACCGTCACGGTAGTCGTCGGACAGATCCATGATCTCGGCATAGGTGATCTTGCCGTCGGCATCCGTCATGCGGATGTTGCCTTCGGCATGTAGCCGCTTGGTCTTCTGGTCGTAGATGACCCTGTCGGCCTCGACGCTGGTGCCGTTGTAGAACAGCTGGACGTTGCCGACCGCGGAGACGCGCGAATTGTTGTAGTCGTAGTCGACCTCGGTCGCCTGAACCAGCATCTGGTTGTCGTTGGCGACCTTCGCCGGCTTCGGACGCGGCGGCAGCGGATTGTAGGTGAAGCTTTGGGCGGAGGCGGGCGCCACGGCGGCAACGTCGATCAGCCCGCCGAGCGAGGCTGCCGTGATGACGGCGAGCAGAAGCCTGCGAATGGACAAGCCGCATCCGTTCGCGCGCACCACAGTACGCCGCGTCAAACGAGACACGCGCCCTCGTTGGACGGCAGTCACTAACCGTCCTCCTGATAGAGCAAGGCCAAAAAGCCGGTGAGGCCGCCCACAACAACGGGCAACCACGCCGCAGCGATCGGATGCATCAACTCAGCCTTGCTCAAGTCCTCAGTTACTTTCGACAGAACGTAGAGCAGAAAGCCTGCGCCCACGCCACTCAAAACCATCTTCTGCACGCCGCCCATCCGGAAGAAACGCAACGACACCGAGGCCGCGAGCATCACCATGGCGGCGAGCAAAAACGGCTGCGCCAACAGCTTTTGATACTGGAGTCGATAGCCGGCTGTCGCGAAGCCTGAGCTCTCGGAGGAACGGATGTAGCTCGGTAGTTGCCAAAAGGACACAGTCTCGGGTGTGGAAAAGCTGTTGCGGACCTGGGCCTCGGTCAACGTCGTCGGAATCGCCAGAATCGACTCCTCCCTCGGCGGCCCGTCGAGCGTGAAGCGGCGGACGTTCCTGAATATCCACTTTCCGACTTCGAGCTCCGCCTCGCGCGCCTCGACTCGTTCCTTGAAGTGCTGCTCTGTGTCAAACCGGAACAGCGTGAGCCCCGTCAGCCGGACACCCTGCTGCTCGCTGCGCGCCGCGTTGATGATGGTCTGGCCGTCGTCGGTCACCTGGTTGAGCCAGAAGCCGGAGGCGTCCTGGATGCCGCCGCCGGGCGCCGAGCCGAACAGTTCGGCCTCCATGCGTTTGGAGAGCTCGCGCAGATTGGCCGACATCGGATTGTAGGCGACGGTGGCGATGACCCCGATCAGGAGCGCGCTGCCGAGCGCCGGCGAGATGAACTGCCAGGCCGAGATGCCGGCGGCACGCGCCACCACGAGCTCGAGCCGGCGGGAGAGGGCGAGATAGCAGGTCATGGCGCCGATCAGCATGCAGAACGGCGTCAGCTTCTCCAGCAGCTGCGGCACCCGGAACAGCGAGGTCTCGGCCACCATGATCGCGGAGGCGGATGCGAGGCCGGAGGTCTTGCGCACCATCTCGATGTAGTCCACCAGCACCAGCAGCAGGAAGATGCTCGCGAACACGCCGAGCGCCGCGACGACGAAGCGGCCGGCGAAATAGCGCCCGAGGGTGTTGGTGAGCATGCTCATGCGGTGGCCGGTCGTCCGAACAACCGCGCGATGCGCGCGTTGGACCTGTTGATGGCCTCCATGAGACCGGGGGGCGGTTCGACCACGATGCCGCCGATGATCATCCACAGCCCGATGCCTATGGCGCCCATGACCATCGCATATTGAACGAGCACCGCCTCCGGCGATTTCACGGCCATCACCGAGCAGGCGAAGCCGACCATGCGCAGGCCGAACACCGCGAGGATCGAGGAGCCGATCGAAAAGTTGCGGCTCTGGCGGGTGGTGCGAGGCGCACCCAGGAAGGCGAAGGTCAGCACGGCAAAGGCGAAGGGATAGACCGGTGCGAGCAGGCTGTCATGCAGGGCCGAGCGGAACTGCCCGGGAATCTGCCTGTAGACGGGATCATCCTCGGCCGGCGAGAACAGCTCCCACAGATAGCGCTCGCGAATGCCGAGCGTGACGTCACGGCCCTGGTTGCCGAACTTCGACATGTCGAAGCCGTAGCGCCCGAACGCCACCAGCGCGGGATCGCGCTTGCCCGCCTCGAAACGCTGCAGATTGCCGTCCTTCAGCACCAGGAAGGAGCCGTTCTCGGTCTTAACGACCTCGCCCTGTTCGGCGACGATCGAGACGCGCTCGTTCGGATCGCGGCGGTCGTCGATGAAGATGCCTTCGAGAATGCCGCCGGGCTTGCGCTCGCGAATGCGAATCGTCAGGTTCTTGTCGAGCTGGGCGAAGCGGCCGGGCTGGAGGATGTTGGTGAGCACGTCGGCAGTGATCTCGGCGTCCCACTGCTTGATCCGCCGCATGCCGTCGGGCGCCAGATAGGCCGCGATGAAGGCGACCAGCAGCGCCACCACGCAGGTGGCGTAGAAGAACGGATAGAACAGCCGGAACGGCGAGAAGCCGGCGGCATTCATAACGATGATCTCGGAATCGGTCGCGAGCTTGTTCAGCGTGTGCGAGATCGCGATCATCAGCGCGATCGGCGAGATGATCAGGACCAGCGCCGGAATGACGAGGCTGGTGATGCCGAGGAACGTGAGGATGGTCTGACCCTGGCTCGTCATCAGGTCGATGCCGCGCAACGCCTGCGTAATCCAGATCACGCCGGTGAGGCTGACCAGGACCAGCGCAAACGACGCCAGCGTCGTGCGGAAAATATACCTATCGATCGACCCCATGCGCTACCGCACGAATCCCACCAAGCCCCACTGCCGGCCGGAGCTCCGGCTGTCCAACCAATCCCGGTCAGGGGACCCCCAAGGTTGGGCAACCACCGCTTCCGCCGGCTCACACTCTCACTACCATCCCTTTGATCCGTCAACAAAATGGCTGCCCCGTGGCGCCCCCAATATATGGTTAATATTTCGCTCGTTGTGGCCTGGCGGCCACGGCGGGTGCTTGGCATCGGCCGGGCCGGTGCCCCATAGTGGGCAAAGTCCGGTGAATCGCCGTTCAGCTCCGGCCTGTGGCCGGCTCCGCCGATCGGCAAAAAGCCCCATGTTTTGGAGGAGTTACCCATGTCCGATGCCATCAAGGTCGGCTTCGTCCCGTTGTCTGCCGCCGCCCGTGGCATCCTGGTCGTGTTCTGCGACGACGGCCTGAAGCTCGGCCCGGCGACGGCCAAGGCGCTCGGGAGCGCTGCCGATCTTGTGAAGCGGGCGGCCTCCGCCGCCGGCTTCAAAGGCAAAAGCGGGGCTGCCCTGGACATTCTGGCGCCAGAGGGCGTGAAGGCCACCCGTCTGGTGGTGATCGGGGCCGGCAAGCCGGCGAGCCTGAAGACGAGCGATTTCCTCAAATTCGGCGGCGTGGCGGCGAGCAAGCTCACCGCCGGAACCGCCGCCATGACCATCATGGCGGAATTGCCCGGGGGCGCCATGACCAGCGAGCAGGCGGTCGCGATCGCCTCGGGCCTTCGCCTGCGCGCCTACAGGTTCGACCGCTACAAGACCAAGAAGAAGGACGGCGAGGAGGGCGACTCGCGCGCCGACGTCGCGCTTGCGGTCGGCGACGCCACGGCCGCGAGGAAGGCGTTTGCTCCGGCCGGCCACGTCGTCGACGGCGTCGTCCTCGCGCGCGACCTCGTCAACGAGCCGCCGAACGTGCTGTTCCCCGAGGAGTTCGCGCGCCGCGCCGGTCAGCTCCGCAAGCTCGGCGTCAGGATCGAGGTGCTCGACGTCAAGGCGATGCAGAAGCTCGGCATGGGCGCACTGCTCGGCGTCGGCCAGGGTTCGGCGCGGCCGAGCCGCACCGTGATCATGCGCTGGGACGGCGGCAGAAAGGGAGAGGCGCCGGTCGCATTCGTCGGCAAGGGCGTTTGTTTCGACACCGGCGGCATCTCGATCAAGCCGGCCGGCAGCATGGAGGACATGAAGGGCGACATGGGCGGGGCGGCCTGCGTCGTCGGCCTGATGCACGCGCTGGCGGCGCGCAAGGCGCGCGCCAACGTAGTCGGGGCCATCGGCCTCGTCGAGAACATGCCTGACGGCAATGCGCAGCGGCCAGGCGACATCGTCACCTCGATGTCGGGCCAGACCATCGAGATCATCAACACCGACGCCGAAGGCCGCCTCGTGCTCGCAGACGTGCTCTGGTACGTCGCCAAGAAGACCAAGCCGAAATTCATGGTGGATCTGGCGACGCTGACGGGTGCGATCGTGGTCGCGCTCGGCACCGAACACGCCGGCATGTTCTCCAACAACGACGAACTGGCCGAACGCCTGCTCGCGGCCGGCATCGAGAGCGGAGAGAAGGTCTGGCGCCTGCCGCTCGGCCCGGAATACGACAAGCTGATCGATTCCCAGTTCGCCGATATGAAGAACACCGGTGGCCGCCACGGCGGCTCGATCACCGCGGCGCAGTTCCTGCAGCGCTTCGTCGATGGTGTGCCCTGGGCGCATCTCGACATCGCCGGCACCGCCATGGGCGCGCCGAAGACCGACATCAACCAGAGCTGGGGCAGCGGCTATGGCGTGCGCCTGCTCGACCGCCTGGTGGCCGACCATTACGAGCGCAAGTGACCGAATGACCGAAGTGCTGTTCTACCATCTGCAAAACATGACTGTGGAGAACGTGTTGCCGTCGCTTCTCGAGAAATCGCTCGAGCGCGGTTGGCGCGTCGTGGTGCAAGCGACCTCGAAGGAGCGCGCCGACGCACTCGACGCGCATTTGTGGACCTATCGCGACGATTCCTTCCTGCCGCACGCGACGTGGCGGGTGAACGATGCCGCCGATCAGCCGATCGTACTGGCGATCGAGGAGGGCAATCCCAACGGCGCCAATGTCCGCTTCCTGGTCGACAATGCGGCGCTGCCGCAGGACGCGCAGGGCTATGAGCGCATGGTGCTGCTGTTCAATGGCGACGATCCGGATGCGCTCGCGTCCGCCCGCAGCGCCTGGGCGGATTGCAAGGCGCGGGGATTTGATGTCACCTATTGGCAAGCCGACGAGCGGGGCCGCTGGCAGCGTCGAAATTAGCGGCCGTTCGTATTAATGATAATTTGCACTTTTCGGGCGATGATCGCTTCTGTCACCTTCGTGCCGCAAAGTGATGTTGGGACAATCGCTTAGGGCTGGTCCTTCACGCGGGGAATTTAGTTTATCGTGCGACATCAAAAGCTTCCCGGCTCGCTCGCAATTGCGTTGGCTGCTGTAGCACCGCTGGTCGCGGGCTGCTCCGGCGGGACCGATCTGCTGTCGAAGGATGCCGAATGGTTCCAGAGGCCGGGTCGTCTCTTCATCAAGAATATCTCGATCGAGTCGCCGCCGCTGACCCCCAACAAGCCGGTGGGCGCTGAGGATCTCGTCAGCGCCGACGGCGCCTGTCCCGGCATGGCGCCAGCGTCCGGTCCGGCTGACGCCAATGCGTCGACGACGGCACCGGCCCCGGCGGGCGGCGCGGTTGCGCTCGGCCACACCGAATGCGACGTGGTGCGCGGCATCGGTGCACCCTCGACCGTCAATCTCTCCAATGACGCCGCCGGCCGTCGCGTCGCCGTCGTCACCTGGACGACCGGGCCGCGCGCCGGCATCTACACCTTCACGTCCGGTCGCCTGTCTTCGATCGAGGGCAATCCAGAGCCGCAGGTCGTGCCGAAGGCGGCCAAGCCGAAGCCGAAGAAGAAATCGGCCGCGTAGGAACTCGTCCCCCGCGCCAGCGCGATTGGCGCGCGCCTGGCTCTTGCCTGCGATCCATAGATGGGTTGTCTCTGCACGGTGGCGTGGTCGAGCCTCTCGTTGGCGCAAGTACCCGCGCGCAGGCCCGTCGTCGCCGTTCTCGGCAGCGGCAGTGCACGATGGGCCTCACTGACTAACGCGCTCCTGCGGAGAATCGGTGAACTCGGCTTCGTTGACGGGCAGAATCTCTCAGTCGAATACCGCTGGGCTGAAGGTCAGTACGACCGATTTGCCGGCATTTGCTGCCGATCTGGTTGAGCGGCAGCCGGCTGTGCTGGTCGCCTTCACGACACCGGCGGCGCTCGCGGCCAAGAAGGCGACGGCAGCAATTCCGATCGTGTTCACGACGATCGGCGACCCCGTGAATATCGGTCTCGTGCCCAGTCTCAGCCCGGTGGCCGGAAACGTCACAGGCGTGACGTCACTGAACGTGCAGGTGGTCTCGAAGCGGCTGGAGTTGATGCACGAATTGCTGCCGACATCGAAGGACATCGGGTTTCTGGTCAACCCAAGCAATCCGACGACCGACAATCAGCTGCGCGATATGCAGGCTGCGGCGGATGCACTGGGATTGCAGCTCCATGTCCTGCGTGCGAGCACCGTTGGCTCGATGAAGGGGTGCAGTGCGCAAGAAGGAGCTCGGTGAACGCTCCGTTGCCGGCACCGATATCCGCCCAGGCCAATCCGGGGCCAGGTGCCAGCCAGTCCAGGAAAAGGGTCCCGGCCAACCGGCTCCAGGGCGCCATGAAGCGCTCGTAGGCCGCGCCGGCGGTGAACTTGATCGGTTCGGGTGTAGGCATTCAAGTTATCCCTTGATCTCTTGCATATCGCCTGCACCGGAAATCGCTTGCGATGAAAATTCAGCGCTGACGCAAAATCGCGTCCAACCTAACCGCAAACGTGCTGAAGCGACACGGGACATTTCAGCCGCCCATGCTGCTGGCCCGCGCCGATCCGCATGATCGAATTGCGGGACCCGTCTCGCCGTCTCGTCCCATTGCGTGCTCGCCCCGGGCCGTCGCTTCACGGCCCCGCGTCGACTTCATTCGCGCATGATCGACCGCGCTTGATCTGGATCATGGAGCTCAGCCGGCCGGCAGTGCAGGCTAGGACCGCTCCCCGAGAGAAGGGGCTGCCGTCATGGCAAGAATTTTCAGAGGACATTCCAGGGATCATTAATGTGAGCAACCTCGCAAAGATTGAACGCGACCCGAATTACCAGGAGCTCGTGCGCCGGCGCTCGTCGCTGGGCTGGCTGCTGTCGGCGGTCATGCTTGTCATCTATTTCGGCTTCATCCTGCTGGTGGCCTACGCTCCCAAATTTCTGGGAATACCGCTGGGCAGCGGCGTGACGACGATCGGTATTCCGATCGGACTGTCCGTCATCGTGCTCGCCTTTGTGCTGACGGGCATCTACGTCCGTCAGGCCAATTCCAGCTACGACGTGCTCATCCGCAAGATTGTCGAGGAGAACCGCTCGTGAAGAGATTCGCTTTTCTATCGGTATTTCTGCTCGCAAGCTTGCCCACCATAGCGCTTGCCGCCGGCGCCGTCGAAGGCGGGTCGAAGCAGGCGACCAACTGGTCGGCCATCGGCATGTTCGTAGGCTTCGTCGGCCTGACGCTCGTTATCACCTATTGGGCCGCCAAACGGACCGCTTCGGCGGCGGATTTCTACTCGGCCGGCGGCGGCATCACAGGATTCCAGAACGGGCTTGCGATCGCGGGCGACTACATGTCGGCGGCGTCGTTCCTCGGCATATCCGGTCTCGTCTACACCTCGGGCTATGACGGCCTGATCTACTCGGTCGGCTGGCTCGTGGGCTGGCCGATCGTCACCTTCCTGATCGCCGAGCAGTTGCGCAATCTCGGAAAGTTCACCTTTGCCGACGTCACGTCGTTTCGCTTGGGGCAGACCGAGATCCGCATCCTGGCGGCATGCGGCTCGCTGGTGACCGTTGCATTCTACCTGATCGCGCAGATGGTCGGGGCCGGCAAGCTGATCCAGCTTTTGTTCGGTCTCGATTACTGGATCGCAGTCGTCCTGGTCGGCGGCCTGATGATGATCTACGTGACGTTCGGTGGCATGAAAGCGACGACCTGGGTGCAGATCATCAAGGCGGTGCTCTTGCTCTCGGGGGCGACGTTCATGGCCGGCGCCGTCCTCTACAAGTTCGGCTTCAGCCCGGAAGCGCTGTTCACCAGGGCGACCGAGGTGCATCCCAAGAAGCTCGCGATCATGGAGCCCGGTACCCTGATTTCCAATCCGCTCTCGGCCATCTCGCTCGGCCTGGCGCTGATGTTCGGAACGGCGGGCCTGCCGCACATCCTGATGCGCTTCTTCACCGTGAAGGACGCCCAGGCCGCCCGCAAGTCGGTGTTCTACGCCACCGGCTTCATCGGCTATTTCTATATCCTGACCTTCATCATCGGATTTGGCGCGATCACGCTGGTGTCGACCGATGCGATGTTCCTGGATGGGAGCATCCTCGAGAAGACCAAGAGCGGAATCGCGGCAATCAAGGGCGGCTCCAACATGGCGGCGATTCACCTCGCGAACGCCGTCGGCGGCAACCTGTTCCTCGGCTTCATATCGGCCGTCGCCTTCGCCACCATCCTTGCCGTCGTCTCGGGGCTGGCTCTGGCGGGGGCGTCCTCCATCAGCCACGATCTCTACGGCATGGTGATCAAGGGCGGGAACGCGAACGAGCAGGACGAGATCCGCGTGTCGAAGATTGCGACACTGGTGCTCGGCGTGCTCGCGATCTTCCTGGGCATCGTGTTCGAGAACCAGAACGTCGCCTTCATGGTCGGTCTCGCTTTCGCCATCGCGGCCTCCTGCAATTTCCCCGTACTGGTGATGTCGATCTTCTGGAAGGGCCTGACGACGCGCGGAGCGGTGATCGGTGGCTTCCTCGGTCTGGTCAGCGCGGTTGTCGGCGTGGTGCTCTCGCCGGCGGTCTGGGAGGTGACGCTCGGCTTCGCCAAGGGCTCGGCTCCTGTCAAGCTGGACAATCCGGCGCTGTTCTCGATGGCCATCGCCTTCGCGGGGATCTGGCTGGTTTCAATGCTGGATCGCAGCAAGCGCGCCGCGATCGATCGCGACGGCTTTGATGCGCAATATGTCCGCTCCCAGACCGGTATCGGCGCGGCTTCAGCGACGGCTCACTGAACGAGGGTCCAGGGACCACGCTTCGCACCGGCTGGGCCAGTTGGCCTCGCCGGTGCTGATCGTTTGATTGTCGATCGTCGGGTCATGTCGGATGATCCGCGTCGTCGAAAGGTCGAAATGCCCAAGGCGTTCGATATCAGCAACCCGCCGTTCGATCGTCTGACGCCGAACGAGGCCGAGACGTTGCGGGCCGCGCTCGACATCGCCTACTTCAGTCCCGGAGAAGCGATCATCAGGCGGGACGCTCCGGCGGAGGCGCTCTATGTCGTGATCAAGGGCATCGTCGAGGAGCGGAGCGAGGTCGACCTGCTCGCATTGCTTGGGCCCAAGGACACGTTCGACAGTCGTGCGCTCGTTCACGATCATAACGGCCACCAGTTTTTCGCGCGCGACGAGACGCTCTGCTACGTGATCCCCAGGAAGGTCGCGCTCGATCTGATCAAAACCAATCCGCGCTTTGCCGCCTTCTTCTATCGCGAGATCTCCCAGAAGCTGGACGAGTTCGCCAACGATGAGGAGGCACGACGCTATGGCTCGCTGATGCATGCCAAGGTCGGTGAATTGTTCCTGCATCCGCCGGTGTTTCTGGCGGCCAGCGATACGATCGAGGCCGCCGGACACCTGATGCGCGAGATCAACAGCAATGCGCTGTTCGTCCGGGACGGCGAGCGGATCGGCATCGTCACAGGCATGAACCTGTCGAAAGCGGTGGTGCTGGGGCGCCAGTCCATCCAGACGGCGGTGGGCACCCTCGCCAATTACGACCTCGTGTCTCTGCGACGCGACGATTTCGTATCCTCGGCTCTCTTGCTGATGACCAAGCACAACAAGCGGCGGCTGGTGGTGCGCGAGGGCGAGGAGCTCGTCGGCATTCTGGAGGAGATCGACCTGCTGGGCTTTCTGGCAGGAAGCGCCCAGGTCACCGCCGGCCGCATCGATCGCGCCTCAAGCCGGCAGGATCTTGCCATTGCGGCGCGCGAGATCGAGACGCAAACGCGCGTGCTGCGGCGGCAGGGCGTCAAGGTGGAGGTCATTGCGGAGATCGTCTCCGATCTCAACCGCCGCCTGCTGTCACGGCTGTTCGACATGGTCGCGCCGGCGAAGCTGCGCACGGGGAGCTGCCTGATCGTGATGGGAAGCGAGGGGCGGGGAGAGCAGACCGTCCGCACCGACCAGGACAACGGCCTCATTCTGGCCGGGCCGGTGCAAGATGACGTGCTGGAGGCGTTCCGTCACGAATTCTTCGTCGCTCTCGAAAGCTTCGGATTTCCGCCCTGTCCCGGCGACATCATGGTGCGCAATCCGCAATGGTCCCGCCCGCTCTCCGATTATCTTGCAGATCTGCGCCGCTGGATCGTGCTTCCCGACGAGGCCGCGCACATGAATGTGGCCATCATCTACGATGCCCAGGCGATCGCGGGCGATCCGCAACTGCTGGACGATGCCAAGACGGCGCTGATCGATATGACTCGTGGTGAGCAGGCGTTCATGGCCCACTTTGCGCGCGCGGTCGACGCGTTCGAGACGCCGATCGGCCTCTTCAACAATCTGATCATGTCCGAGGGCACGGGGGACGCGCTCGATCTCAAGAAAGGCGGCATCTTCCCGATCGTGCACGGCGTTCGCAGCCTGGCGCTCGGACAGGGACTGCGCGAGACCTCCACCGACAAGCGCATCTCCCGGCTCTGTGATCTCGGCGTGCTGCAGGCGGACTTCGGACGCGACCTGAAACAGGCCTTCCGGTTCTTGCTGATGCTTCGCCTAGACGGGCAGCTGGCCGCCTCAGCCGGTGCATCGGGGACTCTGGTGAGACCGGCGCACCTGTCCAGCATGGAACGCCATCTCTTGCGCGATGCACTGCAGGTGGTGAAGAAGTTTCGCGAGATCGTCGGTCATCATTTCAAGCTCGGCATGTTCTAGAATGCTCCCTCGCGCGATCAAGCGACTGTTGCACCAGGCAACCCTGAGCGACCAATCATATCGCTTCATGTTCGACCGCCCGCCTGACGACGAGTTTGTCGTCATCGATTGCGAGACCACCGGCCTGAATGTGCGAACGGACGACGTCGTCGCCATCGCCGCGATCAAGATCCGCGGCAACCGGATTTTGACCAGCGCGCGTTTCGAAGCCATCATCCATCCCGACCGGGAGCTCGGGGCCGAGGCGATCAGGATTCACCGCTTGCGCCGGTCCGATGTCGAGGCTGCGCCGATCGTCTGGAAGGTGTTGCCGAGCCTTCTGCACTTCATCGGGCCGCGCCCGTTGATCGGCTACTATGTCGATTTCGACGTCGCCATGCTGGACAAGTACATCCTGCCGCTGGTGGGGATCGAACTGCCCAACGAACGCATCGAGGTGTCGCGGTTGTACTATGACCGCAAATACGGCGATGCGCCGCCAAACACCTCGGTGGATCTGTCATTCGCCGCAATCCTCCGCGACCTCAGCATTCCGCCCCTCGGACAGCATGACGCCTTCAACGACGCATTGATGACGGCGATGATGTTCGCGCAGTTGCGCGATCTCGCCCGGCGCGGCGTGCGCATCCCGCGCCAGCGGACCGGCCCGGTGTTCAATCCGATCGGGGCATGACCGGAGCCCGGGGTGACCGGATGATTGCCCAGCAATTACAGACGAAAATGATAAGGTATCATAAAACCGGTACTGTGCATGGGGTTGTTTCCGAGGTTCTGAAACTATCCCGCCGCCTCGTCGAACTGCGTGCTCGCCTCTAGCCATTGCTCTTCCGCCCGCGCCAGCGCGTCGGCGGCATTGGCGCGCGCCTTCGACAGTTGCGCGGCCTGCTTGGGATCGCGCGTGAAAATGTCGGGCAGGGCAAGCGCCGTGTCGATCTTGGCGATGATGTCGCTGACGCGGGCGATCTCGGCTTCGGCTTCCGCGATGCGCTTCTTCAGCGAGCCGCGATTGTCCGATTTCGGGCGCTGCGGTTTTTCGCTCGGAGCACTGCGCTCGCGCGGGGCGGATTCGGCGTTGCGCGTCGACAGAACGAGACGGCGGTACTCGTCGAGGTCGCCCTCGTAATTGGTGACGGTGCGGTCGGCGACGATCCAGAGCCGCTCGGCGCAGGCCTCGATCAAATAGCGATCGTGCGAGACCATGATCACCGCGCCGGGAAATTCATTGATCGCCTCCGCGAGCGCGCCGCGGCTGTCGATGTCGAGATGGTTGGTCGGCTCGTCCAAAATGATCATGTTGGGGCCGAAGAAAGTGGCAAGGCCGAGGAGGAGCCGCGCCTTCTCCCCGCCCGACAATTTGCCGGCCTTGGTGTCGGCTGCCTTGCCCGAAAAGCCGATCGCGCCGGCGCGCGCCCGCACCTTGGCTTCGGGCGCATCGCCCATCAGCTTGCGGACGTGGTCGTAGGCGGAGGCGTCCTCGTTGAGCTCGTCGAGCTGGTGCTGCGCGAAATAGGCGATCGACAGCTTGTCGGCGCGGGTCACCTTGCCCGAGAACGGCGCGAGGCGGCCGGCGAGCAGCTTCACGAGTGTCGACTTGCCGTTGCCGTTGGCACCCAGCAGCGCGATGCGGTCGTCATTGTCGATGCGCAAGGTGACGCGGCTCAGCACCGGGGTCGCCGGATCGTAGCCGACCGAGGCGTTGTCGACGGCGATGATCGGCGGCGACAGGATCTTTTCGGGCGCGGGAAAGCTGATCTCGCGCACGTCCTCGGTGACCAGTGCCGTGATCGGCTTCAGCCGTTCCAGCATCTTCACGCGTGATTGCGCCTGGCGGGCCTTCGAGGCCTTGGCCTTGAAGCGGTCGACGAAGGCCTGCAGGCGCGCGCGCTCGGCCTCCTGGCGCTTGACCGCCTTGGCATCGAGCAGCTCGCGCGCGGCGCGCTGCTCCTCGAAGGAGGAGTAGCTGCCCTTGTAGAGCGTGAGCGTGCCCCGTTCCAGGTGCAGGATCTGGTCGACCGAGCTTTCCAGCAGGTCGCGGTCGTGGCTGATCACGATCACCGTGCGCGGATAATGCGCAAGGTGATCCTCCAGCCACAGCGTGCCTTCGAGGTCGAGATAGTTGGTGGGCTCGTCGAGCAGCAAGAGGTCGGGGGCGGCAAACAGCGTCGCGGCGAGCGCGACACGCATGCGCCAGCCGCCGGAGAATTCGGCACAGGGACGGAGCTGGTCGGCTGCGGAGAAGCCGAGCCCGGAGAGGATTGCGGCCGCACGCGCGGGCGCCGAATGCGCTTCGATGTCGACGAGCCGGGTCTGGATCTCCGCGATGCGGTGCGGATCGGTCGCGCTCTCGGCTTCGTGCAGCAGTGCGTCGCGTTCGAGGTCGGCCTTCAGGACGACCGTGATCAGGCTTTCGGGGCCATTCGGGGCCTCCTGCGCCAGGCTGCCGACGCGCCAGCGCGGCGGCAGGGTCACCGTGCCGTGCTCGGCCGCCAACTCGCCGCGGATCACCCTGAAAAGGGTCGACTTGCCGGTGCCATTGCGCCCGACCAGCCCGACGCGCGATCCGGGCGTGATCTGCACGGAACTCTGGTCAATCAAAAGGCGTCCGGCGAGGCGGATGGAAAGGTCGGTGATTGAGAGCATGCGGCCTTGTCACCGCAAGGCGCGTCGAACGCAACTCGTTTTTCAGTCAGATCGTTGTTTGAGCATGATCCGCACAAAGACGTTCCGCGTTTGTCGCGCGGCGCCCGAAAACGGCTTCGCACTTTTCCGGATCATGCTCAGTGTGCCTCGCGCTCGCGCCGCTTCAGCTCGTTCAGGAGCTGCTCGAGATGGGTCGGCAAGCGGGGGTCGGGCCGCAGGCTCTGCTCGAGCCGTTCGCCCACCGCATCGCAGATCGCGCGGCTGGTGCGCCGGTCCATCTGTTCGCTGTCATTGGCGCGAAGGCCGGACATGATCGGTTCCATGTTGCAGAGTAAAGACACGGTACCAAGTCATTGGCCCCCCAAATGGTTTCGCCGTTCTCGGGGGATGTCCAACGTTCTAGCAAAAATTGTATGTCCTCGTCCTGGCTGCCCAAAATGAGGCCCCGGCGGGGGGGATCGCCGGGGCCTCTCCAGAGGGGTACCTGGGGGGCATAGGTACCTTTGGAAGGTGCTTTAAGAAGGTGCTGTCGGGCTCAGTAGCAGCGGTTGATCAGCCGCCAGCGGGGTCCCCAGGGGGTCGGGACCAGCCGGCGCACGTAGCAGCCGCCATAACCGTAGGAGACGGGGGCATAGGCATAGAAGCGCGGGCCACCCCAGCCGTAGCCGTGGTGCCAGCCGCCTCCGTGCCAGCCCCAGCCGCCGCCATGCCAATGTGCGGAGGCCGAGGTCGGTGCCAGCGCGGCACCCAGCGCGACCGCGGCAACGGCGGCAAGCGAAAGTTTCCTCAACATGGTGATCTCCTCAAAACTGCCGGCGCGGGGCTATCGCGTCGATGGAAAGGCCGCCGAAACGTTCCGCCCTTGATCAAGCTTCGGTTTCGATAAGCCCGACCCTACGCCAGCGAGGCTGAACCAAACCCTGAATGGTGGCTTCAGATTCGGTTCATCTGGGTGAAATCTCGGTAATCCACCCAAAATCCGATTGGGCTGCCCTGCGGCGAAGCGCCCGTGTGGGGTGTCTGGCGGTCGCTTGCCGTCCGGCAAAGGCGCCGATATAAGCCCCCGCAACTCCGAACCACCGCTTTCTTCCCAAGGACAAGATAATGGCCATCGAACGCACTTTCTCGATCATCAAGCCCGACGCGACCGAGCGTAACCTGACCGGCGCGGTCAATGCCGTGATCGAGAAGGCGGGCCTGCGCATCGTCGCGCAGAAGCGCATCCGCATGACCAAGGAACAGGCCGAGACCTTCTATGCAGTCCACAAGGCCCGTCCGTTCTTCGGCGAGCTCGTCGAGTTCATGACTTCGGGCCCGGTCGTGGTGCAGGTGCTCGAGGGCGAGGGCGCGATCGCCAAGTATCGCGAAGTGATGGGCGCGACCGATCCGGCAAAGGCCGCCGAAGGCACCGTCCGCAAGCTTTACGCAAAGTCGATCGGCGAGAATTCGGTGCACGGTTCTGACGCGCCGGAGACCGCCGCGATCGAGATCGCGCAGTTCTTCTCGGGCAACGAGATCGTCGGCTGATTCGTCAGCCGAAACACTTAAGTTGACGGGGGATAAGGACTCATTGTGAACTGGCTCTGGCAGATCTTCGATCCCGCTGCGATCGGGGCATTCTTCACCCAGTTCCGCAATGAGATGGCCGAGCCGACGTTCTGGATTGCGGTCGGCAAGATCATCTGGATCAACATCCTGCTCTCCGGCGACAACGCGCTGGTGATCGCACTTGCCTGCCGCGGCCTCAAGCCGCGGCACCGGCTCTGGGGCATGATCCTGGGCGCCGGCGCGGCCGTGCTGCTGCGGATCATCTTCACCGGCATCGTCGCGAGCCTGATGGAGCTCCCGTACCTCAAGCTCGTCGGCGGTCTCGCGCTGATCGTGATTGCGGCCAAGCTGCTGGTGCCGGAAAACGAGGATGAGGACGACGTCGAGTCCGCCTCGCATCTGTGGCAGGCGGTGCAGATCGTCGTCGTCGCCGACATCGTTATGAGTCTCGACAACGTCATTGCGGTCGCCGCCGCCGCCAATGGCAGCGTGCCGCTGCTGATCCTCGGCCTTGCCATCAGCGTGCCCCTGATCGTCGCCGGTGCGGCCTTGATCATGGCGCTGCTCGCCAAGCTGCCGGTGCTGGTGTGGGCCGGTGCTGCGCTGCTCGGCTGGATCGCTGGCGAGGTGATCGCGACCGACCCCGGCGTGGCGCCGAGGCTGCACACGCTGTTCGACGGCCCGCTTGGTGCCTCGCTGGACAAGATCCTCGCCGGCTTGCGCATCCCGCTGCAATTCGGCCATGGCGGGTCGGGCGGCGAATATCTCTGTGCGGCGCTCGGTGTCGTCGTCGTGCTGGTCGTCGGCACGATCTGGCGACGGCGTAGCCTGAGTGCGGCCGCGCTGGAATCCTCCGAGCGGCACGCCAAGGCGTCGGCGAAGTAGTTCTTTAGCGCCGGACGATGGAGCCGGCGCGTCCGACAAGGCGAGCGAGCTGCTTGAAGCGGCTGCCGACGCGGTCGGCGACGAGATCCACGAGCCGGTGCTCGAACACCAGCATCAATTTGCGGCCCTGGGTACGGAAATGCGTGGCGGTCAAGACGCCCGGCCGCGCCGCCGAGATCAGATGCGCGACGCGGAACGCCGCGCCGAGCAGGCGGGCGCGCTCGAGCTGCGCCGGCGTCAGCAGCTCCTGCATGGTGACCGGCGGCTGGTTCTCCTCACTGAGACCCGCATAGCGATAGAACACCGACAGGCCGACGAAGGCGCGCTCGGTGTGGGTGATCGCACCGAAATTGCCGTTGACGACGAGGCTGAGCGTCTGCTCGCCCCGGTGATCGGGGTGCACGCGCCAGCCGATGTCGGAGAGCAGGCAGGCGGTGTGGCGCAGGCGGCGATCCTCCTCGGTCTCGCGCAGCTTCACCACGCGCACGAGGCGATCGGTCCAGGCGATCAGCTCGCGGGCGTGCCTGGCCGAGCGCGACAGCAGCTCATTGAGCTCCTCCGCCGCGCAGATCAGTCCGTCCTTGTTGCGCTCGGCCTCCGGCAGCTTCTCGTGCAAGAGGCCCTCGCGCACGCCGAAGGTCGAGAACACGATCGTCTTGGGCTTCGCCACGCGGATGATGTGCTCGAGCACCAAGGCCGCATAGGTGAGGAGCGGGCGGCGTGCGTCAGCGACGATCTCGATGTCGGCGAGCATGTCGGCGGCCGCCAGACGCCGCAGCCTGCGAGAAAAGTCGAGCGCCTCGGCTGCGGAAATCGAATAGCCGTGCATCACCTGGAGCGGATAGCCGCTCTGGATGATGTGGATGCGCGCGAGCGCGCGCCAGGTGCCGCCGACGGCGTAGAAGGCGCGGCCGCGGCCGGCAGTGAGCAGCTGCACCTCGTCGAGCTCCTCGCGCACGATACGGTCGGCGCGCTTGAGCGATTTGTGGGCGAGGTCCTGCAGCGCGAGGCCGCCGAGCGGCAGCGTGACGCCGCTGCGCACGCTGTTCCTGCGCACGTCGATCAGCTCGAGCGAGCCGCCGCCGAGGTCGCCGACGATGCCGTCGGGATGGTGGATCCCGGAGATTACGCCAAGCGCCGACAGCCGCGCCTCGCGCGGACCCGACAGGATCTCGATCTTGACGGCGCAGATGCGCTCGGCCTTCGCGATGAAGTCGGGGCCGTTGGAGGCGTCGCGGCAGGCGGCAGTGGCGATCGCGAACACCCGACCGACCTGCATCACGCGGCACAGCGCGCGGAAGCGCTTGAGCGAGGTCAGCGCCTTGTCGACGGCATCGGGCGCGAGCAGGCCCGTGCTCTGCACCTCGCGCCCGAGGCCGCACAGCGTCTTTTCGTTGAAGATCGGAATGAGGCTCCGCGCCAGCGCCTCGTAAACGACGAGACGTACCGAGTTGGAACCGATGTCGATGACCGCGACAGTGCCGCCGCGCTTGCGCGGCCGCGTCACGTCAGGGATCCCGGATCAGGAGTGATGACGTTCATTCCGGCGCGTGAGACGGCGCGGCGAGGATTCCTTGAGCGACTTTCCACGGCCAGACAGACTCGGATTTGTCATGAAGTAGTTGTGGACGTTGAAAGGCTCCTCGCCCTTCGCCGCCTTCATACGCGTTGAGGAACCGTCCGGCAACAACTGCCAGCTCTGCTCATTGTCCTTCAGATTCGCGACCATGATCTGTTCGAGAACCTGCTGATGCACCGTGGGATTTTGCAGCGGACACAGCACCTCGACGCGGCGGTCGAGGTTGCGCGGCATCATGTCGGCCGAGGAGATATACACAGCCGCTTTCGCGCTCGGCAGGCCCTGACCCATGCCGAAGCAGTAGATTCGGCCGTGTTCCAGGAAGCGTCCGATGATCGACTTGACGCGGATGTTCTCCGACAGGCCGGGAATGCCGGGCCTGAGGCAGCAGATGCCGCGCACCACCAGCTCGACCTGCACGCCGGCCTGCGAGGCCTCGTAGAGCGCGTCGATGATGTCGGGATCGACCAGCGCATTCATCTTCATCCAGACCGCGCCGGGACGGCCGTGCCGCGCATGCGCGGTCTCGCCCTGGATGTGCTCGATGATGCGCTTGCGCAGCGTCAGCGGTGATACCGCCATTTTTTCCAGATCGCTCGGCGCGGCATAGCCCGTGATGAAGTTGAACACGCGCGCCGCATCGCGGCCGATGGTCGGATCCGAGGTGAAGTAGGAGAGATCGGTATAGATACGCGCGGTGACCGGGTGGTAGTTGCCGGTGCCGGTGTGAACGTACGTCGTGAGGCTGCCGCTTTCACGGCGGACCACCATCGAGAGCTTTGCGTGCGTCTTCAATTCGAGGAAGCCGTAGACGACCTGCACGCCGGCGCGCTCCAGGTCGCGCGCCCAGCGGATGTTGGCCTCCTCGTCGAAGCGCGCCTTCAGCTCGATCAGCGCGGTGACGGACTTGCCGGCTTCGGCAGCCTCCGCCAGCGCGCGCACGATCGGCGAGTTGTTGGAGGTGCGGTAGAGCGTCTGCTTGATCGCGACGACGTCGGGGTCGCGCGCGGCCTGCTGCAGGAACTGGACGACGACATCGAAGGATTCATAGGGATGGTGGACGATCAGGTCCTTCTGCCGGATCGCGGCAAAGATGTCGCCCCCATGCTCGCGAACGCGCTCGGGATGGCGGGGCACGTAAGGGGTGAATTCGAGGTCGGGCCGATCTAGGCGGGTGAGCTGCGAGAGCTCGTTCATCGCCTGCACGCCGTCGACCAGGAACACCTCGTCGTCGGCGGCCGAGAGCGCATGCTGCACGAAGTTGCGCAACTCTTCAGGCATCTTGGCGTCGATCTCGAGCCGGATCACCGATCCGCGGCGGCGGCGCTTCAGCGCGGTCTCGAACAGGCGGACGAGGTCTTCGGCCTCTTCCTCGATTTCGAGCTCGGAGTCGCGGATGATGCGGAAGGCGCCCTGGCCGCGCAAATTGTAGCCGGGGAACAGGCGGTTGATGAACAGGGCGGTTGCCTGTTCCAGCGAAATCAGCCTGACGGCCTTGCCCTCGGAGGGCAAGCGGATGAAGCGGTCGATCTTGCCGGGCATGCGGATCAGCGCGTTCATCTGCTTGCCGTCGGCAGCGCGGGTGAGCTGGAGCGCGATGGTGAAGCCGAGGCTCGGAATGAACGGGAAGGGGTGGGCCGGGTCGATCGCCAGCGGCGTCAGCAGCGGGAAGACGTTGTTGAGGAAGTAGTCCTCCACCCAGGTCCGTTCCGGCTTGGTGACGTCCTTGCCGTCCACCAGGACGATGCCGACGTGGGCCAGCGTGCCGCGCAGGTCGCGCCAGATCGCCTGCTGGTCCGAGGCGAGCTGGGACACGGTGCGGTTGATCAGCGCGAGCTGCTCGGCCGGCGTCAGGCCGTCGGGGCTCCGCTCGGCGATGCCCTCGCGCACCTGTGCCTTGATGCCGGCGACGCGGACCATGAAGAATTCGTCGAGGTTGTTTGCCGAAATCGACAGGAATCGCACCCGTTCCAGCATCGGATGGCTCGGATTGACCGATTCCTCCAGGACGCGGCGGTTGAAATGCAGCCAGGACAGTTCGCGGTTAATGAACCGTTCGGGGCTCGATGCGATCGCCGGGAGGCCCTCGGTCTCCGCGGCTTTTTCTTTGATTTCAACGGCTTGCGCAGAGTCCATGAGAGGTCGATCCATCCAGTTCACCCCAATTTGCGACTTATGCGCAAAACCGGCGGGAGCATGTGTTAGAGCGATGACGTTTCGATGACATTGATGTTCCGCCGCTCCGCGCCGTCAAGCAGTGTGAGGACCGGGCGAGGGTCAGGCGTCCCGCAGCAGCTCGGCGGCCAGGGCCCGGGTGACGGGCCGGCCGAGGCGCAGGGCCTCGCTGTCGAGCAATTCCACGGCCTGCCGGGCCGCCGCCGAGGACCGCTCCAGCCGGGTGGCGAGGTAGCCGACCACGCTCTCGTCCACAATGAGCTGGCGATCGGCGCAGAATTTGACGATGAGGCCGCGGAACAGCTGGTCGTCGGGCGTCAGCAGCGTGACCACAGGCACGGCGCGCAGCCGCGAGCGCAGGTCGCGGAGCTCGATATCGAGCGAGGCCGGTGCGTCACGTCCGGTGAAGAGGACGAAGGCGCCGTCCTCGCGGGCGAGATTCATCAGGTGGAAGAGGGCGCGTTCGTCAAAATTTTTCGCCCTGAGATCCTCGACCACCAGGGCACCGGTGGCGAGCGCGGCCGGAACGCCCGCAGCGGTGAGAGCATTGGCGGTGGTCGACCGAGCGCCGGCCTCCTCGGCCCAGATCGCGGCGAGATGGCTCTTGCCGCTGCCTTCGGGCCCGGCCAGCCACATGATGCGGTTCGGCCATTCCGGCCAGCCGTCGATCAAGCCGAGGCCGGCGGCGTTGGCAGGGCCTTCGAGGAAATTGTCCCGGCTGAGGCTCTCCGCATGCGGAAGCGAGAATGCCAATTGTCGGGGGTGAACGCGGCCTGCCACGCTAGCTTTGCTCCGTGCCGGCGCGCCGGCTTGGTTTGACGAGATTCGACTTGATCGAGCGGGAGTTGGCCTTTTGCGGGGCCGCGTCCCATCTCATTTGGCCTCGATCGTGCTCATGTGCCGCAGCCACTCGACGAGGTAGAGCGACACGGAGGAGAGCGTGAAGACCGTGACGAGGCCCATCATGATCATATCATAGGGCTCAGGCCTGAAGCCGAAGGCAAGAGACGCCAGCACCAGGGCGGCGTAGGCGACCTGGGCGGCTGTGTTTAGCTTGGATACTTTCGATGGCTTCATCTCGACCGGCTTGTCGAACAGCCAGGACACGATCACGGCTGCGACGATCATGATATCGCGCGACACAACAAGGATCACGACCCAGCGCGGGATGTCGCCCCAGATGCCGAGCGCCAGGTAGATCGACACGAGCAGCGCCTTGTCTGCGAGCGGATCCAGCAGGGCACCGAGCTCGCTCGCCATATTGAAGCGCTTGGCCAGGAAGCCGTCGACGGCGTCGCTGATGCCCGCAATCAGGAAGACGGCAAACGCCACCTCCATTTGGCTGGACACGATGGCCCAGACGATGATTGGGACCAGCATGATGCGGCCCAGGGTAATGATGTTCGGAATACTCACACTCGCGTTTTTGTACCTCGTTGTATTGACTAGATATTTCCAGCTTCCGTTTATTTTCACTTGCATTTTTCCGGTCTGTATCGCGCTTTGTAGCTTACGCCGGTTCGGGAACCGCGCCCAATTTGGGCATTTTGCGCCCAAAAGCGCGCCCTAACTCAAAGCTTCTTTCGCCGCCTTTAGGTCCCTAGCCTGAACTCCCGCATGGCCGAGGACGGCGTCGCCCTGCATCGAAACTAGGGCGTAGCCGTCCAAATAGCCGTTGCGTTCAAGCAGATCGTAATAGTCGGCAAAAGGCCGCAGCGCGTCCCGCAAGCGTTCAATCTCGTCGGCCGCCTCGACACAGGCGGGGTTATCAGACAACCAGTACCGCAACCGCTCCACGATATCCTGCATCACGCGTTCCTTTCCGGGCATTTGGTTGGCTCCGCGGTCGGGGTGAGGGCCAACAGCTTGCCGGCCAGCAACTCGACGGCCCCTGCGCCAGCGCTCGGGATGTGATGCCAATAGGTGCGCTCAACTGTCTCGATCGTGTCGGCCAGGATGCCGGCCACCGTCGCTATCGGAACCCCGTTCCTCAACATGTGGGTGGCCGCAGTGTGGCGCAAGACGTGGGGGCTTACCCGCTCAACCTCGGCCTGCTTGGCGACGGACTTCACGGCCCGCCAGATGCACGATTGGTTGTCGCAAACCAGATCTCCCTGGCGCTCTTCATAGGCCCGCAGCAGGATAGGGCGCAGCGTCGTCGATATCGGCACCACGGCGCGCCTCTTCTTTGTCACGGCGCGGCTTGGCACTCGGTAGTCGATCAGATTGAGCTCGAAGTCGACTCGGCCCCATGTCAGCTCGAGGATCGCCTGTCGGCGAGCTGCCGTTTCCAGCGCCAACCACAGGAACCGCTCGACCCGCGACATGCGGCTGCTCTGCGCGCTGCGATCGGCCGCGGCTGCCATTAGCTTCCGGATCTCGTCAACGCGTAGCCAGCGGTCGCGGGGAGGGCTCTTCGGCGGCATCTCCCAGACCGGCACGTCGGCCTTGCTGATGGTCTTGCGCTTGGGATCAGCGTGCCAGTTGAAACATGCCAGCATGCGCGTGAGCTCGCCCCGGATCGTTCCTGACGTAGCGGGGCAGCGGCCGATTTCACCGTCTTCCCGCAGCAGGATGTACTCTTCGATCTTGTCGACGTTGTCGGCGCCCTTCCGGGTGAGCTCCGGCAGGGTCAGCGCCCCGAAGTGAGGCTGCAGATTATTCCAGCACGTATTGAATGACCGCGTGTCGGCGCAGTTCTTTTCCGCGTGCCTCTTGAAGTAATCGTCCCACAGATCTTGGACGGTGTAGATTGGCGTCGCACCGGCTTGGTCTGCGGCCTCGCCCTTCAACCACTCGCCGAGGAAAATTTGCGCCGCAACCTCTTCCGTCTGGCCAGTGCTCTGACGCTTTGAACGTCGACCTTCGGTCCAGTGAATGTAGAAGGTGCCGTTGTCGTGCTGTCGCAAGCTGTAGGTCGGCATTTGATACGCTCCCGATAAGCGTCAAGGTCGTCCGCGCCGATCAAAACCGGCCGACGTTTGAGATATCCAAGTTGTCCAGTGAGCCGTAACCGCTTGACCGTAGAGGTTGAGCAGTGGAGCTCGGCCGCGACTTCCGCTTCAGTCAGGAATTTTGTTCGCATCGTCGGCGTCGAGCAGCGAGAAGATTTTAATTGCTGTCGATGTGTGCACGAGGCGATTAATGCGTAACCACGCCTTCGACGGATCGGCCGGCGACACGCGGAATTCGAGCTCGGGGTTGTCCCGCTCGATGGCGCTTTCCGTGTAGTTTGGCAGCAGTTGCTCCGGCTTCACATCGAGAGCCTTCGCGAGCTTCTCGAGGTTCGCGGGCGTCGGCAGCGATGCCGCCCGGATGTACACCGACACAGCATTGCGCGGGATGCCTGCCTGGCGCGCGAGATCAGCCTGCCGCCAGCCCTTGTCGAGCATCAGCTTATACAAGCGTCGCGCGAATTCTTCTTTGGTGAGTTGCTTGGGAATGAGAGGCGACTTTGAATGTTTTCTAGGTGGCAGATGTGTACGTGAAGACTTAGCCATTTTTGAACGCCTTTGCTACTTTATAAGGACTTCACACTTGTGGATTATGTGTATGCCTAATGTATGTCATGCATACCCCGGCGTATGGCATACGTCAAGCGTCGCAAAAGACCTTTTAAAACAAATTCTAACGCGCGCCGCTTCGCAGCGTAGCGTATGCCGTCAGGCGCGGAAAAACCGCATATTTTCGCGGGAAGCGCAGGAATTATGCAAGTGAAAATTGTTGACTTTGTGTCTTAAGGTTGCCATACATTTTGATACAGGTGCATACAAAGGCTAAAATTCGTTTCAACTTTAAGGCATCACCGCAAATGCTAACCAGCCGCAGATCCCAAGAGCTAAGCCAGTATTTCGCTATAAAACGAGATCTTACCGCCGCTGACCGGGCGGGAAACGCCGAGGACGTCGAGTTCCATATTAATGAACTTTACGGAATACACATGCATACAGAGAGCGACCGGCTGCGGGCGGCCTGCTCCAAGACTATAGACGCCTATCGCAAGCCCACCGGCGTGCTGATAGCTTGATCGAGTTCACCTTAGCGGGTGCCCCGCGCGGCAAAGAACGCGTCAAGACTGCGGCAGATGGGCACGCCTACACCCCGGAACGCACAGTGTCTTTTGAGGGACGGCTTGCCTATGCGGCTCAGCTCGCTATGGCAGGACGCCCGCCGCTCGACGGTCCGCTCGAGCTCGATGTCAAGATGTATTTCGCCGTGCCGGCCTCGAAGCCGGCGCGATTCCGCCAAGACGCGTTGGCGGGCAAGATTCGGCCCACCGTTAAGCCCGATTGGGACAACGGCGGAAAACTGACCGACGCGCTCAACCTCATAGTGTGGATCGACGACAAGCAGGTCGTCGATGCTCGCGTGCGCAAGTTCTACAGCGACCGGCCGCGCACCGAGATTCGAGTGACGCCGGTCGACAACGGAGTTTTCGCGTGACAAGTTCATCTTCAGGCTGCACTTGCGGTTACGCCGTCGGCATGGGCCATGCGCTGAGTTGCCCAGCGCGTGAAGTGAAAGTCGTTAGCGGCCTCGTCCAGCAGAAGCAGAAGCAGGAAGCAGGCTCGAAGTTCGACGCTGGCAAGGCGCGCATCGACCTGATTGCACCGGAGATGCTGTTCGGCACGGCCGAGATCCTGACATTCGGCGCTGAGAAGTACGGCGAGCGCAATTGGGAAAAAGGTATGTCGTGGTCGCGCCCGTTCGGCGCCCTGATGCGTCACTTGTGGGCGTGGTGGCGCGGCGAGAAGAACGACGCCGAGACCGGCAAGCCGCATCTCTGGCACGCGTCCTGCTGCTTGATGTTTCTGATCGCATTCGAAGCGCGGAGCGAGGGGACAGACGACAGGCCGCGCAAAATCACGTCTTGACTGTATCAAATAGCGTGATACAACGTAATACAATTAATCATTTCCTAGCTTAGCCGGTTTGCCTGGTTTCATGCAGCCTCTCCCGACACAGATCAGCGGCGCGCTGTTTCTCGCGAGAAACAAAAACGCGCTGCTCGCGGACGAGCCCCGCGTCGGGAAGACGGGCGCAGCAATCCTGGCGGCGGACTTCAATCTCGAACAAGACATTCTGATCGTCACGACTGCATCGGGGCGGCCGGTCTGGAAGCGCGCGGTGCCACAATGGTCCGCTTTCCCGCGGGACGTGCGCGTGCTGAACCGGCCGCCCCGGGAACGGCTCCGCGGCGTTACGATCGTCGGCTGGCCGCAGATCGCCGAACCGGCAATGCGGGCAGCGCTGCTGCAACAGCGGTTCGACCGCGTCATCCTCGACGAGAGCCATTACGCAAAGAGCTTCGACGCCAAGCGAACCTGCGCCGTCTACGGCGACGTTCTCGACGGCGGTACTTTCCGCGGCACGGCATCGGCAATTGCCGATCGCGGGGAGGGCGTGTGGTGCCTCACGGGGACGCCGCTCCCGCATTCGCCCGCTGACACCTATCCGATGCTCCGCGCGCTCGCGCCGGAGCGCCTGAAGGCCGACGAGGCCAAGGGGTGGGCCGACGTCACGAAGTCGCAGGACTTCCTGCACCGCTACTGTATCGTCCGGATGAAGGCGACGTCGCGCTTCCGCAAGATCCCGGTCGTCGTGGGTGGCCGCAATCTCGACGAGCTGCGCGAGCGCATGGCCGGCTTCTTCCTGCTCCGTACACAGGCCGACGTCGGCATTCGCCCGCCCGTTTACGAGCTTCTACCGCTAATGGTCTCGGACGCCGCCAGGCGCGCTGCTGACGGCGACGCCGATCGGTCGGCCGTCCTCGCAGCGATCGACGCCGGCAAGACGCGCGACCTTGAGATGCACCTTGGGCCGCTGCGCCGGCAAACCGGCCTGATCAAGGCACCGGCAGTGGCCGACGCTGTACGCGAAGAGTTTGCCGGCGGGCTCGACAAAATCGTCCTGGCCTACTGGCACCGCGAAGTCGGCGACATCCTGCAGCACGAGCTCGCCGAGTTCGGCGTGCTCCGCTTGGACGGCGCCACGCCTGCCACGGAGCGCGGCGCCATCGAACAGCAGTGGCTCAATGATGCATCGAAGCGCGTCTTTCTCGCGCAGATCGTCGCAGCCGGCGAAGCAATCGATCTCAGCAGCGCGGCCGTCCTTTGGTTCGTGGAGGCGTCGTTTACGCCGAAAGACATGAAGCAAATGTCGCTGCGGATCACCAACCACACGCAGACCCGCCAAGCCATCGTCCGGGTTTGTGTGATCGAAGGCTCAATCGACGAGGCAATTCAGGCCAGGCTCTTGATGCTCTGGACCGCAATACGAGAAGTCATAGGAGACACCACCGCATGAAGATCAATCTGCACCTTGAGGCCAATAGCGTCGGCGAACTGCACGCGCAGTTGCGCGAAATGCTTGGCTCGACAGCAATCGCGACTGTGACTTCGCCGCCGATCGCGCCCGATCAGCCGGAGAAGACGGAAACCACGAAACGCCAGACGGCCGCCGAAAAGAAGGCCGCCGAGAAGGCCGCGAAGGAAGCTGCGGAAGCCGCTGCCGCTGAAGCCGCCGCCAAGACGCCGGAAAAGGTTGAAGAGGCCAAGCAGGACGTCAAGGACGAGGCGGCCGAGCAGAAGGCGCCGGAGCCCATGAAGCTCAACCATGATCACGTCCGGACGATGCTCGGCGGCTACGTACAGGCATACGGCATGGCGAACGCGCAGGCAGACGGCGCCGACATGATCGGCTTCGCCAAGATCAGCGAGATCCCCGACGACCAGGCCAAGCTTGCCGCGGCCGTCATCGGCATCGCCACCGCGATCGAGAAGAACCCGAAGAACCGCGACATCGAAGGTGATGGCATCACCGCCGAGAAGATCGTGCAGCTGAAGCTGATCGTCGACGCCGCCAAGGCGGCGAAGTAAGGGAACCGACATGACCAAGCTGGCCGTTCACGCAGACAGAGATCATGCCACCTGGGCGGCCAGCTCTACCGCCCGCAACTGGAACTGTAGCGGCGCCATCGCTCTCAACCGTCGAAATCCAGCCCCGGAGGTTGAGAGCGATGCGGCCGCCTGGGGTACGGCGTGTCATCAGCTCGCCGAGAAGTGCTTCAGGCACAACCGCCACCCCGACGAATACATTGGCACCGTCGAAACGACCAAGCAACACAAGATCGACGTCGACGAAGAGGTTGCCGAGACGACCGAAATGTACGTCGATTATGTACGCGGCCGTGTTGCCGCCTACGTGCAGGAATTCGGCGAAGAGCCGGTCGTCGTTCACGAGCAACCGCTGCCGCTTGACCGTCTCGGCGGCCCTTATGACGCTGGCGGCACGGGGGACACGGTCATGTATTTTCCGCGCTGGAAGCTGCTCGAGATCGACGATCTGAAGGGTGGGCGTGGCGTTGTCGAGGCGGCCGGCAGCAAGCAGCTTCGGACTTACGGCCTCGGCTCGCTGCTAGCGAACCGCGGGCTCGACGTCGAGCGCGTCATGACGGTTATCATCCAGCCCCGTGCCAGCTACGTGTTGCCGAAAGATATCGAGTTCATCGTTCAGCCGGACGGGTCATTGCTGTCGGTTGATGGTTCAATCTACGTCTCGAAGGACCGGAAGATCCGCAGTGAGACGTTACACGTAGCCGATCTCGTCGAGTGGACGGCCGAACTGCTCGAGCGCATGAAGCTCGCAAAGCAGGCCGACGACGAGTTCGACACGATGCCGTTCGCTGCGTGGTGGGCGAAATGGCTCAAGCCCGGCAACTGCGAGTTCTGCCCGTCGGAGGGCAATTGCCCGGCGCTGAAGCAGAAGGCGCTTGACGCCGCGCACGTGTGGTTTGACGATCTCGACAAGCCGCAGATCAGCAACAACCCAACGTTCGATACGCCGGAGATGATCGCGGCCGATCTCGATATGCTCGACATGATTCAAGACTGGATCAACGCGAGGCGCGCTATGGCGCACAAGCTGGCCGAAGCCGGCACGACGATCCCGAACTACATTCTCGTGCCGAAGGAAAAACGGGAAATCTGGCTGCCTGGCACCGAGGACAAGGTCCATGCCGCCGCGAAGTCGGCCGGGCTCCCCTCCGAGAAGTACACCAATCCAGCCAAGCTGAAGACACCGAAACAGGTCCGCAAAGCGCTTGGCAAAAAGGAATCGCTGGTTGCCGGCCTGTCCGAAACGCCAGCGGGCGGGACGAACCTCGTTCGCGCCGACAAGACGACGCGCCAGGCAATCCCGTCCGGTGTGGATCGTTTCTTCAACGATGAAAGTGAGAAGGTTTAAATGGGCAGCAGATCAGAACAGTTCAAGACGGGCCTCGTGCGCGTCGCCTTTGTCGACGGCCTCTTCGAGGTGAAAGAAGACGATTGGGGCAACAAATACTGGGGTTGCACCATTCTAATTCCGAAGAGCGACAGCCTGGCCGTCTACGAGAAAGCCGCCCTTGAGGCGGCCGCTGCTGAGTGGGGCGGCGCCGAGAAGGCGATGAAGATGATCAAGGACAAGATCATCCACAGCCCGTTCCTCGACGGCGACGGCCCGCAGGGCAAGAGCAAGGCGACTGGCGAGCCGCATGCGGGCTTCCCGGGGCATTGGTTCCTTCGCGTGAAGTCCGGCGAGGCCTACCGGCCCGTGCTGGTTGACCAGAAGAAGCTGCCGATCGTCTCGAAAGATAAGCTCTGGAGCGGCTGTTTCGGCTACAGCGTGCTGCACAGCTTCACCTGGGACAACCCCAAAAAGGGCAAAGGCCTGACCTTCGGCATCGACATGCTGCAGCTCGCGAAGGAAGGCGATCGGCTCGGCGGGGGCGGCGGTGTTGACGTCGACAAGTGGGCCGAGACGATCGCCGACGAGGGCGGCACCGAACTGGTTGCTACACTGGCATCGAAGGGTGCTGGCGGCCTTTTTGGCTGACTCTGTTGTATCAAGCGTCGCAATACAGCGGGATACGTCCCGCTGTTTCACCGCAAACCCTGACCGGAGTGCCCATGACCAAAGCAGACAATCCGCGCGCCGTGATCGGCGACAACAGCGAAGGCGCCAACAACGCCGCGACGAAGTTCGCCAAGGATCAGCTCAAATCGATCATTGAGCGAATCGAGCGACTCGAAGAGGAAAAGAAGGCGATTTCCGATGATATCCGCGATGTCTACGCGGAGAGCAAAGGGAACGGTTACGACGTCAAGGCGCTCCGCACGATCGTCAAGCTACGTAAGCTCGACCCGGCCACGCGCCAGGAGGCGGATACGATCCTCCACACCTACATGCACGCGATCGGAATGGACGTGTTCACATGAGGGTGCTTCTTATCGAGAAGGACCCCGCCGTCGCGCAGTCGATCGAGCTTTGGCTGAAATCGGAGCGCTTCAACGTCTACACCACCGACGACGGCGAAGAGGGTTTGGATCTCGCCAAGCTCTACGACTACGACATCGTCATCTGCGGAAACACACCGTCGGCCACGCACGACGATACCGTGCTGTCAATGCGCAAGGCCAACGTCAGGACGCCGGTCATCGTCCTGGCGAACAGGAACGCCCCTGAGCTCGTCGCGCGTTCGCTCAGCCGCGGGGCGGACGATTACACGTCGTCGCCATTTCACCGGGACGAGATGGTCGCACGCATCCATGCCGTTGTGCGCCGTTCGAAGGGCCACGCCGCGTCGACGATCCAAACGGGCAGTATGTTGCTGAACCTCGACACGCGCACTGTCAGCGTCGACGGCCAGTCTGTGCCTCTGACCGGCAAGGAATATCAGATGCTCGAACTGCTGTCGCTGCGCAAAGGTACGACCCTGACGAAAGAGATGTTCCTAAACCATCTCTACGGCGGGATGGACGAGCCGGAGCTGAAGATCATCGACGTCTTCATTTGCAAGCTGCGGAAGAAACTGTCCCGAGCCGGCCTAGAAGCCGGCGACGTCGTACGGACGATTTGGGGCCGTGGCTACATGCTCGAAGACCCCGTCGTCGAGAAGGTGGGGCTCGGACCCCCGACGGTTAGCAATCCCGTCGGTTTCGCGGAGACGGTCTGATGAGCGATGTTCTGGACGAATGGCGAGACGTTGACCAACCCAACATCGCAGACGAACTTGACGCCCTGGCCGCCGAAGGTCGCGTAACGAACGTATCGCTCAGCCGGCGTCACGGTGGTGGCTGGCAGTGCTACCTGACGCTCGGCCGCACGGGCACGCACATTGCGCAGATCGACGACACCCCGTCCTCCGCGCTCGCGAAGGCGATCGAAAAGCTGCCGACGACGGAGGCCTACGACCTGAAGTTCAGTGCGGCGGCCGTGTCTGAACGCGCGAAGGAAGGGCAGCAGGCCGCAGCGCCGGCCGAACCGGTGGGGATCTTCGATTGAGCGACGATCTGATCAAGCGGCTCGACGAGCTGCACGCTGCCGGCAAGATGCACGGGTTCTCGCTGTGGCCGTCCGCTGGCGGCTACCAGGCAAATCTGGCCGTCAGTCACAATGGCTGGCGTATCCGCAACGGCGCGACGCCAGGCGAGGCAATCGCCGAGCTTCTCAGCGACACACCTGAGCTCGAAGTGCGTGACGCCGAGATGGTGGCTGCACGCGAAGTGTTCGAACCCGAACCGCCTGAAGATGACAACATCTTCGGCTGAGTGCCAAATCTGGCTGGATGAGACGAAGTACGTCGTCGTCGATCCGATCGACTACGAGTGGGCACGACAGTGGCGCTGGCAGGCGACGTTCAACAGCACCGGCAAAAAGTTCTACGCGACCCGCACCACATGGACGCGGCTTGCAGACGGCACGCGGAAGCGGATCAAAGTCTACATGCACAAAGAGATTCTGAAGCGGGCAGGGAAGCGGCCGCGTAGCATCCATCACACGATCGGCGATCACGGCGACGGCAACAGCGCGAACAACCGCCGCTATAACCTGTCGTGGGCGACGATCCGCCAGAATAACAACTGGCACAAGCGGCGCTGCCTGCTGCAACAGAAGGGCTTTCTTGACGAGCAGGGGGCGGCGCTGTGACGCTGAGTCTTGATTGGGAAACACGGAGCGCCGTCGACATCAAGACTGAAGGTGTCTATCGCTACAGCACGCATCCGACCACGGAAGCGCTGATGGCGTCGTACAAGATCGGCGATGGCCCGACCCGCCGATGGTTGCGAGGCCAGCCTTGCCCTGACGACATCCGCGCACATGTCGAGAGCGGCGGCACGATCAAAGCTCACAACGCGGGGTTCGAACGCCTGATTTGGTGGAACGTCCTGGCGAAGCGCTACGGCTGGCCGAAGCCGCGGCTCGAAGCGTTCGTTTGCACAGCGGCTACTGCAGCCGCGATGGCGCTCCCGCGCGATCTCGCCGGCCTTGGTGCGGCGCTCGGCCTCGACGCTCAGAAGAACAAAGACGGCATGGCGCTGATCCGGTTCTTTTCTGTGCCGCGGCGGCCGAAGAAGGACGAGCCGCCGGGGCTTTATTTTCACGAGCCCGCAGATCATCCGGAACGTTTCGAGCAATTTAGATCGTATTGCGATACGGACGTCGAATCTGAACATGAGGCGGACAGCCGCATGGTGCCGCTGTCGACTGCCGATCAGCAGATGTATTGGATCTCGGAATCGGTAAATGACAGAGGCATCCGGATCGACGTCAAGTCGGCCCGTGCCGCATTGCGCCTCGTCGAGCGCGCCAAGGTCCTGCTAGACAAGCGGATGGCCGAAGTCACGAACAAAGCGGTCACGGCTTGCAGCCAGGTCTCGAAGCTCGTCGAGTGGATCAACGCGCAAGGTGTGCCGATCCCGTCGGCGGCGAAGGCCGAGATCGAAGAACTGCTAGAGACCGACGATCTGCCGGCGCACGTCCGAACCGCGCTCGAACTGCGCCAGGAAGCGGCCAAGACATCGACGTCGAAGCTGGTCGCCTTCCTGAAGCGCGCCGGCGATGACGATCGCGTGCGCGGCGCCTTCCTGTTCCGCGCGGCTGGCACGGGGCGCTACTCGTCCGTCGGCGCGCAGCTTCACAACCTGCCGCGGCCGCGCAAGATCTACAGCGATCTGGCCGAGAAGGAAAAGCTCGACCTGCAAGTCCTGTTCGAGAACTTCCGCCACGGCGATCCGGAATGGCTGCGCCTCAATTACGGCGACGAGCTCGGCAAGCCGCTGCATCTCGTCTCCGACGCGATGCGCAGCTTCATTTGGGCCGCCCCGGGGCACGAGCTCTGCGTCGCCGACTATTCCGGCATTGAAGGCGCGGTCGCGGCGTGGTTCGCCGACGAGACGTGGAAGGTCAAGGCGCTCTTCGAGATCATGCACGATCACGAGGAGAAGCTGCCCGATATGTACCGGCGCGCGGCGGCTGGCATCTTCAACACGACAACGGACCTAATCGGCAAAAAGGATCCCCGGCGCCAGGTCGGCAAGGTCTCTGAGCTGTCCCTGCAATACCAGGGCGGGGTGGGGGCGTTCCGGTCGATGGCGCGCAACTACAGCCTCAAGATCGAACCCGTCTACGAACCCGTGTGGGGTGTGGCGTCAGATGAGCGCCGGGCGGCCGCCGAGAAGCGCTACGAGGCCTGCGTGAAGCGCGGGGACCCGACGACAAAGGTGCTTTCCCGCAAGGCGTGGCTGGCCGCCGAGCTCGTCAAGGTCGGCTGGCGCGCCACGCATCCCGCGATCACGGGCTGCTGGCCGGCGCTGCAGGACGCGATCGTGCAGGCGATCCAGAACCCCGGGCAGATCATCACCGTCAAAAAGGTGTCCTACCTTGTCAAGATGGGCTTCCTGTGGTGCCGGCTGCCAAGCGGCGGCCGTTGCCTCGCCTATGGCTCGCCCCGGCTGTCCCGACAGGTTTGGGTGCGGCACGGAGACGGGAAGGGCACTTGGGACGAAGAGGCCGTCGTCATGGAGCGGCGCCACGCCGAAGCGCTGGTTTCCGTCGGCCTTGCCAAGATCGAGAGCGAGGCGAAGCCGTCCCCGACGGCGCTCGGCGTCGACAGCGTCACGAAGCGCTGGACCCGCTTTGCGCTTTACGGCGGCCTCGCTTTCGAGAACATCGTTCAGGCAATCGCGCTCGACCTGCTCGAGAACGGCATCAAGCTCGCCGAGGCGAATGGCTACCCCGTTGTCGGCCACGTGCACGACGAGATCATCACCGAGAAGCCGCGCGGGACGAGCGACCTGAAATTCTTCGAGGACCTGATTTGCCGGCTGCCAGATTGGGCGGCCGGCCTGCCGTTGACGGCGAGCGGTTTCGTCGGCAAGCGGTACCGGAAGGACTAAGTGTTAACCCCCCGGGGATGAGAGCCGATGAAGGAATCACCGAACAAAGACGATCTGCAAGCCGATGTGGTTTTTATTGTTGAGGAGCTTCTTATGCTATTCAATGAGGCTGGATCAGCCACGTCGGGAGCACCTTTCATGCGCGCGTTCTCAACGCCGCGAAACATCTAGGGCTTCTGACATAAATAGAATGAGGTAGCCCATGGCACTCCCGCCACCTGACTGGACCTTGTCGCGAGATGAGATCGACGCCATCATGAGCACGCCCCTATCCCTCAAGGACTCCTTTCTGGACAAGGTTATGGCTGCGGAGGCGCAGCACGTCGAGGCTGGCATCCGCCACGCGCTGGGGCGCTGGGTGAGCGAGCTGGAGCCAGTCCTGATGTACCGCGCCGGCAGGACTAGGCCCTACGGTGTGACAGCCAAAGGGCACAACGAGGCGTACATTGACATCGAGTGGGATGAAAATTTCTATGTCCGCGATCGGCCGGCGACCTACCCGGTTCGGCTATACTCGCGCACCTAAGCCAGATGAGAGGAAGCGATGAGCGAGATCACCCTGCGAATAGAAGCCGCCCTGGCCGAGGTAATAGCGGAGCGCGGCGACAAGGCTCTAGCGTCGGCCTTCGGTCTCTTTCTGGCAGGCCATAAGGACGAGCTCGGGCGTGCAGCTATCAAGGCCATGCGCGACTGCTCCCAAGGCATGCGGATTGCCGGACATGCCGCGCTGACAGAATCGGACGCCTGCGCAGCCGACCTGGGCAGCCAGATTGGATTTGGCGCCCTTGGCGACGCTTGGCGCGCAATGATCGATGACGCCTTAGCCCGTCGCACCCCCTGAGGGACTAGACTGCTAATTCCAGCGCAGCCGTGACAGCCGGCGCACGGCTCAGCTATCTAGCGCGCCGCGCTTTGAGGATGCCGTATGCGCTGAGCGCGCCCGCGGAAAACGTCCCGTAGGCGATTAGATAAACGGTGGTGTTCGCGGCGAAGCTGTGCCGCCTCGGCGCAAACGACATAACCTGCGCCTGGTTTGCTGTGAACGCCAGGGTCAGGCCGTTATAAGCACCCTTGTTCGGGGCGGTAGGGAGCGCGGCAGATGCCGTGTTTGTGGTGGCAGCCAGGAAGGTAGGGGCCGCGCCGCCAGACGGCGAAAACACTACGGCCCCGCTGATTTCATAGTCGCCGGCCGGGAACGTATAGGAGGTCACGTTCGCAGCCGTATTGGTGGTCAACGCTACCGCAGCCCCGGACAGCACTTCCGATTCGATATATTCGCCGAGCTCGCCCGCGGCTGCGTTCCCGTTGCTCGTCTCTCCCGGAAGATGCCCCGTAAGGAAGCTCTTGATCCACGCCTTTATGCCACCGAAGCTGTAAGGCTTTGGCGTTGCTGCGCCCTGGTTATCGGCGCCAAACAAAACACTGTTGTCGTCGGTCGGCCCGTCCGTGTCTGCGGCGGTCGATTTGAGATCGTACATCGCTCAGCTCCAATACAGCAGGCCGCCGGCCCAAACGATTTGAACGCTGCCCCAGATGAAACCCGTCGACGCTGGGTACGCCGGCCCGAGAGGATCGCCCACCGCAGAGATCGTGCGGCTGTTCGCGTGCGTAAGCGGGTAGGAGAGCGGGAAAGCCATTAGACGCGCAAGCCGCCGACGGTGGTCGTCAGGCTCGTCGCACCGCCAGAGCCTGACTGCGCCGCGCGCACCTGACACTGCGGCAGCTCAAAGCCGCCGTGACCGGCCGCTGTTTTGGTCACGAAGGTATCGCCGTTCTGATCGACGTCGAGCCAGTTCGTACCATCAGGCGTCCACTGCAACTTGACCGTGGCGCCGTTGAACGTCCCAACAACTGCAAAGACACCGCGCCCGCCGGGCCAGTCGGCACCGTTGCTGTTGCCGTCGGTCGTCCGTGCCGTGAACAGCGCCTGGTTGCCAGAGTAGGACATCGCGGCCTCACAAAAATAGCGGTTCCCGAATGTACTGTCTCTCGTTGTTATTGACAATGGAATACAAACGACATACAACTTGATACAAGCGATTCAGGCGGAAAATCTGGATAGGGGTGGCAGCCCTAATCGTCCTGCCAGGCACCCGCGTGCAGCGGGCCGGATTTTCTACCTGAACCGCTTCCCGCACTACGGAGCACAACCTTTGTCAAAACCGAAGCCGAAAAACCAGCGCTCGAAACGCACGTCCATGTGGCTGGACAACAGCCTGCGCGCGAAGCTCGACCAGAAGTCCGTAGCGGAGGGCCGCTCGCTCGCGGGCACGATCGACTTCTACTTGCGCAAAGGGCTCGGCCTGCGCCTCCCGGGCAAGGATGCAGCGCCGGAGAAGACCGATGCGACCATCTTTGGATGATCTGCGTCGCGCTCGCCCGGATCTCGCGCTCGCCGTCTACGCCATGGAGCCGGGCGGGGAGGTGACGCTCGAAATTTACGACGGCGGCCAGGTCTACGCCTTCAAGGGCGCGACCGAAGCTGACGCGATTCTTGCGGCATTCCCGCAAGAGACGGCCCCGCCGGCGCCAGTAGGCCCGGATCAGCACGTCGAGCCGAATACGCCTGGCGGGGCCGAACCTTCACCACCGCAACTGCCTGACCGCAGCATCTTCGACTGACCAACGGAGGATCAATCACAACATGTCGAGCAGAGAGCGCGAAAAAGAGAAACGCGAGGCGTGGGCACGCAAGCAGGAAGCCGCAGAACGCGAGCGGAACCGTCGCGCGAACCTATCTATGTACAGCCGTATCGAAGAATTCGTGGAAGACGAAGAGTTGCGCAACATCTTGCACGCGATCTGCCAACACATCGGCATGCAGGACTACTAGCCATGCACGTCTATGAGAGCTCCGAACACGAGAGCCTGCGGGCTGTCGTGCGCTGCCTTACCGTGAACTACGGCCAGGCCGACGCTCATTACCGCGTCGAGCAGGCGCGCAAATTCTGGCGCGTCGGCCGGTTCTCAGAGCTCAGCCCGTTCGGGGCCAACGCCGTCCGCAAGACCCTCGAAAAGCAGCTGCCGCTGCGGGGAGACTACACCTGATGTGCAATTGCATGAAAGAGGTCAACGAAAAGCTGGCCGAGCACAACACGAAAATCGAACTGCCGTTGATCGGTCGGCAACAGCCGTTCGTCAGCACTATCAAGCTCGACGACAAGAAACGCGGCAAGCCGATTCTCGTGTTCGCGAGCTTCTGCCCGTTCTGCGGCGAGAAGTACCCGAGCGAAGAAGTTGCGGCCTGCGTCGGCCTCGGACGGAACGATTGCGAGGTTTGCGGCCAGCGCGAAGGCGTGCACGACGCTGTATTTGACGGCTGGGTCTGCACGGAATGCAGCTCCGGCTGGGAGCCGACGCGCAATCTGGGAAGCCCCGAATGAACCTGACCGGCATCCTACTCGTCTGTCAAATCGTCGCGTCGTCCGGTTGGCTGGACTTCAAGCAGAAGCTCGTCATCGCCAGAAGCGAAGCGGTTTGCCACGAATGGTCGAATAACCACGGCGGCTACGGGCAAGTTGCGTACTGGCGTGCGTTCGACATGAGCAAAGACCGCGACCGTATAGAGTTCGAAACCAAATGCGGCCCCGGCGGGACGGATTGCGTCTCGACGTTGCCGACCCCTTAAACACCAACGGAGACCATAGACATGCCCGCAATTGCCGATCAAGTCGCCACCATCGAACACGACCTTGCCGTCGCGCTCGCCAACCTCGACAGCGTGAAGTCCGAGGCGGCGCAGCTGAAGCAGGCGCTGTCCGCCCTGCAGACCGAGCACATCGCGTTGCAGGGACGGCATATGGAAGCTGTCGCGCTGTTCGATGAAACCCGCCAGCACGCGCAGGCCGTCGCTACGGCCGCGCTGACCATGCTGAAGGTATCGCGCCCGCAAGCCGGGGCGGCGCCCGTCAGCGAGGGCACAAAAGCACTGCAGTCGCTGACGATCAGCCCGGAGGCGAAGATCCCGCTGCCGTTACAGGCTCAGATCAACGCCAAGGTTGCCGAAGCGATCGAACCGGAGAAGACCGACGTCCGCCCGGAGCTCCCGATCATTGACCAGGGGCAGCAGGAAACGACCGTCGAGCCCGTGCAGGGTGACAGTGGTGACGAGCACCAGCCGATCGACTTCTCGAATGTCCCGGACCCTGCTGACGTCGCAGCGCGACTGAAAACCGCACGGGAGAACATCGCGCGTACCGTTGCGGCTATCCGCAGTGTCCCGATCGCGGCCAACAGCGGCGATGAGAATCAGCCCGCACCGAAGCCCGTCTCCGTGGAAGAGAAGCAAGCCGCCATCAACGCAGCCCACGCCGCTCTGCACGCGGCCGAACTGCTTCCGCTGCTCGAAGACCAGGATGCCGGCAACGCTAACGCGCTGGCGTCCGAAGCACCCGAAGTCCTGCAGTTCAAGCCCGTCGCGATCAGCAGCGACGTCACGAACACCGATCGCCTGCGCGCCCACATGACTGAGGCGAAGGACGACCCGCTGCCGATCTTCCTGCAGCCGCGCAACCTTCCTGCCGGCGTGCCGCCAGGCAACGTGCTCGGCTAGTTTGTATCGAATAGAATTTGACAGCTTGATACAACGGGGCGTAGCCTAAGAGCCCGCTGCCCCAAAAGAGAACGGCGGGCCCGCAAAAGCCCGCCGCCAATCACCACCGCAATGCCCTAGCGCCTGACCAGCGAAGGACGATTCATGTCTATAATGTCTCAAGACACAATGCAAGGACTCCGCGGTTGGACCGACCAGGAGGCCGGGCTAGTTAAGCAGTGGTGGGCCGCAGGGTGGTCCGCCGGCATGATTGCCAATGAGTTAACGGGTCGGTCGCGCAACGCGGTCCTTGGTCTTATCGCGCGAAAACAGTTCACCCGCTCGAATCAGCCGCCCCGCGAAAAGGTAGCGCGCAGCCCCAAGCCGCCGATGAGGGCGCAACCGAAACAGCGCGCCACGCGCGACCCCGTACGGCCCGCGTCCGGCGAAGATCGAACCGAGCAGCCTGCACAAGCACGAGCCTACGGCGCCGGGATCTCGCTGCTTGAGCTGCGTAACGATACCTGCCGCTGGCCGAAGGGCACGCCAGGTGAGGCGGGGTTCGCCTTCTGCGGTGAGCTCGGCGCTGACCTTTCTGAAAACCGCCCGTACTGCCCCTTCCACATGAACCTGCGAAAGAGGATCGCATGACACATACAGCTACGCCAAACGAGAAGAGCGACGCTGAGCATTTTGGCGATCTCCTGAGGAGCGAAGCGTCGCGATTGCGGGCGCTAGCAGACCGCCTAGGCCCCGTCACACCCGCCCAAGGATCGTTCAACAGCCTAATCGAGCTTCCCGAGTATCTGGACCGCCTTGAAGCTCAGTTACTGAAGCAGGAGCTGGATAGGATGGTTGGCGAAGAAACGCCGCCGTCTGTTTGGGCCGATCGCGTGCGCTCCGCTCTTGCCGCCCAGCCGCCGGCCGCTCGCGTCGAGACGAAGCCCTTCTATGGCGCCAAGTGTCCCTCCTACCCGAACTGCAATGGCGGCTGCGGTTTGGGGTGCACTCAGGAAATCGAGCAGCATCGGTGCCCGCGCTCATTGGCCGACACCGAGGCGCGCATAGCACTGGCGGACGAATTGATGCTGCCCGGCGGAACGCATCCTTATCTCGGGCGCAGGAAGCGAGACATGATCGTCGCCGCACTCAGAGCCGCCTCCAATGAACCGCAGGGAAAGCATCAATGAGCGAACGATCGCATATGGAGCTGCTGCGCGAAATCATCGAGCAGCAGTACGTAAATCACCCGACCGCATGCGGAACATCGTTCGGGGAGATCCTTTGCTGGGAGATCCACAGCAACGGCATGACGTTCGTTTGGCTGGCAGAGAAGTGGGGTCTCAGCCTGGCCATGCTTGGCGAACTGATCTGGGATCACTGCAAGCGGCTCGAAGCTCTCCCGGCGGTGAACCACTCGTATAAAGCTGGCGGGGCCGCTCGGCCGCTGGCCGAGGCGAAAACTTTCCCACTGCTTGTGAGCGCGGAGCGGCTGGCACAGCAAATTGCCGCCGATCCCGATCTTGAATGCGAAGCAGGCCCCGATCTGTCTCGCGCTCAACCGCACGGAGAGGGAATGTTTGACGCGTGGTTCGACGGGCGCTTTCCTGATCCAGATGGCTGCACTTCGCATCTGCCGAGCGGCTTCAAGGGTGATTTGCGCAGCGCATGGAATGCCGCACTCTCGCTCCCATCTGCCGGCAGAGACACGGTGGCCTTCCCGCGCTGGTGGGTTCAGCAAGCGCGTGACCGGCTTTTCGCTATGGGCAAGCTGCCATCCGGCCCGCTCGGGGATTGGGCGTTCTTGTTCCGCGAGATGTTGAACGACGCCCTGTCCGGCGCTCCACCGCAGCCAGCGCCACAGCAGCATCTGCGCATCCTTCGCGACTTGGCGATTGCTGCCGACGCCACCGAACTGATGCTTAGGCCGTATTATCCCGGCGAGGCAGCCTCTCTGCACGCGAAGGTTAAGGCCGCCAAAGAGATCACAGACACGTCAATCTGCAAGACCTGCCGGGGGCACGGCTGGATCGATGACGACAAGGGCGGCCACACCTGCGCGAATTGCACGTCCCCAGTGACGCGCTCGGAGGCCACGTGATGGAAGACCTTATTTGGATCGGCAACACGCTATATCCAAGATGGATCGTGTTTCTCGGCATCGGCTTGATTGTAATTGCTATCGCTGCTGTCACTTCATCGGTGTCGCGCCCAAACAGCGAGAGCGGCAAATGACCGGCGTCGTCACGTTCGCGCACGCGCACCCTTTCACGCAGGCCGAGCTCGACGACTTCGAGCAGGCGATCCTGGCGTGTCAGAACCGGAACAGGCTCGTCGCCGAATTGGCGAAGACGTCGCTCGGCGCCATGGTCCAGCACCACGGCGTAGCGAAGTGCAATCTCATGATGCACGCCCTGAACCATAAACATGGCACCGAGGACACGCAGCAATGAAGCGGGCAGAGATCTGCTTTGTCGAAAAAGTAAACGACCAGGGCGCGGGGGCGATTCAGTACGTCCGCATGCCGGACGGCTACCTCGTCGATTGCGGTTACGGCCCCAATTCCGTAGAGCGCGCCGACTTTATCCGCGACGCCGTGAACGCCGCCATCGAGAAGAGGGGCGGTGAATGAGCGACGAAGTCGAGTTGGCCCGGACAGCGCTATCAGAGAAGATGCACGCCTTAGCGGACAGTGGGCACGCCCGCGCGGCTGAACTGCGCGAGAAAGCTGACGCGTTCGACGCTGCCACGCAGGGCTTCTACGCTCAGCCGCAGACATGCACCATCCAGAAATTCTTTGGCTGCTTCGCCCGCGCTCGTCGCTTGTGGTGCGACATCACAGGTGAATCGGTGGTGTAGCCGTGAAGCTCGACGAGAATGGCCGCTGCCCTGTTTGCTTGAAGAAGCCACTGCCCTACAGGCGCAGTGGCAAATTCTTTTGCACGGGCTGTCACCGTGATTTCAGCATCAAGACCGGCGAGTGGATCGCGAACTGGGCGTGGAAGCCCGTCTGCGGCGAGCTGTTCCCAACCTATCCGCATTCCGATTACGTCAACGCTAAACCGACAGCAGCGGCTCTCCGGCGCGGTCGCACTCAACAGATGGTTGGTGGAGAAGCCGTGACGCGAACAGCTCTGTCAGAGAAGATGCACGCTTTAGCTGACGGCGGCCACGCTAGAGCAGCCGAGCTGCGCGAAAAGGCTGACGCGTTCGACGCCGCGACGCAGGGATTCTACGCTCAGCCGCAAACCTGCACAGTTCAAAAATTCTTCGGCCACCATGTCCGCGCTCGCCGCCTGTGGTGCGACATCACAGGTGAACCGCTGATATGAGCGTCTACGTCGACGAGGCCAAATACCCGTTCGGGCGCTACGTGATGTGCCACATGTGGGCGGACAGCCGCGAAGAACTCTTCGCAATGGCCGACAGGATCGGCGTGCAGCGCAAATGGTTCCAATGCCCGCCCAAAGCGTCGTGGGAGCATTTCGACATCGCCAAAGCGAAGCGCACGCTGGCGGTGCGCTACGGCGCGATCGAGACAGACAAATACGGCCCTGTGGTCCATGTCGCGCGCCTGCGCGGGGATACGAAGAAGATCGCCACGATTGAGTGGCTGCGCATCAAGTTTGCTGGTGGGGTTTTCGATTGACCGGGCCTACGACGTTTGAAGCCTTTTGGGCGATGGGCTTCCGTCGCCTTGTACCCGTAATCCCGCACGACGCCGAGATTAGCGAGCGCTCGTCACTCTATAGCCGCGTCGGCACGCATCAGGACAGCCGCGGCAAAGCCGTCGGCGTCAAGGGCCAGGACGGCAAATGGTTCGGCTTCGACTGGCTGCCGCACGAGGCCGACGAGCGCGACCTGAAGCGCTGGCAGGCGATGGGCGCCGGCATAGGGGTAAAATGCGGACAGGGCCTGATCCTGATCGATGCAGATACGATCGACAAGCAGCACGCGGCCCTGATACAACAGGCCGTCGTTAAGCATATCGGCGTGCTCCCGACCCGCATCGGCAACTTCCCCAAGGCGGGCTATCTTTGCCGCGTCTCCGAGCCGATCCGCTACACGCGAATCGACTTCGGGCCTTTAACTGAGCGCAACCAGCCGCGCGACCGCGTCGAGATCCTGAGCGACGGCCGTCAGTTCGTCGCGCACGGTGTCCATCCCAAAACCAAGGCGCCGTACGCCTGGCCGTTCCCGCTGAGGCCGCTTGCCGAGCTCCCAGTCGTGACGCCGGCAACGATCGTCGCCTTGCTCGAGGAGCTGCGCACGCTCTTGCCGGCGGCAAAGCCGATCGTCACCGAGGGCGCGCAGAACGACGTCAACCAGGCCTCATTGCGAGGAGATCTCGAAAAGGTAAAGGCCGCAGTCGCCGCCACGCCCAACAGCAGCAAGGCGTTCCCGACGCGCGAATCGTATCGCGACTTCGGATACGCGATCAAAGCCGCCTTGCCAGATCACGAGGCCGAAGCGTTCGAGCTCTTCAGTGATTGGTGCGCGCGCTGGGAGGACGGAGAGAACGAGCCGGGCGTCGTGGAGGCCGATTGGCGCCGCATGAAGCCGCCGTACCGGCGGGGGGCCAATTGGCTCTATGAGCTCGCCGAGCAACACAACCCGGACCAGTTCAAGCGCGTAGATGCGTGGTTCGATGAGCTCCCTGACGAGCCTGCAAGCCTCTTCACACAAAGCACGCCACGCACAGAAGAGCCCGACGATTCGGCCCCGATCAAATGGGTGGATCCAAAGGATTGGGCCGGCGTTACGCCACCAAAGCGCAAATGGATCATCGCCGGCATGATCCCCGACGGCGAGGTGACGCTGCTCACAGGCGCGGGCGGTGTTGGCAAGACGCTGTTGGCACAGCAAGCCGCAACAGCCGTAGCTCTGGGCGTCCCGTTCCTCGGACGCGAGACTGAGCGGTGCAAGGTCATGCTGTTCCTGTGCGAGGACAGCGAAGACGAGCTGAACCTGCGCCAGCGGGACATCTGCCTCGCCATGGGCGCGGATCTCGAAGAGCTCAGCCCGTGGCTGCGCATCTCGTCGCGCAAATACATGGACAACCTGCTCGCCGTCTGGACGTCCTCGAGCTCGGCGATGCGTCGCACCGCGGTTTGGGAAAAGCTGCGCCACGACGCTGTCACATGGGGCGCAAAGCTGCTCGGTGTCGACACGATTGCTGATACCTTCGGCGGCAATGAAATCGACCGGTCACAGGTGCGCCAATTCGTGCAGAGCTGTCTCGGCAAATTGGCGCAAGAGATCGGCGGCGCCGTGCTCGCGCTCGGACATCCATCCAAGGCCGGCCAAGCTGTTGGCGGCGATGGCACGTCCGGGTCGACGGCCTGGCACGCGTCTGTGCGCTCGCGCTTGTACCTGCAGCACGCCACAAAGGACGGCACAGGGCCGTTCCGGAGGCTTGAGAACCGCAAGGCCAACTACGGTGCTTCAGGCGACGTGTTCATGCTGCGGTGGCAGCGTGGCGCGTTTGCGCTGGAGAGCGCCAAGAGCGGCGCGGTGCTGGAAGATGACACAGGCGAGGCCCGCAAGGCCGCTACGGCCCCTATTAAGTCGATGGGCAACGTTGTCGACGACGCATTGCTCGAGGCCGTTGATTCGGCCGCGCTGGAAGGCGTGGCGATGAGCAAGGCCCACAACTCGCCCAATTACGCGCCGCGCGTCCTGATCAAGCGTTCTGACGTCCTGGCGCTATACGGGGTCGATGACGTTTCGGCGAGCTGGGAACGCTGCTTCAAGGCGGGCAGGGTGGCGGTGGCCGTAGTCGGCAGGAAGCCGTCTAACCGTATGCCGATTGTAGGCTTCAAAGTGGTCCGCGAGATCACCCCGCAAGAGGGTGAAAGCGTCTTTGGCTGAGTGCATCAAAGTAACTTTTCGGCTGCATCAAAGTAAAAGTGACATACGTGCTAAGTGCTTGAAATCGTTGCATCGAAGTAGCTTTGATGCGTTTTTGCATCGAAGTGCATCAAAGTAAAACGCGGTTTGCATCAAAGCGGTTCAGAACGTTCTGAAAACAAAGGAAAAAGGCGCGCAACGTATGTCTGCATCAAAGTGCATCAAGGTACTGCATCAAAGTAACCCATCCTTCGGATGGGGTTGCGCTAGGGCGCGCAGCTCCACCCCATCCGTCGTGATTTGGATCGCGGATAGCATACATATGCGCGACCAACAGCGGGCCGAAGTTAGACAGCGCGGCCTGGCCGCTTGTGTTCGTCGCAGCGACGGCTCGGCCAGATGCGATCGGAGGCGAGAGGCGCACCGAAGCGAAACACGACCTGGCACGTGGCGCAGGCCGTTTCCCAAATTTTAAGTTTTGTCAGACTACCGTCGCTGCGCTGATGATCCACGATGTCAACGCAACGGTAGGGTTGGCCTTTGTAGGTTTCGGTATCTCCGATCTCAGCTGTGTTCAGCAGCATTTCAAAACCTCCGAAAAGAGAAACCCCGCAGGCTGGTGTGGGGCGTTTGATGATTCGCTTGACGCGGATCTAGCGGTGGCCGCAACAGCGGCTTGCGACAGCGATGCAACCATGGGCGGGCGATCACGCGAAAATATCCTCCGGTTGGGTTGCGGCGGGCAGGGCGCTTTCGAATGCCAGGTGAGCGCGGCGGGCGATAAGTCGGCAATCGGCCGCGGCCAGTTTGAGATCGGACATCGTTGGCTTTGCGCCGCGCGCGGTCAGCGCTAGCAGTCTGTCGTGGATCTGCTCCAAAGCGGTTAGCAGAGCTTGCGTGTTAGCGCTGTTGGCGGCCTTGCCGCAGAACGCGACGCCGTCCTCAAAACCGCGCTCTGAAGCTTCTTTGACCTTTGCGTCAAGCTCGCGATTGAATTCGTTTTCGGCGTCTCGTCGGCCTTCATCTTTGCCTTCTTCGAGCCCGTCCTCGTAGCCTTCTTTGCGAGCTTCCTCCTCGCGCTGCTCAGCGTCCTCTTCCGTGATCCGATCGTCGTAAGCGTCGGCGACTTTTGCGCGCATCGCGAGGCTGAGCTGCGGCGACAAGTGTGCCACGGTGTAGCCCTCAAAAACTATTTCATCCCCATAGACGTCAAACATCTCGCTGTTCTCCAGTTTCGGTCATGTCAGATGTCCTGCGTTGTCTCGCGGTGATTGATACAGTTTAAGCGGCGGTTATTGCGGCCTTGGCCGCGTCTTGTGTGTCGAAGTCTAGGAAGTATTTGGCGCTGTCGAATAAGCGCCGCGCGGCGTCTTGTGTGGTGCCGCTTTGGATCGTCATGAGCATGAAGCGGCCGTATCGGTTCTCGTAGGCATAGACGGGCGACCCCGGGTACGCGCGGTATTTCTTGACGGCTTTGCCGTCGCGGCTGGTGCTTTCTACGCGCACAATCCGGATGTTGTGGGATGTCTCCGCAGGGCGTCCCGATCCGAAGGCGAATTGCGTCACGCGTGTTTCGACTATCGCGATGATGTCGCCTTTGCGGTAGCGTTTGAAATCGCTCACACCCATTCTCCCTTCGCGGCGTAGGCATTCCAATCGTTCCAGCCCATGAGGCCGTTGCAGTTCAGCGCGGCATAGATCGCGAGCAGGGCACGTTCGGTTGCGTCGAGGGTGTCGCGCTTTTTCGGGCGACGGTCGCGGCAGTCGGTTTGATAGTTGGCGCGCGGGTAGTTCACGGCTTAGTCCTCCGCTACAAGGCTGAATTCGTCATCGGCGCCAAAGCGGCGCTGACGGTACTGTTCGGCAGCCTCTTGGGTATCGAAGCGTCCGACCACGACGGGCTGCAGGACGTCATCCACGGCGCCGTGAAGCGGAAACTGCAGGACAACAAAGCGGCCGGTCATGCGCGCACCAAGCGGTATTTCTTGGCGTTCCACTTGCCGAGCCAGAGGTACGCGGCGTTGGCGCTGTCGAAAGTCTTGAGCGTGTACCAAGTGCGGCCATCGGCCTGGAGGCGTTGAAGAGCGACCATGTGTGTCTCCGTTGCTGGTGAAAGCAACGTATGTCATTTGTATGCTAGTTGCAAGAGGCAAAATACAGACATCTTGAGATTTTTTCGTTCGACGCCTATCCTGCGGAAGGCGGGCAGATTTCCCGCACGCTAGGTTTTTGGGGTTATTCTCAGAACGAGGAAAAGCGCATTGAGGCTGCGGAAGGGGCAGTTAACGCCGATGGAACGGGCTTTTGCGGCCAAAATGGACCTTTCGGGCGATCCGGCCTATTCGGCCGAGAAAGCCGGCTACGCTCAGCCGGGGTCTGCGGCGAGCAAGCTGATGCGCAATCCCGACGTTTTGGACGAGGTTCGGCGCCGAGCTCGCACGCGTCTGCAGACGGAAGGCGCCGAAGTCGGCGTGCGCGTCCTGATCGAAATCGCTAGCGATCCCAAGCAGAAAGGCAGCGCGCGGGTGGCCGCCGCAAAGGCCCTGGTGCACGAGAGCGGCGTAGCCCGAGCGCAGACGCTGTCCGAGACGGATCTAGCGGAAATGCCGCCGGATCAGCTCCAAGAGCTGCTCGGCCAGGCGCGGCGCGAGCTGGCGGAACGGCTGGCTCGGCGCAACACGATTGAGGGTAAGGCGGTACCGATTGAGGCGCCGAGCGCGCAAGATGCGCCCAGCGTGTTCGAATAAACTCAATCATTTCAATGGTTGTGTGAGTATACGTGATACTCATAAGGCTTGATGGCGCCGGCTCGGAGGCGCCTCGGCCCGGCCTGGCCGCGGGCTGCCCCCTGGGGACGGTTTGCCGCTGAAGTTGCCGGCGCCGTCGGACGCTCAAACAAAAATCCGCCCCAAAAACCGATTCCGGAAATCATGGTCCCGCTTAGTCGCATCAACGGTTTAGCGCCGTTTCGGCCCGCGGAGGAAATCAACCATTTCCTGCGGATTGGTACAAAAATTGACGATGTATGTTTCGACGTGATACAGCGACGAACACTGACCACTGCAACAACCGCAAAAGGATTGCTGACCATGTCTTCCACACGGCCTTCTTTCGCTCACGCCGCCGCGCTCAAGTCGGCTCAACTGGGCCAAGCTGTCAACGGTGAGGCTAACGCACCGCGGCGTCACACCGACATCGACATTGTCGACGATACGTTGGCGTTGGCGAATGGCGTCGCGTCCCGCGTTCAGGCGCTTGCCGATTGTCTTCTCGGCCATCTGCCTGAGGGCGGCGCCGGCTCCGGTGCTGAGGAAGTCGCGGGCGGTGTGCTGCCGCGGCTCGCGCAATCTGCCATCCACACTCGTCAGCGGCTCGCCGCGGCGGTGGACGCGCTGGATCGCATCCAAGCCTCGCTGCCGTAAGCGCCGCGTCACTCCCGCCACCGCAAATCCCGCAAAAGGACTGACCGTGACCAAAGATATTCAACTTCCGGCCCCTATGTGAGCCACAAAACCGTGTGGGCTCTCGAAATCGCCGGTGTCACCGGCACCATGATCTCGTTCGTCGACTTGCGGTATTCGCCGCGTTCGGTCGACGAGAAGCTCTTCTCACGCTACACGCCCACCAAGGGTGATTTCTGGGTTCAGTACGCCGACGGCTACGAGTCGTTCAGCCCGCGCAAGGCCTTCCTCGAGGGGTACACGCCCGTAGGGCAGGTCACACAGGCCGACGTCGAGCGCATCGCGCGTGTCTGCCACGAAGTCAACCGCGCCTATTGCCAAGCGATCGGCGACAATTCGCAGCTGACGTGGGCCGACGCCCCGGATTGGCAGCGGCAGAGCGCGATTACCGGCGTGAAGCACACGCTCGCGAACCCGAATTCGGGGCCCGAATCGTCACATGAAAGCTGGCTCGAAGAAAAGCGCCGCGACGGCTGGAAATACGGCCCCGTGAAGAACCCGGAAACGAAGGAGCACCCGTGCTTCGTGCCGTACGCCGAGCTCCCGGTCGAGCAGCGCGCGAAGGACTACCTGTTTCAGGCTGTCGTGCGCACCGTGATTGAGGCCGCCTGATGTTGCAGGCCCTCGGTTTTCGGTTTCTAGAGCGCTCACGAGCTTACGGGTTCGAACTTCGTTTCTCGTGGGCCGAGATCACCGGCAACCTCGGTTTGGCGCTCGGGTTGCACCTCTTCGAGGATCACTACTCGCTGCATGTGCATCTCGGCTGGCCGAATGTCTATTTCCGGCTCAAGTCTTTGGATCGCTGGCTTCGTGAGCCCCACGAGGGCATGGAGAGCTGGGGCTTCTCGGTGCACCGGAGCGACGTCCATTTCCGGTGGGGCCGGAAATACAAGATCGTGCACTTCCCGTGGGCTTGGGAGTGGGTGCGCACGTCGATCATGCTCGCGGACGGCACATGGTGCCACGAAACACGTGAGCGCCGCGTGACGTTCCCTAACTACCCGCTTAGTCGGCACGAAAAGCGGCCTTGGGGCTCGTTTAACAAGATCAAGGATGAGCTGGCGTGGTCTGAGACGTATCCGTTTCGCTACGTGCTGCGTGACGGCACTGTGCAGGACCGTGACGCGACCCTGAAAGTGGAAGAGCGTGAATGGCGCTGGCTGTGGTTCACCTGGCTGCCGTTCCCGCGCATGGTTCGGCGCTCGATCGACGTCGCGTTTAGCGACGAAGTGGGCGAGCGGACCGGTTCGTGGAAGGGTGGCACAGTCGGCTGCGGTTACGATCTACGCCACGACGAAATGCCGCGTGAAGCCCTCGCGCGAATGCAGCGCGAGCGGAAGTTTCGTTAACAGCAAAGGGGACGACCTATGACGACTACCGTGAAAGTGCATGTCAACGGCCGCTACCGCGCGACCGTGAAGCAGGACGACTGCGAGCCGGTTGTGGTGGAAGGAAACTACGAGGGTTCGCCGAACCCCACTGGTGAGAAGAGCTTCCATCTGCCTCACCCCGCGCACAGCACGTTGGAGATCACCGAAGAGTACATCGGCGACGCGCCGGCATCTTGACGCGCGATAGCCGAAGAGCATCGCCAACGCGCAAGCGTCTTGATTGCTCCCTGAAAGGCCGTCCGGCGGACACCCGGGCGGCCTTTCTTGCTTTTTTAGCCATTGTACGTCATTGTATGGCGCCATTTGATACATTTGGGGCGCCGGGTGGCCTATCCAGTTCTTTACGATGTCGCGTACAGCTACACCGGCTTCCAGGCGGCGCAGGGCGATAACTCGTTCCCTGGGACGGAGCTCGACGCGGATCTCGCCGGCCTCGAAGACAGTATCGCTGCGGTCCTGGCGTTCGTCGAAGGGGCGATCCGCTCAGACGGGAAGCTGACGAACGGGTCGGTCGACTTCGATCAGCTGTCGACGGGGGTCAAGGCCTCGATCGGCAGCGCTTCCGACGTGTCGTCACTGATCACGACGATGAACGCGCAGGTCGCGTCGGCCACGACCAGCGCCACGAGCGCGGCCACGAACGCGGCGGCGGCCGCAGCTTCGGCCACATCGGCCTCTAACAACGCGAGCTCGGCAACCCTGTCCGCTTCGACGGCATCGACCGCGGCGACCAACGCCTCGACATCGGCGACGAATGCCGCGACTTCCGCGGCCAACGCCGCGGCGACGCTCGCGAACGCGCTCACGGGGCCGGTTTCGTCGACAGACAAGACCGCTGTGCGCTTCAGCGGTACAGGCGGCAAAACCGGCCAGGCAAGCGCGCTTATCATCGCCGACACGACAGCGGCTTTGTCGCGGGTCGCGAACGGCGGTGTGCCGGTTCAAGGTACGAACACGAACGACAACGGCGCGGCGGGTTACGTAGGCGAGTACCTCGAAAACAACGTCACGGGGGCGGTCAATGTCGCCACCGACACCCCGACGGCCATCGCGTCGATCATGCTGACGCCTGGCGATTGGGACGTCAACGCGGGGTTTACGGTATTCCCGAACGGCAACAACACGCTGACGGAGATCCACTGCTGCCTGTCGAACGTGAACAACGGCCTGACCGGCTTCCCGTTCGGCGCCCCTCACGCCATGCACGTCGCGTTTCTGGATAACCAGGCTGCGATCATGCCGACAGGTGTCGCGCGGTGGAGTGTCAGCGTGAACACGACGGTCTACGCCGTCGTCAACCTGAAATACACGACCGGAGGCACCATGACGGCAACCGCCTGCATCCGTGCCCGGCGGGCGAGGTAGGAAAGCATGGCTGATCCGACGGGTTACGAACCGGGTTACAGCTTCTCCGGCTTTCAGGCGAGCAACCCGACGACACCGCTGCCGGCGGCAAAGGTCGACGACGAGCTCGCAAATATCGGCGAGTCGAACGCCAGCATCGTCTCTGCGATCAAGGACGTCCGGCGCGCCGACGGCGCGTTGAAGAACGGCATCGTCACCTACGAAAGCCTCACGTTGGCGCTGCAGCTGATCTTCGATCCGACGAACGGCGAGGCCGTCGCGAACGCTGTCGCTGCGGCGCAGGCCGCAGCTTCGGCTGCGAGCAGCAGCGCGACAACGGCCGGCACGAGCGCGACGAGCGCGGCGAACTCTGCGGCAGCGGCCGCAGCGTCGGCCAGCAGCGTCAACCTGTCGCTTTATCTGTCGAAGGCCGGCAATCTCGCCGGTCTCGGCAACAACGATACCGCGCTCGCCAACCTGACGGCGATGAAGCGCGACGGGACAAACGGGACGGGGCGTCTGGGGCCGAACGGCGCATGGGACGTTGGCGACTGGAACAACCAGCTCGCGAACGGCATCTATTCGAGCGCGCCTGGCGCGTCGAACGCGCCTGACAGCACGAACTACTGGCTCGTTCAGGTGCTGACCGCAGACGTCAACCAGCGGTGGGTGACGCAGATCGCCTACCAGTTCGTCGGTGCGCAGACGAGCGCAGATTCCGTGCTCGTCTATAAGCGCTTCGCGTATGACAACGGCGGCGTCCGGACGTGGACGCCTTGGATCAGCAACAGCGCTGTCCCGGTTGGCACGGTCGTGTATTTTCCGTCGTCAGTGCCCCCGCCGGGGTGGTTGAAACTGTACGGTTCGCTGCTGTCTCGGACGAGCTACGCGGGCTTGTGGAACTATGCAAACACCACCGGCAACCTCGTCTCCGAGACGACATGGGCTACCGCCAACTTTCAGGGCGCGTTCTCGACCGGCGATTTGTCAACGACGTTCCGCATCCCCGACGGGCGTGGCGAGTTCTTGCGCGGGTGGGACGATAGCCGCGGCGTCGATCCCGGCCGTCAGATCGGTTCGCTGCAAGGTGACCTTATCCGGGATCACACGCACAACTACGACAAGCTGCAAGGCGGTCTCCACCAGGACGGTACGCAAAGCGCGACCGTGAATACAACTTACAACACTGTCGCCAGCGGCAGCGTGAACGGCGGGCTCGGCGGTAGCGAAACGCGCCCTCGCAACATCGCTCTGCTCGCGTGCATTAAGTATTGAGGGTGGCGGCATGGACATCTGGCACTACCATTCGGACGACGGCCGATTGCTCGGTCCGGGCAGGGCTGATCCTGATCCTATGCAGCCTGGCAAATGGCTCGTGCCGGCGTGGGCGACAACCGCTGCGCCGCCAGCCGTCCAGGAAGGGCACCGCGCGCATTTCAACGGCGCATCATGGGTTGTCCTGACCGTGGAGGCACCCAATGCTGACGCGTGAGATCCTGCGCAAGATGTGGCCGCACGCTCCGCAGGCCAAGATCGACGCCATTTGCTCGATCGCCGCGGAAGAGTTCGCCTACCACGGCATCACCGAGACGCGCGTCGTCGTGCAGCTGATGGCGAACGTCAGCCACGAGAACGGCGCCGGCACGATCATTCGCGAGAACGGCAACTATTCGGCGCAGCGCATCCTTCAGGTGTTCGGCGTCGGCAAGAGTTCGGCGCGCGTGACTGAGGAAGAGGCACAGAAGCTCGCGCATAATCCGCGGGCGCTGTTCGAGCGCGTCTACAACCTGCCGCATTCGCCGAAGCTCGCGAAGGATCTCGGCAACAAGCAGCCGGGCGACGGCTACAAGTATCGCGGCGGCGGCGACCTGCAGCTGACGGGTCGGGGCAACTACGAGCGCATCGGCGAGCTCACGGGCCACACCGAGATCATCCTGAACCCCGACGCGCTCGCGGATCCTGTGATCAGTTTCCGGGTCGCGGTTGCCGAGTTCGTCAATCTCCGCTGTGTACCGTGGGCGAAGCAGGGCAACACGAAGAAGGTCCGCGCGCTTGTCAACGGCGGCAGCAATGGGCTGGCCGAAGTCGAGGTTTGGGTCCGCAAATGGGAGGAAGCGCTGCCTGGCGTGACGCCGGCGCCGCTCGCTCCGCGTGGCTCCGACACGGACAAGGCGAAGACCATCACGTCGTCGAACATCATCAGGGGCGCTGTCGGTACTGTCGCTTCGCTCGCGACCGGCGAGGGTGCGCGCCAGGCATCGCAGGCGAATGTCGAGACAACCACGACGGCGATTAGCGCCGTCGCCGATAAGCTGCAGCAGGCGAATGACACGCTGCAGACGGTATCGGTTGCGAAAGACAACGCGACGGCCATCATTCACACGGTCAAGCCATTCCTCGGCCTGGCGCCGGAGAGCTGGCAGACGATCGCCGCAATCGCCGTCACGATGGCCGTCTGCTGCGTCGGGTTCATCATCTACGAGCGGTGGCAGAAGATCCACCAGGAAGGCCGCTGACATGCTGCAAGCCATCGCTGCTCGATTGCTCGCCCAATACGGCGTCTATCTGCTGATCGCGATAGGTGCTGTCGGTGGTTTCGCCGGCTACGGAATCCACAAGTACAACCAAGGCTGGCGTGACGCGATTGCAGGCGTTGCCAGCCGCAACAGCGAGGCTATCAATGCTGTCCGCGGCGCAGTTTCGAAGGTGGACGACTGTAGCGCTAATGGCGGCTTTTGGGACGCTGTTAGCGGGGTGTGCCGGTAACAGCACTTTCCAGACGTTCGGCGGGCCGGGCGCCTCGACCGCTGAAGGCGAGGGCGTGTGCAGCGCGTTCGAGCGGCCGCTGTACGCGGTCGTCGGGAAGACGGCGTACGACCAGCTGTGGATCAACCGCATCACCGAGGCGGGCGTCGCCGGCTGTGGTTGGGAGCGCCCGGCAGTGCGGCCTGCGGTGCTCGAAGAGAAGCCCGTCCCGACGCCGAAGGCGCCGCCGGCCTCGCGTTGGCAGAAGTTCAAATCGAAGTTCAGGAAGCCGGTAGCGTGACAGAGTACATTGGCGTCGCAGCATTCGCAATTTCCGCGGCGATGTTCGCGTTCACGGTTTTCGACCGCATCTACGGAGCCGGGGCCAGAGCCGCCACGGCAGAGGTTGCGATGAAGACCTATGTCGATCGGAAAATCGATGCGCTGCGCGACGCCGTGTTTTTGAAGCACGACACGAGCGAAGGCAACATCGGCACCACCATCCAACACATGAAAGATTTGCTGCACAAGCAAGAGATCGAAGCGCTGACGTTTCGCGCCGAGGCCGCCGAGAAGTATATGCGCCGCGACAGCTACTACGCGTCGATCGGCGAACTGAAGACCGACTTTGTAACCGCGCTCGAAAAGCTGGATACCCGGCTCGGGCGGATGGAAAGCAGCCTAGCTCGTGCCCGCTCCGAATAGAATCAACCAGCGCACCGGTAAGCGTTTTGACTTCGTCGATCCTGCACACCAGGACGCCGAGACGGTCGCGCTGCGCCGGTCGGTCGCGGCGCTTGAGCGGCAGGCCGCCATCAACGAGGCGCGCGAGCGCTTCATGCCATTCATCAAGTTTACGTCGCCTGATCCTGAAGCGCCGAATGATATCACGCGATCGAGCTACAAGAACGCGAAACACCACGACGCGACGGCTCGCGCGCTCGAGGAGGTGGAGAAGGGGAACTACGAGTTCCTTATCCTTGTCGAGCCGCCGCGACACGGCAAGAGCGAGCAGGTATCACGCAAGTTGCCTGCTTGGTATATCGGGCGGCACCCGAAAGAGAACGTTGTCGTTTCAACCTACAGTGACGAGTTCGCCGAAGACTTCGGTGAGAATGTCCGCACGCTGATTAACTCGCCTGCCTACAAGCAGGTGTTTCCCAAGGTGAAGCTCGCTCGGGGTAGTGCGGCGAAGAACAAGCTGAAGACGACCGAGGGCGGGCAGATATTCTTCGTCGGTCGCGGTGGCGCCTTGACAGGCCGCGGCGCACACCTGCTCATTTGCGATGATCTCATTAAGGATGACAAGGAAGCGCAGAGCCCGGCCATCCGCGATCAGGCGTGGAACTGGCTAACAAAGGTTGCTTTAACGCGCCGCATGGGGCGTAAACTTGTGATTCTGACGTTTACGCGCTGGCATTCCGACGACCCGATCGGGCGTCTGACAGATCCTGAGAACCCGCACTACAGCGCCAGACTGGCGAAAACGATCAAGATCATTAACCTGCCGGCCATCGCCGAGGATAACGATCCACTCGGCCGCATGCCGGGCGAACCGTTGTGGCCGGACGGGCCGGACAAGTTCGATCTTCCTTTTCTGCATCAGCAGCAGGATCTCGACGCGACAGGCTTCGCAGCTCTATATCAGGGGCGGCCAAGCGCAGTTGACGGCGACCTATTCAAGCGGGAAAACGTTCGCTACTACACGAAGGACGAACTGCCGGAGACGCTGCGCATCTACGCGTCATCCGACCATGCGGTCGGGTTGAAGCAGAAGAACGACCCGTCGTGCCTGCTGATCGCCGGTATCGACAACCAGAGCAATATTTACCTGCTCGACTGCTTTTGGCAACGCGCGAAAACGGACTTCATCACCGAGCAGATGCTCACGATGGCTGAGCTGAAAAAGCCGCTGTTGTGGTGGGCGGAAGCTGGACACATCTCGAAATCGATCGGGCCGTTCCTGCGCAAGCGCATGGTCGAGCGCGAAGTCTACATTAATATCCGCGAAATCACGCCGTCACAGGACAAGCCGACCCGGGCACAATCGTTCGCAGGCCGGTTTGCGATGGGGAAAGTCTACTTTCCGAAGGACGCGCTGTGGACGGAACGCGCGGTGGGCGAGCTGCTGGCGTTCCCGAACGGACTGCACGACGACTTCGTCGACGCCTGCTCGTTGATCGGCCTCGGCCTGCAGAGCCAGTTCAAGCCGGGCAAAAGTGCCTCCGAGAAAAAGAAACCGCAGCCGGCTTATGGCACCGTCAATTGGCTGAAGCAGCACGACAAGTGGACCGCGGAAAAGAAGGCCGAAGCATCGGCCAGGGGTTTCTGACATGGCGTATGAAGACGACAGCCACGAACCGTTCATGTCGAATACCGTCCCTGACGACGTAGACACGCCTGCAGAGGACGTGACGACGCGCGGTGCCAAGGACACGAACGAAGCGGACAGCGACAGCGAGGCGGCGCAGGCCGAGAGAGAGCACGTTACCAAGATCATCAAGGATATCCGTCTTGACAAGCGCCACCACGCCAAAGCGTTCAAGCGGATGAAGCGTGACATGTTCGTCGCGATGCACGGCCGCGTTCAAGAATGGAGCGAGGCGAACTACAAGGCCAACATCGCCGGCCGGCACGTCAAGAATAAAACCGCAACGCTCTACGCGAAGAACCCGAAAGCGACCGCCAGGCGCGCGGAGAAGCTCGACTTTGCCGTTTGGGATGAAGACCCGCAAAGCCTGATGCTCGCTATGGGCGCCGTCCAGCAGGATCAGGTGGCCGCAGCCGCGCACGCGCAGGCGCAGCAAGCGGTTATGGCGCAAGCGCCGGCAGATCCTATGGTGTCTGCCTTGATGGGCCACAACGGCGGTCCGCCTCTCGAACCCACGCCTTATCAGCCGTCCCCGCAGGCGCTTGAAGCGCAATCGCTACTGGCCGATTTCCAGCAGGGTATGGAACGGCGGAAGCTGCTCGACCGTGTCGGCAAGACGCTCGAGCTGCTGTTCGCCAAGTCGCTGCGCGATCAGCAGCCGGTCGACTTCAAGACGGCCGCGAAGCAGTGCGTGCGGCGCGCCGCGACGACAGGCGTCGGCTATGTCGATATCACGTTCCAGCGCGATTACGGCCCGCGTCCGGGCCTTGACGATGAGTTGACGGATATCCGCACGCGGCTGGATCATCTGCGCGTCTTGGCTGAAGACGTCCAGAACGGCGAGATTTACGCCTGCGACGCCGAGATGGACGAGCTACAGCGGTCGTTGGAAGCCCTGCAAAACGAGCCTGAAGTGCTCGTGCGCGAAGGCCTCATTTTCGACTGGCCGCAATCGACCAAGGTCATTCCTGACCGGTTGACGAAGGTGCTGCTCGGTTTCGTCGGTGGCCGCCACCTTACGATAGAGTACGATTACACGGTGCAGCGCGCCCGTGAGTTGTTCGACGTCGATCTTAGCGAGTGCTCGCGCTACACGGAAGAAGGGCGGCAGTTTGGTGTAATCGCGGGCGACGTCTACGACGATGCCGGCGAGCCTGTCTATCGCAGCGAGGAAACGGGCCTGGTGCGCGTGTGGAAGCGCTACGACAAGCTGTCCGGGCTCGTCTATTACGTCGCCGACGGCTACGACAAGTTTCTGAAGCCTCCGGCGCCGCCGGACGTGTTCGTCGACACGTTCTGGCCGACCTACGCGCTGACGTTCAACGAAGTCGAGAACGAAGACGAGCTTTTCCCGCCGTCCGACGTCTCGCTGCTGCTCGACATGCAGCAAGAGCTCAACCGGTCGCGCCAGGGCAAGCGTGAGCACCGCGAAGCCGCGCGTCCGCGCTGGGCGTATCCGAACGGCGTCTTCGAGGACGAAGACATCGGCAGGCTGAAGAAGGTCAAGCCGTTCGACGCGATCGGCCTCAACATCGACCCGGCCACCGACCTGAGCAAGGTCATTCAGCGCTTCCCGGTGCCTGGCGTGGATCCGAACCTCTACGACACTAACGAAACCATGATGGACGCGCAGTTCGTCGCTGGTGCGCAGGAAGCGCAGCTCGGCGGAACGTCCTCGAAATCCAGCGCCACGGAGGCGGCCATCGCCGCGGGCTCGACGAACACGTCAGATGGTTCGAGCGTTGATGACCTCGACACGTTCATGACGACGATCGCCCGAGCCTCGGGAATGATCCTGCTGCGCGAGATGTCTGAGGAGAGCGTCAAGCGCATGGTCGGACCAGGCGCAGTGTGGCCGCATATGCAGCTTTCGGACATCGCCGACGAAGTCTACCTCGAAGTTGAAGCCGGCTCGATGGGCAAACCCAACCAGCAGGTAGAGGTTAACAACTGGAAACAGATGCTGCCCTTCCTGATCCAACTTGGGTCGATCAAGCCGCTGTGGCTGGTCAAAGAGACGCTGCGGCGTCTCGACGACCGCATGGATCTGACCGATGCCGTGGCGGAGGGTATCCCGTCGATCACAGCCATGAACCAGATCAAGCAACCGGCCGCTGTGGGGGCCGAGCAGCCGCCGGAAGCGCAGGGCGGCGAGGGCGGCCAGAACGCCCGCAAGGGGCCGTCAGAAGTCCAGCCAGGCAGTGACGCGCCGATGGGGAACAATCGCGTTTAGGCTTTTTGTACCAAATCGCTTGATATTCTGACATACAACGTGATACAAGAGCACCACCAAAACTAGGGATTTGTATGCCTCCGATCTCTAATTCCACGGACGATATCGAAGAGATGGACTCGTCCACCATCGAGAACCCGGATGAAGTTGTCGACGCCAACGCGGGTGATCCCGCTGAGGGCGGCGATGCGACCAGCGCGGAATCATCCACCGCGCAAACCGACGATAGCGATGCCGGCTTACTGAACGTCGTTCGCGACGTTGTCAGCGAGCGTCCGGCAGCGGCGGCCTCGTCAGCCGAAGGCGCAGAAGCCGGGCAGGGGGCCGGCGATAGTGCTTCCACTCAGGCGGGACCCGATAACGAGAACTTCTCGGATGTCCCGTTCCACAAGCATCCACGTTTTCAGGAAGTCATTCGGCAGCGAAATACGTTCCGCGAGGACGCCGGTCGATACAAGAACATCACCGACTACCTCGATCAGAACAACCTCTCTGCCGACGAAGCTGCCAACGCCTTGGCGACCTTCGCGCGAGCGAAGATCGACCCGGCTGGCGCCTTCGCAGAGCTGAAGCCGTGGCTGCAGAACCTCTTGATTGCTGCCGGCGAGGTGTTGCCGGACGATCTCAAGGCGCGCGTCGACAAGGGCGAGATGACCGCCGAAGTCGCGCTCGAATTGAGCCGGGATCGCGCGAAGTCAAGATCGCACGAGACGCGGCAAGGGTTTGAAGCGCAGCGCGCGCAGCGTCGATCGCTTGATCAGCAAGCGGTTGATCGCGGCAACGCTGCTGTGGAGTGGGAGAGCGATCGCAAAGTTAAAGACCCGAACTTCGCCGCCAAGCAACCGCTGCTCATGCGGGAGATCGCGTACCTTCAGATGCAGGAAGGCAAGCCCACGGATCGGGCTGGCGTCCTGGCACAGTTGCAAAAGGCTTATGAAGCCGTGAACAAATCATTCAAGGCGCCAACAGCTCAACCGCAACAGCAGAAGAGGCCCGCGGCCAAACCCGTCACGAGCGGCCAGACGAACAATGGCGCAGCTCAGCCGAAGAAGCCGATGTCAACGCTCGATATCGTTCGAGCCAATCGGCAGAAAAAGGCTAGCTAACTCAGGGTTAGAGTAAGATGGCGTTTACTGCGGACGAAATTGCCAACATCAACAACGCAGCTCTTGTCGAGTACATCGACAAGGGCAAGGTTTGGGCGCAGAACATCGCGAACAAGCCGATGCTGCAGGACTTCAACGCGGCGGCCGGTAAGTTTTCCGGCGGCAACCAGAATGTGAGCTTCGCGGTCAAGGCGGGTCAGGGTGGCGGCTCTCTTGCCGGTTACAGCGGCGACGATCAGCTTAGCTACTACAACCCGACCGGCACCAAGCGCACCCAGTGGCCGTGGAAAGAGCACTTCATCGGCCAGCAGGTCACGCACACCGAGCTCAAGATCGACGGCATCGAGATCATCGAAGATGGTGACGATCAGACGACGACCAACATCGACGGGCGCGAAGAGCACGCGCTTGCGAACCTGCTCGACGAGAAGAACGAGGCTCTCGGCGAAGACTACGCTTTCAGCCTCGATCGCCTGATCCACGGCGACGGTTCTACCGACGCGAAAGCGCTGGCCGGTATCCGGTCGATCATCCTCGACTCGCCCGCTGTCGGCTCGACGGGCAACATCTCTCGTGTCGCGTTCTCGCCCTGGCGTAACCGCGCGGCAACGGCCGCATATGCAGCCGCGGGCGGGCAGGGTGCGATCGCCGTGAACACCGCCAACGGTGGCGCGCTGATCGAGTTCATGGAGAAGGAATGGCTGCAGCTCTCGAAATATCGGAAGGGCACCACCCGCTATAAGATCTACGCGGGCTCCGACTGGATCGCTGGCTACCGCAAGGAAATGCGGGCGAACGGCTTCTACACCATGAACGGCCTGAAAGGGACGGTCGACGGTTCGCAGGGTGACCTTGAGTGGCACGGCGTGAAGATCGTTTGGGACCCGACGCTCGACGATACCGGCTACTCCAAGCGCTGCTACGTTCTCGACGTCAGCAAGACGGGCGTCCGTCTGCTGTATCTGAACGGCAAGCGCATGAAGAAGCACAACCCAGCGCGGCCGTATGACCGCATGGTCATGTACAACGGTATCTCGACCACTGCCGTGATGGTTGCGAAGCAACTGAACACGTCCGGCGTGTATGATATCGCATAAGACGGCGTGATACGCCGGGCGCCACGGCGCCCGGCTCCGCTTTCAGGTCAATCTTTCGAGGGATACGAACATGCCCAAGTACAACGATAAATTCGCGGTCGTCAGCGGCCAGTTGTCCGCCGACGTCGCGAATAACGGCACTTTCACCGTCGCTTATCCGAGCGCGTACAACTCGCAGCAGTACTTCGATACGGGACTGGCAGTGCCAGGCTCCGGCACGGTCCTGCTGAATAACAGCGACCGCTACACGATTGCCGGAGGCGGCTTCACGCTCGCATTCGGCGCGGGGAACATCACCGTCACGAACACGTCCGGCGTGACGTGGACGGCGGGCACGGCGTTCACGATGACGATCGACAAGCAGGACGGCAACAACGTCACCGTTCTACCCATCTCCTACAACCTGGCGTCGATCGCAGCCGGCGCGCTTCTGAACCCGGGTCTGCGGCCCGGGTTCAAAGGCACGATCGAATACGTCGAAGCCTACGTCCAGACCGCGGCGACCACCGCGGCCAAGCTGGCGAGCGTCAACGCAACGATCGACGGTGTCGACACCACGGGCGGCGTGATGGCCCTTACGTCGGCCAACATGACGCCGGCAGGCGTGACCGTTGCCGGCTCGCTGATCACGGGTGCCAACTCGTTCGACGAGAAGTCGAAGATCGGCCTCAAGGCGGCCGCGGTGACGGCTTTCGCCGAAGGCGTCGTGCAGTTCTACCTGCGCCTACGCAAGGCGGCATCCGACTCCTACTGAGACGTGTAGCGCTACGGCGCTGCGCCAGGGGATCGCGGTACGCCGCGGTCCCCGCCAACCGCAAAACGAAATCTGACCCGGAGACACTATGCAAACCGCGAACATCATTCTCTCCCTCGGCGGCCACCACGGCAACACCGTCCCGAAGTTCGGCGTGACTGCCGCAGAGATCGCCGTGCTGCGCGCGATCCACGGCGATGAATCCGTCAAGGACGTGGAGCCCGGCCCGGCTATCCGGCGCTCGCACCGCGACGAACGGGCACGCCTGATCGAGGTCTACGGCGGGGCCAAGGACGAGGCCGGCAAGCATATTGTCGCTGGCATGTTTCCCGGCGTCGCTGCCCGAGTCCATGAGACGCTCGAAGAGCTCGGCTTGCCGGATGAATTCTTCAAGGCGACTGGCCGAATGAAGGCTTCGCCGGGCGCGCAGATCCGCCACGACGGCCCGACCGTCTCTGAGTGGGTGGCCGCGGGCTATTTCGCCGAGAATTACCCGCCGGACGGGTACGCACCGAAGAGCACGCAGGAAGAGATCGACGAGGCCATCGCGAAGCAGAAAGCGGCGCGTGAGGCTCTGGCACAGAAATTCGGCGGTGATCAGCAGTCCGAGGGTCCTGACGAAGACGGCGTCGAGGACATGGACGACGATATCGCCGATCAGCACAGCCAGAATGACGGGAAAAGCGCCGAGGATAACATCCTCGGCTGATTTGGAGTGCGTGAGCGATGGCGCGCGGAACGACGCTGGTAAAACTGCTCGACCAACTGCGCGCCGAGCTTCACACTTCGCTCAACCCGGCCCACAACAACCAGGTCCGCGACAAACAGGTCCACTTCCTGAACAAGACGCAGGAGTGGCTCTGGGAGGACTATAACTGGCCGCACCTGCGCGAACGTAAGAACTACCCCGTGCAGGCCGGCCAGCGCTTCTACGACTTCGGCGCGGACTTCGATCTAGAGCGCATCGAGCGCATCGAGGTCATGACAGGCGGCCGCTGGCTCGAGCTGGACCAGGGCGTCGATTCGGCGCATTACGCCCTCCAGAACTCGGAGCTCGATCAGCGCGCGGATCCGGTTCGCCGCTGGCGCATCGCCGAAGACGAGCAGATCGAACTGTGGCCGATCGGCCAGACGGACGGCGACCCCACGACGCTCGAAAACTACGTCAAGGTCACAGGCATCCGGAAGCTGAACCCGCTTGTCAAGGATACCGACCGCGCCGACATCGACGATCAGCTTATCTTCCTTTACGCGGCGTCGTCCTACGCGCCCGACAGCAAGGAAGGCAAGATGGCTCTGAACCGGGCGAACAAGCGCCTGGCGAAGATGAAAGGGCGTCTGACGCCCCGTCGGCAGTTCAGCATGTTCGGTGTGGGCAGGCAGCCGCAGCCTTATCGGCGCCCGGTCGTCGGCGCGTATCGACCGCCGGGGACCTGATGAGCGATCTCGCCGCGATGTTCACGCCGAACCCGATGCTCGCCGGACGGCAGCCGGCAGCGTCATTCAACACGACGCTTGACCCCGGGACTGAACAGTTTTTCCGGCAATGGGTTGCCAAGAACAACGTGCCGTTCAGCCCCGACGCAACCGCGCCGCAAGACTATGACATGCGCGGCTTCTATCAGGCGCTTATGCAGCAAAACCCAAAGGCGCAAAGCGCAGTAGACCCGAATGACGGCCGCCTGCACTTCCCGGATTTCTGGAAAACACCGGTGCATGAGACGTTCTCGAACGAAAGCCAGTGGGCGCCCGGCAACGCGCCAGCGTGGACGGCCGATGACAAGCTGGTAGCACCGAGTGGCCGGGTCGTGTTCGACGACCGGCAGCAACCGCCGAACTTGAACGGGCTGCCAGGGCAACAGCCGAAAGTGGCTGCTCTCGCCGATCTATTCAGGGCGCGCTGATGGGCACACTCTGGCTCAAAGACATCCGCGGTGGCCTCGATAGCCGCCGCCTGGCGGAAGCACTGCCTGGCGGCTCCGCGATCCGCGCGAATGACGGTCACCTCAACCGCGGCGGTGAGTTCGAGCAGCGGCCGGCGTTCGTGAATACTTTCACGCTGCCTGCAGGCGCGACGCTCGGCTTGGCGTGCGACAATAACAGCCTCTACGTGTTCGGCAGTGATGGAGCGCCGGCTATGCCGCGCGGCGTTCTGTACCAGCGCTTGCAGCATCCGGACGGGATCACGCCGCTTGTGCGGATCTTGGATTTCGACCTGTTCGCCGGCAAGATTTACGTGGTTGCTGAGTACGGCGACGGTACACGGTATCACTTCTACGACGGCACGCGTGTGGCCGACTGGATCGACGGCCGCGCCCGCGCGTCGTTTCGGGTGACGGGTGGCGGCATTCAGCCTGCAACGGCGGCCTCGTGTCAGTTCACCGTTACGAGCGGCTCGGCCAGCATCGTGAACACGATCGGCGAGATCATCCTCGGCAGCGCGTCGATCCTTGGCGCGCCGGTCCAGCACACGGGCAACAACTCGACCACGGCAGCGGCCGTCGCCGCGCAAATTAACAGCTTCGTCTCGTCGCCGGATTACACAGCGGCGGCTGTCGGCGCCACGGTGACGATCACCGCGGCAGCTACAGGCACAGCGGCGAATGGGCTTACCCCTGCTATAGTGTTGAACGGTGACGTGCTGGTTGCCGGCATCACGACCATGTCGGGTGGCACGGTATCGGCGCCGTCGCAGCTCGCAGATTTGACGGTGAACGGCGTGTCGATCCTCGCCGGCCCTGTCAATTGGACGACAGACAACACCACGACGGCACAGGCGATAGCTGATTCGATCAACGCTTACGCCAGCGTGCCCGACTACACCGCGACGGTTGTCGGAGACAAGGTAAACCTCCTAGCTGCCAACCCGGGCGCCGCGGCCAACGGCTCCGCGGTCGTGTTTACGCTGCTGCGCAACTTTTCGGTGACGCCGAGCGCGGGCGTCGTCCTTGCGAACGGAGCTGATCTCGGCACCACAGCGTTTCAAGCCGGCTCGTTCGCGAAGACGATCCGGTCGAAGATGTACGTGACGGCCGCGCAATATCTGAACTTCTCCGGTATCCTGGCCCCAACGGGGTTTCAGACGAGCAACACCGGCGCCGGCTTTGTGGACATGTCGACCGAGGCATCCGGCTCCGAGAAGCTGCAGGCCGTCGCGAAGTACCAGAAGTGGATCGCCGTTTTCGCTGAGCGCCTCACCCAAATCTGGTACGTCGACCCCGACCCGGACCAGAACGCGCAACAGCAGGTGCTCAACAACACGGGCACATCTAGCCCGCGTAGCGTGACGCAGTTTGGCGACAGTGATCTCTTCTATCTCGACGAAAGTGGTGTGCGATCTCTGCGTGCCCGCGACGCTTCGAACGCGGCGTCGACTAGCGACGTTGGCGTCCCCGTCGATACGCTTGTCGTCGAGAAGCTCGCAAGTCTGACAGCAACTCAGCGCAGCCAGATCATCGGGCTTATAGAACCTACGTCAGGCCGCTTTTGGTTGATTTTCCCCGACCTGGTCTTCGTGTTTAGCCTTTTTGAGGGTTCGAAGATCAACGCTTGGTCGACCTACACACCGGCTGTCAACAACGTGGCGTTCAAGATCGATGACGCAGCGGTGTTCAAAAAGCGGGTATATGTCCGCTCTGGCGACACGATCTATTGCTTCGGTGGCACCGGTTCGAGCGTCGTTTACGATGAGACATCACCGGAGCTCTGGCTGCCCTATCTTGACGCCGGGGCGCCGTCCGACACGAAGCAGTTCCGCAGCGTTGACGTCGCTTGCGAAGGCTCTTGGATCGTCAGCGCGGGGAACAACACGAACAACCACGACGCCTCGGACAAGATCGCGACGGTGAGCGAGACGACCTATGGTAAGGATCTGATCCCCTACGAGATCGAAGCGACCCACGTCAGCTTGCGTTTTAAAGGGGTGGGTAGCGGGCCGAAGAAGATCTCGGCGGCGGTCATCAAGTTCGACGGTGACGTATGATCACCGTCAGGCTCGGCATGCCCTATGAGGAAGACGTCTTCGTTGAGCTTGCGAGGACCATGCAGGCCGAGAGCTACCCTGACCAGGTGTTCAGCGAGGAGCGCACCCGGGATACCTATCAGCGATATCTCAGCTCGGCCCACCCGACGTTCTTTTTCGCGGACCAGGACGGCGACGTGATCGGGGTGCTGCAGGCTAGTATTTCGGCCTACGATTTTGCCGATGGCATTTATACGACCCTTTGTGGTACGTTTGTGCGTCCCGATAAGCGCGGCACTCGGGCGGCCGCGATGTTGATTGCCGAATTTACCCGGTGGAGCGACCGGCTAGGCGCTCTCGAAAGCACCGGCGGCAATGACAACAAACTGACGACGGAACGAACGACCAGGCTGTTGGGCCATTTCGGCTTCGAGCCGGTCGGAACGTTCGTCCGACGCAAGTTCGGGGCTAGCAATGTCAAAAAAGGGCGGTGACGACGCTTCCGCGCAACTGGCGCAACAGGCGCGTGCCGACGAGCAGGCACGACAGGCTCGTATCCGTAACGGTACGGAGCGCATCAACGCCCTCTTTAACGGCACGCCAGTTCCGGCTGACACCACGACCAACCCGACGAGCCCGCTAAGGCCCAGCGACAGCTTCGCGGGCGATCTGGCAAGCCGTCTTGGTGTGGTGAACGGCCAGACGAGCACTGCGCCCGATCCGCTGGCCGGCAACACGTTCAAAGGCTTCAACGACGATTTCTACGGCGGGATCTCTAAGGCCTATCAGGACTACGCGATGCCGCAGCTCGAAAGTCAGCTTACTGACGCGCGCAAGCAGCTAGCGTTCACACTTGCGCGCGGCGGCAACCTGAATAGCTCGAGCCGCGCTACTCAGGAAGCGAACCTCCAAAAGACGGCCGATGCCGCGCGTCTTCAGATCAACGATACGGCCAACTCGACGGCCAACCAGGCGCGCACCGCTGTGGCTGGCGCGAAGTCCGATCTGATCAACGAGCTCAACACGACAGGCGACCAGACGCAGACGATCAACGACGCGCTGGGCCGCGTGACTGCGTTGTCGCAGCCTACCCAGTTCAGCCCGTTAGGACAGGTGTTCGCGAACTTCACAAGCGCGCTGAACACACAGTCTCAGGCCGAGAAGGCTCAGGCTTATAGCGGTGGCGCTGTGACGGCGCCATTCAACACCGGCCTGTTCTCCGGCGGCTCAGTAAAGGTGACCGCGTAATGGATCCGTTAACACTCGCACTTCTGGGCGGTGGATCGACGCTCGCATCGATGTTCCTGAACAACGAAGCGAACGACGCGGTCAACAACGCCCGCGCGCAGGCCCTGAACGCCGAGCGCGGCCGGCAGCAGGCGTTTGACGCAGAAGCGAAGGGCGTCACTGATCAGTCGCTCGGCCGCTACGCCAATTTCGACCAACAGATGGGCGCTGACAAGGATCGCCTGAAGACGCTGTTCACGACGCCGACGCCGGGTGTGAGCACACCAGGTTACAACGCGGCTGCGTTGCCGGCGCCAGGCTCGGATCTCGTGCAGCGCGAAGTCAACAACAAGCAGGCGTTGGCGCATGCCTACGGGATCGATCAGGCCGACAAGCTTGCGCAGCTTCGCTCCTTCGGTGACGTCATGGGCAACATCGGTCGCGGTGTGGCCGACGACACGGGCCGCGTCGGTCAGATAGGCAGCTTCAAGAAAGGCTCAGAAGCGGCCACGCAGTACGAGCTCGACAGCGCGAACCGCGCTGGCAACACCTACAAGTTCTTCGGCGACCTGCTCGGTGGAGCAGGCAAGGTCGCGCTTACGGCCGGCCTGTCGCCGCAGCTTGCAAGCGCGGCGCCTGCTATCAACGCAAACGGGACGATCGCAGGGGCGTTCGGGCCGACGTCAGTTGGCGGTGCGCCGCTCGTCGGGGCGTCGAACGTCTTCAGCAGCGGCACGTCGCCGTTCCTGTCCTACGGGGTGTGACATGGCGGTCAAGCAAAACGGCATCTATTACGATCCGGCCTTCGCGTCGGCCTTCGATAACCTGGCGGAAGCGTTCTCGGGCCCGAAGGCGATCGACGTCCTGGCCTACGCGAAAGCCGGCGCCGAGCGTCAAAAGGCGTCCCAGCTCAAATACCTGTTTGACAACCCGACCGATCCTCAGTTCGACCGGCGCAACATCGCCGTCGGCAACTACACGCCGGTCCAGAGCTATTACGCGCAGGATCAGAACAACGCCACGGACCTGCGCAAGAACAGCGCGACGAACGCCGCCAACATCCAGATCGGCCGCGAGAAGAACGCCAGCGATCTTGCGAAGGTGTACGCCGCTCCGATCATCGTCAGCGACGGCCAGACGGCGTTTTTACCGGATCAGACGGCCGCCGCTACGGGCTTGTCGCCGCAGCTCCGCGGCAACATCACGGCCAAGCCGGGCGACACTATCACGGCGCCTGGCGGCGAAGTGTTCAAGGGTGCACCGAAGCAGTTGACCGACAGCGAAGTCAAAGGCGCAATCTTGCAAGGCCTGCCGCAGCCCGAGCAGCGCGCGGTGGCGATGCAAGGCGTCGGCACCACGAATGTCACAGGCAAGGACGGCGAGCCGGTTGTCGAGTTCACACCAAACGCGGTCGGCAAGACACCTTACGAGAAGGACACCTCGGCGCGCCAGCTCGGCACCTACAAAACGCCGACGGGCGAGGGCAACGCTTATTTCGACCGCGAGAAGAACAAGTGGATCGATTCCCAGACGGGGATTGAGCTGCCGCCTAACGCGCCCGTCAAATCGATCACGGGCGGGACGCAGGTCAACATTGACACCAAAGCGCCGTCGAAGATCGAGGACGCCTACGGCGAAGGCATCGGCGGCCAGATCAAGACCACCTTGGACAACGCCGGCAACGCGCCGCGGACACTCGCCGAGATCGCGCAGCTCCGCGACGCGGTGAACCGCGCTGGCGACAACATCACGACCGGCCCGTTGTCGGCCTATGTGCTCAAGGCGAAGCAGGCGGTTGGCGGCTTGACGGGGTCGAGCCTCGACGGCGTGCCTGAAGCGGAGTTGATCAACAACATCGGTTTCCGGCTCGCAACGCAGGCCTCGAAAGCCATCAGCAGCCGGCCGACGCAATTCGAATTCGGCCAGGCGCTCGCCACGAAGCCGGGTCTGGCGCTTTCCAAGCCGGGCATGCATGCGATGCTCAACATCATGGAGCAGAACGCGAAGGATGATCAGGCGTTGGCCGTGCTCGCCAACGATCCCGCGAACCGTCAGAATTGGACCGCGACGGTGCAGAAGTACTACGCCGAGCATCCCGTCATGTCGCCGTTCGAGCCGGGCAAGCCGCTCGATCAGACGGACCTTGCGCGTCTTGAAGCGGCCGCGCCACAAGGCGCGCAGCCTCCGGCGGGTAGCGGAGCGCCGGCTGCCGCCTCGGCCGAGAAGCCAAAGACCGTCACGCAGAACGGCCACACCTACACGCTTCAGCCTGACGGAAGCTACAAATGACGGATAAGCCTCCGTTTGACCCGACCAAACCGTTCGAAGCCGTAGCGGACAAGCCGCCCTTCGACCCCTCGAAGCCGTTCGAGGCGGTCGCAGAAAAGCCGAGCGTCGCAGCGGACGTGGGCAAGGCCGCCGTCACCGGCACCGCGAAAGCCGCTATCAGCGTTCCGGGCCTGCCGGGCGATATCCAGCACATGGGCAACTCGCTCGTCGACCGGATCATGCTCGGCGCGGCGCACAAGGCGATGGACTGGACCGGCTACGGGCCGCAGGCCGGTACGCCAGATCGCGCGCGCTTCGATACGCTCTGGAACCAAATCGGCAGCGGCTCCAATCTCCCAACGAGCTCTGACATTCAGGGCGGCGTGGAGAAGGTCACAGGGCCGTTTCCGACGCCGCAGACGGTGCCCGGCAAGTTTACCGAGGCGATTATCTCGAATGCGCCTGCTGCCGCGCTCGGCGGGGGCGGCGCCGTTGCACGTACCGTCAACGTCGTCGTGCCGGCCGTGGCTTCCGAGACGGCGGGCGAGCTCAGCGCCGGATCGAAGTTCGAGCCGCTGATGCGCGTGCTCGGCAGCCTCTTCGGCAATGTCGCGACGGGCGTAGCACGCTCGCGCACGACGGCGCCGGAGCGCACCGTGCAGGAAGCCGCAAGAGGCACCACGCCGGCAGAGTTCGACGCTGCTGCGGATCTTCAGCGCCGCGCCCAAGGCGCCGGCGTGCCTCTTTCGGGCCCGGAGGCCGTGCAGGCCGCGACGAATGGCGCGACCCGGCTTGGCGACGTGCAGCGCGTCGTCGAGAACTCGGCCGGGGGCGGGGCCCAGATGGCGCGATTCTATTCTGAGCGGCCGGCGCAAGTCGAAGGCGCCGTCGGCCGAACGCTCGACACGATCGCGCCGCCCAGCGCGCAGCCCTCGACGCTCGGCCCGCGCGCGGCGGAGGCGGCCAATAACGAACTCGATACGGTCCGGCGAAACATCAACAACGCTACACGCCCGGCCTACCAGGCCGCCGAGAATCACATCCTCGACCCGGCGGACTTCGCGCCGATCGCAGGCGACCCGGCGTTCCAAGCATCGCTGCACCGGTTGCGCAATGATCCTGTGCTTGGCCCGACGTACGCGCATCAACCGGACAACTCTGTCGCTGTGATCGACGCAGTTACGAAGGATATGCGCGACCGCGGAATCGCGCTCGGCAACGCGGCGAACCCCGGCTTCAGCTCGCAGACGGCGGGCATGTATGGGGCGGGAGCGGCCGAAGCCCGAGACATCGCGCGGACGCCTGCGCGGGGCGGCGTGCAGGAATATGACGACGCTCTGCGGATGCAGGAACAAGCGCGGCGGCAGAACCTGGAGCCGCTCGAGCAAGGGCCTCTCGGCAATGTCGCAGAAGCCCGCGACACACGCGCGGCGGCACAGGCTGTCCTGCCGCCAAAGCCGCTTACAGGCGGCGAGGGCGAGCTTGTGGACGCGATCACCCGAATCGAACGCCAGGAGCCCGGGCTTGGCGGCGCCTTGGTGCGCCAGCGCCTGGCGGATCAGTACGATACGAGTGCGGGCCGGCTTGTCGGCGGCGAGAATCAATACGGCGGTGCGCGATTCGCGAAGGACATTGCCGGCACGCCGCAGGCTGAGACGAACCTGAACGCCGTCACTGATTCGCTTCGCGTCGGTCCTTTTCAGCCGGGCGGCCCGCCGCCATCGGATTTGCAAAATCTCGTGGACGTGCTGCGCGCGACCGGGATGCGCAAGCCGCAGGGCAGCGCGACGGCGTTCAACCAGCAGATCACGCACGATTTGGAGTTGGCGCCGCTAAGCGCTGAGATGGCCGCTGCCGTGAAGTCCGGCGGCCTGTCGATCCCGACTGGCGTGCGTGATCGCATGCGGCGGGCGTGGCTGGGCCGCGGGACCGGGCGAATCGCGGACATGTTCCTCGCCCCCGACAGCGTCGAGCAGATCCGCGGCTTGACGACCCGCGCGGCCGAGACGCCGATTGGCGACGCGATGCTGCGGCAGCTGCTTGAGACACCGGGAGAGGTCAACCGTGGCCGATAGTGTCCAATACGCAATGCAGTGGCTGCTGAAGCACGGCTACGCGCAGCCCCAGGCTGCGGCTATGGTCGGTCACGGCGTGCAGGAAAGCGGCCTGAACCCGACAGCGACGGGCGACAACGGCACGGCCTTCGGCGCATTCCAGTGGCGCGGCCCGCGCCTGGCCGGGCTTCACAGCTACGCTCGCGAGACTGGCCAGGATCCGAACAGCCTCGACACGCAGCTCGGCTACATGGATCGTGAGCTCCACGCCACCGAGCGGGGCGCGGGCGACGCGCTATTTGGGGCGACGAACGTCCGTGACGCCGTCCGCGCCGGGATGGCCTACGAGCGTCCGCAGGGCTATACGGCTGCCAACCCGGAAGCTGGGCACGGTTGGGCGAATCGTTACGGGAAAGCGGCCGAGCTCGCGGGCATGGCACCCAGCCCGACCGCGTCGGCTGCCAACCCGGGCATGATCAAGCCGTCCGTTCTGCCGGCCGCACCGACGGGCCTCGCTACGGCCTTCGTCGCGCCCGTGGACGACGAGTTCGCGCGGCAGCGAGCAACGGCCGCAGCACAGGACGCCGAGCGCCGGAAAGCGCTGTTCGGCGGAGGGGTGGCATCGCTCTTCACCTAGAGAAATCCGTCACCAAAAACGCGGCTAGGGTTATCAAGGCTAAAACGCTCGTGTTGATTAGCCATTGGCGCGCGCCACGCCGGATTTCTTCGTCGCTCAACGGCGGCGCGTTGATGTCTTCGGCACTTTCAGATCCCATTTTAGCCCCCTCAGCCTGGTTCCACCTAACACGCGGAACGTGCAGTTTTCGGTCCTAGTTTGCGGGGCGCGCGCCGAAATCGCGCCCAAAAGAGCGCCCCAAATTTGTAGCTAGCGGCATACATACGAGATACATATTCGCGTAAAAACAAGCAATTGCATAAGCTTGTTTGTATTCCGGAAACAATCTTCGGAATACTCACGCAGCGCTTCCCGGCACCGGTCTCACCTCAAATCCGGCCCGTCGGAGGCTGAACCGGTTGATATGTCTACATAGTATAGGGAGGAGCGCCTTGCGAGCCATTGCGCGTCCCCGGAATTCGACGTAACCAGCCGCAAACCCACTGGAAATCGGGCATGACCGACCGCAAAAACGGCCTCACTTACGCCGATTCAGGCGTCGATATCGACGCGGGCAACCGCCTGGTCGACCTGATCAAGCCCATGGTGCGCGCCACCGCGCGGCCGGGCGCGGATGCCGAGATCGGCGGCTTCGGCGGCCTGTTCGATCTCAAGGCCGCCGGCTTCAAAGACCCTGTCCTGGTTGCCGCCACCGATGGCGTCGGAACCAAGGTGAAGATCGCGATCGAGACCGGCCTGCACGGCGGGATCGGCATCGACCTCGTGGCCATGAGCGTCAACGATCTCGTGGTGCAGGGCGCCGAGCCGCTGTTCTTCCTCGACTATTTCGCCTGCGGCAAGCTCGACCCGGAGGCCACGGCCGCGATCGTCGCGGGCGTTGCCGAAGGCTGCCGCGAATCCGGCTGCGCCCTGATCGGCGGCGAGACGGCCGAGATGCCCGGCCTCTACAAGGACGGCGATTACGACCTCGGCGGCTTTGCCGTCGGCGCCGCTGAGCGCGGTACCTTGTTGCCGCGCAAGGATATCGCCGCGGGTGACGCCGTGATCGGCCTCGCGTCGTCGGGGGTGCACTCGAACGGCTTCTCACTCGTGCGCAAGATCGTGGAACAATCCGGCATCGGCTTCGAGGCCCAGGCGCCGTTCGCGCCCGTCATGACGCTCGGCGGCGCGCTGCTGACGCCGACCAAGCTCTACGTCAAATCGTGCCTGCGGGCGATCCGCGAGACCGGCGCGGTGAAGGGGCTCGCCCATATCACGGGCGGCGGCTTCACCGACAATATTCCGCGCGTGCTGCCGCAGAATCTCGGCGTCGGCATTGACCTCGCGCGGCTGCCGGTGCTCCCGGTGTTCAAATGGCTGGCGGCGCAGGCCGGCATTGCCGAGTTGGAGATGCTGCGGACCTTCAACTGCGGCATCGGCATGATCGCGATCGTCGACCCCGACAAGGTCGACAAGGTGATCCAGGTGTTCACGGACGCCGGCGAGACCGTGGCGCGGCTCGGCACCGTGATTCCGGCCGAGGGCGAGCATCGCGTCGTCTATAACGGTCACCTCGATCTGGCGCTGTGATGAAGCGCCGCGTCGCCATCCTGATCTCCGGCCGCGGCTCCAACATGGCCGCGCTGATCAAGGCAGCCGCTGGCGCGGATTTCCCGGCGGAGATTTCGCTCGTCATCTCGAACAAGGCCGATGCGCCCGGGCTCGAACGGGCCAAGGCGAGCGGGGTCAACACGCTGGTGATCGAGAGCAAGCCGTTCGGCAAGGACCGCGCCGGGTTCGAGAAGGTGCTGCAGGCCGCCCTCGACCAGCACGGCATCGAGCTGATCTGCCTCGCCGGCTTCATGCGCCTGTTCACGGCCGAGTTCACCAAAGCCTGGTACGGGCGGTTGCTCAACATCCATCCCTCGCTGCTGCCGTCGTTCCCCGGCCTCGACCCGCACGGCCAGGCCCTGCGCGCCGGCGTGAAGCTGTCGGGCGCGACGGTGCACTTCGTGATCCCCGAGACCGATGCCGGCCCGATCGTGATGCAGGGCGCGGTTCCCGTCGGCGACCACGACACCGCGGACACGCTGTCGGAGCGCATCCTTGAAGTCGAGCACCGCATCTATCCCGAGTCGCTGCGGCTGCTCGCGACCGGCAAGGTCCGGATCGAGGGCGATGTCTGCAAGACCGCGGGCAGCTCTGCGACGGAGAATTTTCTGGTTGCGCCGGTGGTGAGCTGAAGCGCATTTGCGTTTCGTCTCCCCAAACAAAATCCCCCGGCAGAGCCGGGGGCAACGTCATGATCTCTCGCGCGTGGTGAGAGAAGTCAGGAGACCTTGAGGTTCTCCGCGGATGATTTGCCGCGATTCTCCACGAGGTCGTATTCAACCACCTGGTTCTCGTTGAGGGTCGAGAGTCCGGCGCGCTCGACGGCGGAGATGTGGACGAACACGTCCTTGTCGCCACCATTCGGCTTGATGAACCCATAGCCCTTGGTCGGGTTGAACCATTTGACGGTGCCCTTTTGCGGCATCCTCAGTCTCCTCCACTAGATAGAAAAAAGACGCGGCCGCTTTTCGCGTGCCACGCCACAAACGGGCTTCCGGAAGTCTGTTCGAGTCTCATCGTCGCGAAACGCACAGCCGAGCGGCCAATTCCGATTGTGTCGGATATTGCAACATGAAAATCGCGCGTTAGCAAGCCGCGCGCGATTTTCAAGAGCGGGGCGGGTGCCGTTGTCTGCTATTTGCGACCTGTGGCCGCGGAACCACAATCGAGGCAATAGGCTCGGTAACGGCGTGCCAACAGGTTGACCCTCCGTGGCAGTTCGGCACAAATCGCCGCACACGCGAGCCGCTCGTGTTGCATTTTTGCGGACGCCCTTTACTTCGGGATTAGTCGTCATGCGCTGCACCTCGCGGCCCACCGGGATACGGCAGATCGGGCTGGACCGGGTCCGGGGGATCGCGGCAGCGATTGCCAAAGCCCTTGCGGCCGTGGCGGTCACGCTGGTCGTGACAATGTGGGCGGCGGCCTCCGTCCTCGCGCAAACTCCGACGCCCACGCCGACCCCGACCCCGACGCCGACGCCGACCGCGACCCCCACGCCGACCCCGACCGCGACACCCACGCCGACGCCCACGCCGTCGCCGGCCCCGGTCCCGATGCCCACCTCGACCAATTACAATCAGTCGGCCGGCAACAGCATGCTCAATTCCGGTTCGGGATTTCTGGAGCGGCTGGGCAACCAGGCCTCCAGTGGTTTCAACCGGTCGTTCCGGACCAATCCCGGCGGAGGCGGCGCGTCCGCAAGCACGGAAGATCCCCGCTACCGCACCTGGTTGGAGGGCTACGGCGTCTCGGTCCGCACCGAGGCCCAAGGCGACTTCGTCGGCGACAAGCGCAAAACCTTTGGCGGTGTCGCCGGCTTCGGCGCGCGGATTGCGCCGGGGGTCAACATCGGCTTCTCCATCGATCAGAGCCACACCGACATCGACGTGCCGCTCGCGCTGCAGTCGGCAACGCTCGACCTAACCCAACTCGGCTTCAACGGCTCGGTCGACAAGGGCCCGTGGACCTGGGCATTCGCGGTGGTACATGGTTTCGGCAGGGTCCATTCCAGCCGCGATACCGGCTTCGGCCTTGCCACCGCCGGTTATCGCGCCGCGGTCGACGGCGCGCTGACCGAGGTCAGTTACTACTGGACCAGGGATCAGATGCGCATCGTGCCCAAAGGAGCGCTGGAATATGTACGCGCCACCAGCGCAGCGTTCCAGGAGGCCGGCGGGCTCGATCCGCTCAATGTGGGCTCGACGGCGCTCTCGCGCGCACGCGTGATGATCGGGGCGGAGATCGGGCGATATTTCATTTTCGACCAGAAGCTCCTGGACCTGTCGGCCTACGGCAAGTTCGTCGACAATTTCTACCAGAACCTGGGATCGGTGCAGGTCAGCCTCGGGACCCAGAGCATCGTCGTGCCCGGCATTGGCGAGAGCCGTTACGGCATGGACACGGGTGGCTCGGCCTCGCTCAGCCTGACCAACACGGCGCGACTCTACATCAACTACGACGGCAAGTTCCGCAAGGAGCTCACCTCGCACCAGGGCACGGTCGGCTTCGAATCCAGGTGGTGAGCTGAGCTCGCCTTTGCCTTAAGCCGGCGTCGCCGCGACGTAACCCGTCAATCCGAAACCTTCGCGCGCGGCCGTCATCATCGGCACCAGCGCGTTCGGATGGATGAACTCGTCGCGGAAGCAGGGATAGGTCCTGGGATCGAAGATCTTCTTCAACCAGTCGACCACGATCTTGTGGCGCTCGGAGGCGCGAAACTCCCTGTGATAGGTGAGCCAGAGATCGGCGTGATGGCTGACGCCGAGATCCACGGCAACGAGCGGTGCGCCGAGCGCGATCGACACGGTCGGCAGGAAGCCGATGCCGGCGCCGCGCTCCACCGCATAGAGAACGCCGACGGAGGAATTGGTCTTGATGCCGACGATACCCTCGAGCGATTTCAGCCCGAGCACGCGGGCATAGGCGCTGTCGTCGACCTGGGGCGCATTCTGCTTGATGATGCGATGGTCCTGCAGATCGGCTAGCGTCGCCGGCAGGCCGTACAGTTTCTCGTATTCCCTGGAGACGAAAGGATAGATGTGCATTCGGCCGAGCTTGGCAACGATCAGATCGGGATTGGTCGGTGGCTCGAGCTGGATCGCGATGTCTGATTCCAGGCGCGCGACGTCGGCTTGCTCCATCGCGCAGCGCAGGTCCACGGTGATCTTGCGATAGGTCTTCTGGAAATCGATCAGCCGCGGCAGGATCCAGAAATTGCCCGGACCTTCCGTCACCGCAACGCGCACGGTGCCCGACGTATCGTTCGACGAGCGCGAGGCGCGGCGGAAGACGTTGAAGGCGTGACGCTCCATATGCGCAACGTCGGCAATCATCGCAGTGCCTTCGTCGCTGAGCGTGAGCCCGCTCTGGTCGCGCAGGAACAGCTTGCAGCCGATGCTCTCTTCCAGACGATCGATCCGGCGCATCAGCGTCGTCGAGGTGAGGCCGAGCTCTTCGGCGGCGTTGCGGAAACTTTTATATTTTGCGCAAGCTAAAAACAGCTTCAAATCGTCCCAGGACGCGCCCAGGGCTTCGTCACGGTGCTGCATCATCGCAGCACCCCGGTGCAATAACTGATGCATACTCCTGATCCCCAACCGCTAAGCTCGTCATAGCGGGGCATGAAAGCCGCAAACGATAGAGGGACGATCCGGCTATGGAAAGAGGCTCGTTTGCCGCAAGGCATGATTTCGACGCGCTGCCGCTCAGTCCCGAGGTCGACGTCCGCTGCGCGCAATTTTCCGAAATTGCGGCGCTTTCGGAAATGGCGCACCGGCTCGTGCCGGGTGTGCAGATCGGGACGGCGGAGCTTGCGAAATATCACACGTTCGATCCCCAGAGCATCCTGACATTCAGCCGGAAGGGCCGCCTGCTCGGCGGCATGGCTTTCCTGTTTCTCAACGACCGCGGACACGATGCGCTGCTGCTCGACGAGATCTGCCTCAACGCGCCCGAAACGCACTATCTCGCTTCCGCAAGGGAAGACGTTGCTGCCATCTATATCTGGGCGATCGCTGCGACGGGGCGCGGCATCGCGGGACTCGGCAAGGCCGCGGCTCATCTGCGACAGGTAAGATTTCGCGGCGCGGATTGCTATGCGCAGCCGTCAACCGTGGCCGGACGCGACATCATGAAGGCGACCGGATTCGAGCCGGTTCCGAGCTTTCAACCTGACCTGTGGTGCTACGAACGCCCGTGGCATCGGCAGCCGATGCGCATGCCGGGTGCGATCATCCAAGCAAGGAGTTTTGCAGATGCACGGCACTAGGATTCCTCTCGCCAAGCCCGACTCCCGCGCCATCACCATCCGCCTCGCGCGCGATCCCAGCGATCTCATGCTGGTCACCGCCATTCGCTCGGCGGTCTATCTTGCCGAGCAGGATTGTCCGTTCGAGGAGGAGTTCGACGGCAACGACATGGTCGCCGCGCATTTCATCGGCTATGTCGGCAACGAGCCCGCGGGCTGCCTGCGGGTGCGCTTCTTCGGCGATTTCGCCAAGGTCGAGCGGCTCGCGGTCCGGCACCAATATCGGCGTTCGCGCGTCTCCTTCAAGCTGGTGCAGGCGAGCGTCGACTATGTGAAGCGCAAGGGCTTTCGCAAGATCTACGGCCAGGCGCAGGACCGGCTCGTCGACTTCTGGGCCCATTTCGGCGCGAAGCCGCTCGGCCACAACCGCAAGATCACCTTCTCGGATTTCTCCTACACAGAGATGCTGCTCGAGATCGAGCCCGGGCCGGACGCCATCACGCTGGACAGCGATCCTTACGTGATCATCCGTCCCGAGGGCGATTGGGATCGGCCGGGCGTGCTCGACGCCTCGGCGGGGCGGGCGGTGACCTCGCCGCTGCGGGACCTCGCACTCGCCGATCGCTGAAACTGGTGCAGCCAAACGCAAGACAATGCTGGCTTCCATCACCGCCGACCCGCCGATCCTGATCTGTGCGGATCTCCAGGTCGAGTATCTGACCCCCGGGCGGCGCCACGTGATCCTCGACGGCGAGGCCGCCACCATGCGCTGTCTGGAACTCCTGACGCTCTGGCGGGACAAGCTCTGGCCCGTGATGCATTTGAAGCGCATTGCCCAAGCCGCCTGGTTCAATCCGGCATCGAGGCTGACCGATTGGATCGCTGAGGCGAAGCCGCGGCCCGGCGAGATGACGTTCGAACATCCGCTGCCCTCGGCCTACAGCTCGTCGCGGTTCGTGGATTACAAGTCCAATATCCGCAATGGGCGCTGCGTGCTGATCGGCTTCTCGCTCGAGGAGACCATCCTGGCCACTGCCGTCGAGGGGTTTCACCGCAGCCATCACTACCAGGTAGTCGCCGATGCCGTGGCCTGCCGACAACCGGGAATGGGCGATGCCGCTGCCTACAAGCAAGCGGTAGTGAATGTTGTCGGAAATTTTGCTACAATCCAATCCAGCGCCGAACTGATTAAAACCAGCGGCGCCCTTGCGGCGTAGGCGGCTGCGATCGGCGGGTGGGTGGGACATTGTCACGGGGAGAAGAGCTCAAGGAGCTGGCGAGCGAGCTATCGCGCGCAACCGAGAGGGCGCGCCGCATCGGCTTGCCCACGACGGTCTACCTGCTTTCGATGGCGCTCGTCGAGGTGAGGGAGGCCGCTGCCGCCGCCGACGATGGCGATGACGACGGCGCGGCATGAGAACTGGCAAGCTCTGCAAGCTACCAAGTCTGCAAGCTGGCGGTGTGCGGCTTTCTGCAACGCTGCTGAGCGCTTGCTGCCGACGAATTGGCGTTGCAAGTTTTGCCTCGGCGCAATAGCCAAGTAATTGGATCATCACGTGACGAAGCTGGCCGCGCCCGGCGACGCGACTATTCGAAGGATTTCGCAAATGTCCATGCTGCCCAATTCGCAACAGGCCCGGGACGTAGCCTACCAGCTCCATCCCTACACCAACGCGCGCACCCATCAGCAGGCCGGTCCTCTGGTGATCGAGCGCGGCGAGGGGCCTTACGTGTTCGATGCGGCGGGCAAGCGCTATTTCGAGGCGATGGCGGGCCTGTGGAGCGTCGGGCTCGGCTTCAACGAGAAGCGTCTGGTCGAGGCGGCGCACAAGCAGATGCAGGCGCTGCCGTTCTATCACACGTTCTCCGCCAAATCGCACGGACCCTCGATCGACCTCGCCGAGAAGCTGGTGGCGCTCGCGCCTGCCACGATGAGCAAGGTGTTCTTCACCAATTCCGGCTCGGAAGCCAACGACACCGTGCTGAAGCTGATCGCCTATCGCTCCAATGCGCTCGGTCAGCCCCAGCGCAAGAAGGTGATCAGCCGCCTGCGTGCCTATCATGGCGTCACCATCGCATCCGCCAGCCTCACCGGTCTTCCGAACAACCATCGCTCGTTCGATCTGCCGCTGCCGAACATCCTGCACACGGGATCGCCGCATTTCTACAAGGACGGGGCGCCCGGCGAGAGCGAGGAAGCCTTCGCCACACGCCGCGCCGAGGAGCTCGACGCCCTGATCCAGAAGGAAGGGCCGGATACGATCGCGGCCTTCTTCGGCGAGCCGGTGATGGGCGCGGGCGGCGTCATCGTGCCGCCGGCGACCTATTGGGACAAGATCCAGGCGGTTCTCAAGAAGTACGATATCCTCTTGGTCGCCGACGAGGTGATCTGCGGCTTCGGCCGCACCGGCAAGATGTTCGGCTGCGAGACCTACGGCATCAAGCCCGACGCGATGGTGGTCTCAAAGCAGATCACCTCGAGCTATTTCCCGCTGTCGGCGGTCATCCTGAATGACCGCATGTTCGAGCCGATCGCGGACGAGAGCAACAAGATCGGCGTGCTCGGCCATGGTTTCACCGGGGGCGGCCATCCCGTCGGCTCGGCGATCGCACTCGAGAACCTCAAGATCATCGAGGAGCGCGGCCTGGTCGCGCATGCCGCCGAGCTCGGCGCTTACATGCAAGGCAAGCTGCGCGAGCTCACCAGCCATCCGCTGGTCGGCGAGGTCCGTGGCGTCGGCATGATCGCAGCGCTCGAGCTCGTGCTCGACAAGACCCGCAAGACCGCCGCGGCGACCCCCGGTGCCGTCGGCGGCATCGCCAGCCGCATGCTGCAGGAGCGCGGCGTGATCTCGCGCAACATGCTGGACGCCATCGCCATCTGCCCGCCGCTGATCACGACCAAGGCCCAGATAGACGATCTGGTCGCCGCGATCGCGGGCGTGCTGAACGACATGAAGGGCGAAGTGGCGAAGCTGACGCCGGCGTAGGGCACGCTGCTGCATCAAATCCGTCATTGCGAGCGTAGCGGAGCAATCCAGAATTCCTCCTCGGAAACAGTCTGGATTGCTTCGTCGCAAGAGCTCCTCGCAATGACGATGGGGAGGGCGGAGCGGCCGCTTACGCCCGCTGAACCCCGATCACGCGGCCTTTCTCGATGGCCAGCGCCAGCTCGCCGCGCTTGAGCTTCAGGGCGGCCTCGCCGAACAGCTCGCGGCGCCAGCCGCGCAAGGCGGGGACGTCGGCGGCATCGTCGGCTGCGATCTCCTCCAAGTCGTCGACCGTCGCGATCACCTTGCTCGCGACCGCATGGCGCTCGGCGGTCATGCGCAGCAGCACCTTCAACAGCTCGACGATGGCCGCGCCGTTGGAATTGTTGCGGGGCTTCTCCAGCTTCGGCAGCGTCGAGAAATCCCGCGCCAGCCCTCGCTCGACCGCGGCGACGATGTCCGCGCCCCATTTCGACTTCTCGAAGCCTTTCGGCACCGAGCGCAGATGGGCGAGCTTCTCCAGCGTGTTCGGGGCGTGAGTGGCGATGTCGGTGATCGCCTCGTCGCGCAGTACGCGGCCGCGCGGCACGTCGCGGCTCTGTGCCTCCTGCTCGCGCCAGGCCGCAACCTCCATCAGGACGGCGAGGTCCTTCGGCTTGCGCACGCGCGTCTTCAGCCGCTCCCACGCGCGCTCGGGATGGAAGTCGTAGGTCCTCGGCGAGGTCAGGATCTCCATCTCGATCGAGACCCATTCGCTGCGGCGGCGCTTCTTCAGGTCGGCATCGAGCGCGGCGAAGACGTCGCGCAGATGGGTGACGTCGGAGACCGCGTAGTGCATCTGCTCCTTGGTCAGCGGCCGGCGCGACCAGTCGGTGAAGCGGTGGGTCTTGTCCGGACGGTGGCCGGTGACCTTCTCGACCAGCTGGTCGTAGGCGATGCTGTCGCCGTAGCCGAGCACCATGGCGGCGACCTGGGTGTCGAACACCGGGTGCGGGATGATGTTGGCCTGATGCCAGATGATCTCGATGTCCTGCCGGGCGGCGTGGAAGACCTTCAGCACGCCCTCATTGGCCATCAGCTCGAAGAACGGCTTGAGGTCGATGCCCGGGGCGAGGGCGTCAATGACCACGGCTTCCTCGGCGCTGGCCATCTGCACCACGCATAGCAGCGGGTAATAGGTGGTTTCGCGCAGGAACTCGGTATCGACGGTAATGACGGGGTGCTTGGCCAGCCGGCTGCAGGCAGCCGCGAGGTCAGCGGTGGTGGTAATCAAATCCATGAACGGCCCATGACACTTGATATCAGCCGTTCTGCCGAAAGTGCTGTGATGTCAAGGGGCTCTAAGCGAATTCGAGCCTTGCACCGGCCCGGAATCGCCGCTTTCCGACGAAATTCCTATTCGTAACGCACCCGCTGCGAGGATTTCCGGGCGCAGGGCAGCGCCACCACCAACACGCACATGGCGACAAGAGCCAGTCCCAGGAACTCGAAAACCAACAGATCCACGGCGAAATCTCCAGAAACATTGGTAGATTTGTCGGGGGTGCGTTGATGGTCTGTTAATTCCAATGGTTACCGGCGGCAGGCGCGGTCGGATGGTGGACGCGAGGTTAATGGGATTGGGCGCCCCAAAACGATTTCGGCGCCCGGTTGCGGAGCGCCGAACGATGGTCGTGCGATGAACTGCCGGCCTTACGGCAGTTTCAGCGAGGTCTCCGCGTTGTACGGCTTCAGCGTCTCGTCGGCAGCCTTCTGGGCGGCGGCGAGGGCCTCCTTCGGCTGCTTCTTGCCGTTGAGGACCAGCATCACCTCGTCCTCGAGGTTCTTGCGGACGGGGACGGTCTTGTAGGTCGCAAACCACGGCTTTGCTACGTCGAGCTGCTCGACCGCGGTCTTGGCGTCCGGGTTCTTGGCCAGGAAGTCGACCATCTCAGGCGTCTTGTAGGCGGCGATGTTGGGCGCGAAATAGCCGGTGGCGCGGCTCCACCAGCCGCTCTTCTCGGGCGAGGTCATCCACTTGATCAGCGTCCAGGCGGCCTTCTGCTTGTCGGCCTCGAGCCCGGCCGGCATGATCAGCGAGGCGCCGCCGATCGGCACGGCGTTGCGGACATTGCGCGGGATGAAGGCGACCTTGTAGGCGAACTTGGCGTTGTCGCGCACATAGGTCAGCGAGCCCGTCGACAGCATCATCATCGCGGCATTGCCGGAGATGAAGGAGGTGCTGACGGCCGGACCGGGCGTGGCGCCGGGCGGATGCACCTTGTGCTTAGCGATGAGATCATTCCACCAGGTCAGCGCGCCCAGCATCGAGGGCGTGTCGTAATAGACCTCGCCGCCGAACTCCTCGTTGTAGTAGCGCCCGCCATTGCTCATGGTGAGCGTTTCCATCATCCAGCCGCAATAGTCGTAGGCGCAGGGGATCGCGATGCCCCATTGGATCACCTTGTCACCCTCGCGCTTGGTGAGCTTCTTGGCCCAGTCGGTGAGCTCGGCCCAGGTTTGCGGCGGCTTGCTCGGATCGAGGCCGGCTTCCTTGGCCTTGTCGGCGTTGATGTAGAGCAGCGGTGTCGAGTTGTGGAACGGCACGCCGTAGACCGAGCGGTTGATCACCGCGTTGCCCTGCAGTGCCGGGAAAAACTGACCGAGGAACTGGTCCTTGGTGATGCCGTCGGCGGCGATCAGGCCGTCGAGATTGGTGAGCTCGTTCTCGATCTGCATGTCCAGCAGGAAGTTCGCCGACATGATCACGGCGGCCGGCGGCTTGCCGGCCTTGATCGATGCGCGCGTCTTGATCAGCGTGTCGTCATAGGAGCCGGTGTAGACGGCGGTCGCCTTGACGTCGGGATGGGTCTCGTTGAACTCCTTGATCAACGTGCCCATGTCGCGGGCGAGCTTGCCGTCGACGGGGACGGGGAAGAACAGGTCGATCTCGCTCGGGCCTTCGCCGGCGAGAGCCGGGAAGGCGAGGGCGCTGGCAAAAGAGCCTGCCATGGCGAGGCCGAGCATGAGCCTGCGGGAAAACAGCATCGGAGATCTCCTATTTGATGCCTGAGGTGACGAAAGAACTGATGAAGCGCTTCTGGAAGATCAGGAAGGTGACGAGCAGCGGCGCGATCACCATGAGCGTGCCCGCGGCGATGGTGCCCCAGGCCTGGGTGCCTTCGGCGGTCTTGGTGAACACGGAGAGGCCGACCGTGAGCGGCCGCTTGTCGGGCGAATTGATCACCATCAGCGGCCACAGGAAGTCGTTCCAGTGGCTGGTCACGGAGATGATGGCGAACGCCGAGAAGCTCGGCATCGACAGCGGCACGTAGATGTGGCGCATGCGCTGGAACAGGCTGGCGCCGTCGATCAGGGCGGCGTCTTCCAGCTCGGTCGGGATCGCCTCGAACGCCTGGCGCATCAGGAAGGTGCCGAACGCCGAGGCGAAGAACGGCATCATCACCCCGGTGAGCGTGTCGTAAAGGCCGAGCTGCGCCACCAGCTTCAGGTTCGGCACGATCAGCAGCACCGGCACCAGCATCAGCTGCATCAGGAACAGGTAGAAGATCAGCGTCTTCCCGGCGAAGTTCAGGCGCGCGAACGCAAAGCCGGCCAGCGTGATGGTGAAGAACTGTACCAGGAGGATGCCGCTGCAGATGATCGTGGTGTTGAGCGTGTAGCGCGGAAAATCGCCGATCTCCCAGGCGTCCCTTACATTGTCGAGCGTGGGCTTCATGCTCGGCATCAGCTCGGCCATCGCGTTGATGCCGTCCGAGGCCGGGCGCAGCGTCGCAACGCCCATCCACAGGAATGGGATGAGCCAGACGAACGCGAGCAGCACGGTCAGCAGGAAGCCGAGCTTGGGGGTGATCTCGCCGCGGGTGGCGAGCGGGGCGTCCTTCCAGAGCGCCGTGAACAGCTTAATGGCCCGCCCTCCCGGTTCGCCATGGTGCGGAAGGACAGTGCGGTGAGCCCCATCAGCGCGGCGAGCGTCAGCAGCGTCGCCGCCGAGGCCTTGCCGACATCGTAGTGCTCGACCGCCTGCTGGTAGATGTAGAACAGCACGAGATTGGTCGAGTTGGAAGGCCCGCCCTGGGTCATGACGAAGACATGGTCGACCTGCGTCACCGCGTTGAGGATCGCGATGACGAACAGGAAGGTGGGCTTGAGCTCCGGCAGGATGATGTGGCGAAGCCGCTGATAAGGCCCCGCGCCGTCGAGATGCGCCGCCTCCATGACATCCTCGGGCACGGCCTGCAGGCCTGCGAGGAAGAACAGCATGTAATAGCCGGCGTTCTTCCAAATCGTGATGATCATGATCGCGTAGAGCGCGATGTCGGGGTCGCCGAGCCAGTTCGGTAGCACCGCCAGCAGCCGGCCGATGTAATAGTCGAGCAGGCCGACGTTGGGCAGGAAGATGAACAGGAACAGCGCGGACGCGGCGACCATCGGGATCAGCACCGGCAGGAACAGCGCGGCGCGCAGCGCGCTGTTCACGGCATGGGTGCGCGACAGCGCCAGCGCAAACAACAGCGCAAGGGCGATACTCGGCACCGCCGTGCCGACGGCGTAGATCAAATTGTTGACGACGGCGCCGGTGAAGGCGGGGTCGGCGAGCACCGCGCTGATATTGTCGATACCGACGAAGCGCAGCGGCGCCTTGGGCGTGGCGCGCTGATAGAGCGCGTCGATGACGACGCGGCCCATCGCGCCATAGGTGAACAGCGCGAGGAAGACCAGCGAGGGCAACAGCAGCAGATAGGCCGGCAGCGAGGCTTTGAAGCGGTTCGAGAACCGCTTCAGGACGTGCAGACGCGGTCCCGCCGACGTCGCGACCTGGAGAGCCGCGGGTTCAGCGAGGCTCATCTCACCGCGCCGGGAAATTGAGTGCATAGTCGCGGCCGTCCACTCCTGCTGGTGGCTCGAAGGGGAAGCGCAGACTGACGTCGAGGAAGTCGTGGCTATGTACGACCAGTTTCTCCTGGTCGATCAGCACGACGCCATAGGCCGGCGGCTCGTGGCTAGCGAGATGCTCGGTCGCGGCAGCGTCAAGCTCGAACCAGACCTGGTGGTTGGTGCCGCGCAGCGTCGAGAACGGGATCTTGCCGTAGCTGCCGAAGATCGGCCGGTGCACATGGCCGAAGAAGAGATGGCGGATGCGCGAGCGATAGGGCGCGATGACTTCGGCGAATTCGGCGCTCTGCTTCAGCGCGATCTCGTCCATGGCGTGCACGCCGACCGGGAAGGGCGGATGATGCATGAACACGACGAACTCCTGGCCGGCTGGCGCGGACGCGAGCGTGCTGGCAAGCCAGCCGAGGCGTTTTGCGCACATTTCGCCGGCGTGGCTGGTCTCGTCCAGCGTGTCGAGGAAGACGAACAGGCCGTGCTCGGTGGTGCGTGTGCCCTGCACGAAGCCGTTGGCATCGCGCGGGGCGGCTTTCAGGCTGTCGAGGCAGGCGACGCGCTTGTCGTGATTGCCGACCATGGCGATGTAAGGGATTTTCAGCGCCGCCATGGCCTCGGCGAAATTGGCATAGGATTCCGCCTCGCCCCAATGGGTGAGATCGCCGGTCACGACCGCAAACGCAGCGTTGGACTGGTGCTTGTTGATGTCCGCAACCGCCGCGTCCAGCCGGGCGCGCGGATCGAGCCCATAGAGCTTCAGCCCGGGGTTCGCGAGATGCGTGTCGGTGATATGGATGAATTTGAAGGGCATGGCGCGCTTTGTTCGGGACTGTCTAGAGGACGGGCGCCTCCCGGCAGGACGGCGCTGCCAGCCCGTTAGAGCGCGTGTGTTTCAGTTTGATGACGGCGATTCCCGCGGACGGGACGTGTCCACATCGCCCGCCGCGCAGGAATGGGACTAGCGCAAGGCGCAATCCATGCCGTGGATCAATTAGAGATGGTGGTGCGCGGCGGAGCCCGCCTCACGTCCCGCAAAACGTCTGCAGCACCCGCTGCGCCGGCAGCGGTGGGTCGGCGTAGGCGGCGTAGTCCGGCTGGTCCTCGTAGGGCTTGGCCAGCACCTTCACCAATTCCTCGAACGGCGCGTAGTCGTCGTTGTTCACCGCCGCCTGGATCACGGCCTCGACGCGGTGGTTGCGCGGGATGAAGATCGGATTGACGGCGTGCATGGCGGCTTGCCGCTCGGCTGCACTCTGCGGCTCGCGCGCGATGCGCTCGCGCCAGCGGTTGGCCCAGTCCTCGAAGGCCGCGGGGTCCATGAACTGCGCGCGGACGTCGGCGGCGCCGGTCTCACTGCCTGCGGCGTCACCGAGCTTGCGGAAGGTTAGGGTGAAGTCGGCCTGGTTTTTGGCCATGGCATCGAGCAGGTCCTGGATCAGCGCCTCGTCGCCGTCGCGCTCCGTGAACAGGCCTATCTTCTTGCGCAGGCCGGCCTGATAGGCGGCACTGAATGTCTCGGCGAAGGCGCCGAGAATGTCCTGGGCTTCGGCGACCGCCTTGTCCTGATCGTCCGAGAACAGCGGCAGCAGGCATTCGGCGAGGCGCGTCAGATTCCATAAGCCGATGCGCGGCTGGTTGGCATAGGCGTAGCGGCCCATCTCGTCAATCGACGAAAACACCTGCGCGGGATTGTAGGCATCCATGAAGGCACAGGGGCCGTAGTCGATGGTCTCGCCCGAGATCGATGAGTTATCGGTGTTCATCACGCCATGGATGAAGCCGACCAGCAGCCAGCGCGCGATGAGCTCGGCCTGCCGCGCGACGACAGCGGCGAGCAGGGCGTGGTAGGGCCGCTCGGCATGGAGCAACTCCGGATAGTGGCGGGCGATGACGTGGTCGGCGAGCCGGCGGATCGCCTCGGTGTCGCGGCGGACGGCGAAGAACTGGAAGGTGCCGACGCGGATGTGGCTGGAGGCGATGCGGGTCAGCACCGCGCCGGGCAGCGCGGTCTCGCGGATGACGTGCTCGCCGGTGACGACGGCGGCAAGCGAGCGCGTGGTCGGAATGCCCAGCGCGTACATGGCTTCGCTGACGATGTATTCGCGCAAGACCGGCCCGAGGGCCGCGCGTCCGTCGCCGCGGCGGGAGAACGGGGTGGGGCCAGATCCCTTGAGCTGGATGTCGCGGCGCACGCCATCTTTGTCGATGACCTCGCCGAGCAGGATGGCGCGGCCGTCGCCGAGTTGGGGTACGAATTGCCCGAACTGGTGGCCGGCATAGGCCATGGCGATGGGATCGGCCCCTGCGGGAACCGTCTTGCCGGCCAGGATCTCGGCGCCTTCTGGGGTCTCCAGCAGGTCCGGATCGAGCCCGAGCTGGACCGCCAGCGGCCGGTTCAGCTTGATCAGCCTGGGGGCCGCCACGGGGGTCGGCGCGACGCGGGCAAAGAAGCTATCCGGCAGCGCCGAATAGGAGTTCTGGAAGGGGAAATCCACCGTCATGGCCTCAAGATAGGGCTGGAACGGCCATCGGCAAAGGCTCCAGCCCCGATAAGCCAAAATTGGTTGCCTCAGGCGCAAAACAGGGCGTTCCCTTGGTTGCCGCCCCCGTCCTCCCGGGGTAAACCCTGCCGCAACTTCGGACCGGTCGTTTGAGGCTGTCCGATTCGCTTCCTCCGACATTGATTTTGGGACGACCATGCATCGCTACCGGTCACATACATGCGGCGCGCTCCGCGAGAGCAACATCGGCGAGACCATCCGCCTCTCGGGCTGGGTCCATCGCGTTCGCGACCATGGCGGCGTGCTGTTCATCGACCTGCGCGACCATTACGGCCTGACCCAATGCGTGGTGGACCCGGACTCGCCGGCGTTCTCGATGGCCGAAAAGCTGCGCTCGGAATTCGTGGTCAAGATGGACGGCAAGGTCCGCCGTCGCCCCGAAGGTACCGACAATGACGACCTGCCGACCGGCAAGGTCGAGGTCTATGTCAGCGAAATCGAGGTGCTGGGCCCGGCCGGCGACCTGCCGCTGCCGGTGTTCGGCGACCAGGAGTATCCCGAAGACATCAGGCTCAAATATCGCTTCCTCGACCTGCGGCGCGAAAAACTGCACCAGAACATCATGACGCGCGTCGAGATCATCAAGTCGATGCGTCGGCGCATGGAGGGGCAGGGCTTCTTCGAATTCAACACCCCGATCCTGACCGCATCCTCGCCGGAGGGCGCGCGCGACTTCCTGGTGCCCTCGCGCATCCATCCGGGCAAGTTCTACGCGCTGCCGCAGGCGCCGCAGCAATACAAGCAGCTGCTGATGATGTCCGGCTTCGACCGCTACTTCCAGATCGCGCCCTGCTTCCGTGACGAGGATCCGCGCGCCGATCGTCTGCCCGGTGAGTTCTACCAGCTCGACGTCGAGATGAGCTTTGTGACTCAGGAAGACGTGTTCGCTGCGATGGAGCCCGTGATTACCGGCGTGTTCGAGGAGTTCGCCAAGGGCAAGCCGGTGACGAAAGGCTGGCGCCGGATTCCGTTCGCCGAGGCGCTGCGCAAATACGGCAGCGACAAGCCGGACCTGCGCAACCCCATCGAGATGCAGGATGTTTCCGAGCACTTCCGCGGAAGCGGCTTCAAGGTGTTCGCGCGCATGCTCGAGGACCCCAAGAACCAGGTCTGGGCGATCCCGGCCGCGGGCGGCGGCAGCCGCGCCTTCTGTGACCGCATGAACTCGTGGGCTCAAGGAGAGGGTCAGCCCGGCCTCGGCTACATCATGTGGCGCGAGGGCGGCGAGGGCGCAGGTCCCCTCGCCAACAACATCGGGCCCGAGCGCACGGCTGCGATCCGGGCTCAGCTCGGCATGAAGGAAGGCGATGCCGCCTTCTTCGTCGCCGGCGATCCCGACAAGTTCTGGAAGTTCTCCGGCCTTGCCCGCAACAAGGTCGGCGAGGAATTGAACCTCACCGACAAGGAGCGGTTCGAGCTCGCCTGGATCGTCGACTTCCCGATGTACGAGTACAACGAGGACGACAAGAAGGTCGACTTCTCACACAACCCGTTCTCGATGCCGCAGGGTGGTCTCGAAGCGCTGAAGGGCCAGGATCCGCTGACCATCAAGGCGTTCCAGTACGACATCACCTGCAACGGCTACGAGATCGCCTCGGGCGGCATCCGCAACCACGTGCCGGAAGCGATGGTGAAGGCGTTCGAGATCGCCGGCTACGGCGAGCAGGAAGTGGTCGAGCGCTTCGGCGGCATGTACCGCGCCTTCCAGTACGGCGCGCCGCCGCACGGCGGCATGGCAGCCGGCGTCGACCGCATCGTCATGCTGCTCTGCGGCACCACGAATCTGCGCGAGATCTCGCTGTTCCCGATGAACCAGCAGGCCATGGACCTCTTGATGGGCGCGCCCTCGGAAGCCACCCCCAAGCAGCTCCGCGAGTTGCACGTGCGGGTGAATCTGCCGCAGAAGTGAGTTGTTTCCATAGCGTCATTGCGAGCGTAGCGAAGCAATCCAGAATCTTTCTGCGGTGGGACTGTGGATTGCCTCGCTGCGCTCGCAATGACGGGAGAGAGTTGCGCCTCGTGTCCCTCCAACCCGGTCGACCCCTCGATCCGGAATTGCGCCAGCGCAACGATCGGCTCGTGGTTCAAGGCGTCCATCAGCTGAACCACCGGGACCTTGCCGAGCAGCGTCAGCTTGATGGTGAGCGTCTGCCCCGAGGTTTCGACGAAGCTGGAGAGGGCATCGACTGCGACCCGGAGCTCCAGTTGCTCGTTTTGCACCGCGCAACCTGCCATATTCGCGAAACGTCGCCCGGTGCAGGGAAAGCTATGATTTTCAGATATTTGACCGCGCGCCCTGTTGATGGGGGCGCAATCCGATGTTGCCACCGGGCCTTCGGCCGTGCTTCATCCGGTTTCCACGACCCGGAAATACCCGCCGCTTGGACGATGGCTCCGGATCGTGCATTTTGAGGCCGGTAACGCGAGGCGAGACACCGCATGTCGTCCTATTCTGATGATCTCCACCAGGCGGCGCTGGCCTATCACCGACTGCCGCGCCCCGGAAAGCTCGAGATCCAGGCCAGCAAGCCGCTTGCCAACCAGCGCGACCTTGCGCTTGCCTATTCCCCGGGCGTCGCCGCGGCCTGTACCGAGATCGCCAAGAACCCGGCCGAGGCCGCGACGCTGACCACCCGCGCCAATCTGGTCGCCGTGGTCTCCAACGGCACCGCGGTGCTCGGCCTCGGCAATATCGGCCCGCTGGCCTCCAAGCCGGTGATGGAGGGCAAGGCCGTCCTGTTCAAGAAATTCGCCGGCATCGACGTGTTCGACATCGAGATCGCCGCCGACACCATCGATCGCGTGGTCGAGACGGTGGCGGCGCTCGAGCCGACCTTCGGCGGCATCAATCTGGAAGACATCCGCGGACCGGAATGCTTCGAGATCGAGGCGCGGCTGAAGGAGCGCATGAAGATCCCGGTCTTCCATGACGACCAGCACGGCACCGCGATCATCGTCGCCGCCGCCATCACCAACGGCCTCAGGCTGAACGGCAAGAAGCTGTCAGACGTCAAGATCGTGGCATCGGGGGCAGGGGCGGCGGCGATCGCGACGCTGAATCTGCTGGTGTCGATGGGCGCGCAGCGCAAGAACATCTGGGTCTGCGACATCGACGGCCTCGTGCACGAGGGCCGCAACACCTCGATGGACCGCTGGAAGGCGGTCTATGCGCAGAAGACCGACAAGCGCACGCTCGGCGACGTCATCGGCGGCGCCGACATCTTCATCGGCCTCTCGGCACCGGGCGTGCTCAAGCCGGAGATGGCGCAGGCGATGGGCGAGCAGCCGCTCATCATGGCACTCGCCAACCCGACGCCGGAGATCATGCCGGAGGAGGCGCGCAAGGTGCGCCCCGACGCCATGATCTGCACCGGCCGCTCCGACTATCCGAACCAGGTCAACAACGTCCTCTGCTTCCCCTTCATCTTCCGTGGCGCGCTCGATGTCGGCGCCAGCGCCATCAACGAGGAGATGAAGCACGCCGCGGTCGAGGCCATCGCGCAGCTTGCGCGCGAGGCGCCGTCCGACGCCGTCTCCCAGAGCAGCCTCGACACCGGCGAGACGGGCGGCTTCGGTCCCGGCTCGCTGATACCCAGCCCCTTTGATCCACGGTTAATTCTTCGTATTGCGCCGGCGGTAGCGAAGGCGGCGATGGAGTCCGGCGTGGCGACGCGCCCCATCACCAATTTCGACGAGTATCGCGCGCTGCTCGAGCGCTTCGCCTTCCGCTCCGGCCTCGTCATGAAGCCGATGTTCGCCAAGGCGAAGACCCAGCCGGTCCGCGTCATCTACGCCGAAGGCGAGGACGAGCGCGTGCTGCGCGCCACGCAAGTGGTGCTGGAAGAGAAGCTGGCGCGGCCGATCCTGGTCGGCCGTCCCTCGGTGGTCGAGGCGCGCATCAAGCGCTTCGGCCTGTCGATCAAGGCGGGCCGTGATTTCGATCTCGTCAATCCCGAGGACGATCCGCGCTATCGCTCCTACGTGCAGTCCTATGTCGAGGTGGCCGGCCGCCGCGGCGTGACGCCGGATGCAGCCCGCACTGTGGTGCGCACCAACAACACGGTCATCGCGGCGCTCGCGGTGACACGAGGGGAGGCGGATGCGATGCTCTGCGGCGTGGAGGGCCGCTACATGAGCCATCTGCGCCATGTTCGCGAGATCGTCGGATTCTCGCCCGGGATCAGCGATTACGCCGCGCTGGCGCTGCTCATCACCAGCAAGGGCGCGTTCTTCATCGCCGACACGCAGGTCCGCCCCAATCCGAGCGCGGAGGAGCTCGCCGAGATCGCTTCGCTCGCCGCGGTCCACGTCCAGCGCTTCAACATCAAGCCGAAGATCGCCTTCGTCTCGCATTCGGATTTCGGCAGCTACGACACCGAATCCTCGCGCAAGATGCGCCGGGCGACGCAGCTCTTGAAGGACAAGCATCCGGAGATCGAGGCCGACGGCGAGATGCAGGGCGACACCGCGCTCTCAGCGGTCGCCCGCCGCATGGTGTTGCCGCACTCCAAGCTGGAGGGCGAAGCCAACATCATGATCATGCCGACGCTGGACACCGCCAACGTCGCCTATCAGATGATCAAGTCGCTGGCCGACGCGCTGCCCGTCGGCCCGATCCTGGTCGGCCCGGCGCGCCCGGCGCACATCCTCACGCCCTCGGTGACTGCGCGCGGCATCCTCAACATGACCGCGGTTGCGGTCGTGGAAGCGCAGGAGCGCGCGGCACGGCAGCAGCCGACGCTGTTTACGTAGGGGCGAGCTGTAGCGTCATCGGCGGTGCAAACCCTTGCCCCCTTGTGGGAGAAGGTCGCGCGAAGCGCCGGATGAGGGCTCTCTCTCCGCGAGTCTCGATCGCGAGAGTTGCCCGTGCTGATGGGTACCCCTCACCTGTCTCGCCGGTTCGCGGCGAGCCACCCTCTCCCACAAGAAGGGAGACGGGACCGCGCCGCCAACTTTTGAATTGCTCGTAGTTCTTCATTTCCCCGTTTGTAAACCGGCGCACGACTCATCATAATCCCTCGCGCTCTCGTCCGAGTTCCGATTTCAAAAAGCCTGAGCCAAGAGGCCGATCATGCCAGCGTTCGTGACTTTCGGGCGGACCCTGTTCGCCGTTCTGTTCATCTACACGGGCGCCACCAAGCTCTTTGCCATCCAGGCGACCGCCGATTTCATCGCGGCAAAGGTCGTGGTGCCCGAGGTCGTCGCGCCTTACGCCAAGCAGGTCGAGACGGCGACCGCGATGTCGACACCGCAGCTGCTGGCGATCGCGATCGGCGCGCTCGAGATCATCGCAGGCCTGATGATCGCGCTGAATTTCGGCGCGCGCTTCTTTGCGATGCTGCTGATCATCTACGTCGCGGTCGCAACCGTCCTGTTCTACGATTTCTGGAACCAGGTGCCGCCCGACAACGCCAAGATGCTGGTCGACGCGCTCAAGAACATCGCGATCATCGGCGCACTCTGCATGATCATCGGCTACGGCCGCACCACGCGTCCGGCCGAGGCGGCCTACGGGGACGCGTAGGAGGCTGCGCTCGTAAGGATAGCCTTCCGGCTCGGCGAAGCGCAGTCGCTGGGCGTAACCCAGCACTGTCTCTCGCCCCGGACAGAAGAGAGGTGGACTACGCTACCGGGGCACGGCCGCGGGCTAATCCACCCTGTGCCATGGCGTGACGGTCACGTCATGCGCCGCATCGAGCAGGTAGGGCGCGCCTGGCTTCATTCCATGCGAGGCCAGCACCTCATGCGGCGTCCGCTCGGGCACGCCGACAAAACAGCCTTCGCCGCCGGGTAGCCGCACGTGAGGGGCTTCCGAGAGCCAGAACGTGTCATAGCGGTCCATGAACATGTCGAACACGACGGGGCCGCCGATGACCGCGACGGTGCCGGGGGCGACGTCGGCGAAGGCGCAGGCCTCCTCGAAGCTTGCGTGATCCGGATTCCATAATGTGGCGTTCGGCATCTCCGGATCGACGGTAAGCGCCTTGATCTTGCGGGTCAGGATCAGGCGCTTGCGCTTCGGCGAGTTCGGCTGCTGCTCGTGCGAGTGCCGGCCGTGCACGATCAGCGCGGCGCGATCGAGCGCCTGCTCGAAGAACAGCTTGTCGCCTTCGAATTTCAACGTCTCGGGCATGATGTGCGACGCATCGGCGAGCATGCCGTCCGCGGAGACGATGACGTAGCCTTCGAAACGGAAAGACAAGTTCGGGCTATTCGGAAACGGTCGTCACCACGGAATTGACCGGGCGCTGGCTCACCGTCGGCAGCTTGACGTCCTTGAGAAGCTCCTGGTCGTATTCGGGCAGCGTCGATGCAGGGAATTTTGCGCGCATGGCCACCACCTTGTAGCCGCCGGCCTTCAGGCGCTTGAGCAGCTCGGGCAGGGCTTCGGCGGTGTGCTTCTGGAAGTCATGCATCAGGATGATGCCCTTGCCCCTGGCGTCGAGCTTCTTCATCACGGTCTCGATCACCTTTTCGGGCTTCGAGGCCTTGAAGTCGAAGGAGTCGATGTCGCAGGAGAAGATCGCCGTGTTGCGGTTGCCGAGATAGGTGACCATCTCTGGCGGATGCTGGAGCGCCGGGAAGCGGAAGAACGGCGAGGGTGAGATGCCGCCGAGCGCCCACTTCACAGCGGAGAGGCCCTTCTCGATCTCTTCCTTGCGCTGCGCTTCGGTGAGCTTCTTGTTGTTGAGGTTGGCGTGCGACCAGGTATGAGTGCCGACCGTGTGGCCGGCCGCATAGACCTGCTTCAGGATCTCCGGCTCGTAGGTCGCGTGCTTGCCGATCGAGAAGAAGATGCCGGTGGTGCATTCATCGGCCAGCGCCTTCAGCACGGCGGGTGTGTTCTTCGGCCAGGGGCCGTCGTCGAAGGTCAGCACGACTTCCTTCTCGCGCAGGAAGTCGAGCTCCTTGAAGTGCTCGAACCCGAAGCCCGGGCCGCCGGTGGTGTCGATCTCGACGGTACGGGCGACACCGAGCGCGCCTTGCGTGTTGCAGGCCGCGCGCGCCGGCTGCGGCGCCTGTTTCGGTGGGGGTGGATTGACGAAGCCTGCCGGTGCGGGTGCAGCTGCCGGGGCCGCAGCGGGCGCTGCGGCGTTCGGCGCTGCCGCTTGGGCCGCGGTGGGCTTGGCGGCCGGCGCCTGCGACCGCGCCCCGCCCGTCATTGCTAGAGACATCGCGCTTGCCAAAATCAGTCCTGCCGCCACGCGCATGGTGTTGTCCTCGAGATTGATCCCGTTGTTCCGCCGTGGCTTTTCGCCTCGGCCAAACCTTCCCGCCCCAAACGACCCTAGCCTAGATGGTGCGCCCTCGACATTGCAACGGCTGTTTGGGATCCCGCCGCAATTGTGCCCAACCCGATTTGGCCTCGCGTCGTGTCAGCTGGCCAGCGCCTTGGCGACGGCGGTTTTGACCCGCGTGTCGGTTGGCTCGACCGCGGACGGAAATACTTCGGCGATGTAGCCATCGCGGCCGATCAGGTATTTGTGGAAGTTCCAGCGGGGAACTTCCCGCGGTCGCGCCTCGGCCGCCCATCTGTAGAACGGATGCGCCTTGGCACCGATCACCACGGCCTTGGCCGCGATCGGGAAGGTAACGCCGTATTGGTGGTGCGCGGTCTCCGTGATCTCACTGGTACCGCCGGGCTCCTGGCTGCCGAAATCGTTGGAGGGTACGCCGATCACGGTGAGCCCGCGCTCGCGAAACTCGCCCCAGAGCTCCTGCAGGCCGGCATATTGCGGCGTGTAGCCACAGAGCGATGCCGTGTTCACCACCAGCAGTGGCCTGCCTGTGAAGGCAGCGAGTCGGATGTCGTCGCCTGCCAATGCGGGGAAGGAGAAGGCGTAGGCCGAGACCCGGCTCATGCCGGCATCGGCATAGGCGCGCGCCACCGGCGCGGCTGCGCCTGCAAGCGCCGCGATGAGCACTGTCCTGCGGTTCATCATGACGGCGTCCCCCGAAATGATCCGGGGCGCATGTTACTCCGCCGACGTGACCGGGTCGCTCAACACCGCGTTATCGCGCGTTAGTACAGACGAACGATGAAATCCGTGCCTTCGCCGGTCTCGCCCTGGTTGATACCCTGATCGGAGACGATGATCGAGGCGCCGGAGGTCAGCATCTCGTTGATCTTGGCCATGCTGTCGGCGCTCACCGAGATGCGGTCGAGCGCCTCGGTCGGGCTGTCCGGCGTCACCACCGGCTTTGCGGCGGTGGGGATCACGACGGCGCCACCCTTGCGGCGCGTGACGCGGTTGTCGTCCTCGCGCGCGGCTGAGCGGGCGGTGACGGGCAGCGACACCACCGACCAATGCAGCGCATTGGAATCGGCCTTGTCGATTTCGGCTGTGAAGACATGCGTGCCGAGCGGCCGCTCGCTCGCTGAGATCGTCACCGGCACCTCGAACAGCGGCGAAAAATTCTGGCGCACATAGAGCTTGGAATCCTTGCGGCTGATGAAGACCGCGATCTGGCCGGCCCGCTTCGGCGCGTCCGGCTTTGCCGCCGGCACTGGATCGGCGAGGCGGGTATCGTCCTTCTTCGCATCCGGCGCAGGCGACGTGGCCGTGACGGCGGCATCGGGCTTCTTGGCGGACTCGGCAGCTTCAGCCTTCGCCGTTTCGGGCTTCGCCGCTCCTGGCTTCGTGTCAGACTTTTTGGCAGCCTCGACCTTGTCGTCGGTCGCCGCTGGAGCCTTGGGCGCTTCCGCACTCTCGGCGGTCTTCGTCTCCGACCTCGCCTCGGCCTCAACCGCCGTCGCATCCGCGTCCGCGCGGACAGATGCATTGCCCGTTGTGATGTCCGACATGACGGTGTGGCCGACCGACGAGCGCAGCTCCGGCGCCGGCTCGGCACTGGCGGTTCTGGTCTCGATCGGCTTGGCGTCGGTGACCTTGGCGGCCGCGCCCTTGTCGGCCTTGTCGCCGGCATTGGTCTGAGGCTCCAGGCTGGCCCCGGGCTGCGGCGGCACGCGCAGCGAGGCGAGCAATGGATGCTGGACGCTGTGCGGCGTTATCTCGCCCGGCGTGACGATGACGCGCGCACCCATCTTGGTCCAGTTCCACATCTTCACCGCGAACGCCATCGGCATGCGGATGCAGCCATGCGAAGCCGGATAGCCCGGCAGCACGCCGGCATGCATGGCAACGCCGGACCAGGTGATCCGCTGCATGTACGGCATCGGCGCGCCGCTGTAGATGTTGGAGCGGTGGAACTTGTGCTTCTGGATGACGCTGAAGACACCCATCGGCGTCGAATGGCCCTTCATGCCGGTCGACACCGGAGATTCCGCGAACACGCCGTTGGTGTCGTAGATGGTCACCTTCTGCCGATCGATCGAGACCACGATGACGAGGGGTCCTTGCGGCTTGCTGCCGGCTTCCTTCTCGGCGACGATGGCTTTCTTGCCCGCGGCGCCGCGCTTCTGCGGCGGCCTCTGGCGCGGAATGTCGGGATGCCGGTCCTGCCGGGCGTAGTAGGACCCGTCGGAATAATCCGTCCAATAATAAAACGCTGCGTCAGCCTGGCCCGCCGTTCCGATCGCGCCCGCCGCCGCCAAAATGGCGACCTGCCAAATCCGCACTGGCTTGGCGGCAAAGCCGGACACGTTCACGCTGCTCATCCTCGAATCCATAATCCCAATCATTAGTCTCACAGAGGGGATACGCGTTCACCAGCAGAGCGGTTCTGCCATCAGCTAATTTTGTCCGAGACGTATCAAAAAAGCCTCACGGAGCGGTAAACGGCGGCCGCGCCCGGCCCAGCGTCGTCTTCCTGACCGGCCAGCCGATGCCTACATTGTGGGACTTGTTACCGGAGAACTTCATGTCATCTCGTTTCCCCGGTCTTTCCGGCATCCGCTTGAAAGGCCTCGCTTTATTCCTCCTGGCGCTGGTTGCGCCGCTGGCTTCCGCATCTGCCGCCGAGGAGCCGGATCTGATCTTCCGACGCTCCACCGTGTTCAAATGGATGAGCCCGAACGATAAGCTCGCGACCTATGGCCTCGACGACCCCGAGGTCGAGGGCGTGGCCTGTCATTTCACGGTGCCGGAGAAGGGCGGTTTCAAGGGCTGGCTCGGCCTTGCCGAGGAGGTCTCGGACATCTCGCTGGCCTGCCGTCAGGTCGGCCCGATCAAGTTCAAGGCCAAGATGGAGCAGGGCGACGACATGTTCCGTCAGCGCCGCTCCCTATTCTTCAAGAAGATGCAAATCGTACGCGGCTGCGACGCCAAGCGCAACGTGCTGGTCTACATGGTCTATTCGGACAAGCTGATCGAGGGCTCGCCGAAGAACTCGACGTCGACCGTGCCGATCATGCCGTGGGGTCCGGCTGACGCCAACGTCCAGAAGTGTGGCGAATTCTTCACTCAGTGACGCATTTGCGTTCACTCCAGTGACGCATTTGCGTTCACTCGGTGACGTGTTCGCGGCTGACGCGCGGTTTTGCCAGATGCGAGCCGGTCAGCCGCACGAACATCTGCGGCGCGGCTTCGAAGCCGCGGCTCGATTGCAGCGCCATTTCGTTCGCCGAATTGGCGCGGCTGCGAACAGGTCGTTGATCCCCGCCGTCCGTCCGCAGGCCCGCCTCGCGCGGCGTTCCGCGATCTTGCGCCATCATGATGGCAATTCCTCACGTGGATGCCGTAATCCCGGTGATCCCGGCGTCTCGGTTTCGACGGCTTGGGTCGCGGCCGAAGCGTGCCCGGTTCCACGGGACCCAGCCTTCGTTGGCCCCTCTTCAGCAGAAAAACGTAAAACGCATGTGAAGCGTGCAAGGCGGGCGCATGACGATGCCGCCGTTAGGTACCCTTGCGCACTGCGCCAGCGACTTGCGAGGCCGCTTTGAGCCGCCACACGACCTCACTGAAATGATTGGCCTTTTCCGAGAATTGTTTCGTCGCCCGACAAGGGACGAAACAATTCGCTAGCGGATGAAACCATTTTCGGCTTTCGGCGCATCACGCGCGAAACTGCCCATGGTTATCAGCGTCACAACGACGACGGCGCACCGCCGGCCACCGAATTGAGGGACAAGACCATGCGCGCGCTCAGCTTTATCCTTGCTTTCGGCTTTGTGCTCGCCGGTTCCTCGTTCGCAGGTATGCCCGACGGCAATCTCCCCGGCGTCGGTACTTTCCAGTACACCGGCTCGCCGGTCGTGACGCCGGAGCCGCAGCCGATCGTCGTCGCTACTCGCTTCTGATCAGCCGGCAAGGCCATCATGTCGCTTCGTTTCTGCGCCGCAGCGTTCATCGCCCTTCTGACGATCAATTCCGTGCAGGCGCAGGTGCGTGCGCCGTCGCGGCTGCCCGACCCACGCAGCGAATTCGTGCGTCAGTGTGCGCCGCGCATGCTCGGACGCTGGGAGCATCCGGAAGAAGTCTGCGGCTGCCTGCACGACCACGCCGCCGCCGTCGTCGAGGACCGCGATTTGCGCGAAGCGCTGCTGCGCGGCATCAGCGAGACCGGCGTGCCCACGATCGAGACCGATTGGGTGCCGACGTCAAAGCAAAGCGAGATCGGCCCGACCTTCACCAAGATCGCCAAGCCGACTCTTCAGTGCATGTTCGATCCGGCGAAGTAGCTTCTCAGCTCATCATTTTGTCTTGGGCCCCTGCCGCGGCACGCAGGAGCTCGTGCGCGAGACTCCCTTGTCGGTCATCTTCGCGCCCCGCACTTCCTTGACCTGGCCGGCGGGGCAGGTTCCGTCGTCCACGAGCACGCGCTGGCCGAGCTTGAGATCCACGATGTCCTGCTCGCGTCCGATGGTGGCTGCGCGCACCGTCGAGGCAAGCGCGATGGAGATCAGGAGCAAGAGGCAGGTCGCGTGGCGCAGCAGCATGACGTGAGGTCCCGGCATCGATGCCGCAATCTAGGAAGCGGCGGGCGATTCTCATAGCGAAGCTTCATCACGCCCGGCGAGCCTTCGGCAAAAGTCCGCGCCAAGGGCGTTGCTGGTGGCGACGAGGATCATGCGGTGCCGATCTATGCCCAGCGCATTCCGGTGCGCACCGTGCTCGGCGCGCCGGAACCTTGCCCGCGAGTGCTCGACGGCGTGACGCGCCCTGCGACGCTCGATGGCCATACGGAAGGCCGACTGCTCGAAGATGCATTGCGGGATGCATATTTTGTGGAGTACCCGAACGGCTGAAATCGGCTAGCTTGCGCGCTCCCTGAGGACATTCGAATGCCTGGAGTTGCCTGATGAATGCCGAAACGCAGCAGCGGATTCTCGACGCCGTCGATGCCGGTTTCGAAGCCCAGCTTGCGACCACCAGCGATCTCGTCGCGATCCCCTCGACCCGGGGCGCCGAGGGTCCGTGCCAGGACATGATCGGCGACCTCCTGCGCGCGCGCGGCTACGAGGTCGACGATTGGCACATCAAGGTCGACGATCTCAAGGATCTGCGCGGTTTCGGCCCGATCGAGCACGATTTCTCGAAGGCGCGCTCGGTGGTGGGCACGTATCGTCCCGGGACGGAGGCCGGCAAATCGCTGATCCTCCAGGGCCACTGCGACGTGGTGCCGGCAGGGCCTCTCGACTTGTGGGACACGCCGCCGTTCTCGCCCGTCATCAAGGACGGCAAGATGTTCGGCCGCGGTTCCTGCGACATGAAATCGGGCACCATCGGCGCGCTCTATGCGCTCGATGCGATCAAGGCTGCCGGGTTCAAGCCGACCGCGCGGATTCACTTCCAGTCCGTCATCGAGGAGGAGAGCACCGGCGTCGGCGCGCTCTCGACGCTGCAGCGCGGCTATCGTGCGGATGCCTGCTTCATCCCGGAGCCGACCGGCGGCAAGATGGTGCGCTCGCAGGTCGGCGTGATCTGGTTCCGCCTGCGCGTGAAGGGACACCCGACCCATGTCGCCTTTGCCGGCTCCGGCTCCAATGCCATCATGGCGGCCTATCATCTCGTCCAGGCGCTGCAAAAGCTCGAGATCGAATGGAACGAGCGCGCCAAGGCCGACCGTCATTTCAAGACGCTGAACCACCCCATTAACTTCAATCCCGGCATCATCAAGGGCGGCGACTGGGCCTCCAGCGTTCCGGCCTGGTGCGATGTCGATTGCCGCATCGCGATCCTGCCGGGCTGGTCGGTCGCCGACCACCAGAAGGAGATCGCGGCCTGCGTCGCGGCCGCCTCGCGCAACCACCGCTTCCTCGCCAACAATCCGCCGGAGATCGAATGGTCGGGCTTCCTGTCGGAAGGCTATGAGCTGACCGGCGCGGCGGAGCCGGAGGCTGCGTTCGGCAAGGCCTTCAACAAGGTCTATGGCGGTGCCGTGGAAGACCTCGTCTTCACTGCGCTCACCGATACCCGCTTCTACGGCCTGAACCACGGCATCCCCAGCCTCTGCTTCGGCGCCAGCGGCGGCGAGATGCACGGCTTCAACGAATATGTCGAGCTGGACTCGCTGAAGAAGACCACCAAGGCGATGGCGCTGTTCATCGCGGAATGGTGCGGGGTGGAGAAGGCGTAGCCCTCTCCGCCGTCATTGCGAGGAGCCCTTGCGACGAAGCAATCCAGGCTGCCGATACGGAAGGCAGGCTGGAATGCTTCGCTGCGCTCGCAATGACGGATGATAGTCCCGTGGGGTGGGCAAAGGCGCTCTTGTGCCGTGCCCACGAGTGCTACCGACATGACCAAGTGCGTGAGCACGCTTCGCTTTGCCTCCTGCGGGATCTCGGCTGGAGCACCCTTGCCCGAAACAGGGGCTCTCCCAAATCCTTTAAGCTTAAAATAAAGACTAGGACGGGGGGCGCGCCGGTGGCAGACTGGCGTCCGTTCCGCCGGACGAGTCCTCGGGAGTCACAATGCGCGATTGGGATGATGCTTACGCCAACTCGGCCCATATCCCGGGCTCGGACAAGCTGCCGGCGCTGTGGGCGGAGCGGGCGGCGGCCTATCGCGCCGGGCTGAAGGATTTTCGCGCCGACATCGCCTATGGCTCCGGTGAACGCCAGACGCTCGACCTGATCCTGCCTGACGGTGACAGCAAGGGCCTCGTCGTGTTCGTCCACGGCGGCTACTGGATGCGCTTCGACAAGTCGGCCTGGACGGACCTGGCCGAAGGCGCGCGGCATCATGGCTGGACCGTGGCGCTGCCGAGCTACACGCTGGCGCCAGCCGCGTGCATCTCCGACATGACCGCCGAAATCACCGCCGCCATTGCCACGGCTGCCTCGCTCGTTTCCGGCCCGATCCGGCTCGCCGGGCATTCCGCCGGCGGCCATCTCGTCACCCGCATGCTGTGCGACGACAGCCGGCTCGAGCCCGCCGTCTTCAACCGCATCGCCGGCACGCTCTCGATCAGTGGCCTGCACGATCTGCGGCCGCTGCTCAAGACGAAGATGAACGACACGCTGCACATGACCATGGAGGAGGCGACGCTGGAAAGCGCGGCGCTGCATCGGCCGCGCGGCCATTCGCCCGTGACCACCTGGGTCGGTGGGGACGAGCGTCCCGAATTCATCCGCCAGTCCGATCTGCTGGCTAATGTCTGGACCGGTTTCGACGTGCCAACGCACCTCGTGATCGAGCCTGCGCTGAACCATTTCACTGTCATCGACGGGCTCAAGGATCCGTCGTCGCAGATCACCGCGCGCCTGGTCGGCCTCGATTGACGAGGCCGGAATGATCGATCGGGAGGGCCAGCCATGACGTCCAGCGATTACGATTCCGCAAGCGAAGGCGCCGAGACCGATTTCGCCCGCCGCATGTCCTATGGCGATTATCTGGCGCTGGATTCGATCCTCGGCGCGCAGCATCCGCTGTCAGAGGCGCATGACGAGATGCTGTTCATCATCCAGCATCAGACCACGGAGCTGTGGATGCGGCTCGCTATCCACGAGCTCAGCGCCGCGCGCCGCGCCATCGCCAAAGACGAGGTTGCCCCCGCCATGAAGATGCTGGCGCGGATGTCGCGCATCTTCGAACAGTTGAACAACGCCTGGGATGTGCTGCGCACCATGACGCCGAGCGAATATACGCGCTTCCGCTCGCAGCTCGGCCAGTCCTCCGGCTTCCAGTCGCGCCAGTACCGGCTGATCGAATTCCTGCTCGGCAATCGCAACCATGCGATGCTGAAGCCGCACGCCCACGACGTGGAAACGACCAAACTGCTCGAAGCGGAGCTGGCAACGCCGAGCCTCTATGACGAGGTGCTCAGACTTGCCGACCGCCACGGGTTGAAGATGCCGCCGGCAGTGCTGTCGCGCGACGTCCGCGAGACCCACAGCTTCGACGAGGGCGTGCTGCAGGCCTGGCGTATCGTCTACGAGGCCCCGGAGACACACTGGATGCTGTATGAACTCGCCGAGAAGCTGGTCGATTTCGAGGATTATTTCCGGCGCTGGCGCTTCAACCACGTGACCACCGTGGAGCGCGTCATCGGCTTCAAGCGTGGCACCGGCGGCACTGGCGGCGTCAGCTATCTCAAACGCATGCTCGAGGTCGAGCTGTTTCCCGAACTCTGGCGCGTCCGCACCATTCTGTAGAAACGCTCATGAACAGATATCGCGTCTACGACGAGACCAAGGCCCTGTTCCATCTGCCTGAGGGCGTGATCTATCTCGACGGCAATTCGCTCGGCGCGCTGCCGCTGGGCGCTGCCGAGCGTGTCAATCGCGTCATCACGATCGAATGGGGCAACGAGCTGATCCGCGCCTGGAACAGTGCAGGCTGGTATGCGCAGCCGCGCCATGTCGGCGATCGGATCGCCCGGCTGATCGGCGCGGAAGCCGGCTCGGTCATGGTTGGCGACACGCTGTCGCTGAAGGTCTACCAGGCGCTCGCGGCTGCGCTCGACATGAACGCCTCGCGCAAGGTCGTATTGTCGGACACCGGCAATTTCCCGACCGATCTCTACATGGCCGAAGGCCTGATCGAAACGCTCGGACGCGGCCAGCAATTGCGCCTGGTAGCGCCGGAGGAGATCGAGGGCGCGCTGTCGGAGCAAGTCGCCGTCCTCTACATCACCGAGGTCGACTATCGCACCGGCCGCCGCCACGACATGGCGAAGCTCACCGCAAAGGCGCACGCGCGCGGCATCGTCACGGTCTGGGATCTCGCGCATTCGGCCGGCGCGCTGCCGGTCGATCTCGCCGGCTGTGGCGCCGACTTCGCCGCGGGATGCACTTACAAATACATCAACGCCGGCCCGGGCGCGCCAGCCTTCCTCTATGTCGCGCCGCGCCATGCCGACACTGCGCGCGCGGCGCTGTCGGGCTGGATGGGCCACGCAAAACCGTTTGCGTTCGAGCTCGCTTACGCGGCCGCCGGCGGCGTCGAGCGCATGCGCGTCGGCACGCCACCGGTACTGGCGATGGCGGCGCTGGAGGCCTCGCTCGACATCTGGGACCGCGTCGACATCGCCGAGGTGCGCGCGCGATCACTGGCGCTCGGCGATCTCCTGATTGCGGAAGTCGAACGCCGCTGTCCGCGGCTCGAGGTCGTCACGCCGCGCGAACACGAGCGCCGCGGCTCGCAGGTCTCTTTCGCCTTCGACAACGGTTACGCCGCCATGCAGGCCCTGATCGCGCGCGGCGTCATCGGCGATTTCCGTGCGCCTGACATCATGAGGTTCGGGATCACACCGCTGTATATTGGTGAGGCGGAGATCATGAAGGCCGCGGAGATCATCGAGGAGGTGATTTCAGGCGAGGTGTGGCGCCGGCCGGAATATCAGGTCGTGAACGCCGTGACGTGAGCGGGGAGGTCCCCGCCCAGCCGTCATTGCGAGGAGTTCTTGCGACCAAGCAATCTAAGATCCTTCCGCGGAGGCACTCTCGATTGCTTCGCTTCGCTCGCAATGACGGCGGATGGATCAGGAGTGCGGCCCCCACAACGCCGTCACAATCGCGTCGAGCCCATCGGTCAGCGCCGCCGGTCCCGGCTGCAATATGATCGGCGACTTGATCTCGACGATGCGGTCGTCGCGCACGGCTGGAATCTCGCTCCAGCCGTCACGTTGCTTGATGCGGGCAGGCACGACCTTCTTGCCACACCATGAGGCGAGGATCACATCGGGTGCGGCTTCGCGCACGGCGTCCGATGATACGATGCGGTCCTTCGCAGCCTGCCGATGCCGCAGGTCCTGGAAGACATCCGCGCCCCCGGCGATCTCGATCAGCTCCGAGACCCAGCCGACGCCCGAGATCAACGGATCGTCCCATTCCTCGAAATACACTTTTGGCGGCGGCGAGCGGCGAGGTGTTGCTGCAATTGCCGCGAGGCGCCGTTCAAAACCCTGAGCAAGGTCATCCGCACGTTCGACCACGCCGATCAGCGCCCCCAGCGTCCGGATCATCGCCAGGATGCCGGCGATGTCACGCTGGTTGAAGACATGGACGTCGATGCCCGCGCGCACGAGATCGGCGACGATGCCGGCCTGGAGATCGGAGAAGGCCAGCACCAAATCCGGCTCCAGGGCCAGGATCTTCGGGATGTCCGCGGAGACGAAGGCCGACACCCGCGGCTTCTCCCGCCGCACCTGCGGCGGACGGACGGCGTAGCCGGATACGCCGACGATGCGCTCCTGCTCGCCGAGCAGGTAGAGTGTCTCGACCGTTTCTTCAGTCAGGCAGACGATGCGGCGGGGCGGGTACTGGCGCATGGTCGACCATATGGTCATGCCGCGGTGGATGTCACGGCGGCCATTACCTCGGACGTCATTGCTTTGCCGCACGAAGCAATTCACGCTGAGACAACAATGAATTGGGAGGAGATCCGATGACGCCGCTCGAAAAACTCAAAGCGATGAAGATGCCGTTCGCCGAGCTCAAAGGCGTCGAGTTCGTCGAGGCCGAGAAGGACCGCGTGGTGGCGCGGATGACGGTCCGGTCCGATCTCTGCACGCTGCATCACACCATCCATGGCGGCGCGGTGATGGCGCTGGCCGATTCCGTCGGCGCTGCGGCCACCGTGATCAACCTGCCCGAGGACGCCAAGGGGACGACCACGCTGGAGAGCAAGACCAATTTCATCGGAGGGGCCAAGGAGGGGGCCACGGTGATCGCCACCGCAACCCCGGTTCACCGGGGCCGGCGGACCCAGGTCTGGACCACCCGGCTGGAGACCGAGGATGGCAAGCTGGTGGCCGTGGTGACCCAGACGCAGCTGGTCCTGTAAGATTACGGGGCCTTGATTCTGTTAACGAAAAAGTCGCTCCCCATGCCACTAAGTAGGGCAGGTTCCCGTCTTGAAATGCGTGTTGCAATGCACAATATAGGGGGCCTAGGGATTCGAACGCCTCCTCGAGGGACACCAAGAGGAGTTTTGACGTGGTACTTGAAAACACCGTGCGCACTGCCCCGGGCTATGTGCGGACCCTGATCCAGCAGGAAGAATTGCCGCTTCTGCGCGATCACCTGCTGCGACTCGATGCCGACAGCCGGCACGACCGTTTCAACGGCTTTCTCGACGACAGCTTCATCGAGCGCTACGCCGCACGCTGCGCCGAGGACGGCACCGTCATCGTGGCCTATATCGTCGACGGCGTGGTTCGCGGTGCCGCCGAACTGCATCCACCGGAAGGTGGTTCACTGCCCGAGGTCGCCTTCAGCGTGGAAGCCGCCGCACGCCGCCAGGGTGTCGGCACCGTGCTGTTCCGCCGCCTGATCGCGGAGGCGCGCTGGAAAGGTTACAAGCAGCTACGCATCACCACGGGTGTCGAGAATCAGGCGATGCGGGCGCTCGCCAGGAAGTTCGGCGCGCATCTGGCCTTCCGTCACGGGGAATCGACCGGAACGATCGATCTCGCCAAGACGCCCGAGGCCGAGCTGGCGGATCTCGCGGCCGCGCCGTTTACGGCAGGCCGGGCTCTGCTCAGCTTCAACTCGACATGCTGGAAGCTCATCTCCAGCATGTACGGCAATCGCGCCGCCTAGCTCAGACGCGGACTGGAATCAAAAAGCGGACCGGCAAAACCGGTCCGCTTTTGTGTGTCGGATCGAGAAATAAACGCTCAGGTGCCGGTGCGCGTAGCGGTGCTGAAGCGGCGCACGACGCGGCGTTCGACCACCACGGAGCGCTGCGCGCCCTGTTCGCCGGCGATCACGCGCGTGGCGGTGATGCGGCTGTTGGTCCGGGCCTGCTTTTTCACCTCGGCCTGGACGACGTCGAGCGGCATCCCCATCAGAGCTGCGGCGATCTCGGCCTGCTGCTCCTGGTCCTCGGTGATTCCGACGGCGGCGAAGATCGCCTCGTCCAGGGTCGGCGGGTCGTGACGCACGCGCCGCGTGCCATACTTGGTATTCCAGTCTGCGCTCATGGTAGCCTCATTTCGATCGGGGATACCTAGTGCTGCCTATGTTGCATTGCAATATGAATTTGGTGTGGCATCTCAGATATTCACCGCTCGCATCGATCCGGCATCAGGGCGGTGACGGAGCACCGGCATCGGCCTCGATCCGTTGCTGGGGCCAGCGCTTGAGGGCGGCGTGTCCGGCCGCGGTGAGCCGATAGATTCCCCGTTCGGCACGCTCGAACCAGCCATACACATTGTTAAGCAAGATCTTGCCGGCATCGGGACAGCGCACACGCAGCTCGCGGACGGGCCGCGGGCCGGTCGCGAGTTCCGCCGCGCAAGCCAGCGCCTGCTGCCGGTAGGCCGTCATGATCGGCGCCCGCGTGCTGCCGCCGAGCACCGGATCACCCTGGCGGCGCTGATGCTCGGCAACGAGGCGCGAGCGAATCTTCGGTTCGCGCCGCGGGGCCGCCGTCGGCGGCTTGACCAGCACCTCCACCTGGCCGTGGTCGGTCACCCCCAGCATACCGAAGCCGAGGCGGCGGCAGAGATTGCGGTAACGCGCGTCGCTCTCGCGTCCCTTGCCGCGTGCGGACATTTTGGCCGCGATCCAGACCTCGTCGCCCGCCGGCGCGCGGTCGACCGCCTGCAGGATCAGCTCGAGATTGAAGGCGAGCTTGAGCTCGCCGATCACCACGACCGGCGGGTCGCCGGGGCTGAGGCCGACCAGATCGCAGCCGCCGATCTCGCCCTTGACCGTGAAGCCGAGCTCTTCGAGGAAGCGTTTGACGGGCAGGTAGAGCGCGGTTTCCACAGGTGGTCCGATCGGAGAATCAGTTGCGGTCAGTCTAGAGCCTTCTCGGCTCAGATTGAATCCGAGCCGGCCCCGGAGGTTTCGATCTGAACGCAGCTACACCCGCCCGCCGACCGGGATCAGCGCGCCGGTGACGCCGCTGGCGGCATCGCTGGCGAGGAACAGGATCACCTCTGCGAGCTCCTGCGGCGTCACCCACCTGGAAAAATCCGCCTTCGGCATGTCGGCGCGGTTGGCCTTGGTGTCGATGATCGAGGGCAGCACCGCGTTCACGGTGACCTTGCCCTTCCACTCATTGGCGAGCGCCTCGGTGAGGCGATGCACGCCGGCCTTTGAGGCGGCATAAGGGCCCATGCCATTGCCGGCCTGGAGCGCGCCCATGGCGCCGATGTTGACGATGCGCCCGGCTCTGGACGCGGCGAGATGCGGCAGCGCGGCGCGCGAGGCGTTGAGCGCCGTCAACACGTTCAGCGCATGCATGCGTTGCCACGTCGCGATGTCACCGTCGCCGACGGTCTCGAAGGCGAAGCCACCGGCGATGTTGATCAGTGCGTCGATCCGGCCGAAATGCTTGGCCGACGCATCGATCGCCGTCTTCGCCTGCGCGGCGTCGGACAGGTCGACGCCGCCGATCTCGATGCGCTCGGGCGTCGCTGACAGTTGCGAGGGCGCATGATCGATGCCGGCGATGAGCGCGCCGCGCGCCTGCGCGATGTCGGCGACCACCTTGCCAAGCGCGCCGAGCACGCCGGTGACGACCAGAACCTTGCCTTGCATCATCGTTCTCCCGGCGCTGCCGCTAGGCTTGCAGATAGCGCGCCTTCAGTGCGGTGCGCTCTGCTGTGCCGAGGTTGAGCCCATCGCGCAAGTAGGTTTCGAGATCGCCATGGTCGCGGCCGACCGCTTCGAAGGCGGCCGTCAGGTACGAGGCTTCGACCGAGCCGATCGCGTCGAGAACTTCGGCGGGAAGATCGGCGGTGTTCGACGGGTCGCGCTTGTAGTGGCGGTTGGTCAAAAGGTAATCCTCGGCAATGACGTCGTCGGGGACGCCCAGCGCATGCAGGATCAGCGCGCTGGCAAACCCAGTGCGGTCCTTGCCGGCGGTGCAGTGGATCACGAGCGGCGCGCGGTCTTCGAGCAAATGGCCGAACAGCGCGCGAAAACTATGCGTGTTGTGGCGAACATAGTTGCGATAGGACTCGCGCATCAGCTCGAGCGCAACGGGGGCGGTCAACGTCCCTCTCGCGAGTTCGGCGCGCAGCGCGGCGACGACGGTCGGCTCGATCGGCAGCGAATACACAGTGATCTCGTTCACGACGCAGACGCCGGCCGCACGCTCCTCGACACCGCGGAAATCGAACGCGCTTCTGATGCCGAGCGCGCGGACGATCTCGACATCGGCTGCAGTGAGCTGCCCGAGATGATTGGAGCGAAAGATGTGCCGCCAGCGCGTGGTTCGGCCGTCGGCGGTCCGATAGCCGCCGAGATCGCGAAAGTTGCTGGCGCCTTGCAACGCGAGATGGCGGGGAGGGGGGTCTTTAAGGGAGGAGTCTTGCATGAGATCAGCTTGGGTTATGATTCCAGCGGACGCATGGCGGGCGTCCTTGAGGTCTATTACAGGGGGCGATCATGGGCCGGCACAAGGCCATTGTTTTGGCGATCACCATGCTGGTGGATGGAATTTTCGGATCGCGGCAGGCTGATGCGCAGACGTTCAAAACCTACCGCTGCGCCGATGGTACGCAGTTCATCGTGGGGTTTTACGACTACGACAAGCGTGCCTTCCTGCAGATCGACGGTGAACCGGTCACGCTCGCCAAGCGGCTGACGCTGTCGGGCGCGCGCTATTCCGGGGCGGGGATCACACTGAGCATCCCCAAGTCCGGGCCCACCACGGTCAAGCACCTGAAGCGGCCGGTCACGGCCTGCGCGGTGATCGAAAAGCCCGGGATCTAGCCGGGAGGCCAACGAGAATCAAAAAGGGCCGAAACGCCGTTGTTTCGACCCTTTTTCAAACTGCTGCCGGCCACTTGCGAGAGCCCGGCGCTTTCAAACCAGCAGCTTGCATCAGCGTTCCCATTTGGGCTTGGCTTCGTCGACCGCATCCTGGTGATACCAGCTGTCGCTGCAGATCGAGACGTTCGCGGGAAGCGAAGCGTGATCGGCGGGAAGGCGGGTCTCGCCATAGCGGCGTCCGGCGAGAGCTGAGCGGCCCCCGACAGGGAATTGGTAGATCTTCGCAGATCCGTGACTCAGACCATTGTTCATCATTGCGATTCTCCTTGGTCGAAGCGCCTTGGCCTCCATGGTGCGCCCGACTCGTTCGATTGTGGTTACTGGAATCCCCATATCGGCCGCGCATCCCGAATTGGGAAGTGCTGAAAAGGAGATCAGTTGCGGCCTATTTTCTAGGCACGCAGCCGCCTGCACCCCCAAAGGCACCGTATGAGTGGGTAACGCCTAGGCCATTCCAAAGGTTGCTCGGCAGGTGCCTGGTGCTTTACGAAAATTGCGGCACGTTGATGCGCGTTTCATCGGCAGCCTTCGGCACGGGGCGGCCTGCTCCACAATAGGGCGTTTTTCCGCGGAATTTTGCGGTGCAGCTTCACGCGAAGGTGCGCGGCTATGACGCAGGTCGCCTGTGGACGGTTTGCCGGCGTCGCGGAGCGGCCGGCTGCCGTGGAGAACCTCCGCACTGCGGCTTTTTGGCACGTTAAATGCTTGTAAAGCGCCGGCCGATGATGGCCGGGTACAAACGTGCGGGGACTAGCGGTCCCCACCTTTCGCATCATCTACAGAGAGGCTCAATGACCAAGTACAAGCTCGAGTACATTTGGCTCGACGGATATACGCCGACTCCGAACTTGCGCGGCAAAACTCAGATCAAGGAATTCGCGTCGTTCCCGACGCTCGAGCAGCTTCCGCTCTGGGGCTTCGATGGCTCCTCCACCCAGCAGGCCGAAGGCCACAGCTCCGATTGCGTGCTGAAGCCGGTCGCCGTGTTCCCGGACGGGGCGCGCACCAACGGCGTGCTCGTGATGTGCGAAGTCATGATGCCCGACGGCAAGACCCCGCATCCGTCCAACAAGCGCGCCACCATCCTCGATGACGCCGGCGCCTGGTTCGGCTTCGAGCAGGAATACTTCTTCTACAAGGACGGCCGTCCGCTCGGCTTCCCGACCGCCGGCTATCCGGCGCCGCAGGGGCCGTACTACACCGGAGTCGGCTTCTCGAACGTCGGCGACGTCGCCCGCAAGATCGTCGAAGAGCATCTCGACCTCTGCTTGGCTGCCGGCATCAACCATGAAGGCATCAACGCGGAAGTCGCCAAGGGCCAGTGGGAATTCCAGATCTTCGGCAAGGGCTCCAAGACCGCTGCCGACCAGATGTGGATGGCCCGCTACCTGATGCTGCGCCTCACCGAGAAGTACGGCATCGACATCGAATTCCACTGCAAGCCGCTTGGCGACACCGACTGGAACGGTTCGGGCATGCACGCCAACTTCTCGACCGCCTACATGCGTGAAGTCGGCGGCAAGGAGTATTTCGAGGCGCTGATGGCGGCCTTCGAGAAGAACCTGATGGACCACATCGCCGTCTACGGCCCGGACAACGACAAGCGTCTGACCGGCAAGCACGAGACCGCGCCGTGGAACAAGTTCAGCTACGGCGTTGCCGATCGCGGTGCCTCGATCCGCGTTCCGCACTCCTTCATCAACAACGGCTACAAGGGCTATCTGGAAGACCGCCGTCCGAACTCGCAAGGCGACCCCTACCAGATCGCTTCGCAGATCCTGAAGACGATCTCGTCCGTGCCGACCGACAAGAAGGCCGCGGCCTAAGATCCTCCCGGCCCGGGCTGGGGGCTGGCCCAGGGTGGCATTCAATCCGCCGGAGCGAAGGCTCCGGCGGATTTTGCATTCTGATGACAGCCATCCTCACGATGCGCGGGGCAGCGCCGCGTGAAACTTGTCCATCGCCGTCGAAAGAGGGATAGAGTGCTGCTGGATGCGCGCGGGCCGGGGACACGGCTGGTGTTTGAGGGTTTCTACAAGGTGCGGTTTCAGCTCGGCGACGCCGTCGGCCGGAGCGTCATGCATGCCGGGAATGGCAAGATGCTCGGGGGCAATTCGGCCTTCGCCCATATCGGCACCTATGAGAAGACCGACGAGGGCGTCAACGTCGTGATCAAGACGGTCCGCCACAACCCCGATCCGAACTACCGCGCCATGGCCGGCACCGACGATGCGACCTTGCTGGCGAAGGGCTGGGCCGACGGCGATCTCTATCGCTTCAAGGGCGAGCTGAAAGAACTGCCGGGCGTGCCCTTCCAGTCGGTGATGACGCCGATCACGCAGGACGAGGTGCCGCTCGCGGGCGGCGTCGGCGAGGGCGGCATTGCCAATGGCCTCTACTCGGTTCATCTGCGCATGCTCGACGGCATCGACGGCGGCCTCACCGGCGTGATGCTGCTCAACCAGGGCCGCATCCTCGGCGGCGATGCGGCGTTCTACTATCTCGGCAGCTACACCGCCGCAAAGGGCCGCTGGAAAGGTCAGATCCTCAACCAGGAGCACACGCCGGCCAAGGACGATCCGATCTTCGGCGGCCACGAGGTCGGCATCGGCTTTTCCGGAAGCTATGACGCCGAGGCGGCGGTGCTGGAGGCCACAGCGCTCGCCGGCAAGCGATCCTTGCGCCTCACCGCCGCGCTCAAGCTGATGCAACGCGCTTGAACGCCACAGGAATTGCACATGGAAAACGTTCGCATGCTCTCGACGCTCGGCCTGGCGGGCGCGATGCGCAGCCTGTCCTCCGCCTTTGAAACCGCCAGCGGCATTCACGTCGATGCGGATTTCGCGCCGACCCTGGCCCTGCTCAAGCGCCTGCGCGCTGGCGAGACCGCCGATCTCGTCATCCTCACGCGCGAGGGGCTCGACGAGATGATCGGCGAGGGCCGTGTGGCCGCGGAAAGCGCAGCGGATCTGGCGCGCTCCTTCGTCGGCATTGCCGTGCGGGCAGGGCAGCCGCACCCTGATATCGCCAGCGAAGCTGCGCTGCGCCAGACGCTGCTCGCAGCGCGGTCCGTTGCCTATTCGCGGCTGGGTGCGAGCGGCGTGTACTTCGCCCAGCTGATCGTGCGGATGGGGGTTGCGGCCGAGATCAACGCCAGGGCCACCATCGTCGAGCAAGGTTTTACGGCGGAGCGGCTCGTCAGCGGCGAGGCTGACCTCGCCGTGCAGCAGATCAGCGAGCTTAAGCAGGTCGGCGGCATCGAGGTGGTCGGCCCGATCCCGCATGAGCTGCAAACACCGGCGGTGTTTTCTGCCGGCCGCATGGCGAACGCCAACGACGCCGTCGCGGCCGATCGGCTGCTGCGCTACCTGGCCTCACCGGAGGTCGTTCCTGTCCTCCGCCAATCCGGACTCGAGCCTTGAATTTGCCGGGGCGGGGACGCAACGTAGCGATCATGCGAACCCATCTCCTTGCCATCGCCGTCGCACTTGCCGCGCCTCTCGCAGCTCACGCGCAATCGGCCGACCTCGTCCTGTGCGACCGGGTCGCGGCCGATCCCAGCGATCCCGACAAGCCCGCCGATGTGAAGGGTGTTGCGGAGATCGCCGCCTCCGACGTTGCAACTGCGATCAAGTTCTGCAAGCAGGCGGCAGGCTCTTCTCGGCGCGCGATGTTCGCGCTCGGGCGCGCCTATGCGGCGAACAGGCAGACGGCGGAGGCTATCGCCGCCTGGCGCAAGGCGGCGGACAAGGGATCGAGCGCGGCGATGGTCGAACTCGGCGTGCTCTACGGCACCGGCTCCGGCGTTGCAAAGGATGAAGCGCAAGCGCGAAAGTTGTTCGAGAAGGCGGCGCAATCAGGCAATCCCCGCGGCGTCAGCAACCTTGCCGCGCTCGGCAGCGCAGGTGGCGCGGCGCCGGCCGATCCCGCCCAGGCGCGTGCGCTGCTCGGCAAGGCCGCCGAGACCAATGCGGAGGCGCAGTACCAGCTCGGCCTGATGCTGTCCGAAGGCGATGGCGGCGCAAAGGACGACGTCGCGGCGCGCGCGCTGTTCGAGAAGGCGGCAGCGCAAAACCATCCCGGTGCGCTGGAGCGGATGGGCGCCTTCGCGGAAGGCGGCCGCGGTGGTCCGAAGGACAAGGACGCCGCAAAGGCCTATTACGAGCGCGCCGCAGCGCTCGGCGACGAGGATGCCAAGAAGGCGCTGGAGCGCATCCGCTGTCCCTATGCCATCAAGGACAAGCAGGGCAAGCTCGTCACCACGCTGTGCTTCTAGCTCACTTCATGTAGTAGGTGAGATTGTTGCGGCCGTCGCAATAGGTCGTCTCGAGATAATCCGGATACTCGGCGGCGGCCTGCTGTCGCGCGCTGACGCCGGTGGGTTCGACGGGCTCAAGCAGGAACCAGCTCCGGCACCGGTCGTTGAACCCCGACAAGCGGGAGGCCCGATCATGATCCGCAAGCTGGCATCCGGCGAATATCGCCTCTACTCACGCAAGGTGAATCCGAAGACCGGCAAGCGCCGCAACCTCGGCACCTTCAGGAGCCGTGCGGCGGCCGAGAAGCACGAGCGCGAGGTGCAGTACTTCAAGCGCCACTGAGGCAAGGCGCCGGCCCTCAAAAACAAAAACTCGAAAACAACCCCATGCACAGTAGGGCCTCCGCTGAAAACACAGCGAAATCCGCATTTTGCGGATTTTACGAAGTCCGTTTGACCCGTCGGGCAAAACAGGGGTATAGTGGCATCATTGTAACCGAGGTTCGGAGCGGCCCCCTGCGTGGAAATGCGGGGTGGAATCGATGCGGCCGCAATGCTAGGTAGCCCGCGATTCCATTTGATTTTACGGGCAAATTGCATTGCTGGACGGACTCTACAAAGTTGAATACGGCGTCAACGATGCGTTCGGCCGCAGCATCATGTGCCTGCACGACGGCAAGATGCTGGGCGGCAATTCGGGCTTTGCGCATCTTGGCACCTATGTGGAGCGCGACGGCGAGATCAGCGCCGAGGTCATCACCGAGCGGCATAACCTCGATCCCAACTACAAGCCGCTGATGGGAGCGGACGTCGCCAAGATCGGGGCGCGGGGCCGGCTGCACGGCAACGAGATCCGTCTTGAGGGCGGCGCGGACACCCTGCCGGGCGCCCGTTTCTGGGCCAATCTCACGCGGCTCGATGACGGGGCGCTGCCGCCACGCGGCACGATCGGGAAGGGCGGCATCGCCAACGGGCTCTATGGGATGAGCCTGCGCGCGCTCGACGGGGTCGATGCAGGCCTCTCGGGCGTGATGCTGCTGATCGACGGCCGGATCCTCGGGGGCGATGCGTTCTTCTACTATCTCGGCTCGTATTCCTCGGCGGAAGGCCGCTGGAAGGGCGAGATGCTGAACCAGGAGCACACGCCGGCGAAAGGCGAGAACCCCGTGTTCGGCGGCTACGAGGTCGGCATCGGCTTCTCCGGGACCTGCACGGAAGACACCGGCGAGCTCGAAGGCATCGCGCTCGCCGGCAAGCGCAGCCTGCGCCTTGCGGCCTCGCTCAAACTGATGCGGCGGGCGTAGGGCGCGCACTCATTGGCATAGGCTGTCCGCTTCGTGAACTGAAGCGACCCGAAGCGGTCACGGCGGTACTCATACTCGAGAGGGACATTCGCCATGACCGCGCCCCCCTGTTGACTTGAAAATCAGTCTTCGCGACTGGCCAGCCTACGATAGACCGCGAGATCGTCAAAGGTAGGTGCTTCGCCGCGCCGCACGTTGGAATTGATGTCGGGCCCGAGGACCAGCGATGTACCAAGCCCGGCATAGATGTATCGGGTGCCGAACGCCTTCTTTAACGCAGCAAAAGTCGGCTCGCCCGTGCAGTGCCCGGGGGCAATGTTCTCGACCTTGAATTTGTCCTTGAGCGCCGTCACGATCTTTTCAATGGCATCGTCGGCTGCAACAACGAGGTGGAAGCCCCCAGCGATGAGATGAATTCTCGGGTTGATCGCCGTTGCAGCCTCGACAATGCGTTCGATTCCCGGATGCGAACAGCCGACGACCAGAACAAGACCGTCCGGAGTGTTCACTGCGAGAGAGAGTTCTTTGAGTTCCTTTGTGCCGGGGAGATCAGAAATCAGAGCGATCAGAGTAAAGCCTGGTGCTATCTCCGTCGTCCGATCAATCAGTTCGAAGTTTGCGTTGGGCCATGCGGAGCCGAACTCCAGGATGGTGGGCGGTTTGCCGCCGTAATATCGCATCTCTTCAGGCAGGGAATCGTCTTTGCGATAAAATGTCGATGGAAGTGATGAGCCGTAGATGCCGAATCCTTCCTTGGGAGCGTAGATCTTCACCTTCGGGTTCACACTAAGCACATAGCTCAATCCGGCCATGTGATCGGAATGCCTGTGGGAGAGAACGACAAAATCAAGTGCGGTAAGGTCAACCCCTTTCGTTCTGACATTCTTCTCAAAGATCTCCGCGCTATCTCCAGTATCAAATAGAATGCGCTTTCCCGCGACCTCCACCAGCGCGGAGAACCCCCAGTCCTTTGTCATTGCGGGATCGGCGCCAAATGCGTCATAGAGGATCGTAATCTTGCCGCTCGGCTCGGCCGCGATGCTCGCGCAAGAGGTCGCCGCTATTGCGCAGGTGACCGCGGCGGCGATGAAACTCCATCTTCCGAATGTCATGGACGTGCCTCCTCTTTCCGTTGGACTTCCGCTGAAGGCTGAGTTGGCGCAGTCCGACTTTGACTGGCTGGGGTACTGTGGCACCCTGTCGCAAGTTGCGGACTGTCGCTCATCTTCGGATGCTCTCGGCCGATGGGCAATGAGACATTTTTGAGCTTGGGACTTGAACCTTCAGGCGCCTCGATAGACAGTTCGCCGAACTGTTTCTCGCAATCGACCGGAGGGATCATGGGCAAAATGCCACACGCCCAAATACTGGCGAGACCGTGTGGAAGAGTTCCGCGCGAACGTGGGCAACGGCGAGCATAAGCAGGCCGAGGAACCGCTCTCGAAGATCGCCAATACTTATGACGATCTCGCCGGGGCGAGCCCGGTTGATCCACACCGTTCAGGACGCCACAAACATTCGATGCTTGATCCGAGGGGAGGCAAAACCGTGCGCCAGTGCCGGTGCGGCGAACGGGTTTGGGACGAGAACCTTGGCATGATTTGTGCACACCAATCATCACCGGGGAATTGCTCATTCCCACCCGGGGCTGGAAAGCCGCCGCCCGCGCTCAATTTAAGCGGGCGGCGTTTTTGCTTTCAAGAGTGGAAAAGGCCTCAACCCGGGGCTGGCGTGGGCTAAGGCCTTCTCTGCCGTCTCTAAATCACAAGACGCTAGGATAATATTCCACCTTGTCCCGGTATCGTCCATTGTCCTCATTTGAGTTAGTAGTGTCCTCATCAGGACAGCACCGGCACTGTCTGTCTAAGTTAAGGACGGCAGTATCCTCATTTAGTTTAAGGATTGATCCAAAGCCCATGATTATCGTCTTAGGGACATGGGGAGAAAGACCGGATCAGATGACAGCGAGGCCGCCGACAAGATGCGGACCGATGAAGCTCGCCAAGCCGTCAAAGAGCATGCCGACGACCAGCGGGAGCTACAGGACAAGCTACGACGCAAGGTGAACTAGGCCCCGGTTGGAACCAGCGGCTGTGTTCTAAGAATCACGCCTGACAACGTGAGGCCCAAGGGCCACAGCTTCGCCAGCCCCGAGCTGAGACTCTTGAGCTTGTCTGAAGTCTGTCAAATTTCCCCGCGGTCCCGGAACGAATGTGCACTTTTGCACTTAAGCCACTAGCTTCCACTTAAGGAGGTGGCACCTGTGGGGAAAAGAAGTGCCCGCCGCCGAGTACTATTTGAAGCAAGCTGAAATCGCATCACGCTTGGCGCGGGCAGAACCGGACCCGGAGAAAGCCCGGGCAATGCACATCATGGCGCTAAGCCTCTTCGATAAAGCGCACAGGGCTCAGGTCAAAGACACGCCCGCGCCGCCGGAGAGCCACACAGTGCTTCCTGTCATCGAGCGGCAGTAAGGCCGCTTCGGTTGGCGGTCTCTTTTAGTTCGTCATGCCGCCTTATTGGCCCGAAGCTGCCCTCGCAGCAACTCCCCGTTGGGTCTGCTCTTCGGAGAGCAGAGCGGACGCGCGACAGCACTGGCCGCCATAGCCGGTTCTGAGCCACTGCTCAGGTGGAGATGGAGTAATGCTCGCGGGCACCTCTTAACGTTCAGCTGCGAATATGCGCCATTCCCCCGGGCTAACCTTGAGGGATCGGGTGCCGCGGTCCTTGAAGCGCAACCCAGAACCGGCCACCAGATCCTTGACCGTGCTCGACACCAAAACCTCGCGCCCAGCGGCAAGCGCCGCAACCCGCGCTCCTATGTGGACAGCGATACCGCCGACATCATCACCAATCATTTCGCACTCGCCTGTGTGAAGCCCAGCACGAACCTCAATGCCGAGCGGCCTGATTTCCTCGGCAATGGCCGAGGCGCAGGGAACGCCGCGGGCTGGACCGTCAAAGGTCGCGAGAAAGCCGTCTCCAGTCGTTTTCACTTCCTGGCCTCGAAAGCGCGCGAGAGTTGCGGCGATGAAGGCGGCAGTACCGAACTCGCTCGATCAGTTGCGCGCGCATTTGGTTCAATCAGATGCTGACTGACGGGCGCTCATTCCTGCAGGGTTCTGCCCCTAGCCTTGCCGATCTCGCCGCCTACCTTCCGATTTGGTTCTTGCAGCAAAGATTCGTCCATTGGCGGCGCCGCTCGACGGCTTTCCGAGCCTGCTGAGTTGGACCGAACGCGTTGCCGCAATCGGCCACGGCAGGCGGAGCCCAATGACCTCGAAAAAAGCGCTCGATGCGGCGAGGGACGCTACGTCGATCGCCAGCGTAATCCACGATCCAAAAGATCCGATCGGCCGGAAACCTGGTCAGACCGGATGACACCGGACGCGACCCGGTCGTCGGCGAGTTGATCGCCTCGGGCGTCCATGAGATCGTCGTCCAACGCAGCGATCCGGCGGTCGGAGAGGTCTGTGTGCCATTTCCCACGCGCCGGTTTTGTCGTGATGTCGGTCTGATTTGCCGATTGAGCAACCGACGCAATTCCAACCCGCTGTCAATCTCAAGACGGCGAAAGCACTCGGTCTCGCACTTTCGCGAACGTGATCGCCCGCGCTGACGAGTTGATCGAAGAACCGACTGACTTCCGTTATGGCCCGTCGCGGACTCTGGCTGAGAGTGCTCCGAAGTCCGCGTCCTGATGGTGACCCGAGAAGGCCCTGCAAGCTGGCCAAGGCAAGCCTTTGACCCAGAGCAGAAGTCTGCCTACGGGATCGTTGCATGCCGCACTTGCGCTCTTTGCCTCGCAATGTCCGCTTCCGAAAGCCGAGCGGAATAGCATCGTGGATGCTGCCCAGGTCGGCCTTTGAGCGGAAATCGCCAGGTTTGCCGAAGGATGGTCAGCTATCGCGAGGGCAGAAGCTAGGTCGCCGCGAGTTGCTTCCTGAGCTTCTTGGGACCGCTTATTCCGCGTGACGCTGCTATTCCTTTCGGATAGCCGGTGCGGTCATCGTAGGTGCGGCGAGGACCGGTCCCCGGTGCATGCCGCGCGCTGACCTCCTTCGCGGTTGCCAAGTCGAGCAGAGTGATGCCTCCAACCATCAGCAAGGCAAGCACAACGTTGCCCCTCTTGGGATTGTCGGCGTGCAAGCCTCCCATCAACATTGCGATGTCGAGCCCGTCGCCGGCGACGCGGCTCCACAAGCCTACATTCTTATCGGCCGACAGCGATAGCACGCCAGAGGCTATTTCCCTGGCTCCATAGGCGCGGACAAGCCTTTCCTGGCCTTGCATGCCGAGCGCCCGTGTGACGCGCTCCGGAGCCAGCATTTCCAGTGCGCCAAGCCCGAGGCTGAACCAGCCGAGATTGCGCGCCATCCGGTCCGAAGCTCCGAACGAACTCGGCCCCGTGCTGATGACCTTCGGATCACCCTTCGAGCGTACAAAGTTTGCGATTTTTCCAATAGCCACGGCGTCTGTCCTTCCTTGTCAGTTCTTGAGCACGACCTTCACACAGCTGTCCTGCTTGTCGCGGAACACCTTGTACATCTCCGGCCCCTGTTCGAGGCTCACCGTGTGCGTGACGACAAAGGAGGGATCGATGTGGCCCTCCTGGATGTAGCGGAGCAGCTCGTCGGTCCAGCGGTTGACGTGCGTTTGTCCGGTGCGAACGCTCAATCCCTTGTTCATCAGCTGGCCCATCGGGATCTTGTCGACGAGGCCCCCATAAACCCCCGGGATCGAAAGGATTCCACTGGGGCGGCAGACGTAGATCATCTCACGCAGCACGTGGGGACGGTCGTTCTCCGTCAGCATCAGCTGCTTTGCCCGATCGAGAATCGTATCCGGCTGGCCAAACGAAACATGGGACTCCATTCCGATGCAATCGATGCACTTTTCGGGCCCCTTGCCCTCGGTCAGCTCATTGAGCCGCTCGACGACGCTCTCCTTCTCGAAATTGATCGTGGTCGCCCCGCCTGCTTCCGCCATGCTGAGCCGTTCGGGAATGCGATCGATTGCGATGATCTGGTTTGCCCCGAGCAGCATGGCGCTGCGGATCGCCATCTGCCCGACGGGGCCGCAGCCCCAGATCGCGACCGTGTCGGTCGGCTCGATGTCGCATTGCGCCGCTGCCTGCCATCCGGTCGGCAATATGTCTCCGAGAAACAGCACCTGCTCATCGGTCAATCCGTCGGGCACCTTGATATGGGTGGCGTCGGCAAAAGGCACGCGAAGATACTCGGCCTGGCCGCCGGGATAGCCGCCGGTCAGATGCGTGTAGCCGAACAGCCCCGCGGTCGCATGGCCAAACACCTTGTCCGCAATGTGCTTGTTACGGTTGGTCCGCTCGCATACTGAGAAATTGCCGCGCTTGCACTGCTCGCATTCACCACAGATGATCGTGAAGGGCACCACGATGCGGTCGCCCTTCTTCAATTTTCCATTGACGCCGGAGCCGACCTCGACGACTTCGCCCATCATTTCGTGACCCATGATGTCGCCGGGCAGCATGGCCGGAATGAAATTGTGGAAGAGGTGCAGGTCCGAGCCACAGATGGCACAGCTCGTCACCTTGATGATCGCGTCTCTGGGGTCCTCGATCTCCGGATCGGTTACTCTGTCACACCTGATATCTTCTTTGCCGTGCCAAACGAGCGCCTTCATACCGAACCTCTCCGATTCACGCCCCAGCGAAGCGCGAACTCGTGGACCATTGAACGGTTTCTAATTTGGCAGAAAAGATTTCCGCATCGTCATTCCCGGCTTGCTCGTGCTGATGGTCGTTGCCGCGCGTGTTGCTTTGGACATGAGGGCCGCGACCAACCGGGCCTGCCAAGTCGGCCGGTGTGAAGGACGCAAAGTCAAGTGTCTGCCGAGCAGAGCGCCGGGATTCCGAAGAATGCTTCTTAACCCAGGTTTAGGCCTCCCATCCTCGGACGCGGTTTGAGGTCTCGCAACCGCTCACTCGAAGGAACGATGTCAGAAGGAGAGGATTGTGCCTTGAATTTTCAACGAGAGGACCACTCGATGCGTCCAAACGCGTTCGGCTGCTGCGCGGCAGTGCTAATGTCCATCTCGTCCGCTATCCACGCCCAAACGGCGACGGACGACATCAGGGCCAAGGCCCAACGACTTGTATCTCCTCTGGTCGACACTCGCGACGACCGGCTGCAGGTGGTCGCGACGTTCGAACATCAGGTGACCGGTGTCACGGTCGCACCGGACGGGCGTATATTCGTCAATTTCCCGCGCTGGACCGAGGATACGCCCGTTTCAGTGGCTGAGCTCATGCCGGATGGATCGATCAGGCCCTACCCGAATGAGGATTGGAATAGCTGGCGCAATGCACGGATGTCCGAGGTCTCTCCCAACGATCACTTTGTTTGCGTTCAAAGCGTTGTTGCGGACCAACGGGGATCGCTCTGGGTCGTGGATCCGGCAGCTCCGAACGCCGAGAAGACCATCAAGGGCGGGCCCAAGATTGTCGAGATAGATCTGAAATCAAACAAGGTGAAACGATCCTTCCCGATTCCTCCCGAGATAGCTGGTCCGGGTAGCTATCTGAATGATCTCCGCATCGCTCCCGACGGAAAATACGCCTACCTGACCGACTCCGGCTCACCGGGCGGGCTAATCGTTCTGAACATCCAGTCAGGGCAGGCGTGGCGTGTGCTGAGCGACGATCCTTCGACCCAATTCGATCCGAGCGTCAATGTGATGACCGATGGCCAGCCGCTGCGGCGGCCAGACGGACGGCAACCGCTGTTCAATGCAGATAGCCTCGCGCTATCCAAAGACGGCAGCACGCTGTATTGGCAAGCCCTGACCGGGAAAACCCTTTACCGAATCCCCACATCCAGCATCCAGAATCCCGACACGGCAAGCCGCGCGCGTCCGGAGACGGTGGCCACGACGGAGCCGGCGGACGGGCTCTGGACGGGGGAGAATGACGAGGTCTACCTGAGCTCGATCGGCAACGATGCTGTCAAGATCATCAATCCCGGGACGGCAGCATACGGCAGCTGTTGACCGACCCACGCCTGCGCTGGCCGGATACTTTTTCGCAAGGTCCTGACGGCCACATCTATGTGACGGCATCGCATATTCAGGATTCACCCTGGTTCCACATGGCCTGGACCGACAAGAAATTCACATTGTTCAGGTTCATGCCGCGCGAACCAAATGCGGCCGCGTCAGACGGTGCACCCAAGCGGAAGTAACAACGGCTGCAACCGGCGACTCAACTGAGGAGGCCGATGGTGCGTTGGTTCGAGCCCATCCTGGGCACCGTGCTGATGGCCGCGGTGCTTGCCGACGTCTTCCTCACGGTTCTCTACGCCCGAGCGGGCACCGGAATCATGAGCGATCGCCTCGCAAGACTGGTCTGGCTGGCAGTGCGCGCGGTTGCGTCGAACCGTAACAAACATCTGCTTTCGTTCTGCGGACCTCTCATCGTGGTCGCGTTGCTACTGACCTGGTCGATTCTGCTCGCGCTGGGGGCTGCACTGGTCGTCCACCCTCTGCTCGGGACGAGCATCACGAACAGCAACCAAGAGACGCCAACCGATTTCGTGACGGCGCTTTACGTGGCAGGAGGCAGCCTCTCGATCGTTGGCGGCAGCAGCTTCGGTCCGCAAAGAAGAAGGTGGGACCGTCTTGTCCACCTGGTCGGCAACTCCATGGCTTACGAAGTTGCGGACATCGATCCAGCGATGCAGAGAACGCAAACGCCTATCTTTCTTTCGGAGCATCGCGGAGGGGCGCGATGACAAGGAAAGATCGCGGCGGGTGGGGCCATCGGCAGTCGAGACCATCCGAGCTGGCGCGAAGGTGCTCGAGCGACACATGGCCCAATCGCGTCGGCGCGGCTTAGTCGAAACTTGTCTCGGAAGGTTCATGCCCTCCCGGAATATTTTGTGGCTCCTCAGCGCCGATGAGCGGTCGTAGGATTGGATCGCCCGAGCCAACGGGCTCCAGGCTTCAACGCGTTCGTTTTGAACGCGTACGTGGCGCCGGGGGATCGCTCGTCAAAGCCGGCCGCATCCGCGAATAAAAGCACGGGGGTATCATGTCCGCGTTGTCACGCCGCGATTTCCTGGCACTTTCGACGACAGCCGCAGCAGTTGGTCTCGCCGCGCCTGCGCGCGCTGCGATGGGGCCGAACGACAAGTACGATCTGGTGATCCGCGGGGGAGAGGTTCTCGACCCCAGCCAGTCGTTGCGCGCGAGACGCGATATCGGCATCCGCTGGGGCGTGATCGAAACCGTCCAGGAGACAATCCCCGCCGAGCGCGCCCTGAAGAGCATCGACGCGTCGAGCAAGCTCGTGATGCCCGGCCTCATCGATCTGCATTGTCACGTCTATCCCTACGGCTCGGCGATCGGCATTCCCGCCGACGAGCTGGTGCAATTCCAGGGCACGACGACCGTCGTGTCGGCAGGCGACGCCGGCGTCAACAATCTGGCGGCGCTGCGCCGTTTCATCGTGGCCCAGACGCGGACGCGGATGTACGCCTTCCTCCACATCGCCAACAACGGGCTTTCGGCGTTTCCCGTCGCAGAGCTCTACAATATCGACTCCGCTCAAACCGAGGCCTGTGCCATGGCTCTCGCCGAGAATTCGGACTTCCTCCTCGGGGTCAAAGTGCGGATGTCGGAGAACGTGATCTTCAAGCACGGGCTCGAGCCGCTCAAGCGCGGGATCCAGGCGTGCGAGATGTGCGGCTGGCCGGCGAAGATGATGGTGCATATCGGCGGCGTCGAGTCCAAGGAGCTGATGTCGCAGATCCTCGACCTGCTGCGCCCGGGCGACGTGCTGACGCATGCCTATTCGGGCGCTCCGAACATGTCCAACAGCTTCACGAATATCGTCCAGGAGGGCAGGTTGCTGCCCGCGGCCCTGGCGGCCAAACAGCGTGGCGTCATGTTCGACGTGGGCCATGGCGGTGGCAGCTTCGACTTCACCGTGGCGGAAGTGGCGATCCCCGGTGGATGCATTCCGGACACCATTTCCTCCGACATCCACGTCTTCTCCGGCAATTCGCCAGGCATTCCCTTCCTGCCCAACGTGATGAGCAAGTTCATGACGCTTGGATTCACGCTGGAGCAGGTGGTCGCAATGGCCACGACAGCCCCGGCGAAGATCATCAATCGCGCGCCGAAAATCGGCACGCTGCAGGTCGGCGCGCCCGGCGACGTCGCCATCATGGAGCTCGTGGAAGGGCCGGTCAGCTTTGTCGACACCCGCAACAACAAGAGAGACGGGAAGGCCCAGCTCAAGCCGATCCAGACCGTCATCAACGGCGTGCCGTTCGGCCGGCCCTACCAGGCGCCGTTCGCTGTGAGGTAGCGAGCCGGCAGGCGCTCAGCGGTGGTTCAGGGTGCATCGAGTCCGGGCAATTCGCGACGAAGCTCGGAGCGCGCTTCGAGTCTGCGGTGAGACCTGCATCTTCGTCCTCCTGCCAAGAAGCGGGTCTCGTAGACCTGAGCTCACCTGCGGATGAAGGGACGGGAAAAAGCGGCAGTAGCCGGAACGTTCGAGAAGATTTCTGAGTTGAAAGTCATGAACGTTGCGGCACGGCTGATGCCCTCTTGGAAAACGACTCTGCGGTGGATTCGCAGCACTGCCGCTCGAGGATCGTCATGTACAAGGTTGCGATATACGATGAACTGCGGCAGGTGGAGCGCGATGTCGCCGAAGGGGAACGACGGCTCGCAGAGCAAGAGGCACTCATTCTCGAGATGAGGCGCCAGAATGAAGAAACGGCCAAAGCAGAAGCCGAACTCGAGCGAATGCGCGCGGAGCAACGGTGCCGCGATCAGGACCGGCAACGTCTCCTCTCGCTGCTGCAACCCTGACATGGTGCCGGCGACGAAATCGCGTCACGGTCGTGGCAGCGATACCGCGCGAGATCGAGCAGGATTCATTCGCAGCGCTCGACGCTGATCTTGCCGGTGACGACCGGGATGACGGCGCTCGGCACTTGGGCGGGCGCCGGTTTTCGTCGTTCTGAACCGATATTGTCGCCCCCTTCCTTCAGGGAACTCCGGGGAACATCGGTCGTTTTCCACGTTGCTCTCATTCGGAGACGTGAGCCCGTCCTCGCGGCCTGGGTCTTTGCCGCCACGATGGGGCTTCTCGTCGTGCCGAAGCTGCTGGCCTATCTGGTGATGATCAGCAATCGCGAGGAGCGGAGCGGCTTTGCAGGCAGCGTCCGCGTCCTTGCCGGCGTCGTTTGCGAGACGCTTGTCGCGGCATTGATCGCTCCCTGCATGATGATCTTCCAGAGCACGGCGGTCATGGAGATCCTCGTCGGCCGAGACGCCGGCTGGCAGGTGCAGCGCCGGAGCGATGGCGAGCTTGCTCTCGGTGAAGTCTGTCGCAAGTTCGCCGGACCACGTCCTGCGGGCTGGCCCTGTCGCTCGGCGCCTATGCCGTGTCCTTGCCTCTGTTGCTTTGGATGTCGCCCGTGGTGCTGGGCCCGGGTCGCCGGTATGTCTGGCGGAGATCCGCACCCCGCCGGGCTTCCCCTCGCGGGCACTATGGCCTATGACGCTGCAACGCAAAAATCCCCACAAAAGACCCCATGATCCGCCTCGACAACGTCAGCAAGCAAGCCGGCCACCAGATCCTGTTCATCGAAGCCTCCGCGGCCCTCAACAAGGGGGAGAAGATCGGCCTGGTCGGGCCGAACGGCGCCGGCAAGACCACGCTGTTCCGCATGATCGCCGGCGAAGAGCTGCCCGATGAGGGGCAGGTCTCGACCGATCGCGGCATCACGATCGGCTATTTCAACCAGGACGTCGGCGAAATGAGCGGCCACAGCGCCGTGGCCGAGGTCATGAATGGCGCCGGTCCCGTCAGCGAGGTCGCGGCCGAGCTGCGCGAGCTCGAGGCCGCGATGGCCGACCCTGACAAGGCCGATCAGATGGACGAGATCATCGCACGCTATGGCGAGGTGCAGCACCGGTTCGAGGAGCTGGACGGCTATGCGCTCGATGGTCGGGCGCGCGAGGCGCTGTCCGGCCTCGGCTTCAGCCAGGAGATGATGGACGGCGACGTCGGCAAGCTCTCGGGCGGCTGGAAGATGCGCGTGGCGCTGGCGCGCATTCTCCTGATGCGCCCCGATGTCATGCTGCTGGACGAGCCGAGCAACCATCTCGATCTCGAAAGCCTGATCTGGCTGGAAAAATTCCTGCACGACTACGAAGGCACGCTGCTGATGACCTCGCACGACCGCGAGTTCATCAACCGCGTGATCTCCAAGGTGATCGAGATCGACAGCGGCTCGCTCACCACCTACACCGGCAATTACGAGTTCTACGAGCAGCAGCGGGCGCAGAACGAGAAGCAGCAGCAGGCGCAGTTCGAGCGCCAGCAGGCCATGCTCGCCAAGGAGATCAAGTTCATCGAGCGCTTCAAGGCGCGCGCCTCGCATGCGGCGCAGGTGCAGAGCCGGGTGAAGAAGCTCGACAAGATCGAGCGGGTCGAGCCGCCGCGCCGCCGCCAGAGCGTCGCCTTCGACTTCCCGCCGGCGCCGCGCTCGGGCGAGGACGTTGTGGCGCTCAAGAACGTCCACAAGGGCTACGGCGCCAAGCGCATCTATGACGGGCTCGATTTCATGATCCGCCGCAAGGAGCGCTGGTGCGTGATGGGCGTCAACGGTGCGGGCAAGTCGACATTGCTCAAGCTGGTTGCCGGTGCGAGCGAGCCGGATGAGGGCTCGGTGGCGCTCGGGGGGAGCGTCAAGATGGGCTATTTCGCCCAGCATGCGATGGATCTGCTCGACGGCGACCGCACCGTGTTCCAGTCGCTGGAAGACCAGTTTCCGACCGCGGGGCAGGGGTCTTTGCGCGCGCTCGCCGGCTGCTTCGGCTTCTCCGGGGACGACGTCGAGAAGCGCTGCCGGGTGCTGTCAGGCGGCGAGAAGGCGCGGCTGGTGATGGCCAAGATGCTGTTCGATCCGCCGAACTTCCTGGTGCTGGACGAGCCGACCAACCATCTCGACCTCGCCACCAAGGAGATGCTGATCACGGCGCTCGCTGATTTCGAGGGCACCATGCTGTTCGTCTCGCACGACCGCCACTTCTTGGCGACGCTGTCGAACCGCGTGCTCGAGCTGACGCCGGAGGGCATCCATCAGTACGGCGGCGGCTACACCGAATATGTCGCGCGCACGGGGCAGGAAGCGCCGGGGTTGCGGAGCTAAGCGCTCATGGAATGATGCCGAGGCTGCGCCCGGCGGCAACCGGCCGGATGATGCCGAAGCCGTAATCGTAGTTGGGCACCGCGCCGCCCAGGGGCAGCGCCGTCGCCTTCAACGCCGCAATCATGGCTGCCGGATCCGTCGCCGTCGGCGATTGCACGGTCCGCAGCGCAGCGATGCACCCGGATGCGACGGCGCATGACGTCGACGTTCCCGTATCCGGCTCGAAGCCGCGCGGGCCTCGCAGGACCTTCGAGCCGAGAAACTCCGTATAGGCGGTGATGTCTGGCTTCTTTTGAGGCATGCCCGCGATCGATGGCCCTTGGGTGGAATAACAGACGCGCGCGTCGTGGATGTCGCAACCGGCGAGCGTCAGCACTTCGTCGTAGGCGTTCGCGCCCATGATCATTCCTGTCGTCCGCTGCAGACACACGGCAGCGGGGCAGCCGCCGCCGCAATTGCCGGCGGCGAAAACCACGTCGGCCCCGAATGCCGTGAGCAACCAGATGTACAGTCTGAAGGGGTGATTGGGGTTGTCGATGTAGCGCCTGGGATCACCGGGCGGGAAGTCGTCCAGGCTCGGATGGAAGATGCCCCAGCTATTGTTGACCACGAGCGCGGTTTGCGGGATGGTCCCAATGACCGCCCAGCGCCAGATCAGCTTCAAGTAACCGCTCATCATTTCCCCGATCGTGGCACTGACGGTGTGCTCCCCGGCCGGCCGTCCAAGCAGCAAGGGATAATCGAGCAGCGTCACGTTCGGGGCCACCGCGAGCACGCCGTAGGCACACATCGTTCCGTGTCCGATGCGATGGTGGCCCGGTGTCGTCGCCACGGTCGGTGGCGTCCACGAATTGCCGACGTCAAGGTCCGGGTTGAAGCCGAGCCGCTTCGCAAGATGCGGCCGGCAGATGCCGGTATCGACGATCGCGACGGCAACACCCGCGCCATAGAGGCTGTTGTCCTGCAGCACCGCGGTGTTGAGGTCCTGCCGAACCATTTCGATATCGCCCGTGGCCTTATTGGCAGGTGGTAAAGCAAGCTGGCCGCGCACATCAGGATCCAACCAGACCGGCTCGCCATCGTTGAAATCCGGCTTGGCGAGGCTCTCGGGAGAAACGTAGGCGCGGATCAGGAATTTATTCGACTTATCGAGCGCGAGGAGCGCGGACGCTTTTTCGCCCCTGTCCCTGGTCGAGACTGCAAGTCGCTGATCGGCGCCATCCCAGAGCGGCAGCGCGCCGAACTCGTCGTCGATCAAAAAGTCGGGCGTCGCGTTCCTTTGAATGTATTCGCCCATCGTGCCGACCGGACTACCGCCCTCGAGCAGGTCGTTTGCCGCCCTCAAGAGCATGCCGTTCTGATTACGCTGCATGAGCACCCGGACATAGCCGGGCGGCAATTCCCAAGGCGTCATGGCTGCCTCCGCTGCCGTGGTCAGGTTGCGCGTGGTCTCACTGCCATTCGGTCTTCGCGAGGTTGAGGGTGGCTACGTAGAACGGGCAGGCCGTCAGATAGGGTTTCAAGGCGACCGCGGCCCTGGCGCCCGCGTCGATGTCCTCGCGATAGTGCAATCCCGCGATCACCCGGTTCATGCCGACTCGCGCGGCGAGTGCGCGCAACGCCTCCTTGTATTGAGGCAGCATGTCGGCCAGGCATTCGGAGGTGAGCGTGCCAATGAGCGCGTGTCCGGCCGGATAGGCCGGGTGCCCCGGGACCTGGACCGGCGGATACAGCGTCGGGCAGACCTGGCTTGGTCGCGGCTGGTACCAGTAGGGCGGGGGCGCGGCACCAGCCGGGTTCGGATACTGGAGCTTGAGCTGGACCATCGCAAACTCGCCGACCCGGGCCATGATCTTCATCAGCAGGAACGTATGCGGGTGGGACGTGGCGCTGATGTTGAGAAGCTGCAGCCAGCGCAGCTGAAAATTCTGGTTCTCCTCGACGATTTCGCCAAGCGCTTCCGGCCGCTCTGCGACAGCCAGCACCAGGACCTCGTCGATCATCTTCGCCGTGACGGGGTAGGTGGGCGGCGGCAGCGCGACGGCCGCCTGCCATAGCTTGCCTCCGATGTTCTGCGACAGAAATTCCGGCAGGATCGCTATGGCGCGAAGATCCGGGTCCCATTCCGCGTCTCGGAACTTGGCGTTGTAGTCCCGTGTGATCGCGATCTCGGCAAGTGGCCGATCGGCCCGCATCGCGAACACGGGCGATCCGCCGCCGCCCGAGCCGCCCGACCAGTTTCCTCCAAACCAATTGCCACCAAACCAGTTGCCTCCGAACCAATTGCCCCCCATGACGGGATCCTCCTGTGGTTCGCTGCAAATGCAGCATGGTTTCAATCCGGCAAGCCTGCCTCTCGCAAATGTCCGATGAAGCGTTCCCGCAAGCCAATTTTGAAGGGGCAACGCTCACGATAGGCCGAAAGCTTGAATCGAGGTTGGATGTCCAGAAGCATCCTGGTGACGCTCCGGGCCTCCTCGTCCTGGCCCTTCGCAATATAGGCGGCTGCCAGAATGCGCAGGTTGGCGGACAGCCGTCCGTTCAGAGCTGCGGTCTTGCGGGCCCACACGACCGCCTCGTCGTAATTGCCATTGATGTAATGCGCTTGGCCGAGGAACATCAGGTAGAAATATGCCTGTGTATCGGCGGGCGACAGCCGCAATCCCTGTTCAGCGCGCGTGATCGCTGACTGGCCCTCCTCGAGGTAGCCGTACACGCCACTGCTAAGGGTCCAAGCCATGGCATTTCCGGGCGATGCGCTCAACGCTCTGTCAAAGAGGTCGAGCGCTGCGTCGTAGTCCTTGAACAGCAGCGCCTTGGCGTGTCCCAGAACGGCAAGCGCGAAGCCGTCTGCCGGCGCACGATCGACCGCCGCCGTGGCGAGGCGCGCCGCTTCCGCCGCGTCGGGGCCGCCCTCGGCGCCCCAGCCCTGTGCGACATTGTGAATGTGCCAGAGCGCTGCATAGGCATAGGGCGTCGCATAGCCCGGATCTGCAGCGATCGCGGCCTGCAACAGCTCGCCCGCCCGGCCGAAGTCGAAGAAATTCATGCGATACATGAAGTCGATCGCCTTCATGAGCAGCTCGTAGGCATTGAGATTGTCCGAGCGCTTTTGCAGCGCGCGCTTCAGCTCCGCCTCGCGGACCTGGGGCGCGATGCTCCATACGATGCGTGTCGCAATGCGGCTCTGAAATTCGAACAGTTCGGCGACATCGCCATCATAGTGATCCGCCCAGAGCACGATCCCCGCTTCGACGTCCTGCAGTTCCACGCCGATGCGAAGCCGCTTGTCGGCGCGCCGGATGCTGCCGCTCAGGACGTATCGGACGCCGAGCTCCTGGCCGATGCTCTGGCTGTCGATCGGTCCGCTGCGATACGGAGAGGTGGACATGCTTGAAATGACGAACAGCCCGCGGAGGCTCTGAAGCGCCACGACGATCTCGTCGGCCGTTCCATCGCCGAAGTAGTCGTCCTCCGGGTTCGCGCCTTGCGTCCGAAACGGCAGCACCGCGATGTAGGGCACCTTGGCCTGGCGGCTCGCGTTGCGGCGGTCGCCCGCGGGCAGTCGTTCGGCCTCAGGCAGCAGGAGAGAATAGGCGTGAACGGGGCGTGCGAGATGCTTGAGCCGGAGCACGCCCAGATCCTGGACTGGCACGTCGAGCCGGTCCTTGATCTGCTGGAACATCTCGTCCGAAAGCACCACGCCGCCGGCGGGCGCCGACTGCTCGAGCCTCGCCGCGATGTTCACGCCCTTTCCGAAAATGTCCTCCGATTCGACGATGGTCTGCGCAACGTTCAGGCCCATTCGAAATTGAATCTTCCGGTCGTATCCTTCCCGGGTCTGCGCAGCCGCGACTTCGGCTTGCAAGGCGACCGCACAGCGCGCGGCATCAAGCGAGGAATCGAAAGAAGCGAGAAAGCCGTCCCCCGTATTCTTCACGATCCTGCCGCGGAAGGAGACGATGCACGGATTGATCACGCCGAAACGAAGCGCTCGCAGGCGGACGTGCGTTGCCTCCTCCGCCACCTCGGTCAGGCGAGCATAGCCCACGACGTCGGCCGCCAGAATTGCAAGCACGCGCCGCGATGGCGGGGCGACCTCTGCAATATCGATCCCCGGATGGTTCACCTTGACCACCCCGCTACTTGGCTGAACGAGCGAAGGATAGCAGACCGTTCCGCCGTTGACAGCGTCCGCCGGGCACCTCGTGCGCCAAACAAGGTCAACGCCCGCTTACGCGCACGCCGACATTTTGCTGAATGACGCGCCCCCCAAATCATCTACAGCAAACCTCCCGCCCGGTGAGCGCCATGTCAGCCGAGACCAGGTTGTCGTGTCCGCGCACCTTTGGGAAACGCGCTGCCCGAAACGGGTAGTGGGCCTGAGCCTGCCGGCCTTTTCAGCCAATCTTCACGGAGTCAAGATCAGTTTCAGCAATCCGACCGCAAGACGGAAGGTCCGAGAACCACCGCGTTGCGCAGCTGCACTTTACAGCCGAACTGGAAAAGCGCTGTGAATTAAATCATACATAAACGCATAAATTTATGCCACCCGCCCAGCGGTTGTGTTTCGCCGATTTGCTCGCGTTGACCAGAGCGAAGGAGGGACATGGAGATGCAGAATGGGCGCTGATTGGCGCCCATTCCGTGCGGCCCCTAATCAGCTACCGCAAAATCTCGCGCAGCACTACAGCTTTTGGGTGGATTGCGGGCGTTGGTGCAGGAATGGCCAGTCCGGGTCGAACGTAGGTTCACGGCGATAGCCGCGTCCAATCGACTGATCGCGATCGCAGTTCACGAAGTCAGCTTCCCGGTCTCGCTGACGTCCGGGAAACCGGCAGCATCCGCACGTTGATCTGCGCGGCTTCCGCCAAGCAGTTGGCGACCAGCAGCGATCAGGCGCTGACTTCGCACTTCTTCATAAAACTGTTCTTGGCCGCGCCGGCGAGCGGCTTGCCGTCGGCGCTGACGGCCTTGGGCGCGCAGGCCTCGGCCTTGCACTTCTTCAGGAACGAGGTCTTGGCCGCGCCGGCCAGCGGCTTGCCGTCCTTGCCGACCGCCTTGCTCTCGCAGGTGTCCTCCGCAAAGGCCGAGCCCGCCGCAAAGGTGGCAACGATCGCAGCCAGGAAAATCCGCTTCATCATGGGTGTCTCCCTAAACCAAAAGATGGCGGGCGGATTGGAGCCGGGAATCGTGGCGCAATCAAGCGGGATCGGCGCGTGGCGAACTGGCGTTGCGGATATTTTCCGGCGCGATGAACGCACCGAGCGCCGGCCGATAGCGTAATCCGGGGCCTGGCCCACCGGATAGCTCGACCGCCGGTGTGGCTGGAAACCCGGATTACGCTTCGCTCCATCCGGGCTACGGGCTACGAAGTTCGTCGCATCCGCTATACCCCGCGCGCGAGCAGCGCCTTGAAGTCGGCGCGTGCACGCTGGGCCTCGGCGCGTGCGACGTCCGAGGCGTCGCCCATGCCGAAATAGCCGTGGATCAGGCCTGGGCCTTCATGGTGCTTGACCCGCACGCCGGCGGCCTCGAGCGCCCGCGCATAGGCTGTGCCCTCATCGCGCAGGGGATCGAACCAGGCGGTGGTGACGACCGCGGGCGCGAGGTCTGCGAGGGATGGCGCGCGCAGCGGCGAAACGCGCCAGTCGTGCGCGTGAGCGGGATCGGCGAGATAATGGCCGCAGAACCATTCCATCGTGGCGCGCGTTAGGAAGTAGCCTTCGGCATTCTCGGCACGTGAGGGAAAGCGCGCGTTCTCGCCCGCATCGGCGTAAGCGCCTACGACGTCGGTCACGGGATAGACCAGCAGCTGCGCAGCGAGCCGGATGCCGGCATCGCGGCAGGCGATCGCCGTCGTCGCCGCGAGATTGCCGCCGGCGCTGTCGCCGGCAACGCCGAAGCGTTTTGCGTCGCCGCCAAATTCCGCGACGCGGCCAAACACGTCGCGCACTGCGGCAAAAGCATCCTCGAAGGCGCCCGGAAAGCGCGTCTCCGGCGGACGGCGATAGTCGACGGAGACGACGACCGCGCTGGTCTCGATCGCGAGATTGCGCGCCTGCCGGTCGTGAGTCTCGAGATCGCCCGCGACCCATCCGCCGCCGTGGAAGAACACAACGGTGGGCGCGGGCGTCGTGCCGGCACGATAGACGCGCGCATCGAGCGGGCCTGCACCGCCTTTCAGCTTGATATCCTGCACATGATCGACCGGCGGCGGCGGGATGGCGGCGCGCGAGGCAGCCAGTGCGCGCAAGGAATCGCGGGCGCTCTGCGGCGTCATGACCGCGGGATCGCGCATCGGCATCAGGGGAATGATCTGGGCGATGACGGGATCGAGCGGCGCGGCCATGGGCAGTCCTCACAGGGTTCTTGGTCTTGCTTGCGGGTTAGCATAGATTTTGCGCGCCGCATCGGCAACCGGCCACGTGTTGTGATGCGCGGGGATGAACGGGGGGAGGCCAAGGAGTGGAATTCGAGACGCTGGTCCAGTCGCGCCGCAGCGTGCGCGGTTTCAGAAACGAGCCGGTGCCGCGCGCGGTGATCGAGGCGATCATCGAGAGCGCCAAGCGCGCGCCGTCGTCGATGAACACCCAGCCCTGGCACGTTCACGTGCTCACGGGCGCGCCGCTCGAAGAAGTACGCCGCCGCAACATGGAGGAGATGATCGGCGGCGCCAAGGTCAAGCGCGACATCATCAGCCATGGCGAATACCAGGGCGTGCATCGCTCGCGGCAGGTCGACATCGCCAAGAAGCTGTTCGGCGCGATGGGGATTGCGCGCGACGACAAGCCGATGCGCCAGGACTGGGTGCTGCGCGGTTTCCGCCAGTTCGACGCGCCGGTCTCGCTGGTACTGACCTATGACCGCGTGCTCGATCCCGGCGCGGTCTGCCATTTCGATCTCGGCGCGCTCTGCTACGGCATCGTGCTCGCAGCCTGGGATCGGGGCCTCGGCTCCGTCATCAACGGCCAGGGCATCATGCGCTCCGACATCGTGCGGGAAGTCGCCGATATTCCGGAGGACGAGGTCATCATGACCTGCGTCGCCGTGGGCTATCCCGACGACAGCTTTGCTGCGAACGCGGTTCGCTCGGACCGCGAGCACAACGACGAGTTCGTGCGTTACGTGGGTTTTGCGGATTAGCACGACAAAGAGAGGATTGTTCTTCGGCAAAATTTTTGGTGCGGAGGCGTCAGCAAGCTCTTGCAATCTCGATCGTGCGGGAGGAACAATATGCGGGCTGAAAGGTTTGTTGCTGGCGCGAGGGAATTGATATGCGGCGGCTGGCTAGCCTGGTGCGACGGTTGTTCGGCCCGCGAGTGCGGCGTCCGATCGATGATGATCCCAGTCTTCCTTTCACATCCGACGAGTTCGGGCGGCTGATCCGGAGCGGCAAACGCGAGGACATGAAGCGGCTGGCCGAAGGTCTGGCCTGCAACTCGATTCCGCGCGCCAAATACCGCGCCACGCACTAGAGCGCCACGCACCGAAGCTGCGTTGCCCTGGACCGCGGCCGCGGGCGATAGCCCGACAAATCGGTCGGGCGCGCCGCCTGCTTTCATGCTAGCCTGCCAGCCATGAGCAATCGCATCCTCGTCCTCTACGGTTCCTATCGTTCCGACCGCATGGGCATCCGCCTTGCGAATTTCGTCATCGATCGCCTTCGCAGCCGCGGAGAAGAGGTCGAGTTCATCGACGCCAAGGCCATCGGCCTGCCGATGCTCGACCGCATGTACAAGGAATATCCCAAGGGCGCGGCACCCGAGGCGCTGGAGAAGCTGGCCGGGCAGATCCGCGGCGCCGACGGGTTCGTCTTCGTCACCGGCGAATACAATTGGGGCATTCAGCCCGGCCTGAAAAACTTGACCGACCACTTCCTCGAAGAGTGGTTCTGGCGCCCGGCCGCGATCGTGAGCTATTCCGCCGGCCGCTTCTCGGGCGCGCGGGCGGCGACCGCCTGGCACGGCACGCTGTCGGAGATGGGCATGGTGGTGGTGTCGAGCACGATCGGCGTCGGCCCGATCGCGCAGACCTTGTCGGCGGACGCCGAGCCGATCGGCGAGGGCGGCAAGGCGCTGGAACACGCATTCCCGCGCTTTGCCGATGACCTCACCTGGTGGATCGAGGCGGCGAAGGCGCAGCGGGCACGCAAGGCGCCGCCGTATTAGGCGGCCCTGACCTCGCCGAGGAAGCGGTCGAACTGACCGGCGAGATCGCGCGACTGGGTCGAGAGCTGCTCGGCGGCGCCGAGCACTTCCCTGGCGGCGGCTCCGGTATCGTCGGCGGCGCGCTGCACGCCTGAAATGTTGGTGTTGACCTCCTGGGTGCCGCGGGCGGCCTCCTGGACGCCGCGGGCGATCTCCTTGGTCGCCGAGCCCTGTTCTTCGATTGCAACCGCAATCGCGGTGCCGATCTGGTCGATCTCGGCGATGACGTCGGCGACGTTGCGGATCGCGGCCACGGTCTCGTCGCTCGCGGTCTGGATCGCGGTGATCTGCTCGGAGATGTCGGTCGTGGCCTTGGCAGTCTGGCCCGCTAGCGATTTCACTTCGGAGGCGACCACGGCAAAGCCGCGGCCGGCATCGCCGGCGCGGGCGGCCTCGATGGTCGCGTTCAGCGCCAGCAAATTGGTCTGCTCGGCGATGCTCTGGATCAGCGGGACGACGTAGCCGATCTTCTGCGCGCCCTCGGCGAGCGCGCGTGCGGTGTCGCCGGTGCGGCGGGCATTGTCGACGGCGCGGGCCGCGATCTCGGTGCTTTGCGCGACCTGGCGGCCGATCTCGGCGATGGAGGAGGTGAGCTCTTCGGTCGCGCTTGCGACCGTCTGGACGTTGGTCGAGGTCTGCTCGGAAGCGGCGGCGACGACGGCGGCCTGGCTGTTGGTCTGGGCTGCCGTCGAGGTCATCGATTGCGCCGTGCTCTCCATGGTGGAGGACGCCCGGGCCAGGCCACGACGAGCTCGGTGACCTTGGCCTCGAACGCCGGAGAGGCGCGCTAGCGCGGCGCCTGGTCGAGCCTGGCCAGGATCTCCAGCGTCGCGCCGTCGCGCTCGCCTGCGAAATAGCGGGCGAGCGCCTGATCAAAGACGGGCTCGTCGGACACCGCGTTGAACAGCGTCATCGACGACCGGAATTTGGCGTCATCAGGCGCGCCGAGGATCGCGTTGATGGTGCGCCCTTCGAGCGCGAGCACGAGGCGTGTGCATTCGATCAGGCGCGGGCCAAGGACTGGATGGGCGAGGTAGGCCACGGCCTCCGCGCGCGAGCCGATGGCGTAGCGCTGCGACATGGCGCTGAAGCCGAGCCCGGCTACTTGCGGGAAAACGAACCACATCCAGTGGCTCTGCTTCCGGCCCCGGGCCAACTCGCCCTGGACGTCGCGAAAAACCGGGTTTTGAGCCTGGACGAACCGTTCTAGGTCGAAAGTATCGGTCATTGGATACCCCCGGAGCTGTCTCACCGGCCGCGATTATGCCTCACTTTTGGCTCCCAATGTGGTAGCTGGTATAGAGTCTCTCCGGGTGGGGGTTGGGTCCCCCGGGGGGTCGATTTGGGGATCTGATGGTTTCCGACGCAGCGCACGCCGAGAGGCTGTTGTCGCGCCGCCGTATTGGGCGAGCGGAGACGATAGTGCTGTCTTTGGCCGCCGTCGCGCTGGCGCTGGGCGCTGCTGCCTGGGTCGCCGATTTCGGCGATTCGACCCCGCTGGTCACTGCCGCCCTGCCGCCGGCCAATACTCCTTCGTTCGAGGACCGTTTCGCATCGGCGTCTGCGAACCCGCCGGCCCGCGAGCTCGGCCTGCGCGCGCTGGAGCGCTCCGCCATGAACGCGGTCCAGCTCAAGCTGCGCGACGCCAAGGCGATGCTCGCGCAGAAGCTCCAGGGCGACGAGTGGCGCTCGACCCTGACCGAGGACGACCGCACCGCAGTCGTCGAGGAGCCGCGACCCGCGCAGCGTGCCGATGCCGTCCCGATGCCGCGCTCGCGGCCGGTCCAGGCGGATTTGTCGGCTCAGATCGCCTCGAGCCAGGCCTATGCCGACACCAATCCCAAGGTCGACAACCGCAACTTCTTCGAGAAATTCACCGACAAGATCAGGCTGGCCTCCCTGACCCCCGGCGACGGCCTGCTCGGCAAGGCACCGGACCTCGCCGCGCTCGGCTATGATTCGCGCACGGCGGTCTACGACATCTCGGCCAAGGCGCTGTACCTGCCGAGCGGCGTCGCGCTGGAAGCGCATTCGGGCATGGGCGCGATGATGGACGACCCCCAGCATGTCGACCAGCGCATGGTCGGTGCGACCCCGCCGGCAACCTACGATCTGAAGCCGCGCGAAAAGCTATTCCACGGCGTCCGCGCACTGCGCATGACTCCCACCGATGGGACCAGCGCACTCGGCCGCGTCGGCCTGCTCACCCACAGTTACATGCTCGGGCCCCGCGGCGATTCCAACGGCTGCGTCTCGATCAAGGACTATGATCGCTTCCTGAAGGCGTACGACAACGGCGAGTTCAACCGCCTGGTCGTGGTGCCCAGCCTGAGCGGATCGGCGACCGCCTCGCGGCGCGCCAGCACCGCCTCCTGATATTGCTCGCCGCGGCGGGGCTGCCGTTTCCCCTTCGTTAAGCCGTCATCGTCCAGAAGCAGCCCATGAGTGATCCAGCAAGCTCCGAAACCCCGCTGCGCACCACGTTCAAGATCAAGCTGAACGGTGACACGCTGGCGATTGCGACCGTCGGACAGGCCTATCAATTCCTGACCAATTTCAAATCTGTCGAGTGGATGGAATTCCGCTCGTTGCACGAGGACGCCGTTCACGCGCTGGAAGGCGCGGCCGGCAACGCCATGCTGGCGGTGCAGGCGACCAACGCCGTGCGCGCGCTGTTCGTGAGCGCCAAGCTGCTCTGAGCAGGGTGTCCTTCCACTCCAGGTCGTTGCGATGTTTCCACATCGTCATTGCGAGCGCAGCGAAGCAATCCAGAATCTTCCCGCGGAGGCAGACCGGATTGCTTCGCTGCGCTCGCAATGACGGAGATCGGGGCGCGATCGTGCGCACTCTCGAGCATGCGGCGCGCGGTGACACCGCGCGCCGTGTTGTTCGTGATCTCGCGCCGTTCACTGCCTGCCGTCGCAGCGCCGGTCGTCATCGTCATGGAAGTCTTGGTCGTCGGCGCGCCTGAAGCCGGGGTCGATGCAGGCGAAACTGCCGGCGTCGTTGGTCGGGCCGCTGCCCTTGTAGGATGCGATCTTCGGATAGACGCAGAGCGGCCGCGTGCCGCTGGCCGGGAAGTCGCCGTTTTGCCGGCCGATGGCCGCGGCGCCATGCGTTCTGGCAGCTTGAACTCTGCCTCAGGAACGGGCAAACGGTCCGCCAAGGCCGTGGCCAAAGCCGGTTCACAACGCCACCCATTTCGAGCCTGACGTCAAGGGAGAGCCCCATCATGAAACGCCGTACATTCCTCAAGGGCGGCGCGGTCGCCGGCGCGACGACGCTGGTTGCTGCCCCTGCGATCGCGCAGAGCGCGCCCGAGATCAAATGGCGCCTGACCTCGAGCTTCCCGAAGTCGCTCGACACCATCTACGGCACGGCGCAGACCTTCGCGAAATACGTGGCCGAGGCCACGGACAACAAATTCCAGATCCAGACGTTTGCGGCGGGCGAGCTCGTTCCCGGCCTGCAGGCGCTCGACGCAGTCAGCGTTGCCTCGGTCGAGATGGCGCAGACCCCGCTCTATTTCTACATCGGCAAGGAGCCGGCGCTGGCTTACGCCACCGGCGCGCCGTTCGGGATGAACCATCGCCATCAGGAGTCCTGGTGGTATTTCGGCGGCGGTGCCGATCTCGCCAACGAGGCGCTGAAGCCGTTCAAGGCGCACGCCATCCTGTGCGGCAATTCCGGCACCCAGATGGGCGGCTGGTTCCGCAAGGAGATCAAGACCGTCGACGATCTCAAGGGTCTCAAATTCCGCATCGCCGGCATGGGCGGCCATGTGCTGGCGCGGCTCGGCGTGGTGCCGCAGCAGCTCGCCGGCGGCGACGTCTATTCGGCGCTGGAGAAAGGCTCGATCGACGCCGCCGAATTCGTGGGTCCCTATGACGACGAGAAGCTCGGCTTCCAGAAGGTCGCAAAGTACTACTACTTCCCCGGCTGGTGGGAAGGCGGCGCCATGCTGCACATGATCGTCAATGACGAGAAGTGGGCGTCGCTGCCGAAGCAATATCAGGCCATTCTCAACCAGGCCGGCTCTGCGGCCGGCGCCTGGATGCTGGAGAAGTATGACAGCGTGAACCCGGCGGCGCTGAAGCGGCTGATTGCCAACGGCGCCGAGCTGAAGGCATTCCCGCAGCCGGTGCTGGAGGCCTGCTACAACGCCACCCAGGAGCATCTGAACGAGCTCGCCGGCAAGAGCGACCTGTTCAAGCGCACCAAGGACAGCCACGACGCATATATGAAGGAGCTGCTGTTCTACACGCAGATCGCGGAGAATTTTTACGACAACTACTTGCTCAGCAAGATGCGCAACAAGACCTGAGCACGGCGGGCGTGGTCGTTAGGCCGCGCCTTGGAAACTGCACCGTCATTCCGGGGCGCGCCTGTTGGCGCGAACCCGGAATCCATTCACCGATCTGCTGCCCGATGGATTGCGGGCTCGCAACTTCGCCCCGGAATGACGGCAGAGGGGCGATCGCAGTGTATCAGGCCGCCCCCAAGCCCAACTTCGCATAGATCCGCCTTGCATAGGCGCCGAACGCGTCGGTGGTCTTCAGAGGCAGGTCGCGCGGGAAGGGCAGGTCGATCGGGAAATAATCGGCCATCTTGGCCGGGCCCGCGGTCAGCACGGCGCAGTGCGAGGACAGGAACACGGCTTCCTGGATCGAATGCGTGACGAAGATGATGGTCTTGCCGCTCTCGCGCCAGATCCGCAGCATCTCCAGGTTCATCTGCTCGCGCGTCAGCGCATCGAGCGCCCCGAACGGCTCGTCCATCAGGATCAGCTTGGGATCGTGGATGAAGGCGCGCGCGATGGCGGTGCGCTGCTGCATGCCGCCGGAGAGCTGCTGCGGATATCTCTGTTCGTAGCCGGCGAGTCCGACCAGGTTGAGCAGGTCGCGCGCCCGCTCGCGCGCGGCCTTCATCGGCAGTCCGACGATCTCCGCCGGCAGCAGCACGTTGTCCAGGATGGTGCGCCATTTCAGCAGCAGCGCCTGCTGGAACACCATGCCGATGTCGCGGGTCGGATCGAACGGGCTCTTGGCGTGTCCTATTCTGACGGTGCCGCCGTCGGCGCCGTGCAGGCCGGCTAAGATCTTCATCACCGTCGTCTTGCCGCAGCCGGAGGGGCCGACCAGCGAGACTAGCTCACCTTCCTGCACGTCCATGGTGACGTCGGAAACGGCGAGAAACCGCGCGCCGCCGCTGCGGTAGACTTTTCGCACGCCTCGCAGGCTGATGAAGGGCTCGGCCGTCATGCCAGCCATTTGTCCAGATTGGCGGCGACGAACGCGTCGTCGCTGAGGTCGGCATGCTCGCGGCAGACGCGGTCGATCTCCTCCTTCTGGCCGGGGCTGAGGCCCTCGTTCGGATCGAGGCACCACAGGCCCTGCATCAGGCCCTGGCGCCGCAGCACCTCGTGGCAGCCGGCGATGCAGCCGTGAAAATTGTTGGCGACGTCGAAGAAGGCGCTGTTGCAATCGGTGACGCGGGCATCGAGCGCGAGCAGATCGGCCGGCACGCTGTCCTGGTGCCGCGCCTGTTTGCAGCGCTCGAACTGCTTGATCGCTTCGGCCGTCCATACCGACCAGTGGCCGAGCAGGCCGCCCTTGAAATAGGTGCGCGTGGTGACGCCCTTGTCGCGCAGGTCGAACGGCAGCATCAGGTCGAGCAGGATGTGGTCGTCATTGCCGGTGTAGAGCGCGACGCGATCGAGCGCGCCGGCGGCCGCGACGCCGCGCAGCACGTCGAGGGTGCGATAGCGGTTGAACGGCGCGATCTTGATGGCGATAACATTGTCGATCGCGGCGAAGCGCTGCCAGAACCGGCTCGACAGGATGACGCCGCCGACGGCGGGCTGAAGGTAGAAGCCGACCAGCGGGATCTCGGCGGCGACCGCCGTGCAATGCGCGATGATGTCGTCCTCGGAAGCGCTCTTCATCGCGGCAAGGCTGAGCAGGCCGGCGTGATAGCCGATATCGCGTGCGGTGCGGGCCTCGCTGACTGCTTGCGTTGTGGGGCCCGCGAGACCCGCAACCATCGCCAGCGGACGCCTGGTCCAGCTGGCCGCGGTCTCGGCGGCGAGCTCGAGCACGGGGCGGTAGAGACCGACGTCGCGGATCGCGAATTGCGTGGTGTGCACGCCGACGGCAAGGCCGCCAGAGCCGGCGTCGATGTAATAGCGCGTCAGCGCGCGCTGATGCCGTTTGTCGAGCCGGCGCTCGGCGGTGAGGGCGAGGGGATGGGCCGGCAGCACGGTACCGTCGGCGATCAGCTTGCGGACGTCTGCGTTGATCTGGCTGTGGTGCATGATGTCCTATCCGAATTCGGGTCCGGCGACGGCGAAGGGCAGCTCCGCACCGGCGGACGTGGCGGGGCCGAAGCGCATGCGCTGGAACGGGCGCTCGATGGTCCAGCCCGAGGCAGTCAATCCCTCCAGGAACGCGGCTTGCGAGGCAACAGCGTCGATCAGGAGAGGGGCGGTCTCGGAGCGTGCGATCGCGTGAACCAGGTCCAGCGCTTCGGCAGCATGATCGGCAAACAGCGGGCCGATATGGCGCGCAGTCCTGCCGTCGCGGACCAGCGCGATCGCGCCGTTGGCGGCGACGATGCGCGAGCCGGAGCGCCGTGCGAAGGCGGAGAGGAGGGCAGTTCGATCGAAGCCGGTGGCGCGCAGGTCCCGTGCACGAAGCGCATCGATGCCAGCCGATGACGGCGGCGGCCCTTCGGCCCGCGCGGGCCTCACCAGCTTCAGCCGGCGCAATTGCAGCGTCGGCGTGAACCCGAGCGGCCCGTAGACGGCGGCGCCATCAGGCGTGGCGTCGAGCCAGCTGGTCAGACCGTTCTTGCGCGCGGTTTCCAGGCAGGCGTCGACGAGGCGCGTTGCAAGGCCGCGGCGGCGATGCGTTGCCGAGACCAGCACCATGCTGATCCAGGCGTTGTTGCCGGAATAGGGCAGCAGCGCCGCGGTCGCGACCAGCCGCATGCCGTCGCGGATGCCGAACACGACGCCATCGCGCAGGAAGATGCGCCAGTCCTCTTCGGTCTGGTTCCAGTGTGCCTCAGTCGACAGCGAGAGCCCGGGGATCGCGTCTTTGGCGCCGAGCTTGAGGATAAGCGGACCGTCAGTAGCGGCCATCGCGCACCTCGTATTTGGTGGGCTTGCCGAGGCTCGGCATGGCGCGGGAGACCCAGTCCGCGGTCCAGGCGATCAGCTGCTCGGTGCCGACCACTGGCCGGCCGAACAGTTCGACGGCCTTGGACGTGTCCGTGAGCCACGCGGTCGGCTCCTCCTTGCCGGTCAGCACCGGCGTGCGGCCGAACCTTGCGCCGAACTTTTGCGCGAGATCGCGCACCGCAAGAATCTCGTCGCCGCTGACATTGATCGGCGAGGTCGGTGCCGTGCAATGGGCAAGGCACCGCAGTGCCTGCGCGGAGGCATCGCCCTGCCAGATGACATTGACGTGACCGATGCCGACGTCGATCGGCGAACCGTTCAGGACCTTCGTGGCGATGTCGTGCAGCACGCCGTAGCGCATGTCGATCGCGTAATTGAGCCGGAACAGCCGGCCCGGCGTCGAATACTTGCGCGAAAAATATTCGAACATGCGCTCGCGGCCGACGCAGGATTGGGCGTATTCGCCGGGCGGATTCGGCGCCATCTCCTCTGTCGAGCCCTTGCCGTCAACGGGGACGAACGGATAGACGCAGCCGGTCGAGAACGCCACGATCCGCGACGCGGAGAAGGCCTGCGCGACCAGCGCCGGCACATGCGCGTTCATCGCCCAGGTCAGCGACAGATCGCCCTCGGCGCCGAATTTTCTGCCGGCCATGAAGATGATGTTGGGCGCCTTCGGCAGGGCGTTGATCGCGGCCTCATCCAGCAGGTCGCAATTGATGGTGTCGACACCGCGCGCGTGCAGCCAGTCCTTGACGCTCGCGTCGCTGAAGCGGGCGATGCCGATGACGCGGCGATCGGGCGCGGCCGCCTTCGCAAGTCCGGCCAGCGTCGGTCCCATCTTGCCGGCGACGCCGAGAATCATGATGTCGCCCTCGACCTTGTTGAGGTCGTCGATCAGCGCCTGCGTCGGCCGGCACAGGAGATCGTCGAGGGCTGCGATATCGGGAATGGTTTTCGGCAGCGTCTGGCGGGTGAGGAGCATCGATCGGTCCTTCGTTAGGCTTGTCTGGCATCGCCGACCACGAACATGCGTTCTAGCGCGAGCACGAGGCCGTAGAGGGCGACGCCGAGCAGCGTCAGCAGCACCACGGCCATCACCATCGCGGGCGTGTCGAGCGAGGACTGCACCTGGATCATGAGGTAGCCGAGCCCGCGCTCGGACGCGATGAACTCGCCGACGATGGCGCCGGCGACGGCAAGGATGGCGCCGACCTTCATGCCGGAGAACACGTAAGGCAGCGATCCCGGCAGCTGGATCTTGCGGAACAGCGTCCAGCGAGAACCGCGCAGCGATTTGACGAGGTCGAGCAGGTCAGGCTCGACCTCGCGCAGGCCCCGCGCAGTGGTGAGCAGGATCGGGAAGAAGCAGATGCTGAAGGCGATCAGGATGTTCGGCACGATGCCGTAGGAGAACCAGACGATGAAGAGCGGGCCGAGCGCGACCTTCGGGATCATGTTCAGCGTCACGAACAGCGGCAGCAGCACGAGGCTGACCAGCGGCGCCCAACTGAAGATCACCGCGAGCCCGACGCCGACGAAGGCGCCGAGCGCAAAGCCGCCGAGGATCTCGACCGCGGTGACCACCGTGTTGGCACCCCAGGCGTAGCTCGCGGTTCCCAGTGTCTGCACCGTCGCAAGCGGCGAGGGCAGGATGAATTTCGGCACGTGGAAGGCATCGACCAGGACCTGCCAGAGCACGAGCACGGCAAGATGCACGATCAGGATGACCGCAAAGCTGCGCGCGGTGCGTGCCCCGTCGGCTGCCACGTTCTGCTCCCTGTTGTTCGCGGCCTCTTCGCCACGATCTCAGCGTAACCGGCCTTGGGGCAAGTTTCAACCAGTTGGTTGATTATGGCCGGAGCGACTGCATCACGAGATCGACCACATGGCGGCGGCGGGCGCGGCGCTGGGCGCGGCTCGACAGGTCCTTGCCGAAGATCGCCGACAGCGTCGGCGTGTTGGAAAAGAAGAAATAGCTGAGGCCCGCGATGGAGATGTAGAGCTGGACGGGGTCGATCCCCTTGCGGAAAAGTCCGCCGCGCACGCCTTCATGGAGGATGTGGGACACGCTTTTGACCAGCGGCGAATGCATCGCCTCCAGCCGGGTGGAGCCGCGGACGTGGCGGGCGCCGCCGCGGTTCTCGTCGTTCAGAAGCACGATGAAATCCGGGTTTGCCGCGAGGTGATCGAACGAGGCCTCGATCAGCCGGCGGATCGCCTTGTCCGGCGGCAGGCCTTCGAGATTGAGCTTGCGCTCCTGCTCGCGGATGTCCTCATAGACCCATTCGAGCACGGCGAGGTACAGCGCGTCCTTGTCGCCGAAATAGTGATAGACGAGCTGCTTGTTGACGGCTGCGCGCTCGGCGATCTCGTCGACGCGGGCGCCGGCCAGGCCGTGCCGTGCGAATTCGAGGCGCGCCGCGGTGAGCAGCTTCTTGCGGGTGGCGACGGGATCGCGCCGCTGCGGCGCGGTGTCGCCAGATCGTTTTGCGGGCATTTTCAACCAAACAGTTGACAAGCGGGAGGCGGACTTGTTGCATTGGTATCCTCACAAGGGGAGAGCGACAAGCCGGGTCGCTGGCAATGAGGAGGATGCGATGAAGCGTTTTCAGGCGGCCTTTATGGCGCTAGTGCTCGGCTTGCCGGCGGTGCCGGCGAGCGCAGGCGAGGCAGTCAATCTGATCCTGAATTGGACGCCGACCGCCGACCATTCGCCGTACTACTACGCCAAGGCCCAGGGCTGGTACGAGAAGGCCGGCATCGACCTCACCATCGAGACCGGCAAGGGCTCCGGCGTCTCCGCCGCCAAGGTCGGCTCGGGCGGCTCGCCGTTCGGCGTCGCCGATCTCGCCACCATGCTGGTGGCCAAGAGCAAGGGCGCCGACGCCGTCGCGGTGATGAGTGTCTATGCCAATACCGGCCAGACCTTCTACTGGCTGAAGAGCTACGGCGTGAACGGCGTCAAGGACTTTGCCGGCCACAAGATCGGCAATCCGCCCGGCGATGCCTCGCGCGTGATGTGGCCGGCCTTTGCCAAGGCCGCAGGCCTCGCGCCCGATGCCGTCGGCTTCGTCAATGTCGGGCCGACGGCGAAGATCGCGGCCCTGAAGAGCCACACCGTGGACATCATCAGCGACTTCTACAACGAGCACGATCTCAAGGTGATCGAGTTCGGGCAAGATCTCGGCTATGTCAACTGGAAGGACATCGGCCTCAATCCATACGGCAACTCGCTGATCGTCAACGGTGCGTATCTGCAGAAGAACCCGAAGCTGGTCGAGGATTTCGTCCGCATCACGCAGAAGGCCTTTGCCGCCTGCGTGGCCGACGCCGCGCCGTGCCTGAAGGCGCTGCTCGACCAGGTCTCCGGCCTCGACAAGGAGAACCAGGAGCGGCAGTGGGAGCGCATCAAGTTCCTGATGACCGACGAGTTCACCACCACCAAGGGCCTCGGCTGGATCGACGGCGAACGTATGAAGAAGGACTATGATCTGGTCCAGACGTACCTGGGCATGGAGAAGCCGTTCGACGTGACCACTGCGTTCACGACCAAGATGCTGGATCCCGGCATCAAGATGGATGCGAGCAAGGTGAAGAAGTAGGGGGCAGTAGCAGCCCATACTCCGTCATTGCGAGCGCAGCGAAGCAAATCCAGGGTCTTTCCGGGGGGACGGCTGTGTCGCGTCGATCGCACACGGCGAGCCTCTCGACGGAATCTCTCGGAGGCATTAACGGGCCGTTAACCAAATCCGCCGCATCGTTAACCATTCAATAACGGGGAACGAGTCGGCCGCTATGGAGGCTGCAGCAAAAGTCCAACGCCAGATGGTGCGCCTGCGGGGGCGCTCCTATGTCGCCTTCGTGTTCGTGCCGACGGTTCCGATCCAGGACTGGCTCCAGGAGATCGACACCACCATCGCGCGTTCGCCGGGCTTCTTTGCCGGCCGACCCGTGGTGATCGACCTGTCCTCGGTCGATCTCAGCCAGGCCGGTATCGCCCATCTGCTCGCCAGCCTGCAGGACCGTAACATCCGCGTGCTCGGCATCGAGGGCGTCGAGGAGGGGCGGCTGACGGCGATGATGCCGCCGCTGCTGACGGGCGGGCGCAGCTGCGTGGTCGAGCCGAGCGCGGCCAAGAAGCCTGAGGCGAAGGCCGAGACCAAGCCCACCTCGCTGCTGCTCGAGGCCCCCGTGCGCTCGGGCCAGACCGTGATCTTTCCCGAAGGCGACGTCACCATTCTCGGCTCGGTCGGATCCGGCGCCGAGGTCGTCGCCGGCGGCTCCATCCACGTCTACGGCGCGCTGCGCGGCCGCGCCATGGCGGGCGTGAACGGTCACACCAGCGCGCGCATCTATTGCCAGAAGATCGAGGCCGAACTGCTTGCAATCGATGGGTTTTACCAGACCGCGGACGACATCGACGCCGCCCTGCGCGGCAAGCCGGCGCAGGCCTGGCTGCAGGGGAATACCATGCGAATTACAGCACTGAACTGACCAGCAAAGGAGACATTTCAGATGAGTAAGGTACTGGTCGTGACATCAGGCAAGGGCGGGGTCGGCAAGACCACGACGACCGCCGCGCTGGGAGCCGCACTGGCTCAGCGCGGCGACAAGGTCGTCGTCGTCGATTTTGACGTCGGCTTGCGCAACCTCGATCTCGTGATGGGCGCCGAACGCCGCGTCGTCTTCGATCTCATCAACGTGGTGCAGGGCGTCGCAAAGCTGCCGCAGGCCCTGATCAAGGACAAACGGCTCGAGAACCTCTGGCTGCTGCCGGCCTCGCAAACCCGCGACAAGGACGCGCTGACGGAAGAGGGCGTCGGCAAGGTCATCGCCGACCTGCGCAGCCGCTTCGACTGGGTGATCTGCGATAGCCCGGCCGGCATCGAGCGCGGCGCCTCCATGGCGATGCGCTTCGCGGATGAGGCCGTGATCGTCACCAATCCGGAAGTCTCCTCGGTGCGCGATTCCGACCGGATCATCGGCATGCTCGACTCCAAGACGGTGCGGGCCGAGAAGGGCGAGCGGGTCGAGAAGCACATTCTCATCACCCGCTACGATCCCTCCCGCGCCGCGCGCGGCGAGATGCTGACGATCGACGACATCCTCGAGATCCTCGCAACACCGTTGCTCGGCATCATCCCCGAGAGCCAGGACGTGTTGAAGGCCTCCAACGTCGGCACGCCGGTGACCCTGTCGAATGCGGATGGAGCGCCGGCGCGGGCCTATATGGACGCGGCCAAGCGCCTTTGCGGGGAGAACGTGACGATGCACGTTCCCGCCGAGCGCAGAGGTCTGATGGATCGTCTCCTGCGACGGAGGGCTGCATGAGCATGGGTCTGCTTCGGCTACTCCGCGGCAACAAGGCCTCGGCACCGGTCGCGCGCGAACGGTTGCAGATCCTGCTCGCGCATGAACGCGGAATGCGCGGCCAGCCCGACCTGCTCGGTGTGCTGCGTGAGGAAATCCTCGCCGTCGTGTCCAAGCACGTGACGCTGGACCCGACCAAGGTCATCGTCCGGCTCGAGCGCGGCGACGAGGTCTCGACCCTGGAGGTCGATATCGAGGTGCCCAACGACATCGAGCGCAAGAAAGTGGCGGTCGCCTAGGGGACGCGACCGACGACCCGCAGGTTTGGGGTGGGTGAGAAGGCGGTCCGCCGGGCATGGCGGGCCGCCTCTGTCATGTGTTCCGGTCTGGACGGAACGGGACCCGGGACTCCGTCGTTTTAGGACAGACGCGGGGCAATCGAGCGAACCCCGTGCTTCCGTCAAATGGGAGAGCGCCCATGATGTCCGAGGTCCAGGTCCATACCGTTGCGCGGCAGATGCTCGAAAAGCACGGTTTTGCTGCGATTGCGAAGGCCGCGGAGCAGGCTCAGGCCTGCGAGGGCAGGGGCGAGGCGGACGAGGCCAAGGAGTGGCGCCATATCGTCGACGCCATGAAGATCATGCGCGGTCCGCACCAGAGCTGACCGCGGGAACGGGAGCGCTAGCGCTCCTCACGATCCGTTCCCTGTGCAGGGGCGCGGTGTTGGGTTTACGGCTGCCCGCGTTCGCAGCTTTCCCTGCAGGGAAGTTGCTGCCACGTACCGTCCGGCGCCTAGGGGCGGCGGTTCCGCCGCGCGGTGCTTGATGCTTAACGGCTAGAAAAACCCGGTGAAGCCTCGTTCTGACTGACGCGGAACGGGGCTCCAGCTTGTTGTATTACGCTTTTTCTTGACGGATCGGTATCCGCTTCGCGCGAAAGCGCCGCTCAAGCACGATGGGATTCGAGTGAGTCGTCATCGCGCTTTGGGTTGTTGTTTGCGCATGATCCGCTTCGCACTTTTCCGGATCATGCTTTAGCCGCCCTTGCTGCGGATCAGGCCGGCGAGGTTGGTCTTCTGGGCCTCGCACCAGCTGGGCATGCCGAGACGGCGCTGGTCCATATCGGTGGCCTGGGTCGCGACCGCGACCTCGGCCATCAGATCGTCATCCTGCTTCTCGCCCATCTTGCCGCCGGTGTGCATCCAGGCAATCGCCTTGCGCACCTTCTCGGTGGTGCCGTCGGGCAGCTGCATCTGCTGCGCCTTCTGCACAAGGTCCTGATAGACGAGATCGGTGCCGGGACATTCGACCTTGGCGGCGAAGGCCTGGAGAACCATGGTCACGTAGCTCGCCCGCGGCGGCGCGTCCCCGGCCAGGGCCGGCCCGGCCAGCAGCAACAGGCCCGTCGACAGAAAACCCATGCGCATCCTTGGTACCTCCTCGATTTTTGGAGGAGGCTAGCGTCCGGTACGCCGGTCCGCAATGGTGCGGGCGCGCAATTGTCGTGCCTCGTTGCTGCGCGCTAGATTGGTGGCAGAGGACCCCGGAGAGCGACATGAGCCTGTTCAGTGCGCCGTTCGATTCCGCAACCGACACCGCGCTCGTCACCGGCGCGGGCAACGGCATCGGCCGCGCGATCGCGCAGGCGCTGGTCGGCGAGGGCGTGCGAACCGTGTTTGCCGATATCAGCGCGGAACGGGTGAGTGGCGCGATCGCTGCGAGCGCGAGGCCGGAGTTGGCGGTGCCCTGGGTCGGGGATCTCGCGAAGCTCGACGCCTGCGACGCGCTGCTGGCCGCCTCTCATGCTTCGCTGGGAGAGGTGACGCATTTCGTGCACAGCGCCTCGCCGCCGCGGCGCGAGGCCGATCATGCGCTCGCGGTGGATCGCAAGACTTGGGCGGAGATGCACGCGGTCAATCTCGATGCCGGCTTCCATCTGGCGCGCGAGATCGCAAAACGGCTGATCGCGGCGAAGCGGCCCGGCTCGTTCCTGTTCCTCACCTCGCTGCATGCGGGCACGCCGCGCAACCTGCCGCATTACTCGACGGCGAAGGCCGGAATGGCGATGCTGGTGAAGGAGCTGGCGAAGACCTTCGGGCGGTACAACATCCGCGTCAACGCGCTGGTGCCGGGTGCAATTGCAGCGGGCGGGTTCGTTGCGGACGCGTCCCTGGCGAGACACATTCCGCTGGGGCGTCTCGGCGAGGCGAACGACCTCGCGCCGATGGCGCTGAGCGTGCTGTCGAACAAGCTCTCAGCTTACGTCACCGGCGCGGCCTTCGTCGTCGACGGCGGATTGTCGCTGACGAACTGGTTCGAAGCGCCGACCTGTGACGAGTAGCTAGCGTTGCCAGGCCGGCACGGGATCGAGCGGCGTGCGATAGACCTCGTTTTGATCGCGATCGGTGACGCGCACCGCGCAACCCTTCTGCTGAAGCTCCGGCTTCACCTGCGACAGCTCGCATGCCAGCTGGTCCGCGCGGTCGGAAGCAACCTCGATGCCCTCAAGGATGATTCCGCCCTGGTTCTTGAACTCTTCACCAACCACAAGATCGAAGGAGTAGTACGGCATCTGAAGTCCCCCGGTGTGACGACCAAGTCTCAGTTGCAGTCCCGAAAGCAAGTCTTGAACACAAGTCTTCAACGAAAGTCCCGACACAACTCGGATGGTACACTGAGTCGATCTTTTTCGAATGAACAAGCCGCACAATCTCTGTGCCTATGGCGCAGAAATGATGTGCAGCAAGCGGGCTCGTTAAGATTTTATTAAATATGTTAACCCGATCATAAGGCATGGAATTGCAACAGAACCGGGCTCCAGGAACCGGCAGTTGCAAGAGAAGGCCGGCGGCATAGATCCCGACGGCCTTTTCTCTTTGATGGAAACGATCATGGCCTCGTTTCCCGTAATAACCCGGACCCAACGCATCACATCGACTCGGACAGCGTTCGTGACGCTGTTGCTCAAAGGCGCGATGAGATTTTAGCGTAGCGGCATCGGCGGGCGCACGACCGGCCCATCGTCATCGGCAACCGCTTGCGCCGTTGTGGCCGGCGGAGCCGACGGCGGGACGGCGGCAGCTTGCGACGGCGGTGGCGGCGGTGCGAGCGGCGCAGGTGAATAGGCCGGCATGTAGGTGTGCGACACGACGGGCTTCGGCTTGCGAACGGGCGGCGGCGTTGGCATTGGTGCGCGAGGCGCGAGCGCGGACGTGCGTGCGCGCGGATCGACGGGCGGCTTCGCTTCGACGACCGGCTTCGGCGCAGGCGGCTTCGCGATCTCGCGCGCCATCTGCTCCTGGCCGGCCTTCAGCTCGGCGATGCCAGCCTTGAGTGTTTCGATCTGCTGCGCCATGGCCGCGAGATCGCGCGTCATGGATTGTACCGACTGTGCTGCGTCGGCCTGTGTTGCCGCGGGCGCGGCTGCCGCAACCTGAACTGCAGGCGCTGGCGCAGGTTGATCGGCCGTAGCTTGTGCCGCAGCTTGATCGATCGGCTGATCCGTTGCGGCTTGCGCCGCGGCGGTGGCGGCCTGCGCGGCGGCGGCCGGTGCCGTTTGGGACGTCGAAGGCAGCAGCGAGGTCAAGACCGGTGTCCACTCCGCGAGCATGTGCCTCGCGGTATCGCCGTGCTTCTCCCAGGCAACCGCGGCAGCCGCGCTGCCGCCGGCAAACAGGAACGTGAGAAAGGCGCCGCGCAGCCACTTGCCGGCAGCGGAACGCCTGGGCCGGCCGGGACCGTCACCGGCCGCGACGCGCACGGCGGTGTCGACCGAGGGCACGGCAGCAGGCGGCTCCAATACGGGACTGAACTTCGGCTCAGGACTGAACTTCGGCTCGTGACTGGCTTTGGGCTCGGTGACGAATTGCGGCTCCGGGCGGGGCGTGATCTCAGGCGCCAAAGCGGGCGCAGCGCCAATGGGGCGCGAGGCCATGATGATCTCGGGCGAGATCTGGATCGCATCGTGCGGATCGTTGTCCTTGACCGTGTCCTTCACGATCTCATCGACGATCTGCTTGCTGTTCAACGTTGCGAGCATCGCAGCTCCTTCGAAGCTTCGTCGTTTCGCATTGGCGCGAGCCGATCTGTTGAGGTGAGCCCCCTCACGGGCAGATGACGCACGAGTCCAGCCGGGTTTGACCAAAGCAAGGCGAGGGGATGGAGATGATGCGACGCTCTTTCGCCGTTTGTGGTGATGGAACCCGGCCGACTGAACACGCGTAATTGTTCCGACCTGCCTTGTTTTCAGCACGATTTGGGCAGCATCTGGCGGGCGCTTCTATCCGCTATCGGGGGGCCGGTGGTGCCAAGATCTGTTCTCGCTCTCTTCGTCGTTGCCTTGCTGCCGCTGGGCGGTTGCATGCAGACGACGCTTTCGCCCTCGACCGACGCGAGCATGACGCCGCGCGACCGGCAGTTACTCGCGCACACGCCTTACGCCCAGGCCAGCGTGCCCGAGCAATATCTGCGTCACATCGTCGATTATCCGCGCAAGGAGCAGCCGGGCACGATCCTGGTCGATACGGATGCGCGCTACCTCTATTTCGTACTGCCCGACGGCAAGGCGATCCGCTACGGCGTCGCGGTCGGGGAGGAGGCAATGGCCTTCTCCGGCGTTGCGCGCGTCGGCCGCCTCGCGGAATGGCCTGACTGGGTGCCGACGGCGGAGATCCAGGCGCGGCTCGGACCGTATCCGGCGCGGGTACCAGGTGGCCCCGCCAATCCGCTGGGCGCGCGCGGCATCTATCTCTATGTCGGCAACAAGGACACGCTCTACCGCATCCACGGCACCAACCAGCCCGAATATATCGGGCAGGCGATCTCGTCGGGCTGCATCCGGATGCGCAACGAGGACGTGATCGATCTCTACGACCGGGTGAAGCTCAATTCGACCGTCGTAGTGCTGCCGCCCGGACAGAATGCGCAGGTCGGACCAGGCGCGCGCTGGCGCGGCTAGGAGCTGCGCGGTCGGTCAATTCTGTGTCTGGTCGCGCGCGTAATCCGGCGCGCTAGTTCTCTGGCCGCGCGATATGCCACTGCAGGGTCGTGGCCGTGCCGTTGGCATCGCCCGGCGCCTTGTCGGCCGGCGAGGTGTAGAGTGGACGGTAGCGGTACGCCCACATCTTGCTGCCGTCGTTGCGGTTGATCACGGTGAAGTCGCCGACGGCCTTGGCGTCGGCGGTTGCGGCCAGCGGCACCCAGCTCTCCGCGCACTTGCCGTTGCAGTTCGATGTCTTGCCGGTGGTGTCGCGCTCGTAAGTGTAGAGCGTCATGCCCTTGAGATCGACGAGCTTCGGGCCCTGCTTGGTCAGCACCACCCTGGCCGGCGCGATGGTCGCTTCGGGCTTGGGCGGAGGAGGGGCATCTCCGCCGCCATGGCCGTTCGCGCGTGCAGGGAGGGTCGAGAGCGTGATGACCGCGGCGGCAATGAGGAACCTGAACATCCTGGTCTCCGAACGGCAAAGTCAATCGCGCGTTAAGCGCCGAATGGGGCCGACCGTAGCAGCCGAAGGTTAGTTCCAGGTTTCGTCGCACTGCGACGATTACGCACAAAATCTGCTCATTCGCGCAGCGGGGCCCGGCTGAGCTCGTTGCCGGCGGCGATCGCCTTGCGCAAGAGTCGCATCAGCTCCTCGCTTTCCCCCGACGTCAGGCCGCGCAGCATGACGCGCTGCGCGGACTCGACCGCCGGCGTGATCTTGCGCAGCGTGCGCCGGCCCTCGTCGGTGATCTCGAGCTCGCGGGCCCGGCGGTCGCGGGGACTGGCACGGCGCTCGATCAGACCCTTCTGCACCAGGCGATCGATCACGCCGGTGATGGTGGTGCGGTCGTAGGCGATCAGGCCTGCGAGCGTCACCTGGTCGAGCCCAGGATTGGCCTTGATGGTCGCGAGTGCGGCGTATTGCACCGGCGTGAGGTCGAAGCCGGCATCTCCGACCTCGGCCAGGAACACCGCCACCGCGATCTGCTGGAACCGGCGCGCCAGATGCCCGGGCATGTCGTTGTTGTCTTTCACCGAATTCTCCTCGAGTGCAGGGACGGTGCGGATCATTGACAAGTATACTGATAGTCAGCATACTGAGCAATATCAGAAGACTTTGACGGGAGAGGTGCTCATGCAATTCCATCTGAATGGATTTCAGCCCGGAGACCCCGAAATCGCCGATCCGGTCGAGCGCGTTCAGGCTTCCGGTGCTGCGGGCCCTGTGCCTGACGAGGTCGATGTCCTCATTGTCGGCTGCGGGCCTGCCGGACTCACGCTCGCCGCGCAGCTTGCGCAGTTTCCTGACATCAAGACCTGCATCATCGAGCAGAAGCCCGGCCGGCTGCTGGTCGGGCAGGCCGACGGCATCGCCTGCCGCACCATGGAGATGTTTCACGCCTATGGCTTCAGCGAGCGCGTGCTGAAGGAGGCCTATTGGGTCAACGAGACGACGTTCTGGAAACCCGACGAGCGGACGCCGGACAAGATCGGCCGCAGCGGACGGGTGCAGGACGTCGAGGACGGGCTGTCTGAATTTCCGCATGTCATCCTCAACCAGGCGCGCATCCATGACGGCTTTCTTGACGTCATGCGCAAAGCGCCGGGCAAGCTCGAGCCCTATTACAGTCGCCGCCTGGTCGACCTCGAGGTCGATCCGGCCGCAGGTCCAACGAATCATGCGGTGACGCTGCGGCTCGAACGCGTCGATGCCGGAAACGAAGGCAAGGTCGAGACGATCAAAGCGCGCTATGTCGTCGGTTGCGACGGCGCCCGCAGCACGGTGCGCAAATCGATCGGCCGCGAACTGCACGGCGATTCCGCCAACCACGCCTGGGGCGTGATGGACGTGCTGGCGGTAACGGATTTTCCCGACATCCGCTTCAAGTCGCTGATCCAGTCGGCCAAGGACGGCAGTCTGCTGATCATTCCGCGCGAAGGCGGTTACATGGTCCGCATCTATGTCGAACTCGCCAAGCTCGATGTCGGCGAGCGCGTTGCCAACCGCAACATCACCGCCGACGACGTGATCGCGAAAGCGCGGCGGATCCTGAAGCCGTACAAGCTTGACGTGAAGGAGATCGCCTGGTGGTCGGTCTACGAGATCGGCCAGCGCCTGACCGACAAGTTCGACGACGTGCCGGAGGCGGAAGTCGCCAGCCGCCTGCCGCGTATCTTCATCGCCGGCGATGCCTGCCATACCCACAGCCCGAAGGCTGGGCAGGGCATGAACGTCTCGATGCAAGACGCCTTCAATCTCGGCTGGAAGCTTGCCGCCGTTCTGCGTAAGCAATCTGCGCCCCGCCTGCTGCATTCCTATTCGGCGGAGCGCCAGGCGGTTGCGAAGGAGCTGATCGATTTCGATCGGGAGTGGGCCGGCATTCTCGCTTCGGCTGCCAAGGCCGGTGGCGCGGATGCGGCCAGGACGCAGGACTATTTCGTCCGGCACGGCCGCTACACCGCGGGCACGGCGACGCATTACAGGCCATCGCTTCTCACCGGCGCGGCGTCGCATCAGCATCTCGCGCAGGGCCTCGTGATCGGCAAGCGCTTCCATTCCGCGCCGGTGATCCGGCTGGCGGATGCCAAGCCGGTGCATCTCGGCCACGCCGCGCAGGCGGACGGCCGCTTCCGCATCTACGCGTTCTCGCCCGCTGAGGATCCCGCCGCGTCGGGCTCGGCCATTGGTGCCTTGTGCAATTTTCTCACGGAGGCGAGGCAGTCGCCGCTCCGGCGATACACGGCTGCTGGCGCCGACATCGACAGCGTGATCGATCTACGCGCGGTGTTTCAGCAGGAGCATCGCGAACTCGCCATCGAGGCGATGCCGCCGCTGCTGCTCCCGCGCAAGGGGCGCTACGGCCTGATCGATTACGAGAAAATGTTCTGCCCGGATCTCAAGAGCGGCCACGACGTTTTTGCAATGCGCGGCATCGACCGGACAGCCGGCTGCATGGTCGTGGTGCGGCCCGACCAGTATGTCGCGAGCGTGCTGCCGCTCGACGACTTCGCCGGGCTCGCCTCGTTCTTCGACGCCTTCATGCTGCCGGTGAACTGACGCTGGAATTGCTGCGCTCGCCGTACCGATGAACGGCGGATGAATATTGAACTCCGCGCGTGGCGCGCTCCCGTTCTTTCGACCGATGCGACGAGACAGGCGGAACGCTCGTTCCGCCTACGCGTTCCGTCTCGCAGAGGAGGAACACGCCATGAGACTCAGAAGCATTCTTGTTGCTGCATTACTGCTCGCCCCGACTGCTGCGCTGGCCGCGCCGGGCATCGTCACCGTCTCGACCGGCCTGCGCGCCGGTCCAGGCGCCGGCTTTCCCCTGGTCGATCGCGTCCCCGGAGGCGCCCGCGTCAACATCCATGGCTGCCTGCGCGGCAATGCCTGGTGCGACGTCAGCTTCTCCGATGATCGCGGCTGGGTATCGTCGCAATATCTCGAATATCTCTACCGCAATCACTACGTCTATCTCCCCGACTATGTCGACGTGGTCGATGTGCCAATCGTCCCGTTCGTGCTGACCTCTTACTGGTCGAGCTATTACGAGGGGCGGCCCTGGTATCGACGCCACGCCTATTGGAATAATTACTGGACCTCGCATCAGAGCCTGGCGACCAGGATGACGATCGACCCGCGCGCAGCCCGGATCGGTCGTGCGGCGACGCGTGACGCGGCCATCGCACTGGAACGCGAAGGTGTGCGTGGCCGGGGTGCCGCCGCGATCTCCGGACGGGACGCTGCGACCACACGGCGCGACGCCGCGATTGCCACGCGCGACGCTGCGATTACGACAAGGCGCGACGCGGCGATCACGAAACGTGACGCTGCGGTTGCCGCCGACCGGACGCGTGCCGGACGGAGCGAGCGCATCGCGCAAGAGCGGACCAATGTGCAGACTCGCAACCCGCGCGATGGGCAGGCCCGCCTGATGCACGAACAGGCCGCGAGCCGTGCGGTGGTGCGCGCCCAGCCGACGCCACGTGCGCATGAAGCGCCGCGTGTGTCCGCGGCACCTGCCGCGCGGCCCGCGACGCCGCATGTCGCACAGCCGAATGTGAGCCACGGTGCGCCGATGAATGCCCGTGCGCAGATGCCGGCGCCGCGTGCCGCTGCGCCTGCAGCGCCGCACGGCGGTGGCGGCGGCGCTCCGCACATCAACGCCGCGCCGCGTGGCGGCGGTGCCCCGGCCGGTGGCGCCGGCGGCGGCCACGAGAAGCACTAGCGTTGCGATATGGAAAGCCCGGCCGTCGCGCCGGGCTTTCTGCTGCATCGATTCGGGTTCCCTGCGCGTACAATTTAAGAAAGTTCTTCGCGGGCAGATTTCACCGATCGTAAGATCTCTACCCAAAGATGCAATAATCCACTCGGGGCAGCGGGGGCACGGGAGGATGCGATGAGACAGAGCCAGGCGGAGACGCGCCGCCAGAATGTCGCGAAGCGGTCGATGACCAAAGAGGCCAAGCAGCTGGCCGGCCTGATTGCCGGACTGCGCAAATCCCTCGAGGGGATCCAAAAGGAACGGATGAGCACAAAGCTGACCGGCGCCGAAATGGGCATGCTCGACGAGCGCCGTAACAATCTGCTGCTCACCATCGCAGCCCTCGACGACCGCCTCTCGGCGGTGCAGGGGCTGATCGATCTCGGCCGTCCCCACATCATCCGCGTCCACTGATCGGGCCGCGGACTCAAGGTTATCGGTTTCGTCGCGGCGGCGACGAGGCCAGGCCTTGCTGCCGGCTCTGGGTCGCATAGGGATTGGCGTAGCACTGCGCGGACCGCCCGGAGGCCGTCGCGGCGCACTGCGCGATCGTCGTAAAACTGCAATCGATATTGCTGCCGTCGATGGTGTAGACCTCGATGCAGACGGGAAGGCGGGTCGTAGGTCTGCGCCGCTGCCGGCGCCCCGCCCAAGGTGATGCCGAGCAGGCCCGCGACAAGCTGAATCGCATTCATGATCGGGCGCACGATCACCTCCGTCTGACGCCGGAGCCACGCACAATGCTGCCTGCGGATGGCACCAAATTGCCACGCTCCCGGCGAATTGCCGCCAAAGCCCGCTGCCACGAGGGGGCGGGTTCAGGGCAACGCAAGGGGATGCGCATTGGCCTACAAAATGGTCGCAGAACGCGACAATGAGAAGTACAGTTTCGCCCGCGAGAGCCGGCTGCTCATCGTAGCGAAGGCAAAAGTGTGGGCGAGCGAGGGCTGGCACGTCGTCATCACCGACCAGGACGGCAAGGCCTATACGCCATCCGAATTCGATCAGTTGCTGGCGGCGTGACCGCAGGACGGGAGATTTTTGACGTGTTTTCTTGACGCGAACCGGTCATTCACTTCGCTTGAAAACGCTCTGGGGGACGACGTTGACATCGCTACTGCAGCCGGGGCGCGGTTTGATCGCGCCCTTGACCATTGTTGCCGCGGCCGCCGCACTGACGGCGACGGTTGCCTCCGCGCAAAACCTCGATGCCGGCAAGTCGCCCGAGAGGCTGTTTGCCGATGGTTGCTCGACCTGCCACCGCAGCCCCCGCGGCCTGGCCAAGGGGCGCTTCAGCCTGACGCTGTCCTGGTTCCTGAAGGATCATTACGCAACCAGTTCCGACTCCGCCAAGGCGCTCGCGGCGTATCTTCAGTCCGTCGATGCGCCTCCGCCGCGCGCCGCGGCCAAGCGTGGCGCAAGGCCGTCCAAGTCCGCGCCGCGTCCGCCCAAGCCCGTGCAGAGCCAGTAGTCGACACATTTCTGGCCGCACCGCGGATGGAGGTTCGCTCCATCCGGGCTGGAAAGGCAGGAGAGCGGTCGTTATCCGCGCCGATGGGTCTGCGCGATCAGCCGGTCGTGCACGGCGCGCAAATCGGCGCTCATGCGTGTCTGCCCGGTCGTCACAAAGGTCAGCCAGGCTCCGTCGGCAGCGAGACGCACGATCTGCAGCTCGGCGGTGCCGTCGGTTGCGCGGTGGCGCTTCAGTCGGGCCTTCATCCAGTCGCTCCAGAGCCGGCGCAGTGAGGGATCGGTGACGACGACCATGCTCAGTGCCGCCCACGGCGTAGCGAAGCCGAAGGCCTCGCCGGTGAACACGGCGTTGACATAGGCGCGCGTAAAACTCCCGCGCGGCTTGGGATCGGCTTCGATGGCGGCGTCGATCTCGGTATCGACCCGGCCGAGCAGGTCGGCAAACAGCCCCTCGATCAGCGCCTGCTTGCTGCCGAAGTGATGAAACAGCCCGCCTTTGGTGACGCCGGCCGCCGCCGCCACCGCCTGCACGGTGACGCCGGCGACGCCATGGTCCATGGCAATGGCCGCGGCGCGATCGAGCAGGGCGCGCCGCACCTGTTCGGGCTGCTTGGCGCGGGTATAGGCGTTTCCCGGCATCAATGCGCCGTCGTCTCCGAGAACAGGTTGATGATCACGACCCCCGATACGATCAGGCCGATGCCGACGAAGGCCGCGGCGTCCAGCATCTGGCGGAACAGCACGAAAGAGACGGTCGCGGTCAGGATGATGCCGACACCGCCCCAGATCGCATAGGCGATGCTCAAGGGAATGACCCGGATCGCGACCGACAGTGCGTAGAACGAGGCGACGTAGAACAGCACCATGGCCAGCGTCGGCCAGGGGCGCGTGAACTGCGCCGACTGCTGGAGGAAGGCGGACGCGGTGACCTCGAAGACGATGGCGAGAGCAAGCGCTGCATAGGCGTTGAAGGCGGAGGTCATGTCGGGCTCGGGCATGGCAAAGAAAGATACCGCGCGGTAGGTATGTTTAGCATGCAGAGCGCGGCGTGGCCGTCGATCGTTATCACGTGTCCGTGACGAGGCTGCGACAGGCGCGGAAGGCAGGCGAATGCCGCCGCTGGGTGAATCGTCGGCCCGATATCGCTTCTGATTTCGGCGCATGACGGGTTAGCCTCGCGGGAGAACCGCGGGCACGGCGATGGACTGCTCGCCGTCGCCGAGGCGCGTTTGCCAAAGGCGCCCTGGGACCCCGCATGGATGGAGCCGGGCAAGCGCGAGAGCATGCTGGCTGGGGTCCGCGTCATCGATCTCGTAGTCGATACGGTCAGGCCAGGCCAAGCTCAACCAGGACAAGAGCGATGCCGATCACGTCGCGATCGCGGGTCGGCTGGCGCGGTCGGAGGAGACGGCGCACCGGCGGCTGGCGCGGAAGATGCAGGCGCTGCGCCCAGGGCTTGGGTACGATTTTTCGTGATCGGGGCTGCGCTTGCCTTGCACCGCGATTGACCTTACGGACCTCCGCATGCTCGTCATCTCGATTCAAAGCCAGGTCGTCCACGGCCATGTCGGCAACAGCGCTGCCGCCTACGCCATGCAGGCGGAGGGGGTGAACGTCGCGGCGGTGCCGACCACGCTGTTGTCGAACCATCCGCGTTATCCGAGCCTGCACGGGCGGGTGCTGGAGACCGAGCTCGTCGCCGAGCTCCTGAAAGGCGTCGAGGAGCGCGGTCTCGTCGATGAGGCCGCGGTGCTGGTCACGGGCTATCTCGGCTCGCCCGGCAATGCGGCTGTCGTCGCCGATTTCGTCGAGCGCGCCCTGATACGCAATTCCAGGCTCGTCTATCTCTGCGATCCCGTGATCGGGGACGACGGCCGCGTCTATGTCGCCGACGGCATCCTGGACGTGGTGCGGCGCCGGCTGCTGCCGGCCGCGAACCTGACGACGCCGAACCAGTTCGAGCTCGAGCTGCTTGCTGAACTCCCGATCGCGGATACGCAGAGCCTGCGTGCGGCGTGCGCGACGCTCGCCGGCGAGGGCCGCATCGACGTCGTTGCGACCGGTTGCACGCTCACCGACACGCCTGACGGGCAGGTGGAGACGATCCTTTGCGCCGACGGCCAGCTGTCACGCTTTGCGACGCCGCGACTGCCGATCCGCCCCTATGGCACCGGCGATCTGCTCGCCGGCCTGATCGCGGCGCATCTGGCCAAGGGCAAGGCGATGGAGGCGGCAGTACGGCTCGCGGTCGAGACCCTCTTTGCCGTGCTGGTGCGCACGCAAGAGGCCGGCACGGCCGAGATGCGGCTCGTGCCGCTGCCGACGGCGGGCCGCAAGCCGTAACGGCTCAGGTCGCGCGCTTGCCGATCGATTGCGCGGATCTCTGCGGCTTGGCCGAGGCTTTCTGCTCACGCGCGGCTTGCGCCTTTGGCAGCTTGGCATGCGCCACGGCCCGCGCCTTCTTCGGCCTGGCGCTGGCGACGTCCTTGCGGTCCGCCGTGCCACGCTTCGAGATGTATTCGGCGCCATCGATCGGGCCGACATGCGGCGGATCGCGGTCGAGGTAGGGCCGGCCGATGCCGAGCGCCTTGCCGTTGGCGTCGACCCATTTCCACAGCACTTCAGTCGAGACCCAGCGCTGTGCGCGGTTGTTGCCGGCGGTCGAGACGATGTCGGCCGCCATGCCGTGGCCATAACCGCCACGCGTGCTGCCGCCATGATAGGAGCGGTCGGAGGCGGCCTTCAGGCCGCTCGCGATCGACTGGCGGTAATCGTCCCGGAACGCGCTGGTGATGCCCGGCGACAGGCCTGCGGCTTCTGCCGCGAGCAGCGTACGGAACAGCTTGCGCTTGAAGCTCTTGTCCATGCCGCCGATGACGTAGTCCATCATCGACATGTTCGCGTGCTCGGCCGCCTTGGGATCCTTCCAGCCGAAATCCTCGTCGACCAGCTTCGTGAAGCTGCGCATCACCGTGACCATCTTGCCCCTGCGCTTGATGGTGACTGCGCGGCGCTCCTGCACCTTGATGGAGTCCTCCTTGGGCGTGCGCTGGTAGAGTGCCCAGAGATAGCGATCGATACAGGCGTCGATGACGAAGCATTCGTCGAGCACGGCGACGGTGTCAGCAGGTGGTGACGCCTTGCTCGCTGCGGGCGCCGGCCCGGTCGCGAGAGAAGCGGGCGACAATGCGTCCGTGGCCACGATCTCGGCGGGGTCGGCGGATGCGAGCTTGACGGGGTCCTGTGCCGGCGCGGCCTCGCTGGCCGCGGGCGCGGGCTCGGGCAGGATTTGCGGTGCGGGCGGCTCGCTCGGGAGGATCAGCGCAGGATCTGCGGAAGCGAGCTCGATGGCGGGTGCGGACACTTCGGGCGCCGCTGCCTCGGTGACCACCGGAAGTGGCATCGCGGCAGCAGCGGCGGCGATGTCGGCAGTCAACGCAATGCCATCCTCGATCGTCGCAGCGCGCGGAACGTCGGCGAGATCGAGACGGCCGAGGTCTTTCGCACCCGAGATTGCCACCGCATTGGCGCCGCTGTTCTCGATCAGGGCAGGGGAATAGGCGGACAGAGAGAGCGCCAGCCAGCCGGCCATGACGGCCGAGGGGCAGGCGACTGCCACCAGAAGAGACCGCCGATCATTCATGATCCCTGCCTCCAAACGGTTCTGCCCCGGTTATCTTGGCGGGCAGTCTTGCACAGAAAGGCACGCAGCACGCCATTGTTCGGGGGACCGTGTGGCGGCGCAATGGCGCAAATCGCGAAAACGGGCTTTTTGGGGGAAGTGTGGCCTTGGTGCCACGCGCGGGTTCCCGCCCTTGCCACTTCGATAAACGCGAAGCGGACGGATTACGGCAACTTTCCCGAGGGGCATGGCGTTTGTCGGCCATGACGCAATCCTCGCTTCGTCCCATGGACGCCTTCGATCCCACCGAGCCCGCCATCCTCCACGATCGTCTCTCCGGCCGGATCATCACCTGGACCGCCGATCAGGCTGACGATTTTCGGCGGGCCAGCCGCCTACGCGGCGACGGGACCGTGGCTTGGAAGAGCTATGTCTTCGACGGCTGGGGCGATGTCCTCGGTGGCTGACCCGCCGAACCGGAGGAGGCGCTGGCGCGGCGGCAGCGCCAGGTCCCTCGAAAACGGGAAGGCCGCCCCAGGGGGCGGCCATTCAAGTCTCAAGCAGCAATGCAATCAAACGCGTCGTCGAAATGCCAGCCCCGGGTTGATGAAATAGCTACGCGATACAAAGGCCTGCCCGGCAGAAGGCAGATTACACATTTTTCCCGACTGGGTAAGGGGGATCGTGTGCTCCAGGGCAGGAATCGGCATTAGCGTTACCAGGGCCGGCCTGCCCGGTGCTCAGGCCTTCCTCACGAACTCCGATTTCAGGTTCATCGCGCCGATGCCGTCGATCTTGCAGGCGATGTTGTGTCCGTCGCTGGCGTCCTGGAGGCGGATGTTGCGAACCTTGGTGCCGCCCTTCACGACCGAGGAGGAGCCCTTGATCTTGAGGTCCTTGATCACGATGACGCTGTCGCCGTCGCTGAGCACATTGCCGTTGGCATCGCGCACGCCGGCGTCCGGCGCCGTGTCGGCGGCCGCATCCGCCGTGCCGCTCCATTCGTGGCCGCACTCCGGGCAGACCCAGAGGTCGCGGTCCTGATAGGCGTGCTCGGAGCTGCACGCAGGGCATTTCATCGTGTCGGTCATGTCTGTCTCGTCTGGCGCTTCGTTCGCGGCGCGACCGTAGGGGCGGGAACCGGCAAAGCAAGCGAAAGCTGAAGGATGCCGGGCCGGTCGTCGTCTGCGGGTACGACGTCACCGGAACAGGGCCACGAAGATCACGTAGAGCCAGCCCAGGATGCCGTGGATGATTGCCCACAGGATCGAATGGTTGTCGGTGTAGGAGATCGCGATGGCGAGCGCCGAGCCGAAGCCCACGCCATATTTCGCACCCTCGACGCGGACGCCGTAATAGCGATTGCCGTTCATGGTGATCCTTCCGTTGTTGAAGCCGTGATTCGCAGTGCCGTGGTGGAGACGTCGTGTTCTCCTGTCCGATGGACTCCCCGCTCGCTTGACGCAAATCAATTTGGAGACGCCGCGTAGTGCGGGCTACGCTTCGCCGGCCAATCGCGCAATGGGCCGCCATGACCTTCCTGCTCAACATCGACGTCCCCGACGTCGCGCAAGCCACGACGTTCTATACCGCCGCCTTCGGCCTCGCCGTCGGCCGCCGCTTCGGAAGCGACTTCGTCGAGTTGCTCGGCTGGCCGGCGCCTGTCTATCTGTTGACCAAGCTGGCCGGCACGGTTGGCGCCGGCGGCGACCGCCGCCGCTACGAGCGGCACTGGACGCCGGTGCATATCGATGTCGTGGTCGACGATGTCGATGCCGCGGTCGAGCGCGCGCTCCGCGCCGGCGCGATCCTGGAGGCGCCCGCGCGCGATGCACCCTACGGGCGGATCGCCATGCTGGCCGATCCGTTCGGGCACGGGTTTTGTCTCATGGCGTTCAGCGAGCGGGGATATGACGCGTTGCTCGAGAGATAGTCGCGCGACACGAAATTGCTCATCAAACAGAAACATCGAAAACAACCCCATGCACAGTAGAAATCATCATTGATTTCGGAGTTCTGCGATACCGAAAGTCGGGTGACCCCTCAGGCGAGGCTGACCCCTCAGGGGAATGGCGCGGCGCGACACTTTTCGAGCCTGCCCAACCGACTTCGGCGATACCGAACAGCATTTGACCCGTCGGGCAAAACAGGGGCATGATGGCATGGTGGCACTGGCGCGACGGCCGGGAGCTGATGCGTCGCGGGTCGACATGCCGAAACAACTCAAGAGAAAGCTGAAGACCTACCAGACCTCGCTCGGCTTCTACGACCAGGCCGTTGCTGCGCCCTCGATGAAGGCGGCGCTCGAGGCCTGGGGCGCCAGCTCCAATCTGTTCCATCAGGGCGTCGCGAGGGAGACCGACGATCCCGACATCGTCGCGGCGACCATGGCGAAGCCCGGTGTCGTGCTCAGGCGGCCGGTCGGATCGGACGGTTCGTTCACCGAGAGCTCGGCGCTGCCGTCCGATCTTGCCGACGCCGGGGACAAGCCCAAACGCAAGCCCAAGCCGGGCAGGCGTGCCGCCAAGACGGCACAGAAGCCGTCCCGCAAGATCGACGGCCAGCAGGCGCGCAAGGCCGCCGCGGCGTTCGAGAAGGAGGAGCGGCGGCGCGAAGCCGAGCGCCGGAAGGAGGAGGCCGCCCGCGCCAGGGAGAGCGCGCGCCGGGAGACGGCGGTCGCCGCGGCCGAGGCTGCGCTCGACGAGGCGAGGCGGGAGCACGAGGCGCGCAACAAGGAGATCGAAGCCGAGCGGGCCGCTCTCGACAAACGTGCCGAGGCCGAAGAGACCCGCTGGGGCAAGCAGAGGACGAAGCTGGTGGAAGCGTTGCGCCGGGCGCGCGGGTAGGGCACGACGCCCCTCATCCTCGGTACATTTCCCGATGGCGGCAGGGCATCTGTCGGAACACCTAAGCGGCATTGGCTGCGTTCAAATTGCTGCCGCGCACTCCGTCCTCATCCTGAGGGCCCGCCACGGGCGTCTCGAAGGAGGCGATGTGGCGCGCTATCCGCCACTCTTGTTCATATACGATAGCTGCGACGTGGAAGCGAATTCGCTTGCCTTGCCCAGACTCCTTTTGCACTCTGGCGGCGAGGAGACCAACGCATGACAAAAATGACGCTCGCCTGTGCGCTCGGAACGGCTCTGGTGCTGTGCAGCCAGGGAATATCAAGTGCGGAAGCCCGGACGCGGAAGGCCGTCGTCGTGCGCGCACCACAGGAGAGGCTCATCGTCACGGCGCCCGTGCTGAGGCCGACGCCGTGGGACTACAATGTCATTCCCCGCTATCGCTATCGCCCGGAAGACGACCGGGTCGATCCCTACGGTCCGCCGCTGGTGCCGTCATATGTTCGCTATGAGGGATGGCGTTGGCCGTATTGGTGGTAATGATCGAAAATTCGTAACTTGTAGCCCGGATGAGCGAAGCAATATCCGGGACGTTGTGCCGAAGCATTCCCCGATGTCGCTTCGCTCACTCTGCTGTAATCCCCCACCCTCCGCCGCAAGCTGTAAAAACTGCCGCTTCATCGACTCGGCGCTGGCGGCATGGCCCATAACCATGAGAGGTTGTGCGGCGATGAACTCTTCATCACTGCGTGCGGCGTCAGTGATCGGGAAAAAATGGCAAAGCTGCGGCTGTCAAGAATAGATCAGTGTAGCGCGCCACTTACCCCCGTAATAAACCGAATACTGTTTGGGGTTCTGGGTGCGTATTGGGAGGCCAATCATGGCAAGTGTTGAACAATTGCGCAGACGGGAAGGCGTTAACCTGGTCCAGCTCGAGGCGGACATTGCGTCGGTACGCCCGGGAAGCTCTCTCGCTTCCATTGCTTTACCTGATTACGTCGAGCACACCGAGGGCGTCACGCGCGTCGGCGCGCTCAGTGCAGAGGCGGTCATTCGCGACTATGAGTCCGCAGCAAAGGAGATCGAGGCCATGGGCACCGAGCTGATCGACGCCGCGCAAAAATGCGAGGCGCTGACAGCCCAGGTCCACGATGCGATCGCCTTCATGCGGGAAACGGCGGCGGGCTATCGTGAGGAGGGACGCAAGATCTTCAAGCGCATCGAAGAATGCGCGCTGTTCACCGAGGACGTCCGCAAGACATGCGAACAGGTCAAGCGCAGAATGACGGAAGTCTCGGTCGGCCCGTCTTCCGATGACGAGCTTGATCAAGACTCCGAGCTGCCCGGGATCGCCGCCAAGGTGACGATGAGCGAAGTAAAGTGAGGCGGGCGTAGGTCCGGGTTAGCTCCGCAGGGTGGGTTAGCAGAGCGACTGCGCGAAGCGCAGCCGCAGGCTAACCACCCCGCGGCGCGCCTGCCCCTGCGCCTTGCGGCCTCACCAATCCGGATCGCCGTAATAAGGGCCGTAGGGCGGAGGCATCCACGGGCCTCGCGGCGGCGGTCTTGGCCGCCGGGGTGCGGCGTCTGGCACGTGCGGCCGGACACGCGGAGCCGCGTCGTTGTTCATCACGCTGCGCACGGCGGGCTTGGCTGCCGCAGACGCGGATGACGTCAGCTGCGTTTGCAGCGCCTGCACCTGCGCGACGAGGCGCGCATTGTCCGCCGCCTCCTTCTCCTGCGCTGCCTTGAGCTGCTGAATGGTGGCGGCCTGCTCACGCAGGGTCTGCTCGTTGCTGCTTTTCAGTTGCTCCAGCTTGCCGCTGATGCTCGCAAGCTCGCCCGTGATGGCCTTGAGCGATTGCGCGAGCTCGGACGATGACGCCTCGGGCGCCGTGGCGACAGGCTTTGGGGCACTGTCGTTGTCCTTGGGCGCCGGCGGTGCGGGCAGCGGGCTCGGCCCATCCGCAGCAGCCAGGAGCACAGCCGGCGGCGGCGCGGGACTTTCCACCGAGGCGGCTTGAGGGGGCGCGTTCGCCGCCGGCGGAGCCCATCGTGCGATGATCGATCTGGCCTCATCGCGATATTGCGAAGCGAAGGCGGCACCGAGCAGGCCGATCGCCAGCACGAGGCCAACCAAGGCGCGCATCATGGTCCGATCTCCCTTCAGGCCTTGATCGCCAGGCTTGGTATTCGGAACCCCGGCAGCCGGGGTCGGGGCCTTGTTTCCGGACGTTGCGGCTGCCGTCGCAGCGGCGCTTGCGTGCGAGGCCCCCTTGCCCCCGCTGTCGCGTTCCATTCCGGAAACCAGCCGATCGAGCCGCGCAAGGTCTTCCTCTGCGCTCTTGATCCGGTCATAGGCCCGCGCCAGCCCGCCCTCGGCGCGCGCCTCGTCCGGCTTTGCTGTGTCGGGCTTGGTTGTCTCAGCCTTGTCGCAGTCAGGCTTGGGGTCGTTCGTGTCAGGCACCGATGCGCTCTCCATCCGGTCCGGCGTCATGGGAGGCAGTCCGATCTTGGGAAGGATAGGTCTCGCCGCTATCAGACACAACGCGCGTGCAAAGGAAAAATTATGGCGGGATCGGCACACGATGCGCGACACGGCGCTGTCGCGCGATCGCTTTGAATCCCCTGGCACCGAAACAGCCGGCGACTGCTTCCCCAGGCATCCTTGCGACGTGCTATGCTGTCGCGGGAGGAACCGCAATGAGGGTCCCTACCGCGATATTCGCCCTGCTGCTTGCAAGTCCGGCCGCCGCCCAGGAGTGCCAGACATGCTCAATGGCGGACGCCTGCATGAAGGAATATGCCAAGGCGACGTCGGAGGCCCAGCGGGCCACCAGGCAAGGCATTCGTGACTGGAAGCAGAACCTGGACAGAAAGGCCTCCGCTGAATTGTCCAGCAGGGGCATCCTCGCATTGCAAGACGCCATGGAGGCACAGGTTCGTACCGAGCTGGAGCGCCTGAAGGAGTGCCTCGCGAAGATCAGGTAGGGTGCAAAGGAGGATCCGATGAAATCGCTTTTGCTGCTTACGGCGAGCGGCCCGCTGCTTGTCCTCACCTCGCATCAGTCCCTCGACGATCTGAAGCTTCTCGGGGTGCTCAGGCAGAAAGGTATCGGCAAGTTCGTCGCGTTCGAGGTTCCCTTGTCGCTCGCAAGGGAGCGTTACGGCGGGCACTTTCAGGCGGTTGAGAGCAACCTGCACGAGACCGATGATTTGAGAGTGCTCGACTTCAATGGCCAGCGGGTGTTTCAGCTCTTCCGTTTCGAAGAGCTCGGTTCACCGATGCTGATCGAACCGTCGTGACCGGTTTTGCCTTGCGGCATGATCCGTTTCGAAAACCCGTTCATGTCGTTGCGGCAGCGATAGGGAGCAGTTGAGCCGCGCGGGTCTCACCACGAACGTTCCGCTTGGGGGAACAGGCGCTGGTTCAGTCCGTTTCCTCTGCGGGGCTTGTGAGAGGAGGACGACATGAAAACCAGCATCATTGCGCTTTCAGCCGCCGTGGTCATGGCGACAGCCCCAGCCGTGTTTGCTCAGGGTGTATCGAGCAAGACGCCGGGTCATGAGATGCAGCAAATGGGTTCCAAGACAGGGCAGCCGGGCGCTTCCAGCTACGCTCCCGGACATCAGAAGAAACATCACGCGAAGGCCGCGAAGAGCACCAGCCCCGGGGCGTCGAGCTACGCTCCAGGACAAACCACAGGACAAACCACCGGCGCGAATACAAGGCCGAGCACCGGCCCGACCACGAGGCCGACCGCCGGCTCGAAGTCAGGGTACTGAACTCCAGGCGGTCCTCAGGTCGAGGCACTGATGGGACACAACGGCCGGTCGGACGCAGGATGGGTCGAGCCCCTCGAGAGACCCATCACGTCAAATGGTGGGTAGGGCTTCCGGTCGTCAGTGACGAGTCGCGCGGATTTCGAGCGTGGTCTGGGTGAGCCTGGCCACGAACCCCTCGAGATGCATGACCCTTTGTCTGGCCAGTTGTTCATGCAACACGGCGATCTTCTGGGATTCGGCAACAAAGGAGTCGCACGCCTGTTTCGCGTACTCCATCTGAAGCTCAAAGGCCTCGACGGGTGAGCGCGCCGTCGCGAGCTTTCCCAGGAAGGTCCAGGCGCGCTCAAGCGACGTCTTGATGTAGCCGCTATAGGCATCGGCAATCGCCTGCGTGCCGGCCGGGGAGGGCTCCGCCGGTACGACGGGCGCGCTGGCATCGATCTCTAGCCCGGAGGGCAAGGCTGCAGCCGAGGGCACCTGCGCATCGACCGCTCGGCTCGTCTCTACCTCTTGCTCGGTCTCTTGCCTGTTTTCTTGCCTGTTCTCTTGCGGTTTCTCCTGCTCGTTCTCCTGGCTGATCTCCACCGCGGCATCCGGCAATGGATGCGCCGCAGTTTCGTGTTGCTCGACGGCCCCGGTCCGTTGCCCGGCCTTCTTCTTCCCGCCGCGCCGGCCGGATTTTTTCGTTGGCTTATTTTCTACCGTACTCAACATTGCAAATAGCTCCTGAATATCGCTCAAGCCGCAAGCCTCCGTCGCGTTTGCGCTGAAATCGCGATTGCGGGTTGTCGCTTGCGTGGCGGCCATGTGGTGAGATTTGGTCGGGCATGGGCAGGGCCGCGCGGAGCGCAGTCCCTTGGCGGCGTGCGCAGAGGTGTTGGGTTACGCCGCGCCGGGCCGCGCTTCGCGCGACCGCCAGCTGATCCACCCTGCGGATCTACGGATCCGCCGCCGCAAACCGCAGAAATTGCCGCCTCATCGCGTTGACCTTCCCGACATAGCCCGCGACGAGGTGATCGCCGCAGCGTTCGCCTGCGATCATCTGAAACTTGCGGCGCGCATAGGCCGCGGCGGGACCGGCGCCGCAGAGATGGATGAAGGCGGCCAGATCCTGCTTCTGCTCGCGGCTGGCCTTCACGTCGCCCGCGAGGCCGAGAACCATGGCCACCTGGCGGTCCAGATACACCGACGTCAGCTCGATGGCATGGCTCGGGATGGCGCGAAAGTAGAGGAATGCAGACCCGCATCCGGTCTCCGTGACCGCGTTGCCGCGGACACAGGACCGCGCAGCTTCACGGTAGGCCGGATCGGTCATCTGGAAGAGCCCGACGGCGCTGGAGGCAGGGCGGTAGATCGCGAGCGGATTGAAACTCCATCGCCAGCGCCAATACGTGCGCGCCACCGGATTGCCGGAACTCTCGACCTGCGCAAGTGCTGCCAGCAATTGGGGTGTGATGGTGGCGGTGGAATAGGTGCGGAAGAGGGGGCCGTAGTGACGCCAGGTCTCGGCGGGGTCCTTGTCGAGGGTGTTGCCGATGAGGACGAAGAGTTCGGTTGGCTTGCGGGTGACGTGGTAGGCGATGTTCAGGAGTGCGAGGGCTGCGAGCAGGATGGCTGCGACGGTTGGGATACGAACCAACCGTGGTGCGCGCGAGAATTTCTTTCGTGCCCACCCGGCTCGCCACCTAAAGCTGCGCAGGCGAGGAAAGAGTGGACGATTGAAAACGGACATTCAGGCGGACTGTGCGGGTGTTGGCGGGCGTAGCGGCAGGTTTAACGGCAGTGCGCCCAAAAAATGTCACACCGCAATTGTGAATTACGCCACAGACGGTGGCCGTCCGGTCTGTTTATCTGCCGCCACCCGGCCTCTCGTGCGCGCGTTTGGCATTGCGCATCTGGCCCCTTCGCATTTCGAAATTTCTGGGTGATCGCTATGGGCGTTTTTCATCGCACGGCCATGCTTTGCAGCTGGTTCATCGAGTCCACCATGAGCGGGTGTACCGAGAGATTTCGTGTGCGCTGAACAAGTCGCACAGGATTTTGTCGAGGCCCCGCCGGTAACGGACGGGGCTTTTTCATGTTCGCGAGCTACCCATTCCGCCCGGCGGAGCCTTCGCGAGAAGGAGGCAGGGTCGTGTGGGAGTATTTTGGACCCGATTTCGCTTTCGACCTGGTGAAAGGAATGGTCGCCGGAATCGCCTCAATGGCATTCCAGGTCGTGGCACCACGAACTCTTCGTGCCGCGAAGCAGCTTCGCGCGCGCTGGGTTGCGAGGAAAGCGGCGAGGCGGCTTGCGAGACGGGCACGCAGCAATGCGGTGGCCGATGATGAGCGGTGAGGAGCGAGTCGCCCGACGCATCAAGCGGATGAGATTGCTGAAACAAAAAGGGCGGCCTTTCGGCCGCCCTTTGCATATGTCATGTCCGGATCCAACGACCCTTGAGACGTTCTACCGCCTCACGAACACCCCGTCGTGCTTCCACACGTATCGCACTTCATGCACGTCCCGTTCCGCACCAGCGTGAAGTTGCCGCACTCCGAGCACATCTCGCCTTCGTAGCCCTTGGCCTTGGCTTCGGCGCGGCGCTCGGCCTTGCTGGGGACTATGGTCTGCGCGGTGCCGGCCTTGCTCCACTGCAGCTGCTCGAGCTTCTCCGTGGGGGAGAGATCGTGCTGGGCCTCCTGCTTCAGGGCGACGGCGCCTTCGATGGCATCGCCGACACGAGCCGATGCGCCGTGCGAGGCGAGAGCGGTGACCTTGTTGCCGCCGGCGGGGGCGCTGTCGTTGCCTTGCGAGACCGCGGTCGAGCCGCCGCGCATCACGACGAGCTTGTCGGTCCGCGAGCGGGTGAGGCCGCGCGAGACCAGCTTGGTGGCATGGTGGCCGCCGTCCTCGTCCGGCTCCTTGCCTTCCTCGACGCCCTTGCCGAGCGCGTCAAAGCCCGTCTCGTTGGGATCGACGTGGGCGAGGTCGAAGCGGGACAGATAGCTCACTGCCAGCTCGCGGAAGACGTAGTCGAGGATCGAGGTCGCGTACTTGATGCTGTCGTTGCCCTGCACGGGGCCCGCCGGCTCGAAGCGGGTGAAGGTGAAGGCGTCGACATATTCATCGAGCGGCACGCCGTATTGCAGACCGAGGGAGACCGCGATCGCAAAATTGTTGATGAAGGAGCGGAGCGCTGCGCCTTCCTTGTGCATGTCGATGAAGATCTCGCCGAGACGGCCGTCGTCGTACTCGCCGGTCCGCAAGTAGACCTTGTGGCCGCCGACGACCGCCTTCTGGGTGTAGCCCTTGCGTCGGTCAGGCATCTTCTCGCGCTCGCGCATCACGATGATGCGCTCGACCAGCTTCTCGACGATCTTCTCCGAGACCTGGGCGGCGCGCGCCGCCATCGGCTTCTCGTAGAGATGGTCGACCGCATCGTCCTCGTCCTCATCCTCGCTGATGAGCTGCGAATTGAGCGGCTGAGAGAGCTTGGAGCCGTCGCGATAGAGCGCGTTGGCCTTCAGGGCGAGCTTCCACGACAGCATGTAGGCGGACTTGCAGTCCTCCACCGTCGCGTCGTTCGGCATGTTGATGGTCTTGGAGATCGCACCCGAGATGAAGGGTTGGGCCGCCGCCATCATGCGGATGTGGCTCTCGACCGACAGATAGCGCTTGCCGATCTTGCCGCAGGGATTGGCGCAGTCGAACACCGCGTAATGTTCGGCCCTGAGGTGGGGAGCTCCCTCGACCGTCATCGCACCGCAGATGTGGACGTTGGCCGCCTCGATCTCGCGCTTGGTGAAGCCGACGGCCTGGAGCAGGTCGAAGCCGGGAGCCGCGATCGCCTCGGCGCCGATGCCGAGCTGGTCGCGAATGAAATCCTCGCCAAAGGTCCACTTGTTGAAGGCGAACTTGATGTCGAAGGCGGTCGGCAGGGCCTTTTCGACCTTGGCGATGGCTTCATCGGTGAAGCCTTTTGCCTTCAGCGTCGAGGCGTTGATGCCGGGCGCGTTGGAGAGCGAGCCGTGGCCGACGGCGTAGGCCTCGATCTCCGCGATCTCGCTCTCGCGATAGCCGAGCGCGCGCAGCGCGGACGGCACCGCACGGTTGATGATCTTGAAGTAGCCGCCGCCAGCCAGTTTCTTGAACTTCACCAGCGCGAAGTCCGGTTCGATGCCCGTCGTGTCGCAGTCCATGACGAGGCCGATCGTGCCGGTCGGCGCGATCACCGTGGTCTGGGCGTTGCGATAGCCGTGCCTCTCGCCGAGCTCGAGGGCCGCATCCCAGGCGGCCTTGGCATGGGTGACGATGTCTTGTTGCGGGCACGAAGCGTGGTCGAGCGGCACCGGGTTGACGCTGAGCGCCTCGTAACCGGAAGCCTCGCCATGGGCGGCGCGGCGGTGGTTGCGGATCACGCGCAGCATGTGCGCCGCGTTCTTCTTGTAGCCGGGGAAGGTGCCCAGCTCGGCCGCCATCTCCGCCGAAGTCTTGTAGGTGATGCCGGTCATGACCGCGGTCAGCGCGCCGCAGAGCGCACGGCCTTCCTTCGAGTCGTACGACAGGCCCATGGTCATCAAGAGGCCGCCGATATTGGCGTAGCCGAGGCCGAGCGTGCGGAACTCGTAGGAGAGCTCGGCGATCGCGCGCGAGGGGAACTGCGCCATCATCACGGAGATTTCGAGCACGATGGTCCAGAGCTGGCAGAGGTGCTCGTAGCCGGCGACATCGAACTGCTTCGTGGTGGTGTTGTAGAAGGTGAGCAGGTTGGCGGACGCCAGGTTGCAGGCGGTGTCGTCCAGGAACATGTATTCCGAGCACGGATTGGACGCACGGATGTCGCCGGACGCCTTGCAGGTGTGCCAGTCGTTCATGGTGGTGTTGAAGTGCAGGCCCGGGTCGGCCGACGCCCAGGCGGCGTAGCCGATCTTCTCCCAGAGGTCGCGCGCCTTCAGCGTCTTCGTCACCTTCTTGGAGGTGCGGGCGTTCAGGTTCCAGTCGCCATCCGTTTCCACGGCGCGGAGGAAGTCGTCCTTCAGCGAGACCGAATTGTTGGAGTTCTGGCCCGAGACGGTGAGATAGGCTTCGCTATCCCAGTCGGTGTCGTAGGTGTCGAACTGGATGTCCTTGTAGCCTTGCTTGGCGAACTGGATGACGCGCTTGATGTAGTTATCGGGCACCAGCGAGCGGCGAGCCAGCTTGATTTCCCGGCGCAGGGCAGGGTTCTTCTCGGGGTCGAAGCAATCGTCGCCCGAGCCTTCGCAGTTCACGCAGGCCTTCAGCACCGACTTGAGATGCTTCTGGTTGATCTTGGATCCCGTGACGAGGGCGGCGACCTTCTGCTCCTCCTTCACCTTCCAGTCGATATAGGTCTCGATATCGGGGTGGTCGACGTCGACGACGACCATCTTGGCGGCGCGGCGGGTGGTGCCGCCCGACTTGATCGCGCCGGCGGCGCGGTCGCCGATCTTGAGGAAGCTCATCAGGCCGGACGAGCGGCCGCCGCCGGAGAGCTTCTCGCCTTCGCCGCGCAGGCGGGAGAAGTTGGAGCCGGTGCCGGAGCCGTATTTGAACAGGCGGGCCTCGCGGACCCAGAGGTCCATGATGCCGCCCTCGTTGACGAGGTCGTCACCGACGCCCTGGATGAAGCAGGCGTGCGGCTGCGGATGCTCGTAGGCCGACTTGGACTTGGTCAGCTTGCCGGTGAAGGGGTCGACGTAATAATGGCCCTGGCCGGGGCCGTCGATGCCATAGGCCCAGTGCAGACCGGTGTTGAACCATTGCGGCGAGTTCGGCGCGACCATCTGCATGGCGAGCATGTAGCGGAGCTCGTCATAGAAAGCCTGGGCGTCTTCGTCGGAGGTGAAGTAGCCGCCCTTCCAGCCCCAATAGGTCCAGCAGCCGGCGAGGCGGTCGAACACCTGCTTTGCCGAGAGCTCGCTGACGAAGCGCTCTTTCTCGGGCAGGAGGCTAAGCGCCTCGGTGTCGGGCACGGAGCGCCACAGGAAGGAGGGGACGGATTCCTCCTCGACCTTCTTCAGGCGCGCGGCGACGCCGGCTTTCCGGAAGTATTTCTGGGCGAGAACGTCGGAGGCGACCTGCGACCACTCGGTCGGCACCTCGACGTTATCCAGCTTGAACACGACCGAGCCGTCGGGATTGCGAATCTCCGACGTGGTCAGGCGGAATTCGATTCCCGCATAAGGTGACTGTCCCGAAGTGGTGTGGCGCCGCTCAATCCGCATGGTCTTGCCCCGTCCTTTTCTTTGACCGGTCCCGCCCCTCGTTGGGAGCGTGCCGGGTCGTCATTTCGCTTCGCGAGTCCTCCCGGGCCATTCGGCCCTTGGGCATCGCAGTTCAGCCGGTGGTTCCGGCCCAGTTTCTCCCGGCGCTATTCATCGATGCGTGCATCGATCATCCGCCGGCATGTCCACGCCCATCCGCCCCAACGGGATGCGCGCGACATGCGTTCAACGCCCCACAACGTCACTTCTTCAACCGATGCCATTCGAGCCTTTTGCCGGCCCGTTCTGGCGCCCGAAAAGTCCGCTTTCACAGGGCAGACAAGCCCTTATTCCGCTGCCTCTGGCTGGCCGGCGGAGTGGTGATTGCGAGACCCTTTGGGGGAGTGCCGGCGGGACGCAAACTCACTCGCGCCGAACGGACCGAAAGCTAGGACTCTCCGTTGCGCCCGTCAAGAACTAGTGCGAGTTCCTGAATCAAATACTAAATATGGTGGATTGCGGGGGATAACAGGGGGCAAGCCCGCGCCTGTTGTTGTGCCAAGTATCAGTGAGTCCTCAGGGATTCCCAACCGAAATAATTTGCATGCCGTGATGATGCGGACCTTCATCCCGCTGTTCACAGGGCAGCTATATTTTTGAGCGATGGGATTGCGTCAGCCGGACTCACGTAGCCCTACGGTGGGCGAGGGCAGGCATGCCTGCCGCGGTGGTGGTCGCCCAGGCGAATCCGGGCCAAGCTGACCTCGATTTTGCCGGACTGCCCACATGCATGATTCGACTCGCCGGGAGGCGCGACCGCGCATCGCGCCGGCCGGCCTGATGTTCCTCGCGATCACCTCGATCGGCTGGGGCTTCAACTGGCCGGTGACCAAATTCCTGCTCGCAGAACTGCCGCCGCTGACCCTGCGCGGGGTTACCGGCGTGCTCGGTGCCGTGCTGCTGGCGGCGCTGGCGCTCGTCCGCCGGCAGAGCCTGAAGGTGGAGGGCGCGACCTGGCCGCGCCTGCTCACCGCCGCCCTGCTCAACGTCACCGGCTGGATGGTGCTGATGGGGCTGGCGCTGCTCTGGCTGCCGGCCAGCGAGGCGGCGCTGATCGCCTACACCATGCCGGTCTGGGCCTCGATCATCGCCTGGCCGGTGTTGGGGGAGCGGCCGACCCTGCTGCGCACGCTGGGACTGGCGATGGCCTTTGCCGGCCTTGCCTCGATCATGGGCGGCAACGGCATTGCCGCCAGCGCCGAGAAGCTGCCGGGAATCATCATGGCGCTGGGCGGTGCGTTCGGCTTTGCCGTCGGCACGGTGTTCTCGAAGAAGTACCCAATCCACCTGCCGCCGATCACGGCCGCGGCCTGGCAGATCGGGATCGGCTGTCTGCCGATCTCGGTCATCGGCCTGCTGGTCGAGACCACGCATCTGGGCAAGGTGACGACAGTCGGCTGGTGGCTGCTGGTCTATTCGACCGTGGTGCAGTTCTGCATCGCCTATGTCAGCTGGTTCGCCGCGCTGTCGCGCCTGCCGGCCTCCGTCGCCGCGATCGGCACCATGGCGGTGCCTGTCATCGGCGTCGTCGCTTCCGCGATCGCGCTGGGCGAGCCGCTCGGGGCAGGGCAGATCGCGGGGCTGGTGTTCACGCTGGCCGCCGTGGTGCTGGCGACGCGCTAGCCGTCCGGCCGCCCGGGTATCAGTGGTCCTGAGGCTCTTTCTCTCGCCGGCGTTGTCCCGAGCCCGGCGGTTTCAACGGCAGGTCAGCGGGTGCGACGGCAAAGACTTCGAGGGCCTGGTCGTAGCCTTTGATGGCCCGCTGTCCGAGCGATACCAACGGAACGCTATCCCTGACCCTTCCAGCGATGGTGGGATCAGCCAGGATCTGCCCGTCCTTCGCGAGATTGCAGAGCCGCGACGCCAAATTCACCGCGGCTCCCATCGCCGTGTAGTCCAGTCGACCGTTATAACCGACCGTTCCTACCGTTGCCGGTCCCATGGCAACGCCGACACCAAAGCCGATCGCGTGGCCGGCGTCGCACCATTTGCCGGCAAGGAACTGCACCGCCCTTTGCAGGTCGATAGCGAGCCGGACCGCTTGAGTTGCCGGCTGTTCGCATGCGACCGGGGCGTTGACCAGGAGCATGACTCCGTCGCCATCAAAGCCGATGAGCGTTGCCTCGTGACGGGTCGTCACGGCGCCGACGGCCTCGTAGTACTCGCGCATGACGGCCATGATGACGTCGGGTTCGTTGCGCGTGGAGAACGCCGTGAAGCCGCGCAAGTCGCCGAAAATGACGGCCACTTCACGTCGCTGTCCTTCGAGCAGTTCATGAGAATGCTCGACCAATTCGGCGACCTGTGATGGCAGGAACTGCTTCAGCCGTTCGATCCGCGCAGATTTCTGCTGCGAGATCGCCAGTTCAGAAGCCATTTCGTTGAAGCGCAACGCCAGTTGCTGGAACTCGTCACCGCTGAAGATTTTGATGCGATGCTCGAATTGTCCGGTTCTGATCCGCTCCACGCCCTCTTCCAGTTGCTTGATCGGCCCGGACATTCTGTGCGCGCGCCAATAGGCGAGCGCCAGCGCGATAAGAACACCAAAGGCAATGAGAATTGACGAGCGCCACAACGCCGCGCGAATTGATGCAAAGGCTTCCGAGGCCGGCTGCATCGCGATCACCGTCCATCCCACATCGGCGGCCTGAACGGATAGCGCCACCACCGGGCTGCCTCGATCCCCGGTTATCACCGCCGCTCCGCTCGCCGCGCCAACGAGATGCTTGATCCGCCCGAAACTGCCCGAGCTGGCGCGGCCGCGCAGAACCAGACTGATATCGGGATGAGCGATCAGATGACCGGAGTCATCGACAACAATGGCATAGCCGGTCTCGCCGATTCTAATGGCTGCGATGACATCCCAGATCAGCTTCAGATTGACCTCTGCGATCGCAACCCCCGCAGCCGGCAGGCTCCCGGCAACCGCGATCCTCATGTAGGGCTCTGAATCTTGCTGGTACTGAACCGGTCCGTACCAGACCTTGTTGGCGCGCGCGCCCAGAACAGCGGGATCCATAGACATGTCAATGCCGCGCCCGGTCCTGTTCAGAAGCAGCCTGGACACAAAGACCCGTTCGGTGCCGGTCTCATCCAGAAGCGAAACCGAAACGATTGCAGGCACCTGCTGGAGGAGGCGCAAGGCATCGATCTTATGTTGCGCATCGTCTCCGGCAGACCAGGGAAGCTGCACCATCCAACCCAGCTGATCCCGGATGCCATCGGTGAACGCCTCGATCCTGTCGGACGCCGCGCGAGCATCGGCCTGCAGCACCGCGCTGATCTGGCGGCGCTGGTCTCGGTAACCGAAAGAAGCCTCGACCGCCGCGCCGAGTATCAGAGGCACGACCGCAGCGACAAACAAGGTCGCGAAGTACTTGCAGAACAGCGAGCGACGCGGGGGCATCGTAGAGGAAGAGGACTGTGCAGCACCGTCCGTCATAACTACTCTCAGGAGATCACCTTGCTGGCGCGAAACAGGATCGACGACACATTCAGGTCGATACCCAGAAGCCTGGCTGTCTTCAGATTGACCGCAAGTTCAAACTTCTCGGGGCGCATCACCGGAAGATCTGACGGATTTTCGCCGCGCAGGATGCGATCGGCGTAAGTAGCAAGCCGAAAATAGGTCGTGCGCTGGTTTGCGCCGTAGCTCAAGAGACCTCCTGCGTCACAATATTCAGACCAGCCAAACATCGAAGGCAGCCGGTGCGCGATTGCAAACTCCGCAATCTTCGCACGATGCACCAGCGTCACCGCATCGGGAAACACGAGGAGAGCATCCGCATCCAACTTGCCGGCAGCCATCAACCCATTCTCGATCTCGCCAGCGCCACAGAAGGGAACGTAGGCTGTCTCAATGCCGAGATTCCGGCACGACTCCAAAGTCGCACGCCATTCCAGTGGCTCTCCCGGATGGTCCGTGTTCGATAAGACCGCCAGTTTTCGCAGCTTTGGATAAATGTCCTTGATTAGCTCAACGCGCTTTCCTGCCAGCTCGAGCGACAGGAATGTGCTGCCGGTGAAATTGGTGCCGGGGTGAGCAAGGCTCTTCACCACACCCAAAGCCACCGGGTCACCGCTCAATGCAAACAGCACGGGGATGTCGGCGACCGCAGTCATGACGCGTGTCGCCGGACCGCTCGAGACCACAAGGTCGATATCCCCGCGCTGCAACTCGGAGACGATCTTGCGCAGGGCCTGCGGATTTCCAGGGGCATAATGCGTCTCGAAGGTTACGGTCTTGCCCTCGACATATCCCAGCGCGCGCATGCCCTCGCGAAAGCCGTCCAGGAAGGGATCCGGTTCGGACTGAGTCGAAACCCAGAAGATGCGATGCAGCTTGGCTCCGCCCTGCGCCCGTGCGATCGCAGGCCAGGCCAGTCCTCCACCAATCAACAAGATGAACTCTCGTCGTTTCATGCGAGCACCTGTCGAAGCTGCGCCGTCGATTCCGGCCGCAGACCAAGATCCTGCTGTGCATCTGGTGACTGCGCTCGGTGTCACGCTCCGCCAGCGGACTGTCGCGACACCGGCTCCAACCTTTGTCGCCGAGAGCATGCTCAGAGTTGGGCCTGTGAGACGATTTGTCCTTGAGATGCGCTTGATTTTTGCTTGAGACCGGCCCGATCGAGATCAAAACGGCCTTACTCCTTGCATGGCGCGGTGTCACAACACCTCCGGCACGGATCCGGGGGAGCTACGGCGTCTCAAGAGGACAACCGGAACTCACATCGTGAGCCAGTGCCTCGACCTCCTATATGGTGCGACTGCAATGCGCCTTCGGCAGTTCACGCGCTAGCCCACCGCCATCCCGCCGCCGTTCAGCGCCTTCCGGATCATCTCGGCGAGCTGGTTGCGGCGATAGGGCTTTGTCAGCAGCAGCACGCCGTCGTCGAGCTTGCCGTGGTGGACGATGGCGTTGTCGGTGTAGCCAGAGGTGTAGAGCACCTTCAGCCCGGGGCGGAGCTTGGCCACCTTCTCGGCAAGCTCGCGCCCGCTGATGCCGCCGGGGATGACGACGTCGGTGAACAGCAGATCGAAGGTCTGGCCGGCTTCGATCAATTCCAGCGCCGCCCGGCTGTCGGGCGCGGCGATGGTCTTGTAGCCGAGGCTCTGCAATTGCGCGGTGACGAAGTTACGCACCAGCGAATCGTCCTCGACCACGAAAATGGTCTCGGCACCGCCCTCGGCCTGCGGCACCACATTCGCGGCCGCGTCCGGCGCGCCTTCGCCCGGCGGCAGATAGAGCTTGATCGTGGTGCCGTGGCCTTCCTCGCTGTAGATCTTGATGTGGCCGCCGGACTGCTTGACGAAGCCATAGACCATGGAGAGGCCGAGCCCGCTTCCCTTGCCGACCTCCTTGGTGGTGAAGAACGGCTCGAACGCCATCTGCTGGGTATCGGCCGACATGCCGGTGCCGGTGTCGCTGACCGCGAGCATCACATAGGGGCCGGGCCGAACCTCCGCATTGGCCTGCGCATAGGCCTCGTCGAGCACGACGCGGTGCGTCTCCAGCAGCAGCTTGCCGCCGTTGGGCATGGCGTCGCGGGCGTTGATCGCCATGTTGAGCACGGCATTGGTGAGCCGCGACGGATCGATATGGGCCGTCAGCGGCCCCTGTTCCAGTACCGTCTCGATCTGGATCTGCTCGCCGAGCGTCGGACGCAGCAATTTGGCGATGTCCGTAATTGCGGCGTTGATCTCGACGTTGCGCGGCTGCAGCGGCTGCCTGCGCGCGAACGCGAGCAGATGCTGGATCAGCTCGGCGCAGCGCTCGGCGGCATCGTCGATCAGGCGCGCCACGCGCTGCAGCTCCGGCTGCTGCTCCAGGCTCGCCACCAGCGTCTCCGTGTTGCCGGAGATGACGGTCAGCATGTTGTTGAAGTCGTGCGCGACGCCGCCGGTCAGCTTGCCGATGGCATCCAGCTTCTGCGACTGGTACAGCTGCCGCTCGGTCTCGCGCGAAGTGGTCGCGTCGTGATAGACCAGCACCGCGCCCGAGATCTCGCCTTGCCCGTCCAGCATCGGCCGGCCGCTGATCATGAGATGGCGCACCTGATTGCCGCTGTGCGGGCGGACGATCATCTCGAGGTTTTCGAACTCCTCGCCGCCGAGCACGCGTGACGACGGCATCTCCTTGGCATCCATCGGCGTCACGCCGTCGCCGTGGAAGACGTCGGACAGCGCCCGCAGATTGCCGAGGTTCATGCCGGTGCGGTGCAGCAGCATGCGCTCGGCGGCCGGGTTGGACAGAAGAACGTTGCCCTCGGTGTCGATAACGAGGACCGCCTCGGCCATGCTGCGAAAGGTGCTCTGGAGCACGTTGACCGACAGCCGCAGTTCGTCATGCGCGGTGACCAGGTGCTCGGTGCGCTCGGCGATTGCGGCCTCGAGCTGCTCCTTGGCGGCGGTGGTCTCCAGCAACGTGCTCTTGAGTGCGAACTGGGTGCGCTGGCTCTCGCGCATCACCATCACGACCAGCAGCAGGATCACCAGCGCGCCGGCGACGTCGATGCCGAGCAGCACGATGCCGGTGCGGCGCGAATCCTGGGAGCGCGCGGCGAGGAGGCGTTCCTCCTCTGCGCTCAAGCGGTCGAGATTGCCCATCACCGTGTCCATCAGGCCGCGGCCCTCGGCCTTGTCGTTGAGCGCGGCAATCCCGGCCTGGTCATTTGCGGCGCGCAGGCGCATCGCCTCGGCGGCGATCCCGATCCGGCGCAGCGCCAGCGGCTCGGTGCCCTCCAGCAGCGCGACCTGATCGGGATTGTCGCGCAGGCCGTGCTTGAGATCGGCGAGGGCCGGCGCGATCTGGCCGTGTACCGCCTCGAACTCGTCCTTGAAACCCGGACTGCGATAGAGCTCGTAGCCGCGCGCGGCGCTTTCGGCGCGGCGCAGCAGCACGCGCAGATCGGAGATCTTCTTCTGTACCTGGACGGTGTGATTGACCCATGCGGCCTCGGACCGCGACTTCACGTCGAGGGCGATCGAGGTTGCGGTGATGATCAGGAGGATTGCAAGTCCAGCACCGAGAATGACGCGCTGCGTTGGAATCAAGGGGCTTCTTTCTTGTCCTTTGCGCTCTCGCCGGCGAGACATTCCCGAATGCTGGTCAGCAGCGCTTCCGGCGTGAACGGCTTGCGCAGGCAGCGGCTTGCGCCGAGCTCCAGCGCCATGCGCAGGAAATCGGGAGAGGGCGAGGCGGACGAGGCGAAGGCATAGCCGGACATCGCGATCAGCGGGATCGCCGGCGCGCGCTCGTGAAAGATGCGGATGGATTCGAAGCCGCGCATGTGCGGCATGAAGATGTCGATCAACATCACGTCGTAGGTCTGCGACTCCAGCGCAGCCAGTCCGGTTTCGCCGCCGTCAGCCAGCGTCACGTCGAAGCCTTGACGTTGGAGGAGGACCTCGATGGTCGCGCCGACCATCGGATCGTCATCTACCACGAGGATACGCGGCATGACACTTCCCAGTAGATCGAAGTCCCCACCGGCAATGGTGATATCCGCGAATCGTGGCTCGGGTCAATTTTGGATTGGATCAGGTAGATATGCACGGTGTGGTGAATAGAGGTTCCGTTGCGTCAGATTGTACGCAAGTTGCGCCGCGACGTTCGAACACGCGAAACAGGTGACGGGTGTGACACTCGCGAAAAAGGCGCCGCATCGCTGCGACGCCTCTTCCTTCAAACATGTTCGGTCCACTTACGGGCAGGGATGACGCAGACCGTCATAGCCGAGATAGGTGCCGGAGGCCGGATCATACGATCTGTAAAGCTGCGCGCAGTAGGCTACGGAATCTCCGCCACCGTCGGGCACCACCGCGACTGATGGCTCGTCATAGTAAGTGTTGCCATAGTAGTAGGGGTCATCGTAGTACCCGCCGCCGTAATAGGCATACGAGCCGAGGCCGCCGATCGCAGCGCCCGCCGCGAAGCCGGGCCAGAAGCCGCCACCACGATGATGCCAGCGGCGGCCGCTCCAATTGCCGCTACCGCCTTGCCAGTTGCCCGCCGTCGCAACGCTGCGGGTCCCGCTGAAGGATGGCGAGACGGTAGGACGGCTCGCCATGCCGCCTACGAAAGCGCCGCCGCTCGGACGTACCGCCGTGCCGGCCGCGAAACTGCCGCCGCTCGGGCGCATCGCCGCACCGCCTCCGAAATTGCCGCCGCCGCCGTGGAAGGCCGCCCCGCCGCCACCGATCCGCGCGCCGCCACCGCCGAAGTGAGCACCACCGCCCGCTGCAGGACGATTCTGTGCGAAGCCCGGGCTCGCCAACGGAAGAACCAACGCCACCGCCGCGGCGGCACCGAGAACTTTCAGACTTTTCATGTCAAAACTCCTTTCCCGGGGAGGCAAACCCTGTGCAGGGCGTGGAGTTCCTGGGATCACGCCGGTTTGCGCGTGAGGGGAGCGTCTCACCGGACCGCTGTACCCGGCATGAACGGATCAGGTCCGATTTGCGGCGGGCGGTTCTCCGAGGCAGCCATTTGCGGCGGGTCAGGCCGCACCCGGCGAACTGGACATTTCGCCGCCCGGATGGCATCAGGACCCGACGAAGCAGGGCCCTTGCCGCATGAAACAGTTCTTTCTGAAGTTCTTCACCTGGTGGAATGGCCAGACGTTTGGCACCCAGCTCTGGACCAAGCGGTACGGAGAGCTGGTCGGCCAGGACGAGCAGGGCAACCTCTATTATCGCACCCGTGGCGGGGCGATCGATCCGACCCTTGGCTTCGAGCGGCGCTGGGTGATCTATAATGGCTATGCCGAGGCGAGCCGCATTCCGCCGGCCTGGCATGGCTGGATTCATCACGTCGTCGATACCCCGCCGACCGAGATCAACTACCAGCCTCGTGAGTGGGAAAAGCCGCACCAGCCGAATCTCACCGGCACGGCCAAGGCCTACCGGCCCTCTGGCTCGACGCTCGCCAGCGGCAAGCGTCCCAAAGCGACCGGCGACTACCAGCCCTGGACGCCCGGCTAGCTGCCTGCGATCTTCCCTCGTTCGACTGGATGCACTTGCATTCGCGCTACGCCGCTGTGGACAACGGGAACAGCGGGGATGTCGTTTGCGCGGTCGTTGCGCCGACCCGGGCGATGCGGCTCAATGATCCCATCTTGCGGAGATGGAAGACCATCGCGTTCGGTTCGGGCCACAGTTCGCGACTGTCCCGAAATGCAGCGGCCGCCGACAAGGACTCGATCGGGAGATAGGCCCCCGGTCCGGAAGGTCCGAAATCGCCCGATGTGAATGTGCAGCCGCCGTGAGACAGGAAAGGCCGCTCGGGAAACCGAGCGGCCTTTTTCTTTTGGTGCCGCGCGGCGCCCGAACCGGAGAAGGCGATTGCCGTGCTCCGCACCCCGACATGCGAGCGCAGCGAGGCAATCCAGACCGCCGGCGCAGAAAGATTCTGGATCTGTTTCGCTGCGCTCGCAATGACGATGCTGAGGCAGCTTGCCAAACTTTGCTGTCGGACCTCGCATGCCATGGCAGCAGCGCAAAGGGCGCTGCTGCGCGTCCGGACACCGAGCCGTCGTGCTCTACGACACCACCCGCTCAGCGGCACGCTTGACTGCATCAAGGCGGTAGGCCTGCAACGGTGCGATGCGCTCCTTGACGCGAGCAAGCACCTCGGCGGGCGCGGTATCGGGCGAGCCGGAATTGAAGGGCGGCGCCGGATTGTATTCGATCCCGAGCTGGATCGCCTCCGCCGTAGTGCGATCGATCAGGGTCGACACCAGCGTCAGCGCGAAATCGATGCCTGCGGTGACACCGCCGCCCGTCACGCGGTTGCGATCGACGCAGACACGCGTCTTGGTCGGCGTCGCGCCGAACTGGCTGAGCATCTCCATCGCGCTCCAATGGGTGGCGGCACGGTAGCCCTTCAAGAGGCCGGCGGCGCCGAGCGCCAGCGATCCCGTGCAGACCGAGGTGACGTATTTGGCGCCCTCGGCCTGCCGGCGCAGGAAGTCGAGCACCTGCTCGTCATTGAGCAGGTCGTCGGTGCCGCGGCCCCCGGGTACGCAGATCACGTCGAGTTGCGGGCAGTCCGCGAATGTCGTGGTCGGCGTCACGATGAGCGCGGAATCGCTGGGCACCGGCTCGATCCGCTTCCAGATCAGGTGCAGCTGGGCGCCGGGAACGGCGGAGAACACCTGCAACGGGCCGGTGAAGTCGAGCTGGGTGACGCGCGGGAACACCAAAAGACCGATCTGGAGCGGTGCCGACATGAGAACCTCCAAGGAAGAGCTTGACGGAGGCAAACTGGCATGATGCCCTTCTGTCCAAAATGGCCTAATTCCCTCACTTTCGGACATTTCGTTTGGAGCTGGCCCATGATCGGCATCCTGATCTTCCCCGACTTCCAGCTGCTCGACGCGGCAGGTCCGATCTCGGTGTTCGAGATCGCGGCGCGTGCGTCCGGCAAGCCGCTTGCGCTGCGGGTGTTGGCGGCGAAGGCGGGGCTCGTACGCAGCTCGTCGGGTGTCGAGATGATGGCGCGGGATCTCAAGTCGGCAAATGCCGTCTCGACGCTGATCATCGCGGGGGGTGCCGGCGTTGCTGAGGCCGCGCGCTGCGAGGTCACGCTGGCCTTCGTGCAACGGCTGGCCAGGCGCGGTGTACGGGTCGCCAGCGTCTGTTCGGGCGCCTTTGTGCTCGCCGAAGCGGGCCTGCTCGACGGTCGCCGCGCCACCACGCATTGGGGCCGGACGCGCGAGTTCGTCGCACGCTATCCCAAGGTGAAGTTCGAGCCGGACCAGATTTTCACCCGCGACGGCAATGTGTGGACGTCGGCGGGCATCAGCGCGGGAATCGACCTCGCGCTGGCGATGGTCACCGACGACCAGGGCGAGGAGATCGCGCAGGCGACGGCGCGGCAGCTCGTGCTGTACCACCGCCGCAGCGGCGGCCAGTCGCAGTTCTCCTCGCTGCTCGAGTTGAAGGCGCCGAACGGCCGCTTCGGCGCGCTGCTGTCCTGGGCCCGCGAAAATCTCGACGCGCCGCTCACCGTGGAGGAGCTTGCCGATCGGGCCGGGATGAGCGCGCGGCATTTTGCCCGCGCCTTCGCGGCCGAGACCGGCACGACGCCATCCAAGGCGGTCGAGCGGCTCCGGCTCGAAGTCGCCCGCGAGCGCGTGCAGTCTTCGCGCGAGGCGATCGAGCTCGTTGCGGAAACGACCGGCTTCCGCGACCCCGAGCGCATGCGCCGCGCCTTCATCCGAGCCTTCGGCCAGCCCCCGCAGGCGCTGCGGCGCGCGGCAAGGGCGGGATAGGGTGTGGACGCGTCATCCTTGAGCGCGTGCAGGAGGCGAGGTCCGCGTCGGCTCAAAGGCGGACACCGATGGTGCAGAGGCGAATATCCGCCTTCAGATGGGCAGGAGCACGATTTCCGAATAAAGCCTGTCGAGCTCGCTGGCGGCGGTCAGTGGGGAGCGGAAGCACGTGCTCATCGGAAGTACCACGCCACGTGGCCGGACCGAAAAGAGCCGCGCCTCCGCGACGAGTGCTGCCGTTCGCTGCCGGCGCAGGATCGCCAGCTTGACGCGCTCGAGATGACGCACCAGCAGAGCCGGTGCACTACAATGCAGAATATCCGAATAGGGGATTTGCCGCGGCAGAAACCGTGCCAGCACTCCCAGCCGGCTCGCTGCAGGACGACGTTCGCGGCGTTTCACCACGAGATAGGCATGATCGGGCCCGTCGATGATGACGAGTTGCAGGCAATCGTAGGGCGCGTGATCGTCGAAGATTTGCTTTTGGTGGCTGGTCAATCTATCGCGGACCACGGCTGGATCGAAGCTGATCAGCGGCCGGGTCGAGGCGAACAAGGTCTCGGCCTGCAGCAATGGCGGCATGGCGATGCGCTGCGAGTCCAGCGGTTTGAATCCCTGCGTCATGAGGGCAGCCCAGGATGACGGCTGTGGGGTGAAGCACGTATATGTGGCGTTCGCGTCATCCAGCATCGAGGCGAGCAGTGCCATGCCCCAGCCGCGGTACTGCGCGTTTACAACCCAGGAGGACAGGTTACGGACGAGGACTACCGCGTCGTTCACCTGCCGCGGGGCCGCAATGGCCCCGATGAACCCGACCAGGGCGTTGCCGTCGAAAAGCATGAAGCCGCGCCCGTGATCCGACCAGCCATGATTGAACAGGCGGCGCCATGTCGTTGCCTCGATGCGCGAGGCGCAAAACGTTTCCTCGAGAAAGTGGCAGACCGGCTCCACGTCCTCCGGGCCCACGGCACGGACATGCAGGCCCGATCGACCAAGCTGCCGGTCCGTCAGAGCCTCCGCGCCGGAGAGGACCGCGGACAGCCCTTCGATCGACGGCGCGCCCGAAAAGGCCGAAAGCGGCACCGGATGACCCGCATAGCTCTCGATCTCGAGGAGCAGGCTCACCACCGCCAGCGAGTCGGCGCCGGAGTCCAGAAGATTGTCGGACCAGCCGATGGGAGCGATGTCCAGCACGCGCTCGCAGATTGCCTGCAGGTCTTTCGGCAGCCGCTCGGCGTCGGGGATCATCCGACTGACGGCGGCCGGCTCCGGCGACGCGCTGACGGTTCGAGGCCCCCGGAGAACCGGATGGTTGCGAATGGCATCAAGGCACTCCGCGTTCTGCAGGGCATCGCGATTCCGTACAGGGCGGCCATTCACCGCATCCCGCGCTGCGAGTTCGGAACGCTTGCCGTTAAAAGTGACGGGAAGCGCCTCGACCTGCGCGATACGCGCCGGCACGAAGGCCGGCGAGCCGCAGCGTGCAAGCTTCGCGCGGATGTGCCCGGCCAGCGCCCTGTCGAGCACCACGTCTTTACGCAGTACGAGCAACAGAACCATGCGCGTGCCGCCTGGCTCGTCTTCGGCTTGTTGCTCGACCGCCATCGCCTCGACGATCTGCTCGACGTCATCGAGGATGCGGTAGATCTCCGCGGTTCCGATGCGGATGCCGCGCACATTGAGGACGCCGTCTGAACGACCGTGCAAGCGCCAGCCCCCCTGAGGCATAGCCTCGATCAGATCGCCATGTGTCCAAAAGCCGGGGTTCTGAGCAAAGTAGGCGGCGTGGAAGCGCGTGCCGTCGGCATCGCCGTGAAAGCCGAGTGGGCGCGAGGGGAAAGGATTGGCGCAGACCAGCTCGCCTATGCTTGCCTGCGGATCGTCAGGGGGCGGCAGCGAGCGGACATCGAGGCCGAGGCTGCGGCACTGTACCTCGCCGCGATGGACCGGCAGATCCGGATTGCCGAGGACGAAGCAGCCGATGATGTCGGTGCCACCCGAGATCGACTGCAGCGGGATTGACGTCTTCACCTTGCTGCTGACCCAGTCGTACTGGCGCGGATACAGGATGGAGCCGGTCGAGAGCATGGCGCGCAGGGCAGAAAGGTCGAACACTTGGCCGGGGCAGAAACCCTTCTGCTCGCAAAAGTGCAGATAGGCAGGATTGGTGCCGAAAACGGTCACGTGCTCCTCGGCAACGATCCGCCAGAACGTGTCTGCCGCCGCGAGCGGTCCGTCATAAAGGACAATCTCGGCGCCCGAAGCCAACGCGGACAGCTGCCACTTCCACATCATCCAACCACAGGATGTCTGGAAGAACAGCTTATCGCCAGGCCTGAGATCACAGTGCAGCCGGTGCTCCTTCAGATGCTCCAGCAAGGTGCCGCCGGCGCCGTGCTGGATGCATTTCGGCGGGCCCGTGGTGCCCGAAGAGAACATCGTGAACAGCGGATGGTTGAATGGATGACGGTGCCAGCCTGGCTCATCATTGCCGCCATCTTCATCACAGAGCAGGTCGGTAAGCCTGTGCAGCGGTGCCGTCTCCTCGTCGAGGTCGAGCGAGCCATCATCCAGCGCAATGATCGCCGCGAGGCTCGGCAGGCCGGCCGCCGCTTCGCGGACGCGATCGGCGACGGGGACTCCCGCATCCCATGGCTCCGCGCGAAGGCACCCGAAGAGCACCACGGGTTCGAGAGGGGCGAAGCGTGCCAGGATGGCGGGCACGCCCATGTCTGGCGCGCAGCTGGCGAAAGTCGCGCCAATGGCGGCGGTCGCCAGACACGCAATGACCGCCTCGGCATTGTTGCGTGCGATGGCCACGACGTGGTCGCCAGGGCGCACCCCGAGCCGCCGCAACGACTTCGCCAGTCGAGCAACCGTGAGGCGCAGCGCGCCACGCGTGAACCGGTCGCGGCTGCCGTTAGCGTGGCAGGCGGTCAGCGCCGGCTGGTCGGCAGTGCCGGTGAGGAGACACTCAACGTAGTTGAGACGGAGATCCGGGAAGAAGCGCGCGGTCTCGCAGGCATAACCGACGCAGACGGGCTCGGCTGCACCGTCCCGCGGCAAGTCCGACCACTCGAGGAAGAGGCGCCAGAAGCTGTGGTAGTCCTCGACCGAGAAGCGGTCCATCGCAGCGTGATCGCGCAGCTGTCGCCCCGTGCGGGCCTCGCACCATTGGCGGAAGGCAGTGAGCTGAGACTGTGCGACGCCATGCGCATCGGGACGGAACACTACTTCCTCCAACCCCGCTTTACGTAAGGCACGTGACAACCAAGCCTCTGCCAGCCACTGCGGTGCCTGAACGTCAGGATAGGCTTCGTATCCCGCGAAGAAATCATCCTGATGGGGTATATGGCGGATAGACGCAACGAGCCCCAGGTCGGCGGGAGTACTCCGTAATACCGACAGCAAGCCGCATTCCGGATTTGGTACAATCTTAGGTTGTTCGATTTGCCGCGGCCGCGCTGGCTGCGTCAGCAGCCCGCGCCGTCAGTCGCCGCGCGATCGGCGTCAGCAGATAGGGCGCAAGGTGGATCGGAAACTGCGTCAGCGCGAAATAGAGCCAGGTCCTGGCCGGCAACGCGCCGGCGGTCGCCGCCAGCATCAGGCCGAGATTGCGCTGTGACACCATCAGGCCGATCGCAAACGCACGCTCGGTCCCGGCGCGGCGGAAGATCAGTGTCGTCGCGGCGAGCAGGGTGAAATAGACCGCAAAGGCGAGCAGTGCGACGCCGATCGTGAACAGCGGATCGGCGACGAAGTCGTGCGCGAGGTCGCCCATCACGGCGGAGGCGAAGACCAGCAAAATCAGGATGTTGAAACCGTCGATCGGCCGCTTGTGGCGCCGGATCGCTTCGGCGCCGACGATCCAGCGGATCGCGGTGGCGCCAATCAGCGATATCGCGAGGATGCCGAGCAGCTTCAGGCCGAGCGTGAGCGGCGAGATGCTGAGCATGCCGTCGAGAAACAGGCTCGCGAGCAACGAGGCTGTGAACGGCACGAGCGCGGTCGCGGTGACCAGCGTGACCAGCGGAAGCGTGGCATCGAGGCCGATCAGCGCGGCGAGCGCGGGCGCTGCCATCATCGGCGAAGCCAAGGCCTGGAGCATAAGGGCGAGGAAGAGGCCGGGAGAGCTTCGGTCGAGCCCGCTGCCATGGGCGAGCAGACCGACCACCAGCGGCACGCCGATCGTGGTCCATGCCGTCGCGCCGGCGATCAGTGCGGGCCGGCGGAGATGGCCGTAGAGCGCGGCGAGATCGACCCGCATGAAGGAGATACAGAGCAGGCACAGGATCGCCTCGGTGACGTAGGGACGCAGCAGCGCGCCGAGCGGCGGCACCGCGACCGCGATGAACGCGACGGCCGCCACCGCGCGCGTGCCCTGGTCGCCGAGCCAGGTCAGGGCGCGCAGGGGGAGGGCGAAAGCGTTTCCAAGAGCGGAAGACATGCGAACGGCGTCTCAGCCCAATCCCTTCAACCACGCGCCGATCTCGCCGACGGCGACATTGGCCTGTCGCAACAGCTTGCCCATGGTGAAGAAGCCGTGGAACTGGCCGGGATAGTGCTTGTACGCGACAGGCACGCCGGCCTGCGTCAGGCGCGCGGCATATTCATCGCCCTCGTCGCGCAGGGGATCGGCGCCGGCGGTCAGCACGTAGGCCGGCGGCAGGCTCGCGAGGTCTTGCACGCGCGCCGGCGAGGCGCGCCAGTCGTGGATGTCGGCGGTGCCATTGAGATAGTGATCGCGGAACCAGCGTATCACCGAATGGGTCAGCAGAACGCTGGTCTCGGGATCGCGGTGCGAGCCGTGCGTCATTGCGAAATCGGTCGCCGGATAGATCAGCAGCTGGCCGGCGATCGCGGGGCCGCCGGCGTCGCGGGCGGCGAGCGCGACGACCGCGGCGAGATTGCCCCCGGCGCTGTCGCCGCCGATCGACAGGCGCGAGGCGTCGATGCCGAGCTCGCGCGCATGGGCGGCGATCCATCCGGTTGCGGCGATCGCGTCATCGGCGGCCGCAGGAAACTTGTGCTCGGGCGCGAGGCGGTAGTCGACCGAGATCACGATCAGCGCGCCTGAAACCGCGAGCTGGCGGCAGACGACGTCGTGGGAGTCGAGATCGCCGATCACCCAGCCGCCGCCGTGGAAGAACACCAGCGCGGGCGACAGGCCGTCGTGCCGGCGCGGCTCGTTCGGAACGTAGAGGCGGGCGGGGATCTCCCCGTGCGGCGCCGGGATCGCGAGCTCTGCGATGCGGGCGAGTTCCGGCGGCTCGGGGTTGGTGGCAAAGCGCGCCTGCAGGTAATAGGCGCGGGCCTCCGGTGCAGTCAGCGTCTCGTAGGCGGGACGGCCGGCCTCCTGGAAAGCCTTGTAGACGGCGGCGGCGTCGGGATCGAGCACAACGGGCATCGGGGGCAACCTCTGAGCTGGTTTTGGTTGGTCTATCCGGGAGGCGAATGCCCGGCTTCTTACCCGCCTTGCGCCCGGGGAGGGAGTGTACGACTATCCCATCCGGGTGCCGGTCTGGCCAGATGGCGCCGGGAAGGGCAGGGATGCCGCCCTTCCCCCGCCGTATTCGCCGTGTTAACCCGAGGGCCTGCGAGCGGCGGTATCCCCTGTAGAATGTCCAACAAGCCCGATTCGCTGTTGAAGCCGCGCGAGATGTTCAAAACCTTTACCCTGACGGGCCTTGCGGCACTTTTGGCCGCCACCGCGCTGACGGTTGCGACGCCTGTGCAGGCGCAGATCGGCACGATCTTCTCCGATCCGCCGCCGCGGCCGCCGGGCAGCATTCCGCGCGGCCAGCCGCAGCCTCAGATCCCTGATGACGACGAGGAGGTCCCCGAACTCCCGCCGCAGGGCCGCGTGCTGCCGTCGCGCCCCATGGCACCGCCGCCGGGCCGGCAGGGGAACGTCATGCCGGGACCGGTCGAGACCCAGCCTCTGGCACCGCCACCGGGCTCCACCGTCGCTCCGCCCAACCAGCCGCCCTCCGCCGCGATCGCTCCGCCCAGTCCGCAAGGCGCCCCGGGTGCGCCCGGTCAGCGCCAGCCGCAGCAGAAAGGCGGGCCGGGCGGCGCCGTGCCGCAGACGCCGGCGAGCCTGCAGCCGGGCGACGAGGTCGTGACCGAGCCGCCGGCCCAGAAGATCGTGAACAAGAAGGCGACCTTCTCCGGCCTCGACAAGATCACCGGGCGCATCATTAATTTCGACGAGGAGATCGGCGAGACCGTCCAGTTCGGCGCGCTGCGGGTGAAGACCGACGCCTGCTACACCCGGCCGGCGACGGAAGCCGCCAATACCGATGCCTTCGTCGAGGTCGACGAGATCACTTTGCAGGGCGAGGTGAAGCGGATCTTCTCAGGCTGGATGTATGCCGCAAGCCCTGGCCTGCACGGCGTCGAGCATCCGATCTACGACATTTGGCTGACCGACTGCAAAGAGCCGCAGCAGACCATTGCGACCGCGGCGCCCGATCCTGCGAACAAGCCCGCACCGCCGCCGCCACCTCCCGCGCAGAAGAAGGCCGCGCCCAAGCAGGCGGTGCAGCAGCGTCCGCCGCAGCCGTTGCCGCCACCGCCGCAGCAGCAGCCGGCGCCGCCGCCTCCGCAGCCGGAGCAGCGGCCGGGTCTGTTCGGTCTTCCCGGGTTCGGCCGCTAAGGCGCGACGAGATCGGGATGAATCTCATCGCGCTTCAGGTTGTTGTATGCGCATGATCATTTCGGAAAACCGCTACGCACTTTTCCGGATCATGCTTTAGGCGAGCTATCGATTATTGTCGCGAGGCGATGATCTCGAGCGCGCGTGCGCCCGGGATGGCGTCGCCGGACGAGAGCCTCAGGAAGTCGCCGGGATCACCAGCGAGCGCCTTGTCGAGCAGCGCAGTGTAGCGCCGCCGCGAAATCTCGACCGCACCAAAGCTCTTCAGATGCTCGGTGACGTATTGCGTGTCGAGCAGCTCGAAGCCGCCATGGATCAGCCGCGCCACCAGATGCACCAGCGCGACCTTCGAGGCATCGCGCGCGGTGTGAAACATGCTCTCGCCGAAGAAGGCGCGTCCCAGGCTCACGCCGTAGAGCCCGCCGACGAGCTCGTCGCCCTGCCAGGCTTCGACGCTGTGGCAATGGCCGAGCTCGAACAGGCCGCCATAGAGATCGCGGATGCGCTTGTTGATCCAGGTGTCCTCGCGCCCCGCCTGCGGCGCGGCACAGCCGGCGATCGTGGCCTTGAACGCGGTATTGACGGTGACGCGAAAAGCATCCGAACGCACGGTGCGTGCAAGCCGCGAGGCCACGCGAAAACCGTCGAGCGGGATGACGCCGCGCAGCTCCGGCTCGACCCAGAACAGGGTTGGATCGTCGGCGCTTTCGGCCATGGGAAAGATGCCGCAGGCATAGGCGCGCAGCAGCACGGCCGGCGTGATCTCAGACGAGGCGGAATCGCGCGAAGTCATGGCTTGCGACAATAGCAGGATCGCAAAGCGGTTGCGATGGGGGGCGACTCAGCTCGCGGCGGCGCTGTTGGCCTTGTCCGGCGCGGCGGGGGTACGCTGGAACCGCAGCACGATGCGGGTTCCGGAATGGGTGGGGTCGCGCTCGACCGAGGCGTCGAGCTTGGTCGCCATGGCCGCGACGATGCGCTGGCCCATACCGGTGGAGCGCGGGTCGGCCTTGACGTTGTCGCCGACGCCGTCGTCGGCGATCGTCAGCAGGAGATCCTCGCCCTGCGAGGTCAGCTCGACATGGATCGGGCCGGCGCCGTCGGGATAGGCGTATTTCACCGCGTTCATCACCAGCTCGTTGACGATGATGCCGACGGCGACCGCGCGGTCCGGGTCGATCTCGATCGGCTCGGCCGTCAGTGTCAGGCGCGACATCCGGTTACCTTCGGCCGAGCGGCGCAGATCCTCGAGCAGCGAATCCAGATACTGGTTCATGACCACGCTCTTCAGGTCCTGCGAGGTGTAGAGGCGGCGGTGCACCTGCGCGACCGCAGCGACGCGGCCCATGGCGTTGGTCAGCGCGGCCTTGACCTCTTCCTGCGTGGCGGAGCTGGCCTGCAGGTGCAGCAGCGAGGCGATGATCTGGAGCGAGTTGCCGACGCGGTGATTGACCTCGCGAAGCAGGAGCTCGCGTTCGGCGGCCAGCGCGGCGTAGCGGTCGCGCGAGGCATGAATCTCGGCTTCCGCTTCCTCGCGTGCCTTCTGCAGCTCGGCCTGGCGCAGCGCGCCCTCGACCGCGACGTGGAGCAGGGGGATGAAGTCGCCCTTGACGTCCTTGACGAGATAGTCGGCCGCACCCGCCTTCAGCGCCGTGACCGCGATGCTTGAGTCTTGCGAGGCCGTGACGAACACCACGGGAGGGGCGTCCGGAATCGCCATGATCTGCTCGAGGGTGTCGAGGCCGTCGAGACCCGGCATGTACTGGTCGAGCGCCACGACGTCGATGCACCCACTGGCTCCCGCGCGGCGGATGTGCTCGAGGCCTTCCTCGCCGCTGGCGGCATGGACGACCCTGTAGCCGCGCCGCGTCAGGCCGCGTTCGACCAGGCGCGCCAGCGCTTCGTCGTCGTCGATATACAGCAGTGTCGGCGTTCGCTGTTTCATGGGGTGGCAGGCGGGACCTGGATGACCGAGAAGAACAGCCCGAGCTGCCGGATGGCGTTGGCAAAATTCTCGTAATTGACGGGTTTGGTGATGTAGACGTTGCAGCCGAGCTCGTAGCAGCGCTTGATCTCCTGGGAATCGTCGGTGGTCGTGAGCACGACCACCGGTGAGGCCTTGAGATATCTGTTTTCCTTGATCTGCTTCAGGATGTCGATCCCGCTCATGTCGGGCAGGTTGAGGTCGAGCAGGATCAAGAGGGCATTGCCCTTCTGGGAAAGCCCGCTGCCGTCGGCGCCGAACAGGTGCCTCATCGCGTCGGTGCCGTTGGCGAACGAGACGATCTCGTTGTTGACGCCGGAGCGGCGGATATTGCGCTCGATGAGGCGGGCGTGCCCCTCGTCGTCCTCGATCATGATGATGGTGACTGGCTGCGTCATCGATCTGCGTTCCGGGTGCTGGCGTTCCAGGCGAGGGGCAGCGTGATGGTGAACGTGCTGCCCGCGTTGAGTTCCGACGATACCGACATGGTGCCGCCGAGACGGCGCACAAGTGCACGCACATGTGCAAGGCCTATGCCCTGTCCCGGCTTGTCCTGGGTTCCCGCACGGCGGAACAGGTCGAATATCCGCTGATGGTCCTTCGGATCGATGCCGCGGCCGTTGTCGCTGATCTCGAAGATGGCGTAGCCGAGCTTGGTCCGCCCGCGAATTCTGATCTCGCCGGGCACACCGTTCTTCAGGTACTTGATCGCGTTGTCGATCAGGTTGGAGAAGATCTGCTCCAGCGCAAGGCGGTCGCTGACGATGTCGGGCAGCGGCTCGACGTGGATCTCGGCTTGCGCTTCCGCGGCCTGATGCGCCAGCGTCGAGACGATGGCCTCGACGAAATCACGCATGTCGATCTTCTCCGGCTGGAATTCACGCCGGCCCTCGCGGGTGAGGTTGAGGATCGCCGAGATCAGCCGGTCCATCTTGGCGATCGACGATTTGATGAAGCCGAGCGCCTCGGCAAAATCTTCGGAAAGCTGCCTGTCTGGACTTTCGAGCACGATCTCGTCGGTGGGGCCGGCCACCAGAGGCGGTCCGTCGGCCGGGACGTGGGTGAGGCTGCTGACGCGGCGGAAGATGTCGCCGCCGAGCTCTTCGAGCTCGCTGGTGAAGCCCATGATGTTGACGAGCGGCGAGCGCAGATCGTGGCTCACGATATAGGCAAAGCGCTGAATCTCGTTGTTGGCCTCGCGCAGGTCAGCCGTGCGTTCGTCGACGAGGGCCTCCAGATTGGCGTAGGCATCGCGCAGACGGGTCTCGGCCTCGTCGCGCATGCGCGCCGAGCGCCGCAGCAGCCAGATCGAGATCAGCGCCAGCACCACCACGAGGCCCGAGCCGATCCCGGTGAGGGAGGCGGCCAGCGTCTGGCTGCGGTCGGCATTGACGGATCGCTGCCGGAATAGCCGTTCCTCTTCGCGGATCATCGCGTTGCCGAGATTGGTGATCGTGGTGGTGGTGTTGCCTGCAGCGGCCTCGCGCACGAGAGCCTTGGCATTGTCGAACTGGCCCTGTTGGACGAAATCCATCTCGCGCGCGAACTGGTCGAGCCGGACCTCGATCGCGGCACTCAGCTTCTCGACGTTGTCGCGCTGCACCGGACTGTCGCCGATCTGGCGCGTGAGCTTGTCGAGCGCGGGCACGATGGCTGCGACGGCCCTCTCATGCTCCGACTGGAAATCCGGTCCCTGCGTCAGGAGAAAGCCGCGCGCGCCGCTCTCGGCGCGCCGGATCTCGAGCAACAGCGCGTTGACCTGGTTCTCCACCTCGATGGTGTGGACCACCCATTTGCTGTCGTCTCTCGCCTTGTTGACGAGGTAGACGGAGCCGGCGCTGATCACGGTCAGCACCAAAAGGCCCGCTGCGAACAGCAGGACCTGCCAAAATGCGCGCCGCCGCTGCGCCTCAGCCGTCACGACGGTGTCGCCCAGTCGAGATCAAAGGAAATCCAAGGCCCCTTTCCAAACAGCTACCAGCTGCTCAAAACGCCCGCGAGGGCAACGGGTTCCCGGCGCCGCCGGATTTATTTGGCGGCGGGTTCCGCCTTGCCGGCCAGATACTGTTCCAGCCAGTGGATGTGGTAGTCGCCGTTGATGATGTCGTCCTCGCGCACCAATGCGCGGAACAGCGGCAGCGTGGTCTCGATGCCTTCCACCACCATCTCGTCCAGGGCCCGGCGCAGCCGCATCAGGCATTCGGCGCGCGTCTTGCCGTGCACGATCAGCTTGCCGACGAGCGAGTCGTAATAAGGCGGAATCGTGTAGCCCTGATAGACCGCTGAATCGATCCGGACGCCGAGGCCGCCGGGCGGGTGATATTGCTGGATCCGGCCGGGCGAGGGGCGGAAAGTCTGCGGGTTCTCGGCATTGATGCGGCACTCGATCGCGTGGCCGATGACCTGGACTTCCTCCTGCTTCGCCGGCAGATCGCCGCCGGCGGCGATGCGGATCTGCTCCAGCACGAGATCGATATCGGTGATGCTCTCGGTGACGGGATGCTCGACCTGGATACGCGTGTTCATCTCGATGAAGTAGAACTCGCCGTCCTCGTACAGGAATTCGATGGTGCCGACGCCGAGATATTTCATCTCGCGCATCGCTTTGGCGCAGGTCTCGCCGATCTTGGCGCGCGCGGCGGCGGCCAGTACCGGCGAGGGGCCTTCCTCCCAGACCTTCTGGTGGCGGCGTTGCAGCGAGCAGTCGCGCTCGCCGAGATGGATCGCGCCGCCACGGCCGTCGCCGAGGATCTGGATCTCGATATGGCGCGGCTTCTGGAGGTATTTTTCCAGGTAGACGGAGGCGTCGCCAAAAGCGGATTTGGCCTCGTTGGCCGCCGTCGACAGCGCCAGCTGGAGGTCGGCCTCGCTGTGGGCGACCTTCATGCCGCGGCCGCCGCCGCCCGCCGCGGCCTTCACCAGCACGGGAAAGCCGATCTTCTTCGCGATCGCCATGGCGTCATCGTCGGGGCCGACCGCGCCGTCGGAGCCGGGCACCACGGGGATGCCGAGCCTCTTGGCGGTCTTCTTGGCCTCGATCTTGTCGCCCATCAGGCGGATGTGCTCGGCCTTCGGACCGATGAAATGCAGATTGTGCTCGGAGAGGATCTCCGCGAAGCGCGCGTTCTCGGACAGGAAGCCGTAGCCGGGATGCACCGCATCGGCGCCGGTGATCTCGCAAGCCGCGAGCAGCGCAGGCACGTTGAGATAGCTGTCCTTGGACGCCGGCGGCCCGATGCAGACGCTCTCGTCCGACAGGCGCACATGCATGGCGTCGGCATCGGCGGTCGAGTGCACGGCCACGGTCGCGATCCCGAGCTCCTTGCAGGCCCTGAGGATGCGAAGGGCGATCTCGCCGCGATTGGCTATGAGGATCTTGTCGAACATGGTGCCCTTGAGGGACTGGCGCGCGGAAGGCGGTGAGGGCGGGGCTGGCCGCCCTCCACAATTACTCGATGATGACGAGCGGCTCGCCGTACTCGACCGGCTGGCCGTCCTCAACCAGGATCTGCGTCACCGTGCCTGATCGCGGCGAGGGAATCTGGTTCATGGTTTTCATGGCCTCGATGATCAGCAGCGTCTGGCCGACCGAGACCTTGCTGCCGACCTCGATGAACGGCTTGGCGCCGGGCTCCGGCGCCCAATAGGCGGTGCCGACCATCGGCGAGGTGACCGCGCCGGGGTGCTTCGACAAATCGGCTGCGGCGGCTGCGGGTGCGGCGGCACTTGCCGCCGTTGGGAGGGGGGCCGGAGCGGCTCCAAGCGGCATCGGCATCGTCGCGGCAACGCTGATGTTGCGGGCGACGCGCAGGCGCAGGCCCGCACGCTCGATCTCGATCTCGGTGAGGCTGGTCTCGTCGAGCAGAAGGGCGAGCTCGCGGACGAGCGCGGAATCCTCGCTGGAAAACTTTGCGGCTGCTTTGTCGTCTGGCTGGCGCGCCATGTTGTTTGATCCGAATGTTCTGTTGGAAGGGAGCGTCAGGCTTTGGGCTTGATGCCGAGCTTGGCGGCAAGGCCCTGGATGGCGAGGCGGTAGCCTTCGATGCCGAAACCGCACAGCGAGGCGAACGCGGCGCGTGCGGTGTAGGAGTGGTGACGGAAGCTCTCGCGGGCGTGGATGTTGGTCACATGCACCTCGACCGTCGGGATCTGCACCGCGAGCAGCGCGTCGTGCAACGTGATCGAGGTGTGCGAATAGCCGCCGGCATTCATGATGATGCCCTTCATCTTGCGCGCATGCGCCTCGTGGATGAAGTCGATCAGCTCGCCCTCGCGATTGGACTGGCCGCAGTCGGCCTTGAGGCCAAACGTCGCCGCCGTCTCGCGGCACAGCGCCTCGACGTCCGCCAGCGTCGCATGACCGTACTTTTCAGGCTCGCGCGTCCCCAACATGTTGAGGTTCGGCCCGTTGAGAACGAGGATCGTGTCGGTTGCTGGTTCTGCCATTCCAATCCCGGAAGAGGTGCTTCGGCGTGGCGGGGTTATAGGTAACAAAGCGCCCCAGGGGAAGCCTTGAGGGGCCTCCGAGGAAGCCTTCAGGTACCTCATCCAGGGTGCAAAAACCTGTGCGGAAGCTACGGAAATTGCTTGTTAACCAGTCCAAAGCATGGCTGCCGGCCAAACGCAAGGAGGCGGGCATTGCTGCCCGCCCCTTCGATAGTTGTCATCAGCCCTAGACGTCGAGAATCGCGACGATCTCGTAGGTGTTCGGATCCACGATCACGATCTGGTCGCGGACCATGACGTAGCGGTAGCTGCGCCACTCCGGATAGATCGTCGCAACCCGGGACGGCAGGGCGTGCAGCTCGATGCCCTCCCGCGGAATGCGGGTGCCGACCGAGACCGCGAAGTTCGCGTTGGTCACGGGCGCCACGCGCTGCTCGCGGATCACCGAGGTGATCTGGGTCCGCTGCTCGGTCGAGAGCTTGGCACCGGCGCCCGCCTGGCCGACCGTCGTATTCGTGCTGGTCTGGCCCTGGGCGTTCTGGTTGGTGCTGGTGCCGGTCTGACCCTGAGCGTTCTGGTTGGTGCTCGTGGTACCCTTCTGGGTCTCGGCATTGTTGGTCGAGGTGCCGCTCTTGCTGCCCTCAGCCTTCATGTCCTTGTCCCTCTGGCCGGACTTGGTGGTGTCCTGGCTCATGCTCTTGGACTTGTCCTGCTGGGACTTGTCCATCTGACCTTGCGCACGTTCGTCGGTGCGCTGGCCCTTGGTCGCGCCGGACTTGTCCTCGGCCGCGTTCTTGTTCATCTCGCGACCCTGGTGCTCGTCCTTCATCGCACCGGACTTCTCTTCGGAGGCCCGGCCGCCAGCCTGACCCACGGTGCCCTTGTCATGGCTCGAGGAATCGCGGCCCATCGAGCCGCCGCGCTCGGCGGCGCCGCCGGACGGCTGCGAATGCTGCATCTGCTGCGAGCCAGCGCCGCCACTGTCGCGGCCCTTGTCTTGTGCGTTCGCCAGACCGGTGCCGGCGACGAGCGCCAGTGCGGCAACCGAGATCATAAAGCGGTTCAACATTGAATTCTCCTCACGTGTTTCTCTGCGTCATTGCCCGCGCCGACAACGAAAGGAGATTTGAGTTGTTCCGGAACTTCGCTTGTTCCCGGGCATTTGTTTGTTGAATGCCGGATGAACGACCTGGCAGGATCGCGCCAAGGTTTCGCGCAGGAAAAAGGCCGGCTTTTCAGCCGGCCTTTCCGCGTCTTCAATATCCAAAAACGTGAGAATCAGCAGGTCGCCTTGCCGCAGCGGGCAACGCCGATCTTTTCCTTCAGGCCTTCGAGGCCGATCGCGCCGATCACGATCTGCTTGCCGATCACGTAGCTCGGCGTGCCGTTCATGCCCATCGCCTCCGCGAGCTTGAAGTTCTCCTCGATGGTGGCGCGCACTTCGGGGCTGGCGAGGTCCTTCTCGATCTTGGCGGTGTCGAGGCCGGCCTCCTTGGCCGCCTGCATGGCGCGCGCCTTGTCGGCCGCGCCGCGGCCGCCGAGCAGCTTCTGATGGAAGTCGAGATACTTCTTGCCGGAGGGGTCCTGCATGCGCACCGCGACAGCAACCTGCGCTGCTTCCACCGAGCCCTGGCTCAGCACCGGAAACTCCTTCAGCACGACCTTCAGCCTCGGATCGCCCTTCATGAGGTTGAGCATGTCGTCCATCGCGCGCTTGCAGTAGCCGCAATTGTAATCGAAGAACTCGACGAAGGTGACGTCGCCATCCTTGTTGCCGAGCACGACCTGGCGCGGGGAGTTGAAGATCGCCTCCGCATTCTGCGCGATGCTGGCCTCGTGCTTCTGCGTTTCGGCCGCGGCCTGGCGCTTGCTGAGCTCGGTCATCGCCTCCTCGAGCACCTCGGGGTGGGTGACGAGATAGTTCTTGATGATCGCCTCGATGTCGGTGCGCTGGGCATCGGAGAAGCTGTCGGCCGACGCGGGCGCGGTTGCGCCGAACATGGCGAGCGCAAACAGCGCGGGGGCAAGCAGACGCAGCGAAGGCATAGGCAAATCCTCTTATCCAAAGCAGGTTTCGGAAAACGTCCGGCGGACTCAAAGCTCGGTGTCGTGACGTCGTGGTCTTAGGCGTCGTTCTCGTCAGTTGCGCGGCGGCTTGGCCGCCACGATGTCGTCGGCCTTGACCCATCCGGGCGTGCCGACGGCGAAACGGGTTTTCGCGCGCGTTGCAAGCTCGCGGGCGGTCTTGTTGTCGCCGCGCAGGTAAGCGGCCTGCGCCGAAGCCAGATCCGCCTCGGCATAGTCGCCCTTCCGGCCATAGGCCATCGCGAGCTGGGTATAACCGAGCACCGCCTCGGGCTCCCGCGCCACCGCGGCGCGAAGAATCCGAACAGCGTCGTCGGTGTAGGCTTTATTATCGGTTCCAACCAGAGCCTGCCCAAGTAACATCTCGATGAGGGGCGCGTTGTTGGAGAGCTGTACCGCCTTGCGCAGCGGGGCGATCGCCTCGGCGGGCTTGCCGCTTTCCAGCAGGGCCTGGCCGCGCACCTCGTAGAAGTACGGGTTGTTGGGCTGGACCTGGATCAGGGCGTCGATCTGGGCGAGCGCGCTGCGCAGATCCCCGTGCAGATAGGTGCTGATGGCCCGGGCATAGCGCGCCGGCATGCTGTCGTTGGTCTGCGGATAGCGGCGATACACCGTCTCCGGCCGTTCCATGAAGGCCGAGATCTTGGCGCGCACCATGTCGTGGCGGAGCTGGAGCGCGGGATCGTCCTTCTTGTCCCAATAGGGACTGCTGCTGGCGAACTCCTGCAATGCGGCGACGCGCTCGGCCGGCATCGGATGCGACTGCAGATAGGGGTCGGCGCCGCGCGCGGCGAACAGGCTCTCGCTGGTGAAGCGCTTGAAGGTCTCGGACATGCCCCTCGGCGACTGCTGGGTGGCGGTCAGGAATTTCACGCCGGCACGGTCGGCGTTCTCCTCCTGCTGGCGCTGGTAGGACAGCAGCGTGCGGCGGATCATCTCCTGGGGACCTGCGATCGCGGCAGCGCCCGCATTGGCAAGGCCGTTGTTGCCGGCGCTCGAGCTGCGGGTGCTGCCGGCTGCGATCGCGCCGGCGCCGAGCAGCATCGCGATGATCATCTGGGTCTGCGCGTTGGCGAGTTGCTCGCGCAGCTTGGACAGATGGCCGCCGGCCAGATGCCCGGTCTCGTGCGCGAGCACGCCGATGATCTGGTTGGGGGTCTCCGACTGGAGGATCGCGCCGTAATTGACGAAGATGCGGCGGCCATCCGCGACGAACGCGTTGAACGCGCCGTCGTTGATGATCACCATCTGGATGTTCTGCTTTTCCAGCCCGGCGACGCGCAGGATCGGGCGGGTGTATTCGCGCAGCAGCTGTTCGGTCTCGGTATCGCGCAGGATCGGCGGCCCCTTGCTCTGCGCCCTTGCCGCCGGGAGCGGCGCCAGGGCGATCGCCGCGGCCGTGACGAGGGCGGTGAGGGCGGAGGCCTTCTTGCGCAATGCGGTCTGGAGCAACATCAAGCGGTCTGGGTCAAACGGTCTCGACAAGGGACCTGAAAAGCAGTTGTTTGGCGATTGGCGGCGGACCGGATACGCGATATGGCCTAGGAGCCGTACCCCTTATGAGCCGTACAATGCGGCCAGTCTGGGGCGCAAGCGCCCCGTTTTGAAGGACCGGACGGAGCCGGTCCGCCAGCGAAATAGCAGAAATCGATGCAGGATGCGACATTGAGGAACCGGTTGGGGCAGTGGCTCGCGCCCTCCCGCCGCAGCGACGTTCCCCCCTTCATGGTGATGGACGTGATGGCCGCCGCGGCCCGAATCGAGGCCGCCGGGGGCCATGTCATCCACATGGAGGTTGGCCAGCCCGCGGCCGGCGCGCCGAAAACCGCGATCGCGGCCGCCCATGCGGCGCTCGAGGCCGGCCGGATCGACTATACCTCCGCGCTCGGCATCCCCTCCTTGCGCGAGCGGATCGCGCGGCACTATCGCGACGTCCATGGGTGTGACGTCAGCCCCGAACGGATCGTGGTGACGACGGGCTCGTCCGGCGGATTCATCCTGGCCTTCCTGTCGATGTTCGAGCCCGGGGACCGCGTCGCCGTGACGGTGCCGGGCTATCCGCCGTACCGCCACATCCTGACTGCGCTCGGCTGCGAGCCGGTGCTGATCGAGACCACGAACGAGACCCGCCACGCGCTCACCGGCGAGGCGTTGCTTGCCGCCCATCGCAAGGCACCGCTGAAGGGCGTGCTGGTCGGCAGTCCCGCCAATCCAACGGGAACGATGATGTCCCGCGAGGCGCTCTCCGGCCTGATCGCGGCGGCGGAAGACGCCAGGATCCGCTTCATCTCGGACGAGATCTATCACGGGCTGGACTACGCGTTTCCGGCGGTGACGGCGGCGGCACTGTCGGACCACGCCCTCGTGATCAACTCGTTCTCGAAGTATTTTTGCATGACGGGCTGGCGCGTCGGCTGGATGGTCGTGCCGGAGATTTTGGTGCGCCCGATCGAGCGGCTGCAGCAGAACCTGTCCATCTCGGTGCCGGCCCTGTCGCAGATCGCCGCCGAGGCCGCCTTCGACGGCACCGCCGAGATGGAGGAGATCAAGCACGGCTATCAGGAAAACCGGCGCATCCTGATCGAGGGACTGCCGAAGGCCGGCCTCACCAGGTTCCTGCCGGCCGACGGCGCGTTCTATCTTTATGCCGACGTCTCCGATTTCACCTCGGACAGTTTCGAGTTCGCCAAGCAGATGCTGGAGCAGGCTCGCGTTGCGGCGACGCCCGGCCTCGATTTCGATCCCATCCATGGCCGCTCGTTCATTCGTTTTTCCTATGCGCGCTCGCCGGACGAGATGCGGGAGGCAGTTGACCGGATCGCTCACTGGCTTAAATAGCCGCCAGTTTTCGCCAGCCTTTTCGGAGTGCAACTTGTCTGACCGTTCCGTCCCGTCCGCCCCGCATTCTCCTCTCGCCGCATTGATGTGGCCGACCCGTCCGGGCGAAACAGTCGGTGCACTGCGTGCATTCGTGCTGATTGGGCTCGGCACCGCCTTGATGGCGCTGTCAGCCAAGGTGAACCTGCCGCTGCCTTACGTGCCCATGACACTGCAGACGCTGGTGGTGCTGATGATCGGCGCCGCCTATGGCTGGCGCCTTGGCAGCGCAACCATGATCGCCTACCTCGCCGAGGGTGCGCTTGGCCTGCCGGTGTTCGCCGGTCCCGTGGGTGGGATTGCACCGCTGGTCGGCCCGACCGCGGGCTATCTGTTCGGCTTCGTGCTGGCTGCCTTCGTCACCGGCTGGCTCGCCGAGCGCGGCTGGGATGGCAGCATCGCGCTGCTGTTTGTGGCGATGGCGATCGGCCATGTCGTCATCCTGGCCGCGGGTTTCGGCTGGCTGGCCTACGGCATCGGCCTTGGCGCGGACAAGGCCTGGCAGGTCGGCCTTGCGCCGTTCATCGCGGGGTCCGTGGTCAAGAATGCGCTGGGGGCGACATTGATGCCGGCAGCCCGCCGGATCGTCGATCGTCGCGGGTAAAGCGCGCCATTCCGAGCGGTTCCAATTGACAGGGCCGGCCAAGTTGATCTTGGCTGGCCCCAATGTTCGAGGGGGAGTGAAACGATGACGACGACAACGATGGCGGCGGCGCCGGTCGCGCCGGCCGCAGCCAAGCCGTGGTACAAGATTCTCTATGTCCAGGTGCTGATCGCCATCGTGCTCGGCGCCATCGTCGGGTGGCTCTGGCCGACGCTCGCCACCAACGACTGGATCAAGGCGATGGGCGACGGCTTCATCAAGCTGATCAAGATGGTGATCGCCCCGATCATCTTCTGCACCGTCGTCTCGGGCATCGCGCACATTCAGGACGCCAAGAAGGTCGGCCGCATCGGCGTGAAGGCGCTGGTCTATTTCGAGGTCGTCTCCACCTTCGCGCTGGTGATCGGCCTCATGGTCGGCAATCTCGTGAGGCCCGGCGCAGGCTTCGGCAATGCGGCGGCGAGCGAGGCGGCCGTTGCGAACTACGCCAAGCAGGCCGCCGGGCAGAAGTCGGTCGACTTCGTGCTGCACATCATTCCGGACACCGTGGTCGGCGCCTTCGCGCAAGGCGAGATCCTTCAGGTGCTGCTGTTCTCGGTGCTGTTCGGCTTCGCCATCATGAGCCTGGGCGAGCGCGGCCACACCATCCGCAGCTTCATCGACGATGCCGCGCATGCGGTGTTCGGCGTCATCTCCATCGTGATGCGCGCGGCGCCGATCGGTGCGTTCGGCGCGATGGCCTACACCATCGGCAAGTTCGGCACCGGCGCGATCCTCAATCTGATCGGCCTGATCGCGACGTTCTACGTCACCGCTGCGCTGTTCGTGTTCGTCGTGCTCGGCATCATCGCGCGCATTGCGGGTTTCTCGATCTTCAAATTCCTGGCCTATATCAAGGACGAACTGCTGATCGTGCTCGGCACCTCCTCGTCGGAAAGCGCGCTGCCGTCCTTGATGGAGAAGCTGGAGCGGCTCGGCTGCTCCAAGTCGGTCGTCGGCCTCGTGGTGCCCACGGGCTATTCGTTCAACCTCGACGGCACCAACATCTACATGACGCTGGCGACGCTGTTCATCGCGCAGGCGCTCGGCGTCGATCTCACCTTCGGCCAGCAGCTGACCATCCTGGTGGTGGCGATGCTGACCTCGAAGGGCGCCTCCGGCATCACCGGCGCCGGCTTCATCACGCTGGCGGCGACGCTGGCGGTGGTCGACCCGCGCCTCGTGCCGGGCATGGCGATCGTGCTGGGCATCGACAAGTTCATGAGCGAATGCCGCGCGCTGACCAATCTCTGCGGCAACGGCGTCGCCTGCGTGATCGTGGCCTGGTGGGAGGGTGAGCTCGACCGCGACAAGCTCAACGCGCGGCTGAGCCAGCAGATCGATCCGACGGACATGGAAACCGCGCTCACGACGGACTGATCCGGATCCAACGGCGCGGTGCGCCGTTTCCGGGCGCGAGCAGCGCGACCCCGCCTGTGACGATCGAGGGACGATCGGAGCCCTTGAGCTCCTCGCCGAGTGCGAGAATGGCGCGGTGGTCGAGCTCGCTCGCGCGGTCGCGGCCTTCCGGTGCTCGCCGCGAACGTCGACCGCTAGAACCGCTCCGGCCGGTACGGCACAGGATCGATCGACGGCGTCTCGCCGCTCATGATCTCGGCGAGCAGGCGTCCCGTCGCGGGTCCCAGCGTAAAACCCTGGTGGCCGTGGCCGAAATTCATCCAGAGGCCGGGATGGCGCGGGGCGCGGCCGAGCACCGGCAGCATGTCGGGCGTGCAGGGGCGGGTGCCGAACCACGGATCGGGCTCGACGCGTTTGCCGAGATCGATCAGCTCGCGGGCCGATGCTTCGGCGCTGGCGAGCTGCACGGGTGTTGCGAGCGCATCGGGACCGGTCAGCTCGGCGCCGGTGGTGATGCGGATGCCCTTGGCCATCGGACCCATGGCGTAGCCGCCGCCCTTGTCGACGAGGGGCAGATCGAGCGAGGCGCCGCCGCTATAATGCATGTGGTAGCCGCGCTTGCGCACCAGCGGGATGCGATAGCCGAATTTGTAGAGCAGATCCGGCGACCATGGCCCGAGTGTCACGACGGCATGGGCGGCATCGAGGCGCCCCTGATCGGTGTCGACCGACCAGCCGGTCGCGGTCTGTTGCAGGCTCTGCGCATCACCGAGCATGATCCTGCCGCCGAGCCGCGTAAACAGCTCGGCATAGGCCGTCACCAGTGCGCCCGGATCGGACACGGTCCAGGTGTCGAGCCAGTGGATCGCGCCGGGCAGATCATCGCGCAGGACCGGCTCGGCCTTCGTCAACTCGCTGCCTGACAGCACGCGAAAGTTCACGCCGAATTCGCGCTGGTCCTGCTCCGCGTCCCTGATCGAGTGCTCCAGGGCGGTGGCATCGCGATAGAGCGCGCGATAGCCGGCGCGGCGGATCAGATTGCCGGCATGGGCCTCGCGAATGAGGATGTCGTGCTCAGGCGTTGCGTAGGCAATCAGGCGCGCCCAGCCGACGATGGCTTCGCGATGCCGCTTCGGCGCCGAATGCCACCAGTAGCGCAGCAGCGGCTCGATGTGACGATGAAGCGAGGACAGGCTGTAGCGCACGTCGTTGGTACGGCCGGTGGCGATCTTCACGAGAGAGGCGAGGTCGCGGGGCATCGGATAGGGGCGCACGGCTTCGGCCTGGATCATCCCGGCATTGCCATAGCTGGTCTCGCGGCCCGGCTCCCTGCGGTCGACGAGCGTGACGGCCCAGCCGCGCCGCTGCAGGTGCAGCGCCGCACCCACACCGACCATGCCGCCGCCGAGAACGATCGCGCTTTGCATCGGACGAAGTCTCCTGTCAGGCCCGGGTCATTCCCAGGTGAGAAAATCGGGTGCGGCCGACAGCGGCGGCGCTGCGGCGAGCCGCGCGAGGTCGGGCACGGGCCGGCACAGTTGTGCATCGCTTGCGAACGCCGCCTCGATGCTCGCGGCGATCGAGAGCACGATGGCGTCGCCGCCGCGCGGGCCGACGATCTGCAGGCCGAACGGCAGGCCGGCCTCATCGAGACCGAGCGGAATGCTGATCGCCGGATGGCCGGGAAGCGTGACGGCATAGGCGAGCGCGAGCCAGTGGAAATAGGATCTGGTCGGCACGCCGTCGATCTCGGCGGGATAGAGTTCCGACCAGGGCCGCGGGGTGAGCGTGATGGTCGGGCTGACCAGCACGTCGCAGCTGGCGAAGAAGCTCTGATAGGCGCGATAGATCCGCGTCTGCGTCGTTGCCGCGCGCGCGTAATCCTCCAGCGTGTAGCCGAGGCCCTCCTCGACATTGGCGCGGACGTTGGGGCCGAGCATTTCGGGACGCTCCTTGTAGTTCTTGCCGTGCGTCGCCAGGAACATGCCGGCGCGCAGCACCGCGAAGGCGTCGTCCGCGCCGGTGCAGTCGGGCGTTCCCTCGCGGCTTTCGGCGAACAGCGGCGCGAGCTTGCTCACGCGATTGCGGAACACGCGGCGGATCGCCTGTTCGGTCGGCGCGAAGCCGAAATCTTCGGTGAAGGCGAGACGCAGCTTGCCGAGCTCGGCGGGGCGCGGCGCGGCCCAGCGCTCGGCACGCGCGCGCAACGGCTCGCCGGGCAGGGTGTAGGCGAGCGGGTCGCGGGCGTCGTCGCTCGCCATCACCGACAGCATCAGCGCGGTGTCGGCGACGTTGCGCGCCATCGGCCCGTCGGTCGACAGGTTCGACCAGCCGAAGATGCGCTTCTCACTCGGGACGAGTCCGTAGGACGGACGCATGCCGACGATGCCGGAAAAGCCGGCCGGATTGCGCAAGGACCCGCCGGTGTCGGAGCCCGAAGCGAGCGGAGCCATGCCGCAGGCGAGCGCCACCGCCGAGCCGCCGGAGGAGCCAGCCGCCGAGCGCATCGGGTCGAACGGATTGCCGGTGGCGCCGAACACGGGGTTGCGGGTGTTGCCGCCGGCCGCCCATTCCGGCGTGTTGGTCTTGCCGAAGATGATGGCGCCGGCTGCGCGCAAGCGGGCGACCGAACCCTGGTCGGCGGCCGGTACGTTGTCGCGCAGCAGCGGGCTGCCATAGGTGGAGCGCATCCCGGCGGTGTCCTGGGTGTCCTTGATCAGGACCGGCAGGCCGTGCAGCGGGCCGCGATCCTCGCCGCGCATGATCTCCGCCTCGGCCGCCTGCGCAGCAGCGCGCGCGCCAGCTTCGTCCAGTGTCACGACGGCGTTCACGGCTGGATTGATCGCGCCGATGCGCGCGAGGCAGGCGTCGAGCAGCTCGACAGGCGAGATCGTCCGCGCGGCCAGCAGGCGGCGCAGCTCGACGGCACTGGAATCGCACAGTTCGGACAACGCCCGCTTCCTTTCAGATTATGAAAACGTTTTAGCATATCGGAAAGCGAGGCAACGAACCAATAGTCGTCATCGAGTTATTTCGTGCGCAAATGTGCCTTGAGCTACCGCAGTCGGTGCCAAATAGGGCCGTCATCGGCGAAAAAGAATAGGCCGATCGATCAACTATTTTTCGTTGGTCGTGCTAGCATTCCTCCATGAGCGAGATCACGACGTCCGAAACTGCCAATTCACAGCTCGGCCAATGCCTCAAGGCCGCCCGCCAGGCGCGCGGCCTGACGCTGAAGCAGGTGGCGGAGCGGACCGGCATGGCGCTCTCGACCCTGTCCAAGGTCGAGAACGGTCTGATGTCGCTGACCTACGACAAGCTGCTCCAGCTGACCTCGGGCCTGAAGATGGAGATCGCCGAGCTGTTCAACCCGGCGGTCGCGACGCCCGCGCAGGGCCGGCCGGTCACGGCGCGGCGGAGCATCAGCCGGGCCGGGCAGGGGCAGGTGATCACCACGAAGTTCTACACCTACACCTATCAATGCACCGATTTGATCGGCAAACGCATGGTGCCGATCGTGGCCGAGGTGCGCGCACGCTCGCTGGAGGAGTTCGGCCCGCTGCTGCGCCATGGCGGCGAGGAGTATTTCGTGGTGACGCGCGGGCGCGTCGCCGTCCACACCGAGTTCTATGCGCCGGAGATTTTGGGCGAGGGCGACGGCATCTATCTCGACAGCACCATGGGCCACGCCTACCTCAACGCCGGCGAAGGACCATGCGCAACAGGCGTCTGCCTCTGCACCAGCGAGGCGCCCGATCTCTACGACCAACTCCGCCAGATCGCCGCGCGCGATGTCGCGCCGCTCGGGAATGACGAACTGCCATCATAGCGGTGGCGCCCTGGAACGAAAAACGCCCGGCTTGGCCGGGCGTTTTTTATTGGGCGCCTGTATGGGGCCTACTCGCCGCCGCCGAAGCGGCGGGACCACCAGCCGGCGCGTCGTGGGGCAGCCGGCGTCTCGCTGGCCGCTTCAGGCGTGGGCTCAGGTGCTGCCGGCGGGGCGACCGGCTGCGGCGCCTCCGCAACCGGCGCAGCCGGCTCACTCGGGTTGCTGAGCAGGAAGCTCACCTTTTCGCGGACCGTGGAGCGCCGCCGCGCGGACTTGTCGTCGGCGGGCTCTTCTTCCGCGACGGCAGGAGCCGGCTCGGGCTGCGCGGGTGCCTCAGCCTGCACCTCGGCGCGGGGCTCGGGCTGGGCGAACTGTTGAGCGACTTGTGGCTCGGCGCTGTGTTCGGCCTGCGCGATCGAAGGTGCTGCCTCGCCGCTGGCGCCGTCGAAATCGGCGACCGCATCGCTGGCTTCCGGCGGCGCACTCGCCGCGAGCTCGTCGCTGATGGAGCCTGCCAGACCTTCTTCGCTTCCGCCGCGACGACGGCGTCCACCACGGCGACCACGCCGGCGCCGGCGCTCGCCGCTGCCCTGCTGCTCGCCACGGGCGGCCTGCTCCTCGCCTTCCTCACCGTCCTGCTCGGACTCGGCATCCTCCTCGCCTTCGCCGGCTGCCATGGCCGGCTCGGGAAGCGTGGGCGCGCTATCCTCGCGCAGTTCGCCATCGCGCTGGCCACCGCGGCCGCGCCGGCGACGGCGGCGCTTGCGGCGCTGACCGTCCTGCTCCGAGGCCGCTTCGCCAGCCTGCTCTTCAGTGAGACCTTCGGTCTCCTCGGTTTCGATCTCGGATTCCAGCTCCGGATCGAACTCCTCGTCGTCATAGGCTTCTTCAGCCAGCGGCGGCGGGCTCGCAGCAGCCTGCGCCGCGAGCAGCGCCTTGGCGGCTTCGAGCGTATGCACCTGCTCGCCGCGATCGATGACGTAGGCCTGCGGACCGCTGACGCTGGGGTCGGCGATGACAGACAGCGTGACCTTGAAGCCGTTCTCGAGATCGCGCAGATGGCCGCGCTTGTGGTTCAGCACATAGAGCGCGACGTCGGTGCGGGTGCGGACCACGAGGTTGTGGGTCGCGCCCTTCATCAGGATCTCTTCGAGGCCGCGCAAGAGCTGCAGCGCCACCGAGGACACCGAGCGGACATGGCCGGTGCCGCCGCAATGCGGGCAGGGATCGGTCGAGCTCTCGAGCACGCTGGCGCGGATGCGCTGGCGCGACATCTCGAGCAGGCCGAAATGCGAGATGCGGCCGACCTGGATGCGCGCGCGATCCTGGCGCAGGCAGTCGGACAGCTTGCGCTCGACCGCACGGTTGTTGCGCTTCTCGTCCATGTCGATGAAGTCGATGACGATCAGGCCGGCAAGGTCGCGCAGGCGGAGCTGGCGGGCGACCTCTTCGGCCGCCTCCAGATTGGTCTTGAGCGCGGTGTCCTCGATATGGTGCTCGCGGGTCGATCGTCCCGAGTTGACGTCGATCGAGACCAGCGCCTCGGTCTGGTTGATCACGACATAGCCGCCGGAGCGCAACTGCACGGTCGGCGAGAACATCGCATCGAGCTGGCTTTCGACGCCCATCCGCGAGAACAGCGGCTGGCCGTCGCGATACTGCTTCACCGCGCTGACATTGGCGGGCATCAGCATCTTCATGAAGTCGCGCGCTTCGCGGTAGCCGGCTTCGCCGGCAACCTGGATCTCGTCGATCTCCTTGTTGTAGAGGTCGCGCAGCGAACGCTTGATCAGCGAGCCTTCCTCGTAGACGAGGGTCGGGGCCTGCGACTTCAGCGTCAGGTCACGCACCGTCTCCCACATCCGGATCAGATATTCGAAATCGCGCTTGATCTCCGGCTTGGTGCGGGAGGCGCCTGCGGTGCGCAGGATGATGCCCATGCCCTCGGGCACGTCGAGATCCTGCACCACTTCCTTGAGGCGCGAGCGGTCCTGCGCGCTTGTGATCTTGCGGCTGATGCCGCCTCCACGTGCGGTGTTGGGCATCAAGACGGCGTAACGGCCGGCGAGCGAGAGATAGGTCGTCAGCGCCGCGCCCTTGTTGCCGCGTTCTTCCTTGACGACCTGCACCAGCATCACCTGGCGCCGCTTGATGACTTCCTGGATCTTGTACTGGCGGCGCGGACGGAAGGTGCGCTCCGGCACTTCCTCCAGCACGTCGTCGCCGCCGACGGATTCGACGACTTCCTCTTCGGCTTCCTCGCCGTCCTCGTCCTCGTCGTCCTCTTCTTCACCGGCTTGGCCGGCCTCATGCGGCGCTTCAACGCTCTCGCCGGCGGCGTAGACGGCCTCGGCCGGCTCGGTGGCCGACGTCACGGCTTCGGCGAGAGCCTCGGCATGCGCTTCGAAGACGTGCGCTTCGACGGTCTGGGTCTCCCGCGGCTCGGCAACGGGCTCGCTCGCCACGACGGGTTCTGCACCAACCGCGGCGACGGGCGCGGGCGTCTCGTCGGCATGATCACGGTCGTGATGATCGTGTTCGCGGTCATGACCATGGTCGTCACGATCGTGAGGGTGATCGTCATGGGCGTGGTGATGGTCGTCATGCTCGTGATCGTCGTGAGCGTGTTCGTGGTGATCGTGCCCGCCGTGCTGCTCCGCCTCTGTGTGCAATTGCTCGCCTTCGAGCGGAGCGCCTTCGGTGTAGTCCGGCTGCGGCGCGCCCTCGACCGGCTGGGCGGCGGGATCGGCGCCGGCGTCGAGACCTTCGACGATCTCGCTGCGCACGCGTTCGCCGTGACCGCGGCGGCGGGCGTTGCGGTGGCGCGAGCGGCGGCGGCCGTGGGAACGGTTCTCGCTCTCTTCCTCGGCTTCGCGATGGGCCTGTTCCTCGGCCTCGATCAGCGCCTGCCGGTCGGCGACCGGGATCTGGTAGTAGTCGGGATGGATTTCGCTGAAGGCGAGGAAGCCGTGGCGGTTGCCGCCATATTCGACGAAGGCGGCCTGGAGCGAGGGTTCGACCCTTGTCACCTTGGCGAGATAGATGTTTCCGCGCAGTTGCTTGCGTTGCGCAGTCTCGAAATCAAACTCTTCGACGCGATTGCCGCGGACCACGACGACCCGGGTCTCTTCCGGGTGGGTGGCATCGATCAACATCTTGTTGGGCATCTCTTAACTCTTGGCGGCGGCGGGCGCGATCGACCGTGGGCGCGATGTGCGCTGCCGGGTGACGCGACGGTCCACCTGATTCGGGGGTGAGGGGAAGGCCGAAACGCCCTCTTTCGCGCCTTGCCGAACCGGAAGCTTCAGGACCAAGGCGGCGCGCGGGATTGTCACTCCGCAGCGTCGCGAATGGTCCTTCAGAGTTCGTCGGCACAGTCTGGCGCATCAAGCGTCGGCCCGTATGAAACATTGGGCGGCGGGGCCGCCCCTCGATCAGTTGCTGCTGGCCAGGCATGGCGCGAGCGCGCTCGCCCTTGGGGATCACGAACCGTCCCCTTTGGATCAAGGGAGCGGGTAATGGGTTACGTCGCTGTCAGAACCGTCCCGGAAACGTGGTAACCGGGAACTGTCCGCCGCCGGGGCTTGGCCCGCTCCGCCTCGCTGCCGCGCACCGCGCTGGTCTTAGAGGGGAACGGAAAACGCTGGAATTCCCAAATCTTGGGAGCTCCGGCGCTGCACCGGGAGGCTGAATGCGACACAACCGGAAATATCGGCCGTCAGCATTCCGTACATACGAGGAATGGACCATTGGTGCAAGGGAGCGTCGCACGGCGGTCACAGTCCGCGAGTTTCGCGACGACGTCATTAAGGATCGGTTAACCCTGTGGTTCTATTGCGTTAAAAAGCTGCTCGGAGGCACGGAAATCGGTGGCGAGCCGCGCAAAACAAAGGATCTTGCTGGGATGCGCGCTGTTTTGCGTTGCGGCATTGCCGTATGCCGATTTCTCGCGTCTGAGCGCGGCGGAGAGCCGGTCGCAATCCGCTGCTGCGGCAGGAAATTTTCCAATCGCCTCAGGCGCCCGGCTGGCTGGTGACGGCAAGCAGACCCGCTTCATCCTCGACATCGACCAGACCGTGACGTTCCGCGCCGTGACGCTCGCCGACCCCTACCGGGTGGTGGTGGACGTCCCGCAGGTCAATTTTCGGCTCCCCGCGGGCACCGGGACGGCGGGACGGGGTCTGGTCAAGGCCTTCCGCTACGGGCTGGTCATGCCTGGCGGCTCGCGAATCGTGTTCGACCTGGCCGGGCCGGCTAAAATCGCCAACTCCTATGTTGTCGAGGCGGCCAACGGCCAGCCCGCCCGGCTCGTGCTCGAGCTGGAGGAGATCGACCGCGCGGCCTTCGTGCAGTCGCTCGCCCCGGAGAACCGCCCCGAACTGCGGCCTACGGTCGCCGACGCGCCGCCCGCAACCGTTGCCCCCGCGGCGGCCCCGGAGACGGTGCAGCAGAAGGCCGACGGCCGGCCCGTCGTCGTGATCGATCCCGGCCATGGCGGCATCGACAACGGCACGCAGTCCAGCGGCGAGAGCGAGAAAAACCTGGTGCTGGCCTTTGCCCGGGCGCTGCGCGACCGGCTGGACAAGGCCGGCAAGTACCGCGTGGTGATGACGCGGGACGACGACACCTTCATCCCGCTCAATGACCGGGTCAAAGTCGCACGCAACCTCAAGGCCGCGCTGTTCGTCTCGATCCATGCCGATGCGCTGCCGCGGGCCGAGGGCGATGCGCAGGGGGCCACCATCTATACGCTGTCCGACAAGGCCTCCGACGCCGAAGCCCAGCGTCTGGCCGACGCGGAAAACCGCGCGGACGCGATCGCCGGCTTCAACCTCGCGGAGGAGCCGACCGATGTCGCCGACATCCTGATCGACCTGACTCAGCGAGAAACCCGTACGTTTTCAAACCGTTTTGCCCATTTGCTGATGGCCGAAATGAAGTCCACGGTACGGATGCACAAGCATCCGCTGAAATCGGCCGGTTTCCGAGTGCTGAAGGCCCCTGACGTGCCCTCGGTGCTGGTCGAGATCGGCTACGTCTCCAACAAGGGCGACCTCGAGCACCTGGTGTCCGAGGGCTGGCGGTCCAAGGCCGTGGGCTCGATGGCCCAGGCGATCGACGGGTTCCTAGCCAAACGGCTGGCGACTGCCGGATCATCAAATTGACGGCCCGGGGGATCGTCGATTGACGACCCCGGGATCATCAAATTGACGACCGGGGGAGCGTCGAATTGAAGAAGAAGGGTTTTTCCGTCCCGCCGCAAAGGCCCTAGTTTGGCCACAGCGGACGCTTTATAAAAATGCCGAGGGGCCCCGGAATCGGAGAGAATCCCGCTCGGCAAGCGTCTTTAGGCCCAGCTTGATGTGATTGCGTAGGCCGGTGCATTCGCGACGTGAGGTTGGCGCCAGTTTGGGGCGCCAGTTTTTAGGTCCAACGGGGCTGATACTGGGCTGATCCAGAGTTTGAACGGATAAACACATAATGCGCTTGCTGGTGCGGTTCATGGGCTTCCTGTTCGCCGCGGGAACAGTGGTGTTCCTTGTCGGTGTCGGGGCCGTGGCAGGCCTGATCTGGCATTTCTCCAAGGACTTGCCGGACTACTCTCAGCTTCAGGATTACGAGCCGCCGGTGATGACGCGTGTGCACGCTGTCGACGGTTCGCTGCTCGGCGAGTACGCCAAGGAGCGGCGGCTGTATCTGCCGATCCAGGCGGTGCCGAAGCTCGTGATCAACGCCTTTCTCGCGGCCGAGGACAAGAATTTCTACGAGCACGGCGGCATCGACTACACCGGCATGGCGCGCGCGGGCGTGCTCTATCTGCAGAACTTCGGCTCCAACCGCCGTCCGCAGGGCGCTTCCACGATCACCCAGCAGGTCGCCAAGAACTTCCTGCTGACCAACGAGGTCTCCTTCGCGCGCAAGATCAAGGAAGCCTTGCTGGCGATGCGGATCGAGAAGACCTATTCCAAGGACAAGATCCTCGAGCTGTACCTGAACGAAATCTATCTGGGCCTCGGGGCCTACGGCATTGCGGCCGCCTCGCTGGTCTATTTCGACAAGTCGGTGAACGAGCTGACCGTGGCGGAAGCGTCCTATCTGGCGGCGCTGCCGAAGATGCCGGCGACGCTGCATCCGGTGCGCAACCGCGACCGCGCCGTCGAGCGACGCAACTACGTCATCGACCGTCTCCTGGAGAATGGCTGGATCAAGCAGGCCGACGCCGAGAAGGCGCGCAAGGAGCCGCTGGCCGTCACCAACCGTTCGGGCGGCGCCCACACCTTCGCCGGCGAATATTTCGCCGAGGAGGTCCGCCGCGACATCTTCGAGCGCTACGGCGAGAAGAAGCTGTACGAGGGTGGTCTGTCGGTCCGCACCACGCTCGATCCGAAGATCCAGGTCATGGCGCGCAAGACCATGGTCTCGGGCCTCGTGAACTATGACGAGCAGCAGGGCTATCGCGGCGCCATAAGCAAGCTCGATGTCTCCGGCGATTGGGGCGTGAAGCTCGCCGAGATCAAGTCGCTGTCCGACATTTCCCCGTGGCGGATGGCGGTGGTGCTGGAGACCAGCGACCAGTCGGCGCGCATCGGCTTCCAGCCGAGCCGCGAGCTCGGCGGTGCCGTCAGCAAGCAGCGCGAGACCGGCCTCGTCACCCTCGACGGCGTGCGCTGGGCGAGGGCGGCGCAGGGCAACGCCAAGGGCAAGACGCCGACCTCAGTGGCGCAGGTGCTTGCGCCGGGCGACGTGATCTATGCCGACCCGCTCTACAGCAAGGAAGGACAGCCGGTCGAAGGCCAGTACCGGCTGCGCCAGATCCCCGAAGTCTCCGGCGCGATGGCGGTGATGGATCCCTGGACCGGCCGCGTGCTCGCAATGGTCGGCGGCTTCTCGTTCGACCAGAGCCAGTTCAACCGCGCGACGCAGGCCTACCGGCAGCCGGGTTCGTCGTTCAAGCCGATCGTCTATTCGGCCGCGCTCGACAACGGCTACACGCCTTCGACGGTCGTGCTCGACGCGCCGATCGAAATCGACCAGGGCCAAGGCGCCGGCGTGTGGCGGCCGGAGAATTTTGATGCCGGCAAATACAATGGTCCGATGACGCTGCGTAATGCGCTTCGACTGTCGCGTAACACCGTGACGGTGCGGCTTGCCCAGGACATCGGGATGCCGTTGATTGGCGAGTATGCCAGGCGTTTCGGCGTTTATGACGAGCTGCCCAATTACCTGTCGTACTCCCTGGGCGCCGGCGAGACCACCGCGATGCGGATGGTCACGGCCTATTCGATGCTCGCCAATGGCGGCCGCCGCGTGAAGCCGACCCTGATCGACCGTATCCAGGACCGCTACGGCCACACCATCTACAAGCACGACCAGCGCGAATGCCGCGGCTGCGACGCGCCGGGGGGCTGGAAGAACCAGCCCGAGCCGCAGCTGATCGACCGCCGCGAGCAGGTGCTGGATTCCATGACCGCCTACCAGATCACGGAGCTGTTGGAAGGCGTGGTCCAGGCCGGCACGGCCACAGTGCTCAAGGAAGTGGGCAAGCCGATTGCGGGCAAGACCGGCACCACCAACGAGGCCAAGGATGCCTGGTTCGTCGGCTACTCGCCGGACATCGCGGTCGCGGTCTATATGGGCTATGACAAGCCGCGTCCGCTCGGCAGAGGCAATGCGGCGACCGGCGGCCATCTCGCCGCGCCAATCGTGCGTGATTTCCTCAAGCTGGCGCTTGCCGACAAGCCCGCCGTGCCGTTCAAGGTGCCGGCCGGCATCAAGCTGGTGCGGGTCGTCGCCAAGACCGGCATGCGCGCCGGCCCTGGCGAGACCGGCGGAACGATTCTGGAGGCCTTCAAGCCGGGCACGGCGCCACCGGACAACTATGCAGTTATCGGGGTCGCCGACGCCGACGCACGCGGCGGCATGCCGGCCTCGCAGCAGCAGCAGCCGGATTCCGGCTTCCTGATACGACCGGGCACCGGCGGGCTGTGGTAGCGGATAACGCCTGATACCGGCGAGGGGGCCGGTTGCGCTTTCGCGCCGCCGCCGCTACATCCCCGTTGCAAATCGAACGCGGACCAATTCCGCGAGACCAGAGAATGACATGCGCGCCGAGATCGAACGGTTGGTAGAAGAGATCAAGCAGTCAGTCGGGCTGCTGAGGAGGCATCTTTGACGTCGAGAAATCGACGGCACGCCTCGCTGAGCTGAACAAGCTCGCAGAAGATCCCAACCTCTGGAACGATCCCCAGAAGGCCCAGAAGCTCATGCAGGAGCGCACCGCGCTCGAGGATTCGCTCTCGGGCATCGGCAAGGTCGAGCAGGAGCTCGAAGACGACATCGGCATGATCGAGCTCGGCGAGGCCGAGGGCGATGACGGCGTCGTTGCCGAAGCCGAAGCTGCGCTGAAGAACCTGAAGAAGGAAGTCGCGCGGCGCGAGCTCGAGGCGCTGCTGTCCGGTGAAGCCGACCGCTTCGATTCCTATCTCGAAGTCCATGCCGGTGCCGGCGGCACCGAGAGCCAGGACTGGGCGCAGATGCTCTTGCGCATGTACACGCGCTGGGCCGAAACGCACGGCTTCAAGGTCGAGTACCTCGAAGAGTCCGAGGGCGAAGAAGCCGGCATCAAGTCGGCGACCATCCAGGTCTCCGGCCACAACGCCTATGGCTGGCTGAAGACGGAAGCCGGCGTGCATCGGCTGGTGCGCATCTCGCCGTTCGATTCCAACGCGCGGCGGCACACCTCGTTCTCGAGCGTGCAGGTCTTCCCCGTCATCGACGACAGCATCAAGATCGACATCAAGGAATCCGACGTTCGCACCGACACCATGCGTTCGGGCGGCGCCGGCGGCCAGCACGTCAACAAGACCGAATCCGCGGTGCGCCTGACGCACATCCCGACCGGCGTCGCCGTGGTCTGCCAGGCCGGCCGGTCGCAGCACAAGAACCGGGCCCAGGCCTGGGACATGCTGCGCGCGCGCCTCTACGAGATCGAGTTGAAGAAGCGCGAGGAGAAGGCCGCCGCCGACCAGGCCGCCAAGACCGACATCGGCTGGGGCCACCAGATCCGCTCCTACGTGCTGCAACCCTACCAGATGGTGAAGGATCTGCGCACGGGTGTGCAGACCTCCGACACGTCGGGCGTGCTCAACGGCGAGCTCGACGAGTTCATGGCCGCGACTCTGGCGCAGCGCGCCTTCGGCACGACCGCGGGCGACGTCGAGGACGTGGACTAGCGATGACACGCGTCGCCTTCATCGGGCTTGGGCGGATGGGCCGCGGCATGGCCGGCCGCTATCTCGATGCCGGTTTTACTGTGACGCTGTGGAATCGTAGCAAGGCCAAGGCAGAGGACCTGATCGCGCGCGGCGCGCTTTGGGCGACCTCGCCGGAAGATGCTGCGATCGATGCCGACGCGGTCGTGACCATGGTTGCCGACGACGAGGCCTCGCGCGCGGTCTGGCTCGGGCCGATGGGCGCGGTCAAGACGGCGAAGGCCGGCACCATCGCAATCGAATGCTCCACCGTCTCCTATGACCACGCCCGCGAGATGGGCAGCGACCTCAATGCGCGTGGGCTGATCTACATCGATTGTCCCGTGACGGGTCTGCCGGATGCGGCGGCCGCCGGAAAGCTGACGCTGCTGGTCGGCGCCGACACCGCCGATCTCGAACGTGCACGCCCGTTCCTCGAACCGATCGGTTCGACCATCCGCCATTTCGGTGCGGTCGGCTCCGGCACGGTCTATAAGCTCATCAACAATCTGATGGGGGCGATCCAGATCGCCGGCCTTGCGGAAGGGCTCGCGATCGCCGAGCAGGCCGGGCTCGACATGAACCTGGTGCTGGAATCGATCCAGGCGGGCGTCGCCGCAAGCCCGCAGGTGCAGCGTCATTCCAAGCGCATGGTCGCCCGCGATTTTTCCGGCGCGACCTTCACCGCAGCGCTGCGGCACAAGGATGCCGCCTATGCCGTCAAGCTCGCCGAGAGCCTCCTGGCCGGCAAGCCGCTGGTCGCACGTGCCGCGGTCGAGGCCTACGCGCATGCCAAAGCGGCGATGCCGGATGACGATGAAGGCAGGATGATCGAGCTGGTGTCGCGGCCGAAATAGGCGATGAGCTGCCGACGTCGCTGAAATTGATCGCTCATTGTGAGGCGATATGTCGAGGGGACTGGAATTTCGGAAACTGAACGAGGAGTGAATGCGGAGCCGAATGCTCCGTTGCCGCGCGTGAGTGTATCAGGCCACGATGTGCTTCTCCGGTTCTTGTTGAATCCTTTTCGCTTCAAATCCTTTGCCGAAGATGACCAAGGCATCCTTCGTTTCGTGAATTGCGGACGGTGTCGGCTTGGAGCAACCAACGATGAGGGATGGTGGCGCGGGCAATGCCGTTACAGTAATTTGGCACCTGCTTGGGGTGAGTTTTACGAGATTGCCGGTCCAGACCCGCATGCGCTGGACCCGGTAGATTGGAAGGGCATAAGCGCGATTTCAACGGAGTGGCGTCACTTCCTGTTCTATTTTCGCGATGAGACATTTGAGTGCCTCGCTGAAGCCTGGACTTTCGAGCCCGTTCCGGAAAATGCGCTGATCCGCAAGCTGCCTGCCAACTGAGGCGAGCGGCTCAACTTCCGCCGATTCGGCCGCGCCCGGCTTGCCGCGTCGCGTTGCGTAAGTTCCGTAGCAACGTTTCACCCCGCGGAAAATCGTGGTGCTTGCCAGCCACGAGTCTCCTTGCGACACTCCCGACAAAACAAGACTACAAAACAGGGGAGAGACCAATGCCGGGTCGTCGCAAGAATCTCGCTGCCCTCGCCATCCTTGTTGCCGGAGCGCTCGCGGCGACATCGGCCGTGGCGCAGAAGAGATATGACCCGGGCGCCTCCGACACCGAAATCAAGATCGGCAACATCATGCCCTATAGCGGGCCGGCGTCCTCCTATGGCGTGATCGGCAAGACCGAGGCCGCCTTCTTCAAGATGATCAACGACCAGGGCGGCATCAACGGGCGCAAGATCAATTTCATCAGCTATGACGACGCCTATTCGCCGCCGAAGGCGATCGAGCAGGCGCGCAAGCTGGTCGAGAGCGACGATGTTTTGTTGATCTTCCAGGCGCTCGGCACGCCCTCGAATTCCGCGATCATGAAATACATGAATGCGAAGAAGGTGCCGCAGCTCTTCGTCGCCTCCGGCGGCACCAAGTTCGGCGACCCCAAGAACTTCCCCTGGACCATGGGCTTCCAGCCCAATTACCAGAGCGAGGGGCGGATCTACGCAAAGTACATCCGCGACAATTTTCCGAACGGCAAGATCGCGGTGTTCTGGCAGAACGACGATGCCGGCAAGGACCAGTTCAAGGGCCTGAAGGACGGGCTCGGCGACAAGGCGAACATGATCATCGCCGACAAGTCCTACGAGGTCAGCGACCCCTCGATCGACTCGCAGATCGTGGCCCTGCACGATTCCGGCGCCGACATCTTCTTCTCATGGGCCGCGCCGAAAGGCTCGGCGCAGGCGATCCGGAAAGTCGGCGAACTCGGCTGGAAGCCGAAATTCTTTCTGGCCAACACCGCGACCTCGGTCGCCTCGGTGCTCAGGCCCGCCGGGCTCGAATACGCCAAGGACATCATTTCGACGGTCTATTTGAAAGACCCGACTGATCCGACCTGGGACAAGGACCCGGCCGTGGTGAAATGGCGTGGGTTCATGGACAAGTATTATCCTGACGGCGACAAGGCCAACGCCAACAACATTTATGGCTACGTCCAGGCCGAGGCGATGGTGCAGGTGCTGAAGCAGTGTGGTGACAATCTCACCCGCGAGAACGTCATGAAGCAGGCCGCAAACCTGAAGAACTTCCATACCGACCTGATGCTGCCGGGCATCATGGTCAACACCTCGCCCGACGACTATTTCCCGATCGAGCAGATGCAGCTGATGCGCTTCAACGGGCAGGCTTGGGAGCTGTTCGGCGACGTCATCACCGGCGAGGTCGGCCACGAGCGCAGCCAGTAGTCACGGCTGGGTGCGCGGGCTTAGCCCGCGCTGAGGCGCACGCCCGCGCGCAAGAACTTCTGCGGGTCGACGGCTTCGCCGTCGATGCGGGTCTCGTAGTGCAGATGCGGACCGGTGGAGCGGCCGGTCGAGCCGACGAGACCGACGACCTGGCCGATCTTCACGATCTCGCCGACCTTGACGCTGATCTCGGAGAGGTGGCCATAGCGGGTCGACAGCCCGTTGCCGTGATCGACCTCGACCATGCGGCCGTAGCCGCCGGACCAGCCGGCCGAGACCACCTTGCCATAGGCGGTAACGCGGACGGGATCGCCGGTCGCGGCGCGGAAGTCGAGGCCGGTGTGCATCGCGGGCCGTCCCAGGAAGGGGTCGCTGCGCACGCCGAAGCCGGAGGTGAACTCGACCTCGCCGATGACGGGCTTGCGATAGGGCACCAGCGCCAAGGTGCGATTGAGCCGGTCCAGTTCGGCGCGGGTCGTGTTGATGCGGTTGAGCTGCTTCTCGAACGGTCCGGCACTGGCCGTCAGCTTGACCGGGACGAACGGTCCACCCATCGCGCTGCGCGGCACGGCGGCTTCGAGACTGGCGAGATTGAGACCGAGATCGCTGACGACGCCGCGCATCCGGCGCATGCGCGAATCCATGCCTTCCTCGACCGCACTGAGCGCCGCCATCTGGCGCCGCTCGACCTGGTCGAGCGAGGTGGTGAGCCGGACCAGGACATTGTCAAAACCCTGGTTCTTGGCGAATTGGCTGGTCGGCGGAGCCAGCACGGCAGGTGCGCGCGATTCGAGGCGGGCTTCACGATCCGGCGGTGCCACGAAGATCACGGTGTCGCTGATCGGCGACGGCTTTGGCGTGCCCTGCGTCGCGCTCTGGCCGGCATCGCTGCGCTGAGGAGCCGTACGGGGAATCGATCCGGTCACGTCAGGCATGGCGCCCAGCGCCGTTGCCCGGGACTCCAGCGCCGTCTGGCGCTTCATGATCTGGTCGAGCTTCTGGTCGAACTGCTCCTGGTCGAGCAGCTGGCGGCTGGTGGCGCGGTCGACCTTGGCGCGCAGCTCGGCGATGCGGTCCTCATAGGCGTACTGCATCTCGGCCTGGCGGGCGATCAGCCGGGTCAGGACGTCGTCCCGGAAGGCGAAATAGGTGGCGGTCGCGGCCGACCACAGTCCGAGCAAAACGATCGTGCCGACGACGATCCAGAACACGACCGGACCGAGGCGAACCTGCTTGCCGTGATGGACGATGGTGTAGGCGTCGTCGACGTCGGGAAGGGTAATCGCGGCGGCCGCTGCAACCGTGACGGGACGCCGGTGGAACGCCCGTCCGTGGTCGTGGGGGTGATGCTGGGGGTACTGCGAATATTGGGCAGAACTTTTCGACATCGGCACTCCCGGCGCCGGTCGGATGGGTTCCTTGCGGCTTAATTGCCGCAGCAATCTGGGCTCGTCATGGTTAATTTTCCGGAAACGGAACCACGAGAACTTAACGGGCTGGTTGCAGACTTCTTGCCGCTTCCAGCACCTGATCGGCGTGGCCGTCGACCCGGACATTGCGCCAGATCCGCGCCACCTTGCCATCGCTCCCGACCAGTACCGTGGTGCGAAGAATCCCGAGGAAGCTCCTGCCGTACATGGACTTTTTGCCCCAGGCGCCATACGCCTCCAGCATCTCGTGCCTCTCGTCCGAGATCAGGGGAACGCCGAGCCCGTGCTTGTCGCGGAACTTCTCCTGGGCCTTTAACGAATCCGCGGAGACGCCGAGCACGGCGGTCCCGGCGTCGGCGAAGGCGCCTGCAAGCCGGGTGAAGTCGATGGCCTCCCGGGTGCAGCCGGGCGTGTCGGCGCGCGGATAGAAGAACAGGACGAGCTTCTGGCCGGCATAGTCGGACAGTGTCGCCACGCCGCCGCCATCGCGGCGCAGGCGGAAGGGGGGAGCCTTCTGCCCTTCGGTCAGGACCGGCTTCGCCGTAGACCGTGCTGATTTGGAGGATTTTAACTGTTTCGATGCGGCCTCGTGCAATGCTGTCTTTGCGATGGTCGCGATTGATTTGCTGGCCGGTGGCCGCTGTGTTTTCGCGGTCTTTGTTTGAGTCGTTGCCCTGGTTTTGGGGGCCTTCTTTTTAGCTGTCGGACTGCCGGAGGGCGTTTTGGACGATTTCTTTCGGGATTTCTTGGACATACGCCTTCCTTTCGACGCTTTCGGCGGGTCAACCGAAGCGGTATTGCAGGTCTCGTCCGGTGTGCCGGAATCGCGCCCTTGGCTGGGCAAGTCTGATGACACCGGAGTATGGTTACAAGGAATTCCACGCACCACCCCACTGCTCGTTGAACGCGCTCCCGGGGCGAAATGACGAACAGCAGGAATATTCGAGGTATGGCGGCAGTGCCGGCGCAGGGGTCTTCGCGTCCCGTGGACGGCTGCGGTCCCGGCGGCGCGCAATCCCACGATGGGCGCCTGTATCGAGAGGCAATGGCAAGGAATACGTCGCCACAGGACTACAATCGGGATTTCGATCGGCGCGGCGTTCAACAACAGCCGCAGGAATGGGACGAAGCCGACTGGGATCCGGATCAGGAAGCGGCGGCGGGCCATCGGGCGCGCCGGCTGTTGTCGCGTTCCCATTCGGGCTTCCATCGCTTTGATGACGGCTTCGGCTCGCTGCGCCGATGGCTCGGCGGCGGCCGCTGGCTGAAGCGGCTGGCCCTGGTGGTTGGCGCCCTCATCGTCATCTTTGTCGGCTGTTTCGGTGCGCTGTGGTGGCGGCTCGGCGCGGGACCCATCAACCTCGATATCGCGACGCCCTGGCTTGCCGCCGCCATCGAGGACAACATCGGCCACGGCAACACGGTCGAGGTCGGCGGCACCCAGATCGAGCGCGCCGGGCGGGTCCGCATTGCCGTGCGCATCCGCGACATCATCGTGCGCGACCGCGACCATGCGATCGTCGCCAGCGCGCCGAAGGCCGAGGTGAGGCTGTCGGGCGCGGGCCTGCTGATGGGGCACCTGCGCGCGGAAAGCCTCAACCTGGTCGACGCCGAACTCGCGATCCGCATCGCCCCCGACGGCACCGTCACGGTCTCGGCCGGCGACACCGCAAAACCGCTGGCAACGGGCGTTGCCTCCAAGAAGGATGCGGGCCTGCCGCCGACATTCCCGCGCAACGGCGTTCCGCCGCCGCCATTCGCCACCGCGCCTGCGGGCCAGGAGCCGTCTCAAGCCGCATCGCAAGCCGCGCCTCAGGCGAGCGCGCCGAGCGGCATTCTCCAGGGCCTCGACTGGCTCGACAGTCTGAGCATGACCGGCCTCGACGGTCAGAACCTCAACGAGATCGGCCTGAAGAACGGCAATCTGATCGTCGACGATCAGCAGCGCGGCAGCAAATGGAGCTTTGAGAACATCACGCTGAGCTTGCGCCGGCCGAGCCACGGCGGCGTCGCGCTCAGCCTCGGCGAGGAGGGCGCGCGGCCCTGGATGCTGCGCGCCACGATCGGCCCGGCCGAGAATGGCGTGCGTTCGGTCGACATCAAGGCCGACAAGGTCTCGACCTCCAACATCCTGCTGGCACTGCGGGTGAAGGATCTCACCTATACCGCCGACCTGCCGTTGACCGGCGAGCTCAAGGGCGAGCTCGGCCGCGACGGCGTGCCCACCTTCTTCCGCGGCAAGATCGCTGTGGGCGCGGGCAACATCATCGATACCGACACGCCCGACTATCCGATGGCGATCGATTCCGCCGAGATCAACGTCGAGTGGGATGCCAATCGGCGGGTGCTGGTCGCACCTTTCAAGATCCTCTCCGGTGCCAACCGTCTGACGCTTCTGGCCCATCTCGAGCCGCCCAACGGCAACATCAACGACTGGCAGCTCGGCTTCAGCGGCGGATCGATCCTGCTCGGCGGCATCGACAACGAGCCGCCGCTGGTCTTCAACCGCATCGCGATCGGCTTCCGCTTCGACACCGACCACAAGCGCATGCTGCTGACGCAGGCCGACGTCTCCAATGGCGAGATCGGCGTCGCCGGCACCGGCGCCATCGACTATTCGGGCGAGCCGCGGCTCACGCTCGGCTTTGCGGGAACGCCGATGTCGGCCTCCGCGCTCAAGCGGATGTGGCCGACGCTGATCGTCCCCGAATTGCGCGAATGGGTGATCGAGCGGATCGAGCGCGGCACGCTCCAGCGCATCGAGATCGGCATCAATTCACCGACCAGGAACCTTCCGCGCAAGGGGCCGCCGATCCCGGACGACGGCCTCTCGGTCAATATCGTCGCGAGCGGCGTCGCGGTGCGCCCCGTGGACGGCATGCCTGTCGTGCACGATGCCGACCTCAAGGCACGCGTGACCGGGCGCACGGCGACGGTGAATATCGGCCAGGGCATCGCCGACACGCCGGCCGGTCGCAAGATCACGATCTCCGACTTCACCTTCGAGGTGCCTGACATGGCGCCCAAGCCGTCGCCCTCGCGCACCAGGTTCCGCGTCGACGGTCCCGTGCCTGCGGCGGCCGAAATGCTTTCGAACGATCGGCTGAGTGATCTCTCGGCGACCGTCGTCGATCCCAACACCAGCAAGGGCACGTTCTCGGCGAACATCCAGCTCGGCATGCCGGTCAAGGGCGAACTGACCAAGTCCGACACGACCTACGCCGTCACCGCCGATCTCAACGGCTTTGCCGCGGACAAGCTGGTGATGAACCAGAAGCTCGAGGCCAACAATCTGAAGATCCTCGCCAATAACCAGGGCTACCAGGTCAAGGGCGACGTCAAGATCAACGGGCAGGCCGCCTCGCTCGACTACCGCAAGCCGGCCGAGGGCGATGCCGACGTCCGATTGCAGGCGACGCTGGACGATGCGAGTCGCGCGCGCCTCGGCTTCGATCTCAGCCCCGCCGTCAGCGGCTCGTTGCCGATCAAGGTGTCTGGCAAGATCGCCGGCGGTCCGGAGCAGACGACGAAGCTCGGCGTCGAGGCCGACCTGACCTCGGTCAAGCTCGACAACATCCTGCCCGGCTGGGTCAAGCTGCCGGGCAAGTCCGGCAAGGCCAGCTTCAAGGTGGTGCCGACGGCGCAATCAACCCGCTTCGAGGACATCGTCATCGAAGGCAGCGGCGCCTCGATCAAGGGCTCGCTCGAGCTCGATCCGAATGGCGACCTCGTGAGCGCGAACTTCCCGACCTACGCGCCGTCCGACGGTGACAAGGCGTCGTTGAAGGTCGAGCGCGGCCAGGATGGCGTGGTGCGCGGCACCGTGCGCGGGGACGTGTTCGACGGCCGCGGCTTTCTGAAGTCGGCGATCTCGGGCAATTCCAAGGACGACAAGAGCAAGCTGAAGAACGTCGATTTCGACATCGACGTGAAGCTCGGTGCGGTCGCCGGCTTCAACGGCGAGGCGATGCGCAGCGTCGATGCCAAGATGTCGAAGCGCAGCGGTGCCATCAAGGCCTTCACGCTGAGCGGCAAGATCGGCCGCGACACGCCCATTGCGGCTGATCTGCGCGGTGGCCGCGCCCAGGGCAACCGGGAAGTGATCTACCTGCAGACCAACGATGCCGGCTCGCTGCTCCGCTTCACCGACACCTACACCAAGGCGGTCGGCGGTCAGATGGTGGTTGCGATGGAGCCGCCGACGTCGGAGCCGAACACCTCGCGCGAGGGCCTGATCAGCGTGCGCGACTTCACCGTCAAGGGCGAGGCGCAGCTCGAGCGCGTCGCCGCCGGCGCGCCGAACGGAAACGGCAACGGCGTCTCCTTCAGTGCGCTCCGCGCCGAGTTCACGCGGCAGAACGGCGCGCTCACGATCCGCGACGGCGTGGTCAAGGGCCCGATGATCGGCGCCACCATCGAAGGGTCGATCGACTATCCCGGCAACCAGGTGTGCATGAGCGGCACCTTCGTGCCGATGTATGGGGTCAACAACATCTTCGGCCAGATCCCGCTGTTCGGCATCTTCCTTGGCGGCGGCAACAATGAGGGCCTGATCGGCGTCACCTACGAGGTCGTCGGCACGCCGGCCGCGCCCGTGATGCGCGTCAACCCGATCTCGGCGATGGCACCTGGTCTGTTCCGCAAGATCTTCGAGTTCAACACCGGCAAGCAGACCTCGCCGTTCGAGGAATTCCCGTCGCAGTCCAACGATGGCTCGACCGGCTCGACGCGTCAGCTGTCGAGCGGCTGCAGCCTCGCGCGGCGGCAGTAGCGGGGCTCCAGCGCCCGCGCGGAATGACGCTGCGGAGCCTCCAGCGCCCGCCGTCTACGCCGCATGCGCGCCCTTCAGGAAGGTCCCGACTTCGCCGGAAAGCTGCCCGGCCTGCTTGGAGAGATTGGAGGCTGGCGCAACCACCATGCCAGCGGCGTTGCCGGCCTCGTTGGCGGCGGTGGAGACGCCGCCGATATTGGTGGTCACCTCCTTGGTCGCCGCGTTCTTGCGCCCGCCGCTGCGGACTGCCCGGAAATCGATGTTGGATTCTGGTAGCTACGGAGCAGGGCCGGACCCGCAATGAATCGATTCGTTCATCGCATCATCATGTTCGTGCTGCTCGTTGCGGCCCTCGTTCTCATCTGGAACGTGCTGGGGGCGCGTTGATGCGGCACCGGCGCACCCGCCGGTGCCGTGTTGCTTGCGAAGTGATCCGGGGGTGCCTCAGCGCCGCGCGAACGCGCCGCCGGCTGCGCCGCTCTCCTTGCCGATCACGGCATCGACGCTGATCGGTCCGCCGCCGGCGGCCGACAGGTAGAGGCAGGCGAAGCAGAACAGGATCGCGGCGGTGCCGCCATTGAGCAGCGGCAGGAGCACCGGCGCTTCGCCCTTGAACATGTGGCCCATGAAGTAGGCGAAGGCCATTTCACCCGAGAGGATGAAAGCGGCCAGGCGCGAGAACAGGCCGATCATCAGCAGCCCGCCGAGCACCAATTCGAGCGTCCCGGCCGCGCCGTAGAGTGACATCAGTTCGACTTTTGCGAACATCGGCACGGGCGGGAACTTGAACAGCTTGGCGATGCCGTACTGGAACAGCAAGAGGCCGGTGATGAAGCGAAACAGGCTCAGAAGAGCCGGTTGAAAGCGAGAGAGAAAAGAAAAGTCCATCGGTTTGCCCTCTATCCAATGTAGCGACTTGGACTGCATTCGGTTCCTCCTCGCAAGCCACCCAGGATGAATTTCATGCTGACATTTTTGTCATGTCGGACAAAACACCGCAGGCTGGGATTTCAGCCGCGTGCAATCGGCATTTTTTGCGCGCATTCGTGCCGGTCCCACCCGTAATTTTCCGGTGACAGGAATGCGATCAGGTTACCCATGAGATACCTAGCGCCGCAGAGCGGGCGCAATCAGGAAGGGAATCATCCCGAGGATCACGCTCGCAAGTGCGAAGGCCAGCAGCGCGTTGTAGCCATGGGTTGCGTCGTGGATCAGGCCGCCGCTCCAGGAGCCGAACGCCGAACCGAGGCCGCTGCCGATCGAGATCGTGCCGTAGATGGTGCCGACGCGCTTGCCCTGGAAGATCCGCATCGCCGTCGCGCTGATCAGCGGGCCGCGCGAGCCCATCATGCTGCCGAAGCAGACGACGAACCCCGTGAGCAGGAGAATGTTCGGCGAATACTGCAACAGCCACAGCAGCACGATGCCAAGGATCGAGATCGCGTAGCTGAGCAGCACCGAGGGCCGGCGCCCGATCAGGCCGTCGAGCGCAGACACACCGAGCATGCCGAAGACCAGCACGACGCCGGAAAAACCCCAGGCGGTCGCGGCCTGGAGCGGCGGAAAGCCGGCGTCGATCAGATAGGCCACGATTTGCGCGGCAATGGCATACATGCCGACGGCGGTGAAGAAGAAGGTCGAGAACAGGGCCCAGAAGGCGTGGTGGCGCATCGCGCCGAGCAGCGTCCAGCCGGTGTCGACGAAATCAGGATCGGTCTTCTTGACGACATGCGGCGAGCCCGCCGCGAACAGGCGCCACGGCAGCAGCAGCAGCGGCAACAGCAGGCCCAATGCGGCGAAGCCGAACAGCTGGTAGGTGTCGCGCCAGCCGACGTGATCGATCAGTAGCTGCGAGGCCGGCAACAGCGCCAGCACGCCGCCGCCCATCGCCGAATACACCACCGACATCGCGGTCGGCAGCCGTGGCCCGAACCAGCGACCGAGGAGGATCGAGTTCGGCACGATGCCGATGAACGCGATGCCGATGCCGACGCAGAGGCCGATCGAGAGCTGGAATTGCCACAGCTGCTGCGCGTGCGCCGCGACCAGGAAGGCCGCGCCGAGCAGCAGCAGGCCGAGCGCATAGACGATGCGCGGTCCGGAATGATCAAACAGGCGTCCGACGAAGGGAGCGGTGAGGCCGCTCGCGAGCCAGGTGAGCGAGTAGACCGAGACGATCTGCGCGCGGTCCCAGCCAAAGCTTTCCGAGATCGGCTTCAGGAACACCGTGAAGCTGTCGCCGAGCCCCCGTCCGAGCACGGCCAGCGTGAAGCAGAGTGCGAGCACGGTGAGCGCGATGCGCACGGCGCCTTGCGGTGTCGCCGCGACATCGTTCTTGGACGCTTCCCTGTTCGTTTCCTTGGGCGTGTTCTGGTCCATTGCCCGTCAGGGAGCGCGCATCGGCGCGCCCTGACAAGCATCAAAAGCTCATACGCCTATGCAGGCTTGATGAGGACGTGCTTCTTCTTGCCGAAGGACAGCTTGACCACGCCCTCCGGCGTGAGATTGGCCGCTGAGAGCGCCATCTTCTCGTCGGTGACCGGCGCGTCGTTGACGCGCAGGCCGCCGCCCTTGATCTGGCGCCTCGCTTCGCCATTGGAGGCAACCAGGCCCGCCTTGACGAAGGCGTTGAGCACGCCCAGCCCGGCGTCGAGTTCGCCGCGCGGAATTTCCACGGTCGGGAGGCTCTCCGCCAGCGCGCCTTCCTCGAAAGTGCGGCGCGCGGTTTCAGCGGCTTCGTTTGCTGCGTCGCGGCCATGCAGCAGCGCGGTCGCCTCGGTGGCGAGCACCTTCTTGGCCTCGTTGATCTCCGAGCCGCCGAGTGCTTCGAGCTTCTTGATCTCGGCCATCGGCAGCGTCGTGAACAGTTTCAGGAACTTGCTGACGTCGGCGTCCTCGGTGTTGCGCCAGTACTGCCAGAAATCATAAGGCGAGAACTGATCGGCGTTGAGCCACACCGCGCCTTGCGCGGTCTTGCCCATCTTGGCGCCCGACGCCGTCGTCAGCAGCGGCGTCGTCAGCGCGAACAGCTGATGGGTGCCCATGCGGCGGCCGAGATCGACGCCCATGATGATGTTTCCCCATTGATCGGAGCCGCCCATCTGCAGTCTGCAACCGGTACGCTTGGCGAGCTCGACGAAGTCGTAGGCCTGGCACACCATGTAGTTGAACTCGATGAAGCTCATCTCCTGCTCGCGCTCGAGGCGCAGGCGCACGGAGTCCATGGTCAGCATGCGGTTGACCGAGAAGTGCCGGCCGACGTCGCGCAGCATCTCGATCCAGTTCAGCCTGGTCAGCCACTCCGCATTGTCGAGCATGATGGCGTCGCTCTTGCCATCGCCATAGCGCAGCACCTTCGCGAACACGCCGCGGATCGATTCCTTGTTGGCCTCGATCTCGGCGACGGTGCGCATCGCCCGGGTCTCGTCCTTGCCGGAGGGATCTCCGACCATGGTGGTGCCGCCGCCCATCAGCGTGATCGGCTTGTTGCCGGACTGCTGCAGCCAGTACAGCATCATCATCGTCAGGTAGTTGCCGATGTGCAGCGAGCGGGCGGTGCAATCGTAGCCGACATAGGCGGTCGCCTCGCCCTTGGCGGCGAGGGCGTCCAGTCCCTCAAAATCGGAGCACTGGTGGATGAATCCACGTTCCTGCAGGGTGTTGAGGAAATCCGATTTGAAAGCAGTCATCTGTCGGCGGCCTGACAATTCTTGGTTTACTGTTTCGGGAGCAATTTAAGGGTCTTCCGTGGGAACTCGGTTGCTGCCCGCCACTTGGCGCTGTGGCATTATAAGATGTGTCCCTCTGGCACAAGATCGGCATGCCGGAGGGGGTCCGTTGAGGACGCTGATCCATGATGTTGACGGCACTCGGTTTGATGAGCGGCACCTCGCTGGACGGGGTGGATGTCGCGCTGATCGAAACCGATGGAAAGCTGGTCAAGGCGTTCGGGCCATCCAGCTACCGGCCCTATAGTCCGGCCGAGCGCAACCTGCTGCGCCAAGCCCTCTCCGAGGCGGTGCACCTGTCGCAGCGCGATGCCCGGCCGGGCGTTCTGGCCGAGGCGGAGCGCGCGGTGACGCTGGCGCATGCCGAGGCGGTGGCCGCTTTCGTCGCCCAGAACCGGATGCGGCCGGAGGACATCGACATCGTCGGTTTTCATGGCCAGACGGTGCTGCACCGCCCCGAGAAGCGGCTGACGGTGCAGATCGGCGATGCGCCGGCGCTGGCCAGGGCGATCCATATTCCTGTCATGCACGACTTCCGCGCCGCCGACGTCGAAGCCGGCGGGCAGGGCGCGCCGCTCGTACCGGTCTACCACCGCGCGCTGGCCAATTCGCTGGAGCGCGAGGGGCCGATCGTCGTGGTCAATATCGGCGGCGTCTCGAACATCACCTATATCGACGGCAACGACACGCTGATCGCCTGCGACACCGGGCCGGGCAACGCGCTGCTCGACGACTTCATGTACCGTACCATGAACCTGGCCTTCGACGCTGAAGGCAAGTTCGCGGCGCTCGGCAAGGCGGACGAAGCCTGGATCGCGCGTGCGCTGGAGCTGCCGTTCTTCGCGGCTCCACCGCCGAAATCGCTAGACCGCAACGACTTTGCCGCGCTCAAGCTCGGCGATGTCGAGCCCGCCGACGGCGCGGCCACCCTCACGGCCTTCACCGCTGCTGCGATTGCCCGAATCATCCCGCTGTTGCCGCGCCGGCCGCGGAGCTGGATCGTCTGCGGCGGCGGCGCGCGCAACCTCACCATGCTGCGCATGCTGCGGGAGCGGGTGGGGTCGGCGACCGTCGAGGCCGCCGAAACGCTCGGCTGGGCCTCCGACGCCATCGAGGCGCAGGCCTTCGGCTTCCTCGCCGCGCGCGGCCTGAAGGGCCTGCCGTTGTCCTATCCGGCGACCACGGGCGTGCCGATGCCGATGACCGGCGGGGCGATTGCGCGGCCTTGAGATAGGGCGCAATTAATGCAGATGCATGGATCTTGACATGTAGATGCAGGTGCATCTATGTTGGATGCAGTTGCATCTAACTGCCGGGATCATTGCCATGACGACTTCGCTCAAACTCATCAGCCACAAGCTTTGTCCCTACGTGCAGCGCGCCGTGATCGCGCTGAAGGAGAAGGGCGTACCGTTCGAGCGGATCGACATCGATCTCGCGAGCAAGCCCGACTGGTTTTTGAAACTCTCGCCGCTTGGCAAGGTACCCGTGCTGGTGGTGACGACGGAGCAGGGCGAGGTCGCGCTGTTCGAGAGCAACGTGATCTGCGAGTACATCGAGGAGACGCAAGCAGGCCTCGAGCTGCATTCGGCGGATGCGTTGAAGCGCGCCGAGCACCGCGCCTGGATGGAGTTCGGCTCGGCGATCCTCGGCGATCTCTGGGGGCTGGAAACGACGACGGATCCGGCGACGTTCGACAGCAAGCGCCAGGCGCTTGCGGCGAAATTCGCGCGTGTCGAGGCTGCGCTTGGCGCGGGGCCTTATTTTGCGGGCGAGACTTTCAGCCTGGTCGATGCGGTGTTCGCGCCGATCTTCCGCTATTTCGACCTGTTCGACGAATTGACCGAGCACGGCATCTTCAACGATGTGCCGAAGGTGCGCGCCTGGCGCGCCGAGCTCGCGAAGCGCCCGAGCGTGCGAAGCGCGGTGGGCGCGGACTATCCGCAATTGCTGCGCGCCTTCCTCGTCCGCCACGACGCGCATCTGCTCAAGCTGGCGGCCTGAGCGCGCGGCGATGTCGTCCTCTGTGGCCTGGCTGATGCTGGTGGTCGCCGGCGCGCTCGATGTCGGCTGGGCGATCTCGATGAAATATGCGGAAGGCTACACGCGCGCGAGCTGGAGCATCGTCTCGCTGATGCTGCTCGCCGCCTTCGTCTTCCTGCTCGGGCGAGCGCTGAAGGTGCTTGAGGTCGGCGTAGCCTATTCGGTGTGGACCGGCATTGGCGCTGCCGGCACCTTCGTCATGGGCGTCGTGCTGTTCGGCGAGAGCTTGAGCGCGATGAAGCTTGCGGGCATCGCGCTCGTGCTATTGGGGATCGCCGCGCTCAAGCTCGCTTAGCGCACGTTGGCGAGACGCATGTCCAGATACGCGGTGATGGTTTCCATCAGCGGCTCGAGCTTGGCGTCAAAGAAGTGGTTCGCGCCGGGGATGATCTGCTGGTCGATCACGATACCCTTCTGCGTCTTCAGCTTTTCGACCAGCGTGTTGACGTCCTTCGGCGGCACCACCGCGTCCTTCTCGCCATGCACGATCAGACCCGAGGACGGGCAGGGCGCGAGGAAGGAGAAGTCATAGAGATTGGCCGGAGGCGCGATCGAAATAAAACCCTCGACCTCGGGACGGCGCATCAGGAGCTGCATGCCGATCCAAGCGCCGAAGGAGAAGCCTGCGACCCAGCAGGCGCGCGCTTCGGGATTGATGGTCTGCGCCCAGTCGAGCGCCGCGGCAGCATCGGACAATTCGCCGGTGCCGTGGTCGAACGAGCCCTGGCTGCGGCCGACGCCGCGGAAATTGAAGCGCAGCACCGAGAAGCCGCGATGCGCAAAGGCGTAGTAGCACTGGTACACGATCTGATGATTCATGGTCCCGTGAAACTGCGGATGCGGATGCAGGATCATCGCGATCGGCGCGTTCTTCTGCTTGGCCGGGTGATAGCGGCCCTCGAGGCGGCCAGCGGGGCCGGCGAAAATGACTTCAGGCATCGATGATCTCTTGATTGATGTGCTGGAGCGAGGATTCCTCGGCAATCAACCGATTGTGGCTTCATCGGCGAATGCCGACGAAAGCGCGAATGAAGGGTGAGAAGGCGTGCGCCTCGCGGTGATGCGCAAACGGCGCACGGTGACTTGACGGCCGCGTTCTAACATGGGCGCGGGGGCAAAAAGCAAGCATCTTGAACATCGGCCAATGGGCTCAAGGCGTTAGCGTGTCATGAGCGTGTCTCACGGACAGGCGGTCCGGAATCAGGTTGCCAAGGGCGCGGCCGCGGCCCATGTCGGGCGGGAGGCGAGCCTCCGTCAAAGCAAGGTACTATATTACTCCATGCCGACCCGTGTATATCTCGACTGGAATGCAACGACGCCGCTTCGCCCTGAGGCGCGCGCGGCGATGCTCGCTGCCTGGGACCTGGTCGGCAATCCCTCCTCGGTCCACGCCGAGGGACGCGAGGCGCGGCGGCTGGTCGAGGACGCCCGTGCGGCGCTTGCGGCTGCGGTCGGTGGGTTGCCGCGGAATGTCGTCTTCACCTCCGCTGGAACCGAGGCCAATGCGCTGGCGCTGTCGCCCGGCCTGCGGGGACCAGGCGGTCGTCGGGTCGAGCGGGTGCTGGTCTCGGCCGTGGAGCACGCCTCGGTGCTGTCAGGCGGCCGGTTCCCGGCGGACCAGGTGGGCCATGTCAGGGTGACGCGCGCCGGCGTGGTCGACCTCGACCATCTGAAGACGCAGCTCATGGAAGGTCCGCCCGCGTTGGTCTCGATCATGGCGGCCAACAACGAGACCGGCGCACTCCAGCCGGTCGCGGAGGCCGCGCGGATCGTGCACGAGGCCGGTGGTCTCCTGCACGTCGATGCGATCCAGGCCCTCGGCAAAATTGCGTTCAATATTAGCGCGGTAGGGGCCGACCTTGCGACCTTTTCTGCGCACAAGATCGGCGGCCCCAAGGGCGTTGGCGCGCTGGTCGTGGCGGAGGGAATTGCTGGGCTGGAACCGGTGCTCCGGGGCGGCGGGCAGGAGCTGAACCGGCGCGCCGGCACCGAAAATGTTGCGGGCATCGCGGGCTTCGGCGCCGCCGTGAAGGCCGCGCTTCAGGCTCTGCCGGAGGATGCGGAACGCGTGTCAACCCTCAGGGATCGCTTGGAAAATGGCATCAGGGCGATCGCCGGGGCGACAGTGTTCTCGGATGATGTGGCGCGGTTATGCAATACCACTCTGTTCACGGCGCGCGGCCTCAAGGCTGAGACCGCCGTGATCGGCTTTGACCTCGAAGGCGTCGCCGTGTCCTCCGGCTCAGCCTGCTCCTCCGGCAAGGTCCAGCCGTCCCACGTGCTTTCGGCCATGGGGTATGACCCTGCGACGGCCCAGGGAGCGGTGCGCCTCAGTCTGGGCTGGTCCACGGATGCAGAGGACATCAATAGGGCGTTAGAGGCTTGGCGAAAGCTCGGTAATACCCTACTTAAGGGACTAAGGTGACGAAACACGGCTTGAACGGTTCTAAGCACGTGCTTTCTACCTAGAAACATCGTAATACTCGTCCGAGTTTGATCCACCGCGGTCCTTGAAACCGCGAGCGGAGGATGGAATGCCAGCCGTACAAGAGACGGTCGAGCGCGTGAAGCGCATCGACGTCGACCAGTATCGTTATGGGTTTGAGACCCTGATCGACTCCGAGAAGGCGCCAAAGGGGCTCTCGGAAGAGATCGTAAAATTCATCTCGCAGAAGAAGAACGAACCCGCCTGGATGCTCCAGTGGCGGCTCGAGGCCTATCGCCGTTGGCTGACCATGACCGAGCCGACCTGGGCCCGCGTCGACTATCCCAAGATCGACTTCCAGGACCTCTATTACTACGCGGCCCCGAAGCCGAAGAAGACGGTTTCCTCCCTGGACGAGATCGACCCCGAGATTCTGAAGACCTACGAGAAGCTCGGCATCCCCCTGCGGGAAGTCGCCATGCTCGAAGGCGTCGAGCCGAAGGTGGGCGAGGAAGATCCGGCGCGCCGCAAGATCGCGGTCGATGCTGTCTTCGATTCGGTCTCGGTTGCGACCACCTTCAAGGCCGAGCTGAAGAAGGCCGGTGTGATCTTCATGCCGATCTCGGAGGCGATCCGCGAGCACCCCGAACTGGTGCAGAAGTATCTCGGCTCGGTAGTTCCGACCTCGGACAATTTCTATGCGACGCTGAACTCGGCGGTGTTCTCCGATGGCTCGTTCGTCTACGTGCCGCCGGGCGTGCGCTGCCCGATGGAGTTGTCGACCTATTTCCGCATCAACGAGCGCAACACCGGCCAGTTCGAGCGCACGCTGATCATCGCGGACAAGGGCTCCTACGTCTCCTATCTCGAAGGCTGCACCGCGCCGCAGCGCGACGAGAACCAGCTGCACGCCGCCGTCGTGGAACTCGTCGCGCTCGACGATGCCGAGATCAAATATTCGACGGTGCAGAACTGGTACCCCGGCAATTCGGAAGGCAAGGGCGGCATCTACAATTTCGTCACCAAGCGTGGCGACTGCCGCGGCGCCAACTCCAAAATCTCCTGGACCCAGGTCGAAACGGGTTCGGCAATCACCTGGAAATATCCGAGCTGCATTCTCCGCGGTGATAATTCCCGTGGCGAGTTCTACTCGATCGCGATCTCGAACGGCTTCCAGCAGGTCGATAGCGGCACCAAGATGATCCATCTCGGCAAGAACACGTCGAGCCGCATCATCTCCAAGGGCATCGCCGCCGGCAAGTCGCAGAATACCTATCGCGGTCTCGTCACCGCGCATCGGAAAGCGTCCGGCGCGCGCAACTTCACCGCCTGCGACTCGCTGCTGATCGGCGACAAGTGCGGCGCACACACCGTGCCGTACATCGAGGCCAAGAACTCCACGGCCACGTTTGAGCACGAAGCGACGACCTCGAAAATCTCGGAGGACGTGCTGTTCTACTGCATCCAGCGTGGCCTTTCGCAGGAAGAGGCGGTCGGCCTCGTCGTCAACGGCTTCGTCAAGGACGTGCTGCAGCAGCTGCCGATGGAATTCGCGGTGGAAGCGCAGAAGCTGATCTCGATCTCGCTCGAAGGGTCGGTCGGCTAACTCCGACCTCATCCTGAGGAGGCCGCGGAACGCGGCCGTCTCGAAGGATGGATACCGGAAAGATTGGTGGCCTCAATCCTTCGAGACGCGCCTCCGGCGCTCCCTGGGATGAGGGGATAGATGGAAAAAACGTTATGGCTTTGCTTGAAGTGAAAGACCTCAAGGTTCGTGTCGAGGAGCGTGAGATCCTCCACGGGCTGACGCTGACCGTGAACGAGGGCGAGGTGCACGCGATCATGGGGCCGAACGGCTCCGGCAAATCGACGCTCTCGCACGTCATTGCCGGCAAGCCCGGCTACGAGGTCACCGACGGCCAGATCCTGTTCAAGGGCGAGGATCTCCTCGAGATGGACCCGGACGAGCGTGCCGCCAAGGGCGTGTTCCTGGCGTTCCAGTACCCGGTCGAGATTCCCGGCGTCGCCACCATGACCTTCCTGCGCACCGCGCTGAATGCGCAGCGCAAGGCGCGCGGCGAGAGCGAATATTCGACCCCGGACTTCCTGAAGAAGGTCCGCGAGGTCTCGAAGTCGCTCAACATCCCGCAGGACATGCTCAAGCGCGGCGTCAATGTCGGCTTCTCCGGCGGCGAGAAGAAGCGCAACGAGGTGCTGCAGATGGCGCTGTTCGAGCCCAGCCTGTGCATCCTCGACGAGATGGATTCCGGCCTCGACATCGACGCGCTGCGCATCGCGGCCGACGGCGTCAACGCGCTGCGCTCGCCGGGGCGCGCGATGGTCGTCATCACCCACTATCAGCGGCTGCTGAACTACATCGTGCCCGATTTCGTGCACGTGATGTCGAAGGGGCGTGTCGTGAAGAGCGGCGGCAAGGACCTGGCGCTGGAGCTGGAAGCGTCCGGCTACGCCCAGTTCGAGGATGCCGCGTAAGGAATTTTGCGATGAACGTTGCTGTGGCAAAGACCGGGAACGGCCGCGCGGTGAGCGATCTCTTCGCCAGCGCCGAAGGCCGCCTGCCGGGTTCGCCGGGAGTGGCAGCAGTGCGCCGCGAGGCGTTCGAGACCTATGAGCGTCTCGGCCTGCCGCACCGCCGGATCGAGGAATGGAAATACACCGATCTGCGCGCGCTGGTCGGCGAGGTGCTGCCGTTGGCAGCAAGCCCCGATGCCGCCGCGCTGAAGCGCGCGGCGGCGGCCGTGAAGGCGCATGCGATCGCGGGCGCCCGCAAGCTGGTGCTGGTCGACGGAGTGTTCGCGGCCGATTTGTCCGACGTGAAGACGCTCGCGTCAGAGGTCAGCGTCAAGACGCTGCGCGAGGTCCTTGCGAACGAGGCCAACCCCGCGGCCGGCGATCTCCTCCAGACTGCGTCGACGGATGCGGTCATCTCGCTCAATGCGGCCATGGCAACGGACGGCGTCTTGGTTTCGGTGGCTGACGGCACCCATTTGTCCGCGCCGATCCAGGTCATTCATGTTGCGACCGCGGCTGGTGCGTCCGCGTTCACCCGCTCGCATCTGCGGATTGGCAAAGGCGTGCGTGCCACTGTCGTAGAGAGCTTCGTCGCGGCCGGAAAGGCCGGCGGCTATCAGGTCAACGATGCGGTGGTCCTCTGGGTCGGCGATGACGCCGACGTCGCGCATATCCGCCTGATGGACGATGCGCCCGACGCGGTGAACGTCACCTCGCAGTTCGTGACTGTCGGCGCGAACACCAAGCTCAATTTCTTCAACATGACGACCGGCGCGGCGGTCAGCCGCCTGCAGGGCTTCATTACGTTCTCGGGTGAGGGCAGCGAGCTCTCGGCCAATGGCGTGAACCTGCTGCAGAAGACCGAGCATGGCGACACCACGCTGGTGGTCGACCATGCCGTGCCGAACTGCCTCAGCCGCGAGACCTTCCGCGCGGTGATCGACGATCGCGCCCATTCGGTGTTCCAGGGCCGCATCATCGTCCGTCCCGACGCGCAGAAGACCGACGGCAAGATGATGACCCGTGCGCTGCTGCTCTCGGACGAAGCCGAGGCCGACAACAAACCCGAGCTCGAGATCTTTGCTGACGACGTCTCCTGCGGCCACGGCGCCACCGCCGGCGCGCTGGACGACAGTCTCTTGTTCTATCTGAAGGCGCGCGGCCTGCCGGAGAAGCAGGCCCAGGCGCTGCTGATCCAGGCCTTCGTCGGCGAGGCGATCGAGCAGATCGCCGATGACGGTTTGCGCGAGCACGTGATCGGCATCGCCGAGCGCTGGCTGGAGCGTCGGTCATGAGCACGCATCCGGCAGTCAAGAACGGCGCCTATAACGTCGCGCGCGTGCGCCAGGACTTTCCGGCGCTCGCGATGCAGGTCTACGGCAAGCCGCTCGTCTATCTCGACAACGCAGCCTCCGCGCAGAAGCCGCAGTCTGTGCTCGACCGCATGACGCAGGCCTATACGAGCGAATACGCCAACGTGCATCGCGGTCTGCACTATCTCGCCAATGCCGCAACGGAAGCGTATGAGGGCGGCCGCGCCAAGGTCGCCCAGTTCATCAATGCGCCGCGCACCGAAGAAGTGATTTTCACTCGCAACGCGACCGAGGCGATCAATCTGGTCGCATCTTCGTGGGGTGGCCCCAATATCAAAGACGGCGACGAGATCGTCATCTCGATCATGGAGCACCACTCCAATATCGTGCCCTGGCACTTCCTCAGGGAACGTCAGGGCGCCGTGATCAAGTGGGCGCCGGTCGACGACGAGGGCAATTTCCTGATCGACGAGTTCGAGAAGCTGCTGACGTCGAAGACCAAGCTGGTCGCGATCACGCAGATGTCGAACGCACTCGGCACCATCGTCCCGGTCAAGGACGTCGTCAAAATGGCCCATGCCCGCGGCATCCCCGTGCTGGTCGACGGCAGCCAGGGCGCCGTGCACTTGCCGGTCGACGTCCAGGACATCGGCTGCGATTTCTACGTCTTCACCGGCCACAAGGTCTACGGTCCGACCGGCATCGGCGTGCTCTGGGCCAAGTACGATCACCTCGTCGCGATGCGCCCGTTCAACGGTGGCGGCGAAATGATCCGCGAAGTGTCGCGCGAGGTCGTCACCTATGGCGATCCCCCGCACAAATTCGAGGCGGGCACGCCCGCGATCGTCGAGGCAGTTGGCCTTGGCGCCGCCATCGACTACGTCAATTCGATCGGCAAGGAGCGCATCGCCGCGCACGAGCACGATCTCACCACCTACGCCCAGGAGCGCCTCCGCGAGATCAACTCGCTGCGGCTGATCGGCACGGCGCGCGGCAAGGGTCCTGTGATCTCCTTCGAACTCAAGGGTGCGCATGCCCATGACGTCGCCACCGTGATCGACCGCCAGGGCATCGCGGTGCGCGCCGGCACCCATTGCGTCATGCCGCTTTTAGAGCGGTTCAACGTCACGGCCACGTGCCGGGCCTCGTTCGGGATGTATAATACGCGGGAAGAAGTCGATCATCTGGCACAGGCGCTGCTGAAGGCGCGGGATTTGTTCGCATGAGTGACACGGCCGAAATCAAAGCCAATCCGATGGAGACCCATTCGGCGTTGCCGCCGGAGGAGACCGAGCGGCTGACCCGCGAGATCATTGCCGGGCTGAAGACCGTGTTCGATCCGGAAATCCCGGCCGACATCTACGAGCTCGGGCTGATCTACAAGGTCGAGATCAAGGACGACCGCTCCGTCGACGTGCAGATGACGCTGACGACGCCGAACTGCCCGGCCGCCGGCGAGCTGCCGACCATGGTCGAGAACGCGGTCGCCAGTGTCCCCGGTGTGGGCGTGGTCGACGTCAAGGTGGTCTGGGAGCCGCCGTGGTCGCCCGAGCGCATGAGCGACGAGGCTCGCCTCGTGCTCAACATGTGGTGACGGTCTCAACGCGCATTGAATTCGTTCTGCAACGGACCACATAAATAACATGACCCAGGCAACACCAGCATCCTCACCAAAACCCCGGCGGCCGCGCCCGCAGGTGATGCGGCTGACGGATGCCGCTGCCCAGCGCATCACCGAGCTGACCCAGCGCGCCGATTCGGAGATCGTGGGCCTGCGCGTCGGCGTGAAGAACGGCGGCTGCGCCGGCCAGTCCTACACGGTCGAATACGCCCACGAGATCCGCCCGACCGACGAGATCGTCGAGGATAAGGGCGTCAAGATCCTGGTCGATCCCAAGGCCGTGCTGTTCCTGCTCGGCACCGAGATGGACTACAAGGCCGACAAGATGCAGGCCCAGTTCGTCTTCAACAACCCCAACCAGGTGTCCGCCTGCGGCTGCGGCGAGTCGGTCGAGCTGCGGCCGGCGAAGATCGACGGCTAGCTTCTCCGGCGTCATTGCGAGCGAAGCGAAGCAATCCAGACTGCCGCCGCGGAGACGATCTGGATTGCTTCGCTTCGCTCGCGATGACGCGGATGCTATGAGGCGTTCGCTTGCTCGTGCAGGGAAACCTCCCATGGACCGCGAATTCCTGATCGACCTGTTCGCCGATTTCGGCCCCGTCACCATCCGAAGAATGTTCTCCGGCTTCGGCATCTCCGCCGACGGCACCAACTTTGCCCTGTCGCTGCGCGCCGGCCTGTTCTTCCGCGCCGACGAGGTGACCATTCCGGATTTTGAAGCGGAAGGCTCGAAACCATTCCAGTACTCGACCCGCGCGAAGACCGTGGTGGTCAACTCCTATTGGGAGCTGCCCGCGCGCCTGTTCGACGATTCCGCGGAGCTCGCACAATGGGCGAGGGCGGCGCTCGCCGCCGCGCAGCGGGCCAAGGTGAAGAAGCGGCCGGCGAGCAAACCGGCGAAGAGGGCCGCAAGTAAACCCGCGGCGAAGCGAACAGCCAAGAGAACGGTGCGTACGGTGGCCAAGCCACTCGTCCGCCGTAGCTCATAGAGCGGAAGGCGGAAGCGTGCCCCCCGTTCGGCTGCTCTACGCCACCCGGCCGTGGCTCTCGACCGTGAATTCCGGATCGGCTTCGCAGATCACGCGGTTGCGGCCGTTGCGCTTGGCGGCGTAGAGGCAGGCGTCCGCACGCTCGATCAGCGCTTCGGTGTCGTCGCCCTGCTTGAGCATGGAAACCCCGACGGAGATGGTGACGCGGCCGAGAATCTCGCCGGTCGATTTCTTCTTCAATTCCTTCGCCATCACCGCGCGGCGGATGTGATCGGCGACGGTGAGGGCCTGGCGCAGCGCGGTGTTGGGCAGCACCACCGCGAATTCCTCGCCGCCGTAACGGGCAGTGATGTCCTGGCCCTTGATGGTCTGCTTGAGCGACAGACCGACGAGCCGCAGCACCTGGTCGCCGGTGAGGTGGCCGTAGGAGTCGTTGAACGACTTGAAGTGATCGATGTCGAACAGCAGCAGCGACAGCGGCTCGCCGGAGGCGAGCGCACTTTCTACCGCCATGCCGATCATGCGGTCGAAATATTTGCGGTTACCGAGGCCCGTGAGCGGGTCGGTCAGGCTCTCGGCGCGGATCGCCTCGAGGCTCTGCTGCAGATTGCTGATCTCGTTCTTCGACAGCGTCAGCCGGTCTTCCAGCGCCTTGTTGGTCTCGCGCATCGCGCTGGTCGAACGTATCAGCGTCTCGACGATCGCCTTGATCTGCTCGCGGCTCTTGGCCGACGACAGCTTCTCGGACGCGCCCGACAGGCTGGCATCGTAGGAGGCGGTCATCCCGAGCGCATCGCCGAGCACGCGCATCACGTCGTCGATCTCGCCGATGACGCGCGCGCCGACCTTGTCGATGCGGTCGGTGGTCTTGATGTGGGAGAGATAGGTCTCGTAGATCTGCTCGAGGTCGGCTTCGGTCAGCTTGCCTTGCCGCGCCAGCGTCTCGTTGACGATCTTGTTGAGCGGTGCGTTGTAGCCGGTGGCGTAGACGTACCAGATCTCGTAATTGCGGGGAATTGCAGTCTGGCGAAGCGATCGGATCTGGCCGAGCGCCACTTCGGCGAACGCCATCGTGCGTTCGTGTTCGTCGAGAGCCTTGACCACGGAACATACCCCACAGCGGTCGGTGCGCCCTCGACCGCGGTAATGCTTAAATTATGTTCGTAGCCTAAGGGACGATCGTGAATACCCCGTAAATATACGTTTCCCGATGCATCTAGAAAATTGTGCGGCGGCCTGTCTCAACCAGCAGGAAGCGCGTCGCGCTTCAGGCGCCGGCGGGGGAGCGAACCGGCCGCAACAGGAACGCCGGCAGGTGCGAGTGATCGCCCGGCTCGGTGTCGACCTCGCGCTGGCGGCGCGGCTCGGGACGGCCGATCGACGGCACATGCGAATTGTTGGCCTCCGCGCGCGAGGGGTGACGCGGCTCGGACGCACGCTTTCCGTCGGGGCCGTGCCTTGCTTCGGACGAGTGCCTTGCCTCGCCACGCGCCTCGCGCGGCTCGTGGCTGCGCTCACGATCATGACCGCGCCGTTCGCCGCGCTGCGGCTTGCCGCGTCCGCCACGTGAACGCTCACGGCCGCGCTGCTCGCGCGGACGCTCGGCCGTATCCGAGGCCTCGGTGCGGACTTCGTAGTCGCCCTCGGCGCGCGGAATGCTCTGGCCGATCAGCTTCTCGATCGCGGCCATCGACTTCTGGTCGAGCGGCGTCACGATCGAGATCGCGGTGCCGGTGCGGCCAGCGCGGCCGGTGCGGCCGATACGGTGGACGTAGTCGTCGGCGTGGTGGGGGACGTCGAAATTGAAGACGTGGCTCACCTCGGGAATGTCGAGGCCGCGGGCGGCGACGTCGGAGGCGACGAGGAGCGGAAGCTCGCCCTTGCGGAACTGGTCGAGCGCAGCCATGCGCGCAGGCTGGTCCATGTCGCCATGCAGCGCGCCGACGCTGAAGCCGTGCTTCTGGAGCGATTTGTGAACGATCGCGACCTCGCGCTTTCGATTGCAGAAGATGATCGCGTTCTTGAGGTCCTTGGCCTCGCGCAGCAGGCGGCGCAGCAATTCGCGCTTCTCGTGCGCTTCGCGCCCGGCGGGCACCTGGGCCTGCGTGACGGTGACGGCTGTGGTGGCGGGGCGGGACACTTCGACCTTCTGCGGATTGTGCAGGAAGGCTTCGGTGATGCGCCGGATTTCCGGCGGCATGGTCGCGGTGAAGAACAGGGTCTGCCGGGTGAAGGGGACGAGCTTGCAGATGCGCTCGATGTCGGGAATGAAGCCCATGTCCAGCATGCGGTCGGCTTCGTCGATGACGAGCAGCTCGACGCCGGTGAGCAGCAGGCCGCCGCGCTCGGTGTGGTCGAGCAGGCGGCCTGGGGTTGCGATCAGCACGTCGACGCCGCGCATCAGCTTGGCATCCTGGTCCCCGAAGGAGACGCCGCCGATCAGAAGGGCGACGTTGAGTTTCTGGCCGGCGCCGTAGCGGTCGAAGTTTTCCTTCACCTGCGCCGCGAGCTCGCGGGTCGGTTCCAGGATCAGCGTGCGCGGCATGCGCGCCCGGGCCCGGCCCTTTTCGAGGATGGTGAGCATCGGCAGCACGAAGGCTGCGGTCTTGCCGGTGCCGGTCTGGGCGATGCCGAGCACGTCCTTGCGTGCGAGGACGTGGGGGATCGCCTGTTCCTGGATGGGGGTGGGGTTGGTGTAACCGGTGGCCGCCACTGCGGCGAGGACTTTTTCGGACAGTCCGAGATCTGAAAAGGACATTGAGCCTCTGGTCGAAACCGCCGTTCGGAATCGAGGGTAATAAGGCTGGTCGCGTTCCACCCCGAAACGGCGCGCTCTCAAAGAAGCTGGGGGTGCTGACTCACGCGAACAAAGCGCAAGGCTCAGGAATCGCTCTTCGATCTGAGCCGCGTCGCCCCGGAACATAGGCGGGAATTGGCCAAAGTCAATGGAGCAGGCGCGGGAAGGCCCTAAAAACCCTTAGCTTTTTAGCAAATCTCGGGCCCGGCTGGGATTTTCCGCCTCACTCCTAAGCCCGGCGGGTGGTCACCGTGACGGGCGAAGGCCGTTCGGAACCCTGGGCCCGGAAGTCTCCAGGGGCCATGCCATAGGCCGCATTGAAAACCCGGTAATAGGTCGCCAGGCTCTCGAAGCCGCAGGCGGTCGCGATGTCGGCGATCAGCCGGTCCGGCGCCTCGCGCATCAGGCGGCGGCTCTGCTTGAGGCGCTCGTCGGTCACGGTCTGCGAAAAGCTCTTCTCGACGGCCTCGAACAGCACATGCAGGTGCCGCAGGGACACACCGAGCAGATCGGCGACCATTGCCGGGGCGAGGTTCGGGTCTTGCAGGTGGCGCACGATCAGGCGTCGCGCTTGCGACAGGCGGGCTGTCCGCAGGGCAGCCTGTCCGAGCCGGCTACCCGGCCGCACGATACCGCGCTCGATCAGCGCCAGATGCGCCAGGGCTTGAACCAGGGAGGCCTGCACGTGGGAGGCCTGCACGTGGGAGGCTTGCACGTGGGAGGCTTGGGCGCCATCGCTCCCGTCGTCAGCTGTGGCAGCCTCACTGAGATCGGCAAAGCAGGCCTCGAGCAGGGGCGCCAGGCCGGGATCGTTGAATGTTTGGGCCGACAGCTCGCGCATGCGCTTGTCCTGCGCCGGGATGCTGCTCACGGGGATCTTCAGAATCCGCAGGTGGAAGCCGCCGTCCCCGAGCGGGACGGTGCGATAGGGCATGTCGGTGTGGCTGGTGGCGAAGCTGCCATTGGCGATGGAGAAATCGCCGCCGCGCATGCCGCCGAACCAGCCGCCGCTGCCGAGCTGCTGGTAGACGCAGATGCTGTCGCTGGGCGCGCAGGCGATGTCGGAGGCGCTGCGCTCGACCGCGTAGTGCGAGGCCTTCAGCTCGACGAGGCCGGCCCCGCCGAGCTGGCGCAGCGAGAACTCGCCGTAGAAGTCCGCGCGTCGCTCCCGCTCGAGCTCGGCGGTGACGCCGAACAGGCCCTTGGACCGGACTTCGCGCCAATAGTCGAAGCGGTCATGCGGCTCGACCTCGTCGGTACACCAGCGATACACGGCAGTCCCTCGCGTCCGGAGCGATTGCCCCGTGGAAAACCAAGGAAAAGCAGATTCCGATCGAATCTGCCATAGGTCAGAGGATGGAACCGAAGAGGCGGCTGTTGAACCCCCGCTGCGGCTGGGCCGACTATCACATCAACGGCAGGGGTTCCGACCAGTGGGGCCGTTCCACAGCGGGATGTTAGCGATGACGCGTCGGCTTTTCAGAATTCTGGCGGCCCTCGGCCTCGTGGCTGGCCTTTGCGGCATCGCGCTGCCGGCTCACGCCGCGAAGCGCGTCGCGCTCGTCGTCGGCAACAACGATTACAAGAACGTGCCGAAGTTGCTCAAGGCGGTCAACGACGCCCGCACCATGGCAGACACGCTGAAGCAGCTCGGCTTCTCCGTGATGGTCGCCGAGAACCAGAGCCGGCAGCAATTCTCGGAGACGCTGCTCGCCTTCGACCGGACCGTCGAGCCCGGCGACACCGCGTTCTTCTTCTACGCCGGCCATGGTTTCGAGATCGCAGGCCAGAACTATCTGCTGCCGACCGACGTGCCGGCGGCGACGGAAGGGCAGGAAGAGCTGGTGCGCGACGCCTCCATCCTGGCCGACCGCATCGTCGAGCGTCTCCAGAACAAGAAGGCGCGGACCTCGATCCTGGTGTTCGACGCCTGCCGCAACAATCCGTTCGAGCGCGCCGGCACGCGCGCGGTCGCCGGCGGCGGCGGGCTCGCGCCGATGGTGCAACTGCCTGAGGGCGTGTTCTCGGTGTTCTCGGCCGGTCCCCGCCAGACCGCGCTCGACCGCCTGTCCAACGACGACGCCAATCCCAATTCGGTGTTCACGCGCACCTTCGCCAGGGAGCTGCTGCAGCCCGGCGAGAACCTCGTGCAGGTGGCACAGCGCACCCGCCGTCTCGTCAGCGAAATGGCGGACACCGTGAAGCACAGGCAGGTGCCGGTCTATTTCGACCAGATGGTCGACGACGTCTTCCTCAGCGGCACCGCCAAGGACGCTGCCGCGCGTCCCGCCGATCCGCCGCCGCAGCAGGTCGCGGCGCTGCCGCCGGTGTCGGTGCCTCGCGTGAAGGAGGAAACCACCAACGCGCCGATCGCGAGCTTCTCGCGCCACAATGGCGGCTGGAGCGTGGTGTTCTCCTTCGCCGATCCGACGCTCGGCATTTCCTGGCGCATGGCCGGCCAGGGCGATTTCCGCGAGACGGGCTTCATCGACACGCTCGATCCGCGGACGCGCAAGCGGATGCCGAACCCGTCGATCGAGCTGCCGCCGGACGCTGTGGCCGGCACCATCGAGGTCCGCTATGTCGATCAGGCCGGCGACATGCAGGGGCCATTCCCGATCAGGTTCGATCCCGAGGCCGCGCTGATCCGCGACCAGCGCAAGATCCTCGACATGACCTCCACGAGCTGGCTGTCATTCCGCGAGTTCAACGGGCTATTGGTCTACTACACGCATCTCGTCTCGTATCGCTGCGCGATCCGCGAGGTGCGCATCGGCATCGACACCGCCGTGCCCAACCAGGTGCTGAAGATGCCGAATTGCGACATGCGTGATCCCAGCGCGATCAGCGCCGGCATGCAGCTCTACATGAAGCTCGCTCCGGCCACGCAGTTCGTCTCGGTGGAGCTGACCTATCGCGACGGCAGCGTCTCGGAGATCAAGAGTTTTCGCACCGCGAACCGCAGCAACAATTGAGCGATCCGGCGGGACTGGCGAGGCTGCTTCAGGAGCCGCCCATGCTCTGCCACATCGTGCGGTCAGTTCTCAGATTGGATCAGGCTCACGCCCACCTTGCTGGTTATGATCCCCCGTGCCTGGCCCGACGATCCGCGCGTGTCACCCTGTGCTCCTGTTCAGGCGACATCAAGAGGCGCTTTCGGGAGCCAGAGGAAATACGCGATGCGTATCCAGCCGCTCGTAGGCCAGGAGGCGCAGGTCGGCGACGCCGTGATCCGGTGTATCCACGATCAGGATTTCTTCAGCCAGCGGCTCGTAGAACGCGCGGAAATGGGTCTTGGAACGAAGCACGATGATGTCGAAGTCTTCGGGGCGTAACCCGAACACCCCGAACGGATCGCCATCGACCGCGAAGGCAAAAGCGCTGACGACACTCACCGACACGCCATCGATGTCGAGCAACGCCGTCATTCCGAGGTCGACGGGCATGCCATGCATGTAGGAGCCCGTCACGCGGTAAGATTTAGGGCCTGCCCACAGCACCCGTGCGGTGACGTCGAGCGTCGGCCCGGCCTTCTCCGAGCTGTGGCCGCCAAGCTCGAGCTTGACCATCGCGCCAACGCCGGCTTCGAACGCCTTCTGCGCCGCGGCTGAATCCCAGAGAAATGGCACGGCAGCCCGCGGGACGCGGCGCTTGAGCAGCACGGCCAGCAGGTAAGTTGAATCGTTCATTCGGTCTGCGTGCTCGACCAGGACATAGGGGCGTCCCGCCGCCTTGCGCGTCGTCAGGCCTGTGCACGCCCGGGAGACCGCCGACTCTGCGGTGTAGATGTCGAACGGCCTGTAGAGTGCATGCCGCTCGTTCCAGATCCGATCCGAAAGATGATCCACGACCCTCTGAGCGCGGTCGGGGTTGCCGTCCGTGACGCACAACACCGAGAAGCCGGCGTTGTGCGCGTCCGCATAGGAAAAGCCCGCCATGAGCGAAATATCGGTGTAGCGCTCGCTGTCGCGTTCGATTTGCTGTCCTTCCTCGATGATATCCGCCAGGGGACGCAGCGCGGTCGCGCTGAAGATCGATGGGACGAGCACGCCTGGTTTTGCGATCGCCCATGCCGGCGAAATCTGTCCCCGCAGCGTGCGCAGCATGCAGGTGGCGGCGCGGCGTCCCGTGTCACCCGTATCCGTGTGCGGGGATTTTCGATAGGCGAACGCTGCGGTCGCGTTCTTCAGCGTGTCCGCGTCGATGTTGCCATGGTAGTCGAGGGCGACGATCAAGGGCTTGTCCTGCCCCAGGGCCGCGCGGACCGTGTCGATGATGAAGCGCTCGGGGTCGGGATAGGAAGCCGTCCAGCACGCGCCGTGGAGGAAGAGCAGCACGCCATCCAGGTCCGAAAGAGCGCGGATACCGGCTGCCATCTCGTCCGCGTAA